>NZ_JALGBH010000003.1 GCF_022809115.1 Pedobacter montanisoli | reverse complement strand
GGAGTGGCAGAGAAAAAAAACTTCAAAATATTTTCAGAAATATTTTGCGGAAGCCGAAAAGATTTCTACCTTTGCACTCCGCTTACGGAGGTAAGGACAGAGGGCAGGCGATGGAGAAGGGAGGTTGAAATAAGGAGGATAGGAGAGCAAACGGAAAACGAAAAAAAAGTTTTCAAAAAATTTAAAAAAAAAGTTTGCAGGATTAAAAAAAGTTCCCTACCTTTGCAGTCCCAAACGATTAAGGGGTTCATCAAGCGGAGTTTGATGAGAAAACAGAAAGATTGAAAATTAGAGAATTGAAGATAGGGTCGGAACATTAAATAGACTGACCTGGACCGGAGAAACTCTGAAAGATATACAAGATGAGCCGTGAGGCTTTATCGGGAAGTTCATTAAAAAGATTATCATTTTATACAGCGCAGCGAGGCGAAAAAGTTTACTACTAAGTACAAGTAGCCGAGCTAATTCTTTAAGTCGATTTCTAACAGACAACATAATTAGAAATGACTAATCAATTTTTAAAATAAGATTAAGTCAGTTTCAGACAACACATTTTACAATGGAGAGTTTGATCCTGGCTCAGGATGAACGCTAGCGGCAGGCCTAATACATGCAAGTCGAGGGGTAGAGGAGAGCTTGCTTTCCTTGAGACCGGCGCACGGGTGCGTAACGCGTATGCAACCTACCTTTATCAGGGGGATAGCCCGAAGAAATTCGGATTAATACCGCATAAAATCACAGTACCGCATGGTGCAATGATTAAACATTTATGGGATAAAGATGGGCATGCGTGTCATTAGCTAGTTGGTGAGGTAACGGCTCACCAAGGCGACGATGACTAGGGGATCTGAGAGGATGACCCCCCACACTGGTACTGAGACACGGACCAGACTCCTACGGGAGGCAGCAGTAAGGAATATTGGTCAATGGAGGCAACTCTGAACCAGCCATGCCGCGTGCAGGAAGACGGCCCTCTGGGTTGTAAACTGCTTTTATCCGGGAATAAACCTACGTTCGTGAACGTAGCTGAATGTACCGGAAGAATAAGGATCGGCTAACTCCGTGCCAGCAGCCGCGGTAATACGGAGGATCCAAGCGTTATCCGGATTTATTGGGTTTAAAGGGTGCGTAGGCGGCCTGTTAAGTCAGAGGTGAAAGACGGTAGCTCAACTATCGCAGTGCCTTTGATACTGATGGGCTTGAATGGACTAGAGGTAGGCGGAATGTGACAAGTAGCGGTGAAATGCATAGATATGTCACAGAACACCGATTGCGAAGGCAGCTTACTATGGTTTGATTGACGCTGAGGCACGAAAGCGTGGGGATCGAACAGGATTAGATACCCTGGTAGTCCACGCCCTAAACGATGAATACTCGCTGTTGGCGATATACAGTCAGCGGCTAAGCGAAAGCATTAAGTATTCCACCTGGGGAGTACGCCCGCAAGGGTGAAACTCAAAGGAATTGACGGGGGCCCGCACAAGCGGAGGAGCATGTGGTTTAATTCGATGATACGCGAGGAACCTTACCCGGGCTTGAAAGTTAGTGAATTATCCAGAGATGGATAAGTCCTTCGGGACACGAAACTAGGTGCTGCATGGCTGTCGTCAGCTCGTGCCGTGAGGTGTTGGGTTAAGTCCCGCAACGAGCGCAACCCCTATGTTTAGTTGCCAGCATGTAATGGTGGGGACTCTAAACAGACTGCCTGTGCAAACAGAGAGGAAGGAGGGGACGACGTCAAGTCATCATGGCCCTTACGTCCGGGGCTACACACGTGCTACAATGGGCAGTACAGAGGGCAGCTACACAGCAATGTGATGCTAATCTCAAAAAGCTGTTCACAGTTCGGATTGAGGTCTGCAACTCGACCTCATGAAGTTGGATTCGCTAGTAATCGCGTATCAGCAATGACGCGGTGAATACGTTCCCGGGCCTTGTACACACCGCCCGTCAAGCCATGAAAGTTGGGGGTACCTAAAGTCCGTAACCGCAAGGAGCGGCCTAGGGTAAAACCGATAATTGGGGCTAAGTCGTAACAAGGTAGCCGTACCGGAAGGTGTGGCTGGAATACCTCCTTTCTGGAGTAGGATCGACTACTCGCTGCGTAAAAAATGATATATCTTAAAAGAGATACCAAAAAGATGGCGCCTGGCCTAACGAAATAGGTTGGCGGGATTGTAAAGAGTATTTACGATTGATGCGTAAGGATTAGAAGTAAACAAACGTCTACAATCGCAAGATCTTAAAGTCCCGTAGCTCAGCCTGGTTAGAGCACTACACTGATAATGTAGGGGTCTCCAGTTCAAATCTGGACGGGACTACAAGCACTGTTTTTTTGGGGAATTAGCTCAGCTGGCTAGAGCGCCTGCCTTGCACGCAGGAGGTCATCGGTTCGACTCCGATATTCTCCACAGACCTTATATGTGGAAACATATGAGATGGTAAAGTTCTTTGACATATTGGAAGAAGTTAAAATAAGAAGAGCAAACAACATAGAGACATTACGCGAGTAATAATCTTAAAAAAAGCATACCATGCCTAGCAAAAGGGGGCATGCGTAGAAGAAAGTAACAAAGAGTATACAGGGGATGCCTTGGCTCTCGGAGGCGATGAAGGACGTGATAAGCTGCGATAAGCTTCGGGTATTTGCAAATAAGACTTGATCCGAAGATTTCCGAATGGGGAAACCCGGCATGTTGAAGACATGCCACAATAAGAGCAAACCTGCCGAACTGAAACATCTAAGTAAGCAGAGGAAGAGAAAATAACAATGATTTCCTAAGTAGTGGCGAGCGAACGGGAAAGAGCCCAAACCTATCTTGTTACGGCAAGATGGGGGTTGTAGGACCACGCTGTGATACATTAACGTGAACTGGAACGGGATGGGAAGCCCGGCGAAACAAGGTGATAGCCCTGTACAGGTAAGCAATAATGGTCTAGTGGTATCCTGAGTACTGCGAGGTCGGAGACGCCTTGTGGGAATCTGCCGGCACCATCCGGTAAGGCTAAATACTCCCGAGAGACCGATAGTGAACCAGTACCGTGAGGGAAAGGTGAAAAGAACCCCGAACAGGGGAGTGAAATAGAACCTGAAACTGTATACTTACAAGCGGTCGGAGCAGCGCAAGCTGTGACGGCGTGCCTTTTGCATAATGAGCCTACGAGTTACTCTTCACTGGCAAGGTTAAGTGCTTCAGGCACGGATCCGAAGCGAAAGCGAGTCTGAATAGGGCGCATAGTCAGTGGAGGTAGACGCGAAACCTTGTGATCTACCCTTGGGCAGGTTGAAGGTGCAGTAACATGTACTGGAGGACCGAACCGATAAACGTTGAAAAGTTTCCGGATGACCTGAGGGTAGGGGTGAAAGGCTAATCAAACTGGGAAATAGCTCGTACTCCCCGAAATGTTTTTAGGAACAGCGTCGGCATTGAGTTATATAGAGGTAGAGCTACTGATTGGGTGCGGGGGAGTCAAATCCTACCAAATCCAGACAAACTCCGAATGCTATATAATATAACCGGCAGTGAGGCTCAGGGTGCTAAGGTCCTGGGCCGAGAGGGAAAGAACCCAGACCATCAGCTAAGGTCCCCAAGTGTACGCTAAGTTGAACTAACGAGGTGCGATTGCATAGACAGCTAGGATGTTGGCTTGGAAGCAGCCATTCATTTAAAGAGTGCGTAACAGCTCACTAGTCGAGCGATCGTGCATGGATAATAAACGGGCATTAAGTGTACCACCGAAGCTATGGGTAATATTAATATTACGGTAGGGGAGCATTCCAGCGGCGGCGAAGTTGTGGCGTGAGCCATGGTGGAGCTTCTGGAAAAGCAAATGTAGGCATAAGTAACGATAAGGCGGGAGAGAAACCCGCCCACCGAAAGGATAAGGTTTCCTGATCAACGTTAATCGGATCAGGGTTAGTCGGGGCCTAAGGCGAACCCGAAAGGGGTAGTCGATGGACAACTGGTTAATATTCCAGTACTTTTTATAACTGCGATGTGGTGACGGAGTAGTGACACTGCCGCGATCTGACGGAATAGATCGTTAAAGGCTGTAGGTATAGGACCGGTAGGCAAATCCGCCGGTTCTGCTGAAGGCCAATAGTACCGCGAAGCTTCGGCCGAGTGGATAGAGCAGGTAATCAGACTTCCAAGAAAACCCGCTAAGCTCCAGGTTATAAAAACCCGTACCGCAAACCGACACAGGTATCCGGGATGAGAATTCTAAGGTGCTCGAGTGAGTCATGGCTAAGGAACTCGGCAAAATGGCCCTGTAACTTCGGGAGAAGGGGCGCTGGCAGCAATGTCAGCCGCAGTGAAAAGGCCCAGGCGACTGTTTAACAAAAACACATGGCTTTGCAAAATCGAAAGATGAGGTATAAGGCCTGACACCTGCCCGGTGCTGGAAGGTTAAGAGGGGATGTCAGTCGCAAGGCGAAGCATTGAATCGAAGCCCCAGTAAACGGCGGCCGTAACTATAACGGTCCTAAGGTAGCGAAATTCCTTGTCGGGTAAGTTCCGACCTGCACGAATGGTGTAACGATCTGGGCGCTGTCTCAGCCATGAGCTCGGTGAAATTGTGGTCCCGGTGAAGACGCCGGGTACCCGCAACGGGACGGAAAGACCCCATGCACCTTCACTACAGTTTAACATTGACATTGGGTACAGGATGTGTAGGATAGGTGGGAGGCTTTGAAGCGGCATCGCCAGGTGTCGTGGAGCCAACGTTGAAATACCACCCTTTCTGTATTCGGTGTCTAACTCCGCTGGGCGGAGGACATTGTTTGATGGGTAGTTTGACTGGGGTGGTCGCCTCCAAAAAGGTAACGGAGGCTTTCAAAGGTAAGCTCAGTACGCTTGGTAACCGTACGGGGAGTGCAATAGCATAAGCTTGCTTGACTGTGAGGCCTACAAGCCGATCAGGGTCGAAAGACGGATATAGTGATCCGGTGGTTCTGCATGGAAGGGCCATCGCTCAAAGGATAAAAGGTACGCTGGGGATAACAGGCTGATCTCCCCCAAGAGCTCATATCGACGGGGAGGTTTGGCACCTCGATGTCGGCTCGTCACATCCTGGGGCTGGAGAAGGTCCCAAGGGTTCGGCTGTTCGCCGATTAAAGTGGCACGCGAGCTGGGTTCAGAACGTCGCGAGACAGTTCGGTCCCTATCTGTTGTGGGCGTTGGAATTTTGAGTGGGGCTGACCTTAGTACGAGAGGACCGGGTTGGACTAGCCTCTAGTGTATCTGTTGTCCCGCCAGGGGCACTGCAGAGTAGCTACGCTGGGAATAGATAAGCGCTGAAAGCATCTAAGTGCGAAACTAGCCACGAGATGAGAATTCCATATAGGGCCGTAGAAGACTACTACGTTGATAGGCTACAGATGTAAAGCTGGCGACAGCAAAGTCGAGTAGTACTAATAACCCGAAGCTTTCTAAAGCAGCACAACGTTGTTTGTTCTTCTGAACTAACTTCTTTCAATAATATGTCATGTTGAAGGTTAAAAGTGAAAAGTAAAAGGTCAAAAGACCTGTTACCACTTATAACGTACAACTTAAAAATATTCAGGTGCCTATATCGGCGGTGTCCACCTCTTCCCATTCCGAACAGAGAAGTTAAGCCCGCCAGAGCCGATGGTACTGCGGTAACACGTGGGAGAGTAGGTCGGTGCCGACTTTTACTAGAGAAGCCTTTCGTCATTGACGGAGGGCTTTTTCTGTTTAAGGGCGTTCCAGCCCAGGGGCAGCCGTGACCGTCCCCTTCCCCCGACAGCACCTCCCCGCGCAAACAGAAAAGTGTTAACGTCTGTTAA
>NZ_JALGBH010000002.1:685542-1549182 GCF_022809115.1 Pedobacter montanisoli | reverse complement strand
GAAGCCTTTCGTCATTGACGGAGGGCTTTTTCTGTTTAAGGGCGTTCCAGCCCAGGGGCAGCCGTGACCGTCCCCTTCCCCCGACAGCACCTCCCCGCGCAAACAGAAAAGTGTTAACGTCTGTTAATTAAGTAAAGCATGTTGTCTACAGAAAATTAACTTTGATCAGATTATATATTGATATTCGTCATTTTTCTGTTTTTCTGCTATAAATGATACATAGAAATGCAAATAAATCCATATAAAACAGTACTTTATGAGTATATTTGCGGTTCGAAATTAGAATGTAATCACAAATGAATTTTTTTGTTGAAAAAAGAAGGGAAGTTATGCAACATATTGAAAAATATATGTTGGAAATGATGCCTGAATATTTGAAACCTATTGATGAGATCTGGCAACCTACAGATTTCTTGCCTGATGCAAGCAAAGATGACTTTTTTGACAAAGTTAAAGCATTACAGGAAAGTGCTAACGAACTTTCTTATGACTTGGTTGCTGTTTTAATTGGAGATACCATAACTGAAGAAGCTTTACCAACTTATGAAAGCTGGCTTTCAATGGTTGAAGGTGTAAGTAAAGATGAAGCCGGTGGCTGGATGAAATGGAACAGACACTGGACAGCAGAAGAAAACCGTCACGGTGATTTATTAAATAAATATCTATACCTTTCAGGAAGGGTAGATATGCGTCAAATGGAAATTTCTACTCAATACTTAATTGCTGATGGTTTTGACATAGGAACCGGACATGATCCTTACAGAAACTTTATCTATACTTCTTTTCAAGAGATGGCTACCAACATTTCGCATAGGAGGGTAGCTTCTCTGGCTAAGAAAGACGGAGATACTTTATTGTCGAAAATGTGTGGTGTAATTGCCAGTGATGAGGCAAGACATGCCAAAGCATATAAAGATTTTATCAAGCAGATTTTTAAGGTTGATGCAAATGAAGCGATGCTTGCATTTGATGATATGATGAAGAAAAAGATTGTAATGCCTGCTCATTTCTTAAGAGAAGTAGGTTTACCAATTGGCCAGGTTTTCGGTCATTTTACTGATGCGGCTCAGCGTTTAGGTGTTTATACTGCGATAGATTACGTAGATATCTTGAAACAATTAATCGTAGAGTGGAATATCGAAAGTGTAAAAGAGCTAAATGAAGCGGGAGAGAAAGCAAGAGATTATATCATGAAGCTTCCTGATCGTTTACTGAGAGTAGCTGAAAGAATGAAAAATCCAACAATAGATTATAAATTTAAATGGATTTTAGCTTAATAAAAAAGGTCTGAACATTGTTCAGACCTTTTTGCTTTCCTACATATTTCTTCGGTATTGACCACCTACTTCATATAGTGCATTACTGATTTCTCCTAAACTGCATATTTTACAAACATCCATTAGTTTATTAAAGATATTTTCGCCTTTTATGGCAGCCAATTGCAATTCTTTTAAGGAATTAGCTGCAGTATTTTTATTACGTTCTTTAAACTCATTTAACGCCTTAATCTGATATTGCTTTTCTTCCTCAGTTGCCCTGATTACTTCTGCAGGAACAATGGTTGGAGAACCTTTTTTGTTAAGGAAAGTATTTACACCTATAATAGGGAATTCTCCTGTATGTTTTAAAGTTTCATAATATAAGCTCTCTTCCTGTATTTTACCACGTTGATACATGGTTTCCATTGCACCTAAAACACCTCCACGATCATTAATTCGTTTAAATTCAGCCAATACAGCTTCTTCTACCAGGTCTGTAAGATCTTCTATAATAAATGAACCTTGTAATGGGTTTTCATTTTTAGCCAAGCCCAATTCACGGTTAATGATCAGCTGGATGGCCATTGCCCTACGCACCGATTCTTCAGTAGGTGTAGTAATCGCTTCATCATAAGCATTGGTATGCAATGAATTACAGTTATCATAAATGGCATATAAAGCCTGCAAAGTTGTTCTTATATCATTGAAATCGATTTCCTGAGCATGTAAAGATCTTCCCGAAGTCTGAATATGATATTTTAATTTCTGAGAACGATCGTTGCCCTTGTATTTGTTCTTAATGGCTTTAGCCCAAATTCTACGTGCCACACGGCCAATTACCGAATATTCAGGATCTATACCATTACTAAAGAAAAATGAAAGATTTGGTGCAAAATCGTCAATATGCATTCCTCTGCTCAGGTAGTATTCAACAAAAGTAAATCCATTACTTAAAGTAAAAGCTAGCTGAGAAATAGGATTGGCACCAGCTTCAGCAATATGGTAACCAGAAATAGAAACCGAATAAAAATTACGTACATTATGATCGATAAAATATTTCTGAATATCGCCCATCATTCGTAAAGCAAATTCTGTAGAGAATATACAAGTATTTTGTGCCTGATCTTCTTTTAAGATATCCGCTTGTACAGTTCCGCGGACAGCACTAATAGCTCTGGCTTTAATCTGCTGATACACATCCGCTGGTAAAACCTCATCACCAGTTACACCCAATAGCATTAAGCCTAAACCATTGTTCCCTTCAGGCAAATTACCCTGATATTTCGGTCTTTCTAATCCTTTTTGCTTATAGATGTTTTCTATCTTTTGTTTTACTTCTTCTTCCAGACCGTTTTCAATGATATATTTTTCGCATTGTTGGTCAATAGCGGCATTCATAAAAAAGCCTAAAAGCATTGGAGCCGGGCCATTTATGGTCATTGAAACAGAGGTAGAAGCTGCACATAGGTCAAAACCTGAATATAATTTTTTGGCATCATCCAAAGTAGCTATACTTACACCTGAGTTGCCAATTTTTCCATAAATATCAGGTCTGTGATGAGGATCTTCGCCATATAAGGTTACCGAGTCGAAAGCAGTTGACAAGCGGTGTGCAGGTTGTCCTAAAGACACATAGTGGAAACGTTTGTTTGTTCTTTCAGGACCTCCTTCGCCGGCAAACATACGGGTAGGATCTTCTCCATCACGTTTTAAAGGGAAAACTCCTGCTGCATAAGGAAATTCGCCCGGAACATTCTCTGTTAGTAACCAGCGTAAAATATCGCCCCAATCTTCATAACGAGGTAATGAAACTTTAGGGACCTGTAATTTAGAAAGCGATTCGTAATATAAAGGTTGTTTAATTTCTTTATCTCTTACTTTATAAATAAAGAACTCATTTTTATAACGCGTTTTGGTTTCTGGCCAAGCTCTTAATAAACGTTTGCATTCTCCGTCCAACAGATCTTCATAATAACTGAAAGTATTTTTTAAAGATGAGGTATCCTCATTCTTAGGACCTAATAATTCTATTACACCATTTAACTGATACATTTTGCGAGCTAAATCAACTTGCTTAGCTACCCATTCATCGTAAGCTGTACTGGCTTCTGCTATTTCTGACAGGTATCTTATCCTGTCTGGAGGTATAATATATATTTTTTCAGACTGCGTTGAGGTGATCTCCATTTTGGCATTGAAATTTACACCTGTTTTTTCTTCTACTTTGTGAAGCAATGAAACAAACAGATTATTCATACCGGGATCGTTAAACTGTGAAGCCATGGTTCCGTAAACCGGAATTTCTTCATCTTTGGCATCAAAGATATTGTGGTTGCGTTTATATTGCTTCCTTACATCTCTTAATGCATCTAAGGCACCTTTTTTGTCAAATTTATTGATGGCAACAAGATCAGCAAAATCAAGCATATCGATTTTCTCCAGCTGGGTTGCCGCACCAAATTCAGGAGTCATTACATATAATGAAACATCACAATGTTCTGTGATTTCGGTATCAGACTGTCCGATACCTGAGGTTTCCACAATAATCAGGTCATAACCTGCGGCCTTGCAAATGTCAATGCTTTCCTGTACATTTTTAGAAAGAGCCAAATTAGCCTGTCGTGTAGCCAATGAGCGCATATAAACACGAGGATTATTGATCGCGTTCATTCTAATTCTGTCACCTAATAGTGCACCACCTGTTTTTCTTTTGGATGGATCTACAGAAATAATGGCTAAAGTCTTTTCAGGTACTTCTATCAGAAATCTACGTACCAGTTCATCAACTAATGACGATTTACCGGCACCGCCTGTTCCTGTAATACCTAATACCGGAGGATTATTTTGATTGTTCTCCTGCAATTTATGTATCAGTGTAAGTCCTTCGTCAGGATTATTCTCAGCAATGCTAATGGCATTTGCGATCTGATGAATATTTTTTTCTTTAATTTCAGTAGTACTTACCTGAGTATTTTTAGTAGTTACAAAATCGGTTTCTTCTAACATGAAATTGATCATGCCCTGTAAGCCCATTTTACGGCCATCATCAGGTGAAAAGATTTTGACAATACCATATGCCTGCAATTCTTCTATTTCTGAAGGAAGGATTACACCGCCACCGCCACCAAAAATCTTGATATGACTTGCTCCTCTTTCCTGAAGCAAATCATACATATATTTGAAATATTCTATGTGCCCACCCTGATAAGAAGTCATGGCAATTCCTTGTACATCTTCCTGTATAGCACAATTTACCACTTCATCTACTGATCTGTTATGGCCTAAGTGGATAACTTCTGCTCCTGATGACTGTAAAATTCTGCGCATAATGTTAATGGTAGCGTCATGTCCGTCAAAAAGTGCAGCAGCAGTTACAAATCTGATTTTATTTTTGGGTTTATAAACTTCTATTTTTTCCATAATGAAATTAAGTTTAACACATTAAATGTGTTAAAAAGCCAGTTTTATTTTGGTTAGCGTTAGAGCTGTAAAGTTACGTTTATATTGCGGTTTTGGCAATATAGCGGCTCAAGTTTAGGTAAGATTTTGGTAACAAAAAAGCCGCTTTAAGCGGCTTTTTTGTTTGTTTTTATTTGATCAGTTCGGTAATTGCTGTACCAATGTTACCACTAGGCTCCTGTATGTGCAGCAGCGCTGCAAGGGTAGGGGCAATATCTGTCATATAATATCTTTTATTGGTTTTTCCTGGTTTTACGCCCCAGCCCATAAATACCGCCGGTATATGGCTATCGTAAGGGTTCCAGGCCGCATGTCCGCTTCCAGGGCTTGTTGAAGGATAAACTCCTGGTTTTAAAATCACATAAATATCACCGCTGCGTTTAGCATTATAGCCGTTTATAAGGCGGTTTTTAACTTCTTCAGGAAGTGTGGCATTTGAAATGTTTTTAATGTCAACGGCTTGCAAAACCGCATCCTGCTTGTTCAAGTAATCGATACAGCTTTGTTTTACTTTTACATAATCTGCATTAGCCGCTTTAATTATATCTAAATCAAATATTACCTGATTGTTCTGTAAAGCTGAGATACCTTTTTTTACATTGAAATCTTTTAAAAGCAGGCTGTCTAAATCAGTTTTATATTTTCTGATAGCTAAACCACCGCCTGGTAATTTATTCTCTGTAGTAAAACCGGGCGCATGGGTTACGCCGTGATCTGCAGAAAGGAAAAATATATAATTGCCTTTTCCAATGGTTTTATCCAGGTAGTTAAAGAAATCTTCTAAATCTTTATCTAATCTTAAATAAGTGTCTTCAACTTCGATAGAATTTGGACCAAACTGGTGTCCGATATAATCTGTTGATGAAAGACTAACTGCTAAAAAGTCAGGGACTTCATTTTTTCCTAAATTTTCTTCCTTGATTGCAGTTTTAGCTAAATCTAAAGTGAAAGTGTTACCGTAAGGAGAACTTTTAATTAATTCGTAATCCTTGCCTATAAACTGTTTAAAAAGGTGAGGGAAAACAGGTGCTTGTTCGCCTTTATATTTTCCTTCAAAAGGTTTATCATCTGCTGTACTTTGTTTATAGGTAGTGATAGGATAAAGCGTATGCCAGTCTTTATCAAAATATTTATCTACCAGTTTTTGTGCATTAAAATCATTTACCCACTTAGGTAATTGTTGAATATAATGTGTGCTACTGATCCAATTTCCATTGCTGCTATCAAACCAGTAGGCCGCATTAGCTACGTGGCCTCCCGGTAAAATAGAACCTCTGTCTTTAAGTGAGACACTAATTACTTTGCTCCTGAAATTGGTCGCTAATCTTAACTCATCTGTAATGGTAGTGGTTAACAGGTTTTTGGGCGACATTTTTCCCGCATTTGATGTACTGCCAACAGATACTACACCATTATCTTCGGTACAATACACATCTCTTTTCAATAAAGGATCAAACCAGTTATTGCCAATAATTCCATTAATAGCAGGAACACTACCTGTATAAATACTAGAGTGGCCACAGGCAGTAGCTGTTGGAACATAAGGGATATAGGTGTTTTCTGCAGAGAAACCTTCATTCAATAAGCGCTTAAAGCCTCCATTACCATATCTTTCATTAAAACGGTAAAGATAATCCCAACGCATCTGATCAACCACCATTCCTACAATAAGTTTGGGTCTTTGTACACCGTTGGTATGATTAATAACCGCTTTCGGTTTTTGAGCAGTGCCTGTAAAAGCCAGGCTAATGATAAATAAGAAAAAGAATAATTGTTTTATTTTCATGCTTGTGTAATAAGTGGTTGGTAAATGTAGGTATTAGCTATTAAGTAGGGGCTAATTTTATGTAAATATATTATATCACTTCTGCTACTACAAAGGTACTTCCACCCACAAAAATAAGATCCTGTTCTGATGCTTCTTGTTTTGCAGCTTTAAGTGCCGCTTTTACGCTGGGATATGCTGTTCCTTTAAGATTGAAGTGCGCAGCTTGTTGTTTCAAATCGTTTGCATTTAATGCTCTTTCCAGATCAGGAGCACAAAAATAATAGGTAGCTGTTTGCGGTAATAATTGCAATACGCCACTAATATCTTTGTCTTTTACCATACCCATAACCATGTGCAACTTTTTAAATTTTTGGTTTTGGATATTTTGAATAATCTCCGTTATACCTGCTTTATTGTGGCCGGTATCTGCAATAATCAGTGGCTTTTTACTTAAGGTTTGCCATCTTCCCTGCAAGCCGGTAATTTTCTTTACTTTTTTTAAAGCATTATAAAGTGCCCGATTACTAATATGATATCTTAATTCTCTTAAAATGCTTACAGTCTGTATTACAGTTAAAATATTTTTATCCTGATATGTTCCGGTTAGATCTGTTTTAAGGTTATCTAGTATAACCTCATCATCCTGCCAGATATTGCCTATCAGTTTATTGTTCCCTCTTTTAAGTACTTCAAATTTTAAATGATCTTCTGCAAAGTATAAAGGTGCTTTAAGTTTTTTTGCTTTTTCGATAAATACGGAGTCTGTTTCTATATGGTGTTCACCAATAATTAGAGGTGTATTTTTCTTAATGATACCTGCTTTTTCAAAAGCAATTTCGGCATGTGTATTACCTAAAATATTGGTGTGATCTAAACTGATGTTTGTGATGATAGAAAGATCTGGATGAATGATATTGGTAGAATCCAATCTGCCACCTAAGCCTACTTCAATAATAGCCACATCTACTTCTGCATCGGCAAAAGCTTTAAAGGCCATAGCCACGGTAACTTCAAAAAATGAAGGCTCAATCGTTTCTATTAAGTGCTGGTTCTGCTTTACAAATTGTTTTACAAAGTTCTTGCTAACTTTCTGACCATTTATACGGATGCGCTCCCTGAAATCTTTAAGGTGAGGGGAGGTATATAATCCGGTTCTGTAACCTGCTTTTTGTAAAATTGCAGCTAACATGTGTGAGGTAGAACCTTTTCCATTGGTGCCGCCTATATGTATGGTTTTGTACCGCTGTTGAGGGTTGCCCAGTGCGTTACAAAATTGAATGGTATTGTCAAGATCTTTTTTGATGGCCGATGCACCCACTTTGGTAAACATCGGCAATTTACTGTACAGGTAATCGACAGTTTCTTTGTAGTTCATTTTGATACGAATTTTCGTAACAAAGGTAAGAAAGCGAAATGTTTTATTTTACCTTAAACTTAAAAGGAACATAAAAAACGCGTACATCAGGACCATTACTGATGGCATTAAGTTGAGCATTGAGCATGGCATCTTCGCATTTTCTGAATAGCGTGCTATTTGAAAAGGTAGTGCCTTTTGCACCTGCAGTTGCTTCAATAATACGACCTTGTTTGTTAACTCGTATTCTTACCATAATGGTTCCCGTTTCCTGTCCGTTATCTTCAGGTTTTACCAGATTTTTGAAATGATTTAGCGGTAAAGGTTTGTTTCCAAAACCTGAGCCTCCATCTCCATAAAATGGCGTTAAAGGATCGCCATCAGGATCTCCCTGGTTACCTGGAACAGTTCCGGTGCCATCACCACCGCCGGTAGCATTATTCTTATTGCCTTTATATAAAGCATTAGGATTAATGGCTGGCTCTGCTGGTTTATTTTCTTTGTTGGTATTGTTAGCCGAAGTACTTTTTGCCGCTTTGGTGTTTACGTTTACGGCTTCTTCAGTATTTTGCGTGGCAATATCCTTATCCGTGAATTGCGATGAAGTACTTTCTTTAACCGTTTGTTCTGGTGTAATCTTATCTGGTTTTTTATTATTGGCATCAGGTGCTGTAGAAGGTTCTTCTATACTGGTATAATCTGTACCCATACCTTCAACAGAAGTACCGTAATTCACAACCATACCACCCATTCCTAATTCTTCGGGTGGTTGAAAAGCTCCAATTACCCAAAAGAAACTCAGGCCAATAAAAACCGCCATAATACCGGTAGATATAGCCAATGCTTTAGGGTAATTATTTTCTTCGTTGTGTGCTGCCATTTTATTTTTTCTGCTCTACTGCTAAAACAACTTTAAGTTTTAATTTATTTGCCACATCAAAAACCTGCATAGTATTCTCTATGGAAACCCCGCGTGCCACATATAATACAATTGTAGCATCGGTGTCTTCTTTAAGATGACTCTGTATGGCAGTTTCCATATTTTCTAAGGTAACCGGCTGTTTATCTACAAAGTAATTTAAATTTTCATCTATACTTACTGTTATCGATTTCTGTTGGTTGGCCTGCTGCCCTGCTTCAGAACGCGGCAGCAGTAGTTTTACCACTTGCGGATTTACTACAGCCGAGGCTAAAAGAAAAAACAGCAAGAGAAAAAACATGATATCGTTAAGTGCCGAGGTATGCACTTCAACGTTTCCTTTTTTCCTGTTCCTTAAGTTCATTATTTACCCGGTTCTTCTAATAAATCAATAAATTCTAAGGCTTCTGTTTCCATTTTAAGGATGATTTTCTCAACCATCATATTCAGGATATGGTAAAGTACATAAGCAATGATACCAATGATTAAACCTGTAGCCGAAGTGATCATCTTTGTATATAGACCACCTGAAATGGTTCCAATTTCAATGGCACCTTTTATAGATACATCGTGGAAAATGGTAATTACCCCGATAATGGTACCTACGAAACCTAACATGGGAGCTATACCCGCTATAATACCTAAAATACCAATGTTTTTTTCGAGCTTAGAAACTTCTAATTTTCCGGTATTTTCAATAGAACCTTCAATTTCTTTAATCGGGCGACCAATTCTTTTTAAGCCTTTTTCTAACATTCTGGCCAATGGAGAATTGGTGTTTTTGCATAAAGCTATGGCATTTTCCAAACGTCCATCACGTACATTCTGCCTGATCTGAAATAAGAGATTTGAATCATTTTTAGATGCCTTTCTGATGGTTATATAGCGTTCGGTAAATATAACCAGCCCTAAAAATGCCAAAAGCGCTAAAGGTACCATTACCCATCCGCCTTTAAACAGAAGGTCTATAAAATGAAGTTCTTGGGGAGGCGTACTTACCGGTGTTGTGGTTACATTGTTTACACTATCGGTAATTTGTTGTAAGGTGTCTATTGCGGTTAATAAAATCATCGTTTATGCGTTTATTTATGCTCGTTTATAAAGATATATAATTCAGGGTTTTTAAATTTTGCTCTTAATTCTTTCAGGTCTTTTTTTGCAGAGTCTATATTGCTGTATGAGGCAATACTTACTTTTTTATAGATTTTTCCAGGCATTGCCGGAATAACTTTTGCATCAATACCTTTATTTTTCATGGTATGAATGAAGTCATCTACTTCTTTTTGCGTGGCAAAAGCGGCGCCGATAACTTCATACGTAGTTAGCTGTAAAGGTTTGACCTGAGTGGTAACCTTTAAAGTATCTTTTGATGGTTCAACCTTTAAACCTGCCTGGTGTGCTGCACGCATAATGCTGTCTGCAAGTGACAATGAATCAGCCTGTGTTTGAACAGCTTTACCCTGATGCGCCGGTAATGTACCAACCGGTTTATTGTTTTTTGAAAAGTTAAATAAATCCGGTCTTACAAAATATGCAATAGCACCTAATAACAGTAAAACCAAAAGAATGATAAAGAAAATCTTAAGTCCGGAGCCTGATTTTACAGGTTCGTCTTCTGTATAGTCTGTACCTGATTGTCTTTGTTCAAATGCTTTATCAAAATCGTTGGCGAGTTCATTTTCAACCTCGTCGTAACTTTTTTCTACAGTTTCTATCTGGTTGTTGAAACCTTCACTTTGTGTTTCTGTTTTAGTCTGGGTTGTTAATGGTGCTTCGCTGATTTCTTCAAATATTTCTTCCTGTGCCGGGATATTTTCTGCAGATAGTGCCTCATTAACAGGTTCTTCTCTCTGTTCCGGAATATCATTAACAGTGTGTGCTGTTTCTTCAGATTTTACTTCTTCAGAAGCCTGTTCCGTTTCGGTAGGTATACTATTTTCCTCGCTTAAGCTTGTATCTGTCTTTTCTTCGACCGGAAGGGGAGCAGGAATGTGTTCTTCTGTATCCGGAGCAGAAGCATTCTCAGAAACAGCAGGTAAGGCATAATAATCAAAACCAGTGTTTACACTTGATTCAGGAGAAAAGCTGAGCGAACCATTTTGGTTCGATAGTTTGCCTATGCCTTCCAGTTTAAACTCGCCTTTTTGTTCGAGTTCCTTATGAATATCGTTAACAAACTGAGCAATAAAATACTTGGCCGAATCAACCGAAATATTTCTTTTTGCAGTTACATAACTTAAAAGGTTTTCATCTTCTTTAATCTCTGTGGTAAAAGCCAGAATGTAACTTGGGGGAAGAAACATATGTGTATCCACATCGTATCTCCCCGGTTTTTTTTGTTTATATATTGTACCCAAACCGTCTATGCCCACTTCTTTATGACTCTGCAACAGTTCTAAAAGGTATTGTAATATATCCATTCTGGTAAATTTAATTTTGCCTTAGATTTTTTCCTAGTTAAAAGAATAGGTTAAACCTCCAAAGATATTAAAACCATTTACACGATAGTATAAATATTTACTGTAATTGCTGTTTAAAATATTATTTGCTTTGGCAAAGGCCGAAAATTTGCTGTTAAACTTATAGGTTGCACCTACACCCAGGTCTACAAATCCTTTAATGTTTACCATTTGTTCTTTGGTATCGTCTGGTAGGGCAGGATAAGAACCATCAGGATTTAACGGGTTGGCTGTAAATACTTTGGCTTTGCTATCATCTTGTAGATAAACACCTGCATCAAAGCTTAACTTTTTGTCAAATACAAATAAAAGATTAGAACTTAACCTCAATTGTGGTTTGTAAAATACATTATGCTCTTTACCGGCTTTGTAATCTTCTATGTTCAGTTTGCCTGTCCATTTCAGATTGTCACTTACCTGTACAGATAACTCACCTTCTAATCCCAGTAATTTAATTTTATCAAAATCATAGATGACATCAAATTTATTAAAATCGGTAAAGTTGTTTACAAACATAGGCAGGTTATCGATCTCTTTACTGTAGAAACGGGCTTTATAGCCAAATCCAGGGCCACCTGTGCCTTTGATACCTGCGCTAAAGCTTATTTTTTCTACGCTATTTTTTAACAGGATATTGCTGTTGAGGAAAGGATTTTCATCTGTAAGGTTTTTCAACGTGTTTCGGTTAACATCGCCTTTAAGTTCTCCAAAAACCTGTAAGAAATCAGGAATTAAAGTGAAATCGGCGGTAACGGCAGGGAAAAATCTCAAGCTCGAAGAGAAACCGAATTCCTGAACAATATTAGCTCCGGCAACAATCTTAACGCCTCCGGCCTGTAATTTAATATATGGGTTTATACGTAACAGATTATTAGAAATATCTGTTTTTACATCTTTTGAGCTGCCAAATTCTGCTCCAGCAGCCAAACCTAAATTAAAACCTTTAATACGTTTGTTCAAGTAACCAGTTAGGGTTAATTGTTTTTCTTTGGCACTGAATTTATCATTCCAGAAATAAGCATTTACTTTAGCTGCATAGCTCAAGGCATTTTCATCGGGTGTATATTTATTTATTGCTTCACCTTCCAGTTCAAGGAAATTAAAAGCCTGTTTTTGAGGGTCAGGATTTAATGTGGGCTTATTATCATCTATGCCATAGAAATATACACCGTGTCTTTGGTAATTGGCACGGCCACTTAAAGTAGTCTTTTCGCCAATGCTGCGCCCAAAAGCGCTAAGTTGCTGGTTGCTCTCATTTTGTTTATTTAAGCTGCCCTGCTGGCTAAAATGTCTAAAAAATGCTCCGGCCTGTAACGCAGGATCTTTGCCCATGGCTATATAAGCCTCGCCCAGAAAAGTTGTTAAGCTACCTACACCGCCTTTTACATAATTGTTGGTAGGTTCTTCTATTTTGGCATCTGCAAGTTGTTGAGCTTGTAATTTCTTAATGTCGGTATTCAGCTCAAGCTTCTTATCTAATAAAAGATAGTTGTATTTTGCTTTATAGGTTCTTACATTTTCTAAATCAGGACTGCGACGCAATTTTACCGCTTCGGCTAAAATCGGTTTATAGGGCCTGATAATTTCAATTTCCTCACTAATGTTTTTCTCTGTCTTTTCAGGCGGTTTAACATCCTGTGCTTTGGCATAATACGTTGCACATAAAACAAAAGACAGCGCCAGGTATATATTCTTATTTAAAGTCATTTCTCTGTGTGTTGATTATTTGATTTTAGCCAGTTTTTCTTTTGCCGTAGGTACAATGTCATCTTTGCCTTCATAGCCATCGATGATACTCATCAATGTACTTTTTGCCTGCAATTTATCGCCTAATGCTAAATAATTATCTGCCAATAATATAAAGGCTTTTGCTACCCAGTAATCATAAGAAGGCATATTGTTGATTAGGTCAAAGCATGTTTTCTGTGATGTTTTATAGTCGCCTTTGGTGTATTGCAAAGCAGCAATGTTATATTTTGCTTCGGCAGCAGCTAGTGTTTTTGTGTGGGCAACTACATTGTTAAATGATTTGATGGCCGCAGTAGTATCTGCTTTTAATAATAGTGCTTTGCCAGCGTAAAGATCTGCCGAATTTTTCTCCTCCTCAGATGATTTATCAGAGTTTTTGATCAGATCGGCATAATTCAACATATCATCAGGCATACTCAAAGCAGTATAGGCTTTAATTAAGTTGTTGATGGCATAAGTATAGTTTGCCTTATAGTCGGCAGTGGTTTCAAGACGTTTTAAGTAAACAATGGCCTCGTTGTATTTTTTCTCGTCCATTAAAACTTTGGAAACACTCATTAATGAACGCTCAGTATAATCGCTGGTCCAATCGTTTAAAATGAAATCGTAATCTGCAATAGCTTCAGTAGAACGGCCTAATTTTACCAGAGATTCAGCACGAATAAATTTAGCCTGTTTCAAATGGATGGCTTTAGGAAATTTTTCTAAATAAGCGTTAATGGCTTCATAAGCACCTTTTGCATCACCTTTTAGGTAAATATTATTAGCAGCCTGGAATAAGATATTATCTTGCTCGCTTAGAGAATAATTACCCAGAGGTGTAGTAGCAGCATAAGCTATAAATCCATTGGCATCTCCACGATCTACATAAATATTCTTGATGGCCTCTAATGCCTGTTTGGCTTCAGGTAAACTTGGGTAATCTCTAATAACTTTCTTGAAAGATTCTAAAGCCATATCATCCTGATCCTGATTGTACTGCACCAAGCCAATGGTAACCAAAGCTTTTGGTACATAGCTACTACGTGGATATTTACTTACCAGAGCAACTAAATCTGTTTTAGATTTTTCAAACTCGCCTTTGTTGAAATAAGTATAGGCCATTTCAAACCCAGCATCATCGGCATAATTGGATGTAGGAAATTTAGACAGCAGGTTTTGCATGGTGGCAATTTTTGCATCGTCCTGTTTTTGTAAGCCTTGTATCATGCCTCGTTGAAATAAAGCATAATCATCGCCTGTAAGCTTACCGTTAATGATCTTGTTATAGTAGTTTAGCGCATCACCATAGTTTTTGTTTACGAAATAAGAATCGGCCAAACGGGTAATGGCATCGGTAACGGTTTTACTGTCTTTATCTTTGCCATTTAAGAAACGTTCAAAGTAGGTTGCTGCTTTGGCATATTTTTCGTCTTCAAAAGCGGCATAGCCCAAAGCATAGTTAGCAAAATTATAAACCTCTGTTTTAGGTGCTTCTTCCATGCCTAGGAAAGTTTCAAAGGCTTTTACTGCTTCGCCATATTTGCGGAGTTCATACATGCTTTCGCCCATCCAATAAGTACTTAAAGCATGTATCTCTTTGTCTTCAGCAAAATTATTTGAACGTAAAAACATGGAAAGGGCATTAGGGAAAGCTCTTTCGTTATAAAACTCCAAACCTCTGAAATAGGTTACTTTCTGGTAAGCTTCTTTGGCCTGCTTTGTTTTATTTTGTATAGGCTCTAAAATATCAATGGCTGCCTGGTAGTTCTTAGAAGTTAGTAAGATTTCGCCTAAAAGTGTTTTAGCTTCGTTTGTTTTTTGAGAATTAGGGAATTGCTTTAAGAAATTTTGCGTGTACTCTAAAGCTTGTTGATTAAATTCTAATTCATAACTTAATTTGGCATAGTTTAACCAGGCATCTTCCTGTAAATTCTTATCGAAATCTAAACGTGACGCTCTGTAAAATGCGCTTCTTGCTTTTTGCTTGTCGTTTAATTTTAAGGCAGCATTGGCAAGTGTGTACATTCCGCTTTGAAGGTAAATATCTTCGCCATTTAATTTTTCGAGCACATTTACCGCATCTTTATATTTTCCGTTCTGAACTAAAGCATAGCCATATTGGTAAATGAATAGGTTCTGTTTTTGCTCATTCTTGTCTTTTTCAAAGAATTGGGCAAAGTATTTTTCTGAATTTTTAAATTCTGATTTGGCAAAGTAAGAAGCCGCAACCAAACTCAGCATTTCGGGCTCATATTTTTGTTTGGTTTTTTGCATTACGGGAATAGCATAATCGATTACATCATCATAACGTTCATCTAAATAATACATAGAAGTGATGTAATAAGGATAGCTGGCTTCATAAGTAGGAGAGCCCTTTAACTTTTCAAAGTTAGCAAGGGCTGTTTTATATTCTTTATTCAGGTAATTGATATAAGCAAAGTAATAAGTGGCACTTTCCTGAAAAGGTGATTCCTGTTTTTTTACTTCTTCAAATAAAGGTTCTGCTTTTTCAAAATCCTGCAATTCAAAATAAGCGTAAGCCTGTTTAAATTGGTATTCTAATCTTTGTTTTTGCGAAAGAGAACTGGGATCAGCTTTTTCAAACCATGATAAAGCGCTTTTGTAATCGTTCTTATTGAAATAAGATTTACCGATATGGAAATAAGCTAATTTAGTATTTGGATTTAAGGGGTATTCACGTATAAACTCCTGTATCAGTGCTTCAGCATCATCGTTTCCAAGTTCAATAGCACAAATGGCATTGTAGAATTTTGAGTTTTCCTTTAAGATAGATAGCTCTGCATTACTCTGTGTCTGGGTGCTGGCTTTATCTCTTGCCTGTTCAACCAATTTAAATTGCTGCGCAGCTGCTACATATTTTTCATTTTGCAACAACTCCAAACCTGTAAGGTAGTTTTTGTTTAACCGGGTAATCTCACTGGTTTGAGCATAAGTCAAACCTAGTCCTGAAGCAATAAAAACGGGAACTAATAGGTACTTTTTTTGCATTTGGTGTTAAATATGGTTGCTACTAAAATATAACTTATGTTATTAGATATCAACAATAGAAATTAACATCTGTTAATAACACAAATAACGAAACGTTTTGAGGATTGGTATTTGAGAAAATCTCAAATCCATAATTTGTGGAAAAATAACCAGCGTAGTTATGATGATTTATCCGCTCAAGCCAATGGCAAAAAGATCACATATCATTTTGGCTTGCCAGTAAATAAAGTACGGCCATACGTACGGCTACTCCATTTTCTACCTGCTCCAATATAATAGACTGTTTGCTATCAGCCACATCGCTGGTAATCTCTACACCTCTGTTGATCGGGCCCGGATGCATTACGATAATTTCTTTATCCAGATTATCCAAGATTTGCTTATTCAGACCGTACATCATCGAATATTCTCTGCTTGTAGGAAAATATTTAATATCCATACGCTCTAACTGAATGCGCAACATGTTAGCTACATCGCACCAGTTTAGCGCTTTGATCAAATCATGTTCTACTTTTACGCCTAATGAAGCAATATGTTTGGGGATAAGGGTAGTTGGACCGCAAACCATTACTTCGGCCCCTAACTTACGTAAACAAAGAATATTTGAAAGTGCTACACGTGAGTGAAGAATATCCCCTACAATCACTACTTTCTTACCGGCCACATCGCCTAATTTCTGTTGTATGGAGAATGCATCTAAAAGTGCCTGTGTAGGGTGTTCATGAGCACCATCGCCAGCATTTACAATCTGTGCGTTTATATGCTTACTTAAAAACTGTCCGGCTCCGGCATAGGGATGTCGCATCACCACCATATCCACCTTCATAGCCAAAATATTATTTACCGTATCTATCAGGGTTTCGCCTTTGCTTACCGATGAAGATGAGGCCGCAAAATTGATCACATCGGCTGATAAGCGTTTTTCTGCCAGTTCAAAAGATAACTTTGTACGGGTTGAGTTTTCAAAAAAGATATTGGCAATGGTAATATCCCTTAACGAGGGAACTTTCTTGATTGGTCTGTTAATGACCTCTTTAAAATTGGCAGCAGTTTCTAAAATCAATTCAATATCATTTCGGTTAATATCCTTAATGCCCAAAAGATGTCTGCTTGATAATTTTTCTGCTCCCATTTTTATTGTTTTTTATCTGTTTTTTATCTTGTTTTCAGCTGTCAAATAGAGCTTACCCCGTCCAAATAATGTTTGTTT
Organism: Pedobacter montanisoli; assembly: GCF_022809115.1. Taxonomy (GTDB): domain Bacteria; phylum Bacteroidota; class Bacteroidia; order Sphingobacteriales; family Sphingobacteriaceae; genus Pedobacter; species Pedobacter montanisoli. The sequence continues at coordinate 1,532,014 of NZ_JALGBH010000002.1, read as the reverse complement.
TAATTAGGTTTTTTTGGACGGGGACGGTTCTGATAATAAGATTACTTTATCTTCTCCGTCGTTTTCTTCCCAGCTTACTTTTACTTTTTGCGAATCAACGCTATCTACTTTTAAGCCTACATAATTGGGTTCGATAGGCAAATGCCTTGAAAATCTGCGGTCTATTAACACCATCAGTTCAACACGTTCAGGTCTGCCGTACGCCAATAGAGCATCCATTGCTGCACGTATGGTTCTACCAGTCCAAAGCACATCGTCAATTAAAATCACCTGCTTGCCTTCAATAATAAAATCGATTGTATTGCTAGATGCAGTAACCAAACCATCTTTCCTTCTGAAATCGTCCCTAAAAAAAGTAATATCCAGATTACCCTTTTGAATGTGGTCGTTTTTAAGGATAGCAGACAATTCCTGATAGACACGATCTGCGAAGAAAGCGCCACGGGGCTGTATCCCTATTAAAACTGAATTGCTAAAATTGTTGTGATTCTCAATTAACTGATGACAAAGTCTTTTAATTGTGATTTGAAGTTTCTGACCGCTTAAAAGTGTTCGCTTTTGCATTGGACTAAGATTTGGCAAATATAATGAAAATCAAAAAATAAAGACAAAAACTTTGAAAGTTTAGGGTTTGATACTGTGCTTTTATTCTAAGTGCTTAATTGTTAAAAACGTACAGATAAGTATTTAGAGAGAGTTTTTACCAAAAGAATAAAACAATTATAAAAAATAGTTGTTTAACTAACTAAATTGATTTACCTTTGTGGTTGTTTATGCAACTATTGTTATGAATACTAACTTAATTTCTTTAGAAGATAAATACAATTTGCTAACCGGGCGGTTGTTTATGTATGTAAACAGATACCTGGCGCAAAAGTTTAAAAATAATGCGGTTTCACTTACCCGTGAGCAATGGACTATCTTGGTTCAACTGTGGAAACACGATGGTGTATCGCAGCAAGTTATCGCAGATGAAACCGGCCGAGATAAGCCCAGTACAACCAGATTGCTGGATAATTTGGAGCGAGATGGTTATATTGTAAGGAAACCAGATGCTCATGATAGAAGACTAAACCTGATTTTTTTAACCGAAAAAGGTAAAAAGGCAGAGAAAAATATCATGAAAGTAGCCAATGAAGCACTGAATGATATTTCTGTAGGTTTAACTGCAGAGGAAATGCAAACGGTTAAGAATGTATTTGAAAAAATTTATAAAAATATAGACACTGCCAAATCATGAAAAAACTATTTACCACAATTCTGATCTTGTGCTTTTCGGGTTTGCCCGTATTGCATGCGCAGCAGGTCAGAATCTCAAAATCATTAAAGCAGGCTATTGATGCTGCCATTAGCCAAAGTACAGATTTAACCAATCATTATCTCGAAACAGATAAGATGGAACTGGAAAGAAAAAGTGTTTTAAGTAAATATATTCCAACAGTAAGTGCCAATGCCATGTATGGCTATTTTAACAATACTTTAAGTTTGGATATACCTACGCTTACTTTACCGCTTACGGGTATAAATCTGTTTTCGGGCGATCAAAAGTTTGAAAATAATGGAAACCTGCTATTGGGAGGCGTTACAGCTAAAGCCATACTTTTTAGCGGCGGACAAATTTTAAATGGAGCCAAAGCACTGGACGCTAAGAAAAAGGGAACCGATTTAATGGCCGAGCCTAAGAAAGATGCTATTATTAAAGATGTGATCAACTCTTTTGACCAAATCAGATTATTGAATGAGGCTAAAAAACTGATTGATGAGAGCGAAGTGCGTTTAAAAAAAGAAACCGAGCGGGTTGAAAAAGCCATTGCAAATGGTTTGGCTATTCCTTACGACAGAGATAAGATCAAACTTGCTATGCTGGAACTGAGTTCTAAACGCTTTGAGATAGAAGGTAAGCATAAAGTGCTTTACCAGAAAATTAGCATGGTAACACATTATAATGAAGCCCAGATTGATAGTGTGGTTTATGATCTGGAACCCATTGTGCTTACAGATGGTTTAAATACAGAAAACCGTTCTGAATTGAAAGCTTTAGCTCAATTTAAAAATGCTTATGAGTACGCATTGAAAAAAGAAAAAGGTTCTTTATTGCCAAATTTAGGTGCTTTTGGAAATTACAGTTATGCGTCTGTATTTGATGCAAAAAGCAGTTTTTCGGGTCCCATAACTGGAAATAATTATAAAATGAAGCTTAATTCAGCTACTTTGAGTCCAAGTTTTGTAGTAGGTGTAGCTTTAAAATGGGATATTTTTAGTGGTTTTGAACGTAAGCATAAGATAGATGAAGCGAAGATCAATATCAGGCAGATTGAAAATCAGATCAGCGATTCGAAAGAGAAAATGCAGTTGCAGTTACAAAATAATAATGTGCAATATGAAACATTGTTAAAACAGATTGAGGTTGCCGATCAACGTGAGAAAATTGCAAAAAATAACCTGAACATGGCTCAAAAGCAATATAGTGCCGGATTGATCAACGTAACTGAACGCTTAACCGCCGAAACAGATATTTATCAGGTATCATTAAATAAAATAACGAATATTGTTGAACAGCGTAAAATGGCTATAGAAACGCTTTCATCAACAGGAAATTTACAAAACGCTATTCAAGTAAAATAATCATGAAAAAATATTCATTACTACTCATCAGTTTAATTGCATTTACAGCATGCAATAGAAAAGATACGGCTAACAGCCTGATACAGGGAAAGGTTGAGCGTGAAGAAATAGCTGTGGTAAGTAAAGTACCCGGCCGTATTCTTAAAATTAATTTTAATGAGGGTGATCAGGTGAAGAAAGGTGATACTCTAGCTATTTTGGATATCCCCGAGGTTGATGCTAAGAAAGCACAGGCTCAGGGCGCTGTAAAATCAGCCGATGCGCAATATGCCATGAGCGTACGCGGAGCTACTGCCAACCAGCTGAAACAATTGGATGCGAAAAGAAATGCGTTGAAAGAACAATATGATTTTGCCAAGAAATCTTTAAGCCGCATACAGGCTATGGTGAGCGATTCTTTGGTGCCGCAACAACAATATGATGAAGTTTATGCGAAATATCAGGGTGCATTGGCGCAGTACACCGCTGTTGAAGCAGAGATAGCTGATGTTAAAAATGGGGTGAGAATAGAACAGCAAACCATGGCATTGGGACAGAAAGACCGCGCCTTAGGTGCTTTACAGGAGGTGCAGACAGCAGAAAAAGAACGCTATATTATTGCTCCGCAAGATATGACCTTAGAAAGCATTACTCTAAAAGTAGGAGAGTTGGCACTGCCTGGTTATACCTTATTTACGGGATCGCTTAAATCGAGTACTTATTTCAGGTTTACCGTGCCCGAAAGTAAAATAGAACAGTATAAAAAAGGTGAGCAGATTGAGGTTACTATTCCTTATCAGGATAATAAAAAAATAGAAGGAACCATCAGAAATGTTAAGCAGATAGGGGCTTATGCCAATATTGCAACAGCATATCCTGATTATAATATGCAGGATGCATTATATGAGATTACGGTAGAACCTAAAAATATAGCCGAAGCCAGTGAGTTGTTCTCGAAATCTACGGTTACCATAAACAAAAAGTAATGAAAACATTTTTTGAATTGCTTAAGCGTGAATTCGCGATGTTCTGGAATAACAGCGTTTTACGTATCCTGTTTATAGGAGCACCCATTATGTATGGTGTACTTTTAGGCTATGTATATAACAAAGGAAAGGTAACACATTTACCTATTATTGTGGTAGATCATGATCAGAGTAAGTTGAGCAAGAGAGCCATTGAAATGATGGGAGATAATGAAGTATTATCTATTGCTGTGCTTCAATTTGACGAAAATAACCTTTCTAGATTGATGATTGAGAAGGATGCTGCCAGTGTGGTTATTATACCTGAGGGTTTTGAAAAACAGGTTTTAACTAAGAAATACCCTGAAATTACCACCATTGTAAATACGGCAAATGTTTTAACGGCCAATTACGCATCAACGGCCATACAAGTTGTTTTAGGTACGTTGAAAGTAGGCGTACAATTAGAAACATTGCGCAAACAGGGTGTGCCCGAAAATTTACTGATGAGCCAGTATGAGCCTTTTAAAACAACTTTCATTAAGAAAAACAACCGCTCAACCAATTACATGTATTTCTTGTGGCCGGGTATTCTTGCCACGGTATTGCAACAGGTACTTATGTTAGGTTTAGCTTTGTCTTTTGCGGCAGAATTTGAGAATAATACCTTCAAAGAGCTTGTTTATAAATCATCATCAACGTTTAAATTGCTGATGGTTAAAATTATACCTTATCTTATCATGAGTTTTGGTATATGGTTGTTGTACTGGTTCTTTACCTGGTGGTTTAAAATCCCGTTTTATGAAAACCTGGGTACCTTAACCTTGATAGCTGGTTTATTTGTGGTTTCGGTATGTTTTATTGGGGTGCTGGTCAGTATTTTACTGCCAAACCAATTAAAGGCTACAGAGGTATTGATGGTAATTGCAACTCCCAGCTTTATCTTATCGGGTTTTACCTGGCCTTTAAGTCAGATGCCGGTATGGATACAGGATATTGCGAGTATCATACCTTTAACCCATTTCTTACCCATATTCAGGATATTGATCATAGAAAACGGACCTGTAGATCTGACTTATCCATATATCCATAAGCTATTGCTTATAATGGTTATAGGTTTTGTACTGTCATTTATAGCTTTGTATATTAAAAAGAGAAAAGTGCTGAAAGAGGTTAAAGCTTAGACTAATAGTTAAATTTTTAAAACATGAAAGCTTACAAGAATAGGTGTAAACGCATCTTTTGTAAGCTTTTTTATTTAATTTTCAGAAAGATCGAATATTAAAAACCGTTTTTACTATCGATGTCTTTGTTGATGAGTTGCTGCAACAGTACACTTAAGCTGCGGGTAATCTCACCTATATTTCCTTCATTAACAGGTTTTCCGTCAATTTGTAAAACAGGACATATGTTTTTGGTGGTAACTGTAATAAAAACCTCATCTGCGGTTTGCAGTTCTTCCAGAGAAAAATCTCTTTCTGTAATGTTTAGATGAGCTGTTTCTAAGGATAGCACTTTGCTCCGTGTAATGCCTCGCAGAATATCGGTTTTAGGTGTGAAAACTTCCTTGCCTTTTACCATAAAAATGTTGGCACGTGGACATTCTCTAACTGCTCCGTCTTTATGGTATAAAATATCATCAGCATGATGACCAATAACCTGCGGCCATGTTTTTATCGCTTGCAGATAATCTATGGTTTTAACAGAAGGTACCTGTCGTTGAAAATTGTTGGTAATCAGTTTAAGTCCTTTTTCAAAGCTCTCATTTCCGATATTTAAAGGACTTTGCACCATCATAAAATTGGGCTTGGTAGTGATGGTAAAACCATCTTCAGAAAACCCACCCGTTAGTATCAGTTTAATACCCGAATTGGCAATATTATTCTTTTCTATCAATTGCCTGACTAAGGATTTAAGCTCGTTACGTTCATAAGGAGGTTCCAAATTCATTTCTTTTGCAGAGCGGTAAAAACGATCTAAATAATCATCTATAAATACAGGATGAAAATCAATGGTTTTCAAAAAATCAAATATGCCGTAACCTCTTTGAATACTTAGATCTGATACGTGTAATTTGGCTTCGGTATGAAGAATAAACTGATCGTTTACGAAAATATATTTGTTCTCCATTTTAGTTCAGTATCGCAATTTGCGTAATTTTATAGTGGATATCAGTTGTTGCCTGTCATTGCAAGTTAAAAATAAAAGAATGAACGAAGTGCGGTTTCCTGAAAAAAAGCTAGTGGTTTTCTTTGACGGGGAATGTAACCTATGTAACCGATCGGTACAGTTTATTATAAAAAGAGACCGTAAAGATTGTTTCAGTTTTGCTTCTTTGCAGGGCGAAACCGCTAAAGGTATGCTTGCTGATCTTGGTTTGAGTAATGGAACAAATCAGAGCATTATTTTATGGGAGAACGGTCGCTTGTACCGACAGTCTGATGCAGCACTGAGAATAGTAAAGCGTTTAAATGGTTTTTGGTCTTTGTTGTACGGATTTATAATTATACCTGCATTTATAAGAAACCCAATATATAATTACATTGCCCGGAACAGGTACAAATGGTTTGGTAAAGCAGACCACTGTTTAATACCTGCACCGGAACTCAAACATAAATTTTTACCTTAAACAATAAATTTATTTTCCTGTATAAGCAGGATCTAAATATCGTTTGCTATAAGTAATTCCCATCAGATCATAGCGTTTAAATTGCGTTTTTAGCCTGTTTAAAAATTCTGGATAGTTTTTTTGTTCTTTGGGCGACCATTGCATCTCACTTAAGGCATCGATACGCGGAAAAATCATATATTCTACTTTTGCAGGATTGGCAATGTACTCAGACCATAAATTGCCCTGTGCGCCCCAAATATATTTTGCCTGTTCTGCATTAAGTTCTGCTGGAATTGGTTCGTAGTTATAAACCGTTTCAAGTGGCAAGAATTTATTCGCTGCTAAACTATCCTCTTTCATAAATTGCTTATGGTTGAGGTATAATTTTTCTTCGGGACTCATAATTACCTTTTGTTTTACTTTTGCTGCGGCAATACCACCTTTTTCTCCACGCCAGCTCATTACCACTGCATTAGGAGCTAATCCTCCATCTAAAATTTCGTCCCAACCAATAATAGTCTTGCCTTTGTTGTTCACAAATTTCTCGATACGATGGATGAAATAACTTTGCAGAGCAACTTCGTCTTTGATGCCTTTCTCCTTCATGATTTTCTGTGTTTCTGCAGATTGTCTCCACCATATTTTAGAAGCTTCATCGCCACCAATATGGATGTATTGTGAAGGGAATAGATTCATGACTTCCGTAAGCACATCTTCTAAGAAAGAAAATGTTTTTTCGGTAGGTTGAAGTACATTATTGTACTTGTTCATCATGCCCCAGGTTTCGGCTACCTGATATTTTTTATTTGGTTCGGTTCCAAGCTCTGGATAAGCTGCCAAAGCTGCCATGCTATGTGCCGGCATCTCAATTTCAGGAATAATGGTGATGTATCTATCGGCGGCATATTTGATTACCTCTCTGATCTCGTCTTGGGTGTAGAATCCACCATGGCGAATGCCATCAGTCTTGATCACTGCATCTTTTGGCGTAATTTTTACGTCATCAGGTAAAACCTGATACTTAATATTTTCATTGCCTTTTCCTGGCCAAAGTCCTATAATACTACCATTTCTCCAGGCTCCAACCTCAGTAAGTTTTGGGTATTTCTTGATTTCAATTCTCCAGCCATGATCATCAGTTAAATGCCAATGAAAATAGTTCATTTTATGTAGTGCAAGGTAATCAATGTATTGCTTTACAAAAGCTACATCAAAAAAATGACGGCTTACATCTAAGTGCATACCGCGATAGCTGAAACGAGGATAATCGGTTATAGTAACTGAAGGTATATTAAGTTCGTTCTTTTTTTCGGTAGGCAATAATTGAATTAGGGTTTGAATGCCATAAAAAACTCCGGGTTTAGAAGTTCCGGTAATAGAAATGTTCTTTGATGAGGTACTCAGAATATAGGCATTGTCAAATTCGCTTACCTTAGTGTTAACTGTTAAAGAAATATAATTGGTTTCGGGTTTAACGTTGGTAATGGTAAGCTTAAATTGAAGATATTTTTGTAAATAATCATTAAAGAAAACGGCTGCATTTTTTAAAGAATCGCTTTCAATAACAATTCTTGTTTGATTATTAATGGTAAAACCTTTTTGCTGAGCTTCTTCTTTTAAATAAACGGGCTTAGGGATAATGTTTATTTGTGCTATCGACAATAATACACTGGCCAACATTAATCCGGTCAATACTAATTTCTTCATATTCAAAATTAGTATTTTTTGTGAGTTTTTTTAATGGAATTTGCAGGTATTTGCGGAAATATCTTGTTGCGCATATTAATAAACCTGATTGAAAGAATAGCCCACAAGAGACCATAATTAGTGTCATTAAATTAATAAGAAAAGTAAAAAAATATTGTCACCCAGAGCCCTGTCGAAGGATAAATATTTTTACTTTTCAACTGTGAAAATTAGTCTTCGACAAGCTCAGACAGACACTAGAACCCTAATTAATGACAGCGAAATGAGGATACTATGTTTAAGGCAGGACAAGGATAGCCCAAGAATTAAGGAATTGATTTTAATTATTAGCTAAACTAAGGTCTTAAAAAATGAACAGAGATTCCTCGTCGTTATGTTTCCCTTGGAATGATAAACAAAAAATCCCGATAGCGAAAGTTATCGGGATTTAATATTTATGGGTTGGTTAAAGAATTAGCCTTTAGCTTTTTTCTCTTCACCTTCCATTTGAGATTTCAATTGAGCCAATACATCAAGATCACCTAATGTTGATTTCTCTACTGAATCTTTCACTTTTTTAACTGCTGAGTTAGCTGCTTTAGCTTCTTTTTTCTTAGCTGCTTTTTCTTCAGCTACGGCTTCAGCTTTAGCTTCTTCCCAAATACGAGCGTGTGAAACTACGATACGTTTAGCATCTTTGTTAAACTCGATGATTTTGAAATCAGCAACTTCTTCTGCTTTTAATACAGAACCGTCTTCTTTAGCCATGTGTTTTGTTGGTACAAAACCTTCAACTCCGTATGGTAATGCAATTACAGCGCCTTTATCAGTTACTTTAATTACTGTACCTTGGTGAATTGAATCTAAAGTGAAGATTGTTTCGAAAGTATCCCAAGGGTTTTCCTCTAGTTGTTTGTGACCTAAAGATAATTTGCGGTTCTCAACATCAAGTTCTAGAACTACAACATCTAATGTATCACCAACTTTGGTAAACTCGTTAGGGTGATTGATTTTTTTGCTCCAAGAAAGATCAGAAATGTGGATTAATCCGTCAATTCCTTCTTCAATTTCAACAAACACACCAAAGTTAGTCATGTTTTTAACAACTGCTTTGTGTTTGCTTCCAACTGGATATCTCTCAGCAACATTTTGCCATGGATCTTGAGTTAGTTGTTTAATACCCAAGCTCATTTTGCGCTCATCGCGGTCTAAAGTTAATACTTCAGCTTCGATTTCGTCACCAACTTTTAAGAACTCTTGTGGAGAACGTAAGTTTTGTGACCAGCTCATTTCTGAAACGTGGATTAAACCTTCAACACCTGGAATGATTTCTAAGAATGCACCGTAATCTGCAACAGTTACGATTTTTCCTTTTACTTTAGAACCAACTTGGATAGCTGAATCTAAGTTCTCCCAAGGGTGAGAAGTTAATTGTTTTAAACCTAAAGCGATACGTTTTTTCTCATCATCAAAATCTAAAACAACAACGTTGATTTTCTGATCTAATGCTAATACTTCTTTAGGGTGGTCTATGCGGCCCCAAGAGATATCAGTGATGTGTAATAAACCATCTACGCCACCAAGATCGATGAATACACCAAAATCAGTGATGTTTTTAACTGTACCTTCAAGTACCTGACCTTTTTCTAATTTAGAAACGATCTCTACTTTTTGGCTTTCTAGATCGTCTTCAATTAATACTTTATGAGAAACTACAACGTTTTTGAACTCATGGTTAATTTTAACCACTTTGAATTCCATAGTTTTACCTACGTAAATGTCGTAATCGCGGATTGGTTTAATGTCAATCTGAGAACCTGGTAAGAATGCCTCAACACCCATAATGTCAACGATAAGACCACCTTTAGTACGTGATTTAACGTAACCGTTGATGATCGTGTCATTGTCAAGGGCTTCGTTGATGGTTTCCCAAGAACGTTGAGTTTTAGCTCTCTTACGAGATAGAATTAACTGGCCATTAGCATCTTCAGGTGCTTCTACAAACACGTCAACTTTATCGCCAATTTTCAAATCAGGAAGATCACGGAACTCTGAAGCAGATACTAAACCGTCTGATTTAAAACCAACGTTTAATACTACGTCTTTGTTGTTGATTGATACTACTGTACCAGAAATGATCTCACCTTGAGTGATTTGATTGAAAGTATCTGAATACATTGCTTCAAACTTTTTACGGTCTTCTTCATTGTAGTTACCAAATACTTTTTCGTCAGCATCCCAGTCAAAATCTTGATCTGGAGTTGCCAATTGTGATTTGATCTGTTCGATCGATACTGAATCAGCTTCTGATTCAATAGTTTCTTTTTGGTTCAAACGGGCGTCTGCACCTTGTAGTTCGGCTTTTTTAGCCTCTAGTTCTTTTTCTGCTACTTGTTTTTTAGCCATTAATTAATTATCTCCTTTTTCCCTGTTTAGGGACCGCAAAGGTACGGATAATTTTAATAAAGCAAAAGATTTTTGAAATAAATATGGCTGATATTTAGTGGGTTACTTTTGGCTATTTGTTTTTTATACAACATTCTCGCATAAGAGGTAATTTGGTATAGGCAGAATTATGTAGAATACAAGCTTGCTTCAAATTTATAAAGCAAAAGACTGATGAATAAAGAGTTGTTTTTATTTATAAATAAATGAGTTAGCTGTTTTTTGCCAATTCCTTAAATAGCTGTTCATACTCTTCAAACCGATGTGCTCTTATAGGCCTCACTTTAGGTTCGGTATTAAAATGCAGCAATAAACAGGGCGATATGTTCTTATAGCGTTCTACGTATTCATAACGAACCAATTCATTATTTGCTATTCTTTGCTTAATTTTATTATGGTAGGGATACATGGTAATAGTTTATGAATTCGTTTCTCATAAATAACTTAGCCACCATTGCTTATGCTTGTTCGCAGCTTTATATTGTGCGTACCACAAACAGGGTTTATAAAGTATGACAACCACACTGATCCAAACAATATAGATCGCCCATAATGGTAGGCCACTTTGCAAAGCTCTTGGTCTGCCAAAAGTACCTGTTGCAAATTCCATTTGTGAAAAATTAAAACCTTGTAATAACAACATTAAGATGGCGAGTAAATGGATAAAATAAAAATGTACGATAAAATAAAATAAAGGTACCTGTCCATACACAGCCGCAATACTTTTTACTTTGTTGGTAAACTGCTCGGCAAAAGCCAGTAGCAAAAACATAATGCCTAATGTAGATAAACAGAATACCAGCGATGGTGGGTATTTGCTTACATTCATAAAAGATAAGAAGGTAAACCATCCATTTTTTTGTTGCGACCACTGTAAAGAATCACCATATAGATTAATAAAACGAACAATTACGAATAGAATTAAGGCTCCTAATCCCAACTGTGTAAAAACCTTTTTTCTTTTTTCTGCAGAAAGTTCAAATAATTTACCACTGGCAAAACCAATTAGCATTATGCCTAGCCATGGAATAGGTGGGTAGGCTATGATAAATGCTTTTCCTGAAAGAAGAGGAATGATAGTTAGGTTAAAAAGAGGTGTTAAAATACTTTTGAAAGGAGAAGTTTCTGTGAATGGAATAAGTGGGGTAAGGTTATGAAAGAAAATAATAATCAGTCCTAAGATTCCTATTTGACGTGGAGATAACTTTAACATCAAGCCTAAAATAATGAAACCGATACCTATGGTAGCAATCACTTCAAAAAGAATGGAGTGAAAACCGATATCAAAGAATATGGCAAAATTTACAATGGTAAATTCTAATACAATTAACCATAAGCCTCTTGTGATGAGGGTTTTTCTGAGGATAGAAATTGTTTTTTCTTTTAGCGAAAGATATACCGATGTACCTGCCAGAAAAACAAAAACCGGGGCACACAGATAAGTAATCCAACGTGTAAAAAATAATGCAGGTGTAGTAGTTAGCAGATTGGTTGGGCTTTCTGTAATTGAATTGATGTGCATTAAATCCCTTACATGGTCTAAAGCCATGATGATCATTACAATTCCCCTTACAATATCGATAGAAACAACTCTTTTCATTTTCTTTTACTCGATTTGTGGTTTAAGATATATGTGCCTAAATGCATTGGAAACAGCCTGATGCATGATCGTTGCATGGTTTTCTAAAGGTAAATAATCAAAATGTACGGTCACATTTTTTCTGTTAAGGTTTTTGATTTTATCTGCAAGCACATTGGCATCTACTTCCATTACCCGTGGAACAGCAGTAGGTGTTAACCCTTCTTTACCTACGGCAATATAAATATCTGTACGCTCAAAGTTAGCAATGGATTGATTGAGCAAAGAACCATTATCCCACCATAAACTCGGGCTAATGATGATGTATTTATTAAATAACTTAGGTTTGTTAAATAAGATTTCTGTTACTAATAACCCACCTAAAGACTGCCCGATAATGGTTTTTGTTTGATTTGTGCGATATTTTGACTGGATATAGGGTTGCAGCTCTTTTTCAATAAATGCTATAAAGCTATTGGAATGTCCTGTAGTAGGATATGCTTTTTTATCTGCTTCTATAGTGGTTGGAAAAGTAAAATCTCTTCTTCTATCAACCGTAGCAATGCCAACTACAATTGATTTTGGAATATAATTAACCCATTCAAAACTATTGAATTGAACAAGACCAGCAATATGGATAAAATCTTCATCAGCAGAGCCGTCTAATAAATAGATAACAGGGTATTTTACGGTGTCTTGCGGGTTGTATCCTTCCGGCAAATAAATGTTCAATATTCTTTTTTCATTGAGTTCTTTTGACTGGATTTCATCAATTTGACCAATTATAAATGGCCTGGTTTTATTGGTTTGCGCAAAAATTGAATTTGTAAAAAGGATTAAAAAAAAAAGTGGTCAGTATTTTATTCATTTTTGTGATATCTTCAAATATAGTTTGGTGTACTTAAGATAGGCGCATTTTTATATACTTACTTAGACCAAATGATTTGATTTGTTCTGCTAAATTTAATTTCTTTTGCGTTTGTCAAGAACGATTGCTCAAAGGTATTTGATTTGGTGAAGTCTTTTAATTCTGCAATAATCTTGTCTAAAATTTGATTATGGGATAAGTTTTGAGCAAACTCTTTAGGGAGCTTGAAATAGGCGTTTTTTGGAATGAAATCATTACGTATTTCTGAATGATTAGCTTTATTGTAGGTATTTGTACCTATTAAATGAAGCATATATTCCTTGTTCCCTTTAAGATCCTCTCCTTCAATAAGTCCGATTTCAAATTTTGAAATTTCGACTTTAGGTTGGTCATGGCTGCAGATATCGTTTAGCCAGTCATGAATATTTTTAAAATTTGATTGTAAAATAGGTGGTGGTGTATCTACATCAACAGAGACTCGAGAGGTTATTGTTTGTGTAGTTAGTTCTTCTTTATTAGATTCTGGATTTGAAGAGTTGCATGCCATAATTAAAAATGTGAGGTAAATTATTTTGTTGGTTTTCATGATAAAATGTTCATAGATTAATACTGTTCATATGAAATGATTTTATGATCTTGTTGCAGTCAGAATGGTATGTGTCTCTGTTTCGGTTTCTGATTTTTTAAATTTTACATTGAATACTTGTATATCCTGAAATTTATGAACCGTTAATTGCTGGGTTAGTTCGGTTAAATCATGAAAATAAAAATAGATTCTGTTACCACTGCTACTTGTTTGATAACCCGATCTGTTGGGATGGCCTTCAACGAAACTTAAATACAACAGTCCATTGCTGTTTAACAAATTATAAGAATCTGCAATGAGTTTAATTACATCAGTATGTGATAGATAGGGTAAACAAAAGCCACAGATGATGCCATCATATGTATTTTCAAGTTTGCTGATCTGTCTACTGTCCATTACTGCAAAATTTGCTGCAGGGTTGTTCTGTTTGGCAAGCTGAACCATATTTGGTGCAATATCAATCCCCAAAATATCAAAATCAGGCCGTTTAGCTAAAAGGTACTTTGTAATATTGCCGGGACCGCAACCTATTTCTAATAACTTGGCGTTTTTAGCGCCGATAGAATTGCAAATAAAGTTGTAAGATTCATTATAGAGGTCTAAATCCATGAACTTATCCTGATATAATGTAGCTACCTTATTCCAGGTATCAAAAGTTTCTTGGTATTTATCCATTTAAATTATAGTCTGTTTAATATAAAGATACTATTCTCTTATGATAAATTGCCTATAACAAAGAGCGTAATCAAAGCTAAGCTTTCAGCATGTTTACGGTTTGGGCAAGCTGCTTTTCTAAATCTCCCGTATCTGTGTAAATGATCCTGAAATCGGCAATTCCTGAAACGGTTGTAGAATGTTCAGCATCCGCTTTGCGCATATAGATAATTGGTTTGCCCTTTGCTTTTGCATAGCCAACTTCTATTCCAATGCCAATGCCTTTGTCTGATGTTTCTGCTATAAGCAGATCACAACCGTTAATATCTGACATGGCCTGTAACATCATTTGTTGTTCTTGATGAGGATAAAATTGGTACTGATCAACAAATACAATAGACGCGATGTCAAATTTATTTAAAGTATGTACAATTGTTGTAATCTCAGCATCCATTGATTTTCTTTTGCTGAAACTGACCGAAATATATGCCCGCATAGCTTATATCTTATCTAAAATGTGTTTTGTAAGCTTGCTTTCTGTATTGCCCGTATTCAATGTTGAAGCTGGCTCAAAAAGCATGATAAATACCTCTTTTTCTGCAACGGGCCTATGTTCAATACCTTTTGGAACAATGACAAATTCATTTTCGTTTATTATAACTGTTCTATCACGGTATTCCATTTTGAAACTTCCTTTTACAACGAAAAACAGTTCATCTTCATTATCATGTTTATGCCATACAAACTCACCTTTGAGCTTAGCAAGTTTTACATGTTGACCGTTAAGTTCACCAACAATTTTAGGTGTCCAGTATTCGTTAAACAGAGCAAATTTCTCTTCAAGATTTACTTTTTCCATGTTTTCTTTGCTTAAACAATCATTTTTGAATTTCATCGTTTGTTAAAAATGGAATTACAATGCTATTATAAAAGTAACGACAGTTATAAGCTTATTATACAGGTGTACGTGAACTAATTGCAATGCGGTTCCAACCGTTTATGGTTACTATTGCCATGATAATTTGTGCAATGTAGTTTGCATCAAAATACTTCTCAGCCTGTTTATAAGTTTCATCTGATAATCCCTTTTGGTAAATCAAAGTGATTTCTTCTGTCATGGCCAAAATGGTTCTTTCTTCTTCGCTAAATAAAGTTGTTTCTCTCCAGGCATTGAGCAGAAAAATACGCTGGGCTGTTTCGCCTTGCTTTAAAGCATCAGTAGTATGCATATTGATACAAAAAGCACAACCATTAATTTGTGATGCCCTGATCTTGATCAGTTCCAGATGTGTTTTAGAAAGCTGAGAATTTTGCAGGTAGTTTTCTAAACCCAGCATTTGTTTATAGGCTTCTGGTTCAAGTTTTGAGATATCCATTCTTTTTTCCATGATCTTTTGTTTTTAACAAAGCTAAAAAGTTTGGATGTAAAAAGAACGTAAATTGGATTAAGGATGGTTTTTTAAATAAATTTAATTTAATTTGATTGGCTGGGCTCGGTTAATTTTTCTCTTGCCCCTATAAAAAGTAGCCATAAACAAGTTCCGATTTCTCCTATTGCCGGTAATAAACTTAAATATTGCGATACGCCGATTTCTCTATAATTACCTGATAAGGTATTTCCAAAATAATTGATCAGATAGCCTAAACCACCCAGCATTAATAGAATGCCCAAAAATTTAGGCAGAAATGTTGACTTATAAACTAAATATCCAAAAGGTAAAAGCCATAAACCCCAGAAAATTGTTACAACAAAAATACCATGATCATATTGGTTAAGATAGAGCATAGTCTGTTTGTGAATCTCTCCTGTTATTGCTCCGGGTTGTTTGAGTGTTTCAATTAAAGAAAGAACAGCATATTTATTTTGTAGATTGCTAAAAGAGATGGGAATGCTGATCATTACTAAAAGCACCATGATCTGCGCATAAAATTGATTTACAGACTTTAAAAGATGGTATAATGCAATGGGTAAAAAGATAAAGGCAATATAACACAGCACACTAGATGCAATGCTTAGCCTAAATAAACTTTCATGCGTAAGAATGTTGTTAAATGTCTGGGCAGGATTATCCCAAATAAACAATTGTTTAGGCACATAGGCCAGACTGAACATGCCTGTTACCACTACCACCAGATAAAGAACCCCTGCTATTCTGGATATACTTCTCTTGTTTGTCATACTTGGTTTTAATATTGAGATGTAGAAAACAGGGCTTTGTTACTCAGTGTATTTGCTTTATTTATTTTTTAGTTTGAAAGTGCTATTTTTTGCTTTTTAGATAAGTATTTAAAATATAAAAATGTTAAAAGAGGCAGGGCGAATATCTGGAATAAAAATACCAATAGCGATAAAATTCCTTCAAGTCGGTTAGGGTTTGCTTTTGTAAGGATTTGCTGACCCAAAGGTCCATTAGAAAAAACTACAATGTTTAATAGGTTCCAGCCAAAATGTAGCCCTATAGGTAAATAAAGTGATTTGGTTTTTGCAAAAGCAAAGGCCAGCATTAATCCAAAGATGGCTGTCATAAAGAAAATGATGAGCATCTGTACAGGATTACCAAAAGCATTGTAAGAGAACCAATGGTAAATGCCAAAAAGAACTGCCGAAAGAATACAGCCTTTTTTGATACCTATTTTTTCTATGGCAATGTATAATAATGCGCCTCTGAAAATGAGTTCTTCAAATAATACAGATTTGAACGTAAACCATAAACCAGATCTTAACATTTGTGCATTCAATTGTGGGTTCAAAATCCATTTGTTATCTATAAATGCGGTTGACATTAAATGATAAATGCTACAAACTGAAGCCGCAAATAAAAAACCGATCCCTAAATTTATCAATCTGCTTTTGGTTGGTTTGAAGCCTAAAACAGAAAGTTGTTTTTTCTCTATGAACCAAAGTATCAACCATGAGATCAGGAGTTCAAGTATAATTCCAATCATTGTTTAAGTTTTTATAGTTGGATATGGTTAAATGCTGTTGTTCAATGAAGTCACTTTCAATTTTGCTTTGTAGATTGTTTATCAATAAAGGCAACAATAGATCTGCTATTTGTCATTAATAGATATCCTATTAAACCCTTTATAAAATGAAAAATGATCCAGCCAGAGCTAGGGCTTTCTCCAAATACATTTTTCTGCTGGAAAAACACAAAGATCTGCTGACATAACTGAGGAAGGCTATCAATACACATTATTCCGCCAATAACAATAATAGCTATACGTAAAATGGTTTGAAGTTGAATATTCAGATTAATCTCCTCTTCATTGAAACCTTTGTCAAGTCGTAATTTATCAATGATCCAGTCTGTTTTAAAAACAAGAAGTCTAAGTATGAGAATGTAAACGGAAATGGTTAATAATAGCAAAACTATAGTTAATGCAATATCCTGAATAGTGTTATTATTTGAGTACGTATAGTAGAATACAGAAAGAAACTGAGGTATAACAGTTATACTTCCTAATATTAGCCATATACCTAAAATTTTTATGAAGATTGTCCAAAAGGTTCTTATTGTCATTTTGTTAAAATAGTTTGTCGTGTTTGGTTTTATATTAATTTACTTGTTACTATCTTTTTGTGATTTCTGCTCCATTCGCTCCATGAACCCACATAAAGTTTAGGTATATGCAGCCCTGCATAGGCAATTGCCAGTAGGGTATGACATGCAGTTACGCCCGAACCACAGTGTACAATGATGTTTTTGGGATTGATATGGTTGAATTTTTGCTCATACTTCGTTTTTAACTCTTCAGGATTTAAAAACAGTCCGTTGCCATCTAAATTTTCTGTAAAAGGAATATTGGTTGCACCTGGAATATGACCAGCAATCAAATCAATGGGCTCGGTAATTCCGGCATAACGTTGGGCATCTCTTACATCAATTATAAGATGATCAGGGTCTGTTGAAACAGCTTCTACTTCATCCATTTGAGCAATGGGTAATTTCCAGTTCTCAACAGGATAGGGTTCCATTATAGTTTTTACTGGTTCAGCTTTTGAACTTAAAGGAAAATGATTTCTTTTAGCTTCATTCAAACCTCCATTCAGCACCTGAGTTTTTTCATGACCAACAGCCTTTAGCATCCACCAAAATCTAGCAGCAGCATTCGAGCCATTTTTATCATCATAAATTACCACATGGCTCTGCTTTGAAATACCCATATTAGCTAAAGTTTTTGCAAAGTCTTTAATATCAGGTAAAGGATGCCTTCCACCATCGGCCGGATCGCTTTTAATGGCTGCTAAATTAGAATCGAGGTCAACAAATATTGCACCTTCTAAATGCGCATTCTCATAATTGGACCTGGCATTTTTACCATTACTGGCATCAACTAAAACCAGATCTGGCATTTTATATTGTTTCAAGAGCTCGGCAACCTCAATTATGGGAGAAATTTTCATATAAGTAACTTTATTTTTCTGCTCTGAGTTTTGCCAAAACCTTTTCTAATTTCTTCTGATCATTTACATAAGGTTGCAGGTCAAATAATTTTACTACCCTGAATTGTACCGGGTGGCTTTCGCTTTGTAAAGAAATGTAACCGCCGGTAAGGGCTTTCCCATCTTGTTTAACAGCAGGATCGTAATTGCTTACATTACCCCCACCAATTTTTGGATGGGTATAAGTAAGTACGGTATCGCCATTAACAATGTGTTTGATGATAGAATCACCTAAAACCAGAAATTCTGCAGTAACCCATTGTTCGCCATGATAGGTTTTAGAACTGCTATTAAGGCAATGAGGTGTAAATAATTTGTCTTTGATTTCTATGGTGGTACCTGGTGTACAAACATTTCCGGTTGGTCTTTCGTCTTTGCCGTTACCGCCTAATAATTGTCCTTCTATTGAAATGGGAAAATCCTGATCTTTAAGCATAGTTGCCGGATCCTGACAATGTAACATTACGCCACTGTTGCGTAAAGCCCAACCTTCGCCACCTTTAGCCTGCTCGCCTACAAAGCGATATTCTACTCTGATGAGATAGTTTGAAAATGGTTTTTTATAGAAAATATGGCCGTATTGCTGGTTAAAGGTATCGTAAGAATCGTATTTTACTTTTAAAATACCATCCTCAACATAAAAAGTATTGCCAAAATTTTCGTTATAGGCGTGCTTGCTAATTTTGATGTTCCAATCTTTAAGGTCTTTACCATTGAAGAGATTGATCCAGCCTTTTTGTGCAAATGCAGTTACATTATATGCAAAAAGTACACCTAGTATTAAAGCGAGCCTTTTTTTCTTTATCATGTATTAAAGATAGAAAAAGGCTGTTAAAGAAATACAACTAAGCAAGGTTTTTTAACAGAGGTTCTACTCTGTCTAAAGCAAACTTTAGCTGCTCTTCTTCGGTAAGATTGGTGTTATCCAGTACAATTGCATCTTCTGCACGGGTTAACGGACTTTCTGCTCTTGTGGTATCTGCATAATCGCGGTGTGCCAGATTTTCAAAAACATCTTCAAGCGTAGTTTGGGTATCGCCTTTAGATTGCAATTCTTTGAAACGTCTTTCGGCTCTTACCTTAGGGTCGGCAGTCATAAAGAATTTTACCTGAGCATCTGGAAAAACAGCAGTGCCAATATCACGCCCATCCATTACAATGTTTTTGGATTTGCCCATGCGTTGTTGCTGTTTCACCATGTCGTGTCTTACCGCCTTGATGGCAGATACCGGACTTACTGCTTCAGATACGTACATCAGTCTGATTTCTTCCGATACTTCTTCGCCGTTCAGTAAAATATGCGACTGGTAATCGCGTGAGTGGAAATTGAGTTCTATTTTTTCTAAAGCCTGTTTAACGGCTTCTATATTGTTGATGTCAATCTGGTTTCTGAGAAAATAAAGTGTTACGGCCCTGTACATGGCTCCACTATCTATGTAAATAAAACCTAATTTCTTAGCTAAAGCCTTTGCTAAGGTGCTTTTTCCGCATGATGAATAGCCATCAATGGCGACAACCAAATTTTTTCTCATTACAAAAGCAAAGGTAAAAAAAGACTTTAAAAGCTACGCCTAAAACTTCAGGATAAAGACAATTTTCAAAATGATTTTTAAAAAATTTTCAATAAACTGTTGTTAAGCTTTTTGTAAACACAATGTTTTGTTTTATTGTTAAAAAACATAATTTACACCATCCAAATTTTAGAGAGATAGATTCATGTTACCATTAATAGATGAGATTAAAAAAGTAGTGACCTTTAAAACTTCGCGTAGTGGAGGTAAGGGTGGGCAAAATGTAAATAAAGTTTCGAGTAAGGTAGAATTGCTTTTTAATATTGATGAGGCTGGCTTTTTTACTGATGAAGAAAAAAATCGTTTGAAAGAAACATTGGCCTCAAGATTAGACAGTGAAGGTATATTACATATTGTATCGCAGGAAGACAGAAGTCAGTTGCTGAATAAACAACGTGCAATATTAAAACTGAACGACCTGCTTAAATCTGGCTTGAAGGTGCAGAAGGAGAGGAAAGCAACTAAAATACCCAAAGCGGTTAAAGAAAAACGTTTGGTTAATAAAGCGTTACTTGCCCAAAAGAAGGAAGGTAGAAAAAAGCCAAATTGGGATTGATATCGTGCTCGGCTTTCAACCTAGGTCTTCAGACTTTCCTATTTCCAGCCTCAGTAGTTAAATGTTAGTATTTAGAGATGAGACGTGAAACTTTCGTTTTTCATTAATATTCGCTTGTTAATAGTTTTTTTGCTTTCAGCTTTTATCTTTCCCTGTCTTTTAGTCATTAATTAAATCTATAGTACATAGATATACTACCGTACTGGTGTGGTTTGGCTGTACTTTTAATTTCTCTTGATTTAAAAATAAGATGATAATCTAAAGTAAAACGTGGGGTGCTGTAATTAAAACCAATCTGTTGTGCAAATACCCATGGTTTTACGCCAAAAGTTACAGGACTGTTATGATTGAACATACTGCCTTCAATGGTAGCATCATAAGCTATATAGTTCAGTTGCGGCTTTGCATAAAAGAAAAATTCATTTCTTACCAGCTTAGGCGTTTTGCTGTTATGGCTTATAACTGTGTTTGTGTAGGCACTGTTAAACAATTGATTTATAGCTCCTGCTCTAAACAAAATACCTGCACCTGCTCCGCTAAAAGTTGTACCTAAATTACCATAACCTTCAAAGCTGAAATCTGTTTTCTGATCTTCGCTGCGGTGCAGCAAATGTGTATATTGTGCTGTAAGATTGATTGCAGTAGAGTTTCTGATCTGGTATTCCCAGCCCTCTACTTCATAAAAACCTACAATTTTATGGAGCAGTTTCTGTGCATCTTCACCCAACGCACCTGGACCTACAGTGCCTATTTCTAAACCAGTTTTTAAAACACTCTCATTTTTATAAAGAAGATTTACATTTACAGCTCCGTATAAATAAGCTGCAAATGGACGATCCTGACGGTCTTTCTGCGGGCTGTAACCCGAAATAGGGTTGTACATTTTTTGGGCAGCAGTAATTTCATAAGTCAGCTTTTCGAGCTTGTTACCTAATTTTTGCTGGTTAATTGCTCTTCTGAAATTAATGAACAATCCATTGGTATAATACCTGTCCTGTCCGTACCATAAGTAAGAATCATTATCGCTTTTAAAGCCGAATTCATTCTTGTATTCCTGTGCTTTGCTTCGGATGGTTAAACCCACTAGCAGCAAAGCACAGTATATTATTTTATTTGGAGCAGATCGCTTAATCAACTTTATCAGATTTTATACTCAGATCAATAGGGTCTTTAACTTTGTCTTTGGTTAAAGCTACATCTATTACTTCTTTCATTTCGCTAACATAGTGAAATTTAAGGTCTTTAATGTAGTCTTCTTTGATCTCGAGAATATCTTTTCTATTTGATTTGCATAGAATAACTTCTTTGATGTTCGCTCTTTTAGCAGCAAGGATTTTCTCTTTGATACCGCCAACAGGCAAAACTTTGCCACGTAAAGTGATTTCGCCGGTCATAGCTAAATTTGATTTTACTTTACGTTGTGTAAAAGCAGAAGTAAGCGCTGTTAACATGGTTATCCCGGCCGATGGTCCATCTTTAGGTGTGGCACCTGCCGGAACGTGTATATGCACATCAAAATGATCAAATAATCTGTGATCAATGTTGAACTTAGCAGAATGTGCCCTTAAATAAGCCAGTGCAATTACTGCTGATTCTTTCATTACCTCACCTAAATTACCAGTTAAGGTCAGCTTACCTTTACCTGGGCTTAAGCTTGCTTCTATAAATAAAATATCGCCTCCAACCTGTGTCCAGGCCAGACCAGTTACTACGCCTGCAACTTCATTGCCTTCATACAGATCTTTATCAAAAATAGGGGCACCTAAAATACGTTCAACATCTGCATCATTTAAGCTGATGTCATGCGTTTCTTCCATAGCTATTTTGGTGGCTGTTCCTCTCACCAAACTACCAATTTTCTTTTCTAAACCCCGTACACCACTTTCTCTGGTATAATCTTCAATTACCTTTTCAATCACACTGTTTTTAAGTGTAATGTCTTTGCTTGCCAAACCATGCGCCTCACGCTGTTTGGGTAAAAGGTATTTTTTGGCAATTTCTATTTTCTCCTCTATGGTATAGCCGTTTACTTCTATAATTTCCATACGGTCTAACAATGCAGGCTGTATGGTGCTTAATGTATTTGCAGTAGCAATGAACAATACGTTAGACAAATCGAAATTAGTTTCTACATAGTGATCATTGAATTCGTGATTTTGTTCTGGATCTAATACCTCAAGCAGGGCAGAAGAAGGATCGCCTCTAAAATCGGAACCAACTTTATCGATCTCATCCAATACAAAAACAGGGTTTGCAGCTCCGGCTTTTTTAATAGACTGTATAATACGTCCCGGCATAGCGCCAATATAGGTTTTGCGATGTCCGCGTATTTCGGCTTCATCTCTTACGCCGCCCAATGCCATACGTACATATCTGCGGTTAAGCGCTTTGGCTATAGATCTTCCTAAAGAGGTTTTTCCTACTCCGGGAGGGCCCACCAAACATAAAATAGGCGCTTTCATGTCTTTTTTAAGCTTTAAAACCGCTAAATATTCTATGATACGTTGCTTAACTTTCTCGAGCCCGAAATGGTCTTTATCTAAAGTGCGTTGTGCACGTTTAAGGTCAAAATTATCTTTGGTAAAGTTGTTCCAAGGTAAATCCAACAACAGCTCCAGGTAATTCATCTGTATAGAATAATCAGGTGCCTGAGGGTTCATCCTGCCTAATTTCTCAAGTTCTTTGTCAAAGTGCTCTGCAGTTTCTTTAGCCCATTTTTTCTTTTTGGCGCGTGTTTTTAATGCTTCAAATTCCAGGTCTATAGAGTTGCCGCCTAATTCTTCCTGAATGGTTTTTAACTGCTGATTTAGGAAATAATCACGTTGTTGCTTGTCTAAATCGGTTCTTACTTTAGATTGGATCTGATTTTTTAACTCGAGCATTTGCAGCTCGGTGGTAAGCAGATCCATGATCATCTCGGCACGTTTGCGCAAATTGTTCATTTCGAGCATTTTCTGCTTCTCTTCAACATCGGCATTCATATTTGACGAAATGAAGTTGATCAGGAAAGAAGTGCTTTCAATGTTTTTCAATGCAATGGCTGCCTCGCTTGGAATGTTAGGCGAAAGCTGTATGATCTGCGTTGACATTTCACGGATGGAAGCCACCAGTGTTTTAAATTCTTTGTCTTCTCTATGCTTGGTTTCGGTAAACTTGGCCACAATGGCTTTAAAGAAAGGTTCAGATTGAACTTCCTGTACCAATTGAAAGCGTTGTTTTCCTTGTATGATTACAGTAGTATTGCCATCGGGCATTTGCAGCATTTTAATAATTTGCGCTATTGTACCCACTGTGTTAAGTTGATCAAAAGTAGGATCTTCTATAGAAACATCTTTTTGAGAAACTACTCCTATAACTTTATCGCCTTTGTAGGCTTCTTTGATCAGTTTAATGGATTTATCTCTGCCTACCGTAATAGGAATTACAACACCTGGAAATAAAACGGTGTTTCTGAGCGGGAGGATAGAAAGTATTTCAGGAGTTTCCTCGTTATTCATATCTTCTTCGTCCTGCTGCGACATGAGCGGAAAAAACTCAGTGTCTTCACTTATGATCGGTAATGCGTTGCTAAAATCGAAAGGATCTTGTTTGCTCATTAAATTTTATATATATGATTAAACGCCAATGTGGCAGTTTATGATTGACTAAATTATTTTTTGTTACAATTTTCTAAAATTCAACTCTTGTGCCAAAGCATATAGAAGCTGTTGGTACTGTAAAAAAGTCAGTATTAAAAAAAAGAATATGTCTATCATATTTAACACTTTTTTACGTTAAAAGAAGCAAAGATTATCGTAAAAGATGTATTTTGCACTTTCTTTGCAAAGATTTTTTATATATTTAGATAAAAGAACCCTTAAATGGTAAAAGTTAAAAAAAGTTTATTGCTAGGCGCCATTGTATGTTTAGCTGCGAATAGTTTTGCGCAAAGTAATTTTGAGAAGCTTGGTGCTCAGGCCTGGATGAAAGGAGACTTTAAAACTGCTGTTGTACAATTAGAAAAAGCAGACAGTAATGACCCATCTAATATTAACGTGTTAAAAATGTTAGGCTATTCTTATTTTCAATGTGCTGATTATGAGAATGCGGTGGGTACTTATACCCGCCTTGTAGCCTTGAAAACGGACGATTATTCTGCCTATTACTACAGGGGCAAAGCGTATTTAAATATAGCCAACGCTTCTAAAGAGGATATGAGCCAGACCCGTGATAACCTTTATGCAAATGCCATTAAAGATTTTACCAAGGCGATGGAAATTAATGGTGAAGAAGATATTCAGATCTTGCAAAATCGAGGCATAGCTTACAAAGATTATGGCATTTTTAAATCGTATAAGATTAAAAAGGCGGTTGATAAAACCAATTGTGTGGCCTTGCTGAATAAATCTATTAATGATTTTCAGAAAATCATGACTATGCAACCACTTAGAAAAGATATTGTATCTCTTATAGATTATGTGAAGGCGCAAATAGCCAGCTTGAAATAAAAAAAATCCCGGAAAATTTTTCCGGGATTTTTTATGAAGTTTTATTAAAAAGTAAAATCGTCAGCTTCAGATCTTGAATTGAATTCTCCGTTTTCAGAGTATTCATAGCGTTTTTCAACTACATCCTGATGAGATTTGATATATTCAACAGTTTCTGTTAAACCTTCTGTAAACTTTTCGAAATCTTCTTTGTACAAGAAAATTTTATGCTTTACAAAAACACCATCCTCTAATCTCTTTTTGCTCTCAGTTAACGTAAGGTAATAATCGCCCGAACGTGTTGCTTTTACATCAAAAAAATAAGTGCGTTTACCTGCTCTTACTTTCTTTGAAAAAACTTCTTCTCTCTCTTTGTTGTCGTAATCTCCCATTGTAATGTGTGTAGTATTTGGTTTTTGGTTGGGGTAAATATAAAATATTAATTTTCAAAGTTCAAAAAGAATGTAAAGTAAAATCGCATTCTTAAAAAAATTATTGTTCTTCTTCTAAAAGTTGATTTCGGTAAATTTCTGCATATACCTTATTATTGGTAAGTAGTTCTATGTGTGTACCCTGTTCCACAATGTGCCCATTATCAAGGACAATGATCTTGTCTGCATTTTTAATGGTAGATATACGGTGGGCAATTACCACACAGGTTTTGTTTTGCATTATCCTGCCCAGATTGCCTAAAATTTCTTCTTCAGTTTTGGTATCTACGGCCGAGAGGCAGTCATCTAGAATAAGTATTTTCGGTTCCTTAACCAATGCTCTGGCTATAGAAACCCGTTGTTTTTGTCCGCCAGACAGCGTAATACCCCTCTCGCCCAGTAAAGTATCAAACTTCTCTTTCAAGTACATGATGTTGTGGTAAACGGCTGCGTTTTTGGCTGCGTTTTCAACCTGGTTAAAAGAAACCTGATCCAGACCAAAAGCAATATTGTTCTTAATGGTATCAGAGAATAGAAATACTTCCTGCGGTACAAAGCCAAGCTCATTACGGTAAGCACTTAAATCCAGACTTCTTACATCTGATCCGTCAATTTCAATGCTGCCCTGCTCAACATCGTACATCCGCATCAGCAAGTTGGCAATGGTCGATTTTCCTGATCCTGTTTTACCGATAATGGCTAGAAATTTTCCTGGTTCTATTTCAAAATTTACATCTGATAGCGCTTTGATGCCCGTATCAGCATAAGTAAAACTAACGTGATTAAATCTGATACCTCCTTTAAACGGTTGTATGGTTTGAGTACCCGATTTGATTTCGGGTTCGAGGTGTAAAAATTCGTTGATCCGCTTTTGCGATGCTGCGGCTCTTTGGATTAGCGTGGTTACCCAGCCCAGCATCGTAACCGGGAAAGTAAGCAGGTTAATGTAGATAATAAACTCTGCAATATTACCAGGTGTTATGGTGCCTTCTATAACCTGTTTACCGCCAATAAAAACGGTAATAATGGTACTGATACCTACCAGCAACAGCATAGCCGGAAAAAACAATGCCTGCACTTTTACCAAACCCATAGCACTGTGCTTATAAGTATTGCTTTCTACGGCAAAAACCTGTTGTGCATAAAATTCTCTTACATACGCCTTAATTACACGTATGCCCGAAAATCTTTCCTGCACAAAAGACGACAGCTTTGAAAGTTGTTGCTGTATGCTTTCACTTTTCCGGTTTATAGATGTGTTAACATTATAAATGATCAGTGTTAAAACAGGCAAAGGTAAAACCGCATAAAAAGCCAGTTTTGCGTTTACCAGAAACATAAAGGTCAAAGCTGTGATAAAGAGTACGATGGTATTGGTTGTGTACATAATGGCAGGTCCTACATACATACGTACCCGGTTTACATCCTCAGTGGCGCGGTTCATTAAATCGCCCGTGTTATTTCTGCGGTAAAAACCTAAACTTAATTTCTGGTAATGTGCATAAATCTCATTTTTCATGTCAAATTCTATGTGACGTGACATCAGTATGATGGTTTGTCGCATAAAAAAAAGAAATAAACCTCTTAACAGATATAGAAGCAGAATAAGCAATGCAAAGAACAGGAGACCGTAACCAAAAATATCGTAAGCCAGACTTTGTTGATTAAAGCCATTGAAGAGCCTGTATATGCTGATGTTAGCTGTAATTAAATTGAAAGCATGAGCCACTACTTTGGCCGGAACAACCTGGAACATGTTAGATATAATTACGAAGATTAACCCCGGAATTATCCTCCATTTATATTTGATAAAATATTTGTTGAGATACAGCAGCTCTTTCATGTTGGTGTAAAGGTAACAAAAGCAGAAATTTTGTTCAAAATATTTAAAAATCAAACAAAAATGTTTTTTTTGTAGTTGTTTATAGTACTTTTGTAGGCTCGACGCTTCAAACTATTTGGTATGTCTGTTCATAATGCGAATTTCCCTTCAGTTTTAGATCAACTGGCCGCTTCTGGCCATAAAAAAGTTGTTTTTTGTAACGATCCAGATACTGGTTTAAAAGCCATTATTGCCATTCATGATACTACTTTAGGGCCCGCTTTGGGAGGTACCCGTATGTGGAATTATGTTTCGGAAGCTGAAGCGCTTGAAGATGTATTGCGCCTTTCAAAAGGCATGACCTACAAATCTGCAATTACCGGGCTAAACCTTGGAGGAGGTAAGGCTGTGATTATTGGCGATCCGCGTAAGATGAAGACCGAAGCGCTGATGCGTAGTTTCGGCAGATTTATCAAAAATCTTAACGGTGAGTTTATTACTGCCGAGGATATGGGAACCACCACCCGCGATATGGAATTTATACGGATGGAAACAGAGTTTGTAACCGGGGTTCCTGAATCTATAGGTGGAGCGGGTAATCCGGCGCCATTTACGGCAAAAGGTGTTTTTTTAGGTATAAAAGCCTGTGTTAAAGAAGTTTTTGGTACAGATATGTTGGCCGGAAAATCGGTAGTGGTACAGGGGACCGGAAATGTAGGCGAGAACCTAGTAGAACTTTTAAGACAGGAAAACGTTGAAGTTTACGTAAGCGACATTAATGAAGAACGTCTTCAAATGATCGCTCGAAAATATAAAGCAAAACCTATAGAAGCGGATAAGATATTTACTATAGGAGCCGATATTTATGCGCCATGTGCTTTAGGGGCAACGGTAAACGATAAAACCATTAAGAGCATGAAATTTGCCATTATTGCAGGTTCTGCAAATAACCAGTTGGCAGATGAGCAGGTACATGGGCAAATGCTTTTAGATAAAGGAATTTTATACGCTCCTGATTATCTGATCAATGCAGGCGGTTTGATTAGTTGCTATTCTGAACTTACAGGCTTTGGGAAAAAACGTACCATGCAGTTAACAGAAAATATCTACGACGCTACAAGAGAAGTCATCAAGCTTTCAAAACAAGAAAACATTCCTACAAACAGTGCTGCGGCACATATCGCCGAAAAGAGAATTAGCGATATCAAAAAAATTAAATCTTCATATTAAAACATAAAAACACACAATTAAATAATAAAAAAAATCGTTCTTACATTTATTTATGCTAAACAGAAGGCACTTAAGAATTAAAGCCATGCAAAATATTTTTGCCTGGTACACCACAGAAAAAAAAGATGTAGTTAGCAGTCAGAAGCTATTGATGCAAAGTATTGATGATGTATATGAAATGTACATTTCTATGCTTGCTTTAATTGTAGATATTACAGAATATACTGCTCATGACGCTGCCGAAAGAGCTAACAAGCATTTACCTACACATGAAGATCTAAACCCTAACCAAAAACTTTTACATAACAAATTTGCTAATGTTTTAAAGCAAAATCCTGAGTATGTGGCTTTGGTTAAGAAATATGGAATTAACTGGTTCTCAGATCCCGAACTGATCAAAGCAGTTTTTAATAAACTTAAAGAATCTAAAGAATATCAATCTTATTTAGCCGAAGATTTTGAGGAAACTTTAGAGAGCTCTAAAGAAATCATCAAATTCATTTTTAGAAAAATGCTGTTGAAAAATGCCAATGTAATTCAGGCATTTGAAGATAATTTTATCAATTGGCCTGTTGACAGAGAAGTGATGCAGGGCATGGTGGCTAAAACGATTAAAAACTTTGTTTCTGATGACCCTTTTGAGAATAAACTTACACCTATAAGTGCAGATTGGACAGAGGATAGCAGATTTGTAAAAGATCTTTTTGCTTATACGCTGAAAAATGAAGATAAATACCAGGAACTGATTGCCGAGCGTACCAAGAACTGGGAATCTGAGCGTATTGCCTTAATGGATACTATTTTAATGAAAATGGCCATTTGCGAACTGATGAATTTTCCTTCTATACCGGTTAAGGTTACCATTAACGAATACTTAGATTTATCAAAAGATTACAGTACACCGAAAAGTAATACTTTTATTAATGGTATATTAGACAAAATTTTAAATGACCTGAAGAAGAACAACAGCATTAAAAAGGTTGGAAGAGGCCTGATAGACGAATAATTTGCAAATGAAAAAAGTTATAACAGGAGTTTTTATTGCCATCAGCTTAATGGCTTGTAAAAATAACGGGAAAACTACCGCAGGTTCAGGTAATGAACAGCAGGTTGCAGAAGTATCATTTGAAGATGCACCAAAAGTTACTGTAGAAAAAGCGATCTATGATTTTGGTACCATTAAACAAGGTGAAAAAGTGCATTATGACTTCAAGTTCAAAAATACAGGTAAAACCCCGCTGATTATATCAAGCGCAAATGCAACCTGTGGCTGTACCGTACCAGAATATCCCAAAGATCCCGTTAAACCAGGAGAAGAGGCTGTAATTAAAGTTATTTTTGATAGCCATGGAAAAATGGGTAAACAGGACAAAGTGGTAACCATTACTTCAAATGCCCAGCCGGTTTTTGAGGAATTGCATTTAGTAGGTGAAATAGTAGAAAATAAGTAGAATCAATTTAAAACACAATTTATATGTTATTAACAGTAATCTTACAGGCAGGAGGAAATCAATTATTTAATACCATACTTCCTATGGTATTAATTATGGTCGTTTTTTATTTCTTTATGATAAGACCACAAATGAAAAAAGCTAAAGAACATAAAAAGCTTGTAGAAGACCTTAAAATAGGTGATAAGATCATTACCACTGCTGGTATTCACGGAAAGATCGTAGGATCTAATGACACTACTTTCTTAATTGAAGTAGAAGGTGGAACTAAAATCAGATTTGATAAATCTGCGATATCTTTAGACGCTACAAAAGCTGCAGCTAAATCTGCTAATTAAAATATATTTCAGTACATGTAAGCCGCTTATTAAGCGGCTTTTTTGTTTTTATAGAAATTGATAAAGGCAAAATAAAATGCTAAATTTAATATCAGTTTAGCGTGTAATGTTATGAACAGAAGAAATTTTATACAGCAATCTACTTTATCGGCACTTGCTCTGGCGCTCTTTAAATCAGATGCATTTGCAGGCAGGGGCAACTTTCAAAACTTTAAATTTGAAACCCTGCGTAACAATATTGGTTTTTTTACAGAACAGGGTGGTACTATTGGCTGGTTTAACAGTCCGGATGGTTTTCTGGTTATAGATGCGCAATTTCCGAATTCTGCACCTCATGTTATAGCCGAACTCAAGAAACTCGGAGACAAGCCTTTTAAGTTTTTGCTGAACACACATCATCATGGCGATCATACAGCCGGTAATATTGCTTTTAAAGGTCTGACAGAACATGTAGTAGCTCATAAAAATTCTTTGGAAAACCAGAGGAAGGCTGCTGAAAAAGCAAATAATCTTTCGAATCAATTGTTACCTGATACTACATTTGAGAAAGACTGGAATGTTAAATTAGGGAAAGAAAAAATTTCAGGACATTATTTTGGTGCAGGTCATACGAATGGTGATGTGATTTACCATTTTGAAAATGCCAATATTGTTCATACGGGAGATTTGGTCTTTAACCGCAGATATCCATATATAGATCTCGAAAATGGCGCAAACATTGGAAACTGGATCGTGGTATTGGAGCAGATACAGAAGAAATTTGATAAAGACACCATTTTTATATTTGGTCATAGTTTAGAGCCTTATAAAATAACAGGTAATAAAGATGATGTAAAAGCTTTTCAACATTACCTGCAATCTTTGTTAAGCTTTGTTTCCAAAGAAATTAAAGCGGGAAAATCAAAAGAAGAGATCTTAAAAACTACGCAGATTCCTGGTGTATCAGAATGGAGTGGAGACGGCATACAAAGAAGTTTGACAGCCGCTTATACTGAGCTTACAAGGGTTTAAATAAAAAAGGAGGTTGCCTCCAATTCTTGAGATTCGTCATTCTGAATTCCTCGATTGAATTCTGGACAAGTTGTTTCAGAATCTGAAGCATATTTGTATCTCTACAAAGAGACCCTGATCTGACGACCAAATTTTGAGACAGCCCTTACACCAAACTTACAAGGCTTAAATAAAAAAAGCTGTGGTTGATAATCCAACCACAGCTTTTTTAAGTAAAACGATTTTTAGGTTTAGTCGATACCGCCTTTACGTGTAGCTTTTTGCTGTTTAGGCCATTCAGTTGCTTTCCCTGTACGTGGGTTAGCCGGTAACTCAGCTTTTTCACGAGAAGTTCTTTCAGGATCTTCACAAGCCATATATACCAAGATAGCCGCTAAAACCACGTTATTTCTGATCTCATCAAAAACTAATTTATCATAAGAGTCGCGGTTGGTATGCCAGGTATAGGTGCCATAATCCCAGCTGGTAGAGCTTAGTGAAAAGCCTGGAGCTCCTACAGCTACAAATGAAGCAAAGTCTGAACCACCTGCGCCTGGCATGCCAGGGAAACTGGTTTTGATCTGGTTCTTAATGGTATCAGGTACTTTTTCTAACCATTTAGTGATATAGTCCTTAGCTTTGGCAAAACCCTGTCCAGAGATGTTTACTACACGTCCGGTTCCGTTATCCTGGTTAAATAACGCTTGCAGGTTGTCAATTATTTTAGGATTGTCTTCCACAAAAGCACGAGAACCGTTTAATCCTTGTTCTTCGCTGCCCCAGTGACCAACTAAAATGGTTCTTTTAGGATTAGGATAGAATTTTTTCAGGATACGCATGGTTTCCATCATTAAAATGGTTCCTGATCCGTTATCGGTAGCTCCACTTGCGGCATCCCATGAATCTAAGTGAGCAGATAACATTACATACTCATTTGGTTTTTCTTTTCCTTTGATTTCTGCAATGGTATTGAAAGTTGGTACTACACCGTTTTCTTTAGATTCAGATACGATATTAACCACTGGTTTAGAACCGAATTTAGCTAAACGATAAACCAATCCGTAATCTTCTACAGAGAAGTTAACTGTAGGTATTTTTTTGGTGTTTGCGCCAAAAACTTTATCTACACCAAAACCTTGCGACCAGTTGTTGATTACAATAGCTGCTGCTCCTGCATTTTCTAACGCAAGAGCTAATGCTTTTGCATTTAAACCTGTTTTAGCTAAGTTCTGGCTAAAACTTCTGGCTGCATCAGCTTTTTCTTTTTTATATTTTTCAAAAAGATCTTTGGTAGCAAACTTCTCCCAGTTATCATCAGGGCGACCAGAAATTTGATTATGTGAAATTAAAACCACTTTACCTTTTACATTTGGTAACCATTTTTGAAATGATATAGAATCTGTAATAACTTCAGGTAAAATAATGGCTTCGGCTTTAATGGCTTTTCCATTTGTAGATGGACTCCATGCCAATTGAGTGGCTTCAAGAGTTCTTAAACGAGGGCTTATTAAATCTACGTGGGTAACACCGCGTTCCCAGCCACGCCATTCGCCCCATTTTTCATTTTTTGCAGATATATTCCACTCTCCGTATTTTTTTACGACCCAATCATTAGATTGTTTCATTTGAGGACTTCCCACTAAACGTGGTCCAACCACATCCATCAATTCGTGAGCTAATTTTTCAAGCTGTGAATTTTGGCTGGCCTCTTTAACAACATTTTCTACAAACTTATCCTGTGCAAAAGCGAAGGAAGATGTAAACAGAAAAAAAGCAGGTAAAAATTTTTTAATCATGTTTAGGATAATTAGATAAAAACAAAGGAACTAAAATAGCAATAAAGAAATGGATAAGCTTTTTAATAATAGAAATGTTGCATTATAAGCCCACGCAAGCGGGTAAAAATTTAATTATATTTTAATTCCTGTTTCAACTGTTTTATGAGTTACGGAAATGTTTTTTTGTTAGTTTTATAGGGTAGATGAAAAAAACACTTTTATTGACTATCCTTTTATTGTGGGGTAGCTTTGGTTTTGCGAAAACAATAGACAGTTTAAATTTAACAAGTGATAGCATCCTGATTTCTGAAAAGCGTAAACAGTATTATCAGATAACAGATAACAGGGTTTTGATATACCAAAGACCCAAATTATCAGATGCGGTTAATAACATCCCTAAAAACTTTATCAATAGCGCCTTAGATCTGGTATCAAAATCATATTATCCTTATTCTTTAGCAGCGTTGGGTGCTACTGCGGCGATGGTACCGGCAGACCCCTGGCTCATTAAAGAAAGCCGTAATCTTGGTGAAAGCCTAGGTTTGTCAGAAGACCATTATTATAAAAATCTGGGATTTTTAAAGATCATCCCAGGTAATGTAAATTCTGCATTTTATTTTTTGGGAAATGGCACCACCGTATTTTTAATCAGCGGCGGACTTGCGACTTATGGTCTTATTCAAAACGATTATCGTTCTTTAAGTACATCTCTGCAATTGATAGAAAGTTTAGTCGTAACAGGCTTATTTGTACAGCCTTTCAAAAGGCTTAGTGGGAGAGAAAGTCCTTTTGTGACTGCAGGTGATGGAAGAACGCATAGTAGATGGCATTTTGCACCAAGCTTTAAAGAATACCATCACCATACCTCTAAATATGATGCCATGCCTTCGGGGCATTTAACCACAGCCATGTCTGCTTTGGTGATCATTGCAGAGAATTATCCTGAAAAAGTTTGGATTAAACCAGTTGGTTACAGTTTATTGGGTGTTTTATGCTTTGAAATGATGCAGAGTAAAGTGCATTGGGGTTCAGATTATCCTATTGCTCTGTTGTTAGGTTATGTAATTGGAAAAAATATAGCCGGAGAAAGAATAGTTAAAAAAGAGAATAATATGGCTGGTAGAGCAAAAAGATATAAATTGCAATTTACAGCATCATCTGTAGATGCCATGCAAACCATAGGATTGAAATTAAAAATGTAAACATAAACGTTGTGTTATACGTTTAAATACCATAAAATCAAAGAAAATGAATACATATACCGTAAAAGCTTTTGGAACTGAAGCGGCTGATGCTGACTTAAAAGAGCTGAAAATTGAACGCAGGGAAATCACACCTACAGATGTTGAAATAGAAATTCTGTATTGTGGGGTTTGTCATTCAGATCTGCATACAGCAAGAAATGATTGGGGAGGAACAAAATATCCCTCTGTTCCGGGACATGAAATTGTAGGTAAAGTAACCCGGGTAGGAGCAGAGGTAAGCAAGTTTAAAGCGGGTGATCTTGCCGCCGTAGGATGTCTGGTAGATAGTTGTCGTACCTGTGATAGTTGTAAACAGGATTTGGAACAATATTGTTTAAATGGGTTTACAGGAACTTACAACGGAAAAGATAAACATCTGGGTACACACACTTTTGGAGGATATGCCGAAAAAGTGGTTGTAGATGAGCATTTTGTATTAAAAGTGCCTAAAAATTTAGACTTGGCAGCAGTTGCACCGTTACTTTGTGCAGGCATTACCACCTGGTCGCCATTGCGCCATTGGAAAGTAGGCCCAAATTCTAAGGTAGCAGTAATAGGTCTGGGTGGTTTAGGACACATGGCTATAAAATTGGCTAAGGGATTAGGTGCAGAAGTTACCTTGTTTTCGAGAACTCCCGGTAAAACCGAGGATGCAAAAGCGCTAGGTGCAGATCATGTGGTTATTTCTACAGATGAGGTACAAATGCAGGCCGTGAAAGGGAAATTTGATCTTATTATTGATACAGTACCTTATGTACACGATGTTAATCCTTATGTAACTACGTTGAATATAAATGGAACTATAGTGCTTGTGGGTTATTTAGGTGGTCTGGAACCTATTTTAAATTCTGTGCCTATGATTATGGGGAGAAAATCTGTTGCCGGTTCGGTAATAGGTGGCATAGCAGAAACACAGGAATTATTGGACTTTTGTGGGGAAAAAGGAATTGTTTCTGAAATTGAACTGATTAAAATGCAGGATATCAATGAAGCTTATGAACGTATGCTGAAAAGCGATGTGCGTTATCGCTTTGTAATTGATATGGCAAGCCTTAAAAACTAAGGATGTATTGAAACTCAAGATGAATGCTGACTTGTATCAGGGCTAAAAGCTATGGGCAATTATATCAGAATTCGTTTTGAGTTCATATTGTTAGGAATACTGAAACGACTTGTTCCGAATTCAATCGGAAAGTTTAGTATGACGGTATTTAAACTATTTAAATCCTTTTTCTTCCAGCCACTTAGCCAATTCTATTTTTATAGTCTGGCCTATTTTCTTTTGATTTTCAGGATACTCTAAAAAGGTTTTACTGATACCCATATCACCGATTTCTAATAATACCCTGTATTTGGCTTTATTTACATTTTCATCTAAACTGTAAAACGCTTTTTTGCCTGTGTTTTTACAGACATAATCGTTACGTCCGGTCCAGCTGTCAAATAATACACCTTTATTAATTAAGCCGGTTGCTTTTGATACAGCATTTACCAGTCTTGAGGCCAATTCCTTGTTTTCGGCTTCATAAGAGTCGCCCTCATGTATAAAACCCCATATAGCATGCTGATTGGTGCCACCATTATTGTGCAATGCAATAAAAACATCAGCATTTAGTTCATTGGCCTTATTAATTTCATAAGCGTAACCTGATAATTTACCATCTATTACTGCCGAAGTATGCTCTACCACCGTATTACTGCCCACATTGGCATGATGCAGGTTAGGTTGGTTTAAACTCCACACTTTGTGCTCATTGAGCTTAGGTTTTTGTTTCATGGCCGCTTCTGCAATGGCATTACAGGTTAAAGCTTCGCTAAAGTCTTTACCTGTGTCTGTTTGGTGAGAAGGCTGCCATACAATCACGGTTTTTTTAGACTTGTTTTCAGGATAAATAAAGCTACTTAAAGCCAAAAAGGCTAAACTTAATGTAAATAAACGTTTCATTTTTGCATTGGTTTTGGTTAAAGATATGGATTTTTTAATACTGACCTTAACCCAATGTGGTGCATAAAGAAAAAGCAGGCTTACATTCAAAAAAATGTGAGCCTGCTTTTTTTAAAT
Source organism: Pedobacter montanisoli (assembly GCF_022809115.1). Taxonomy (GTDB): domain Bacteria; phylum Bacteroidota; class Bacteroidia; order Sphingobacteriales; family Sphingobacteriaceae; genus Pedobacter; species Pedobacter montanisoli. The sequence continues at coordinate 1,495,630 of NZ_JALGBH010000002.1, read as the reverse complement.
TTAATAGGATTGGAATTAGTTTTTCATCATTTTCAGGAAGTCTGCAATTTTATCTTTCATTTCTCTCCTGTCAACAATAAAATCAAGGAAACCATGTTCCAATACAAATTCTGAAGTTTGGAAACCTTTAGGAAGATCTTTTTTAATAGTTTCTTTAATTACACGAGGTCCGGCAAAGCCAATTAATGCACCTGGTTCTGCAATATTGATATCACCCAGCATAGCATAAGAAGCCGTTACTCCACCTGTTGTAGGATCGGTAAGTAAAGAAATATAAGGTATTTTGGCTTCGCTTAATAAAGCCAGTTTAGCTGATGTTTTGGCCATCTGCATTAATGAAAATGCAGCTTCCATCATACGTGCCCCTCCTGACTTTGAAATCATCAGGAATGGAACTTTGTGCTTTAAACTGTAATCTATAGAACGGGCAATTTTTTCGCCAACCACAGAACCCATAGACCCCCCAATAAAGTTAAAGTCCATACAGGCAATCATGATATCTTCGCCATTTATTTTCCCATGTGCAGCACGGATAGCATCTTTAAGCCCTGTTTTTTGGGTAGTTTCTGCTAAACGTGAAGTATAAGGTTTGCTATCTATAAAATGCAGGGGATCGCCCGAAGTTAAATTGGGAAATATTTCAGTAAATTGATTGTTATCAAATAACACATTGAAATATTCTTTAGATCCTATTCTTAAATGGTAATTGCAATACATGCAAACCCATTTGTTTTCTTCTAAATCGGTTGTATGCAGCGCTTTTTTACAGCTCGGGCATTTATTCCACAAACCATCAGGCGCTTCTTTTTTTTCTTGGGTGCTCGTGCTTATACCCTTTTTCTCTCTTCTAAACCAGGACATGTTATTTTAAAAAAATGAGACTACAAAGAAACAAAAAAAAAAATTAACACAATAATAGTTTTAACGCCATCTTAGTGTATATTGTACAATATCTAATCGTTTAAATGGTCTAATATTATTGAATGTGAGATTAATTTTTTAACTTCGAAACATATAAATCTAAAATAAAAATGAGTTTAAAAGGTTATAAAGGCGTAATTTATGGCGCTGCTGTAAAGGAATTATTCGAGATAGCTAAACAACATCAGTTTGCATTACCAGCTGTAAATGTTACCGGAACCAATACTATAAATGCTGTTATGGAAGCAGCAAAGAAAGTGAATTCGCCTGTTATGATACAATTATCAAACGGTGGAGCTCAGTTTTATGCAGGTAAATCATTAAACAACGATAATTTACAGGCCTGTGTATTGGGTGCCGTATCGGCTGCAAAACATGTGCATTTATTGGCCGAACATTATGGCGTTGCGGTTATTTTGCATACAGATCACGCAGCTAAAAAGTTATTGCCATGGATAGACGGACTTTTAGACTATGGTGAAAAGTTTTTTGCTGAAACCGGAAAACCTTTATTCTCATCACACATGCTAGATCTTTCTGAAGAACCTATTGAGGAAAACCTGGAGATCAGTAAAAAATATCTTGAGCGCATGAGCAAAATGGGTATGACTATTGAGATTGAGCTTGGCGTAACAGGAGGTGAGGAAGACGGAGTGGATAACAGTGATGTGGACAGCTCTAAATTATATACCCAACCAGGCGAAGTAGCTTATGCTTATGAAGAATTAAGTAAAGTAAGCGATAGATTTACCATTGCAGCAGCTTTTGGTAATGTTCATGGTGTATATAAACCAGGTAATGTGAAATTACAGCCTGTTATTTTAAAGAACTCGCAAGATCATATTAAACAGAAATTTAATTTGTCGGCTGCAAAACCGATTAATTTTGTATTCCATGGTGGTTCAGGTTCATCTCAGGAAGAAATCAGAGAAGCTATTTCTTATGGAGCTATTAAAATGAACATTGATACCGATTTACAATGGGCCTTCTGGGATGGTGTTTTAGGTTATTATGGTAAAAACGAAGCTTATTTACAAGGACAGATCGGTAATCCTGAAGGTGAGGATAAACCGAATAAAAAATATTATGATCCACGTGTGTGGCTACGCAAAGCTGAAGAATCATTTGTTAACCGTTTAATGGTAGCTTTTGAAGACTTAAACTGCGTTAACGTTAACGATAAACTTTAAGCAAGATACTTTTAATATACAGGCACAATTGAATTCAATTGTGCCTTTTTTATTCATTTAAATACAGATTTTAAATATATGGGAACCGTAAGGGTTGTAAAGGCCACCACCAAAGAAGATTTAGAAAAAGTGTTTGCCATACGTAGAACAGTTTTTGTTGATGAACAAAATTGTCCGCCTGAAATTGAGTACGCAAATGAAGAAGAATCTATTCATTTTCTGGCCTTATCAGATCAGCAACCATGTGCTGCATGCAGATGGCGTAAAACAGATCTGGGCTATAAATTAGAACGGTTTGCCGTGCTTAAAGAATTCAGAGGTAAGGGGATTGGTGCAGCTTTGGTATCGACTGTTTTAGCTGATCTACCCGCTGATGCTCATTATGTTTATTTGAATTCGCAGGTAAATGCAGTGGGGTTGTATGCTAAATTTGGTTTCGAGGCCGAGGGTGAAGAATTTGAAGAAGCGGGGATTAAACATTATAAAATGGTCAAACACTTCTAAACTTATTATAATGTAAAAGCCCAACCCGATTATCGGGTTGGGCTTTTTAATCAGTTCAAATAATTAGGTAGATGAAAAATTAGTTGAACTTTGAGCGCTTTTTTAGTATTAATTCTCTGGTTATAAAACTTATTCCTTTACTAACACTTCAAAGTTAAACACAATAATGAAGACAGTTTTACGGGAAACCGTAATTATTGTTTTTTTATAAAATTATTTTGAATTGGGTTTAACGGAAGAATTGTGATAGCCCGAGGAGGTGCTCAGTAATTAGATGATGCCCATGTCTTTACAAAAAGCCACAAGTTGCTCATTTTTAGAAAGATCTAAGACTTCTTTCATTTGGTTGAGGCGCTTTTCTATGCTGCTTAAACTTGAAGGTTTAATCTTGTTGCTTTGCAAATAAACAGGAATATCTTTTTGCAACATGCCATTTGATAAGAGAGAAATTATTTTGATATCGAAATCAGTAAATTCATAACTGTTTTTCTCTTTGATGTTCTGGTGTATTTCTGTACTGATGTATCTTTTTTCGCAATAAATGGTCTTTATGGCTAATCTTAATTCTTGTGCATCATAACGGGCTTTTCTAACATAACCGTCAATATTCAGTTCGTTGAAAAGTGTATCCATAATTGCAGCTTTATTTTCTGCCGAAAATACCAGGACTTTAAGCTGAGGTTGTACATTTTTTGCAGCTCTGATCAATTCAATGCCATCATTAATTTCCTGTTTAACATGGTCTTCTTCAAAGTGAATATCTGTGATCAACAGATCAAAAGGCTGATCTTCATACAATGCCTTTTTAATTCTGGTTAAAGCATCATCACAGTAATAAACATAATCTTTGTTTGTTATCTCAAGATCTGTCAGTGTTTTCTGCACCGAGATATTTGCACTTTCATGATCTTCTGCTATGAGTATTCGTCTGAACATTATTTTAAATCTTATAATCGCGGGAATGATAGCTGAATTTTTAAGCCTTTTTCAACTCCCAAATTAAAATTAATGACTCCGCCAATACTTTTAATACGGTTTCCCGTATTATTGAGTCCGTTTTTAAATTTTGTTTGCTTTGAAATGCCAATACCGTTATCTGCGTAGTTGATATGTACAGCATTATGATGATTTTCAAAGCGTATAACCACATTGGTGGCCTTACTATGTTTTTTCATGTTAACCATGAGTTCCTGTAAAATATGCTCAATCTCATATTTAATAGTGGCATCAACTTTCTTCCACAGATCTGTAGTATTGCCTACTATCAATACCTTAGTATTTTCTGTGGCGAAAGATTTGAGGAGATTTGAAATCTTTTCATTAAAATTCTTATCTGTATATTCTAACTGTTCGTATGAAATATCTCTTGATTTTTCATACAGGGCTTCCATTTCATCAATGAGCGTATGATCTTCAGATTGCTGATTCTCGAGTTTAGACATGATCCTGTAAAGACCATTGGCTACCACATCATGTACTTTTTTAGAAGTTTTTAACTGACTTTCTCTAATCGTATTCTGCGTTTCCATTTCCAGCCTTTGTTTTCTCTTTTTATACCAAATGAAACCGGTAACCGATAAGAGGAGTATACTGAAAATCAAAACAGATATCTGGTATTTCTTATCTGTATTTTCTTTTTGCAGTTTTAAGATATCGGCTTTGTGTCTTTCAGTTTCATAGCGTATAAGAGCAAATTGGTTTTTAGCTGCATTGCGGGCAGTTTGAAGACTATCGTTTAAGTTGTGGTAAATTCCAAAATATTTTTTGGTAAGTTGGGTTGGGCTAAATTTTATGAGTTTCTGAAGCGCTTGGAGCTGATCGTCAGGGCTATTGATCTGTTTCGAAACTTCATACATTTTATTGGCATAAAATAAAGCTGTATCTAAATTTTGATTTTCATAATAATCAGCAAGATGAGCATAACTTGCATTCTGTCCCCATAAATCATTTTCTTTTTCTCTTATTCTTAATGAATGCATTAAGCCTGGCTTTGCATTATAAGCTGGGTTTTGTAACCATTTTGCCCAAGTAAGATTATCTAATACCTGTGCAAATTTAGATTTGTTGTTTCTGATTGTGTTGTTAATCAGGAGTTTTTGTAAAATTTTAATGGCTGATTTGTAATCTTTCTGGTCAATAAGTGCTACCGTAATATTATTCTGATAGAGCAAAATGTTTAAACTGTCTGTGCTAACACTAACTGCTTTAGAGTACCAGTATAAAGCATCTTTATAGTTTTTCAGGTTATTCTTTGCTATAGCGATGCTGTTATATACACCGGGTAGATATTTGTTATCATTTTGAAAATAATTAATAGCCTTTATCGCACTTTCTTCGCTTCCAAAATAATCACCCTGATCACATTGAATAATAGCCATATTGGCATAAGCTTTAGCTATTAATGGGCTGTCAGTATTATAAGTGGTTACTTTAGAAAAATACAAAAATGCGCTGTCCTGATTTTGGTTATCACGATACTCTATGGCCTTATCATAATACAAGTTATTGCTTGCCGCATCCTGTTTCTTGCCCTTTTGATAACAACCGATAATAACAACGGCAAAAATGAGAATAGTGAACTTTTTCAATGGTGATTTGTTAATCACCTAATTTATAAAATAAATAAATAATATTGAATTTAATAAATTAAGGCAGGTAACACCTGCCTTAATTTATTGTTTTTTATGGTTTTGGAGGAGTTTGACTAGTTTGACCACCTGTTCCATCAGCTCCGGTATTGTTTGTATTTCCCGGATCTTCTTCGCCGCAATTGGTTATGGTGGTATCATTAGTACTGTTTACGGTTTGACCGTTATATGAAGGGGATGCCAATCCCAATAAAATGGCGATGATTAATTGTAACATTTTCTTAAAATTTAATAATGAATAAATCCTGTAGTTGCCAGCGAAACAGATCGGAGGTAGTGCTACAATTCATATAAGAAGCGCTTCTTATATTTTTTATAAGGGAAGGGTAGTGGAGAAAAAACGGAGCTTATAAATATCTTCCCAAACCATTTACCAACGCCATTTTTTCTCTTTCTTAAAATCGGTTTTTAGTGCACTTGCGTCTGTAGCTAATAGACGCTTAAACCGATTTACGAAACAAATTTATGGGCTTAAAATGTTTGTTATCAATGAATTCCTGTAATTCAACAGAGATTCAGGAAATGCCGGAAGTATTCAGGAAAACCGTTTAATTTTACATTAAAATTCTAAATTATGATGTTTGAGAAGTATAAAAAACAGGTAAAACTGGCCTACGAGAGAAGGCAGTATGAACAGAAGCTTTCACTTAATTTAATTAAACCTTCTGCCGCTAAAATGAGAGAAGAATGTCTTATTGTAATTAATGAAAGGAGTGACCAAAAAGATGATGATACCTTAAGGTTATTTTTTGGTGCTAAAGGTGAGGCTAAAGATTATGAAAGCATTATTGCTCACGTTGACATTGACAAGTTCAGGCCTCTGATCAACTTTATTAAGGGTAAAACCTATAATCCTGATGAGAAGAATGTGGAATTGCTGGCTTGGCTCATAGATTTTAAACCCAGACCTTATGCGTTCTGGCGAAATCGCCTGAATGAAAAACGGGCAAATAAGCATGCAGAAGCATTGAGGGAAAGATTTGGCGAAGAAGAGGATGATTTTGGAGATGAAGTTTATGACAAAGAATGGATCAAAAGAAAGATCAGGAAATTTAAGATGGCCGGCTCCATGTCATTGTGTTCGTTAACTTCAGTTGTGGTAGGTGGTTTTTATGTTCATGTTAATGAGGGCCAGCAATGTATGTATTGGGAAACAGATCGTTATAAGCCGATACTGTGTAATGAACGCATTGAAGGTGTAAAAATGATTGCTATGGATCCACAAAAAATGGTTCATTTTAAAAAGATTACAGTTACAGATACGCTTACCAATTATTCTATAGGTAAGGTCTGGTACTCAAAAATAAATGATGAGGTTGAGTTTTTTACAGCAAAAGGTAGACATCCTGTACACCCCGAAGAAGTTTTAAAGCCCGCTACCCAGTATATTATAGATACTTATAAATAATACCTGCAGAACCCGTAATTTTCGCTTTTATCTTTAACGCTATATAAATTCCAGGCACTTATCTTTAAATTCAGATCAACTGAAAAAGATGCCTCTTCTTAAAAAATCACATTATTAATTAAAAGTATATCAGAGTACTTATATCTCTGTTCCGGATATTTAATTTTTTTTAAAATTAAGGGCTCTGTTTTACTGTACCGATTATTTTTAAGTTTGGACGCCTGTTTACAGAGAAGCACAGATACTGTTATCTCCTTGATAAGATTTGGACTTCTCTGTTTTTAATCTGTTCAGATGTTAGCTATTTGCAATCACATTGTGTATTTTTACCCTTAACATGCATGAACCTCTACATCAGACTGAAGCAGTTTTTTTTGATTTTGACGGAACTTTACAAGGCTTTGATACACATCAGATCAGTTCATCTACGATGCGTTCATTACATGCTTTAAAAAAGAAAGGCATTAAAATATTTATAGCTACAGGACGTAGTCTGGATGGTTTTCCAGCTTTACAGGAACTGGAATTTGATGGCTATATCTTTAATAATGGCGTAATCTGTGCTGATGATAAACGCGATATTTTTCATATTTCTTATATTGATGAATGGGATGTAAAGCAGCTTATTGAGTATTCAGTACAGGAAAAATTGGCTTTTTCTATTATGAAACTAGGGCATTTTTCTATTAACCATGTAAATGATTATGCAGAACAGGCTTTTAATTTTTTAAATATTCCTGTTCCGGAAATTGCTGATCCTTCGTTATTGCGTACAGATGATATTACACAGCTTAATATTTTTGTTGATGAGGATAAAGAGCATTTTGTGGTAAATACGGTAATGCGTAATGTAGAAAGCTCAAGATGGATGCCTTATTTTGCAGATATTAATCCCAAAGGTTTAAACAAAATGGCTGGAGTTGCTAAAATGGCCGAACGTTTTGGCATAGATCTTAGCAAGACCCTAGCTTTTGGCGATGGAGGAAATGATAAGCCCATGCTTGCAGGTTGTGGTTTTGGTGTTGCAATGGGAACAGCCAGTACAGATGTTAAGCAAGCTGCCAATTATGTAACTCACTCTGCTGATGAAGATGGGGTTTACAAAGCACTTAAATACCTGAAACTGCTGTAAAGCTACATAAATATCTGTCCGGTAAAAGCTATGGCTTTAGATAAGTACACATGATCAAGTTGGAGTACTTCTTTTTTTTCTTCCAGATAATAGATTACATCTTCGGTTGCAATATTGCCGGTAAGATCATCCTTAGCCATAGGACAACCGCCGTATCCTTTTAATGCACTGTCAAAACGCTTACAGCCCGCCATATAGGCTGCGTTAATTTTTTCTATCCGCGTTTGCGGTGTACTGTGCAAATGAACACCTATTTCTGTACGATCAAATCTTTTGATCAGAGGAGGTAAAATATGTGTTATTTTTTCAGGGGTAGATACGCCAACTGTATCGGCCAGTGAAAGAATCTGCGCACCTTTGCTGACAAGGATATCAGTCCATTTTTCTACAATCTCAATATTCCACTCATCGCCGTAAGGATTACCGAAACCCATTGATAAATATACCACAGCTGTTTTATGGTGCTTATGGCAAAGGTTAAGCATTTCTTCTACCGTAACGAGAGACTGCGTTATGCTACTGTTGGTGTTGCGTTGCTGAAAAGTTTCTGATATGGAAAAAGGAAAGCCTAAATAACTAATTTCAGGATGTTGTACCGCATCTTCAACACCTCTTAAATTCGCTACAATAGCCAGTAATTTTGTTTGTGTGTTGTCTAAATCAAGAAGCTCCAAAACTTCTCTGGTATCACGCATTTGCGGAATGGCTTTGGGAGAAACGAAACTTCCGAAATCTAAAGTATCAAACCCTGCTTTTAACAACAGGTTGATGTACTCGGCCTTGGTTTGCGTAGGTACCCAGTTATGTAAACCCTGCATAGCATCACGAGGGCATTCAATTAGCTTAATAGAATTATAATTTTCTGTTTTTATAGGCGTCATAATCTGTAAGTTCTGCTTTATAGGTATTTTGCATAAATGGCGATGACATAATGAAATCGGCAGTAGCCACATCGCAGGCCATAGGTATATTCCAGACAATACCTACTCTTAACAAGGCTTTTACATCAGGATCATGTGGCTGCGCTTCCATAGGGTCCCAAAAGAAAATCAAAACGTCTATTTTACTTTCGGCAATGAGTGCCCCAATTTGCTGATCGCCGCCTAATGGGCCGCTAAGTAATTTCTGTACAGGTAAATTTAAACTCTGCTCAACCAGTTTTCCAGTAGTTCCGGTAGCGATCAGGTCATGATCTTTTAACAGGTCTCGGTGCTTATCTACCCACCGTAATAAATCATCCTTTTTATGATCATGCGCAACTAAAGCAATGGTTTTGCGTGCTGAGAGTTCTTTATATATCATTCGAAGTGTTTTCTAAATTTTTCTTTTTATACGGACGTATAATTAAGCGTGTGCCCCTGTCGTAGCTAAAATAACTCCAAACCCAGTTTACAAAGACTACAAGCTTGTTTCTGAAACCCACAAGGGTCATCAAATGCACAAACATCCATGCAAACCATGCAAATACACCTTGAAAACGTACTTTCTTAATGTCTACTACTGCACGGTTACGGCCAACCGTTGCCATAGAGCCTTTGTCAAAATATTCAAATGCTTTAGTTGGTTTATTTTCCAATATCGCTAAAAGATTTTGAGCCAGTTGTTTGCCCTGCTGTATGGCGGCAGGAGCTACGCCGGGATGTCCGTTAGGGGTTTGGTCAGTAATCATTGCGGCTACGTCGCCAATGGCAAAAATATTTTCATAGCCTTCTACCTTATTGGTTACATCTACTTTAATTCTGTTGCCTCTAACTATAGCATCGGGATTTAAGCCTTCTATAATTGCACCTTTTACACCTGCACTCCAGATTACTGTTGATGAATGAATCTGTTTTCCTTCGCCCAACACCAATGTTTTTCCATCATAAGATTGTACACGGGTTTCGGTATAAACCGTAACGCCCATTTCTTCCAGAAACTGCCTGGATTTTTCCTGTGCCTGAACAGACATGGCCGATAAGAGGGCAGGAGAGCCTTCTACCAGATAAATGTTTACTTTTTTGAGATCTAGCTCAGGGTAATCATTTCGTAAAACATGTTTTTTAAGCTCGGCAATTGCGCCAGCAGTTTCTACTCCTGTGGGGCCTCCGCCAACTACTACGAAATTTAGCAAAGCAGCTTCTTGCTCTGGTGTTTCAGCAATTAATGCGGCCTCCAGATTTTGTAAAATCATACTGCGAAGATTTAAGGCTTCGGGTATGGATTTCATGGGCATGGCATTGTATTCTATTTCACTCTGCCCAAAAAAGTTGCTGGTTGAGCCGGTAGCTATGACTAGGTAATCATAGTCAATATTGCCAATGGTGGTATTTAATCTGTTTTTTTCAGTATCTATTTTTTGAACCTCGGTTACTCTGAATTTAAAGTTCTTTTGTCCCTTAAAGATTTTTCTGATAGGAAAAGCGATTGAATCTGCTTCTAAACCGCCTGTGGCTACCTGGTATAAAAGAGGTTGAAAGGTATGGTAATTGTGCTTGTCTAAAATGAGTACATCTACATTTGTATTTTTAAGCTTTTTAGCCAGTTCTATCCCCCCAAATCCTCCGCCAACAATTACGATTTTTTTTCTGCTGTTTTCCATATTTATGTAACCGATAGGGGTGAGCTTTAGTTTTTGTAAATATAAGAAGATTGCGGTATAAGACTACCATTGAGGTATATTGTATGATGAATAAATTTTTCAAAAATAGTTTAAGGTTATTGAAAGAATAAATTTTACAGCGAGTAATCATAATAAAACTAAAAAGAATAATTTTAGCTTTGCACAACCAAGCAAATTTTAAGAATGACCCTTTATTTAAAAGCAAATAGTTTTGTTAAGAAAGCTATTTTAATTTTCTGCTGTATATTGGTATGCAAAGTTGGCTTTACACAGGGAGGCGGGCAGCAATCTATTAATGCACCTGCTTTAACAGCTGTTCTTTCGCCTGCCCCCAATGCTTATGAGTTAACTAAATATAGCGGATTATCAATAAATGCTTCTACAGGTGGTTTTCAAACCGCTATTCCTCTTTCAAAACTTAAAGTTGGTACAATAGAACTGCCCATAAGTTTATCTTATAATTCGGGAAATGGCATAAAAGTAAATCAGATTGCAACTCGTGTGGGTATGAGCTGGAATTTGGAGGCTGGTGGGGCTGTTACACGAACGGTAATGGACAAAGCAGATGAATTATATAAAATGCTTACTGCTCCGGCAAATTTCAGAGAAGGTAACTTTAGTCAGGATAGTTATAATTATTTAGATAGTGCTACAAGAGGTGCGTATGATACACAATCAGACCTGTTTAGTTTTAATTTTAATGGTTATTCAGGTAAGTTTTATCTGAAACCAAATCATGTAACAGAGGTTGTGCAGCTTGCCGCTTCACCGTTGAAAATTGAAACCAATTTTTACGGGCATAACAGCGGAGACTGGACTATTAAAATCACAGATCCTGCAGGTACTCAATATTACTTTGGAGGTAGTAAAGCTACTGAAAAAAGTAAAACATCTTCTTTTAATTGTGGCAAGAATTACGATGCATATATACCTACTGCATGGTATTTAATAGCTATAAAAGGTGTAAAAGGCGAATATATTGACTTTGAGTACAGCAGTTGTACTTATGATTATTATGCAGATATTAGTGAAACATTAATTAGAACTCCATCAACTACCCTGCTTCAGAGTTGTGCTGGCGATAATTGTCCTCAACGTAATGAAAGCCAGATTTGCCCTAATAATCTGAGTACAAAAGGAGTAATTTTACAAGGAATTTACTCTAAGTTTTCAGAAGTAAAATTTAATTATAGTACAAGATCAGATCTGATAGGCGACTTTCTTCTTAGTTCGGTAAAATATTATAAAAAAGATATTATAGATACCTTACAAAAACAGCTCTATAATAATTATGATCTTGAATATGTATATAGTTCAAATTCTGATTACTATAATTTTATGGGTAACGGATATTATTTGAATGACCGGGCCTTTTTAAATAAAGTTACCCGTTCGCTGCCCGGTATTACACCTCAGGAATACAAAATAAGTTATTATAATATTAACAGTCTTCCATCGCGTTTATCATTTGCACAGGATTACTGGGGTTATTTTAATGGTAAAAATAATACGCATTTAATACCCACGGGTAAAGCAGAACATTCTGCTCTATTTGGGGTTTTGGCTGATCGTTCACCAAATGGCTCTGTTTCCTATTATGGTTTAATGAGTAAAATCGTTTATCCAGGTGGGGGTACTGATAGTTTGGAGTATGAGCCGAATACTATTTTTGAAAATCGCTATTTTCCGGCATCTTCCAATATGGTAAATCAAAGAGTACAGGGAACAGGAACGAAAGATCCTGTGTTTTATACTTTGAGCTTTTCATTAGATGAAGCAAGGAATGTTAATTTTAACCTGAGTTGTAGTTATAGTGGTATAGGAGTTAATGATCTTATACATCAATATTCGGCTTTAGAAATAAGAGATGCCAATTATAATTTAGTGTATAACTATGCCTTAAAAATTGATACTTCTTATTCGGGAAGCATTACGCTTCCAAGCGGAAGTTATACTTTAAAATGGGTATCTTATGGCCAAGCGGCGGTAGGAGACCTCAGCTTTATATATCAGCCTGAAGGATATTATGCATGGGGTAATTATGAGGTAGGAGGTGTAAGAGTAAAACGAAATATAACCATTTCCACAATTGGTTCGGTTTTAAAGAAGAAAATGATTTATGCTTCACTTGAAAATCAAAACCAGTCTTCAGGTAAGATAAGGAGTTATGTTAATACAGGATTGTATTATTCCAATTTGAGAGATGCCAAAGTATGTTATGTTTTAGGATACCCGATAACTGTGTTTTGCGATTACCGCATTGCATATTCAAAGCCCATTAATGATTTATCTTATCCTTCTGGTACACATATTTATTATAGTGATGTAATAGAACTAAAGGATGACAGCTGGGATTATGGAGGAAAAAGCAGGCATTTTTTAGGAGGAGAAGGATTAAATGCGCAAATATTGTTTGGAAATAACACAATGTTCGCTGTTCCCATTTCAAATTCAAGTTATGAGATAGGATTAGAAAATATAGAAAAGGACTTTATTACAACAGGTTCGTTAGGAGGAAATTATACGTATAAAACCGTTAAAGAAATAAGAAAGAACTTTATTATAGATACAAGAGTTAATGAAGAGGCAAGTAATTATGTAATAAAGTCTAATTATACGCCTGCTATAACTTATAATCCGCCAGATGAAACCCAGTTTGCACCTTTTGATGTTCAGATGTTTAATCACAGAGCTATATGGATATATGTAGATACTGTAACTACCACAGAATATGATCTGGAAGGCAACAATCCTATACAAACACAGCAATTCTATACTTATAATAATATAAAGCATTATCAGCCAAATGAAATCAGTTATGTGAACAGTTTAGGAGATGTACGGACAGAAATTAAGAAATATCCACATGAAATGTATGCTTTAACAAGTCAGCCGGTTTATCAGCAGTTGATCCAACAGAACAGAATAACTGTTCCATTAGTAAATACATTTAAAAATAACCTCACCCATATTCAGACAGATTCTTTGGTATATGGGCAATGGTCAGGTAATATATATGAACCGCAGAACATCTATTTTCGCACACAAAATAATACGGCCGAACCTTTTATAACTTATCATGCATACGATACAAAAGGGCATTTGCTTAGCCAGTCCAGAACTAATGGATTAAAGTATGTTTACCTTTATGGTTATAGAGAAGAACTTCCAATTGTTCAGGTACAGAATGCAGCAATAAATGAGATTTTCTTTGAAAACTTTGAAGATAATTCAACTGCTGCACTTTTAAAAGGACATACGGGCTTAAGGTATTATGCAGGAAGCTATCAGGTTAACTGGGCCAAGCCAAACAATAAAGATTACCAGATAAGCTATTTTTACTTATCAGGAGATAAATGGTATTATAAAGTAATACCTTATACTTATGGCATGGTGCTAAGCGATGGTTCTGGCATAGATGATATAGCGGTTTATCCTGTTGATGCTTATATCAAAAGCTTTACTTACGATCCTGTGTTTGGCGTAACGGGAATTGTGGACGAAAAGGGATTTACCACTTCTTATGAATATGACGTATATGGGCGGTTAATAAATATCAAAGATCATAATGGCTATATTGTCAAGAATTATGTGTATAACGAAACCGGAGAACCCTATGTTATTTACTATAATACCCTAAAATCACAGAAATTTACTAAGCAATGCACTATTGGGCAGGGCAGTGAAGAAACGTATGTTGTATCAGCAGGGAAATATAGTTCAACTCTTAGTCAGGCAGATGCAGATAATCAGGCTTTGGCCGATATTATAGCCAACGGCCAGACATATGCAAATTTGAATGGCATATGTACAATGCCTAAAATCAGTCTTGTGTATACTAATAGCACAAAGATTAATCCAAGTACAAGCCAGCGAAGCGGAGGTGTACAAACCTTAATATTCAAAGACACAAGCAATAATGTAGTATATACCTTTACCGAAGCACAGCTTGTAGCAGGGGCTAGTATAGACGCAGGTACTTATAATTTGCAGATCGATACCTATGGTACCATTGCAGGTTTCCCTAATTTTTACGGTTGGAACAATTTTAAACTAATAGATTCTCTAAATAATGTATTAAATACAATTTATCATAATGGAGCGAGCAGTTATACCCAAAATGGAGTATCAATTAGCGGATCAAAATTTACCATTATGATTGATTGGATTGACACAATAGAATAAAACAAAAAACGATGCGACGCAATCTCTTAATTTTTTTGCTGATCCTGAGCGGTTTAAGTTACGGACAGACACCCAGCACAAACCAGAACCATGTAATGGAGACGGTGGTGAAGGTACCGGGCAAGACCACCATCAGCTCACTGAACGGGCTGCCGGTAAGCCAGGCCAACCGCACCATCCAGTATCTTGACGGGCTGGGCCGTCCCCTGCAGACGGTACAGTGGCAGGGAAGTGCCACGGGCAAGGACCTGGTACAGGTATTCGAATATGATGCCCTGGGCAGGGAGGTGAAAAAATACCTGCCCTATGCCGAGCAGACCGCTACCGACGGCAGTTATAAGCCGTCAGGCATCAGCAGCCAGCTGAACTATTATACAGGACAGGCCACGGGCAGCAGCATCAAGGCCACCGGCAGCCCCTTCAGTATTACGGTATTCGAGGCCAGCCCTCTGAACAGGGTAGAAAGACAGGGCTATCCCGGGGCAAGCTGGCAGCCTACCGGCAATACCGGCACCGAGCATACCGGCAGGCTGAGCTACGGCATCAATAACAGCGATACCAATTATGGCACCACGGGCCATGCGGTGAGGCTTTACAGGGCCACAGCAGGTACGGCCAGCTATACCCGCACCCTGATCAGCCCGGGCTACTACAGTGCCGGCCAGCTGTACCTTACCATCAGCAAAGATGAGAACTGGCAGGGCAGCGACGGCAAGGCCGGGACCACCGAAGAATACAAGGACAAGGAAGGTAGGGTAGTGCTCAAGCGGGCCTTCAACTACAAGGCCGGCCAGATCGAAATTCTGAGCACCTATTATGTATATGACGACTATGGCAACCTGAGCTATGTGCTGCCACCGGGAGCCAATGCCGATGCAAATGTCCCTACCCAGGCCCTGCTGGACAACTACTGCTACCAGTACCGTTACGATGCCAGGAGAAGGCTGGTAGAGAAGAAACTGCCCGGCAAGGGCTGGGAGTACATGGTGTACAATAAGATAGACCAGCTGGTACTGAGCCAGGACAGCAACCAGCGGGCAAAGAGCAGTCCCGAGTGGCTGTTTACCAAATATGATGCCTTGGGCAGGACTATTATGACAGGGATACTGAACAGCAGCGGAAGCAGGATAAACCTGCAGGCAGCGGTAGATGCAGAAGCCGATGGCACCAGCCCGGACTACCCTCTGTGGGAGAGCCGCACGCCCGGCAACGACTACAGCAATACGGCCTATCCCCGTAGCTATACTTCCCAGCTAACGGTGAACTATTACGACGACTACAGCTTTCCCGGAAACAGCTTTGGCGGGCCAACAGGCAGCCAGGCAAGCGGCGGTAAAGTACAGAGCCTTTTAACAGGCAGTAAAATACAGGTACTGGGCACCGGTACCCAGCTGCTCACCACCCATTACTATGATGAAGAGAGCAGGGTGATCCAGATCAAAAGCCAGAACCATTTAAGCGGTACCGATATAACCGATAACACCTACAACTTTGACGGCAGCCTGAGCAGCAGTACCCGTACCCATACGGCCTACAGCGCCACTACCACCATAGCCACCGCTTATGACTATGACCACATGGGCAGGAAGCTCAGGACCAGGCAGCAGATCAACGGCCAGCCCGAGGTTACCCTTTCAGAATATGTGTACAACGAGCTGGGGCAGTTAAGAGAGAAGAAACTGGCCGATGGCAGGCAGAGCACCACTTACAGCTACAACGAGCGTGGCTGGCTGACCAAGAGCAACAGCAGCGAGTTCAGCATGGAGCTGAAATACGACAACGGCAGCTATCCGCAGTACAACGGGAACATAGCAGACCAGGCCTACACCAACAGCAGCGGCAACAGCTTCACCTACCAGTACGACAGGCTGAACAGGCTGACAGCGGCAGCGGCCACAGGTATGAGCGAAGTGATCAGCTATGATGTGATGGGGAATATCACGAGCCTGGATAGGGACAATGCCGGGGCAAAGACCTATAACTATACCAACGGCAACCAGCTGCAGAACATACCGGGGCTGACCGGTACAGACTATCAGTACGATGGCAACGGCAACGCGACCACCGATGGCAGGAACGGCGTAACCCTGAGCTATAATTACCTTAACCTGCCGAGTACGGTAACGGGACCGGTCAATATCACCTATACCTACGATGCCACGGGCAGGAAGCTGAGGAAAACGGCCACGGGCAGCAGCACCACCACAACTGATTATGTAAATGGCATCCAGTACACCAACGGTGCGATAGACTTTATCCAGACCGGGGAGGGCAGGGCATTGAACAGCGGCGGCAGCTATACCTACCAGTACAATCTTACGGACCACCTTGGAAATGTAAGGGGAAGTTTCGATATTTATAACAATGCTGTGCGGATGCTGCAGCGAGATGATTACTATGCCTTTGGCAAGCGTAAGGAAGTACAGTCTGGCGGCACAAACCGGTACCTTTACAACGGTAAGGAATTGCAGCAGGAACTGGAGCAGTATGATTACGGTGCGAGGTTCTATGACCCGGTGATTGGTAGATGGAATGTAATCGATCCGCTTGCAGAGATATATGAAGATCTTTCTCCGTACAATTACGCTTTTAATAATACTGTTAGATTTACTGATCCTGATGGAATGAGGGTTGAGGATAAAATTGATCCCCCCGAAAAGAAGCCTATAGAATTAAAGGAAGTAAAAATTACCGCCAAACCAAGTATAGCGAAAGCAGCGGGAATGATTTTATTGGCTACGGGTGCTAGAACTGGTGTAGCATGGGGTATTTCGGGTGCAGATCCTGAGCCTATAACAAAGACTATTCTTACAGTGGGAACTGCTCTTTATAGTATTTATGTTATAGGAAATGAGATTTATAAATATAACAAAGCATCTGTAAATTCGGAAAAAACGGTTGATGATTTAAAGGAAGATGCGAAACACGAGAATAAAACTGGAAATGGAACCGATGTTTATAGTAAGGAGGGAGGATTAAAGCAAGCTGAAAATGATTTTGACGATATAGTAGTTCCAGGATCAGCAAAACCTATTGCGAATGGAAAAGTTGGCAAAACCGCTGACGGAAAAACGGTGAATGTTAGAAATAAAAGTTCAGACGGGAGACCAACTTTGGAAGTATATAATCCTAATACCCGGCAGTCAGAAATAAAGATTAGATATAAATAAAATGGAAATTGATAACTATGAATTGTGGAGGCCGATAGCTGATCTTCCGCAATCACCTTATTTCTTTGAGTTGCATCATGCTACAGGAGAATTGATAATTCTGTTGAAAGAATTTGACAACCCCGATAAAGCATTAAAAATAAAGTTTACTGGAGTAATTGGATATCGAGTTGTAAATGAGGCCGGCCGACTCATAAGTTTAGATAATCCTTCACTTTCTACATTTTGTAAATCGACAAATACGCGATTTTTAAAATGGATTAAAGAAGAAAGCAGTGGTATATTTGAAGATTTTGAATTAGTCCATTATGTAATCTGTAACTCTGATAATATAATTGATATTATCAGCGGCCCCCCTGTTATAGTTGAGTGGCAAATGATGTAAGAGTCATTAATCTTTTAATACCTGCAAGTTGTGTTTTTGGGTACCCAAAAACACAACTTGTCTTCTGCTGATGGATACTACAATGTTTACACGGTATAATCTGTGTTGCCCCAGAATTCGACTTTTTTTTTAAGGTTAGAAATCCAAAATATAAAAAAGGTACAGTAGTCACAATTCAGGACGGGAAACCTTCTGAGCAAACAGATGCTTTGGTGTATGACATAAAGTTAGACTATAATGTTTTTGTAAATGCAGATGAATATGAAGCGAAAAAGTTGTTATCTATAGAGCTTTTAAAATCATTTGCTGTTTTTAATTCTATGAAAATAAAATCCTTTGATAGAGAGAGCTTTGAAAGGGATATGTCTTGTTATTTGAAGATATAAGAGTATGGTTTTTCATTTTGTTAAACCTATATCTTGATAATTCCCATTTGGCGCAAGTCTTGAGTTTCGGGATTGAGAGCAGAGGATTTGTGCCTGTTAGTATTTACTTTTATTATTATGTATTTAGATTGAGTAATATAAAGGTAAAGCACATTATGTGGATGGGATCCAGTACACCAATGGTGCGATAGACTTTATCCAGACTGAAGAGGGCAGGGCACTGAACAGTGACGGCACTTACACCTACCTGTACAACCTTACAGACCACCTTGGAAATGTAAGGGCAAGTTTCGATATTTATAACAATGCTGTGCGGATGCTGCAGCGTGATGATTACTATGCCTTTGGCAAGCGCAAGGAAGTGCAATCAGGCGGCACGAACCGGTACGTGTACAACGGTAAGGAATTGCAGCAGGAATTGGAACAATATGATTACGGTGCAAGGTTCTATGATCCGGTTGTTGGAAGATGGAACGTGGTGGATCCCTTGGCAGAGAAGTACTTTAATTTCTCTCCTTACAATTATGTAGCCAATAATCCTATAAAGTCTATTGATATAGATGGTCGTGATTATGTAGTTATAATAAATCATAATCATCAAACAGTAACAATAAAGGCTACTTATTATACGCAAATAGGTGATAATCGTTCAAAAATGTCAGCTGAAATTTCCACTCAATTTTGGAATGATCAGAGCGGGAAATTTACTTATGAAATAGGAAAGGGAAAATCAGCAATACAATATAAAGTAAATTTTGACCTTAATGTAATGGAGATAACTGATCCTCTTTATCAAACTAATATGGATCGACTTGATAATGATGAAATAAAATTTACTCAATATGACGCAAGTAATGTTTATGGAATTGTATCTGATAGTAATTTGCCTGAAAATACAAATGGAAGCACTAGATCAGGAGCATTAATAAAAGTAAAGAAATCTCGTGAGGTTTCTGAAACAGGAGCTCATGAAATAGGACACTCTTTAGGCCTTGAGCATTTTGATTCTGGGTTAATGACTGAAACAAGTAGTGAAGTAGGGAGGAGGAGTAAAATATTAAAACAAAATTACATTAGACAAATTATAAAGAATGCTAAAAAACAAAGCAGCGATGCTAAAGGTAAAATCATAAATATTTCAAAACAAGATGAAGAAGATAATAAAAACCAACAATAAAATACTTCTTTTAATTCTCTTTTTATTTTTGGCAAACAGTTGCTCACAAAAAATACAATTTAAAAGCAATTATAGTATTAATAGAAATGAAGATAGCCAAAGCGGTATTAGAGGTATTATAAAAGCAAGAGAAAATAATCAGCCACTGGAATATGCTTTTGCAAGGATTGTGAGTAATGAATTTAAGAAAGATATAAGAACTGATAAAGAGGGTAACTTCAATATTGATCTAACCCCCGGAGAATATAGCGTCGAATTTATAAGTGTTGGGTTTAAACAGTTATTCATTAAAAAGGTACATGTTAAATCAAATGAGAGGATAACTTTTAAAGTTTTTCTTGGTTCTAGTATTATTTATTGAGGTGAACAGTTCGGATTACATAAAGCCTTATTTATAACAATGCTGTGCGGATGCTGCAGCGGGATGATTACTATGCCTTCGGAAAAAGAAAGGAAGTGCAATCAGGCGGCACGAACCGGTACCTGTACAATGGCAAGGAGCTGCAGGAGGAGCTGGAACAGTATGATTACGGCGCAAGGTTCTATGATCCTATAATCGGCAGGTGGAATGTGGTAGATAAGAAAGCTGAGCTGTATTTTCAGATAACACCCTATGCTTACGCTGCTAATACGCCCACAAATGCTATTGACCCAGATGGTCATTTAGTGATTTTTATTAATGGACAACATGGAGGAAGTGGAGGCTCATATAAGTATTGGGGGGCTTTTGCTGATAAGGTACAAGCCCATTTTAATGATTATCCTACTGCTCAACAAGTAAAATATCAATATTATGATGGAGCTCTTGGAGGGTGGAGTAGTACTTTTGGCTACCAACGAACTCTAAATACTATGGTAAGTAGTCGATTTGATGAGGGACGTAAAATGGGAGAAAAAAATGCAGAAGCTATAATCGCTTCTTTGACTCGAACGAATGGAGTTATTACAGAAAGCCTAAAAATTGTAAGCCATAGTATGGGAGGGGCTTATGCTAAAGGTTTTGTAAAGGCAATCGTAGAATATGCAAAAGCACATCCAGAGCTATCTAATGGGTTACGTATTAGTGAATTTGATTTTGATCCTTATCAAGCTGGCTCCTTGTCAGCAGAACCCAAGGTACATACAGAACAATATACTCATAATGGTAAAAAGAAAAGCTCTTGGTGGAAATTTTTTGATAAAATTGCTGATGAAAAGCAGAAAGGATTAGATGATAAAGAAAATGGAGATAATAATTTATATAGAGAGGATCCGAAACAAGGTAGCCACAGTATATCTTCATTTATACAGGACATAAGTGGAATGGAGGAAGGTACATATAAATTTAAAAATGGTCATTGGGTAAAGCTATGAAAAAATCAACGTTTCCTATAATAGGAATAATAATATTATTATTTGGATTAATATTGGGTTCATGTAATAATAAATCAACATCAGAACGATATAAATATCAAGTAAGCTTTAGCACTATTGAATATCAAAGGGATAGCTTAAACTTATCTAAAGTTTTAAATATAATGTTAAATAAAAACATAAAGCCCTTTAGACCTCCAGCTAAATATGGTAAGAATACAGATATTTATATTGATAGTATTCTTTATGGGCCTGATAAATTACGATTGGTTGTTCTTTTAATCACTAAGTTACAGGATGAATCATATGATGGTTTTTTTCTATTTTGTAAGAAAGATGATATAAAAAGTTCAATTAAAGTTTATGATGAAAGCTCATTTGGATTTATAAATTTTCAGACTTATAATGACGTTAAGAATGCCTTAAATGAATATTGTTTTAGAAGAAGAGTTACAGATCATCCATGGAAAAATAAAGAGCCTAAGTATAATATGGATGATATACGATTTTGGAGCTCTAGAGAGTTCATAGATATTACATCGGATAGTTCATTTGTACAGTTAGATAAATAGCAAATATTGCTTCATGATAATTTTTTTAAAAATATCATTGCTATGAGCGTACCATCATGATATGAATGTATTTTATTTTATTAAAACTATAATTACCGTTTCAATTTATATATTATTGGGCCTAAGTATTATTCTTTTAGGTTATGATTTAGTTAACGCAAATAATTATGAGTTAGGGATTTTTATAGTATTATTACAAGATATTGGAATAATACTATATTACTTATTGATTTTATGGGTAGTAAAAAAGATGTATATAAAGTATGGTAGTAAACCTAATCTTATTTTCATCTTTGGTATAATTATTATTGAGTTAGTACCTATTTTATATTTACTTAATAATATGGATTATTTATAAGTATTGATTTAATCTATACTTGTTATTTACTGGAATAGTGCCTCTTGCTGATGCGAACTTATCGCTCTTGTCAAAAGCATTACTTCGCTTTATTGAACAGAGGTCTTAGGATGAGAGGTTTGGACTTATAACTATATCGTTACGCTTAGGAAACTTGAGAAACAGACAAAATTAATAATGTCACTATGAGATAGATTATGTAAACGACATAAGTATATTGCGGAGCAATAGACTTTATCCAGACTGAAGAGGGCAGGGCGCTGAACAACGGTGGCACTTACACCTACCAGTATAACCTTACCGACCATCTTGGAAATGTAAGGGGAAGTTTCGATATTTATAACAATGCTGTGCGGATGCTGCAGCGGGATGATTACTATGCTTTCGGAAAAAGAAAGGAAGTGCAATCAGGCGGCACGAACCGGTACCTGTACAACGGCAAGGAGCTACAGGATGAACTTGGACAGTATGATTATGGGGCTAGGTTTTATGACCCGGTTATTGCAAGGTGGAATGTGATAGATAATAAAGCAGAGAAATATTTAAATGTAACACCTTATATATATGCTGTCAATAATCCAATAATCTTTATAGATCCAGATGCTAATGATATAGTATACTTTAATTCTAAAGGCCAAGAGGTGAGTAGAACAGCATCAACTACACAATTTCAAACATTTGTTGATGTTAATGGCTCTTACGTCGAAGCATCCATGCCTAAAATAATTAAAGGATATAATGGTGTTTCTACTAATGAACGTCCGTATATTGGAAAGAGGACACAAGGAATGATAATTCCTCTTCCTGTTAAAAATTAATAATTAAAGATATGAAGCAAATACTTTTATTATCATCCATATGCATCGTTTTAGGATGTACTAAACCATATAAGACTATTAATCTTTATATAGACCCATCTCAGGCTTTTGATTACAATATAATCCATGTAAAGACGAAACTAAATAATGAAATTGTTTTAGATACTTTAATAGAGAATAAACATATAGCTTATAGTTATTTTATAAAAAGTTTAGATTATGATAAAGGAAAACTTTTAGTTGAAGTTAATGGAAAGATAAAAAATATAGAGCTGTTAAAAAACGTCTCACAGTGTACGGATATATTTATAAAGTATGATGATCATTCATTACTTTATAAAGCTGCTTCCGAAATTGAAAATAGAAAAAAATATTCCAGTAGATTTCAATTATTTGGTTGATAGTTTAAAAACGATTAAAGATTATTCTTTTATAGATGTAAGTATAAAAAAGGGAGAATGTAAGAAATAATAAAGAAATTAGTTTTTATCATCTTTATCTGCTTTGCTAGCTCCTGTTCAAAGTCAAGAGCAGGTACAACTGGTGTTTTCTTATATCAAAACAAGGATCTTGTAGCCCCAAAAAGTTTCAGATCGTTTAGTCTGTTATAAATGAGGATATATTCCTTGCTGATATGGGCATGGTGCTTGTGCTCTTTGGCAAGCGAAAGGAAGTACTGTTAGGCGGTACGAACCAATATCTGTACAATGATAAGGAGCTAGAACAGGAACAGTATGACTATTCACAAAAAGTTTATGTTTTTTATTGGTGTTCATGAGCTCGGTAAAACCCCGGTTACGGGGCGAGGTTCTATGATCCTATTATTGGTAGGTGGAATACTGTGGATCCGTTGGCGGAGAAGGATAGAGGTTGGCCGCCAAAATAATATTTAATAATATGAAGGGAGATAGAATATATCAATTAGCCTTAAAGAAGGCATTAATGGATAATGCTGATTTAAATGAGGTTTTTGCTTTACTTATGAAAGCAAAAAAAGTTAGTAACTATAAAGCAATATATGCATTGGGGACATGGTACCTATTTGGAACTCACGTTAAGAAAGATGTTTATAAAGCTTTTGAATTACTTTTAGAAGCAGCAGAAAATAATATTCCAGAGGCTTGTTTTGATATTGCAAATTCATACGAAGAAGGAGTTGGAACAGTAAAAGATGTAAATCAAGCGTTTGTTAATTATATGAAAGCAGCTTTGCTAGGGCATAAACAATCTATTTATGAGGTCGGAAGGCTGTATTATTATGGTATTGGTGTAAAAAAAGATAAGCAATTAGCTAAAGTATGGCTTGATATTGCAAATTTTTACGGTATCTCAGAGTAAGAGGCATAGTACCTTAACTTGCAGATGAAGGGCTTTGCTGATTAGCCCTACCAGACCATCTTGGAAATGTGCGGGGAAGTTTCGATATTTATGGTGGAGCTGTGCGAATGCTGCAGCGTGATGATTACTATGCCTTCGGGAAAAGAAAGGAAGTACAGTCGGGAGGCACAAACCGGTACCTTTACAACGGCAAGGAGCTTCAGCAGGAGCTGGAGCAGTATGATTACGGCGCAAGGTTCTGTGACCCGGTTATCGGTAGGTGGAACGTAGTAGATGCGCTTGCAGAACATCCGAAGCAAATTAATACATCTCCATATGCGTATACCGGAAATAATCCTATAAGTAGAATAGATACATAAAAAAAGCCCCGGAATTTCCGGGGCTTTTTCAATTATTTAAAACGAGTTTATTTTTTGTCTTTATCGCTTGAAAGATCAATTACGATTGGTGTAGAAATACATAATGAAGAGTATGTACCAATGATACGTCCGATCAATAATGCGAAGATAAATCCGCGGATACTGTCACCACCAAAGATGAAGATAGCGATCAATACAAAGAATACGGTTAATGAAGTTAAAATGGTACGGCTTAAAGTACTGTTTAACGCAAAGTTGATCAACTGAATTCTTTCTTCGCCATGTGCAGCATCTTCTTTTCCGTGTTGTGATAAACGCTCACGGATACGGTCAAACACGATAACGGTTTCTGTCATGGTATAACCCATTACCGTTAAGATTGCGGCTATAAAATCTTGCCCGATTTCCAATGGGAATGGCAATACGCCATCTAAAATGGTATAGAAAGATAATACCAATAACACATCGTGGAATAACGCGATTACCGCACCTAAACCATATTGCCATTTTCTGAAACGGATCAGAATATAGATAAACATTACAATACATGAGAACAAAATAGCTCCGTATGCTCCGTAAATAATGTCACTTGCAATAGTAGGGGTTACTTTTTGAGAACTTCCAATTTCGTATTTAGCACCTAACTCATCTAAACCTTTTCTCAATGCCGTTTCTACAATTTTATCAGCATTAGGATCCTGATCAGAAATATGATAAGGTGTAGTAATTTTTAAAGAGTGATCTGTACCAGCAGTTTTAACCAGTGCTTCTTCACCTTCAAATTTCTCTGTTAATTTTTTAGATACATCTTCGGTACTTAAAGCTTTATCAAACTTAACAATATAAGTTCTACCACCTTTAAAGTCAACACCTAAGTGTAAACCACCATTTTTAACATAGAATACAACACCTAAAGCAATAATAAGAGCTGAAATAGTGTAATATAATTTACGGTGACCAACAAAGTTAAAGGCTAAATTTTTAAATGCATTACGTGTAACGTTGTTATCAAAAGTAATGTTTGATTTTTTCTCGATCATAGATTCGAAAATCAAACGAGAAATTAACACTGCTGCAAATAATGAGGTAAGGATACCCACACATAAAGTAGTCGCAAAACCTTGAACAGGTCCTGTACCAAATATGAAAAGGATAATACCTAATATGAATAAAGTAACGTTAGAGTCGATAATTGACGACATTGCGTGTTTAAAACCTTCTCTGATGGCTACTGCGGTATTTTTACCATGTGCCAGCTCTTCACGTACACGTTCAAAGATCAGGATGTTCGCATCAACCGATAAACCGATTGTTAATACGATACCCGCGATACCTGGTAAGGTTAATACTGCACCAAAAGCGGCCAGCACACCCATAATGAAGAATACGTTGATCAATAAAGCGATGTTAGCAACCCAACCTGCTTTGTTATAATAAAATGCCATGAAGATCAGGATCACGATAAATGCGATCACGAATGACATTAAACCACTATCAATAGCTTGTTTACCTAATGAAGGACCAACCACAAAATCTGAAACGATTTTAGCTGGTGCCGGTAATTTACCCGCTTTTAATACGTTTGAAAGGTCTTTGGTATCTTCAACAGTAAAGCTACCGGTAATAGAAGAAACACCATTTGGAATTTCGTTCTGAACGGTAGGGGCAGAATAAACTGTATTATCTAATACAATAGCAATTGCTTTTTTGTTATTTGGATCAGCTGAAGCTTCAGCAGTGATTTTTTTCCATTTTGCTGCACCATCGCTGGTCATGTACATGTTTACCTCAGGTCTGTTGTTCTGATCGTAACCATAACGAGCGTTAGAGATCGCGTCTCCACCTAAATCTGGACGTCCATCTAATGAAGTAACCTTTATAGCATACAATTCAAAAACTTTGGTGCCTTGCATAGGTTTAAGGCCCCACATGAATTTAAGTGTTCCAGGAATTAAAGGTTTTACTTCAGCACTGTGTAAGTAAGCATTAACTCTGGCAGTATCTTTTTGTTGTACCCAGCCTACTACCGGTCCCGGACGTAAACCTTGCTGACCATTTTCTGCTGTATAAGTAGGGATACTTAAAACAGAGAATAAAGGATTGCTTTTCGCAGCCTCAGCAGCTTTAGCATTTGCTGATGTATCTTGTTTATTTTCTGTAGCACCTTTTGTTAATCCTGCTAATTTACCACCTGCATTTTTTGTTGTATCTGCAGCTTTTGCAGCAGTTGTATCTTTAACATGATTTTTAACAGATACGGCAAGTGTTTTATTGATGTTTTCTAAAATTCCGTAAACTTCTTCGTTTTGATATACTTGCCAAAATTGTAATTCGGCAGAACCTTGAAGTAATTTACGTACACGTTCTTTGTCCTGAACACCAGGCATCTCAATAAAGATACGGTTAGAACCTTCCTGCTTTTGCATGTTAGGGCTAACTACACCAAAACCATCTATACGGCTACGTAAGATGATAAAAGAACGGTCTATAGCACTTGTAGCTTCTTTATTTAAGTAAGACTTAATTTCTGAATTGCTGGCACTTGGGCTCAACTGGTTAGAGTTGTCAGGATTTACAAAGAAATCAGCCAGTTTGCCATTAGGAACAAGTTTTTCATATTCATTAACAAACAAAGAGATGAAATCTTTTCCACCTGCGTTCATTTGAACCTGTGCGTTTTGTAAGGCTTTGTTAAAATTCTCGTCTGAAGTATTACCTGCTAAAGACTTGGTAAGTTCAGCCAAAGAAATTTCCATGGTAACGTTCATACCACCTTTAAGGTCTAGCCCTAAGTTAATTTCTTTGCTTTTTACCTGTTGGTAAGTTAATCCGAAAACCGGATATACAGGTACTGTAGCCATCGAGTCTAAATAGGCTTTTTCTTTAGCCTCATCGCCTTTGGCGTATTCTTTGGCCTTTTTCTCTACGTTATAAGTAACTAAATTGAAAGAAAGTGAATACAGACAGACAATACCCAGAAGTATTGCCATAAATTTAATAAAACCTTTACCTTGCATTGTTTGTTTATTGTTTTTCTATTCTATGCTAATTTTTTACAAGTCGGCAAATCTAATTAATTTTTTAATTAATAAAACCCCCTAATGTAATTTTGTTATATATAAAGCGTTACATTTTTTCTAATGTTGAAAAAGTGTAGTCGAATTCATTTCTCTCGTCGGCTTTGTGTTCTGCTTTTTCGGTCTCTTTCCATACCTTTCTATCTATTTCAGGAAAAAAAGCATCGGCATCAAAATGATGATGTACAGTAGTAAGATAAATTTTATTGCAAAAAGGTAGCACCTGATTGTAGATTTGTGCACCACCTATAATAAATCCTTCTTCGTTCTCACCCAACAGATCAAGCGCATCGTTTAAAGAATGTACAACTTCTGCACCTTCTATTTTGTAATCTTTGTTATGGGTAATCACAATGCTCCTGCGGTTTGGAAGTGGTTTTCCGATAGATTCGTAGGTTTTACGGCCCATAATAATAGTATGACCGGTTGTTATGTTTTTAAAATGTTTAAGATCGGCAGATAAATACCAAAGTAATTCATTTCCCTTACCAATGGCATTATTAGAAGAAACTGCTACTACAATGGATAATTTTTTGGTTATTAGGGTATCAGTCATTTCGGTGTGTTGTTCTTGTTTTACGTTGATTGTTTTTAGTCTCCAACCAATTGGTCAATTCAACAATTAATCAGTTTATCAACTTATCAATTAACCTGATTTAAACCGCAACCACACCCTTTATATGAGGATGGGCATCATAATTTAATAAAGTAAAATCTTCGTATTTAAATTCAAATATATCTTTAACGTTTGGATTAAGCTGCATTTGAGGTAGAGGTTTTGGATCTCGGCTCAATTGCAGTTTCGCCTGCTCAATATGATTGTTATACAAATGGGCATCGCCTAAAGTATGGATAAAATCTCCGGGTTGCAAGCTACAAACCTGAGCTACCATCATAGTAAGCAGTGCATAAGAGGCAATATTAAAAGGCACACCTAAAAAGATATCGGCACTGCGTTGATACAACTGGCAGCTTAATTTACCATCGGCAACATAAAACTGAAAGAAAGCATGGCAAGGCGGTAGTGCCATATTTTCAATCTCCGCAACATTCCAGGCCGAAACAATAATACGTCTCGAATCGGGATTGTTTTTAATGGTATTAATGACTTGGGTAATCTGGTCTATATGACCGCCGTCTGGCTTTGGCCAACTGCGCCACTGCGAGCCATAAACCGGGCCTAAATTTCCATTTTCATCTGCCCATTCGTCCCATATACGCACACCATTTTCTTTAAGGTAATTGATATTGGTATCACCTTTTAAAAACCAGATCAACTCATGTATAATCGATTTTAAATGCAGTTTTTTTGTGGTTACAAGTGGAAACCCTTCCTGCAAATCGAAGCGCATCTGGTAGCCAAATACACTAATGGTACCCGTACCGGTTCTATCATGTTTTTGCGTTCCGTTTTCCAGCACATGCTGCATTAAATCTAAATATTGTTTCATGGTGAAGGTTTTTAAGAAAACTCAGGATTTGTACAAAACTAATAAAATTACCCCGCTATCTTTAAGGGAGCTAAGTTGATTTTTCCACAATTAATGCCAACATAAAAATAAGGCTGTTTAGACTTTACTTAAAACATCTTTTTTAACTTAGCCATCTGGATAATAATTGCAATATGTTTATAAGAAAGCTTTTGTTCACGGTAATTTTTAAGGTATGGATTGTAAGTGCTATGGCACAAAACCCAGTAGCACTTAAACTAAATGATGCCGCAATTGAACTTACAAACCAGAAAGTGGTTTATGATCCTGCTTATTTTAAAATAAAATATCCAAACGGAGATGTGCCTGCAGATAAAGGTGTTTGTACAGATGTGGTTATACGTGCTTACAGAAAATTGGGTATAGATATGCAGCAATTGGTACACGAGGATATGAAAAAGAATTTTAATCTTTATCCCAACAAATGGGGCTTGCGCAAGCCCGATACCAATATAGATCATCGCAGGGTGCCAAACCTGATGGTGTTCTTTGGTAGAAAAGGGGTAAAGAAAACCATTTCTAATAAGGCAGATGATTATTTACCGGGTGATATTGTTTGCTGGGACTTGAATGGCAAACAAAGCCATATTGGTTTGGTAATCAATAGAAGATCGGCTGATGGTAAGCGATATTTAATTGTACATAACATTGCCAATGGGCAGGAAATAGCAGACTGCTTATTTTCGTGGAAGATCATAGGCCATTACCAATACAAGCTATAGAGTTGAGCATACAGATTTTTAAATGACCGATAACCAATTACAATAAGATGTTAACTTTTGCAAATGCCAAAATCAATCTGGGACTTTTTCTAACCGAAAAGAGAACCGATGGTTATCACAACCTGCAAACGGTTTTCTACCCGATAAAGATTTATGATGTAGTTGAACTGATTGATGCAGAGGAAACATCTTGCATGGTTAAAGGCATTGAGGTACCTGGAGAAACAACAGATAACATTTGCCTCCGTGCTTTTAAAATGCTGCAGGCAGAATTCAATTTACCAAATCAGCGAATTATTCTATTAAAGAATATACCGGTTGGCGCAGGTTTGGGCGGAGGATCTGCCGATGCTGCGTTTTTGATCAAGCTGATCAATGATAAATTCAATTTGGGTATCAGCATAGCCGAAATGGAAAATTATGCCCGCAAATTGGGAGCAGATTGCGCTTTTTTTATTCGGAACCAACCTGTTTACGCATTTGGAAAAGGTGATGAATTTGAGGAAGCTGAGATTGATCTAAGTTCTTATTTCCTGGTATTGGTAAAACCTCCTGTTCACGTATCAACGGCACAGGCTTATGCTAATGTAAGCGTAAAACAACCTGTACAACCGCTCAAAAGACTTATAGAACTACCTTTATCAGAATGGCAGTCGGTAATGTTAAACGATTTTGAACCTTCTGTTTTTGCAGCATTTCCACAGATTGCCGAAATCAAAACAAAGCTTTATGAGGCTGGAGCTAAATTTGCATTAATGAGTGGTAGCGGTTCATCGGTATTTGGCATTTTTGATCGGGCGGTACAGTTGCCTGAGCTGGAAAAAGAGAACTTGGTTTTTTATAATCTCTAACTTTTTAATATTTGTTCAAAATTTTATTCTGTGTGTTGAGCTAAAAATAATTGACTTAAGAATAATATTTTGGTTTTTATCATTAAATTTGCTTTTAAATTCTTTTTATCATAGAACACATCACAAATGGAAATCAATCTGACACGCAAAAGCGGAAAATTTAATTTCGAAGCGATTAATGAGCAAGGACATGCTGTTTTATTAGATGGTAAACCTGCCATTGGCGGCGAAGGAAAGGGTTTCAGGCCCATGGAAATGCTTTTGGTGGGCTTAGGTGGATGCAGCGGAATAGATGTAGTAAACGTTTTAACCAAACAGAGAGAACCGCTCAATGATATCAAGATTCATATTAAAGCTACACGTAAAGAAGAAGAAATACCGCCTATTTTTGATGTAATAGATATCAGGTTTGATTTATTTGGAGATGTGAGTGAAGAAAAAGTTAAGCGGGCATTGCAAATGACCTTTGATAAATACTGCTCGGTTTCTAATATCTTAAGCCGTTCAGCAACCATCAATTTTAGTTATACCATAAACAAATAAAAGCACCTATAATATAGTTCCTCATACAATGGAAAATTTTGAAACCATAGCCATACGCACTCAAACTGAAAGAAGTGCTCATAAAGAACATTCGGCACCTATTTACCTTACCTCAAGTTATAAATTTGATGATGCCGAAGAGATGCGGGCTTTATTTGCTAATGAAAAAGAAGGTAATGTATATAGTCGTTATTCTAATCCCAACACCTCTGAGTTTATAGAAAAAATGGCTCTGCTAGAAGGTGCAGAAGATGGTTTTGCTACCGCAACAGGTATGGCTGCAATATTTACTACTTTCGCCACTTTCCTTAAAAGTGGCGATCATATTGTTTCGAGCCGCTCGGTTTTTGGTTCTACCCACCAGTTGCTTACCAATATTTTTGCCAAATGGGGCGTAACTTTTGATTATGCCGATTTAGATAAACCTGAAGATTGGGAAGCTTTGATTAAACCCAATACCAAACTTATTTTTGTAGAAACCCCTTCTAATCCAGGCATTGATATTATAGACTTGGCATTTTTAGCTGATCTAGCCAAAAAACACAATACCCTTTTAGTGGTAGATAATTGCTTTGCTACGCCATACCTACAGCAACCCATAAAGTTAGGCGCTCATATTTCTATTCACTCGGCCACTAAATATATAGATGGACAGGGCAGGGCTTTGGGTGGTATTATCTTAGGTAGTAAGGTGCTAATCAGTGATGTGGTGGCTTTTGCTCGTCACAGCGGACCGTCTTTATCGCCATTTAATGCCTGGATCTTGTCAAAAAGTTTAGAAACATTGGCTGTTCGTATGGATCGCCATTGCGAAAATGCTTTAAAGGTTGCGCAGTATCTGGAAAACCATCCTCAAATTAAACTGGTAAAATATCCTTTCCTGCCATCACATCCGCAATATGAAATTGCAAAGAAACAGATGAAAATGGGTGGCGGTATTGTAACCATTGTGGTTAAAGGCGGTATTGAAGGCGCACGTAAATTTATGGATGGACTTAAATTGTTCTCTATTTCGGCAAACCTGGCCGATACCCGTTCTATAGCTACGCATCCGGCAACAAGTACGCATAGTAAACTAACCGAAGAAGAAAGAAATATTGTAGGGATAGAGCAAGGCTCTGTACGTTTATCTATCGGTTTAGAGCATATTGATGATATTATTGCAGATATTGAACAGGCTTTGAAATAAATCAGAAAGAAACATTTTAATAAGGGTCAGTTTTTTAATTTGGCCCTTTTTTATTTGATCATATAGCAGGGTTCATGTTATCTCTTATATTTGAGGTAAGATGCTTTCTGATATGCGCCTTTCATTAGTTTTGTTCATCTTTATGGTTTTTGCTTGGTCAACTGGCTTGGCACAGGAACGGTATGTTGAAGCATTTGCAGATGCGTGGTCCAAAACGGGAACTAGCCAAACGGATCATGCCGAAAATACTTACACGATCTTAAGAAAAGAATTCAATGCCAAAAGCCTTGTAAGATTTGTAGATCAATTCAAGATCTACCTTCAGAAAAATCCTGATGAACGTTTAAAAGCCCGTTTATGGATGTTTGATGTATTGGGTAGAAGAGGGTTTAAAATTAGACTGCAGCGTCAGGATACACTAAAAGTTACCGAAGCTATAAAGTTAGCCCGTAACCTGAAAGATGATCAGTTGCTAGCAGAGATTTATGCCTTAGCTGCTGATATGGATTATGAGGGAGGATGCTTGCTTTATAATCTAAAAGCATTGGAAATACAAAAACGCATAGGCCATAAGTATTTTTCTTATGTTCAAAACAGGTTCTTGGGAGCCAGTCTGGCCTTGTATAAAACCAAAGATTTTTTAGAAAGCATCAAATACGGGCAGCAGTGTTTGGCCTTTAAGCATATTAAAGTACATGAATGGGATCCCAAAGTTTATATCTTTCAGTTAGATGTAATGGGCGCTTCTTATCTTGCCTTAAAGCAATACGATAAGGCTATTAATTATTATGAGCAGATTTTAGATACACTGCATAAAAAACCTTTACCAGCGGGTACGCAAGAACTTTGGCAGGCTATTGCCAAAGGTAATATAGGCAAATGTCTTTTTTACCAAGGAAACACTAACCAAGCCTTGCCCTTGATCAATGAACAGCTAAAAGCCGGTATTAAATATAATCAACCCAATAATGTAGCTATTGCTCAAAATGCCAGGGCAGAGATTTTTCTAAGTCAGAAGCAATACCAACCTGCTTTAACCGCGTTTAGAGCAGCTTTTGGAGCTGCACTTGCCAGCGAGAAATTAGATGATCAGATCAAAGCACTTAAAGGCATGGCCACCATTTATACTTATCTGGAGCAAACAGATAGTTCGCTCTATTACCAAAATCGTTATGGTCATTATCTTCAGAAAGAGGAACAAATGCTTAATAACAGTAAATTATCGGCAATAAATGCTAAAATATTATTTGATCATACCCAAAGAAATCTAGAAGAAGCCAATACCAGTATCCAGAAATTAAAACAGACCCGTACAGCTATTATTATAGCCATTGTATTGTTGAGTATTATAGGCTGGCTGTTATACAATAGGCAAGCCCTTAAAGCCAGATTAGAAAAACAAAAACGCATTTTTGAAGGCTTACAGGCGAAGGCTGAAGTGGATAAGGCCAAAAAGAGCCTGCAGCATTTTAGAAACCAGATGCTAGAAAAAGACAAGCTCATTGTCAATTTAAGTCAGTCATTACAAAAAAGTATGCTTCAAAATAATTTGGATGAAACGCTAATTGGAAAAAAACTA
Source organism: Pedobacter montanisoli (assembly GCF_022809115.1). Lineage (GTDB taxonomy): Bacteria > Bacteroidota > Bacteroidia > Sphingobacteriales > Sphingobacteriaceae > Pedobacter > Pedobacter montanisoli. Next base: position 1,461,673 of record NZ_JALGBH010000002.1, on the reverse strand, counting down.
TGGGCTTATGTGTTGGTAACTGATGCTGAATGGGAGAATTTCAGAAATGATTTTAATAAGGCTTATCCTGTTTTTTATCCACGTTTGCACGCCGTTCTACCCAGTCTTACAGCAGCAGAAGAACGTTTGGCCAGCCTGATGTTTCTGCAGATGGACAACAAAGAAATTGCAGGTACCTTGGGTATTGCGGCGGATAGTGTAGCCAGAAGTAAAAGACGCTTAAAAAATAAATTATCTCTTAACGAAGGCGAAACTTTAGAAAGTTATATCTTATCACTTGTATAGCAGTAATTGTTATCTTTTTAACCAATTGTCCGCTTTTTGTCCGCCCTAAAACCTTGCACTAGCCTTGTTTTAGGCTCAAATTTGTCTTTGAACCATTCAAAGATTAAGATGAAAAAGTTTCCTTACCTGATCCTGTTATTTATGATTTCAGGATTTTTAGCATCTGCCCAAACTCCTGATGCCAATGGCATTATCTATGTAAACAAAACAGCCGCAGGAAATGCTGCAGGTGATAGTTGGGTTAATGCTGTGCCAGAACTGGCTGATGCCTTACTGGCAGCAAAGAATCTGAATGCAGCTAATGCAGGTACAGTGAAAGAAATCTGGGTAGCCAAGGGTACTTACAAACCTAAATACAGCCCTCAAGATGGGGCTAATTTTGGTACAGATAAGGGACGTGACAATACCTTTCTCTTAGTAAGTAATGTGAAAATTTATGGCGGATTTCCGGGAACGGGTAATCCTGATATGACCGATAGAAACTGGAAAGCAAATCCTGTTATTCTGAGTGGAGATATAGACAATAACGATACTTTTGATGCCAATGGTAATATAACCAGTAATAAGTACATTGGTAATGCTTTTCATGTGGTAGTTGCCGTTGCTGTAAGTAATATAGAGCTCAATGGCTTTACCATTATCAGTGGTAATGCAAGTGGTGGTGGTTATTTGATTATTAATGGTAAGCTGATATATCAATATAATGGTGGCGGTATATATAACTATTCTTCCAGCCCTGCTTTTAGCAATGTAATCATTGTTAGTAATATGGCAACCAGTGGAGGAGGAATGTATAGTACTTCTTCATCCAACCCAATTCTTACCAATGTAACTTTTAGCGGTAACTCTGCTGCTTCGGGAGGAGGGATGTATAATTCATCATCCAACCCAATGCTTACCAATGTAATGTTTAGTGGCAATTCAGGCAATCCTAATGGTGGCGCTATGTACAATACAAGTTCTGCTCCAATTCTTATCAATGTAACCTTGAGCGGTAATACGGCTACAAGCGGGGGAGCGCTATATAATAGTGGTTCCAATCCTCAAATTCGCAATAGTATTATTTACGGTAATAGCTCAGGAATATCTAACAGCAGTTCTACTCCCGTAATTTCTTATAGCTTAATAGAGGGAAATTCCAGTACAACCAATAATAACATTGATGCAACAGGTATAACCGTAAGTCAGATTTTTACCGCTCCATTAACTCCTGCTATGGGCACCAAAGGAGATTATACGCTTAAAACAGGTAGTCCGGCTATTGGTATGGGCAATAATGCTTTGTTTGCAGGGCTCGATGCCAGCACCAAGGATTTAGCAGGTAATCTTCGTTTAGATGGAAGTAATATTGATTTAGGTGCATATGAGTATCAATCCACTTTATCGGTTAGCTTAGGAAACTTTACAGCTGCGGTACAAAATAATGGCGTTAAGTTGCAATGGAATACTTTGTCTGAAAATAACAATAAGGAATTTATCATAAGCCGTAGTGCCAATGGCCAGACTTATAGTGAATTGGGTCGAGTAAAGGGAGCAGGAACGGTATCAACTCCTCTTAATTACACATACTTTGATAATAATCCGTTAAATGGAATTAATTATTACCGGTTACAACAGGTGGATTATGATAGTGAAATAATCAAAGTGGGAGAAAAAGCCTTAACCTTTGGTTTGGCAACCATGGATTTAAAGATTTATCCAAACCCGACAAATAGGGTTGCTAATGTGAAATTTGGAATGGGTTTATACCATAAATCTTATTTAACCGATTTAACGGGACGCTTGTTAAAAACCAAAGAAATAAAAGCCGGAGAGAACGAAATTAAATACGATCTTACAGAATACCCTAACGGGATATACCTAATCAGATTAGAGGGTGCTAATCCGCAAATGCTTAAAGTGATTAAGGGAGGATAGCAAAATAAAAAAGGTTCATTCTTACCTAAGAATGAACCTTATAAAAAATATATTCGAGCTTACTTTACTAAAGCAATTTCATGATCAGATACGGTAATCAGTCTTTCTTTATATAAACCACCTATCGCTTTTTTAAAAGCACTTTTACTTACTTTAAAGCGATGGTAGATTTCTTCAGGTGAGCTTTTATCGCCTAAATTAATTTTTCCACCTGTTTCCTTTAGTTCGTTTAAGATTACGTCTTTGGTGTCTAAAATATGTCCAAAGCCCGATGGTTGCAGGGTAAGGTCAATCTTGCCTTCAACCCTTATTTTCTTGATCCAACCTTTACAGTGCATGCCTGGTTCAAGGTGGGTAAATAATTCGTTGTTATAAAGCAAGCCTATAAACTCATTATTGATAATGGCATTGTAGCCCAGATCAGATTTATCTACAATTAATAAATCAACCATATCGCCTTCCTCAAAGTCATGGTCAACATGCTCAACAAACTTATCTACTTTAGAAGAGGCCAGTAATCGGTTAGAAATTTCATCTACATATACATAAACCACATAACTTTCATCACGTTGCATCGGTCTTTTTTGTTCGCGGTTAGGAACAAATACATCTTTATCTATACCCAGATCTAGGTAAGCTCCGTCGTCGGTTACATCAACCACAGTTAACAGCGCAAATTCATTGGCAGTAGCTAAAGCTTTTTTGGTTGTGGCAATGGTCTGATTATCCTTGTTTTTATAAACAAAAACCTCAATGTTATCGCCCAGTTCTATGTTTTTAGGTACTTCGGTAAAGGGTAGAAGTACTTCTTCGCTACCATCAGATAAACTTAATCCCTGACTGTTTTTGGCCGCCACACGTAAATTATTGTATTCTCCTGTTCTGATCATGCTATATAATTATAGTGCAAAGATAGTTTATAAGCCGGGTTTTATGGCATACAAAATGTGTCTGAAAGGTAGAATGCGTCATCCCGTACTTGATACGGTATCTTAATACATGAGATTAATTTCTTTTAAGATCCTGAAATGAATTTGCTTCGCAGCTACTTCGTGCTCAGGATGACGTTTTCTTCTTTACAGACACATTACAATAAGAACAAAATTTTGTTCTTAAATGGCTTTGGTCATTTCTGCAAGAAATGCTTTGGTTTCGTTATCCAATAACGGACTAACTTTCTCATAAACTTCTTTATGGTAATTGTTTAACCAGTTAATATGATGTTTTTCCAGTAGTTCTGTTTTTACCAAAGTGGTATCAATAGGTGCTAAAGTAAGCGTTTCAAATTTGTAAAACTCATTAAACTCATTTACTTCATCTTTAACGGTTAATACCAGATTTTCTATACGCACACCATGTTTGCCTATGCGGTATATTCCTGGTTCTATTGAAGTAATGGTGCCTGGTTCTATGCTTACTGGTGTAGCAGAGGCATTAAATACATGAGGGCCTTCATGAACATTTAAGAAATAACCAACACCATGTCCGGTTCCGTGTCCATAATTTAAAGCATGATCCCACATCGGTTTACGTGTAATGGCATCGATAGCATAACCGCAAGTGCCTTTAGGGAAACGTGTACGGCTACCCTCTATCATGGCTTTAAGTACCAGAGTATAGTCTGTTTTTTCTTCTTCGGTATTGTTACCCAGAGGAATAACACGAGTAATATCTGTAGTGCCATATTGGTATTGTCCGCCAGAATCTACAAGAAATAAACCTTCCGGTTTTATCGCTACATCACTTTCAGGTGTTGATGAATAATGTGGTAAAGCGCCATGTTCTTTGTATCCGGCAATAGTGTTAAAACTTTCGCCAACAAACCCTTCCTGAGCTGCTCTGAATTGTCTTAATTTTTCGGCAGCAGAGATTTCGGTGATTGCTGTTTTACCCACATTATCTTTGATCCATTTAAAGAAAAGCGTCATGGCTGCACCGTCTTTAGCCATGGTAATGCGAGTGTTTTTGATTTCGGTTTCGTTTTTAATAGCTTTAAAAACGGTAGAAGGGTTGGTTTCTAAAACCTTATGTACCGAAGCCGGTATTTTTTTGTACAAGGCGAAACAATTGCGATTAGGATCTACAAAAATACTTGACTGCTCAGGGATATGCTCAAGATCTGTACGGATAGCATTATATTCTTTAACCGTAACGCCCGACATTTCTAATTTGGTAATGCTTTGACTGGTTAACTTGGCTTTTTCGATGTATAAAGCAGCTGTTTCGTTGGTAATCAATGCGAAACTTAGCACAACAGGATTGTAACCTACATCAGTACCACGCAGGTTAAAGATCCAGGCCATATCATCCAATGAAGAGATCAGGTGATACTCGGCTCCGTTTTTCTTCAGGGCTTTTCTAATTTCAGCCAGTTTAGATTCAACAGACCGACCAATAAATTCATCATTAATTAAGAAAGCTAAATTTGAAGGGAGCTGCGGTCTGTTATCCCATATTTTACCTACAAAATCGCGGTTAAGGAATTTAATTTGTTTAGGTGCAAGCAGTTTTTCAAGGTGCAGACCTAATACAACAGATACAGTATTTTCGTCAAAAGCAACTGTATCTCCGTTATTTAAATGATCGGCTAACCATTCAACATATTCAGGTACGCCCTGAGCTTTTAGCTTAACCAGTTCAAATCCGCTGTTTTTTAATTGCTCCTCGGCCTGTACATAATATCTTGAATCTGCCCAAAGTCCGGCAAAATTCTGGGTAATTACTACTGTACTTACAGAACCTGTAAAACCGGTTGTAAAAGCAATAGATTTATAATGTTCAGGAAGGTACTCGCTAATATGAGGGTCTGCCGAAGGAATAATATAAGCTGCAATACCTTCGGTATGCATTTGCTGCCTTATGGCATTTAATTTTTCTTTGTAGGTCATAACACAAAGTTTAAAAACTACAGTGATAAATGAAAATTTTAAAATGATTTTTACTTTTAATTGTCTTTAAAATCATGTTATTTTAACCTTATAAAGGTCGAATAATGAAAGTTTTGCAATTTGCCGTTCCGGTTGCCGCCACACAAACTATTATGGTTCAGGAAGACCTGATGCCTCATTTTTATCCGCATTTGCATAAACACGAAGAAGCCCAGTTGATATGGATAAAAAAAGGTACAGGTACTTTATTGATCAATAATGATATGCATCTTTTTAAAGGTGGAGATGTGTTTTTTATCGGTGCAAACCAACCGCATTTGTTTAAAAGCGATTCAGCCTATTTTAAAGAAGATACGTCTTTAAAAATAGAGGCACTTTCTGTTTTCTTTGATCCTGAAGGGAAAATTTCAGGTGTATTTAACCTGCCTGAAATGCAGATGGTTAAACAGCTTCTGAGCGAAAAAGCAGCTTTTAAGGTCAGCGAAAAACACCAGGATAACATAGCAGGTCAAATATTAGGTATTAAAAATGCAGAACCCAGATATGCGGTAGTCAAATTTCTGGAATTATTACTGGGTTTGCTCGCTATCAGTGCCGAACTTGAAAGCCTTACGGTAATTCAGCATTATGCAGCCGATGCCGATGCGCTTCGTATCAATTCGGTTTTACATTTTCTGATGAAAAATTACGAAAGACAATTGAGCCTTTCAGAAGTAGCTGCTTATGCCAGCATGACCCCACAGGCATTTTGCAGATATTTTAAAAAGCATACGCGACAAACTTTTACCACTTATGTTAATAACCTACGCATCAATGAAGTTTGCAGTAAACTGATCAGAGGTGAATATCCTAATATATCAACAGCAGTTTATGAAAGCGGATTTGCCAATGTCACGAGCTTTAACAGAGTCTTTAAACAAATAAAAGGCAAAAACCCTAAATCTTATTTAAAACAGTATTATGCAAATGTAAGTTTATAGGTTAATATTAGTAAATTAATTGTTAATAAGAGTTAAAAAACGTAAATATTTGATGCTTAAATTTGGATAAACTAAATATAGATCAGATATGAAAAACGTTGCATGGAAAGGCATATACCCTGCATTATTAACACCTTTTACGGCTGGTGATGAGGTTGATTATCCAATTTTCTTTAAAAATTTAGAAGCCCAGATCAAAGCTGGTGTAGATGGGGTGATCATTTGTGGTTCTTTAGGTGAAGCCAGTACGCTAAGCACCCGTGAGAAGCTGGATTTACTGGATTTTACGGTAAAACATGTAAACGGGCGTGTTCCTGTAATTATTAATATAGCAGAACAGATTACCAAAGAAGCGGTAGAATTTGCAGAAAATGCAGAGCGTATTGGTGCAGATGGATTAATGGTTTTGCCGCCTTTGCGTTATAAAGCTTCAGATGAAGAAGTTCTGGCTTTTTACAGCGCCATTGCCGAAGCCACATCTTTACCTATAATGGTGTACAATAATCCCGTTGATTACGGTATAAAAATTACCTTAGATATGTTTGAACACCTTTCTAAGTATCCTAACATACAAGCTGTGAAAGAAAGTACACGTGATATTTCCAATGTAACCCGCATGATCAACAGATTCGGCACCCGTTTTAAAATTTTAGGAGGAGTAGATACCTTATCTTTTGAATGCCTGGCAGTAGGAGCAGATGGGTTGGTAGCCGGCTTGGTTGACGCATTTCCTGAAGAAACTGTTGCAATTTACCGTTTAATTAAAGCCAACCGTTATGCAGAAGCTTTAACTATATACAGATGGTTTTTACCTTTACTGGAGCTTGATATTCATCCAAAACTGGTTCAGTATATCAAGCTTGCCGCACAGGCCACAGGAATTGGTTCTGAATATGTACGTGCACCGCGTTTACAATTAAAAGGTAAAGAACGAGAAGAAGTTTTGGCAATTATAGAACAGGGTATAGCTAATCGCCCTAAATTGCCTGATTATTTATCCTTATAAAGATTTTGCCATGTCGTTAAATACACAGGAGTTAGATAAAATATTAGGAAAAGCTGATGAGGCATTTCGTATATATAAAAAAATGAGCTTAAAGCAGCGAGCTGATTTTATGCGAACCATAGGCGAAGAGATGATGGCTTTAGGCGATGATCTGATTAAGACAGCTGCTGCAGAAACCAATCTGCCCGAAGCAAGATTGATAGGTGAGCGGGCCAGAACAGTTTTTCAATTGAACAGTTATGGTGAAGCGGCAGAACGTGGCGACTGGCTTGAGGCGAGAATAGATACGGCTGATACTGCAAAAACACCTCCTAAACCTGACCTGAGGAAAATGCTGGTTCCTTTGGGACCTGTACTGATGTTTGGAGCAAGTAATTTTCCTTTTGCTTATTCAACTGCCGGAGGCGATACGGCTTGCGCTTTTGCTGCGGGATGTCCGGTAGTGGTAAAAGCACATCCGGCTCATCAAAAAACTTCAGAATTGGTAGCACAGGCTATTCTGAAAGCAGCAGAAAAATGTAAGATGCCCGATGGAATATTTAGCCATATTGTAGAACCGGGCAATGCCATAGGTGAGTATCTGGTAAAACATCCGGTAATTAAAGCTGTAGGTTTTACAGGTTCTTATGGCGGCGGACGTGCATTATTTGACGCCGCTAATCAGCGTAAAGTACCTATTCCGGTTTTTGCAGAAATGGGAAGTTTGAACCCGGTTTTTCTAATGCCTGATAAATTGGCTACAGATGCCGTAAACACCGCTAAACTTTATGCAGGTTCTATTACTTTAGGGATGGGACAGTTTTGTACCAACCCGGGCTTGATATTTGGTATTGAAGGTGAGGCTTTGGAGCTTTTTAAGCACACATTGGCACATGAAATAGAACAGGTTGCTCCATTTAAAATGCTGCATCAGGGCATTGCCGATAATTTCAGCAATAAATTGCAACAATCGCTGGAACAAAAAGAAGTACGTGTTTTAGCACACACCCAAGCGGCAGTTAAAACAGGCGAAGGTAATATAACCGTAGCTCAGGTTGATGCAGCTACTTTTCTAAATAATCCACTCTTGCACCAGGAAGTATTCGGACCTTATTCTTTAATCATCAGTTGTAAAGATATGGATCAGATGAGAGCCATTGTAGCTCATCTAGAAGGTCAGCTTACGGCAACGGTTATGGCAACAGCTCAAGATGCAGTACAACATCAGGATTTATTTGCTGATATACAGGAAATCTGTGGTCGTTTTATTTTTAACAATGTACCTACGGGCGTAGAAGTTTGTTTGTCCATGCATCACGGAGGACCTTTTCCGGCAACAACAGATAGTAGATTTACTTCTGTTGGTGCAGATGGCATTAAACGTTTTGCACGTCCAGTGGCTTTTCAGAACTGGCCAGACCAATTTCTTCCAGAAGAACTGAAAAATGCTAATCCATTACAAATCTGGCGTACGGTAAACAATCAATTAAGCAAAGAAGCCCTTTCATGAAAAAGACATTCACTTGCATAGATGCGCATACTTGCGGAAATCCGGTTAGGGTAGTGGCCGGCGGCGGTCCCATTTTAAAAGGGAACAACATGATGGAACGCAGGCTGCACTTTTTAAAAGAGTACGATTGGATACGCAAAGGTTTAATGTTTGAACCACGCGGACACGATATGATGAGCGGTAGTATCTTATACCCACCTGTAGATACTGCTAACGATATTGGTGTTTTATATATAGAAACCAGTGGTTGTTTACCCATGTGCGGTCATGGTACTATAGGTACGGTAACCATTGCCATTGAAGAAGGACTTGTTATACCTAAAGTGCCGGGTAAACTGCGTTTGGAAACACCTGCCGGACTGGTATTGGTAGAATACGTACAGGAAGGCGCAAAGGTAAAATCGGTAAAACTGATCAACATCAAATCCTATCTGGCGGCTCAGGATTTAACAGTAGATTGTCCGGATTTAGGTGAGATTAAAGTAGATGTGGCATACGGTGGAAATTTTTATGCCATTGTTGATCCACAGGAAAACTTTAAAGGTATAGAAAATTATAGCGCTGATCAATTGATCAGTTGGAGCAGAGCTTGTCGTAAGCAAATGAACGAAAGGTACCAGTTTGTGCATCCTGAAGATAGCAATATCAATGGATTAAGTCATTTTTTATGGACAGGAAAAACGTTATCTGCCGATGCTACTGCACGAAACGCTGTTTTTTATGGCGATAAAGCTATAGATCGTTCGCCCTGCGGAACGGGAACTTCGGCCCGTATGGCGCAATGGCATGCTAAGGGCAAATTAAAAAAAGGAGATCAGTTTATCCACGAAAGCATAATCGGTTCAAAATTTAAAGGAACCATTGAAGAAGAAACCACTATCAATGGTATGCCGGCTATTATTCCGGGTATAGAGGGTTGGGCAATTGTAACCGGTTATAATACTATTTTTATTGATGATGCAGATCCTTATGCACACGGATTTCAGGTTATTTAAGCTTTAAAATGGGTAAACAAAAAGTAATTATAATAGGAGCAGGAATTACGGGCTTATTTTCTGCTTATTATCTCTTACAGGAAGGTTTCGAGGTTACACTGATCGATAAAGGTAATCTTACAGATAATTGCTCATCAGGTAATGCAGGTATGATCGTACCTAGCCATTTTATTCCGCTGGCAGCTCCGGGTATGATCAGTAAAGGTATTAAGTGGATGTTCAACAGCAGAAGTCCGTTTTATGTAAAACCCTCACTTAATCCTGAATTGTTGCGATGGGGTATTCAATTCTGGAAACATGCCAATGCCAAACATCTGGCTGTAAGTGCAGAACCCCTTCGCGATTTTCATTTACTAAGCAAAAACTTATACAATAACTTAACATCAGAAGGAACCATTGAATTTGGTTTAAAGCATAAGGGTATTCTAATGCTTTATAAAAATGCTGAAGTAGGAGAAGAAGAAATACATGTAGCCAAGCAGGCAAAAGATCTAGGTTTAGATGTAGATATCCTTGATGCGGCACAGGTACAGGAACTCGAACCATATGTTACATTAGATGTTGCCGGAGCGGTACATTATAAATGTGATGCCCACCTTTACCCTAATCAATTGGTACAAAATCTAATTACTTATCTTAAAGAAAGAGGTGTTGGTATTTTAACAGATAGCGCTATTACATCTATAGAGATTAAAAACAATCATATCAACGCTGTGCATACAGCTCAGCAAAAACATGAAGCAGATTTATTTGTGCTTACAGGTGGTGCATGGTTGCCCGGGCTGGCAAAAAGAGCAGGGCTTGATATTCCGTTGATGCCAGGTAAAGGCTATTCATTTATGCATCAACCGGGAGATGATCAGATTGTCCACCCGGCATTGTTGCTCGAAGCAAAGGTAGCGGTAACGCCTATGAATGGTCAGGTACGTTTTGGCGGAACGATGGAGATAGCACCTGTAAATAATAAAATCAATATGAAACGGGTTGAAGGTATATGGAATGCCATACCGCAATACTACCGTAATTACAAGGTGGCAATGCCTCAGCCTGATCAGATATGGTATGGATTTAGGCCCTGTTCGCCTGATGGCTTACCTTATTTAGGTTATACTAAAAAAATTGAGAACCTAATTGTAGCAGGAGGGCATGGCATGATGGGTGTAAGCTTAGCTCCGGCAACCGGTAAAATGGTTGCGCAGTTAGCTGCAAGACAACAAACCTTAATGGATATCAGCTTATTTAGCCCTGATAGATTTGCTTAAAATTATACGTCGGCCTTAGTAGGTACAATCAATACCGGACAGGCCGATTTGCGGGCCACGTGTGCGGCAACACTACCAACCAAGAAACGGTATAAGCCGCCTCTGCCGTGTGTACCCATAACAATCAGATCAGCTCCCCAGTCTTCAGCCTGCTGTAAAATGCCATGACTAGCCGTATCTAAAACCGAAAAATAACTGGTTTTTATACCTTTTCCGTATTTATTTTCGATTTCTTTTAACAATATATGACTATTTTCTTCGCTGTTATCATATACTTCAAGAAAAACAGGTGCCAGTGTAAAATCAGGAGTGGTAGCGGCCGGCGCAGGTTCAACAATATTCAATAAAGCAACCTCAGCATCATAATTTTTAGCTGTATCGTAGCCGATCTTTGCCGCTTTTTCAGAGCAAATACTATTGTCAACAGCAATTAATATTTTTTTGTAGCCCATAATATTGAGATTTAACCTACTGTATAAACAATTTTAGAGATAAAAAGTTTATCAGTATTTGTGCATATTTGCGTTAGTTATATATAAATATATGGAAATTTATCATGTTTGCCGCGTAGCGGTAGCACCTTTAAGAAGATCAGCAGCCGATAGCAGTGAAATTGTTTCGCAGTTGTTATTTGGAGATCGTGTTACTTTAATAGAAAAGACCGAAAAGTGGTGTTATGTAAAAACACATCATGATAATTATGAAGGGTGGATGGATTATAAACAACTTCAGCTTATACCCGAAATCCAGTATAAAGAAGAAAATGCTTACCATTTTATAACAAAACCTCAGTTAGATAATACACTGATTGATGCAAAAGGAACAAAATACTATCTGAGTCCGGCAAGTACCCTGCCATTTTATGAGAATGGTTTTTGTTATCTGGGTAATGAAAAATTTGAGGTAACTCAAGAACCTTTTATTGCTGATGCAGCTAATTTTATGAACAAAGTAGAAAAGGTAGCACACTTTTATGAAAATACGCCTTATTTATGGGGCGGACGTACCTTATTTGGCATAGATTGTTCAGGTTTTACCCAAACGGTTTATAAATTATTAGGATTAAATATCAGAAGAGATGCTTCACAACAGGCTGAGCAAGGAAATTTGGTAGATTTTCTAGCTTCTGCAAGATTGGGCGACCTTGCTTTTTTTGATAACGAAGAGGGTAGGATAACTCATGTGGGCCTCATGTTAGCCAACGATAAAATTATTCACGCTGCGGGAAAAGTTCGTATCGATCCTATTGATGATCAAGGGATTTACAATGCTGAACTAGGAAAATATACCCATAAGCTGCGAATCATTAAACGTTTTGTTTAAGGGATAATAAAGCTATATTTTACTTCTTTAAATCGTCATTCCGAATTTATTTCGGAATCTATCGAGTAAGATGCTGAACCAGCTTGTCCCGAGCCCATCTCGGAAAGCTCAGCATGACGTTAGGGGAGAGGGTCGCATGATGTGGAATTTAATGAGCTCAGAAATGATGTTAAACTGGGCTTTACAATGTACTGAGACAAGTAGTTGAAGTCAAAATTCACATTTCGAAAAGCTCAATGTGACAAATTCTTTTAAAACACTTACACGCCTAACTCTTTCAATAATGCTTCAAAGCGTTCTTTCAGTTCGGCCAATTCAGTTTCTGCTGTACTTAAGCGTTCTTCTAGTCCGCTATGGTCAGAACTGTTATGAGCTACCACATCATCATCAAAATCTAGATCCTCTACATCACCGCTAAATAAGTGCATGTAACGTTGCTCTTTCTGTCCGGGTCTTTTAGGCAAGAGTTTAATATAACCTTCATTACTCAGTTTCTGCAAAATTTCGTTCACTTCTTCAAGGCTTTCAAACTCGTACATGCGGCCTGAGTTGCTGTTGATTTCGCCCGGAGTTAAAGCGCCTCGTAAAAATAACAGGCACAATACACTGGTTTCTGAAGGAAGGAGCGGATAAGCCACAGCAAGGTTATGCTTGTATTTGATATTACGGATGGAACCACCTGTTACCGTTGCACTCAAACCAACAATTTTTAAACTGTTAAGAGCCGATACTACTGTTGCTTCATCATAATTTACTACCGGTTTACGGGAGCTTTTCTGATTGCAGGCATTCAATAAACCGTTTAAGGTCATCGGGTAATAATCAGGAGTAGTTTTTGATTTTTCAATTAAGGAGCCTAAAACACGAATTTGAGCTGCATCTAATAAAGGTAATTTCAATGTTTCGTTCATGCTTTAAAAGTAGAAATAATTCGGAAATATCGGGGTTAAATTGACAAATCTTAATTAAAAGTATAATTTTATGGGCAATGCCAATATGCTTAAAATGAGAAAGAATTTATCCCATATGATCCTTTGCCTGTTACTGGCTCTAAGTTTTGTTAATGTTAATGCGCAGGAAAAAGAGGTTGCGCAAATTGCAGCTAAAGTAGGGGCGCCGGCTATTCAGGTGGTACATATTAAAAAAGGAAAAATTACAGCTGTGAATTTTGGAAAGAAAAAAGCAGATTCTAGCGCATTAATTACCGAAAATACAGCTTTCCAGGCGGCATCCCTAACAAAAGTAATTGCCGCTTATACGTTTTTTAAGCTATATGATAAAGGGCTCATTGATTTAGATAAACCTTTATCTGAATATTTTACCTATAACCGCTTGGTTAATGAACCACAAGGACGCCTGATTACTGCCCGTATGGTACTTACACATCGTACTGGTTTTTTAAACTGGGAAGGAGCAGTAGGCTCAGCCGAATGGTACAACACACCTTTACATGTGCAGTTTGTGCCGGGTACCAAATATAAATACTCGGGAGAAGGATTCTATTATCTGCAACTGGCTATGGAAAAGGTAGCGGGTAAACCATTCAGAGAGATTGTAAGAGAAGAAGTGTTTAAACCCCTAAAAATGGAGCATTCTGATATGCAATGGAATGAAGCACTGTTTATAGATTATGCTTATGGGCATTACAGTGCCGATAAACCTCGTAAATTGGCTAAATGGAGCTATACCAATGCTGCTTATACACTTTATACCACTGCTTTGGATTATAGCCGTTTTGTTCAGCAGGCTTTAGTAGAAGGAAAAGGATTAAAAAAGAAAACACATCTTTTGATGATCAGCAAGGCTAACGAGGCACAGAAATCTTCAGGAGAAGTGAATGATGACGATAAACATGTACCCTGTGCCTTGGGTATGCGCATGCAGATCAATGAGAAAGGCACCTGGTTGTGGCACACAGGTTCAAATCCCGGGTTTAGATGTTTCTTTATTGTAAATCCTGCAACTAAAGAAAGTTTGGTGGCTTTTAACAATTCAGATACTGGCATGCCTGCCTTTAATGAACTGATGCATTTATTTTTAGAGAAAGATCAAACTTTCTGGGCTTATAAATGGCGTAACGGAGAATTGGATTAAAAGAGAATTAAGCCTTTAACTCCCATACAATGACTTTTCTATCATCGCCGGTAGAAATCAACTTTGAGCCATCTTTAGACCAGATTACTTTGTTTACCGAATGCGTATGGCCTGTTCCAGTTTTATCTAAACTTAAAATCTTATAGAGTTTAAAATTATTCGCATCCCAAAGCTTAATGCTTTTATCCTGACTGGCAGTGGCAAAGAGCGCAAGTTCTGGATGAAATGCAATGTCATAAACCGCAAATAAATGGGCAGGGATAGATTTAATGAGACGATAAGAAGGTAGATCCCATATGTGCAACTGGGCATCGCGGCCACCACTGATCAGGTAATTTCCTTGTGGATGATAGGCTATTGAAGTAACAGGATGGGTATGGGCCGTGAGTGTTTGTTTTAAGCTAAAATCTGCCGCATGGTAGATTTTTATCGAATGATCTTTGCAGGCAAATGCAATTTCCTGTTCATCGGGAGATACGGCTATTGCCCTTACAGTATCGGCAGCAACAGGAAAGCGGTATTTTTCTTGAAAATCTGTTAATGACCAAACAGCCACATCACCATCTTCTCCGGTGGTTAACAGTTCATTTTTGGATGCCAGTGTCTTGATAGAGAAAATACCCTTATGATGTGCATTTATCCTTGCAATAACTTTCTGTTTCATAAAATCGAAAACGCTGAAAGCACCGCTACGTTCACCTACAAACATCTGGTCGTTATAGTTGTGCAAGGTATATACCGAGCTTTGTACAGGCATCTTAACCATAATAAAAGCCATTTTATTGAGGCTCCATTCTACAACACCTTTATCATTGCCGGCACTAAAAAATATACCTGCTTTATCAGAATTAGATAAGGTGTAAACGGGATTTTGATGACCGATGAAAGTATGTAGAAGTGTAAGCATGTGTATTTATGATTAAGATTTAACAGAAGGCTGTTCTTTTTTATCGGCTTGCCAGGCTTTGATAAATTGTAGGACCACGATGATTCCAAAAATAAGCTGGAGCAAGCCCATTCCAATTAAAAATGGTGTGTTAAGGCATGAAGTAATGAACAATATGAGAAAAACTAAGATTGAAAAAACACCGTATAATAAGCCCAATATACCCATTACTTTATGCCATAGTTTTAAAACAAAGGTTTGATGGTTTAGTAGTACAATTGCAATGAGGTTAAACATAATAGGGAATATGATGAAAATAGATTCCAGCATATTGTTTTGTATTTTTAGAACAGCAAAAAATACCAGTCCAAGAACCAGGTTGATGTACGACAGTTTTTTTAACATGGTTAACCTTTATGTCTTTCGGCCAAATTTAATGCAATATCCTGGATAGTCAGCTTTTTCTCCTTTAAAAGGAACATTAGATGGAAAATCAAGTCTGATGCTTCATTGATGAGGTCTTTTTTGTTTTCGACCAATGCGGCAATTACCGTTTCAACACCTTCTTCGCCAACTTTTTGGGCTATTTTATGAAGTCCCTTATTGCGCATTTTGTTGATGTAAGAACCTTCTACAGGGTTTTCATAGCGGTCTGTTATAATATTTTCAAGCTCAAAAATAAAGTTCTGGTTAAAATCAGTATTAAAGCAGCTTCTGTTACCCGTATGGCAGGTGGGCCCTTCGGGTTTTGCTTTAATAAGGATGGTATCACGATCACAGTCAAGATGTATGGATTTTACCCATAAAAAGTTACCACTTTCTTCTCCCTTGGTCCATAAACGGTTTTTGCTCCGCGAAAAGAAAGTTACTTTTCCTTCTTTTTGGGTTTTCTCAAATGCTTCGGCATTCATATAACCCAGCATTAATACTTCAAGCGTTTGTTCGTCTTGTATAATTACAGGCGCAAGACCTTCGCTTTTGCTAAAGTCAACCTGATCGTTATTTATAATAGTTGTCATTGTAAGTTTTTGTAAAAACTAAATTTATATTCTTACGGGGATGGCGCTTTGCTGTAAGGTTGTTTTTAAATCGGGTATTAAAATTTCTCCGTAGTGAAATACCGAAGCCGCAAGGGCTGCATCCACATCGGTTTCTTTAAAAACTTCCACAAAATGCGCTTTGCTACCTGCACCACCTGAAGCAATCACAGGAATATTAACCATTTCATTGATTTTTTTGAGCAATTTGCAATCAAAACCTGCTTTTGTGCCATCATGATCCATAGAGGTGAGCAGTATTTCTCCAGCTCCCATGTTTTCGGCTTGTTTGATCCAGTCTTCTGTTTCCAGATCTGTAATTACACGGCCCCCATTTAAATGGACTTTATTCTTCCCTTCTATATTTCGCGTATCAACAGCCAGAACCACAAACTGAGCACCAAAATTGGCAGCTAAATCAGCAATGAGCTGAGGGTTGCGTACTGCCGCAGAATTGATACTGATTTTATCTGCACCGGCATTTAATAAAGCTTCTGCATCGGCTATGGTAGCAATACCTCCGCCAATGGTAAAGGGAATATTAAGTTCTCTGGCTACGGCTTTTACCATTTCTATAGTGGTTTTTCGGTGTTCATGGGTTGCAGTTATGTCTAAGAAAACCAGTTCATCGGCACCTTGCAAAGCATATTTAGCCCCCAGTTCAACAGGGTCACCGGCATCGCGTAACTCTACAAAATTTACACCTTTAACTGTTCTTCCGTCTTTTACATCGAGGCAGGGAATAATACGTTTCGATAACATTTAAATCAGATCTATGCTGTTAAATACTGGTTAGTGCCTTTAAGTTCCATGCCTTAACCTCATCTATTGAGATTTTATTTTCATAGATGGCTTTTCCAACCACCACGCTTCTGATAGGTAATTTGGCCAGTTCTTCAATATCTTGCATAGAACTTACGCCACCCGAAGCAATCAGTTTGATCATAGGTGAGTGGTCAAGCAGTTTTTTGTAAAGCTCAATAGCTGTTCCGCCTAATTTGCCATCTTTATTGATATCGGTGCACAAGAACCTGAAAAAGCCCAGACTTAAGCATTTATCTACATAATCCATCAATTTGATAGGCGAGCTTTCCATCCAGCCCGAATATTTAATTACTTCGTCCAATACATCTATGGCAATTACAATGCGATTGGCATAATCTTCAGTATGGGTAAAAGCTGCACTTAATTCGGGTAAAAAATCAGGATTGCTTACGGCCTGCGTACCTACAATTACACGATGCACACCGGCATCGAGCAGTTGAGTAACCTGTTCTATGGTGCGTATTCCACCTCCATATTGCACTTTCATGTCTGTTTCTTTAATGATCTTAAAGAGTTCAGCCTGATTTCTAAAATCACCTTTAGCCCCGTTTAAGTCTATAATGTGAATAAAATCAGTACCATTTGAATGGTAACGTTCGATCATTTCCTGTATGGAAACCTGGTATTCGGTCTTTTGGTTGTAATTACCTTCTACAAGGCGAACTACTTTACCATCTAAAATATCAATAGCCGGAATAATATACATGTTATAAGCTTTATAGGGTTAGGTGTGCAAAATTCTTTAATAATTGTTCGCCAGCCGCACCCGATTTTTCGGGATGAAACTGAACGCCAAAAAAATTATCTTTTTGTATAGCTGCAGAAAATCTACCGCCATAATGGGCAGAAGCTATATCAAAAATAGGGTTATATTCTATAAAATAAGAATGTACAAAGTAAAATTGTGTAAGATTTAAGATGTTGTAAAACAATTTGTTGTCTTTAAAATCAACATTGTTCCAGCCCATGTGTGGAATTTTGATGTGCTGATCTTTATCGAACAATCTGGTTTGTAAGGGAAACAAATCAAGTAATGCAGAATTGCCTTCTTCAGAATGGGCAGTAAGCAACTGCATGCCTACACAAATACCCAATACAGGTTTTTTAAGTAGTTTTATGGCATCTGACAGACCTGAAGCTTTTAACTTTGACATTGCAGCTCCTGCATGGCCTACGCCGGGTATAATGATATGGCTGTATAAATCAAAATCATCAATTTTATTGATCATGCCATAAGTAATATTTTGTCGCTCTAAGGCACAGCCCAGCGAAAAAAGATTACCCGCACCATAATTTACGATTCCAATTTTGGAAGAGGCAGTTTTGCTGTTGTCGCTTATATTGTTTTCCATTTCTTCGTTTATAACATACCCTTTGTACTTGGAAGTACCATTTTCTCACTGTCGCGTTTTAGAGCCATTTTTATGGCTTTTGCAAAAGCTTTGAAGATTGCTTCAATTTTATGGTGCTCGTTCTGGCCTTCGGCTTTGATATTGAGATTGCATTTTCCCGCATCGCTAAACGATTTAAAGAAATGGAAGAACATTTCTGTAGGCATATCGCCAACTTTTTCCCGTTTAAAATCGGCATCCCATACAATCCAGCTCCGGCCACCAAAATCTATGGCAACTTGTGCAAGGCAATCATCCATGGGCAAACAAAAACCATAACGTTCAAGCCCTAATTTGTTGCCAATCGCTTTGGCAAAAGCTTCGCCCAGTGCAATGCCCGTATCTTCGATGGTGTGATGCTCGTCGATATGTAAATCTCCCTGGGTTGTAATCGCCAAATCGATATTTCCATGACGTGCGATTTGCTCCAACATGTGATCAAAAAAATGCAAACCTGTTTGGATAGAGGCTTTACCGCTTCCATCTAAATCTAAGTTCACATAGATTTTAGTTTCATTGGTATTTCTCTCATGTGTTACAATACGGCTCCCGGCTCTTAAAAAAGTATAGATGTCTTCCCAATTCTGGGTTTCAAGAGCTATAATGTCTTTTAATCCTTCACGCTTTTCTAAAGCTTCGCCTTTGCCTAAATTGTCGTTCTGTCTGATGTAGATACTTTTAGCACCAAGATTTTTAGCTAGAATTACATCGTTTAACCGATCGCCAATTACAAATGAATGTTTTAAATCGTAAATGCTTTCATCAAGGTATTTGGTTAGCAGTGCTGTGCCCGGTTTTCGGGTAGGGGCATTGTCTTTAGCAAAGGTTTTATCAATGATTACATCTTTAAAAACCACACCTTCGTTCGCATAAGTATCCATTACAAAATTGTGCACAGGCCAGAAATTTTCTTCAGGATGCGAGGTGGTTCCCAAACCATCCTGATTGGTAACCATTACTAAGCAGTAATCCAGTTCTTTGGCTATTTTTGAAAGGTAGTAAAGTGCTTTTGGATAAAATTTTAGCTTGCTGAAACTATCTACCTGTTCATCTTCGGGTTCGAGGATTAATGTCCCGTCGCGATCAATGAACAGCACTTTGGTTTTTGCGATATTATCTGTATTTGCAGGCATTGTTTAAACAGTTTGTTCGGTAAGTATGGAAATGGCCTTTAACAATTCATTGTTTTCTTCTGTGGTTCCTACGGTTATTCTTAAACAATTTTCACAAAGGGTAACTTTTGAACGGTCTCTTACCACAATGCCTTGTTCTAATAATTTGTAGTACAAATTCTGGGCATCTTCAATTTCTACTAAAATAAAGTTAGCGTCAGAAGGATATATCTTTTTAACGACTTCTATTCGGGCCAGTGCATTGCTAAGCCTTTCACGCTCAATTACGGTAATTCTGATCCATTCGTTAACCTGCTGAATGTTTTCTAAAGCAGCAAGAGCCAGATCTTGTGTAGGCTGATTGATGTTGTAAGGTGGTTTAACCTTATTGAGGATATCGATTACAGGTGTAGAAGAGAAAGCCATACCCAGTCTGATAGCCGCTAAACCCCAGGCTTTAGAGAAAGTTTGTAAAACTACAAGATTGGCGTATTCGGTCAATTCTTGAATAAATGACTTCTGACGAGCGAAATTGATATAAGCCTCATCTATTACCACCAAGCCTTTAAAGTTGGCTAAAATCGTCTCTATATCGCTTCTGATTAAAGAATTTCCTGTGGGGTTGTTGGGTGAGCAGATAAAAATGATTTTGGTATTGCTGTTAATGGTTTCTGAGATACGTTCCAGGTCGAGCTGATAATTTGGGAGCAGGTTTACTTTTTTAACTTCAACATCGTTGATATTAGCCGAAACCTCATACATGCCATAAGTTGGCGGCAGGATAATGATATTGTCTTTACCGGGATTACAAAATGCACGTATAAGCAGGTCTATGGCTTCATCGCTGCCATTTCCTAAAAATGTATTTTCTATGGGTACACCTTTAATTTTGCTGATCGCATCTTTTAAATCTAATTGTAAAGGGTCTGGATAGCGGTTGTAATTGGCTGGTAAAGGTGAACCGAAACTGTTTTCGTTAGCATCTAAAAAAATGCTGGCCTCTCCCTTAAATTCATCTCTTGCGGTAGAGTAGGGGCTAAGGTTTTTGATGTTGTCTCTTTGTAAATCGCGGATGTCCATTTTGTAGTTTTTAGGTTGATGTACCGTTAAATTTATTTTATATCTCTTAAACGAATACTAATGGCATTTTTGTGTGCCTGTAATCCTTCGGCTTCTGCAAGTGTTTCAACAGTGGTTCCAATATTTTTTAATCCATTGATATCTAATTGTTGAAACGTAATTTTCTTGATAAATGTATCAACTGAAACACCTGAATAAGCTTTGGCAAAGGAACTTGTAGGTAAAGTATGATTAGTTCCAGAAGCATAATCACCTGCACTTTCGGGAGTAAGACTGCCGATAAATACCGATCCGGCATTGATTATCAAAGGAATAATTTTTTCATTATTTTTTGTGGCTAAAATGAGGTGTTCAGGCGCATATTGATTGCTAAAATTTATACTTTCATCAAGATTTTCGCTCAAGATGATGAAAGAATTACGCAAGGCAGCGGCAGCAATTTCTTTTCTTGGTAAAATATTTAGCTGTAAGTCAATTTCTTTTAAGGTTTCTTCTATAATATTTTGTGAAGTAGAAACCAAAATAGACTGACTATCAATTCCATGTTCTGCCTGTGCAAGCAAATCGGCTGCGAGATATGACGGATTGGCAGTTTCATCTGCAAGTACGAGGACTTCTGAAGGGCCTGCGGGCATATCAATAGCGACTGTATTTTGTACAGTTTTCTTTGCCTCGGTTACATAACGATTACCCGGCCCTAATATCTTGTAAACACGAGGTACGGTTTCGGTTCCATAAGCCATTGCGGCAATGGCCTGCGCTCCGCCCATAAGGTAAATTCTGGTGATCCCTAAAAGCAAAGCAACATAGGCAATATAGCAGTTTACTTTTCCATTAATTTGCGGAGGAGAGCAAACCACAATTTCCTTACATCCGGCAATCTTAGCCGGAATACCAAGCATTAAAAAAGTGCTGGGCAGAACCGCAGTACCTCCGGGTACATAGAGGCCAACTTTCTCTATAGGTCTATTCTCGCGCCAGCAGGTTACGCCAGGCATAGTCTCGATTTTAGGTTCGGCAATAACCTGGTTTTTGTGAAAAGCATAGATATTCTGGTAAGCAATATCAATGGAGTTTTTTACTTTTTCTGGAATATGTGCCGCAATCGATTTTAGCTCTTCTTCATCCAGAAAAAGTTTAGGTAAGGTTACGCTGTCAAACAATTCACTGTATGCAAAAAGAGCAGAATCTCCTTCTTCTTTTACCCTTTTCAGGATTTCTGCTGTCCTTGATTTAACCAGATTGTCGTCAATTATACTGCGCGAGCATATGTTGTTAACTTCTCCTTTAGTTAAATTTTTTAAATTATAGATTTTCAATTTATTAATATTTAAAATTAACTAATAGTTAATATGTTTTTTTAATATTTATTGTGGATTTACGCTATAATTTTTTCAATGGGCATAACTACAATCCCCTGAGCACCGGCAGCTTTAAGCGCATTGATCTTTTGCCAGAAATCTTCTTCAGGAATTACAGAATGTACGGCTACCCACTCTTCTTCAAACAGCGGTACTATAGTAGGACTTTTTACGCCTGGAAGTAAATCTACAATGCGCTGTAAATTTTTCTTTTCTACATTAAGCACTACATATTTTGTAGCCTTAGCCCTGAGCACCGACTGGATACGTTTTACCAATTCTAGTACTTCAGCATTCAGCTCCATACCCTGAGTTGAAATTAAAACAGCTTCAGAATCCATTACACTAACAAAAGGTTTAAGCCCGTTGTTTTTTAAAGTACTTCCGGTCGATACAATATCAAAAATGGCATCACTTAAACCCAATCCTGGTCCAATCTCTACCGAGCCAGATATGTTCCTGATCTGGGCGGTGATGTTATTTGCTTTAAGATACCTGGAAAGAATTACGGGATAAGAAGTGGCAATGGCCTTACCTTCCAGTTCTTTAATTTCATTGATATCACAAGTATTTTTTATGGCTATTTTTAGCGAACATTTGCCAAAACCCAATTTTTGCAGATAAGAAACCTTGGCATTGGTTTCTATGATGATATTTTCGCCCACAATGCCTAAATCGGCAATTCCGTCTTGTACGTATTCGGGGATGTCATCATCTCTCAGAAATAAAATTTCGAGGGGAAAATTACCCACTTTTGAGATTAACGAGCTTTTGTAGTTTTCGAAAGAGAGACCACAATTTTTTAAAATCTCTACAGATTTTTCATTTAGCCTTCCAGATTTCTGGATAGCAATTTTTAAAGTTTTCACTAGGAATTTATAAAAGATACAAGAAATAAACTATTTAATTTAAACCGTTTTTGACGTACAAAAACATACCACTATCTATCGCCATGATGGCGATGATGGAAATGATAATGGAAGTTTAAAGTTAAATTCATTTTAATGTTTATTCCCTTCTTAAAGAAGACGATATGCAAATATACATCTGATACTTCAAAAACAAAAAAATAATGGCATTTAATTTGTTATGAGCTTGACATATTATGGTGCAATCCATTTAAATTAATACGTGAACTTGAGGAAATTATTACTTTTTACGCTTTTTTCTATTGTTTTAACTGCATGTAGCTGGTTTAAAGAAAAACCTGAAATAGCAAAGGTGCTGAGCAGTCATTTTAACAATAAATTGTACAATCAATTTGATACAGCAGCTTATAAACCGATTTTTAAAGAGGTTTTAGCTAAACATATTAATGCCAGTCTCAATCCCAAAGTTATAGAGGCCTATTATCAAGCTAATGAATATTTACCGCTGTTAGTTACCAAATTTTATGTTAACGGCGGATTAGATAGTTTAAAGAATTATATTTTAAGCAGCTATGAAGATGGTTTTAATCCTGAAATTTTCCTGTCCTCAGCATTAGAAAAAGATTTAGCCGTACTCAAGGCCAATAAATTTAAAAATATTGATGAAGTGTACGCTGCGGTTGCCGACTTGGAAGTTAGCTCAGTCTTGGCATTGAGCAAATACACTAATTTTATGCGTTATGGGGCTATCAATCCGGCCAATTTCTTAAACCGTTATTACATTAAAAATCTAAGACCAGACAGTGCTAAAATGGACTCTGTTTTAAATACAACAGATCTAGTAGCTGAACTCAAAAAATCACAACCTGCTGCTCCTGCTTACTTAGCGCTGAAAAAGGGTCTTGCTTTATATCGCGATAGTTTAAAGAATGAGGACAATGAAGCGATAAAGACGATTAAAATTAATTTGGAACGGATGCGTTGGCAATTGCCCGTAAATACCAGTGAAGCAGTATGGGTAAATATACCTGATTTCAGGCTAACCTGGATTAAAGGAGCAGATACCTTAACTTCAATGAAGGTTTGTGTAGGTGAGAAAAGGGAAGCTGGTTATGCAGATAAAATGAAGGCTTACCTTAAATCGGGTAAACTGGACGATAAACCTAAAAATCATGAAACCCCACAATTGGTGAGTGTTTTTAACTCTATTCAGGTAAATCCTATCTGGAATATACCAGCAAGTATTGCAAAAAGCGAAATCTACTGGATGGTAATGAAAAATCCGGCTTATTTATCGAACAATAATATCAAGGTTTACCAGAATGGCAAACTTATAGATGAACCAGATACCATACAATGGGATAAATATCCGAGAGAAAAATTGCCTTTCTCTTTTAAACAGGGTTCGGGCGATGGAAATGCTTTAGGGAAATTCAAATTTGTTTTTGATAACAGTTCTAGTATTTACTTACATGATACCAATGCTAAATATGGTTTTAGTTTGAGTAAAAGAGCCATTAGCCACGGCTGTATAAGGGTAGAAGATCCGCTTAAATTTGCGCAGTTGCTGGTAAATAATGATAAGGAATACGATAAACTACGCATGGAAGTAGATTTGCCACCTGTTGATACTGCCAAGACTGAGTTGTTTAAAACCAAGATGGCTAAAAAAACAGATACCTTAAATACCTTTCAGTTAAAACCTACTTGGTTTGCAACAAGAAAAGGCGTTGCAGTGGTGGTATCGTATTTTACAGCTTGGGCACATAACAATAAAGTAGAATTCATACCCGATGTTTATGAGTACGACCCTATTTTATGGGAAGCTTTGAAAAGGTATATGTAAAAGATCCTGAAACAGCCTGTCCCCAACTCATTTCGGGAAGTTCAGGATGACGGTTGGGAGAGAAACAATAGTTATGCTGAATTTGTTTTAACACCTTTTACGCTATATTCTATAGAAAAACTTTTTTACAGCAGGCTACGTTAGGTAAATTGTATAAAATTCCTAACTTTGGTTTTTAATGAATTTCCTTTATCCGGGTTTTTTGTTTGCATTGCTGGCTATAGCCATTCCTATTGTCATTCACCTATTCAATTTCAGAAAATATAAAAAAGTTTACTTCAGTAATGTAGCCTTTTTGAAAGAGGTGAAAGAGCAGAATTCTTCCCGTCAAAACCTTAAAAACTTACTGATTTTACTTTGCAGGATATTAGCCATTGTATTTCTGGTGCTGGCTTTTGCCCGTCCTTATTTTACGAACAATACCCAGACAGACCTTGATGTAAGAAAAGTAATCAGTGTATTTGTAGATAACTCTTACAGCATGGATGCTGTAAATAAGGAAGGAAGTTTATTGGACGAAGCGAAAAGAACAGCCAAAAAAATAGTAAGTTCTTATGCGTTAAATGATAAATTCCAACTGCTAACCAATGATTTTGAGGGTAAGCATCAACGCCTGCTGAATAAAGAAGAAATCTTGTCGGCCATAGACGAAATTAAAGTTTCGCCTATACACCGTGAACTGCAACAGATAATTAACAGGCAACAGGCTGTTTTTACCGGAGAAGGGAGCTATATCTCTTATGTCATTTCAGATTTTCAGGAAAGTTTTGCAGGAAAAGAACAAATCAAGAAAGAAGAGAACAATCAGATATCTTTAATTAAACTGAATGCAAATGCGCTGCCCAATATAGCGGTTGACAGTGTGAGCTTTCTTTCTCCGGTTCATTTACCGGGTACTTCAGAAAAGATAGTGGTAAAAGTACGCAATTACAGCGAGGAGGATGCGCAGAACATCCCACTTAAATTGCTCATCAATAATCAGCAAAAAGCAGTAGCTAATGTTACGGTAAAAGCCGGACAAAGCAAATACGATACCTTATCATTTAATGGACTGAGCACAGGTTGGCAAAAAGCAGTGGTCAGCATTAAAGATTTTCCGTTAACTTTTGATGATAACCTTAATTTTACCTTTAACGTAAACCAGAACCAGTCGGTTTTGGTTATTAATGGCAAGCAGGAATTGTCTAAATATGTAGATGCTTTATATGGGGCAGATCCATATTTTAACTTAACCCGGGTACCCGAAAATAACATCAATTATACGGCTATATCAAAATTTAGCCTGGTGGTTTTAAATGCACTTCAAAATCCCTCAACAGGTTTGGCTAATGAATTAAAGAATTATATTAATAATGGTGGTTCTGTTGTTATTTTTCCTGATGTTAGTGCAAGTAAAGAAGTTTATAATGAATTTCTAAAAACATTGAATCTTCCAACGGTTGTTCAGGTTAATAAGGCAGATATTAAAGTTAATCAGGTAGAGCTTAAGCACCCTTTATTTAAAGATGTATTTGAGCAGTTACCCGAAAAAATGGATTTACCACAGGTTCATCAATATTTTAGCTATGCAAAAACGCAGGGACAATACCAGGAAAATTTAATGCAATTGCCCTTAGGTAATTTCTTTCTGGCTAAATTTTCAAAAGGTATAGGTAGTGTTTATCTCTTGTCGTCGGGTTTAAATGAGACGGAAAGCAATTTTGCAAGACATCCCTTGTTTATTCCTGTAATGTACAAGATTACATTTGCTAGCGTAAAAGATCTTCCTTTGTTTTATACAGTGGGTAAAGACCACGCTATAGAAACAGCACAAACCACTTTAGGCAAAAATCAAACCTTAAAAATAATTAACGACGATTTTGAGGTTATACCTGAAGTTAAACAAAATGCCAATAAGACCTTGTTGTATATAGACGATCAGATTAAAAAAGCAGGTTTTTATGAAGTGAAAAAAGCCGATTCAACTTTGGCAATTGTTGCTTTCAATGACGATCGTTCTGAATCGTTGATGAAGTTTTCTACTCAGGATGATCTGGAGAAACTTTTCGGAAAGCAGCACATTCGTTTTACAGATACCAGCAACAAGAGCATTCAATCGGCTGTTGACATCAAAAATAATGGAACAGAGTTATGGAAACTTTGCCTAATTTTGTGCCTGGTTTCTATTTTAACGGAGATTTTACTGATTAGATTTTATAAAATTCAAAAACATACACATTCATGAACCTCTTAGTTAAGAGCATTAAAATTGCAGATCCGAAGAGCGAGTTTAACAGCAAAACTTGCGATATCAGAATTGAAAAAGGAAGTATCACGGCTATAGCAGAACATTTAACCGCAAATAAAAATGAGCAGGTATTTGAAGCTGCCGGATCCATCTTATCGCCGGGATTTATGGACCTGAACTGTATGATTGGCGATCCTGGATTTGAAACCAAAGAAGACCTGAAGACCGGAACTGCTGCGGCAAAAGCCGGAGGTTTTACTGCTGTAGCTGTGCAACCTTCGACAAAACCGGTAATCCATAGCAAAAGCGAGGTAGAATATTTATTAAATAAAGCTAAAGGAAATCTGGTAGATATTTATCCTTTAGGCGCCATTAGCCAAAATCTGGAAGGAAAAGAACTTGCCGAGATGTACGATATGAAAACAGCCGGAGCGGTAGCTTTTTCAGAAGGTAATAAAACCCTTACCGATGATGGTTTTATGAGTAGGGCTTTACAATATGCCTTAGGATTTGATGGATTGCTGATTACATTTCCTGAAAACAAAGCCATTTCAACTAAGGCACATGTAAACGAAAGTGAAAATACCATTTTACTAGGCATGAAAGGCATTCCTGCTTTGGCAGAAGAAATGCAGATATCAAGAGATTTATTTCTTGCGCAATACCATGGTGCGCCTGTGCACATCAGTAATATTTCAACTGCCGGAGCGGTTACTATGATAAAAAAAGCTAAAAAAGATGGTATAAAAGTAACCTGCGATGTAGCGGCACATCAATTGATTTTTACCGATGATCTTTTGAGTGGTTTTGATAGTAATTATAAAGTAAAACCTCCTTTGCGTAGTAAAGCAGATGTAAAAGCTTTGCTTGCAGGTTTAAAAGATGGAACAATAGATGCCATATCAACCCAGCACCGCCCGCATGAAATCGAATTCAAAGATGTAGAGTTTGAGATTGCTGCTTATGGCATCATAGCTTTGCAAACCGCATTGCCATTATTGTTACAGGCAGGCCTTTCTCCCGAGTTAATCGTACAGAAAATGGCGCTTAACCCACGTAAGCTTTTAAAACTAGAAACTCCGGTAATCAAAGTGGGGTCAAAAGCGAATTTCGTGGTGTATAACCCTGAGCAGAAATGGCAATATACCTCACAAAATAATTATTCAAAATCTGCAAACTCTCCATTGTTAAATAAAGAGCTTACAGGTAAAGTTCAGTTAGTGTATAACAACAGTCAATATCAATCTTATGAATAGTAATGTAAAAAAAGCCTTAGAAGAGGCTATTAATCAATATGCAGCAATAGAAGGTGCCGAAGGTCAGTCATTTATAGATGGGCTTTTACCTGTTTTTGCCATGGAAGCCAATTTTATGGATAAAGTAGAAGCTTTTGATGCTGTGGTAGATGATAATCCGAAATTTGACGAATTAAGAGAGGTGTTGTTTGATCTGTTGATGATCAATTTCTTTACCAGTGATGTAAACAGACTTGAAGCTGACTATCTCGATTCTAAGGAATGGGAAGGCATAGAGGAAGAAACCATAGATAGAGGCACAGAGCTACTTAACCTGTTGCTGTATATCAATGAGTGCAATGATGAGCAATTGAAACCAGGGCTCGAAGACTTTTTAAAGGAGTTCTTATTGGTAGAAGAAGATGAATTTCAGGATGAATTTCATATTTATGAGGACATCATCAGCAACCAGCAATTGGCCGAAAGTAGTGTTGAAGATATTTGTCTGAATGCTAAAATCTTAAATCTTGGAGAAGAAATGGAAGCGCTTTTTGTTCCATTTATGGCTTTCTTTCATCAACCTAATGGAGGAGAACAGATTGTTAAAGATCTGATTAAATTTAGCAATAATAAGGCCTTTGATGCGGCTGTTTACAGTTTAATTGCTAAATTTAACAAAACTAAATAATTTAAATTGCTATGGTAAACAATCAACCGGGTGTAAACCTAAAAAGCGAGGCGCTCAAAAATGGATTAATTTGGGGCATTATTAATATCGTTATTTTTTTAATTAGCTGGTATGTCATGCCATCTATAATGGGTTCATATACTTATGGTATCTTAACTATGTTGATCGGTATAGCCTTAGCTATTTTCTTCTGTTTAGACATGAGGAAAAAAGCTGGAGGTTACTGGACTTTTAGCCAGGCATTAGGACCGATTTTTGTAACCTTTCTTCTTTCTATGGCTATCATGTATATTTTCAACATCGCTTTCGGTAAATACATAGATCCTTCTTATCCAACAACTATGAAAGAGATGGTATTGTCTAAAAGTGAAAGTACCATGAAATCATTAGGCTTAAGTGATGAAGACACTGCAAAAGCATTGGAAAGCACTGAAAAGAGCTTAGATAAACAGTTCTCTCCAAGCTTTGGCCAGGCAATAGTAGGTTTCGGTATTTCGGCAGTAATGTACTTTATAGGCGCTTTGATTTTCGCCTTGATATTTAAGAAAAGCGATCCTAACCCCTTTGCCAATGTAATTAACGAACAACCCTCAGAACAATAAAAATTACAAATAGAAATTAAACAACGTGCAGATTTTATCAATTTATTTGATGAAATTTGCACGTTGTTTTTTGAATACCTTAACGTTAATCAACATAAATGGATATATCAGTCGTAATTCCTTTATTTAATGAAGAAGAATCATTGCCCGAATTAATGGCCTGGATTAATACCGTAATGATTGCAAATAACTTTAGTTACGAGGCTATATTTGTTGATGATGGCAGTACAGATGATTCATGGCAGGTAATTAACCAGCTTAAAGAAGAATATTCAACCGTGCGAGCAATTAAGTTCAGGCGAAATTATGGTAAATCAGCGGCTTTAAACGTAGGCTTTGCAGCTACAAAAGGCGATGTGGTTATCACTATGGATGCAGATTTGCAGGATAGTCCTGATGAGATACCAGAGTTATACAGAAGGGTCAGGGAAGAAAAATACGACCTGATTTCGGGCTGGAAAAAGAAACGCTATGATCCTATTACCAAAACCATTCCTACCAAATTATTCAATGCCGCAACCCGTAAAATGAGCGGTATAAAACTCAATGATTTTAATTGTGGTTTAAAAGCATACCGTAACGATGTGGTAAAAACCATAGAGGTTTACGGTGAAATGCACAGATATATTCCGGTAATTGCAAAATGGGCAGGATTTAGCAAAATAGGCGAGCAGGTAGTAGAGCATAGAGCCCGCAAATACGGTGTTACCAAATTTGGCTTAAGCCGTTTTGTAAATGGCTTTTTAGATCTGCTTTCTATCTTTTTTGTAGGTAAATTTGGCAAACGTCCGATGCACTTTTTTGGCTCTTTAGGGGTGCTAAGCTTTTTATTGGGTACCATTATGGCCTTGTGGATGATCGGGGTAAAACTCTATCATATCGCCATGCACATCCCCTATAAAAGAGAGATTACCGATCAACCACTGTTTTATATTGCACTTGTAGCTATTGTTGTGGGATCGCAAATGTTTTTAACAGGTTTTGTGGCCGAACTGGTAACACGTAGCGCTCCTGAGCGTAATCAATATTTAATAGAAAAAGAAATTAATTGAGTTTAGCGACTAAAGCTAAAAGAGCTTTGGTTCGTCGTCTTTCGGCTTTCATTTCAAGATATGTTTTTTTCCATCATTATACCTTTATACAACCGTCCGCAGGAAATTAATGAGCTGTTGACAACCTTATGTAAACAGACCTATACGCAATTTGAAGTGCTGGTTATAGAAGATGGTTCAGTTAATGATGCAAAAAATATTGTAGCTGCTTACAACGATAAGCTTGATATAAAATACTTTTATAAAGAAAATTCAGGACAGGGTTTTTCACGTAATTTTGGTTTTGAACGTGCTCAAGGCGATTATTTTATCATTTTCGATTCAGATATTTTAGTGCCTTCAAACTACCTTGAAATTGTAAAGAATTACCTTTATGAGCATAAGCTCGATGCTTTTGGTGGACCCGATGCCGCTCATGAGAGTTTTACACCCATACAAAAGGCTATCAGCTATGCCATGACCTCTCCTTTTACCACCGGAGGCATACGCGGAAATAAAAAACACATCGGACAGTTTCATCCACGTAGCTTTAATATGGGAATATCAAGAGAGGTTTATGAAAAAGTAGGTGGATTTATCCTTACCCGTTTAGGAGAGGATATTGAATACAGCATCCGCATACATGAAAACGGATTTAAAATTGGCCTGATCCCAGAGGCAAAAGTTTACCATAAACGCCGTACAAGCTTTAAGCAGTTTTATAAACAATTGCATTTCTTTGGAAGAGCACGGATCAATATTTATAAACATTTCCCTTCAGAATTAAAACTGGTTCACTTTTTTCCGGCCGTTTTTACTTTAGGTTTGTTGTTCACTATAGTTTGTAATCTGTTTTGTCCACCTTTGGCATACATATGCAATTTTTTTGTGCTGCTTTATTTTTTGTTGATATTTTTTCATGCCTGGCAGGTTAATAAATCAATAAAAATTGCATTTTTGAGTGTTATTGCATCGTTTATACAGCTTACAGCCTATGGTTTAGGTTTTATGCAAGACCTTGTAAAAAGAGTTATATTTAAAATGTCATGATAAACTATCTTAAAGAAAGTACTTTCGCGGTTAAAGATGTGGTTATGCAAGCCTGGAAGGTTACACGTGATAACTATTTTTCCATAGCTACCCTGTGCTTTCTGGTTTTTATAACGGCATCAACATCTACATTAATGGCGTTTTTCCTTGAAGAACTACATGTGGGTATCAGAGCGGTAATGCTCCTGATCTTTATCCTTTGTTATTGTGTAATAGAGCTTTGCCTTATTAAATACATTCTAAGACTTTTAGACCATACAGAAAATGAAGAAATACAGATTGTAGATACTTTACCTACCCGAAAAGAAGTGATTAAATTCTTAGCAGGCACTTTGTATTTTGGACTAAGTATATTTTTTATCGTTGTGCTTTTAATGCCTGTACTTTTTATCATAGACTGGGTAATTAAATTTCTTTACCATCAGGATTTGATTTCCAATTTAAAGGCCGTAGGCGATGTGATTGTAAATGTAGCCGTAGGTATAGCCATTTTATCAGTATTCATCATTTTTATCCGTATTATCTTTTATCCGTTTTTTATTATTGATAAGCAAAGTCCACCTTTTGAATCTATTAAGCTAAGTTTGGCTACAACCAAAGGAAATTTTGTAAAGCTCTTAATGATTTTTGCAGGACTTGTTGCTGTACAAGCTGTAGTATTTGCATTTTTTTATGCGGTGATAAGAATGGGCTTTGAACTCATCAACTGGATATTTGATTACAATATCAATCAATATATATCCCTAATTGTAGTTGTTTTCAGTTCATTTGTTATTGTACCATTTACCACAGCGTTTTTTGCAGTAGCTTACCGCAAGATCATGAGCGAATATAAAGGGGACGAACATCCGGATATTATCCATAATATCGTATAATTGATAATTTAACGAGGTTACTCAGGAGAATTGTGTATGGGATTAAAATCAGCATTAAGTAAGCCCTTTGCAGCGTGGGTAGTAAAACAGATCAGTAAGTGGAAATACAATGCTGTTGCAGCACAGGAACAAACCTTGGTGCGGTTGGTTAAAAATGCACGACATACAGCTTTCGGCAAAGATCATCAATTTACTTCCATAAATAATTACCAGGATTTTAAAGCTCAGGTTCCAATAAGAGATTATGAAGGCCTAAAAACTTATATAGACAGAGTTGTTGGTGGCGAAGAAGATGTGCTTTGGAAAGGTAAACCCCAGTATTTTGCAAAAACCTCAGGTACTACATCAGGCGTAAAGTACATTCCGATTTCTAAAGAATCTATGCTCGAGCATATTAAGGCCGCAAGAAATGCGTTGTTAACTTATGTGCACGAAACCGGTAAAGCAGATTTTGTGAACGGCAAAATGATCTTTTTACAGGGAAGTCCGGTGCTTAGCATTAAAAACGGGATAAAAACAGGCCGTTTATCGGGTATCGTTGCGCATTTGGTACCTGCATATCTCCAAAAAAATCGCTTACCAAGTTATAAAACCAATTGCATAGAAGACTGGGAACAAAAAGTAGATGCCATTGTAGAGGAAACGATCAATCAAGATATGACCTTGATTTCCGGCATACCACCTTGGGTACAAATGTATTTTGATAGATTGAGCCAGCAATCTTCGGGCAAAAAGATCAAAGATATTTTCAAGAATTTTAGCCTGTTTGTTTATGGCGGCGTAAATTATGAACCTTACAGAGCAAAAATAGAAGCTAGCATAGGTAAAAAAATAGATTCTATAGAAACTTACCCGGCATCAGAAGGATTTATTGCCTACCAAGATAGCCAGCAATCACAGGGTTTGTTGTTATTGGCCAATTCGGGTATGTTTTATGAGTTTATACCGGCTGATGAATATTACAATGAAAACCCAACACGTTTAAGTCTTGGTGAGGTAGAATTGGATAAAAATTATGCTTTAATTCTGAATACAAATGCTGGTTTGTGGGGATATAGCATTGGAGATACCGTTAAATTTGTTTCTCTAAATCCCTATAAAATTATCGTAACTGGGCGTATCAAACATTTTATTTCGGCTTTTGGCGAGCATGTAATAGGTGAGGAAGTAGAGCAGGCCTTGCTATCAGTAGCAAATGATGAAAATGTAGAGATTACAGAGTTTACAGTAGCCCCTCAGGTAAATCCGGCTGAAGGAGAGCTGCCTTATCACGAATGGTTCATAGAATTTGCTAAAGAACCTGTAGATTTAAAATCCTTTTCTAAAAAAGTAGATCAGGCCTTACAGCAAAAAAATATCTATTATTATGACTTGATAGAAGGTAATGTATTGCAACCTTTAATCATCAGGTCTTTACAAAGAGATTCCTTTGTAAATTATATGAGATCTCAGGGTAAGCTCGGTGGACAGAATAAAGTGCCACGTTTAAGTAACGACAGAAAGATAGCAGAAGAGTTAGTTCAGTATATAATGTAAGAATTTAATGCAAAATTGTTTTATTGTTCCATTGTTATGGATAAAAATTACCTACAATTAAATCAGATTAAAGCTTATACAAATGCTTTTCACTTAAGTAATCTTATTTGGAATTTGATTTCTTCATGGGACAATTTCTCTAAATATTCGATTGGACAACAATTTGTAAATGCAGTGGATTCTATCTCTGCCAACATTGCAGAAGGTTTTGGACGTTATCATAAAAAAGATAAGATTAAGTTTTATTACTATAGCCTTGGCTCGATAAAAGAATGTTTAGACTGGAACGAAAAAGCTAAGGTTAGAAAACTGATCAATGAAGAAGATTATATTAAAATTTTTGATACTTTAAGTGCTTTGCCAAAGGAAGTATATTCATTGATTAAGTTTACAAACGAAAAGTTGAAAGTTTAGTTAAAACAATAAGACAATTCAGCAATAAAACAATTCAACCATAGACAATTAATATAACAACCATATCAATTTGAAAAATATTTCAATCTTAGGTTCAACAGGTTCAATAGGTACACAAACTTTAGAAGTGGTACGGGAAAACCCGGGCTTATATAAAGTTAATGCCTTAACCGCGCAGAATAGTGCCGACCTTTTGATACAACAGGCTTTGGAATTTAATCCCGATTTAGTGGTAATCGGCAATGAAGTGCATTACACCAAAGTTAAAACAGCATTACCGAGCATAAAAGTTTTGTGTGGTGAAGAAGCTTTAATAGAAGCAGTAACCCTGCCCGAAACCCATTTCGTAATTACTGCTCTTGTTGGCTCGGTAGGACTTAAACCAACCATTGCGGCAATTAAGGCTAAAAAAGATATTGGTTTGGCCAATAAAGAAACCTTAGTGGTAGCGGGCGAATTAGTGATGGAACTGGCCCAGCAAAATGGAGTAGAAATTATTCCAGTAGATTCAGAACATTCTGCTATTTTTCAGTGCCTTGTGGGCGAAAAGAATAATCCGGTTGAAAAAATCATACTTACTGCATCTGGAGGTCCCTTTAGAGGTAAAGACAGGACTTTTCTAAGTTCAGTTACTAAAAAAGAAGCACTCAAGCATCCTAACTGGGTAATGGGCGCAAAAATTACCATAGATTCGGCTTCTCTAATGAATAAAGGACTTGAAGTGATAGAGGCCAAATGGCTTTTCAACTTACAGCCCGAACAGATTGAGGTGGTGGTGCATCCGCAATCTGTGATCCACTCAATGGTACAATTTAATGATGGGTCTATAAAAGCCCAAATGGGGGTACCTGATATGAAATTGCCTATTCATTATGCATTGGCCTATCCGCAGAGAATAAGAAATAACTTTAAACGTTTTGATTTCTTAAACTATCCCGAGTTAACATTTAGTCATGCAGATACAAAAACTTTTCGTAACCTTGAGCTGGCTTATAACGCGATGAAAAAAGGAGGTAATATGCCTTGTATCATCAATGCGGCAAATGAAATAGTGGTAGATGCTTTTTTAAAAGATCAGATTGGGTTTTTAGAAATGAGCGATGTAATTGAAGAAGCAATGGAAAACGTTCCTTTTATCGCACATCCTACATTACAGGATTATTTAGAAACCGATGAGCAGACACGTATATTTGCGGCCGAGGTAGTAACAAAACATTTATTAACTAATCTAAAATAGAAAAATACAAAATTACAATATGGATGGATTGATCATGGCGGGCCAGCTTTTGCTGGGTTTATCGATACTGGTTATTTTACACGAATTAGGGCATTTTTTAGCGGCAAGAGCTTTCGGAATTAAAGTAGAAAAATTTTACCTGTTTTTTGATGCCTGGGGCGTAAAGTTAGTAAGCTTCAAGGTAGGAGAAACGGAATACGGCATAGGATGGCTTCCTTTGGGCGGTTATGTTAAAATATCGGGTATGATAGATGAGTCTATGGATACCGAGCAAATGCAACAACCTGCGCAACCTTGGGAGTTTAGAGCAAAACCAGCTTGGCAGCGCTTAATCGTCATGTTAGGCGGTATCATCGTAAACGTAATCGTAGGTATCTTTATTTTTTGGATGGTTACCTTTAAATATGGTGAAGATTATATCCCTAACGATCAATTGGTAAACGGTGTGTATCCGGGTATTATAGGTAGAGAAATAGGTTTAAAAGACGGTGATAGGATTTTAGCTATCAATGGTCAGAAAGTAATCAAGTTCGATGAGCTTTTAAGTTCTAAAGTTTTACTTGGTGGGTCTAAACTTACCATCTCAAGAGCAGGTAGAGCAATTGATTTAACTATCCCCGAAAGCGTTCTGAACAGTATCAGCAAGTACGGTATCGAAGAATTTGTGATCCCTAAAATGGTGGCCGCAAAAATTAAAAAAGTAAACGGCCCTGAAGATGTGAAAGTTAAAAAAGGACTTTTGGCTAAACTGAGAGGTTTGTTTATTACTGAAGAGCCTGTAAAACCAGTTATTCCGGCATTTGATGCAGGCTTTAAAGAAGGAGATAGTATTTTAACGATCAATGGAAAAAATGTTAAGTATTTAACAGATTTTACAGGAGAAGTAGAAAAATCTGCGGGTAAACCCATTCAGGTAAATGTTTTACGTGATAGTAAAGAGCTTACTTTAACACCAAAAGTAGCAAATGATGGTACCATTGGTATAATGATAGGTCGTTTAGCTTTGCCAAGCAAACACATTGCATATGGCTTTGGCGAATCGTTTTCAATAGGAATACATAAAGGAATAACTACCATAACAGATAATGCCAAAGGTATTTGGAAAATGATTACAGGTAAAGTAAGTGCCCGTAACATCAGCAGTCCGATTGGTATTGCCCAAGTGTATGGTTCTGAATTTGACTGGGAAAAATTCTGGCGCTTAACAGGGCTGATTTCTATGGCTTTGGCTTTTATGAACTTATTGCCTATACCAGCTTTAGATGGAGGTCACGTCGTGTTTTTGTTGATTGAAATGATCAAAGGCAAACCCTTAAGTGATAAATTTATGGAAAAAGCACAGATTGTTGGTTTTGTAATCTTGCTTTGCTTGATGGTATTTGCATTTGGTAATGATATTTTAAAATTATTCGGGAAGTAGATTGTTTTAAATTCAGACCAGATATCCGGGTTGGGGTTCATTAACTATTATCCGGATATCTGGTTTTCTTATTTAAATTCGTTATGATGAATTATTTTGAATTTTATGGATTGCCGTTAAGCTTTTTTCCTGATCAGGTGATGGTAAAACAACAATTTTATGCATTAAGCAAAAAGTACCATCCCGATTTCTATATCAATAAAAGTGAAGCAGAGCAAGAAGGGGCATTAGAATTATCTACCCTTAATAACAAAGCCTTTCAGGTATTAAAAGATCCTAAAAAGACTTTAAAATATATTCTTGAACTGAAAAATCTTATTGCAGAAGGAGACCATTATACTTTACCACAATCTTTTCTAATGGAGATGATGGATCTGAATGAAGCCATTATGGAATTGCAATTTGATGCGGATCCACAAAAACTGGCAGAAGTAAATGCACAGTTGCAAAGTATGAAACAAAGGTTAAGCGATGAACTAGAGACCTATACAAGAGGTTTTGAATCGGTTTCAGCTGATCAGCAAGATGCCAGTTTGTTAAAAATAAAAGATATTTACTATAGAAATAAATACCTGCAGAGAATAGAAGAGCGGTTAGCTAAGTAGATGCTAGATATTAGATTTGAGATGGGAGACTTTCAACTTTGCTTCAAGTCAGTATCTTTTGTTGTAGATATAGACCCTGAAACAAGTTCAGGGTGACGGTAAAGGATGGTATACCCTTATCTCGAAATTACATTAATTAAGTATCTTAAATTATATTTTTTGGTAATTTTAACCAAATGTTATCCTTTGGTCACCTCGTTTTTATTGAAGTAGCTAAATACCTGAACTTTACAAGGGCTGGAGAAGTGCTCTTTATTAGTCAGCCGGCTATAAGTAAGCACATCCATAACTTAGAACAGCATTATAAAACACCACTTTTTGAGCGTAAGAGAGGTGTTGTTATACTTACCCCTGCCGGAAAAATATTGCAGAAACATTTACAGGACGCTTTATCCCTCGCTAAACAGATAGAATTTGATATCGGAAGTATTAATGATGAACATCTACTAAGGGGAGAGCTAAAACTGGGTGCCAGCACCACCATCGCATTATATGTTATACCGATGGTGCTTTCTGCATTTAGAAAGCAGAATAAGGCCGTTAAAATGAGCCTCCTGAACAGAAATTCAGAGAATGTAATGGCAGCTTTGCTCAACCATGAAATAGACCTGGCTATTATTGAAGGTAAAGATAAGATGTTTGATGTGCACAGTCAGTATTTTATGACCGAAAAAGTAGTAGCGGTATGTGCAAGCAAGAGTTATTTAGCACAGCGTAGCGACTACAGTTTAGAAGAACTGAAGCAAATGCCCCTGTCTTTACGAGAACGGGGTTCAGGAACTTTAAAAGCAATTATAGAAGCCCTTGCTGTACACGAAATCAAAATAACTGATTTGGATGTAAGCATGCGTCTGGGTGGAACAGAAGCCCTGAAAAACTTTATACTGGCAGATGACAGCTTGGGATTTTTACCACTTAAAGCTGTAAGCAAAGAACTGGAACAGGGAAATTTGGTTCAAATTAATATTAAAAATTTAACTATTCAGAGACATTTCTATTTCGTGCAACGTCTGGGAGAGGAGAATGACGGCATGAACAAAGCCTTTATTCGGTTTGCTAAAAATAACTATAACTTTTAGTTATGGTTTATGCTAAAATGATATTGGCTTAGAGTTTTGTTTTGGGCTAAATTAGCCTTGTTAATCAACAAAACTTTCAGAATTCAGCTAATGTCTATAATTAAAAATTATCATTTGAAGTGCACTTCATGTGGCTCACCCTATCCAAAAGAAGAACTTAATACTTTTTGTAAAGTCTGCCATTCGCCTATAGAAGTGGCGTTTGAGCTTTCTCAAGTAATGCCAAACTCTGTAATTGATTCTAACGAAAGATCTATGTGGCGTTATGCTCAGGTAATGCCCCTATTAGCGAAGAAAAATAGGATAAGTTTAGGAGAAGGTTTTACGCCAATACTAGAACTTTCTGCTCTGGCAAATAAATTAGGTCTCGATAATCTCTTATTAAAGGATGAATCCTTAAATCCTACCGGATCATTTAAAGCCCGAGGATTGAGCATGGCGGTATCAAAAGCAAAAGAACTAGGCGTAGAAGGTTGTATTATTCCTACAGCCGGAAATGCGGGCGGTGCTTTAAGTGCTTATTGTGCAAAGGGAGGCTTAGGAGCAATTGTTGTAATGCCTCAACATACACCATTGGCATTTAAAAAAGAATGTATTGCTTTTGGCGCAGAGTTGGTTGAAGTGAAGGGTTTGATCAATGATTGTGCGAAGAAGGTAGCTGAGATTAGACAAGAGAGGGGTTTCTTCGACATTTCTACCATGAAAGAACCCTATCGTTTAGAAGGGAAAAAAACCTTGGGTTACGAGATTGCAGAACAGTTGAATTGGGAGCTGCCCGATGTAATCTTATATCCAACCGGAGGAGGTACCGGATTGATTGGTATCTGGAAAGCATTTGAAGAAATGAAGACAATGGGCTGGATAAAAAATGCGCCCACCCGGATGATTGCTGTTCAGGCAGAAAACTGCCAGCCTTTGGTTGCTACTTATAAAGGAATACAAGCTAATTCGACTAATTATAATGGAACAGCTACTATAGCGAACGGATTAGCGGTGCCGCGTCCTTTTGCCGAAAAAATGATGCTTGATGTACTGTCTGAATCCAATGGTTATGCTTTGGCTGTAAATGAAACAGCTATTGCAAAGAGCTTAAAAGAAATAGCAGTTGCCGAAGGTTTACTCGTAGCACC
Organism: Pedobacter montanisoli; assembly: GCF_022809115.1. Classification (GTDB taxonomy): domain Bacteria; phylum Bacteroidota; class Bacteroidia; order Sphingobacteriales; family Sphingobacteriaceae; genus Pedobacter; species Pedobacter montanisoli. The sequence continues at coordinate 1,421,898 of NZ_JALGBH010000002.1, read as the reverse complement.
TGAAGGAGCAGCGCTACTCGAAGCGCTTAAAATACTGATCAGCAAGAAACAAGTGCTAGCTCATGAAAAGGTGTTATTGCTCAATACGGGTTCGGCTTATAAATACTTGGATAATATGAATTTTTAGTAAGGTTGATAGATTGTCAAAAAGGCAATTCAACTCCTTTAAGTAAGTTACAATGGCTACTTTTGGGTAAACTCATTATCGTATGTCTTCATTAAATATTTTCAGAAAAGTAGCCTTAACAGAAGGAATTTCATACCTGCTGTTGTTGTTTGTAGCAATGCCTTTAAAATACTGGGCCGATTTGCCCCTGGGCGTAAAATATGTGGGCTGGATCCATGGTTTGCTCTTTGTTTTATATGTAGCATGCCTAGTTATGGCATGGAAAGAACAAAAATGGAAATTCACAAAAGTTGTGTTTCTGTTTATCGCATCATTATTGCCTTTTGTACCTTTTTATGTAGAGAAACAATTAAAAAAAGAAGTCGTAGTTATATAAGGTATTGTACAGTAGCTTACTAAAAATAAAAAGAATAATAATAAAATAAAATTTGTGTAATAGAGGGCATTTTTTTAGATTTGCATCCCGCTATTAAGCAAATGCCCAGCTGGCGGAATTGGTAGACGCGCTGGTCTCAAACACCTGTGGGAAACCGTGCCGGTTCGACTCCGGCGCTGGGTACCAAGCCGGGATTAGTTCTAATTTTAGTTCTAATCTCGGTTTTTTTGTTTCCTAACTTATTGTTAATCTGATAGATGAGTAGCGTCGCTTCATTGATGACTGCGGTTCGATATAGATTTTCAGAAATTATCCATTATTCGGCATATATCGAACCAACGATATAGCGTTTTTCTTCAATATAGCCGTTCATATATAGTTTAGATAGGATCTTTAGCTTGCTTCCATTTTAGTCAGCATATTTCCTTGTTCTTTTGAGCAGTCCAATTTTAGCATCTGTGAAATAGTATAAAATTCAAGTAGAATGTGTTAAATAGTATTCTAACTGTTTTTTTTTGCCGGGATAAAGTGCTTATAGCCTTATGCTATATTTTTTATGCAACCAAATTGCATATTTAGTCGTCTTAATAAAAATGCTAAAATGAAGACTATAAAAATAAATTTTGTACTGATACTATTAGTATTGTTATCCTTCTCAACCAAGTCGCAACAGTTACGGGTGTTAACGCCTATACAAATGACCAATGATGTTGACACCTTGGTTAGGTTTCTTGAAGAAACACACCTTAACCCGTACTATAAGTACTCGAAAGAAAATTTCGTTAAGGATGTCGCTTTAATAAAAAAAGGATTGACTAAACATCTAACTGTGATTGATTTTTATTTGAAAATAGAGCCTCTCCTTGCAAAATTACAAGATGGTCATACGGATTTGCCCGTACCGAAAGAACTCTATAATTTACAAGACCCATACGAATTGCCGTATGTTTTTATCCTTAGCACTAAGGCTCCATATATTATTTGCAAGATGTCTAAAGCAAACCTGCCGTCACTAATACCCATCAATTCAGAAATAATTAGCATCAACAATATGCCAGCTAAGCGCATAGTTGAAGACATAGTTAATCTCAATACAGGTGAAACCCCTGATTTTAGAGCGGAATTTGGTGCTAGGAATTTGAGTTTTTATTTGGAAAATCTTTATAAAACCAATGGAAACTATAAGGTTAAATACAAATTCGGAAGTCAAATAAAGTTAATTGAAATAGAAGGTATTAAACAGAAAAAGTTATCGGAAATAGTCAACAAAATTGACTTAAAAACCTCCAAAGGCAATAATGAAAAATCTAACTTCGATTTTGAGGTAGTAAACAATGTGGCAATAATTAATTTCAGAAAATTCGACTGGAACGGTTTCCGGAAATTTGCGGATTCGGCGTTTTCAGTAATCAAGAATAATAAGATCAATAATTTAATTATAAACTTGATTGACAATGGTGGAGGTGAATCCGAGGTTGGAGATGAATTTTTACAATATCTTTTGAGTAAGCCTTTTAAGCAATACAACAAGGTTGTTATTAAAAATAGCCAACTATATAAGGCTCGACTAAAAAAGAATATAGGCACAAAAAAGCCCGATAAGGAGGAATTGGAGTTCCTAAATCAAAAAAATGGTACAGTTGATACTTTTTACGTGGACAGCAATAAGATTAAAGAAAACTCATTTCGGTATAACGGCAATGTATATTTGCTCGTAAATTCGCAAACTTATTCTTCAGCAGCAGATTTTGCTCAATGTTTTAAATACTATAAAAGAGGACTGATAATAGGGGAAGAAACAGGGGGATTGATTAAAAGCTTTGGAGATATAGTAACTACGCATCTACCTAATTCTAATTTGAGGTTTACAATTTCCAGTACCTTATATTATAATGTTGGGGTAGATGAAGAAGATTTTTGTGGTGTAATTCCAGACTTTTATTCTACGAGCGACAAAGCTTTAAAAAAGGCATTTGAAATCATTGAAAATCAAAAATAATTCATTGCTGGTGCCATAGATTCGGTAGGCTCAGAGTACTTCCAACTTTTTATAACAATCGCATATATTATCCCGATTTCCACCTAAGTACCAAGCCGAGATTGGTTCTAATTTTAGTTCTAATTCTGTTTTTTTGTTTCTTAACTTATTTCGATCTGATAGCTAAACAAAGCTTTTAGGTTAACGATTGAAGTTCGACTAAGGTTAGATTGCAGTGTTTGATTATAGTCTTTAATCTTGTTTTTTTGCTATTAATAGCCTAATCACGGTTGTCTGTCTATGAACTTGGTTTTTATCAATGCGATTAACAACATTTGAGAATGTTAGCACCACTATATAACTAATAACATTTGCTGTTGATTAAATTCCACCAATTGATATGAGAACCCTTTTTTATAATTTCGCTTTCCTAATATGTTTATTGACCAATTTTATTACTGTTAGTGGACAGGAAAGACCGCAAACTCCCGTACCGCCATTTCCTTATCAATCTATAGAGGTTTCATATGTAGTGAAAACAGATACCGCAGTTCGTTTGGCAGCCTCACTTACTATCCCGGAAGGAAAAGGGCCTTTTCCGGCAGTGTTAATTATTGGTGGGTCTGGACAGGTAACCCGTGATCAACCTTTTTACAATCATAAAACCATGTGGGTGTTAGCAGATTTCTTAACAAGAAGGGGATTTGCTACGTTGAGGTTCGATGATCGGGGAGCAGGAAAATCAACCGCTGGGACTAAGAAACAGAGTGAGCTTTTAGAGGCTGATCTAGTGGCAGATGCAGCCGCTGGATTTGATTTTTTGAAGCAGCACCCATCTATAGATCCAGATAAGATTGGTATCATTGGCCACAGTGCCGGAGCTCGTCAAGGGGTAGAAATCGCTAGTCAGGAAGGAAGAAATGCTTATTTCACCATTATGCTGGCAGGCGCCGTAGAGAGTTTTCCGCATGATATTGTAGCTCATCAAAGTAAATTAATGAACAAAGCCGCTGGTCGCTCGGCCGCAGCTCAGAAAGCCGATAGTAGTTTTATGGCCAGATCTATCTACTATACTATCAACGAACCTTCGTATGAGAAGAGGAAAATGGAAATCAGGCGCATTGCAGATGAAGAATTGCAAACGATTTCTGTTCCTGAAAGAGAGGTAATGACAAAAGGGTTTTATACACGAGTGAATATCCTTTCAAGTGAGCAATTTCATAAAGCTGCGCAAATTAAACAGGAAGACTGGTTGTTAAAAATTAAATGCCCAGTGTTGATTATAAATGGGGACCTCGACCTAAACGTTGATGCCAAAATCTACATACCTAAAATGGCTGCCTCGCTAAAGAGAAATTATAACAAAAAATCCAGTCTTTATATGCTTCCTGGCATCAACCACATGTTGCAACAGGGCAAAACCGGGCTCTCTGAAGAATCGAATGAAATTGAGGAAACAATTAATCCTCGAATATTGGATATCATCGGTAAATGGCTATCTAATTTAGAAAGCTTTTAAACTTGGATTATGCTATTTTTTTGTGAAATAGCAAACTGAGAACTATAATATCTTTCTAAAAACTGAGTAATTACCAATTCATATTTTCTTTGATTATTTATAAATAAACGATTGACAAACATATGTATATAGCTTCTCAATAAGTCATCTCGTTTTTCAATATTGTTATCAATGTTTTTAAATATGGACTTAACAACCTGCTTATTCATTTCAGAACGTTGGTTAAAAATAAAAACGGCATCTTCTATCTCATTCTCTATATCAAATTTCATGTCGAGATGAGAAAAAATTTCTTTTTGATAATTGCGGTATTTGTTATTGATACGTTTTTCTAAAACAGATTTCCCACCAAATTCTTGCAAAAATGTTTTTGCAATTTCTTTCAATAAATTTTTCTTCTCAGCTATAGAAAGCCCAAAATCATTTAACAAATGGTCTATTCCTCTAAGCGCAAATAACATGCGGTATTTTTCAAACTCTTCTCCCTCAAGTAAGTTTATAAATCTCAAAACAGCTAGACTATCATTAAAAAATAAGCTTTCTGATGCCTCTATATTATTTTCACCATATCTTTCAATCTCTCTTACATATGTATCTGTCATGATCTTTTCTACAAGATCACTATTCAAATATGGTTGAAGCATTTCAGCTAGCCTTTTTTGAATTTCAAACTGCTTATTGGTATCTGAATTAAAAAAGCGTAACCTTATATGAGAAAGATCATCCCTATACCTTATAAAAAAGAACTTTTTAAAGAGATTATCTTTCAACCCCTGTTCCACAAATGCGAGGATCTCGTTCTTTAATAGTTTCTCTGCCGTTGCAGGTCCGCAATAAATTTTAAAGTACAGCCATTCGCTATTAAGCGAAAATTTTCTTTTTACAGTGTTTTTAATTGTTTTATTATACAGTGTTTTTTCTTTTGTTTTACTTTTTCTGTGTAAGGGAATAATAAATTCATTGGTATAAGATTTACCATGAATATCTTTAACAATACAGTTGTTATTTGTGAAAAGAAATTCTTCGATTGTTATCGTTCCATATTTTTTTAAATAGTGTAAAAACAGTTTTATTCCTTCTATATGTTCAAAGCTTATTAATAATTTGTTATCTGATTCTATGTATAAAACTGTTTGTGGTATTTTTAGTTTTCTGGTAAATTCATTAAAATATGATAAATAATCTTCTGTGTTTTTTGGTAAGTCTGTCAATGATTTGTTATCTATTTTCCATTGTGCCTTTTTGATAATTAAATTTTTATAAACCACTCGTGGCAGATGAGATAATGAGCCTAACACTCCCCAATCCCAAAAGCGTGTTTGTGCTAAATTTTGAGATTGCAGATCTCCCAAAAACCGATAAATTGGTAGCGACATTTTAGAGTAATTATGCGCAGTTGTTATTCGTGGAATAACACGTTTATTATGTTTAATGCTTCGTAGAATGATCTCGTTACCTTGTAGACTTACCATTAAGTCACTAATTGGTATTTGATTTTCAGATACTATACCAGATTTTCCAACATATGGTATTTCATAATTTCTTAAGATAGGTCGCAATAGTATATTGCCTACACGTGCCTGAGGTAAATGGGCTATTTCTGCATATATAATATCCTTATTTTCACTTTCTTCTTCTCTTAATATCTCTTTGGTAAGCTCAAGTATCTCCGTATCTCCATGAGTAAATCTAGCTAGTAGATTTCCTGCTGATGGTCCTGAACAGGTACTCAAATCAAATGTGATACTTGAAGGATTTAGATCATCTATATTTCCTAGGATACTTCCAAATAGAAAAAAACTATTGGGAAGATGAATAGATTGGGGAAATTTTTTTAACGATGAAAGTTCCTGCTCTTCTAATTCAATAACATCAGTTTTATTTTTGAGGTAAGCGTGATATTTTGAATGGATAAAATGTTCAATATGATCAAATTGATAATTTGTGTTTGGAGCACCTGTTACCGCTGCAATTCCGTTAATTAGCGTATCTTCGCCGGTAGACGACTGATCATTACCTGCATAGCCTATTCCAAGCTCAACATCAAGGGCCAAATCCAGCGGTATCTCTTGTCCTTCGTATTTATTGTAGAATTTTTTCTTGAAATCTTCCAGTACCATATTTTTAGCATCTTTTGCTAATGCGTACAGATCTGAATGTTGATCTACAATGAGTTGAATGATCTCTTTTTTTATATAATTTTCCTTAACGGAAAGTACCAGATCTGTTTGAATAGTATTTTTAGGAATTGCTATATCAAGGTTAAGTTTTTCTAGTTCTTGTTCAATATGTTGATAAAATGCAACTCCCTTTTCTGGTTTATTAATTATTTGTTGTATGCTTTTTAGTTGATCTAATATATGACTGGCTGTGTTCAGTTCTTCAAGATGTATGATTAAATTGTCTAGCGGTTCTAATCCGGTAACATTAGGTTCTAAAGCTGAAAATAGCAGTTGAGAATCATACATACTCAATATAAATTCAGTAGCTTCTTCTTCTTTTACATCTTCAATTTGCATTAAAAAAGCAGATAGCTCTTTTATCGTAGCTCCACGTTCTGCAAAATGAAGAACTGCTTTCAAATATTCTGTTTGTTCTAGAGATATAAGCTCATAATACCGATTGTTGTTTCTGACAAAATATTGCGCATACCGATAACTATCTCCAATTTCATATATGCTATTATTGGGAAACATTTTAACTGCATCCCTGACAGGAGGTAGCTTCATTAGTGCATTAATGATCTCGGTCATATAATTCATATCTATTCTTATTTTTCTGATATGATTTTCTGCGTCATTAATAATTATGTTGGTATGATCAGATATATGTACCAATCTGCTTCCGGCGAAAGTTCCGTATGGTGTACATCTACAGCAACTACGAATATGATATTTTGTGAAAGAAAGATGTAGTTTTTCCTGTTTATTAGCAGGCAAGGTTTCTTTTCTTTGAAGCTCGTTCCATAAGGTTTCTGATGCGAGATAAACCCCTTCATGAAAAAGAGTAGGAGCTTGTTTAGAAAAAGTATAGGCATATTGAACACTTTGCAGAGGTGTTCGCATTAATATAGATGAGAAAGAATGCGTCATAAAAAATTAGTCGTTAAGCATTAAACAATAATCCCAGCTAAAATCACCGGTCAGGTAACTTATAAATGTTAGTCCGATACTTGCCGGCCCGTCTAAAAAAGAATAAGAGGTGTTGTAGGAATTAGTGCCAGGATAATATGTTTTATAACCGGCTACGCCATCAGTATGAATGGCCATTTCGAGAGTTCTTTTCATCCAATAATCACGGGCGTTTTTAAAATTTTCATCATTTGTATAATGCCACATCCTATTGTAGATATGAGAAATACCGGAAGCTCCATGACATACATCGGCATCATATACAGAGGTTGCTGCCAATGTTCGCCTATTTGTAGTATGCATTAGCAGTTTTAATGCATAATTTTCTAAGTCTTTATCATTAAAAGCAATTGCGGTTTGATATATTATAATTCCGATGCCCAGATCGCCGTAACACCAACCTAAGCGACTGGGTTCAAATTTTTCAGAACCGATTGTTGCCGAAGTGGGGAAATAACAGTACGAACCACATTTGTCAGCATAGTTTTTAAGGAGCCTTACCAGTTGCAAAACCAGTTTTTTTGCTTTTTCTATGCATACTTTTTGCTTATAGCATTGTAAACAGAATTTGATAATGCTGGGTATACCATGAGCCAAACCAAAGTTTATTTTATCTGCAGTTGGTTCCAACCTACTTCGATTGAAATCTGGAATAAAAAACTCTCCATTATTATGATATTTTCCAATCTTTTGCAATCCATCAATAAAATCATGAAAAAATTGCTGGTATATATCTTCATGGCCTCTTGAATAAAGTAAATGATAGGCAATACCTATTGCGCCATGAAGGAAATCATAATGACCTTGTTTTAAAAAATTAATGGCATCATTTGCTAATTTCATGTCATCGTCACAAAGCATATTCCAATCTGATTTGCTTAAAATTTCGTTTTTATTCAGATAAGAAAAAAACCAGTTAATACCAGCTTTGCCATTGCAAAATGTAGGGTATGTTATCCCGATAGAATTCTCTGCAAGATTTTGTAAGTTATCTTGAAATTTAGATATACTACTATTATCAAAGTGTTGAACATAGAATTTCTCAAATAAGCAATAACCTGCTTCTCCCTGTAAAAGACTAGGAGGTAAAGCGTCTCGGTTTTGAAATGATGAATATATTTTATTTAAAATTGACGCAATTTCCTCTTTCATTATTTGATGGAATGAATGATTACTAAAAAACACTATCCTAAATAATGAAATTTATCAGATCACATTACTAAGATAGTGTTAAATGAAATGTAAATAATTGTTTTAAAGATCGCTATCCAAACGTACACCCAACATTGAAACTAACGCTTTCGCAAGGTTCCCAATCTGATAAACCACATTTCCCTTCACAAGTTCCCATTGAAACTTCTATTGGACAGCTATTTGTATCTCTTGGAATAGTGTCTTCATCAGGGTCAGTACAGCCTCTTGGGTCACAGAAGTCAGTATAATGTACACCACCAACTATTCTATTCATTTGATCTTTGGTTAAGGATGCGATTTTTTCCTTTTTCAGGCTTAATTTTTTAGAGTCTAGGTTAATTTTTTTCATGTTTTAGTAATTGAGGTTGTTAAAAGAATTAGTTAAGTAAAAATTAAGAATAAAAAAAAGATGTAAAGTGTATTGTAATAAAAAAAATACAAAAAAATAACTTGTTAAATTTTCACAAACAACTATTGATATAAATCGTAAAATAAATATTGCTTTGTCAAAACATTTTTACGATATTAAGTGTTGTAAAAAAAATCTCAAATACTTATTAGTTCCTTCCGTCCGAGAATAAAAATCTATTCTCTTAATTAAACCGAACAACTGTTTTTTTAAGTTAAATTTTAACGCTTGTTGTATGATAAAAATCTACGGTCGCTTTTTTTTATTCCTAGTCTTATTTACGCTGTTCATCAATGAGAAAAAAGCTTTTTCTCAGATTTGTGCAACCCCAGGTGCCGATGGTGCGGTAAATTCAACCTTACCCAATAATACTTTCTTTCCTTCTAAGCCAGGTAATTATTCTTTACCGGCAGGAAGTAAAAGCATGGAACTTTCAGCAGTGCCAGGTTCTTTTACCGTGGGTGGGGTAGTATATAGTTTCGGTAATACCCAGATCAGTAAAGGCAATCTGCTTTTAATTATACAAATGCAGGGAGCTGGCATCAATACAGAAAATTCGGCTAAATATGGTTCGGGTTTAGCTTCAAATAATGGTTCGGGTTACAGTAATATAGCCAATGTAGGTTTTTATGAATACGTTGTGGCCTTAAACGATGTACCCTTGTCAGGCGGAACACTAAATTTTAAAGGTGCTGGTACTACAGGCGGATTGGTAAATACTTTTCTCAATGAAAATGCTACGGCCACTTCCGGTCAGAAGCGTTTCCAGATTGTGCGTTTAATGCAATATTCCAACCTGACTTTATCGGCAGATATTAAAACAGTTCCCTGGAACGGTACTGCGGGTGGGGTAATTGCCTTGGATGTTGCAGGTACTTTAGATTTTAATGGCCATGTAATTGATGCCAGTATGACTGGTTTCAGGGGTGGATATATGCCTGTAAGGGCTATTGCAAATCTGAACCAATCGCTTTATGTAACAACAGATGATAATAAAGCCGCAACGAAAGGCGAGGGGGTTGCAGGTACGCCAAGATACATGTGGGATGGATATAATGAAGTGGATAACGGCGTAGCCTGGTTGGGTTATCCCGGAGGTGATTATGGTAGAGGTGCACCCGGAAATGCCGGAGGTGGGGGTAATAACCATAATGCCGGAGGTGGCGGTGGGGGTAACATTACTGCGGGTGGAGCAGGAGGGTATGGCTGGAACTCAGGACAGGGAGATCAGACACAAGCTGGAGGTAAAGGAGGTGCGGCGGTACCAGCGAGTTTAAGTCGTTTCTTTCTAGGCGGTGGTGGCGGTGGTGGCGACGCGAATAATGCCACTTCAGGTGTAAAAGGAGGAGTTGGAGGTGGTATTGTGATTATCAATGCCAATAAGATTGTAGGCAATGGTATTGTTTTGGCTAACGGTGGAAGAGGGGAAGCAGGTAGAGCAGGAGCTGCTGCTGATGGAGCGGGTGGTGGTGGTGCCGGTGGTACCATTTATATTCGTACAAAAGAACCAAGTCCTACAGCAAATCTGAATATTCAGGCAAAAGGCGGAAATGGGGGTAATACTTATACCACAACACCACACGGACCAGGCGGTGGTGGGAGTGGCGGTGCTATTTATCTATATGTGCCTAATGCTATTGTAAATGCAAACATCAGTCCGGGAGTAAGTGGAACCATAAATGATGGAGCCAGTACTAACAGTAATGGCGCTACAGCGGGTTCAGCGGGTTTTGTTAATAATTTTAATCCGGGTGATCTCCCTCCTTACATAGGTGGAAACAGTGCAACCTGTTTACCCACTCTGGTAGTCAATAAATCGAGACCTAATCCAACCGTTCCTGTTTTTTCAGGCTCAGCAATTACATATACAATCAGGGTTACCAATAACGGAGATGGAGGTGCGGCTGGCGTAAGAATAAAAGATGATCTGCCGGCAGGCTTTACTTTTTTATCGGCAACGGTAACTTCAAGTGATAATGCCACACCGGTATCTATTTTTAATCAGGGAGGCAGTTCAGCTAATCTTGAGTTTGGCTCATTTACCATACCGGGAAATTCTTTTCTGGAAATAAAAGTCGATGTTAACATTTCGTCGAGTGTAACACCAGGAACCTACCATAATGGAGCACAGGTTTATTATTTAGATCCTACAAGAAAATCTTCAGATAATTCGAGGTTAATTACTCCTGCTCAGAACGCAACGGATGGTAATACCAATTATATGGATGGTAATGGAACTGTACCTGGTAGCAATTATGATAAAAACCGTCCTGATGAAGATGTTATTGTGGTACAGGGAAATATAGCTATAGAAAAAACAATAGCCGATTCATGTCCTTCAGATGGAAAATATACATTTAACATTATTGTTAAAAATACCGGAACTTCCAGCTTTGCTGCCGGATCAGTAGAGGTAACAGACGCTTTACCAGCTGGTTTACAATTGGATGGAAGCAGAACAATAGGGGGTACAAACTGGAATTATACAGCTGGTTCACCCATGAAATTTGTATTGAGTACAGCTTTAAATGCCGGTGCTTCCTCAACAGTCATTTCTATTCCCGTAACTATTGTGCCGGGTAATACTTCATCCCAATTTGCCAACACTGCACAGGTTAAGGTTACAAGTAGTATTACAGCAAGTTCAACAGCTATATTATACAATAAACCCACTACAGCTACCGTAACGCAGGATAATGCAGGAGCATGTGCAACAGACACTTATTATCTTAGAGGAAACGTACCGGTTATAGGGGTAGGTTCATGGGAATTTGAAGGAAATAACTATGGAGCTGTTATTGCTACACCTCATCAAAATCAAACTGCTGTAACCAATTTACCGGTAGGTCAGTCGGTACGTATAAAATGGGTAATCAAAAATGGCGATTGTAAATCAGAAAGCATATTTGATATTACCAGATCAGCCGGTGCAACAGCTACATTAAGCACCATAAATGGAAATTATTGTGGAACTGTGAGGCCAAAATTAACCTTTACTTTACAAGGTACAGCTCCTTTTACGGTTACTTATCTTGATGGTATAGGAGAAATAAGGCAATTTACAACCAGCAGTAATATATATGAAGTGATACCTACCACAGATGGTACTTTTAATATAAAATCTGTAAAAGATGGCGGTGGCTGTAATGGTGTAGCAACAGGTACGGTGGTGATTACCCAATCTCCGGCTTCGGTAGGAGGAAGCGTTGCATCTGATCAGGTTATTTGTTATAACAGTACGCCTGAACCTTTGGTATTATCAGGGTTTACCGGAAATGTATTAAGATGGCAATCTTCACAAAACGGAGGTGCATGGACAGATATACCAGGTTCAGAAGCCACAACAATTTATACTCCACCAACATTAACTGTAAATACTAAGTACAGAGCAGTGGTACAAAGCGGTACCTGTGCATCACAAAATTCTACCGAAGTAAGCATTACTGTAAAACCATTGATTACAGGATCTGCCAGTATTGTGAGCCAGACTGTTTGTAATAACAGTGCCATGGCAATGGTTAATTTTACGGCCAATTCAAGTGGTTCAACGCAATTTAGCTGGGTTAGAGATAATGTAGCTAATGTTACAGGAATAGCATCTAATGGTATTTCTGCCAGCATATCAGGCGTATTAAGTAATTCAACAGCAGTCTTACAGAAAGTTACTTTTACGGTAACACCTGTTGTGGATGGATGTGCCGGATCGCCTTTTACTGTTGAAGTAAATGTGTTGCCAACCATACAGGGAGGAACCATTGGATCAGATCAAACCATTTGTGAAGGAGATACGCCTCAGCAGATCAAATCTTTGACCAGTGCAGAGGCTGGCACAACCTATTTATGGGAACAATCTCAAAACGGTGTAAACTGGACTGTAATTAATGGAGCTAATGGAGCTACATATCAGCCGGGTCCACTGGCTGTAAATACGTATTTCAGAAGAACAGCACAAAAAAGTATTAATAGCGTATTGTGTACATCTGTTGATCCTAATGTGGTTACTATAACCGTTAATAAAAAGCCGAGTACTGCTAATGCTGGTCCGGATATGGTACAGAACAATTCGGGTGAGTTTACCATGAATGCCAATGCGCCCGTAACAGGAATTGGGGTATGGACGGTAAAGAGTGGGAACGCAATTATTGAAAACCCAAATAGTAGGACCACAAAAGTAACCATACCTGAAAATACAACAGCGGTACTTACTTGGACCATCAGCAACGGAGTTTGCGCAGCATCAGCAGATGATGTTCAATTAACCTACACTACAATTGCTGATCTGACTGTAACCAAAACCGTTTCAAACGCAACGCCTTTGGTTGGAGAAACAGTCATATTTACAATAACAGCGAAAAATAACGGACCAAGTAATGCGACTAACGTAAAAGTAACAGAACTGTTAAAACCAGGCTATGACTTTGTTTCAGCAACACCTTCTGTTGGAACTTATAATGCTACAATGGGTATATGGGATATTGGCAACCTGAATAATCAGGCCTTCCAAACTTTAAGCATAACAGCTAAAGTAAAACCAAATGCAGCAACAGCCGATTACAATAATACAGCAAGTGTAGCAGGCAAAGAAACAGACCCTGATCCGGTAAACTCTACAACAACCATAACGGTAACACCTACACCTGTACATGATCTTGCGATAGAAAAAACAGCAAATCTGACTAAAGCAGTAGCAGGAGAAAACATTATATATACCCTTAAGTTAACGAATAATGGCTTATCTGATCTTAAGGGAACACAAGCCGTAACGGTATCAGAAAATCTTCCAGCTAACTTTGCCGTACTATCTGTAACATCATCAACAGGAACTTATGATATAGCTACTGGTAAATGGACGAATTTGCAATTGGCAGTAGGTCAAAATGCAACGATAACTATCACAGGAAAAGTGTCTGCTAATGCTACTAATAGTATTTCCAATGCAGTAAGTGTAACACCGCCATCAGGAACAGTTGATTCTGATCTTTCTAACAATACATCTACAGTTACTACGCCGATAGAAAGGAAGGCTGATTTAGCAGTCGTAAAAACAGCTAATAAAACCGAAGCCATAGCAGGTGAAAGCCTGAAATATACTATTGTACTAACCAATAATGGCCCAAGCGCTTTATTGAGTGCAGATGTGGTGAAGATAACTGAAACTCTTCCGTCTAAATTTGCAGCAAGTAGTTTTGTACCACAAAGTGGTGTTTATGATGCTACAACAGGACAATGGACAGGATTAACCCTAAACAACGGGCAATCGGCAGTACTGGAAATCAATGGTATAGTATCGGCAGATGCTAAGGGAACTTTACAAAATACGGTAAATATTACCCCACCTGTCCAGATTACAGACCCCGTACTATCTAATAATACTTCAACGGTAACCACGCCAATAAAACGTGTTATTGATTTTGAAATTGTAAAAAGATCGGATCCGACTGTAGTTGTAGCCGGAGAAAACCTGTCGTATATAATTACTTTAAGAAATAACGGACCTGGGCAAATCCTAAGTAATGATATTCTTTCTGTAGTAGATAACCTACCTCAGGGATTTACGGCTACAGGCTATACAGCCCAAGACGGAACTTACAATTCTGGCAATCAGACCTGGACAGGTTTAAATCTGAAAACCAATGAACAAACCACACTTACCATCACAGGTAAGGTAGATGCCGCAAGGGTACAGGATTTGAGCAATACGGTAAAAGTAACCCCTCCGGCTGATATTACAGATAATGTACCTAATAATAATACCAGTACGATAACCACAACAATTACAGCCAAACCAATTCTGGATATTGTAAAAAATGGTATGCCTGGTTTAACGGCAGGCGGAGATGTAACTTATACACTTGAGATCAATAACAGAGGAAGTAGTAATGCCGTTAATGCGATTATTGCAGATAACATACCTAACGATATTGTTGATGTAACATGGACAGCCACCGAAAGTGGTACGGCTAAAATAAAATCGGCAGCACAGGGAACTGGTAATGTAATTCAGCTTACAGCCGATTTCCCTTCAGATCCGGCAAGTAAGGTTACAGTTACAATTAAAGGTAAAGTCCTTTCATCAGCAAAAGGAGCCATTACTAATATTGCAAGTGTTACACCGGCAGAGCCAAGTGGTATAGGAAGCAATTCTTCTGTAACCTCTAATTTAACCAGCACTTCAGGAGTATATATTTCTAAAACAGGAAATGCAACTGTAAATGCCGGAACAGAAATCAAATACACCATAGAAGTTGGTAATAACGGGCCTTCAGATGCGACTGGAGTAAAAATATCAGATTTGATAGACAGTCACATTACTCAGGTAAAATGGACCAGTAAAACACAAGGCAGTGCTACCATTGTATCGGGAGCAACAGGTACGGGTAATACTTTAAATAGTGTGGCCAATATTACGTCGGGCACCAATAATAAAGTAATTATAGAGATAACCGGAACAGTAAGTGCCGATTTTGCAGGGGTAATTACCAATACCGCTACGGCAACTCCAACAGAACCGGGTAGTACACCCGTTAACGGAACAACAACGGCTAATGTAATTAATACGGTAGCTTACACCATAACCAAGGCTGGACCTGCAAGTGGTGTTGCCGGAGCTCCGATAAGTTATACAGTGCAGGTAAACAATCAGGGACCGTCAAATAGTAAAGATGTACTGATAACCGATATTGTACCATCGGCAATAAATAATGTTTCATGGACAGCTACAGTCACTTCAGGTACGGCAACCATTCATACAGGAGCAACAGGTGTAAACAATCAAGTGGCTTTAAGTGCAGATATGAATGCCAACAGCCGTATTACAATTACGATAAATGGTACAATCAATGCCAATGCTATAGGCACCATTACCAATACCGCAACAGTAAAACCCAATGAGCAGGGTAATAATCCGGTAAATTCAAATACAGTTAATACAACTTTAACTGCGCAATCAGGTTTAAAAGTAACCAAATCTGCAGTAGCTGTTATAAAAGCTGGTGAAGAAATCACTTATACCATAGAAGTAAGTAATGACGGGCCAAGTGATGCTAAAAATGCAGAGGTATTAGACAATATTCCTGTAAACATTTTGAATCCTGTTTGGACTTCAGTTACTACCGGCAATGCTTCTATTGTAGATGGGGCAAATGGAAATCAGAATACCTTACATGCTACGGTTAATATCGGAGCAGGACTAGGTAATAAAGTTACATTTATCGTAAAAGGAAAGGTTGACCCTTCATTTGATGGTAACATTGTTAATCAGGTAAACGTTACCGCTACAGAACCAAATAGTCCTAATCCGCAAGCTACGGTAACAACCAAAACAGAAAGAAAACCTGTACTAACTATCGTAAAAACCGGACCTGCCACACTTAAAGCCGGACAAGTGATTAACTATACAATCAACGTTTCTAATACAGGTACATCAGATGCTAAAAACCTGAATGTTTCAGATATAGTAAATGCCAATATTACAAATGTAAGTTGGAATGCAGTAACAAGCGGAACGGCGCAATTATTGGGGGCATCATCGGGAACAGGAAATAATATTAGCTTACAGGCTGATCTTGCGGCAGGAGTGGGGAATAATATTATTATTACTGTAAGTGGTACCGTAAAACCTGATTTTGGTGGTTCATTAGTGAATACAGCTACAGTAACCCCGGCTGAAACAGGAACTACTCCAGCAAGCTCTACTGTTACAACTGTAGTGGACAGGAAACCAACTTTAACCATTATCAAATCAGGCCCGCAAACCCTCAGTGCAGGTGAAGACATTACCTATACCATTGTAGTCAATAATATTGGTACGGCCAATGCATACGGTGCATTGATAGCAGATAATATTGATCCTGAAATTCAAAATGTTACTTGGGCAGCTGTAGCAAATACCTCTGCAACTTTACTGGGCCCTGTTTCGGGAGCAGGAAATAATATCAGTATGAATGCCGATATATTAGCAGGAGGAAGGATAACCATTACTGTGAAAGGAAGCCTTTCTCCTGATAAAGCCCTAACGATTAAAAATATAGCTACAGTTACACCAGCAGAACCTGGAACTACACCTGTACCGTCTAATGAGGTAATTACCAATGTAGAAAAGAAATTCAATATAGAACTGGTAAAAACCGGAACAGCTAAGGCCACTTCCGGAGAAAGTGTATCTTATGTAATTAATGCAATTAATTATGGACCATCAAATGCAAAAGATCTGACAATTACAGATTTGGTACCTGCTCAGCTTAACAATGTTACTTGGACAGCTATGGCCTCAGGTGCCTCATCGGTAAATATGACTAATGGAACCGGGAATAATATTGCTGTAATAGCACAATTGCAACGTGGACAAGCCAATGGTATTACGATTACCATCAATGGTAAAATACCTTCAGAATTGTTATCAACTACGCTGACCAATATCGCTAAGGCAACTACACCAGATGCCCCCGGACAGGAAATCCCATCTAATCCCGTAAATACACTAGTAGAAACAAAAAGTGTATTAAGTGTAATTAAATCAGCACCAACTGTAGTGCACAAAGGTGAGAATATCGTTTATACGCTCCTGATTAAAAATGCAGGTCCAAGTGATGCAAATGGTATAACCATAACAGACGTTGTACCAAATGGTATTACAGATGTTAAATGGACAAGTGTAGTAACCGGAACAGCAAATGTTACGTTTGGTTCATTTGGAAATACAGCCAATGTATCTTTACAGGCAGATATACCAGCTGGTAATGCCAATACCGTTTTGGTCACCATTACCGGAAAAGTAGTGGCTGATTATGCAGGAACGGAAATAAAAAATACTGCTACGGTGAAACCATCAACCGGAACACCTGTAAACTCTAATGAAACCATTACCAAGATTACAAAGCTTTCTAATGTTATTGTAGAAAAATCCGGACCCTCGCAAGCTGTGGCAGGCGAACAAATCTCTTATACTTTAACCATTACCAATAATGGTCCAAGTGATGAAGATAACCTGCAGATAGAAGATATTTTAAATGCATCTATTAAAAATCCGGTATGGACAGTAGAAACTTACAACGGAGCAACAGCAACGGTAACAAATGGTACAGGAAATGTACAGTTTGTAGGCGGATTAAAAGGAAACGGAGTATCAAAAATAATCGTTAGGGTTAGTGGAACGGTAGATGAGGGAGCGACTATTACCAGTATCAGTAACATTGCCAAAGTAACTTTACCACCTGATAATGAAGGCCCGTCTCCGGTTTCTAATGAGGTAATTACAAACATATCAAAAGTAGCCGATGTGAGGATGGTAAAAATAGGTCCGGCTAATATAGGCGCGGGCGAAGAAATTACTTATACTTTAAAGATTACTAATCAGGGGCCAAGTACTGCTGTAAATACAGCTATACAAGATTTAGTTCCGCAAAATGAAGAATATAATGAGAACGGACCTACAGGAAATAAAACTCCGTTCTTACAAAATGTAACCTGGACCGTTACCAATAACGGAGGTGCTACATCGAACGTAAACAATGGTGCAGGAGATGTAAATTTTACGGCTAATATTCCAAATGGAGGAGAAGTGATTGTACAGATTAAAGGAAAGTCAGATCCTTCTTTAAGCAATGGAACTCTTATCGTAAATGAAGCCAAAGCTATTCCAGATGCGAGTATAACCGATCCTAATCTGGGTAATAACAATAGTCGTGTACAAACCAGTGTAGATAATAATCCAACGTTTAGATTAAGTAAAATAGGGCCTGATAAAGCCAATATCGGAGATCCGATCTCATATATAATCTATGTCAACAATGTGGGAGCAGGAAATATTACCGATCTTAAAATTGTAGATTTTGTACCGAATGAGGTTAGAGTAGATAGCTGGGTGGCTACAGTTATAAACGGAGCCGTAATCAATGGTACGAGCTCAGGTGCAACTAACAACATTGAAGTACATGCAGATTTACCAGGAAAGGTAGGTATTACAGAAAGTGCAGTAGAAATTAAAATAGAGGGAGTGGTTGTTCCAAATCAGAGCACTAAAATAGAGAATTCGGTAGTTGCATCTGCGGCTGATACTAAAATTAGTGTGGTAGTTACCGCACTAAGTGGAAGTACAGATATCCGTATTGAGAAAACTGCACCTCAGAAAATTGCTGCAGGTCAGAATATCACTTATAATCTGAGAGCGTATAATAACGGTCCATTGGATGTAAACGGAGTGGTGATTAAAGATTTGGTTCCCGCTATTATAGAAAATGTAACCTGGATAGCTACAGCTAACGGAACATCTGCTATCAATACGGCTACTTCGGGTTATGGCAATAACATTCGTTTGGAAGGAAACCTGAAAGCAGGTTCAGCCAATTATATCAACATCCAAATCAATGGTTACATACCTGCAGCAACAGCAGCACAGGTAATCAACAATGAAGCAACTATAGATATGCCTGCCAACACCAATATTGTTGATTATAACCTGACTAACAATATCTCAAAAGTTGCCAGTAACCTTATTAATGATGCTAAGGTATATATTCAGAAATCCGGACCAAATAAAGCAACCGCAGGCAATCAGATCAATTACTATGTGAAGATAGGTAACAATGGCCCTTCAAATGCGCTGGCTGCATTAATAACAGATAATGTTGCGGCAGATATTGAAAATGTAACTTGGAAAGTTACAACATACGGAAACGCTACGGCAACACTAACAAACGGTACAGGAAATAACGTCAGTTTTAATGCCGATATACCATTTGATATTAATAGTTATGTGGTTGTAGAAATCAACGGTAAAATAAAAGAGAGTTTTGTAGGCAATATTGAAAATACTGCAGAAGTAAATGGTATAAAATCTGAGAAAGTGGTTACCGAAGTAACGGCAACAACTGCATTAAATATTAAAAAAGCCGGCCCAACAACTGCAGTGGCAGGTTCAAACATTACCTACTTGATAGAAGTAAGCAATGCAGGGCCAAGCATGGCAAAAGATGCATTAATAGAAGATGTTGTAAATAGCGGTATAGATAACGTAACCTGGACAACTACAACAGAAAATGCAACCATTAAATCAGGAGGAAATGGAAGCGGAAATACAATTAATACCGTAGCAGACATCGGGGCAAATGGAAAAGTAACAATTATAATAAGTGGAAAATTAAAAGCTTCAGTAAATGCAGCTACCATAGAAAACACGGCAACTGTTACTGAAACAGGAAATCCTCCGCAAGTGTCGGAAAAAGTAATTACCCAGATATTGGTTAAACCAGATCTGAAAATTACCAAATCGGGCCCTAATCAGATTGCAGCAGGATCTAGCATAACTTATAACCTAAAAATAACCAATAATGGCCCGAGTGATGCCCGGTCAGCTTTAATTGCAGATATTGTTCCTGATAAGATCAGTAATGTTAGCTGGACAACAACAGTTAATGGTGCTACTATCAGTAATGGAGAAAGCGGAAACGGAAACAATGTAAGTGTAATTGCAGATCTGCCTGTAAACGCGAGTTTAGAGGTCACAATAACAGGAACAGTAGATCCGACTTATCAGGGAAGTATAGTTAATACTGCCACTGCAAATCCTGCTGAACCTGATGGAACCGGAAGTACGGCAACAGTTACAACAGAAGTAAAAACACAATCATTGCTTACTTTAGATAAATCTGCGCCTGAGAAAGCAAAAGCAGGAGAAAATATTACTTATATCCTGAAAGTAAGAAATAATGGGCCAAGTACGGCTATTAACAGCTTAATAACAGATAACGTTCCGGCAGAGGTTACACAGGTTAATTGGACCGCAACCCTGAAAGGAAATGCACAGATCAATGGGCCTTTAAGTGGTACAGGTAATAATATAGCTATTACTGCAACATTGCCAACAGCCGCTACAGATGAAATAGAGATCGTAATCAATGGGGTAATATCGGCAAGCTTTAGCGGAGCATTAACCAATAATGCTACGGTTACACCAAATGGAGGTACACCTGTTCCGCCTTCGGTTGTAGTTACAACAGTTAGCAGAGAACCTGTAATAGATATTGTAAAAACAGCACCTTCAAGTATTGCATCAGGTAGTAAATTAACTTACCAGATACGGGTAAGTAATAAAGGAAAAGGCGATGCAGTAAATCTGGTCATTTCAGATCAGGTGCCTGCTGCTTTAAGCAATGTAACTTGGACAGCAGTTGTACAAGGCAATGCAACGGTAATGGCCAATAGCGGGTCTGGAAATGGAATTAATGTAACAGGAAACATTCCTGCCAATTCGGCTAATGCAATCGTTATTAATATTATTGGAGATATTTCGGCCAATTATGCGGGTACTATCATTAATACAGCTAAAGCTACACCTTCAGAACCTGGTATTGCAGAAAAAACATCAACGGTAACTACAGAAGCAAATCGTAAACCGATCATAAAAATTACCAAAGAAGGTCCGGTAAGAACAGCGGTAGGTGAGAACCTTACTTATAAAATCAAAGTCGCTAACGAGGGAACTAGCGATGCATTAAATCTGCTTATCACAGATCAGGTGCCTGCATCGATAGCTAATGTATCATGGTCAACTATTGTTGCAGGAGCAACCATTATCAGTGGAGCTAACGGAACCGGTAATCAGTTAAGCATAAGAGTTAACATACCAGCCGGAAACAATGGAATGGAAATAACCCTTACCGGAAAAGTAAATACATCAGTAGGAACAACCATAGAAAATTATGCAAGTGCTATTCCATCAGAACCAGGTACATCTGAAATCAAATCAAATACCGTGGTTACAGGTATAGAAAAACTGGAAAGTTCAAAAACCGTAACTGATGAAGAAGGCGATAAAGTAGCACACGCCAACGAAATCCTCACCTATCAGATACTGGTGAAAAATATAGGAGGAGCAATACTTAACAATGTAAGCATTGCAGATGCTATTCCGGCAGGTACAACTTATGTAGATAACTCTGCCAATGAAAATGCAACTTTCGACGCTACGGCTAAGAAACTGAACTGGACTACCAACCTTGCACTTGGTCAAAGTAAACTGTTTAGCTTTAAAGTTAAAGTAACAGCAGATGTAAATGGAATCAAGCAAATTAAAAATGTAGCGGCGGTAAATCATGCTCAAAGCGGAATTTATCAAGAGCCACAAGCCGTGATACCAATAGAACAATATGCAGATATTGCCGTGATTAAAGAAGCATTAAGTACAACTAACCTGAAAACAGGAGATTACATTAGCTACAGAATTACCGTAACCAATAAAGGCCATAACAAGGCCACGGGCGTAAAAATGACAGATGTAATTCCAATAGCGCTTGATATGCCAAAAGACATGGTAATGGATAAAGGTACAACTGCTTATGATGCTTCAAGCAGAACATTAACATGGAATGTAGGAGAACTGTTACTTGGCGAAACTGTAAGTATTACCTTTAAAACAAGGATTATCATGGCTCAGGAAATTGAAAATACCGCACAGGTTCAGGCCGATCAGCCAGACAGAAATCCAACAGATAATGTAGCTATATCTAAAATTACTATGATAGCAGGTGAAGAATTACTGATACCTAACCTGTTTACACCAAATGGAGATGGCATTAACGACACTTTTGAAATTCGCGGACTTTCTAACTATGCCGAAAATGAACTGGTTATCATAAACAGATGGAACAATGAAGTATATTCTAAAAAGAATTATGACAACAGTTGGGCAGGTACCGGTCTTAATGAAGGAACATATTATTATCTTTTAAAAGTGAGAAAGAATAGTGGATCAGAATGGAAAGTATTTAAAGGATACATCACTTTAATCAGAGCATTTAAAAAGTAGGGAGGAAAGCGAAATGAAAAGAACAAACATGAAACTAAATATAGCTTTATTGATAAGTGTTGTAACGCTTTTCGTAACTGACCTTAAAGCACAGCAAGATGCGCAATACAGCCAGTATATGTTTAACGGAATATATATCAATCCGGCCTATGCGGGTTACCGTGAACAGCTCAATGCACATGCTTTCTATAGAAATCAATGGACAGGAGTAGAAGGCGCACCTAAAAGCATGTCGCTGGCTATAGATGCTACGGCAAATGAAAGAAAAGTTGGGTTGGCCTTGCAATTATCAAGTGATAAATTGGGAGCTCAGCAAAATCTGGCTGCTTATGCCAATTATGCTTACCGTTTAAAAATGAATGCCGATGGTTCTTCAAGACTGGCTTTTGGTATAGGTTTAGGTGTGATACAATTAGGAATAGACGGTAGTAAACTAAATCCCAATGATCCTGAAATTAATCAACCGGTAAGTTCGCAGTATTCGGTAATGCCCGATGCTCGCATTGGTGTTTTTTATTCGGATGACAGGTATTATGCAGGTTTATCGGTAGATAACCTAATTTCAAAATATATAGATGTAACCCGCTACGCATATATTCCGCAACCCAAAGAACACATATTTCTTACTGCGGGTATGCTGGTGCCTTTTTCAAGAGAAATGGTTTTAAAACCTTCTTTCCTGATCAAAGATGACCTTGCAGGGCCTACTTCATTAGATATTAATGCCTTTCTGATATTTGATGATAAACTTTGGGTGGGAGGTTCGTACAGAACAGCCGTTAAACTCTATGATAAATCACATCTGCAAAAAGATCTGGTAAAGCAAAGTGCATTAGTAGGTGCAATAGAAATTTTTCCAAGTGATAGGTGGAGGATAGGCTATGCCTATGATTATTCATTAGGGAAACTAAAAAACTACGCAGGCTCCACACATGAAATATCCATAGGCTATTTCTTCAGAAATAAAAATGTAAGGATGTTAACACCAAGGTATTTTTAACCAAACCATTAAATGAAAAAGATGAAATACATATATATAGCATTCTTAATGAGTTTAACACTGGTATCAAAAGGACAATACATCCTTAACCAGGCCGATAAACAGTTTAAGCTGTATCAGTATGCCAAAGCAAAAACATTGTATGAACAGGCTTTTAAAAAGAAAGAAACGCTTTATACGGCCAAACAACTGGCCATAAGCAGTGAGAAGAATAAAGAGTATGAGGAAACCGAAAAATGGTATGCAAAAGCACTTACTTTTCCAGATGCCGGAACAGATCTGTTATTGGCCTATGCCAAAGCCTTGCAAAATAATTCTAAATATACCGAAGCAAAGGCAACTTATCAGCAATATATTCAAAAGGCAGGAAATATACCCAAAGCCAATCAGGATCTTTGGTTAAAATCCTGTGATTCTGCTTTGTTGTGGATGGCAAATCCAAAAAAGGTGAACATAGAAAATATCTCAACTATAAATACCAATTATACCGAATATGGAGCAGTGAAATATAAAGATGGTCTTGTATTCGTTTCAGACAGGGTTTTTCCTGATAACTATACACAAAAAAGTAAAAAAAGTATTTTACGGTTTGATAAGGGTAATTATCCAGACAGGAACTATTACAGTTGGACGGGAGAGAATTACCTTAAACTGTTATATGCAGATAAAGATCATCAGATCAGTGCATTTCCTCTTAATACAGAAACCGACTACCATATAGGAATGCCAACTTTTTCAAAAGACGCTAAAGAAGTGTTTTTTTCGCTGACCAGGGTAGCTAAAGACTTAACTTTTGACAAAACAAAACTTAGGATAGGAACGGTAAATGTAGAAATATACAGCGCTCGTATGCAGGATGACGGTACATGGACTAAGCCTGTAGCTTTTCCTTATAATAACATCAATGCCTATTCAGTTGGCGATCCATTTTTAATGGAAGATGGCAAGACTTTGTATTTTGTATCGGATATGCCTGGAGGAAAAGGTGGCTTGGATATTTATAAAACCATAAGAAATAATGATGGAACTTGGTCTAAACCAGAAAATATAGAAGCATTAAATACCTCTGGAGATGAAAGAACGCCTTATTTCTTGTCAGAAGATGTACTGTATTTTTCTGCCGATGGAAGGATAGGAATGGGCGATCTTGATATTTACAAAGCGGTTCATCGAAATGGTACATGGCAAATTCAGAATATGGGCTATCCTTATAACACACCACAAGATGACTTTGCTTTTTCTGTAGAAAAGCTTACAGGAGCTTGGAGTGGATATTTCTCCTCTAACAGAATGAAAGGAAAAGGCTCAGATGATATTTATAGCTTTAATGAAGCCATTGTACCTGTATTACAAAATATATATGTAAAAGGAATTGTTTATGACGAGCGTACACGTAAACCACTTAATAACGCACAGGTAAAAATAACGGGAGCAGACGGATTGGAGAAAAATATAACAACAAATGAAACAGGTTATTATAAATTTCCACTTCAGGAAAATAGTAATTACAATCTAAAAGCACAAAAAACATTGTTTAATGAAAGAGATACCACTTTTACAACATCAGATAAGAGCATAGATAAAGACTTTTTTCTTAGCCTGATCCCAGTAAATAAAAGCTTTAAGGTACAGAACATTTACTACGATTTTGATAAGGATAACATTAGGCCTGATGCAGCTTTAGAGTTGAATAAGCTTGTTGCTATACTTAAAGAATATCCTGAAATGAAAGTAGAATTAGGTTCGCATACAGATAGCCGTGGACCAGATATTTATAATCTGGACCTATCGCAACGTAGAGCACGTTCTGCAGTAAATTATATTATAAGTAAAGGTATTAACAAAGATAGAATTACTGCCAAAGGTTATGGAGAAACCCAGTTGGTGAACAAGTGTGCCAACGGGGTAAAATGTACTCCGGATGAGCATCAGCTTAACCGAAGAACTGAGATAAAAATACTGGAATAAATTCCTACATAATAAAAGCCCCAAATTCGGGGCTTTCTTGTTATTTCAAATATCCTGAAATCTTGTAACGTTTTTCCTTTAATAAGGTTACTCTTTGTCGGCTGTTTATCTCATATAAACTATCAGGATAATAATAAAGGCTATCTTGTTTTTTATAGAGATAATTATCTTCGTTGATAAAGATTGAGATTCCTTTAATGTAAGTACCTACTTTTTCTACAATCAGTTTTTTCACTGGAATATTGGTGCTGACTGACGTATAGATTAAACTATCACCGGTTTTATCTTCTTTAAAAAGACCTTTCCATGAGGTTTTGTTGATGTCTGCATTAACAAACATGCTCAGTTCGGTTTTCCAGTCTTTTATCTCAATATCCTTATTTTCTTGGGTATCATTGATCCAAACTTGTTTGTGTACGGGCATTTTTCGGGCAGATAACCTCTGTATCTCGCCTTTAAAATAGCCTGATACATCAAAATAAGTAACTTCATTTTGATGTAAGGCTTCCTGATTTGTATTGCAACCCAGAAGCAAGATAATGATGATAACAGGTATAAAACGCATTTTAATTTTTAAATTAAACAATTACCGGTCATTTCAGACGGAGCATTTACGCCTATAATTTTTAATACTGTAGGAGCAATATCACCCAGTTTTCCGTCTTTAATATGTTTGTAGTCTTGATCAATTAAGATACATGGAACCAGGTTAGTGGTATGTGCTGTATTTACAGAACCATCTTCGTTGATCATAAATTCAGCATTTCCGTGATCTGCTAAAATGATAAAAGAATAGCCATTGGCAATACCAGTTTCAACTACTTGTTGCATACAATGGTCAGCGGTTTCAACAGCTTTCACAACAGCACTAAATACACCCGTATGACCTACCATATCAGGATTGGCAAAATTTAAGCAAATGAAATCGGCCCATCCACTTTTAAGTTCAGGTAAAATAGCTTGGGTTATACCCTCGGCGCTCATTTCGGGTTGCAGATCATAAGTGGCTACTTTGGGTGAGGGAATCAAGATGCGCTTCTCATTCTCAAATTCTTTTTCACGCCCACCCGAGAAAAAGAAAGTTACATGTGGATATTTTTCTGTTTCAGCTATTCTAATCTGTTTTTTATGGTGAGCAGCTAAAACTTCACCTAAAGTATTGCTCAAGTCGTCTTTTGTGAAAATAACATTAATATGCTCAAAATTCTCATCGTAAGTGGTCATGGTAACATAGTACAATGGCAACTTATACATATGATAAGCCTCAAAATCTTTTTGCGTTAAGGCTGTGGTAATTTCTCTTCCTCTGTCTGTACGGTAATTAAAGCAGATTACTACATCATCCGGTTTAATGGTTGCAGTAGGGGCACCTGTCTCATCGGTAATTACAATAGGTTTAACAAATTCATCAGTTATACCCTCATCATAAGATTGTTGGATGGCTGTTTCCGCATTAAGAGCTGCTTTACCAATACCTTTTACCAGTAAATCATAAGCCAGTTTTACACGTTCCCACCTGTTATCTCTGTCCATAGCGTAATATCTTCCTATAACGCTCGCAATTTTTCCTGTCGATGTTTTTAAATAATCATCAAGTTCTTTGATAAAACCTAAACCCGATGTAGGGTCAGTATCTCTACCATCTAAAAAAGCGTGTATAAAAACATCCTTTAAATCATATTGTTTTGCAGCATCGCATAATGCTTTAAGATGATTGATGTGCGCATGTACTCCACCATTGCTGGTTAAACCAATAAAATGAACAGATTTGTTATTAGTTTTTGCATAGTCAAGTGCTTTTACAAGTTCAGGATTGTTAAAGAAAGAGCCATCTTGTATGGATTTATTAATCCTGCCCAATTCCTGATAAACTACCCTGCCTGCACCTAAATTCATATGCCCAACTTCAGAATTTCCCATTTGTCCTGCAGGTAAACCTACAGCTTCGCCCGATGCCTGGAGCTTAGAATGTGGGTAATTGGCAATTAAAGAATCAAAAAAAGGTGTATTAGCTTTATATGTTGCATCAGAATTGTCTTTTTTTCCATAACCCCATCCGTCAAGTATCAATAGAACAAGTTTTTTTACGTGCATATCAATGTATTTTGAGTGAAAGTAAAATTAAGAGCATTAAAAGAAACAAATATAGATGTAAAATATTATTTACTTTGCATCGAAAAGGTATTTAATAGCTAAAAATGGCATAATTTTAGTTGCAATAAAACGGGAAAACTATTTTTAATGATGAAATCTATTGTTTCAATTTTGGTGTTGCTTTTGCATATTCCAATGTATCAGCTTACACAGGCTGATATTATTGATGAATTAGCCAACTATTTTAAAGCAGGTAACGCTAAAGAAATTGGAAAAGAATTTGCGCCTTCTGTAGAGTTAATTATCATCGATCAGGAAGATGTATATAATAAAGCACAGGCAGAACAAATCTTAAAAGATTTTTTTATTAAAAATCCTCCTAATAAAGTAACCGTTATTCACCGGTTAAACAGCAGCCAGAATTACCGTTTAGGAATTTTTCTACTACAGACTAAAACTGGCAAATTCAGGGTTACGGTTACCATGAAGAAAAATTATAATGCATTTTTAATCAGTGAGTTAAGAATAGACCCTGATAAAGAATAAGGTTTGCTCCGTCAATTTGTTATTTTTGTAACAAAATCAAAGTGTATTGGATAACATTTTAATTCAGAAATTCATTAAGAATGCAATTGCTGAAGATGTGGGTGATGGAGACCACACATCTCTTTCTACAATTCCTTTAAATACTCAGGGTAAGGCCAAATTATTAGTTAAAGAAAATGGTATTTTGGCTGGAGTAGAACTCGCCGAGGCAATTTTTACTGAAATAGACCCTCAGCTTCGTATGGAAGTTTTGATTAAGGACGGAGAAAAGGTAAAAATTGGTGATATAGCTTTTACAGTTGAAGGTAGCACACATTCAATTTTGCTAGCAGAACGTTTAGTTTTAAACTGTATGCAGCGTATGAGTGGTATTGCAACCGTTACCAAAAAAATCGTATCGTTACTTGAACCTTATAAAACCAAAATTCTGGACACCAGAAAAACTACTCCGGGCATGCGCTATTTAGAGAAATGGGCAGTTAGGATAGGAGGTGGTGTAAATCATAGAACTGGCTTGTACGATATGATACTGATTAAAGATAATCATGTTGATTATGCTGGAGGTATAGCCAACGCCGTTAATGCGGCTCATGCCTATTTGGATAAGAATCACAAAAAATTACAGATAGAAGTAGAAGTTAGAAACCTAAATGAGCTTAATGAGGTTTTAGAAGTGGGAAACATTGATCGGATCATGTTAGATAACTTTACTTTAACAGATCTTAAAGAAGCTGTTCAAAAAGTAAATGGTAAATACTTAACAGAAGCATCGGGAGGTATCACAGAAAGTAATGTTGTTGATTACGCTCAATGCGGAGTAGATTATATATCAATGGGAGCTTTAACGCACTCGGTAAAAAGTTTAGACTTAAGTTTAAAGGCTTTTTAAAATCTTAATTGGATAAAACGGATTTTAAACTTTAAAATTTTATTATCATTGTAAAAAATGATTTCAATCTACTCTATTTCGGCTCTTCTGGGGGCATATTTGTTAGGTTCTATTCCAACAGCAGTATGGTTGGGGCAGGCTTTTTACGGTGTTGATGTACGCGAATATGGGAGCGGAAACGCCGGAGCTACAAATACATTCAGGGTTTTAGGTAAAAAACCAGGTATAGCCGTAATGACTATAGATATCTTAAAGGGTTTTACCGCTACAAAACTGGCTTATCTTATTGGTCTTTCTGTTACTGGACCCAAACATTCAGTGCAATTTGTAAATTATGAACTGGCTTTAGGAGTAATAGCTGTTATGGGACATCTTTTTCCTGTATTTGCAGGATTTAGGGGAGGGAAAGGAGTTGCTACCTTATTTGGAATGATATTAGCCGTTAACTTTCCGGCAGCTATGTTGTGCGTGAGTGTATTTGTAATTGTTTTACTGACCACGAAATATGTTTCTCTGAGTTCTATATGTGCAGGGTTTACTTTTCCAATTGGTATAGTATTTGTTTTTCATACCTCTGTTAAAGCAGAGGTTCTATATAGTATTTGCGTTTGCCTGCTTATTTTGGTTACGCATCAGAAAAACATTGAGCGACTTTTAAAAGGCAAAGAATCTAAAGTCTATCTATTTAAGAGAAAGGCTGCTTAAGTTTACTGTTTTTAGGACATCTTGCGTATATTTTTAATCACTTACATATTTAAACGATGAAAAAAATAATTTTTGTAGGCTTCGCGGTTGCAATAATGGGTCTTGCATCATGCTCTACAGTACCTTTAACAGGAAGAAGCAGATTAAGTATTGTTGATGATAGTCAGTTACAACAGCAAGCCGCTATCGGATATGCACAATTACTAAGTGACCCAGCAACAAAAGTGGTATCGGGATCTTCTGCTGATGCACAAATGGTAAAAAGAGTAGGCCAGAAAATCGCACAGGCTGTTACTCAGTATATGAACCAGAATGGCTATGGCGAACAGATCAAAAATTATAAATGGGAATTTAACCTGATTCAGAGTAACGAAATAAATGCCTGGTGTATGCCTGGTGGTAAGGTAGCGGTATATACCGGTATTTTACCTATCACAAAAGATGAAAATGGTTTAGCTACTGTAATGGGACATGAAATAGCACACGCTATTGCTCAGCATTCGGCAGAACGGGCTTCACAATTAACACTCGCCCAAACAGGAGGAGCCGTTATAGGAGCAGCTACAAGTAACAAATCTCAAACCACCCAGGCTATAGTAAACCAACTTTATGGAATAGGAGCGCAAGGCTTGTATATTTTACCAAACTCAAGAAGTCAGGAACTGGAAGCCGATAAAATGGGCTTATCTTTTATGGCAATGGCAGGATACAATCCTACAAGTGCAGTTGGTTTTTGGCAACGTATGGCAGCAGCCAGCAAAGGTCAATCTAAACCTCCAGTATTTTTAAGTACTCACCCTACAGATGATTCACGTATAGCACAAATTCAGAGAGATCTGCCTGAAGCAATGAAATATTACAAAGGAAAATAAAAAAATCAGGAGACTGTAGATTTTTAAGACAGTCTCCCTTTTAAAACCTTTATCATAGCAGATGCTTTTAACAGGCATTCTTCATATTCACTTTCGGCTGTACATTGATGGGTAATTGCTCCTCCCACCTGAAAAGACAGATAACGGTTTAGGCTATTATATAGAATTGTACGGATTACCACATTAAAATCAAAATCCCCTTCAGGTGTTATAAAGCCAAAAGAACCAGAATAAACACCTCTTTTACTTTCCTCATATTGATCAATCAGTTCCATAGCTCTTAATTTAGGAGCTCCCGTCATAGAACCCATAGGAAAAGCATTTTTTAAAGCATCTACAAAATGTATGTTTTCATCTAATTCGCAACCAATGGTAGAAATCATTTGATGAACCTGTGGAAAAGAGTAGATACCAAACAATTCTTCTACTTTTACGGTTCCCTTTTTTGCTGATTTAGTGAGGTCGTTTCTTACCAGATCTACAATCATTACATTTTCAGTCTGCTCTTTTAGATCATTCTTCAGTTCGGTTTTTACCTTTAGATCTAATTCCTGATTATCTTGTCGTTTGGCTGTACCTTTAATAGGTTGAGATATTAATTGGTTTTTGCGCTTACATAGAAATCTTTCTGGTGTGGCAGAGATGATATATTTATCTTCTATTTTAAAATATCCAGAGAATGGAGTAGGAGATATTGCATTTAATTCCTGATAAACGGCTAAAGGATCAATGGAAGTGTTGTCTGCATAAAATTCCTGACAAAAATTTACCTCATAAATATCTCCACGTAAAATATGCTGCTTTAAACGATCTATTTTTTCAATATACTGCTGCCGTGTAAGCCTGCTTTTAATATCTAAGGGACTAAAAAGTATTTTGTTTACTTTTTCCTGTTCAATTGCGTTAATAATATCAGGATTACCTTTCAAGATTTTTATTGTATCATTTTGTATCCCAATAATATATTTTGGAATAAAGAAGAACAGGTCAGGAAACCCCAGGTGATCAGGATGTAGAGAAGCCAGATCTTCTATTTCATTTTTAAGATCGTAACTTAAAAAACCAAAAAGCCAGGTTTTATGATTCTCATAAAAAATCTTTAATGCATGAAAAGCATTACCGCTATTTAAGCTTATTTTTTTTTCTACACCTGCAGCAATGATACAGTCAAAATGTCCGTACTGATCGTGATATTGATTAGAATCAAAGTAGCAGCAAACATCAAAATTGTTAGCCCATGTTAAGGCTTTCTGTTTGAAGTTATGTATGGATGAAGTATTCATTTTTCTGCCCAAATTTACAAAAGCCTGAATGTAAAAATAGATTTTAATGTGAATAGAAAATACTTAGCTTAGGAAAATGAAAAATAGACTGCTGCTCCTGTTAACTTTTATGATGATAGTTAACTTTTCTTTTGCCCAAAAAGATATAACAGACATGTATGATAGCTTTAAGGTATTCAGAAATTCTAATTTAGATCATGCTTCTTATGAACAAAGATGCAGGCTCTTACTGGAAAATACATCCTTGCTTTCAAAGAAACAGCTGATTAATATAAGGTACCATATGGGCAGAAATTTTGAAAGAATGAAACTGCCTGATAGTGCCTTAAAATATTATCTTTTAGTAGAACCGGAAGAACCTAATTATGAAGTGATGAACTGGGCTATTGGATTTATTTATATTACTAAAGCTACGCCTTATGTGGCAAAAATAAATGAGGCTGTGGCAAAAAAAGATGCTGTAGCCAATAAAAATGCCTTTGAAGCCTACAAAAAACAAATTTATAAAGCGCTGCCATACCTGGAAAAATATTATGCTTGTACTCAGGATGAAGATACAATGAAAGCTATAAAACGTTTATATACACAGATAAAAGATACACAGGGATTAGCTAATTTTGATCATAGGGTTAAAAAACTACCCAAAGATTGCGTCACCCTTTTAGAAGATAACTAATTAAGAAGCAGAAACACACTCAATCAGTATTTCTGCTTCTATCAATTAAATGTCAGATAATTTTAAGGTATCTTTAAGGCGAATGCCTTTCTCGGTTTGTTGTACGGTACAGCATTCATTCACAGGGTCATGCTCCAGGAACAAAATATATTCGTTCTGTGCGGCTTCCTCTAAAAAGTCTTTCTTTTCCTTTAAAGTCTGCATAGGGAACATGTCATAAGCCATTACATAAGGTAGAGGAATATGCCCGGTTGAAGGCAAAAGATCGGCCATATAAACAATAGTTTTATCCTTATACTGTAATTGAGGTAACATCATGGCGTCTGTATGTCCGTAAGCAAAGCGGATATTGATATCCTGGTGGAACTTTACATTATTTTGTGTCGGGATAAATTTTAACTGTCCGCTTTCCTGAATAGGTAAAATATTTTCTTTCAGGAAAGAAGCTTTTTCTCTGGCATTAGGATGTACAGCCCATTCCCAATGTTGTTCATTGCTCCAGTAAACAGCATTCTTAAATGCAGGAACAAGCTTTTCTCCTTCACGTTCTATAGCACCTCCACAATGGTCAAAGTGAAGATGGGTCAGAAAAACATCGGTAATATCAGATCTGTTGAAACCCTTAGTAGCTAAAGATTTATCTAAATTATCATCTCCATGCAAATAGTAATGACTAAAGAATTTATCATCTTGTTTGTTTCCTATCCCATTATCAATCAAGATTAAACGATTTCCATCCTCTATTAATAAAGATCGCATTGCCCAAGTACACATATTGTTGGCATCAGCAGGATTGGTTTTTTGCCAAATAGATTTGGGCACTACACCAAACATGGCACCTCCATCTAATTTAAAAAAACCGGTTTCTATAGTATATAGTTTCATAGTTTTGATTATGATATAGAGATAAAAATACAAAAACCTATTGAGCTTAGCCCAATAGGTTCTTATTTATTACTGTTATAGAATGATTATAAGTGGATTACTTCTCCATATGCATCAGCTGCGGCTTCCATGATCGCCTCACTCATGGTAGGGTGAGGGTGTACTGATTTGATCATTTCGTGGCCGGTTGTTTCTAATTTGCGGGCAACTACAATTTCAGCAATCATTTCAGTTACGTTAGCACCAATCATATGTGCACCTAACAATTCGCCATATTTAGCATCAAAAATTAGTTTTACAAAACCATCTTTTGCGCCAGCTGCACTTGCTTTACCTGATGCAGAAAATGGAAATTTACCAATTTTAAGCTCATACCCTGCGGCTTTAGCTGCTTTTTCTGTATAACCTACAGATGCAATTTCAGGTGAGCAATAAGTACATCCAGGAATGTTATTGTAATCTAAAGGTTCAGTATGCATACCTGCAATTTTCTCTACGCAGATGATACCTTCTGCAGAAGCTACGTGCGCTAACGCCTGACCAGGAACAACATCTCCGATTGCATAATAACCCTTAACGTTAGTATTGTAATATTGATCTACTACAATTTTGCCTTTATCAGTTTTAATACCTACTTCTTCCAGACCAATATTTTCTATATTGGCTACTACACCTGCAGCAGATAGTACAATGTCGCACTCAATGGTTTGCATGCCACTTGCTGTTTTTACCTGAACTTTACAGCCCGAACCGCTGGTGTCAACACTTTCAACACTCGAAGAAGTCATGATGTCGATACCAGTTTTCTTCAAACTGCGTAGCAATTGTTTCGATACATCTTCGTCTTCTACCGGAACAATATTCTCCATAAACTCTACAATGGTAACTTTTGTACCCATGGTAGCATAAAAATAGGCAAACTCAACTCCAATAGCTCCAGATCCTACAACTACCATAGATTTTGGCTGTTGAGGCAATACCATAGCCTGACGGTAACCGATTACTTTTTTACCATCCTGAGGTAAATTAGGCAATTCTCTTGAACGGGCACCAGTTGCAATGATAATGTGCTTTGCACTTAGTTCTTTTTGTGTACCATCAGCAGCTTTAACTTCTACTTTGTTACCTGGCTTTGCTTTTCCGGTACCCATAATCACGTCAATTTTGTTCTTTTTCATTAAAAACTGGACGCCTTTACTCATACCCTCGGCAACACCGCGACTACGTTTAACTACTGCCTCAAAATCGGCTTTAGCCTCACTGGTTTGTATCCCATAATCGGCCGCGTGGTTTATATATTCAAAAACTTGTGCGCTTTTTAAAAGAGCTTTAGTTGGTATACAGCCCCAGTTAAGGCATATTCCACCTAAAGATTCGCGTTCAACAATGGCTGTTTTTAAACCTAATTGAGAAGCACGTATTGCAGTAACATATCCACCCGGACCGCTACCTATAACTATTAAATCGTAATTCATTTCTCTATTTAAGGAGGGTTTTTACTTAAAATAACTTGCCAAAAATAAAAAAAATGTTGGTTAAATCTATTAGATGTTCCTGTATTGATAACGAACCATGCTGTAAAATAAGGCAGATAACGCTATTTATTAATTGAAAAAGCTATATCTCCACTTTTTTGATTTAATGTTCTATGTTAAATGTGGATAACTAATGATATATTTAATAATTATTTAACATTGGAATTCCGCAACGAATTGAATTTAATAATTAAATTTGCAAGGAATTTTAACACAATTTAACAAAAAAACAAAACAAAAATTAATTAAAGAGCATGAAAAAATCTTTACAATTAAAGGTTGTATCGCTGGTTCTTGTTTTTGTGGCTTTCTGCGGTTTTGCTTATGCGCAGGTTACTACATCTTCAATGACTGGTACAATCCGGGACTCGAAAGAGACCTTGCCTGGAGCAAGTGTAAAAGCCACTCACACGCCTACGGGTTCTGTGTATGGAACTATTACAAATAATTCCGGACGTTTTACTATCGGTAATATGCGTGTTGGAGGGCCGTATGTAATTGAAGTAAGTTTTGTAGGTTACAAAACACAAAAGTTTGATAATGTTTACCTTAAATTAGGAGAAGCTTTTAACTTAGATGTTAAGTTAGATGATAATTCTTCTATTTTAAGTGAGGTTGTGGTTTTAGGTAAAAACGATCCGATCATGAACTCTAAAAGAAATGGTGCATCAACAATCATTTCAAGAGCTAAGATTGAAGAATTACCTTCTATTACAAGAAGTGTAAACGATATTACTCGTTTAACACCACAGGCTAACGGTACAAGTATAGGTGGAGGATCTTCTCGTGCAAATAACTTTACTGTAGATGGAGCTAACTTTAATAATCAGTTTGGTATTGGTCAAAACATTCCTGCCAATGGTTCTCCAATTTCGATCGATGCATTGGAAGAAATTTCAGTTAACGTAACTCCTTTTGACGTTCGTCAGACTGGTTTTACAGGTGCATCTATCAATGCTGTAACCAGATCAGGTAAAAACACTTTCTTTGGTAATGCTTTATATACTTTCCGTTCAGAAAAACAGCAAGGCGTGCGTGTTGGTGATAACGTAATCACTAATATTCAAGCTTTAGATGAAAAACAATACGGTTTTAGTTTAGGAGGCCCGATCATTAAAAACAAATTATTCTTCTTTGTTAACTTTGAAAAGAAGAAAACTGTTGAACCGGGACCAACCAAAGTGGCTTCCGCCAACGGTACAGAAAATGCATCTTTAAATATAGCAAGACCATCTGTTGCCTTTATGGATGGAGTTAGCAGTTATTTAGCAAATAATTACGGTTACCAAACCGGACCTTATCAAGGCTATTCAAATAACAGCAATAACGATAAAATATTTGCTCGTTTAGACTGGAATATTAATACACAGCATAAATTTAACATCCGCTATTCTCAGGTAGAAAGTAAAAGTCCTTCTCAAATCAGTACTTCTACTTCAGGATCTGGTTTTAATGCAGGTGATAATAGACAAAGTATTTATGCAATGTCTTTCTTTAACTCAAACTACTACCAAGAAGCTAACTTATATTCTGGTACTGCAGAGTTGAACTCTAACTTTGGTAAATTCAACAATTCATTAAGAGCTTCTTTTGCTCATCAGAACGATCCTAGATCTTCTCCTGGTGCAGAGTTTCCTTTGGTAGATATCCTTGACGGAAAATATTCAACTACTAAAAAGTTATCTACTTTAACTTCATTTGGTTATGAGCCATTTACTTTTGGTAACCTGAGAGATGTAATGACTTATACAATCAATGATGATTTAACTTTTGCTACTGGTAAGCATAATTTTACAGTAGGAGCACAGGCAGAGTGGAGTAAAGTAAAAAATGGTTTCCAACGTTTTGGTACAAGTTATTATGTATTTAACAGCTGGAATGATTTCATTACTAACCAAAAACCAATCAACTTTGCTTTAACTTATCCATTAACAGCTGATGGTTCTCAGGCTTTCCCAAGCTTTAAGTTCTTCCAGTTGTCTGCTTATGGTCAAGATGAGATTTCATTTAACGATAAGTTAAAAGTAACTTTAGGTTTAAGATTAGAATTACCTACTTATCCTGATGTTAGCGAAATCAAAACCCACCCTTTAGTAGCAGCAGCTAGCTTTAATGGAGGTGAAACTATTAATACAGGTACTTTACCTAAAGCAAGATTAATGTTTTCTCCACGTATTGGCTTTAACTATGATATCTTAGGAGACAGAAGCTTACAATTGCGTGGTGGTTCAGGTATCTTTACAGGCCGTATTCCTTTTGTATGGATTGTTGCTCAGTCTGGTGATGCAGGTATGTTGCAATTTACTCAGAGCATTAGTTCTAATTATAACTCAACTACCGGCGCGATTACCATACCATCGAATATGCCAAACTTTAACCCTAATTACAAGGAGATGTATCCATCTACATTGCCAACTGCAGGTGCTTCAGTACCTTCAAGTATATCAGCAATGTCACCTGATTTGAAATTTCCTCAACAATGGAAATCAAGCTTAGGTTTAGATGCTAAATTACCATTTGGTTTTGTAGGTACCGTTGAGTTGATTTATGGTAAAGATATCAATGCTGTTTATGCTCGTAACGCTAACTTAGTTAACCCTGATCCATTAAACGTATCTGGTTATCCAGATAATAGAATGATTTATCCATCTGGAGTTAACAGATATATTAATAAGTTAAAAACTGATCCTGTTACCAAAAACGTTTTAATTGAT
The DNA here is from genome assembly GCF_022809115.1 of Pedobacter montanisoli. Classification (GTDB taxonomy): domain Bacteria; phylum Bacteroidota; class Bacteroidia; order Sphingobacteriales; family Sphingobacteriaceae; genus Pedobacter; species Pedobacter montanisoli. The sequence goes on along the minus strand of NZ_JALGBH010000002.1, from coordinate 1,384,193 downwards.
CCAACAGGAACAAGTAACTTTGATGCTATCGTAATGGATAATACCAAAGGAGGCGACTATTTCTCTAGCAGTTTCCAATTGACTAAACCATTTGGTAATAACTGGGAAGTAACTGCAGCTTATACTTATAGCTATGCTAAAAACTTTGGAGACCAATCTGGTGACCAGATTGTGAACTTATGGAGCTTACCTTACCAATACGGCGGTAATTCAAACAATCCTGAGTTAAGCTATACTTCTAACGTAATTCCTCACAGAGTTGTAGGTAGTGTTAGCTATAAAGCAGAATGGATTAAAGGATTAAAAACAGGAATGACCCTATTCTATCAAGGCGGATCACAAGGTAGATACTCATACTACTACTCAAATGATCTTAACAGAGATGGTCAGAACAATGACTTAATCTATGTACCTAAAGATCGTTCAGAGATTACTTTCGTACAGAATGGTGCATTTACACCTCAACAACAAGAAGATGCATTCTTTAACATGATTGAAAGTGATAAATATCTAAGCTCGAGAAAAGGTATGTATGCTGAAAGAAACGGTGCGGTTGCTCCTTGGAGAAACCAGTTTGATTTCAGATTCTCACAAGAACTTTTCGGTAGAAAAATAGGTAATGTTAAAAATTCATTAGAGATTTATTTTGATATTTTCAATGTAGGTAACCTAATTAACTCTAAATGGGGAGCTTATACAATTAATAACAACAATATCTTAAGTGTTACTAACATATCTTCTTTAACTCCTGGAGGTACAACAAAACCAACAATCAATCTGAATACTGTAAGTGGTGCATTAATTTCTGAATCTAACAGAATTAACACCAGTATTTCATCAACTTACTATATGCAGTTCGGTTTGAAATATGCTTTTAACTAATTATTAGTTGAGTTAATACAAAAAGCCCCGATGAATTTCATCGGGGCTTTTTTATATTTATGTCCATCCTGATTTGTAACGAAGCGAAAAGTCACGTAAGTAAATTCAATTCAGGTTTTTTTTTCTCACGAACAGATACTGAAACTAATTAAGCATGACGCACTGAGTTATATATGAAGACGTGTATGTAGTATGAGCTTCATAATCTTTTATCATTTAAGAAGATTTCCTTTTAAATAAAAAAGCTCAGAAACACATGCTCCTGAGCTTTATAATAAAATTTTAATTATACTTATGTGTAGATAAATTCGCCAAACTCGCTTTTTAGACTTACTTGCTTACTACCTTCTTCTACACGACCTATAAGTTGGGCCTCAATATTAAAACTTTGAGAAATATTGATGATATCTTGAGCAATCTCTTCAGGGCAATAAATTTCCATGCGATGACCCATATTAAATACTTTGTACATTTCTTTCCAATCGGTACCCGATTGCTCGTGGATCAATTTAAAAAGAGGAGGAATAGGAAATAGGTCATCTTTGATGACATGAACTCCATCATTGATAAAATGCAATACTTTGGTTTGCGCACCACCACTGCAATGTACAATGCCGTTAATTTGCTTACGGTATTTATCCAATACCTGTTTAATTACGGGTGCGTATGTACGGGTAGGAGATAACACCAGTTTTCCGGCAGTGATACTTTCTGTATCATTGATCTGAACAGGATCGGTTAGTTTTTTGTGGCCAGAAAATACTAAGTCAAAAGGTACTCCCTGATCAAAACTTTCAGGATATTTTTGTGCTACATCTTTACTGAAAACATCATGACGGGCAGAAGTTAATCCATTTGAACCCATGCCGCCATTGTATTCTTTTTCATAGCTGGCCTGGCCATAAGATGCCAGACCCACAATTACATTTCCTGGTTTAATATTGTGATTGCTGATCACATCCTCCCGTTTCATGCGGCAGGTTACAGTAGAATCTACAATAATGGTTCTTACTAAATCGCCTACATCGGCTGTTTCTCCACCTGTAGAGTAAATAGAAATACCTAAATTTCTCAACTCCGTCAAAATTTCTTCCGTTCCGTTAATAATAGCAGCGATTACTTCGCCCGGGATCAGATTTTTATTACGACCAATGGTTGATGAAAGCAGGATATTTTCTGTAGCACCCACACAAATCAGATCATCAATGTTCATGATGATAGCATCCTGTGCTATGCCTTTCCAAACAGATAGATCTCCGGTTTCTTTCCAATAAGTATAAGCTAGAGAAGATTTTGTGCCGGCACCATCAGCATGCATAATATTGCAATAAGAAGAGTCGCCTGACAGTATATCAGGGATAATTTTGCAAAAAGCCTGAGGGAAAATCCCTTTATCGATATTTTTGATTGCTGCGTGTACATCTTCTTTTGAAGCAGATACGCCACGCTGATTGTATCTCTCGTTACTCATAATTGCTGCAAAGATAGCTTTTTAAGGTGGAAGGTTAAATGGTTAAATGGACTGAAATGTTAAATTGTTGGAGGTTTAATGTTTGAACCTGCAAAGTTGAGAAGTGATATTAAGAGGATAAAATTGAATAATCTGTTGTTTTAGAATTACACCCAACATGTATTAAAATAAATAAGGTGCAAAAATTAATCTGCACCTCATTTAAAAAATTTATTTTGATCTTATTTTAAGAATAATAATTCTCTGAATTTAGGCAATGGCCAAATGCTATCATCTACTATTTGTTCAAGTTTATCGGCATTGTAACGGATGGTATCAAAATAAACCTTAACTTTTTCATCATAAGCGATGGCTTTTTCTCTGCTGTCTTCAATTTTGTTGACTTTCTTACGTTCTTCAAGCATCGTATCTACAGTATTTTTAAGCACGCCTAAATAATCTGATATTTTATTGATAATACTTAAAGGAGCAGCTATAACATCGTTATTTAGTCCTATCTCTTTTAACCCTTTTACGTTTTCAATGAGCTTGTTTTGGTATTCTATTACCGCTGGTATGATCTGGCTATTGGTCACATCACCCATAACACGAGCTTCGATCTGTAGTTTTTTGTAAAAATTCTCCAGCATAATCTCATGGCGGGCATGTAATTCTCTTTTGCTGAAGATGTTTAGAGTAGAGAAAAGATCCATCGTTTTTTCACTCACATAAGCATCTAAAGCCTTAGGTGTGGTTTTGATGTTTGATAAACCTCTTCCTTGTGCTTCTGCTGCCCACTCATCGCTATAACCATTACCTTCAAAACGGATGTTTTTTGATTCTTTGATGTACTTGCGAATAATCGTTAATATGGCAACATCTTTTTTCTCACCTTTTTTAATCAGTTTATCAACCTCAACCTTGAATTTGTTTAATTGATCGGCAACAATAGCATTTAAAATAGTCATTGAAGCAGATGAGTTGGCAGATGAACCTACTGCTCTTAATTCAAACTTGTTGCCTGTAAAAGCAAAAGGAGAAGTTCTGTTGCGATCTGTATTGTCTAATGCAATTTGAGGGATTTTAGGAATACCTAACCAAAGATTGTCTTCTTTTTTAACTTTATTAATAATAGCTCTCGAGCTTTCTATTTCATCTAATACATCATTTAATTGAGAACCCAAGAAAATCGAAATGATAGCAGGAGGAGCTTCATTGGCACCTAAACGGTGATCATTACTTACAGAAGCGATGCTGGCTCTTAATAAATCGGCATGTTCATGAACGGCTTTGATCGTATTCACAAAAAAGGTCAAAAACATTAAATTGTTTTTAGGTGTTTTGCCTGGAGCCAACAGGTTTTTTCCTGTATCGGTAATTAACGACCAGTTATTGTGCTTACCTGAACCATTGATGCCTGCATAAGGTTTCTCATGTAATAATACCTTAAAGTTATGACGACGAGCTACTTTCTCCATCAAATCCATTAATAATTGGTTGTGATCTATAGCAAGGTTGATTTCTTCATAGATTGGGGCACATTCAAATTGAGATGGTGCTACTTCATTATGACGGGTTTTTAATGGAATGCCTAATTTTAAGGCTTCATTTTCAAAATCTACCATGTAAGCAAAAACACGTTCAGGAATAGAACCAAAATAATGATCTTCTAACTGCTGACCTTTGGCAGACATGCGTCCAAATATGGCACGACCAGCAAAAACCATATCAGGACGTGCATTATAAAGAGCCAAATCAACCAAGAAATACTCCTGTTCAATACCTAAAGAAGCATTTACTTTGGTAACTCCCTTATCAAAATATTGGCAAACTTCTACTGCTGCTTTATCTATAGCGGCTACTGCTTTTAACAAAGGAGCTTTATAATCTAAAGCTTCACCGGTATATGAAACAAATACGGTAGGAATACACAGTGTTTTTCCAGCTTTATTTTCCATGATAAAGGCAGGAGAAGTAGGATCCCATGCGGTATAACCTCTTGCCTCAAATGTATTACGGATACCACCGTTAGGAAAACTTGAAGCATCTGGCTCCTGCTGTACTAAGGCACTTCCTGCAAAAACTTCTATAGGACCGTCACCACTCGGCTCAAAGAAAGAATCATGCTTTTCGGCAGTTGAGCCTGTAAGCGGCTGAAACCAGTGTGTATAATGGGTAACGCCTTTTTCCATAGCCCAGGCTTTCATAGCTGCGGCGATCTGATTAGCGTCTTCTTGGTTAAGAACTTCGCCATGATTAATGGCCGACATCAGTTTTTGAAATACATCTTTTGAAAGATATTCTTTCATTTTCTTTCTGTCGAACACATTTGAGCCAAAAAAACTAGAAATTTTTGTAGAATTCAACTTTATTTCAGGTATAATTCTGTTTTGTGCTTCTTTTACAGCTATTGTCCTTAGATTTTTCATTTGATTTTGGTGATTTTAGTTAAATTTTTAACAAAAATAAATATTTAATGTCTTAAGTTGTATGTGTTTTTGTATTAATATTCTTAAAATGTTTATTGTTTGTTGTTGATTTTTGTTTTTAAGTAGATAATTGAGGTTTTGGAATGAGAAAATTAAATTGATTGGAGTTTATGGAAAAATAAAAGATGAGCATCATAGGGAAAAATATGAACGCTATGTTTAACAAAACCTCAAATTTATACAACAGCGAGTGGCTCGCTCTTGTATTCGCCAACAGAAATAAAAGCTATGGTGCTTATGTTTTAAGAAAACAATCATCATTAATGCTGGTTAAAGCTTTTTTAATTGCAGCTTCGTTTTTTATATCCCTGTTTATAATACCTGTAATATATAACAGGTATAAAGATAAAGAGGTTAAAACAGTAGTTGAAAAAGATGATAAGCGGATTATAGATGTAACCATAGTTCCTAAAAAGATAGAGGATAAGGAAGAACCAGGGTCTAAATCTAAAAAAGAAGTGCCTAAGGCAGCTCCGGTTAAAGCTCAAAAGACGGTTAATTTGAGTAGCAATATTAACGTGGTGAAAGATGAAAAGGTAACTGATGTTCCTCCTCTAACTTCTGAATTGGATAAAGCTGTTATTGGATCTATTACCCAAGATGGCGAAGAAAATAAAGGAAATGTAGCAGTAAGTGCACCTAAAGCAGGAAACGGAGGAGAAGCAGGCGCAGAGGGTTTAGGAGAAAGCAATACAATTTATGACGGTATAGGAGTAGATGTTTACCCTGAATTTCCGGGGGGAATGAATGCCTGGGCAAAATATATACAACGCAATTTAAGATACCCCGGAATAGCACAGGAAGAGGGAGTACAGGGTAAAGTATATTTAAGTTTTGTAATTGAAAAAGATGGTTCCATAACCGATGTTAAGATTATTAAAGGTATTGGCTATGGTTGTGATGAAGAAGCTGTAAGGGTAATTAAAAAATCTCCGAAATGGCAGGCAGGAAAACAGAACAATACAGCTGTAAGAGTAAGATACAACATGCCAATCAGTTATACTTTATCTAATTAATTCTAATTAACGCAATAAGCGCTGCTTAAACAAAGGCGGCGCTTTTATTTATAATGTAAAATAAAAACATTAGCTCTTTTTAAGAAATTGTTTTATAATTTCGTCATTAGAGCGATATGGAATTTAAGTTTCAAATTTTATCACCTGATGAATGGGCACATTATAGCTCATTATACAACTGCGATACGCTCAAAGCAGGTAAAAGCTTTTTAAATTCGCTGGCAGACACTTATAATTTAAAGATTTTATATGTTGCCATTAAACAAAAAGAAGATCTCTGTATTTTAACCAGTTTTTTAATAAAAGATAAAAGGATACTTTCTCCAAATCATTATTACTATCAGTTCTTCTGGCAAAATCCTGATAAATCTCAATGGCACCATACAGAAGCTTTATATTTCTTATTAGATGAACTTAAGAAATCATATAAAACTATAAATATTAGGTTACCTATAACTTTAAAAGATATTCGTCCTTTTAAATGGCATGGGTTTACTATAGAAATCCGTTATACGCTGGTTAAATATTTAAATGATGAGAAGTTACACAAGAACCTTAGCCGTATATTAAAGAATGATGTAAACGCAAAAGGCTATAAGTTTGAAACTAATACCTTTTGGAAAGAAAGTCTGGCTTTTCACGATAAGGAACTAAAAAACTTTAAATTTGCCAAAACTTATATACAGCAGGTAATAAGATGGTTTTCTGCATTACAGCAAGCAAATCTGGCTTATACCTTTAATGTGTTTTATAAAGATGAGTTTGTTTCATCAATCATAGCTATTGTAGATGAAAAAGACAAAAAGGCTTATTTCCCATTAATAGGAACAGTAAAAGAACATTCTTCTAAAGGCATTTCATCTTTCTTATATCAATATGCTTTAAACCAACTTAAGGACTTTGGTGTAGAAAAAGTAGACCTGTATGGAGCCGACATGCGGGAGATAGCTACGTTTAAACAAAAATTTGAACCTGAATTGCAAAATTTCTATGTGGCAAAATATTCTGCTTACAATAATAAGGTGCAAAATCTGACTATGTATCTTAAAACATTTGTGAAGAAAATTGTAAGATAGATGGATAATAAAGATCTTAAAGTATTTTTTTTGCCAGCGTGGTATCCAAATCCAGATAACAGAATAGGAGGAATTTTTATAAAGGAACATGCAAAAGCTCTGGTAAATAAAGTAAAACTTTTAGTCGTGTTTTATGTGTTTCCTTATCGTAATTCAAAAAAACTTATTGAAATTCATCAATATCAGGAAGAAGGCATTCAGCATTATATTATCTATCATAAGCGTTTTAAGGGTGTATTGTTCATTCTGAATTATTTTTTATATGCCTATTGCTTATTTGCGGGTTATTTTAAGGTCTTGAAGCTATATGGTAAACCCGATATCAATCATGTGCATGTTTTAACCCGGGTTGGGCTGCCTGCTATGCTGATGAAGTTTCTATACAATGTTCCCTACGTAATAACAGAGCATTGGAGCAGATATTTATTAAATTCTGATCAATATAGAGGAGCAATTAGAAAATGGATAACTAAAAAGATCATAAATTATTCGGATGGTTTGTCAACTGTTTCAGATAACCTGCGATTTGCAATGAAAAAAAGAGGATTACATCATTCTAACTCTCAGGTAATTTATAATACCGTAGATGTAAACTCATTTTATAAAATATTTCCTGAACATTCTAATAAAAAAATAAAGTTCTTACATGTTTCAGGTATAGAAGATAATGTTAAAAATGTAAGTGGTATATTGGAAGCGGTTGTTTTATTAAGGCAAAAAATCAGAAATTTTGAATTACATATTATAGGTAACCATGCAGATAGGAGAAAGTATGAGGATGATGTGAAATTGAAAGGATTAGATAATGTGTTTTTTTATGGGGAATTATATGGAAGCGACCTGATCAAGCATTATCAGAATAGTGATGCATTTGTTCTTTTTAGTAATTATGAGAATTTACCCTGTGTTTTATTGGAAGCTCTTTGTTGCGGGCTGCCACTAATAGCTTCTGCTGTAGGCGGAGTTGGTGAAATTGTAAATGAGAATAATGGTATTCTGGTAAAATCAAAAGATATTACAGGTTTATCAGAAGCAATGGAATATATGGTAAATAACCTGAAAATGTTTGATACATCGAAGATAATAGCAGATGCCAGAAATAAATATGCTTACCCAAGCGTATCTGAAGAGTTTCTGGCTTTTTATAACAAAGCGCTGGATAATTACCGCATTAAATAAATTTTTCCAAAATTGTTTTTAAAGTATTTATCCGTTGAATTGTATTTATGTTTTACATCTGACTTATCGTTGTTCTCATAAGTAACATTATAAAAATACACGCCGTTTGCAAGTCTGTCGCCAAATTGATCTGTTCCATCCCATTTAAATGTACTGATGTTATTTCCTATATAAATAGGACCCAGTTCATTCTTGAAAATTTCTCTAACAATCTTACCGGTAACTGTCATAATCTGTACCTTAATATTATCGGGTATTTTTCCTGTAACCTGAAACACAAACTGCATTGAAGTAGTAAATGGATTAGGGTATGGCAGGAAATTGGTGATTGTTTGTTCGTTTATAACCTCAAAATTAATCAGATAATCGTTAGTGGTGTTATAATTACCACTAACATCCTTACTTTTTATCTTAAGCGTATAATTTCCATCTTGTAAAAGTTCAGGTAAATAAATAAAGCTGATCCGATTGTTATTGGAAGACCCTGCGTTTTGAATATTAAGTTTGTTGGAGCTAAAAGAAACACGTTTGAATGCGGCATCTTTTAGGCTTTTAATGTAAACTTCAACAACGGTAGTGTCTTTTAGGATAAGGAATTTATTCTCATCAGTGATACTGATCTGAATTTGCGGTTTGGGTGAAATTATTTCCCCGTTTATAATTCTTTTATTATCAAATAACACATCTACAAGAGGTTCTTTCTTATCTGAGATTACCTCAAAATTGTAATTAACAAAATTATTTGCAGGTAATTTATCTTTCTGGTCTTTAGGTTCAGCATCAAATTGTATGATATTGTTTCCGGTTAATCCGTTGGTAGGATATGCAAAGGTTACTTTCTCTTTGTCGTCAATAATTAGAGGTTTCAGAGTTACAATATTGCCTGTTACTACAGAGCGATCTGCTTTGGTAAGCTTATAGCTAACTTTAACAGAATCAGATTTTATATTTTCAAGATTAGAAACACCGATCCGAATTTTTAGAGAATCTCCTTCTTCAATTTTGTTTTTATAAAAATAATTAACAGTTCTTGCATCAAAAGTAATATCAGGATAACCTTTGTACAATACTTTCCACGATTTCAAATTAGCTGGTTTTTTATCTATGTTATTCGTGGTATTTGCCTGTATTCTCAGGAAAGGATAAGTCGCAGCAGAAATATCAGAAATGTCGATTTGATCATTTGAAATATTAGTTTTTAAACTGGTTTCATCCCCATTAGATTTTACGCCTATAATCGTGTAGTTAAGATTATCATTACTATTCTTAACCAAATTAAAAGTAACGCTGCTCCATTTAGATGAAGGTCCTATCTTTTCAGACAAGTAATAACCATTATTGCCAGGCGTAGGCAGATCATAAGTAAAGTCCAGTAGCTGTTCAGATGGTAAAATAGCGGAGCTGTAATCAGCTGTTTTTTCTATGGATGTGAAGAAGCTATTGTTCTTTCTTCCCCAAAAAGCATAAGGTTCTCCATTTTCCAAATTTTCAAATAGAGAAAGCCCTAAGCTTTGAAAAGCGGCTTTAACTGCAGGAGGTAGATTTTTAGGTGCAAAATTGTTTCCACTCATACCAATAACATAATAGTTATTGGGTACCTGATTTAAATAACTGAGCAGAGAATCTGTTTCTAGCGGAGAATTTGTATTAAAGAAAAACTGCCCTGTACCATGTACATTATCATTTTTAAAATTAAGAGGACTCGGATAATTAAAAGTCAGTAATAGATTCTGTGGATTTAATGCTACCAGACTGATACCTTCAAATTCAGGCCCATTAAAAGCAATGGCGCCTCCAGAAACACTTGTTCTTATTCTTCTTTCGGTTAGTTTGGGGGCATTATTGCCTCTGGTTTTAACCTGAACAGGAAAAGCAATATTGGCATAATTAAAACTTTGATAATTGCTGGTGGTAATATTTTTTAAAGTAAGATTATCCAGTTGCTGGTAATGTCCCTGATTCCAGCCTTCTTCACTACTAGCTATGAAGGTAAAGGAGCTGCTTTGCCAATTGTTATTATTGCTATTGTCATTTAATTTAGCTCTCCAATAATATACTTTGTTATTTTCTAAATTAATTTGAGGTTTCCAGCTTGTTAAAGCATTACCATTTATCAAACCCGAATTTATCTTCCAGTTACTATTAAAACTACTTAAAGTATCTAATTCAAAAATATAACTAAGGTTTTCTTGAGTTAAGTTATTGGATTGTACGGTTAGAGATACGCCCTGATTACTTACAATAGCAAACTTAGCTGGAGAGATTATATTAATGCCATTAGAAGGGATGTAATAAGTAAACTCAGCTTTATTGTTGATTTTAGTTAATTCATCAATACTGTTTTGCGGATCTATAGATACAGAAAATTTATTGTTTCCAGCTGAATTGGAAATATTATTATCTAAATCAAAATATAAGGTATCTGTATTGTATAGCTTACTGAAAGTCTTTATGGGATAATTAATTATAGTATTATCAGATAAGGTACGGGTTACTGCAACAGTTACATTGTTTTGTATGGCTTTGCCATTATTTTTTACGATAACAAAAAGTTTTAAAGAATTGTTATTTGCGTTAATGTTATTGCCTTCTAATCCTATAGACTTGTTGGTTATTTCATAATCAGGTTTTTGGGGCGCATAAAAGGTTATGGTAGGATCACCTATAAAAATATACTGTCTGAGATGGGCCCGGTTATATTCATCATTTGGATTTTGATAGGCTTTAGAAGCATTTAACAGGTTTTTGGCAACAGACTTTCCGTAATTGGAATAAAAAGAATTCTGGTAAAACAGGTTGGTAAAGTTTGACAGGTAGGATGCAATTCCTTCGCTGCTGCTGCCAATCCAGCCAATGGCGCCTTTATCTGGCTGGAAAATATAACTTTCGGCCATTGAGCCATTAACAAAAGCATTACCTGTGCTGCAACCATTTATAAGATAAAAAAGCAATTTGTTCTTGTTGTTTAAATAAGAAGGGCTACCTACAGAAACGGCGGTATTGGTACTGCTACCATGTCCGAGATAGGTTACCATTGCAGCACCTTCATTAATATGGTTACTTATCTTACCTACAAGATTATCTGTAATAGGATCTGTAACGCTTTTATAAAAACTGATGGTGTTACTGCCAAAATATTCCTGAGATGATATGCCTGAATGTGTTTTTAAGAAATTAGAGAATGCAAGGTCTTCGCCACTATTTGCGCCACCTGTGATATTGATGATGTTTTTTCTCCAAATGGAATCAGGTTGATTTTCGTATAATTTTAGTTTATCTAAATAAATTCTGACTTCGTTATCAGATGTAGCAGGTATGCGTCCGGTTGCAATTTCAGGCGCTAAATTATTACCGGTTAATCCAGAACTCAAGAAAGAATCGGATGCAGGATAACCCATAGTGGGAACCAAATTATCAGCAAGTCTGTCTTTAGGTAGCTCGTAACCTTTTCCCAATAATAAAAGATATTCGGGTTTTATTGAGCTTTGGGTAATCAGGTACTTTAACAGATTCTTAATCGCTAGGGGATGATGCTGACCATAATAAAACTGATCATAAATGTCATCGGTAATCAGAATTAGAGGTTTGAATCCTTTGCTTGTCTTATACGAAGCATATTCACTGGCAGAAGCACTAAGTTTCTTGTTTGTAATGATCAACAAATCATAATTGAAGCTAGAGACCGTTGGTATATTCTGAAAAGACACATTTTCAAGAGCCGGTGTTAAATAAGCGCCTTGTTCATAAACTATAAGCGGGTTATTTTGAGAATTATTAACCTTAAAGCTAAACAGATTACCATTCTTAGTGCCGTTATATTTTTCTGCAGTTGTTGGATTTAATATCCAGGCTGCGTTCCAATTGGTATTTGTAAAGTTTAATAAGGTTTTATCTAATGTTGTATTCAGTTTAAAAGTTAAGTAGTTTAAGCCTGAAGCATCAAAAGATCTGCTATAAGTAATTCGGGCATAGGCCGGAGCCTGATAGTCACTTTCGGCCCCCAAATCATTAATAGAAGAAAAGGTTAGAGCAGAACCAGAAGAAAGATTTTGGTTTAGAAAAATTTTAGATCTGATGATCTCGTAACCCCTGAATAAAGTATCTGCTATTGTCTGGTTGTTTAAACTTAACCGTAAATGATGATTGAAGTTTTGAGGATTGGTACTGCTGGCATTTGATCTTCCTGCAACATAGTATTCTAAAAAAGGTTTAAAAGAAGGAATCGAAATAAAAAATGGTGTGTTTAAGTTCCTGTTTTGTGAGCTCCCAAGGCCATAAGAATTCCCTAAATAGCCTTCACCTTCAATATATTCAGAAAGAGATAATGCACTGATGAGAAACCTGCCGGGATAATACGTTTCGGCAAAATTACCTGAAGCAGTATAAATCATGTAATTTTCGGGTACAGATATATTGTCGTTTATGGTAACGGTCTGGTATCTTTTGCCTTGAACAGTGCCAATAGTTATAAAATAAGCAGAGAAATCATCAAAAAGACTAACTTCAGGGTTGGGTTGTAAAGTAGAGGGCGTGTATAAAGGTTCGTCTAATTTACCATCATTTTTTTGGCCATAAAATTCTATAAAGTCATTACTGTCAAAGGTGTTATCACTTTCTCCCTCAATATATACAGGTATTTCTTTTCCTCTGAAATAAATCTGAAAATTTTTAGGATTGGGATTACCAGTAAGAAAACCAAGACTGCTGAGCTGGCTGTGGGTTATTTTATATACGCCATCCTGGTTTAGCTTTATTTTTATGTATTTCTGGTTTTTTTGAATCCATTCATTTCCATAAATGGTTTGTGCCTTGCAAAAAAATGAAAGAAAAATAAATACTAAAGCGTACAGGTATTTCATTTGGTTTACTTCTTGAATCAAAAATAACAATTATGTAGACTGAACCTATACAAGTAGATCTTTATTTTTAGAGATGTTCTAAATTTTTAAATGATAGGGGTATAAAAAAACCTGCCGATTAGCAGGTTTTTATTTTATTTGTTTTTATTCTCTATCCATTTTCTGGCATTTACAAATGCTTCCATCCATGGCGAAACCTCATCTTTTCTGCCGGCTGGGTAGTGAGCCCAGTGCCATTGGAATAAGGAACGTTCTATGTGTGGCATCATTACCAGATGTCGGCCTGTTTCATCGCACATCATAGCTGTATTGAAATCAGATCCGTTAGGATTAGCAGGGTAGCTCTCATAAGCATATTTAGCTACGATCTGATATTGATCCTCATTTAACGGAAGGCTAAATTTACCTTCTCCATGCGATACCCAAACCCCTATGGTACTGCCCGCAAGCGTAGAAAGCATTACGGAATTGTTTTCCTGTACAGTTAATGAGGTAAAGATACTTTCATGCTTTTTACTGTCGTTATGTAGCATTTTTGGCTTTACTTCGTGGTTTTTATTGATCAGTCCTAATTCAATAAATAACTGACAACCATTACATATACCAACCGATAAAGTATCTTCACGATCGAAGAAATTTTGTAAGGCAAGCCTTGCTTTCTCGTTGTACAAGAATGCGCCAGCCCATCCTTTGGCCGACCCTAAAACATCTGAATTTGAGAAACCTCCAACAGCGCCGATAAATTGGATGTCCTCTAAAGTTTCTCTTCCCGAAATCAGGTCTGTCATGTGCACATCTCTAACCTCAAAGCCAGCTAAGTGCATGGCATTTGCCACTTCGCGTTCAGAGTTACTTCCTTTTTCACGTAAGATAGCCGCTTTAGGACGTGGTTTTGAATTGTCGATTGCCGGTTTTTCTCCTGTAAAATGAGCAGGGAAATTGAAGTTTAAAGGTTGATTTTTATAATTATCAAAACGGGTTTTAGCTAATCCATTAGCCGTTTGCTTTTGATCTAATAAGAACGAGGTTTTAAACCATACATCACGTAAGTGATTGATGTCAAAATTGTATTCCTCTTCCTGATTTTTAAGTGTTAATTGAGCTTGATCGGTTACATTACCCAATTTTACAAAGTTTACACCCTTAGCATTTAAAGTTGTTTCAATATCGGCATCAGCTTGGAAAACAATACCAATATTTTCAGCAAAAAGCACTTTAATGATATCACTTTCGTTTAATGCACTAAGATCTATATTTGCTCCAAGATTTACATCAGCAAAACACATTTCTAATAGGGTAGTGATCAAGCCTCCACTACCAATATCATGTCCGGCTTTGATTTTTCCTTCTTTAATTAATTGCTGTAAAGTATTAAATGCGTTTTTAAAGGCTTTGGCATCCTTAATATCAGTGGTTTCATTACCAATTTTATTTACAATCTGAGCAAATGAAGAACCACCTAGCTGATAAGTATCGTTAGACAAGTTAATATAATAAATGTTGCTACCATCTTTTTGTAAAACAGGTTCAACAACTTTTCTAATGTCGTTACAGTTTCCGGCTGCAGAAATAATCACGGTACCCGGAGCAATTACCTCGGTATCTTTGTATTTCTGTTTCATTGAAAGCGAGTCTTTTCCAGTAGGAATATTGATACCCAGTTCAATGGCAAAATCTGAACAAGCTTCTACAGCTTGGTATAATCTGGCATCTTCACCTGCATTTTTACAAGCCCACATCCAGTTTGCAGATAAAGAAACGCTTTGCAAACCATCTTTTAAAGGTGCCCATATGATATTTGATAAAGCCTCTCCAATAGCATTTCTGCTGCCAGCGGCAGGATTGATCAATGCAGCAAGAGGAGCATGTCCAACCGAAGTAGCAATACCTTCTTTACCCTGAAAATCTAAGGCCATAACGCCACAATTGTTCAATGGTAATTGTAAGGGGCCGGCACATTGTTGTTTGGCAACACGACCGCCCACACAACGGTCAACTTTATTGGTTAACCAGTCTTTACAGGCAACAGCTTCAAGCTGTAAAACCTGCTCTAAATATTGTTGTAAATTTTCTTTTTGGTAAGATACAGGCTCATACGTATAATCAATGGTTTTATCCTCCATGATCATTTTTGGCGAGCTACCAAACATATCGCTCAAAGCCATGTCCATAGGTTTAGAACCTGTGGTTGCAGATTCAAAAGTAAAGCGGTGATCGCCAGTTACTTTTCCTACTGTGTACATTGGTGAACGTTCCCTGTCTGCGATTTTTTGTAAAGTAGCAATGTTTTCTTCGCTGATTACCAATCCCATACGCTCCTGAGATTCGTTACCAATGATCTCTTTTGCCGAAAGGGTAGGATCGCCAACAGGAAGTTTATCTAGATCAATTTTTCCGCCTGTAGCTTCAACCAATTCAGATAAACAGTTCAAGTGACCACCAGCGCCATGATCGTGTATAGAAATAATGGTGTTATGATCGCTCTCAACCATACCACGTACAGCATTGGCTGCACGTTTTTGCATTTCAGGGTTAGAACGTTGGATGGCATTTAACTCTATGCCACTTCCAAAAGCGCCGGTATCAGCAGATGATACTGCAGCACCGCCCATTCCGATGCGATAATTTTCTCCACCTAAAACAACAATGTTATCGCCTGCCTGAGGTTCTTGTTTCTTGGCCTGATCAATTTTACCATAACCAATACCGCCTGCCAGCATGATTACTTTGTCGAAACCTAATTTTCTAGCATCTTCTTCATGCTCAAAAGTTAATACCGATCCCGTAATCAATGGCTGACCAAACTTATTCCCAAAATCAGAAGCTCCGTTAGAAGCTTTGATCAGGATATCCATTGGAGTTTGGTATAACCATTTTCTTTCTGCCATTCCTTTTTCCCAAGGACGGGTTTCTTCTAGACGAGAAAGGGCAGTCATGTAAACCGCAGTTCCGGCTAAAGGCAAAGAGCCTTGTCCGCCTGCCAAACGGTCTCTGATCTCACCGCCTGAACCTGTAGCCGCACCATTGAATGGTTCAACAGTGGTTGGGAAATTATGGGTCTCGGCTTTTAAAGAAATAACCGATTCAAATTCTTTTACTTGGTATGAAGAAGGTTCATCGGCACGTTCTGGTGCAAATTGTTGAACTTTAGGTCCTTTGATAAAAGCAACATTGTCTTTATATGCAGAAACGATATCGTTAGGATGTGTTTCGGAAGTTTTCTTGATCAGCTTAAATAAAGAAGTCGGTTTTTCTTGACCGTCAATGATAAAAGTACCATTAAAGATTTTATGACGACAATGCTCTGAGTTTACCTGAGAAAAACCAAAAACTTCAGAATCGGTAAGTTTACGACCTAATTTTTTGCTCAAGTTATCAAGGTAGCTAACTTCCTCGTCGCTTAAAGCCAATCCTTCCTGTTTGTTATACGCAGCAATATCACTTATTTCAAGTATAGGTTCAGGTTGAATATTAATAGTGTAAATATCCTGATTTAAACCCTGGTATTTTTGCGATAGCATAGGGTCGAAATCTGTGTAACGCTCATCCACTTTTTTAAACTCTTCGATCCTGATTACACCATCCATACTCATGTTCTGTGTAATTTCAACAGCGTTGGTGCTCCATGGAGTAATCATAGCAGCTCTCGGACCTACAAAAAAGCCCTCTAAAACAGGTTGTGCCACTAATTTGGCACCGCCAAAAAGCCATTCTAATTTTTCGATATCAGTTGCAGAAAGTGTATGGTTTGCCTGTAATGCAAAAACCTCGTCAGATTGACCTAGAAAGAAATGAATCATGCTTGTATTTTGAACTGCAAATTTACGGTTTATAATTTAAAACTGCCATGAAAATAGGGTAATATGTTTGGCTTTTTTTAATTTGGAGGAGTTTTTTGTGAAACCTTTATTTCCACTTTGTGCGTAAAAATATTTTCAAGTTTAAACAGTTTGAAGTTGATCAGAGCGGTTGCGCTATGAAAATAAACACAGATGGTGTTTTGCTGGCAGCTTTAGCGCAAAGCGAAAGTCCTAAGCGTATTTTGGATATCGGCACCGGTACTGGCGTGTTAGCACTTATGCTTGCCCAAAGATTTGCAGATGCAAAGGTAGAAGCCGTTGAAATAGATCAGGATGCCGCAGGTACAG
This sequence comes from Pedobacter montanisoli, assembly GCF_022809115.1. Lineage (GTDB taxonomy): Bacteria > Bacteroidota > Bacteroidia > Sphingobacteriales > Sphingobacteriaceae > Pedobacter > Pedobacter montanisoli. The sequence continues at coordinate 1,367,094 of NZ_JALGBH010000002.1, read as the reverse complement.
CCAGCAATAATTTCATGCATTCTCCTTTTAAAGAGCGAATGACTGCTCATTGCACCGCGATAGAAGATTATTTGAGCCCTGAAAAGTTTGATCTGATCGTATCTAATCCACCGTACTTTGTGAATGATTTTAAAAATGCCAATTTCAAAAAAGAAGTAGCCAGGCATGCCAGTTTTCAATTTTTTAAAGATCTGGTTGCCAAAACAGCATTTTTATTGAGCGAAAAGGGTAAATTCTGGTTCATTTTACCACCCAAACAGGCAGATTTTGTTATAAATGAAAGTGTAGAAATTGGTTTGTTTGTAAATCAGATCGTTTCAATACATTCTGATCAGAGCAAGCCCGAAATCAGAAAAATAGTTTGCTTGGGAAAAGAAAGCAGCCTTGTTCATCACAGCGATTTTTACATTTATGAAGTCCAAAATCAGTACACAACTGCCTACCAAGCCTTACTTAGCGATTTCTTTTTGATATTTTAATCCTAGTTTAGAGAATACCTGTTATTTTTATATCAAATAAACCTGAACTAAATAAAAATGAAGTATCCAAAGCTGATCTTGTGCTTGCTTATTTTTATGGTTATTTGCTTGTTTAAAAGTAAAGGACAGACCAAAATCATCGATAGCTTAACTAATGCTATAGAAAATGCTTCGGGCATACAGAAAAGGGCTGGTCTTTATCTGCAACGTAGTAAATCGTGGCCTGTTCAGCAATATGAGAATATCATAGCCGATGCCCAGCAATCGTTCAATTATTTTCAGCAACTCGCAGATACAAGCGGTATGATCAATACCAGTATGCAACTTGCCAATACATACACTCGTCAGAACAAATATGGCACAGGGATAGAGTTTGACAATCTGGCCCTTCAACTGGCTGAGAAGAAGAATGATACCAAGGCTATAATTACTGCTTTGGCACATCGCGGACGGAATTATGTGTCTTTAGGCAACGTTCAACTGGCTGAACAAGATTATACACAAGCCCTAAAATTAAGCGAGAAAGGCGATTTTGAATTTGAGACTATAAGCATTTACAACGGACTTGCTGTTTTGCTAAGACAAACAGGGAAGTTCGAGGAATCAGTTAAAAATTCAGATAAAATGATTGCTTTGGCCGAAAAATTTAGGCTGAAACCTACTTTGGCTACAGCTTTAATGAATAAGGCCAATGCTTTATCACAATTGGCACGTTATGAAGAGGCAATGGCTGTTCATTTAAAAGGTTTGGCTATAAAAGAAAGTTTAAATGATAAAATAGGTTTATTGCAATCGTACAATAATATTGGACTGATCTTAAGAATGATGAAAGATTATGAGAAAAGTATCCAATATTATAGAAAAGCCTTACAAATTTCTATTCCTCTGAAACAATATAGCTCCATTGGCAATAATTATTCAAATCTGGCCATTTCTTATATCGATTTAAATAAAAACCTGGATTCTGTTCCATACTTTTTCCAGCAGGCCATCAGTGCTTTTGAGCAAAATAAAGAGCAGAGGGGCTTGGCCATGAGCTTACATAACTATGGAAACTTTTTGCTGGATCATAAAAAGGATTATGAAAATGCCGAACAATTGCTGCAACGGGCATTAGCTATAAGACGTAATCTGAATTCGAGTTACGATTTGGCCTCAACCATGAACGTTTTGGGAACCCTAAAACTGAAAACAGGGCATAAAGCAGAAGCTGAACAATTACTTTTAAAAGGACTGGAGTTTTTACAGACCGAGAACGGAGAGAAAAAGAAAGATAATTACCTGCGTTTGGCCCGGTTCTATAAAGAAAATGGTGATCTGGATAAAGCGTATCAATATCAGGCTCATTATGCAGCTATGCAGGATACGCTCTTAACAGAAGGAAAAATTGTAAATGCACTTAAGCTGCAAAACAAATATGAAATAGAGAAAAAGAACAATGAACTGGCTTTAGCTGGTAAAGAAAATCAATTGCAAAAAATAGCCCTGAGTAAGCATCGGTTACAGATATGGTTTTTAGCTATTGTACTGATTCTGTTCCTGGCAATCATAGGTATCGTTTATAAAAATTATCTTGCCAAAAAACATAATGCAGAAGTGTTGGTGGTAAAAAACAACCAGATTGAGACCTTGGTTAGAGAGCAACATCATCGTGTTAAAAATAATCTTCAGGTTATATCTGCTTTGCTATCCTTGCAAAGCAATAAGGTAGAGGATGAAAAAGCCAAAGATGCACTGGAAGAAGGTAAGTTGCGTGTTGATGCCATGGCACTTATACACCAAAAACTTTATCTGAATGATAATCTGGCTTCTATCCATATTGGAGATTATGTTAGAAATTTAAGCAATGCGCTTGCAGAAAGTTATGGCTATAAAGCAGAGGTAATTAAAACTTCTATTGACATGCCGGATCAGACTTTTGATTTGGATCAAGCTATCCCGATAGGTTTAATTATAAACGAATTGATCAGCAATAGCTTTAAACATGCGTTTAAAGGACAGGAAAATCCAGAGATTAAGATAAGTATGTTGCAAGATCAGGTTGAGCAAACCCGGTTAATTGTGGCAGATAATGGAATAAATGTACAGTCTGAGGCCGACCAGACTCATAAAAGTTCAACTTCGTTTGGATTGCGCTTAATCCGTACCTTAGTAAAACAACTTGAAGGTACGCTAGATGTGCAGCAGGCTGCCGGAACAAAATATACAATCGTTTTTAAGAACAATTAAATTTTAGATTTTGAGTATCCTTATTGTTGAAGATGAATTGATAACCGCCGAAGAAATTGCAGAATTTCTAACAGATGAAGGGTTCGAGGTATTGGAAACCTGGCCATCGGCCCAAAGTGCATTAAAGTTTTGCTCCAGCTTGTCAGAGCCTCCTAAAGTTGCTATTTGCGATATTAACCTTAAAGGAAATACCACAGGCATTGAGCTTGCAGCCAATTTAGTAGAGCAATACCAGTGTGAGATTATTTTCCTCTCAGCTTATGTGGATGCTTCTACCTTAAAACAGGCTTTTAATGTAAAGCCGGTTATGTACGTATCAAAACCTTATCTCAATAAGCAGCTTTTGGTGGCGGTACATATGGCTATGCATAATTATTATCAGAGACAAAAAGACCATCCGCAGGTTGTAATAGAATTATCAAAGCGTGAAAGGGAGATTGTGGCATTGATTGCTGATGGTTTATCGTCAAAGCAAGCGGCCGAGAAATTATTTATCAGTAAAGATACCGTAAACACGCATCGCCGCAATATCTTACATCGCTACAAGTTGAACAACTTCTCGCAACTTATTTATTTGTTGAGTAAACAAGAGAAATAGTCATAATTTTGCTTTAAAGGGCAAAATAAAAACCTGATGAAAAAAATAGGACTACTTTCTGATACGCATGGTTTCTTGGATGATGCGGTTTTCAGGCATTTTGAGGATTGCGATGAGATCTGGCATGCAGGTGATTTTGGGCCTGATGTTGCCGAACCTCTAGCCGCCTTTAAGCCTTTACGCGGTGTGTATGGAAACATCGATACACAAGATATCAGACAGCAGTTTCCGGAGCATAACAGGTTCATGTGCGAAGACGTGGACGTATGGATGACCCACATAGGCGGTTATCCGGGACGATATTCTTCTTTGGTGAAGCCGGAAATTTACACTAAGCCTCCGCAGCTTTTTATTTGCGGACATTCGCACATCTTAAAGGTGATATATGATGATAAAATTAAATGTCTTCATATTAACCCCGGTGCTGCCGGAAAACATGGTTGGCATAAAAAAAGAACTTTGATTCGCTTTTGCATTTCAGAAGAAAAAATACATACCTTAGCGGTCATAGAACTAGGGAATAGATAACGTAAAAAATACACTAAGTATATGATGTCAGGTATAACCACGCTGGGGCAGTTTATCATAGAGAAACAAGCAGATTTTCCATACGCTAAAGGCGAGCTTTCGAGATTATTAAGAGATATTGGTATTGCGGCAAAAATTGTAAACCGTGAAGTAAATAAAGCCGGACTGGTAGATATTTTGGGCGATGCAGGTACAACTAACATACAGGGCGAAGGCCAGAAGAAGTTGGATGTATATGCCAACGACCAGTTTATATCAGCTTTAAGAAGCGGGGGAGAGTGCTGTATTGTTGCTACAGAAGAGGAAGATGATTTTGTACCGATAGATTCGCCGGTATCAAAAAATGCCCGGTACATTGTTTGTATCGATCCTTTGGATGGTTCATCTAACATTGATGTAAACGTGGCGGTAGGAACTATTTTTTCTATCTACCGTCGTAAATCAACAGAAGGATTGGCTACTATTGATGATGTATTGCAAAAAGGTACTGAACAGGTGGCTGCGGGTTATGTAATCTATGGTTCATCAACCATGTTGGTTTACACTACCGGAAAAGGCGTAAATGGTTTTACGTTAGATCCATCTATAGGAGAGTTTTGTTTATCGCATCCAAAAATGAAAGTGCCAGAAGATGGTGTAATCTATTCAATTAATGAAGGTAACTATGTACATTTCCCGGAAGGCGTAAAGAAATACCTTAAATATGCGCAGGTAGAAGATAAAGAAACCAGAAGGCCTTATACCTCGAGATATATCGGTTCAATGGTAGCAGACATTCACAGAAACCTGATCAAAGGCGGAATTTATATTTATCCTACAACGGCTGCTTCGCCAAAAGGTAAACTGCGCTTATTGTATGAGTGTAATCCTATGGCTTTTATCATAGAGCAGGCGGGCGGTATGGCTTCTGATGGTTTAAACAGGATACTGGATATTAACCCAACCGAATTGCACCAAAGAACGTCCATTTTTATAGGTTCCCCTAAAATGGTTAAAAAAGCAGAAGAATTCATGGCTGAGTTTTCGCCGGTAAAAAAATTATAACAGCGCGTTATTGTTCCTTTCCTGCTCAAAAGCCTGGTCTATAGCCCAGTTGGCTTTGTCTTGAGAGGCGGCAACTGCTAAACGGTCACAACGTTCATTCTCTGGATGTTCGTTGTGGCCTTTAATCCATACAAATCTGATCTGGTGTAATTTATGCAGTGCTAAGTATTGTATCCACAGATCTTTGTTCTTTTTCCCTGCAAAACCTTTTTGCACCCAGCCAAATACCCATTTCTTTTCAACAGAATCTACTACGTACTTACTATCAGAAAAAATCGTGACCTGATGTCCGGTAGTTTTTAAAGCTTTTAAACCTACAATTACAGCCAGCAGTTCCATGCGGTTGTTGGTGGTAAGCCTAAAACCTCCGCTAAGTTCTTTATAATGTTTGCCCGATCGTAATATCACGCCATATCCACCGGGTCCGGGATTACCGCTTGCTGCACCGTCTGTATAAATTTCAATCATAGTTTGCTTACAAAACTAACTTTTTACTGGCTAAAAACAGAATAGCAGCTAAAGGTGAAAAAAACAAAGTTTTTAATATGTTGAAGATAAAGGTATTGCCGGCCTATAGCTTAAAATTTTTCAAAAATATTTGATATGTTATGATATATTTCTATTTTTGTAGCCTCAAAAACACGGTGATTGTAGCTCAGTTGGTTAGAGCGTCGGATTGTGGTTCCGAAGGTCGTGGGTTCGAGACCCATCATTCACCCACCAGTTTTAAAAGCAGTTCTGAAAGGAGCTGCTTTTTTTGTTTATAGTAGTTTTAATTTAACAGATAGCTAGGTCTTAAGAGAAGCGTTTGTGTTTGAGGTAGCTGAATTTAGTAAGATCCAGTATTAACATACCTCCTAACATCGGCGACATTTTCATCAATAATTGCCTTAAGCTCAGCCAAAGTGACATTGTCTGAATATTTAAAGCTATAAACCTTTGTCCGAGTCCCTTTGATTTCCCAGTTCTTTTGTAGAAAATTGATTTCCAGTAATAATATTCCCATTCTAGATGTATTAGGAAAAAGCTCCATATAAAAGTTAGAATTGATTTTAAGCACGTCGCCGGCTGGCATCTTCAAATTACTGAACATGGCTTCAACATATCCTGGAGTGGTTGTGATATAAGTATCTTCTATGGCAGATTTGGCCATAACAATGTAACCCGTTTTTCCTGCTTTAAGTTCTTGAGACAATGATTTGCCTTGTTGCTCATTGTATAATATAAGTGCATCTAGCAGCTCACTCTTTATCTTAGTAAAAATTTGGCTTGAATACAATACCTCTGGTATCACTTCTACATTGCTTTTGGCTGTTACTTTTCCATCTTCGCTTGCAGCTGTAATTACAGCATTTCCAGGTGATAAGGCGCTTACTAAACCTGCGGACGTAACCTGAGCAACTGAAGGATTTGATGAAGTCCATTTAAGCGTAGCGCCCTGAGCAGCCAAAGGAAGAATTGATGGAGTTATTTTTTCTTGTTCATTTACCGTCAATTTGATCTGTGTCTTATCCAAATTTATAATTAAAATTGCATCGGGTACCACAGTCAGCTTATATTCGGCATAAATATCACTATTTTTAACTTTTGCAGTTATTATTGCACTTCCAAGGGCGCGTGCATACACAGTTCCATTTTCTACATATAAAATATTATAATTACTAGATGACCATTCATACTCGGGTTTAGCAGCATTACTTGGTAAATGAGAAGGTTTTATCTGTAGTGTCTTTCCAAGAGCTATATTTGATTCGTTATTTTCAATTTTTATAGAAGAAACAGATGGTAGCAAAGGTTTGGTGGTATCGTTCTTTTTGCAGCTAATGCACATAAGAACCATCAAGAAAAGTAGCGTTATTCTCATTAAAGTATTTCTAATTTTATATGTCTTAAGTTTTCCTAAGCTAAAATATTGAATATTCTTTAGATATGGCTTCATGTATTTGATTTTTTGCAAATTCTATCTAAATAAACGGTGAATCTTCAGGTTAAAATAAACAATAATTTATATTGTATTCCAAACTATTCCTAAACCTCATTAAATAACTTTGCAAATTTATTCCTATACTCAATAGGTGTAAGTCCTGTAAGTTTTTTAAAGGTGTCTCTAAATGATTTGGTATCGGTATAACCTACATCAAACATGATTTCGGTCACATTCTTTCTCGAGGCTTCGAAAAAAGTTTTAGCGGCTTCTATCCTTACTCGCTGTATGTATTCTAATGGGGTGTTATTGGTAGCCTCTTTAAATCTTCTTTCGAAAGTTCTGCGGCCAGAATTGATTAATCTGGCTAAAATTTCTATGGATATTTTATCGCTATAGTTTTGTTCGATATAATCCTGTACTTTTTGGATATCCTCATCGCCATGGTTTCTTTGACCTTTGAAGATGGCAAATTGCGATTGACTATCTCTTCCGATATCCAATGCAAAGTATTTTGAAACCATTACGGCAATTTCTCTGTCTGCGTATTTTTCGACCAAGTATAAGATTAAATTCCACAAGCTGCTTGCGCCGCCACTGCTGTAAATATTATCATGTTCTGTAATGATGGCTCCATCTTCTACGCCCACATTTGGGTATCTTTCTTTAAACTCATTGATATAGGCCCAGTGCGTAGAACATTTTTTGCCATTGAGTAAACCTGTTTCGGCTAAAAGGAAAGCCCCGATACACAAGCTGGCGAGGCTTGTTCCTTGATCATGCAATTTTTTAAAATAGGGAATAGCTTCTGCATTGGCTTTGATACCTTTAGTAGTATCGCCAAAGGTGGGTGGTATGATCAACAGGTCTGTTTCAGTTACATCCTTGAGCAAACGATTGGTTTTGATCATATATTCGCCATTGTTGGCGGGTACATATTCGTTCAAACCTACATATTCTACTTTGAAAACAGGTTTTTTACCAAAGGCGGTTAAAAACTCATTGGCGGTATGAAATGTTCTAAAAGGTGGAGTTACGGCTTCAATTGCCCCATACTCAGGCACAAAAACAGAAATCTGCATATCAATATATCTTATGGAACTACAAGGTAAAGATTATTTTGTCACAATTGCCCCTTTATTTGTCGTTTTCGCAATAGCTATGGTTTTAATCGCCAGCGTATCTTTGAAATATCAAATCAATCTAAAAAAAGAATGACACAATTATCAAAAATTACGGTAGAAGCAACTGTGAATGCTCCCGTAGCAAAAGTATGGGAGGCTTGGAATACGCCAAGCGACATTATGCAATGGAACACCGCTGATCCTAATTGGCATACGCCAAGTAGTGAAAACGATTTGAGAGTTGGTGGCAAATTTAAAAATAGGATGGAAGCTAAAGACGGCAGCTTTGGTTTTGACTTTGAAGGGATTTACGACAGCGTAATACCACACCAGGAAATTACCTACACCATGGGCGATGGCAGGCAGGCAACCACCTTGTTTACCGAAAAAGATGGAAAAACCCATTTAGCAACCAACTTTGATCCCGAAACAGAGAATGATCCTGAGTTTCAGAAAGCGGGATGGCAATCTATCTTGAACAATTTTGTAAAATATGTTGAATCGAAATAATGATGAAAACGAATAAAATTATCTTTTGGGTGGCAACCACTATCATTGTACTTTGGGAAGGTATAATGCCCTTGAGCACGTTGCTATTTAAACCAGAATATGCAACGGCAGGTACCAAGCCGCTAGGTTACCCTGATTATTTTGCTTACGCTTTAATTATCTGTAAAGCACTTGGCGCATGGGCCATTGTGTATCCTAAAACACCAAGCAGGTTAAAAGAATGGGCATATGCAGGGCTTACATTTAACTTGATCTTTGCTTTCATCAGTCATGCCTGCGTAGATAAAAATATTGGCTATATGTTTATGCCACTTGTAGTATTGGCTATATTGATGATTTCATATATCTATAATCGTAAACTTAAATCTTAATAATCATGAAAAGTAACAGCGTTTCTTTGCATAGGGTTATCAAAGCAAGTCCTGAAAAAGTATTCAGGGCATTTGCAGATCCTTTAGCTCATGCTACTTGGCTACCACCTTACGGTTTTATATGTACCGTACAACAAATGGATTTTAAAGAAGGTGGCCAATTTAAAATGACCTTTATTAATTTCAGTACAGGCAATAGCCATTCTTTTGGTGGAACGTATCTTGAGATCAAACCAAATGAATTCATTAAGTACACCGATACTTTCGACGATCCCAATTTACCTGGACAAATGACCACAACGGTATGGCTAAATAAGGTTTTGTGTGGTACCGAACTTAAAGTGGTACAGGAAGGCATTCCTGAAATGATACCTGCTGAAATGTGCTATTTAGGCTGGCAGGAATCCTTAGAGAAATTGATGAAACTGGTAGAACCTGAAATTCCGGATGCTTAATACTTCTGTTATGACTGCACCTAACTGTAATCCATTTGTGAGCGCTGTTTTCCTTACCTTCTCCGGAAATTGTAAGGAGGCACTCACATTTTACCAAAGTTGCTTTGGCGGAACATTGCGTTTGGAAACCTTTGAAAAAGGATTACAGGGTTATGCAGAAATGCCTATAGTAAGCGCATCGCTTGTTGCTGAATCCATCGTTATCCACGGTTCTGACCTGGTACACAACGAAGGAAGAATACCTGGAAACCATATGGCTATTTTTATACAATGTATCGATGTTAAAGTAAGAAGAGCACTCATTCAAAAACTGGAATTTAATAAAAAGATTCTTTTTGAGGGGAATTATAATGAAAAGCTCATAGAAATTACGGATGTTTTTGATGTAAGGTGGGTATTGTATGTTTGATAAATTATATACGCAATAATCCTAATTTAAAGCAGCTTACAAAGGCTGCTTTTTTTGTGGTCTCTATCTATTCTGAATAATATTTACGGAAAATTCTACCATGCAACGTTTCTTTAAATAAGGTGTCATATGAGCAAATTCTACTCATATTTTAAATTATTGTTTATGAAAAAACTAGGCATCTTATTATTCTCTTTCTTGGTGCTCCATTTTTCGGCCGTTGCCCAAACTAAAAAAATTAATGTTTACCTGTTGGGTACTTTTCATTTCAATCAGGTTGATACCTTAACCTATGATGTGAATGATGAAAAGCATCAGGAAAGCATTAAAAAACTCGCGAAAATGGTAACCGGCTTAAAACCTGATAAGGTTTTTGTAGAGCGCATGCCAGAATGGGAATATAAAAACAAAATGGATAGCTCGTATCAGGAATATAGAAACGGGAAGTTAAGAAAAATGAGAAATGAAATTTGGCAAGTTGGTGCTCGTGTTGCCGCTGCACTTAACCATCCACATATCTATCAATGTGATCATCCCGGTATGTACGGTGTTTATTATCAAAAATTGGCTAATTATATCAAAGCTCATAACGAACAAGATAAGCTAGTTAAGAAAAACGGTTTGGGAATGACCGTACCTTTAACTACACTCATGAAAAGTGATTCCGTTCGTAGCACTGTAGACTTATTAGAATATCTCCGTTGGCTTAACTCAGCAGCTGTACAACAAAGTTCTCAGGCACATTATATTAATGTGTATCCACAAATTGGTAATACTAATGTATTCAGCAGAGAAGCTGATTATTTTCTGGGAGCCGATTTAACGGCAGATTGGTACCGTAGAAATATCTTCATCTATTCAAAAATCCTTGCGCAGTTAGATTATAAAGAAAATGCTATATTTCTGGTTATTGGAAATGATCATATTCCTATTATTAAACAGCTCTTTAAAGATAACCCATATTTCAATGTAGTAGAAACCGAGAAATGGCTTGGCCAAACTAAAATAAAAACAAAGTTTTAATGTATCGCAGTAAATAACCTGATGCGATAGTTGAGCTGTTAATAAGATATACCGGCTTTTAAAGCAGTTCTTTTTGAGCTGCTTTTTTATTTATACGAATTTTTTAGAGGATTTACTCTGCTCATTTATCACTTGCTTGAATTATTAATTTTAAATACCTTGCCGAACGACAAACTAAGGGCTACTCTTGCTCAAATTTAAGCTGATTAGAAATAAATTAATGAACACCAACCCAACTACTGCAATAGACTTAGAGACAAAAAAGCATTTTGAAATCCTTGATGGGCTAAGAGGTATTGCTGCCATTGCGGTGGTCATCTTTCATTTTATGGAATGGGTTTATGCGGATCTTAGCCAGAATTTTATTGCACATGGTTTTTTAGCAGTAGATTTTTTCTTCTGTCTTTCGGGCTTTGTAATTGGTTATGCTTATGACGACCGCATTGCAAAAATGGGAGTTCTGGAGTTTTTTAAATCGAGAATCATCAGATTGCATCCTTTGGTTATAGCAGGATCGGTATTAGGTTTGCTGGCATTTTTGTTTGATCCCTTTGGCGGGCATCCCGAATTGTACAGCGCTACTAAGATTATTTTGGTGTTTTTATGTTCCATGCTATTAATTCCGCTGCCTATAGTAGCTGATCGTGGATTTAACCTGTTTAGTTTTAATGCTCCATCATGGTCGTTGTTTTGGGAATATATTGCCAATATTGTTTATGCATTTATACTTTGTAAGCTTAACCGCAAATATTTAATATTGTTAACGATAATTTCAGCAGTAGCTATTTGCTTTGTTTGCTACCGTTCAGGCAATTTATTGGGCGGATGGAGTGGGCCTACTTTTTGGGATGGAGCAGCCCGGATCTCTTATTCTTTTTTAGCGGGATTGCTGATTTACCGTTCTCAATGGATCATTAAAAACAAGTTGGGATTTATCGGTTTAGCTATTTTGTTGTCTCTGGCATTTGTGATGCCTTATTCAAAATGGAAGGTGGTATCTGAGCCTTTGGTGGTTTTGTTTTATTTTCCTCTGTTGATTGCTTTGGGAGCAGGGGCAGCCTTAGCACCCGGTTTAAAGAAGCTTTGTACCTTTTCAGGAAAAATCTCTTATCCGCTGTATATGACGCATTATGCCGTGATGTGGATGTTTGGAAATTATTATACCAGCCACAAAGTGGGTACAACACCATTAACTTTAATCGTTATAGGCGGATTGTTTCTGCTGCTTGGAGCAGCTTATCTCGTTATGTTGTTTTATGATATTCCCGTAAGAAAATATTTAAATGATAGGCGGAATAAAAAGTTTGCCAAATAAAGAACTAAAGATATTTAAGCATTAGTAATTAATCCGCTTCATAATTTACACCAACTCTTAAAGCTTTAAGACCGCTTATGCCCTGAAGTTCTTCCAGTTCAAGCATTTCTACGTCTGTTGTTAACAATTTCTGTTCCTGTAAATAACTGATATAGGTTAAATATTCGTTCGCTTCAAAAGTATTGTGATAAATCAAGGCTATTTTTCCGGGCTGTGTTAACCTTTCATCTTTATCTCTGATCTTAACCTTGTCTATCCGTTTCTTGATCACTTCATAACGGATATTATAGCTTCCCTCTACATCAAAACGTCGTTCGTCATTTCTAAAGCTAATATCTATAGGATTGGAATGAATAAAGATGAGTTGCGTAGTTAACAATGGTTTAACCATTTTATTTACCAAACGATTGGTTAAACGTGCGATTTCTACCATAGATTGCAGTTGCCAAAGTCGCATATTTTTAAGGAAAAGCGTATCAAAAGGAATATCCGGAGCAATCTCCTGACCAATATAGATGTCATATTCTACGCCATCAGTCCTGAATTTCGCAAAATAAAATGGAAAGGTTTTCTGTAATTCTTCCTGTGCACGTTCTAAATATTCGCCTACTGATGAATTAATAAATTGCATAGAAGTTTCTAAAGTTCTTCTGTTCTGGTAGGCCATCCCTGTATCGGGATTGATGCTTGCAAAATAATCATCCACAATCTCTTTTGCCGCAGGGTGGTTTTTCTCTACATGCTTTAACACCGGATATACTTCAAACTCCAAGAATTCGTTTAATGCATCTTCATCGCTTGAACTGATAAAGTCGCTTGTTTTTTCTATCCAGTTTTTGCAGTTGTACAGAATTTTATCAATCAAGTCTAATTTTATAGTTTTTTTCAGGGCCGTAAGTGAAGAACTCAGCTTTTCCAATTGCATTTTCAGATCTTCTTTTAAGGCCAGGTTTCGCTCTACGGTAGAGTTTCTGATATCAATGGCTCCAAATAAGGGATATAAGTCTTTAAAAGTGACTGTTTCAATATCCTGGGCATTTTTATTGCCTTTGTTCTTCTTGATGAACTCCCATACCTGCTGGTTAAATTTCCATTGTACTGATGGTTGCAAAGCGGTAAATTTATCTTTTAGCACTTCGTCCATCTTGGCGTTAAATTCCTCTATACGGTACTGAAAAAGCTGGCCTAAAAGTGGCATAGCAGAATGCAGGCGTGAGAGCAACAGGTCATCTATTAAAACCTCCTGTTTGGAGTAGATTTCTAATATACCAACCAGTTGTGCATTATAAAACGCAGGTAAGATAGAATAAGATTTGATACCACTTTTTCTGATGGCATCCATAAATGGTGTTTTGGCTACCTGTTCATCTGTAATCTTATTAAAAAACAGAGGTTGCGGATTATTCTTGTATAACTCTAATTGCTGGTAAAAAACGCTGTCGTCTATACCAAATTGCTTGCCTGCATTAATGAGCATACTCGAATCATCATCATCATCCAAAATAGGTTTATCGTTTACCGTAATTAAAGGCAATAATCCAAATTCTAATTGGGCATTTCCGCCTAAAGTTCTCAGCGTTTGTATAATGTGATTGTAAGCCTCGGTTTGGTAATTGTGGTTAACCAAAGCCTCTCTTATACCATCTATGGCATGTTGTAGGGTAACATCGGTAATTGAAATTACTGTAAAGCCATCGAACTTAAAATCGCTTAAAGGTAAAGCGGTATGCAACAATTCTAAACCATGTTCATCATCCACAAATCCAGAGAACTGCTCGAAATTGAGTGATGGTAATTCATTTTTCTTGTAGGTAATATCTACAAATTGGGTATCTACATTAACATTATAATACTGGATTAAACCTGTTTGCGGATTATCGTAGGCAAAGCGCATTTCATTATTGGTAAGTACCGAATAATTGTAATACCGCTTTAGGATAACATTGTAAATGAATTTTAACTGATTTTTTTCTTTTTGTTTTACATATTCTTCATCAACCCTATCTTTTTCTTCTACATTTTTCTGAATGAAATTATAAAGCAGGTCTGTGCTGAAAAAAATCTGATCCGGAACAGGCGTACTTAAAGCCCAATACAATTCTTTCTCATTCGCCATTAACGGCGTTAAAATGGTAAAAATAAGTTCGAGGGTTTCTTTGTGTTCAGATAGGTTTTCTACCACTAGATTTTTGGCTAGGGCACCTTCTTTTTCTATTTTTTCAAGCAGGAACCTGTAAAACTCCTTTTTAATGGTTTCTTCGGTTTTTAATCTTCTTTTCAGATAGGCCACCAATGGTCTGAAAGACAGGCTCCATTCTATCTGACGGCCAATACATTCATTATTATTGATCTTTATAACGTTGGTGTTCATTGCTTTAAAATCTGAAATTCATTGAAAATTGAGGGTACCATCCTTCTTTTGAGTAAACTGCAATTGCTCTTAATATGGTTAACTGAGCAGGAGAGAAGTATAAACCGCCCCCAACGCCATGATGCCATTGGTTAGAAGGATCATTTTTTGCCCATACACGTCCTACATCATACAGCCCCATAATGCCTACCTGTCCCGGTAATACATAGCTTACAAAATCGCCCAGTCTTATCCTGAGTTCTAAATTATTATAGAAACTATGTTCGCCTGCAAATCTGTACTGTCTGTAACCTAAAAGTGTGCCTTCGCCACCTAAATAAGCATATTGATAAAAAGCGGGATTGCCTACAGTTATGGCACCACCAAACCTGTTGGCTAAAACCAAATTGGCACGTCCATCTAAATTTTTGTACAAGGCAATAGAACCAGTAAACTGTCCAAATGATCTTGCGGCACTGCTTATGCCTTTATAAGCCGATAGTTTAAAATCTATGTAGCTTCCTAGAGTTGGTAACAATTCGTTATCGCGGGTATTGTTAATGAAATTAACTATTGCACCTGCATACAGCTTGTTGCGCTTTATTACAAAACGATCTGATGAGTTGAGCTCATCTACATTATTGATAAATTTATCCTGGTTATTTTTCTGATCAAAAGAATAATACTGGAAACTCGGCCCGATGCTAAAAGTAGATTTTGGCCTGCGCCAGCGCATGGTGGTTTCCAGCTGGATAAGATTTGTTCTGGTACGGTAATATCTTATGCCATTGTTAAAAGAAGTTTCGTTGCCCACACCGAAAAAATTGCGGGTATTATCTGGTGCTTGTACATGGGCGTGTACTACTACATCGGCTTCACCTAAGGCCTTTAACCAGTCGCCAATGTATTTAAATCTGATGGCAGAGGTAGCAAAAGCGTACAGAAAGCTAAAAGATTGTGAATTGCCGTAAGGTTGTTTTCTAAATCCCGGATTGGTGATCTTCATGAAAGCGCCTAAAGATATGCCATCATCAAGGTTGTAGCCTACATTGGGATATAAAGATGTTCTGCTGTACAGATCTTTGCTCAGATAAGTTGCATTTCCGGTATCGGCAGATAATTTAGGGCGAAGTTTATTTACCTCATCTCCTTCAAATACATTTTCATCTTTAAGTCCAAACAAGCGCACAGACTGGCGTGAAGCAGTTACACTATATACCTTTTTACCATGTCCGGAAATTATTTTCAAAGCGATGGGCGAAGTTTTATTGTTGATATATACGCTGTCATTTCCGTCTCTCATATATAAGCGGATCTGCTTGGTAATTTCTGGATCGAAAACGCGGCTGAAAGTTACGTCTTTTATATTGCCTGATTTGTTGATCTTGTAGAGTTCTACTTTTAAATGACCATTTTCTAAGCCATTGATTTCGGCTTTTTCATTTTTATGGCTTGCCTGCACATCAACAATGCGGTTAAAAAAGCGATAATATTGGCCCATTACTTTTGGCAGACTGGCTTTGCGTTGTTTAAGTTCGGCCAGAAACTGGTCGTGCCTTAATGCATAACTTTCTTTAGGTAATCTTTTCAGTGCTTCTTCAAAAACCTCATCGGTAAAAAGATCACAAAATTCCTTAATCTCCTTGTTCCATTGTTGCTCGGTGTATTGCGATAACCAGGTGCTGTTTATCGCTCTTCCTTCCCATAAAAACCAATCGCCGTCTTTTAAATCCCGTTCTATTCCCTGCATCATAGGTAACAAATCTGATTTTTGGGCATATCGTTGTATTTTACCGTCAGATCTGAAAAATACCTGATCGCGATCTCTAGGTACAGGTAAATACTTTAATCCTTTCTTGGTTGTATCGGCTTTCCAGCGCCATTGGTCCTCGTGCCTGTCCCAATCGCCAAGCAATACATCTAAAGCTTTTGCTCTGAGATACATCTTCGCATCGTAGGTATTGTCGTTATCTTTAGCCAGTTTTTTGAACATTTTGGCGGTATTATCTGAAGGACCCAAAGGATTTCTTTCTTCCAATAAACAGATGGTATTTTCAAACAGCGGAGCATAATCTCCTAAATTTTTATCGGGAGAAACCAGACCTATCATCGGATTGCTGTGCGGTACACCTGCGGCTTTGGCTAAAACTGGTACGATTAAAGCAGAAAACGGATGCTGAGATGCCATGTTATCTCGTATTACATCTTTTGCAAAAGTGTTTCGTAAACCTTGTGGCAACAATACTTCAGGGTATTTTTCTACACTACGCAGGGCATATTCTTTACCATTTTTATCTACCAGTCTGAGTGAACGAGATTGGTTACCTCCACCCAGTTGGGTAGGTTTTAACCCACCCATAATTTCAGAAATACGGATTACAGGCAATTTCGTATCGGTGGCATAATCTTTTCGGTAATTATCGCCAAACAGATACCTGTGAAAATTGCTTACCGTATCAAATGAGGGTTTTACCTTTACAAACATACTATCAGCAGTAATTACTTTTGCCATTTTAAGCGGAGTATCTTCTACTTGCTGGTAAGCTTGTGTATAGCTGAAAACTTTTGTAACGCCGTTGGTGCCATAAGTATAATACTCATAACGCATATCATTGTTTATCAACTGATCGGCTATCACATAACCGTTTTCGAAACTATGGAACAATGAGTTTTTGCCCAGTTTGTTAGGGTTGTGTTTTGCACCTGCACCACTTACAATTTGTAGCTGTTTACTTTTGATCAATTGTAAGCCATGTTCATGTCCGGCTGCATAAACCACATTGGGCAAATCGCCAAAAACACTGTTTACCTTTTCAATCATCTCTTTGTACAGCGGGTGCCCCATATCTTCGGGATTAAGAAAAGTTGTTCTTAAAAAAGGATAAAGAGAGCCAATGATAGGTAAGGGAATGTATAAATTGCTACTTAGTGCAGTAAGCGGGAAAATATGGTTTTTTAAAGTAAAGTAACCGCCGTGTGAGCCATAGCTTTGAAACGGATGATGAGAAGCCAGAATAATCATCTTATCCTTGTTTTGGGCCAGTAGTTCTCTCATGCGCATAATAACCTGCTCTTTGGTATCACACTCACAATCTGGATTTGATTTATCGTACGGAAAGAGCCACCATTCGCTGTCATAAGCAATAATGGTCAGTTTATCGGTTAAATTAATGGCTACCGGATTTGGACAACCATTATCGGGAACGAGTTTTAACAAAGGGTCGTTAAAGGAAGCCAAGAATTGGCCTTGTGCCTGAATTTTTGCTAAGCCATTGGGACCTGATTTATCCCAATCGTGATTGCCCGGAACAAAATAAACGGCAGCACCATTTGCCCGCATGGGCTCAAACTGCGATTTTAAGATTTGTTCTGTTTCTTTAATGTTATTGCTTCCGGGTAAAGCCATTCCGGTTGGATAAATGTTATCTCCTAAAAAAAGCGTAGTTGTTTTTCCCTTGATTACATGGTTTGCAGCGCTTTTTAAAGACTCCAACTGTCCGGTGTTCATCTCTCCGGCATCGCCAATCAGTATTACGCGGTATTTTATGTCCTGTTGTGCAAAGCCATAAAAACCGGTTAAGATAAGGAGAACAATAAGCGTAAATTTTTTAAGCATAAGCTATTTTTTAGTTGCTTTATAATCAAATCTTAAAATATTGCCGTATTGGGTGTCACTCCCTTCATTAGAGATAAACAGGTTACCCTGCTTATCAAAAGCGATACCTTCAGGCTGATTAAATGTATTTGAGCTTAAATGATAGGCCATTTTAATTTTCCAATTGGGATCTGTTACCACTAGTGCTTTATTAATGGCCGATACGATATACCACTCTTTGGTGAGAGGGTGCTGGCTCATAGCAGAAGGGCGAAATGATCCTTTTTTTCGTCCGGTTAATTTTTCAAGTGAACTGGCATCTACGTTAAAAGTTTTAGTTAATACAAAACGACCATCGTTTTGCATGTTTAAAATAAAACCGCTGGTTTTTTTAGTGCCCTTATCTTGCTTGCACTCTTTGCATAAAATATAAAGCTGTCCTGTGGCAGGGTCGGCGTACAAACTTTCATATTCACCTTTAGGTAAAACCGATTTGGTTTCTACCACGTTTGCAGCTTCAGCTTTTGGAATTTCACTAATAGGAAAAGCGTATAGATCGCCGTTACTTTTAAGTACTATGATCTTGTTTTTAGCAATAGCAATATCTTCATAATCGCCTTTTTTCGCAAATCTGGTTATGGTGTGTTTCTTAGAACCCAAAGTAAGTACAAAGACTTTACCATCTTCATCTTGTTCTGCATAAACGGTGTTGCTGTTTCCATTTAAAAAGGCAATACCAGATATTTCCTGCAATACATCGGGCATATTATATTTTTGTGGTGCATTCAAATTGTAGCCTGGAGGGCTAATATTTTTTTTCGTTTTTTCCTGAGCGCACGAAAGTAGGGTAGTGGCACAGCCGAAGAAAAGTAAAAACAAAAATTTCTGGTATTTTTTCAT
Source organism: Pedobacter montanisoli (assembly GCF_022809115.1). GTDB lineage: Bacteria > Bacteroidota > Bacteroidia > Sphingobacteriales > Sphingobacteriaceae > Pedobacter > Pedobacter montanisoli. The sequence continues at coordinate 1,348,240 of NZ_JALGBH010000002.1, read as the reverse complement.
GGCATAGTGTTGTATCATTGTGGCTTATTCTTTAAATATTGATAAATAGCATATTGTGACTGAACCAAATCGCCTTTTACCGGAACAGGGATATTATTCATTTCATCATCTATATATACGGCCTGTACATTATCCTGTAATTGAAACGATAACAATTTTTTAAGTTCTGTCTTTATCTCTTCGTTTAAAATAGGGAAACAAACCTCAATGCGCCTGTAAATATTTCTGCTCATCCAATCGGCCGATCCCAGGAACATTTCTGCATTTCCGTTGTTATGGAACAAGAATATTCTGCCATGCTCTAAATAACGATCAACAATTCTTCTTACATTAATGTTTTCGGTAGGTATCAATCTGCAGATTCCTCTTATGATCAATTGTATTTTTACACCTGCCCTGGCAGCCTCGTAAAGCTTGTTGATCATAACTTCTTCTTCCAGATTATTTAGCTTAATGGTAATAGCGGCAGACAGTCCTGAATGAGCAAATTCAATTTCGCGCTGTATGAGTGCCAAAAATCTGGATTGTAAGTTAAATTGGGCAACCAGCAAATGATTAAATGCAATTAAATTGGGATCAGAAGGTTTTTCACGTCTGGCCAAAAACAGGAACAACAGTTCAAGTTCACGTAACATGCCTTGATGCGCGGTCATTAAAATATGATCGGTATAAAAATTGGCTGTAGTTTCGTTAAAATTTCCGGTAGCAAACAAACCGGTATTTTGGGTTCTTATGCCTTGTTTCCTTTTAACCAAAGCCACTTTTGCATGCACTTTTAAGGCCGTTACACTGTAAATGATCTCTACACCGGCAGCTTTCATTTTTTTTGACCATTTGATATTGTTGGCTTCATCAAAACGAGCCTTTAATTCTACCAGTACCGTAACTTTTTTACCATTTTTAGCTGCGGTAATTAAAGCGTTTACAATTTTAGAGTTGCTGGCAACGCGGTATAAAGTGGTATAGATTTCTGTGGTCAGTTCATCTGTAGCGGCTTCATTAAAAAAACGCAAAATGCTATCGTAAGATTGGTATGGAGGATTAAAGAGCAAATCTTTTTCTGTAATCTGCTGGTGCAGTGTAATTTCTTTTTTAAAACATGGATAAGCTATTTTAGGCCATTTTTCATTGCTCAAGTCGGCATCTTTGATTGGGAAATCTGCCAGATCTTTTAAGTTATGGTATCTGCCGCCTTCAACTACATTGGCATGTTTCAGGTTTAACCGCTGGATCAAAAATACCAATGCAGACTGCGGAACACCGGGTTCGTGTAAAAACCGGGTAGCAAGGCCTAAATCGCGCTTCTGGATTTGTTTTTCTATCAGGTCTGCTATATCCATATTATACTCATCTTCCAGCTCCATTTCGGCGTTACGGGTAATCTTAAAGCTGTAACAACCTTTGATCTGCTTGTTTTTAAATAATAAAGGAAGATTATTTCGGATGATATCGTCTATGATGAATACATATCTTTCGCCATCATAACGGGTTTCGTAAAAACGTGATAATTCATTTGAAGGGATGTTAACCATGTAATCGGCTCTGTTACCTTCGGTTTCTACATTGACCAAAAAATAGAGCTGGTTATTGTTCGGGAAAAAACTTGTATCAGGATTGGAAATTTCAACGGGTTGGATAAATGCTAAAATGGTACTTAAAAAGTAATTGCTCAATTCATCGTCTAATGCTTTAGGTATGTCCTCATTGTAGATAAAATGGATATGGTAAGATTTTAACTGAGGCAATACAATACTTTTTAAGATTGTACCAAACATTTCTTGCTGTCTGTAAATCGTTTCAGTAGCCTGCTTAAGTAAATTATCCTGTTGTTGTATAGCGTTGTTTTCCTTTTTGCTCAATTTTTTAAGTGCCTGCAAAACCGGCATACGCACCCTATAAAACTCATCCAAGTTAGAAGAATAGATAGACAGGAACTTGATTTTCTCTAAAAGTGGCGTAGCGCTCCTTTCTGCCTCCAGTAAAACCCGTTCGTTAAATGAAAGCCAACTCAGATCTCTGTCAAACATATGTGTTGCAATAGCTTGCATATTAGATTTTATCATAAATGGCTGAAAAAATGATATAAGCCAATACAGAGGTAATTAAACCGAACATGAATATATTGTAGGCTATTCTAATAAGCTTATATTTTCTGCCCAGTACCACGCCTTGTGAATACACGTCTTTGATTAAAGTTCCATACAGAAAATCTTTATCGGCCATTACTTTTTGCATACCATTGTGGTATTCTTCTAATGGCATGTTATAAAAATTACCAAAGAACACCAGGTTTACCCGTTTTTGATCAATATCTTCTTGGGTAAAAACACCTTTTGGTATGCTGGGCCTGGTAGCGAGAATAGAAAATATGATACAGGATAAGCTTACCAACAATAAGATAATGGTTGGTCCAACCAGATAAGGATTATCTTCTAAGCGGCGCAACAAAAGACTCACAATTAAGGAGATGATGATTGAATTAACCGTGATGAGTAATTGAGCTTTGTTATCGGCCATATCGCTTAAACGCTGGTTATTTGCCGAAGTAATACGAAACATGGTTTCTACACCTTTACTTGGCTGTTCATTTTTGTCTTCTTTAACGTGCTTGTCTGATTTTTCCTTTTTCAATGTGGTAAGGGTTTTATTTTCCTGATCTGTTTCCTTTAAAGCATTTTCATTTAACTTCTTTTTGAGCTTTTCAATGTTTTTTGCTTTTTTCTCATCGAGCAATAGCCTGCAATAATCGGTATGATAGGTATGTTTTTCTAAAAATTCGATATCTCTGATTCGCCAGTTTTTCTTACTGATCTCTTTGTGGCATAATTGTTCTACCTCTTTGTGCAATAATTTTGATCTTTCATTAAAATCATCGCTTCCAAGATGAAATAAATCAGCATCACATAAAATCTGTTCGTTTAAATTAGCCGGATTTTGGGGTAATTTTGTAGCTAATATGGCACTTTTAACCGCGGTTATTATTTTTTCATCTACATGCAAACCGCTTAAAAAGGTAGCAGCATGCTCAGCACCCTTTTCTTCATGTGATATGGTCTCTATGAAATATCCCGTATCATGAAACCAGGCACTGGTATAAACAATAAAAAAATCATCATCTTTTAACTGATAATGATTGGCTATTTGTACAGCGGCCTCAACCACTCTTTTGGTATGTGCTAAATTATGGTAAACAAGGCTGGCGTTATGGTGGTTATTAAAATAATTGACCACATAAGTTTCTACCTCTTGTTGTAATTGATGGTAGTTCATGTTTTACAAATTTGTTTGAAAAATATTAACCTAGAATGAAATCTAAACAAATTACATCTGGCTAACGTTTTTAAATTGTTCGTATCTGTTTACAATATGCTACTAAGTTACCACAAAATATTCTTCAACCCATAAATAATAGCTTATAAACCAGATCATGACTTATCGTAAGAGATAAGGCTTGCCTGTATTCTTAATTTAGCTATATTCGTACAAATAAAAACCAACCTCACTTAAATAAATGATGAAGATATTTGTTAATGTAATTCTCGCTTTTAGTTTTGCCTTATTTCAGGAAATTGATGTTAAGGAACTGAAAAAAGACCCTGTTTTTATAGAATGTAGAAAGGCACAAAAGGAATTGATAGATGGTATGATCACTAAAAAATACCAGTTGCCTAAAAACATATCACGTGAGCAAATTAGAAATAATCGCAATAAGGCCTCTCTGATTAAGTTATACAAAGATGCGGGTATGAAAAATGCAGAAGAGTATTTCAATCTCCAAGAGAAATGCAGTATGTTAATGATTTCTTTTTTGAAAAAACATCCGGAGCTTCAAAAACTGGACTCACAGAAAAGAAAAGAAACATTGAAAGCTTTGTTTAAAAGTTAATTATAGGGTGAAATAAAAACTTAAACGAATTAAAAATACGGCCTTTAGGAGAAACTAAAGGCCGTATTCATTTTTAGATTTCAGCTATCTTACCGAACGCTTTCAGATAACGGGTTTTTCGGGTCTTCTCTATAAATAACACCATAACAAAGCCTGCTGTATAGGACAATATATCTACCCACGAAAAATAGTTGCCTATCATAACACTTAAAATTTTAAATTCAGATAAACCCAGAACCTTAACAATATTGAAATATTGCAGGGTTTCTATGGTGTAAGCAAATAGTAACACGCCAATTGCTGTTTCTCTAACGGGTGTATCTAAAAAACTTTTAATAAAGTAATAAATCAATATAACTACCAATACATCGCCAATATAGGGCCTGATGATCTGATCTCTGATGAAGAGAGCAATGCCTATTTCTATGAGCAACAAGAGGATTGCTACTGCAAAATTTCTTCGATTGAATTTAAGCATATCTTTTATTTTACTTATACTATTCCTGTATTTCTGAAGCTGATTTCCTTTCCCAGTTTAGTTTGGTAGAAAGGTACATCATCGTTGCGATGATAATAAATAAGCCTACGCTGCCAAAAAGCAGTGAAAAATCCTGTAATTGGATAATGACAAATATAAAGGCATAAAATACGGACAGTATAATGCCAAATACCAACGCGGGTTTTTTACTTTTTAAAAGCCCCAGTAAGAAAAATATAATCAGTACAATGGTAGCTGCTGAGGCAATAAGATAAGCGATATTAAATCCAAACTGTTCACTAAATGAAAGTAAGAGCGCATAATAAATGATCATGGCGGCACCAATTAAAGCGTAATGTAAAAGATGGATTTTTTTCTTGTTGAGGAGTTCAGTAAAAAACAGAGAAAGGAAAGTTAATAAAATAATAAGGATGGCGTATTTGGCCGATCTCATGGTTTTTTGATACTGATCTACAGGTAAGATAAATCTTACGCCAAAAGTGTTGTCATTATTGGCCGAAATATAGGGCTTGTTATTTTCTGAAGTGGTTAAAGCCTCTTTATCCATCCATTGCTGAGGAAAGGATCTGTTAAAGTGAGGTATTTTCCATGTTGCTTTAAAACTATCATTGGTAATATTACGTTCTTCGGGCAGGTAACGGCCGGTAAAACTTGGATCACCCCACTTTCCTTCCATTTTAAGCGTAGTGGTTTTTCCTAAATGAAAGAAATTAAGTTCGCTGCTGCCTCTCAAATCCATATTGAAACTAAAAGGAATGGCGGTATTTTGATCTGTGCTCAAATCTATAAGGGTAATCAGATTGTTCTGAAATAACTTTGCCTGCGTAAATTCAGGTTCAATTTCATAAGGTTTTCCGCCCAACATCATACTCGGATTATTTTTCAACCCTTTTAGGTCGCTCAGGCCGATAACCACTTTGGCTTTGTTCCAAAGAACCAGTTTAGGATCTATGCCCGATTTTTTAAGTTCTAAGGCACTGAATTTACCATTTACACTAATGTTAGAATTATATACCACGGTTTCAAAAATTCCACGATGTAAGGTTTCGGGATTTACCTTGCTATCGATGTTCAGTTCTTCGGGCAGGATATAGATGTTTTGAAGATCCTCTTTATAAGTCACTACACCTTTTTCATTTTTTTCGGCAATGGTTTTAAGGTAGGGGAGTACCAAAATTGGTCCTTCCAACAATTGTTCTCCAGACCATTTATCAGAAATTTCTGTAACCACTTCGCCCTGTCTTTGCTGTCGTTCTCTAACTAGATCCTGCAACAATACCGAAGGAATTAGAAGTACGAGCGTAAGCATGCCGATAAAGCAAAGTTTGATCAATATTGATTCCCTGAACCAATTAACTGTTTTTGTGAGGTTTTCCTGTAACATGTTATTTGTTTTTAAAAAGTACTTTGATTTTCAAAGTTAAAAAGTAAAAAAATTTAATTATTGTTTTTTTGTTGTTGAATTAAGTTTGCCAAGGCTTCTAAATGCTTTTTAAAAGCCTCTTTGCCTTTTGCCGATGCGGCATATTGTGTATTAGGCTTACGCCCGATAAAGCTTTTGGTTACAACGATGTATTCTTCTTTTTCCAATGCTTTTAAATGCGACGCAAGATTTCCGTCTGTGGCATTTAACAGATCTTTTAAAGCATTAAAATCATAATACGCATTGGCTGCCAAAACGCTCATGATCTGTAATCGTAAGCGGTTTTCAAAAGCTTTATCAAACTGTTCTAAAGAGATTTTCACTTGTTGTATTTAAAATGCATTACAGAACCATATATAATGTGCAAAATGCCAAAACCTATGGTCCAGAAAATTAAACCGTAACCGGGAAATAAAGCAGATAGGAGACCCAGAGCAATTTCACAGAAACCCAACCATTTTACATCAGAAAAAGTATAATTGCTGCCCGATATGAGTGCCAGTCCATAAAATAAAAGACAGGTAGAAGCAATGATGTCATAATTGCCACGGTACAATAAAATCAGGATAAAAATCCCACCCGTAAGCAATGGAATTGAAAGGCTGCTTAGTAAACGTTTGCTTACCGGGTTCCAGGCACTTTCTCCTTTTTTACGAGCCTGCCTAATGGTTAACCAAATACCTGTTGTTAAAGAAAGGATCAATACAACAAGGGCAACCATACATAATTGAAAAAATATTTTAGGGTCGTTTACATAATAATCCCTGTATTCGAGACCGCCCTGCGTTGCATAAACGATTTTATAACTGATAAAAGCACCGATAAGCGCATAAATACCAGCCATAATTCCGGATAAGCCGCTTAACGAAATAAACTTAGAGGAACGTTCCATTAAGTTTCTGATGGAACTCAGTTCCGCATAAATATCTTTTTCTTGCATTTTGAAAAGAACTTTGAATTACAAAGTAAAATATTTTATTTTAAAAAAGAAAATATTTCGAAAAAATTTTATTGATGTAGGCTTAAAAAGTCTTTTTCACTTTAGGATCGGTCACAATGATATAGTCGCCTAAAGCTGTGTATTTTTCCCAGACTGGATTTTCAAAATCATCTGCAGCAAAAGAAGAGATGTTTAAAGCTTTGATTTTAGGGTTAAGCTTAATCAGTTGTGCATAAGTACCTAACTTTTCATCGCTGTGAAAACGACCATTTACCTGAAAAATCTTAAAGTCTTTATGTGCTTTGTAGAAGTTATGGATAGACCATGCCATAGTCGCGTCCCAGAAATTCTGGGTTTGGTAAACTTTCATGCTGCCCATTCCGTGTCCGCCCAAAGTTTCTATAAATTTATCATAATACCTTCCGGTAGCGGTATCAACAGGTAATTTGGGCAGAAAAGATTTAGAAGCAGCAGGCAGTTTTTCCAATATGCTTAATCCTTCTCTGGTAACTGCATTACTGTATCTTGCGGCAGCATTGCCACCTATTACCATTAAATTTTGCTGTTTGGCCAGCTCTACCATAGGTCTGTAATCTTTGTAATTGTTCCAGGCCCTTGCTTCTTTAATGAAATTCTTTTCGGTAATTATATTTTGAAGATATTCGTTAATAATGGGCTGTACATCTGTATGGAACATTTCTAAGGTAAGCGCTGTTTTACCCGGATAAGCTTTGGCCAGGCTCTTAAATATTTCGGCTTCTAAATAATGCCCTATAGAATCATTATGCTCTTCGCCAAAAAACAAGACATTGGCCTGTTGCATATCTTGTATAATCTGATCTAAAGAAATAAGGCTTTTCTTTTTTACATCAAAGATTTTATAATGCTGTTTAATATCCTGTGCTTTCAGACATAAAGGAATAAGAAAACTGAGTACAAGTAATATTCTTTTCATGTTTATGGGGTAAAAATTTTAAAATTCCAAAATAACAAATTATTTTACCGATGTTTTAAGGCAACTTGCCGACACTAATTATCAGCTAAACGTAGTGTTATTGTTGAACGTAAATATAGCCAATACCTTTGGATCAACAATTAACACTACAAAAATGGAACAATTTAAAAATAAAGACATGATCAATCGTTCAGGAAAAGTCTGGGCAGGCTTATTCATCGTTACTATAGGGGCTCTTTTATTACTTAAAAATTTAGGGTTAAATTTACCCGACTGGCTTTTTAGCTGGAGTACCTTTTTAATAGGCTTAGGTTTATTTATTGGTTTCAAGCGTAACTTTGAAGGCTTAGGCTGGTTTATACTGATCGCTATAGGTAGCTATTTTACCTTAGAAGAGGCTATACATAGTTTTGATATCGGCCAACTGGGCTTGCCTATCTTATTGTTGGTTATCGGCATATTTCTTATCGTTAAACCTAAACGAATGAGCGTAAACAGATGGGAGAGAAGACGAAACAGAATGAAGAACCGCTTTGACCGCTCTTTTCCGTACAACGAAGGCGAGGCATTTACTGCAACGGATGAAGAGACTAAAAACACATCAAATTCAAGCGATTATCTGGATTCGGTAAATATTTTTGGAGGCAGTCAGCAAACAGTGTACAGCAAAAATTTTAAAGGCGGACAGGTTATAGCCATATTTGGAGGCTGTGATGTGAACATTACCCAGGCTGATTTTGAAGGCGAGATTGTTATTGATGTAACGGCAATTTTTGGTGGAGCTAAGCTCATTGTACCACAGGGTTGGGAAGTTAAATCGGAAGTTACAGCCATATTGGGTGGTATGGATGATAAGAGAGCGATTGTTCCTTTAAATCCTGAGCAGAAAAAGATATTAATTTTAAGAGGTGTAGCGATGTTTGGCGGGATAGAAATTAAAAACTTCTAAAAAGCCAGTTGTGACAGTTACTCCACTATCCATAAAAAATGTAAAAGTAATAGCCAACCTCTTTTTGGCAGGATGGATTGCGGCCTGCGCTTTTGTGATACATCTGGTTTATGGTTTTGATTGGACCATTTCTATTGCAGACAGCGCAGTTAGCAATCTCCTTTTTGCCTTAGCCTGTGTGGTTATCAGCAATATATTGGCTTATTATCAGGCTAAAGACGAAAAGTTATTGTTTGTAGTACTGCTTACAGGCGCTTTGGCTTCGATCATCGCTTTTTTGTCTAAATATGCACTGGTCTATCTTTTTGCCAAGCATCCTTATTACATCAACTTTATTAATCTTACGCTCATTTTTAGAGGAATGCTGGCTTTTGTAATGCTGTTATGGTGTGCACTGGCTAATATATTGTGGTATAGGTTAGAAGAGCAGAATGAGGCGCAACAGCGTTTACTGGCAACCCAAAATCTGGCAAAAGAAGCCGAACTGAATAAATTGAGACATCAGTTGCAACCCCATTTTTTGTTTAATAGCTTAAACTCGGTATATGCATTAACCATTGTAAATCCTAAAGAAGCAGGTACCATGATCACTAAACTGGCTGCTTTTTTAAGAGGTACCTTAAAGCGCGATGATGAGATTTGGGTAAGTGTAAGTGATGAAATGGACTACATAGGGCTTTACCTTGATATAGAAAAAGTGCGCTTTAGCCACCGCTTAAATATAGATATACAGGTAGAAGAAGATACTGCAGATCTTAAACTACCGGGAACATTATTGCAGCCAATTGTAGAAAATGCCATTAAGTTTGGCTTGTATAACACTTCGGCCGCAGTAACTATTGCCATAAAAGTATTTGTAGAAAGCCATAATCTTAATATTATTGTATCAAATCCTTTTGATCCTGAAATGCAACTCGTAGAAGGCACAGGTTTTGGATTATCAGCCATCAAAAGAAGATTATATTTGCTGTTTGCCGATAGTAATTTATTGCAAACTCAAACCTTAAACGATAACTTGTTCATTACCCAGCTAAAAATACCACAGTCTTATGATCAGAACCCTATTAATTGATGATGAAGCATTGGCGAGAGATGTGATCAAGCATTATCTGCAGGCACATACAGAAATAGAAGTTGTGGCCGAATGCTGTGATGGTTTTGAGGGACTAAAAGCAATTGCCCAACATAAGCCAGATTTGATTTTTTTAGATGTGCAGATGCCAAAGATCAATGGCTTTGAAATGCTGGAACTCATTGATGAGCACCCTGCAATTATATTTACCACCGCATTTGATGAATATGCCATTAAAGCATTTGAAGTTAATGCCATAGATTATCTTTTAAAACCTATTGAGCAGCAGAGGTTTGATCAGGCTTTACAAAAGTTAAGCGCTAAGTTAGCATCTAAACCATTGGATAAAACAACCGAAGAACTGATCGAGAATGTAGCCTTATCGCCTGCGCAACAAAACAGGGTAGTGGTAAAGAGTGCCGGAGTGATCAAGATCATACCGGTAGAACAGATCAATTACTTTGAGGCAGATGATGATTATGTAAAAATCAACACTACAGAAGGCAATTTCCAAAAGAACAAAACCATGAGCTTTTTTGAAAAAACGCTCAGTGCTAATCAGTTCATCCGCATACACAGATCATATATAGTTAACCTTGCTCAGGTAACCAAAATAGAACTGAAAGAGAAAGACAATTATATTGTGCTTTTAAAATCGGGTATATGGCTGCCGGTAAGCAAAACAGGATATGCAAAACTAAAAGAAGCATTAGGCTTATAATCTCAAATAGTTTCATAGATTTGGCTAAATAACCTAACGTTTAAGCTGAACTAAAAATGAAACTACATTTCCGGAATATCGTATGTATAACTGCGGCCTTAGGGTTTACTATAACGGCTAATGCGCAAGAAAAAAGAGGCCGTGCAAGAGATTTTGGCGTATATACAGGAATTCTTAAAACCGGAACAAACAATGCCATAACTGATGTTGCCGGCGTAACCGTAGGACAAAAAACGGTTATAAAAGGCGATTCGGTAAGAACCGGAGTTACAGCAATTATCCCACATCAGGGTAATGTTTTTCAGGATAAAGTGCCTGCTGCAGTTTATGTAGGCAATGGTTTCGGCAAATCAATGGGCTTATCGCAAATTAAAGAATTAGGCAATATTGAAACACCTATTGTACTTACCAATACTTTAAATGCGCCTCTTGTAGCCAATGCAGTATTAGATTATGTACTCGCTTTACCGGGAAATGAAAATGTGAAATCGGTAAATGCCATGGTAGGCGAAACCAATGATGGCGGACTAAACGATATTAGAGGTAGGCATGTAAAGGCAGAAGATGTACTTGAAGCGTTGAAATCAGCTAAATCGGGTACTGTAAAAGAAGGAAATGTAGGTGCCGGAACAGGAACAGAAGCTTTGGGGTTTAAAGGTGGTATTGGCACAGCTTCAAGAGTATTACCTGTTTCAAAAGGCGGATACACCGTTGGCGTGCTGGTTCAATCTAATTTTGGCGGTGTTTTATCCATTAATGGTGCGCCTGTAGGCAGGGAGTTGAATAATTTCTACATGATGGATAAAACCAAAATCTACAAAGCCGATGGCTCATGTATGATCATTATCGCTACCGATGCACCACTTTCAGATCGTAATCTGGAGCGTTTGGCTAAACGTTCTTATATTGCTTTTGGCAATGTAGGCGCTTTTTCGTCTAACGGAAGCGGAGATTATGCAGTAGCATTTTCAACTTATCCAAAAAATCGCATCCCTTATAATGCTTCATCTATGGTAAGAACTATAGATGATCTGAACAATGATGATATGTCGCCTTTGTTTATGGCTGTTTGGGAAGCTACGGAAGAAGCCTTGCTGAATTCGCTGTTTATGGCAGAAGATATGAAAGGAAAAGGTGGACGTACGGTTAAAGCGTTGCCTATAAAAGAAACATTAAACATCTTAAAGAAGTATAATGCCTTAAATCAAAACAAATTACCATTGGCAATTGAAAAATAAATCTATCTTTAGGGTACATTAATAAACAGCAAGATTATGATAGGTATAGTGGGAGGAGTAGGGCCATTAGCAGGTTTAGATGTATTTAAAAAAATAATAGAAGAAACAGAGGTAGAAACAGATCAGGATCATTTACCGGTCTTGCTGATGTCATACCCGCATAAAATAGTTGACCGAACCGAATATATAATAGGTAAGGTAAACACAAATCCTGGTTTTGCATTGGCAGATATTATAAGAAGTTTAGCAGCTAATGGTGCTAAAGTTGCGGCTATACCTTGTAATACTGCACATGCTCAACCAATTTTCTCCGTCATAGAAAGTGAACTTGAAAAAAGCGGTACCGCTATCAAATTGTTGCATTTGGTAAAGGAAACTGCGAAATATATCGGTGAAACTTCTCCCCAGGCTAAAGTAGCCGTTCTCTCTACAACAGGAACTCATAATACAGGTTTGTATAAGAACAATCTTGAAGAAAATCGTTTGGAAGTTGTGGAGCTTTCTGATATTTGGCAGGAGCGTGTACATGAGGCTATTTATAGCAGATCATATGGTTTAAAGGCATTTTCTTCTCCCGTAAAACATAAAGCAGTAGAAGAACTTACACTGGCTATGGATGAGCTGATCAAAAAAGGAGCAACACATTTTGTTTTGGGATGTACGGAACTGCCTTTAGCTTTAACACAAAGTCATTATAAGGGTTTGCCTTTAATTGATCCTAACCGTATCATCGCTCGCTCTTTGATCAATGCGGTTTCTCCTGAAAAATTAAAGCAATAATTATTCTGTGTCATGCTGAACTCGTTTCAACATTTTTAGGGATTTAAAGATTCCGAAATAAATTCGGAATGACGTTAAAGTGACTTAAAACCAAATAGTTATGTTGTCTTTGTTGCATTGAGCTTCCCGAATTTAATTCGGAACAAGTTGTCGAAATGTCCTTAAGTTGATGAACAATCCCGGTCTTTTTCAGTTTTGAATAAAGAACTCACCACATACCGCTTTTGTCAGCTTCTTATAAAAATAGATTCTGAAACGAGTTCAGGATGACGCTAAATTGTAATTATGAATCTTATATTCGTCATGTCGAATTAGTTAAGCATCTAATCATGGTCTTTATTCCATTTAATCTTTAGCTTACCTCCTTCATCTACAGCTTTAAGGTGCAGTACTATACCTTTCATACGAGCTAATTGCCTTTCTTCTTCATCAACAATTCCTGCGCTTTTCTTAGGGTCGCGTAAAGGAACATCCAAGGCAATATTGGTTCCGGTGGTAAAGCCATAAATACCTTTCACATTAAAATTGAGTGCAGTAGAATTAACCTGCATGGGGCTGATGTTAACCTTGTCGCCATTTAAAGTAAGTAAACCATTTAGTTTATCTAATTCTACATTGGCTAAATTCCTGCTCCTGAAAATGAATTTCCCGATTTTCTCCAAAGGCTCAAAACCTACCAATGCTGCTTTGTTCAATGTGAATTTTACCGTCCCAAACATAGACCGCGATACGATGGCACCTTTATCAGTAATATTACCGCTTGCATTTACATTGGCCGATAAGAAACCTTTCAGGTTTTTACTGGTAACGGAGCTCTGTCCAAAATTGTCGAACGCATAGAAAAACTCCTTTACATTCACATTATTAATATTACTGCTAAACTGGTAACGGTTTATGGCACCCGATTGCGTGAGCTTACCCTTAAGTGAAAGATTACCTCCGGCATGACTTACATTGATCTTGTTAAAATAGACCCCATTGCCCAATAAAGCAATATCTGCACTGAGATTATTGGCCGTAAACTTATTGTATATGGCACGGTTCACCTTTAACTGTATATTGATTTTAGCAGCTTCTAAAACGGCATCTAACTGGTCTGATACCTGTTTTATGGTATTTTCTTTGACAGTTTTCTTTTTTACGGTTCCTTTTCTTGGCCCTAAGAAGGGAATAAATTCAGCTATGTACAGCTGCGGACTTGTCATTTTAAGGGTAGCCTGTATTTTATTAGGATCGGTATAATAGAAATTGAGAAAATTACCAATATTGCAATCTACAGCAACAACGCTTTTACCCAATTGTATGCGATTGCTTTTGATGTTCAGGTCTTTCTGATTAAATTTTAAAATAAGGTTGCTGTTAACCAAACGCATTTGTCGTGGCAGATAAGTAATATCGGCATTGCTGATATTTACATCGCCCCATATTACAGGTTTGGTAAACAGAAAATGATCAATATCGGCTTTGCAAAATAACCTGATATCTGCAGTGCCATTTTTAAACAGAAAAGTTTCACCACCTATCGAACTGTTTAAATTAGTTAAGGGGAAGGAAGACTTAACCAATCCTGTAGCAATAGGTCTTGAGAAATTGGTAACCGTTAAAGTATCTACACTGACGGGCGCATTGTAATAATCGGCTTTAAGATTGTAAAATCTGATAATGGAGTTTTCATCTCCTATTTCTTTGTTTAAAGTATCTTTATTGGTAAAAGTACCTGTAAAATTACAGGCATTTAGCTCGCCCGATGGAATGGTAATCTTGTTATCCTTTACAATCATTTTAACATGAACCAAAGGATCGGGACTTTTAGAACCATCATCTACAATGCTTCCCGTTATGTTTATAGGCTTTTCTATACCAAATTTGAGCAGTTTTGAAGAAATGTTAGGCGCTAACAAGAGCGAAACATTTTTATATAGGATGTCATCGGTTTTGATATCTATCTTAAAACCCGATTTTCCGTGTGCAGTTTGTATCTGAGCACCTATATAGAAGATATCATTTCCTATTTTAAGCTTGTTCTGGTCTATGGTAATTTGCTTACTGTTATCGTTAAAATGAGCGATAATGGTTCCTTGAATCTGTTTGTCTTTTAAAAAGCTTCCTTTGTTTATGTTAAAGGCAAAACTGTTGATATAGGTCTTTACTTTGATATCGCCATCCCAGCCATTTAGGCCATATTTGATTTTTCCGTTAAGGGCATCAATTTTAAAGTTGAACAACTTAAAACGCTTACGGTTATCGATGATCAGGTTAACATCTTTAAAATCTATCCTGCCTATTTTTAGGTTATCCTTATTTGTATCGGCTTCCGGATTTTCAACTTTATTTTTTTTGCTTTTAAAGGCGCTGGTGTTGCTGTAGCCAGTACTATCAGTATAAATGTAAATATTAGCATTATTTAAAACTGCCTTGCGAATATTGACAGTACCAGCAAGAAGAGAGAAGATATTTAAAGAAATTTCAATCTTCTTTGCATTTACAAGATCATGATGATGGTTTTTCCACAGGCTGTCGCGAATAAGAACTTGATTTAAAGACACTGAAACATTAGGAAATCCTTTCAACAAGTTAGGAGCCATGCTGCCAATCGTAACCTGTCCGCTAACTTTTTCGTTAACCTGCGTAAGGATCTGTGAGAGAATTTTCTGGTTGTTTTGTTTGATGTAATAGGCGGCCCCAAACCAGATCAATGCCAATACAATACATAAACCTAGTAATACTTTTAAAATAATGCGTAACCATTTAGACATAGGCCCTTTTAGTTAAACATAACAAAAAAAAGTAACAGTTGTTTGTGAGGTTAAAAGCTTAAAATTATTCCGACTTGGAACTTAACTGTTTAAAAACTCTGCAAATATATTTTTATGCCAGCTTTGGTGTAGCGGAACTTCCCACTTGGTATTGAATTCATCCAGATCCTGTACTAAATTGTTGAAAACAATAGTATCGGCATCTATTTTTTTAATACTGATCAGGGTTTCAAAATCTTCTTTAGGAACCACATGTACTTCTTCATCAATCTTGTAAGCCATATTAAAGCGGTTGAACAGATCTACATGATACTGATTTTCAATTTCTTTGATCACACGCACAGAAGCATCAATAGAACAACCTGTTGATGAAGCCTGATCCTGATCTACGACTAAAATAATGAAAAAACCATACCTGATCTCAGCCTTGGCTTTAAGCTGATGCCCGTGAGCTTTCCATTGTGCCGTGAACTCATCCAGCTTTTGCTGAATTTCGGTTTGTTCGGTTTCTGTGAACCTGCGGTTGCTTTGGTATATCCAAATTTTAGATTGTGGAGAAAAAATCATACTTCAAATTTATTAAAATATTTAATTTAGGTTGGGTAAAATGCTGCGCTCATGAAAAAGTTTACATTTAATTTAAAAATAACGGTTTTAAGCTGTATTGCCATGTTTTTTGTGCTGTCTTCGGGTTTTATACAGGGAGAAGACAGTCGTACCTATATACAAAATGTACTAAACCGACATTACGATACTGAAGGCCAGAACGTGTCTTTAAAGCGTTATGAGATCAATATTACTAACAATGGTTTTTGTCGTTACAGAAAGGTTTATACCAATGGTAAAGAAGAGTATTTTGCTATGAACTTAAGTCGTTTTAAGGATATTGATTTTTACGGAAGCGGACAAAAAGGCGTTTTATATTTGCGTACAAATAGTGATGATGTGATTGTACAAACCCGTAATGATAAGGCCGGAGCAATAGATACAATGGGAACTTATATGACCATTCCTTTAAAAGATATTGATGTAGATGAGCTGAATACTTTAGCAGAGCATTTCAGAAACTGGAATCGCGAGCTAATTGCTTCGGCTAAAAAAGAATAAAATAAAAAGCCCCTTTTAATCTCCATCGGGTTAAAAGGGGCGATAAATAGCTATAATTTACAGGCCGTTTGCGCGGGCAGTAATTTCGGCAATATCCAATACCTTTACTTCCTGTTCTTTTTCTTTAAGTTTAACGCCATCGCTTAGCATGGTCATGCAAAATGGGCACCCTGCTGCAATAACCTGTGGCTCCATGGCCAAAGCTTCTTCAATACGCTCTATGTTAACGTCTTTATTGCCTTTTTCGGGTTCTTTAAACATTTGTGCTCCACCGGCACCACAACAAAGACCATTGGCTTTGCAACGTTTCATTTCTACCAGTTGAGCATCTAATACCTCAAGCGCTTTACGAGGTGCTTCATATACTTCATTGGCACGACCTAAATAACAAGGGTCGTGAAAAGTGATTTTCTTGCCTTTAAAGCTTTCGCCACCTTCGGCACGTAATTTACCCTGATTGATCAGCTCCTGTATCAGCTGGCTGTGGTGTATAACTTCATAATTGCCACCCAAACCAGGGTATTCATTTTTGATGGTATTGAAACAATGCGGACAACCGGTTACTATTTTTTTAATGTTGTAGCCATTTAAAACCTCAATATTGGTCATGGCCTGCATCTGAAACAGGAATTCGTTACCTGCCCGTTTGGCCGGATCTCCTGTACAACTTTCTTCTGTGCCTAAAACAGCATATTTAATGCCTACATGATGTAAAATTTTGCAGATATCGCGTGTAATACGTTGTGCCCGTTCATCATAACTTCCGGCGCAGCCCACCCAGAATAAAATCTCAGGTTCTTCGCCGTTGGCCATCATTTCGGCCATTGTAGGTACTTTAAACTCCATATTCAGTATTTATTTTAGCATGAGGAATGGTGTTCCTGCTCGTATTCGTATTAATTTCTAATTATTTTCTGCCCAGTTGAACCTGTCGGCCGGAGAATATTTCCACGGTGCGCCATTGTTTTCTACATTGCCAAACATGGCATTGATACTGGCAGGGGCTACAGATTCTTCCATAACCGCATAACGGCGTAATTCAACGATAATAGCCAAAGGATCTATATTTACCGGACAGGCTTCTGTACAGGCATTGCAACTGGTACAGGCCCAAATTTCTTCACGGGTAATGTAATTATCCAATAGGGATTTGCCATCATCATAATCTTTGCCGTGCTTATCTATGTTTTTGCCCACTTCTTCTAATCTGTCGCGGGTATCCATCATGATCTTACGTGGAGATAAGAGCTTGCCAGTAATATTGGCCGGACAGCTTGCCGTACATCTTCCACACTCTGTGCAGGTGTAGGCATTCATTAAATTTACCCAGTTCAGATCTTGCACATCTTTAGCACCAAATTTACCCGGAGCAACATCGGTAGGAGTATAAGACGGATCTAACATTGTCTTAACCTCATTGGTAACACTGGCCATATTGGTAAATTCACCTTTAGGCTCCAGATTGGAAAAATAAGTGTTAGGGAAAGCAAAGATGATATGAAAATGCTTACTGTATGGCAGATAGTTAAGGAAGGCAAAAATGCCCACAATATGGAACCACCAGCAGAAACGTTCAATTGCTATTAAAGTTGAAGTATTGTCGGGTAATAAATTTTGCAGATGTACACTTACCGGGAAAGCTCCTGCCTGTATATAATGTCCAACCTGTAAAGACTGTAATTTGGCATCGGCAGCATTCATGGTTAAAAAGGCCGTCATCAATAAGATTTCGGTAATCAGGATGTAGTTGGCATCAGATTTAGGCCAGGTTTTCATTTCTACACCGCTAAAACGTTTTAATTTTAAAATGTTTCTTCTGATCAAGAAAATGGCACAAGCTAACCAAACTCCTAAAGCCAGCAATTCAAAAGCGGCAATCAGGAAATTATAAAAACCACCCAAACCAGCAAATACGCGGTGCGTGCCAAATATACCATCTATAAAAATCTCTAATACTTCAATGTTGATGATTACAAAACCCACATACACCAATAAGTGAAGAACAAAAGGCACCGGACGTGCAGCCATTTTGGTTTGCCCAAAAGCAACCTTTAACATGGTAGCCAAACGTTTTTGCGGTTGATCTGAACGATTGGCAGGTTTACCTAACTTAATGTTTCTAATTACTTTTTTTGCATTAAGACCAAACAGGATAATACCTGCAATAGCGATAAGGGTAAAAATAATCTGTGCAGCCATAGGGTTAAATCGTGTAATAGGGTAGCTAAGTTAAACTTTTTACTGAAAAATTATATTATTATGCTTGCATAATTTTTGTATTTAGAAGGTTTATAAACTATTTGGAAAAAGGATTTAAAAATTAATTGTCTGATTTATAGCTTTAAAGCTTGTGTTGGTGGTTTTTTATGAAAAAATAAGTACAAATAATTTTGTCTTTCAAAAAAAGTATCTACATTTGCATTCCCCAACGGGAGGTGCCTTAGCTCAGTAGGTAGAGCAAAGGACTGAAAATCCTTGTGTCCCTGGTTCGATCCCTGGAGGCACCACTTCCCAAAAGCCTTGCAGAAATGCAGGGCTTTTTTGTTTTCAATCTAAATCGGATTGAACGATGTATTCTCATTTTTAGGCTTTGTTTTATATCTTGCGTATAAAGTTGAGGTATCTCCAAATAAATCAATAACATGACCATACAAGAACAATTTGCACACCAAGTGGTAGAAGTAATAAAAGATGATAAAAACGTTGTTGGTTTAGCGGTTGCAGGTTCATGGTTAACAAATGAAATAGATGAATTTTCTGATCTTGACCTTATTTTGGTAACGGAAGAGAAAATAAGCGGTGACAAATCTAAAATGCTGGATTATGCCAAAAGTTTTGGGCATTTCCTTTCGGGTTTTACAGGTGAACATGTAGGAGAACCGCGGGTACTGATCTGTCTTTATGAAAATCCGCTTTTGCATGTTGATATCAAATTTGTAACTCCTGAAGAGTTTGGACAGAGAATTGAAACACCTGTTATCCTGCTGGATAAAGAAGAAAGACTTCAAAGTATTTTAGCGCAAACAGAAGCAAAATTTCCTTATCCGGATTACCAATGGATTGAAGACCGTTTTTGGATCTGGGTACATTATGCCTTGCTTAAAATTGGGCGTGGTGAATACATAGAAGCTTTTGATTTCTTTGGTTTTCTTCGAATGCTTGTATTTGGTCCCTTGCTGCATATTAAGAACAACAATTTACCAAGGGGTGTACGTAAGGTAGAAACACAACTATCCTTAAAGGATTTTGAACAACTACAGGCTACATTACCAACTTATTCTAAAGCTGCTTTGTTGGATAGTTTGCAACACTCGGTAAAATTGTATCGTCAGTTAAGAGAAGAGCTTTTTTCTTCTGCAATAACATTACAGTTAGAAACTGAGCAAAGAGTTATGGCTTATTTTCAGGAAATTAAACGTGGCACGGAATAAGTGCTATTTTTTTGTTCTATATTCATCTAAATCATGGAAAGCCTGAAGCCAGTTAAAATTCTTGTAATTGGTCTTATGTAATTAAAGTGACCGTATTTGCTATAAAGTATCGCAACTTTGTAGAGATTAAATTTCGAGTTAAATTTAAAGCGCATGAAAAATTATCTGGCAAATTGGAATATGATAAGGTTAATACGTCTTGCCATGGGGATCATCATTACCGTAAATGGCGCATTAACGCATGAATGGATGATTTTGATATTAGGTGGATTGTTTACGTTAATGGCAATTTTAAATATCAATACCTGCGCAACAGGAAGCTGTACTGTTCCCAGAACCAAACGCAGGATTTAACTCATTAAATCAAAAAATAAGATCAGATGTTAGAATTTCTAAAACAACCCTGGCCATGGTATATATCAGGGCCTTTAATAGGACTTACCGTTCCTGTTTTATTAATTATCGGTAATAAATCATTTGGCATAAGCTCATCATTAAGGCATATATGTGCATCGTGTATCCCTTCAAACATTCCGTTTTTCAAATATGATTGGAAAAAAGAAGTATGGAACTTGTTTTTTGTAGCAGGTATATTTTTAGGTGGATTGATAGCCGCACATTATTTATCTAATCCCGAACCTGTTAAAGTTAATCCGAAATTGGTAAATGAGCTGGCGGCTTACGGCGTTACCCATTATGATAATCTGGTACCGCAGGATTTAATGAACTGGCAGAGCCTTTTTACGCTAAAAGGCTTTATACTAATGGTAGTAGGCGGATTTCTGGTAGGATTTGGTACCCGTTATGCTGGAGGCTGTACCAGTGGACATGCCATAATGGGCCTGTCTAATTTACAATGGCCTTCTTTAATTGCTACCATCTGCTTTATGATTGGTGGCTTTATCATGGCCAATTTATTTTTACCTCTTATTCTTTCACTTTAACTGTATAACATGCAAAATAGAGAAACAAATACCGATTTTGAAGTACGCTCTTTAGATACTGGTTGTATTAATGAGAGTAAACTACAACATCAATGGTATCACAATATCAAATACCTGATAGTAGGTTTGTTATTTGGGATCGTGTTTGTAAAAGCAGAAGTAATTAGCTGGTTTCGCATTCAGGAAATGTTCAGGTTACAATCTTTTCACATGTATGGTATCATTGGAAGTGCAATATTGGTGGGCATGTTATCCGTATTCCTGATTAAGAAATTTAATATTAAAACCATTTATGGTGAACCAATTATTTTATCACCCAAAAAATTTAATAAAGGACAAATTTATGGAGGCTTGATCTTTGGCTTTGGCTGGGCGCTAACAGGAGCCTGTCCGGGCCCTTTGTTTGCTCAGATTGGAACCGGAGCAACGGTAATCATTGTAACCTTGCTAAGTGCTGTTGCCGGTACGTGGGTATATGGCTGGCTCAGAGAAAAGTTGCCGCATTAATTTAGTTGTGCCTGCCTGTAAAATAAAAAAGCCTCGAAATTTCGAGGCTTTTTTATTTATGATAACTGTAATGTTTGTGTTCTGTCTGGTCCAACAGATAAGAACTTAACAGGTACTTCTAATTCTTTTTCTAAAAATGCAATATAATCGTTAAGCGCTGCTGGTATCTGATCTACCTTGTTGATCTGGGTAAGATCGGTTTTCCAACCTTTAATGGCTTTAAATACCGGTTTAGGTTGTACAGAAATGATATCATAAGGCATATAATCTATTGTTTCACCTTCGTATTCATAATGTGTGCAGGCATAAATGGTATCAAAACCATCTAATACGTCTGCTTTCATCATGATCAGTTCAGTAACACCATTTAGCATGATGGCGTATTTTAAAGCAGGTAAATCTATCCATCCGCAACGACGGGCTCTGCCTGTAGTAGCACCAAACTCATGACCTACTTTGCGTAAAGTTTCTCCGGTTTCGTCAAATAATTCGGTAGGGAAAGGACCGCCACCTACACGGGTACAATAAGCTTTAAAAATACCGTAAACCTGACCAATTTTATTTGGAGCAATACCTAAACCAGTACATGCACCTGCAGTAGTGGTATTAGAAGAGGTTACAAATGGATAAGAACCAAAATCAACATCTAATAAAGTTCCCTGTGCACCTTCGGCAAGTACTTTTTTACCTTCTTTTAAATAAGAGTTTACAAAATGCTCGCTATCTACGTGAGGTATAGTTTTGATGAATTCTATGGCTTCAAAGAATTTCTCTTCTTTTTCGGTCAGATCGTATTCAAATTCGTAATGAGACAGAATTTCTTTGTGTTTCTGAACCAACTTATCATATCTGGCTTTAAAATCAGCTAAAGTGGTATCACCAACACGTAAACCGTTACGTCCGGTTTTATCCATGTAAGTAGGGCCGATACCTTTTAAAGTAGAGCCAATTTTACCAGCACCCATTTTCTGTTCGTTAGCAGCATCTAATAACTGGTGCGTAGGTAATATTAAATGCGCTTTACGGGCCAATACCAGTTTGCCTTCGCCAACAGGATCATGACCAGCAGCCTTTAAATTATCTAATTCTCTTTTTAAGATAATAGGGTCTATCACTACACCGTTTCCAATGAGATTCATGGTTTTTTCATTGAAAATACCCGATGGAATGGTGTTAAGAACAAATTTTTTACCATCAAACTCCAATGTATGACCAGCATTTGGTCCGCCCTGAAAGCGAGCTATTAAATCATACTGCGGACTTAAAACATCCACGATCTTACCTTTACCTTCGTCGCCCCATTGCAGGCCCAGTAGTACATCTACTTGCGTCATTACTAAAAACTAAAAGAACTTTATGTTAAAAATTATTTTGATTCTTGTTTGTGCTGAGCATTTTTAACTGCTGCTGCTGCGCTACAGTCAAAACATACTCCATATAAATTGAGAGAGTGGTGTTTAATATCAAATTTCAATAAATCGCCCACCATGCTTTGTATCTGATGAATACGAGGATCGCAAAACTCTACTACCTTACCGCAATCGATACAGATTACATGATCATGTTGGTGATAACCGTACGATTTTTCAAACTGTGCCATGTTCTTGCCAAACTGGTGTTTGGTAACCAGATCACATGATACCAATAACTCTAAGGTATTGTAAACCGTAGCTCTGCTTACTCTGTATTTCTGATTTTTCATATGGATATACAAAGTCTCCACATCAAAATGATCATCACGTGAGTAAATTTCTTCTAATATGGCAAAGCGCTCAGGGGTTTTTCTTAGATTTTTATTTTCGAGATAGGCTTCAAATATCTTTCTAACCAACTCGCTTGTATTCTGTTCAGACATAGTTTTAAACTCCTTTCAAAGTTATTAAAATAGTTTGATTGTTTAAACTTTTAAGGCTTAATGTTAGTTATTTATGTAATGTTAACATCATTTATTGCGTTTGTCAGATTAGGTATCAAAACGGGTTACACCGGTAACGCCTTTAACTTCCAAAAGGTTTCTGATCAACTGGTCTAAATGCTCCTTATCATTTACGAAAACCTTGATCGAGCCTTCAAAAATGCCATCGTTAGTATCAACGGTAATAGAACGGATATTAACTCTAAAATCGTTTGAGATGACCTTGGTAATATTGTTGATCAAACCTACATCATCTATACCTACAATACGTAAACCGGTTAAGAAAGTGATTTCCTGTTGGGTGTTCCATTTTGCTTTGATAATACGGTAACCATAATTGGCCATTAACTGGGCAGCATTAGGGCAATTGGTACGGTGAATTTTGATGCCTTCATTTACGGTAACAAAGCCAAAAACGTCATCGCCAGGAATAGGGTTACAACAATTAGCCAGCGTATAATCGATTTTTTGAAGATCTTCACCAATCAGCAATACATCAGACTCAGGACCTTTAACTTTCTTTAAAAGTGTACTAACCTTTTCTTCATCATTAGTCTTTTCGTTACCACGATTTTCAATTTCTTTTTCAGAAGCTACATACTCTTTAAGATCTTTCAGTTCGATCTTACCTTTGGCAACCTCAATAAAAAGATCCTGGGTAGAAGACAGTTTAAAGAAATAGCTGAGTTTATTCAGGTTATCGGTATTGTAAGTTATTTTGAGTGATTTGAGCTTACGTTCCAGTATTTCTTTACCTTCTTCAGCAACTCTTCTTTTCTCTTCTTTTAAGGAAGATTTAATTTTTGATTTGGCTTTTGCTGTAACCACAATATTAAGCCAGTCTTCTTTAGGAGATTGCTTATTGGAAGTAATGATCTCAACCTGATCTCCGTTTTGCAGTTTGTGCGATAGAGGTACCAGTTTATGATTTACTTTAGCACCTATACACCTAGCGCCTACATCGGTATGTATTTCAAAAGCAAAATCCAAAGCTGTGGCACCTAATGGCAATTGAAGTAAGGCACCTTTAGGCGTAAAAATGAAGATCTCATCAGAGAACAGGTTCATTTTAAAATCGTCAAGAAAGTCTAAAGCGTTAGATTCTGGATTGCTCAATAACTCTCTTACTTTTTGTATCCACTGGTCTAAGCCATTATCATTGCTTGATTCTTTGTATTTCCAGTGGGCAGCAAAACCTTTTTCTGCAATTTCATTCATCCGCTGCGTTCTGATCTGCACTTCAACCCATTGTCCTTTAGGTCCCATTACAGTGGTATGTAATGATTCGTAACCATTTCCCTTGGGAGATGATACCCAGTCACGTAACCTGTCGGGATTTGGCCGATACAAGTCGGTAACAATAGAATAGGCTTTCCAGCAATCGGCTTTTTCTCTTTCAGGCGGACTGTCTAAGATAATCCTGATGGCAAAAAGATCATAAACCTCCTCAAAAGGGATGCTTTTTTTCTTCATCTTATTCCATATAGAATGAATGGATTTAGGCCTTCCATATACATTAGCCACTAAGCCTTGTTCTGCCAATATTTCGTTAATGGGTTCTATAAAAGATTTGATAAATGCATTTCGCTCAGCCTTTTTCTCGTTTAACTGGGTAGCGATGAACTTATAGGTATCAGGCTCAAGATATTTCATGGAAAGATCCTCAAGCTCAGATTTAATGGCATATAAGCCCAATCGGTGTGCTAAAGGCGCATACAGGTAAATAGTTTCAGATGCTATTTTCAATTGCTTTTGCCTCGGCATAAAATCCATGGTTCGCATATTATGCAGCCTGTCGGCAAGCTTAATGAGGATAACCCTTACATCATCGGCAAGGGTTAACAGCATTTTCCTGAAATTTTCGGCTTGTAAAGAGCTGTTGGTATCAAAAACGCCTGATATTTTGGTTAGGCCGTCAATAATTTTAGCACATTTCTTACCAAATTCTCTTTCAATATCTTCAAGCGTTATATCTGTATCTTCAACTACATCATGTAAAAGAGCACATACAATAGAAGTGGTACCCAGGCCAATTTCTTCGGCAGCAATCTGGGCAACAGCAATGGGATGATAAATATAAGGCTCACCAGATTTGCGGCGCATGTCTTTATGGCTTTCGAGCGCCATTTCAAAGGCCTTCCTGATTTCTTTTTTATCACCTTTTTGCAAGGTAGGCTTACAGGCTCTTAACAAAGCTCTGTATCGCTTTAATATTTCTTTCTTCTCGGCTTCGAGATCTATAACCAACGTGTTTTTCATTTGTGTTCTGCAGGTAAAATTATATAGTTTTTTGTTTTTAAAAGACTATATTAGATTAGAAGTTAAAACGAATATATAAAATTAGCTTTAACTTTGTACAGCCATACAATATATGAAATATTATCGTTTTTTTGCTCTGATGAGTGTCATGTTTATAGCACAGCAGGCTTTTGCACAGGAAGCAGAGCAGAAAGCTATCTGGCCTGTATTGGGTAAGAACGATACGATAAGAGTGGCAGCTACCAATGACAATGGTTATATGATTCCATGGATAGCTTTGCAGGAGGTAATCATAACCGGTACACGGATATGGAAATCTCCGCAAGAACAGGCTGCTTATAATCGGTTAAGATATAATGTATTAAAGGTAATGCCTTATGCCTTATACGCCAAAAAAAGATATGAGCAACTGGAACGTGATCTGGCTATAACGGTTGACAAAAAAGAGCAGCGAAAGCTGGTCAAAGCCTGTGATGATGAGATCAAAAAGATGTTTAATACTGAAATCAAGGAATTAACCATTACACAGGGACAGATATTAACCAAATTAATTGATAGGGAAGTAGGCGCTACAACATATGATATTGTTAAGCAAACAAAAGGTAAGTTCGCTGCGTTTTCATATCAATTAATTGCAAGGGTTGTGGGGCATAATTTAAAAGCTACATACAATCCGCAAGAAGATAGAGATATAGAATCTATCATTAGAAGTTCAGGATATTACCAGTAAGCATACCATAATATAATGGATATAAAACCCAATATTTATCCGTTTAAAGTTAAGCTTCTTAGTGGCGAAGATGTTAACTTATCGGCTTATAAAGGCAAAGTGATACTTATCGTAAACACGGCATCGGGCTGTGGTTTTACACCCCAATTGAAAGATCTGCAAGAACTCAGAGATAGTTTGAATACCAATGAATTTGAAATATTAGGTTTCCCGTCAAATGATTTTGGAAGACAGGAACCCTTGGAAGGTAAGGCTATAGGTGAATTTTGCGAAGTGAATTTTGGTGTAAAATTCCCCATTTTTGAGAAAATCATGGTAAGAGGCAACGCCGCTCACCCACTTTATAAATTTCTATCGGATAAGAAATTGAACGGCAATATCAATTCTACACCACGTTGGAATTTTCATAAATACCTGATCAACAAAAAGGGAGAGGTAGTAGATTATTTTTATCCTTTTACTAAACCTAACTCATCAAAAATCAAGAAGAGAATTCAAAAGCTTTTAAACGAAAACAGTTAATGAAATTAGACATTTTAGTATTGGCCGTACACCCCGATGATGCAGAATTGGGATGTTCAGGTACAATTTTGAAGCATATAGCATTAGGAAAAAAAGTAGGTATAGTAGATTTTACAAGAGGAGAACTTGGAACGCGTGGCACCGCACAAACCCGCGATGAGGAAAGCCGCGCCGCTACAGAAATTTTAGGGTTACACGCCAGAGAAAATCTAGAATTCAGGGATGGATTTTTTAAAAATGACGAACAGCACCAGCTTGAAATTATAAAGATGGTGAGAAAATACCAGCCTGAAATTGTACTTACCAATGCACTTTATGACAGGCATCCTGATCATGGCAGGGCTTGCGAACTGGCTAATGATGCATTGTTCTTGTCGGGATTAAGAAAAATAGAAACCCATGTTGATGGGGCATCACAAGAAGCATGGCGCCCGCGTTTGGTTTTGCAATACATACAGGATATGTACATCAAACCTGATGTAATCATTGACATCTCAAAAGAGATGAATGAGAAGTTAAATGCTATCAGAGCTTTTAAAACACAGTTTAATAGTGCTGATAATAGCGAACCACAAACTTATATTTCAACACCGGCCTTTTTAGAGGCGGTTATTGCCAGAGCTCGTGAATTTGGTAAAAGTATTGGTGCTGAATATGGCGAAGGTTTTACATCTAAGAAATTATTAGGTGTAGATAATTTATTTAACCTGTTATAACAGGTTAAATAAATTTATAGGAGATTTCTCTCCAGATCTGATTCGCTTTATTATTTTTCGGAAATTATCTTTTTTAACTGTTGGTCAAGTCTTTTTAATTTAATCTTACCATTGGCTTGCCAAACTTCTTTTTGCTTATTATAAAGCCTGATAGCAGGAACAGATTTTATACCTAATTCATCAGCCAATTGCTGGTTCAACTCTGTGTCTATCCGCAATAAAATCAAATCTTTTTGCATATGGGCTGCCTTAGCAACCAAATCCTTGTTTAATTGTTCACAATTGTTGCATTGTGCATTAAAAAAGCTCACTAAGACAGGTTTTTCAGTTTTTAAAATGCTTTGGTATTGCTTAAGGGTTAAGTCCTTTACCGCTATATAATCAAGCGAAGTTTCATAATCATTGCTGAGCCACTTTTTAATACCTCCGCTTAAAGTATATACTTCTTTAAATCCCTGATTAAGCATTTGTCGGGCAGCTTTTTCACTTCTGCGTCCGCTTACGCAATAAACATATACGGGTAACTCTTTATTGAGAAGATTAAGCTTTTGATTAAAATCCGTATCATCAATGTTAAGATTTCTTGCGCCTTTAAGATAACCGCTCTGCATTTCGTAAGGTGCTCTTACGTCTATTAATTGTACATTTTTAGATTGCTCGGTCTGTTCTTTAAACAGTTTGGCATCTAATTCATGTACATCGTTCGCTTTTTGCGCTTTTGCATTAAAAGCAATAAACAGCATTAAGAAAAGTATTTTTTTCATGGTAGTTTTTACAAGGTCTTTAACATCCAGATGTTGCAACCATCATGGCCTGATTGTCCCATGGGTTGATCTAATTGTTTAAATCCCTGTTTCTCATAAATGTTAACGGCAGTAGCAAATTCAGGCAAGCTTTCTAGGTATAGTTTCTTAAAACCGAGATTTTTTGCAGAAGCCACACATTTTTCCATCAGCGCTCTGCCTACACCTTTCCCTCTTGCATCTTTATGCAGGTAAAACTTTACCAGCTCTGCACAATCTTCATCTAATCCGGGAGTAGGAAAAATTCCGCAACAACCTAAAATTTTAGCTCCTTCATCTTCAGCAACCCATAAAATTGATTTTTCAGCCCTGAACAATTCATAGAGTGCATCTGTAGTAGGATCTGTATAGACTGTTCCTTGAGTTGGAGCTTGGTGCTCTGTAAAAACGCCTCGTATAATTTCAGCCAAAGCACTATTGTCTTTGGTCTGTACTTCTCTGTATAGCATGGCTAAAATTACCTTTTTTTACAATAGGCTATTGTAAAGATTGTTTCATAATTCAAATATCCAGTTTAATGGATTTGTGACGAATATCATTTTTTGCCCTAAGCGTACTCACTCAACAACCCGGCAAGGCCACTTAGTTTTGTGTCTTATAAAACATGAATATGAAAGCTATTGCCTACAACATTAAGCCCGAAGAAAAAGAAAACCTGATTTTAGCTAATCATAAAAAGCATGATATCACCATCATTGCTAATGATCTGAATCTCGAAACCCTGGCATTTGCTTCGGGAAAAGAAGTTCTGATTGTTTTTAACGAGGACCCTCTATCAAAAGAAATTATTATAGGACTTAAGCAACTGGGCCTTAAATATATCGCCACTTCTTCTTTTACAACTTCGCATATTGATCTTGAAGCAGCGGGTTATGCAGGATTTAAAATTGCCAATGTGCCCTTAGCCAAAGAGGAGAGTGAACCTTTAAAGCGCATGCAGCAGGTAGTGAGAAATTTAGACAACTGGGCAGCAGGAAAATGTGTAGGTAAAGCCTGTTGTTGCCCTAATGATTGCGGAGCTGCGGCCAGAAACTTAAAACAACATTAATGGAAACTGTAGAGCTTTTAAAAAAATACAATGTAGCTGCTCCCAGATATACCAGTTATCCTACTGTACCTTATTGGGAAAACCATCTGTTTGAAATACAACATTGGCATGGATGTTTAAAAAGCAGTTATAAGGTAAATAAAGACGAAGGAATAAGCCTGTATATTCATTTGCCGTTTTGTGAAAGTTTATGTACTTATTGCGGTTGTAATACCCGTATCACCAAAAATCATAAGGTAGAAGAACCTTATATAGAAACGGTGCTAAAAGAGTGGCAAATGTATGTTGACGTATTAGGAGAGCAACCAAAGATCAAAGAAATACATTTGGGCGGCGGTACACCTACCTTTTTTAGTGCAGAAAACCTGAACAGACTTTTAAAAGGCATAATAGGAGAAGAACCTGACAATGATGTTGAATGCTCTTTTGAAGGTCATCCCGATAATACAACCATTGCGCATTTACAGACCTTAAGCCGTTTGGGCTTTAAAAGATTGAGCTTAGGTATCCAAGACTTTGATCCACGTGTACAATTTATGATCAATCGTTTTCAAACTCCAGAGCAGGTTAAACAAATTACAGAGCAGGCCAGAGCCATAGGTTATGAATCTATTAATTATGATCTTATATATGGATTACCGGGCCAGCATGTAGGAGGTTTGGTAGAGACTATTAAGCAGGTAATTACATTGAAACCCGACCGCATTGCATTTTACAGTTATGCACATGTACCTTGGCTAAAACCTGGGCAAAGACATTTTACGGAACAGGATATTCCGCAAGGCGATGAAAAATTTTCCCTATATAAAAAAGGAAGGGCGATGCTGTTAGAAGCTGGCTATGAAGAAATAGGGATGGATCACTTTGCTTTAACCAGCGATAGCTTGTACACATCGAGCATATCAGGCCAAATGCATCGTAATTTTATGGGCTATACTTCACAACGTACACAGATTTTAATAGGATTGGGTGTGTCTTCAATAAGTGATTGCGGTACTGCCTTTGCACAAAATGCCAAAACGGTTGAAGGATATCAATCGCAGATCAATAACAGCAGATTGGCGGTAGAAAAGGGACATTTACTGACGGATCAAGACTTAGAAATCAGGCAACATATTTTAAATCTGATGTGCAGAAATCGTACATCATTTAGCGAAAAAATACCTTCAAATATAGAAAAAAGACTAAAGCCATTAATTGAAGATAAATTAGTATATTTAGGCGAACACGAAATTGAGATTACGCCTACTGGCAAAACGTTTTTACGAAACGTTTGCATGGCTTTAGATGAACGTTTGTGGCAAAAACAGCCTCAAACGCAGTTATTTAGTGCAGCTATTTAAACTTTTGTCATGGAAGCTCAAAGTGTATTGAAACAAGCGCTCTGCTATCATTGCGGTGACGAACTCAGCCTCTCAAAAATCAGTTATGATGAGAAGAAGTTTTGCTGTATAGGCTGTCGTAATGTTTACCAGTTCCTATCAGAGAACAATATGTGTAACTATTACGCATATAACGATAATCCGGGCACCAGAATTGCGGAGTTGGGGCATTTTGAATACCTGGATGAACCTGCCATTACCCGCCAGTTGATCGATTATAGCGATCAGGAAAATACCATCGTTACTTTCTACATTCCTGCCATACATTGTAGCTCCTGCATATGGCTTTTAGAACATCTTTATAAGGTTAATCAGGCTATTTTTAATTCCCGTATAGATTTTTTGAAGAAGCAGGTTACCATCAGTTTTAAGCACCAGCAGATTTCTTTGCGCAGGGTGGTAGAAATTCTTGCTGGCATAGGCTATGAGCCGCTCATCAGTTTACAGGATGTTGTAAAAGAAAAAAGTAATTCGGTTAACAAGAGCTTAATCCTTAAAATTGCCGTGGCAGGTTTTTGTATGGGCAATGTTATGCTCTTTGCATTTCCGGAATATTTTGGCTTGAGCGAATTAGAAAAGAACTTTCAACATTTATTTGGTTGGTTAAATCTCGCTTTCTGTATTCCGGTTACTTTTTATTGTGCCAGAGATTATTTTAAATCGGCCATTACCAGTTTAAAACATGGCATGATCAATCTCGATACGCCCTTGGCCTTAATCATTGCGGTACTTTTTATCCGTACAACTATAGCAGCAATATTTAACACGCCAAGTTTTGCAGATACTTTAACGGGTTTAGTTTTTTTGTTATTGATGGGTAAATGGGTAAAACAACGCACTTACCATCATATCTCTTTTGATAGAGATTATCGCTCTTATTTTCCTATTGCCATAAATGTTTTAAAAGAAGGTAAAGAAAAACCCACACCTATTCATGAAATAGTGATGGGCGATCGTCTGTTGATCCGCAATGGTGAATTGATTCCGGCAGATTCTATTTTGTTAAAAGGAGAAGCCTGGTTGGATATGGGCTTTGTTACAGGCGAATCTGATCCACAGCAAAAAGTATTGGGAGAAATTGTATATGCCGGAGGCCGACAAATAGGAGAGGCCATTGAATTAGAAGTGGTAAAACCAGCTTCTCAAAGTTACCTTACTGGTTTATGGAATAAAGAAAATTATAAGGTCAGCACTAAAACCACCAATTTTAATGACAGTGTGGCTAAGGTTTTTACCATTGCGGTTTTTGTGATTGCTTTTTCAGCTGCCAGCTACTGGTATTATCTTAACGATAGTATAAAAGCCTGGTCGGCATTTACATCGGTAATTATTGTTGCCTGCCCTTGTGTAATAGCGTTAAGTACGCCTTTTACCTTATCAGCTATTTTATCTGTGTTCGATAAAAAAGATTTCTATGTAAAGAATACAGATGCAGTAGAGCAATTGGCCACTTTTGATACGATTGTTTTTGATAAGACCGGTACATTGACCAGTACAGAACAGGCCAATATCCATTTTACAGCTAAATTAACCGCATACGAAGAAACATTGGTGGCTTCTTTACTGTATCAGTCATCACATCCTTTAAGCAGACAGGTATTAAAAACACTTAAAATTAAAACAATACTGGAAACCGAGCATTTCGAAGAAGTTCCCGGAAAAGGTTTAAAAGCAATGATTGATGGCATAGAAGTATATGCCGGTAGCAAAAGAATGATGCCCTTTAATATTGATTCCGCAGAAAACGGAGGCGTACATATTGTAATTAACAATGAATACAAAGGATGTTATGCTGTAGAGCAACAATGGCGTAAAAACCTTAACCAGTTGATCCATAAATTACAACATGAATTTAAGCTTGCCTTACTTTCAGGAGATACCAATAAAGACGAGCAATACCTGAAACTTATTTTTGACGAGAAGGTGCAGATGCTGTTTAACCAAACTCCGCATGAAAAATTAAATGCCATTAAGCAAAAACAATTTCAAGGTGAAAAAGTAATGATGCTGGGAGATGGTTTAAATGATGCCGGAGCCCTTAAACAAAGCGATTTTGGCATTGCCGTAACAGATAACATCAACAACTTTACACCGGGTTGTGATGCCATTTTAAAAGGAGATTCGCTCCATTACCTGCCCAACTTTATACAGTTGAGCAAAGATGGTCTTAAAACCATAAAAGTATGTTTCGCTATTGCTTTAATATATAACTGTGTGGGATTATTCTTTGCTGTACAGGGTACTTTATATCCTTTAGTAGCGGCTGTATTAATGCCCATTAGTACCATAACCATTATTAGTTTTACCAGTGTGGCAAC
This sequence comes from Pedobacter montanisoli, assembly GCF_022809115.1. Lineage (GTDB taxonomy): Bacteria > Bacteroidota > Bacteroidia > Sphingobacteriales > Sphingobacteriaceae > Pedobacter > Pedobacter montanisoli. The sequence continues at coordinate 1,315,339 of NZ_JALGBH010000002.1, read as the reverse complement.
AAGGTATTTTGCCCGCAAAAATAATCTGATATGAGTATATTATACTTTTTAATTGGGTGCAGCATCTTAATGGCTCTTATCTTTTTACTGGCTTTCTTCTGGTCCTTAAAAAATGGTCAGCATGATGATGTACATACGCCGGGTATCCGCATTTTATTTGATGATGATGTAACTGAAGAAAAATCTGATAAAGATCACATTTCTCAGTAACCATGGTCATCAGCCATGCTACAAACTAAAAATAACTTTGCTATATAAAATCCAATTAATTTTCTATTAAACTATGCAGCTAGAAAAATTTACTTACGACAACAAGATTGTACGCAATTTTGGACTTGCTACCTTGGTTTGGGGTATTATTGGAATGACCGTAGGGCTCCTCGTAGCCATTCAGTTGTTCAAGCCCAGTATGAACTTAGGTAATCAATACACCACGTTTGGACGTATTAGACCCTTACATACCAATGCCGTAATATTTGCCTTTGTGGGTAATGCCATTTTTATGGGTGTTTATTACTCTTTGCAGCGTTTGCTCAAAACAAGAATGTTTAGCGATGTATTGAGTAAAATTCATTTCTGGGGCTGGCAGTTGATTATTGTTTCGGCTGTAATCACTTTGCCTTTGGGACTTACCTCATCACATGAGTATGCAGAGCTCGAATGGCCTATTGACATTGCCATCACTGTTATCTGGGTGGTTTTTGGGATCAATATGTTTGGTACTATCCTCAAACGAAGAGAGCGCCATTTATATGTAGCCATATGGTTTTATATCGCAACCTTTGTTACGGTAGCTGTATTGCATATCGTAAATTCTTTTCAGCTGCCGGTTTCGTTATTTAAAAGTTATTACATTTTTGCAGGGGTTCAGGATGCGCTGGTACAGTGGTGGTATGGACACAATGCAGTGGCTTTTTTCTTAACTACACCATATTTAGGTTTAATGTACTATTTCTTACCTAAAATGGCTAACAGACCTGTGTACTCATACAAACTGAGTATTTTACACTTCTGGTCATTAATCTTTATTTATATCTGGGCTGGGCCGCACCACTTATTATATACTTCTTTGCCGGGATGGGCGCAATCATTAGGTGTTGCTTTTTCGGTAATGCTGATTGCACCAAGCTGGGGAGGTATGATTAATGGTTTATTAACCCTGAGAGGTGCGTGGGATAAAGTACGTGAAGATGTAACCCTTAAATTTATGGTGGTTGCCCTTACCGCTTATGGTATGGCAACTTTTGAAGGCCCTCTGTTATCCTTAAAACAAGTTAATGCTATTGGTCACTTTACCGACTGGATAGTTGCCCACGTACATGTTGGGGCTTTGGGTTGGAACGGATTTTTAACCTTCGGTATTTTATATTGGTTGATCCCTCGCATGTACAAAACAGAGTTGTACTCTAAAAAACTAGCTTCATTCCATTTCTGGATAGGTACCTTGGGTATTTTGTTTTATGCAATACCAATGTATTGGGCTGGTTTTACACAAGGTTTAATGTGGAAAGAGTTTTCACCTGAAGGCTTATTAAAATATCCAAACTTCTTGTCAACCACCTTGCAAATCATTCCAATGCATGTTTTACGTTCAATTGGAGGTGGTTTATATCTGATAGGCGCATTGGTAATGACCTATAACTTGGCTAAAACCATGTTGAAAGGTAAACTGGTAGCAAATGAAGAGGCAGAAGCTATGCCGCTACCTAAAGTTGTAACAGAAACAGATCCGGGCGACAAAAAATGGCACCGTGTATTAGAGCGTAAACCAATGAAGTTTATGGTCATCTCGCTAATTGTGATTTTAATAGGAGGAATGGTAGAAATGATGCCAACCTTTACCATAAAGTCAAATATACCTACCATAAGCAGCGTTAAACCTTATACACCACTTGAACTGCAAGGACGTGATCTTTATATCAAAGAAGGCTGTGTAAACTGCCATTCGCAAACAGTAAGACCTTTCCGTTCTGAAACAGAACGTTATGGCGAGTATAGTAAGGCAGGTGAATTTGTTTACGATCATCCATTCTTATGGGGAAGTAAACGTACCGGGCCAGATTTACACCGCATAGGTGGAAAATATTCAAACGCATGGCATTATAATCACATGCTGGATCCTACTTCTATGTCGCCGGGTAGTATTATGCCTTCTTATCCATGGTTAATTGAACAAAAACTAGATACCACAAGCACGGCTGCTAAAATAAGAGCTATGAAAACCCTGGGTGTACCTTACAAAGAAGGATTTGATAAGATAGCCAATCTGAAGCTTACAGAGCAGGCAGAAGAAATTGCGGCAGATTTGAAGCAGAATAACATTAATGTTAAAAGCGACCGTGAGATTGTTGCCCTTATCGCTTACTTACAGCGTTTGGGTACAGATATTAAAATGAATAAAGGAATTATACCATCAAACCAGTAAAATTATGTTTAAGCAAATTAAAGATCTGGCAGGAGGTGAGCTGTATTTAATTACCTCATTATTAATATTCATGGTGTTTTTTGTACTGGTGGGCATCTATCTTTTTAAGATGAGCAAAAAACACATAGAAGTTATGCGCAATTTACCTATAGATGAACCTCAAACCAACTCTTATGAACAGGATTAAGTTTAGTATATTGTTTTTATTCATTGGATTTTCGGCATTTGCACAGACAAGTGCCGAAGTCCCTGAAGCAGCGGCTTCAGCAGGCTGGAGCCTGAGTATTACTGAAATACTTGTAATTGTTGCTTTGATTTTTGCTGCACTGTCTTTATGGGTTACAATAATATTGTACAGAACGTTTAAGCTCATTTATGAGGAACAGAAAAACCCTAAACCTTATCATATAGCTGAAAAGGTTCAGAAATTAGAATATGACGAATGGAAGAAACAGCAGAAAAAAACACTATCTGTTTGGGATAAGCTTTTAAGTCTGAAACCTATAGAGCAGGAAAAAGATTTAGAAATACCTCATAGTTACGATGGTATCAAAGAACTAAATAATCCTATACCTGCTTGGTTCAATATATTGTTTTATGGAACCCTGATTTTTGCAGCCGGATATTTATATTATTATCACGTAGGCGGATATGGTCAAAGACAGGATGATGAATATGCTACTGAAATGGCTAAGGCAGATGAAGAAAAACGTAAATTCTTGGCAAAATCGGCCACCAGTGTTGACGAAAATACCGTTAAGGTAGATGAAAGTCAGATTGCGGTAGGTAAGGGCTTATTTGATGCTAATTGTGTAGCCTGTCATGGTGAACATGGCGAAGGCCTGGTTGGTCCAAACCTAACAGATGAGTATTGGTTGCATGGTGGAAGCATCAAAGATATTTTTAAATCGATTAAGTACGGTATTCCTGAAAAGGGAATGGTAAGCTGGGAGAAAAATATGAGTTCGGCTAATATCAGTGCTGTAGCCAATTATATTTTATCATTACAAGGTACCAAGCCTGCTAATGCCAAAGCACCACAAGGTGTAAAATATGAACCTGAACAGGAAGCAACAGCAGAGCCTGACCCTAAAAATTAGTTGTTTTGAAAGCCAAAGAGAAACATACCAGAAATAAAGGGAGAAACTTTATTTACCCTAAGAAACCATCGGGTAAATTATATACACAGCGTAAATGGGTTAGTTACATTCTGCTTTTATTTTTATTTGCCTCGCCTTTTGTAAAATTTAAAGGCGAGCAACTGGTATTGCTCAATTTTCTGGAACGTAAGTTTGTTTTTTTCGGGCTCATATTTACACCTCAGGATTTCTACCTTTTTGCATTGGCCATGCTCATCTTCATTCTTTTTATCGTTTGTTTTACGGTAATATTGGGGCGTTTATGGTGTGGTTGGGCCTGTCCGCAAACCATTTTTATGGAAATGGTGTTCAGGCGTATAGAATATTGGATAGAAGGTGATGCGAACCAACAGAGAAAACTAGATGCCCAACCCTGGAATACAGAAAAAATCTTTAAAAAGGGAACAAAGCACCTGATTTTTCTGCTCATATCGTTTTTCATCGCCAATACTTTTTTGGCATATCTCATCAGTTCAGATGCTTTATATAAGATCATTTCTGAACCTGTTAGCGAGCATTGGGTAGGTTTTGCATCGATATGGATTTTTACATTCGTATTTTATATGGTTTTCTCTTATGTAAGAGAGGTTGTTTGCACGGTAATTTGCCCTTATGGACGTTTACAGGGCGTTTTATTAGACAACAAAAGCCTGATTGTAGCATACGATGTTACCAGAGGTGAACCAAGAGGAAAAGTACACAAAGGCGTACAAGAACAAAAAGGAGACTGTGTAGATTGCGGCTTGTGTGTACAAGTATGTCCTACAGGTATAGATATCAGAAATGGAACGCAATTAGAATGTGTAAACTGTACAGCTTGTATAGATGTCTGTAATGATGTAATGTTAAAAATTAACCGCTCTGAAAATTTAATCGGTTTTTATAACCAGGATTATATCAATACCAGAAAACCATTTAAACTTGGACTTAGAGCATATGGTTATGCAGTGGTACTTGTTGTAGTAATCTTGGTGTTTTCATCATTAATCTATAAAAGACAGGATGTGCAGACTACGGTTTTAAGAGCAAGCGGTACTTTGTATCAGATAAGACCTGATGGTTCTATAAGTAACTTGTATAATGCAGAGTTAATTAACAAGACCAATAAAGACATTGTGTTTGAGTTTAAATCTACTAATGCCGATGACCAGATACAGATCATCAGAGGTACAGATGTATTGCCTAAAGAAAGTACGGTTAACCTTACCTTCTTTTTGATCAAGGATCCTAAAAAGATAAGTAAATATAAAACAGAAGTTGATTTTGAGGTGAAAGCAGATCATAAAGTGCTAAGTACAGCTACGACTACTTTCTTCTCGCAGCCTTAATAATACATTAAATTATAATTCAGGATGAACTGGGGAACAAAAATAATTTTAAGCATGATCGCATTTATGCTCTTTATTGTGAGCATGGTAGTATATATGTTTAAAGTTAACGATGATGATGCTTTGGTAGAAAAAGATTACTACGAAAAGGGAATCAATTATGATCAAGAATATGATGCACAGAAGAACACTTTGGATGATAATTTTGTTCCTAAGATAGAGATTACGAGTACGCAGATCATTATACAGTTAAAAGAAGCTGCCAGCAATTATAAATTAAAAATATTAAGACCTTCGGCAGCTAGAGAAGATATTAACCAAGAGGGTACTCCCGTTGGAGACCACAATATTATCTTAATTGATAAAACAAAGATGTCTCCGGGTTTGTGGTTGCTTTCATTGGAATGGAAATCTAATGATAAGCCTTATTTGTACAAAAAAGATATAACACTGTGAGTTATTTATCGCTTGCTTTTTTAATGGGATTTTTAGGGAGTTTACATTGTGCCGTTATGTGCGGACCAATTGTACTTGGCCTTCCTGTGCAAAACAAAACCCATTGGAAAGCGGCATTACAGATGTTATCTTATCAGTTGGGCAGAGTTTTGACGTATATGTTTTTAGGCTTATTTGCAGGTATTCTGGGCAATACGCTTAAACTTATCATTAGTCAGGATACATTGAGTTTAGTAATTGGTATTACGCTTATTGCTTTTGTATTGTTGCAATTAAGTGGAAAGTATAACCATAAGTTAAGCAGCTGGCAGTTAAAGATCGTTTCGCCAATCAGTCGATTTATGTCGTTGGTTTACCGCTTGCCTTTATGGGGATTTTTTGCCGGAATGTTAAATGGATTAATTCCTTGCGGTATGGTGTATCTGGCCTTGGCTACCGCAATCAATACCCCAGATGTGCAACATTCGGTAACATTTATGTTGTTATTTGGTTTAGGTACCATACCTTTAATGTTAACAATTTCATTGGGAGGAGTGTATCTTAAAAGATATATAAAAGTTAATACCAATAAGCTTATCCCTTGGTTTACAGTGTTTATAGGTATTCTTTTCATTTTGCGCTCAGCAAATTTAGGTATACCTTTTCTCTCTCCAACCATTTATCAGTCGCCCGGTACAGTTGTGAATTGTGAGTAATCTAAGTAATTACCGACTATTAGGTATTTTTTTAGCCATTTTAAATCATCATTTTTGTAGCCCGACCAAAATAAGCATGATCAAGAAAAATAACTGCTCTATAATTCTGGCCTTGGCCATTTTTTTATTTTTTAGCTGCGAGAAAAACGAGACTGTCGAAGGAGTGGGCTCTTATGCGCTAGCTATTAATAATGCAAAACAATCTGCTCTGCAATTAAATATCTTTATTGATGATGAATTTAAAGAAGTTTTTACGGTAAAACCCGGAAGAGCTAATCATATTTCAGATTGTGATGATCTGAATAAACCCGATAAAACCATGAATAATTATATCATTTCAAGTATAGCATCGGGCAATCATAAGATAGAGATTAAAGATAATGACGGAGCTGTTTTAAAATCGCTCAATTTTACGATTGGTAACAAAACATGCGTTCTTCAGAAAGTAGATTTTAACTGATAAAAAAATCAGGAAAATACCTGAAAGCATATTTCCTGATTTTTTAAGTAAACTCTTTTTATGAAAGCAGAAGCATGACTTAATCAGCTTCTACTTCTTCCTGGTACATTTCATTTATGGCCTGAGCGTATTTTTTCTCTACCACACGGCGTTTAACTTTTAAGGTTGGTGTAATTTCACCTTCTTCTATACTGAATGGATTACGTTTGATCTTAAAGTTCTTGATTCGTTCAAATTTGGCCAATTCATTTGATATTTTCTTGATATCGATAGCCATCCAATCATTAATTTCCTTATCCTCTATAAAATCATCAGGCTTCTGAAAGAAGTCTTCTTTTAAATTGAAGGTTTCCTGTAAAGTTTCTTTATTAGGGATGATAATAGCAGTAATGTATTCCTTTTTATCGCCGATTAAGAACAACTGATCTATTTTCGGGCTTTTTAGATAAGTGTTCTCAACAGGAGTAGGGTAAACGTTCTTTCCATAAGCATTTACAATCATGTTCTTAAGTCTATCTGTAATTTGCAGATTACCTTTATAGAAACGTCCTATATCGCCGGTGTGAAACCATTTATCTTTATCAATGGCTTCGGCTGTTTCAGCAGGTTTGTTAAAATAACCTTTCATTACACAATGTCCACGCACAATGATTTCCCCTTCTTCACATTCAAAATTCTCATTGAAAGTTTCATGTGTTTGTATGGTAACCATTTTCTTATCCTCAACGTTCTGAATGCCGATTTCTATGCCCGGAATTACACGGCCCACCGTTCCATATACCTGTCTGTGGTATTCAGTTACCGACATTACCGGAGAAGTTTCTGTTAAACCAAAACCTTCTAATATTTTAATACCCAAGTCGCCAAAGAACTCACCCACATTTTTAGGTAATGCTGCACCGCCTGATATCATAAATTTTAAGCGTCCGCCTGTTTTTTCTTTGATCTTGCTGAAAACAAGTTTTTCTGCAATGGCCTTTTCTGCGCTCAGGATAATGCCCGGTGTTTTTCCAGTTTCTTTAGCGATACGGTAACTATTACCGATTTTTAATGCCCAGTTAAATATTTTGGCTTTTACGCCGCCTGCAGCCGTACCCGATTTTATGGCCTTATCGTGTATGCGTTCCAGTAAACGGGGTACACAGCTCATTACTGTAGGTCTTACTTCGCCCATATTCTTGGCCAGTAGTTCTAAACTTTGCGCAAAAGCAATTTTACAGCCTTGGGCACAGCAAACATGATAGGTTGCTGTACGTTCAAACACGTGCGATAAAGGCAAAAATGAAAGGAATGTTTCAGTTTCGTCTATCACAGGAATCTGTTGCAGGCAAACCTTAACATTCTCTACAAAGTTATAATGGGTTAACATTACACCCTTAGGCGTTCCTGTTGTGCCCGAAGTGTAAATTAAAGACGAAACATCATGAGGTAATACTTCAGCTCTGCGCTGGTCTATTTTGGCAATATGCTCAGGTGTAACTGTAGTGTCTAATATATATTGGTAGGGAATGATTTCAGCTTTTACATCATCAGGAACAACTATTTTTCCATAATCGGAAAAGGTGGGTATAATGTATTTAAGCTCAGCACAATTATCGGCAATCTTTAATATTTTTCTATACAAGAAAGGATTACCCACAAGTATAGCTTTAATACCCGAATCGTTAACGATATAAGCCACTTCCTGTTCAGAAAGGGTAGGGTAAATGGAAACATTGATTACCCCGATCTGCTGGATACCCTGATCGTAATAAACATATTCAGGAGAGTTTTCTATCATTAGCCCAAGCCTGTCGCCTTTTGCAATGCCTTTTTCTAAAAAGAAAGTAGAAACAGCATCGGCTCTGGCTAATGTTGTAGCAAAAGATATTTCTTCCCATTCTGCACCTTTCTTATGGATTAAAAAGGTTTCTTCGGGTTGGTGGATATTTTTTACAACATTACGCAATAAAGACGGAACAGTAGAAAACTCGTTAAATGCTACCATATTAAATTACTGGGTTTGGTTTAATCAACAATGATAAACTATTGTGATTAATAATACAAAATGTAGAGCTTTTTGTTGGTAAAAATGTAGATGCTTTAAAAAGCAAAAGGCATCGTTGTGTACGATGCCTATACTATAATTTATTAATATATTAAACAGAGAAACTCTCACCACAACCACAAGTACGACTTGCGTTGGGGTTTATAAAGTTAAATCCTTTTCCGTTAAGACCATCGCTGAAATCAAGCTCAGTACCGGCTAGGTACAGGAAAGATTTCATATCTAATGCAACCTTAACGCCATTATCTTCAAAAAACTGATCGCCTGTTTTCTCCTCGTTGTCAAAATCCAGGTTATAAGATAAACCCGAACATCCTCCACCTTTAACAGATACACGTAAAAAGTAGCCTGCCCCTAAATCGGCATCCTGCATTAAGTGTGCAATCTTATCTTTTGCTTTATCGGTTATAGTTATCATAGTATCGAGATTTGAGATGCGAGATATGGGATTTGAGACAGGAGGGTTTTAAAAAACTCACATCTCAATCAATTCCTCACATCTAAATTAATGGTGCGATTTAGGTAATTCTAATGCTTCCAAACCATTTTTTACACGGTAATCGTTAATAGCCGATTTAATGGCATCTTCTGCCAATACCGAGCAGTGGATTTTTACCGGAGGTAAAGCCAGTTCTTCAACAATATCCATGTTATCAATAGTTAAAGCCTCATCAATTGATTTACCTTTTAACCATTCTGTTGCCAGTGAAGAAGAAGCAATTGCAGAACCGCATCCAAAGGTTTTAAATTTTGCATCGGTAATTACATTATTGTCATCTACTTCTATCTGTAAACGCATTACGTCGCCACACTCTGGAGCACCAACTAAACCAGTACCCACATTTTTTGAATCTTTATTTAAAGTACCAACGTTGCGGGGGTTGGTATAATGATCAATTACTTTTTCTGAATATGCCATGGTATTTTAGATTTTTATAATTTACGATTTTAGATTTCCTGCTGCCGTAAATATGATATTCTTAATTTATTCAATGATTGTTTATTTCAAATCGAAATTCGTAAATCTACAATCGTTATTCGTCTTAGTGTTCTGCCCACTCAATTTTACTCAGGTCAATTCCCTCTTTGAACATTTCCCAAAGTGGAGAAAGGTCTCTAAGATGGTTTACTGCATTTCTGGTATTTTCTATAGCATAATCTACTTCTTCTTCAGTAGTAAATCTGCCTAAACCAAAACGTATCGAAGAGTGTGCCAAATCATCAGATAAGCCTAATGATTTTAATACATATGAAGGCTCTAAAGAGGCAGAAGTACAGGCCGAACCTGAAGATACTGCTAAATCTTTCATCGCCATCATTAAACCTTCACCTTCCACATATTTAAAAGAGATGTTGGCTACGTGTGGTAAACGGTGTTCTTTGTTACCATTTACATAGCTTTCTTCAAGGCCTAATAAAGCATTTTCAAGTTTATCACGTAAAGCAGATAAGCGTTTAGCTTCTTCGTCCATTTCTAAACGGCACAATTCGCAGGCTTTACCAAAACCAACAATACCCGGTACGTTTAAAGTTCCTGAACGCATACCACGCTCATGACCACCGCCGTCCATTTGTGCAGTTACTTTAACTCTTGGTCCTTTTCTGCGTACATATAAAGCACCAATTCCTTTAGGGCCGTACATTTTATGTGCACTGAAAGCCATTAAGTCAATACCATCTGCATTTACATCAACAGGGATTTTACCTACAGCTTGTGTAGCATCTGTCATGAATAAGGCACCGTGTTTATGTGCAATTGCCGAAATTTCTTTAACGGGCTGAACTACGCCAATCTCATTATTACCATACATGATCGAAACAAGGATGGTTTCAGGAGTCATAGCAGCTTCTAATTCCTGCAGATCAATTAACCCATCTTCTTTAACGTTTAAGTAGGTTATCTTAGCACCTAATTTTTCAAGGTGTTTGCAGGTATCAAGTACAGCTTTATGCTCGGTAGTTGCAGTAATAATATGATTACCTTTATCGGCGTACATTTCAAAAACGCCTTTAATGGCTAAATTATCAGCTTCGGTTGCGCCCGATGTAAAAATAATCTCTTTATCTGTACAACCAATCAATTTAGCTACCTGTTCGCGGGCATAATCTACAGCTTCTTCTGCTACCCATCCAAAAGCATGGTTTCTGCTGGCTGCATTACCAAATTTGTTGGTAAAATATGGAAGCATAGCTTCTAATACCCTCGGATCTAATGGGGTAGTGGCATTGTTATCTAAGTAAATTGGAAGTTCCATTATCTCTAATTCTTTAAATCGTACACAAAGATACGAAAAAACTTTTCCAACTATTATAAATAATACCTATGAACATATAGATAAATGATGCATTTTTACATTGTAATAACCTTTAGTTTAATGAACAAGATAGAACACATAGGCATTGCCGTACGTAACTTAGGTGAAAGTATAAAACTTTATGAAAAGCTTTTAAATACGCCTTGTTACAAAACCGAGACTGTAGCCAGTGAACATGTAGATACTGCCTTTTTTCTAAACGGACCTAATAAGATAGAGTTGCTGGCCAGCACAGAACCAGATGGGGTAATTGCTAAGTTTATAGATAAGAAAGGAGAGGGCATACATCATATTGCTTTTGATGTAGATGATATACATGCCGAAATGGAGCGTTTAAGAAATGAAGGTTTTATATTACTTAACGAGCAGCCCAAAAAAGGAGCAGACAATAAGCTGATCTGCTTTGTTCATCCTAAAAATACAAACGGCGTATTGATTGAACTTTGTCAGGAAATGAGATGAGCGACATTAAGGCGTTGATAAGTATCGTTTCAAACGATTTTGAGGTAGATAATAGTTACTCTGAAGCTCAATTGAGGGCTGCACTGATCAAGGTTTTTGAATACCTTGTAGAAGACAATTTCAATAAATTACTGCAAATATTGTACAGAGCAGATGTAGATCAGTATAAGCTTAAAGCTTTACTGGAAAATACCGAAGATAAAAGTTCGGCAGAAATCATTGCAGATGCTTATTTGGAACGGCAAAAAGCCAAGATAGAAATTCGTAAAAAGTACAGTAGATAAATTTACAATAAGGGCTTTAGAACTAAAGTTAAAAGGCTTGTGGTAAAAGTTATAAGCTAAAATTATTAATTTTGAATTATATTAAAAGCTAAATCTCTTAACCTTGGCAAAGATCAATAAGAATTCGCATAAAATTTTATACCGTAAATATTCTTCTAATGTGAAGTATGTTTTGATGGTATTGAGTGTGCTGATCATCACACTTGTACTGCCTAAACAGCCTAAATTCAGGTATGAATTTGAGAAGGGAAAGGTATGGCTCAATAAAGACCTGGTTTCTCCTTTTAGTTTTGCCATTTTAAAAACACCTAAGCAGGTAGATGCCGATAAGAAAACAGCTTTGAACAATGTGTTGCCTATATACAAGTACGAAGATGATGTATTTAAGGCACAGGATGAGGCTTTTTTAAACGAGTTTGATATCAAATGGAAATCCGCTGGATTGAATGAGCATGAAAAAGAAAGAGCAAAAAACAATGCCCAAAATCTTTTAAAGATCGTTTATACCAAAGGTATCATTAGCATTAATGTGAAGCACCAGAAGAATGAAAAAAACTATGATTTCTCGCTGATCCATGATAATGTTGCCAGGACAATAAATGTAGAGGATGTGTTTACGGCAGAAAAGGCCCTCGACTTTTTTAAAGATAATTACAAAACACAGGATGTTAATGCCAAAAATCTGGTGTTAGACCTCTTAGAAAGCCATTTAAAACCCAATATATTTTTTGATGAGCGTTTAACCGCAGAGGTTCAGAAATCTACGTTAAACAGTATTTCTACCACCAGAGGCATGGTAGAAAAAGGTGAAATGATCATTGCAAAAGATAGTTTGGTTAACGATGATGCTTTTCAGAAACTGGTTTCTTTTAGGGAAAATTATGAAGCGCAGACCAAAACCGTTGGCAATGGCAGCCTGGTATATTTAGGCCAGATTTTTTTAGTAGGCTTTATCATTGCCTTACTGATGATTTTCCTTTTCCTTTTCAGGAAAGATATTTTTGCCGATAACCGTCAGTTATCGCTGCTGTTACTGGTGGTAACTACCATGTTGGTGGTATTAACCTGGGCATTAAAATTTAATATTTCCAACCTGTATCTTCTGCCATTCTCTATTGTTCCGATCATTATCAGAATACTTTTTGATACGCGTTTGGCACTTAACCTGCATTTGCTGGTTATTTTAATTGCCGGCTTTTTTGTGCCCAATAGTTTTGAATTTGTTTTTTACCAGACTACCGCAGGTATGGTAGCCATTTATAGTATAAGGTATTTGGTGCGTCGTGAGCAATTGCTGATTTCGGCATCTTATATTCTGGTATCTTATTTTGTGGCCTTTGTAGGTATTCACTTACTAAGAGAGGGTTCTTTTAGCCAGATAGAATGGTCTAACTTCCTGCCTTTTGTATTTAGTGTATTGTTGTCGTTATTGGCTTATCCTTTAATTTATGCTTTTGAGCGAGTGTTTGGTATCACTTCAGACGTGGCGCTAGTAGAGCTTACCAATACCAACAATAAACTGTTGCGTGAGTTGGCTTTTAAAGCTCCGGGTACTTTTCAGCATTCGTTGCAGGTAGCCAATTTGGCCGAGGCGGCTATTTTTAAAATCGGGGGAAATGCTTTGCTGGTTAGGGCAGGGGCTTTATACCATGATATTGGTAAAATGGAAAATCCGCAGTATTTTATTGAAAACCAAAGTACAGGGGTAAGTCCGCATGATAAATTACCTTATGAACAGAGTGCCCAGATTATTATCAGGCATGTGCATAAGGGCATAGAAATTACACGCAAGCATAAATTACCTGAATCTGTGATCGATTTTATCAGAACGCATCACGGTAATACCCGGGTAGATTATTTTTACCAGTCTTTTTTAAAGAACTCTCCCGAAAAATTTATCGACGAGAATATTTTCAGGTATCCGGGACCTATACCTTTTTCTAAAGAAACAGGTGTGCTGATGCTGGCAGATTCGGTAGAAGCAGCATCAAGAAGTCTTAAAAATCCGGATGCGGAGAGTATAAATTTACTGGTTGAACGTATTATTGATTATAAATTGGAGCAAAATCAATTAGATAATTGCGATTTAACCTTAAAAGATTTAGAAACTATTAAGTTGATTTTCAAGACGATGTTAATGAGTATCTATCATGTGCGGGTAGATTATTTACAAAAGGTGTAATTTTTTTTTGCAAACATTAATGAATTGCTATATTTGCAACCTCGAAACGCAGCAACGCCGATCGAAAGGAGAGGTGCCTGAGAGGCCGAAAGGAACAGTTTGCTAAACTGTCGTACTGGTAACGGTACCGCGGGTTCGAATCCCGCCCTCTCCGCAGAGGTAAAACCTTTTCGGGATGTAGCGTAGCCCGGTATCGCGCCACATTTGGGATGTGGAGGCCGCAGGTTCGAATCCTGCCATCCCGACAAAAGCCACTGATAAAATCAGTGGCTTTGTCTTTTTTAAAGCATTATTCTCTGATCAATAAAAAACTATTATTATTATTATTATTTATCTAAGGATTAAATTTTAATACTCGAGGTGCCTAACATATAGATAAAACCACGTGTTGTTACATTTGAAAGTTCAAACTCCAAACGATGAGTAGTAATGCCAAACATCACTAAACATAGCAAGATTCAGATTGGACAATAACCTTAATTCATTGATTTTTACTAAAAAAACATAACAATGAATTTTAGATTAAAATCATTAGATGACATGGAATTTGCCCACATTTTTGAGTTGGACAATTTAGAGTTAGCAAAAATCAACGCGAAAAGAATAATTGTAGACAAGTTTCCCGGATTTCCTTGTAGAGTAAGTTTACAAGACGCAGAACTTGGAGAAGAAGTTATTCTGTTGCCTTACCAATATTATAAAATAAATTCGCCCTATAGAGCAAGTGGGCCAATATTTATAAGGAAAGTAGGTAAAACTGCAAATTTGGATATCAACGAGGTACCAAAAATGTTTGATCACCGGCTACTTTCGTTACGTGGATATGATAAGAATGGAATTATGAAGAATGCTTCTGTAATTGAAGGCCAAAATCTTAGGGAAAAAATAATTCAAACTTTTGAAAACGAAGACATAGATTATATCCATATTCACAATGCTAAACCAGGGTGTTATAACTGTATGGTAGAAAGAGCTTAATTTTAATGAGTTTTAGTTAGGTATCTTTTTGTATTTACTATTTAACGATAATAAGTTATTATTGCCTAGTTATGGTACCCATTTATGCTTTTTTATATTTTATTTAATGAAATTAGTTTGGGAAATTTAAGGGACCTGTTAAAGCTAATTCTTTTCAATTGAGTAAGTTGACGAACATACCGCTAACACAAAGTTTTATAATACTCCAAAAAAAAGAAAAAATGTCCAAAATTGAGACTTCTAAATGTCTTTGCTAAAATTAAAAAACAATTTACAATGAAACAGTTCTTATTATTACTTCACGAAGACATTAAAAAACTAAACGAATTATCTCCAAAAGAAATGGAGGAATTGGCTCATGTCCATATGAATTGGGCAAATAAATTAGCTGAGGCGGGCCATCTGATCTCAGGAGACGGATTAAACGAAAAAAGTATTCTCATTACAGGAAAAGATGCTGTTGTTAAAGACGGCCCTTATTTGGAATCCAAAGAAATTATTGGTGGATATTATTTGCTACAAGCGGATAATTTGGAAACGATTGTAGAATTGGCTAAAGAATGCCCTACGCATCATTACGGAGGAACTACTGAAATCCGTCCGATAATGGAAATGGATGATTATGAGCAATAATTCACTTCCAAAAGAAGAAATAAATTACAGAGCATTATATGGAAAGCTGTTTTCGGGGTTATTAAATCAATTTGGGACGAATTACGTTTCCGAAATTGAGGATGCTATTCAAAATTCGTTTTTGAAATCTCTGAGAATATGGAAACAAGATAACATTCCGAACAATAAAGAAAACTGGCTTTTCATTGTGGCTCGTAATGATGTATTGAACCAAATTAAGCAAAGAGAAAACAATAGTTTCTCGGTAGAATATATTGAGGATAATTCAACAGGCAATATCGAAATCGATTTACGGCTTCAAACGATCATATTCATTTCTACTTTAGAAAATATTTCAAATCAAGCCAAAATACTGTTTGTCCTTAAAAATATTTTTGGGTTAAACATAACTGAAATTTCTGATTGTACTTTAATTAATCAGGAAGCGATTTATAAAAGCATTAATCGTACAAAGAAAAGTATACAACTTGAGTTTAATGGCAATGTAATTGACTTAAATTCAATTACAGCTCATCAAAAAGCCATTGCCATTGTAGAAGAAATACTTTATGCGGTTTTCAATACTGGTTTTGATTTTTTTAGCGAAAAGGCAGAAAGTATTGTGAATGAGGATTTGTGTTTAGAAGCATTTGCTTTGACAAAATTTTTGCTCAGCCAAAATAAATTGAGTTCAACAAGCAATTTATTGGCACTTTTTTGTTTTCATATTGCAAGAATTCCCGCAAAAATTGACAATGGGAAACTCATTTCTTTTTTCAATCAAAACCGTGAAAAATGGAATAAAGAATTGCTCAATTTAGGCTTTTATTATCTCAAAAAACCGGAAACAGTAAGTAAGTTTTATCTTGAAGCGGTCATCATCAGCAAGTATATGTCCATAAATGAATTAACTCAAAATGACTGGGCTGACATTGTGAAATTATACGAAATGATGCAAAAAGTTTCACAATCACCCATTGTAAAACTGAACTATTGCTTTTGTTTAAGTAAAATTGGAGAAATAGAAAAAGCCTTAATTATTCTATCTGAAATTGAAAAAGAATTACCTAACGAACACATTTATTTTTCTTTGGTAAAAGCTAAAATTCTAAAGGAAATTCATCCTAAAGAAGCCGATGATTTATTCATTTCGGTTATGAACAAAATGAACCAAAAAATAAGAAGAGAATATTTATTAGAAAACGAATTAATCAGGTTATGAAATCGATTATAGATTGTAAGTTTTGTTGAAGATTAATTTATCGGTAATTCTACATAAAAAATGGTTCCAGATTCCGGTTCACTTTCAAACCAGAGCTTTCCACCTTGAGCCTCAACAAGCTGTTTAGAAATCGCCAATCCTAAACCAAATGATTGCTCGCCTGCTGTTCCAATTCGTTTGGCATCGGTAAACATATCAAATATTTTGGAAGCTATTTCTTTCGGTATGCCTATGCCATTATCTTTTACGGAGATAAGTGCATGCTCTGCTTCTTTTTGTAAAGCTACCTGAATGGATGAGCCATTAGGACTAAATTTAATGGCATTGGCAATTAAATTGCTCACTACCCGCCATAGTTTTTCCTGGTTGGCAAGAACACTTATGGTTACATTAACCTGTAGGTCAATTTGTTGTTCTTTTAATGCTGCTTTATGACGTAAAAGGTCAACACAATACTGTAACAGATCACCCAGATCAACGGGTTCTTTTTCCAGTTCATTCGTTTTGGTATGAGCCAAAAGCAAGTCGTTCACCAAATCGAGAGAGAGTTTTCCGGATGTTTTGATCATTTCTAATCCTTCTCTGTCTTCTTTTGTACGTCCATCTTCATCTAGCATCATTGAAGCAATAGAATATATACCGCCTATGGGATTGCGTAAATCGTGTGCTACAATTTGCATCATTCGGGTATTATTGGCCTGGCTTTGTTCTAATGCGTTCAGCGTTTTTTGCATATTGGAATTTTGAGACCAAATTTTCTTGTTCAGGTTCAATAATTTTTTCCGGTTGTTCCATAGTTTAAACAAAGCAAAAACGGTAACCATCAGAGAAATTCCTAACGCTATAAGAAGACCTGTTTTCTGCTCATTTTTTTTGCTTAACAGTTTATTGTCATCTTGAATAGCATTATACTTTACATAGTCACTGATAAACTTTTTCGATTTTTCCCATTCTGCCGACGTGGCTTTTTCCAATTCAACATAAACCTTAATAATTTCATCCTTATCGCCTAACTGTTTAGCAAATTCTAAGGCATTATTTAAAATATAGATTTCCAAATAACTGTCACCACTTTTCTGCGCTACATGGTAAGTCTGGTAAAGATAATCAAGCGCTGTTTTGGGCTTGTTATCGTAATACCCGGTCATTAAGAAGAGTGAGTTAATTTCTATATTTGGGTTGCCATTACGTTGCGAATTTGATATCAATTGTTTGATAAGAGGTAATGCTTGCTGTTTTTCCCCATTCAAAATTAATAAGCGTGCTTGCCACAACAGGTTAAAGCTTAGCATGTACTCGTCATTGTAACGGCTTGCAATAGCTTTAGATTTACTGAGGTAATATTTAATACTGTCTGTAGAAAGATCAGGGTTACGGTTACAATAAGTTATATATACTTCAGACATTATGCTGTCTTTTTGAAGTTTTGTTCCGGTTTCGATCGCCTTTTGTAAAAGAGATACAATCTTTTTTCTATCCGAAATGCCTTTGTTCAGCACTTCTACCATATCTAAATGTACCCGAATGATTTTTTCTATATCATCTGTCTTTTGGTAAAAAGGTAATACTTTGCCAAGTATGTCTAAAGATTCTGCATATAGTCCTCTCTTAAAAAAAGAGTGTGCAAGTAGCAAGTCTGCATCTGTTGCGCCTTTCTGGTAATGTAAATTGGTTGCTATTCGTTTGGCCTGCATTCCATAATAAAAACAGCTATCAGTATTTATGTTTCGGTAAAGTGTTCCCAGCTTATTTAAGCTGTTGATCATCACAATGCTGTCTTTGGCTAAAGATAAGCTATGCAATTCTTGTCTGATCTTTTGGATCTGTCCTTTAGAGGTGTTGCCAAACAGGCAAAATAAAAGAATGAGAATTAAGCAAGTTATAGGTTTTGTGCGCAACATAGGTATTAAGCGTAAAAACTATTTAAAACTACAAATTTAAATTACATAAATATGTTTAATAAAGTTCTAAAAATTGCCAATTCAATTGTTATACATCATACAGAAAGTATATCAATAGTCATATGAAGAAAGGAAGAATTTATATCGGGACATCGGGATGGAAATACAAGCATTGGAATGGAATATTTTATCCTGAAGATCTTAAACAGAAAGATCAATTGGATTATTATTGCCAATCGTTTGATACCGTAGAGCTGAATAATTCTTTTTACAGGCAGCCCTCTGCCGAGAATTTTAGCAAATGGAAAACTTCTGTACCACCAAAATTCTGTTTTTCTGTAAAGGCAAACCGTTATTTTACCCATACCAAAAAATTAAAAGTAAGCGCAGATGATATTAAGGATTTTTTTGATCGTTTGGTTCATTTAGAAGAAAAGTTGGGGGTTGTATTATTCCAATTACCACCGGGTTGGAAAATAGATGTAGAACGATTGGAAAGTTTTCTTAAACTCTTATCACCGCTGTACCGTTACACTTTTGAGTTTAGAAATCATAGTTGGTATGAAAAAGAGGTTATTGAATTGTTAAAACGTTACAACGTGGCTTTCTGCATTTATGAGCTAGCGGGTCATCTATCGCCCTTAAATATAACTGCTGATTTTGTATATATAAGACTGCATGGTCCCGGAGCAAAATATCAGGGTAGCTATCAGGAAAAAGAATTGAGCACCTGGACTGAATTTGCGAAAAAAGCCGCCGCAGAATCAAAGGATGTTTACATCTATTTTGATAATGATCAGGCGGCTTACGCAGCTTTTAATGCAAAACGATTAATAGAACTTATAAAAGCTGATCGTTGATAGTTCTTGCAGATAGAAGCTCATTTTTTCTCCTTGCCTTTTGGAGTTTTATGATCTAATTGGTTAGACAACTGGCTTCCTTTGCCATCAGCAAATTCCTTTTCATCTTTTGTGTACTTAGGCGCTTCATGTTTGTCTTTAGAAGTTGTAGCTTTCTTCTTGTTTTCTGAAACAAGAGGTGTATCTGCTTTTAATTTGTTTTTATTTTCAGGCTTTTTCATAATTATGATGATTTTAAATGAACAATTAAGTTGATGACAGATTAATTCAGATCCGGTATTTCTTACCTAATTTGGGCAAACGGACAACCTGCTTTTTATCTGCTGCGGCCAAAGGTATACTCTGATCGGTTGATTGCTGATCTTCATTATAAGTAAACCCCGATCCCCGAACCGTTTTCTGCTTTTGCTGGCTGATCTTTTTCTCTTTTTCCTTATCGGTATTCACAACAATTTCCTCCTTTAAGTCTCTTCATGATTTTGAACATTTATGTATGTATTTTGGTTTAATTGGTCTTAAAAACAGGTATATACTGTTAGAGTTGTTATGAAATACCTATTATGTTTTGCCATTAATACCTGTTTAGAATGAGAAGGTTCTTTTATTTGCTTTTTAGGATATAAACACGGCTGTATATCGAAACTTTTAATTCGTTCATACTGTTTAAACATGAGATATGGATAACGTTTTAATATGAAGGATTATGAGTTTATCAAAATACAAGCAGAAGCGATCTACAGACAAAACACCTGAGCCCTTTGGCGGAAAATCGTCGGGAAAAGAATTGAGATTTGTGATACAGAAACATGATGCATCTCATCTGCATTATGATTTCAGGCTGGAGATGGACGGCGTTTTAAAAAGCTGGGCAGTACCCAAAGGACCTTCAACAGATCCTGCTGTAAAACGTTTGGCCATGATGGTAGAAGATCACCCTTATGACTACCGAAATTTTGAAGGCATTATTCCTAAAGGTCAATATGGGGGAGGAACAGTAATTGTTTGGGACGAAGGTACTTATGAGCCAGCAGATTTTACAGATCAAGATGTTGTTAAACAGGAAAAGCAACTACTCCATGAGCTGCATGCAGGAAAGCTGAAGTTTTCGTTAAAAGGCAAGAAACTAAAAGGAGAGTTTGCATTGATCAAAGCCTATGGAAGAGGAGAGAACGGTTGGTTACTCATGAAACTGGAAGATAAATATGCCTCTGCCGAAGATATTACCCGAAAAGATAAATCGGTTATCTCTAAAAAGACGATAGAGCAGATGGAACAAGCTCCTGTTCAGGTGTATGGACGTAAAACAATTAAAAAAGATACTACAGTAAAAGATCAGCCTGTAAAACCCCAAGCTCAATCAAAGCCAGATGAGTTATTGAAAGATGCGCCAAAACAGCTTTTTTATAATAATCTTAAACCTATGTTGGCCACTTTGGTAGACAAACCTTTTGATAATGACGATTGGTTGTATGAAATAAAATGGGATGGTTACCGGGCGCTTGCCTTTCTCGATGGAAATAAGGTTGAACTGAAATCGAGGAATGACAAAAATTTCAATGATAAATTCTATCCTATTTACGATGCGCTCAAGTCGCTAGATCTTAAAGCTATATTAGACGGCGAAATTGTGGTGGTAAATGAAAACGGTCAGGCCAATTTTGGTAAACTACAAAACTGGCGCAGTGAAGCAGACGGAGAACTGATCTATTATGTTTTTGACATTTTATGGTACAATGGCCATGACTTGAAAGCACTTCCCCTTATAGAAAGAAGAAAGCTATTGGAAACAATTTTACCGGAGCAATCGCAAATTCAGCTGAGCCATACTTTTGATACTTCGGGTGTTGAGTTTTTAGCTGCAGCAAAAAGAATGGGCTTGGAAGGTATTATGGCCAAAAGAAAAAACAGCCTTTATCATGTTAATGACCGTTCTGCTGATTGGTTAAAGATCAAAGCCAATAAAAAACAGGAAGTGGTAATAGGTGGTTTTACCAAAAATGAAGGTACCAATAAGCTGTTCAGCAGTTTGCTGGTAGGCGTTTTTGATCAGAAGAAAAATTTTATTTATACAGGTAAAGTAGGTACCGGATTTAACCAGAAAATGCAACAGGAAATGATGGCGCAATTTATGCCACTTATTGTTAAAAAACCTGCATTTAAAGAAGAACCCGATGTAAATAAGCCTTCCCGTTTTAGGCATGATCCACCGCATGCTACGGTAACCTGGCTTAAGCCTGAATTGATTTGCGAAGTAAGTTATACGGAAATTACCAGCGATGGCGTAATGCGTCATCCCTCTTTTGATGGTATGAGAGAAGATAAAAAAGCTAAAGAAGTGGTATTAGAAACAGAAAAACCTACAGAAGAAATTGTAGAAAAGCAGGATCGGAAAATCATTAAAGCAAGGGAAAAACCTGGTCGCAAAACTTTGCTCAATCCTAGCGAGGCTACGCAGGTTAGGAAAATAGGGGGGCATGAATTGCAGTTTACCAATCTGAAAAAGATTTTCTGGCCTATGGAGAAAATTACCAAAGGCGAGCTGATTAATTATTACTACCAGATTGCTCCGGTTTTGATGCCTTACCTGAAAGAAAGACCAGAATCAATGAACCGTTATCCAAATGGTATTACCGGAAAAAGTTTTTTCTTTAAAAATGTAAAAGGAAAAGTTCCCGATTGGATGGATACCTACGATTATTACAGTGAAGCAGATCAAGAAAAAAAAGAATACCTCGTTGCCAATGATGAAGCCACTTTATTGTACATGATTAACATGGGTTGCATAGAGCTTAATCCCTGGAGCAGTACCGTTAAAAAGCCAGATCATCCTACTTTTTGTATCATAGATCTTGATCCTGATAAAAACACTTTTGATCAGGTGATAGAAACGGCGCAGGTTACAAAATCGGTATTAGATGACATGGGCGTGCAGAGTTACTGCAAAACAAGTGGCTCTACAGGCCTTCATATTTATATTCCTTTAGGTAATAAATATACCTATGAACAAAGCAAAGAGTTTGGTCGTATCATTGCTACCTTAGTTAACCGTGAGTTACCTAAATTCACCACGTTAGAAAGGCATATTTCGGATCGTAAAGGAAAACTCTATATCGATTTTCTGCAAAACAGGCCACATGCAACCATTGCCTGTGCTTATGCCGTAAGACCTAAACCCGGAGCACCCGTATCTATGCCCTTGCAATGGGATGAAGTTAAAAAAGGTATGAAAATGACAGATTTTAACATTCATAATGCGATAGAAAGAGTGCAAAGCTTAGGCGATATTTTTAAACCCATACTGGGTAAAGGAATAGACCTGTTAAAAGTAATTAAGAAAGCTTCAAATCACACTATTGAACAAGCCTAAATTATGAATCAGATTGTAGAAAACTGTTGCAAGATGTTAGCTCAAAGAAAGCTTTCTATAGCATTTGCAGAAAGCGCTACTGCCGGTAGGGCATGTATGGAATTTAGTCTGTGCAAAGATGCAGGTACTTTTTTAAAAGGGGGGATAAACTGTTATGATGCCGTAATCAAAGAAACTTTGCTAGAAGTTCCAAAAGAACTGATTGATGCCTATACGCCTGAGTCGGCAGAAGCTTCTTTTGCCATAGCCAAAGGCTTAGTAAAATTAATTGATGCAGACCTGTATGTGGGGGTAACAGGTCTTACCAGCTCAGGTGGTAGCGAAACTCCCGAAAAGCCTGTAGGTACTATGTTTTTTTGTGGGCTGTATCATAACGAGAAGCTGTTTGAAGATCGAAAGGTTTTTAAAGGAAATGCAGAAGAAATCATACTAAAGTCTGTAGAACATATAGCCGCATTAGTAACCAGAAGTTTTGAACAAGGCCTGTTGTAAGCGGCTTATAAAATTAGTATGATCTCTGAAGAAAATATTATTTTAAGTTGTTTTTTATCTTTCTGATGGCATTGATATGAGAATTGATCACAGGCATCATCTTATTGGCAAAAGCTTTTAAATCAGGATCTGTGCCTTTCATGGCTTCGTGTTCCATAAAAGCTAAGACTTTTACATGATCTTTTTCCATCATATCAGCGTATTTTTTATCGAAATCACTTCCGGTTTTTTCGGCCAGATCATTTCTGCGGTTCTGATTCTCGTTGCTCATGGTTACGGGCAAGGTAATATTTTTGCTTCTGGCCAAGGCAGTGAGTTCATCATTAGCAGCGCCATGGTCTTTTAACATCATATTGGCAAAATCTGTAATTTCCTTATTGCCGGTTTTGCTGATGGCAAGATTGGCCATGCTAACTTCTGTCATACCTGCATCTGCCACATTGGTAGCAAATTCTGCTTCTTTTTCATTTACTGTAATGATGTTGTTTGCAGTGGTTGCAGTATCTTTTGTATCATTAACACTGTCTGCTAATTCTTTGGCATCTTTTGGCCGGGAGTTACAGGCAATCATTACTGTAAAAGCTGCACTGTAAAATAAAAAAAGTAATTTTTTCATATGCTTATTTTTAGGTTATTAAAAGCCGATGCATACAGTCTGTAAACACCGGCACAAACAGAAAAAGAACTATGCCATTACATTTGCTTCAGACATGGCAATGTCTGTAAGCTTGCGATCGGTTTCTTTTTCTTGTGCAAGCGTAATTTCGAGTAAGCCTTTGGCTTCTTCATGCTCCATCAGGCTTGCATAAGTTACCAAGCAACCATAACTGGCAATTTCATAATGCTCTATCTTTTGGGCTGCGGCAATTAATGCAGCATCCAGCGCTTCGTTATATTCAAAATCGTCTATAATTTCTTCAGCTTCATTAAGCAAACCTTCCATGGCTTCGCACTTTTTTGCGGTAATGCTGAGGTTCATCAGCATAAAGATTTGTTTTAATCTTTCTATTTGTTCAGCTGTTTCTGTTTGGTGTTCGGTAAAAGCGGTTTTGAGTTTTTCACTAACGGCTTTTTCAGCCATCTTTTTCAAACCTTTTAAAAGCTGCTTTTCTGCACCTAAAATATCTCTCAGTTCATCTACAAAAAGCTCGTGCAAATGGCTGTTGGGCATAGCGTTATCTTTATCCTTTTTCATGGTAATCGGTTTTAGGTAGGTATTTGATTGTACCCATAAAAGAAAACTTTAAGGTCTTTTGTTTCTTGGAGTTCTAAAATGGGTATTTTACGATTTTTTTAACGGGTACAAATACCTGATTTTAATCGTACATAAACAATCGGCTTAGATTTACCTTATTAGTTAGTAAATAAATTAATAAGACAATGGCAAAGTATTCGAAAAAAGCAGGCGAAAAAGTAGAAAAAGCCATGCATGAAATGAAAGAAGGAAAATTGAAAAGTGGTTCTGGTAAAAAAGTAACCTCTAAAAAACAGGCAGTTGCTATTGGCCTGTCTGAAGCCAGAGAAGCAGGTGCGAAAGTTCCGAAGAAAAAGTCGTAGCAACCGCTTTAAAGCAACGTAAAGAATTTAATAAATAAACATTGTTTCAGCTTTATGTTGCTTGCTTATCTTGTTTATCCTTATCTAAGTGCATAAACTCATCATACTGGGTTTTCAGTTCATGGAGCTTAGCTTCCGTAATTTTAGATCTTTCTCTTAGCGCTTTAGATTTATTTAACAGATTAGTTATAATCTGTTTGTACTTGTTAGACTTGCTCATATACATCGGGTTTACTCAAATATAGCTTTTAAGAGAGTATGATTTTTATCTTATTGAAAAACAGGTATTTTATGAGTTATATACTTACGCTTATAGTATAAATAACGTTAGATGAAATATCGTGGTCATGCCTTCGTCCGTAATTGCACATATCAGCTATCAGGCAGAAAAAGAAGCTTTAACTGTAGTTTTCAACTCCGGTGATGTATATCTCTATGAAAAGGTGCCTGAAAAAATCTATAAAGAATTTAAGGCAGCGGTTTCAAAAGGTAAATACCTAAACCGTAAGCTTAAAAAACTCTTTACCGGTAAAAAGATAGCTCCTCTTTAGCATGCGTTAAATACGGTTTGCTATTCTTTAAAATACCTGATTTTGAGATATTAAGAACTTTTTAAAGCGTTCATCCATTTAAATAAAGAAGTTTTTTAACCCATATTAAAAAATAAAATATGAAATCAATTAAAGTTATATGTGCAGCTGCAATAAGCCTTATGGCAATTAGCTGCAGTTCAGAACATAGAGAAACAATGATGAGAGACAGTAGTGTATTGGGCGATACAAGCGTGATAGACAGTAGTGGTGTAGCAGATACGGCAGGCGTAGATAGTATGTATCGTAACAGTCCTGCCCGCTCAGATACAGCTAAAACTGCTCCTAGAAAAAGAAATCAACCTTAAAAAACAGCGTTATGGAAATTCAATTTGAACAAAACAGAGACTTTAACCAGCTGCACAGAGAAGAAAATCCAGTTTCTGATAAAAAAGAAGAAGAAAAAGGAGAACTAGGCGGTAGTGAGGGAAATCCTGACCAAAAACTGGTAAACAGGGAAGAATTGAATAAGGAGGAAAGAGAATTAGATCGTAGGCCTGCAGATATTGCTCATGGTGAAGGTGATCAGCTTGGTGATGAAAGCTCTTCGGCCATAGCAGGTGTACAAAGCGACCAGCAGAATTCTACACGTGGTAACAGGAAACCTTTGGGAGAAGATCCCAATTATAATGCAGAAACAGAAAATAAAGAAAATAAAGCACAAGAATAATTATGGAAACGAACAGTAAAATTATAGAAGACCTTAAAGGCTTAGTTAACATTTTAAATGATGGCAAAGAAGGCTATACGTCTGCAAGCGAAGCTACCCGTACGCCCGAGTTAAAAGAGTTATTTTTACATTATGCGTCGCAACGTATGACTTATGCCGATGAACTTAAAAAGCACATCACTTTACATGGTGGGCATAGTGAAAATGAGGAGGGGGGAATATTGGGTGCTTTACATCGTACCTGGATAGACATTAAGGAAGATTTAAGCCCTAACGAAGATGAGGCAATCTTAAGTTCAGTAGAAACCGGTGAAAAAGCAGCGATAGAAAAATACGATAAAGTATTGGAAGACTATGCCGATCATATGGATCACGTAGGTATTTTAAGACGACAAAGAGAGGGGATTTTAGAAGCTTTAAAAGAAGTAGAATCCTGTCATATTCGCCTGGAAAAATAAATCTAACCTAAACCGGAAATAAAGATGGATGAACAAAAGAAAGACCCGCACTATGAACCAGGTTCAGTGCAGCGTCAAACCCAAAGAAATGAGCAATACGATTCAGAGCAAACAAATGCAGACGAGCAGAAAGAATTCGGGATTATCCCTGAATCGCAGGTAAAGGGTAGCGATGCCGATAAAGACAGGGAGGAAGAAGATATTGAGGATGACGACAATAATAATATAGGTCCTGATTTGGAAGAGATTGACGATGAAAAGGTCATACCAAGTTTACCTCGAGAACGCAAATCATGGAACTTTATCAATTTTGGTCTTGACGATCTTTTTGGCGGTTTATTACCTGCATAATTAACAGGTGGTTAAATAGGGAATTGGATTTGAATAACGGTTTGATGAGGTGCAGAATTAATCATAATTTTTCCATTTAGTAGCTTAACTTTTGACTCTATGGTTTTCAATCCAATTCCCTTGTTTTTTTCTTCACTATGTTCAAAACCTTTGCCATTGTCTTTTGCCATAATATGAACATGATTATTAACTACTGAGATATTGATATGTGCAATAGTGGCTTCTGCATGTTTCATGATATTTAGAGCCAGTTCCTGTACAATACGGTAAATGGCCAGTTGGAG
The DNA here is from genome assembly GCF_022809115.1 of Pedobacter montanisoli. Classification (GTDB taxonomy): domain Bacteria; phylum Bacteroidota; class Bacteroidia; order Sphingobacteriales; family Sphingobacteriaceae; genus Pedobacter; species Pedobacter montanisoli. The sequence continues at coordinate 1,288,204 of NZ_JALGBH010000002.1, read as the reverse complement.
GTATTTATCTAATTTGATGCCCATTCCTGAAAAAGTGCAATTGAAATGGGTTTCGCCTTTCAATTGTACACATATATCACGTATGGCGGCTTTTAAACCAAAATCTTCCAGAATAGAAGGCATGAGCTCATGCGAGATTTTTCTGCTTTCCTGAATGCACATGCTTAACAATTCTTTTGACCGGTTTAGAGCTTGGCTATTTTCATTCGTGTTGTCGTTTAGTTTAATGCGGTCTAAAGTGGTTTTAATCCCATATAACACCTGCCCCAAGCCGTTATGCAGGCTCTCGGCAATTCTTTGTCGCTCTTCCTCCTGTGCATTTAAAGTGGCTTTTAAAATTTGTTTTTGCTGTTGTTTCTCTAACAAGCGTCGTTCATAAGTTAATTGTCTGTTTTTTTCCTCTAAAGCTCTTTGCTGAGTAATATCCTGCGAAATTCCTACAATATGTGTAGAACTGCCGCTCTCATCTCGCATGTAAACCGTACTCTTAGTGGTTATCCAATGTATTTTACCTTTAGCATCTATTAGACGGTAGGTAAGTGATTTGATTTCTTTATGATGTTTACCCTTAAATTCATTTAAGCAAGCGTAAAAATTTACCTTATCATCAGGATGAATAAACCTTTCAAAGAAATCTTTTCCCATTTTTTTGATCTCAATCTGCGATTTTTCTACCAAGTGCTCAATGCGGTAATTAGAATAAAACTGTTGCATGGTATCTAGATTGATGGCATAGAGCATATCGGGAGCTGAATTAGCTATGCCTTCTATCATTGCAGAATTTTCATTGAAGAGCTGTTCAGCTATTTTGCGCTCACTGATATCTAGGTTGGTAGCTAATAGATTATCACCCATTTTTACGAACATGCAGGAATACCACTTGTTAAAGTCTTCAAAAGGATAAAAATATTCTGTACTGATGGGGGTACCGGTTTCCATTACTTTAACCATTTTGCTAAACAAGCCCATTTTTTTTATACCCGGATATTCTTGCGCATAAAGTTTACCTATAAGGTCATCTCTGCCTGTTTCCTGTTCTAAAGCTTTATTGGTAAGTGCTATCCTGAAATCGATTATATTACCTTTCTTGTCTTTTACTGCCTTTAAAACAGACATACCCATTAAGGTATTGTTATAAATAGCTGCCAGTTCATCCCTGCTTTCTTTGAGCTCTTTTGTTCTGAGATGAACATCTTTTTCCAGTTTGGCCAGGTATTTTTCTTCTGTTTCACGAATAAGATTTTCCTGATTTTTTTGAGCAGTAATATCCCAATGTATGCCTCTTACTTCAGAAATTCCGCTGTGTGGATGGTAAATGCCTTTTCCACGCTCTTCTATCCAGGCAATCTTACCATCAATGGGTCTGATAATGCGGTAAACATGATGGAATTCTTTTTGTTCTTCGCAGGCTTTTTCCAGCGTTTGCCTATGTTTTCTCTGATCATCAGGATGGATCATTGAAAAACCTTCACTCTCACTATAAGATAAACTCTTGTTTTTTAAACCAAATACCACCGGCGATAAGGGTGACATAACCACATGATCTTTCTTAGAAAGCCAGTGAAAAGTACTCATATTAGAGGCGGTGAGTGCTACAGCTAATTGTTCCTGTGAATGGTTAAGCTCTTTGGCCATATTGGCCTGTTCTACATAAGACCAGGTTCTTTCGGCTGTTTCCTCAATAAGTGTAACCTGATCGTTGGTCCAGATATGTGTAGGCGAATGATAGACCATTAACAAGGCTGCAAGCTGCCCTCTTTTGATTAAAGGAACAGCAACCCATGCATGTGACCTCAATGTTTGATGTAGTGAAAACTCTTTGCCTGATTTGCTTGCTTTAGTTTTTAATGGTAAAATAGCTCGGGTTTCTCCTGCTTTTAGGTGTTCACACTCTTCTCCAAGATCAGAAAAAGGGTAAAGTCCAGGCAGAAAGGTTACCTGTTTCCTTTTTTGATAAAGACGTTCGATTTGAATATAATCGATATGATTGATGTCAGTAACATGGCCATAAAAAGCATAATCTGCATTTAACTGTTCTGCAATAATACGGGCAGCAAGTTCTTGTATAACAAGCGGATCTGAAATAAAACGAATGGCATCAGTTAATTTCAGCAGATAACTTTGCTTTTCGTCACTTTGACGTAAGATGTTTTCTGCTTTTTTTCTTTCTGTAACATCATTAAACAATACGCCTACCAAATTATCACCTAATTCGGTAACAGGAAAGGCTTCTATTTCAAACCAGCCGTTAATCAATGCTGCAGGCAATTCAAAATGAGCAGATTTCTTACTGCGTACAATCTCTCCAAAAATCCTGAACCAGTGTTCCTCATGCTGAGGCCAGATCTCACGTATGGTTTTCCCTTCATAATTCTGTATGCCTGTTTGTTTCTGAAAGGCCGGATTTATTTCTATAAAACGATAGTCTATTGACCGTCCATTTTTATCCCAGATTACCTCTATAATACAGAAACCCTGATTAATAGAGTTAAAAAGTGAAGTGTACTTTTGGCGGAGTTTCGCGTTAAAGATTTCCTGTCTTTTCTTTAAGCTTGTAATATCCCTGCCTATGGCAATTACACTTTTGGTCTGGTTGTGTATGGTAAATTCTGGTGCTAACTTAATATCATAAAATACTTCGCCATCATGTGTTTTAAATGGCATAGAAACACGCTGTATATGACCGTTTTCTAAAACCTTATTAATTTTTTCGGTTAGTGGAGTAGTATCTGTATTTGACCATATTTGCTGAGGAGTTTTACCCCATGTTTCGTGAAGCGGTAATTTAGTCTTGTGATTAAAAGCAGTATTGCCATAGCTCAACCGTAGATCACTGTTCCATTTGGTAACTACATCGGGTGTATTTTCAACTAAGGTCTGGTATAAATTTTCGTTACGTTTATCTTTTTCAATACATTCAAAACTCACTACTACGCCACTAGATACAGGGTCAACATTTAATTTGATCCAGCCTTTGCTAAAAATTGAAATGTATTCAAAAGTACTGCTTTTCTTTTGGATAATGGCCTGGTTAAGCTCATGGAAGTAATTGGTTTCTTTTACTTCGGGAAACAACGACCAGATGTTTTTTCCCAGCATTGTTGTTTTCTCCTTGCCAAAAAATTCACCTGCTTTCTCATTAACATAGATAAAGTTAGATTCATTATCTAACATATAACAGGCCATAGGTATGATATCTAATATCAGCGAGGCATCTTGAAAATGGGGCATAAACAGAAGTGTGATTGATGTAAGTTAAACACAATTCTATTTAATTGGTTTGACTTAAGCCTGTTTTTTAAAAAAAATAAAACAAAACACTACAGTCTGCATTATAAAAGTTAGATAAGAAAATCCGATGTTAAATTTTGAGAGTACTTATATAGACGAGAAAGAAGTCCTCATCCGGCTTTGTGTAGCTACTGTTCTGGGAGGAATAATAGGCATGGAGCGCGAGCAGAAAGAATGGGTAGCCGGATTAAGGACTCATATTCTGGTTGCTGTAGGGTCAACATTGGCTATGATGGTATCTATTCATGGCTATGGAGATGTGGCAGGCAAAAAAGGATTTGAAATTGATCCATCAAGAGTAGCTGCGCAGGTAGTGAGTGGCGTAGGGTTTTTAGGTGCTGGTACCATTATTTTCTTAAAAAGAGAAGTGATTAAAGGCCTTACCACAGCCGCATCGATCTGGAGTCTGGCAGTAGTGGGCTTGGCAGTAGGCGGTGGCATGTACTGGGCTGCCGTGCTTACCACTTTTTTGGTATTGTTTGTACTAGGTGGGATCAAATGGATCGAGAAACGGTTTTTTAACCGCGGAAACTGCACTGCAGTTCATTTTAAGATGCCAAAAGGCGCACTGTCTAAAATTACAGCAATAGAAGCCATTTTTGCAAAACATAAAATACCTTTTGATGAGCTTACTTATACCACAGATGAAACCGACAGAAGTAACGATTTTGCCTTGGCATTTTATAGAAAGCAATCTCAAGGCAGAATATTAAAAGCCCTAGAAGAAATGCAGGAAAACGGAGAAATATTAAAAATCAGGTTTAAGTTATAGCAAGTATTTTTACGCTTCTTATGCAATTTATACCTGCAAAAATTTAAATAATACCTGATTTTTTAAGACTAAAAAACATATAATCGATCTTATTTTGTTTTAACGTTACAAAAGATTTATTTAGACAAGCAGTTACATACAATTAAGCATATAATGATAAATATTTTATTAGCAGAAGATCATAATATTGTTAGAAATGGGATAAAAATGCTTTTAGAAGCAGATGAGCAGATACGGGTTGTAGGCGAAGCCATAAACGGCATAGAAATTATGCAGCAGGTTGAGCTGAAACCAGTAGATATGATTTTGGCTGATATTAATATGCCTGAAATGGATGGTATGCAACTGCTCAAAGAAGTCAAAGCAAAATACCCACATATAAAAGTGATCATGTTGTCTATGCATGAGCATGAAAAATATGTGATGGAAGTCTTTAAATATGGCGGAGACGGTTATCTGCTAAAAAACATCGGTTCTGATGAACTCATATTTGCCATTAAATTTGTGCACCAGCAACGCAAATACCTTTGTGCAGAATTAACCATGATGCTCATGGACAAATTGCTGAAAAACAAAACTTTTTTTGCCGCCATGCCCGATAACGAAATTGATTTTTCGTTACGCGAGCTTGAGATCATACAACTTATAGCTGAAGGTATGACCAATCTCGAAATGTCTGAAAAACTGTTCCTAAGCAAACGCACTATAGAAGGGCATAGACAAAGCCTCTTAGATAAAACCGGCTCCAAAAATTCTGCTGCATTAATACGCTATGGTGTATTACATGGGCTTATTCAATAAAACATTTGCCAAACCTATGTTTTGCGGCCATTACTTAACCCTTGCTGCGGGTTAAAATAAAATCCGTGCAAAAATGGTAAACCTTATTTGGTAAAATTTTTAAATCAACTAAGATGAAAGCACTTAAAGCATTCTTGTTTGCGGGTGTATTTGCACTTGCTGCAATTTTTACCCTTAACGCCAATGCAGGAAAAACAGCAACTGCTGGCGATTGTTGGACAGACCCCTCAAAGGTTGGTCAGATTGGTTTGGAAGATGAATTTCAGAGCAATTGTGTTTCTCCATTTCAATGGGAATGTTGTTATTGTTGAAAATCCCGTTGATCCTTCACATCCAACAGCATTACAAAAAACCAACACGCCATAATGCAAAAAATAGTCCTGTAATTTTACAGGGCTATTTTTCTATTGCGCATCTTTAAATACAATCATATCAATTCGTTCCTTTTTAAACCTAAACACAAAACCTTATGCTTCTAATTCCTTTTTAACTGCATCAAAATCTTCAGGATCAGCCTTAATATCAAAATTGACTACACCTTTATGGCCGCTTTTATTGATAATTGGATATTTAAACAAGTCTACATAAAACGGCAGCCAGTTTCGTGCAAGAAAAAAATCTAAATCAACATTTTTTGCGGTTAGGGTTTTAGTATTGCGGTTAATATTAAGATCATTTTTTTTTACCTGGCTTTGTAACGTGTCTGCATTCTTTACAGACGTTAACACCCAGCAATCTACCAATCGCTGTTCTTTTTTTGCCACTATACCATAGTATCTGCCAAAATAATTGTTTAAATCCTGCTCTATAATTTGGGGGCATTTGTTCAAAATCTGTAATTGGCCGAATGAATGAAATAGAAAATTGTAAGTGCTATTAAAGCACCTGCAATCAAGGCTGCGATTCGCAGCCATTTCTGGTAATCTGAATTAGCAGGTCCCGGCAAATGACTTTCCATATCATTAGTGATCCGTTCAATTTCCTCGTGGCTTAATTTGCCGGTGGCTTTTAAGTGGTAGCTGTTGTACCAATCCTCAACCCAGGCTTTTTCCTGCTCGGTTGCGGTGCCGTTTACATAGCGGTCCAGTAAATCCGATAATTCTTTTTTTTCCATTGCCCCGTTTTTTGGTGGTTTTAATACTAAGCCGATTGAAACGGGGTAAGGGAGTAGAGAGGAGGTTAAAAATCGTATTCTAAAAAGGGATAAATAGATATAATAATTTAAAATTTAATCTTTTATATATTTTATGGATTGCTATATTTGGTTCAACTAATTAATTCTCCATATCTTAAATATGTTCTCAAAACCCAATGAAAATTTCAATCAGAACCTTATTGCTGGCATTTTTTGCCATTTTAATTTTTAGCTACGGATGTAAAAAATATGACGTTGCCGATAAGGATCTATTAACCGCAAAAACGGTTAGCCCGCTTGTTGCAAAAGCAGAAATGACCAGTTGGATAGATAGGCACGTTGCTACCTCGCAGGCCGAAACCCAATCTTACCATCTTTTAAAACAAAACCTCAACTATGAAGCTGCGCACGTGCAAAAGCGTAAAAATGGTGAGGATGTACTTGTGATCCCTGTAAATGATGCGATAAGGGAAAAACTTAAGCTCAATGCCAATTACGCGTTAAAGGTAATAACCGTTAAAAAGAATGGAAAGCCCCGTTGGTCTATGATTATTGCTTTTCTTGCAGGTGATGGAAAAACCAAAAGCACGCTGAACAATAATTCTATACAAGGTATTGTAAACAATGAACGTTTAGAAGAAGATGGTTTATATAAGTTCTTTGATCTTAAAGGAAGGTTACTTTATCAGGTATCTTACAAGGATAAGAAAATAACCTCTTACGGCGCTGTACAGGCAAAGGATAAGCGCAACGGAAAGGACAAAGTAATGTCCACAAACGGAAGCGGCACTGGAAATAGCACTAAGATGCTCCTGCCTGAGCAAGAAGATTGTACGGAATATTACCTCGTAACCACGTATTATGATCAATATGGTAATCCCGAGTACCAAACCTGGGAATACCTGTTTACCCTCTGCAAAGATGGTAACGGTGGTGGTGGCGGTGGTGGTGGCGGCGGTACACCTCCGGAAGATCCGATAGATGTTGAAATGACACAGGAATTTAGCTTTCCGGTAGCCTATACCAGTTTTAGGCCGGAGGATTACCGTTTACCAGAGGGAGCACTCTCTGCAACGCCAGAAGGTACACCGCTAACTTATGATTGTAAGGTAAGCGTAACTTTTGCTTCAAGCACCCGCAAAATTCATGGTGTACAAGCCTATCCACTTGTCATTCACCCTGCAAATGAAACTTATCTCCATCCTGAATATGGAAGGATCGTCAGAAATGTTACTCCATTTTCTCAAAGCCACAATGCTTCATACGCTGGTCAAAAAGTTTCTGCTTATTGGACGTCTATAGTCAATTTCAGGTGGGCGTATCTCGATCGTAACAGTCTTCCCAATACAGATGACTTGGATTTCAATCATTCTACGTCGTTTATCTTTTAATGTTTTTTTACATCACTATGGAAAATAAAATTAAAGACGATTATAGCAGCTTCAGAATAGACATAATTGGAGAAGCAATTAGATCGCAGCAGTTTGATATGCTGAATGTAGCGAAAGAGGGAATGTTGCAATTGTTCTGGAACACTGGAAAATTAATCAATGAAGCTACTGCTTTGCAGGATCAGAATTTTGTAAAAGAACTTGCTTCAGTACTTGAAGTAAAATATGGCAGATATTTTTCCTTACCTGCGCTTGCACAAATGCAGGAATTTGCGAGGATTTGCCCTCCCGAGGAAATACTCCTCAGTATTTGCCATAACGTTGGGTGGAAACATATTCCTGTTCTGAATAAACTGGCTAAGCCTTCTGAATGGGTTTATTATGCTGAACTTGTATTTAAGTACCAAATTAATCCATCAGAATTGGAGGAGGAAATAAAGCAAAAAGACCTTACCAAGAATTCAAGCATGTCTGCGCGCCGATTTGACAAAGCCCTGATGGAAAGGTATAGGCAAGTTTTCGACCTTGATCAATTCTTCAAAAATGATAAGCACAGCATTTTCAGGAACCTGTTTGAGCTAAAGGCCATAGAAGATACGCTTACGGGGACTGAGCTTGTTGATCAGACTATGCACATGATAGACCTTGAGGTTGATAAGTTCCGTAAGGTTGGCAATACGGTTATAAATGCTATTGGCAATTATACGTGGGGGCATATAGGCGAGAATATAGCATCTGCCCGTGTGGCATTGGCCGGAGAAACAAGTCTTGAAACCATTCTGAAATCTATATCAGAGCGACTTAACGGTAATATAAGTACACAATGGCTTGAGCAGCAATTGAAAATTTACGAGAGGGTTAAAGCTGGCCCGTCAACTAATTCTGAAAACAACACACAGGTAATAAAGGAAGGGAACGTTACAACTACTGTAATCTCTACTGCAATTGGCGAGGATTTCAACACCGCACCAAATATTTACAAGAACCCCGATATTATGTACTTTTTAGAGCAGGCGTAACCAATATTGGTGTGTGGTTGTTTTGCTGATCTGGCCTAAATGAACTTGTAGGCGTTACAGCACTTTTTGCGTAGAATTAGATTAAAACCTATTGATATGAAAAAATTATTGTTCTCGCCGATATTTGTGCTTCTGCTTATTTCGGCCAGCTTTGCACCATCACATGCACAGGGTGTACCTGCAGATAGTTTGTTTGTTGCCTACAAACAGGATAGTGCCAATAACTGCGCTTCTATTGCGCTCATAAAAGCCAACCTTAATGCCTTTGGCCTAAACGGAATTTACAAAGAGCGCATTATTGATAACAACACAAGAGAATACCTGCTAAGAGATAGCTCAAAAATTTTATTAACCAATGCAGAGCTGCAATTGGCACGTGAAAAGTTTAACGCAGATATTTCTCCGGCAACAACGCCTTATCTAAAAAGCATTGTTGATGTTTCGCTGATCTGTTATGCCATTATGGCTAAAAAGTTTCCGCATGAATTTCCGGTACTGGCAGCGCCAACTTTTGAGGAAAACCTGGCCTACATCTCTGATGTAAGTTTTAATGTAAAATACGGCACCAACCTTTTAGGCACGGGCGAGTATTTCTTTATTCCACGGGGCCGTTATAGCGGCATTAGAGGCAAAATAGGGGCTATAGTGTGGAGCCCTGGGCATACGGTTTTCGCCAATAACCGCAAGTGCGATATGCCGGGCAGCTCGGCCAATTTCTATAAGTTCACCAAAAGCTACCTGCGCTTTTGGGGCCGTATGTGGATTGACCCAAGAGAGCCGAAAAGCAAACCATAGCGATAATTAAATGTTTTATTAAATTCAATATAGTTTAATTTAGCGCTACATTAAACAAGTTTCTATATAAAGTAGCTTGTTGATTTTGCAGCAAAAACCTGAAAGATATAAGCAAAAACTATAATTTAGTTGATGTAAACCTTTAAATTATAATACTGCGAATATGAGAGCGTTAAAGATTTTTATAGCAACAAGTTTAGACGGATATATTGCCAAACCTAATGATGATCTGGGCTTTTTGAAACTGGTAGAAAAAGAAGGCGAAGATTATGGTTATAAAAATTTTACTGATACCATAGATACGTTGATCATAGGCAGAAAAACTTATGACTGGGTATTGAATGAAATTGGCGCCGCACATTATGATAATGGTAACAGAACAGTATATGTAATTACAAGAACTGAAAGACCCAGCTCAGGCAAAGTAATTTTTTATAATGGTAATATTAATGATCTGGTACAAAAGCTAAAAGCGCAACCTGGAAAAGATATTTACTGTGATGGAGGTGCAGAAATAATTACAGAATTGCTAAGATATAACCTCATTGATGAATTCATTATTTCGGTTGTTCCGATATTACTTGGTGGTGGTGTAAGATTATTTAAAGATGGAAGACCCGAACAAGAACTTGAATTAATAGGTGAACAATCATTCGATACCGGATTGGTTCAGTTGCATTATAAGCTGAAACAACAAAACCTGTAAGGCTTATCAAATTAGAAAGACCCAGCACAATAAAATTTCCTTAAACCATTTCTAAAGCCGTGTTGTTTTTTATGAAACGGCATTGCTTAGCCTATAACGCTTCTCAAGCTTGTAATAGGAGAAAAAATAATGAAATCAATTTGGAAAGGAGCCATTGGGTTTGGTTTGGTAAACATCCCGGTAAAATTGTATTCGGCAGTACAAAACAGCAATCTTGATTTGGATATGCTCGATAGCAGAGACTTGTCTAAAATCAAATACCAGCGCATTAATGAGCATAGCGGAAAAGAAGTACCTTATGATCGTATTGTAAAAGGCTTTCTGCTAAAAGACAATTATGTAGTATTAGAAGAAGAGGATTTTGCGAGTGCCATGCCCGAGAAAAGTAAGTTGATAGAACTGGAGAACTTTGTAGATATCAATGAGATCAATCCTGTTTATTATGAAACATCTTACTATGCCCAACCAGAAACACAAGGTAAAAAAGCCTATTCCTTATTGTTAAAAGCACTCCAGAAATCCAAGAAAGCAGGTGTAGCCCGTTTTGTATTGCGCAGTAATGAACACCTTTGTGTTATACATCCCTTAAATAATATCTTGGTAATCACCAGAATTCGTTTTCAGGAAGAGATCAGGAGCGCTAAAGACCTTGAAATTGAAACCGAGAATGTTAAGCCTAAAGAACTCGAAGTGGGTATGGCATTGATTAAACAATACAGTAGCGATTTTGATATTTCGGCCTTTAAGGATGAGTACAGCCTCGAACTGATGAAAATTATCAAAGCCAAAGCCAAAGGTAAAAAAGTAGTAGTTAAGAAAATGCAACCAGTAAAACATGTGAGTGACGATCTGTACGAACAACTGATGCAGAGCCTTAACAAGAAAAGAGCTTAATACAGTTGCAGTCAAAATACTGATACGTAGTATGAATTAAGCCTAAGGTATATTTACGGAAGAATGATGTATGAAATACTGTTTTTGAACTCTGTGAGAAACATTTGCCTATAGCATTGTTTTATAAATGCTTAGAGACAAGCAGGAAATTCATTCACATTTAAAACTAATACCTATGGACTATCAAGATCAAAATCAGCAGAACAGAGAGGAACAAGGTTCAACTCAGCAAAACCCTGAACAAAACAGACCAGTATCTGGCGGCAATATGCCAACCTCAGCAGGAGGTAATCAGGGTTACGGAAATTTCAACAATGAGCAGAGAGAAAGAGAAGAAAGAGAAAACACCGAAAATCCTGAAGAAACCAACTGGGAAAATGCAGATCAGGACGAAACAGAAATGGGAATGGATGACGAAGAAGAGTTTAACAACCAACCCGACCGGGAACGCGAAGGAGGTCGTCTTAGTGAAGACCAACGTGAAGAAGGAAGAGAAGAAGACCTTGAAGGACGTCGCCCGGAAGATGGATCAGTTCTTTGATCCTTATACACAAATCCCACGCAATAAGTGGGATTTGATGTTTATGTTCAGTTCAAAAAAGATTTATAACGTATGGAAAACAAAGACACCATTACCAGAAGAGAAATGGTAGGCGGATTGGGTGCAGGTATGCTGGCTATGGCTGTATCTCCAAATTTGGCTATGGCAAACCAATCAGATAATCCTGTAAATGCGCTTGACGATCCCAGAGAAAAATACCCTAAACCACCTTTTAAATCGCAAAGCCAACCCTGGCCCGGATTAGCCGGACAGATGGATCCCAAGCCCGATCATGGAGAAAACAGTTATAAAGGCTCAGGCAGATTACGAGGACGTAAAGCACTTATTACAGGTGGTGATTCAGGCATGGGTCGAGCAGCAGCCATTGCCTACGCAAGAGAAGGAGCCGATGTAGCCATTAACTATTTGCCGCATGAAGAACCAGATGCAAAAGAAGTGATTGCCCTGATTCGTAAAGAAGGCCGTAAAGCTGTAGCCATACCGGGAGATTTACGTAGCGAAGATTTTTGTAAGAAATTGGTAACAGATGCAGTAAATATCTTAGGTGGACTCGATATCTTAGTAAATAATGCTGGTCGTCAGCAAACCCGGGCTTCTATTCTTGAGCTCAGTACCGAAGATTTTGATGCAACGCTTAAAACCAATATGTATGCACCCTTTTGGATTATTAAAGCAGCAGTTCCACATTTAAAACCAGGTTCGGTTATTATTGCAACTACTTCAGTACAGGCAACAGATCCTTCTCCCGATCTTTATGATTATGCACAGACCAAAGCTGCCACTACCAATTATGTACGTAGTTTAGCTAAGCAACTGGCAAGCAAAGGTATAAGGGTAAATGGCGTAGCACCGGGCCCTATTTGGACAGCCTTACAGGTAAGTGGAGGGGCAACACAAGAAAAACTGGTTAAGTTTGGTGGTGATACACCTTTAGGTCGTCCCGGTCAACCTGCCGAGCTGGCCTCTATTTATGTACAACTGGCTGCAAATGATGCTAGTTATGCCTCAGGACAGATTTATGGTGCAGCGGGTGGTGGCGGACAACCCTAACTATTTTCCTGTTTCTGAATGCGGAGCATCTACAGGTTTAGATTCAGGCGATCCTTTCTGGCGCAAATAAATCGTTAAGAATACAATGGCAAATACAGATAAGAATTCACTTTGCCAGTTTTGAAAAGTTTCAAACCAAAAGCGGGGATTGCTTAGAAATGAAAACAGATCTTGAGTGGGCTGGTGATTTAATAATTGTTCGGTATTGTAATCTTTTTTGCTGCCATAGAGATGCAAAGCCCAGCTTATTAAAAAGAGCAAGCCAAAAGTAATAGATAAAGAGTTGCTATAAAGCTTTAACCACCAACCGCCTTTCTTTACAGGCCATGGCGCATTTTTATGCGGTACCGGATCACGGTCTACTTCTTCTTTTTCATCCAGACTTTTTGATTCGGCTGAGCCTTTCTGTCTTAAGCCTACGGTAAGAACCACATACAATACCATTTGTAAAAATTCACTCTCAAAATTTTCAAAAGTAGCCGAAATGAAATGACCACTTTGTAGATAACTCAAAAAGTTGATCATTTGCTGGTGTTCTTCTATCAATTCCTGATTGTAAGTTTTCCAGCCAGTAAGGGCCTGGGCAAAAAGACTGAGCAAAAAAAGACCTAGAAAAAAGATGCTTAATCCATTTTTGTATAAAAAGCTGTGTTTCATAGTGTTTTATATAATAGTTACCATTGAAGTTTTAACTTTTGTTTAGCATGTACCGTAAATGAAAGGTGTTCTTTTGTTATGCTATTGGGGGTTAAAGGCTCTGTTGTTTTTCCTTTGATAGAACTCAATTTAAATTGATAATTTTTTTTGCCCACTAAAAGGATTTGTAGTTTGCAGGCCATTTCATCTTCTCCGCCAATGCTTAGATAAAGTGTTTGTTTCTTTGGAGTAAACTGATCTAAGGGATAATCTATGAAGATAAGGAACTCCTCATTAGGGATTTTAAAATACTGTCTTGGAATAACACTGAAAGAAATTCCAGCCCCATAAACTTCTTGCCCCACTTGTCCTGCCTGTTCCCAGCCATCACGCGAGTCTTCAATAGCTACCCATAACGAAGGGTCTATCTCACCTGTTTTTGCGGTTGTGGTCAACATATCCTGTGGTAATAGGGTAGGGAAATAATAAGGGATTCTTGAAATGGCATACCTAATAAATTCGGCAATGAGCAATTTTAAGCCGGGAATCATATTTATTCCCTTTGCTTCCTCATAATAACAATAAAGCCCGGCATAAACTTCCTGTTCTTCGTACGCAGCGGTGTACGGCGCATTTTTTAAAGGATAAACCGCAAAGAAAGAAGGAAAATGCTTGCCATTTCCATAATCACATTTCCAGAGCTGTACATTTTTAAAGACTCCTGCCAAGCACACATAACTAAGTTCAAGATAGCGTTTTTGCTTAGTTAATTTGTAAAGCTTGAGCAGAGCCACTGCCGAAAAAGTTGTATTGTTGGCTTGGTAAAAAAGGTCAAAACCCAGACCTTCTAATTTTTTTACACTTCTTTTTGCTTCTGCTAAAAAATGGCTTTTATGGGTAAGTTCCCATGTTTTAAACATTAGGTCTGCATAAGTACCCGGTACGTCTTTTTCACCACCCTCACCTTCGGCGGTTTCAGCTTTAATGATTTTAAGGGTACCCATTTCATAAAAAACGGGCCATTTGTATTTGAATTTTTTGGCTACATTCATGCAATAATTAATAGAACGTAGTAGCAATTCTCTGGCTTCTTTATCTCCTTTAGCAGCTAACCGGGCTAAATTCATTAAGGGATGATGCAAGTACCATGAATCCATTACTCTAGGTTTTTTTTGTTCTTCAGAGTAATCAAGGTTAGATTCTAATGCAGGTAACCAGCGTACAATTGTTTTAAGGTCTTCATCGTAAAACGCCCAAAGTCCTTCCTTTAGTTTTTCGATAATAGGGTGATTTTTTTCTCCTTTCCATTTTGTATACTCAACCAGGGGTAAGAGTACGGCAAGCTGTACCATAATTTCTGGTGGCGTTTTGTAATCGCTTACATAGGCATTAAGGTAATGATGACCGCCTCCATAAGTCCAGTAGCCACTGTGAAACTGCATGTCTTTTAATCCTTTTTCTGCAATTTCAGGCCAAGCATGTGTGCTGGTATCAGGTTTGGGCAGATATTTATATATTTTGGCTAGATATTCTATATACCTGCTACTGGTTTCTATAGCATTTTTAGGAACCACCTCAGACAGAAGTACAAAACTGTCGCATAAGGTATAATTTACTCCGGCAGATAAAGATTTGTGATCTGAAAGAGGGAGAGAAAAACCGATTTCAGGCCAGTTGCCACCTACCAGCTCAGATCCCGAAGTTTCGGTTTGCTCAAAATAAGGATTAAGCGCAGTGAGATTTGAAAAATAAAAAATACTGCCTGTCTTTGGTCTGTTTAAAGAAAAATATAATGCACCAGAGCGGTTGCCTATCTGGCTGGCATGAATTTTTGCGGAAGCTGTAATTTTCCAGTTTTTGGTAAAACAAAGAATATCTTTAGGCCAGTAGGTCAGTAACAGATCAGTATCAGGTATAAAGTCTGTTTTATATCTGAACATAGGATACCTTTGATCGGGAAATGTAATATGAGTACAATATTTTCCGGTACTGCTTTTCAATAGAATGGATAAGCCATTTTCTATTTGGTTGATACGTTTAATGGATAACTTACCTGTTTGTCCAAAAACAACTCTAAAAGCTGTTTTAGAACGGTTAGGCCAGTAATAAACTATCCAAAGCGAATCGGATGTAAGGTAAAATTCTAAAGAAAGTACTGTGCTTTCTAATCGTTCTATTGATGTAAGCTGCGGTAACTCTGTAGCAGTTTGTAAGGTCCATGCCGAAAGGGGCTTCATTTAGATCAGTTGTTTTAGGGGTTTAATCTTTAGGTCAACAATAGCACAACGTTCTGATTGAGAGAGTACATAAAGTATGCTACGGGCAATATCATTGCTATGTAGCATGGTCAATTCTTCCAACTGGTGTTGTTTTTCAGCTTCAGCTATTTTATGCATAGGTGTAGCAACAGAACCAGGTTCAATTAAAGTAACATGGATGTTTTGGCCATTTACTTCTTTTCTGAAAGATTCTGAAAAACCTTGTAAAGCAGATTTAGTAGCTACATATAATGAACTTTCTTCTTCTCTTGTATCGGCACTCATAGAACCGATGCAGATAATATGGCCTGAGCCCTGTTTTGTCATGTGTAAAACCGCTTCATGGCAACAGGCGATATAACCTAAGAGATTGGTTTTTACGATATATTCCCAATCCTGGTAATGTCCGTTTAAAATACTTCCATATCCTAATCCGGCATTATTTATTAAAATATCCAAACCGCCCCAGTTCTTGTCTATACTTTCAAATAACCGGGATAAATCTTCGGGATCGGCAACATCTGCGCACATGCCATAAACTTCAGCTTCTTCATGCTCACCTTTTAGTTTTTCTAAGGCTTTCTCTAATTTTTCTTCATCGCGGCCAATAATGTATAAACGAATACCATATTTAACCAATAACAGCGCAGTAGCAAGACCTATACCGCTGGTGCCACCTGTTATTAATGCGCGTTTCTGAGCTAGTTTTACTGTAGAAAAAAGATTTTCCATAATTAAGATTTGGCTTTAGATTGAGATTGTTCAATTTTTATAGAATAGTCGCCTTTATCACCTATTATTTTTTGCATGATTTTGTACACTTTATCTGCCTCTGCCAGATGATGTTTAAGAACAGGCAATTTACCCGCTGCAAATTGGGCTAGTTTTTCATTATTGGCTGTATTGCCTGCCTGGCTAAAAAGTTTTACTGCTTTTTCATGTTCGCTTACCATTAGCCGGGCATAATAAAAATTTCGTTCATCTTCCTTGAGCGAATCCAATTTTGCAAGTATGTTTTTTTGTGCTTGGGGCAGATCTTGTGGTAAAGAGATTTTTTCTGCTTTGGCAATCTCTTTTAATTCACGTTGTGCTACACTGTGATCTCTTACCATAATTGTTGCCAGATTTTGTATATCGGGGTTTTCTGTAAGTTTAATCATGTGTGCACTGCTTTCTATTTCCATCATACTGCCTATAGCAGCTTGGGTTGCAAAATCATTAGAAGTACCTTTATTTAAGGCTTTGTCTTTAGATATAGGAGCAATTTGTTTCAGGTTATTCTGGCTGCTCGGATCTGGTGTTTCGCGGCATGCCAATAGGAATAAAACTGCCAGTACCATATAAAAATATTGTTTCATAACATCTCTTTTCATTTAATTGAAACATCGGTAAACAGTAATGAGTTTAGTTAGTAGCGTAAATCAGGTATTCATATCAGTTACCTGCATTAACTACTTATAGTTTTGCACCAACTACGTATTTTGTGGATTAGCTGAACTTTTTGGGTAATTGATTTATTAGTAATAAATAACCTAAATCCATTGACTGATGAAAACGAAAAATGATTATCCCGATAAAAGAATTCCGGAACAGGAAGTAGGCTCAAAAGTAGATGCGGTTGAGAAACTGTCGCTGGCAGATGAAGCTACAGCCATCGATTTTTTCCGGGTTGTAAAAGAAAGATTGTTATCTGTAAATAAATGGGCAGAATTTGCCGGAACAAATATGTCCACCTTTCAACTCACAGATGCATCGGGTAACTTGGTAAACAGAGCAGCTAAGGAAGGCGATTACCTTAAAATAGATATTCCGGGACCAGGAACCGCATTAGGTAAAGGCTATGATTGGGTAAAGATTGAGGAAATTAAAGAGGAGGGTGACAAAGATACAGACATCCTTACGATGCGGGTGCGTCCGGCAGAAAACCCTTTATCCAGAAACCCAGAAACGGCACACTTTCTTACAGAACAAGCCAGTTCTACTTTTCAGGTAAAACGTATGGGTAAACATATTTATGCCGAAGAGCATGGGCGTAACGAACAGGCCAATACTTATACCAGCGATACTTTAGATAATCTGCGCAATATGGTGGTGGGATGGGCAGCCATGTTAGGTTTCTCTTATCCACAATGGAAGGCCTTGGTTAAAGGTTTGGTCAAATTTCCCGGAAAAGACAAAAAGTAAAATCTGGAAAATTGATTTTACTGCTCTTCAAGCATACATTTTATTAAAAATATAATAAAATTTGCGTAGTTAAATGACTACATTTGTATTTGTAGTCAAATAGCTACATATGAATTTGCGAAGAGATGTATTTCAGGCTATAGCCGACCCCACAAGAAGGGCTATATTATTATTGGTTGCCTCACAATCAATGACTGCAGGTGCAATTGCCTCAAATTTTAACACTGCAAGACCTACTATATCCAAACATTTGCAAATATTAACACAATGCCAATTGCTCGAACAGGAGCAAAATGGCAGAGAAGTTCACTATTATATCAATGCAGAAAAAATGAAAGAAGTGGCAGATTTTATTGAGCCATTCCGCAAAATGTGGGATGAACGCTTTAATAAGTTAGAGGCTATTATGAAAGAATTTAAACCAAAGCAATAATATGGAAAGAAAAACAAAAGTGCATGCAGAAGAAGGCAAACAGGAAATCGTAATCACAAGAGCGTTTGACCTACCTTTAGAATTGCTTTTTAAAGCTTATACAGAGCCCAGAATTGTTGAACAGTGGATGGGAACCAAAGTACTGAACTTAGAAAATAAAAAACATGGCAGTTGGCAATTTGAAACAACAGATGCCAAAGGAAATGTACTTTTCAGGGCTAATGGAACCATACATGAATTTATCCCAAACCAAAGGATTGTACGCACATTTGAGATGGAAAACGCAGCTTTTGATATACAACTTGAATATCTGGAATTTGAACAATTAACAGCGCAGACCAGTAAGCTTAACATGCATGTTATATACAAATCTGTTGCGATAAGGGATCAGGTACTTAAATTACCTTTTGCGCAGGGTATAGATATGGCGCATAATCGTTTGCAGGCCGCATTAAGCAATTTAAACTAAACCAGTTGCGATGCGCATAAATGATCGGTAAATTAGATCAGAAATAATGTCAACCCTAAAATGGAAAGAAAAGAATTATCTGTTACAAAATTATTGGATGTTCCAGTCGATCTGGTTTGGAAAGTATGGACAGAAGCTGAACATATTGCAAACTGGTGGGGGCCAATTGGATTTACCAATACCATTCAACAAATGGATGTAAGAGTAGAAGGTGAGTGGCGGTTAATTATGCACGGACCTGATGGTAAAAATTATCCGAACAGAAGTATATTTAAAGAGATTATTCCATTGGGTAAGATTGTGTTTCAACACTTTAATCCTAATTATGAAGCCACAATTGTTTTCAGATCAAAAGAAGATAAGACTTTAATTAAATGGACCATGTTATTTGAAACTGTTGAATTGTTTGAAACAGTGGTTAAAGTTTTTAAAGCAGATCAAGGATTGCTACAAAATATCGAAAAATTAGAAAATTATTTACAAAGGCTATCATCTTAATTTTTAATTATACTACAATAAACAATATATGAGCAACAAGAAATTATCAGCAGAACAACAGCATGAGATACTGGACATCCTGAAGAGCCGTTTTGCAAAAAACAGGGATCGCCATCCCAATTTGGAATGGGAAAAAATACAAGCCAGATTAGAAAAAGACACGACTAAATTATGGTCGCTAAACGAAATGGAAGCAACAGGCGGGGAACCAGATGTGATTGCTTACCATAAAGAAACAGATACCTATATTTTTTGCGATTGTTCTGTAGAAAGTCCTAAAGGCAGACGAAGTCTTTGCTACGATCGTGCAGCGTTAGATGCCCGTAAAGAACATAAACCCGCTAACAGCGCAGTTGATCTGGCAAATGCTATGGGTATTGAGCTCTTAACAGAAGAACAATATAGGGGACTGCAAAAACTTGGAAAATTTGATATGAAAACATCGAGCTGGCTAACAACACCTGCTGATATCAGAAAACTTGGCGGAGCCATCTTTGCAGACTATCGTTACGGAAACATCTTTATTTACCATAACGGTGCCGAATCCTATTATGCGGCAAGAGGTTTTCGTGGCTTGTTAAAGGTGTAATTTTTAAGATGTGAGAAGCTATCCTAGCTGCTATCACAATTAACAGAAAATCCTGAATGATCTTGAGAAGATAATCGAAGCCCGCAGTCATGTGGGCTTTTGAGCTTTAAATATGTCTGTATCCGGCATAAATTATTAGATTGAATATTTAAATGTTACTAACTTTTTTAACTTTGCTAAAGTTCGCTTTTAAACCATCTATAAAATTATTTCTGCTTTAACGTTATGAAACTATTGAATAAGTCTTTTTATTATTTTCTTTTAGCTACATCTTTTATAGTTTCATGTAAAGAATTTATAGAAAGACCGCTAGATAATAAACAAATAAGAATCATAGCCCCTGCAAATCATATAGAAACCAATAGTTACCAGCTAACGTTTTGGTGGGAAACACACCCGGATGCTTTTCAGTACAGGTTACAGGTGGTATCACCTAATTTTTCTGAAGCAGCAAAATTCATTTTAGATACGGTAGTACGCAGTGATAAATTTACCTATACTTTAGAACCGGGTAGTTACCAATGGCGTGTAAGAGGGGAGAACGGAAGCAGTGCTACGCTCTATACCACAGGTAATTTTATTATACATCCTTCTTCTTTGAAAGAACAAGTGGTACAACTTATTGCACCTGCTCAAAACCAATATACTTCCAACCCTTTAACCCAATATGAATGGTTAAAACTTTACGGGGCAAAACAATACCGTTTACAAATAGACGATCATAATTTTTCAGATGAACAGAACCTGGTGCTTAATGCACTTACAGATAACCCGACTTATATGAATACCTTTGTTGCAGAAGGTACATATCAATTCAGGGTACGGGCAGAGAATGATACAGAAACCTCTAAATGGTCGGCCGTAAGAAATCTTACCTACGATGCCACACCTCCTGCAAAAGTTGTTTTAACTTCGCCTGCAAATAAGCAGACGGTAAGTAAACCGGTTACGCTTATCTGGAATGCGCTATCGGATGCAGAAAAATATGAAGTATATGTTTATAAAAGTGATTCGGTTACTTTATATAGTTCTGGCTATCCTCAAATTGCAAACAGTAATACTTTAGTTTTTAATCAGGGTAACGCTAATGAAACATTGGTGTGGAGAGTCAGAGCTATAGATAAAGCAGGAAATAAAGGCGAAATGAGCGATTTCTTTACCTTTACGCTTCGTTAATTCATGAAAAACAAAGCATTAACTTATTTACTGATTATTTGTGTTGCTGCGGTTTGGGGTGTTATTTTTTATCGTGTTTATGCAGGACTAAGTGATGAAGAATTACCATCGCTAAAGACTTCGACTGTAAAATCAGCTTATTTTAATGAGATCAATCATCTTCATGATACGGTAACCTTAAATTTAAATTATCCGGATCCTTTTTTTACAAGTTCATCTGATACTTATCAGGAAAAAAAGGTATCTGAAGATGTGCTCAGATCACCTGCTGTTGTAAAAACGCCTCCTGTTCAGAAACCTGTTATAAACTGGGCGGCTATTCAATACACTGGTTATATTAATAACCCAGCTAACAAACAAAAACTGGCTATGCTTAACATTCAGGGCAAAGAAGCCTTGTTGGCTGAAGGGCAAAGTGCCAACGGACTAAAATTGATCAAACATCTGGGAGATTCGGTAAGAGTACAGTTTCAGGGAGAAACCAAATACATTAGAATTAAATAAAATGAGAGTATATTCTATTATTTTCCTTTTTTCAATTATATCAACTTTAGCTGTAAAAGGGCAGTCATATAAGCAACCATTAGATATTACGGCATATAAGCACCATATTGCCTATGAGGATCATAAAATTGCTTTTTATACCCAGCCATCTGATAAGAACTTGAGAAAACCTGATCCTTTATCCAATTATTATTGGTTTAGCAATGGTCAGATCCGTTTTACACAAGGAGGGTATAGCGGAAAACTTATCCATGGTTTATACAGTGACTACTATTTGAACAACCAGCTTAAAGAACAAGGTTATTTTAATATGGGCCTGAAAGAAGGCGAATGGAAATTATGGAATGAGGCTGGGGCTTTAAAAGCACGTATCAACTATAGAAGAGGTGAAGCTAACGGGACTTTCTATAAATACAATAATTCTGGCCAGCTTACTGAAGAAGGTTCTTATACCAATGGAAAAATAAATGGCAGGCTAAAAAAATACATTACGCCCGACAGTATAAAATTAGAAAAATACAAAAACGGTATCATTCAGCCACCACAAGACAATGCCCAACAAGGC
The DNA here is from genome assembly GCF_022809115.1 of Pedobacter montanisoli. Classification (GTDB taxonomy): domain Bacteria; phylum Bacteroidota; class Bacteroidia; order Sphingobacteriales; family Sphingobacteriaceae; genus Pedobacter; species Pedobacter montanisoli. The sequence goes on along the minus strand of NZ_JALGBH010000002.1, from coordinate 1,266,476 downwards.
TGGTTAAAACGCTTGTTCAGGAAGAAAAAAGCATAGTATGCTAAAGGCAGGAGCACTTTATTTTTCTATTGTAATCGCGTTTTTCATCGCGATTATTTCAGCATCGCTAATTATGCTTGCTGCCCATTACCGGAATAGTTATCTAAAAGATATCCGTTACCAGCGGTTAACAAACAATATCGAATCAGGAGTAGCTTATATATTGGCTACAGAAGGCATTAGTGCCGAACCCGAAACCATCGATCTTTATGGCGAAGGAACAGATAGTTTATTTCTGGAAATGAAACCATGGGGTATCTATCCTCTGGCAGTAATCAAAACTTTTATTTTACAGGATACGTTAAAACGAGCAATGCTGCTTGGCCAACAACCCGATCAAACAGTATTGTATCTAAGTGATGAAAACAGGCCTTTGTCTGTTAGCGGACAGACTAAAATTACAGGTGATGCTTTGTTGCCTAAATCAGGTATCAGACAATCGTATGCAGAGGGTAAACCTTATGCAGGTAGCGAATTGGTTTATGGTGGAAAAATTACCAATAGTTCTGCTACTTTATCGCCACTTGCAGAAAATGTACTGAAATCAATCCATACTTATTTAGATACTGCTACCTGGAAAAAGAAGGGCTTTTCTCAACCAGCTTCATTAACTGTTTCTTTTCTAGATCCGACCAGATATATCAGATTGCCGTTTATAACTAACCTATCAGACATTCAGTTAAAAGGTAATGTGATCTTATATGCTGATTCTATTGTTCAGATCAGTTCTACTGCACAATTAGACGGAGTACAGATTTATGCTCCCATTATTAAAGTAGCTAGTGGTTTTAAAGGCAGATGTCAATTATTTGCTCGGGATTCTGTAATTGTGGGTGAACAGACTGTATTTAATTACCCTTCGGTAATTGGTGTGCTAAGAACAAAAGGTTCAATAGATCAGCCTAAAATTCAGTTCGGGCAGCAAAGCGCATTTAACGGAGTGGTTTTTAGTTATGAAAAAACACGCACACCCATGCAGACCATGATCAGTTTAAACAAAGGGTGTACGCTTAAAGGCGAAATATATAGCACCGGCTTTATAAAAGTGGGTAAAGAGGTTAAAATTACAGGTAAAACCTCATGCAATACTTTTGTAATGCAAACATCAGCCACTTTGTATGAAAATTTTCTCATAGATATTACACTGAACAGGAAAGAACTGAGCAATTATTACCTGAGTTCCCCATTATTTAATCAAAGTAAAAAACAGGTATTGCAATGGCTGGAATAATGCATAAGAAACTGAAAGCCTCTACCTTAATTGAGGTACTGATAGCCATGGTTATTATTGTGGTTATTTTTACCGTGGCCATGCGGGTTTTTTCAAATGTGTTGAATACGGGTATATCTTTTAAAAAAATACAAGTGCAAAATCAATTGGAGCAATTGGCTCAGGAAGTTAAACAGCAAGGTTACCTAAAAGAAAATGAACTTCTTTTAGATAGCATCAGTTATCGGTTTAGGCTTACAGATACAGAAACACCAGGAATTGCTTATCTGGAAATAAAGGCAGCCATAAGAAACAAAAATGTAGGTATTTACAAGTGCTTGTTACAAAGAAAGGAGCCTGATGAGAAAAATTAAGGCTTATACTATTCTCGAAGTAACGGTGACCATGTTTTTGTCGGCTATTTGTATTACCATATGTTATACGGTTTATAGCATTATGGGTAATTATTATGAGAAATTCCAGCAAAAGAATCAAAAGGCCGATGCACTTACCTCATTAAAGCATGTAATGACCAGAGATGCTTTTAAAAGCAGGTTAATGTTGCGTACACAAGATGGCATAACACTTGAAAAAGAAGATCATACTAGCATAGCATACCAGTTCGTGGCCAATGCAGTGCTAAGAAAGCTTAACGAGCAACATACAGATACATTTAAATTGATTTGCGAAAATTGGTCGGCATATTTTGAGGGAAAAGATGTTAGAGATGAAAAGCCAATAGACCGTTTGTATTTTGAAGTGAGGTTAGATCCTTATATTTTAGTTCCCGTACAGATCAACAAAGATTACAGTTCAGAAGATTTATTTAAATAATATGCCCGGTATAGATATTTCCAATTACCAATCGCCCCAGCAGAAGAAAAAGCCCGAGCAGCAATTAGAGCCCAATAAGCTATTTGAGTTTTTAAATAAAGATATCTCTTTGGGGAATGGTCAATTGTCAGATAAAAAGAAAGAAGCTTTTTATCATGAAATGGGTACGCTGATACAATCGGGTATAGCTATTAAAACAGCTTTGGAACTTACGGTGAGTTCTTATACACAAGCTAAAGACAAGGAACTTTTTGAAAGTATAAAACAAGAAGTGATTGCGGGCAGTTCTTTATCAGATGCATTAAAAAACAATAAAAAATTTAGTAGTTACGAATATTACAGTGTACGTATAGGCGAGGAAACCGGTCGTTTGGCCGAAGTGCTGAATGAACTGGGCAGGTACTATAAAAGCAAGATTAGCCAGAGACGTAAAATAATAGGTGCTATTACTTATCCTTTACTGGTATTGAGTACTTCTTTCGCTGCTATTTTTTTTATGATAAAATTTGTAGTGCCCATGTTTGCCGATGTGTTTAAACGTTTTGGAGGTAAATTGCCGGCAATTACAGCCATGATCGTAAGTTTTGCAGACTGGTTTGATCGCAACATATACCTGATGTTGATTTTTATGGTAGCTATAGTAGCTTTTTATGTATTAAACAAACGTAAAGTCTGGTTTAAAAAATGGCTCACCCTTACTTTACTTAAAATACCTGTTGTAGGCGGAATTCTTAAAAAAATATACCTGGCCCGTTTTGCCAATACCATGCGTTTGCTTACAGGTACCAATACACCTCTTTTGCAAGCCATGGAAATGGTGCGACAAATGATTTCATTTTATCCTATAGAACAATCTCTATTGGTAGCAGAAAAAGATATTTTGATGGGCAGCAGTTTATCTGCCACTCTGGCCAAAAATGATTTTTATCCCGTAAAATTTATACAGATGATCAAAATTGCAGAAGAGGTAAATAAGCTGGAGTATTTTTTTGAGCAACTGGCCAATCAATATACCGAAGAAGTAGAATACCAGACCAATGCCATCAGTGGCCTGCTGGAACCCTTAATTATCATTTTTTTAGGTTTGGCAGTAGGTATTATCCTCATAGCCATGTACCTGCCTATGTTCCAGATGAGTAATAGTTTTTGATTGATGTGAAATGTAAGTTGAAGATTTTGATTTAATATTTCTTAATACGTATAGAAAGCTCATATAGCATCCTTAAGTTTTTTAATCCTTTAAATTTTCCTAATTTAGGTTCCGAAAAAGAATAGTTGCGCTCAGACTAAAATATCTGTTAAGCTGCTATAACCAAACAAACATCCACAAGAAATGCTGAACAGAAATAAGTTCTTACGAAAAAAGGTAAAGGCATATACCCTTACAGAGATATTGGTAGTATTGGTTATTATCGGTATTCTGGTGCTCCTTGCACTTCCTAACCTCATGCCCTTAATTACTAAAGCTAAAAGCACAGAGGCTAAACTTCAGTTAGAGCATGTAGCTAAGCTTCAGCAAAGCTATTTTTATGAGCATTCCCGTTATGCTACAGATCTTACTGAAATAGGTTTTATACAAGAAAAACTCACTACTGATGGAAAAGACGGAAAAGCCAATTATAAAATAGAAATCATTTCGGCTAATAATAACGCTTTTGTAGCTAAAGCTACCGCCGTAACCGATTTTAATGGAAATGGCACCTATAACGTATGGCAGATTGATCAGGAGCATAACCTAAAAGAAGTTATTCCTGATTAATGTTATTCCTGAAATTGTTAACGGGATTAGTATTGTGTTATATGGCTTGGCAGGATTTCAAATACAGGGCTATATACGTTTGGTTGTTTATAGTAAGTGCTGTTTTATTGGGTGTATTAAAATATAATGCGGCTGGATTAGCTAACCTTCTGAGTGATCTGAAAAGCAATATGCTCTTTCTTTTGGCACAGGCCTTATTGATATCGCTTTATTTTGCCTGGAAAGAAAAAAGATGGGTTAATTTATTAAAGGGCTATTTTGGAGAAGGAGATTTGCTTTTTCTGGTATGTATGGCTTTTTATTTTTCATTTATGAATTATGTGCTGTTTTATTTGATCAGTATTTTGCTTGTGCTGACAGGAAGCATTCTTTATAAAAAACATGAGATGAAGATACCTTTAGCTGGTGGACAAGCTTTATGTATGGTATTGGTGATGTTAACAGATTACTATTTTGCTGGCATTGATCTTACCCATGATCTTTGGCTTTATACTTATCTCAATTTTTAGAATTTTAACGCATGGAAATTTCGGCAGATATATTACACTTAGTTCACCAGAATATGGCCATGCAATACCGTATTGTGCCTTATCAGAAAGATAAAAATCAGTTGTATTTATATGCAGAAGAAGGTGTAATAGAAAAAGAACTGAGAGAAGAACTGGAGATTATTTTAAACCAGGAAATAGTTTTACAGCTTTTGCCAAAAGCAGAGATCAGTCGTTTGCTAGCCATTTGTTATTTAAAAGATCAGACAGATTCCGCGGCGCAGCCTTTGAGTGCACTTACGGCCGGAGATGATTTCTTAGATACATTGATTAAAGAAGCCCGTAAGCTTAAAAGCAGTGATATCCATATCGAATCATTTGAACAGAAATCGCGAGTGAGGATCCGTATAGATGGGATGATGATTGAACGTTACCAGATTGCTAAAGAAGATTATCCGGCTTTGATCAATAAGATCAAGATCATGGCCAATCTAGATATTGCTGAAAAACGTTTGCCACAAGATGGTCGGATACATTATAAATTAGGAGCAGAAACAGCCTTTGATATCAGGGTTTCTGTATTGCCCACTTTACATGGAGAAAAAGTGGTTTTGCGTTTATTGAGCAATACCAGTACCAATATAGACCTGAATATACTGGGGCTTTCAGAAGAAGATCTTTACCACTACATGCAGGGCATACAGCGTCCTAACGGAATTATTCTGATCAGCGGTCCTACAGGATCCGGAAAAACGACTACTTTATACGCAACATTAAAGCTGTTAAACAAAACCACCCGAAATATCCTTACCATCGAAGACCCTATTGAATATACCTTAGAAGGCATTAATCAGGTGCAGTTGCGAGAGAATATAGGCTTGGGCTTTGCATCTGCTTTGCGTACTTTTTTACGTCAGGATCCTGATGTGATCATGGTAGGAGAAATCCGCGACCCCGAAACGGCTAATATGGCTATTCGTGCAGCACTTACAGGGCATTTGGTGCTTTCTACTATACATACCAACTCCGCATGGGGAACTGTATCGCGTTTAATTGATATGGGAATACCCGGATTTTTGGTAGCCAATACCTTAAATACTACGGTAGCCCAACGCCTGGTGCGTTTGTTATGTCCTGTTTGTAAGCAGGAAGAAATATTCAATGCAGAAGCCTACCCAAAACAGTTCAATCCACCTTTTGCATTAAACAAACATTATGTGGCTAAAGGCTGTGGAGAATGCTATTATACGGGCTATAAAGGCAGAAAAGCGGTGTATGAAGTAATTCCTATAGATGCCGAACTGGCGTTTGAAATCAAACAGGAGAATATGTATATTGACGAGCTTTTAAAAAACCGGAAAATTAAAACGCTATCGGGAAATGCTTTTGATTTATTTGCTTCAGGACAAACCACTTTAGAAGAAATTTTTCCTTTATTACTCAACATCTAAAAAAAGATGACCAACAAACTTTATTTAAAATTTATACTGTTCTTATTTTTTAGCATTGCAGGCATTTCATTATCACATGCCCAGGGTCAGGCTAAAACAGAACGCTTGCAACAGATTGAAAATCGTTTAAAAACATTATCGGTAACTGTACCGGGACTTACCCAGAAAGTACAGTTATCCATGTCGGGCGCATCAGCTCCAGAGTTTTTAAAAGCACTGGCACAAGCTAACAATCTCAATATCAATATTGATCCCCAGCTTAATTTTAAGGTATTTTACAATTTTACGAACGAAACGCCTTTAAATATTCTTTTATTTCTAGCCAAAGAATATGATCTTGATATCCAGCTGATAGGCTCTATCATGTCAATTACAAGGTTAAGCCCTGCTAAGGTAGTATTGCCCCCTAAAAATATTAAGGTAAACTATAATGCAGCTACAGATATGCTGGGTTTCGAACTCAATAATGATACGCTGTCTGTGGTAGCTAAAAAAATCAGCCAGGCTTCACAAAAAAATGTGGTTGTGCCTACAACTTTGTTAAACAAAACCGTATCAGCGTATATTGCAGCAGCACCATTTGAAACAGCTTTAGATAAAATGGCTTATGCCAATGGCTTAAAGCTCAATAAAACCAGTGATAATGTGTTTATTTTTCAGGCTTTAGGAGATGGTGAGGAGCTTTACATTAATAATGATAACGCAACAGCGGTTAAACGTAATAACAAACCTCAATCGGGGGGAGGAGCAGGCCAGGGAGGTAATTTTAATCTGAGTAGTAGGAAAGATGCCAATGGAAACCGACTGTTAAGTATTGATGCATTGAACACACCTATTTTAGATTTGATCAAAAACGCCTCTACTGAGGCCGCTGTAAATTATTTCATCTATTCAGACATTAAAGGAAGTGTAACTACCCGTTTAAATAACATCAGTTACGATAACTTTTTAACCTCATTGCTACAGGGAACAGAATATACCTATAAACGGGAAGGAGGGGTTTATCTGATTGGAGAGCGACGTTTAGAAGGTTTACGTTCACATCGTATTGTACAGCTTCAGCACCGTTCATTAGATACGATCCAAATGATGATTCCTACTGAATGGAAAAAAGGTGTGGAGATCAAAGAATTTAGAGAGCAGAACACCATTTTACTGGCAGGATCAGCTCCACAGATCAATGAGATAGAAAATTACATCAGACAAATAGATAGGGTGGTACCTATGGTACTAATAGAAGTAACGCTGGTAGATGTGAGAAAAGGAAAGAGTGTAAAAACAGGTATCAGTGCAGGTGTTTCTGATAGTGTAAAAACAGGAGGAACCATTTTACCAGGCATAGATTATACTTTTGGAGCCAATTCCATCAATGATTTTCTTTCCCGATTGGGGAGCAATAACTCGGTAAATTTGGGCAGGGTTACCCCTAATTTTTATGTAAAGCTGAGCGCATTGGAAAACAATTCTAATGTAGAAATCAGGTCGGTACCTAAACTTTCTACGCTTAACGGACATACAGCCAATCTTAGCATAGGCAGTTCACGATATTTCAGTCAGCGTACGCAAAACGTAATCCCTTCTTTAAATGCGCAAACTGTAGTAACAGAGCAGTTTACAGAAGTAAATGCCAATCTTGAAATAGATATTAAGCCCATTGTATCGGGTGATGATCAGGTAACCTTAAATATTAAAGTGAATATTTCTGATTTTATTGGTAACCCACCAGAAAATGCACCACCACCAAAATCAACCAGCAAGTTTACTTCTTTGATCAGGGCTAAAAATGAAGATATGATTGTGTTGGGTGGGCTTGAACGTACCGAGACAGCTGAAAGAGGTTCGGGCGTACCTTTATTATCACGTATTCCCATCATTAAATGGTTATTTAGCAGCAGAGAAAAAAGTAACAATAAAGTGGTTACGCTGGTATTTATCAAACCAACAATTCTTTATTAAAATAAAAAATAATGGTTGAAGGACTTCAGACTGTATTAGGAGTAGAACTATATATTCAGAGCGATCATACCTATAGTTGCCGTTATTGCCTGCTAAACAGAAAAGGTAATGAAATACATATTCAGGCATGTAAAACCTTAGAAGGCTCGCTGGTAAATGTTATTGCTGCTTTACCCAAAGCATATCCTATAGCTTTGGTTTTAACAGGCAAGGGGCTTTTGCATAAGAATATGCAACTTACCGATGATGCGCCTTTAGTCCAGTTATTTCAACAAGCTTTTCCGGCTATAGCACCCCAGCAATTTTATATACAGTTTTTTAAACAGGAAGCATTTGGTTTGCTGAGCATAATTAGAAAAGAAGGGGTTGATGAATTATTAGATAAGTTGAAATTGGCTGGCCTCAAGATTTATACAGTTAGTTTAGGAGCTATTCATTCAGTACATATATGGCCTCAACTCAATTTATATGGAAATAGTTTGCATTATGATGGGCATGCTTTTGAATTAGATGAAAAACGTAATTTTATCGGTTATAAAATAGATCAGGAAGCTAGAAACAGTTTTCCGTTAAAATTAGGACAAGAGCCTATTACAGAAAAAAGTGTGGTTGCTTATGCGGCAGCTTTCCAACTTTTGTTGCACCAAAAATTACAGATGGTAATTGCTGATGTAGCTTCTGTTAATACCGCTTTTATAAAAGAGCAGTTCAATACTAAATTAAAGCAGCGTGCTTTATGGTTTTTAATGGCACTTTTTGGTTTACTGCTGATCAGTTTTGCCAGCCTTACGCATTTTAATCAGCAAAATGAAAAACTGTTACAGCAGGTAGGCGCCCAAACTGCCAGTGCAGATCAGCTTGTTTTATTGAAAAACAATGTGGGTAAAAACGAACAATTGCTTAAAGAACTGAACTGGAACGGAGGCTATAACTATGGCTGGTTGCTTAATGAAATAGGACAAAGTAAACCAAGACAACTTACTTTAAATGAAATACGCATTAACGATTTTAAAACCGAAACAGAAAAGCAAGATAAAACCCCGCAAATTAAAATTACAGGTGTAACGAACAATCTTACAGCGGTAAATAACTGGATTTTCTTACTTAAAGAAAAAAAATGGGTAAAAACGGCCAGACTAACCAGTTACCAGGAAGACCCGGAAAAAGAACAATACCAGTTTAACTTTCTTATTACCTATTAAATGATGTGGAACAGGCTTAACGAACAACAAAAAAACTGGGGTTTTGGGGCAGCAATAGTTGTCACATTTATCATTGCTTATCATTTCTCTTTTAAGCATACCATTGCGGCGTATCGTTTAAACCATAAGCTTAAAAAAGAGCAGGTTGATATGCAGGGCGAAGATAGCGCATTTTTGCAGGTAAATAAGAAATACCATTTTTATACAGAAGTTGTAAAATCTTATCAGGTAAAGAAAGAAGACCGCGACAACCGTTTGTGGCAAGCCGTTTCAGGAATGGCTGTAAATAAAAATGTTAAGATCAGTTATACCCCGCAAACAGCAGAACTTACAGATACTGCCGGATTAGCCAAAGAAATAAGTACACAGCAATTTACTTTTAAAGGCAATTATTTTAATCTGGTAAAATTACTGGATACCTTAAGCAAAAGCACCCAGACAGGTCATATAGGCAAACTATACATCTACCAACCAAAAACAGGAATTACAGAAACTAAAAACAAGGATCTAACCTTACAACTGGACCTGAAAATGTTAGATAAATAGAAATAAACCAAAAAATAGCAAGAATAATCTTACACAATGAATCTTAAATTAATCAAAAAACTATTTGTTTTGATGATCTGTATTGTTACAGTAAATCAACTCAAAGCTCAAGACCCTACCAATTATGTACAAACCAATTTAATTCCGCCCTCGCCTACTGTAAATAGTCTGGGTAAGTTTGGACAAACCCCTATTAACCTTTCAACGGGAGTGGTCAGTACATCTATTCCATTATTTGTACTAGAGGGAAAAGAACTTAAACTGCCTATAACTCTCAGCTACAGTTATGATGGCTTTAAACCTTCCCAATCTGTAGGCTGGGCTGGCTTGGGCTGGAATATACAGGCTGGTGGTGTAATTACCCGTATGGTTAATGGCGCTGTAGACAATACATTTAATTATGGTTATAACTATGAGGATCCAGCTGTACAAGCTTTGATTAACAGTCCTTCTTATAGTTATGAGTTTTTAAAAGCAGGAACCAATATGCTTTATGATCTGGAACCAGATATTTTTCAGTTTAATTTTGGTAAATATTCAGGAAAATTCATGTTGGTAAATGGTAATTTCTATTGTTTCCCTTATCAGAAACTCTCTATTTCAGGATCTGAGAATGGATTTTTAATCATTACAGAAGATGGTACCCGCTATAGTTTTAACGAAAAAGAATATACCAGCGCAAAAGGAGACCCTAATGCGCCCTATACACTGCCTAGCCATATATCTTCATGGCATTTAAGTTCTATCAGTACACCTTCAGAAAATGAAAGCATCACATTTCAATATGAAGATGAAGGATCTGTGATAACTAATGGTACACTTACCCAAACTTTTAAAAAGAAAGAAACCTTAACCCCTCTGGGACAAGATGTGCTTACGCCTATTAAAGGCACTTATCCTGTTTATATTTCTTCTAAAAGACTTGTTTCAATTAAATCTGATAAACATGCAGTGTACTTCAATGCACAAGATCAGCGAAGAGATGACCTTATGCATCATATAGGTGGTAATCTCAGGGCAATAAAAAATATTGTGGCGGCAGATAACAGCGGCCAGATCAAAAAATGGAATTTCAATATGGGATATTTTGGTGCTTCCAGCCCTAACGGAAAATACCTCAAGTTGGTTTCCTTAACTGAAGAACCCGGAGTTACGGCACCGGGAATTTTAGAAACTCCTGGAATTTCTTCAAAGACACATCTTTTTGAGTATGAGGAAGATGCTGTAGTGCCAAATAAATACGATGCCATGCTTGACCATTATGGTTATTACAAAACAGGGGTTTTTAGTGGTGTGCTTCTACCTGATTTTATTTATCCCACCACCGGTCCAAATAGAGATCCTAATTTAGAAGGTACAAAATTAGGGGCATTGAAAAAAATTACTTATCCTACCGGTGGAACTACTACGTTTGAGTATGAACTTAACAAGACCTTTAAAGGAAATAATTACGTGCCAGAAGGCGCATCTGCCAATACTTTTATAGAATGGCAGCCTGCTTATCTTAATGGGGAGCATTATGGATCAAATTATGTGTTTTTCTCATTAGATCAAGAACAAGACATCAATATTTTTTTAAAGAGAACAGTAAAAGTAGTTTCCCTAGACTCTCTTGCAAAAAATAAATATGCAGATTTCAAGATCTACAAAGTGTCAGGAGGTCTGCCTCTTGCAAATCCGGTATATGAAGACATGATTGGTCATGAAGGAGATAATCCCGGAAAACTATTCCTTAAAACACTTCCTGCGGGAGATTATGCCCTTTGCGTATTCGTAGATGATAAAGAAGACCGGATGGAGGCCGATGTATCATGGACTAGATCTAGTGGCGTAAAAATAGAAGGAGGAGTTGTTGGAGGACTCAGGGTAAAAAGCATAACAGATCATCCCCTAAATGGAGAAACACTGGTTAAGAATTTTCAATATGTGAACAGCGATGGATTTTCATCGGGTAGTGGGCATTCTGGTGCAGACTACGTTACATTAGCGTATAAAGAAATAATTTTTGATGGCATTGGTCATGAGGTTAATTACCTGTTAACCAATTCATATATTTCAGGTCGCTTTGATGAAAGTGTTCCCTTTTTTTACAGAACGGTATTTGAAGAAGACCTTTCAACAGGTGCAAAATTGAGAACCCGTCATGATTTTTCCTCATTTTCTGGATACAATACGGGTATAGAAGAGATTAGCACAACCAAATACAAAGATTTAGGTACAGGTTATACACCGGTGCAGAAAACAGATTATGTGTATGAAGAATCGTTGGATGGCGTTAGATTTGTGGGGCTTAAACCTTACCAAACCATGTCTGCCACCATACTCGGAGGTTTTTGGACAGGACCTACAGACGCATTTGATTCAGGATCTAATATTTATGATCAGACCTGGAAATACCTGAAAACCGTAAGAGATGTGGTATATACAGCCACAGATTCAGTAGTAAGCGTAACCAACCACATTTATAATCCCATAACCAGAAACCTGTTGCTTACCCGTAAACAGCAGTCTGATGGTCTTCATACGGTAAATAAATTTAAATATGCAGAAGATTATGTTGATGCCGTTAGTGCTCCGTTAAAGCTTAAAAAAATATTGTCTGTTCCTTTGGAAGAGCAATTATGGAAGTATAAAGGAACAGATTCTGTTTTAGTGGCTGCTCATCTTACTTCATTTGATCCTGTATTGTTTAAACCTGCAAAAAAATACTTATTAAGAGGAGAGGAGATATCAGGACTGAACAATGAGACAAAAACAGGAACATTGTATAACAACCTGATCAGTGATACCCGATATGAGGAAATGGTAAATTATAATTATGGTGCAGGAGGAGAATTGAATACACAGCAATTAACAAATGGCGTCCCGATTTCTTACCAATGGGGATATGCCTCTGTAATCCCTACACGCACGGTAAAAAATTATCCTGTGGCCGAAGCCAAAAATGCTTCAGTTTCTGAGTTCTTTACCCAGAATTTTGAAGAAGACAACACTGCCACCAATGGCGATGCCCATACAGGTGCTAAATACCATTTAGGAACCTATACGGTTAACTGGGCTATTCCCAATACCCGTTCTTATGTGATTTCTTATTTTTACCGTAGCGGCGGAAAATGGATATTTAAAAAGCAACCTTATTTGGGTACGCTAACGCTTTCTGATGGCGATGCCATAGATGATATTGTCATATACCCGGCAGATGCCTCCATCAGAACATTTACCTATCTTGCCGGAGGAAATCTGGGCTCAGTAACTGAAACTAATGGTTATACCTCCAGATTTGAATATGACCTCTACCTGCGTTTGCTTAATGTTTTAGATGACAATAAGCATATTATAAAAAGTTACGCTTACAATTATGGCGGTTCAGGCGGCGGCACAACCCCGCCAGAGAGCAGCATGATCAACATCAGTTACTACAATTACTGTGTTTTGGATGCCGGTAACCAGCCCTCGGCCGGTGTGGGGGAGTTAAAGATCAAAGACGGCACCGGCAATGTAGTTTATACCTTTACAGAAGCCCAGTTACAAGCAGGGGTGAGCATCGCCACAGGCACCTATACCTTTGAATACACTACATACGGTGTAAAATGGAAAAGAAACTCGCCCAGCGGGAATATAGGCTGGCTGGCCACCTATCTGGAAGACAACGATACCCTGAGCTACTTGCACACCGTGCAGAACGATGAAAGAACCAGCAATGTGTACGTGGTAAACGGGGTAACAGTAAGCCATAACCTCAATCTTTACATAGACAGGTTCATGCCCTTTATTCCATAAACAGAGATAAAAATAACAAGATATTAACCAGATAAACGATAACGATGCGACGCAATCTCTTAATTTTTTTGCTGATCCTGAGCGGTTTAAGTTACGGACAGACACCCAGCACAAACCAGAACCATGTAATGGAGACGGTGGTGAAGGTACCGGGCAAGACCACCATCAGCTCACTGAACGGGCTGCCGGTAAGCCAGGCCAACCGCACCATCCAGTATCTTGACGGGCTGGGCCGTCCCCTGCAGACGGTACAGTGGCAGGGAAGTGCCACGGGCAAGGACCTGGTACAGGTATTCGAATATGATGCCCTGGGCAGGGAGGTGAAAAAATACCTGCCCTATGCCGAGCAGACCGCTACCGACGGCAGTTATAAGCCGTCAGGCATCAGCAGCCAGCTGAACTATTATACAGGACAGGCCACGGGCAGCAGCATCAAGGCCACCGGCAGCCCCTTCAGTATTACGGTATTCGAGGCCAGCCCTCTGAACAGGGTAGAAAGACAGGGCTATCCCGGGGCAAGCTGGCAGCCTACCGGCAATACCGGCACCGAGCATACCGGCAGGCTGAGCTACGGCATCAATAACAGCGATACCAATTATGGCACCACGGGCCATGCGGTGAGGCTTTACAGGGCCACAGCAGGTACGGCCAGCTATACCCGCACCCTGATCAGCCCGGGCTACTACAGTGCCGGCCAGCTGTACCTTACCATCAGCAAAGATGAGAACTGGCAGGGCAGCGACGGCAAGGCCGGGACCACCGAAGAATACAAGGACAAGGAAGGTAGGGTAGTGCTCAAGCGGGCCTTCAACTACAAGGCCGGCCAGATCGAAATTCTGAGCACCTATTATGTATATGACGACTATGGCAACCTGAGCTATGTGCTGCCACCGGGAGCCAATGCCGATGCAAATGTCCCTACCCAGGCCCTGCTGGACAACTACTGCTACCAGTACCGTTACGATGCCAGGAGAAGGCTGGTAGAGAAGAAACTGCCCGGCAAGGGCTGGGAGTACATGGTGTACAATAAGATAGACCAGCTGGTACTGAGCCAGGACAGCAACCAGCGGGCAAAGAGCAGTCCCGAGTGGCTGTTTACCAAATATGATGCCTTGGGCAGGACTATTATGACAGGGATACTGAACAGCAGCGGAAGCAGGATAAACCTGCAGGCAGCGGTAGATGCAGAAGCCGATGGCACCAGCCCGGACTATCCTCTGTGGGAGAGCCGCACGCCCGGCAACGACTACAGCAATATGGCCTATCCCCGCAGCTATGCCTACCAGCTAACGGTGAACTACTATGACGATTACAGCTTTCCCGGGAACGGCAGCGGCTACAGCTATGTAGCCTTTGGCCCCTATGGCAGTGCAAGTGAAAAGACCAAAAGCCTGCAGACAGGCAGCAAGGTAAGGGACCTTGGCAACGGGGCCATGTACCAGAGCGTGAGCTATTACAGCGACAAGGGCGAAGTGATCCAGCTGCACATGGACAACCATCTGGGCGGCAGGGACCGGACCGATAACACCTACAACTTTGACGGCAGCCTGAGCAGCAGTACCCGTACCCATACGGCCTACAGCGCCACTACCACCATAGCCACCACTTATGACTATGACCACATGGGCAGGAAGCTCAGGACCAGGCAGCAGATCAACGGCCAGCCCGAGGTTACCCTTTCAGAATATGTGTACAACGAGCTGGGGCAGCTGAAAGAGAAGAAACTGGCCGATGGCAGGCAGAGCACCACTTACAGCTACAACGAGCGTGGCTGGTTGACCAAGAGCAATAGCAGCGAGTTCAGCATGGAGCTGAAATACGACAACGGCAGCTATCCGCAGTACAACGGCAACATCGCAGACCAGGCCTACACCAACGGCAGCGGCAACAGCTTCACCTATAGCTATGACAAGCTGAACAGATTGACGGTAGCAGCGGCCACAGGAATGAGCGAGGTACTGGAATACGACCTAATGGGCAACATCACAAGCCTTAACAGGGACAATGCCGGGGCAAAGACCTATAACTATACCAATGGCAGCCAGCTGCAGAACATACCGGGGCTGACCGGTACAGACTACCAGTATGATGGCAACGGCAACGCGACCACCGATGGCAGGAACGGCGTAACCCTGGGCTATAATTACCTTAACCTGCCGAGTACGGTAACGGGACCGGTCAATATCACATACACCTATGATGCAACAGGTAGGAAGCTGAGGAAAACAGCTACGGGTACCAGTACCACTACAACCGATTATGTGGACGGGATCCAGTACACTAACGGAACAATAGACTTTATCCAGACCGAGGAGGGCAGGGCGCTGAACAGCGGTGGTACCTACACTTACCAGTATAACCTTACGGACCACCTTGGAAATGTAAGGGGAAGTTTCGATATTTATAACAATGCTGTGCGGATGCTGCAGCGTGATGATTACTATGCCTTTGGCAAACGAAAAGAAGTACAGTCTGGCGGCACGAACCGGTACCTTTACAACGGTAAGGAACTGCAGGATGAACTGGAGCAGTACGATTACGGCGCTAGGTTCTATGATCCGGTTATTGGTAGGTGGAATGTGGTGGATCCGCTTGCGGAATTAGGCAGACGGTGGTCACCATACACCTATGCAATGGATAACCCCCTTCGTTATATAGACCCTGACGGGATGTGGGTAAAAGATGAAAATGATAATGAGAGTTCCAATGACCCAGATGAGATTGCTGCTTTTCTAGGAAAGGAGAGAGAGCCAGATCAAGATAAAGAAAAAAATACAAACAAAAGAGGGGGTACAAAGGATTGGCTAGGAGATGGAGGAAAAGTGAAATATAACGGAAAGGCGTATTTTGGTTCAAACTTTATAGGTCCAGGTCCTGATGTTGACCCAGGAGAATTAGGTTTGACACCATTAGATATGGTCGATTTAGCAGCATTTAAGCACGATAGGGCATATTTTGAAAATAAAGCTTCTGGTGTTACGGGAGCTTTATTTGATATGAAAGTTAGAGAAGCAGATATACAACTTGCTAAAGATGCTTTAGAAGTAATTAGCCAATATAAAAAAGGAGGAATAGATCCAATTACTAAAGAAAAGATATCAGAAAGAACATATAATATGGCTAATTTAGTTTTCAAACTTTTTTCTGAAATTTCTGTGGCAAAGCAAACTAGATATGCTGCAGCTTCACCTATAAATAATTTTTTAAATAATGTGAGAATAGGGTTTAACAAATTTATAAATTCAGTAAAATGATGTATCTAAGATTAAGAAGTATAGTAATACTGCTATCTATAATAATATTACATATAAGTTGTAATCATTCTCAGAATAATGAGACTGTTAGTGAGGGAATATTAGATTTCGATATTGCTTCAGATGGTCAGTCTATTATTTTTACATGGACAAACAATGGCAGTTCTTCTATTTATAAAGCCAATGTAGATGGAAGCAATTTGCATGAACTTTTCAGAGCAAAGGATAATTTGTTAACATATCTCCCAAGATATTCTTTTGATGATAGTAAAGTTGTGTTTATAAGGAGAATACCAAGTGCCAAACAAAGTTCAGTATGGATTTTGGACATTAAAAAGAATAATCTTAAAAAGGTTTTAGATAATAATTCTTTAATTATTGAAGCTACATTTTCATATGATAATAAATCACTTTATTTTACCAAAGCAAATGACTATGCAGGATATTCTCCATTATCTAGAAAAGCTGCTCATGATTTTGATATCTATTCTTTGAATTTAAATAATGATAATATAAGTAAGATATCTAACCTTAATGCTTACAGTTTATATCATATTACAGATTTAAATAGTGATCAAATATTATTCGCTATGAGAAGTAAAGATGATGGTGTTTTTCTTTATAATAAAAAAGAGAATAAATTAAAAAGGATTGTCACATTAAATGATACGATTAATAACTCTAAAACTTATTCAAATCCTGTTCTAATAGATAATGATGTTATGGTATGTTCTTCATATTATGAGTTGGTTAAAATAAATATGAAAACACAAACAGAATCACAAATATTATCTTCCACCGGTACACAGTTTAAAGATGTAAAATATAATAGAAAAACGAATAAACTTTTTTTTCGGAAGAATGATAATTCAACCAATATCTACTCTGTAAATATTGATGGTTCAGATTTGAAGGAAATATCTTTTAATGGCCTTCATTAATGTTATTTATACCGAACATTTTACACATACTTTAATATTAAATTAATAGGAACAGAAAGTTTTGCAATTATCGAAAGTAGCTAAACCGCTGTTTGCTGTTGCAGGAGGGAGATATAAGAACAACTCAATTTTTAGAAAAATACTTGGGTTTACTTGATTATACGCCTATAGGGAGATTTGCTTCTTTTTTAAGAAATAACTTCCGAAAATCCAGAAGATGTGATAGCGACATCATTAAATGCGCAAAGTTATATTGCGGGAAAAGGCTTGTCTTTACCTGCCGCTAAGGAGGGAACGAAGTTTTTTAAATTCGGAGGTGATGAAGCTGTTACGCATTTTGGTAAACACGCTGACCAAATAATGAAGGTTACAGGTAAATCTGCTTATAATCTTAAAAACTATGTTGATGATGCTAATTGGATAATTCAAAATGGAACTTATAGCTCTAAGCTAAACGGCTATTATCATTATATGGGTAATGCGGGAAAAGGCGGATAAAACTAAGCTTAATATAGGCTTATCCACAATTTCATATATAATTGCAGCCAAGGCTGGGGGAATTATGGGACTTGCTTTTTATACATTATTAGATAGTGCAGTTCCTGATAAAAATATTGATGGTTATCAGCGATCACCTATTCATAAGTACCCAGATAAAACTAGAATAATCAAATAAATTTTAAAATGGAAAAAATCTTTTATTTTCTACATGTCATATTAAAGAATGAAAAAAATATGGATAATTCATATTATAATGCATGTATAGCCTTTTGTGTATTACAGTTTTTTAATATTATGGTTCCTTTTATTTATATAAACAAATACATAGAATTCAAAGCCACTAAAGAAGGAGCAGTATATATATTCTTGCCAATTCTTCTTTTAATCTTTTATTTGAATTATAATCGGTTCTATAAAAGAAGGAAAATAATTTCAGAGAAATTTGAAAAAATATCCTCCAAAGAAAATCTAAACGGACTTTTATTAACCTGGACTTATTTAATCTTGTCTTTTGTCTCTGTTTATTTAATGATAAATTGATTAATCGTTTTTTTATTACTTGATTTATTTGGAGTAAACATTAATTGAAATTGGCTATATAGCCAAAAGAAAAAAATGAGAGTATTTCGTTTTAAAAGAATAAAAACTGGAGCTTATACAGCCTACACCGTTATCGCTGTTATACTTAGTATTTTTATTTTTACAGGGTTAAATATGTATATAAATAAACCGATCGCCTATTTGCTAGTATCTATTATGTCTCTTATTTCCATATTATTGGCTGTAAAAAAAGCTGGAAAAGAGTTTGAAGAAATTGTAATATTTGAAGATGATAAACTAAAGTTCTATTTTCAAAATAGAATGAGGGAGCCCCTTATCATATCAAAGTCTGAAATCTCGTTAACTATATTAGAGGATGAAGTCGAGTTTAAAACATCAAATACAGATAAGTTTATAGGAAAAGCCTACAAAGTTAATCTTGAAGCAGATTATAGTTGGGAGGATTTTATACAAGGTATCTCCTAAGAAGAAAAAAGAACAGATATAAATAATAAATAACTCTTTAGTGGAAAATCAGTTTTATTGTTAGCTCTATTATTAATAACATTCAACTTATCAATAATACCTTTCTTTCATGATATCCCTCTACTAAATATGATTGCAACTTTATTTATAGGGAAATTTAATGGTCAATTTTTGATTGACACTTTACTAAATACCTCATTAATATTGGCAAGTATAATTATGATAATTATTACTCGATTTATCTGGAATAAACGTTAAAATATAAATTGTTCATATAGCCAAAAGAAAAAATAATGAACGCTGATGAAATAATGATGCTTTTAGTAGGAGCTGCCTTTCTTTTTTTTAGTATTTGGTTATTATTCCATATGCTTAAAGAAACAAAAAATGGGTATAGAGGTGGTTTTGGAAATGATATTAAGCTATACGTAGGAGCAGTTCTGGGAATTGTTTTAGGAATTGTTTTGATATTTAAATCATTGTTTTAGAAATAATATTTGTATTTCAATATGTGATAAACCAAAAAAATGAGATTAATTAATTATATAGAACTTTTATTGGTATTTGTATATATCGTATCCAGATTAATAACAAGTATTAGCCATTCAAATTATGATTATATTTCTGTAATCAGTGCTTTTATTTTAGGAATACTATATTTCCCTTTGGGTTTTTATACTCTACAAAGTAGGAAGGGGGTGTATATAAGACCATCAATATTAGGGCTTTTATTGAGTATGTCAGTTGTGTCAATCATATTTAGTTTGTTAAAAATAGATTTATCCTTGATATTATTACAATTTTTAATGGTAGTAAGTATTCTTGTATCCTTAGGTTTTGCGATAGAAAAGATAATTAAGAAAGATAAAGGTTATCCATTGGAGATAGTCAGACTCTTAGGGATGTTCATATTAATGTATTGGTCTTATAGTACCTATATTTCTTGAGCTGTCTAAAAGATCAAAAGTAGGGATTAATACTTGTAACAGTAAGGAACTGGAACAGTATGATTATGGGGCTAGGCTCTATCTCAGAAAATGAAAGTCTATCTTTTTATGAACTAAAACACTAAAGTCTGGCAATTTGCCAGACTTTACCATTTATATTAATTTATTACTCTTGAATATACTTTTCAAGAAATGATATACCTGTAAAAAGATCTAATTAGTTTAAATTAATGCGCAGAGTTAAAGGTAGCTTTCAATACCTCTTCCAGCTCATTAGGATACAAAGGTTTTTTGAGCAAACGCACTACATAAGGATTTGCCTCGGCCTTTTTAATATCACCAAAATCTAAAGTTGAAGATAAAATAGCGAGCTTGCAGCTGTTAAGAAAAGAAAGCGGCAGATTTTTATAGAGTTCTAAAAACTCAAACCCATCCATTTCAGGCATTTGTATATCCAGTAAGATAAACTGAGGAAGCAGGTTAGGGTGGTTGATATGCTTTTTGATATAAGAAAGCCCCTCAGCGCCAGATCTGCATATAATAATATCATCAAAAAGTTTAGATAATGCAATAACCTTTGAATTGATCTTAAGATCAATATCATTGTCGTCAATCAGCATCACTTTTTCGGTTCTAGTTTGCATTAGGAATGTTAATTTTAAAAGTTGTTCCTTCTTCTATTGTTGAATTAACGGTTATTTTACCATTTATCTTATTTAAAGCTTCTTTTACGATAAATAATCCTAAACCGCTGCCGTTTAAAGCATTGCCTTTAAAGAACTGACTGAATATTTTTTCGAGATGTTCTTTTAAAATACCGATACCATTATCATGTATGGTAATTATAGCTTCAAAGGCGTTTACATCTATATTTATATTAACTTTTTTATGAGTTTCTGTTTGTTTCTGATATTTCACAGCGTTTGAGATCAGGTTGCCCAATATAACTTCAACTCTGAAAATATCGCCTTTAAATTTTACAGGCTGGTTTACATTTAAGGTAAATACAGTTTCTATGTCAATATAAGTGTACAGATCTATCAGTTCTTTCAATAAACTTTCAAAATCTATATCGCTCTTTTCTTCTACATTTTTTGCATTCTTATAATATTGTAGCGTTTTTTGGATATAGTAGTCCAGTTTATTAGAGCAGGCTTCTATTAAGCCCCAGTACTCACCGCTTGAATTATATAAACCTTCCATCTTTACTAAATTCAAGATACCCAGAACTGATACCAAAGGAGCTCTTAACTCATGCGAGATACTATAAATAAAGCGGTTCAGCTCGTCATTGGTTTTTTCAAGTTCCTGCATTTTGTTGCGTAAATCTATTTTAGATTTATAGGCGTCATAAGCATTTTTGATAGAATTATGCAGTTCTAAATCGTTCCAGGGTTTCTGAATATAGCGGTAAATATCTCCATGATTAATCGCATCAGCTAAAGCTTCTATATCAGTATATCCGGTTAGTAAAATACGGATAGGATCTGGGTGTGTATGTACAATACTTTTAAAGAATTCTACACCTGTGGTGTTGGGCATTTTCTGATCTGCAATGATAACATGCATTTCAATGTTCTGCAAGATTTCTAATCCCTCTTGTGCCGAGATAGCAGTATAAATTTCGTACTGCCTTCTAAAGCTGGCTCTAAATGCCTGAAGATTGTTTTCTTCATCATCAATGTACAAAACCCTTACGGTAGTAGAACTCATATAAGTATTAATTTAGTTTGGTAGATTAGTATGCAAGGTAATAATAAATTCTGTTCCTTCACCCAGCTGTGAAATAACTTCTATGTTTCCTTTATGTTTTTCAATAATCCCAAACACAATAGACAATCCTAAACCGGTACCTTCTCCAATATCTTTTGTGGTAAAAAAGGGTTCAAAAATCTTATTTCTCACTTCTTCTGTCATTCCTGTTCCACTATCCTTTATGCTGATAAATACCTGGTCATCAATGCTCCAGGTCTTTACAGTTAAAAACTCTTCTACATCAGGTTCATTTTTAGATTTAATAGCCTGTATGGCATTAGAAACCAAATTCATGAAAACCTGATTGATTTTTCCCGGTAAGCATTCTACCTTAGGTATTACGCCGAATTCCTTAATAACGGTAAGGTTATCGGGAATATTGTTCCGTACCAATACCAGAGTAGAAGCCAAACCTTCATTCAGATCTACAGGCTTCATATCCGTTTCATCTACGCGACTGAAATTCCTTAAACTTCTGATAATTTCGGCTGTTCGTTTCGCACCTTCACTAATCCCCGAAAGGAGAGAAGTAATTTCTTTATTGACAAAATCAAGATCTATTTGTTTCTTAAAGTCGTTGATTTGTTTTAATTGCTGTGTTATATCTCCTTCAGGATCCAGATGTTCATACTTACTGATGATTTCTCTCAGATCGTCAATATCTAATTGTAAAGGTTTGATATTAGAAGTAACAAAGTTTATAGGGTTGTTAATCTCATGTGCAATACCTGCAGTTAACTGACCTAAAGCAGCCATTTTTTCGGCATCTACCAGTTGCGACTGAGTAGATTTAAGGTTAGTTAAAGTATGGTTTAAAGTGTGATTGATCTCTTCTAATTCTTCTGTTCGCTCCTTAACTTTTTGCTCCAAAATAATATTTTGTTCCTGGATAAGCTTTTGATTTTCAAGAGAAGTAGCAAGCGCCTGTTTCTGTATGCTTTCGTTCTCTTTCTTTACAAAGTTAATACTGTCTGCAAGTGCAAAAGAAAGCAGTGATATTTCTACCACAGTGGCAATCTGGAGCATATAGATAGTAAAGTTGTTATAGGGTATAATCTCATAGTCTTTAATCAGGAACAGAATTACACCTATTATCAGAATAGACCAGGCAATAAGATAATAACGTGCAGGTGAGTATTTCTTTTTAAAATAAATGATAATAGCAGAGATATAGGCCAAAATGCAGCTTAAAAGCGTTAATAACTGCATAATAGGAAAAAATACACTTGAACCTGTAGATACAGACAGAACAAGTACAACAATGGAAACAATCAATAATATTTTAAAATATACCGCCAGTTTAGGTATGTATTGCTGTACTTTCAGGAAATTTAAAGTAAAGTAAATACCAAAAATTAAACCTAGTATAGAAAAAATAACGACTGAATGCTGGTGCATCCAATTGCTGTTATGCCAAAAAAACTTGGTAGCGTAGCCCATAATAGATATCTGGGTTAGCCAGGTAAACAGCATATAAGAAATATACAGGAAATAGTTTTTGTCTCTTACACTTAAAAAAAGAAATAAGTTGTAAACAAACATGATGAGTACGGCACCTGTATAAAGACCAAAATAAACATCTCTGTTCATGAGCAGGGCAGTATTCTCAGCTTTTGTGTTGAGCATAACAGGAGCCAGAAAGATTTCTTTAGAAATCAGGTTTAAATAGAGATCTGTATTTCCTTGAAACTCATTGATCTTAAAAATCTTAACATTTCCTATTTCTTTAGAACAGGGAACCAGTTGGGTACCACTTAAAGCTATGGTTTTAACTACCTTTTGGTCTTTTACGAAATAAAGATTTAGATAACTAAGTCTCGACTGGTCAATCAGCAAAGATTCCATGTCGGCGGCTTTAGGATTGATAATTTTAAGCCATACATTCTTATGGCCTAATCCTAAATTCAACAGGTTTGAACTCACACCATGAAATTTATCACTGTGTGCAATAACATCATTTATGGTATAAGTTGTACTATCTGAAAGGGGATAGAGTTGCAGTTTGCTTTGCCCAAAGCTCTTTCCAAAGAAAAATAGCGAAAATATGAGAATGATAAATTTAACTACTTTCATTTTAGAGAAGGTCGAAGTGCAAAGTTATTTCATTGCCTTTTGAGGTGGTTATGGTTGTTTTTGTTAATTCTTTTGTTCTTAATTTCTGTATGGCCAAACGTTCTTCTTCTACGGCAAGGGGCAGGTTTTCCAGATCTTCAATAATTAACCCGGTAGCTGTCAGATCTTCGGCTGGATAATAAAACTTACCATCAACACCTAGCTCTTTAAGCACTCTGAAACCCACTCTTAAAGAATTGCGGTAAGTAGCCGGAGCACATAAACCCAATAAAGTTTTTAGCTTTAAAGTATGCGCCAGAGCAATAAAAGTACGACCTAAATGAATACTTCCTACACCAAGCC
The DNA here is from genome assembly GCF_022809115.1 of Pedobacter montanisoli. GTDB lineage: Bacteria > Bacteroidota > Bacteroidia > Sphingobacteriales > Sphingobacteriaceae > Pedobacter > Pedobacter montanisoli. Next base: position 1,242,372 of record NZ_JALGBH010000002.1, on the reverse strand, counting down.
CTGCAATTTCCCATGAATTCCATAAGCCACAAAATTCTCCGATACCGATCTCAACCTGCTGATCTACCAAGCCATAAATTCTGCTATCCATCTCACCTACAGCGTCTTCAATGGGTAAAGGTTGCTTTCTGTTAGCCATGTGAATACGGCCACCACCTAATGCTTTTCCGCCTTCTTCTGCAGAAACCTGTACAACATATACATCTGGATTTAATACCCAATCTATTTTTGCAGAGGTAATTTGTGTAATTCCAAATATTTCCAATACATGCGTATGCCCCTCAATAAATTTCATGCAGGACGCCCTGTCTTCAACCGCTCTAAACGCTTTAAAGTATAAATCTGTGATCTCTGGTTTATTCTCTTCCACTTGAAAATATTTTATAAGTTGATTTTCTTATGGTTCTTTCAGGTGAAGAACTGGCTATAAATAATCTAAACATAAACATAGGTTGCTGCTGCTCATCAAGCTCAAAAATACCTCTTAAATCGCTTTCCAAATTAAATAATTTCTCTTTTTCAAAAGAATCGATACTTAAATTATTTTCAATGGAATTTTTGTAAAAGAAGATCAGTGGTACATTTAAAGGGTGTACCTGTATTTCTATATCTGTAGCACCTAACCATAACCTTTCGGCAGCAAGACCTGCCTTGAGGTAAGAAACAGTACTCATATCACTTGCAGAAATTAAACCTAAACACGAAGAGGCCATCAACTGATCTCTGGTAAGGCGTTTAAATCCGCTTCCTCCGTTTATCGTTTTTAAAAATTGTATCGCTTTTGCATCCTTAGCCAATTTGATGCCCACCTGGTCTGTATTGCCAAGATCTAAGGTATGTATGCCTATACCATCTTCTGTAGAGTTTACCTCATCTAAATTCCATCGCATTTCCCTGTTTACGAAATCATGGTATGCTTCAGGTATAAACATACGTAACAAATCACAATGAGCAGCAATATTAGAAATGAGTGCAATTTTTTCGGTATCACTAATAAACTTACAGCTGATGCCATCAATATCTTCTGCTAATCCGCCCAAATATTCCAGTTTATCTGTAGATATTAACTGTTTAGGCGTGATTTTTCTGTTGGTATGTCTGTTTGTTATTTGTGCAGCAAGGCTGAGTTGCAGATCATTGGCTTCAAAACCTCTTTCAAAACTAAATAATGCAATGTGTTTAGGCGCCAAAAGAGGTGTAAACTGCCAGTTTACTTTAAGCTTAAGTGTGGCTGCGGTTAACAAAAGATTTTCTATTGCAGCACCTAAAGAGATATATGAAGAAATAAATGCAGGATCTAAATAAGCCTGAGCAGAACTTTCTTCAAGAAATAAGTGTAATGTTCTGTTTTGATAATGCCACCTCCATGGTTGGTTATTCCCACCTGATGGTGCCTTACGGGCTGCTTCTATAAGCAAGGCAAGCTCTTTTTCTTCTAAATTGATGCCACTGTGAACATACTGATCAAAACTGTTATCCTGAATATAAGTTTCAATATCTGTTACAGACCATGGTTTAATCTCCTGATGATCTTGTTTCTGTTCCGTTTTATCAGGATCACTGATCAGTTCATCCAGATCAAGGAAAAATCTTCCTGAAATATCTAATTGATGAAGTAATATTTTTCTTGAAAGATCAGCAGAAACACCACCGCCAAAAGTTACAGCACTGGCCAGTTGCGGCCAGGTAGAGATGGTAGCCATAAGTTCTACAGCAGAAGCTTTCATACGTGGAGAAAGCGTTTCAATTCCGGTAACAGCACTAATATAAGGTAACCTTTCTTCCATGGTTTTCAGGTTTGCATAATTGTCCATATCTAAATGGTCAACCATACCATGTAACACAGGTCTTTGCGGTTCCAGATCAAAACGTTCTATGTCTATTGTACCTCTGTCACTACCTTCCATTAATACAGGTATGCCTAATGCTTTAGCTTTTTTTCTGGCATTTATTTTAATGTCAAAACTGTCGCATTCATCTATAAGCAAATCCAGTTTGCCATTTCCGTTTAAGAAAACATCTAGATTGTTAGCAGTGATACCTTCATGAAAGCAGGTAACTTTTAGGTAAGGGTCCAGTTCGGCAATTTCGCGGGCTACAATTACAGTTTTAGGTAAACCAATATTGTGTGCTGCTGTTCTGATACGGTTTAAATTACTTAAATCCAGTAAATCGAAATCGGCTATGCGTAACTCGCCAAAACCGCGCTCCATAGCCAGAGTTAAGGCAACAGACTGTCCAACCGAAAGACCCATTATACCAATCTTTTTTTGAGACAGGGTGTGTTGTTCTTCTGAAGTTATTTTATACTTATTTCGGTTAGTTCTAACCTCACAAAATTCTTCTTCGTTTAAAAGGTGAACAAGGCGATTATTCCAGGGATAGAACACCCACAGTCCATAATAATCGGTTGATCTTTCGGCAAATCTTTGCTCAACCAGTTTTTCAAGCTCTGCTTTTGGTAAGAGCGCTAAACCAGGTTTAACACATTTTAAATATTCTGAAACCTGTGCAATTATAGAGTCAAATACTTCAATACGATTGTTGTTTTCTAAGAGATCAAGCAAATTTTCTTTTTGCTCTTCTATATTTAAATCGAAAAAAACGGGTGTGTAAGTAAAATCGGTATTATGGAGATGAGCTAATAGCGAGCCGGGTATTATTTCCGATTTAGTTTTAGAAAACATTTAGTAAAAAAATAAACTTTTAAATAATTTAGTCGTTACAATATTAAAACAACTAAATTAGTTTTTTAGAGTAACATTAAAAAGGTAATTTTAACTTTTTATTACCAATATATGAGCGCAAATATACTATACGTTGACGATGAACCACATAATTTAAGTGCGTTTATGGCTACCTTCAGAAGAATGTATAAAGTTTTTACGGCCGAATCTGCAGAGGAAGGCAAAAAAATACTTGAAACTGAAGATATTCAGGTCATCATTTCTGATCAAAGGATGCCAAAAACCACCGGAGTTGAATTTTTAGCTTCGATATTAGCGGTACATCCGGACCCTATAAGAATGATTTTAACAGGTTATACAGATATTGATGCTGTAATAGATGCTATTAACAAAGGCGAAGTTTATAGATATATTCAGAAACCGTGGATATTAGAAGATTTGAAGATTAATATTGACAAAGCCATAGAAATATATAACTTGCGTAAAGAAAACAAGGAGTTAACTGAAAAACTGCTGATAGCCAACAAACAATTAGAATTTATAGCAAGGCAAAGTTTGCTTTCTTAGCTTAAGAAAAAGAACGGTAACAAGTCTTTGCAGGTATTCCTTCTGTTTTTAGCATAAGGCAAAAATAGCGCTCATTGTTTTGCCCAACAAACTATTAACTGATTTTTATTGTATGCTTAATAGCATTTTTAGCAAGTGCAAAGGCTTTTGGGTTCTTAGCTTTTTTATTGTTTTAAATATACACGGTGCGTTTGCACAATATACATCCAATAAAGGCACCGATTTCTGGTTAGCCTATACCGGGCATATAGATGGTCTGGCTTCAAGGATGACGCTTTTCCTCTCATCAGATGTAAATACCGATTATACCGTAACGATTGGAACAAAAGTAATTGCCAGCGGCACAGTAACTGCTAATGTGGTTACACCTGTTTTTATTAACCCTAATACAGTTGATGTTTATATAGGAACTTCTGACCAGGTTGAAAAAAATAAAGCTGTTCATGTTACTACAACTCAACCTGTTTCTCTGTATGAGGTTATATCTAATAATGCCCGTACGGGATCTACACTGGTTTTGCCCACATCAGCTTTAGAAAACCAATATTATACATTTTCTTATGAGAATGGCGGTACAGCTAATATACCTCCTTATTCGCAGTTTACCATTGTAAGTATTGAAGACAATACTAAATTGGAAATATTACCTACACAAACCAGTTCAAATGCAAACCGCAAAGCGGGGCAGGCATTTCAGTTGACCTTAAATAAAGGTGAAATTTATCAGTTTCAAGCTTCAGGAGACGTTTCGGGAACTTATATTAAATCTACCAACTGTAAAGCTTTTGCCGTATTCTCTGGTAGTACTTGGACGGCATTTTGTGAAAGTGGAAGTAGCCGCAACCCAAGTGGAGGAGATAACCTTTTACAGCAGATGTTTCCGGTTTCTTCATGGGGTAAAAACTTTGTTTCGGCACCCTTTTACAATACTGAACATGGGAACAGCGATGTGATAAGGATAATAGTAGCAGAAGATAATACCACAGTTAATATTAACGGAAGTACAAGCACTGTAAATGGAATTACACTAAAAAACCCTTATTCAAAGGGAAGTATGATTACATTTTCTTCAAAAACAGCCAATGTTATTAAGTCTGATCATCCTATAGCTGTAGCACAATATCAGACCTCACAAACCTGTAATATTAATAATCATCCAATTCAAACCCCCAATCAGCCTTTTCCCGGCGATCCGGAAATGACCATATTGAATCCTATAGAGCAAACATTGAAGGATATAACGGTATATTCAAAGTTAAATAGTGTAACAGGAGTAAATACCAACATTATAAATTATTACTTAAACATCATTATCAAAACAGCAGATATTAATGGTTTTACTTTAGATGGAAATAATTTTAACGGGAGTTTTAAAACCATACCTAACAGTGATTACAGTTATGCGGTTATTGATGTTACCGGTATGGCTGCGCAACATAGATTAAAAGCAGATGGCGGTTTCGTAGCCATTGCTTATGGCTATGGTACAGTAGAATCTTATGCTTATTTAGCAGGTACAGATTTAAAAAACCTTAGCTCAAATATTAAAATGTTTGAGCAGGGTAGTAGCGTTGCTTCAACTAATTTTTGTGCGGGAACAGATTTTGAAAGCGTATTGCAATTACCTTTCCTAACAGATAAGATCATTTGGAATTTAAATAATGGTAAGAAAGTAGAAACCATTAATACACCTGCCTATACCACATATGTTGTTGATGGTACAACTTACTATTTATACAAGTATAATGTTCCTGCCAGTTATTTTGCGCAAGGAGGTACCTTTGAACTTACGGCTACTGTAGTTCCGCCTGCAGGTAAAGATTGTTCCAGTGAACAGGTAATTTCTACTAAATTTGATGTGTTTAAACCTGATTTTTCTCTTCCTGCCGCTGCCTGTATCAACGCTTCAATCGATTTTAAAAACCTGTCATTAGGTATTACCAATACAACCCAGAACTGGAAATGGGATTTTGGAGATGGTGAAATCTCAACAGATAAAGATACTAAGCATGCTTATACAACTCCCGGCGAAAAGGAAATCAAATTATACGGTACCACAGAAACGGGCTGTGCGCTTTTTATCACCAAAAAAATTATGATTATAGATCTGCCGGTTGCAGATTTTGAAATACCAGCTATAGGCTGTTCGGGTAATAAACTAACTTTTATCAATAAAACTCTGGTTCCGCAAAATACGGCTATAGCTTATCAATGGGATTTTGGCGATGGTACGGCTATTGTTACCAGTGAAACCCCCGAACATGTTTATACTAAAGAAGGTACTTATAAAGTAAAACTGACTGCAACGACCGGTGGAATGTGTTCTCAAACAATAGAAAAAGACATCGTAGTTAATTTATCTCCAACAGTAGATTTTGATTTGCCTGAATCATGTGTGGCAGATATGGTAAGTTTTGAAGGTCGTGTGCTTTCTGGAAATATCACTGCATGGTCATGGGATTTTGGCGATGGTTCAAATGACCTTTCACAACGTACTTTACAAAATCCTAAGCATAAGTATAACAGTGTAGGTAAATATACGGTAAAGGTAACAGCTACAGATCTAAATGGTTGTTCGGTAACATTGACCAAACAAGTAGTAATTAATGGAGCAACTCCACTTATTACAGAAATCAAAGCTAAATCAGACCAAACGTTTTGTACCAATAGCGAAATCTTATTTGAACAAAACAGTTCAGTTAGCTTCGGGTCTATTACAAGGGTAGAATGGATTTTTGATTATAAAGCAGGTAAAAACAATACAGCCTCAACAGTTGCATATAGCAAACCGCAACCGGGACAGATTTTCTCCCATAAGTATCCTAATACAGGTAAAATTGAAACTTATAATGTGGTAATGGTGGCTTACTCAGGTCAGAACTGTTATACCACTTCTAATCCTATACAGGTAACAGTTTATCCTGCACCTGTGGTAAAGATTGAAAATGTACCACCTCTTTGTGAATATGACAGTCCGGTACAACTGATATTTAATAATGAGAATAATGTACCTGTAAATGCTGTGTTTACAGGTAAAGGCGTGTCAGCATCAGGATTGTTTAGTCCCGCAATAGCAGGGCCTGGTAAATTTGATATTAAAGTGGTATTTACCACAGACCATGCCTGTACGGATGAAAAGACCTTTAGCATTGAAGTAAATGAAAATCCACAAATTATAAAAGGTGATGATATGCATATCATACTGGGCGGAGAGAAAAAGTTCAATGTGGGGGTAACAGGTAACAAACTTATTTATAAATGGTCGCCATCAGATGGATTAAGTAGCGATACAGAGCTAAATCCTGTGGCAAGTCCGGATAAAACTACTACTTATACTTTAGAAGTAAAATCTGATAAATGCACCACCTATAAAACTTTTAATGTATTTGTACATGAAAATCCAGATATACCTAATGTATTTAGTCCAAATGGCGATGGGAAAAACGATACCTGGAATATTAAATATTTAGAAACAATTAAAGAAGGCACAGTAACCATATTTAATCGTTACGGGCAAAAGGTATTCTTTGCCAAACCTTATACCACGCCATGGGACGGACGTTTTAACGGGATAGATGTTCCTGTTGGAGTTTATTATTACATTATTGAGCCTAATAACGGGCGAAAAAGATACACAGGTTCTGTAACGGTTTTAAGATGATGGGAATTAAATACAGATTAACAGGATTGGTCGTTTTACTATCTGCTGCATTAAGTGCATATGCACAGCAAAAGCCCCATTATTCGCAATACCAGCAAAATATGTCGGTAATTAACCCTGCTGTTACAGGAATGTACAATGGTATAGACATCAGGATGGGGCTGCGTAACCAGTGGCAGAAAGTGGAGAGTGCACCCAAAACAGCTTATTTAACCATGAGCATGCCTGTTTCTTTTGGCGGAGATATGGCTACTTATACGGCGAGTGATCTGGGAATTAATGATCCTGAAACCAAAGATGAAATGTTTGATTATCAGTCTTCTTTATCGCACCATGCAATAGGTGTGGTTTTTTTGAGCGATAAAACGGGACCTTTGACCAGATTAACAGCAAATTTTACTTATGCTTATCATTTGTCTATTGCAAATGTGGCTAATCTTGCGGTTGGTTTTGGGGCAGGAGTTAACAGACTTGGTTTAGATAATGCTGCATTAAAATTTGAGGAACCTGATGACCCGGTGGTAGGAACTTCAGAACAAATTAATAAATACACACCAGATTTAAATGCGGGTATTTATTTATATGGATCGGGCTATTATGTTGGTGCCTCAATGCAGCAGATGATTAAAAATAAACTTGCATTTGATGGTGAGTACACAGAAGGTAAAGATGCCGCACATTATTTTGTTACCGCTGGATACAGGTTTTGGGTAAATACCAACTTTTCAGTGCTACCCTCTGTAATGCTGAAATATGTAAACCCTATGCCCAAAGCATTTGACGTAAATTTAAAGGTAGGCTATAAGAACCTGGTTTGGTTAGCAGCCGGTTACCGTAAAAACGATGCTTTTACAGGTTCATTTGGTTTTGATGTGATGAATAAGGTAAGTGTGGGTTATACTTATGATTATACCACATCAGAGATCAAGAGTATTACCTCTGGTTCTCATGAAATTACAGCAAGAATAAGATTATAGCTCTTTGCGTAGCCTTGCTACCGGAATATTCATCTGCTCACGGTATTTAGCAACAGTTCTTCTGGCTATATTATAACCATGTTCTTTCAGGATTTCTGTTAACTTCTCATCAGCAAGAGGCTTACGTTTATCCTCTTTGTTAATGCAGTCTTCAAGAATTTTTTTAACCTCTTTGTTTGAAACTTCTTCTCCGCTTTCTGTTTGTATAGCTTCAGAAAAGAAAGATTTTAGCAGAAAAGTACCAAATTCTGTTTGCACATATTTAGAATTGGCTACACGCGAAACCGTTGAAATATCCATATCAATTTTATCAGCAATATCTTTTAAGATCATAGGCTTAAGCTTACGCTCATCGCCGGTTAAAAAATACTCATACTGATAATGCATAATGGCATTCATCGTTTTCAATAAAGTTTGTTGTCTTTGCTTAATAGCATCAATAAACCATTTGGCAGAGTCCAATTTCTGTTTAACAAACTGTACTGCTTCTTTAAGTTTTTTATCTTTTTGAGAGGCTTTCTCATAATGATCAAACATTTCCATATAAGAGCGGCTAACTCGCAACTCAGGAGCATTACGGGCATTTAACGTTAAAATTAAAGTGCCATCGTTATTGCTGATATGAAAATCGGGTATAATTTGTAGCTGTTTTGTAGTAACCTGGTTTGAGTCTCCCGGCTTAGGATTAAGCTTTAAGATCTCATTAACCACTTCTTTTAACTCTTCACTGCTAATACCTACAGATTTTTCAAGTTTATCGTAATGTTTTTTGGTAAATTCTTCTAAATGATGTTCAACAACCTCAATCGCTTTTTTAATGATGGGATTTGAAGTGTCTTTTCGTTTTAATTGTAAGCTTAAACATTCCTGCAGATCTCTGGCTGCAATGCCCGCCGGATCAAAATTCTGGATCACCTTAAGCATTTCTACTACATCATCTTCCTCAACAATTACATTTTGCGAAAAGGCCAGGTCATCTATCATGGATGTGATGGGTCTGCGTAAATAACCATCATCATCAAGACTGCCAATAATTTGCTTGCCAATTACAAAATCCTGATTAGACAGAGGTACCAGATCCAATTGTTGCTGAAGGCTTTCAAAAAAAGTGCTTTCAACCGCTATAGGTGTTTCCTTTTTATCGTCATCATCATCGCCGTTATTAAAAGAGGTGCTGTAATCGCTTGAATCATCATCCTGTAGATAATCATCTACATTAAACTCATCTAAAGAACTTTCTTCACCACTGTTCTCGTCATAATCCTGTTTGTCATCATTAAGATCGTCATATTCGCCTTTAGGTTCATCTAAAGAAATTAAGCTCGAATCTTCTAATGCAGGATTTTCTTCTAATTCTTCTTTGATACGCGTATCTAAAGCAACAGTTGGTACCTGCAACAATTTGATGAATTGAATTTGCTGAGGTGAAAGTTTTTGTAACAGTTTTTGCTGAAGATTTTGTTTTAGCATACCTGACGAGTGGTTAAAGTTTTCAAAAATACATAAATGCTTTAGATTTTTTTTATTAATTTAATTTTATAAACTACTTTTAGGAGTTTATTTTAAAATAGAGTTTTAAAAATTTAAACAGAAATTACTTATGGGATTTGTAAAAGAATTTAAAGAATTTGCCGTTAAAGGCAATGTAATGGATCTTGCAGTTGGGGTAATTATTGGAGGTGCATTTGGAAAAATTGTTGATAGTGTTGTAAAAGACCTTGTAATGCCAATTGTTTCTGCTATTATTGGTTCGCCAGATTTTAGTAATATGTACTTAGTTTTAAAAGATCCAACAAGCGGCATTAAAGACGGAATGGCTTTAGCCGATGCTCAAGCTGTAGAAAATGCCGTTGTTTTTGCTTATGGTAACTTTATTACAGTCGCAATCAATTTTATTTTATTAGCTTTTGCAGTATTCTTAATGGTAAAAGGGATTAATCAATTAAGAAGAAAAGAAGAACCAGCACCGGCAGCTCCACCAGCACCTACTCAAGAGCAGGTATTGCTTACTGAGATTCGCGATTTGCTAAAGAATAAATAAGAATAGCAGAGATCTTTTTAAGGCAGGTTGTTTAAAAATCACACTAATTGAGCTTAAACTAAGCAGGAGTGGTTTTTAAACAACCTTTTTTATTGTTGAGATGTGCACCAACTATTTAGCATTTTTTACATTGTTGATATTGGCAAAACCTATCAGGTCATCAAATCTGCTACCTGGCCTACGGTGATAAACCAGTACCTGATAGTTGTTCTCTGTTTCGAAAAACGAACCTTCAAAGGCTGTTTCATTGATTTTGTTATTTTCATCTAACCAGATGTATTTAAAATCATATAAACCCTGTTTAAGTTTGATCTTGCCATGAAATCTGCCTTTTGCTTCATCGTAGGTAAGCTTGTTCTCATTGGTTAAAGCATAATTGTTAAATGCACCCACAATGTATGCCGTGCCGCCAGCTGTTGGAGGCGTTGCACTCAAGGTAAAGTAAACAGCCGCATAATCACTATCTGTTATGTTATCCCTTCCATCAGTATTTCTAATAAAGAAATTGCCATTTTCGTCAAACTGGTTGCTGTACCTTGAAGATTTATTGGCCAGATCTGTAGATAAAATCACATTCTGGATACTGTCCCGGTAAATATCTGCAACATGTTCTGCATTGTACCTGAAGCTGCGGGTATCAAATTTTCTGAATTCATTACTACCCCAAAATTCATTGGCGTTTAATTCATCATAAACCAATGAGCCTTGTCTGATGTATAAGGGTTTGGTATTTACAATTTTACTGTAAGGAATATTGTTCTGCATAACCACCGCTTTAATATCTGAGTTGGGGTTTGCAATAGGTATCTGATGAAAAATAGTGAAATTGACCTTTTGTTTAGTGTTGCGATTGGCAACATCGGTACTTGGAACAACTTCTGCACCCACATTAACCGTATTATTGCTAATATAAAAACGTTGCGTAATTACCACGTTTTCGGGTTTGTTATTTTCATACACCTTTAAAATATAATTACCTGCAATTTTAGGTTTAATCTGATCATTAGGCAGTGTTAAACGGTAATTGGTAAATTTTACCAATGTATTAAAGGAGTATTTATAATTGAAAATAATATCTTCTTTAAAAGTCTCGAGATAATCCATTGTATTTAACCTGGACGATTTCCAGTCATAGGTACAATGTTCTATGGTATAGCTGTAATTTTTCTGCCCGCCATCTAAATCATCAAAAGCAAAAGTGATGGTTTCGTTACTCTTTAAATTGATGATAGGAAAAGACTGCTCTTTCTGGCTGTTATAGCATTGAACGGTTTTCAGATTAGATTTAAAAACTTTATTCTCGTAAACCTGATTCTGAGCTTTAAGCCCCTGTACTGTAAAAAGTAGTAAAGCAAAAAATAAAAATCTGACCATTAATTATAAAAGCTTAAAGATCTTAAATATACAATCTTTATTCATAATTAAGGGTCAGATGTAGAAATGAAGGAATTAACCTTCTAAAGTCATGATTTCAGAAGCAAGCTCTTCCCAGCCGTTTTGAGCAGCGTTTAAAAGTTCTTTTTCGGTAAGGTATTGCAGATTTACTTCTTCTAATTTCTTCGGGTCACTAAAAACCTCCTCACGTGCAAGTTCTGCTTCCAGTTTCTTTACGTTTATCTCGAATACTGAAATTTCTTCTTCAACTTTTTTAAGCTGATCATTTAACTTTTTAAGTTGCTGCTGTACATTAGGAGCAGGGGTAGTTATAGCCTTAGGTTTGCTTTCTTCCTGTTTTACGGGAATAGGTTTTGGCGCAGGTTTTACCCTTTTGGCATCCCATTCTTCAAACTCGGCATAAGTACCTGGATATTCCTTAATTTTTTCGCCCTCAATAAACCAGATCTTATTGGCTATGTTATCTAAGAAATACCTGTCGTGCGATACAGTAATAAAAGTACCTTCGTACTGTTGTAAAGCCTGTATCAGAATATTAACAGATTGTATATCCAGATGGTTGGTAGGCTCATCCAGAATCAGAAAATTAGAATCTGTAGTAAGCGATTTGGCCAAAGCTACCCGCGATTTCTCACCTCCTGAAAGCACTTTTATCTTTTTAAATACATCATCGCCGGTAAACAGAAAACAACCTAAAATACCACGTAACTCTGTATCGGTATGTTTAGGCGCAAAGGCCTGCAATTCTTCTAAAATAGAATTATCTAAATGAAGCGATTCTAACTGGTGCTGTGCAAAAAATGTTTCAGTAACGTTATGCCCATGTTCACTTTTTCCGCTAAAAGGTTCGGTGCCGGCAATAATACGCAATAAGGTAGATTTACCTTTACCATTGGCGCCAATCAAAGCAATTTTATCCCCTTTTTCTATGATTGCTTCTGCATTTTCTAGAATATTTATGTTAGGATAGCTTTTGCTCACGTTTTCTAAGCGCACAACATGACGGCCAGAAGGTTTGGAGAATTTAAAGCTGAAGTTTACCGTAGGGTTATCATCATCTACATCCTCAACCCGATCTAATTTCTCCAACGCTTTCATACGTGACTGGGCCATTTTAGCCTTGCTCGCTTTAGCTTTAAAGCGTTCAATTAAACGCTCTTCCTGCTTAATTTTAGCCTGTTGGTTTTTGTACTCGCCACGTTGTATTTCTGAACGCAAAGCTTTTTCTTCTAGATAATAAGTGTAATTACCTGCATAAACAGTAAGCTTGCCTTTTCTTGATTCTACAGTTTTATTAATGATCCGGTCTAAGAAATATCTGTCGTGAGATACGATCACAATAGCGCCTTCAAAAGAGCCCAAATAAGTTTCCAACCACTTAATGGAAGGTAAGTCCATGTGGTTGGTAGGCTCATCTAATAGTAAGATGTCAGGATCCTGTAATAAGATCTTGGCTAACATTACCCGCATGCGCCATCCACCAGAAAATGTGTTTAATGGACGCAACTGGTCTTCATCGCTAAAACCCAGACCCGCCAAAACCTCATGTGCTCTGTATTCTATATTATAACCGTCTAAAGCATCAAACTCATGTTGTTTTTCTGCCAACTTGTTCAGTACATCTTCACTGTAATCGGTTTCTATAACTTTTAAAAGTTCTTCAATCTCATCGTGCAGCTTATTCTGACGTTCAAATGCCTCCATGGCCACATGTAAAATGCTGTGGTGCGAGTCTATAGAAAGCAAATCCTGGTTCAGGTAGCCGATCCTAAGATCTTTTGCCATAGAAATACTGCCCGAAGTAGGCGTGTAATCGCCCACGATCAGCTTTAAAAGCGTAGATTTTCCTGTGCCGTTTGCCCCAATTAAACCAACTTTATCTCCGGGTTTAATATGCCAGTCTGCTTCGTCATATAAGGCTCTTGAGCCAATTAAAAAACTTAAATTGTTTATTGAAATCATTATGCTGCAAAAATAAGGAATTAGATTGAGGATTTTTAACCGCAGAAGTTTCATTTAACTGTTAAATGTTTAGGCATAGACTTTTGCAAGCTGATATTTTTGTACATTCAATTCGCTAATGCAGGATGAATAAAAACTGGTCTGCATTTTAAAAAGAACAAAGTAAATGAGTTTAAAGAAAAAGATGGGTCAATTTCCTGATACAGAACGGAAACACTATTTTAAAACACTTTCTAATTATAAAGACGGGCAATTTCAAAACCAGGAACCTACACCGGCCTTGGCAGAAGGCCAGAGTATGTTAAAGGTGCTTTGGAATTTTTTGGGTAAACATCCTGAAACCAGTCCTGTGCATCCAATCCCTTTTATAAAAACAGATCTTAAAAATTTGTTACCTGATGAGAATGTACTGATCTGGTTTGGACACAGCTCTTATTTTACACAGGTAGATGGATTGAAGTTTTTAATTGATCCTGTTTTTAGTGGCAGTGCATCACCTTTACCGGGTTCTGTAAAAGCCTTTGCAGGAAGCAATTATTACCAGGTTGCTGATATGCCCCATATTGATGTACTGTTGATTTCGCATGATCACTGGGATCATCTGGATTATAAAACCATACAGCTGTTAAAAGACAAAGTAAATCAAGTGATTTGTGGTTTAGGCGTGGCGCAGCATTTTGAATACTGGGGCTGGGATAAAACTAAACTGATCGAAAAGAACTGGTATGAACGTGTTGATCTAGCAACAGGTTTTAGCATTACTTTAACACCAGCCAGGCATTTTTCGGGCAGGCTTTTTGCCCGAAACATTTCGCTTTGGACTTCTTTTGTTTTACAAACACCTACTAAAAAAATCTTTCTGGGCGGTGATAGTGGTTACGGACCACATTTTAAAAGTATAGGAGAGCAATTTGGGCCTTTTGATTTAGCCTTGCTTGAATGCGGACAGTACAATGAAAACTGGCCTTATATCCACTCATTACCTAATGAAATTATTAAAGAGGTACAGGAATTAAAGGCGGCGAATTTTATGCCTGTACACCACTCTAAATTTAAGCTTGCACAACATCCCTGGTATGAACCTTTACAACAGGTATCTTTACTGGCCGAAACAAATAGACTAGCTATAACCCTGCCTAAAATAGGAGAGAAAGTAAATTTGAATCAGTTGGGAAAAACCTGGGCCAAATGGTGGGAGCAAAGCTAAAGATTAATCATTTCCCATTTTCTTTACTATCCAGGGCAGCGTAAGACCCTGTCCCAATAAAGAAAACAGTACCACTGCAATAGAAAGAAAAATAATTTCATTGCGCATAGGAAATGCCTCTCCGGTTTTTAACGTGGTAGGCAAACCTAATGCAATAGCCAATGAAACAATACCACGCATGCCAGACCAGGAAAGAATAAAACTTGTGCGCGAATTAAGCAGAGCTTCTTCCTTTACTTTACGTTTACCCTGAAAAGCTTTTAATAAAGTAAATTGCTGCCAATAAACTCTAAATAACCTGATAGCTAATGCAATAATGCCTATAATGACAGCATATCCTATATTGCAAAGTAACTGTCCGTCAGGTATTTGTTTCATCACAATGGGAAATTGCAACCCTATCAGGACAAAGATCAATCCATTCAAAAGAAAAATGATTACATCCCAAAAATTTCTGGATTGCTGTTTTAATTTTTCGGGAAATTTGCTGCGACTTAGTTTTGCCATGCCTAAACCTAGAACAACGGTGGCAATTACTCCTGAAACTTCAAAATGCTCTGCCATTAAATAAGCCACAAAAGGCATCAATAACATTAAACTGATGATGACCATTTCGTTGGTTCTGAAAAGGCGTAATAAATGTGATAAGATCCATGCTAAAACAACACCAACAGCAGCACCACCTGCCAATACTAGTACAAAATCCAAAGAAGCTTTCCACCAGATAAAAGCTACGCCTGTAACTGCTGCTACAGCAAAACGGTAGGCAATCAAAGCTGACGCATCATTAATCAGACTTTCTCCTTCCAGTATGGTAATGGTTTTGTGTGATAAACCTAAATTCTTGGTAATGCCAATGGCAGCAACAGCATCGGTAGCAGAAAGGATAGAACCGAGTACAAATGCCAATGGCCATGTCATACCTGGTATGATATAATGAGCCACAACTGCAATGCCTGCTGTGGTTAAAAAAACCAAACCTATGGCCAGCTTACTAATGGTGTTGATATTGGTTCTGAAGTCGGTAAAAGAAATGTTAAAAGCTGCATCATAAAGCAGGGGAGGTAAGAAAATAAGCATCACAATTTCGGGAGCTAGAGCAATTTCAGGCATAGTAGGAATAAGACCAATAGCAATGCCTGTAAGGATAAGAAGAACAGGAGCAGGTATTTTTATGCGGTCTGCTAAAGCAGAAGTGACGATCATCAGCGCCATGATCATAATTACGATGCTGTAATTTTCCATGCAGTAAAACAGTTTTTAATTAACCGTAACGTTAAATTATAAATTTTTCTTCATGCGCTTCTAATTTCTCTCTTTAAAATACATTAAAAAGCCCTATTTAATCATTAATTAAATGGGGTTTGCTGTTATTAAAGTAGCTTAATTAACTGTTTTTACGTTTAAAAGGTCCTTGTGGTGCAATAATCTCTAAATTGGTTCCATCGGGATCCTGAAAATAAGCTACCGCTGTACCAAATCCTGATTTTAATCCATCTTCTTCTTGAAAAACAATAGGTTCACCCTCAGGTTCTATCCCAATTGCTTTTAGACGAGCCATAGCCGCATCTATATTATCTACCTCGAAACATAAATGCATTGCACTGATCTGATTGTTTTGGTAAGACGTTTTTTCAGGAGCAGGAATTACATATTCTAAATATCAATATTCAGGTTATCTAAATGAAGATTGGCATATTTGATGCGTGTATCTTCCAATCCTTGGGTTTTAGCCATTCTCTGGCCACCTATTTCATCAATATTAGAAACTTTGGTTCCTGTTAATGCTTCATAAAAAGCGATTGATTTTTCTAAATTGCTCACCGTAATACCAACATGGTTGGCACGTGTGAAACCTGCTGTTTTTTCGTTCAACATGGCATTCGGGTTTTAAATATTTAATGATCTGTTATTTAATGATCTGTAATTTATATTTCGGGCGATTAAACTTTTAAAAGCGCTGTGTCAATAAATGCTAACTCTTCTGCCGTAAGGTCAATGTTCATGGCTCCTGCATTGGCAATAGCCTGCTCTGCATTTCTTGCACCTGCCAGTACAACGGTAATTGCAGGTTGTAAACTTGTCCAGCGCAACACCAATTGCGAAAGTGTGGCATTTTTTCGCTCTGCTAACGGACTAATGGTGTCTAAAAAGGTTTTTACTTTAACCATATCAAATTGCTGAAAATAGCCATTACGGTGATCGTTATCTTTCAGTTTACCATCTTTAAAATATTTACCTGTTAACAGGCCTCTCTCCATCGGACTATAAACAATAATGCCTAAGTTATGTTCTAAGGCATAAGGCACCAGTTCTTTTTCAATGCCGCGGTTCAGCATGCTGTAACCCACCTGATTGCTGGCAATATTTAGAGTTTTACGTGCTTCGGTAACCTGTTCTACGCTGTAATTGCTTACACCTGCGGCACGGATTTTACCTTGTTGCAACAGTAATTCCAATGCTTCCATGGTTTCTGAGATAGGCGTACTTTGATCAGGCCAGTGAATTTGCAATAAATCGATATAATCTGTTTGTAAACGCTTTAAGCTCTCTTCAACTTCTTTAATTACATTGGCCTTAGAAGCATATTTATAAACAGGAATTTTCTTTCCGGCATCTTCTGCATCAAAGAAAAACTCGCCTTTTCCCTGGTTACTGCCATCCCAAACCATTCCAAACTTGGTTAGCAATTGAATTTTACTTCTATCGTAACCTTTTATGGCTTCGCCTATCATTTGTTCACTTAGTCCAAAACCATAGAAAGGTGCAGTATCTAATGTGGTAACACCATGATCAATAGATGCTTTTACTGATTCTATAGAATCTTTCTTTTCTGTACCACCCCACATGTTGCCACCTATGGCAAATGCGCCGTAAGTAATGGCTGATAATTTTAAGTCGGTATTTCCTAATTTTCTGTATTCCATTGTTATATTTTTTTAGTTAGATAAATTGTTGGAGCTTGTTGTAGTTTTTCTTGCGCCATGTGGCCAAAATCAAGAATGTAAGCTTGTTGATTGTGTGCATCTAGTCCTTCTTTACTTTCCCATATTTCATAAAAAACAAATATGTTTTCATCTGTTGTTTCCTGGTGCAGATCGTACCGTATGCATGCTTTTTCTTTTCGGGTTTCTGTTACCATGCGTTGTAAAACTGCTCTTACCTCATCTAAATATTGCGGCTTTGCTTTGATAATAGCTGTTAAATAAATCATGATAACTGTTCTTCAAGGATGAATACTTCTTCTAAATGTTGGGTATAATCCTGATGATAGTTTTCTATACGTTCAGTTGTAGCGTTTTTTTCCAGATCGTGAAAATGGAAGCCCGGTATCCTGTCCATACCTACAAATTGGTTCATTTTATGAAAACCAAATAATACGCCCTCATCTATTGATTTCTGGTCGAAAAATTCGCCGGGTAATGTAAATGCCGTATCCGGAGCGTTCCAGGTTGTAGTTACCATATATTTTTTGCCATGCATTAATCCACCTGTTCCATAATTAATGGCTGGGTTTTTCCGGCTTCTTCCGTCGCTGGCATACATTCCGTTCTGATGACCTGCTGTAAATACTTCATCTATGTATTTCTTTAAACGGTTAGGAACCTGAAACCACCATATGGGAGTATGGTAAATAACAATATCTGCCCATTTAAAGTTTTCAGCTTCATCTAAGGCGTTAAAATTGTCGTTAATATGAGTAACACGGTATTCGAAACCTTTTTTATTCAAAAATTTGGTTGTCCAATCTGTTAACATATGGTTGAACTGACCTCCTGAATGTGCAAAGACCTGTCCGCCGTTAATAATGAATACTTTCATTTTGTATTATTTAAATTATTGATACTGCAAATTTCTATCATTTTATTTTATTATTAAAATAATTTAAATTGTATATTTGTATTATTAAAATGATAGATATGAGATGGAATTTAGAATGGCTTCGCACTTTTAAAGCTATATATGAAACAGGAACCTTGTCTGCTGCGGCACAAGAACTGTTTGTCTCACAACCCGGAGTAAGCCTGCACCTCAACTCGTTAGAAGCTTTTACAGGCTATAAATTGTTTGATCGTTCGGCCAGAAAAATGGTACCTACAGAAAAAGGAAAGATTTTATACAACTACCTGCTCGAACCCTTAAAGAAATTGGAAACGGCCGAACTGCATTTCCATAAACGCTCGCAAGATGAAAGAGCAACAATTAGCGTAGGTATGTGCTTTGAAACTTTTCAATATACTTTAGAAGAACACATTGCTGACTTGCCTTTTAATCTCATCATTAAGTTTGGCGAATACCCACAAATGCAGCACGACTTAGACAATGGTTTGCTCGATCTGATTATTACCCCGCAAAAAGGTAATCAACAGAATTTGCAGTATAGACCCTTTTCTAAAGAAAGAATTGTATTGATTGCTGGTAGTAAGACAGATACCACGTTGTTAGAAGAACTGATCCAAAAAGGAGAGATAAAAGATGTGGCCAGTTTGTTGAAACAACAGCTTTGGTACAGTACAGCAGCCGATATGGAGCATTTAAAGAATTTCTGGTTAAGACATTTTGGCGAACACCCCGATTTTAGCCCAAATTACATTGTTCCAAATATCAGTTCCATTATCCGTTGTTTAAGCGATGGAACAGGATTTTCGGTTGTGCCCGATTTTCTTTGTGCAGAAGCAATAGCTTCCAGAAAAATAAAGATGGTATGGGAGGGAAGCACACCGCTTGAAAATACACTCTATTTCGGAACACGAAAGAAAACCATGTACAGCGAAGAAATTGGACAATTAGAACAATTGCTGAAAGAAAAATGGGAAACGATAGAAGAGAGCTTATAGTCATAGAAACGATGGATTACAAGTTCATTGGTCATAGTAAAATCCTTATAAATAAGTATTGAAGTTTATGCTGCAATTCCCCAATTTTGGGATATAGCAAACCAATAGTTATGAGTAAGCAAAAAATAATTTTAGCATTAGCACTGATTTTAATCACTTCAGCTGGCTTTGCACAAAAGAAACCAACCCCTAAGGCAAATACAACAAAAGCCCCTGTTAAAGCTAAGTATGGAGCGCTGGCTATTGACAGGAACAATGGCTTTTATTACGGCTGGTCTTTTGATCAGGCAACCCTGAGTGAGGCCGAAAACAGAGCAGTTGAAGAATGTAAGCGTAAGGGCGGTAACTGTACCGTGGTTTTATCTTATGAAGGAACAGGCTGTGCAGCCTACAGAACAATTGATGGAAAAGTAGGAACAGCTTTTGGTTGGGGACTTGCCACCACCAGAGAAGAGGCTGATGCCATTGCGATGAGAGAATGTTTGAAAAGGAGCAACGGTGCTCCTGCACAAAATTTTGTTTGGAGCTGTAATTCGGCTAATAGCACGCTCTTAAAAGAGATTTATAATGCAAGCGATGAAATAGAAGCCCCCGTTAAAGTTGGTAACCAGATCTGGAGCAACAGAAACCTGGATGTAGCTACTTTTAACAACGGAGATCCAATCCCAGAGGCTAAAACCCCTATCGAATGGCAGCAATTCTGCAAAAACAATACACCTGCTTTTACCTATTTGAATTTTGATGCAAAAAACGGAAAGAAATATGGCAAGCTGTACAACTTCCATGCCGTTGTGGATCCAAGAGGTTTGGCCCCAAAGGGATGGCATGTGCCAAGTAAACAAGAATATGAAACATTGATTGCAGTACTTGGGGGCAAATATGA
The DNA here is from genome assembly GCF_022809115.1 of Pedobacter montanisoli. GTDB lineage: Bacteria > Bacteroidota > Bacteroidia > Sphingobacteriales > Sphingobacteriaceae > Pedobacter > Pedobacter montanisoli. The sequence goes on along the minus strand of NZ_JALGBH010000002.1, from coordinate 1,222,154 downwards.
AGCGGGTGAAAAAATCAGAGGAAAAACAGGATGGGACCTTCCCGATAAAAAATATGGAGAATATGCAGGCAATGGTACCAATGAATCGGGCTTGAATTTCCTGCCAGGAGGAAGAGCTTGGGACAACGAATACGACAAAGAACCCAATGCCGCTTCTGTATTCAATTATTATGGAGATGGGCAATGGTGGACTTCTACCATCGACGGAGCAGGTCGCTACAACCCAAACAATGGTTACGGATATTATAATAACGGTTTTGCTTTTGGCTTCAGTTCTTATAAGAAAAACATAACAGGGTTGGGATCAGAATCGCCCCAACGAGGCTTTTCTGTTCGGGTAGTTAAAGATTGAACCTATACTTTTAAAGCTGCGCTCAGGCGCAGCTACAAATATTTAACGGCCCTAAGCATTGAAGAGGGCTAAAATTTTCTGCTCTTAAAACTTATTGTTAGTTTTAGGATAAAGTACCTAATACTACATGAAACCAAAGCAAATCGTCATCTGTGACGATCACTTACTTTTTTTGAATGGGATCGCTGAGCTGCTGAAGAATGCTGATCAAAGCTATCGGATTACTAGGTTCAGCCGTGCAGATGCCTGCAGGGATCACCTCATACAACATCAGGTAGATGTGTTTATCTGCGATCTGAATATTGGAGAAACCGATGGATTTGTATTATTGGAAGAACTCAAAGAACAACTTAAAAACACCAAAAAGATTATCCTTACGGCTTATTATGAGGATTTTCTGATCCAAAAAGCCAAAAGAATGGGCATGGACGCTTTCCTTAAAAAGGAAACGACAGCAGAAGAACTGGTCAGGGTTATTGAAATGAAATCAGCCAGCGGTTTTCAAACCAATGGTAAGGATAGTAGGAGCGTAGATGTTTACCGGGCAATAGATGAACCAATCGTTAACAAGTTTAGGATATCCAGACAGGAAAAAGAAGTGATTAGATTGATTATCAAAGGATTAACCAGTAAGGAGATTGGTGAGATACTTTTTGTCAGCAAAACCACGGTCGATACCCATCGACGGAACATATACAGGAAGCTGGAAATCAGTAACAGTAGCACACTGATCAAATTTGCCCATGAGAATAACCTGCTTAGTTAGTATCCTCTTACTGCTGGGTTTATCGAAGACTTTGGCCTTTACCCATCCAAAGATTTCTGTGCTGGCAGCCTACACCATCGATCGGGATTCGAAATGGCAATTGGTAGAAGCTAAACAGAAAAACTTCAAAATTTTTGTCGAAAATCAGAAGATTAACCTGGGCTATAACCGCGATGATGCGGTTTGGTGTTATTTTAGGTTCAAAAACGAAGACACCCATAAAGAAGTAGCTAAATGGTTATGCTTTGATAATTATCATATCGACAGCCTGAGCATTTTTGATGGGAACCAAATGGTGCTAATGGGAGACCGAACCAAAGGACGGGGAGCTTTCATGAGTGCACTTACCTATGAGCTTAAATTAGGCCCCGGAGAAGAACGGATCCTTTGGGTGAAGATTAAAAAACAGACCTCATTTCTCGAATTTTCTTTTCGTTTGACCAGTTTTACCGAACTGGAAAATCAGTCTTCTAGCAAAATAGCACTGGTTGCCTTTTTCATCGGTATTGCCTTTCTCTTGCTAATGATCAATGGTATTCTGCTACTGATGACCCGAAAACGCCTGTATGCCTATTACATCTGCTATTCACTATTAACAGTCTGCTATGTAGTAATTACGATGAATTTTGCCAAACACCTACTCTTTCCAAACCTCTTGTTGTTAAGTGAAGCCCGGATTTTTAGCGGCGCTTTATGGTATGTGGCATTAAGCTATTTCCTTTGCTGTTTTTTAGACTTAAAAGGACATCAGTTTTTCAAATACAGATTGATTAATTTTTTGTGTATAGTAAATCTTTTTATCGTACTGCTATCGGCAACTTTGCTATGGATTTATCCCAATGCTGATTTCAGATACCTCTTTATCTCGGGTTATGTTCTATTTATGCTGTTGATTATTGTACTTTTTTGGGCATCTGTAACGCATTTGAGGATAGAAAGAGATCAGGCAATTTATGCCCTCTTGGCTTTTGCTCCACAGTTGGTATGGGGCGGTACCCTGATCTTAGAAACTTTTGAGTTCATTCCCTATGCGTTAGGAGGCAATTGGATGGTATTTGCCAGTCTGTACGAAGTATTTCTGTTTGGAGTGGTATTGTCAAGAAATTATGTAGAAGTATTTTTTAGAAATACAGAGCTGATGAAAGAAGTGATTTTGGAAAAGGAGAATTCACTTCGAACAATCAATCATGTGCAGTTACGGGAGCGCCGGAACATTGCTAATATCATACATGACAATGTAGGAAGTAAAATTGCCCATATCATTCACCTGTTTGATATGAAGAATACTAAATTGGCCAAACAGAATATCAGCGAACTGGCAAGCGATATTCGTGACATCTCCCACAAGATACTTCCCAAAGCGCTCGATGAAGGAGCCTTAGTTTCCAGCTTACGTAGTCAGATTGCTATCCTGAACGCTGGCTTGGATGATGCCGAGATTGAGCTTTTCTGTTATGATTTTCCCGAACGGATTGAGCAGAAGTGGGTCTATGACATGTACCTTATTGCTTTAGAGGCCATCAGCAATGCTCTTAAGCATGGTAAGGCACATTTGGTTACCATAGAATTCTATAAATATACCGATAGTTACCATTTCCAGTTTACCGATGATGGTTGTGGTTTTGATGTGCTGCAAACCAGCTTAGGTTTTGGCCTCGATAACATGGAAAAAAGAGTGGGCTATTATCACGGTCATTTCGAGATCAGCAGTGTAGAAAATGAAGGTACGGTTATTCAGATTGTTATTCCGGTATAGACCACATAAAATTTAAGAGTTTATCATACAATTTATTAGAATAATTTTTAACTTCAATTACGTAAATTTTTAACGTTAACTCTCTTTTCGTTTTAAGACCGTTTTTGATTAAAAATTTATATACGTATGATAGTATTAGCGCAATCGCTCTTCATTCTCTACGGTTTGGTTCCGTTATTTTTTGATGAAAATAAAGTATAGATACACTTGATAGTATATCATTAACCTATATGAAAAAAAACTTACTTAAAGCATTAAAATGGAGTTGGATACTTTTGTTATTACAATTTCAAATTATTAAAGCCCAAACTACATTAGTTGCGGGAGACATAGCATTTACCGGTTATAATTCTAATGACGCTGGAAACTTACCAAATTCATTCTCTTTTATAATCTTACGTGCTGGTGGAATTTCGGCTACTACCGTTATCAATTTTACAGATAATGGTTGGAATCCGCTCACCAGTGCACTTGGTACAACGGAGGGAACTATTACTTGGACAGCGACAAGCGCATTAGCTCAGTTTACTGAGGTAACAATTTCTGCACCTGGGTCAACACCTGTATTACAAACAATTTCACATGGCAGTGCTATCTTAAATGGCTCATTTATCTTATCTCAGGCGGGAGATCAGGTATTAGCCTATCAGGGTGCAAGTACAACACCTACTTTTATTACCGGTATTCATATGAACAGTGAAGTACCATCAGGTAATAGTGCAGGTAGTTCTTATTCAGGTTGGGATAATATTGTTAGCGGCGGGTTTAGTTTTAGTGTTAACAGATCTTCTATGCCTCCCGGTCTTACAGGAACGGTAAATGCAATAATGCCGGTCATTAATCCAGGAACAAATGGCGCAGAAAAAGACAATGGAAAATTTAATTGTACTTATGCAACTGCAACATCGCTGGCCAGTTTAAAAGCTAATTTATTTGATGCAACCAAATGGGATTTGCAAGATATAACATTATATACACTTCCAACTAACTGTGCATTTGCGGTAACAGCTCCGCCTTCCATTACAGTACAACCCTCAAACAGTATCGTTTGCAACGGATTAAACACTACGTTTTCTATTTCGGCAAACAATGCCACAGGTTACCAATGGCAGATAAGCACTAATGGAGGTGGTAACTTTACCAATTTAACTGACGGTGGGGTCTATTCAAATGTGACTACTGCAACAATGAAGATTACGGGTGCAACAACGGCCATGAACGGCTACCAGTACAAATGTGTAGTTACCGGAACGGTTACACCCGATGCCACCTCTAATGCAGCTACGCTAACGGTAAATTCGGGGCCAGCCATAACAACACAACCAACAGTAAGTACCCTTTGTGCGGGTGGTAACACTGTTTTCTCTGTAACAGCAACAAACGCTACGGGTTACCAGTGGCAGGTGGATCAGGGAACTGGATTTACAAATATTTCTAACGGAGCACCGTATTCTGGAGCTACTACGGCTACCTTATCCATTACTGGCGCTGCAGCAGGAATGAATGGCTATATTTACAGGGTTATGGCCTCAGGGAGCTGTACGCCAGCTGCTACTTCAAATAGTGTTGCTTTAACGGTAAATAGAGCGCCATCTATAGCTACACAACCATCCTCAAGGTCTGTTGTAACAGGAACAAATACTTCATTTTCTGTAATAGCTAGTAATGCAACGGGTTTTCAATGGCAGGTAAATCAAGGATTGGGGTTTACAAATATTACTAATATTGCACCATATAGTGGTGCCACCTCTTCAACACTTAATATTGCTGGTGCAACGATGGCCATGGATGGTTACTTATATAGAGTTATCGTTAGCGGAACTTGTCCACCAGATGTAACATCTAACACAGCTGCTTTAAACGTAACTACCCCTGTTACGGTAACAAGTGTAAGTTCATCTACAGCCAATGGTAGCTATTCAGTTGGTGCTATGATAAACATAGAAGTAAAATTTTCGGATGTTGTTAATGTAAATACCACCAATGGTACACCACAACTGACCTTAGAAACTGGTGCAACTGATCGTGTAGGCTATTATTATGCAGGCTCGGGCACATCTACCCTTATTTTTAGTTATACTGTACAGGCAGGAGATATTTCTTCGGATTTAGATTATGTTTCAACATCGGCACTTGCTTTAAATGGAGGTACTATTAAAGATGCTCTTGGTAATGATGCTGTTCTAACCTTGGCCAGCCCCGGCGCAGCAAACTCATTAGGTGCTAATAAAGCTATTATAATAGATACTACCGCTCCAACAAATACTATAGCAAGTATGGTTTTTTCTAATGATACAGGTATATCCAATTTAGATTTTATTACCAATAATGTATCCCAAACCATTTCTGGAACGCTCAATGCTAATCTGGCTGCAGATGAAGTGGTCATGGTATCGCTAAATAATGGCGCTACTTATACATATGCAAACTGTGTTGTTGGCACTAAAAGCTGGAGCCTTGTAGGTGTTACTTTAACCGCAAGTGGTACAATAAAGGTATTAGTACAAGATCTGGCAGGAAATCAGGGTACAGCACTTGCACAAAGCTATACCTTAGACACCACTGCACCAACAGCAGTCATTACCTCTTCAGTTGGGGCAAATGGTACGAATACTTCTACCTCGCCTATACCATTTACTGTTACTTTTTCTGAAAATGTGTACAATTTTGTTCTTATCGATATTAATGTAAACAATGGCACCGCAAGTAACTTTAGTAACATTGGCTCTAAAATTTACAATTTTGATGTTACACCTACGGCCAATGGCAACGTAATGGTTAACATTATGGCTAATGTAGGTACTGATATTGCCGGGAACAACAATACGGCGGCTACTCCCTTTGTGGTTAATTATCAGGGAACCTTATCGGTTAGGTTGTTAACCTTTAATGCCAAGGCAGAAAACAATGTAGTAAAATTGCAATGGCAAACCGCTGCTGAAAAAAACAACAAAGGCTTTGAGATTTACCGTAGTGGTGATAATATAAAAAAGGTAAAAATTGGCGAAGTGCAGGCTTCAAATTTAACATCGAACATTACAAGCCAAATGCTTTACAACTTTGTTGACAAAAACCCATTAAAGGGTAACAATTACTATCAACTAATACAAGTTGATATGGATGGAACAACAACCGACTTAGGCATTAGAAATGTAAACTTTGGCCTTTCTGCATCAGATGTTATACTTTATCCAAATCCAACCACAGATAAAATAACGATTGCTTTTACAAGTAATTATAGTAAAATAAGCGTGCTAGATGTAGGGGGTAAGGTATTGCAAACACAACAACTAAATGCCACACAAAAAGAAATAATTCTAAACTTTGTAGCTTATCCTTCAGGTACTTACTTTATCAAGCTGATAGGAAACAACCATATAGAAACCAAGAAAGTAATTAAAAAACTATAGCGTGACTTAAGTACCTTAACATAGCGATGTCGTAAGATTGTAAAATAAAACCGCTTAACTTTTTTGATTGTTAAGCGGTTGTTTTTTGTGGAGCTGAAGGGGTTCGAACCCTTGTCCAGTTGTGTGATAAAGTATGCTTTCTACGTGCTTATTTTCCAATTGATTTTAGAGATGAGCCGGGCTGGAAACCGACCTTGACAACATCCTTAGGTACTTTGTTTCGCTTTTGTATCGTACCTCTACAAAAGCTAGCATGGTTATATCGATGCCTCTGATGCTAACCTAACTATGCGGCAGTTAGCGAGACAAAAGCTTGCGTAATTCTAAATTAGGCAGCTAAGGCGTAGTTATTTTCGCCAATTATTGTTTTGAACGTTCTCTTTAAAGTGCTCACCGTACAACGCACTGCATGCTTACATATTTAGCGCCACCCTGTCAAATCCAAGAACAGCCCCTTTTTAAGTTTAAAGCCAAAAGTTGATAAGTTAAAAGATTAGATCCTTAATCTTAGCTCCTTTTCCCTTGTTCTTGGCAACAAAGGTACAAATAAAATGCCAAATCTCGATGTCTAACTTAACGTGGATTTAGGATAATTACTTTATATTTTCAATGGCGATAGCCCTAAACCTCTCCGTTCCCCTCAAAACCTACCGGCTAATGAGGCGAAAATATACAATACCTAATTTTAGATTGAATATCTAATAATTTTATACCTTAAATCTTATCCTAATTTCCTGCCTGTATTAATTACATTTACCCCATTAAAACGAGTAGTAGGACTACCATGAGATACCGCACTAGCCTGACTAGGTTGTCCCTTGCCATCAGAGAAAGTACCCCCTAAACGGTAATCGTTCTTATCGCAACGTTGCACGCACGAATTCCAGAACTCCTGCGTATTGGCTTGATAAGCAGCATCTTTGAACATCCCTACAATCTTGCCATCTTTAATTTCGTAAGCCAGTTGTGCACTGAATTGGAAATTATAGCGTTGCTGATCAATAGAATAAGAATTCCTGCCGAACATATAAATACCTTTTTCTACATTTTTTACCATATCTGCGGCCGAAAGAGGCACATTGCCAGGAAGTAAAGAAACATTAGGCATACGTTGAAACTGTATGCTGTCCCAACTATCGGCATAGCAACAACCCTGCGATTCTTTTAAGCCCAAGATATGCGCTTGATCCCTGATGGTTTGGTAATTGACTAAGATACCATCTTTAATGATGTCCCATTTACCACATTTCACACCCTCATCGTCATAACCCACAGCACCCAAAGAACCAGTTTCCAGCTTATCTGCAACAATATTAACCTCTTTACTGCCAAAGTTAAACTTCTTGCTTTCCCATTTATCCAGGGTCAGGAAACTAGTTCCTGCATAATTGGCTTCATAACCCAAAACACGGTCTAACTCAGTAGGGTGGCCTACAGATTCATGTATGGTTAAGAAAAGATGAGAAGGATCTAGAACCAGATCATATTTGCCCGGAGCAATAGGTTTGGCTTTAAGTTTTTCATCTACATGTACAGCCGCTTCACGAACATCCTCTATCATATCGTAACGCTTTTTGTACAACGTTACCGGACCACCTTTTATTTTCTCGCTATCCAAAGGTTTCATGTATTCAAAACCCATACCCATTGGGGCACTTAAAGCATTTCGGGTTTCAAATTTACCGGCAGCAGCATCAATTTTGGTCAGGGTAAAAGTTGGCCAGATACGGTGTATATCCTGATCAATATAAGAACCATCTGTAGAAGCAAAATATTTTTGCTCATTTATCATGAACAGATTAGAGTTGATGTATTTCGCACCACCTTTTAACGCTTCATTATTTACATTGAGCAAAAGATCTACTTTCTCTGCAACAGGTACCTCAAAAGCATTGATGGCGATCGGCGTTTTCCAGCTTACCTCTCCAAAACCTTTTTGCGGAGCCAATTGAACAGGCTCGTCCATCAATTTGGCATTACCTTTTGCAATGGCAACTGCCATTTTTGTGGCTTTAACAATATTGTCGTTATCCAGCTTGTTGGTTGCGGCAAAACCCCAGCTTCCATTGGCCAGCACACGGATACCCATTCCGTAAGATTCAGAATTGGAAATATTGTCCACTCTTTTTTCACGTGTAGCTACAACCTGGCTTAAGTAACGCCCAATCCTTACATCGGCATAATTTGCACCTAAGGATCTGGCGGTATTTAAAACCACATCGGCCATTTTCTTTTTCAGCGCAACATCAATAGGAGTGAGGGCTTCTTCAACAGAAATCATTCTGCCAAATACAGGTACGCTGTGTAGCATGGTAGCACCAGTACCTATCCCCGCCATATATAAAAAGTCTCTTCTTTTCAAGGTCTTGAATTTAAAGTGTAAAAGAAGAGGGTGTTTTAGTAGGTATTCGTCATCCTGAACTTGTTTCAGGATCTAATCTGAAAGATTCCGTATCGAGTACGGAATGACTACATTAAATTAACACCCTCCTTTATATTATTTTAGATCGCGTCTGAAAGTGATGAGAAAGTAAAATCACGGATTTTCATTGGCGGTATCAGGCCACTACCCGTACGAACAGGTTTACCCAAAGCCTCAACATTGTTCAGCATAATCACCGGACTTTCATTGAACCTGAAATTCTTGATCGGGAATTTAATTTCTCCGTTTTCAATATAAAAAGTACCGTCACGGGTAAGCCCTGTTAACAATAAGGTTTGCGGATCAACCATACGGATATACCAGAAACGGGTAACCAATATACCTTTTTCAGTGCTCTTGATCAGGTCTTGCAAAGATTGGTTTCCACCTTCCATTACAATACTTCTGCTAAATGGCAAAGGCTGTACGTTTTTCTGCGCTGCCCAATATCTCGAGTAAGATAGGTTTTTAACCACTCCGTTCTGTACCCATTGCGTTCTCGTAACAGGTAAACCATCACCACTCCAAGTAGAGCCCGGTACTTCAGGATTTAGCGGATCAGAATAGATATTTACATTTTCAGAGAACAATTGCTCACCTAAACGTGTGCCACCACCTTTCTTGCTCATAAAGCTACGACCCTCATCTGCATTTCGCGCATCAAAACCTCTGAACATATTGCCCAGCATATCACTTGCAGCCAAAGGTTCTAAAATTACGGTGTATTTACCCGGTTCTATGGCTTTTGCACCAGCAGAAGTATTGGCTTTGGTAGCCGCTATTTTGCTCAGTGCCAATGTATCCATTTTATCGAGGTTATTGAAATCTTGCTCTACATAACCAGAACCAGTTCCCTGTTTATTACGTATGGTTACCGAGAAAGAAACATTGGTACTTTTGTTATAAGCAAACAAACCCTTAGAATTCATAATAGAATTAAAACGGGTAGAATTCTCTAAAAAGCCTGCGGCATCTAAACCACCTGCTTTTGATACACTTAAACTTTTGGCTACCATATCTGCCCTGGTATCGGGGTTCATGGCTGCGGTATTGGCATTATAAGTTAATGCTTCTGCAAAATTCTGAGGACCCAAAGGTGGCATATACTCCGGATTTTCGGGAGCGAGCAAAGCCAACTCTTCCGCTCTTTTAACTACTTTTTGCAAAGACGCATCATCAAACTCATTGATGGTGGCCGTACCCGTTTTCTTGCCAAATGTTGCACTAACGCCCAAACTCATTACATCTATTTGTCCGGCAGTAGAAACAGCATTTCGGGCATAACGAATGTTACCACCATCAGAGCCATTTAAACTTACTTCGCAGGCATCGGCCTTAGAATAGCTAAGTACCTTTTTTAAAATTGCCTGTGCTTCTTCTTTACTTAATATGGCCATAATTATATTTTTCTTGCTGTATTAATAACATTAACTCCATTAAAACGGGCAGTAGAACTACCGTGCGAAACTGCACTGCTTTGCGATGGCTGCCCTTTTCCATCACTAAATGAACCACCTAAACGGTAATCGCTCTGATCACAGATATCGCTGCATGAATTCCAGAATTCGCGGGTATTGGCCTGGTAGGCCACATCATTGAGCATGCCTACGATTTTACCATTTTTAATCTCATAGAAAATCTGACCGCCGAACTGGAAATTGTAACGTTGCTGATCAATAGAGAACGAGCCATCGCCAATGATATAGATTCCTTTTTCTACATTTTTGATCATATCATCAACGCTCAGTTTTTGTTTGCCCGCTTGTAACGATACATTAGGCATGCGCTGAAACTGAACATCATTCCAGCCCTGAGCATAACAGCAACCTTGCGATTCGTTTAAGCCTATAATATGTGCTTGATCTCTAATGGCTTGGTAATTTACCAATACACCGTCTTTGATCAGATCCCATTTTTTACATTTCACACCTTCATCATCATAACCAACAGCACCTAAAGAACCTACCTGAGTTTTGTCGGCCACGATGTTAACCTTATCACTACCAAATTTAAAGTTCTTAGATTCCCATTTATCTAAAGTAAGGAAACTGGTACCTGCATAATTGGCTTCATAACCCAGTACACGATCTAACTCTGTAGGGTGACCCACAGATTCGTGTATGGTTAACCATAAGTGAGAAGGATCCAAAACCAGGTCATATTTACCCGGCTCTACCGATTTGGCGGTTACTTTTTCAGCAGCCACTTTAGCAGCAGCCTTTACATCTTCCAGCATATCGTAACGACCTTTATAACGGGTAACGATACCAGCTACTTTATCTTCAGGACGTGCATGCATATACTCATAACCCATGCCCATAGGAGAGCTTAACGAATTACGGGTTTTGAATTGCCCCGAAGCACGGTCAATTCTGGTTACGTTAAAAGTTGGATAGATACGATGAACATCCTGATCAATATATGAGCCATCTGTAGAAGCAAAATACTTTTGTTCATTAACGGCAAATAGAGCAGAGTTTACGAAGTTGGCACCATTTTGCATGGCAACGTCATTCACATTTAGCAACAGATCTACCTTTTCTTTAACCGGCACTTCAAAAGCATTGATTTCGATTGGTGTTTTCCAGCTAACCTCGCCATAGCCTTTTTGCGGAGCAAGCTGTACAGGATCGCCCTGTATCTTTGCATTGGCCTTGGCAACAGCAACAGCTTGTTCGGCGGCTTTGGCGATGCCATCTTTGGTTACTTTATTGGTAGCTGCAAAGCCCCAGCATCCGTTTGCGATCACGCGGATACCCACACCATAAGATTCGGTATTGGCTACACCCTGAACACGCTTTTCACGGGTAGATACGAACTGGTTTAAATAACGGCCTATACGTACATCTGCATAAGTTGCACCCTTTGATTTGGCCGCATTTAATGCCACATCAGCAAGTTCTTTTTTAATTTTGGTATCTACGCGGACCAGCGCCTGCTCGGGATCTATTGGTGTGGCATAGGCCGATAGATCAGGTAAAAGCAAAGCACCCATTCCTACTCCGGATAGATAGAGGAAATCTTTTCTTTTCAATGGTTTTTTAGTTTAGGTTAGCAATACCACAAAATAGTTAAAGCTTTAAATAAAAATGCTATAAGAAGTATAACATTTTAGTTTCAATCGCCAATTTTTATTGAAAAGTTGATTTCTGCATCATAAAAAATCAAAAACTATACTGTCACATAGCTTGTCGATTTAATTCTGGACAAGTTGTCGAAATGTAATTTACACTCGATAAAATAATACAACTGTGTTCTTTGTGCCTTTTGTGGTTAATTCACTATTTAGGGAAAGATGCTGAAACGAGTTCAGCATGACGCTCTGCTTAAGGCACTAAGATTGTCACAAGGAGCTTGTCGAAATGCAATTCTACGATTAACCAATTAACCAATTAACCAATTACACAACTAACCAATTAACCAACAAACCAACAACCAACTAACCCCTATTAAAAACCCTATCCTCCAACCATAAAAACCCAATCGCGAAGACAAAACAAATAAAGAACCACCATTTAGAAACCTCATGCCTATAAACGGTCGTTGTTTCCTGAGTATTAGCTACCTCAACTTGGTGCTGACGAACAAAATTCAGATTTTGTTCCAGCAGTTCATACTGACGAAGCGCTTTCCAATTCGCTTTACCATAAACAAAGAAATTAAAATCACGCTGGTTAACACTTAACGTTTGCCACCCAGAGTTTAAGGGCCAGGTTTGTGCTTCCCAACTATTGGGAAATAAGAGATTCTGTTTAACAGCCAGGTGTTTTTCGCCATATTGTATTAGAGGAACATTTGTATCAGCAGTTTCTATCTGGAACAGGAGCCTATGCTGTACTACCGGCCTATAATCATGGGTTTGCAATGTAATGCCTGGTTCCTGTTTACGTGCTGCAGCATTGATCAATTCAGACCAATAGCGAGCATAATCCCGCTGCTGACCCGAAAGCATCCATTGATAGCTATTTTGCAAGGTCGTTGCCACAATTTTACCATTGCCGTACAATTCTTCGGCAGCAACAAGATGCTGTTCTTTACTGGCAATTACCGCTTGCTGACGAGACGAAGGACTGATATAAAGTTGCTGGTTAGATGGGAGAGAAGCTAGGGCCATCTCACGATCAAGAACGAACAAATTGGTCAGTTTATCCTGTACCTGTAGGGTCGTTAATTTAAAACTGTTTATTAAGGCCGTATTTGCGCCTGGTTGATCTGCCCAAATGATCAAGCCCATACCTTTTGTAACCGCCTGTTCAATAGCTCTTTTTTCGGCAGGAGAAATATTCTCCAATTCTTGTTGGTCAATAATGAGCACATCTTCCTTTTCCAGTAAGCCAGCCTGTATGCTGTTTATGGTTGAGCTGTTGCGGTTCAGGAAATCAACACTGTATTTGTCTTTGCTGATCCGGCTCCTAACCATAAGTGGGTACTGATTTTCATACAGCCATTTTTTAAGGAAATTATATTCAAAGCTCGGAAAGGAGGTAAGCATAAATACCCTTAAAGGTACTCTGGTTATGGTTTGTACGGGTATAATCTCTTTGGTTAAAGTATCTTTGCCGTTTAGGGCGATAAGTTCCAATAGCGCTTTCCCTTTTTGCCTGATTTGATGGTTCAGGTTAAAATTACTCAGCTTTTGAGCAGGGAGCATAACCGAATCTAAAGCGGTTCCAAAACCCGTTAATTTAAGTTGAATGGCTTTGTTCAAAGTATTGTGAAAAGAACCCTGTACCGTAAAAGTTTCTTCTTCATGCAGTTTTTCGGTCCAGTTGCAACTAATAATGCCATAAGGCATTGCTGACGGATGGAATGTAATTTTATAATTTTTTAATTTTTTAAGTTCATCTGCTGCAAGTCCATATCCATATACCTCAATATTTTGTACATCCTTATGCTCGATCAGATAATAAGCCAGATCAGGAATAAAATCAGCTTTTTGCTTCAATTGATCAGCCAATAAAGGATCTGTATAGTACTTTATGCCTTTAATTTTAGCCAGACTATCTGCCGAAACCCCATCGGTAATAAGATTAAGCTGACCCTTTTTGTTTTGCAGGCTGGTTTCAAATGAAAGAGGAAGAATAAGAAAGGCAAAACAGGCAATCATAACAATACTAACCACGATCCGTCCTGTTAACCAATGGCGATGAGTTCTCTTGATTTCCTTGTAGATAAGAAATGCAAGTAAAACCATACAGATACCAATAACAAATGTACCAAATCCCATAATCAATAGCCTTTAAGATGGTTAAAGTAATGTTCAGCTAATTTTTTGCTCAATCCCTTTGTTTGTGCTTGCGGCAATGATGTACCTGTGCCAATAAGATTGTATATGGCATTAGATACCGTATTTAGATCATTCAATGCAGGCAATTTTTGTGCGCTCAATCTCCTTAAACTCTTTAGAGCAGGTAAATAACTGGCAGGATGACTGGCAGTAGCGATGATGATCTGCTTTTCACCACTTTGCAAGAGCGCTTGATCATTAGCAGAAAAAGGCTTGCCGTTTTTATGCAGATCTAATAAAGCCAACAACAGTTTCAGTTCCTCTTTGGTATGGTCTTTTAGTTCGTAATGAAGATTTTGCTGTGGTGCGGTAATCTCCTTTAATTCGCCCGTTAAACGTTTTTCGGGTTTTATAGCTGCAGTTTTAACGGTAGTTTTGGCTACATAAACCCTCGATTTTTGTTGCAAATCTTTGAGCAGCCTTAACGCTTTGTATTCAAAAGGAAGCGCATCTTCAGGTGCGTAAGTGCGCAATTTGAGTTCGGCGCTCCACATTTCGTTAAGTACGGCTTTTAATTGCGCTTTTATTTCAGGCTCAAAAAACGTGGCATCCTCGGCAATATCATGCTTATGCGCATATTTATCCATCAATGCTTGCACATCGCCAAATTTTTCTGGTTGCGTATCCTGTTTACCATGATCATGGCCATCATTGTCATTGTGGTCGTCATGATCGCCGCCAATTTCGGTTTCATTTTCTTCGCCTAAAAACTGACCATATTTTAAGCGCAACAACTTTTGGTCTATCCCTAAAGTATTGCTACGTTTTTTAAATTCCTCTACAGCTATCGAAGCCTTTTCAGCCAGTAATTTTTCGGTATCTAAAATAATCTGTCGCTGGCTCCTAAAATATTCGGGAACCAAATTCACGCCAGAAGTCATACCAGCCATGCTCATCAATTCGGCCGTATCTACGATAGAAACCGTATATACATCAGATCTACTTTGCTGACCTTTATTGTCTTTAGCCTGAATAAAGAAATAAAGCTCATCCCCAGGTTTCATCCCCAAATTTTTCAGGTCAATATGCTTGTTGAGCGTTAAAGACTTGGCACCTTTAAAAGAGACGTTAAAATTGATTTTCTTTTCGGTAAAACTTACGCTTTCGCCTTTACCACTGGCCCTGGTAGCCGAAATAAAAGCTTCTGTAATGCCATAATCATCACTTAGCAAAGCTTTAAGGTCAATTTGCGTAGGCATACCCACATCTATAACGGTTTGTGGTTTAGGTTGCAAGATCTTTATGTTTACCGGAAAATCAGGGATAATATCAATCTGGTAAAGATCAGATTTAACACCATCTAACTCTAACTGGTAAAACCCCTGCTTATCCAATTGTTTAGAGAAAGACCATTCAGTAGCATTAGCCCCTGTAGGATTTAATTTAAATTTTTCCTCGCCGTTAAAGATCATGTAAAACGATTGTACAGGCTTATTGGTACGAATGTTCCAACTTACTTTAGCACCGGTTTCTACCTTTAAGGTAAATTGGGTCTGCTCACGTGGGGCATTGCCTGTATAAGTAGGCGGCACAATAGAGAGATGGTAACTGGCTACTTGTGGTAAAACTTTTTCTACAGAAACTTTGTGCTTGGGTGCCTGCTCAGCCTTTAAAGAAGAAGATCGTAGCGAAGGCACATGCTCTAGCAACATAAATACACCTGCACCTGCAATTAGCCAGGCCAGCGCAATAAATATTTTAGAAGATATAGGCTTAAAAACTTGTTGCAAGGGTAAATGCTGTACTATTTTAGCCACTTGCAAACCTTCTAGCAGGCCCAGTTCATTGGGTTCTTTTAACAGCAGGGCACTGCTGTCTTCAAGCTGTGGAAACTGGTTGTCTAAATAACGGCTAATGTATTTCTCATCTATTTTCCAGATAGGATGAAAGCTTAGAAAAACAATTGCAGCTAAGATAAATACCAGATAATAAACCCAGTATATAGGTTCGCCATGCCAATAATTAAACAAACTGCCTATAAGCAAAGCAATACCTAGGCTCAATGCAAGTGCACGGAAAAGTTCAATCATCCTTTTCCGGTTTTTCAAATGCCCTATATATGCTTTACCATCTATCATTTTATGCCTGTTTCAAATGAGCTTTGCGTTTAAAAGATAAAAACCGTTCAACAATTAAAATAATTAGGGCCAGTATCCATAAAAATCGGTCCATAGACTGTGGTGCAGAAAGAATAGGTTTTGTGGCTTTGGTATCGTTAAAAGAAAGCACAGGTTCCTGGCCTTCAAAACCTGCATTAACCTTCGGTTCAAAACCAAACTGCGGTGGCTTTTCAGCGTAAATTATGGGAAAGATAGACCTTACAAAAATAGCTTTCCATACCAGGTCTGTCCATTTTGGATTAAGCCTGCTGTACAAGGTATAAGCAGAAAGATCATCCTGTTTTAAGGTTAATAGAGGCTTGCCAAAGCCATCTTTCCATAAGACTTCGCTATGATCTGTATCCTTTGGCGCAATAGATTTAAAAATTTTAACAGGTTGGGTCTCGCCGTAGGTCTGTTGGTTAAATACCATAAAACTACGCTCATTGCTGATCTTGCCATTTGCATATTGAAACAAGACCCCGTTTTTCTTGAGCTGCTTGGTCAAACTGGCATTGATTGGTTCATCAGTTAACCAAAACAGCGCATCCAGCGCGTTAAAGTTTTGCGAAGCGCTGTGAAAAATAATTGCCTGTCCGGTATAATCGCCAATGGCTGCTAAGGCTGCTTTTACATATTTTGCATCCTCACTTTCTGCAGGATGGATCATTACATTTAAAGCTGCGGGTTTTTGACCATTTACCTGCGTATAGGCAATGGCATAAGGAACTACGGTAGCTTGATAATTACGACCTAAAAACTCGCTATAATAATGAGAAAGAGAATCTTTTAAAGAAACTGTTTTCCAATGTAACTGAAGATGCAGTACCGGCAGCTCATCATCCAAAGGCCATTTGTTTTTTGAAGTAAATAGCCATACAGGATAACGGTTAGGTAACAGATGATTAACCTGTTTAAGTAAAGAAACCGGACTTAAAGCAACACTATCCTTAAATTTATTTGCGGTATCTTTTAGATGAAGTTCTTTAAAACCATAGCCAAAATTACGGATCTGGTAGCCTTTGCCCAGTAGCGAATCAATGGTTTTTTGATGTGCTGCATAAGTGCTGCCAAATTCTTGTTGCTGTAGCAAGATCCAGCCACCTTGTTTAGATAATGGTTTAGCAGTGAGATACGGCTTGGCCAATAAAAATACAGTTAAGATCAAAAGAAAGCATCGCAATACAAAAAGCAACCAATCATTAATGCGTAAACTTCTCGAATTAGAAGCAGCACTTTCGCCCAATAGAGAAATACTTCCAATCTTTAAAGTTTTTCCCCGCTTTACCTGCCAAAGATGAATAAGGAGGGGAATAACTAAGCTTGCAAGTGCAAATAAACCTATGGGATATAAAAACTGCACAATTAATTATTTAATTTATTTCGTTGATTTAAAAAATCTCTCAAAGCCTGGTCTATCGGTTCATCGGTAGATAAAGTTCTGTAATAGATTTTTCGGTCTAACATGGCTGTTCTGATGTTTTTTAAAAGCGCAGCCATGCGCTCTTGGTATGCTGCTCTGGCTTTGGCCTGATCGATCTGTATGGTTTCGCCAGTTTCCAGATCTTCAAAAGTAGAATAACCTTTAAAATCTAACTCAAGTTCATTTTTAGCAAGCACATGAAAAACAATGATCTCGTGCTTAAGCGATGAAAGCGTATCTAACAGTTTGATGATTTCATGATCCTGCTGGTAAAAATCAGTAATGAAGATCAGCAGCTCCCTTTTATGTCCGCCGGCAAAAATCTCGTTGTAATGTATGGGTTTGGTAAACTTACCTTGAGGTTCAATATGTTCAAGCTGGTAAAACAAGCGAGATAAATGCTGAAAATCCTGTCTCGAAGCCATTGAAAAAATACGGTCCTGCTTAAAAACATATAAACCAATGGCATCGCCCTGCAAATTGGCCAGATAAGCCAAAGAAGCCGCCACGTACCTGGCATACTCCATTTTAGTAAAATCGCCATCATGGTGGTTCATAGAAGCGCTCGCATCAATCAGCAACCTTACCGAAATACTGGTTTCTATTTCCGATTCCCTAATGTAATAACGATCAGAACGGGCAAACATCTTCCAGTCCAAAGACCTCAGGTCATCGCCCGGTTGGTAGCTTCTGTATTGGCTAAACTCCATGCCGGCACCCTTTAGCGTACTTTTATTGATACCATTCATAAAGCCATCAATCGTGGTTTTGGCCGATAGCGATAGCTGTTTAATGGCCATCAGTATTTTAGGGTCAAGAAGCCTGCTCATTAAATACTGTTTTGAGGTCTTGTGATGACTTTTAACAATTCTCTGGTGGTATCATCTGCCGAAACATTTTCGGCATCAGCCTTAAAATTCATGAGCACCCTATGGCGCAATACCGGGTAAGCCATGGTTTGCAGGTCTTCTAAGGTCACTGCATAGCGCCCTTTAAAAAGAGCCCTGGCTTTGGCGGTTAAGATCAAGGCCTGTCCGGCACGAGGACCTGCGCCCCAACGTACCCACTCTTTTACAAAAGCAACACCAGAAGTATCAGGTCTTGTAGCACGTATCAGCTCACTGGTATAAGTAACCAGATCCTCGCTTATGCTCACCTCACGGGTAAGTTTTTGCAACTGCTTAATTTCTTCAGCACCAATTACCGCATTAACCTTTTCCTGCTTTGCACCCGTGGTACTGCTCAGGATCTTGCTTTCTTCGGCAGCACTAGGGTAACCTATTTTAATATACAACAGAAAACGGTCTAACTGTGCTTCGGGCAAAGGATAGGTGCCAGCCTGCTCAATAGGGTTCTGCGTAGCCAGAATAAAAAATGGTCTGTCTAAAGGATACGTTTGTCCGGCATAAGTAACTTCAAACTCCTGCATGGCCTCTAACAGGGCCGATTGTGTTTTAGGAGGCGTACGGTTCACCTCATCGGCCAAAATAATATTGGCAAACAAAGGCCCTTTGTTAAATTTAAAAAAACGTTTGCCAGAGCTATGATCTTCCTCCAAAATTTCTGTCCCTATAATATCAGTAGGCATCAGATCCGGGGTAAATTGTATGCGCCTAAAAGACAGGTCAAGCGCCTGCGACATCGTTCTCACCATTAAGGTTTTGGCAAGACCCGGTACACCTTCCAAAAGGCAATGGCCGCCGGCCATTAATGCAATGAGCATCTCTTCAATGATCGTGTCTTGTCCTACAATAACTTTTTGTATCTCGCTCTTTAAAGAAGAGACCTTTTCTATCAGGTGGTTTACCTTGCTTGCTGAAGTTTCCAAGTGCTAAAATCTTTTTAGGTTAACAGAAATTGGTATTTCAATATAGCGCATCTAGATATGAAAAATCAAGAACTTTTAAAGAATATCAAAAAAATTACAACATAAACCCATTAAAAAATGGTTTTTATATAAAATGAAATTAATTTAGGTCGATGCAAAGCGCCAAGTTCACATTTGCCCGGATAAAATATATTTCAGGAGACTGGGATACCGATCAGCGTATGCCGGCAAATGTCTTGAATTCGCTTTTAGAATACACCACCATTCCGTTTGAGCCCGAAGAAAAGATCATAGAACTGAGCAGTGCCGATATTTTTAAGTACCCATTCTGCTACCTAAGCGGACATAAACTGGTACAGTTCAGTAAGCAGGAAGCAACCAATTTTAAAACCTATGTAAACAATGGCGGTTTTGTCTTTGTTGACGATTGCAACCACGATATAGACGGATTATTTGCCCGATCGTTCGAAACCCAGATGAACAACCTTTTTGGGGCCAGCGCACTCAAAAAAATACCGAACAACCATCCCATCTATAACTCCTTTTTTAAATTCGAAAAAGGACCACCATCCACCTCTTTTGAACTCAACGGTTGGGGCGATGACCTGGTGCACGATTACCTCAAAGCAATTACCATTAACAATAGAATAGGCGTTCTGTACAGCAATAAAGACTATGGCTGCGAGTGGGATTATGATTTCCGCAACAAACGCTTCCTGGCAGAAGACAATACCAAATTTGCGGTAAACATTATCATGTATGCCATGGGCGTTAATGGGTAGTTGAGAGTCTAAAGCACAAAGCCCAGAGCAGAAAGCCTAAAGCCCAAGCAGGAAGTTCAAAAACGAAAAACGAGCAACGAGGTCTGAAAGATCAAAGTTGAAAATCTAACAAAATCTAACTTCTAACCTCTAACTTTTCTAATATCTAAAATCTCAAATCACACATCCAATATCTCTCATCAGTCACATTGAGCTTGTCGAAATGCCCCTATACCTTAAAAAGAACTCCCTGGTCTCATCCGCATCAAAATAATAACTGCCATGCTTTACAATAGCCAACAATATGCCAGCCTTTCGGAAACGGTACAGGGTCTGCCGGCTAACACAATACTTTTCTGCAACCTGTTTTGTAGTTAAAAGCTCCTTTTGCAATAATTTCTTTCTGATGTACGCAGAAGTTTCCATGTATTGAGTTACAGCGGTTTGCAAGAGCGTAAATTCTTCATGAGAGAGAAGATAGTACCCTTTTCTTTTTTTCATAATCTTATTTGGTAATAATGAATAAATAATAGGAATAGGGGTATCCCGTTAATTATCTTGAAGGTAGCCTTTATATTCTGAAATACCAAAGTTACAGGACTTTGCACCAAGAGCGTACCTATCTTTCATACTGATTAACGCTAAATATATTTATTTAGAAAAATTGACTGTCACATTGAGCCTATTTGTCACATTGAGCTTGTCGAAATGTAAACTGAATATTCCACATTACCCTGAACTCGTTTTACGAGGGTTTGTTTATTTCCTTGAGTGTTAGATGCAGAAACAAGTTCAGCATGACGGATTTATTTAAAGCTACTAGCTACATTCTTTGCGATAGCCGTAAAACATCTTCGTTTAGCGTAATACCGACCCTGGCTGATGCGGTTTGCAACAACTGGCCTAAGCAGATACCTTGTAGCATCAGGCGCAGTCGGTGGTTTTTGGTCCTTTTTGCCATCAAAAAGGACTAGGCCTCGCCGGCTAATGAGGCGAAAAAATAAAAATCTATATACTAAGTGTCACATTGAGCTTGTCGAAATGCAATTCTACGATTAACCAATTACACAATTCAACGAATAACCAATCAGCCAATCAACCAATTACCCAATCCCAACACAACCTCAACACAAGAATCACACAACAACCACACAAGCTTTGCACAACAACCACACAACAAATGCATCCAAGTGCTCATTTTTAAACAATTAAAATATTGATATATAAGTGATTATACAATTTTCGTCTTCCAAGCTGTTACACCAAGTGACCAATAAACCCCAACAGCTTGTTTTCCATTTTTAACTTGCAGAGCTTAGCATCTGTAAATTAACCGATTGTTAAATTAATGTTTTCAAGATCATGGCAGTAAACAAGAACAACCCCGTAATTGAGGGAGCCAGTGGCAAATTTGGCCGTACAATGGTATTTCGTCAGAGAGGCAACGTAACGGTAATGGCAGTTAGGCCCAAGCCCACAACCAAACTACCCACCCAAAACCAGATGAAACAAAGATTTCTCTTTGCCAAAGCAAGTTCCTATGCAATGAGCGTTATCAGCGACCCGATAACCAAAGCAGCCTACCAGGCAAAGGCCAAGGCAAACCAAACGGCCTACAACGTAGCCTTTAGAGATTTCCTTACTCCACCCGTGCTGCACCTTGCCGATTGGAGCAAGTACACCGGGGCTATCGGCGATACCATTACCTGCCGCATTACCGATATCATGGCCGTAACAAGCGTAAAAGTTAGCCTGTACGACACAGACGACCTCCTGATAGAAGAGGGGATGGCGGTACAGAGTACGCTCAAATTAGATTGGCTGTACACCGCTACTATTGCCCATACACCTGTAGCGGGTACCCGTATGGTGGTAGAGATGACGGACACTCCGCAGAACGTGTATACAGAAGAAGTAGTGATGGAGTAATGGTTTTTTTGAGGGTAGATGCATTTTTTGTAAAGGCAGTAACCGAAGGGTTGCTGCTTTTTATGTGCTTAGCTTTTTCTATAATCGATATTGCTTACAAAGGGATATGATTTTATGTTAATATCTATATCCCGATAAATCCATTTTTGTATTCGAAAGAATTAAGTTTTTGATTGCAATAAGAGAAGAAATTAGGGGTTTATTGCAAATTAGTACTTAATGAAAAATCCCTTTCCAATGCTTTGTTTGTATAATTAATAACATTAAATTCGCACAATATGCGTATTAAATAGCATCGTATGAAAATCAATCGGCTAAAAATTGTATTGACGGAACAATCAAAAACCAGTAAATGGTTAGCTAAAGAACTGGGTAAAAGTGCAAGTACGGTTTCTCGTTGGTGCACCAATGAAGTGCAACCTTCTGTAGAAACTCTAGCAGAAATAGCGAAACTACTAAAAATTGATGTGAGGGAGCTATTAAATCCAAGTAAATAGTGATAAACTCATAAAAAGAAAACAAACATGTTGAATTCAATAATAAAAACTAAAATCAGTAATCTTTGGGATATGTTTTGGGCAGCAGGCACTTCCAATCCTTTAACAGCATTAGAACAAATATCTTATTTGCTTTTTATGCGTAGAGCTGAAGATGTTGGTTTAGTTGAAGAAGATTCATATAAATGGTCTTTTTATACACAATGTGCTGATATTGATTTGCCAAAGACAATGTCTGATATTTTTGAACACCTCAAAACAATTAACAATGAACACGAGCCTTTTACTAAGGCAATGGAAGGTGCTAAGTTTGAAATTACAAAACCGTCTTTATTAAGAGCGGCGATAGACGTTATTAATGATATATATGAAGCAGCGGAACAAGAAAGAAATGAAGGGCAGATTTTTCAAGATACATTGGGAGATTTTTATGAATTAATCTTGTCACAAACAGGTGAGGCTGGAAAAAATGGACAGTTTAGAACACCTAGACATATTATTCATTTTATGTGTGAGTTGCTTAAACCTACTTTGGAAGATAAAATATGTGATGTTACATGTGGCACATCTGGTTTTTTGGTAGGAGCCTATCAATATATTATTTCTCAAAATTCAGGTAAAGAAGAGTGGCAGACAGATACAGATGGGTTTAAGATAAGAACATCAGCGAATGCCATAAAACCTAACTCTAAAAAAGCAAAGAAGTTAACAACAGGCACTTTTTATGGTTATGACATTGATACCACAATGATTCGTTTGGGTATGATGAACCTAATGATGCATAATATCAAAGAACCTCATATTAAACATATTGACTCCTTATCACAAAAATTTGATGAAGAGGAAGGTAATACCCAATACACTAAAATTCTGGCTAATCCACCCTTTACGGGAAGAATAGATAGTCTTGATATAAGTATGATATTGGATAGGGTTTACCCTCCTAAATTTGATAAAGATGGAAAACGGCAAAAACAGAATATACAATCTGAACTCTTGTTTTTAGAACGTATAATTCAACTTTTGGAGATAGAAGGAAAAGCAGCTGTAGTAGTTCCTGAAGGTGTTTTGTTTGGAGGTAGTAATGCTTATAAAAATCTAAGAGAAATTTTATTAAAAGACTGTTTAGTTGATGCTATTATTTCTTTGCCAAGTGGTGCTTTTAAACCTTATACAGGTGTAAAAACGTCTATTTTGGTATTTACTAAAAAGGGATTTAAAAACAAAGATTTTTCTACTCAAAAAGTTTGGTTTTATGAGTTAGAAACAGATGGATATAGTTTAGATGACAATCGCAAAAAATTAAGTGACAATCCTTTACCTAGAGCAGTCGAATTTTATGATAATAAAATAGATGACGAAGCAAAAAAGGAACGTAGGCAGCATTTTTATGTTCCTTTTGGTGAGATAGAAAAGAATGATTTTGATCTTAGTTTTAATAGATACAAAGATTTTGATTATGAAGAACAGCAATATGATCCACCACAAGAAATATTAAAAGCGATTCTAGCTTTAGAGGTTGAAATAAACAATGATTTGCAAGAGCTTAAAGATTTGATTGGATATGATGAAAAAGATTAAATTAAAATCTATATTGGATTGGTTGCAAAAATCTACTTTTAAGGCTAGTGAAGGATTGCAACAAGGAAAATATGCTTTCTTTACATCTAGTCAAATTCAAAATAAATGGATTAATGAGGCAATTTATGATGATAATTGTTTGATTTTCGGAACAGGAGGAAATCCAAGTATACATCATTATGAAGGAGTCTTTAGTACTTCAACAGACTGTTTTGTAACAAAAATAAAAAAAACACAAACTGAAATAAACATAAAATACATATTCTATTTTTTGAAAGCTAATACAAGTATTTTAGAAAGAGGATTTAGAGGTGTAGCAATAAGACATCTTTCTAAAAGCTATTTAGAAAATGTAGAAGTTGATGTTCCTAACATAGAAGAACAAAATCGAATTGTAACTATTTTAGATAAAGTTGAAAAACTCACTGAAAAAAGAAGTGATACTATTCTAAAATTAGATAATATGCTTCTTTCATATTACAACAGTTTATTTGGTAATAAAAATAAAGATTTTAAAAATTGGGAAACAGTAGAATTACAAGATTATAGAAGTGAAAAAAAGGGAAGTATGAGAACTGGTCCCTTTGGAAGCTCTCTTACTCATGACAAATTTAAAGAAGAAGGAGATGTCGCTGTACTTGGTATTGATAATGTTGTAGATAATGTCTTTAGGTGGAATAAAAAGAGATTTATCTCAAAAGAGGAATATCAAAAATTAAAAAATTTTAAAGTTTACGGTAAAGATGTATTAATATCAATTATGGGAACTGTGGGTAGATCTGCTGTTGTTCCAGAAAATATTGGATTAGCCATTAATACAAAACATTTGGTTGCTATCACTCTCGATGAAAAAAAATGTAATTCTTATTATCTATCGTATTCATTTCATTCAAATCCTTACATAAAACAGCAAATAGTAGCCAGAAGTAGAGGAGCTATAATGGATGCACTTAATTTAAGTATAATCAAACAACTTAAAATAAAAGATGTCCCAATAGATTTACAGAACGAGTTTGAATACAAGTACAAGAAGATACAGTCAATTAAAAACAAATTATTAGATTTTACTTCTTTAACTGAAAGTCTATTGAGAAGCCTTTTTAATCAATATCTAAGTCCCAGAACTTTAATTGATATTGAGAGTGAATTAGAAACACTAATTAATGCTATAAATCTAGATTTACCTGATGAGAAAAACGATATAAAGGAGATAATGCAAGATGTTGCTTATCGTCAGAAATTAATAGATAAGTTAGCATTACAAGGTTTTTCGAATATAGAGCAATATGATAAAGCAAAATATATAGTTTTTAGATTATTGAAAGAAAGTAATGGTAAAATCCATCAGGAATTTGATGTTAATAAGAACAAAATTTTGTTAAGTTAATGAAACTTTTATCCCTAAAAATTGGACAAATGGAAAAAAGCTTTCGAAGTCTGCATTCAGACTTTGAAATTTATTTCCATTCTCTAGATGAAACAAAAGCAATGGAAGAATTTCGACCATTTTGTTTTGCAGGATTAAATGGTAGTGGAAAATCAAATGTATTGGAAGCTCTAGCCAATATTTTTTATCATTTAGAAATTTGTGTTGCTCGCTATCTTCCTGATACTATAAGGGACAAGAAAAACTTTAAAAGAGAAGTCTGTACTCCTGATGCTTTTATTTTAGAATACCTTATAGGTCAGAAAAAGGGAAGTATTTATACTATAAAAAACTTTGATAAGGTAACAATTTCAAAGAAGACAGGGGAAGAACCAAAAATGGAGATTAGAAAGTATCCTTTCGACCAAGAGGCAGGACAAAATATCTCATTAATTCCTAATTTGAAACTTGATATCGAGACACCCGGAAAATCATATCTTCCAGATCATGTTATTGGTTATTCTTCTGGTGAAAACGAAATTTTAAGTTTACCTTTTATTAAGGCTCGTCTAGTTCATTTAGACGAGTTTAAGCAATATACACAAAAAGGTGTTGCCCGCTATGATGAACCTGAAAATGGTTTGATTTACATTGATAATGCAATGAGTCAGGCTGTTTTGTTATCCTGTCTATTACTTGAAAATAAAGATTCCCTAAAACCGCTAAAGCAAGAAATAGGAATTCAGTGTTTAGAAAGCTTTAGAATGCATATCAATCTTAAAAACTTTAAATATGAAATCAGAAACGATAGTAATTTAAATATAGAAGAGAAGTCTGTTTTAACGATTTTAGAAAATGAACAACTTGATAGATTTAAGAGATGTGCTACTTCTTGGTTCATTAATAAAGAACGTCTTGTTTTAGATTTTTATGTAGGAAAAGATTATGAAAATGAAAGTAATCCAACAAAAAAAGCCTTTGAAGAACATTTTGGCGATTCATTTAATTTATTCCAAGCTTTTAGATTATTGTATGAATTGAATAATCATATTTTAGATGATAGTACTAAAGAAGAAGTTTATCGTTCTCAAGGTTATTACACTGATGGTAAAATTCCAACAGGCGGGCCAAATGATGATGTTTTTCATTTTCTTGATTTTATGATTATAAAAAAAATGAAAGATTCTGAAATAGAAAAATCCTTATTACTAAGGAATTTTTCCGACGGAGAACACCAATTATTACATACAATGGGTATTTGCTTATTGTTGAAATCTAAACGTGCTTTATTATTATTAGATGAACCAGAAACACACTTTAATCCTTCTTGGAGAGCTAAGTTCATTAAAATGTTAAATGATAGTATTACTGCTAGTAATAATAAAACAAATGAAAATAGCAGCTATAATATTCACTATTTAAAAGATATATTACTAACATCACATTCGCCATTTGTAATTTCGGATTGTTTGCCTAATAATGTTTTATTTTTTGATAAAGACCAAGATACTAACAAGTTGAAAGTTAAAAAGGCCTCACAGTTAGGAATTAACACTTATGGTGCAGGAGTAGATTATATTTTAAAGAATATTTTTAAGACTCAAATGATATCAGCTCAATCTTTTGAAGAAATGAAGGAGCTTATTAAAACGGGCTCATTGGATCAGTTGAGGAATGCTGTAGATTTTTATGGAGAATCTAGTCAGAAGCAGTTTATTTTTAAAAAAATTTTTGAATTGACAGAAGATAATAATGATTCTAAACATACAAAAGGTAAAGACTAGAATTGTAGTTTTGCATAGCATTCCTAAATCTTTTTTTAAGAAAATAGAAGATAGTGTAAACTTTGGGAATCATCTGTTCCCTAATTGGTCAATACAAGTTTTTCAGAATACTGATTTGCAAAGTAAGTTCAAGGCTGTATATGATGCTTATAAACTTATTACGATAAAAAATGAAAGAGATAAAATAATTACAGCTTTCCAAAATAGTAATGAAATAGAAAGACTCTGTAGTAATGATCCTGCTTTAGAAATGCTAACAATTAATGATATAGAAGCTTCAATTAGACAGCCAATAAAACAACTATTTTCTTATTTGTATAATACAGCAAGTAAGTATCATGAATTTACAAACTTTGTAAATATTACTGTTGGAAAATCAATTGATGAGTTTATCAAACATCATAAGATTGAGGTTTGTCCTATTTGTGGTTTAGAAGGATTTCTGAACTTAGAAGGTCAAGCCCGCTTAGCTTTAGATCATTGGCTTTGTCAAGATATTTTTCCTTTTTCTTCAGTTAATTTTAATAATTTGATACCAATTGGTGGTTGGTGCAATTCGAGACCTGCAAAAGGAGATGATAATGTGTTAATTGATAATGTCGGAAATAGAAAATTAGCATTTTATCCATATAAAAACTATAATGGTATAAATGCAAGATTTTCTTTTATTGAAGAGCCTTCTTTCGAAGAAGAGTATGGTAGTTGGGAGTTTATTATTGAACCTAAAGATAATAACGAGATTGATTATTTTGAGAGCTGGGAAAATACATTCAATATAAAAACTCGATACAATAGTTTTGTTAAGAAAAATATTTTGACCATGTGGCGAAATACATATATTGAATACATTGATGATCACGACATATTAAACCACGCTTCAGATTTGGTGTCATTTAAGACCAATCTTCAACATTGGAAATCATCCTTTATGAAAAAAAAATACGTAGGATATAAAGCCTATAGAAGTTTTATAAATCATTTAGTTCAAAATGCAAGTGATGCGTATCTGACTGGTATATATCAGAATATTTTAAGTGAAAAAGGTTTGATTTAATTGTTTTTTAGATTTCCCGCTCTCTTCCCACACACACAGAAAAAATACGGCTTTAGCCAGACCCAACCGCACAAGCCCAACGCTTCGCCTGTCTTCTATGCATTGCCGCCGTTTGCAACTGTCATACTTTTTGCGTTGTTTTTGCCAATGTTCCACAGCACATTGCTATCCTCGTTCCTGCAGTGGCAAAGAGCTGTCCAACATAAAAAACAAAGCAAAAAACCACTTCACTCCAACCACCACCACCGTTCCGTTTATGCCAGTATGCAAATCGGTGGAAGCTAAGTTACATAATGTGGCATTATGTAAAATAGCCAATGTAATAGTGTGCTACCCGAAAAATATCCCAACGCTCAAAATACAACGCTAATATTAACAATTATAACTCCCCATTCAATATTTCATCTGCTGGTCTTGACATAAGTTCAGACAGACTAATCGAAAAATTGAATGAATATTTTGATAGATACAAAAGCGAGGCATAACAAGATATTGCCAAATGCGGGTTTAGTGCTAAATTCAAGCACAGTTCTTCATTTGCATATTTTGAATTTATAGACTGGCAACAAGGAAACACAAAAATTATCCAATTCAACCATCAACCCAATTATTCATTACTTTACGTTGCTAAGTACAGCTAACTGGCCTTATTGGATTCCGAAGCAGTACAGGGTAAAACTGATGCACATATTTTAAAAATTGAGTGTCACATTGAGCCTGTCGAAATGTAAATTTCATTTATGCACCTAGAGAAGGGAGCATGCTAATTTCGTCTATAAAGTTTTGCCCTTGTAATGCAAGGAAGGCAATACAGCTTTATCCCGATAGCTATCGGGATTTGGTACTTTCTTATCAAAGAAAGGACTAAGCCTCGACGACCAATAAAGTGAAATGATACAACTACACAGTTTGTACTTTCAAAAGTGATGATTTTATATCAACCTGCTATTTACCTGTTAACTTTGAAAAATCCACCAATTCATTAATTGTAACATCAAGTGCTTTGGCTAATAGTACTAAATTATAGGCAGTCGGATTGGCTCCGTTTATCTCATAGTTATTAATGACTTGCTTATCCTTATATCCAATTTTAATGGCTAATTCTGCTTGAGTAAGATTTGATTTCGTTCTTAATTGCTTAATGCGCTGAGCTAAAAGTATTTTAAACTCTTTAACAGTCACTTTTTTCATTAGACTTATCTGGAAATATTATATAGAAAATAAGTCAATATAAATATTGACTTTTATTGAGTCATCATTTAGATTTGGTTAATTAATTCTTAAAATCTAATAAAGTTTCAACACTAACATTTAAAGCTTTTGCTATTTCATATAAGAAATGTGCTGATATATTTACTTTTCCATTCTCTATTCTGCTGATACTTTGAAAATCTTTACCTAACAAAGCACCTAACTCAGGCTGAGTTAAACCATTCTTTTTTCTGGTATGTGCAATTTTTTTACCTAATTCTATTTTAAATTTTTCTAAATCCATCAAGCCAAGCTCGAAATATTTACTAAAGAATAACTAAACAAATTTGTTTAGTTATTTTCTTTTTAATATATTTGAAGTATATAAAAGGTTATAAATAAGAGTTTTGCAGCTTCATTTCTCACGCCGTCGATGCAAAACAGTAGATTTATAGCCCATTCTTGTGTAGTTTATGCTATTTTAGCATTTCCGAATAAGAGTGGGTTTCTACTGTAATTCCATATCGACATAAGGCGTGAGAACCAAACTGAAGCTATGGTAGGTAGAAGCCCACTTTTATATTTCTACTCCAAGCAAAACTCGTAACATCTATACGAGCATGGAAAGAAGAAACAATTTAAGATTCATTTTATTTCGTTTCATAATATGGGGAGTTTTTAGGCTACTGTATGCTTTTCCAGGCTTATACAACATTGTATTCACCTAAAACCAAATAGCCATGGAAACAGCCATTTTAAACCCCACCACCAAGCAGGCACATTTAGCCGCGTTTACCACTTTAATTGTAGATAAGTTTAAGCCCTTACAGATTTACCTGTACGCACATTTTGTGCAACAACAAGCCTGCAATAGCATATTTGCTGCAAAGGGGCAACTACAGCAAGAAATATTTTACCTTTTGGTAATAACCGAGGGCACCGCCAGTAAAGAAAACGAGATACAGGATTTTGCCAACCGCCATTACCCACAAGCAAAACTGATCATAAATGCCCATGGTAAAGAGATACTGAACCGTAACCTACAGCAATGTAATGCCTACTTTACCAGTATACTTAATCAAGGCACCTTGCTATATAGTGCCAATGGCCTAATGGACAAACCAAAGGTACAGGGGCCAAATTCCAAGAAACAGGCCAATCGGGCTAATGCGCATTGGCAGCGGCGTAGCGAAATGGCTAGGACATTTATAAATGCAGCAGTGCAGGCAATGGAAAACGGACAGGAAAAGGCAAGCGTGTTTTTGTTGTACCATGCCTGCGAACAGCTCTGCGTAGCAATGATTTGGGTATACATGGGCTATAAAACGGATATACGTAACCTTAAGCGCTTATTTTATGTGTGTGCGTGTTTCTCAGAAAAGCCCCTGCAACATTTTATGGGCAGTCCCGTAACAGAAGCTTTGCTCCATACCATGATGAAAAGCTACCGTGAGGCCCGCTATAACGACGATTTTAGTTTGGCAGGGCAATCTCCCTATAGGTTTTTGGAACTTACAGAGAGTTTTTATGATTTGGCCGAAGAACTTAGCATACAGCGTTTGGCAGAAATGAGCAAGACTTAATTCATTTTACAAGACTTTGTTTATTTTCTTTATGGTCTCGTAGCTACTTCAATTAACCAATTAAATAATACAACCATGTGTTCTTTGTGCCTTTTGTGGTTAATTAAACTATTGAGGGAAAGATGCTGAAACAAGTTCAGCATGACGGAGTTATTTAAAGCTACTAGCTATATTCTTTGCGATAGCCGTAAAACATCTTCGTTTAGCGTAATACCGACCTTGGCTGATGCGGTTTGCAACAACTGCCCTAAGCAGATACCTTGTAGCATCAGGCGCAGTCGGTGGTTTTTGGTCCTTTTTGCCATCAAAAAGGACTAGGCCCCGCCGGCCAATGAGGCGAAATGATACAATTACACAGTTCAACAATTAACCAATTCAACAAGTGTCCTATATAATTATCCCCTTCAACAGTTTAACAATACACTCTAAGCAATTAACCCATTTACCCCCCTAAAACAAAAAAGCCCCAGAACTAAATCTGAGGATTTCTTTTTATAAAAATAAGCAAAACTACGCACGACCCGGATATTGCTGTAAAGCAATCTCAAGGCAATCCATAGCCGCATTTAAATCATCAACGTTAAGTACATAAGCCATGCGTACCTCATTCTTACCAGAACCCGGTGTAGAATAAAAACCAGTGGCAGGCGCCATCATAACCGTTTGGTTGTTATGCGAGAAATGCTCCAACATCCACTGACAAAAAGCATCAGCATCATCAATAGGCAATTTAGCTACCACATAAAAAGCACCACCCGGATTAGGGCAATACACACCATCAATCTTGTTTAAACGACCAACAAGCGTATCCCTGCGTAAAGTATATTCTTGGCTCACAGCCTCAAAATAACTATCAGGTGTATCAACAGCAGCAGCACCGGCAATCTGCTCAACCATACCCGGACTTAAACGAGCCTGTGCAAACTTCAATCCCGACTTAATTACCTCCTTGTTTTTGGTAATCAAACAGCCTAAACGCGCACCACAAGCACTATAACGTTTAGAAACCGTATCCATTACCACCACGTTCTCATCCAAACCATCTAAGTGCATAGGCGAAATAAACTCCCTGCCATCATAACAGAATTCGCGGTAAGCCTCATCAGAGAACAAGAAAAGGTCGTACTTTAAGCAAAGGGCTTTCAAAGCCTCCAGCTCTTCTTTAGAATACAGATAACCAGTTGGGTTATTCGGATTACAAATGATGATAGCTTTGGTTTTTTCGGTGATCAGTTTCTCAAACTCGGCAATAGGAGGTAGGGCAAAACCATTGTCAATATAAGATAAGATAGGTTTAACCACCACATTGCTCATACAAGCAAAACCATTGTAATTGGCATAAAAAGGCTCAGGAATAATGATCTCGTCGCCTTCATTTACACAAGTTTGCATAGCAATGGTGATCGCTTCAGAACCCCCTACGGTTACCAGGATCTGATCAGGCGTAATGTTATAACCTAACTTATTGTAATATTCAGTTAATTTGGTGCGGTAAGCTAAAGTACCTTCAGAAGGGGTATAAGCCCACACATCAAAATCAATATTCTTTACGGCATTGAGCATCACCTCAGGCGTAGCAATATCTGGTTGACCAATATTTAAATGAAAAACCTTTTTACCGTCGGCTTTTGCCTTATCAGCAAAAGGAGTTAATTTTCTAATAGGAGAAGCGGGCATCTGGTGCCCTTTTTCTGAGATTTTTGGCATAAGAGCAAAAATAAAAAACCCCGTTAAATAACGGGGTTTAAAAGTTTAAATATTTTGTAAAAATTTACTTGCTCGATTCGGCTACCGTTTCACCTTTAAGATACAATACCTTGGTAGTGGTACGTGCATTTGAAGTTAAAGTTACCGTGCCGTTAAAAGGAAGCGGAGCACCACCTTTGGTAATGGTTACTTTAACATAACCCTTTTCGCCCTTTTTCACCGGAGTTTTGGTGTACTCGCCAACGGTACAGCCACAAGTGGTTTCTACATTAGAAATGATCAAAGGTTGATCACCCTCATTGGTAAAATTAAAAGTAAAAGAGGCAGGTTTGTTAAGTGCAATTTTGCCGAAGTCGTGAGTTTCAGTTTCAAACTTAAACTCGGCAGGTTTATTTTGAGCCTTTGCTATTACACCAATCCCGAGTATCAAAGCAAAAATTAAAACTATCTTTTTCATAATGTTTAGGTTTTAAACAAAGCTAATATTTTATTTTAAAAAGACAGAACAAATTGCGAGCCAAATATTATTTGCCCTCTAAATACATCCATAAACTTTAAGAATCGTATCTTTGAGCCGAAATAAAATTTTTGTGTATGATAGTAACCGGAAATCTTATAACCAACCAGATAGATACCTCAGAACTAAGTTTCGACGATTTTAAAAAGATTGTTTTAAATGATTATCGCATAGCTTTTGAAAGCAGGCAGGCCAGTTTGTTGGGCAGAAAAGAAGTACTTACAGGAAAGGCCAAGTTCGGTATTTTTGGAGATGGAAAAGAAGTTCCCCAGATCGCAATGGCTAAAGCATTTAAAGCAGGCGACTGGAGGTCAGGTTATTACAGAGATCAAACATTTGCATTTGCCGCAGGCATATCTACCATAAAAGAGTTTTTTGCGCAATTATATGCAAACCCCGATGTAGAAGCAGATCCGGCATCGGCAGGCCGCCAGATGAATTGCCATTTCGCTACCCGTTCATTAAATGAAGACGGTTCATGGAAAGATCTAACCGCCATGAAAAACTGTTCATCAGATATTTCGCCAACCGGCGGACAAATGGCGAGATTAGTAGGATTAGCCTATGCCTCAAAATTATTCAGAGAAAATAAAGAACTCAATTACCTAAAGAATTTTTCTGTTAACGGAAACGAAGTAGCCTTTGGTACCATTGGCAATGCCTCTACATCCGAAGGAATATTCTTTGAATCTATCAATGCAGCAGGTGTATTGCAGGTTCCTATGGCCGTTTCTGTATGGGATGATGGTTATGGCATCTCAGTTCCAGCTAAATACCAGACTACCAAAGAAAATATCTCAGAGATCTTAAAAGGATTTCAACGCGAAGAAGGTACCAATGGCTATGAGATATTCAGGGTAAAAGGTTGGGATTATCCGGCTTTATGCGAAACCTACCAGAAAGCCATTGATATTTGCAGAACAGAACACGTACCCGTACTGATCCACGTAACAGAACTTACGCAGCCACAAGGACATTCTACATCAGGCTCGCACGAACGTTATAAAGATAAAGACAGATTAGAGTGGGAGCGTGAGCACGATTGTATCCTGAAAATGCGCAATTGGATGATAGAATCTGCTGTTGCAACCGATGAAGAAATAACCGAATTAGAAGAAACAGCTAAAAAATTCGTTAAAGATACACAGAAAGAAGCATGGAACGAGTTCTTGGATATTATTAGACAAGAACAGGCCGAGGTGATCAAATTGATCAATAACCTGGCTAATGGCAACCATGTTTTAACTAAAATAGCTTCGCAATTGGCGGCTACGCCCGATGCATTGCGCAGAGATGTAGTAGCAGCGGCCAGAAAAGCCATAAGGCTAAGCCTGAATATGGATAATGCCGACAGAAAAGCATTGGTAAAATGGTACACAGACCATGTAGATGTATTTGAAGAAGCTTACAGTTCTAAGTTGCATACCGAAAGTTTAGAAAAACCTGAAGATGTAGCGGTAGTACCAGCTGTTTATGGCGAAAATGCTAAAATGATCGACGGTAGAGAAGTACTCAACGCTTGTTTCGATACGAACTTTGCCCGCGATCCACGTTTATTGGCATTTGGAGAAGATTTAGGTCATATAGGAGATGTTAACCAGGGATTTGCCGGTTTACAGGCCAAATATGGTGAGCTTCGCGTTTCAGATACAGGTATCAGAGAAATGACTATTGCAGGGCAGGGTATAGGTTTGGCTTTAAGAGGATTGAGACCCATTGCCGAAATCCAGTATTTAGATTATTTATTGTATGCGCTAAATGTACTGAGCGATGATCTGGCAACAGTATCATACCGTACAAAAGCAGGACAGAAAGCACCAGTTATTATACGTACCAGAGGACATCGCTTAGAAGGGATATGGCATTCAGGCTCGCCAATGGGCATGATCTTAAGCTCATTAAGAGGAATGCACGTTTGTGTACCAAGAAACATGACACAAGCTGCGGGTATGTACAATACTTTATTCAGATCAGATGAACCAGCTCTGGTAGTAGAGTGTTTAAACGGTTACCGTTTAAAAGAAAAACTACCCGATAATGTCGGCGAATTTACGATACCTTTAGGCAAGGCCGAAATTGTAAAAAGCGGTACAGATATTACCGTAATTTCATACGGATCTACCTTAAGATTGGTACAAGAGGCAGCAGAAGAATTAGAGCAATTGGGCATTTCGGTCGAAATTATCGATCCACAAACCCTATTACCATTTGATACAGAACACTTATCTGTCAAATCTTTACAGAAAACCAATAAGTTATTGATCGTAGATGAAGATGTTCCTGGAGGAGCTTCAGCATTTATTCTACAACAAGTATTAGAAGTACAGAAAGGTTATTATTACCTGGATGCGCAACCTAAAACTTTGGCTGCTAAAGCGCACAGACCACCATATGGCTCAGATGGAGATTATTTTACCAAACCTTCGGTTGATGATATCATTGAAGCAGTTTATGCAATGATTTCAGATTCGAACCCATCAAAATATCCGAATTTGTTTTAACATAAGCAGCAAAAAGTGGTTGTCAAGCTGAACCTGTCGAAGCCTATTGAATAGTTAGTTCGTCATGCTGAACTCGTTTCAGCATCTTAATAAAAAACTAAAAAGCGTTACATCAAATACTGATGTAACGCTTTTTTGTGATACTAACCACAAAAGGCGCAAAGAATGCATGTTTTAAAAGAAAGATTACATTTCGACAAACTTGTCCCGAATTAAATCGGGAAGCTCAATGTAGACAAGCTTAGTGCCTTTAACGAATACGTCATGCTGAACTGGTCTCAGCATCTCACACTCGAGGAAATATTAGACGCTGGAATGAATTACTTCGTAGCCTTTCACTTCACTCCGAGTTAGCATCTTAGTGTCCCTACGTTAAACACCTTTCCGGCCTCTTATTTTTCGGCAAGCACCAATTGGCCTGTTCACTTACATCAAAAGAAAAATAAGCAGCCGGGAGTTTTTGTTACTTTTTGCGGACAAAAAGTAAGTGCCTAGCGGCGGCAAGCGAAAAGGAACATTAGTCAGATAGGCCCTGAAACGAGTTCAGGGTAACGGTAAAAGAAGGGCACGTACTATGAGGCAAATTAATATTGACCACATTTAGACAACTTGTCCCGAATTAAATCGGGAAGCTCAATGTTGACACTTCAGCACCTTTAATTAATGCGTCATGTTGAACGCCCTCTACGTCATGCTGAACTCGTTTCAGCATCTTAAATTAAAAAACTACTTCAAATCCCTTTTCTTCTTTTCTCCAGTATATTTTTTCTCTCCCGCTTTTATAGCTAGAGACAGATCGTTTTCTTCTGGCGGAATAGGGCAACGGTAACCATCACTATAAGCACAATAAGGATTGTAGGCTTTATTAAAATCTATTTCTATTTTACCCTTTACAATATCCGAAGTTTTCAGATCCATGTAACGGCCACCACCATAAGTTTCCTTATTGTTGGTCTGGTCAGTAAAAGGCAAGAATAAATAATCTTTATAAACCGGATTTTGCGACAAAGCAACGTTTTTGTAAAGTGTAAGCTGTACAGGTTGGTTATGCACCTGCATGCTTAGCACAGCATATTTGATGTATTCAGCAGTAGTTCCGGCATAAGTAGGCATTTTAAAAGGCTTTTCATTACTCAGCAATTTAACCTTCGCAATCACTTTATAAGTAGGGTCTGCCTCAAAAAAATCAAGGTATTTTAAATCAGCTTCTTTTAGAGGAGAATGCTCATTCGTAATAAAATCTTCTTTGTATTTGATCCTGTGTTGTTCAGTTTCGGTTTTGAAATTCTGGGCTTGTACTGTTGACACAAGAAATAGAAAGAATACAACCAAGAAATTACGCATAGATACGAATTTACAATTTTACAGTTTTGTCCCTTAACAAATGATCAGCAATAACCAAAGCAGCCATCGCTTCTACAATAACCACAGCCCTTGGTACAACGCAAGGATCATGACGCCCTTTACCTTTTATTTCAGCCAATTCTCCGGCAGCATTAATGGTAGGCTGGTTGTGCATAATGGTAGCCACCGGCTTAAAACCAACTTTAAATGTAATATCCATTCCGTTTGAAATGCCACCTAAAATACCCCCTGCATGATTGGTAACGGTTTTAAATTGGTTAACATCAGCCGATTTAGGAAGAGGAATATCATTATGCTCAGAACCTCGTAATTCGGTACCTTCAAAACCAGAACCATATTCAAAACCATGTACGGCATTGATACTTAGCATTGCTTTACCTAAGTCTGCATGCAATTTGTCAAAAACAGGTTCACCTAAACCAGCCGGACAACCTTTTACAATACAGCTAACCTTACCGCCAACAGTATCTCCATCTTTACGAACGCTGTCAATAAATTCAATCATTTCGTTGGCTGTAGCAGGATCGGCACAGCGAACAATATTTTCTTCTCTTATCTTAAGAAGTTCATCAATATTATTCAGTTCGATATTTGGCGCATTAATTTTTCCTACAGCGGTAACATGGGCAAAAATATCAATGTTATACACTTTTAGTAATAATTTGGCAATAGCACCAGCCGCTACTCTTACCGCAGTTTCTCTTGCCGATGAACGCCCTCCGCCACGATGATCTCTGATACCATATTTAGCATCATACACATAATCGGCATGGCTTGGCCTATAAACATCCACATTATGACCATAGTCCTTACTACGTTGATCTTCATTAGGAATAAGCATGGCTATGGGAGTGCCAGTACTTTTTCCTTCAAAAATGCCCGAAAGAATTTGTACAGTGTCGCTTTCCTTACGTTGAGTAGTAATTTTTGATTGTCCAGGTTTTCTCTTATCAAGTTCGGCTTGTATAAAATCTAAATCAATGTTTAGCCCGGCCGGACAACCGTCTAAGATTACGCCGATTGCAGTTCCATGCGATTCACCAAAAGTAGTAATGCGAAAAAGCTGTCCAAATGAGTTGCCTGCCATTTTTTATAATATTGATTGTTTTGGTAGTTAGTATTTAGTAGTTAGATGTATTAATGTTGTTTTTATAATTTAGAAGATTTGTAATAGTCTAAATACTTTTTACTAAGTACTAACTACTTCAAATCCCGCTTTCTTCAAGTCTTCCCAAAAATAAGGATAAGATTTTTCAACTACCCTATAATCTTCGATTTCTACTTCATCAATTAATAAAGCCAAAGGAGCAAAAGCCATGGCCATACGATGATCTTCATAAGTAGCCACAGTTATTTTCTTAGGAAAAGAAAGAGCAGAGCAGTCTAAAGTATAGATAAGATTATTTTCATGGAGCTTTACACCAATTTTAGCCAGCTCATTTTGCAGAGCAGCTACCCGGTTGGTTTCTTTTATTTTTAGCGTTTCCAAACCTGTAAACGATAGGTTAAGCCTTAAGGTAGCAGCTACAACAATAATGGTTTGCGCTAAATCAGGGCAGGTTTTTAGATCTAATATTGCTGATGTATTTTTAATTTCCTGATCTTTTGTAAAAGCAATGCCATTAGCTGTAGAATAAGTATTGATACCAAAGATTTCCATGATAATACTGATCTGGCTATCTCCCTGTAAACTTTGTTTGCGCAAGTGTGGTAAACTGATCCGGGCATTTTCAGCTAAAGCTGCAATGCTATACCAATAAGAAGCAGCACTCCAATCTGGCTCTACAATAAGCGTAGCAGGCTTAAAATCCTGATGTTGAATAACAATAAGATTTTCATTCCATTCATGAGAAATGCCACATTCAGCTAACATAGCTAAGGTCATTTCTACATAAGGTCTAGAAGTTAGCTCGCCTTCAATCTCTAAAGTTAAACCTAAAGGTAAAGTAGGGGCAAGCATCAGTAAAGCAGAAATATACTGACTACTGATGTCGCCTTTAATTTGGATATGATTCTTTTTTTGAGCCAATGGCCCTTTAATTTTCAAAGGCGGAAAGCCTTCTTTTTCTTCATATGCTATATCGGCACCAATTTCATTTAAAGCTTCGGTCAATATACCAATAGGCCGCTGTTTCATCCTTTCAGTTCCTGTTAACAGGAAATTACCATTTTTGGCAGAAAGGTAGGCGGCTAGAAAACGCATTGCAGTACCCGCCGGACCAACATCAATAGTCTGTTCTTGTGCGGTTGAATGTTCTAATTTGCTCAAGACCTGATGTAAGGTTACAGTATCTGCCGCGTTAGACAGATTTTCTACTTTAACAAGCTGTTTGCTCAATGCTTCGATAATCAAAGCCCTGTTGCACTCGCTTTTTGAACCTGTTAAATAGATCTCCGCATCAATATGTTTGGGCCCTTTAAATGATATAACTGCGTTTTTGTGCATTATACGAAATAAATTAGGTAAGATTAGGAGAGGCCTAAACCTCTCCATAAATTAAATATCCTGATAGTTAATGTTTAAGCTTTTACTTCAGCATGATTTTCAGCAGCGATACCTTTTGCCGCTTCGTTCATGTTGTTCATGATCTCTGTTTGCTTTCTGATAGATTCACTGTGTACAAGTTCTAAAAATTTCTCTGTAAATGCAGTATCTAATTTCAAGGCTTTAGCAAAAGCAGCGCCTTTTTTACTGATTTCATCCCAACGGTTTACCTGCAAAATGGTTACTTGATTATCTCTCTTATATTCGCCAATTTTTTCAACTATGGCCATACGCTCACCTAATTTCTGTAACAACAAGTCATCTATCTTATCAATTTGCTTACGCAATTCGGTCAATTTATCTGCAAATGCTTCATTTTTAGAATCAGGTTCACGCACAGTTAAACGCTCCATTAATTCGTTAACGGCAGCAGGAGTAAGCTGTTGTTTGGCATCGGTCCATGCTACCGAAGGATCTAAATGTGATTCGATCATTAAACCTTGCATATTCAGATCCAGTGCTTTTTGCGAAATGTAGGGAATTAATTCACGGTTACCACAAATGTGGCTTGGATCGTTAATGATAGGTAATTCAGGACAAAGCGTTTTTAACTGAATGGCAAGTTCCCACATTGGTTCATTACGGAAAGAGCTTTTTTCAAAAGAAGAGAAGCCTCTATGTATAGCACCTAATTTTGTAATACCAGCTTTATTGATACGCTCTAAGGCACCAATCCATAATTGTAGATCTGGATTAACCGGGTTTTTTACCAAAACAGGAACATCATGACCTTTTAAGGCATCGGCAATTTCCTGAACTGTAAAAGGATTAACGGTAGAACGGGCACCTATCCAAAGAATATCTACGCCAGCAGCTAAAGCTTCTTCTACGTGTTTGGCATTGGCTACTTCAACAGCGGTAGGTAAACCTGTTTCGGCTTTTGCCCGTTTTAACCATTCAAGACCAATACTGCCAATACCTTCAAACTCTCCCGGACGGGTACGAGGTTTCCAGATACCTGCTCTTAACACACTTACTTTACCTGTTGCAGCAAGTAAATGAGCGGTGGTTAACAATTGATCTTCAGTTTCTGCACTACAAGGGCCTGATATCAGCAAAGGTTCATTTGTTACGCTGATCCAATTGCTTAAGGGTTCAATGTTTAAATTTAGTTTCATCTATTAGGATATTTATTTTTTAATTATTCGTTTATCGTTATTTGTTATTCGTCTTTTGCTTATCGTTTTGAACTTTCACTTCGATTTTCCGACTCTCAACTTTAGCCTTTCAACTTCCAACATCGGTCTTCAGACTTCCGACATCAGACTTCCGACTCCTTAAACCTTATCATTCTTCAGGTACTCGCCCATAATATTAAAGTTAACAGTGTATTTAAGCGCTCTGCGTATGGCGGTATCATAATTTTCCATTTCTTTCCATTCCATATCTACGTAGAAATAATACTCATTTCTTTTACCCAAAACAGGCATAGATTGTATTTTGGTAAGGTTTACGTTCAGTTCCGCAAAAATCTGCAACACTTTGCTCAATGCACCTACGTGATTTCCAACTTGAAAACAGATAGAAGCTTTATTGATTGGTTTTTCCTGTTCGTTCTTGTTTTGTTCTAGAATAAGAAAGCGTGTAAAGTTCTTTTTGTTTGATTCGATACGTCTTTCCAGAATATTTAACCCGTACAATTCAGCAGCAAGACTGTTTGCTATGGCTACGGTATCTTTCAGTTGTTCGTCTTTTATCTTTTTTGCACAGGCAGCTGTATCATTACCTTCAATTACGGTTATTTGTGGAAAATCGTCAAAGAAATCAACGCACTGTCTAATGGCAATAGGATGGGAGGTAGCAACTTTTACGTCTTCAAATTTAACGCCCGGTAAAGCCAAAAGGTGCAATTGGATAGGTAAATAAACTTCACCTGTTACCGCAAAATTGTACTCTCTTATAAGTGTATAATTAGGTAAAAGACTGCCTGCAATAGAATTTTCGATGGCCATGATCACAAAATCAGCCTCGTTGTTTTCAAGCTTATCGCAAGTTTGTTTAAACGAATTGCACTCTATGGTCTCTATTTCTTTACCAAAGAATTTGTAGGCCGCTTCCTCATGAAACGATGCTTTTATACCTTGTATGGCTACTCTGGGTTTCTTTTTCATAAATGCTTTAAACAAAAAAAGTCCCGGCGCTTTGCCGGGACTTTCTTATACAAAATATTTTATTTGCTTATATTTTTTGCATATCAGTCCCGGCTCTTACTAAAGTAGTAAAAGTAACCAAACCAATATGTAGTGTTAATATTCATTTTTGCTTTTCGGTGTCAAATGTACATAACAAATTTAATTTGTCAATAGTTATTTTAAAATAATTTTTGCGGAATATTATTTTGTAAGAAAGTGGGGAGGAAATACCTGCGAATTAAAAATAAGAGAAAAAGCACCTAGAGGAAGAAATAGAAATATAAGGACATAAAAAAAGCACCGATTTAATCGGTGCTTTTTTTATAATTGTTTTTGACTATTACTATTAGTGTTTTACAGTAGTAGTATCAGCTTTAACAGTAGTATCAGTTTTAACAACTGTATCAGTTACTGTAGTATCAGCTTTGATAGTAGTATCAGTACCGATAGTGTCAGTACCTTCTGCTTTTTTCTCTGATGAACAAGCAGCTACAGTTAAAGTTAAAGCGAAAGCTACGAAGCCAAGTTTGAATAAATTTTTCATTTTGAATTTTCTGTTTAAAATAATTAATTAATTAAATTTTACTCTTAATGCCGCAAAGGTAAAAAGGTAACCCACTACTTTGAAAAAAAAATCACTTTTTTTTAATTTTTATCTTAAGCTATTGATTTTGAGTTTTTTAAAATCTTTGTTTTATTGCGGTATTTATAGGTTACCTCCTTAATAATATGAAGATATACCTATGTTTTTATCTTTTCAATTGCAGGAAATCATAACTTACCCCAATATTTAATCTGAAATTTAAGTACATGATTTATGTGCAATATTAATAGTTTTGCGTTTTAAAATAATAAAAGCAGCGCATTTAATATTAATTTTAAATTTTTGGGTTACCATTTGAGTTTTAACGTATTAATAGGTGAATATAAAGTTTAATAATCAGGTTCCGACAGACAGAGAGGTAGTTTTAGGCATACTCAATAATTCTGAGGAGGCGTTAAATAAATTGTATGCGGCTTATTTTCCGATGGTGCTGCAATTTATTTTAAACAACAGCGGCGATGAAGATGAAGCTAAGGATGTTTATCAGGAAACGATTATCGTACTTTATAATAAAGTAAAGGAAGGGAGCTTTGAACTAAGCAGTAAGCTAAAAACCTATATCTATTCTGTAAGCAGAAGAATATGGTTAAAGAAGCTAACCCAACGCAATAAAAAAACGAGCAACATTGCAGATTTTGAAGAGGTTTTGGTAGTAGATGATGATGTAGAACAGCATGAACAAAAAGACCTTCAGTTTGATAAGATGCAGGAAGCCCTCGAAAACTTAGGCGAGCCTTGTAAAACCATTATACAGGACTTTTATATTCACAATTTATCCATGCAGGATATCTGCGAAAAATTTGGCTATACAAATGCCGATAATGCAAAAACGCAGAAATATAAATGTTTACAAAGGTTAAAGAAACTGTTTTTTAATAACTAAAATGAGAGAAGCGGATTTAGAAGCAATTATTGAAGATTATCTTAACGATAAACTGAATACTGCCGAGCGTGAGGCTTTTGAGCAACTGAGAAAGAATGATCCTATAATAGATCATAAAGTAGTTGCACATAAAGTGTTTTTAGATGCTATGGCACAATATTCTACTGTTGTTAAGCTTAAAGAGCAGTTAAACTATGCACATAGCCAAATAGATGTAGATACTTTAGTAGAGGCATACAAACCACACCCTTCTAAAATTGTACAGCTATGGAGAAACAATAAAGCAGCTATTGCTGTGGCAGCTTCTTTCTTGATCTTAGCTATGATTTCTATCTATTCTATACAGAATAATAGCAAACAGGCAGGTAGTTTTGAGGCTATGAGCCGCGATTTGGCACAATTGAAACGTTCTCAGAACAATCTTATCCGTAACATTAACTCAAAAAACAGCTCTACTAACAGAACACCTGTAGCAAGATATGGAGGTACAGGTTTTGCCGTTTCTGCCAATGGTTATATTGCTACCAATTACCATGTGATCAGCGGTGCAGATTCTGTATATGTCCAAAATAATAAAGGCGTATCTTATAAGGTTAAAGCTATTTATACAGATTCGCAGAACGATATTGCTATTTTAAAAATTACGGATAAATCTTTTAACCTTCCGGGACTTCCTTATGCAATCCGCAGAGGCTTATCAGGTGTAGGTGAAGCTGTATTTACCTTAGGCTTTCCTAAAGATGATATTGTACTGGGCGATGGTTATGTGAGCTCAAAAACAGGTATAGATGGCGATACTTTGGCCTATCAGGTAGCTATTCCGGTAAATCCGGGCAATAGCGGTGGCCCTTTGTTAGATAACAACGGTAATATAGTAGGTATCATTAACGGTAAAGAAAATAAAACAGATGGCGCTACTTTTGCTGTGAAATCTAAATATATCATGGAAGCTTTGAATGCCATTCCACAAGATTCATTAAGCAGAAAAGTTACCTATGGCAAAAAAAGTCAGTTGCAGGGATTAAAACGTAACAAGCAGGTAGAAAGAATGCAAGATTATGTTTTTATGATTAAAGTTTATAATTAAGCAGATACTTAATAAATTTAAATCCCCGAAATTGAGAAGTTTCGGGGATTTATTGTTTAAAGGGAGACACAATATGGAGTTTGGAAAAGTTTTGGAAAATGAGATCAATACCATTGATTTTACACTACCGGCAGATGGTGAACAGACTTTATTAACCTTAAAAGGTAAAAAGAGAACTGATACTAATTTTTATATAGGCTGTGCCAAATGGGGTAGAAAAGAATGGATAAATCTAATATATCCTCCAAAAACCAAAGAAAAGGATTTCTTGATGCATTATGTAAAGCATTTTAATACCATAGAACTCAATGCTATTTTTTATGGAATTCCTAAAGCAGAGCAGATTGTAAAATGGAAAGAAATAGCAGAACATTA
The DNA here is from genome assembly GCF_022809115.1 of Pedobacter montanisoli. Classification (GTDB taxonomy): domain Bacteria; phylum Bacteroidota; class Bacteroidia; order Sphingobacteriales; family Sphingobacteriaceae; genus Pedobacter; species Pedobacter montanisoli. Next base: position 1,177,349 of record NZ_JALGBH010000002.1, on the reverse strand, counting down.
TGCAAAGCAGGATTTTTTGTTCTGTCCTAAATTTACCCAAAACATTACCCATATTAAACGTCTGGTAAATGCGCAACCAGAAACTGATTTATACCTTCAGGCTATTCATAACTTTGGCAAATATCTGGGTCCATGTTTTTTACAGCTCAGCGATAATTTTGGCCCTAAGAACTTTGATGCCCTTAAAAATTACTTAACGCTTTTGCCTGTTGATCTGAACATGTTTGTTGAAGTACGGCATACAGACTGGTTTAAGGATGGTAAAGCCAGAAAAGACCTGTTTGCCCTATTAGCAAGCTTAAATAAAGGAGCAGTTATAACAGATGCCAGCGGCAGGCGTGATTGCGTACATATGGAATTGAGCACACCTAAAGCCTTTATAAGATTTGTAGGTAATGGCGGGAAATATTTAGATTCCGATAAAAAGCGAGTGGATGAATGGGCAATGCGTTTGAAAAGCTGGTTAGATAGAGGATTGGAAGATGTTTATTTTTTCCTGCATCAGCATGATGAGAAAGATACACCTATCATAGCCGATTATACCATAGAAGTTTTTAATAAAGAGCTAGGAGCAGGTTTAAAACGGATAAATTTCATCAATAATGCTGAATTATTTTAGCATCGATAACCTTATAACCTTCTGTATCTTGTGTAAAGATTAAGAACTGGGTTTGGTGCGGTTTTATTTTGTATTTTTTGGCTAAGCTTTCGGCTTTGTCAGGAAAATTCCTTACAATAACATTGCCTTGCAAATCTTTTTCTTTTTTGAGCTCATTAACTTTTAGGATTTTTTCAATCTTAAAGATGCGTCCGGCAAAATCAGGTTTGGCCTCTTCAGAAAAATACAGATGGCTTTGCGCATGAAGCTTATTCAAACCATATTTTAGTCCGATTAAATTAAATGCTCCACTTTTTAGCAATGCAACATCTGGCTCGTACAAATAACCATTAACGTGTATATCTGCATATTCAACAGTTGTTTGTTGTTCATGTAGATTAAAAGAAAAGTATTTGGTGCCTTGATCGTTTAGGGTTGCACAGGTAATCTTAATTGCGCTACTATCGGCATTTTTATCTAATACCCATAGTAACTCCTTGCATTCGTTCTTAACACTTAAAATATGGATTTCGCTTACATTTTTTAATTCATTTAAGCCTGCAATGATATCTAAGAGAGGTGCTGTTTTGATGATAATCCTGTTCCCTTTTGCTAAAAGTAGAGCATGGTGCTGTACCACATCAGGGCTACAGTCTTTTAGCATGAAAACCTTATTATTCTGATTACGTCTGGCGGGATCTATATAAATGGTATCGAATACTTGTTCGCAATCCTCTAAGTAGGCTATACCATCTGTATTTAATACTTTGATGTTATCTGCCCGAAGTAATTTGGCATTGTAGGCATTAATTTCAGCCAGCTCCTCATTAATTTCACAACTGATGACTTTGTCCGCTTTTTTTGAGAAGAAAAAACTATCTACACCAAAACCAGCAGTAAGATCTATTAAACCGCTGCCTTTTACCAATCCCGATTTATAAATGGCTGTAGGCTCTGATGAACATTGTTCTATAGATAATAAAGCAGGATAATAGATATAATTGGTGTGAAACCAGGTAGGTAATTTATGTGCAGACTTCTTTTTAGCTGTAATCTGATTGGCCAGTTCGCTGTTATTTATATGATCAAAAACAGGTTTAGACAAGGCAATCTTATTCACATCTTTATTTAAATGCTCATTAATAAAGTGCTGAACTACTTCGTCTAAAATATATTTATTCAAAATATACAGTTTTAGTTTTTATTCTTCATAACCATCTGACAAGTATGCCTGCTTTTTACCTCTAATAATACTTCTTTATCTACGGTAACCCTGTCAATAGTTTGCTGGTTGTAATATCTGATGGTCACCAACTCCATATTTTCATTGTATTTTACCTTAAAGGTTTCAGACAAGTCTTTTAACAAAGCATCTATCTTATGCGCCTGGTTATCTACACAGATAGAAAAACTGATGGCTGAGTTCAACATGGTATTTACCTTTACCTTGTTACGATGAAGAATGGCAAATATGTGGCTTAAATTCTCTTCTATAATAAAAGAAAAGTCTTTTGGGAAAATAGAAATCAGTACCTGATCTACTTTAAAAATGAAAGAAGGAACTGGTAAGGGAGCTTCGGTATTGTTAATCATTGTACCTTCACCTTCAGGGTGAATAAATGACCTTACATACAAAGGAATGCCTTTATTCTGAATTGGTTTGATTGTTTTAGGATGGATAACCGTAGCACCATAATAGGTTAATTCTATGGCATCATGATAAGAAAGATGTGGAATAAGCTCTGTTTCATCAAACCATTTAGGGTCGGCATTGAGTACACCCGGTACATCTTTCCAAATGGTTACCGATTTTGCATTTAAAGCCGAAGCAAAAATAGCTGCAGAATAATCAGAACCTTCCCGACCTAAAGTACTGGTAAAGTTTTCGCTTGTACTCCCTATGAAACCCTGGGTAATTACAATACCATTTTCAGTATAAGAAGGCAGATGCTTTTGGATTTCGTGAATGGTCTTATCCCAAAATACATTTGCTTCAGTATAATTATTATCTGTTTTTATATAATTACGTGCATCCTGCCATATACCTACACATCCTGTTAAACTTAAGTAAGCTGCAAGGATCCTAGAAGATACCAATTCTCCTACGGCTACGATCTGGTCATATAGATAATCGGCACCGTCTTGCGCTTCTTCTTCAAGTAACCATTCTATTTCAACAAAAGTATTAGCCACGTCATTATAAATTGGATTTTTATGGTCGGTAAATAATTCCTCCATGATCCGGTAATGGAATGCCTTTATTTCTTCAAAAAGAAAATGTTTGTGGTCATCGTTGTTAACGTGAGCATTGGTCAGGGCCACTAATTGGTTGGTGATCTTACCCATGGCAGATACCACTACCAATAGTTGCTTTTCGCCATAGTTTTTAATGATATGAGCTACGTTTTTGATACCGGCGGCATCTTTTACTGATGCACCGCCAAATTTATAGATGTACATTAATTTTTTGCAGTTAGATATTGAGGTTTTAATATCCCTTTTAATTGATCAAAGGGGATCACGAGTTCGGTAGTTCCATCAACATAAGGCTTAATTTCATAAGCATTGTATAGAAATACCAGACCATTTTTGCCAATATAGAAGTTTAAAGGCAATATAAATTTTCCGTTTTCAAAGAAATATTTTTCTGTAAGAGGCTCCGTTGCGCTTAATTTTTCATCTTTCCTAAAAATTTGTTCGCCTAGAGCAGTCAACTTAATTGAAGAGCCATTTTCTATAAGGTTGTCTAAAGTTAAAGGCTTATTCTGAACGGGATCAAAATTAATATAGATGATGTTGTGTGAGCCATGAGCACCACCAGTATAATCGCTATGTGTATAAGCTAGTGCAATATAGTCTTTAAATTGACTTATCGGTTTGATGTTGATGTCTAAGTACCAGCTATGTGTATAATCTTTGTTTTCAGTCGCAAATTCATCATAACCTTTAACAAAGCTGTTAGCAACATCTTGGTAAGAGGTAGGAGGTTCTTCCTGAGAGAAAAAACTAAATACCTGCTTTAAAAGGTAATCATTTAAAGCTTTGTTCTGAAATACCGGGTATGAAATGGTAGCTTTTGTAATGTCTGTTATCCCATCTTGTGGTTTGGGAATATAACTACTTAATACCTGTATGTGCTCGGTTTTATAAGTTAAAGTATCTGTTCCTGTTAAATCTTTACCCTTTTTTTCTTCATTGCGACATGCAAAAAAAGACAGGGCAATGAATAGAAAAAATAGCGTTGTTTTTAAGGATATGTTTTTCATAATGTAAGGAGTTTTTCTTTTGAGAATGAACCGTTCAGCCATTCAGCGTCATAATTTGCGCCATATTTATCATAAAAATTAATTGCTGGAGTATTCCATTCTAATACCTGCCAGTTCATGCCATTGTAATTTTTGGCTTTGGCTTCTTCTACCACACGGTCAAATAATATTTTACCTATTCCTTTGCCTCTATAATTATCAGTAACGAGAAAATCCTCAAGATACAATCTGCAACCTTTCCAGGTAGAATAGCGGATGTAATATAAGGCCATTCCTACAATGATACCATTATCTAAAGCAACAAAAGCGTCCCAAACTTTATTTGAGCCAAAACCGGCATCTATAAATTCATCAAGTGTAACGGTAACTTCTTCAGGTGCCTTTTCATATACAGCCAGTTCATTGATCAACTCTAAAAGTCGGGTACAATCTTCTTTAACGGCTTTTCTGATTTCAATTTTCATTTTGCTGTAATTTCCAATGTTTAATGATACGTTTACCAAAAATACTGCTCCCTATTCTTACCATTGTGCTACCTTCTTCTATGGCTATTTTATAGTCAGAAGACATACCCATTGAAATCTCTTTGAAATAATCCTGATCTCTAAAGAAACTCAGTTTTAATCCATCAAATAATACTTTTAATTCATTAAACTCGGCTTTGGTCTGTTTTTCTGAAGCATTGTTGGTGGCAATACCCATTAAACCAATGATTCTGATATTTTTAAAAGCAGAGAATTCTTCTGATCGCAATAATTCTATGGCTTCGTCAAAATCCAAACCAAATTTGGTTTCTTCATCAGCAATGTTAATTTGTAATAAGCAATCAATTATACGTTGGTGTTTCTCGGCCTGTTTGTTTATCTCTTTAAGTAGCTTTAAACTATCTACAGATTCAATAAGTTTAACAAAAGGAGCAATGTATTTTACTTTATTGCTTTGTAAATGACCTATCAGATGCCATTTTATATCAGCAGGTAAATTAACCTGTTTATCTACCATTTCCTGAACCAGATTTTCGCCAAATACCCTTTGACCCGCATTATAAGCTTCCATAACCGCATCGGCAGAATGGTTTTTTGAAACCGCCACGAGTTTAACGTTTAGCGCTTCAATTTCATTTTTATATTTTAATAAGTTATTGGCAATGCTCATTTATCAGTATTTTTACCCAAAATTAGTAACCTTAGCGTAATTTAACCTAAGAAAGATGAATATTTTGACCTTTAGACCAGTATTTGCGTTTCTTTTTGTAGCGACTCTGCTTTTTAGCTGTAAACCGGACATACCAAAAGATATTATCCAACCAGATAAAATGGAAAAGATCTTATATGATATTCATGTAGTGGATGGTTACGCTACTACACTGGCTAACCAGGATAGCGCAAAAAAAGTTTCAGCTCCTTTATATAAAGGTATTTATAAAAAATACACTATAGATTCGGCTTTGTATAACAAAAGCCTCTCTTATTATTATAAGAACCCCGATTTGTTTAATAAAATGTACGAGAAAATAACAGAAAGATTAAAAAAAGAGCGGGAAAAAGAAAGCGAAAGGGCGACTAAGAAACTTACTTTAAAACCTGTTGAATAAAATGTTATACCCGGATAATTGCGAAGAGAGATTAGGCTTTAACGAAATAAGACAGCTGGTTCATAAACATTGCTTAAGCACAATGGGACAAAACCTGGTTTCAAAAATGCAGGTAATGACCCGTTTTGATCAGATAGAGAAATTTCTGCAACAGACCAAAGAATTTAAAAGTATATTAGAAAATCAGGAGCCTTTACAGATCAACGCTTTTTTTGATATCAAAACTCTGGCCGATAAAATTAAAGTTGAAGGTGCATATTTGATAGAAGAAGAGCTATTTAAGATTTATACCTCTTTACAAACAGTATTTGCTGTAATTAGGTTCTTTGATGAACGTGAGAACATATATCCTAATTTGGAAGCTCTTTTTGAACATCTTCCGGTTGAACGTAGCATTTTAGCTTACATAGAAACTGTTCTGGACGCCAAAGGAAAGATAAAGCCCAATGCATCTAAAGAGCTTTTTGATATTACAACTGCTATCTTAAAGGGAGAACAGGAGGTAAGAAAAAAAATGGATGCCATTTACAAGATGGCAATTGGCAATAACTGGGTTGCAGATGGTAGCCTTACGGTTAGAGATGGGCGAATTTGTATTCCGATACTGGCTGAAAATAAACGTAAGTTAAAAGGATATGTGCATGATGAATCTGCCAGCGGGCAAACAGTTTATATAGAACCCGAAGAGGTCTTTTCATTGAACAATAAATTAAGAGACCTTGAATTTGAACGCAAACGCGAGATTATAAGAATTCTAATTGCACTAACTGATAATCTGCGGCCGTATATTCCTATTTTATTGTCCTACCATTCTTTTTTAACCAAGCTGGATTTTGTAAGAGCAAAGGCCTTGTTTGCTATAGATATTGAAGCCAATATGCCTGTTCTGCTAAAGGAACCTAAAACAAATTTGATTAATGCCAGACATCCTTTATTGATGCTTTCTTTTGCAGCAGAAAAAAAAGCAGTGGTGCCCTTAAACATAGGCTTGAATGAGCAAACACGGATTGTTGTGGTATCAGGGCCCAATGCAGGAGGTAAATCTGTTTGTATGAAAACGGTAGGTCTGTTGCAGTTAATGTTGCAATGTGGCTTGCTTATACCTGCCGATGAGCATAGTGAGGTAGGTGTTTTTCAGCAAATATTTGCCGATATAGGTGATGACCAGTCTATAGAATCTGATTTAAGTACGTACAGTGCGCATCTTAAAAAAATGCGGTATTTTGTAGAACATGCTTCAGCTAAAACTTTGGTGCTGATAGATGAATTTGGAACAGGAACCGATCCGCAATTTGGCGGACCCATGGCAGAGGCAGTTTTAGAAGTGCTCAATAGCAAGAAAATAAGAGGGGTAATTACTACTCACTATTCTAATCTTAAACTTTTTGCCGGAGATACCGAAGGACTTGAAAATGCTTCGATGCTATTTGACAACCATAAAATGAAACCTCTGTATATTTTAGACATTGGTAAGCCGGGAAGCTCTTACGCATTAGAAATAGCCCAGAATATAGGATTACAAAAAGAGGTTTTAAACCTGGCCAAAGAAAAGATAGGCTCAAGCCAGAATAATCTCGATAGCTTACTGGTAAGTCTGGAAAGAGAAAAAAGAAACTTACATGAGGCTAAGGTTAAATTATCTAATCAGCAAAATAAATACAATAACCTCATAGCTGAAAACGAAAAGCAAAAACTGTTTTTTGAAGAGAACAAAAAGCAATTGGTTAAGGATGCCAAGATTGAAGCGCAACATATTATTAAAGAAGCCAATAAGCTTGTAGAACATACCATAGCCCAGATCAGGCAAAAACAGGCCGATAAAGAAGCGACCAAGCAATTAAGGCAGAACCTGCAGAAAGGTTTACAAAAAAATGAAGTTAAACCCGAGCCTAAACCTGTGGTAGAAATAGATCATTCTGAATTGGCAGTTGGCGATTGGGTACAATTAATCGGAACAGAAAGCATAGGACAGGTTTTAGAATTAAATAAAGATAATTGTGTAATTGCTTTTGGCGAACTGAGATCTGTTGTAAAACGTAAAAAATTACAAAAGATCAGTAAAAAGCAAGGTAAGAAGATTGCACAGGGTAGTTCATATTCGGGTAGTTTAAACGAAGCTTTGTCTAATTTTAAGGCCGAGATGGATGTAAGAGGAATGAGGGGTGAAAATGCCATCCAGGAAATTGAAAATTATCTGGATAAAGCCATCATGCTGGGATTTTCATCTATTAAAATTATACATGGAAAAGGTGATGGTATTTTGCGTAAGCTGATCAGAAATCATTTAAAAGGTTATAAAGAAATCTCTCATTTTGAGGATGAACATTTAGACAGGGGAGGAGACGGTATAACCTATGTTTACTTAAAGTGATTTTTCTTAAAATAAAAAACTAATCTTTGTTGTTTTTTTGAAAAAATGCCTTTATATTTGCACCTCTTATTAAAAAACTTTAGTTAAGATATTATACAGTTATGAAAAGAACTTTCCAACCTTCGCAAAGAAAGAGAAGAAACAAACATGGCTTCCGCGAAAGAATGGCTACAGCTAACGGTAGAAGAGTATTAGCATCTCGCCGTGCAAAAGGAAGAAAAAGATTGACAGTTTCAGACGAACGTCGTCATAAAGCATAATTTTTTGATTGCCATTTTTAAGTGAGCACTGGCAATCAGTTTGCAGCTTAAGCGATCAAAAAAATGAACACATTTAAAAAAGAAGAGCGTTTATGTAGTAAAAAGTCATTAGACTTGCTATTTAAAAAAGGCTCTTCTTTTTTATTTTATCCTTTCAGGATTACCTATCTTCCCGTTTCTCAATCTCACAGTTTTCCGGTTCAGATCGTAATTAACGTTGCAAAAAAACGTTATAAGCATGCTGTTGACAGAAACCTGATCAAGCGACGCACAAAAGAAGCTTACCGTAAGCAAAAGCAGGAATTCTTATACAATTACTTAAATACACCGCAAACTGTATTGTTGTTATCTGTACAGTATGTAGGTAAAGAAATTTACAGTTATCCTGTTTTTGAGAAAAAAATGAACGGCATGCTCAAAAAGCTTATCCAGAACATGGCTGAAAATGGGAATCATTAAACAAATATTTTCCTTATTATTCTTAGGGCTTATTAAGCTATACCAATGGCTTATTTCACCTTTATTGGGTGCCAATTGCCGTTATACACCTACATGTTCGCAGTATGGAGTTGAAGCCATTAAAAAATATGGGCCTTTTAAAGGCGGCTGGTTAACTTTAAAGCGCATTGGTAGATGCCACCCTTGGGGCGGACATGGGCATGATCCGGTACCCTGAGTATTTAGATTAATCTCTTTCCTTATCCATAATTAGCCTATATTTGCATCTGATATGCCTACTATACTTCAAATAGAAACAGCTACACAGGTTTGTTCTGTTGCCATTGCCGTAAACGGTGAAACCATCGCATTGAAAGAACAAAAAGCTTCTAATATTCATGCTTCCAGTTTAACGTGTTTTATTGAAGATGTAATGCTACAGGCCGGTTTAAAATATCAGGATCTGGATGCAATTGCAGTAAGTAAGGGCCCGGGTTCTTATACCGGTTTACGCATAGGCGTAGCAACTGCTAAAGGATTATGTTTTGCATTAGATAAACCTCTCATCGCAATTAATACACTTACTTTAATGGCTAATGGTTACATCAATGCACATCCTAATTTTGGTGGATTGATCTGTCCGATGATTGATGCGAGGAGGATGGAAGTTTATACAGCTGTTTATACCAACAAGCTTAATTTTTACGAAGAGGTTTCTGCTAAAATTATTGATGAGAAAAGCTTCTCTTTATACTTGCAAAACCATTTTATTGCTTTTATTGGCGATGGCGCAGCCAAATGCCAATCTGTAATAGACAACGTTAATGCACATTTTTACGATACTGATTTTAACAGTGCGGCTCATATGAGTAAGCTGGCTGAGCAGGCTTTTGAAGAAAAGAAATTTGAAGATATTGCTTATTTTGAACCCTTTTACCTAAAAGATTTTGTAGCCACAACACCCAAGAAGAAAGTTTAATTTTTAGCTTTCTTTTTAAAAATACCAAACATCTTACTGAAAAAGCTTTTCTGATCTTTATTCTCGCCAACTCCGGGCATCCAGCTCATATTCATCGGATGTTCAACTACATATCCCATTTTAAAGGCGATACCTAAATATACAGAGCCTCTGTGGTAACCAGTTAATTGTGTTTCCTGATTTTTTAAGATTTCTTTACTGGCATAATAGCTTTCTATGAGATCATTAGAGCCCAGAAAGAATTCAAAATTTGGCGTTTGATACATGGCTTGCGCACCTACTTTAAATTGTTTCTGAAGGGTATATGAAGGTACTGCGCTAATAGAAAAATTACCGGATGTTAACGTGTTTACCAGAGCAGCTTCTCCAAAATCATCAAATACATTTTTAGATAGGATTAAGGTAGGCTTGTAAGCGCCAAAGGTTTTAGAAACCGAAAAATCGGCTTTGGCAGTGGTTTTTGAAACAAATTTCTTGTTTTCTCCAAAACTCGTTTCTATCTTCTGCATATTCTTACGCATAATTGCAGCGGCATTATCGCCCGTTACATCATTAAGCGTTTCATCTATATTAAAATTACCCTCGTAACTTTTCTTACCCCACCATATAAAACCCAGATCTTTTAAATTGGCCATTAAATGAAAACCGTTTTTGGTTGTATAAGTAGTTCCAAGACTAATAGACAGACCTGGATTTTTGAAAGGCATGAGGTCGGCTATTTTTACTTTATTTTCATTGGAATAATTGGCTCTGTAAGTACCGTTCATGACGAGGTGCATGGTATTTGTATTAGGGTTAATGTTAACAGATGAATTATTGGCATAAAACTCTGTATAGCCTATACCGCTTAATAGACTAATTTTTGCACCTAAAGCCCAGTTTTTATTGTAATTTTCTCTATAAGAGAAACTAAACTGATGGTAGCTTTGCAGTTTGCCATTATTATTGAACACGTTTACTCTTGGTATGGTAAGCCATTTCCCAAAGTTTTCGAAGATGCCTAAACTCTTATTTTCAGCATAATTAATCTGAGTTTCTGATCTTACCTGCCATGAAAATCCCATTTCTTTGTGAAATTTATGATTCTTAAAAATTCGAAAACTAAGCAAGTAAATGTTATTGTTTTCGTACATGGTTTTCTCAAAATCTTTATCAAAAGGCCCAAGTCTGTGATTGCTGTAACCTTTATTAATCAGATTCCTTAATGCTTCATCTGAACTGCCTTTATTTAATCCGCTCAGGTCAAAATAAGGCAAAAGTAAATTTGAAGCGAATTTGCGTGAAGAATCTAAAGTGAATGCTTTTTGTGCAGGATTTTCAAAAGCATCAAAAAGAGTTTTGGTATTAAATAATGCGTATTGCTGTGCGTTTAAATTAAGCGTACCAATGGTTAATACAGCTATAAGCAGGCATTTTTTCATGAATAGCAGTTTTTATAAAGCTAATCAATAATAATTATTTTTAATCAGGGTAAATGCGTTAAACTATCAACACTGAGTTCTTTTTGCTTGGTCATTAATACAACATTACTTAAAAATTTGCCATTATCAGCCATGAGCTGAAGACCGTAGGCATTGTAATTTTTGAAACCACTTTCTGATCTGAAATGCTTGTAATAAGGAGTTTTTAGATTTCTGCTGAAGATATCTGTTGAATTGTCGTTATTGATATAATACAATATGGTTGATGCATTAGGCAACTGACTGATAAACTGCTGGTAACCCGAAGTTGCTGCCAATAGTTTACCATTATTGTAACTGTTAAGAAAAACCTGCAAACTGCTTGCGTTATTGGCTACAACCAGAAAATTGTCTTTTATGATATAAAAAGGGCGGTCGAATTTTTTAAAAGGTTCGCCAAAAAAGCTATATAAAATGCCTGGTTCTTTAAATATTCTTATTTCAGGAGAATACTCTGTGCTAAGATCTAACAAAGCCTGAGAAAGCTTATCGCCGTTATTTAAAGCAATCAGACCAAATTTTTCGCCTGTATTTAATTCAAAACATCCAAACTGGTTCTTGATATATTTAGGTAGAATTTGGTTCAGATCTATTCGATACTTTTCTTTAATCAGATTTATTTGTTGTTCTGTTTTCTGAGCGCTTTTATTATTGTTATGCCATTTAATTAAAGCTTTTTGCCAGTTAGTATAATCACTTATAGAATAAATGGCGTAATTGGCTGTTTTATCAGGTAGAATTTCATCAATATATATTTTTTGTTCAGGTATATTTTCAAACAGTTTAAAATAATTATGATCGTTTTGTATATCCAAGTAACCGTTTAATAATAGTTTTTCGGTACTGAAATTATAACTGAAATTGGCATAAATATCTTTTTGCTTTAAAACATTCAGTTCGCCACTTAATTCAGAATTTAAAATAGGAGCTAAGAGCTTGGACAACTGGTTAAAATCTACATAAATATTGGCCAGTACATTTTTTGAGAATTTATTTTGGGTACGGATATAACTGGCAAAATTATTATTGGTGTTCTTGTTATCGAAAATATGTAGCAGGCAATCTTCATTATCGGCAATAGCTAATTTGTTATCCTTAAAAGAAAGGTAATACTGAGTAGAATCTCCCGATTTTATTTTTAATATGTTATTGTTATTTTCTGCATTTAAATGCTTAAAAATGCCCGGATTAATCTTGTTTTTAAGCTGTAAAGTGATCATGAAACCAATCTCCTTGTTTTTTAAAGGAACAAAACCCAGAAAAACCTTGTTACTTTCGGAAATTGCTTTAAACGATGAATTGGCATTAAAATCTTCATAAATGGATTTCAGTAGATCGGTTTTTTGCTCGCCAATTACCTGTCTGATAATTCCTTGTCCGTTAATGATCTCGTAAAAAGTTTTATCATTATCAAAACTTACCAGCAAAGCAGCATTTGAAGCAGTTTGATTAAGTGCCCATTCGTTATCAGAAGTACCTTTGTTTAAAATCTTAAAATATTGGTAGGCCATTATAAAAATGGCAGCAATAAGTATGGTGATGACAAAATAAAATCGTTTCATGATTAGCCATACAAATTTAATTTTATTTTATGATTACTGTGATTATATCCTCAATTTCTTATTTTAGCGATATCTAAAATCATTCTAATGAATAAGAAAATAATACTGACTGCTTCCTTTTTTGGTGCCTTAGCGGTGATTTTGGGTGCGTTTGGAGCCCATGGGCTAAAGAACATACTTGCGCCTGATCAGCTTTCTATCTGGCAAAAAGGTGTTGAATACCAGTTCTATCATACTTTCGCTATCCTCTATTTATCCACTTTCGCAAGGTATAAAAACAAACTGATCAGCTTATCGTTCCTGTTTTTTTCTCTTGGCATTATATTATTTTCAGGTTCACTTTATCTTTTAGCTGTAAGAGATGTTTATCAGATATCTTTTGCCAAATATGCAGGTCCGGTTACACCAATAGGAGGCGTTTTTTTTGTTATGGGATGGATAGGCTTGTTTTTGGCTGCATTGAGAGATAAATAATGGATTTAGTGGCGTCAGATTTCACAGAAAGAGAAACACTTTTCGTAGAAGTAATATTACCCCTTTCTTTAGTAATAAATTATACTTACAGGGTACCTTATGAGCTAAATGATCATATAGCCATAGGTAAACGTGTGGTAGTACAATTTGGTAAACACAAATTATATACGGCTTTAATTAAAACAATAACAAGCATTCCGCCGGTTCATTACGAAGCTAAATATATTATTGATGTAGTAGATGAATTACCGGTTGTTAATGCAGAACAATTTAAATTCTGGGATTGGATAGCACAATATTATTTGTGTAATGAAGGCGATGTAATGAATGCTGCTTTGCCTAACGGCATGAAGCTGGCTAGCGAAACAACTCTTATTTTAAGAGAGGATTTTTCAGGAGAAGCAAATCTTACAGATAAGGAACTGTTGATTGTAGATGTACTGAGCCGTCAGCAAAAAATAACTGTTGATCAGGTAGCTAAGCTCCTGGGACAAAAAACTGTGTATCCGCTGATTAATGCACTGATCAATAAAGAAGTTGTGATTGCTGCCGAAGAAGTTGTGGAGCGTTATAAGCCTTTGTTAAAATCTTTTATTGCATTAAATCCTTTTTATAAAGACCAGCAACATTTAGAAGAGCTCTTTTCTCTATTGGAAAAAGCCCCCAAGCAATTAGATGCGCTCATGGCCTATATCAGTCTTTCGAGAAATCATGAGTATGTAGCTAAAAGTGATATTATAGAACATAGTGGATGTGGACAGGGAGCTATAAAAGCATTAACTGATAAAAATATATTTGAACTTAAACAAAAACCTGTAAGTCGTTTAAATGGTTTTGACGATGAGTTTGAAATCAATTTTAAATTAAGTTCTGCTCAAAATATAGCACTTACAACTATAGAAGAGCAGTTCCAAACAAAAGATGTAGTGCTTTTGCATGGCGTTACTGCTTCGGGTAAAACCCAAGTTTATATTAAGTTGATAGAACAAGCCATAGCCCAAGGCGGACAGGCGCTTTTTTTACTGCCAGAAATAGCTTTAACTACGCAGATTGTAGAACGAATCAGGATATATTTTGGAAATAATATAGGCGTTTATCATTCTAAATTTAACAATAACGAAAGGGTAGAAATCTGGAATAAGGTGCTGAATGGCTCTTATCAGGTTATTTTAGGTGCCCGTTCGGCTGTCTTTTTACCTTTTAACGATTTGAAACTGATCGTTGTAGATGAGGAGCACGAAACTTCATACAAACAATATGATCCTGCTCCACGTTACCAGGCCAGAGATGCAGCTGTTTATTTAGGCTATTTACATCAGGCTAAGGTTATTTTAGGCTCTGCAACCCCTTCTGTAGAGAGCTATTATAATGCAAAAAGCGGTAAATACGGTTTGGTAGAGCTTACAGAAAGATTTGGAGGTGTTTTGCTGCCTGAGCAGAAAGTAGTGAGCATAGCAGAAGAAACCAAGCGCAAAAAAATGCATTCGTATTTTACTTCTGTTCTGATTGAAGATATTGCTGAGGCATTGCAAAATAAAGAACAGGTTATTTTGTTTCAGAACAGACGTGGTTATGCTACCATTTTAATGTGTAATACCTGTGGTTATGCGCCTAAATGTGTAAATTGTGATGTAAGTCTTACTTATCATAAATCGAGCGGACAGTTGCATTGTCATTATTGTGGTTATCATCAGCATTCTGTCAATATCTGTCCTGCCTGTGGCAGTGTACATATTGAGCAAAAAGGTTTTGGTACTGAGCGGGTAGAAGAGGAACTGAGCCTCCTTTTTCCGGATATTAAAATTCAAAGACTGGATTTGGATAGTACAAGAACTAAAAATGGCATGCAGAAAATCATTGCTGATTTTCAGGATAAAAAAAGTCAGGTTTTAATTGGTACCCAGATGATTGCAAAGGGACTGGATTTTGACAATGTAAGCCTGATAGGTGTTATAAATGCCGATACTTTATTAAATTACCCTGATTTCAGGGCTTTTGAACGTAGCTATCAATTGCTGGCACAGGTTGCCGGACGTGCAGGTAGAAGGGATAAGCAGGGCAAAGTTTGCATACAAGCTTACAATGATAACCATAGAATCATTAGGCAGGTAATGGCCAACGATTACCATGAAATGTACGAAGAAGAGCTGGCAGAACGTAAAAATTATCATTATCCGCCTTTTTCGAGACTGATTTTTTTGAATGTGAAACACAAAGATGCCAATGTATTAAACGTTGCAGCGCAAAGTTTGGCAAATCAGTTAAGGGTACAACTGGGTAAAAGAATTTTAGGACCAGAGCAGCCTTTAGTTTCACGCATCAGAAATTATTACATCAAACAGATTATTGTAAAGGCAGAACGGGGTGCATCTATACAACAGATTAAACAATTAATTAAAGATACGGTTACGCAGTTTAATACCCACAAAGAGTTTAAAAGTGTATTGGTACAAATAGATGTAGATCCTTATTAGTATTTATCTACCAAATGAATTTGAATGCCAATAGAAAGCGGATTGATTAAAGTTTCGGTTTTATTGAATTTGGCAAAAGTTCTGGTATTTGCAGCGTCATTCTGGGTTCTTTCCTGGCGCTCATATGAAAAATAAAAATCCATATTACATTCTGCAAACAGACTGATTTGCTTAACAGGATTGATTTTAAGACCTAATGTAGGAGTAGCTATAAAGCCTCTTTTACTGGTAATGGTGTTAGAAGAAGTTGAGGTATTATTAACTTCATTTATTTTTCCTTTAAAATTCATTCCCCTAAAACCTAAATCAACAGCAAAATAAGGTTGGATTGCAGAGTAATTAAAGTTCTTTTCAAACCCGATCTTAGCCCAGAAATCATCCACATCCCCGGTTGCTATTTCGCAGTTGTCGCATCCGTTTTTAAAAGAAAGGTCTTTTTTAAAGTAGTAATTACCTGAAATACGTATACCGATCTGATTATCATTAAACTTAACCATTAATCCGTTTAAATACGAAGTGGTGTAATCTGAAGAATTGGTCTGATCTAAAATTTTTGGAAGCTGAAAAAGATTATAAGCTCTTACACCTATACTGTAGTTGTAGTTGCCGTCTCTTTGTGCAAAAACGGTACCCGATAAAGAAATCAACAAAGCAAAAATTAAAATCTTACGCATATAATAGGATATGTATTTAGGCAAAAATAGCTTTAAATTTCTAATTAGCGAATAGAAATGTAGCGTTATTTACGCAAAAGATCTAAGGCTCAATAAAACTACCCGGAGCAGATTTATCTAAATTTTTTAATGATTGATATAGTGAAGGTTAAAAAGATGTTAATTTTTTAGTAGTTCAAATGTTGTGTTCTTACGCAAATTAAGGCTAATTTTGTACTAAATGGCGTATAAGTTTGTAGATAATTATAGAGAAAAAGGAGCAAGGAAGAAACTGGTTGAACTGCTCAGAGAACGCGGAATATCTGATGAAAAGGTATTAAAAGCGATAGGAAAAGTTCCGCGTCATTTTTTCTTTGATGAAACCTTTTGGAGTCAGGCTTATAAAGATATTGCTTTTCCTATAGGAGAAGGCCAGACCATTTCACAACCTTATACGGTTGCTTATCAAACCGAATTACTGCATATTCAAAAAGGGGATAAAGTTCTGGAGATAGGAACAGGTTCGGGTTACCAGACCTGTATCTTAATGGAATTAGGAGCTGATGTATATACTATAGAGCGTCAGGAAAATTTATACAATCATACCATTAAAGTATTACCAGGCATGGGCTATCATGCTAATTTCTTTTTAGGCGATGGTTCTAAAGGCATTGCCGCTCATGCACCTTATAGCAAAATTATAGTTACAGCCGGAGCACCTTTCGTACCTGAGCTGCTTTTAAAACAACTCAAAATAGGCGGTATACTGGTAATTCCGGTAGGTGATGAAAAAACGCAGAAAATGCTTACCGTAATACGCGTATCTGAAAATGATTTTGAGAAAATAGAATTAGATACCTTCAGGTTTGTGCCATTGGTTGGCGATCAGGCGTGGTAAGTACAGGTTAAAATTTCATTACCCTGTTTAATTCACGTTTGGTATCTCTTTCCTTTATCGTTTCGCGTTTGTCAAACTCTTTTTTACCCTGTGCCAGTGCAATTTCGAGCTTGGCATAACCCCGCTCGTTAATAAAAATACGTAAAGGAACTATGGTAAAACCTTTTTCCTCTCCTTTAGACTTTAGTTTTTTTAGTTCTTTTTTAGTCAAAAGTAAAGCCCGGTCTCTTTTAATGTCATGCTTATAAAAAGAACTAAAACCATATTCAGAAATATGGAGATTACGTACATACAGACTATTTCCAATAAACATACAGAATGAATCGGTCATGTTGGCTTTACCCTCTCTTATCGATTTGATTTCTGTGCCCAATAAGGCAATACCTGCAACATACTTATCTAAAATGTGGTAATCAAAAAAGGCCCTCTTGTTCTTGATCTGTATTTCTCTTGACATGCTACAAATATCATTATTTTTTAGGTTTCTTCCTTATCCTTTAAAAAACTAAATTAAATATTTATCTAAATATTATTTTAGATTAATCTAAAATTTTAATTTTGTTGAATTGATTTTAAAATTTAATCGTAGTTAAAATGATTTTCAATTTCAAATTTTATAGTTTAGTAGCCTTTTTTATTATCTTGAATATGATATGCGTCAGAGCCCAAACTTATAAGCTGCAGGGCTCAGTAAGTTTTGACCATTCTAAAACCTCGTCAGTAACAATTGCTTTATCTCCTGTTAGCATGAAAGTACACACGGATACAGCAGGTAATTTTATGTTTTTAGGACTAAAAGAAGCTGTTTATCAAATTAAAGCAACTGCTATAGGTTATAAACCAGCTTTGTTTACGCTGGCGTTAAAAAGTGATACAGTCTTAAAAGAAATTGTATTAGAAGAAGATCAGGAGCAATTACAGGAAGTGGTGATAACGGGAACGCAAAAAGAAGTATCAAGATTGGAAAGTCCTGTGCCGGTAGAAATATATTCCGCCAATTTTTTTAAGCGTAATCCTGCGGCAAGTGTTTTTGAAGCACTTCAGAATATAAATGGTGTAAGACCTCAGCTAAACTGTAATATCTGCAACACCGGAGATATTCATATTAATGGTCTTGAAGGCCCTTATACTATGGTTTTAATAGATGGAATGCCTATTGTAAGTGGTTTATCAACCGTGTATGGTCTTTCAGGAATACCAACCTCAATAATTGAAAGAGTAGAAGTCGTAAAAGGCCCCGCATCCTCATTATATGGAAGTGAAGCGGTAGGAGGATTGATCAATATCATCACAAAAAAAGTAAGTAGTGCACCAAAATTTTCGGTTGATCTGATGTCTAATACGCATTTAGAACACAATGCAGATCTGGGTTTTAAACTGCAGTTAAATTCTAAGGTATCTGTTTTAACTGGTATTAATTATTTTAATTTCAATAAAATATTGGACAGGAACCAGGATCATTTTACAGATATGACCCTGCAAAACCGGATAGCTCTTTTTCAGAAATGGAACATAGAACGTAGACAGAACAGAGTTTTTTCTTTAGCAGCAAGGTATCTTTATGAAGACAGGTGGGGAGGAGAAACCCGATGGAATAAAAGTTACAGAGGTGGAGATGAAGTTTATGGAGAAAGTATCTATACCAGCAGATGGGAAATGGTAGGCAATTATCAATTACCTCTAAAAGAAAAGACATTTCTGGCATTTTCATTGACCCAACATAATCAGAACAGCAGATATGGAGAAACCTCTTATATCGCCAAACAACAAATTGCCTTCTCTCATTTAACCTGGGATAAAAAAATCAATCAACATGATCTTCTTTTTGGGGCAGCAGTAAGATATACTTTTTATAAAGATAATACTATGGCTACTAATAAGGAATATGGAAATGATCATGAAAAAGTGTGGCTGCCCGGGTTATTTGTACAAGATGAAATCAGGTTTAACCAGAAAAATACCTTATTGTTGGGTTTAAGGTACGATTACCATAGCTTGCATGGAAGTATCTTTACACCACGTTTGGCTTATAAATATAGCCTGAACCAATTTAATTCACTAAGATTTAATGCAGGTACCGGGTTTAGAGTGGTTAACATTTTTACAGAAGATCATGCAGCATTAACAGGCGCCCGAAAAGTGGAGGTAAACACTAAGATTAGACCAGAGCGCAATTATAATGTAAATGTGAATTATGCAGCTAAGATTTTTACCCCAGATGCCACTATTATAGGACTCGACGTTAGTCTGTTTTATGCTTACTTTACCAATAGAATTGTACCCGATTATGAAAGCGATGTAACTAAGATACGCTATGATAACCTCAATGGTTATGCCATCAACAAAGGAGTTACAGCTAACCTGGATCTGACCTTTACATGGGGATTAAAATTAAATACAGGTATTACCTATCAAGATGTCTCATTGGTAAATGACGGAATTAAGCAACAACAAATGCTGACCGAAAAATTTTCGGGAACCTGGTCTGTATCTTACCATATTAAACCCTTGCACTTAAAAGCTGATTATACAGGGAATATATACGGCGCCATGCGATTACCTTTATTAAGTGAGCTGGATCCTCGAAACCCTATATCGCCCGTATGGAGCATACAAAATATTCAGTTGACCTTTACAAAATTTAAGCGAGCAGAAATCTATGGTGGAGTTAAGAATCTCCTAAATTTTAATCCGGCCAAACATGCTCCATTTTTAATTTCAAGAAGCCAGGACCCTTTTAATAAGAATGTGGTATTTGACTCAAAAGGGCAGGCATTACCCACAGCAGATAATCCTTATGGTCTGGTATTTGATCCCAGTTATGTTTATGCACCCAATCAAGACATACGGTTATTTGTGGGATTTAGGTATAATTTTTAGTGTTTTGTTAATCAGTTTGTTAGACTAAATCGCTAATAAATTTAAAAAATATTAAAAATTGTGGTGAAGAAATTTTATCTTTGCACCGTTCAAACGTAAATCAGCAATGATTTCTTTTGAGAGGCCTCCATAGCTCAGCTGGATAGAGCACCGGTTTTCTAAACCGTAGGTCATAGGTTCGAATCCTATTGGGGGTACAAAGGTAAAACCTTTTCGGGATGTAGCGTAGCCCGGTATCGCGCCACATTTGGGATGTGGAGGCCGCAGGTTCGAATCCTGCCATCCCGACAAAAGCCACTGATTATCAGTGGCTTTTTCTGTTTAAATGCATTACGGACAAACAATAATTTCCTTTTCAATAAATATGAAAGTCTATTGTATCGATGCAAATCTTCTTTGTAAGTTTTAATTCTAAAAGTATATCTTTTTACTACTCAGTAATTTATTATTTTTATAAAACTGCTTGGCGAAATTCCCTGTAAATGAATAGTTCGTGAAAATTCATAGCAGATGACCTAACGAACAAACAAACAATTTTAACAGAATGGTACCGAAAGACAAAAACGAATTACTAAAAGCAATAACTGAAAACTATAAAAAGTTGACAACCGAACTTGCCAATATTCCAATTGAATTAACCGAAAAAAAAGAACTTGACGGACATTCAAAAAACACACTCATAAGTATCAATAATCTTGTTGCTTATCTTATTGGTTGGGGGCAATTGGTTTTGAACTGGAACTATAAGAAAAGCAAAGGACTTGAAATTGATTTTCCAGAAACAGGTTTTAAATGGAATGAACTCGGATTACTTGCACAGAAATTTTATAAAGACTACGAAAATGACGATTTCAAAATGCTTAATGAAAAACTTGATAAAACAACAAATGAAATTCTGAAATTAATTGAAAACAAGACGAATAGAGAGCTTTATGAAATGACTTTGTACGACAAATGGACTTTTGGAAAAATGATACAATTAAATACTTCTTCGCCATTTAAAAACGCAAAGAACAGAATACGAAAATGGAAGAAAATAAAACAGCTGAAATGACAAGAACGTTAGCCACTAACAGCGGTTTGATAAAAAAACAGTTCATCGCTTAAATAGCTTTGTGTTTCGAAATTCTATCCGAAACCACAATATACAATTTCCAACATTTATCAAAGGTTTATAGTGGACTTTAAATAAAGAAAATAAATAATCCCTTTTCACTAAAAAATATAGCAGGCTGATTGATGAATAAATGCTAGATTTTAGTAACTCTATTTAACTTTCGTACAAAAATCCGCACATGCTCCATAACTGCAAAGCCGATGAAACTAGCACGAGTACTAGAGGACACTTGTCTTTCATTAACAAGGCTTAAAATACTCTCTTTGTCGTTGTAATTTCCAATAGCTCAAATAAAACCTACCCTTGTTCTCGATTTTGGCCTTTATACATTTTGGCTAGATGATCTTCATTTGTGAAACTACTATCCAATAAGAAGGCCGATTAACTCGTGCAAATGGATTTTTAAAACTATAACTAGCTATAATCGTTATAGAAAGCATGGCTTTGATACAATTTACAAACAAAGGAATTTATTGCAGACAGGGTAATTTTTATATCGATCCATGGCAACCGGTTGATAGGGCTGTAATTACTCATGGACATGCCGATCATGCTAAATGGGGCAATAAAAGCTATCTATGCCATACCTTAACCAAGCCAATTTTAGAAGAGAGATATGGATTGTATGATAATGTAGAAACATTAGCTTATAACGAGCCAATTAACATCAATGGCGTTAAATTGAGTATGTTTCCCGCCGGACACGTGATAGGTTCAGCTCAAATCAGGTTAGAGTATAAAGGAGAAATTGTAGTAGTATCTGGCGATTACAAAACAGAATACGATGGTATCAGTACCGCTTTTGAACCTGTAAAATGTCACACTTTAGTATCTGAAAGTACATTTGGACTACCTATTTACAAATGGCAGCCGCAGCAATTCATCTTCGATAATATTGATAATTGGATAGTGGATAATCACACTAAAAACAAAACCAGCATTCTGGTTGCTTATAGTTTAGGTAAAGCACAAAGGTTAATCAAAAATTTAAAGGGGGCTGATGAAATCTTTGTGCATCGTAGCATTGCAAACCTAAATGAAGCTTTCAGAAAAGCCGGCGTTCAGTTACCAAATACCATACAAATTACTACAGAAATCAAAAAAGATGAACTACAAAAAGGTATTGTAATTGTTCCACCAGTCTTAGCAGATAGCAAATGGATTAAAAGTTTAATTAATCCAGCAGTTGGCATTTGTAGTGGATGGATGGCAGTAAGAGCAGGCAGAAGATGGCGCAGTGCCGATGCTGGCTTTGCCCTGAGCGATCATGCAGATTGGCCAGGTCTGTTAGATGTCATTAAAGCAACAGAGGCCGAAAAAGTGATGATAACCCATGGTAATACAGCAGTTTTCAGCAGGTATTTAAACGAAATAGGTATGAAGGCCGAAGAGGTTAAAACACAATACGGCGATGAAGAAGCTGAGGAAAAAGCAGAAGTAGATGTTGAAGAAAAACAGGTATAAAGAATGAAACGCTTTGCACAGTTGATACAAGAATTAGAATTAAGCAATAAAACCAATGATAAAATTGAGGCCTTAGTTACTTATTTTAATGAAGCCAATCCACTTGATAAGCCCTATGTAATTGCCATGTTTACAGGCAAGCGCCCTAAACGACCAATCACTACCACGTTAATCAGACAATGGGCAATAGAGCTTAGTGATATTCCGGAGTGGCTGTTTACAGAAAGCTATCATAGTGTAGGCGATTTAAGCGAAACGATTGCACTGGTACTACCTGTTGCAGAAAATAATATCGATAAGCCACTGCACCAATGGATTACCGAACTTACAACTCTTCAAAGTAAAACCGATGAAGAGAAAAAGCGTTACGTCCTTGACTCATGGAAC
Source organism: Pedobacter montanisoli (assembly GCF_022809115.1). Taxonomy (GTDB): domain Bacteria; phylum Bacteroidota; class Bacteroidia; order Sphingobacteriales; family Sphingobacteriaceae; genus Pedobacter; species Pedobacter montanisoli. Next base: position 1,154,474 of record NZ_JALGBH010000002.1, on the reverse strand, counting down.
AGCTTAACAACACAAGAACGTTTCATTTTCAATAAATTAATTTCCGGAAATTTTAGAATTGGTGTTTCAAATAAGATGCTGGTTAATGCCATTGCCAAGCAAAGTAAACAAGATGCCAATAAAATTATGCACAGTATAATGGGGAAATGGCAACCCAACCAAATCACTTATGAAGAATTAACTACCGGAGCACATGTAAATACCGATAATTCTTGGCCATATCCATTTTGTTTGGCCTATGCTATAGATACCGAGCCCGAAAATTTAGGTAAAACCTCAGCTTGGCAGGCCGAATGGAAGTGGGATGGTATTAGAGGACAAATTGTAAAACGTAATGGAGAATTGTTCATTTGGAGTCGGGGCGAAGAGCTGGTTACCGACCAATTTCCGGAATTACATTTTCTTAAGGATGAATTAGCAGATGGAACTGTATTAGATGGAGAAATACTTGCGGTAAAAAATGAGAATGTGCTCCCATTTAGTACATTGCAACAGCGCCTGAATAGGAAAACCATTAGTAAAAATCAATTAGAAAACGCTCCAATAGGATTTTATACTTATGATATCCTTGAGTACGAAAACAATGACATTAGAACCGAACCTTTAGTCAAACGAAGACAGCTATTGGAAAAGCTCATCAATAGGCTAATTACCAAAGGAATAGTCGTGTTATCTCCGGTTGTCAAATTTAAAAGCTGGGCAGAACTGGCTCAAATAAGAGAAAAAGCTAGAGAAATCAATAGTGAAGGAATTATGCTAAAACACCTCAATTCCATTTTTCACACCGGTAGAAAGCGAGGCGATTGGTGGAAATGGAAAATTAATCCCTACACCGTTGACACGGTGATGATTTATGCGCAGAAAGGCAGCGGACGAAGAGCCAATTTCTATACAGATTATACTTTTGCTGTTCGCGATGGCGAAAAATTGATTACAATAGCGAAAGCTTATTCAGGTTTAACGGATAAGGAAATTAAGGAAGTGAACAGTTTCGTTAATAAAAATGCTATCGAAAAATTTGGTCCGGTGCGTACTGTAAAACCTGAGCTCGTTTTTGAAATTGCCTTTGAAGGGATTGCAGAAAGCAAACGGCATAAAGCTGGTTTGGCATTACGCTTTCCACGTATTGCCCGTTGGCGTAAGGATAAAAGAGTAGAGGAAATCAATACTTTGGATGACTTAAGGGCACTCATTCCAGTTACACCTTAATCATTAAAAATTTACGTAATGAGAAAGATAAGATTAGATTGAGGCGATTCTGAATGTTTAAATGTAATAACATGCAAAAAACCAAAGGTTATAAGCAAATCATCTCTTGGCTTAAAGCAGATAAACGAAAGCCTTTCGATTTCCAGAAAGAAACCTGGCAATATTACTTAGAGGGTTATAGTGGCTTGGTAAATGCACCTACAGGTTTTGGAAAAACATTTTCTGTTTTTTTAGCTGTAGTCATTGAAGGCTTAAACCAGCCAAAACCAGTTAAGGGCTTACAACTAATCTGGATTACTCCGCTCCGTTCTCTGGCTAAAGATATAGCCCGGGCGATGCATGAAGTCGTAAGCGTTTTAGGTTTAGATTGGCATGTTGGCGTACGTAATGGCGATACTTCTCAAGCAGAAAGGCTACAACAAAAAAAGACAATGCCCGAAATATTGCTCATTACGCCAGAGAGTTTACATCTCTTACTAGCTCAAAAAGGTTCTTCTAATCTCTTCAAAAACCTACAATGTATCGTGGCTGATGAATGGCATGAACTTTTAGGAAGCAAACGAGGTGTGATGGTTGAATTAGCGATCTCAAGAATAAAAGGTTTACAGAAAGCTAATGGCAAACAACAACTGAGAGTTTGGGGCATTTCGGCAACTATTGGCAATATACAGGAAGCCTTAGATGTAATTATTCCAGAAGATAATGCTAAGAAAATCATAGTTAGAGCACAATTAGAAAAGAAAATAGAAATAAAAACCATCTTACCTGATACGATTGAAACCCTGCCTTGGGCTGGCCATTTGGGGTTGAAATTAGCCCATAAGCTTATCCCGATTATTAACCAAAGTAGAACTACCTTAATTTTCATCAATACCCGTGGTCAATCAGAAATTTGGTATCAGCACTTGTTAAATATTGAACCTGATTTGGCAGGAAGATTAGCTATCCATCATGGATCCATAGATTTTGAACTGCGCAACTGGATTGAAGACAGCCTGCACAATGGTTTGTTAAAAGCGGTTATTGCCACTTCATCTTTAGATTTAGGTGTAGATTTTAAGCCGGTAGATACGGTGGTGCAGATAGGCTCTCCAAAGGGTGTAGCTCGTTTTTTACAACGTGCCGGCCGTTCGGGACACTCGCCCTATGAAGTTTCAAAGATATATTTCTTGCCTACCCATGCCTTAGAAATAGTTGAGGGTGCCGCAATTAAGGAAGCTGCCAGAGAAAACAATATTGAAAGCAGAGAACCCTTTGTGATGGTTTTCGATACACTAGTTCAATACTTGGTTACATTGGCCGTAGGCGATGGTTTTGACGACAAGGTTATTTACCAGGAGGTGGTACAAACTCATGCTTTCAAAGAGCTTCTACCTGAAGAATGGACGTGGACAATGCAATTTATTACCTCTGGTGGCGATAGCTTAACTGCATACAACGAGTTTAAAAAAGTGGTAAAAGATGAAGATGGTTTGTGGAAAGTAAAAAGCAGACAAATTGCTCTGCGCCACCGACTTCATATTGGCACCATTGTAAGCGATGCCATGTTAAGAGTAAAGTTTCTAAGCGGAGGCTATATCGGTATGATAGAAGAATATTTCGTTTCTAAACTTAAAGCTGGCGATAGTTTCGTATTGGCAGGAAGAATTTTAGAATTCGTGCAAATAAAGGATATGACGGTATTTGTTCGTCGGAGTAAGCAGAAAAAAGCAATGTCGCCTAGTTGGTTGGGTGGTAGATTACCATTGTCATCTAACCTGGGCTCGGTATTGCGCAAAAAATACAATGAAGTACTTTACAAAAAACATCAGGATGAAGAACTTGATGTTGTTTATCCGCTTTTTCTTACTCAGCAAGAACGGTCACATGTTCCTAAAAGTGATGAACTACTTATTGAGATGATTAACAATAGGGAAGGATTTCACCTGTTTGCTTATCCATTTGAAGGTAGATTGGTACACGAAATTCTGGGTGCTTTGGTAGCTTACCGATTAAGTAAATTAGTACCCATCACATTTTCAATAGCGATGAATGATTATGGTTTTGAGTTACTGAGTGATACAGAAATACCAATGGATGATGGAATTGCTTATGAAATTTTCTCTCCTAAAAATCTAGCGGAAGATATTACTTTAAGTATCAACTCTACTGAAATGGCAAGAAGAAAATTTAGGGATATTGCCTGTATTTCCGGATTAGTTTTTCAGGGATACCCCGGAAAGTATGTAAAAAACAAACACCTACAATCTAGCGCAGGCTTGTTTTTTAATGTATTTAGTGATTTCGATAAACATAATCTACTGCTCAGACAAGCGTATGAAGAAGTATTTTATCAGCAACTGGAAGAACCTCGCTTAGCAGCAGCATTGCATAGAATACAGCAGAGTAATATCATTATCACTTATCCAAAACGTTTTACACCCTTATCATTCCCTATTAAAGTAGATAGCTTGAGAGCCAATATGAGTTCTGAAGAATTAGAAAAACGGATAGAGCGAATGAAAAAAGAGGTTTTTAAAGAATGATTCTACAGCATCATAATACATGAAAATTAGAAGTCTTATTGCGCCCTTCTCAAAGAATGGTGAAAGAATAAATTAACTTTATAGCGTGGAAATTAAAATTAGGGGAGAAGAACTTATTTTAGATAAAGAAAGAGCAATCTATTTACCAAAAGAAAGATTATTAGCAATTAGTGATTTACATCTAGGTAAAGCGGCTCACTTTCGTAAAGCCGGATTGGCAATTCCAAACACAGTTTCAAGAAATGACCTTCTAAGATTAGAAAATCTACTTCAAAAATATCAGCCAAAGCAGTTACTGATCAATGGAGATATGTTTCATAGTGATTATAATACAGAAATTGATGAATTTGCTAAGTGGAGAAAGAAATTTAATGAGGTTAGCTTTATTCTGGTAAAAGGAAATCACGATAAACAAAAAGAAGAAATTTATACAGATTTAGCTATAGAAGTTCATGAACCAAGTTATAACTGTGCTGGCTTCTGTTTTATACACGATACTATCCAATGCAGATCAGATTTATATCCGATTGGCGGACATCTCCACCCGGGAATACGCGTTTATAACAAAGCCAAGCAGGGTTTGAAATTTCCATGTTTTTATTTTGGAGAAGATTATGCCATTTTGCCGGCTTTCAGTGCATTTACGGGGCTACGGCTGCTCAAACCCAAAGAAAATGATCAGATCTTCGCTATTGTAGCCTCAAAAGTGATAAAGGTTTAATACCTCACGTTTAAACTTAAATCGCATTCTCTTTACAAACGTTAGGTCATTTAAAACTATTTTTGGTAGGTTAGTTTGTAATAGCAAGCTGTTTATCTACTAAAAACCAGAACAAGTTATTTTTTTGTCAAATTTGTAAAATACTTTTTGAGAAATATAAACGAAAATATCTTGTACAACGAACTTAAAAAAATAAAAGAAGAGTTTTACGATCGATGTGGTCTGAAACTATCTGATTTAAAACTAAATGAGGAGAGGAGCACATACAATGCTTGTTCTTTTAAGCTGAACAAATGGAATATAGAATATCGGTTGGCTAAGATTACCCCTAAAAAAACAGGTCAGTTTGTAGCCATTTGGAAACGCGGTAAAAATGGAACAACAATGCCATTTGATGTTTCAGATGATTTTGATTTCATGGTCATCACTACTATAAAAGGCAATAAAATTGGACAGTTTATTGTTCCAAAACAGGTTTTGAAAGAAAAAGGCATTATTTCGCAAAATGGAGCAGGCGGAAAACGGGGAATAAGAGTTTACCCACCTTGGGATACTACAACAAATGTGCAGGCACAAAAAAGTCAGGATTGGCAAATAAAGTATTTTTCAATCATTGAGAAAAGTCATACAAACACATGTTTAGAACTCTTGGTATGAATTGATTAATTTTATTATTCGACCAATGGAATAACAGAAGACGCTAAAATTATATATGGTAAGTATAAATCCAGAAGATTTGTGTTATGTCGTTCATCTATAAGGATAGGTATTCTGTCGATAGAGTTACTTCTCTTTTAGGATCCATGATATATTTGAAAAAGAAAAACTGTTTCTCAGCTCTGTTGAAACAAACTATTTTTTTAAAAAAAAAACTTGATAAATGCCTGAACATTTTATAATTAGAAAAGGACAACAGCATGATTTAGCCGAATTGCAAAAACTGTATGTAGAAACAATAACCACTATTTGCTATGCAGATTATGATAAACAACAAATTGAGGCATGGATCTCAGGAGTTGAAAACCTACAGCGATGGAACACAATACTGACAAAACAAATCATTTTAGTTGCTCAATATGCAGACAAGATTGTTGGTTTTGCTACACTTGACAGGGGGCATTACATTGATCTGTTCTATGTTCATAAAGATTACCAACGGCAAGGTATTGCAAATAAGCTTTATATGAACATAGAAAATATAGCAAAACAACAAAAGCAAACAGAACTCATATCAGATGTTAGTAAAACCGCAAGACCGTTTTTTGAAAACAAGGGTTTCAGTGTACAAAAAGAACAACATGTATATGTAAAAGGTGTAGAACTAACAAACTATAAAATGATAAAAGCAATATGAACAAGACAAATAGCTATTCAATATGAAATCTATATTAAAGTTAAGTTTTTTATTTTCTTTCCTTGCGCTTCAGGCACAGGCACAGAACAAAATTCAGGTTAAACTGGCCGATGATTTAAAAGGCCCTTACAACGGGCGGTTGATGGTTTATATTCAGGCAGATACCAGTAAACCCTTTGGACAGGCACAGGAAGATGCGCCAGCTTTTGCCATTACTGTTAAAGATTGGAAAGCAGGCAAAATCCAGACTTTAGACCAGAAATCTTTTTCTTATTTAAAACCTTTGGATTCGCTGAAGCAAACCTACTATAAAATGGTAGCGATACTGGATACCAATACCAAAGAACGGGGAAACAACGCTCCGGGTAATTTATATACCCGTAAAGAGGTAGTAGCCCTGTTAGATGGCGGAGCAACTGCTGCTCCAATATTAACCTTATCTAATGTTTTTCCTGAGCGAAAATTTAATCAGAGTGATTTAGTCAAAGAAGTTGTTTTTAAATCAACGCTTTTAACAAAATTTAGAGGAGAGCCTGTTTTTATAAAAGCCGGAGTCGTTTTACCACCATCTTATCAAAATAATCCTAGTAAAAAATATCCTGTGGTTTATATTATACCGGGTTGGGGAGGTACACACCACAATGCCTATAATAAAGGTCAGCAACAGACATACGGTATAGGTAAGGGAGAAGAGAAGATCTATGTATTCTTAAATCCTGAAACACAAACACCTTATGGTTTACATGCTTTTGTTGATTCGCGGGTAAATGGACCTTGGGGAACGGCTTTGGTTACCGAGCTTATTCCTCATCTCGAAAGCCAATTCAATATGAGTAAACTACCTGAACATCGGTTAATTACCGGGCAGAGCTCTGGCGGTTATGGCGTAATCTGGCTGGCACTTCATTTCCCGGATAAATTTGGTGGATGTTGGGCAACCTCACCAGATCCTATAGACTTCAGCAATTTTACAGGCGTTGATATTTATAAGGATGACAATTATTTTTATGATGCCCAGAAAAAAGAAAGAGAGATTTTTATCATTAATGGTAAAGCTACTTCTACTTTAAAGAAGATGGCCGAAAAAGAACAATTAGAAGGAGATGGCGGACAGGGACAATCTTTTGAAGCAGAATTTGGCGTACCGGACAAAAATGGGCGACCACAAGAGCTTTTTAATCCCTTAACAGGTAAAATCAATAAAGCAATTGCTAATTCCTGGAAACCTTATGATCTTGCACTTTATGTGCAACACAACTGGCCAAAGATTAAAAAAGAAGCCAGTAATAAAATCAGGATCTACGCTGGCGAAAATGATAATTTCCTATTACAAAAATCTGTAATTGCATTTCAAGAGAAGATAAAAACTGTTGGAGCACAAATCTATGTTGAGATTGTTAAGGGAGCTGATCATTTTAATACAAGATTGATGGTTGGCGAACAAATTCAAAAAGAAATGGATGATACTGTGAATAATAAAAAAAGACATGAATAAGAAAGAAACGATTTTAGCATATATTGAGAATGTATGGAACCAGGGAAAAACAGAAGAATTAGTCGGTTTCATAGATCATAATTTTATAGATCATTCTCTGCCTTTAGGTTTACCCGCAACAATTGAAGGAACTAAAAGGTGGATAGAAGCTACAGGTAATTCATTTCAGCACAAAACCATTATAGAAGATATGGTGGCAGAAGGAAATAAGGTGTTTATAAGGATAAGCATGAACTTAAAACACATTGGCAAATGGCGAGGTTATGATGCTACAGGAATAGACTTGGTTACAACAGGCTATCGGTTATTTGAGTTTGCAAATGAAAAAATCTGTGCTCAATGGGCTGCTATAGATGGAAACGCAATAGAACAGGCTATTGCCGGTAGTGTACACACTTGTAAAGTTGATTAATTTAAAATTACCCTAATTTTTCTCCATAAGAGACTCCTTACAACAAAATAATCAAGAACTATTTAAAAGGCATTTTTTTCGGCGAAAAATGCCTTTTTTCATTCATTAGTCGACGATTATTAACCCTTTATCTACGCTGATTGAAAGTGTGCAATGCTCTGCAATACTTTTGCCGGAAATTAAATGATAAAGATGAAAAGAGAAATTTTAAGCAGTAAATGGATGTTGATACTGCTGATTTTAGGTTTAACTGCAAATGCCTGTAAAAAGGATAAACCAGAAACAGCAAAACTAAAAGAGGCTAGCAAAAATAGTTTTGTACCTCGTTTGAATACCAAATATACTTATAGCATTATAGAAGATGATGTGAATATTGGTACTGCAACCAAATGGATTGATGGTGGAAAAGATTCAACAGGTTTACAGGTTTATAACCTGCATACCAATATTGCCGCACATGGCATGGATATGGCATTGGATAATAGCTTATACGTAACCAATGGTAAAACCTATACCAGCTTTAATATGCCCGATGCCTGGTACGCTTTAGTGGCCGAATTAAAGAAAACACCGAATGTGGTAGTAGAAGAGGCTAAAACCACAGGATTTCCGGGATATATGGTTATGGAAAACGCCATTCGCGAAAACGCTACCTTAACGTGGGAAATTCCTGGCATAACCGGCCAATACCTTAGATATATCCAAAAGCAATCAGGAAGCAATACTACTTTTGAACTTACACAAGAAATTGTTCAAAAGCCTGGTACTGCGGTGGCTGTAGAAACCATTACAGTTCCTGGAGGCACATTTGTTTGTAGCAAATTTGTTTATACCAGCTCTCAGCAGCAAATCATTAAAGTGGATGGAAAACAAATGATGTCTCGTGATGGCACAGAAACCATTACACTTTGGATGGCGCATGGCGTGGGTGTGGTAAAACAGGAAAATACGACTGTTTTCGGTGGTACTACTTCCAATTCAACCATCGTGTTGAATAACATTAAATCATAAATATTTTACCGTGAATTTATTTGAAATGAACAAATTAAAAATGAATGGCTTTAAATTAATAGCCATAGTTATGTGTATAGCACTTTTGGTAGCTTGTAAAAAAGATAAAGGAAATCTACTTGTAATGGATTCAAGCGCCAAAGCCTCATGGAAAGGTTACCTTGAAACCGGATATTTCAATTCAGGAACCATCAAATTAGAAGGAGAGGATATTTTTTTAGAGGGCGATAAAATTACAAGAGGAAAAATCAACATTCCTATAACATCGATATTGATTACCAATGAACTTCCCTTAGAAAAGAAAATAGAACTGACGGAGCATTTGCAAGCGGTTGATTTTTTTAATCTGGCCGTACATCCTTACGTTACTTATACCATTAGATCGGCAGAAAAGAAAGCTGTTGATGCACAGGGTAACAATTACTTGATTAAAGGCAGCATGAAACTTTTGGGCAAAGAACTTTCGCTTGATATTCCAGCTAAGATCAATATTTCCAATACAGCTGTTTCTGTAGTCTCAAATTTCAAATTCGATAGAACCAAATGGGGGATGAACTTTGCTACATCGGATGATTTGCCTGCAGATAAAAAGATAAAAAATGAAATAGAAATTGAGCTAGACTTTACTGCTACCAGATTTTAATCAATTTTTAATTATCCTTTCCTAGTTATCAGGTTTTTAATAATGATAAACTGATAAATTGCTAAATAACAAATATTTAACATAATAAAATTACATGAAACATTTAACAACTATTTTATTTTTTACAGCGGCTTTCGCAATAGTAAACGCAAATGCACAGGTTAAAAAAACGGCTGTAAAAAAACAACCTGTTAAAGAGCAGGAAACAAAACCTGTTGCCAAAGCTCCGGCATCAACAGCACCTGCAACTATTGCAGCAGTACCCCAGACACAACAAACAAAACAAGTTGAAAAAGAAAATCAACAAGCAAGTCAGCCTAAAACAAATACAACTAAAACAGAAATTGTAACGGATCAATCAGGTCGTCCATATAAAGCCGCTTTAGGAATTAAGTTTATGTGGGGTATTTCGGCTACAGGAAAATATTTCTTTAAGAAAGACCAGGCTATAGAAGCGATTGTACGTTACAGATCTTATAGTGGGTTGGGTAATGATATTGCCATTACTGCACTGTATCAATATGAGAAAGCCATTCCTGATGTAGCCGGTTTGCACTGGCTGGTAGGAGCAGGGCCTTATTATGGAAATTTCTCTTACAAAAAATCTATTTACTCAGACTGGTATGCAAGTGGGGGATATTCATATTACGGTTTAGCAGCTATGGCTGGTTTAGAATATAAATTTAACAATACACCTATTGCCATTAGTGCAGACTGGATGCCAGCCTTTGATTTCAATGGTGGTGGATTTGGTGCTGAAAGTGGCGGATTTGGTATAAAATATACTTTTTAAAGAGAATCAACATCATAATTAGTTTAGTTTGAGGCCGGGTTTACAAATGTAAATTCGGCTTTTTGCATTTATAAGTATTGATACAATGCATTTCTAGGGTTTGTCAAAGCGCATACTTGCGCCAGAATAGACGCTTGAGCTTGTAGAAGGGTTTCTTATTCTGTTTCAACTTCGTATTTTAAACTCCTAGTTAAACGTTTTGTCTAGCGCAAGCATTTACTTCGTAGAACTCACTCCGTTTGGTTACTTAGCGGTGCTTGTGCTCTTCTAAGATTAGTAACAAGCGGACGCTTGCGTCAGATGGGAATGCCTTATTATAGGCAGTTTCTTAATTTTTATTTTATTTTTGATATTTTTTTATAGGTTTCTTCAATATTTCTTGTCAAAATTTTTGGTAAAAAATCTTCTCTCGGCTTACCATTTGTTTGATATAGTCTTTCTGTTGGAAATTGATACCCAATTTTTGTTTCGGTCATTTGGAAGTTAGAAATCGCTCCAAGTAATCCTGCCATTTTTGTTCCGATAATTTCTGCTCTTTTCATTCCGTCAAAACCAATTGCAATTCCTTCTCCCATACTTCCTGTCCAATGTCCAACTAATACATAAACTTTTCCTTTAAACTGCTTTTTCCTTGGCATTACAAATTCTGTCCAAACTCGTTTTGTTTCGTATTGTTCGTCAAATTCGTGTCTTTGATACGGCAAAATTTTATCAATGAATCTTCCCATAATTGCCCTTGCAACTGTTGTATTTCCTCCGTTTGGAGTTTCTGTAAGGTCAATTATTAGATTTCTATAATTTAGAAAACTGTCAAGCGTTTTGTCAAAATTTAAAATTAATTGGTTATTTCCTAGTGAGTTATTGATTTTTATATAAGCGGTATTTTTGTTAATAATTTTGCTTTCAAGTAAAGAATTTGATTGAGTATACTTATATTCATCAGGAAAATATTCTTTTTCTATTCCATTTTCCAAAATGGAAATTTCTCTTTTTGTGTTATGTGTTCCCGCAAAAAGCATATCCAATGCAAATTGATACATTTTTGAATTATGATTTTGCGTAAATTTTGGGAGAAACTTATTAAGTTGTTCATCAATTGGTTTTCCATTGAATTTTGTAACCTCCATTGTTACTTTAAGTCCGCTTTTTTCAGCACCGAAATCTTTCCGTAAATCTGTAATAATAAATTTGTTGTTAATTTTTTCAACATAAATATCTTGTCCCGACGGAATTAATCGGTTTGAGGTGTTCAGATTTGTATTTAGGGAGGAGTGTCCATTATAAAGTTCATTTAAAACGCTTTCTAAAAGTTGTATAAATTCGGAACTTGTAGAAATTTTTTCGGTTTTGGGCTGGTAAATTTCTTTTACTTTTTTCCAATCTATATTTTGTTCTTTTAAATATGCATAATTATCGTTTATGTCGTTCCAAAATTCGCCAAAGTCCTTTTGATATTTAGTTTGTCCAAAAGTCAAATTTGAGATAATTAAAAAAAGTATGATAAGATAAATTTTTATTTTCATTTATGTAGTGTCGTTTTGAAATTGGATATAACTCCAAATATACGAATGTTTTTCTGTCTGATGAATCGGACGTTTGCTAGATGGTATGAATAGAAAGATTGATTTAAAAGAATATATAAAAGTAAAGCCCTGTCAGGAAGTATACCTGCAGGGCTTTTGTTTATGATGATTGTTTGAGCGCCTCTTACTACCCTAAAAAGCGCTCAGTTAATCTGATTATTATCCTATTTTGTATAAGTTCTTACCTCTATTTTATTTGCAATTGGTTTTATGCTTTTTAAATAACTATAAATAGCTTTTAAATCCTGTTCGGTCATGCCACTATACATCTTCCAAGGCATGGGCGAGTTTAATTCATGAGGATTTAACTTCTGAGGTTTATAGCTGCTATCTGCATAAACTTTAAACTTAGCTACAAACAGATCGCTGTTCCAGTTACCAATTCCAGAAGTTTTGTCCATGGTAATGTTTGGTGCCCGTATAATACCTGCAGGTTGTTTAAATTCCATGCCGCCGCCAAATTCTGTACCTGCTACGATTTTACCTTTATCTTGCTGACTATGACAGTCTACACATCCGGCTGCATTAGCTAGATAACCACCGTAAAGAACGGTATCAGCAGGCGAGGGGCGTACCTGATGATTTGGAGCCTGTGGAGAAAGTTTGTTAAGTAAACTAACTGGAAAATCCAGCTCAGATTTAGGGATTTCGCTCTTAACCGGTTGCAATGTCCTGATGTAGGCAATGATACTCTCAATATCATCTTTGCTCATTTTACCGAAACGTGGGTAGCCCATTACCGGGAATAAAGCATGACCATCTTTTCCTACGCCAGAAGTAATAGCTCTGTAAATCTCTCCGTCTGTCCATGAAGAGAGCGTAGCCGGAGTTAGATTAGTAGCGTAGATATTACCTGGAAAACCCATCTTTTTATCAAAGGCTTCTCCACCACCACCTTCTGTTCCCGGAATTACTGGACCACTGAAAGTGCTCCAATCACGTTGACTATGACAATCTATACATACGGTAACATGGTTGGCCAGATACCTTCCTCTTTCAATACTAACGCTGTCTTTACTTACATTTAGTGTTGGTGCATCGCCCACGTTTGGTTTGGCAAAATTGATGTACAATCCTGAGCCAAGGGCTACCAGTACAACAATGGCGATGATAATGCCTAAAAGTTTTAATAATTTCATGTTTTATTCTTCATTAATTGTAACGAAAATCCATAAAAAATAATGGATATACTTATCAAATCGACAAACACAAGATTATTGTAGACAGATAGTGTAGTTTTGACGATAAGTGTTGAAACAAAAGCTTAATAAGTATTTAAATACCTTGCGTTAACCTCTTTTTACACTCGGCTTTATAATTACGACCTATGGGTAGTTCTTTACCCAAAATGCCAATGGCATAGGCATGATAGCTTTCTATTTTATCTACGGCCACCATAAAAGAACGGTGTATCCTGATGAATTTGTCATCCGGTAAAAGCTCTTCCAGTACGCCTATTTTCTGTTTACTGACCAGTACTCTATCTTTAAGCGTTATTCTGATATAATCTTTAAGGCTTTCCATCCAATAGATATCGCTAACGCTAATTTTTACCGTTTTTCTTTCTACTCTTAGGTAAAGAAAATCATCACCCTTAGTTTCGGGAAGATGAGTAGCTATCCCAATTTTTTGGTGCTCAAGTTTATACAGATCAAAAACTTTATCCATTGCCTTTAAAAAGCGATCGAAAGGAATAGGTTTAAGTAAATAATCTACCGCATTAAGATCAAAACCCTCTAATGCGTAGTCCTGATAAGCTGTGGTAAATATGATTTTAGGTGGATTATTTAAGGTTCTGATTAAGTCTGTGCCCAGCAACCCGGGCATTTTGATATCCAAGAAGATAAGATCTATTTTGTTTTGTTGTAGAATTTGAAAGGCTTGTACAGCATTATTACACTCTGCAACCAGTTCAACCTGCGGAAAATCTTTTATGTACTTCTGAATGATTTCAATAGCATGAGGCTCATCATCTACTATCAGCGTTTTGATCTTCATTATTTATTTGCTTGTAGTTAACGGAGTATAAGGTGAACTTTTGAAGATATCATTTGTCGCTATAGGAGTAAACGAAGCTGAGTTAAGCGTTATTTCTAAAATAGCAACATACATATCTTCTTCATTATAGGTAGTAAATTGATGCGTTTCAGGATAAATGAGTTCCAGTCGTTTTTTTACATTTTCAAGTCCAATTTTCCCGAAATGTACACGCTGGTTTTCATGTTGTTCTATGGGTTTTCCATTAGATACCTTAAATTTAATTGAATTTGGATTTACCTCTAAAACCATATTGATCCATGCACCTTCCATCATTTCGCTTGCACCATGTTTAAAAGCATTTTCAATGAGTGGGATCATCAAAAGAGGTGCAATTTGCTGTTGGTTAATTTCACCGTCTATCTTAAAATTGAGATCCAATCTGTCACCATGCCGTAATTTCTCCAAAGTAATGTAATTCTTTATAATCTCCACATCTCTTTTTAAGGGTACATAATCTGATTTACATTCGTAAAGCATGTACCGAAGTATTTGAGACAGGCCTAAAACCACTTCAGGTGAAGAAGGAGAGTTATCAAGCGTAAGTGCATAGAGGTTATTTAGGGTATTGAACAGAAAATGCGGATGAATCTGGGCCTTTAAAAAATTAAGCTCAGAATGCAGCGCCATTTGTTTGCGTTCGTACCACATTCTAATGAATTTAATCAATAAGGCACCCCAGATAATAGAGTTAGATTGTTCCAGCGCATGAATCATGTACTGGCCATTGAAAAACTGCTGCTGAAAACTGCCTTCTATTTTTTTCCATTTAAAGGCAGGATTTAGCGGTTTCATTTGTGCATAGAGGTAGGGATCCGCAAAAAAGATTTCAATCAAACGGTATAAACAAGTATAAAAAGCACAAACAACAATAAATGACAGGGCAAGGGCTAAAAACTTTCTTTTGAACAGGTATTTGGGGATAAGAAGTGTATCAACCGTATAATAGTACAAAATATGTACAGGTAATAACATTAATACCAGTTTAAGTGCTAAGAAATATCCTGGTAAACCTACAGCAAATAAAAAGGTTAAAATAGTAGTGCATACTCCCCAGAAAAGAAGATGCCGTAGGATTTTCTTTCTTAAAGACCAAACTTTTGTAAACCTGATATTGCTTAAAGATATGCTCATTTAAGCATAAAAATAGCAATCTGTATTTAAAACCTTTGGATTAGAAACAAATTAAGAACTGTTTGTAGATATACGGTGCTAATTTGTAGATAAACAGCACTTCGGCTTTGGCCAAATAGTTATTTAATTAACTGTATCACATCGGCCACAATTTCCCAGTTCTTTTCAAAACGCCATACCTGTACATAATAACCCTGAAATTTATTTTGCAAAGCTTCCTGTGCATTGTTAGAAAGATTGCCTATGCAATAAAATATTGTTCCACTTTTATCGTATCCGCTGATTTTTTGCACATAGGTCATTTGAGCAGATGGCTGCTGATATTGCTTTTTGCCAAATAATACAGGCTGATCTGCTCTTAGTGTTACCACCTTACTGCTCAGATAAGGAACAGCATCATCAGTTGTTTGTAGCCTTGGAGGAGTAGAAATGCTTGTTTTTGCCTCTGTTTTTAGAGCAGTAAATTTAGTGGAAGCTTCATTAATGGCAATATTATAGTCGTTTCTTATTTTGGTATGATTGATACCACCGTCAAAAATAAGTTTAAAAATGTTGTTCTTATCTTTCTTCCAGATGGAAAAGTAATTGCCCGTAGCATCTGGTTTTTCTCCTTTGTTGGCATAAAAGAGATAAGGTCCGGTTGTAAAACCAAAATCGCGGTCAACATTCATGCTGGCATAAGTAGGATACCAGACTAATCGAGCTGTGTTATCTGATGTAATGGCCGCATAGGCTTTAAGACCATTAACAATCTTAATACCATTTACAATAACTCCTGTCGAATCCAGATTTTGTTCAAATGCCTGTTTGATACTGCTTTTACTGGCAAGTTCTGCAAAATTTAATTCACTTAAAATAATCTCATTTTTTGTGTTATCAACTTTTTGTGCTAAAGAAATACCATGAATAGAAATTAAACACATAGAGATCAGGAATCTAATCGCAGTTTTATTTGTCATTTTGTTAATTAATTTGGTTTAAGAACAGTACAAATATCTTTTTTTAGTTTTTCTTTTTAGAAGGTGTAAACTGCTATAAAGACAGATAACAATAAACTGTTGACAAACGTAGGTTTATGGCAGACAAATAACGGATTTAGATAGAAATATTATAGATGTTATAAAGCTTATAGGTGTTTTTCTATAAGTAAATTTAAGGCCAGAGCAAATTCAGTAAGAGCTATTTTTGTAGGGTTATCTTCTACCAGATTCTCTTCACTCACTTTACCTTTAATACCCTGAATGAGAAGCGTTGTACCTGAATTAAATGTAGCACCTAAGGTTTCCATAATCAATTGTAGTTCTTCATGAGCTTTTTCTCCACTTGCCGAAGCGGTGACAATGCCTAAAGGTTTACGGGTAAAAATGATGGTAGCAACAGACCATTCAATTGCATTTTTAAGTCCCGATGGAAGACTAAAAACATATTCAGGCGTACTGATAATTACACCATCGGCATTTTCTATCATCTGCCTGAAAGCTATAATACTATCGGGTGGATTGGAAATTGAAAGCTGCGGATCAAAATGAGGCAAAGATCTTAAACCTTCATAAATCACAAGATTAAAATAACGTTCTGTTATTTTTTTGAGATATAATAACAATTTATGATTTGCAGAATTTAAATCGGCACTACCAACTATTGCAACAATGTTTTTCATTTCGTTTAATTAGGTCTGGAAAATTACAGAAAAAACATCTTTTAGGGATATGTTAAAATCTTGCAGAATAGATTTTACATAAAATAGATTGTTGGTTTGCGGTGTTTTAATGATAGTTGTTTTACTCAAAGTTTTTTTAATCGAAAACCGATACATATATGATAATCAGACAGGCAGTTCTTAAAAAATGCCATCAAAAGCAATTGTAAGAGAAATCTTTTGATTAAGGATCAATTTATACTGAAAAGGCAGTCAACAAATTTGTAACTTCGCGATTATGCTGAAAGCACATGCCATCAAAAAATCATACGGAAATCTTTCTATTTTAAAAGGTGTTGACCTCGAAGTGAATAAAGGAGAGATTGTAAGCATTATAGGTGCCTCTGGCGCCGGTAAAAGTACTTTATTACATATTTTAGGAACATTGGATCAACCTGATGAAGGTAACGTGGAACTTGATGGGGTAAAATTGAAACAATTAAAAGGAGAGGCTTTGAGTCGTTTCAGAAACCAGCATATCGGATTTGTGTTTCAGTTTCATCACTTATTACCTGAGTTTACAGCTTTGGAAAACATCTGTATTCCGGCTTATATCTCAGGAACAGGGAAAAAAGAAGCCGAAAAGAAAGCTTTTGAGTTGCTTAATTTTTTTGGCCTTACAGAACGGGCTGATCATAAACCTGCCCAGCTGTCGGGAGGTGAACAACAGCGCATATCAGTAGCCAGAGCTTTAATTAACAATCCTAAAATTATTTTGGCAGATGAGCCCTCGGGTAATCTGGATTCTGAGAATGCCAATGCATTACACCAGTTATTTACAGATCTGAGAGATAATTTTAAACAAACCTTTGTAATTGTAACACATAACAGTGATTTAGCAAATATCAGTAACAGGGTAGTTACGATGAAAGACGGGTATATAATTTAATGACTAAAATTTTAATTACTGCGGCTACTACAGCAACCGCAATAAAAATAAAGAAGGCTTTTGCCGGTTTTGAACTTATTCTGGCAGATTATGGTGAGGTACCTCAATTACAAACAGAAAACTATAGCTTTTTGAGCTTAGGTAATCAAAATAAAGAAAGTGCTGCACATATACTACTAACCAGTTGTTTAGATCATAATGTAGATATGATTTTACCTCTGTATCGTTTTGAGATAGAGGCTGTATCAAAAGCAGTTACTTTATTTACAGAGTATGGAATAAAAGTACTTTTGCCTCGTACAGATCTACTCCCGCAATATGATGTGCAAACAGATCTAAAAAACTGGATAATACTGGAAAATGGAAATATTCTTTACCAATCATTCCCAGAACATATTAGAAATGAAGAAGCAGCTAACCTGAAACTTAACGGTGCTTTTTATATCGAACCTCAAACAGAAAAACTAGGTTTAATTTCAATTTAAAAGATTTCAATAAATGACCTTGCCAATCTCCAACCTGATTGAACAAAAAGAGAGTTTCTTTTTTTGCCTTGATGACGTATTGTACCCCGAAAAAGATTATTTATTACAGGTTTACTATCTCTTTGCCGAATTTATGGCCTATACTGAACAATTAGACAGTAAGCAGATCATAGCTTGTTTTAAAGAAGAATATGAAAAAAACGGAAGTGCTGATATTTTTGATAAGATAGCCAATGCTTTTAATATAGACTCCAAATACCGCTTAAATTTTGATCGCTTACATGAAAATGCTCGTTTACCCTTAAAATTATTGTTGTATAACGATGTATTAGCTGTTTTACAGGAAATAGCAGCAAAGCATAAAAATATCTTTATTGTAGCAAAAGGTAATATGGATATAGCTATTAATAAAATAAAGCAAATAGAATGGAATGGGTTAGAGCGTTCTATCAATTTGTATTTTCTGGATGAATACGCTAATAACTGGAACAAACTGATTGAAGAAACTTTAATAAATACAAACGAAAAGTTAACTGATACGCTGGTAATTTACGATGCAGCCCATCCGGTTAACTTTTTTGGAGACAAAATTTGTGTAACAGAAATTTTGTCAATAAAAAATCGTTAATTAGTACTGAAATAAAACTATATGAAAAAAAACTTTACATTAAAGCTATTTGTTCTAGTAGCTATAGCCGCATTTACGGCCTGTAAAAAATCAAGTGTACAACCAACACCTGAACCACCAAAACCAGATCCTGTAACCCCTGTAACTGCAACCAGAAAAGAACTTTCTTTAGATTCTATTTTCCTGTACGCAAAAGATGTTTATTACTGGAATACCAATTTACCTACTTATGGTGATTTTAATCCAAGAAGATTTACCAGTCTAAGTAAAGATTTGGATAATTACAATGCAGAATTATTAGAGATAGCCAAATATTCTAATTCAATGGAGTATAAAACAACTTCTACTGCACCAAAATATTCTTACATTTTTGACAGAACCAATAAAAACCCTACGGCATTTAACAGTAAAGATCAGCTTGCAGTAGATTTATTAGGTAATGGAAATGATATCGGCGTAAGAATAGTATCTTATTTAACAAGTAATTCAAACAGTAGTCCTTACTACCCGTTTATAACAGCTGTATATCAAGGTTCGCCTGCAGATTTAGCCGGACTTAAAAGAGGATGGTATATTTCCAAGATTAACGGCCAATCTTATGGCGCAAATTACAGTGCAGAAAGCTCTTCATTAAATACAGCTTTAAGTGGAACAAACGTACAATTAGATCTGATTAATTACCTTACAAAAGCAACCAAGTCTGTAACATTAACTAAAGCAGTTTATAAAAGCAGTCCTATTTATACAAAGAAAATTTATGATGCCGGAGGTAAAAAAATCGGTTATTTGAATTTTGCACGTTTTTCTATGCTGTCTACACCGGGAAGAAACCCTTCGGATACAAACTTAGATCCTGTTTTTGCAGAATTTGCAGCAGCAAACGTTACCGATCTCATTGTTGATTTGCGTTACAACGGAGGGGGATACGTAAGTACAGCAGAATACATGATTAACCTGATTGCTCCATCAGCTCTAAACGGTAAAGTGATGTACACAGAGTACTATAACAGTAAAATGCAAAATAAACAGGCTACTATTATGCGTAATCAGCCTTTATTAGATATTAATGATAAAATACAATATGTAAACGGTAGAATTGCGAACTATTTTGATGATGCAGATTATTCAACCACAGCTAATACCGCTAAGTTTGATAAAAAAGGGGGCTTGAATACTATTCAAAATGTGGTTTTTATTGTAAGTGGTAATACAGCGTCGGCAAGCGAGCTTGTGATTAATTCATTAAAACCTTATGTTAATGTAAAAACAGTAGGCGCAACTACTTACGGAAAACCAATAGGATTTTTCCCTGTTACAATCGAGAATAGATATGATGTTTATTTCTCAATGTTTGAAACTAAGAACTCTCTTGGTCAGGGTGGATATTTTAATGGTATTACTCCTGATTATGATGAAGCAAATGCTTCAGCATATCCAAATTTATGGGATGATCCGACTCATGACTTCGGTGATGTAAAAGAAGCTTATTTAGATCAGGCGCTGAAAGTGCTGGCACCTTCAACAACTG
The DNA here is from genome assembly GCF_022809115.1 of Pedobacter montanisoli. Lineage (GTDB taxonomy): Bacteria > Bacteroidota > Bacteroidia > Sphingobacteriales > Sphingobacteriaceae > Pedobacter > Pedobacter montanisoli. Next base: position 1,134,328 of record NZ_JALGBH010000002.1, on the reverse strand, counting down.
TTCAACCTATAGGTGCTAAACTGGCCGGAACAGAAATGATGACTAATACCATGAATAAATTAAGCCGTACAAAAATAACAGGAAAACGTAACATAGGTAAAGGAGAATTTGTGGGGATGGTATCGAGCCCTAGGCGAAAAGGACAATAATTTATTTTAAACCGCAGAAATGCGGTTTTTTTGTTATTGAAATTTTACATTTCTATCTGTTTTTTGACTATTCAATAGTTGTTTAATAGTTAAAAATTAGCTAAGCTTGTTTAAATAAAAATTAAAGTTATGTTGAGCGAATTGATAGAAAAAGAAGAAATACATGTAGACAGAATTATTCCTGCAGATATTACTCTTTCTGATGACATTATACAAAAGCTTAAAGTGGTTGAGCGTTTAGGGAATGAGTTTAAAGGTAAAGCAAAAATTACGTTTAACACAATAGACGGACCTAAAAAAGTAATTACTACCGTATGGTCTGTTACAGAAAAATACCTGCAGTTAAAAAACAATGTTCATATACCAATTAAATCTATAATTGATATTGATTTTTAATAAAAAAAGCCAGCTTTAAGCTGGCTTTTTTTATTTATTGTTTATGCATCTGAACCTTCGCTTTAAAGATCGACTGTAAGTCTTTTTCCTTATCAATATTATTGATAACATCTAATATTACATTTGATGCGTTGATATAAAAGGATTTATTGATGTTTTGGAATTCGTCAGTAGCTTTATGGTAATCTTTATGATCCTCAACACCAAAGTATAAGAAAGGAATATTTTTAGCATTAAAAGCTCCCTGATCACTTTGGTTGGTCCAATCATCATGACCCAATTTTGGATCATCATGACCGGTTAACAATTTAACATCTTTAACGGTAGTGAAAAGATATTTCTTCAGCTCAGGATATTTATAAGTACCAGCAACATATAACTCTCCTTTATCGTTATGGCTGATCATATCCATGTTGATATTTAATTTAATTTTATCCAAACTTAGCGGTGGATTAGCAACAAATGCTTTTGCGCCCTGCAATCCCATTTCTTCTGCATCAAACAAAGCAAAAATTAAAGTATTATTGGGTTTGTTTTTTGCAAAATGAGCAGCAAATTTTAATAAAGCACCTACACCAGAAGCATTGTCATCAGCTCCGTTATAAACTTCATTGTTAATTACACCAATATGATCATAGTGGGCAGAAATTACAATCACGTTCTCACTTTTGCCGGGTATATAAGCAATCAGGTTTTTACCCGAAGTAAGATTGTTCTTGCTTCTTATCTCAAAGTTTTGTTCGTAACCTTTTAAAGAAGGGTAGGGTTGAATACCTATTTCTTTAAGTCGCCCTATTAAATAATTTCTAGCCATTTCTCCGCCTTTTGTACCCGATTTTCTGCCTTCATACGTATCAGAAGATAAAGTTTCCACGTCTTTTAAAAGTTGTGTGTCGGCATTAACATTATTGGTTTGTTTAACAGATCCGCAGCTAAGTTGTAATGCAATTGGAATAATTAAAAATAACTTCTTCATTTAAAATAAATTGATTCTTAAAGGTAGGAGTTATTATCAGTAAAAAGCAAAAAATAAAAAGATAAAACCTTCGCTTTTTCAAAATGCTTAACTTTAAAAGATAAATATTAATAATTTATGGAATACAGAAGATTAGGAAAATCAGGATTACAGGTAAGTGCTTTGTCATTTGGCAGCTGGCTTACTTTTGGTAATCAAATTACCGATATAATGGCAGACGAGCTGATGGGAATAGCTTATGATGCTGGCGTTAATTTCTTTGATAATGCTGAAGGTTATGCTGAAGGTAAATCTGAAGAAGTAATGGGAAAAATACTTAAGGCTAAGAAATGGGACAGGGATACCTTCATCGTATCGAGCAAAGTATTTTTCGGTGCGCATAACAAAGGCCCTAACCAAACCGGATTATCTCGTAAGCATGTAATTGAAGCCTGTAATGCGGCTTTAAAACGCCTGCAAGTAGATTATTTAGATCTATACTTTTGCCACAGACCCGATAAGAATACACCTGTTGAAGAAACGGTTTGGGCGATGAACACACTTTTACAACAGGGAAAAATATTGTATTGGGGAACTTCAGAGTGGAGTGCTGCTGAGATTATGGAAGCGATTACCGTAGCAAAGCAATATAACCTGATAGGCCCAACAATGGAGCAGCCTCAATATAATCTTTTTGAGCGTAATAAATTGGAAAATGAGTTTTTACATATTTTTAAAAACCATGGCTTAGGTACTACCATCTGGTCGCCATTGGCTTCGGGTTTATTATCTGGTAAATACACCAGCGAAGATGTAAAAGACACACGTTTGGATCTGAAAGGTATGAACTGGCTAAAAGAAAAGACCCTTACAGTTGAAAAACTCAAAAAAGCTGCAGCATTACAAAAACTGGCTGATAAATTAGGTGTAAGTTTAGCTAAGCTTGCTATTGCCTGGTGTTTAAAAAACAACCATGTAAGTACGGTTATTTTAGGAGCATCAAAACCCTATCAGTTAGAAGAAAACTTAGATGCTTTATCTGTATTGCCATTGCTGAATGACAAGGTGATGAACGAAATAGAACGTATTGTAAAAACAAAGCCGGATTTACCAACTTTCTAATACGGAAGATTAATCATAAAAAAAGCCATCTTTTTAGATGGCTTTTTTTATGAAATATTTATTGCTGTTAATAGTAAGTTAAACGAACTACGCCTGCAATGCGTTTAGCTAAACGAATTACCTGACGGGTATAACCATATTCATTGTCATACCATGTGTATAATACAACAGACTTACCATCTTTAGACATAATGGTTGCAGGACCATCTACAATTGATGCGTGGCTGTTGCCAATCAGATCACTACTTACCAATTCGTTAGATAATGAGTATTCTAACTGTTCTGTTAAGTTACCGAATAGCGAAGCCTGTTTTAAAACATCCTGAATTTCTTCCTTGGCAGTAGTTTTATTCAACGAAAGATTTAAAATAGCCAATGAAACATTTGGTGTAGGTACACGAACCGCATTACCGGTTAATTTTCCACTTAAATGAGGTAAAACTTTAGCTACAGCTTTATCTGCACCTGTTTCGGTAATTACAAGGTTTAATGCAGCAGAACGTCCTCTGCGGTACTTCTTATGATAGTTATCTAATAGATTCTGATCGTTGGTATAAGAGTGAACAGTTTCAATGTGTCCTTTATCAATGCCAAAATTATCTTCCATTACTTTAAGTACAGGAATAATAGCATTGGTAGTACATGAAGCATTAGAGAAAATGTTTTCTTCTTCAAAATTAAATTCCCCATCGTTTATACCTGTAACGATATTTGGAACATCACCTTTAGCAGGAGCAGTTAAAAGAACTTTGCTTACACCTTTTGATTTAAGATGTCTTCCTAAACCTTCACGGTCTCTGTAAACCCCTGTATTGTCGATTAATAAGGCATCATTTATACCATATTGAGTATAATCAGCTTGTTCAGGCTCTTTTACTGAGATAAGATATACCGTTTGTCCGTTTACAATAATTGCTTTGTTTTCAAAATCTTCAACAATAGTGCCGTTAAAAGGACCATGAATAGAGTCTGTTCTCAATAATTCGGCTCTTTTAATCAGTTCTTCGTCGCTATAGCTACGGGTAACAATTGCGCGTAAACGTAATTGCTCACCTTTACCAGCTTGCATGATCAGTTCACGGGCAGCAATACGGCCAATACGTCCGAAACCATATAAGATTACATCTTTTGGTTTAAGCGTAATTTTATCTTTACCAATGTGTGCACTTAGCTTACTGATGATAAAATCATGCATGTTGCCATGATTGTTACTTTCATCAAGCCACTCAGAAGCCAGGCGTCCGATATCAATGCGAGAAGGGGCAAGACTTGACTTGGCAATGGTATTGGCAAGTTCCAGTGTTTCATAAATAGAAATGTCTTTGCCACTAACTTCTTTAGCATATTGATGGTACGCTAAGATTTCGCTACTACCTACATCAAATAAAGGTTTGCGGAAAAGGACCAGTTCGATAGACCTGTCGAACCATAATTGACCCACTACGTGAATAAGCTCAAGAGCTTTTTTTTCTTTTTCAATCCAGTTTTGAAACTCTGATTGGTATTTGTTTAACATTACAAAGAATTATTTGGTTAGAATTTGGCACAAAAGTAAAAAAGATTGACCGAGTAGCCAATCTTTTCTGCTTATTTACTTGTAATAAAATATTTTATCCTAAGTATGATTTTAAAATCTTGCTGCGCGATGTATGACGTAAGCGCTGTAATGCTTTGTCTTTGATCTGACGTACACGTTCTCTGGTAAGGTTAAACTTCTCACCAATCTCTTCTAAAGATAGGGGATGATTGGTGCTTAACCCGAAGAACAATACGATAATCTCACGCTCACGCTCTGTTAAAGTAGATAATGAACGTTTAATTTCTTCAGATAACGACTCATTGATCAGATTGCTGTCTGTATTAGGTTCCTGGTTTTCCAGTACATCTAATAAAGTATTTTCTTCACCCTGAACAAAAGGAGCATCCATAGATACATGACGGCCTGAATTACTTAAGGTATCGGATATTTTATCAACCGTAGTTTCTAAAATATCAGCCAGTTCTTCAGGAGATGGTTCACGCTCGTATTCCTGCTCTAATTTAGAGAAAGCTTTGCTGATTTTACTTAATGAACCTACCTGGTTTAATGGCAAACGTACAATACGGCTTTGTTCTGCAATAGCCTGTAAAATCGACTGACGAATCCACCATACAGCGTACGAAATAAATTTAAAACCTTTGGTTTCATCAAAACGTTTAGCTGCTTTTATTAAGCCTAAGTTACCTTCGTTAATTAAATCGCCAAGTGTTAAACCCTGGTTCTGATATTGCTTTGCAACAGATACTACGAAACGTAAATTGGTTTTGGTTAAGCGTTCAAGAGCGGCCTGATCACCTTCACGGATTTTGCGTGCTAAAATTACTTCTTCTTCTGCTGTAATTAAATCTACTTTTCCAATCTCATGTAGGTACTTATCTAACGACTGACTTTCCCTGTTGGTGATGGATTGGGTTATTTTGAGTTGTCTCATTTAATAAATTAATCCCTGTGTATTTTTTGAACTGCAAAAATATATAAATTAATACAGATTTGTGTGATAAATTGTTGAAAATTATGTGGTTTTAACCACTTTTTTTAATTATAACTTCACAGCAAAAATCATTCCAAATGAGCAATATTTTGGCTGTGCATCCTAAATAACACCAGATTGTGAGTTTTGTTGATATGATAGCTTAAAATAATAAGGTTTTTGGCTTTAATTTTATTTCTAAATGACATATCAAACTGACAACAGATTTAAGAAAAGGAAAAGAAGGGTTCTGGAAAAAATGTCACATTGGATGAAAGGTGTATGTCAGGTTATCTAGAAAAATAAAAATGTTACCCGTTTTTACGGGTAACATTTTTGTCAGGATTTTTCTTCTATGCTTGCATTAGAAGCATTTTTCTTAACCGATTCAATGCCATTCTCGCGACTTGCAACACTTTCATACATTTCGCTGTTGCCAATAATCTGTCCATTACCTGCCTTTAGATTAAAATAAGGTTTACCATTACTTGATTGTAAACGTTCAAACCTTTCATCGAGGTGTGCATTTTTTTTAACCGATTCGATTCCATTAATGCAGCCGTCTTTTGATGCATAGCCCTGACTGGTTAAAATAACCTGCCCGTTTCCTGCCTTTAGATTAAACTGGAAATCCCCGTTTTTTCTTGTTGTAATTTCAAATTTTCCCATAATTCAAATTTTTGGTTTAACATTCTTATAGGGAATATGGTTTGAAATTTTTGTAAATAATTACCTGAATTTATCACCAACCAGATTTAGGTTAATGCCAAACTCCAGATACGCTTTAGCAGCATCTACAACGGTTGTAAAACCACCAGTCTGATCCATAACGTGCTGGATTAATTCGTTACCAGTTTGCGTAAAACCATAATTTTTAATCACCAGATAAGTTTCGTTTGCACTAAGGGTGTTAAAATTAAACTCTACGGTAGTTTGCGGATCGCCCCATTTAATAATAATCTGCTGGTTCTCGGTAAGCTGTTCTACATAGACATCAGCTGAGGCTTCGTACATTTCCCACTGCCAGTTTATGGTTTTGCCTTTTTCCAATTTTCCTGAAGATTTGGTAAACCAGAAATTTGTGGTAACCTCAGGATTGATAAAAGCCTGATAAACCACATCAGCAGGTTTCTTAATTAGCATTTGTACGGTTATAATGGTCTTGTTCATAGTTTTAAATTATTAGAATATAAATTAACCAAAAAGAACTCAAGAGACAAATTAAGTTTTATAAAGAGTTGTATTAGAGGTTAAATCTCTTTGCTTATTTGAGCTAGTATACCCATTTTTAGATCATAACTGCATAATTTTAGCTGCTCTACTTTTGCTAGTTCTAATACATAGCTGGTTTGTATAACTGCCATTACAATCATATCAGTACGTAAAGGGATCAGACCAGGAATTTGCAGTCGTTCTGCATGGGTAGAGTGCAAAAGCTTTTCGGCGAGTTGGGCATAAGCACTTATGGCAATATCGGTACTAATTATTTGACTTAAATGGGTATGGGGATTAAGCATTTGATAAAAACTTTCAAAAGCACCTGCAGAACCGATCATTACCTGAGGTTGATACTGTGATATAACCTGAATCAAGCTTTGGAGTTGGTTTTCTAAATGTATTTTAATTTTATGGTTGTCTTCTTTACTTAAGGGATCGCTGTGAAAGAATTGCTGTAAAAGTCTTGCTGCGCCAATATTATAGCTCTGCTTCCAGAAAATTTCTTTTTGATCGCATAGAATAAATTCGGTGCTCCCACCACCAATGTCCATAATTAAGGATGGAGAATGAATAGAACCACTTGCTTTAACACCTTCATAAATCAAGCTGGCTTCTTCAATACCATCAATGATTTCTATGGTAATGCCTGTTATCTTTTTTACAGTCTGTACAAAGTCATTGCCATTTTTTGCACTACGTACGGCAGAAGTAGCTACAGCTCTAATCCGGTCAACTCTATGCTGTTTAATCACATTATGAAATTCTTCTAAACAGCTTAAGCCTCTTTCAAAAGCGGTTGGTATAATCTCATTGTTCAGGGTAATGTTTTCACCAAGTTTTACCGGCTGGTTGGTTTTATAAACCACCTCAAAGCTACCTGGTAGTCTAACTTCTGCTATAACAAGGTGAAAGGTGTTGGTGCCAAGATCAATGACGGCAATTTTTTTCATAAATACAGGCTTTAGAAAAGATTCCACCTGTTTTAAAATTACAAAGGAGAAACCTTTTTGTTTTTAAACTTAAAGATTTCTCCCTGATTTTATTGAAATAAGATGATTTTTTTAGTTTCTATAAGTAAACCATTTAAACATCTCCTTGAAGGTGGTTTTTTTTCCATACATCAAAATACCTACACGATATATGCGGCTTGCAATCCATACAGTAGCGATAAAACCTAAAACAAGTGTTACCATAGAAAGGATCAATTGCCAGTTTTCTACACCATAAGGTATCCGAACTACCATGGCAATAGGAGAGGTAAACGGAATAATAGATAACCAGAATGCGGTGCTGCCATAAGGGTCGTTATTTACTACGCTTAATGATAAAGCATAGCCCAGTAAGAGAGGCAACATTACAGGCATCATAAACTGCTGTGTTTCCGTTTCACTATCAACAGCCGAACCTATGGCTGCGTACAGAGCACTGTAAAATAAATATCCACCTAAAAAGAAAAAGATAAACACACCTATAATTTTAGGGATATTTAAGCCCGAAAGACTTTTTTGTAGATCAGTTATAGGGTTGCCGGGTGTATTGGCACTAATTTCTGCCCCTTTTTTCATTTGTGCAGAAACATGGGAGCTTTGCTCCATCTTTTTTAAATCGCTTTTATTGATGAAAATACTAACGGCTGCCGTGCTTATGGCAAAGGTTAGAACAATCCAGAGCATAAATTGGGTTAAACCCACCAAAGCTATACCAATGATTTTACCCATCATTAGTTGAAAAGGTTTAACCGATGAGATCATGACTTCGACAATACGGCTTGTTTTTTCTTCAATAATGCCACGCATTACCTGAACGCCATATAGCATAATGAACATGAACATAAGGATACCTGCAGCAAATGCGATAAACATACTGGCGCCAGCGCTAGATTCTTCTTCTTTTCCTTCTTTAGCAATCTTTTTTACCGAAATACTTACATCAGTTTTCAGTTTATCCAGATCGGTTTGTGATATGCCCGAGTTCTTTAGCTTTTGCGTACGGATTAAATTCTCGATATCACCAGAAATTCTTTCACTTAAAGATAAACCCGCTTGTTTAGAACCAAAAACTTCTATACCCTGAGGAGCATCTAAGTTAAATTCAGGCAAATATAGGATATAATCAAATTTACCGCTTTTAATTTCCTGCTTGGCCTGTTCAAGATTCTCGTCTAAATAGGTATATGCAATGTTTTTATTACTGCTCAGTTTACTATCGAGCGTAGTATTCTTGTTTACAACGGCAATACGATCAAATGAATCAGCTATGCCTTTATAGCTAAAATAACCTATTAAGCCATATATACCGGCAATTAGAAGAGGCGTTAAGAAAGTCATTACAATAAATGATTTCTTTTTTACCCTCGAAAGGTATTCGCGTTGTATAATGAGTAGAATCTTATTCATGAGATTGTCCTTTCACTTTTTCGATAAAAATTTCATTCATACTTGGTATCACTTCCTGTAAACGGTGGATATTAACAACAGGAAGCAAACCTGAAAGTACTTCGTTGATATTTCTTTGCGGGTTTAATTTTAGTTTGATGATTTTTCTGTCTCTAGCCTCTTCGCTACTTAAAATTTCGAAAGTATCATTGCTTTGCATGTGATGATTACCTTCGTATTCTAGCCAGTATGTATTGTTCTTGTAAGCAGATTTAATCTCATCAACAGAGCCATCTAATATCTTTTTAGATTGATTAATCAAAGCAATATCATCACATAATTCTTCCACACTTTCCATGCGGTGTGTAGAAAAAATAAAGGTAGATCCCTGTCTGTTGAGTTCTAAGATTTCATTTTTGATGATATCGGCATTTACAGGGTCAAATCCTGAAAAAGGTTCATCTAAGATAATTAGCTCGGGTTGATGAAGAACTGTAGCCACAAATTGCACCTTTTGTTGCATCCCTTTGCTCAGGTCTTCCACTTTTTTGTGCCACCATCCCTGCATATCCAGTTTTTCGAACCAGTATTTGATGCGCTTGGTGGCTTCAGATGTATGCAGGCCTTTTAGTTTGGCTAAGTACAATACCTGTTCACCAATTTCCATTTTTTTATAAAGTCCGCGTTCTTCCGGTAAATACCCGATCTGTGAAATATGGTTGCTGTTTAAGCGCTCACCATTAAAAATAACCTCGCCGCTGTCTGGTGCGGTAATTTGAGTTATAATTCTAATGAGGGATGTTTTACCTGCGCCATTGGGACCTAACAGACCAAAAATTTTGCCTTGTTTTACCTCAAGGCTCACATGATCCAATGCCCGGTGCGAAGCGTATTGTTTTACAATATCTTTAACAATTAGCATGAATTAGAAATTTAGTTTAGTGCTATTAAGATAGTACAATACAGGAGTTGTTACATAGGATGTTGAAAAGTACCGGATTATTTATAAATAACGGTTTTAAAAATTACCGTTCAATAAGCTAGGTGTTTAACTTAAATATTACTATAAATATTTGAGTACCTTTTGTCTTTCACTTATTTTAGCCAAATCAAAACTTAAATTATCACCCTTTAATGAAGAAATTTTACTTTTCGTTTTTGCTTTGTGCTTTAGCAACACAGCTTTTTGCACAAACAAAAACCATTACCACCACAGAAGTTATTGCTGCACCAGAAAAAGCAAATTACCAGATGGCGGCACGTTTTTCGCCTAGCAAACTGCGAAAAATGATTTATTCTACAGCTGTAGATGCACATTGGTTAAGAAACTCTAACCGTTTTTGGTATCAGTATGAAACACCCAATGGTAAAAATTGGTACATTGTAGATCCGGCGAATAGAAATAAAAAACAATTATTTGATCCGGCAACTTTGGCAGCAGAAATTACACTGATTGTTCGTGATCCGTTTGATAAACAAAACCTGCCCATAGAAAACCTTAAATTTTCTGATGATGAAAAAAGCATAACTTTCGAGATCAAGAGTACCATAGATGAAGTTAAACCAGACAGAAAAGATAAAAAAGCTGCAGATTCACTTCAGAAGAAAATCTTTAAATTTCAATATGACCTGTCTAATAGCAAACTGACAGAGCTTAAAGATTATAAACGTCCTAAAGCCAAACCATCATGGGGAGCAGTAGCGCCAGATTCGTCTGCAATTATCTTTACCCGTAATTACAACCTGTACTGGATGGATAAGGCTAACTATATGAAAGCCATAAAAAACGAAGAAGACAGTACAATTGTTGAGCATCAGCTTACCAAAGAAGGTGTAAAATATTATGCATTTGGTAGTGATGGTAGTGGCGAAAATAATGAAGAGGTGATAAAGAACGATAAAAAACGCCGTAGAGCTTTTGTATTATGGTCGCCAGATTCAAAGTATTTTACAATACAACGTACCGATAGCAGAAAAGTTAAAGATTTATGGGTAATCAATAGCGTTAGCTCTGGAAGACCTACTTTAGAAACTTACAAATACCAAATGCCAGGTGAGGCCGAAGCACCGATAGATGAGATCTGGTTGTTTGATTTCGGAGCCAAAACAGGTAAGAAATTAAGCGTATCAGCTTTTAAAGACCAAAGTTTAAATGTTTACAGTCGCCCATCATTAAATAAAGAAAGAGATGTAGAATTTAGACCGGCAATTTGGTTGGGCGATAACAATAAATTTTACATGGGCCGCACAAGCCGTGATTTGAAACGCATTGATATTTGTGTGGTTGATGTTAAAAGCGGAGCAATTAAACCGGTTATAGAAGAACGTTTCAATACTTATGTAGAAGTACAACGTCCTGGATTGGTAAATGGAGGTAAAGAACTTATCCATTGGAGTGAAAGAGACGGATGGGGGCATTACTACCTGTTTGATGAGAACGGTAAACTAAAAAATCAGATTACCAAAGGTGCCTTTCACTGTGAGGAAATCATTAATATTGACGAGAAAAACCGTGTGTTGTATTTTACAGCTAACGGCAAAGAACCTAAAGAAGATCCTTATTATTTACATTTATATCGTGTAAACTTTGATGGTTCGGGCTTGAAATTGTTGAATGCCGGAGATTTTGACCATCAGGTATCCATGAGCGATGACGGTAAATTTTTTGTAGATAATTACTCTCGCGTAAATACTGTTCCTAAAACTACATTGTATGATAACAGCGGTAATAAAGTATTAGAATTAGAGACCTCTGATTTATCATTACTAATGGCAGCAGGCTATAAATTCCCTGAGCCTTTTAAAGTAAAGGCAGATGATGGCGTAACCGATTTATACGGTGTAATGTATAAGCCATTTAATTTTGATCCGAACAAGAAGTATCCTGTAATTGAATATGTATATCCAGGACCACAAACCGAAGCGGTAAATAAAGCATTTGGCCGTAGTATGGATAGAGTAGATCGTTTAGCGCAGTTAGGTTATATCGTAATTACAGTAGGTAACAGAGGAGGACATCCTGCCCGTTCTAAATGGTACCACACTTATGGTTATGGAAACCTGCGTGATTATGGTTTGGCAGATAAAAAAGCGGCGATAGAACAATTGGCAGATCGTTATCCATATGTTGATGCCACTAAAGTAGGTATTACCGGGCACTCGGGCGGTGGTTTCATGTCAACAGCGGCAATGCTGGTTTATCCTGATTTCTTTAAAGTAGCGGTTTCTGCTGCGGGTAATCACGATAACAGCATCTATAACCGTTGGTGGAGCGAAAAACACCATGGTGTTAAAGAAATTATTTCTTTGAAAGGCGATACCACATTCAAATACTCGATAGATAAAAACCCTGATCTGGCAAAAAATTTAAAAGGACATTTATTGTTAATGCATGGCGATGTTGATAATAACGTACATCCTGCAAACAGTATAAGAGTAGCTAATGCTTTGATCAAGGCTAATAAGCGCTTCGATTTTATGATTGTTCCTGGTCAACGCCATTCTTTTGGAGATATGACCGAATACATGTTCTGGAGACTGGCCGATTACTTTAATAATTATTTATTAGGTGATTTTTCAAGATCAGAAGAAGTGAACATGACCGAAATGGATAAAGAAGTAGAACGAAAAAATTAGAGGTCTTATAATTTATTGTCACTTTGACTTGGAGCGAAGCGGAAAGCTACAGCATAAACTTATTTCAGAGTCTTACCATAGATGCTGAAACAAGTTCAGCATGACGAACATTAACACAAAAAGAAAACCCCGATGTTTTTAACATCGGGGTTTTTTATATCCTGAATAATCACTTTAAGTAAAGTGAAGAACAGGGAAAAAAGGATTTTAAATTACATGAGGAAACCACCGCCTAAAAGATCATTACCTTCATAAAATACAGCCGATTGCCCCGGAGCAATGGCAGAAACATTATGTTCAAAAGCAACTTTCATGTTATTGCCTTCCTGTACAATGGTACTTAAAGTACCTGCATCTTTATAACGTATCTTGGTTACCACATCGCCTAAAGGCTCATTGATGTTTCCGTATTTGATCAGGTTAACGTTTTTAACCAAGGCTTCTTTACGTTCCAATTCATCTGCACGGCCTAAAACCACAGTATTGCTTTCGGGTAAAATCTGCGTAACAAACATAGGTTCGCCAAAAGCAACTCCTAAACCTTTACGCTGACCAATGGTGTAAAAAGGGTAACCTTTATGTTGCCCAATTACCATTCCTTTGGTATCTACAAAATTACCGCCGGCTACACGTTCTTCTAAATCAGGAACTTTGTGTTTTAAGAAAGCGCGGTAATCATTATCAGGTACAAAGCATATTTCATAGCTTTCGCTTTTTTTAGCCAGTTCTTCCTGCCCCATATCCAGCGCCATTTGTCTGATTTCAGCTTTGGTAAAGCTACCTAGAGGAAATTTGGTTCTTGCCAGATTTTCTTGAGATACACCCCACAAAACATAAGATTGGTCTTTATTTTCGTCTTTTCCTTTAGAAATTACATAACGGCCGTTATCCTGTAAACGGATGTTGGCGTAATGACCGGTAGCAATAAACTCACAGTCTAATTTGTTGGCACGTTTCAATAAAGCTTCCCATTTAATATGGGTATTACATAAAACGCAAGGATTTGGGGTTCTGCCTGCCAAATACTCATCCACAAAATTATCGATCACAAAGTCGCCAAATTCATCTCTGATATCAAGAATATAATGTGGGAAACCGTAGTTTACAGCCAGTGTACGAGCATCGTTTATGCTGTCTAAACTGCAACAGCCTGTTTCTTTGCTGTTACTTCCCGATGTAGCATAATCCCAGGTCTTCATGGTAAGGCCAATAACCTCATAACCCTGCTCGTGCAGCATTACTGATGCTACCGAACTATCTACTCCGCCACTCATGGCTACCAAAATTCTACCGTGTTTGCTCATTATTTCAATAAAAATGTTTGCAAAGTTACAATTAATAGTGTTATGCCTTATAGCTTACCAGTCTTGTTAATGTAAAAAACCTCAGCTATATAAGATGCTCAAACAGCCCGTCCCGACAATTCGGGAAGTTCAGTATGACGAATTTTGTTTTAACGTCATCTTTAAATTAGTACGTCACCCTGTTCCGATAGCTATCGGAATTATTTCAGGGACTGTTTATTCCATAGTTTGTTATTGAGATGCTGAAACAAGTTCAGCATGACGCATCTTTATTGCTGCAAAGCAAACCGAGCTAAGCGAGTTCACTGAAGGTAATTTATTTCAGAGTCTATATTTCTAATAGTATACAATAAAAGATGCTGAACTAAATTCAGGATGACGAATCCTTTACCCGGTACTGAAACAAGCTCAGCATGACAAATTTTGAATCAAAAATTACCCGGTATGGCATTGATTAGCTTTTGCGTATAAGCCGCTTTAGGCTGATGGTAAATTTCATCTGGAAAACCTTGTTCTTCTATTTTGCCCTTGTTCATAATGATCATCCGGTCTGAAATATGTTTAACTACAGCCAGATCATGCGAAATAAAGATATAAGTTAAGCCAAATTCCTGTTGCAGATCCCGCAATAAGTTCAATACTTGTGCCTGTACCGAAACATCGAGGGCAGAAACAGACTCATCACAAATGATAAATTTTGGTTTTAAGGCCAAAGCTCTCGCAATAACGATACGCTGACGCTGTCCGCCCGAAAACTCATGCGGATAACGGTTAAAATGTTCAGCGCCAAGATTTACTTTTTCTAAAAGATGGATCACATGGGCTTTCCGTTCTTCGTCATTGCTAAAAATATGGTGTACCTGCAAAGGTTCCATAATAGACTGTCCAACGGTTAAACGTGGGTTCAAAGAAGAGTAAGGGTCTTGGAAAATGATCTGTATATCACGCCTTAGTTTACGTAACGATTTTTTGTCTAAATGGGTAATGTCATTGCCATCATAAACAATCTGACCAGAAGTAGGTTCAATTAAGCGTAGAATTGTTCTGCCTAAAGTAGTTTTACCACAGCCAGATTCGCCAACCAATCCTAATGTTTCTCCTGGAAAAACATCAAAACTAATGTCATCAACAGCTTTTACATAGTTTTTTGCTTTGCTGAATAAACCTTGTTTTATCGGATACCAGGTGCATAAATTTTTAACTTCAATTAAAGGTTTTTGTGCATAAAGCAGGCTTCTCCGCTCATTAATTTCTGCAGGTGTAATCTGATTTTCGGCCAGTAAATGCTGCAATTCTACGTTTTCGGTTTGGTTTAAAAAATCGGCAACTGTAGGTAATTTTTTTAGCTGTCTTTTAGGGGAAGGTTTACAAGCCAATAATCCTTTGGTATAAGCGTGCTGCGGATTTTCAAATAATTGCTTTGCAGGTCCTTGTTCTACCACGTTACCTTTGTACATCACCAGCAGATTATCAGCTATTTCACTGATCACACCTAAATCATGTGTAATAAAAATCATAGCCATATTACGCTCATTCTTAAGACGTAATAAAAGCTCTAATATGGTTTTTTGCACCGTAACATCTAATGCGGTGGTAGGTTCGTCGGCAATTAGCAATTCAGGGTTGCAGCTCAATGCCATCGCGATCATTACCCTTTGCTTTTGTCCACCTGAAAGCTGGTGAGGGTAACTGTCAAAAATTTGTTCAGGGCGTGGTAACTGAACTTCTTTGAACAAATCTATAGTTTGTTTTTTAGCCTCTTCTTTACTTACCTTACGATGTAACATTATGGCTTCCTGTACCTGATAGCCACAGGTAAAAACAGGATTGAGCGATGTCATGGGTTCCTGAAAAATCATGGCGATTTTGTTGCCACGGTATTTTCTGATTTCATCATCGCTAAGATGCAACAAATCTATCTGCTCAAAATTAATTTCGCCCTTAATCTGCGTGTTTTTGGCATCGTGTAAGCGCATAATAGAAAAACTGGTTACAGATTTACCTGAACCAGATTCACCCACAATGCCCAGTACTTTACCTTTATCTAATTTAAAATCAATATGATGAACAGCTTCAAACCATGTTTTTTCTTCCTGGTTATAAAACTGAACGGCTAATTTCTTTATGTTCAACATCACTTTACTAAGGTAATATTTTCTTCCTTAATTGTATCTGATCCTTTAAAACGTAACAAAATTTGTGCAGTGGTAATTACATCTTTCTGGCAATAGGTTACAATTCGCTCTAGGTTCTTTTCTTTGTAATAAACCTCTTTAACCATACTGCCGTCAATATCGTCTTTAGATGTAGGAATGTTAAAAATAGTAGCCAATAGGTTTAAAGAAGTATAGTGCTTATAATCGCCAAATTTCCATAATTCCATGGTATCTATATGGTTAATTTCCCAAGGTTTTTTACCTGATATTTGCAATTGATGAGGGATAGGAAGGCCATTGATCAGCATCCGGCGGCACAAAAAAGGAAAATCAAATTCTTTACCATTATGTGCGCACAACAACAATTTCTTGCTTTGTTTACCAAGCAGCGTAACAAACTGTGTTAAGACCTCTTTTTCATCATTGCCATAAAATGAACTGATACGCAAATGCATCTCATGTTTTTTTAAATGATAGAACCCTACACTAATGCAAATAATCTTGCCAAATTCTGCCCAGATACCAGCCCTTTCATAAAAATCTTCTGCGCTATGCAGTTCCTTACGTATATATTGTGTTTTGTCTGTCCATAATTGTTGCAACAAAGGAGAGAGGTTTTGAAAATGCTCTTCCTGCGGAACTGTTTCTATATCAATTACAAATACATTCTCGAGGTTAATTTCTTCCAGCATACTTTATTTAGTAAGATTTGGAATACAAGTTACAGCTTATGTAATGATTTAAAAAATTATAAAATATGGAGTAAATAAGAAATAGGATCCTATCTCAATTATTCTATATAAATGGGTAAAGAAAAATAGTAGAATTAAAGAAGTAACCGGTAAGAGATCTTATTATTTTACCTGCGGCGGTGTCCACAGCAGTTTAGAAATGTTATATCCGGCATTTTCGGCAATTTTCAAGTAATTGTTAATTACGTTTTTAGGCATCGTGCCTTCTCTTGAAAGCAGCCATAAATAATCGCGGTTTTTACCGGCAACTAAAGCATATTTATAATCTTTATCAATAGCAATAACATTATAACCCGAATAAAACGGGCCAAAGAAAGAAACCTCTAACATACCGGTATGTTCATCTTTTACAAACCTGGCTTTTCCCACAACAGATCTTTCTCTATTTTTTTTGGTATCAAACCCGCTGTTGGTTACTTTAATACTGCCATCGGCATTCAGATCATACTGAGCAGTTACATAAGTCTGGTTTTTTTCAAATCTGTGATCTAAACGGGCAATTTCAAACCATTTGCCTAAATATTTTGCCTGATCAAAGTTTTCTACGGCTTTTACACCTTTTGGAATAGTACGTTTAGATTTTAAAAGAATAACAGCAGCAGCAAGGGCAAAAATGCCTCCGGTTATGAGAAGTCTTTTTTTCATCAGTAATATCTTATATTTAAGGCAATAAACAAGTCCTTAAATGCAACAAAATTCTCTGCAATAAGTTTGAAAGGACAGCAATTAAACGCAAAAAAGATTTTGATACCTGTTTTAAGTAGCTTTTAAAGACAAATTAAAATAAATATTGTTTGTCAAATTTTTGTTACACAAACTCTTTTTTTGAAAAAATACTACTCTAAGTTTTATTATCTAAGAAAAAATTAGTTACTTTTGAGCTTACCCTTTCGGGGGTATGTTTTTCATAGGTAGATGTAGGGTCAGAAACAAGTTTTCTGGCCCTTTTTTGTGGCTTAATTTTATCTTTGCATTATCATGCTGAAAAAGAAAAAAATCATAGTAGCCATAACCGGCGCAAGCGGTTCAATTTATGCCAAGTTATTGTTAGATGCTTTTCTAAAATTAGAAGCCCAGATCGACCGTGTAGCAGTGGTTATGTCTGATAACGCCAAACAGGTTTGGGAAACAGAGCTTAATGATATAAGCTATCAGCAATATCCATTTACTTTTTACCATAAAATGGATTTTAATGCGCCTTTTGCATCAGGCTCTGCAAAGTATGATACCATGATCATTATACCATGCTCAATGGGTACAATAGGCCGAATAGCACATGGTATCTCCAATGATTTGATTACCCGTGCTGCCGATGTAATTTTAAAAGAACGGAGAAAATTGATTACGGTTGTTAGGGATACGCCTTTTAATCTTATCCATTTACAAAATATGAAAACGGTAACCGAAGCAGGTGGAATTGTCTGTCCGGCTGTACCATCTTTTTACAGTTTGCCCAAAACCATTGAAGAACTGGCGCAAACTGTGGTTGACAGGGTAATAGATCTGGCAGGCTTGGAAAAGGAAAGTTATCGTTGGAATGAGTAAGTAAAGAGAGTTTCTTGCAATCAAATTGTAAGGATTTACATTGCTATTGCTTAAAGACCCTTAGTAAAACCAAATTTTGTATCTTTGCTGCCTTAATGAAAAAAGTTGCATTTTATACCTTAGGCTGTAAGTTGAATTTCTCTGAAACTTCAACCATCGGGCGTTTATTTACCGATGCCGGTTACCGTGTAGTTGAGTTTACTGAAAGAGCAGATGTATATGTGATCAATACCTGTTCAGTAACAGACCATGCTGATAAGAAATGCAGAAAAGTAGTTAAAGAAGCACTTAAATATTCGCCGCAGGCCTATGTAACCATTGTAGGTTGTTATGCGCAGCTAAAACCACAGGAAATTGCCGAGATAGAAGGCGTAGATATGGTTTTAGGTGCTGCCGAAAAATTCAGGATTGTAGAGTTCATTTCTGATTTAACCAAACAGCCTAAAGCCGTTGTACATCAGCAGGAAATAGAAAAAGTAAACCATAATTTTATTGCAGCTTATTCTATTGGCGATAGAACTCGTACTTTTTTAAAAGTGCAGGATGGATGTGATTATCCTTGTACTTATTGTACCATTCCGTTAGCTAGAGGTGCAAGCCGTAGCGATACCATTGAAAACGTATTGGCCAAAGCAAAACAGATTGCCGAAAGTGGCGTAAAAGAAATTGTACTTACCGGAGTTAATTTAGGCGATTTTGGGATCAGGAATGGCGAAAGAGAAGATCGTTTTTTTGATCTGGTTAAAGCACTTGACGAAGTGGAGGGCATAGAAAGAATTCGGATCTCTTCTATTGAACCTAATCTGTTAAGTAATGATATTATTGAGTTTGTAGCACAATCGAAACGTTTTGTGCCACATTTCCATATTCCTTTGCAATCGGGTTCAAACAAGATATTAGGTTTAATGAAACGCCGTTACCGTCGTGAGCTTTATACAGAACGGGTGGCTAAGATCAAAGAGGTAATGCCGCATTGCTGTATAGGTGTGGATGTTATTGTAGGTTTTCCGGGCGAAACGCAGGAAGATTTCTTAGATACTTATGAGTTTCTGAATGGCCTGGATATTTCATATCTACATGTATTTACTTATTCAGAAAGAGAAAATACAGAAGCGGCTGAAATGAAAGGCAAAGTTGCCGGAGGTACCCGTTTTGAACGCAATAAAATGCTGCACATTCTTTCTGATAAGAAAAGAAGAGCATTTTATCAAGATCAGATCGGTAAAAATGCTTTTGTTTTATTTGAAGATGATCAGAAAGACGGTTTTATGCATGGTTTTACGCAAAACTATGTAAAAGTAAAGGCCAAGTACGATCCTGTAATGGTAAATGAAGTGAAAGAGGTTAAACTGCTTGCATTGAGCGCCGAAGGAGAGGTGGAAGTTGCAGAACCCGAAACGGTATATCACCACTAAAAAATCATAGCGTCACCTCCTAATAAGTCGGAGCAAGCTCTGAACTTCCAGAAATATGGAGACAGACTGTTTCAGTGCCTGTATTTAACAGGAAGATGCTGAAACAAGTTCAGCATGACAACTAAGAACTCATCGCAAGAGCCTTTTGTCACATTGAGCCTGTCGAAATGTAGGTAGGCAGTGGTGTTTTCAAGTTCGTGTCACCCTGAACTTCCCGAAATATCTGGACAGGCTGTTTCAGAGTCTAATATCATACTTAAAATGACTTTCAAAACCTTGTACTTTCCACAATCTTAATTTTTCAACAAAGAACGGTGTCTTCACGTTAAGATAGTATATTTACACCTTAAGTAAATTAGGATAATTTTGGCCAAAGCAAACACGAAAGAAACCCCTTTAATGCAACAATATAATGCTATCAAGGCAAAATATCCCGGTGCATTATTGTTATTCAGGGTTGGAGATTTTTACGAAACATTTGGAGAGGACGCCGTTAAAACGGCACAAATTTTAGGCATTGTATTGACGAAAAGAGGCACTGGTCCTAACGGGGCTTTAGAACTGGCAGGTTTTCCGCACCATTCTTTAGAAAATTACCTTTCTAAGCTGGTAAGAGCCGGACAACGGGTGGCCATCTGCGATCAGTTGGAAGATCCTAAAATGACCAAAACCATTGTAAAGAGGGGAGTTACTGAACTGGTAACACCTGGCGTAGCTTACAGTGATAACATCCTTAGTCAGAAATCTAACAACTATCTTGCAGCGGTTTATCTTGATAAAAGTAGTACAGGGGTTGCTTTTTGCGATATTTCTACTGGCGAATTTCTGATAGCACAAGGTAGTGCTGAATATGTAGATAAGCTGTTGCAAAGCTTTAAACCCACAGAGGTCATTTACCAAAAAAGTAAAAGACAGGATTTTTTACAGCTTTTTGGTGATAAATTCTATACCTACCATTTAGATGAATGGGCTTTTACCTCAGATTATGCCAATGAAATTTTAACCAAACATTTTGAAGTAAACTCTTTAAAAGGTTTTGGAGTAGATAAACTTACACAGGGCATAGTTGCCGCAGGTGTAATTTTATATTATTTAGGCGAAACCGAACACCGTAATCTACAGCATATCACTTCTATATCGCGTATAGAAGAAGAACGTTACATGTGGTTAGACAGGTTTACCATCCGCAATTTAGAGCTGGTGCATACTGCTAACGATAATGGGGTTACGCTGTTTGATATTCTGGATGATACCTGTACGCCAATGGGGGCGAGATTATTACATAAATGGATCATCATGCCGCTTAAAGAACTTAAACCTATACAAGATCGTTTAGGTATGGTTGAGTTTTTGGTAAAGCATAATGATCTGGCTGATGAAATGCAATCTCATATTAAACCCATAGGCGATTTAGAACGCCTCATTTCTAAAGTTGGATTACAAAAGGCTGGCCCACGTGAATTATTGCAACTTAAAAGAGCACTTACCCATACCGAAGAAATCAAAACACTGGCAGAGCAAACAGAAAGTCCTTACCTCAAAGCTTTGGCCGATCAGCTTAATCCATGTACACAGATCAAAGAACAACTGGAAAGAGAATTGCAGGCCGATCCTCCGGCTCTACTGGCAAAAGGTAATGTAATTGCCGATGGTGTAGATGAAGAACTGGACAGACTGCGTAAAGTTGCTTTTGGTGGTAAAGAATATTTACTGGAAATACAAAAAAGAGAAATCATTAATACGGGCATTCCTTCCTTAAAAATATCTTTTAATAACGTTTTTGGCTATTATTTAGAAGTAACCCATACGCACAAAGATAAAGTACCCGATACCTGGATACGCAAGCAAACTCTCGTAAACGCAGAGCGCTATGTTACGCCTGAACTAAAAGAATACGAGGAGCAGATATTAGGAGCAGAAGAAAAAATACAGGCTATAGAAGTAAAATTATACAACGAGCTGATGTATCAGGTAGCGCATTATATCAAACCTATACAGCTCAATGCTTATATTGTTGCCCAGTTAGATGTCTTGTTGTGTTTTGCGAGATTGGCTACTAAAAATTACTATGTAAAGCCTCAGCTTAATAACAAGAAAGTAATTGATATCAAAGGTGGCCGTCACCCTGTAATTGAAAAACAATTGCCTGTTGGTGAAGAATATATCACCAATGATGTATTTCTTGATAACGATAACCAGCAGATCATGATGATCACAGGTCCAAACATGTCGGGTAAATCTGCTATTTTGCGTCAAAGTGCGCTGATTGTACTGATGGCTCAAATGGGTTGTTTTGTTCCGGCAAAAGCCGCCGAACTGGGCATCGTAGATAAGATTTTTACCAGGGTAGGAGCTTCAGATAATATTTCATCGGGCGAAAGTACTTTCATGGTAGAGATGAATGAAACAGCAAGTATTCTGAATAATATTTCAGACCGAAGCTTAATCTTGTTAGATGAAATTGGTCGCGGTACCAGTACTTATGATGGTATTTCCATAGCCTGGGCAATAGCAGAGTATTTGCATGAACACCCAACAGCAAGGCCAAAAACACTTTTCGCTACGCACTATCACGAACTTAACGATTTGGAAAATACCATGAGCCGGATCAAAAATTATAACGTAACTATTAAAGAAATGCAAAATAAGGTTATCTTTTTGCGTAAACTGGTTCCGGGTGGTAGCGAGCATAGTTTTGGTATTCATGTGGCGAAAATGGCCGGTATGCCTTCCAAACTGATTAGCAGGGCACATGAAATATTAAAGCGTTTAGAAATAGACAGAACAGAGGGGCAGAGCATCAAAGACAGTATCAAGAAAGTACAGAATCAGGCTTACCAGTTACAGATGTTTGCCATAGATGATCCCGTGTTGGTTAAAATAAGAGATTCGTTAAATAACCTGGATGTAAATACCTTAACACCGGTAGAGGCTTTACTTAAATTAGATGAAATTCAGCGTTTAATTAAAAATTAGCAGAATTATGGCAGGCAGTAATCTTAAAATATGCGATAAAGGGCATCGGTACGATAAGAGTAGTAACTGCAATGTTTGTCCTGTATGTGATCGTGAGCAAAAAATAACTGAAGGCTTTTTGGCTGTTTTAAGCACTCCGGCTCAAAGGGCTTTACGTAACCATGGTATTTTATCCCTCGAAATGCTTTCTCAATATACCGAGAAAGAAATTTTATCGTTTCATGGTGTAGGCATTTCGAGCATACCTAAGCTAAAGGAAGCATTAAACAGTGCAGGTTTATCTTTTAAAACTTAGAATTATGTTGAAGAAGTTTACCCAATTTCCGGCAATCTGCTTACTAATGGGGCTATTATTCTTAGCATCCTGCGGTTCAAAAAAATATGTAGCCCAAAAAAGTACGGCTGCACGTGCAGCAGATGCAATGTCTAATTTAAAGAGCAAACAACTTTATCGGTTCATTACAGACTGGAGTGGTGTGCGTTATAAATTAGGCGGCTTGGATAAAAGCGGTATCGACTGCTCTGGCTTTGCCCTCTTGCTACAAAAACAGATCTATAATGTAGAATTGCCCAGAAGATCCAAGGATCAGGCAGATGCCATAAAAAAGAAAAACTTAAGCCATCTTAAAGAAGGAGATCTGGTATTCTTTTCGTTTGGTGGTAAAGAGGTTGATCACGTGGGTATTTATTTAAATAATGATTTTTTTGTTCATGCCTCTACAACCAGAGGCGTTATTGTTGATGACCTTACTTTGCCAGCTTATCAGAATGCCTTTGTAAAAGCGGGTTCACCTAAATAAAAACATATGAAATTTAAAAAGCTATTTTTAATATTATTGCTCTCGGTTTGCAGCCAGCTAAAAGCACAGGAACCACTTAAAGAAGGTTCTGTACTGGATAATATTGTACTCAAAAATATTGATGGTAAAACTTACGATCTAAATGCACAAAAACAGGTTAAAGGGTTTGTGCTTGTATTTATGACACCTAGCTGCGACCATTGTATTTTATATGAAGACAGGGTTATTGCTTTACATAAAAAGTACAAATCTCTGGGTTATCCTGTTGTAGCCATTGGGCCTTATGGCGATAATGCAGTGAAATACCCACTTGATGCTTTACCAGCCATGAAAGAAATGGCCGTTAAAAAAGGATTTACCTTTCCTTACCTGTCTGATGAGAATTTTAAATATACCTGGCTTTTAGGTATTAAGAAAACACCTACAGCTGTGATCTTAAAAAAACAGACCAAAGGTTATTTAATTAAATATATAGGCCAGATAGACGATGAGGTAGATCCTTCAAGAAAACCACAAAACAAATTTGTGGAGCAAAGGTTAAACACATTAATAAATAAGGTATGAAAAAGATTGTGGTAATACTTTTATTATTAATAAGTTATGTTGGTTTAAAAGCCCAGGTTAAATTATTAACTTTAAATGAGCTGGAGCAAAGAGTAGCCAAAGGAAAGGATACAACTTACGTTATTAATTTCTGGGCAACCTGGTGTGGGCCTTGTGTAGAAGAGTTACCTTATTTTGAAAAACTGAATGCAGAAAACAGCAAATTGCCTATAAAAGTTTTATTGATCAGTATGGATTTTAAGTCAAAAATCAAAGAAGCTGTTGTTCCTTTTGTTGCGAAGAACCAGATAAGATCAGAGGTTTTTGTAGCCAGTGCTTCTAACCAGCAGGCATTTATAGATGGAGTAGATAAAAAATGGTCGGGGGCTTTACCGGCTACCTTATTTATCAATACCCAAAAGAAGATCAAGGAATTTTACGAGAAAGAATTTAGCTATACAGAATTAGCAACACATATTAAGAGAATAAGTAACCAATAATATAAATCTAAAAAATGAAGCTATGAAAAGATTAGTAATACTCTGTATAACGATCATGGGCTTTATAACCGTAAAGGCACAAGATAAAGGTTATCAACTGGGCGATCTGGCCGCAGATTTTAAATTAAAGAATGTCAATGAAAAAATGGTATCGCTGACTGATTATAAAGATGCCAAAGGCTATATCGTGGTTTTTACCTGCAATACCTGCCCGGTTTCAAGAGCATATGAAGACAGGGTAGAAGGTCTTCATAAAATGTTTGCAGCAAAAGGTTATCCTGTGGTTGCTATCAATACAAATGATCCTATTGTTTCGCCAGGCGATAGTTTTGATCAAATGCAGGAAAGAGCTAAAAGCAAGAAATTTACTTTTGCTTATTTAGAGGATCCTAACCACGTTTATACCAAAAAATATGGTGCCAATAAAACGCCGCATGTTTTTGTATTGCAGAAAACAGCCAAAGGAAATGAAGTGGCTTACATAGGCGCCATTGACAACGATCAGGAGATGGAAAATCCTGTACGTGATAATTATGTTCAGAATGCCGTAAATCAATTGCTCAAAGGTGAAAAACCAACTGTAGGTTTTACCAAGGCTATTGGATGCAGTATAAAATGGAAAAAAGCAGCAGGTAAGTAATCTTTAATATAAAGAGGATATCAAAAAATACCATTTGATATCCTCTTTTACTTATCGCTATATTTGCCAAATTATGAAAGAAGATAAAGAAGACTATTCATTTTGGACAAAATATAAGCGCTTTGCCACTACAGAGGTTCTCATGTACCTGATTATGGCAGTAGGTATTGGTGTGGGTATTATCCTTTTAAGCTAAGAATAAGCTTTAAGTTATCATTTTGAACAACCTCACTTATAAATTCCTGAAATTTAGCATAATCTGCAGCTTTATACATACCTTCTTTAATAGATAATATCCTGTAATAGATCAACTTATTATCCTCTTTCTTTACTTCTAAAGTATAAGAACCAAACTCATTTTTAATATGCACAGATTTGGGTTGAAATTCAGGTACAATATCCTGATCTAAGGTGTAAGAGATATGATCAACATCTGTATAACCTGAACTGATATATAAGGGTAGAACCCGGTTTCTGATAAATGGAATACTCTTTTTAACATTTAGCAGATTTGGGTTTAAAAATAACTTACCATTGTTTACAGGTGCGTAATGTCCGACGTTTATCTTTAGATCTTCTGTGAAAATGATCTGGTCTTCATCTTTTTTGAACGCTATCTCATCAAAATTGATATTGTTCACATCGTATATCTTCCTTAATGCATTTTCCCTGTCGTTTTGAGATTTATTGAGCAGGTATGTATGATTTTCATACTGTTCTCCTTTAAACGTGGTCGTTACATTTCCCTTAAGATTACCTTCTTTAGAAAGTACAAAAGAAGCTTTTCGTTCCTGAAGGCTGTTTTCGGCATTATATTTTGGCGTTTTCAGTAATTTTCCGCCATCTTTTGTACAAGCTAATACCAAACGGTTGCTGGTAAAACTCCCTAAATACCCAAAAGGAATTTCCTGATCGGTGCATTCTAGCCAAGTGGTATCACCTTTTAAAGGCAAACAAAGTATAATGTGATTTCCCTGTTCCATACTGGCAAATGATGAGATCAGATCTTTTTTGTTATTGCCGGCTTCAACAACACAATAGTAAGATTCTATATTTACCGCATCCAGTAGGCTCTGCATGTAATTTACAAGTCCTTTACAATCACCATAGCCTAATTTATCTACGTCTGAAGCAAAAGAAGGCTGCAAACCGCCTATACCCAGCTGAACGCTGATGTATCTGGTTTTTTGCTGCATATATTTATATATTTTTTGTGCTTTATCACGGTCGGTTTTTTCTTTACTTACCAGTTCTCTAATAAAGTCTTTAGTTGGAGCGGGTAAATCCTGTCTGTTTTTTAATAAATTATCGTAAGTAATTTTTCCAAGTTCATCCCAGTTACTGTAACTGCCCTTTAAATTATAATATACGAAGTCTTTAGGTGCCACTTTTATGCTGGTCAGAAAAACAGCTGCATTTGGGCTGTAATCTTCCTGTTTTATGGCAGCCACGTTTTCTACAGACCATTTTAAAACTTTCTGTTTATCGGTAAGAACTTCTTCAGGTGTTCTGTTATAATTAGCAGAATGAATGCGTAATTCATCTTTTGGATTGCAAATGAACTGATAAGTACTTTTTTCGGCAGCAATGTCATAACTTGAGATAGGTCGCCACTCGGGTATAACCAGATTCTGTTTATTGCGAATTTCATAGGTATAAACAATGGTATAAGGATATATGTTAACCGCCGGGCTGTAATATTTAACCCTGCTGTCTTCATATAAAGAAAAATTACTTACGGCGCTTTCATCTTTGAAATTACTTAAAGAGAACTTGCTGGTCAATTTGCCAAACTCATCATAAATCTCTCCTTTAACGCCTTTAATAGAAGTATTTTTATCATAAAACAGCGCTAGTGAAGCATGATCATCTCCATTTTTGTTAAGGATCGTAATTGCTTTTTTAACCGTTAACATTACATTGTCTGTTGAACGCATATCAACCGTTGTTTCACTCTGTCTTATAATTGCGGTAGCTCTGTTTTTTAAAGCCTGAGGTATGGTTTCTGCACTAAAATTCTGTGCATTTGCATAAAAAACACTAATTACTGATAATATGGATAATAATATTTTTCTCATTACTTGGCTTTAGTTAATAAAATCTCAGTTTTCTGTGCCTGTATGATTCTGTTATAAAATTCTTTAAGCGCAAAATATTCCTCTGCGCTGTAAATAGGTTTATTTAAAGTAAATACCTGGCTAATCATCATGCTGCCATCATTAACAGTAGTTTGCAACAGATACCTGCCACCGTTATTAGGCAATGAAACCGCAATTTCTTTAGGTGTTTCTTTTACTTTGTAATTTTCAGGAAGTTCCAAATTAATGGTAGTTCTCTCTTCATACTGCGCTCCAAGATCTACCGGATAATTTCTCTCTTTTAATTTGAAAGGATTTTTCTTTATCGGATTAATAAAAAATGGACTGAAATAAGATTGATCTGCATTTTGCATATTCTGAACAGTAAATTCTAACTGATATTCTTCTTCCATGAGAAGATCTATACTGTCTATATTTTTAATCGAAAAATCTTTGATTTTAATACCAGATAATTTTTCTTCCAGTTTTTCTACATACTCATCTAGTGAAGAATATTTTTTAATGTTTTTCCGGGTACTTAAGGCGTCGTAACCATTACTGCTGGAAGTTAATTTGCCGGTAATTTTTCCATCCTTGCCTAATTTTCCGTTAAAGAAATGAACACTGGTGCTTTTTTTATTGGCTTTAAGATCAATCCAGTATGAGGGTTTTTTCAGATTAATTACCCTTCCCTGATCATTTACACATCTTAAAGGCAGTAAACCGAATTGAATTAGTGGCTCTGTGGCGTCTAACAGATAGCTTTCGCCATCAATATTGGCTTTGGCAATTACATAGTTGAATTCGCTGATTACCGGATTTATTTTACTCACCATACCATTATCTCTGGTAGATAAGATCACAGCTTCCACATCAATATTAGCAGCAGACAAAGCTGCTATTAATGATAAATTAATTTCTGCTGAATTTCCTGAACGGCTTTCCAATACAGATTTAATACTTTCGTCGCCATATTTTGAGTAAATGTTGTTCCATTTAATTTGTTTTTTGATGTAGTCAAAAATGGCTTTTGCTTTCTCCAGTTCTGTACTGGCATCTTTAGTGATGTTAGGTACAATATCTTTAAAAACATCTTTTCGTTTAAGATGGCCACCAAAATTCTTATCATCTACCAGTTGCATTTCTACATCTTTCCATG
Organism: Pedobacter montanisoli; assembly: GCF_022809115.1. Lineage (GTDB taxonomy): Bacteria > Bacteroidota > Bacteroidia > Sphingobacteriales > Sphingobacteriaceae > Pedobacter > Pedobacter montanisoli. The sequence goes on along the minus strand of NZ_JALGBH010000002.1, from coordinate 1,106,099 downwards.
TGCTGGTGTATTTCTTTCTTGAACCGTTTAAGTAAAATACCTCTGCCAGTTCAAAATAAATAGCCGATTTGTAGTTTGCAGCCGAAGTCATGTACTCTTCTTCTATAAAAGCAGGTATATAGTTCATCGTATAAGTTAACTTAGAACAGTCCATATCCACACCAGAAACCCTTAAACATTCACGAGATATTTCGGCTTTTGAATCACTAAGTTTATAAAAACCTCTTAGTGTAACGTTATAATTGTAGTTTGAAGGAATATAGGCAATATATGTGCTTTTTAATTTTGGAATATCTGTTTGGAATTCCCAGGTTCTGTAATTAAAGAGGTAAGGGCTTTCTATGGTATATTTATACTCAATAATAGAATTGTCTTTAATATTGGGTAGGGTAAACTTTACCAGCGTAACATATTTATTCTTGTTCTCGCGAAAGATGTTGTTCTTATTCAGGACACTTTCATTGTAAGAACCATTTGCATAATTAAAGGTTGAGGCTGTAAGATTGGAAATGTATTCCTGCTGATCGTTCCCTGTGCCATATCTGTATAGGGGCACTACAATATCGGCAGACTTAGCACCGTCTTTATTGAAAATCTTGATTCTGGCATGATAATCATGAACTAATTTCATATTTCCCGTTTGCGAATCAAATATGAATCTGGAAGTACCGTACTCATTAAGATATATGGCATTGGCATTACTGTCTAAAGTACTTTTGCTAAAGCTTTGCTCAGAATCTTCAATATCTCCATAGGAGAAATCCTGTGCGTATGCACCAAAAGAGAAGAATACGCAAGCGATAATTAAGATCTTATACATAAAATAGTTTGTTAGTTTGTGATGGTTAAATGTGCAATTTACATTTTATTTGATAATTGAGGCTTTTTAAAGAAAAAATAGCAAGTAACAAAGGTTTTTAGCACCTTTGAATATTAAGTTTTTTATCATGAAATTAAACCTGAGACGCCCTTTGGCATTTTTTGACCTGGAAGCTACCGGTATTAACGTAGGTATAGACAGGATCGTAGAAATAGCCGTTTTAAAAATTATGCCCGATGGAACAGAGCAGATATTGACCAAAAGAATAAACCCTGAAATGCCGATTCCCTTGGCTACATCATTGATCCATGGCATTTATGACGAAGACATTAAAGATGCACCTGTTTTTGGTGCTATAGCGCAAGAAATAGCCGATTTTATAGCAGATGCAGATTTAGCGGGTTATAATTCAAACAAGTTTGATATTCCGATGCTTTTAGAAGAATTTTTACGTGTAGGGATAGATTTTGATATGAACGACAGGAAGTTTGTAGATGTACAGAATATTTTTCACCAAATGGAACAACGTACACTAAAAGCGGCCTACAAATTCTATTGCGAGAAAGAGCTGATCAATGCACATTCTGCCGAGGCTGATATAAGAGCAACTTACGAAGTGCTTTTGGCTCAACTTGAAAAGTATAAAGAGGCTGAATTTGAAGATAAGAGCGGAAAAAAATCGGTTCCTGTGCAGAACAATGTAGATGCGCTTCATGAATTTACCAATATGAACAAATCGGTAGATTATGCCGGACGTATTGTATATAACGAAAAAGGAGAGGAGACCATTAACTTTGGTAAGCATAAAGGACGTACATTGGAAAGTATTTTTGATACAGAGCCCAGTTATTATGCCTGGATGATGCAGGGAGATTTTCCTTTGTTTACCAAGAAAAAACTGGAAGATGTGTGGAAAAGATGGTCTAAAAAGAAAGAAGAGCAGAAACAAGCTACCAGAACCCAAAAACCACAACCTGCAAAACCAGTTACCAATGATATGCTGGAACAGTTAAAAATGAAATTTGGTAAATAAAACATCAGCTATGAAATGGAATAAATTATTTTATGCCGCAGTTTTTACGGTATTAACTCTAACAGCTCAGGCACAATTAAGTGTTGGACCTGAGTTTGAACAAGCTTATCAGAAAGGTACCCGAGATAGAAGTGGTGCTCCTGGTAAAAATTACTGGCAAAATACGGCCAATTACGATCTTAAAATAGATTTTAATCCCGAAACGCGTTTGCTTAAAGGTGAAGTAGAGATTGTTTATACCAATAACAGTCCTGATGTTCTGAACGAAATCTGGTTTAAGCTTTATCCTAATCTTTATAAGAAAGGAACGCCAAGAAAAAGTAAGATCAGTGAAAGCGATCTGGGTGATGGGGTTCAGATTACTAAAGTTTTGCTGAATGGACAAGCTCAGGAAATTGAGCGTTTGGTTATTGACGGCACCAATATGCACATGACAATACCTGCATTACAACCCGGCAAATCTTTGAAATTTAAAATAAGCTACAATTATACTTTAAACAAAGGTTCTCATGTGCGTACCGGACAAGTAGATGAAGGCGCCCATTTTATAGCATATTCATTTCCACGCATAGCTGTTTATGATGATATAGATGGCTGGAACAAATTTCCTTATACGGGTTCTGAAGAGTTTTACAATGATTTTTGCAATTTTAAAGCTGCCATTACCGTACCACAGAACTATGCGGTATGGGCTACAGGCGATTTGTTGAATGCCAAAGAAGTTTTTACCAAAAATGTACTTGAAAAATACCTGCTGGCACATCAAACAGATGATGTAGTAGATGTGATAGATAGTGTTACGCTTGCGCAGCACAAGGTTACAGCTCCAAAACCGTACAATACCTTTAAGTTTGAAGCAAAAAATGTGGTCGATTTTGCTTTTGCAACCAGTAACCATTATTTATGGAAATCTACCAGTTTGGTAGTAGATCCGAATACGCAAAGGCGTACTCGTGTAGATGCTGTTTTTAATGCTCAACATAAAGATTATTATGAGGTAATTGATTTCGCCAAGAAAACGGTGCACGCCATGAGCTATTCATTTCCTAAATGGCCTTTTCCATATAGTCATGAAACCGTTTTTGATGGTTTAGATCAGATGGAATACCCAATGATGGTAAATGACAATCCGGTTGATAACAGAACAGATGCCATTACCTTAACCGACCATGAAATTTTTCATACCATGTTTCCTTTCTATATGGGAATAAACGAAACCAAATACGGCTGGATGGACGAAGGTTGGGCAACCATTGGCGAATGGCTAATATCTCCAATGATAGATAACAGTATTGTTGACGATTATGGAATTGCTGCTACAGGATCTAGTTCTGGAAGTAAAGATGACACCCCGATCATGACCCTTACCCCTGATCTTAAAGGTTCAGGAAGCTTTACCAATTCTTATCCTAAACCTGGTTTAGGCTACCTTTATATCAAAGATTATTTGGGTGATGAACTGTTTACCAAAGCTTTGCATCACTATATTAAACTGTGGAATGGTAAACACCCCATGCCATATGATTTCTTTTACAGTATGAATGCAGGTTCAGGTAAAAATCTGGACTGGTTCTGGAAACGCTGGTTCTTTGAGGGTGGCGTGTTAGATATGGCTGTAAAATCAGTAAATAAAACAGCAGAAGGCTATGCTATTGAAATAGAAAATAAAGGAACGAAACCACTGCCTATAGATTTAACCTTAAGCTACGAAGATGGTTCTACCGAAAAAATACACCATACTATTGGCGTATGGGAAAGCGGTAATAGCATTTATAGCTCAAATGTAAAATCAGTTAAAAAGCTTAAAAAAGTGGTGATGGGTAGCAGCCACGTGCCCGATAAAAATAAAAAAGATAATGTTTATGAATTAAATTGATTTTATTTACTTCATAATGCAACAAAAGGCACTTTTTAGTGTCTTTTGTTGTAAATGGAGCTATTCAAAACATTTAAACCTCAAAATAGTCTGTTGCAAAAATATGTAAGTTATTACTACATAGATATTGCCAGTAAGCCAGAGTATTATAATGAATATACCTGTTATCCGCATTATAACAGCACAGTTTCTATTTATAAAAATCATAGCTGTACCTTACTTAAAAATCATAGTATTATAGAATATGACCATCATGCGCAGCCCCTACAAATATTTACCCCTTTACGCGATGATATTTTAAGTGTCACGCAAAAAGGTCCAGTTTATAAGATTGCTATTGTTTTTGAGCCTTTTGGTATTAACCAGTTCATAACCAATCCCTGTCTTACAGATCGTAAGGTTTCGCCAGACTTTAGACTTTTTTCTGCCCAAGAAATTGATGTATTGTTAAGAGAAACCAATGAAGAAAAATTAGTTGCGTTGTTGGATCATTACTTGCTTGCTAAATTCAACGAAATAACTCATCCTTATATAACCTACGCTTTAAAAGCCTTTCACGATTCAGAAGGAGAATGTTTGATAGATGATCTGGCAGAGAAAAAGATAGGTATCAGCAGAAAGCAATTTAATCGATTATTTAAGCAATATATAGGTGTTTCACCGCAAACTTACCGTTCAATTGTGCGTTTTAGAAAATTGATGCACTATAAGTTATATCAAGATAAATTGCAGAATTATACGATGTTGTCGGCAGAGGCACATTATGCCGATCAGTCGCATTTCATTAAATCTTGTAAGAAACTAACCGGACTTACACCTTCTCAATTCTTTAATAAGGGCAAGCTCATAGGTTCTGAAGATACCTTTTGGAGTTTTAAGAGCTAATGTCCCAATTGTACAATTACCAGCCTATGTGTTGTGCTAACTTTGGATCATCATTAGAAATTAATTCAAAGAATTATGAGAAAGATTTTTATCGTATTGTTATTCTCTCTGTGCACACTTTCTTTGAAGCAAACTTATGCACAGAGTTACCGAAAGCTTACAGATAGTGCATTACATGTGATGTGGGCCGCAAAAGATACGACAGGGTATCGCAAGTCATTAAACTTATATGAAGAAGCTTTTAAAGCATATCCGCAAAATGTAGATGAATCAGCATTGTATAAATCAGCCGTACTTTCAGGAGAACTTAAAGAAATAGATAAATCTTTTGGTTACCTGGAGCGTTTGTTAGCCCTTAACAATGAAAAGAATAATACCTGGAGAAGCATTACCGGGAAATTTGCTAAGGAGGAATATAAGAACTTGCTTACAGACCAGCGATGGCCTTTACTGGTAAAAAGGGCAGAAACCTTAAAAACTATTTTTTTTAATGATTTGGCTCAAGCTCAGGCAGAATTTCAGGAGAATAACTGGAAAAACTTAAAACTTGCTGAAATCAAGGATGGAAAAACATTATACAAGCGTATAAGATCTTTTAATCAATTTAAGCCTAAATCTAAGCAGAATTACTCTATTAAATTTAAGGTAAAAGACAGCTTATATACTTCTTATTATGTAAGCCTTCCGCCAAAATACAATCCTGAAAAGAGCTATGCGGTATTATTTTTTCTGCATGGAGCAGTTCAGGGTAATTCATTATCTGAATTTCAAAATGCGGATATTTTACAAGGGTGGAACAGGTTTTATACCAAATATGCTACCTTAAATGATGTGATTATGGTTTATCCTAAGGCTTCTCGTCAGTACAACTGGATGATGCCAAACGATGGGTTTTTTATGATCCCTGCCATGCTCAAAGAACTAAAGCAGTCTGTTAATGTAGATGATGATAAAGTGTTTATTACGGGGCATTCTAACGGTGCAACGGGATCATTCTCTTATTTAATGAAACAACGAAGCCCATTTGCCGGCTTTTATGGTTTTAACACCCGTCCGGTAGTGAGAACAGGTGGGACTTTTATCTTAAATATTAAGAATAGATCTTTTTTTAATGTATCCACAGATCAGGATTATTATTTTCCGCCAGAAGGCAATGACAGTCTGAATGTAATCATGAAATCGCTTAAGGCAGATTATCAGGATCATCGTTACAACGGCTTTCCGCACTGGTTTCCACAGTTTGATGAATCTGAAGCAGTATATCCTTTAATTTTTAAAGATATAAAGGCCCGAAGCAGAATGCCTTTTCGTAAGCAGATTTACTGGGAATGTGATGATATTAATTATGGTAAAGCAGACTGGTTACATGTTACAGCTTTAGATACGAATCAGAAAGCAGCTAACTGGCATAAAACCATTAACTTTAATATCCACAGGTTATTAGCTTACAATAAGGCCAATGAGCTTGTAGCTAAAGATACCTTGCTAAGTGCTTTTAACTTTCCGAGAAAATCAGGTGTTGTGAAAGGTTATTATAGCAGCAATACGTTTCGTATAGAAACTTCAAGGGTAGGGGCTTTAAAAATATTCATATCTCCCGAAATGGTTGATATGGACAAACCTGTATGGGTTTATGTGAACGGTAAATTAAAAGCCAAATACAAACCTTTGTATAACAGAGATTTTATTATTAGAAATTTCAATGAAAATTACGACAGGAAAGCTTCATGGGCAGATGAGCTGTTGATCAATGTAAATTAAACCCATTGAAGATAGAGGTTGTCTGAAATTTTCTGCCATCTGATTTGTTTCAGAAGCTTGATTTCAGACAACCTATGTTCATATTTATTCCAGTTCCTTTTTTATGATCAGATTTTTGTTTTTACGCTCCGATTTTCTCTTTTCTGACTTTACTTTTCGCTGGTACTTGTCATTGTTCCCGATACACATTTTGCATTCTGCAAGATGTGAACCTTGTTTAATCATGATCCCGTTCATGGGACAAGTTTCATAACCACAGTTATGCTTTGAATACTTACCAAAATTTTGATGTTTTATCTTCTTATTACGAAGTATATTTTCTTGGTTAACTCTTATTTTTCTCCATAACTCTTCTTTATCCGCATTGGTTAACTCTAATCCCAAAGTGATTACTTTGATATAAGTCCAAGGGTCTTTTATTTGAAGGAATTCAAATGTTTTTTCGAAATACTTATTTGCGTAATCTCTAACTTGAATTTTCTGTTCAATGGTTAAATTTTCATTTTCAGAAAGTGAACGATATAAGCCTAAGGTGTTAAAATCTGAATAGTTTTTGTAATTGTCTATAAAGAAGAGGTATTCTTCAAGGTTTAATGCATTAAATTTTTTGCCGATTTCCATGGTTGATTTGTTTGGGGCAATGGTTTAGCATATTGCTGAATTTAATTAATATTTTTCAAAAATTGGATAGAAAGGTTTTTCAATAGAACCTTCGTCACTGATGAGCTTGCTCAATACAGGATCTGCCAGTATTTTTTGTAATGTAGTGCTTTTACCGTTCAGGTAAACTTTGTTTTGTACAAGACGTAAACCATGACTGTAATCTGCCCAAGTGTTGCTGTGCTTATTGTAAACGGGTTGTATAGGTTTGCTATCGGTTTTATGCCAGCCATAGATTACTACTCTGGGGCTATTCTCGCCATATATCTTATTAGAAATGATGATATCTTTTTTATTGCCGGCAGTAAGCAGACCGTTTAAATGTGCCTTATTGAAACCAAATAACTGATCTTGTACCAATAGGTTGTGTTTTTCAAAAACAGCAACCGTAGTCATGGCTTTTGTAGGTGGAATAGGCTGTGGTTCAAGTTTGATTTTTGCATGCTGATAAATGAGATCAACAAGTTTTTTTGTAGGGAGACTGCAATGGCTCAAGTTTGCAATCTTTTGTGCCAGAATAGGGGTTACGGGCATGTACAGATAATCCTCATTTGTTCCTATAGACAGATAATCTGGCAGCACAAAAATGTCTAAAGTATAAGGTTTGTTTGCCAGTGTATCCGTAATGCTGATCTTAACTAGCTTTCTCAAATAATCAGGAATATTGCCTTGAGCTATCGCTCTATAAATGGTCTCTTCACGATTTAATAGAGAACGGGTAGTATCTGCAATCTGTTCTGAAAAAGTAGTGGCAGAAAGCTGACTTTTACTCTTCTTTAACTTTAATTGTTGACTATAGCTTATTGAATATAAATTTGTTAATACTAATAATATAAATAAAAACTTTCTCATACTTCGATGATAGATGATTGTAAGAAATCAATGTTTCGTTTAAGTCCGCTAAACTTGGTACGCTTTACAGGAGAATTCTTGAAAACACGTTTAAAGACCTCATCGGTCATTTCAACCAATTCGGCTTTGTTAAATTCTAACAGCTCTTCTTTAGGTTTAAATTGTTCTTCTTGGTGCGGAGTTGAGAACCTGTTCCAAGGGCACACATCTTGGCATACATCACAACCAAACATCCAATTGTCCATTTTACCTTTAAATTCCTGAGGTATTTCGTTTTTAAGTTCTATGGTGAGATAAGATATACAACGGCTTCCATCAATGGTATATGGGGCTACAATGGCATTGGTAGGGCAAGCGTCTATGCAACGTGTACACGAACCACAGTGATCGGTAGGAAAAGGATCATCGTAGGCCAGTTCAAGGTCTATAATCAGCTCTGATAGGAAAAAGAAAGAACCCACCTGTTTGCTGATGAGATTGGCATTTTTACCAATCCAGCCCAAACCCGATTTTTTGGCCCATGCTTTATCTAAAACCGGTGCTGAATCTACAAAGCAACGACCATCTACTTCACCAATATTTTCACGAATAAAAGCCATCAAGGCCTGAAGCTTATCTTTAATTACACTGTGGTAATCTGTGCCATAGGCATATTTAGAAATCTTTGGGGCGCTTGCATCCTGTTGCTTTAAATCAGTAAAATAATTTAAGGTGAGCGATACCACAGATTTTGCGCCTTCAACCAGTAAGCGTGGATCAAGGCGTTTATCAAAATGGTTTTCCATATAAGCCATCTCGCCATGGTGGTTGTTTTTTAACCACTTTTCTAGACGTGGGGCTTCTTCTTCCAAAAATGTTGCTTTAGATATGCCACAAGCCATAAAACCCAAGCGTAATGCTTCGTTTTTAATCATCTGACTATATGTGGCTGCCTTATTGAACATGAAAGACAAAGATAACCATTCATGAAAAACTATTTAATGTATTTACCTGTTTAAAATAGGGTAATATTAAAAAACGGAGGCGATCATGGAAAATAGAGAACAGAATGACAAAAGGCAAAAAGATCATGTTGAAACCAATTATGAAGCCCATAAGGATAATCCGGCACCCGGACCTACCGTAAACGAACCGGATACGGAAGGCGCAGGGCAGGCCATGAAATGGATTATACCTATTGTGGTGATCATATTATTAGCTATTTGGTTTCTTTTCTTTAGAAACACCGGCACAAAATAGGTTTAACTTATAGATATTATTTCAGGTATTTTACTTGATAAAGATCTTGTCGTCTGTCTTTAAGTGTTTTTACGGTACCGAAATGGTGCAATTCATCCAATAAATGTAAATCTACATCTACCACTAACATCATTTCTGTATTTGGAGTGGTTTCTGCTTTAACCGCATTTGTAGGGAAAGCAAAATCAGAAGGGGTAAATACAGCCGATTGCGCAAACTGAATATCCATATTATTTACCTTTGGCAGATTACCCACACAACCCGCTATAGCTACATAACATTCGTTTTCAATTGCTCTGGCCTGAGCACAATGCCTTACACGCGTATAGCCATTTTGCGTATCGGTTAAAAAAGGAACAAATAAGATCTGCATCCCTTGATCTGCATATATTCTACTCAGCTCCGGAAATTCTACATCATAACAAATTAAAATACCTACTTTACCACAATCGGTATCAAATACACCTATTTGGTCACCGCCGCTCATACCGTAGTATTTCTGCTCGTTAGGTGTAATGTGTATTTTACGGTAATCTTCTGTTAATCCGTTTCTGTGGCAAAGATAAGTGGCATTGTACAATTTGCCGTTCTCTTTTACGGGCATACTGCCACTAATAACGTTCACATTATAAGAAACAGCAAGCTCTTGTATCTTTTCTACAATTTCTGCGGTAAAATCGGCCAGTTTTTCCATGGCTTCTTTCTCTGGCAAGTGATTGTAAGGTTGAAGGAGAGGGGTATTGAAAAACTCGGGAAAGACAATAAAATCAGATTGATAACCACTTACGGCATCTACAAAAAATTCTACTTGTTCATAAAAAGCATCAATGTTATTGAATACCCGCATTTGCCATTGCACTAAACCTAACCTGATAATTTTCGCAGATCTTGCACTCACATCATCCTGATAGTAGATGTTATTCCATTCTAGCAGGGTAGCATATTCTTTGGATTCAAGATCGCCTGGCAAATAGTTTTTCAGGATTTTGCGGACGTGGAAATCATTAGATAACTGGAAAGTTAATGTAGGATCGTATATCTCTTTGATCTTAACCTTATCAATATATTGTCTAGGTGTAAGCTCTTTGGCGTATTGATGGTAACCGGGAATGCGACCACCAGCAATGATGCTTTCGAGGTTGAGCGATTCGCATAATTCTTTACGGGCCTCATATAAGCGACGCGCTAATCGTAAACCACGATACTCTGGATGTACAAAAACTTCTATCCCATAGAGCACATTACCTTTTGAGGTATGTGTTGAAAAAGAATATTTTCCGGTAATCTGCTCATAAGTATGGTTGTCGCCAAATACATCATAGTCAACTATAATACTAAGTGCGCAGGCTACTACTTTGTCATCAACGGTAATACAGATTTGTCCTTCGGGAAATAGGCGGAGTAATTTCTGGATATTGGATTTGGGCCAATAGCCGTTTCCACTGTCGTGGTAGGCTTCCTGCATCGATTCGCGGAGCCCGTCATAATCATCAATAGTTAGTTTTCTGAGTTCAATGTTCATATATCATACGAACAATAAGAAACAAAAAATGTTTAAGAAGCTTTTTAAAAAATTGTCTATTCTGTTATGCTAAACCTTATAAGTAGTACGTCACCCTGAACTCGTTTCAGGGTCTATATTCTTCAGGAAAGATGCTGAAATAAATTCAGCATGACGTATTAATTTAAGGGCACTAAGGTTGTCACATTGAGCCTGTCGAAATGTGGTTTTTTGCTAAAATAAATAGGCTTCGACAATCCCGATAGCTATCAGGACAGCCTGACACATTACTTGCTATTAAGATACTGAAACAGCTTGTCCCGAATTATCGGGAAGTTCAGCATGAAGTGGGGGAAAGAGCATGACACTTTTTATTTGAACACCTTATAAATTAGCGCGTCACCCTGAATTTATTTCAGGGTCTATATTCTTCAAGAAAGATGCTGAAAGAAATAGGCTTCGACAGGCTCATCCTGACACACTATTTGCTATTAAAGATGCTGAAATAAATTCAGCATGACGGAGAGGAGGGAAACGGTTAAAATTGAACTAAAAAAGTTTACCGGTTTGGCCTAAACGGGTTCTGTTTAAATGCTTATAAGCCGCATCGGTAACCTCACGACCACGGGCAGTACGCATTAAATAACCTTCCTGTATCAAGAAAGGTTCATAAACCTCTTCAATAGTACCATCATCTTCGCCTACGGCAGTAGCAATGGTTTTTAAACCCACCGGGCCACCCTTAAATTTATCGATAATGGCCAAAAGAATTTTGTTATCCATTTCATCGAGACCATGCTCATCTACATTTAATGCCGATAGGGCATATCGGGCAATTTCTGTATCTATTTTACCATTGCCTTTTATCTGAGCAAAATCTCTGGTACGGCGTAACAACGCATTGGCAATACGTGGTGTGCCACGGCTGCGGCGTGCAATTTCATAAGCACCTTCTTCTGTAGTAGGTGTATTGAGAATAGCTGAAGAACGCAATACAATGGTAGTAAGTAATTTTGCATCGTAATAGGCCAAACGAGAATTGATGCCAAAACGAGCACGTAATGGGGCTGTAAGTAAGCCTGAACGTGTAGTGGCACCTATTAAAGTAAAAGGGTTAAGACCAATCTGTACCGAGCGGGCATTGGGACCACTCTCAAGCATGATATCGATCTTAAAATCTTCCATGGCCGAGTACAGGTATTCTTCTACCAAGGGCGAAAGACGGTGTATTTCATCTATAAATAAAATATCGCCACTATCTAAATTGGTTAGTAAACCTGCCAGATCTCCCGGTTTGTCTAAAACGGGGCCTGAGGTAACCTTAATATTTACGCCCATTTCATTGGCGATGATATGGGAGAGGGTAGTTTTTCCTAAACCTGGAGGGCCGTGTAACAGCACATGGTCTAAAGCTTCGCCACGTAGTTTTGCGGCTTTAACAAAAATCCTGAGGTTCTCTAAAATTTTATCTTGTCCGGTAAAATCTTCAAACTCTTGCGGACGCAATGCTTTTTCAATATCGCGTTCTACCGGGCTTAAGTTCTCAGATGATGGATCAAGATTTTCGTTCATACAACAAATATAAGTTTTTTGTACTGTTTTAATGTAAATAGTCCCGACTGTAATGGCATCTTCCAAAAATTTTGTTTTTGGAAATACAATGTAAGGCGGGACTATCTGTAAATATGTGCAGCGGTTTTGCGCTACACCAAATATTAACTGAATTTGGCAGAAACCTTGGCTTCTTTAATTCCGTTGCTGTAATCGTAAAACCCTTCGCCAGATTTTACGCCTTTTTTACCGGCGGTTACCATGTTTACCAATAGTGGGCATGGTGCATATTTAGGGTTACCAAAGCCTTGATGTAATACATTAAGAATAGCTAAACATACATCTAGGCCAATAAAATCTGCCAGTTGCAATGGGCCCATAGGGTGCGCCATACCTAATTTCATTACGGTATCTATTTCGTAAACGCCTGCTACACCTTCATATAACGAATAAATAGCTTCGTTGATCATTGGCATTAAAATACGATTAGCTATAAAACCAGGATAATCGTTTACTTCTACAGGTACTTTATCCAATTTCTCAGACAACTGCATAACAGTTTGAGTGGTTTCGTTACTGGTTGCATAACCTCTGATCACTTCAACCAATTTCATGATAGGCACAGGGTTCATGAAGTGCATGCCAATTACTTTATCGCCACGATTGGTTACCGATGCAATTTGTGTAATGGAAATAGAAGAAGTATTACTTGCCAAAATGGTTGATGGCTGCGTAAAGGCATCTAAATCTCTGAAGATTTTAAGCTTAAGATCTATATTTTCTGTTGCAGCTTCTACTACCAGATCTACCTTTGAAACGCCTTCTTTTAGATCGGTATAAGTAGTGATATTGTTTAAGGTTTGGGTTTTATCTTGTTCTGTAAGTGTACCTTTTGTTACCTGACGGTCTAAGTTTTTTTCTATGGTTGAAAGCGCTTTTTTTAAGGCATCTGCATTAATATCGATAAGGTTAACTTGGTATCCGAACTGGGCAAATGTATGTGCGATACCATTACCCATGGTTCCAGAGCCTATTACTGCTATATTTTTCATGTATTAAGATTTATAGGGGTTTGTTAAGGTGCTAATCTGTTAATTTTCCATTTACCATCAATCAGTTTGTAACTGATACGATCGTGCAAACGGCTTGGGCGGCCTTGCCAAAATTCTATGGATACAGGTTTTACAATATACCCGCCCCAATGCGATGGCTTAGGAATAGTCTTGCCCTCATATTGCTGGCTAAGCTCTTGTACACGTTGTTCTAAAAGATCCCTGTTTTCAATGATCTGACTCTGTGGTGATGCAATTGCACCAATCTGGCTGCCTGTAGGGCGTGAGATGAAGTAAGCTTCGGAAGTTTCTTTATCTAATTTTTCAACCGTACCCTCAATACGTACCTGACGTTCTAATTCTGCCCAAAAAAACACCAAGCAGGCCTGCGGATTTTTTTTGAGTTCTTTGCCTTTCTGGCTCAGGTAATTGGTGTAAAAACTGAATCCTTTTTCGTCAAATCCTTTTAACAGCACAATGCGGGCATTTGGACGGCCACTTTTGTCTGCTGTTGCCAGGGTCATTACGTTGGGTTCGTAAATCTGTGCATCAACTGCATCTTTAAACCACTTTTCAAATTGTTGAATGGGATTTTTTACGATATCTTTTTCACTTAACTGCGCCGATTTATAATCTTGTCGTAAGTTTTGTAGCATTTCTTTTGTGAGCTCCATGACACAAAAATAGGGTTTGTATATTTATTTTACTAAATTTCGCAAATGTTAAGTCCATTAAAGCCATCAATAGGTAAATTATTGATCTCTGAGCCCTTTCTTAACGACCCTAATTTTAGGCGATCGGTAGTTTTGCTCACAGAATGTAGTGAATTTGGCGCAATGGGTTTTGTATTGAACCAACCCAGTAGCTTGTTGCTTAAAGATTTAATAGCTGATTTAGGAGAGACTGATTTTAAGATCTTTATTGGCGGCCCTGTTGAAATAGATACCATACATTTTTTACATAATTGCTTTGACAAACTGGGAGGTGAGCAGATTGCTGAAAACGTGTATTGGGGCGGCGACTTTGAGTCTTTGAAACTGCTGATCAATAACAATTCTATTCAGGCTGATGAAGTAAAATTCTTTCTGGGTTATTCGGGCTGGGAGGCTGAACAGTTAAAAGATGAAATAGAAATCAATACCTGGATTGTTTCTGACCAGTTTGGTAAAGAAATTGTTTTTTCTAATAATGAAGAAGAGCTGTGGCGAGAGGTAATTATTAACCTGGGTCCTAAGTATGCGCATATCAGCAATTTTCCTCGAGACCCAAGTTTGAATTGAAATTTGTAGCTATAAAAAAGATGCTGAAATAAATTCAGCATGACGCACATTAAAATTATTGCTTACTCGCCAACGTCTCCCTGAACTTGTTTCAGGGTCTATCTATCTTTGAAAAGATGATTTCTACTTTTCCATTTCTGCGGCTGTTTCTTCAACCTTGTTGCGCAAATCGTCTTTGTAATCCTGCATTTTCTGAGCCAGTTCAGGGTTGCTGGTCGCTAAAATCTGTGCAGCTAACAAACCTGCGTTTTTTGCGGCATTAAGCGCTACCGTAGCCACAGGTATACCGTTAGGCATTTGTAAGATAGACAGGATAGAATCCCATCCATCTATTGAGTTAGATGATTTTACCGGAACACCAATTACAGGTAGTGTGGTAATAGAAGCCACCATACCCGGTAAATGAGCTGCGCCACCTGCACCGGCAATAATTACTTTTAAACCACGTTTTGCAGCATCTTTGGCATAATTGTACATCCGTTCTGGGGTACGATGCGCCGATACTACGGTCATTTCAAAATCAATACCGAATGCTTTCATGATCTCGGCAGCATCGTTCATGATGTTTAGATCAGATTTGCTGCCCATTATAATACCTACCTGTGCCACTTTATATTGTGATTATATGTTTTTAATTAGCTGATTACTTTTAAAGTATCCTGAACAAAACGAGCTTTTTCTATCGCCTTTTCACGGTTTTGGTCAACAATGGTTACATGCCCCATTTTACGGAAAGGTTTGGTATATTTTTTTCCGTATAAGTGGATATATACGCCATCAACAGACATTACTTTTTCTAAACCTGCATATTTAGCCACGCCATCATGTCCTTTTTCGCCTAATAAATTTACCATTACCGAGTTGGCTAAAGTGCGTGTATCTCCTAAAGGTAAATTAAAAATAGCTCTTAAATGTTGATCAAACTGCGATACGTAATTTCCTTCTATGGTTTGGTGACCGCTGTTGTGTGGGCGAGGAGCCAATTCGTTTACCAAAATATCGCCATTTCGGGTGATGAACATTTCTACAGCTAGAATTCCTGTTATATTTAAGGCTGTAGCAATTTGTATAGCTATTTTTTCAGCTTTTTGCTGTATGTTTTCTGGATAGGTTGACGGGCTGATCAGAAACTCTACCAGATTGGCTTCTGCATTGAACTCCATTTCTACCATTGGGAAAGTACGCATATCTCCATTAGGGTTTCTGGCAACAATTACCGCAATCTCTTTTTCAAAATCAACCAGTTCTTCAATTAATGAGGGTGCTTCAAAAGCTCTGTCTATATCTGTTATACCGTTAATTCTCATTACACCTTTGCCATCGTAACCGTCTTTACGCTGTTTTAAGATATAAGGAAAGGAAATAATCGAATTTAAGATGTCTTCTTTACCATGAACCAGTTGAAAAGGAGCGGTAGGGATATCATTTTCTTTGAAAAATTGCTTTTGTATGCCCTTATCTTGTATAAGCCTGATTACACGTGGTTGAGGAAAAACGAGCTTTCCTTCTTTTTCCAATTGCTCTAATGCTTCGATGTTTACTTTCTCGATCTCAATGGTAATGATATCGGCTTTTTTGCCAAAATTGTACACTGTATCATAATCGGTGATAGAGCCACATTCAAACTTATTAGCAATGTTTTTGCAGGGTGCTTCGGCATCTGGATCTAATACTAAAGTGGTTAAATTGTAATTGATGGCTTCCTGAATTAACATTCGGCCTAATTGCCCACCACCTAATATACCTAATTTTAAATCGCTGATCTGTCTTGCCATTACTTGAATTATGGATAAGCAACAAAAATAGTAAAAATAAACGGATAGGTTTTAATAAATAACGGTGGTCATGTAAAATCCTTATTGAAGATAGAGATGGTAAAATAGCGTATAGGTTATGCCGAGCCTTAAAAAGAATACGTATTTTTGGCGCATTAATATGAATGCTGACGCTATAGTTATAGGTGGAGGAGCTTGTGGCCTGATGTGCGCTGTACAAGCCGGATTTTTAGGGAAAAAGGTTGTTGTTCTTGAAAAGAACGATAAACCCGGTGCTAAGATATTGATATCGGGTGGTGGCCGGTGTAATTATACCAATATGGGCGCTACTGAAGAACAGTTTATTACCCAAAATACTCATTTTTTAAAATCGGCCTTTAACCAGTGGACTGTTGACGATACCTTGTCTTTTTTTGAAACTTATGGAATTAGCGGGAAAGAGAAAACTTTAGGACAGCTTTTTCCCGATGGAAAAAATGCGAAAGATGTGGTTAACGTTTTTACAGAACTGTGTGCCGATATGGAACAACAGATCATTTGTAATATAGAGATCAAAGAAATTACCCAAACCGATGAAGGTTTTAGGGTCGATTTTGAACACAAGGGTAAAAATAAAAGCATTCAAGCACCCAAACTGGTTATTGCAACAGGTGGTTTACCTATACCAAAAATGGGCGCAACTGATTTTGCTTTAAAATTTGCCCGTAAGCATGGCCTGAATATTATCGAAACCTCACCGGCATTGGTGCCTTTAACCATTACGGGCAAGGATGAAGAATGGTTTGCCAAACTTTCGGGTAATTCTGTTTATTGCAGAGTAAGTAATGATCAGATTTCTTTTGAAGAGAATATCTTGTTTACGCATTGGGGCTTAAGTGGTCCGGCTATTTTGCAAATTTCTTCATACTGGCACAGGGGCGAAACCATCAATATAGATCTGTTGCCTTATCAAAATATATTGGAACTGCTCAATAGCGATAGAACTACAAACGGAAAAATTCAACTTTCTACTTTTTTGCATCAGTTTTATACCCGAAAATTTGTAGAGGCTTTAGAAAAGTTTCTGCCTTTGCACAAGACCATTGCCGATTTGAGTAAAGCTGAGATGCAACAGTTAGAACAAACCATTCATTATTTTAAAGTTAAACCTGCTGGCGATAAAGGTTATGATAAAGCCGAGGTAATGAGAGGCGGTATTGATACTAAAGAACTTTCTTCTAAAACTTTAGAAAGCAAAAAGCTGCCCGGATGTTATTTTGGTGGCGAATGTGTTGATGTTACGGGTTGGTTAGGCGGTTATAATTTTCAATGGGCATGGGCCAGCGCTTATGTTATTGCGCAAAATATTTGATTTATGTCTGTCTCCCTGAGCTTGTCGAAGGGTTTCTTATTCGGTTTGCAATTTTTCTCCTCTATGCCGGAGGGGCATCTTCTTTATCCTTGATGATAAAGAAGCAAACAATCAAGGCTGCTTTGCCTAACTTGCTACAACTCAATAAAACTTTAAGGGTGCTGACAGAGCCGTGTGGTGGTAACGGTGTAATGTTTGTTTGTGCAACACTTCTTCTGCCCGCTTACTTATGCTGTTTTAACGTTGCTGCTTACGTTTTATGGGTTTTCGCGGCGCTACGCAAAGAGGCCGTCCTAGGTGCTGCTTAGCGATGGAAACTGAATTTACCACAGACTCGCAATAGCGCAAAACGGCTGTTGGTAGAGTGTTTTTATTTTAGCTCATCAATTTTCGGAAACTTGTTTACAATCTTTTCCAGTTGGTTTAATATTTTTGGAATATGAGTTTGGTCAAAACTAACTTCAAATTCTAGTGTATTTCCAATTCCGGCGTTCTCTCTTACAACGCATTCAGCATTTAGATGTCCAATTCCATCTCCAACAATTTTTATTTCAACTTGTCTTTCTAAAGTATGAAATGTTGCAATCCCGTTTAGCTTGTCATAAAGTTTAGCTAATTCGTTTTTGAAACTCATGAAATCAACTGTCATAAACTCTGCTTTAAATTCTCCAGAAAACGCTCCAGCTTTTACCTTAACAATTCCTCTTATCCAATTCCTATCCCAATCTAATTCCGCATTTGGATAATTTAAGCCAATTAAGTCGATTCGGATAAAATCTCCGTTATCTGTTATTTCGAAATAAGTAGTTTCTTCGTTCATGAGTTTTTTCTAATATTACTGCCAACGTTTTGTAGCTTGGCGATGGTGCGGCAATAGTGAACCATCGGCCAAGTTTTGTACTAAAATTACATAGATTATCAAAGTTAAGCTTGTAACTTCAAGCTGCACTATTGCAAAACGATGTTGGTGGTAGTATTTTTTATTTCAGTTGTTTTAAAATCCAAGCCATACAATTTTTTGAGTCCATAATTGACCAGGAATGCGGGTGTTTCATTCCGTTTGGTCTTACTCCTTTGTTGTGGGTTACAACGATGTCTGCATTTTTACTACCTTTGAGTTGAAGGAAATTAATCAAAGCTGAAATGTCTGTACAATTCAAGTCATACAAATCTCTATGCCTATTCTTAAGTTGCCATTCTATTCCTGGTTCCGTATAAATTCTAATCGGAACATTTAGTAAATATTTTGCGTTACCACCGTCTTTTTGCCGATATGAAAACATTGAATATTTGATGTATTCATCTTTTGCTGTTTCTGGTGTACCTCCTAAATTTTTCTCCATTTCTTCCAAGAACCACTTCGCTTCGTTTACGCCGACTTCTGAAAAGTTTCTTTCCACTTCTCGTTGATAACGATAATACATATTTTCATAATCAAGTGGCGGATCAAGCGCAAAAATTGCTTTTGGTATGAAGTAGGTGTTTTTATCTCTAATCGCTCTTTCTGTGTATGTTATTGTTTGCATTGCACCGCCTGAAAGTCCGCCAAGAAATATTTTCTCTTTTGATACTTTATGTTTGTCAACTACTTGTTTAGCGATAATGTCTAAAATCTTTTGTGAAACCGTCATTTTAAAGTCATCATCCTCAATATTGGGAAAAATAACAACAAAATTATTTTTGATGGCGATTTCATCTAATGTAATCTGCTTCATTACACCTTTTGCATTTTCTGAACCTCCGTGAAGAATAATAATAGTTCCAACAGGTTTTGAATTTGGTACAAGTTTGTAATAAAAATGAGTACTGTCAATGGTTACCTTCTCAGGATTTTGAGAAAACAGGTTTGTATGTCCAATAAAAATTAAAAGTAATGTTATTATGTATTTTGTCATTTTCTAAGTTGTTCGTTAATATTGCCACCAACACCCAAATATATAAAGGTTTTGGAATATGTTAAATTATAAGCTTTTTGTTCTTTTTTTCTTTAGGGTATTCAAATGGATTTAGAATTTAATTGCTTAAAAACCGATATAAAGAGCCGCTAAATTATATAAATAATAATAAACGGCCGGGTAAGTTAACTTACCCGGCCGTTTATTTAAAGAATACAAACAACTGTGATTTTGTGGTATACAATTTAAGCAACTCTTTTTTTAATCGCAGTGTGGAACTGTAAAAGTCCATGTTTCTGCATTTTTATTCGGAATAGAGAAGGCTACGCCTTTATCCATTTCAAACCACAATTTAGGTCTCAGTTTTTCACGACTGATGGTTTCGTTCATGGTCATGCTATCATATAAACGGCCATTGACCATCACATATTTGATTTTTTCAGAGTTTCTGATGTCTTCCAAAGGGTTTTCATCCATTACAATCAGATCTGCTAGTTTACCGGTTTCGAGAGATCCTAATTCTTTGCTCATGCCTAAATAACTGGCTCCATTTAATGTAGCAGCCCTTATGGCTTGCAAAGGTTCCATTCCACCTTGCACCATCATCCACAATTCCCAGTGTGCCCCCAAACCTTGGATTTGTCCGTGTGCGCCCAGATTAATTTTTGTGCCACCATCGGCAATCTGCTTAACGGTTTTGGCTACCTCTATATGACCATAGTCGCCATATTCAGAAGTTGTTCTTCTGCGGGATCTCGAATCTATGATAGAACGTGGTGTAAAGTTCAATAAACGTTCGTTTTCCCATACATTAGTTCTGTCGTACCAATAATTTTCACCCCATTGACCGCCATAAGCTACAATTAAAGTAGGGGTATAGGCTACATTGGTATGATTCCAGAAGGCGGTTACATCTTTATATACAGGTGCAATAGGAATGCTGTGTTCTATGCCTGTATGTCCATCGGCAATCATGCTCATGTTATGGAAAAATGTAGAGCCACCTTCGGGTACCACTTCCATTTTTAACTGCCTTGCAGCTTCTATAATCTGTTGGCGTTGCTCGCGACGAGGCTGATTGTACGATTTTACAGAAAAAGCACCTACTGCTTTTAATCTTCTTAAATGCGATAGGGCATCATCCAAACTGTTGATTACCACTTTAAAATCGCCATCTGCCCCATATAAAATAGATCCGGTAGAATACAATCTTGGACCTACCATACGTCCGGCTTTTAGCATCTCGCTTTGGCTAAATACCATTTCGGTATTGCTTGATGGATCATGAGATGTGGTAACCCCGAAACTCAAATTAGCCATATAAGACCAATCTTGTTGCGGACTAATGCCATCTGGACTGGTACGTAAATGAGCATGTACATCTACCATACCCGGCATAATGGTTTTACTGGTAACATCTACCACTTTGGCTTCGGCAGGTATCGTAATTTCTTCGGCTTTACCTACAGCTTTAATTTTATTGTTTTCTATTAAAATGGTTCCTTCTTCAATTACCTGATCACCTTTCATAGTAATGATACGGGCACCTTTTAAGGCAACAAGGCCAGATGGCAGATCACTTTTTAATTTTAAACCAATTGAAATTCCTGTGCTATCAGGTTCGGGCAGTGATTTAGGTGCGCCTTCCACAAAACTGAAAGTGTTTTTAATTTCACGACTGAAATATTGTTCGCCTAATGTCCACAATAGCTTTTTGCTATCGGCAGACCAATGCAAGTAGGTTCCGGCATCTTTGGTAACCCTGGTTAAAGGAATGGATCTGTTTCCGGCCGAAAGATCCTGTGCAGTTCCGGCTGTAATGAGAGGTGTAACATAAGCATTGAACAATTCTGTAAATGCCATCCATTTTCCATCAGGACTTGGCAAAAACTGCGTGGCGTATTGAGAAGTATAATGTGTTCTTTCATTGCCTCCGTTCAGATCCATACTTTTAAAAGCTTTTTTACCACTTTCATATCCCTGGAAATAAATACGGCTATCATCGTGGTTAAACATCGGTTTGATACCGTTTTCGCTGATCAGCGTCTTACTGCCGCCATTAGCAGGCATCATAAATATACCTGTATTCTTACCATAAGTAAGGCCTAAAACTTCATTACCTACGCCTTTTCTAAATACGATCTTATCGCCTTTGTTAGAATAAACAGGAGAGTAGTAATAACCTTTTTCATCTGTAAGCGTAATGGTTTTGCCTGTTTTCAGATCGGTACGTTTAATGGCACCCTTAAACTCATCGCTCCAGGTGGTATAAATCACATATTTTCCATCGGGACTAAACTCAGGTTCAAACTCAAAATCCAATCCGTTGGTTAATCTTTCAGGCGTTCCGTTAGGCAATTCTTTTTTATATAGATAACCTGCGGCATTAAAAACAACCATTTTTCCATCAGGAGAAGTGGTTAGCTGTCTGATCATTTTTACGGTAAAATCAGGCGTAAAAACGTTCTGCTCAAAATGTAAGGCATCTTGTACGGTTTGATTGCTGGTTACTTCGAAAGGAATTTCGGTTACTGTTAAATTGCTCAACTCAATCTGTTTGATCTTACCTTTAGCATAAAAAATAATTTTTTTAGAATCGGGAGTCCAGGCAAAATTAGGATATACGCCAAAAATAGCCCAGGTTTCCTGTTGATCTTTGGATAGGTCATCATATAAAGGCCATTCTTCGCCAGTTTTTAAATTTTGGATATAAAGTACGCTTTTTAAACGTACGCGTTTAACATAAGCAATGTACTTGCCATCTGGAGAGGCCTGAGGTCTTGCAGAACCGCCTTGTTCGGCTATAAAATTGGTTAATTTACCTGTATTTAGGTCTAATTGCCTGATGGCATAAATTAAGCCATTAGGGTCTTTACTGTATTGGAAAATTGGTCCGGGAGATACATCTTCACTGAAATATAAAAATCTGCCGTCTGGAGAAACATTGGGCTCTCCGGCATCTTGCTGTTCATTTTTACGCTTGGTCAACTGCACACCGTCGCCACCGTTGATGTTGTACATCCACATTTCCCCAGATCCTAATGAACGTGATGCGGTAAAATGTTTGCGGGCAATGATATATTCACTGTTAGGCATCCAGGTGGCATTATTCAACAAACGGAAACTTTCTTTGGTTACCTGTCTTTTGTTATCGCCCTGTCTGTCCATGATCCAGATGTTATCGCCACCACCTTTATCGCTAGTGTACGAAATATATTTTCCGTTAGGGCTAAAACGGGGCTGAACTTCATAAGCAATACCGCCACTCAGTAATTTGGCTTTGCCGCCGGTAATCGGCATTACATAAATATCGCCCAGTAGATCAAAAACAATTTCTTTACCATCTGGACTTACATCTAAGTTCATCCATGTACCTTCATTTGTGGTAATGGAGAAAGTTTTGGTTGGGCCTTTATATTTTTCGACGTCCCACTTTAAGCTCTCTTTTTTTTCTTGAGCAAAAGCAGTAGAAAAGCCTATAAGGCAGGCAGAGATCAAAATCTTTTTATTCATGATACAAGCAAAATAGAAAATATCCCGCAATTTAATAATATCGGTTCGTTTTTATAGTTTTGACTTTGCCATTTTATGACCGCTATAGAAATTTTAAAGAAATACTGGGGGCACGATAGTTTCAGGCCTTTGCAACAGGAAATCATATCGTCTGTTTTAAATGGTAACGATACACTTGCACTTTTGCCCACAGGCGGAGGAAAATCTGTTTGTTTTCAGGTGCCTGCTTTATTAAAAGAAGGTATTTGCATCGTCATCTCACCTCTGGTTGCTTTAATGAAAGATCAGGTAGAGAATTTAAAGCAAAAAGGCATAAATGCAGTAGCTATTTATGGCGGAATGGGCAAACGTGAGATAGACATTCTGCTAGACAATTGCATATATGGTAATATCAAATTTCTTTATTTATCGCCTGAGCGGCTGTTGTCTGAGCTTGTAAGAAAACGGATTTCTTACATGAACGTAAACCTCATTGCTATTGACGAGGCGCACTGTATTTCGCAATGGGGATATGATTTCAGGCCACCTTATTTACGTATTGCAGAGCTGCGAGCTATTCATCCTGAGGTTACAGTACTGGCTTTAACCGCCACAGCAACACCACGGGTAAGAGAAGATATTATTGAAAGGCTGGAGTTTAAAGAAGCTAAAGTTTTTGTAAAAAGTTTTGCCCGTAAAAATTTGGGCTATGTGGTTTTTAATCTGGAAGATAAGTACAAGAAACTGCTTGATGTAATTAAAAATGTACCAGGTACCGGGCTGGTTTATGTAAGGAATAGAAGGGAAACTGCTGAAGTAGCAAGTTTTTTAAGTCGTAACCGTATCACTGCTGATTATTACCATGCCGGTTTAGATAAAGACACCCGATTTAAAAAACAGGAAGATTGGAAAAGCAATAAAATGCGGGTAATGGTAGCTACCAATGCTTTTGGCATGGGCATAGATAAGGCTGATGTGCGTTTTGTGATCCACCTTGATCTACCCGAAAGTTTAGAGGCTTATTACCAGGAAGCGGGACGTGCCGGAAGAGATGAAAAGAAGGCTTATGCGGTATTATTAACCAATGAGGCAGACCGAACAATGCTCAAAGCCCGATATGCAGATAGTTTTCCTACAATAGATGAAATCAAAAGAGTATATCATTTTTTGGGCAGCTTTTTTCAGATTGCTTATGGAGCAGGAGAGGGATTAACCTTGAATTTTGATCTGGCTTCTTTTTGTAAAAGATCAGGAATTGCCGTTGCGAAAACTATGATTGCCTTAAAATTTTTAGAGCGAGATGGTTATATCAGCGTATCTGATGCTGCATATGTACCCTCACGTTTAATGTTTGCTGTAAGCCACGAAGATGTTTACCGCTTTCAGATAGAAAATCCTGGTTATGACTTGTTCATTAAAACTATCCAACGTTCTTATGGCGGAGCTTTTGATCAATATGTTAAGATTAATGAGAACGATCTGGCCAACCGCCTTAAATTTTCATACAACCAAGTTGTAGCCTATTTACATAAATTGCAAGAACATGAAATTGTATCTTACCTGCCGCAAACAGATCAACCCCAATTGCAATTTTTGGTGCCTAGAGTTGATCATATGCACCTCGATATTGATATAAAACACATTAAATTGAGACATCATGTGTTAGAAGAACAGATCAGCGCAGTTATAGCCTATACCCAAAAAGAGTATTGTAGAAGTCTTCAGTTACAACATTACTTTGGCGAACAGGTTACCACAAAGTGCGGTGTTTGTGATGTTTGTATTGCCGAGCGAAAAAACAAGGATATAAATGAAATCAATGATGAGATTGATTTTGAAATTATACAATTGCTACAGAAAGGCAGTTATACTTTACCAGATCTGATGCAGGAACTTATAGCAGGTAATGAACACAGCAGGCTTGAACGCATTAGAGAACTGATGGATGCCGGTAAAATCAAGAGCGATGGCAAAAAATATTATTTGTGATTAAATAGAGGAAGTTCTGAATTAAAAATCATAGCTTCCATAAATTGAAAATTTTACGATTTTTGAGAAAAATAAACCTACAAACAATTTACGCATATTAGATAATGCAGCAAAGAAATGATAAGAAAGTTGTCCGTTCATGGGCATTCTTTGATTGGGCCAACTCAGCCTATAATTTAGTGATTACCTCAACTATTTTCCCGGCTTATTATACCGCAATAACCTCAGATAAGGATCCGGCTACCATAGATTATGTTACTTTCTTTGGTAAGAAATTTGTTAATTCTGCGCTTTACAGTTACGCCATGGCTTTTGCTTTTTTGGTGATAGCCATTATTTCGCCTATTCTCTCATCAGTTGCAGATACACGAGGAAACAAGAAGATATTCATGAAAATGTTTACCTATCTGGGTGCTTTGGCATGTTGTGGGTTGTTCTTTTTTGAAATAGATGAGGCCAAAGGCATTAATACATTAAATTTTAGTGTAATTATGTTTGTACTTGCAGCAATAGGTTTTTGGGGCAGCTTGGTTTTTTACAATTCATACTTGCCCGAAATCGCCACTGTTGATAAACAAGATAGCGTAAGTGCCAAAGGTTTTACTTACGGTTATGTTGGTAGTATTATTTTGCAAATTGTTTGCTTTGTATTTGTATTTAAACCCGATTGGTTTGGTATAGAAAATCCATCTATTCCTGCTAGGCTATCTTTTTTAATGGTGGGTATATGGTGGATATTGTTTGCGCAAATTCCTTTTAAAAACTTACCTAAAGGAAGCCCTAACTACCAGGAAGAAAAGAAAAACATCATGACGAGCGGTTTTAAAGAACTGAACAAAGTATGGCGTCAGCTTAAGCAAATGAAATACCTGAAACGCTTCTTATTTGCTTTCTTTTTCTATTCTATGGGAGTACAGACCGTAATGCTCGTGGCGACTATTTTTGGTGAAAAAGAATTGCAGTTACCTACAGAAAAACTGATTGCGACTATTTTAATATTGCAGATTGTTGCTATACCGGGAGCGATGTTAATGTCATACTTATCTACAAAGAAGTTTGGCAATATTAATGTTTTAATAGGCGTAGTGGCTATATGGATAGGTTGTTGCATTGCCGCATATTATTTGCATACCGAATTGCAATTTTATGCACTTGCAGGTGTAATAGGGATGATCATGGGCGGCATCCAGTCTTTATCCCGTTCTACTTATTCTAAGTTTTTACCGCAAGACAGCCCTGATCATACTTCATTCTTTAGCTTTTATGATGTAACAGAGAAGGTTGCACTGGTTTTTGGCCTGTTCAGTTTTGGTTATATAGAAGAGCTTACGCAAAGTATGCGTAACTCTGTAATTGCATTAGCCTTATTTTTTGTTTTAGGATTAGTATTTTTGGTGTTTGTAAAGAAAGTAGAACCTAAAAACGCTTAATTGTATTAGTTAGAGAGCGCATGAAAGTAGAATTATTTATACCTTGTTTTGTAGATCAGATTTACCCACAAACCGCATTCAATACCATAAAGATTTTGGAGAAAGCAGGTTGCGAGGTTAGTTATAATTCTAAACAGACCTGTTGCGGACAACCTTCATACAATGCCGGGTACTGGGAACAAGCAAAAGAGATCGGAAGTAAGTTTTTAACAGATTTTTCTGAGCAGAAATATATTGTTTCGCCATCTGCTTCATGTGTGGGTATGGTTAAAAACGGATTTAACGATTTGTTTACCAATTCTATGGTGCACAACAAATGCCGTAATATTCAGTCGCATATTTATGAGCTTTCAGATTTCTTGATCAACGTTGTAAAGAAAGATTATTTTGGTGCAGAATTAGAAGGTAAAGCGGTTTACCATGATTCGTGCAGTGCTTTAAGAGAATGCAAGATAAAAGAAGAACCTCGCAGGCTTTTAGAAAAAGTACATGGCCTGGAAATGTCTGAAATGAAAGATACCGATATGTGCTGTGGTTTTGGAGGTACTTTTGCGGTTAAGTTTGATTCTATTTCATCGGCTATGGCCGAACAAAAAGTGAATAATGCACTAGAAATGGGGGCAGATTATATGATTTCTACAGACTTATCATGCCTTATGCATATTGATGGTTACATCAAAAAGAAAAACCTTCCTTTAAAAACCATGCACCTGGCCGATGTGCTGGCAAATGGCTGGCTAGAAAGTACACCTTATTGATAGCGTAAAATAAAAGATACATAAAGAAATGCATTTAACCTTTTTTAACAAATCGGGTCTATAATGTAACTTAAATTTGAATCTTAGAAATATATCTTATTTTAAAATGAAAAAATTATTTATTGCCTTATTAGGTGTTGTTGCAATTACATTTAATGTGCATGCACAGAAAAAATCGGGAGCTATCCAGTACGAAACCCAGATAGATCCTGCAGCAATGGCAGCAGCCAGTGGTTTTCCTCTTAGTGATGAGATGAAAGCTCGTATGCCTAAATCTGTTAAAGCAAATTATGAACTGTTGTTTAATGCTACAAATGCAAGCTATATGCCTGTAGAGGAAAATGAAGACAGCAACGGTGGTGGCAGAATGAACATGGGCAGGATGATGATGCGTTTTGGTGGCGGGGGTGGTAACAGAGATTATTATTACTCTTTTGTAGATCAGAAAGTATTTGGAACAGTTGATTTAAACGATACAACTTTTGCTATACCTGCTAAATTAACTGTTGATGTAAGCCCTGTAGGAGGTTTTGGCGGAGGTGGTAACCGTCAGGGAAATGAAAATGCGAATAGTGGAGTTGTTCAGTTTTTACCGGGACCCCCAACTGTAGAGATTATTAAATCTGATGAAACTAAAAAAATCTTAAACTTTAACTGTAATAAAGTTACCATTAAGAGCACCAGAAAAGCAAAAATCTTGGATATGGAAAAAGATGTAATTGATGAAACTGTACTTTGGTACACTAATGATCTGGGCTTTAATTTTTCTCCAAACCCAAATATGTGGACAGAAGGTGTAGTATTAGCCATTGAAAATAAAGGCGGTGGTACTGCTGCTAAAAGTATTGAATTTAGAGGTGTGAGTAATAAAGATGTGAACTTACCTAAAAAAGCTGTTGTAATTACCCCTGAACAATATCAGCAGAAAATGGAAGCCATGATGAAACGCATGAGAAACAATAACAGCAGAGGAGGACAAGGTGCACCAAATAGAATGATTATCAATTAATTTTCTTTTTTTAATATATATATAACAAAAAAACCTGACGAATATCCGTCAGGTTTTTTTATGGAATATCTATGTTGAGTAAAACTTAACCTACTTTAAGGCTGCTACCAATAGTATTGGTTTTCGCTTCATGCTCTTTTAACTCACGCTGCATGATCTTTGCAATTTTTGTGCTGCCATCGTGGCTCCATCCCGGAGGATTGATCATATACTTAACTTTATCAGTAAACTTAGGTGCTTTTTTAATGTCATCTTTTAAAGCAATGAACTCATGAAAAATAATGTTAACAGGGCCTACATCGGTAGGTTGGGTAGTTAGTCCGTACTTTATTTCATCTTCAGGCATTTCTTCCTGAAAAGTACCAAATATTCTGTCCCATAAAATAAGTACCATTCCCATATTTTTATCCAAATAGCGTACATTACATGCATGGTGCACACGATGGTGAGATGGGGTTACGAAGATATATTCAAACCAGGGATGTAGCTTACCCACCGTTCTGGTATGAACTAAATTTCCATAAATCTGAGTAACCAGATAAGCAAATAAAATATCCAGAGCTGTAAAACCCATAAAGGCTAAAGGCAGGTAAAAGAACACGCGGTATAAAGGTTCAAACACCGTTGAGCGGAAACCTGTGGTTAAATTGAAATGCTCTGATGAGTGATGGGTAACGTGCATAGCCCAGAAAAAGCGCACATAATGGCCAACCGTATGTAAAAACCAATATAAGAAATCTTGCGCCAGAACCAGAACTATCCAGTACAACCATATATTGTTGATTTCAAAAAGTCTGAACTGGTAACAATAGTCTAATAAAAAGAACGTGGCGAACTTCATGCCCAGGTTAATCACTACTGCACAAATCATTAAATAGATATTGGTCCAGGTATCTCTTTTGGTATAAAGCTTTCTGTCGTGCGTGTAACTAAAGTACATTTCTACTAATGTTAGCACAATTACAAAACCAAACAAAGCACCAACAGAAACGTCGCTTCCGGTAAATTTCATTTTATAAATTATTGTAAAAAATTAAGCTGTTAATTATATCGTCTTTGTGAACTTTACAATTGAAAGTACACTGGCCAATTTTTTCGAGCAATGAGAACATGATTTGTCCATCTTCATTCTTCTTATCACTTTGCGTTAGGTTAATTAATGTGTTAAAACTCTTTTCTGTAATGTGGTATTTAGGATAAACAGATAAGATATATTGACAAATATCATCAAGATCTACATCGGTTAATGAACAATATTTAGCAGATAAATAAGCTTCACATACCATTCCTATGGCAATAGCTTCACCATGCGTTAAAGAAACTTTATCGTGCTCTAATGAATAACTTTCAACTGCATGACCAATGGTATGACCAAAATTTAAAATCTTACGTAACCCTTTTTCAAGGGGATCTTGCGTTACTACCTCATTCTTTATTTGTATAGAGTGGTAAATAAGCTGAGCAGATATTTTCTGATAATCACAGTTTTTTAAAGTATGGTAATATTTAGAATCGGCAATTAATCCGTGTTTGATCATTTCTGCAAAACCAGAAAGCAATTCGCGTTGTGGTAGGGTTGCCAGAAACCTGTTCTCAATAAATACAGCCTGTGGGAGCGTAAAGGTACCCACCATATTCTTTACGCTGTCTATATCTATCCCGGTTTTACCACCAACAGATGCATCAACCTGCGATAAAAGTGTTGTAGGAATATTGATAAAGTCTATGCCTCTTTTGTAGGTAGAAGCTACAAAACCGCCCATATCGGTAATTACACCGCCACCCAGATTAATCATTAAACTTTTGCGGTCGGCTTCAAAATCCAGTAAAGTTTTCCAGATGCCAATACAGAAATCTATATTTTTATTCTCTTCACCCGAATCAGTTTCAATAATGTCGAAATGATCCAGATCATCTGTCATTTCCCTAAAAACAGGTATACAGAATTCGGCAGTATGCGTATCTGCAAAAACAAAGACCTTGCTATAGTTCTTTTGTTCCAGCAAATGCTTAAGAGAACTAAGTCCACTTTCAAAGTAAATAAAATGGTCGGCGCTTTTTATAGGTTCCATTATTCAATAATTACTGTTTTTCCCATAAACTCAATCTTATCGCCAAGACGTACTTTAAGCCTTTTCCGATAATCTATTGTACCATTGTATTTAACCAGACCTTCTTCTACAACGGCCTGAGCTTCTCCGCCACTTTGAACCAATGCGGCAGCTTTAAGCAAAGCGATTAAATGAATAAATTCACCTTCTAATTTAAATTTTATCATTGCGGGGCAAATTTACAATTTTCTAATGGGGTTTAGTATTCAGAAGCTTGTTAAACAGGATGATTTACCAATTTATTACAATCTTCTCGAAAAACTTCTGGTAGTGGTTTGAAATTTTATTTTGTTAATTCTTGTTTGTTAAAATAATATTTGTTAATATTTGTTAAATTTGTTACAGTAACGAGGTTGAAAAACTAAAAACCGTTAGCTATATTCGTTTTATTGAGTTGGAAGAGGTAAATTTCTATAAGTTAGAAACGCTTATCATTTAATGCTTGGAAGTGCATGCCAAGGAAAAGTCATTTGAAATAACGCTTCTCAAAAATGAAAGCTCGTTAGCAGGTCAGTCTATGATTTGCTATGGCTTAGAAGTGCAACTAAACTTAAAAATATGATAAGAGTAACCAACCACCAGATTAAAAGACAGCTTTACATTTTACAGAAAAGGATAGAACGCCTGATAACTTGATCTGAGCTATACTCAGTGTAACGAGCTTACAGGTACTTATTGTCCTTTCGATCATATCACTTAACCGGATAGATATGATTGATCTTTTTGATAACTAATCTTATTTGTTGAAAGATAGAGATGTAAAATTATGTCTAAAGCATTAGAATTTACTGTTCCTGATACAAATGATTTTTCAATTGTAATACAGGAAGATGTGCTTCCGTTCTTTTATAAGCACTTTCATAAGCACAAAGAATACCAGATTACCCTTATTTTAAAGGGAGAGGGTACGGCTGTAATTGGAAATTATATGCAACCGTTAAAAGTTGGTGATATTTATTTTATATCGCCCAACGTACCCCATGTTTTTCTTTCAAGAGAAGAAGATTACCAAAACCTTTTGCCCAATCGTATTCATGCGATCCATATTTTCTTTGATCTTGAACGGCTTTCTAATTTGCTGAGTCTGCCCGAGATGATTGAAATAAGAAGCTTTTTAAATCAGGATTCAGCCGGATTGCAACTATTAAAGGGAAACAAAAGTTATGTTTCTGGTTGTATAATTGAAGCCAAGAACAATGCAGGTTTATTAAGATTAATGTCTTTGATCAATATTCTTCAATATGCCAGCGTAAATACTAACGATTTTAAATCTCTGGCAACAGGTTTGGTTGAACATGCTACAGATAATAAAGATCATTTCAGAATGAATGAAGTTTACCAGTACACTTTAAAACATTATGCCGAACCTATTACCTTAGAAAAGATAGCAGAAGTAGCCTGTATTACCCCACATGCATTTTGTAAATATTTTAAAAAGCATACGCGTAAAACCTATCTTGCTTTTTTAAATGAGATAAGGGTTAACGAGGCCTGTAAAAGGATATTAAGCGCAAGATATAACAGTATCTCAGAAATAGCTTACGATACAGGTTTTAACAGTATCATTACCTTTAACAGAGTATTCAAAAAAATAACTGGAATGGTACCTAAAGAATACATCACCTTGTATAAGGTAAGGCCTTCTTCTTTTCCATTGAGAAAAGTTATGGATTAGAGCCCTCCATTTAAAAACTTTGGATAATTTTTGAATAAATGGGCCGTAAAAGCTGATTAAACGCTTTTACGGCCTTTTTTTTGCCTTTTATAACAGGATAATTTTTGATTATCAAGTGATAATTATACCACATCGGTTTTTGGTTTCCCTCTTATACATTTGTTTCAAGCAGACACTTTAGATGCACATTAAGTGATAAGCTAACCTAACCAACTAAAACAAAATCAATAATTATGAAAAAAATCTTACTTGTTTTTTTTGTGCTGTTTTCTGCTTGCTATCAAGCACTGGCGCAGGATAAGAAAATTAGTGGAACCGTAATCGGTAAGTCCGATAAGCTTCCAATTCCAGGGGTTTCGGTTGTGGTAGAAGGAACCAAAATCGGAACGGTAACCGATCCAAAAGGTGTGTTTTCATTAGCTGTACCACCGGGATCTACTTTAGTGGTTTCTTTTATCGGCTATATTACCGAAAAAGTACCGGTTACCAGTAGCTCAACCTATAAGATAGAGATAGGAGAGAATGTACAACAACTTGCAGATGTGGTAATCACTTCATTCGGTATCCAGAGAGATAAAAAGACTTTGGGTTATGGAGTGGGAACGGTATCGGCAGAAAAGCTAACAGATGCGCCAACGCCTGATGTTTCTAATGCCTTAGCCGGAAAAGTGGCTGGTGTACAGGTTTCGGGTTCGGGAGGTGCATTTAACAGTTCTAACATTACCATACGTGGTTTTTCATCTTTTACGAGAAGTAACCAGCCATTGTATGTGATTGATGGTGTGCCTATTGATAACAGTGGAGGTGGTAACAGCGTAAACCAAGGTGCGTCAACCTCTAACAGGGTGTCTGATATCAATCCTGAAGATGTTGAGAATATCAGCGTGCTTAAAGGTGCTGCAGCTACTGTACTTTATGGCTCCAGAGCTGCTTCTGGTGTAATTTTGATTACGACCAAAAAAGGTAAAGGCGGATCAAAATCTCAGGTGTCATTAACCTCTAGTATCAATATCGGATCTATCAATATTTTTCCAGAGTATCAGAATGAATATGGACAAGGTATAAATGGTATTTATTCTGGAGACCCATTGGATCCTAACAAATGGGTAGCCCGTTCTACTTCATGGGGACCAAAAATTGCTGGTCAGCCTGTAAAAAATATTTTAGGTCAAACCGTGCCTTTACAGGCTTATCCGGATAACGTAAGAGACATTCTTCAAAATTCAACCGGATTAGACAATACCATCAGTTTCTCTGGAGCTAACGAAAAATTCAATTACCGTGTTTCGTATGCCAACAGTACTACTGATGCTTTGGTACCGGGTAATAAAATGAACAGAAACAATTTCTCAGTAAATGCAGGTGCTAATATTACCAGCAAATTCAAATTGAGTACTTCGTTTTCTTATATCAACAGCATGTCTGACAGAACACAGGCCGGTAACCAGGGAGCTAATCCATTATGGAGAGGTATTTATGCGCCTCGCAGTTATGATGTAACGGGTTTGCCAGTAACAGATGCTGCAGGAAATCAAATCTGGTATTCGTCATCAGAAGAAAACCCTTATTGGTCTATTGAACATATTACCCGTAATGAAGAGCTGAACCGTTTCTTTGGAAACATTAATCTTAAATATGACATTACCAGCTGGCTGCAAGCAGATTTGAAGGTAGGTGCCGATGTGTTTTCTATGATGAATGCAGGTTTTGATGACAAAGGTGTGCGTAGCAATGCAAACACAGGATCTGCCGGAAAAGGTGGTTTGGTACAATCGAGAAGCATGCGTCGTAACTTGAACAGTTATTTTACTTTAACAGGTAATAAAACCTATGGCGATTTTAACCTTTCTTTTACCTTAGGTAATGAGATTATTTCTAATTACTCCAATAACTTATCTGTAACAGGCCTGGAGATTGTTGTAGCAGGATTTAAAAACCTAGACAATTTTACTACACTAGCGCCACCATCAAATAACTATACACAACTTCGCATGATGGGTGTATTTGGCGATTTATCGGTGCAGTATAAATCCTGGTTAAACGTAAACTTAAAAGCAAGAAACGATTTCTCTTCAACCCTTATCCCTAAAAACAGGTCTATATTTTATCCAGCGGTTGCAGTAAGTTTTGTAGCTACAGAAGCATTCCCATCGTTGCGTAGTAATGTGTTAAATTCATTAAAAATTAGAGCAAATGGAGGTGAGGTAGGTAAAGGAGCAAATCCTTATGAAACAGCTACTTATTATTCAAGAGCAGGTTCTGCAGATGGCTTCAGCTCAACCAGTGTAAGTTTCCCTTATAATGGTTTAGCTGGTTATACTTATTCAAACGGAGCAGGTGAGCCTGAATTATTACCTGAGTTTACCAGAGAAATAGAATTAGGAACAGACATTTCTATGCTTAACAACAGGTTGAATTTAGACTTTTCTGTTTACCAGAGAGATTCTAGAAAGCTGATTTTTAATGTACCCGTAGCTTATTCTTCAGGTTTTACTTCTAAAATACAAAATGCAGGTAAGCTTTCTACAAAAGGAGTGGAGTTTTTATTGAGTGGTACGCCTATTAAAAACAGCAATTTCTCATGGGAGGCTTCTTTAAACTTTACCAAATTTAAATCAGTGGTAAAAGAACTGGCTCCAGGTGTTGAACTGATTTCGTTAGGTGGTTTTACCTCGCCAAATATTCAGGCCGTAACCGGACAAGAGTACGGATTGATCTACTCTAATAAATATCTTAGAGATGCCCAAGGTAGAATGATTATTAAAAGCAATGGTTTGCCACAAGCTACCAATGATGTATTCGCCGTAGGAAATCCAAATCCAAAATTTACAGCAGGACTAACCAACTCGTTTAAATATAAAGCCTTCGGACTGTCGTTCTTACTAGACTTCAGGTATAAAGGCGATTTAATGTCGCGTACTATTGGCGATTTGAGAATAAACGGGGTTGCTAAAGAAACAGCTGAGTACAACCGCTTTAATGCAGATGGATCAGTTTCAAAACCGTACCTGTTTGAAGGCGTATATGCAAATGGACAACCCAATACTACCTATGTTTCTGCACAGGATTACTGGGGCTTAAGCGGTAAGTATGCGGCTTGGGAAGGCTATGTGCTTGATGCTACTTTCTTAAAACTAAGAGAGGTTACCTTTACTTATGATCTTCCGAAAAAATTATTGGAAAAAACAAAATTCATCAGCAGGCTACAACTCTCTGCTTATGGAAGAAACTTGTGGACTTATGCACCAAATTTCCCTCACTTAGATCCTGAACAGAATTTAACAGGTATTTCTAATGCCAGAGGTCTGGAGTTTGGTATTACACCGGTTTCTAAAGTATTTGGAGCAACCTTGAGAGCCTCTTTTTAATTAATTGATTTAAAATTTCAAAACATAAGTTATGAAAATAAATAAAATAATTGCTTGTGCCGGAATAGCATTGCTAAGCGTTTCTTCTCAATCATGCAAAAAGTTTTTTGATGTGAATGATAGCCCAAATAATATTCAGGAAGCACCTATAGAACAATTATTGCCTTCTATTACCGTAGGTGTAGGTTATGTAGGTGTGAGTGACCTTTACCGTTATAGTGGATTAATGGCACAACAGTTTACAGGTAATACCACTAACATTTCTCAAACCTTTAAAGAATACGAGAGATATAACATTAATAGTTCTGATGTAAACAACCAGTGGTCAAATATTTATGCTGGTATCTTAGCCGATATTGATAAACTGATAGAAAAGTCGAATCAACAAAATAGTCCGCATTATGCCGGAGTGGGTAAACTGTTAAAAGCTTATATCTTTCAATTAACAGTTGATGCATGGGGTGATGTGCCTTATACCGAAGCCACAAAGTTTTTGGATAATCTGAAACCAAAATTTGATAAAGGAGAAGATATTTACAAAGATTTGGTTCGTTTGATTGATGAAGGTATTGCTGATGTAAATAAAACAACTTCTGTTTTATCGCCAACTAAATATACCACCATTTATGCCAGTACAGACTGGAACGTATCAAAGAAACAATGGACACGTTTTGGCAATACGTTGAAATTGCGCTTGTTTATCCATTATACTGCAAAAGATGCAGCCTATGCCTCTACTAAGATCAATGATTTGATCAATAGCGGTGCAGAATTTATGCAATCTAATGCCGATAGTTTTGTGATGCCGTTCTTATCAACAGCAGGTCGTCAAAATCCAAATACAAGTGTAGAGGGTGGTCAGTTTAAAAATGCTTTCTTCCCTAACAAAACTATTGTAAACATGATGAATGCAAAATCAGACCCACGTAGAGTAGCTTACTTTGTTCCTTTTCCATACAATTCTTCACCGGCAACTTATAAAGGTGGAAATGCCACAGAAGCAGCATCTGTTGCTTATTCGAGATTAAATACTTTTCTTAAAGGTACTGCTACAATCAATACCATTACTATGGAATCTGATGGTTCATTAAGAGATGGAAGTATTACCTGGGGAGGCGATGCACCTGCAAGATTATTAACCTTCGCGGAGTATAATTTTATCCGTGCAGAAGCTGCTTTAATGTTAGGTGCTCCGGGTAGCGCCCAAACCTTTTTTGAGAATGGTATCAGGGCATCTATGCAAGATGCGGGGGTAAGTGGAGGGGATATTATCGCATATATTACCGCAAATGGTACATTAACTGGTAGCGATCAGCAAAAATTAGAACAGATCATAAACGAAAAATACACTGCAAATTTTGGGGTGGTAATGGAGCCATGGACAGACTGGAGAAGAACAGGCTATCCGGCTTTAACTGCCCTGCCAATATCGGTAGCCGTTTATGATAAAATTCCACGATCATTGGTTTACCCTCAGTATGAGAAAAATAGTAATCCTAATGTGCCTGCCCGTACCGATATGATGGCAAGAGTATTCTGGGATGTTCGTCCTTAAAATTTAAAAGAGATACATTAATGAAAAAGATTTTCATATTTCTGATTGCGTTCTCAGCTTCACAATTTGCATGGTCGCAAAAGAACGATGCTTCCAAAACCGCTAATAATACAGCGGTTTTGGAAAATCCGGCACCCAAAGAGAGTGCATTAACCAAAACAACCAGATCATCTGTAACCATAAACGGTAAAGTAATCAACTATACGGCTACAACCGGTTTCATGGAAATTAAATCAGAAGATGGTAAAGTAAGAGCAAAAATGGGCTTTACCGCTTATACCAAAGATGGGGTAGATGACCTAACCAAAAGACCTATAACCTATACTTTTAACGGTGGGCCCGGTTCAGCTTCGTTATGGTTGCATATGGGGGTGATTGGTCCAAGGAGAATAGTGATGTCTGAAAAAGGAGAAGCTTTAACACCTCCATATTCATATACCAATAATGAATTTTCATGGCTAGATCAGTCTGATTTAGTTTTTATAGATCCAATAGGAACGGGTTTTAGCAGAGCGGTAAATGGTGTAGATAAACAAGAATTCCAAGGTTATGATGAAGATATACAATCGGTAGGCGAATTTATTAAATTGTACACCACGCAAAATAAAAGATGGGGTTCTCCTAAATTTTTGGCGGGCGAAAGTTATGGTACCACGAGAGCCGCTGGATTATCCATGTATCTACAAAATGCATTTAAAATGTATGTGAACGGTATCATGCTGATCTCTGCGGTATTGAATTTCCAGACCATACAATTTGTAATAGGGAATGACTTGCCTTACCCCTTGTATTTGCCAAGTTATGCAGCAACCTCATGGTATTATAAAAAACTGAGCCCTGAGCTACAGGCAAAAGATGTGAAAACATTGACTGCCGAAGTAGAGAAATATGCTATTAATGAATATACTACAGCTCTAATGAAAGGCGACCGTATGTCGGCAGCAGAATACAGTAATGTGGTAAAGAATTTAAGTAAATATACAGGCTTATCAGAAGATTTTATCAGACAAACTAACCTGCGCATTAATCTGGCTCAATACAATAAAGAGCTTTTAAGACAGGAGGGCAGAACCGTAGGCCGTTTGGATAGTCGTTTTACAGGTAGAGATTACAACGATACAGGTAGCCAAAATGAATATGACCCAAGTAATACAGGTACCATATCAGGACCTTACACACATGGAATTCTAAGTTATTTTGGTAAAGAATTAAACTTTACCAATGATTGGACTTATTATACTTTAGGTGGCGGTGTAGGCAGATGGAACTACAGTAACGTACAAAATTCTTATTTAAATGTTGCCGAGTATATGCGTAAAGCTATGGCACAAAATCCTTCTATGAAAGTGTGGGTTTTGGGTGGTTATTATGATTTTGCTACCCCTTATTTTGCTTCTGAGTATGTAATTAAGCATATGGGCTTGCGTCCTGAGCAACAAAAGAATGTAGATTTTACACATTATGAAGCCGGACATATGCTTTACATCCATATGCCTTCGCTAAAACAAATGAAAGCAGATGCAGATGCTTTTTATGGTAAAACTTTAAAGGAAATTAACTAATGAAGACCATGTCTTATAAAAAAAATACTGCTCATGTTGTAATGGCATTTGTATTATCAGTTTTTGCCATACAAGTTGCAGCACAGCCGGGAAGAGGAAATGCACAACCGGCGCCCTCTGCTTTTCAATCAGCCTCAACAAGCAAAGCAGATGCGCTGGTTCCTTTGCCGGTAAATGCTAACGGAGAAATTATTTCTAATTCACCCAACATTCCTGCTCCGGTTGTGACCAAACATAGCATTACGGTAAAAGGTCAGGTGATTAACTATACCGCTACAACTGGTTACTTACAGCTTAGAAACGAAGACGGAAAACCCAAAGCAAATATATTTTTTACGGCTTATACCAAAGATGGTGTTGCCAATAAAAACAAAAGACCTATAACTTATACTTTTAACGGCGGGCCAGGTTCATCATCGGTATGGTTACATATGGGTATTATGGGACCAAAAAGAGTTCTTTTTGCCGATAATGGCGATTTATTGCCACCTCCATACAGTTATGTAGATAATGAATACACCTGGTTAGATAAAACAGATTTAGTTTTTATTGATCCGGTAGGTACAGGATACAGCAGAGCGGTTACAGGAGAAAATGAAAAGCAGTTTTACGGTTACGTAGAAGATATTCAGAGTATGGGAGAAGCGATCAGATTATATAGCACCAAATATGAAAGATGGAATTCTCCTAAATTTTTAGCCGGCGAAAGCTATGGCACAACACGGGCATCGGGTTTGTCTGATTATCTGCAGAGCAAATACAAATTTTATTTAAATGGCATCGTATTGATCAGCTCAATTTTAAACATGCAAACCGCCCGTTTTGATATTGGTAACGATTTACCTTATCCGCTGTTTTTGCCAACTTATACAGCTACATCCTGGTATCACAAAAAATTGCCGGCAGATTTGCAGTCAAAACCATTAAAAACTGTACTTAAAGAGGTTGAAGATTTTGCTTTACAAGAGTACAACATCGCATTGATGAAAGGCAGTGACCTCACTTCGGCAGAGTATGAAACCATTGTGAACAAATTGAGCAGGTACACCGGTTTGTCCAAAGATTATATCCGTCAAACCAACTTGAGGATAAATATCCAGAAATATGACAAGGAGCTGCGCAGAAATGAAGGATTAACCGTAGGGCGTTTAGACAGCAGATATACCGGAAGAGATTATAATGATGTTGGTGATCAACCTGAGTTTGATCCAAGTAACGATGGAACCATTTCAGGGCCATACAGCGCCGCCTTAAACCACTACGTAAGAGCTGAATTGAAGTTCAAAAACGACCTTTCATATGAGATTTTAGGAGGTAGAGTATCGCCATGGAATTACAACAACGTTCAAAATCGTTACCTCAATGTGGCCGAAGACTTGAGAAAAGCAATGTCACGAAATCCTTACTTAAAAGTTTGGGTATTATGTGGATATTACGACTTAGCAACGCCATATTTTGCTGCAGAATACACTTTTAGTACCATGGGTTTAAGGCCAGAACAAAGGAAAAATGTAAATTTTACCTATTACGAGGCCGGACATATGCTGTATGTTCATAAACCATCGTTGGTACAGACCAAAAAAGATGCAGATAAAATGTATGACGATGTTTTAAGAGAAATTAATGCTGCTCCAGCTAAATAAACCGCTATGAAAAAAACAATTTTATCCATCTGTCTTTTATCACTTACAGTTTTAGGAAATGCCTATGCTCAGCAAGTTATATCGCCCGATAGTACCAAACAAGCTTTAGAAAAATTGAAGCAGGTTAAAATGGGGTTGGTTAATACATTACCTGCAAGCAAAGATAAAGCGCTTGTTCTTGAACGCATGCTAGAGTTGGGTTTATGGGACAATGTACTGACTGAGATCAAAAAGCAGAAGTCTTTAACCGACGATTATAAATTGTTATATGCTGATTACTATATTTTAAACAATGATTTTAAATCGGCTGAGAAATATGTAAACCAAGTATATAACACCAATAAGAAAAAGGAAAAGGCTGTTTTACTGAAAGCATTTTTAGAAATGCAGGCATGGAAACTTCCACAGGCTGCACAGATTTGTGAAAATGCACTTAAAACCAATCCTTCAAATAAGTTGAAGTTGATGTTAGGCAGGATAAAATTGTTGCAGAAAGATTATAAAAAAGCATTGAGCTTAGCAAAAGAAGTGGAAGCAGCCGACCGTAAAAATGCGGCTGCTTTAATGCTCGAAGCTGATGTTTATTTCTGGGACCAGAAACCACAATTGGCTGAAGCGCCCTTGTTAAAATCTATAGCCATAGATCCTTTTAATGCCGATGCCAGATTTAGTTATGGCTATGCTATTTGGCGCAGATTTGATGCCACTTTGCTCAATGCCATGGCTGCCCAATGGGAAGTTGCTTTAGCGGTTAATCCACTGCATTTTCAAACCCATTGGCATTGGGGTAATGGCCATACCAATCTGACTTATGCAGATTACGCGCAACCAGAAGATGAACAAGTCAAAAAAGAACTGAAACCTGCTGATGAACTTTTTCAGCAAAATAAACTCAAAGAAGCTTTAGATTATACCCGAAAAATACAGGCAAAATATCCTAATTCAGTTCTACCACTAATGCACCGTGGTTCTTTATATCATGTTGCTTATGATATGGACCGTAAGGCAGGACTTGATTCTGCCGAACATATTTTTAGGGAAATCTTAAAAAGAAAAAGACATTATGGACCAGCACATAACGGTCTTTCGGCTGTAATCAAAGCCAAACGTATCCCTTATTTAGCCGTTTATGATTCAATAACCAATCATTTACACCAAACCAAAATAAAGGATATGGAAAACTTTAAACGGGTTTTTCCTGATGTAAGCTATTATTCGGGCGATATGGTAAAAGCCATGGCCTGGAATCAGCTTTTTACTTCAGTAGTGTATTTTCCTTTCTTAACCAAAGGCGATAATGTTTTCAGGATACCGCCGCTGCATAAAGATCTGGCAGAAACCATGAACTCACCTTACTTTCGTACCAGTACCACATTTGATAACCGTCAATGGATGGACATACGTGGCGTAGGAAGTGGGGCAGCAGCCATTGAATATGTAGAACGTGGAGCTTATCTTGAACGTAACGTAATTTTGCATGAATATGTGCACTTATTTCATGGACGTGTGCTGACGGATGCAGAGAACAGAGCAATCAGGGCGCATTACTATAAAGCCATGAAAGAGGGCCGTACTTTAGATTACTATTCTCAAAATAATGAATCTGAATACTTTGCCCAAACCTATCCGGCATATTTTGAACCTGTAAAAGTGCATCCCTTAGATTTCAAATCAATGAACACCACCAACGATTTGATTACCAAAGACCCAGAGATGTACCAGTTTATAG
Organism: Pedobacter montanisoli; assembly: GCF_022809115.1. Lineage (GTDB taxonomy): Bacteria > Bacteroidota > Bacteroidia > Sphingobacteriales > Sphingobacteriaceae > Pedobacter > Pedobacter montanisoli. Next base: position 1,064,247 of record NZ_JALGBH010000002.1, on the reverse strand, counting down.
ATGCGCTGGTTAAAAAAGAGCAAGCTTATTTAAATGGTAAAAAAGAGGCTATGGCCAGTAACTGGGCGCAGGTTTATCTTAATTTGAGCCAACGTAGCCGTATGCAGGATCGAGAAATGGCCAAGAAATATTTAGATACTGCATTGACTTATGACGCAAAATATTTGCCTGTTATGTTGGCTTATTCAGCAATCAGCATTACAGAGAAAAAATTAGATGATGCCGAAACATGGTTGAAAAAAGCTGAGCAGATAGATCCTAAATATGCACCTATTTATGCTGCTTATGCCAATTTAACTAAAGCTAAGTACGATAATAATCTTATTGCCAAATCAGAAGCCATTCAAAAACAAGCAGATTATCTACAGAAATCCTATCAAATGGAAACAGATTATTCTGAACTGGCCAGAGTAAATGGGCAATTAAGAGAAATGTACAGAAGCAATGGACTTTATCCCGAAGCTATCGATGCCGGACTGGAATATGCTAAGAATGGAGCGGCAGTATCAACTTATTTGAGAGATCGTATAGATGATGCAAACGCATTTTCGGCATCCTTAAAAGCAGAGTTAGGTTATGCAGAACCTGTACAGATATTGCAAGATTTAGTGACTAAAAAACCTCAGAATTACGAATACCGTAACCTATTGGCAGATGCTTTGGCCGTGCAAGGAAAATACAATGAAGCGATCAAGACCATCAATGAAGCACAGCGAATTTTAGCCGCTTCAAATAATTCGAGAACAGACTATAACATGCGTTTAGCAGAGTTTTATTTGGCACAGGGCAATAAAGCAAAAGCAAGCGAATATATCAATATGGTACTTTCTACAAAATCGCCTTTGCGTGGAGCAGACCAGTTAAGAATGGCTAGATTATTGGTGAAAGCAGGTGATTTACAAACCGCAAAACAAGTTTTTACTAAAGAAAAAGAAGGTGCAGACATGCCTTCAAAAGCCGATTATGCTTTCACGAAAGCTATTTTGAGCAAGGCAGATAACAATCAAGGAGAATATATCCAGAACTTAAATCAAGCTTTACAGTATAATCCTTATTTGTTTGTAGCCTATAAAGCTTTACGCAATGCTTATGCAGATACACAGGCTACAGATCAAATCAAAACATTAGATCAGCGCATTAATAATTTGAAAATAAAACCAGGTGCTGCATACCAGATGTAATAAAAATCTTGTACAACATAAATGCAATCACCAATAATCATCTAAAGCAATGAAATGAGCATAAGTCTTTACATATCCATTTGTATGATGATATAGCGGATTCCATGTGGCAACTAAAATCAATAAAAATATACACATGAATTTAATTAAGAAGTCAATTTATTTAGCATTAGGTAGTATATGCATGTTTACTGTAGCGTTTGCACAAGGAGGCAGGCCAACGGTAAAAAAAGCAGATCCCAGAAAAGAAGGAGATGGGCCTTATCCACAATTGATCATAAGAGGTGTAACCATTATAAACAGCACGGGCGCACCACCTATGGGGCCAGCAGATATTGTAGTAGAAAATAATCGAATTACCGCTATCAGAACAGTAGGCTCGCCGGGTTTGCCCGTAGAAGCCAATCGCAGACCTCAGCTAAAAGCTGGGGGTAAAGAACTTTGGGCAGAAGGTATGTACATTTTGCCGGGTTTTATAGATATGCACGGACATATTGGCGGCGCTGATAAAGGTGCCGATGCCGACTATGTATTTAAACTTTGGATGGCACATGGTGTTACTACAGTAAGAGAGCCAGGAAGTATGAATGGCTTAGACTGGGTGCTGGAAGAGAAGCAAAAAAGTTTAAAAAATGAAATAACAGCACCTCGCATATTTGCTTATACCGTATTTGGACAAGGTTCAACAGCGCCTATCTATACCGGTGAGCAGGCAAGGCAATGGGTAAGAGAAAATGCCAAAAAAGGTGCAGACGGTATCAAATTCTTTGGAGCATCGCCAGAAGTGATGTCCAATGCGCTTGATGAAAATAAAAAACTTGGCTTAAGGTCAATGGCACATCATGCACAAACAGATGTGGGTAGGTGGAATGCCATGAACAGTGCCAAATCTGGATTAACATCCTTAGAACATTGGTATGGTTTGCCCGAATCTATGTTTGATGATAAGACGGTACAACATTACTCTCCAGATTACAATTATCAGAATGAGCAAGACCGTTTTAGTGAGGCAGGTACCTTATGGAAGCAGGCCGCAACCCCTGGTAGCGAAACCTGGAACAAGATCATGAATGAGCTGATCAGGCTTGACTTTACTTTAGACCCCACATTAAATATTTATGAGGCCAATCGCGATTTGATGCGTGCCCGTACGGCCGAATGGCATAATACTTATACCATGCCTAAACTGTGGGAGTTTTATGCGCCAAATTGGAACTCGCACGGATCGTACTGGCATAGCTGGGGAACAGAACAAGAATTGAATTGGAAAGAGAATTACAAACTTTGGATGCAGTTCTTAAATGAATTTAAAAACAAAGGCGGACGCGTTACTGTTGGTACAGATGCAGGATTTATCTATGAATTATATGGCTTTGCGTACATAAGAGAACTAGAGTTATTGAGAGAAGCCGGTTTCCATCCGTTAGAAGTAATAAAGTCGGCAACTTTAAATGGTGCCCAAGCTTTGGGCATGGAAAAAGATTTAGGCAGTATTGAAATAGGTAAACTGGCCGATTTTGTAATCGTAGATCAAAACCCACTTAAAAACTTTCAAGTACTTTATGGTACAGGAGCAATTAGTTTGGGTGCAGATAATAAACCTAAAAGGGTAGGAGGTGTTAAATACACCATTAAAGATGGTATTGTATATGATGCTAAAAAGTTGCTACAGGAAGTTAAAGAAATGGTAGATCAGGAGAAAGCGAAAACAGGTTATGTAATTAAACAACCAGGTTTTTAAAAGCTAAAATAATGATTTAAATGCACTTATGTCATTATCGGGCAAGTTTGCAATTAATTACTAAGGTATTTTAGCCGTAGAACGATTTATTTATATTTTTGTACCATCAAAATACAAATGAAATTTTAAACTTAAAATGAAAGTATCCCCCGAAAACAAAATTGATTTCAACAATACTGAGATAGCATTTAGCAGCAAATCCAATGCAGAATTAAAGCAAGCTTATTGGCTCTTTAAAATGATAGGAAGCAATTTCCTGACTAAAGTAGGCCCACCGATTACAAATTTTATGCTTAATGCGGGACTGCCTATCCAGGGTATTATCAAGAAAACCATTTTTAAGCAATTTTGTGGAGGAGAAACTATTGCCGAGTGCGATCATACCATAGCGCAACTTGCTAAAGGAAAAGTAGGCACAATCTTAGATTATTCAGTAGAAGGAGAAGAAGAAGAACATGTTTTTGATGCTACCTGCGAAGAAATCATCAGAACGGTTGAAAGAGCAGATGGCGATCCACGCATCCCTATTACTGTTTTTAAAATTACTGGTATCGGTCGTTTTGCCTTATTAGAAAAATTAGACGCTAAAAAGGAACTCACAGAAACAGAAAAAGCAGAGTTTGATCGTGTAAAAGCACGCTGCGAAAAAATCTGTAAAACAGCTTTTGAACGTAAGGTTCCAATCATGATCGATGCAGAAGAAACCTGGATACAGGATACCATTGATATGCTGGCTTTAGAAATGATGATGAAATTCAATAAAGAGCAGTTGATCGTATATAATACCTACCAAATGTATCGCCATGATAAACTGGCCGATCTTAAAGCAGATTATTTGATCGCCAAAGAACATGGATTTATTTTAGGTGTTAAAATGGTGCGTGGTGCATACATGGAGAAAGAGCGTAAACGCGCACAAGATATGGGCTATCCTTCACCAATACAACCTGATAAAGCTTCTTCAGATAGAGATTATGATGAATCTATTCGTTTCTCTGTTGATCATTTAGATCAGATAGGCATTGTTTGCGGTACGCATAATGAAGCCAGCTGCCGTTTATTGACCGAATTGATTGATGAAAAAGATATTGCTCACAATCACCCCCATATTTATTTTGCACAATTATTGGGCATGAGCGATAACTTGAGCTTTAACCTGTCTAATGCAGGTTATAATGTTGCTAAATACGTGCCTTATGGACCGGTAAAAGCAGTTATGCCTTATTTGTTTAGAAGAGCACAAGAAAATACTTCTGTAGCAGGGCAAACCGGCAGAGAGCTAAGCTTAATTGCTAAAGAAAAAACCCGTCGGGGAATTTAATATAAAGTAGAAAGGTATCTAAAAAGCAACTTTCCTATCTGTCATTCTGAACTTGTTTCAGAATATCTAAATTATAGAGATAGGATGAAGAAAAAGCAAACTTCTTAGATACCTTTTTTATTACAACTCGTCTTCGTTTAATTTCCTTACGTTTAAAATTTTAAACTCTTTAATGCCATCGGGCATTTCCCAATTGATTAAATCACCGGTTTGGTAGCCTAATAAAGCAATACTGATAGGAGCAAAGATGGATACTTTTTGTTTTTTAATATCAGCATCTTTAGGTAAAACCAGTTTAAATACAAATTCCTGTTGGTTAGAAGTACTTTGTATCTTGGCCTCACTATGTAAAGAAACGACATCTTCAGGTAATTTATCATCATCAAAAAGGGTAGCGTTTTTTACTTCTTCTTTTAAACGTGATTTATTGTAATCACTCATGATCGCTTTATCCAAATGCTCGCTTAAGAATTTGTAATCACTTTTAGATAATAATATCGACTTTGTTTTCATAATATTTTAGTTAAATAAAACATTTCACCTTTAAGGTGTATGGTTAATGTAAGATGATTAAGCGGTGGTTATCCCCCGAAATTCTCTAAGACAGAAAAAAGATTGAATTCGGGGTTTTTTTGATAAAGTCTTTACTCTCAGTTTGTAAAGTAAAGCTTAATATGTTTTTAAAAACATAATGAAAAGCAAAACGCTGTAATATAACAGCACACAAAACATCTTTATAATGTTTTGCCATGAGCTGTTCATATTTTGCTAAAATGTTTTGCATCTTAACAAAGATGCCTTTGTTTTTCTTAATAAGCAAGAGAAAACCTGAAATTTTATTGTAAAAAAACTCGGGATTGTTTTTATCCCGAGTTCGTGATGACATTTAATATAAGTCTTAATGTTATATTTTCTTCAGTATTTTTTATCGAAACAAATTTTGAATGCCGTATTTTTTTGTGAGAAAATGTTAGATAAAATCCGTCATGCTGAACTTGTTTCAGTATCTTTCTATCATAATTACTTTAACATATAGATTCCAAAATGGATTTTGAATGACATCATAATTCTTTCTTAATGCGACATTTTTTTCATGATCTCAGTCATATCAATATTTAAACCCTGAGCCACAGTCATACCCAGATTTTGATCTGCTCTGAAGAAATGGCATAACTGGCGTGCAATGATGTTGTCTTTTTGAGGACCTTCAATACCACTCATGGAATCTACAATATTACTGATCAGATTGTGCCTGTCATAATCGTTCATGGCTTTGGTAAATAATAAACCTGGTTGGGTATAATGATCTTCATCACCGGGTAAGCCAGCATTTCTATCGTACCAATCGGCTGCTTGGCCATCTAATTCTAATCCGGGTTCTTTATAACTCATATCAGGCTCTATTATACCAGAACTATTTGGGTAATAGTTTGGATGATCATTTCCATTATCATCAACCCGCATAAAACCATCTCTGTGAAAATTATTTGTGGCATAGGGACAGGCGTTTACAGGTATTTGCTGGTAATTTACACCCAGTCTGTGTCTATGCGCATCAGGATAGGATAAAATTCTTCCCTGTAACATCCGGTCTGGAGAGAAACCAATACCATCAATAATATGAGCAGGAGCAAAAGCAGATTGTTCTACTGTAGCAAAATAATTTTTAGGTACTTGGTTTAATTCCAGTTCACCAACTTCTATCAATGGAAAATCGGCATGGGGCCATGTTTTGGTAACATCAAAAGGATTAAAAGGGAAATTTTTTGCCTGCTCGTTTGTCATGATTTGGATTTTCATCGTCCATTTCGGGAAATTTCCACTATCTATAGCCTTAACCAGATCGCGTTGTGCAAAGTCAGGATCTTTACCCTTCATTACCGTAGCTTCGTCATTGGTAAAGTTTTTAATGCCCTGTTGTGTTTTAAAGTGAAACTTAACCCAGACACGTTCGTTGTTTGCGTTGATCATACTAAAAGTATGTGAGCCAAAACCATGCATATGACGGTAACCATAGGGCGTTCCCCTGTCGCTCATTAAAATAAGCACCTGATGCAAACTTTCTGGATTAAGGCTCCAGAAATCCCATACCATGGTAGCACTTTTGCAATGTGTTCGCGGATCTCTTTTCTGCGTATGAATAAAATCACTGAATTTCTTGGCATCCTTGATGAAGAACACAGGTGTATTATTGCCTACTAGATCCCAGTTGCCATCTTCGGTGTAAAATTTTAGTGCGAAACCACGCGGGTCACGTTCCGTATCTGCAGAGCCCATTTCGCCACCCACTGTGCTAAAACGTAAAAAAACTTTGGTTTCCTTACCAATCTGGTTAAAGATCTTGGCCTTTGTGTATTTGCTGATATCATGGGTTACTTTAAAAGTGCCAAATGCGCCGCTTCCTTTTGCATGTACTACGCGTTCAGGTATGCGTTCACGATTAAAGTGGGCCATTTTTTCGTGCAGGATATAATCTTCTAATAGCACTGGGCCTCTTGGTCCGGCAGTCATTGAATTTTCATGCTCTACATATGGCCTGCCGGCAGCAGTAGTGAGGGCTTTTTTATTATTTTGTTCCATAGCTTATCAATTTGTTATTTTTTTAAAATTGAGATTAATACCGGGATCTATCAAACTGATTTTACCTATACACACATAGAGAATAATTATAGGTATTTGCTTTATGCTATAAAATGAAATAGGGAAGGAGCTATCTTTCTTTGTTCTAAAATACTTAATTTTTCGTTAATATATTCTGTTTTTATTTCCTGCTCATTAAGTTCCTGATAAATATTGATCAATAAATTAAGAATGCAGATTTGGTTTACAATAAGGTTGTTGCGCTTAAAAATTTCCAGACATCGTTGCGCATAGATTAAAGCACAGTTGTAATCTTTATCATTTTTGCATTGGTAAGCCTGTGCGGCCAGAAAAATAGATTGAATAAATGGAATAGTATTTTTTGTTGCCTGATAAGCAAATAATCTTGACTTTATTTTTTCCATAGCCTCAGTCTTGGCACCATGAGGAGCTTTTGATTTAAAATAAACTAAAGTGGTGAAAATATAATTTGCATAAGGTTTATTGATCTGAACAGATTTTGGAAAATGCGTTATCATGGCGTTCACAATCTGGATGGCTTCTTTATTGTTTCCATAAAATACATTTACAATAGAGAACATTACAAAAATTACCATCTGTTCATTTGTAGGCAGTTCATCAGTACTTTTATAAAATACCCTTTCGCCCTGCTTAAAATTTTCTATTTTGATCAGTGTTTCGTTAGAATAGACAAATTCTCCTGTAATTTTAAAATAAACCAACCTCAACAATTCTATGAGATTAACTCCCCACAATTTTGCCTCTTTGGAGAATTTATGCATTTGCTGCAAACGTTTTGTAATGAGTTCTTTGTCTAAACTTAAGCAATCACTTATAGCCAGTATAGAATGATACAATAAAGTATCTTCGTTGTTATCAGATAGTTTAATTAGAGCTGCAACAGCTTCTTTATAATAAGAATCGGCAAAATCGAAATGAGTTAAACGGGTTTTTATGGTTTCGTGAAAACCTTCTTTATTTAAATTGTTAAAAAATTGAGGTTCTTTTACTTTCTTATAGATGAGGTTTTTAGAGATAAAGTAAATAAGGTAATTCTTATCATGGATACTTAGTTTTAAATTAAATATATAATTAAGACTGCCAAGTAAATTGCGGTTTATGGCATATTTTATACTCCATCTTAACAGGTCTAATTTCACCTGATCATCAAAATATTCTTTAGCTATTTTTGTGAAAAAATCTTCATTTATCTTATTATCTGCATCATCTAGCAGATCAACGAAAAGAAAATGATCAAAAAATTGCGGATGAACAAATTTTACAAAATCCATTGTAAAACCATCATGATGTTCTTTTTCTTCGGTTAAAATTCCATCAGATAAAAGTTCTATATAAGCATTTTTAAAAACTGAGATATCTTTGATTAGTTCAGATTTTAAAACATAACGGTTATACTCTTTATAACGCGTAAGCTGAACAATCTTTTTGCAGATGAATATTTTCTCGGCAGCGTATTTAGATAAATATATTTTCTCCTGAATAAATCGGTCTATGATCTCCAAAAAGATAATTTTGGTAAAAGAACCAAACTCAGGCAGTTCTTCGTTGAGCTGATAATACCAATGCAGGTAAAAAGGAAATTTTAACTTAGATTTTAATTCTTCATCAATCTTATGGTAAGTGGCAGGATACATGCGCTTTAAAACTTCATTAATCTCATCGGTTGTGAGCGGCGGCATATTAGAATGGTCTTTCAGGTTAAAATAACTACCAGAAAACCAACTGTTCTTTAAAAAGGGAATATTCTTAATCCTGTCGTAAAACCTGTTCCACATGGTAGAACGCATGCTATAAATCAGCTTAATATGATTGCCGTCGCCTACGCTTGAAATAAGATTGATCAGTTTATCAAATACAATAACTTTAGAGATTTTGCTGATGGCCAGCTCAGGAAAATCATCAATAATGATAATAAGCTTGGTGCCACAAATTTTATTCTTCTGCAAGAAATAATCTCTGAGGTTGATTTGAGCGTTAATGCCCAATTTCTGTTTTATTCTATCCTCAATATTAATATATTCAAACTGACTGTTGAAAATATCAATGGCGTTCAAAAATAAAACAATATCATTTTTATACTTTGCCTCTTCATTCAAAAAGAACTGTTCTACCAAATGGGTAAGCATAATGCTTTTTCCATATCCTGCCTGCGAAGTAAAGCAGGTATAGGCATAATTGCTTGAATAGAAGTATTCAAAATCGAAAGGTATGAAAGAACGTGAAACTGTAAATTCGAAAGGTATCGTACTCCGGTTCTTGATATGGTTAACCGTATTTCTCGTAGCTTGTAAAGCGTTGCCATACATTATTTGTAAGCATTCTTCGTCTTTTAAGGTATTTAATACCTCATTATGGGTGGTTTTTAAACTATCAACAGGCTTCTGGCTGTATTCGAGTAGCGTGTTAACCGTATAAGCAGAAAACTTACTTTTGGTTTCGGCAAAGCCAAACAAACGCTTTAAAGTAGTTTCACTTATTGTTTTTTGTGTTTCTCTGTGAATAAAATGAGAAATCACTTTACAGTCTGATGGACTGATATTCTCTATTCTGGTTTTTTCCAAAATAAGAGTTTTAATTTTTTCTAAGGTAGCTTTTTGAGACATTAAATAGATTTTGTGATTTCTAAATAAACATATATACGAGGTTTTAATTTACAAAAACACTTTGAGTAGATAAGAACTATGCATATAGGAGCATACAATAAGCTTGCTTTAGAGCTTATAGTGCTAGCTGCTAAAGTAAACTTTCATGTAATTTGTTTTGATAGTTGCTTATGTTTTCTTGTGCGGAAAAGGTCTGGTTTTCATAAGAGTAGGTAGTTTTTGAATGTGGTTTTAAATTTTAGTATTAATTAGTAAGTGAAAAAATACGAAAATAATTTTAACAAAAAGAAATATTGAATGAAATATTAAGCCTTTGGATAAATTGAACAATCTGAATGTTCACTATTTTTTTATTGAATGAATTGAACGGGGATAAAAGGTTTTTGGGTGGTTATTATTGCGTTGTACAATGCGATAATCTAAATCATTGGCTTATGGAATTAACCTCTATTCATTCAAAATCAACAAAGTGTTTGGTTTTTTATTTCCTTACCTTTCTATTAACGCTTATTTCTATTGTTTCGTATGCGCAAACAAAAGTTTTAGCAACTTCAGTCTCATCCAGCAGTCATGTTACTAACGATACCAAAGCAACGTTAGATAATAATGAATTTGCCCAGTTGAATTCATATGGAGGAGTTGCTGTTAACATAGGCGCATATAACGGATACTTGGAACTCAAATACAATTCGGTCATTCAGGCTAACAAAACTTCTTTTATTAAGATAGATTTTGATAAAAGTGCTTTGGATGCCTTGTTGGGAGGAAGTCTCGGCAATCTCTTATCTAAACTGGTTGGAGGATTGGTATTGGGCAATCACTATTTTGAGGTTGGTGCAAAAGAGAGTAATGGCAATGAAATCTTTACGCGTAATAGCATCAATGGTTTCTCATTAACAGATGTTAAATTGGTAACCGATAAATCGGGCAATTATTATATTGCTATAACGCCAGATAAGGCTTATCAATCTGTTTTTATAAGAGATGTAACCTCAGCGTTATTATTGGGAACAAGCAATAATATGAAAGTTTACAATGCTTTCTATTATTCGGGAACAGGCATCTGCGATCCACCGTTTGCAACAGATTATGATGGCACCGGACTTACTTTAGATGTACTGGGGGTAGGAAAAGCAGGCGTTACCAATCTGCAGAATGCTATTGATGGTAATATGAATACCTATTCAGAAATTAGTTTAGGTATGCTTGGTGTTGCTGGATCTATAAACCAAAATGTTTATTTTAATACCCTTTCAAACACACAGGATGAATTAAACATTACACTAGGTATAAACCCAGCACTGGTTAATCTTGGGTTATTCAATAATATAAGGGTAGAAGCTTTTAACGGGGCCAATTTAGTTTATAACCAGACCTTAAGCTCTGTTTTAAATCTTGATTTATTGGGTTTGCTGAATAGTAATGTTCCTGTAACGATTCCTTTTATCATAAATAATAATTTCGATAGAGTTAGCATCACGCTTTCATCATTATTAGATGGTACCGTAACCCAGACCCTTAGGGTATATGAAGTAACAAGGTCTGCACCGCGACCTAAATTTATAGCACCTCAATCCAATAATCTGAATACTTGTTATTCAAGCACCGTGCAATTATCGGCCACTACCGACAGTGCCAATGAGCTAATCTGGTATGAAAACGTTAGCGGAGGTACGCCTTTAAAAGTAACAGCGTACAATGAAGGTTATACCACAGATGTACTAACGGCAAATAAAACTTACTATGTAGCAGCGAGAAAAATTAACTGTACATCAGAATCGGTACGGGTACCTATAAAAGTGAACGTTAATCCAAAAATGGAATGGGTACTTACCACTTTGTTAAACGGTTCGGTAGGTTCTGCTTATTCGATTCAGTTAAACGCAGCTACAGGTGGAACAACAGGCTATACCTATGCTGTAAATACAGGTTCAAGTTTACCGCCGGGATTGTCTTTAAGTACTTCAGGGTTGCTAGGAGGAGTTCCCACAGCTTCAGGAGTTTATAACTTTAATTTAATCGCTACTGACAATAAAGGGTGTTCAGTAGTCTTATCCCACACACTAAAAATTACTGATAAACTGACAATTTCTGGTTCGCCGCTCCCGGATGGTACTGTTGGTGTAAATTATAGTACACTAAACATACCATCTGCTGTGGGCGGAAGTGCACCATATACTTATACAGTTACTAATCTGCCTCCGGGTTTAAGCTTTAATGCTACCACGAGAGATATATCCGGAAATCCTACTACCGCAGGAACCTATACCATTACAGTAAATGTTGCTGATGCCGATGGTAACAAAACCTCAATGGATTATACCGTAGTAATCAAAGATCCGCTGATTTTACCGGGTACAAATTTAGCTGACGGAACGGTAGGCCTGTCTTATCCTAAACAAATTATCCCAGCGGCTGAAGGCGGGTATGTTCCATATACCTATAGCGCCAGCAATTTACCTCCGGGCTTATCATTTAATGCCACAACCAGAGAAATAACAGGAACACCAACTACAGCCGGTAACTATACCGTTGCGGTTAAAGTTACTGATGCCAAAGGTAATAATGTAACCACAAATTATACGATCCGTGTTTTAGACCCACTGGCTTTACCTAATATGAATTTGGCTGATGGAACCGTAGGAGCCGTTTATATCAAACAAACGCTTCCATCTGCAAGCGGAGGGGTAGGACCATACACCTATGCTGCAAGCAATTTACCTCCAGGTCTGGCATTTAATGCTACAACCAGAGAGATAACCGGAACGCCAACTCAATCAGGAAACTATAATATTAAACTGACTGCAACCGATGCCGAAGGAAGAACAATAACAAATACCTATACTGTAAAAGTTATTGGTGTATTGTCTTTGGCAACGGCCAGCCTGCCCGACGGTTTATTAGGTAGCAGCTATCCTGCACAAATTCTTCCATCTGTAACCGGTGGTACGGGGCCCTACATCTACCAAGCCATTAATTTACCTCCTGGTTTTAATTTCAATACTACAACCAGAGCAATCACCGGTACACCTACATTAGGCGGAAACTTTACCTTTTCAATTAAAGTAACTGATGCAAATAATAATATTGCCGTTACTGATTACAATGTAAAGGTAAATGTTGGAAGTCCTGTAGTAGCAGATGTCATAATTTGTAAAGGTTCGGCTGCTACTTTAACTGTAAGCAATACACAAAACAATGTAACCTATAATTGGTACGGGCCATCGGGAAACACACCTTTGGCTACTAACAATAATGGTACGTTTGTAACCAGCCCGATCAATGCCAATACAACTTTCTATGTTGAAGCCGTATCTGGCACAGGAGTAAGCACCCGTACAGCAGTTCAGGTAAGTGTTAATGAACTGCCTGCTCAGGCTGTGCTGATTACCAATAACCCAACGGTTAACAACAACCAAAGTATTACACTTAAAGTAAACGCAAGCGCCGGCGATACCATTAACTGGTATAATACCGAAACCGGAGGTAATGTTTTAGGAACGGGAGAAGAATTTGTTACGCCTCCGTTAACTGCTACAACCACATTTTACGTAGAAACGGTTAATGCCAGTGGTTGTAAAAGTGCGGTAAGAACCCCGGTTAAAGTAGAGGTGGTTAATATTACCAATAATCCAAACTGTAATGCAGCAAATAACCAGATAAGTGGTGTAGAAAGCGTACTTTGTTTGTTATGTAACATTCAGGGACCAGGAAACGCTGTAGATGCAGATAAAAATAATTTTACCCGTATCAGTTTGCCTGTAGGTGTAGTAGCTACGGGTTACCAGAGATTAATGTTTCAATCAACAGGACTGGCAACCGACAGTATTAAACTAGATTTAGCTACTCCGGTTGGCTTGTTGGATCTAGATGCATTGAACTCTGTTACGATTAACATAATGAAAGGCAATATAGTAGTTAAAAGCTATGCATTGAATTCTTCTCTTATTACTCTAAAACTACTATCTGGAAATCGTTTTACAGCAACATTTGCAGCAGGAGCCGATTTTGACAGAGTAGAAATAAGATTCAGAGCTCTAGTTAGCGCATTAACCAGCCTTGATATTTATGGTGCAGAGATCAAATATCCCAAACCTGCTATTACCGGAAATGAGCAGGCCATCTGCTACAATTCTAAAACTACCTTAAATGCAGTACCGGTTGGAGGTACACAGGTAACCTGGTACAGCGCTGCAACAGGTGGAACCATATTGGCAACAGGAAATACTTATGAAACACCTCAGTTAACAAGTTCAACTACTTATTATATTCAGTTAACGAGAGATAATTGCTCAGATACCGAACGCATTCCGGTACAGGTGAAAGTAGTGCCTTTATTACAGGTTCCAGATATCAGTGCAAACGTTTCATCATGTTCGGGCTCTAACGTTTCATTAGCGGTTAACAATGCAGATCCGGCAATTACATACAACTGGTACACTGTAGTTACAGGCGGAACACCTGTTTATACGGGTTCAATTTATACTGTAAATAACTTAACAGCTAACAAAACGTATTATGTTGAAGCCGCTCAGCTGAGTTGTATCAGTGCAAGCAGAGCTGTTGTTAATGTTACGGTAAATCCGCTACCGGCTATACCTCAGGTTCAGGCATCTGTTTCTTCGGTAAATGCAGGACAAACAGTCGTATTAACAGCTTCTTCTACAGATACAGATGTTGAATTCAGATGGTTTAGTTCAAGTAATTCGGCCACACCAATTTATACCGGTGAAACTTTTGTAACGCCTCCTTTAAACAGTACTACCTCATATTTTGTGGAAACCAGATCATTAACATCGGGTTGTGTATCTGCAAACAGAGTAGAGATTAAGATCACTGTTAATGGCGGAAGTGCTAACCCGGTTCCTTGCGAAGGCGCAACCGCACAAAGCAACGGAGTTGGAGGTACTGTGGCCTTGTTGGCAGGTGTTGCTAATGCCCAATTGGCTATAGATGATGATGTATCGACAGCATCTACTCTTTATCTTCCTGTAGGTTTATTGGGCGGATATGTTTATCAGCAACTTTCTTTCCCAAGCACAGGAAATGTGGGCGATACAGTTAAAGTCATGATCAGCTCACCAGGAAAACTGTTGTCGCTTAATTTATTAGGCAATATTCAGATTTCATCTTTACTGCAAGGTGTATCTAACAATGATATGTTAAGCCTGAATAATAGTTTGATCAAACTGGAACTATTAAGTGGAAATTCGGCAGCGTTAATTACTTATGTGCCAACTAAATCTTTTGATGGGATAGAAATCAGACTGAACGGTGGTGCTGTAGGGGCATTAAATGTAATTAACTTAAACTATGGAAGACATATTACACAGGTACCAGAGGTATTAGCGGCCGATGAAACCGTATGTTTAAACCAAACTGCCACCTTAAAAGTAAAAGACCCTAAAGCAAATCTGGTTTATAAATGGTATGATGCATCTGGAACTTACCAGACCGGTAAAGACGGCGATACTTTTGTAACCGGAACGATAGGATCTGATACTAAATTTTATGTAACTGCCTCATCTGGATCGGGTTGCGAGAGCGGAAAAACACTGATCAATATTAAAGTAACTACAGCTCCTGTAGCTCCGGATGTATTTTCGCCTTCAATTAGCGTATGTACAGGAAGTAATGTAGAATTAAAAGTAAAAGATCCAAAACCAGACTTAACCTATAAATGGTACGATAATAATGATGTTTATCTGGCAGATGGTACCAGTTATGTTATTCAGAACTTTAGCAGTCTTACCAGTCAGTTTTACAAAGTAGAAGCTGTTGATAATTGTGCTGTTTCGCCAAGAACTCAGATTGAAGTTAAAGTAGGTCTGCTTGATCCACCTGTAATTACTCCTTCTGCAGCTATTGTTGTAGAAAATTCAGGAGCGGTGTTAAGAGCTACTTCGGGCGATGCCAATGCAGTTATAAAATGGTACGATGTACCAGTAGGAGGCGTAGCTTTATATGAAGGTCCTACCTTCTCAACACCTCCGTTAACAGGTACAAAAACCTATTATGCAGAAGTAACAGGTGGTGGCGGTTGTGTTTCTTTGAGAACATCAGTAACCATTACGGTAATTCCTGGCGGAAACCCTGAAACAACACCTTGTGGAACTGCCACAGAAGATCTGGGCAATTCAAACGCTTCATTACTAAATTTAGGTTATGTATATAACGCACAAAATATAATAGATAACAATATTAAAACTGCCGGAACCTTATCTATAGCAGTAGGTGCTTTAAATACTTATGTTTATCAGAGAGTAGGCTTTAAAACACTATCTAATGTTGGTGATACGGTTAAAATCAGTATCAGCTCTCCGGGAAAACTGTTATCGGCTTCTGTAATGCCTGCAATAAGTGTTTTAACTTATAGCGGGGCAACTAGCAATCAAGATGAAATATTTGCCAACAATCCGTTAATCCATGTTGAACTGTTGAGCGATAATAGCGGAGGTGTCATCACTTTTGTACCTAAAAAACAATTTGATGGAGTAGAAATCAGGCTTAACTCAGGTTTGGTAAGCTTACTTACCTCATTAGATGTGAATTATGTTCAGCGCTCAGGTTCTGCACCTCAGGTAGAGGCCACTTCTCTAAGCGCATGTGAAGGCACAACAGCAATTTTAAATGTTAAAAATCCGGTAGCGGGTACGGTTTACAAATGGTATCTTGAAAATGCTTATCAGACCGGAAAAGATGGTGTAACCTTTTCAACGCCTTCAAACCTTGCACCGGGCACCTATAATTTTTATGTAACTGCCTTTGCAAACGGATGTGAAAGTGCACCAACAAAAGTGGTGGTAACGATTTTACCTGCACCGGTTGCACCAATTGCCTTAGCTGGCAATCCTGCGCAAACCTGCTATGGAGTATCGGTTCAGTTAGGTGTACAACAAGATCCTAACATCAGTTATAACTGGTATGATTCTAACGGAAAACCACTGATCTTAAACAGCAGTACTTACACTACACCTGTAAATTTAGCAGATGGTATTCATGAATTTTATGTAGAAGCTGTAAATGCCAATAACTGTTCTTCTAATACAGCCCGTACCAAAATTGTATTAATGGTAAATCCTTTAGGTTTAGCCAGCGATATTCAGGTTGCAGGCAATACAAACGCATGTTTAAACTCGCCGGTTACCTTAACCGCAAGCAGTACTACAGTAACTAATCCGGTATTTACCTGGTACAGTGATGCTGCCTTAACCCATGCAGAATATGTAGGTGCTTCATTTACCACTTTACCGGTAACTGCAGATAAAACTTATTATGTAACTGTAAAAGGCGACGACAGATGCGAAAGCAGTGCACAGGAAGCTAAGGTTGTTCAAATAAAAGTTAAACCTTATGCCGGTACTTCTGATCTTTCGGTATCTGCCGCACCAAGCATTTGCGGACAAGGAAGCGTTTCTTTAACCGCAAGCAGTACAACCATACAAAATCCGGTATTTAAATGGTACGATAAACCTGATCTGAGCAACCTGGTATATACCGGAGCAAACTTTAGTACGCCAAGCTTAAATGCTACAAAGACCTATTACGTAACTGTACAAGGTGATAATAAATGCGAATCTCTTGCTGTTGATGCAAAAGTAGTTACCGTAAAAGTTAATCAGGTAGCTGTTGCGGCTGATGTGACCATAACCGGAACTACAATAACCTGTACAAACAACTCAACCACGCTTACTGCATCGGCTAATAATGGTGTTGTAAACCCTGTGTTTACATGGTATGATAATGCTGCTTTAACTTCAATAGCGGGTACAGGAGCAGTATTTAAAACACCAGCATTAACTGCAGATAAAACTTATTATGTAACTGTAAAAGGCGACAACAGGTGTGAGAATGCTGCATCAGATGTACAAAGTGTAACGATTTCTGTTAAAGCATTGCCAAAACTACCTCAGTTAGCTAAAACCGGAACAACACTTTGTGGTTCGGGTGCTACAACCTTAAGTATTGAAAATCCTGAAACAGGTGTTGACTATGAATGGTACAGCGATCCTCAGGGCAATAACCTGGTTAATAAAGGCACAACTTACACCACGCAGGTATTAACTGCATCAACAGATTATTATGTAAGAGCAGTGGGCACATTAGGCTGTAGTAGTCCAACTGCCTTTGTAAAAGTTTCTGTAACGGTTAATACTATTCCGTTAAACCCTATGGTTGCAGCAAGCAGTGTTTCTACCTGCGAAGGCACTTCGGCATCTTTATCCGTAATTAACCCTGATAATACAGTGGTTTATAATTGGTACACTGTGGCTACGGGTGGCACACCAATATATACAGGTACAACCTTTACCACCCCTGTAGTAAGTACCGATCAGGTATATTATATTGAAGCGCAAAGCGGCAATTGTATCTCAGCTGTACGAACTAGAGTAGATGTGAAAATGGTACAGGCACCTGCTGCACCGGCAAGTATTAAAGTAACAGATCCATCGGTATGTTCAGGTTCATCAGCCATTTTAACAGTTGAAAATCCGGTAGCGAATATTACTTACAGATGGTACACCGTTGCTACGGGCGGAACTCCTGTTTACCAGGGAGTAGCCTTTACTACACCTGCAATTACCCAAAAAACTACTTTCTATGTAGAAAGCGTTTCTTCAACCGGTGGGTGTGTGAGCTTAATGAGAACACCTGTAAGTGTTGATGTAAGAACAGCTTTAACAGCACCTGTGGTTACGGTATCAACCATAACGCAAAACAGTATCCTGTTTAAATGGAATGCTGTTACGGGAGCACTATCCTATGATGTTTCAATAAACGGAGGTGTAAACTGGGTTAATGTTACCGCAACAGAGTATTTGGCCAGTGGATTAAAACCAGGACAAAAAATAAGTATTGTAGTTAGGGCTTTAGGTAGTAAAGATTGCGAAACCAGTGCCAATTCAATTACGCCTGATGCAAAAACACCAGATCCTTTCTTAAACGATCTGTACATACCTAACACCTTTACACCTAACAACGACGGTAAGAATGACATCTTTTATGCTTATGGTAATTCTATCTCCAAATTCACAATGAAAGTTTACAATCAATGGGGACAATTACTGTTTGAATCGCAGTCTATCCTTACCGGCTGGGATGGTACACATAAAGGAAAAGCACAGCCAAACGGAGCCTATGTTTACTACATAGAGGTTACGTTTGAGAATGGAAGCAGTAAAAAACTGAAAGGAACCATAACGCTGCTGCGCTAACCTGTAAAATGTACAATTGTAAGATGGTTTAAATTAAAACGATATCCATGAAAAAATTAACGATAATAACCGTATTAACCCTGTTCTTTAGTAATCTTACTCAGCAGGTAAAATCTCAGGTAGATCCTCACTTCTCGCAATATTATGCTAACCCAATCTGGTTAAACCCTGCTTTAACCGGAGTAATTGAAGGCACTTTCAGAGCTAATATTAACTTTAAGCAACAATGGAGTAACCTGGATAATGGCTTTTTTACGGTAGGAGCTTCTTTTGATACAGCACCTAAAAAAAATCTCTCTTTTGGTGCAATTATCATCAATCAACGGGCCGGAAGCATCAGCTATAACCAGCTAAACGCTTTGGGGTCGGCAGCATATAGAATCAGGTTAGGGCAGGATGGCGATAAAATTATCAATTTTGGTTTGCAGGCTGGTATCATCAATAAAAGTTTTGATATCTCTAAAATTACCTTAGGCAGTCAGTATAATGTAATGATGGGCTATGACGGTGCGATGCAAATGGATGAAGGTTTTGCTGCCGAAAATTACACCGCATTAGATATCAATAGTGGTGTAATGTTTTTTGATGCTGCAGATAAAGATGTAAACGTTTTTGCCGGAGCTGCCGTAGCGCATATCAATCGTCCTAAAGATAAATTTTTGGATGGAAATGCAAAAACACCCATGCGTTTTACCGGTCACGGAGGTGTAAGAATCAAATTGTCTGATATCTTTGATTTAACCCCTAACGCTTTATACCTAAAGCAAGGTTCGGCCAGAGAAATATCCGTGGGTGCTTATGCACAGATGATGCTCAATGCAGAATCAGACCTCCTTTTCGGTTCTAATTACAGGGTAGATGATGCAGCCATCGCATTTTTAGGCTTTCATCTCAAAAACATGGTGTTTGGTGTAAGTTATGATTTTAATACTTCAAGCCTAAACAAAGCAACGGGCAGTAAAGGAGGCTTAGAATTGTCTATATCATTCAACAGTCGAAGAGGAATAATAGGTCCTAATTTCTTTTGTCCGAGACTCTAAATATAAGTTGATATGAAAGTGTTAAAAACTACGCTCATTTTAATCTGTCTGTGTTTTTCGTTAAAAGCGCAGGTTAGTGTAAGTAATAAAAGAATTGCTGATGTTTATTTCCAGAACAAGGAATATTACGCAGCAGCAGAGTATTATAAAAAAATGCTTCAGATCTCGCCTGATAGTCTGGGCTTTAAAGTTCCCTATAGTTTTGAAACGAGAATTAAGGAAGCCAAACTTAAAAAAGATGACTATGAATATGCTGTATTTCAACTGGCAACTTCTTTAAGGCTGTATAAAAACTTTACCGATGCCGAGAAATGGTACGCTATAGCTACACAGTTTTCTAATCCCAAATATGAAACCAGCGGCTTCTGGTATGGGGAGTGTTTAAGGGCTAATTTTAAATATGCAGAAGCCATCACGGCACTTGAACAATTCCTGAAAAACTATAAAAATAAAGACGAACTTGCCCAAAAGGCCAGAATGGAGATCGAATCATGCAAATTTGCCATGAATGAGATGAAATATCCTAAAATGTTCAGGATATCTAAATTAACCAATACCATGAATGGCGAAGGCTCAAATTATGCTCCGGTATATGATAAATCAAATTTTTACTTTACCTCATCAAGACGTTTAGAAGAACCCGGTAAAAATCAGGTATTAGATAAGGGCAAAGGAGTGGTTAAGATTATGAAGAAAGAAAGCCCTTATGTAAACACGCTTTATACTTTAACAGATAACAATCCTAAAAATGATAATGTAAGTTTTAAAAAACTGGAGCTTGATAAAAAGATGGAGTTTGCGGCAAACACCATACACCCTAATGGCGATTTTATGTTGCTAACCGGCTGGATTAACAAAGATGATAAAAAGAAAAGCATTTTAATTAGTAAGAAAGTTAACGGCGAGTGGACCGAACCAAGATCTATAGGTGGCGAAATTAATGTGAACGGATTTAACTCTATTCAGCCCAGCATAACCAGAGATGGCAAATATCTGCTTTTTGCCTCAGACAGACCAGGTGGATACGGAGGTTATGATTTGTGGTATGCGCTTTTAAGACCAGATGGTAGCGTAGGAAATGCCATAAATTTCGGCGCCAAAATCAACTCTAAAGATGATGAAGAGGCCCCGTATTACCAGATAGGCAGAAAAGCACTTATTTTTAGCAGCAACGGCAGAATTGGTTTAGGCGGTTTTGATTTTTACGAATCTGAAGGCGACTTTGTAAATTGGGAGGAACCTGCAAATATGGGTTATCCGTTTAATTCTGCTAAAGACGATCTGTATTTTACTGCTATGGATGATGAAGGTAAAGAAGGTTATATCAGCTCAGACAGAGAATCTCTATGTTGTCTGGAACTGTTCTATTTTGCCAGAGGTTATATCAATATTAACGGCAGGCTGGTAGATTGTAGCAAAAATGAAAAACCTATTGAAGGCGCCAGCGTAACTTTAAAAATAGGGGATATGCAGAAAACTGTTTTATCTGATGCCAATGGAAATTACCACTTTAAAATCAACGATAACAGAGGCTTGCAGATCAACATCAGCAAAGATAAATTTTTTGCCAAAAACGTAGCTTATAACTACAATCAGCTGCTTCAGGTTGATACCCTGTTAAACATCAATTTATGTCTGGAACCTTTTGAAATTAATAAGCCTATTGTATTGAATAATGTTTTTTATGAATTCAATAGCGCAGAACTCACATCGCAGTCTAAACATACTTTAGATAGCCTGTACCAGATCATGATAGATAACCCTAAAATAGATATAGAACTGAGTGCCCATACAGATAATATTGGTACCGCAGCATACAACCTTAATCTTTCAGACAGACGTGCAAAATCTTGCGTTGATTACCTGATTGAAAAAGGAATAGATGATAAAAGAATGACCTGGAAAGGATATGGCTTTACCAAACCTGTTGCACCAAATCAATTGCCAAACGGTAAAGATAATCCTCAGGGAAGAGCCTTAAACAGAAGAACAGAGTTTAAGGTTACCCGACAAAATTAGTTAATAGTTTAGGTTTACGGCCACAGGGTTGTACTTAGGTACAGCCCTTTTTAATGCCTTAAACTTTAAAAGGCTGTTTGCCGTTTAGCAGATCCCAGAATAAGATAAAATCGCTGGCTAAACTATATAAAGGATACTGAAAAGTAGCCGGTTTGTTTTTCTCAAAGAAAAAATGTCCCACCCAGGCAAAACCATAACCTAAAAAGGGGATGGCTACTAAAAAAATTGCATCATGAAATAACAGCCCAGCCAGTAAAGCTAAAATAACCAAACCAGTACCTATAAAATGTAAAATACGACTGGTAAAATTCTGATGTTCGCTTAAATAAAACGGATAAAATTCTTTCAGTGATTTATATTTCTTATCTGCCATAATCTCTAATTTAAAAGAGTAATATAAATTAACAATAATTTCCTGAGTTCCAAAATTTACAGAAGCCCGTTGTCTTTAAGAAAAGCACTAAGATCTTTAGGATGAACATTCATTAATAGTGTGTTTAAACCTGCTTTTTGCGCTCCGGCCAAATGCTGCGGACTGTCGTCTATAAAAAGCGTTTCATTCACATCCAGGTTATTATCTGCAATTACTTTTTCAAAGATCTTTGCATGGGGTTTTCGCATACCCATTAAATGTGAAAAATAAGCTTTCTCGAAAAAATCGTTATAGTTTTCCAGATTAAACTCTTTTTGTAGGTAATCCAATATCCAGTTGTAATGAATTTCGTTGTTATTGCTCAACAGAAATGTTCTGTAATTATTTTTAAGATCAAGAAGAACATCATGGTTGGCAGCAGTAGGCACACCAATTAATAAACTGTTCCATGCTGCATCAATTTGAGCATCTGTAAGTGCTGAATTTTGAGCAATTTTTCTGATTTCTTCCCTGAATTGGGTTGTACTGATCTCTCCCGTTTCAAAATTATCAAAAACAGGGTGGTGTCCTTTGTGCGCAAAGAACTCATTTACGTTCTGTATACCTATTTGAGTAAGAGCTTCTTGGGTACGGTTAAAATCAATGGCAAAGATTACATTGCCATAATCCATGATAATATTTTTAAATTTTTTCATGTAAGTGCTTTCAAAATTCGTTGCAAATATGTAACATTGCACTCGCAAAACCTAATCGGGTTTTCGGGGCCAATAGCTCAGTTGGTTAGAGTAGAAGACTCATAATCTTTTGGTCGCAGGTTCGAGCCCTGCTTGGCCCACAAAAAAACCGTTCTACAAAGAAATTTGAGGACGGTTTTTTATTTTTCTGATGCTGATTACCCCACGTAAAACCGTTACAAATACGTTACAGCTTTTTGCGTGCTAATTTCAAGGATTATGGCAACAGTTAGCGTCAAGGTGTTTGAACACAGGAAAATGTAACCTGGAAACCGTAACAGTCATGGAATGTTATTTCTTTTCTTCCATATTCCGTTTCCTCAACCACTTCAATTATCCGGGCTTTGCCGTCCAGTTTTTCTTTCAATCCCTCTATGGTGTCCATGTTAAAATATAAGCCGCAATTGTTCGCATTTGTAATTGTATTCTCCAATTGAGGGTAGAGCATAAATATGGCATCATCCCATTGCATCATTGCCCAATCCAAGCCGCAACTAAGTTCTTCATGAATACCAATGCAAGTAAATCCAATGCTTTCGTACCAAGACTTTGCAATGGCAACATCAGGTACTCGAATAAAAGGATATAATGTGGCCATCTTTATATATTTTTAATTTTGTACATCACTAATTCACATCCCACTGTTTTTTGCCTTTCTTTTTAAAATCAAAGAACTGATAAGTGTTACGATCAACCCTACAGGTAAAATTTCTGCATAGGTCATCATTGCATTGAAGAACGGATTTTTGTACATCGTTGCAAATTTTGCCATTTCTTTTATTTTAACCTCAATTTCCGCTGCTGTTGCTCCGTTTATTTTCATGTTTTCAATTTCGCGGGTACTGTATTTGTCCAAAAAATCGGGCATAAAGAAAAAATAACATACCAACCACGAAACAACATAGATAGTTGAAGCAATGAGCGCAATTAAAATCCCTATTTTAAAGGCTTTTCCAAAGCTGATGATACCATCATTATATTTATCGCGGTAATTGCGAATGCCCACAAAAATCATTGAAAATGCGATGAGCATGGAAGCATAGCCAATGAGCATACTTGTACTCTGGTTTACACTGCCTTCGCAATAGCTGTAATAATTCATTGAAAACAGCATTATAACCGAAACGATTATGCCTGAAATCAATCCGTGTGTGAGAATATTCTTTTTCATTTTTGAAATTATTTGTTGATGCTAAAGTGAGAAAAACACTATTATTACTGATTATACTTTCGGCTATTTTTGTGATTTTATACTAAAGTATGAGTATTTAAGCAATAAGTTTTAGTCTTTTGGCTTTTTCAACCGCTTGTATTCTTCTTTTAACCTCTAATTTTTCAAAAAGATTTTGATTGTGGGCTTTTACGGTGCTTAACGATACAAAAAGCTGTGCTGCAATTTCCTGATTGCTGTATCCTTTTGCTAAAAGCTCTAAAACTTCTAGTTCTCTTTTACTCAATTCAAGTTCAGAAATGAGAAAAGTATTTTGGATAAAGTTTTCAGGTTTTCCAATGTAAACCTCTTTTTCCACTATAACGGTTTCAACTTTTGGTTTTGAAAGTTTCAGCGCAAGCCAAATTCCAAAAGCGGTAAAAAAAATAGCGATAAGTCCGATATAAATTTCATATGAATGATTGAAAATGATAAACCGGAGCTCTAACCATTTAAGAAAAATCAGCAGGAATGCCAAACTAATTCCATAGATGATATTTGTTTTATTTTTGAGAAATATATTTTTGCTAATCATCATAAACTTATCCGCCTTGGATTATTGAAAGAGTGTAATTTATATGGCAAATGATTAAAAATCAATATAATAGTACTAAATTTTGACTAAAGATACAAAAATGACCATAGGCGTTTAGGTTCTCTATGATCTTAAAGTTAAAACGCAGCACAAGTTCATTTAATTTTCCTTGGCCAATTTTAGCCTATTCGAAATATCTTTCAATTACAAATAAAGAAACGTACACCTGTCACATCTTAAAAATTTATGTGTCTTTTATCGGTATGAAATATTTTGTTTTTTCTCTAATCAGCATGTTGTTTGTTGTTCAGTTATCGTTTGCGCAAAAACAATTCTCCAATTTTATTACAACAGACATCAATCACTTTTGGGAGGCTTATGATCAGATCATTGCCACAAAAGATAGCGCCCAACAATATCAGCAGCTCAATAAGCTTTTTTTAGAAAAAGGTACACCCGGTTTAAAGGCTATGATGCAAGCCCGGAATTATACGGCTAAATCGTATATAGATGCGATTAAACAACGTCAGAAATATTTTGAATCCATTCGTGAAAATATGTTGAAAGCGGATAAATATGCTGGAGCTATTGATCAAAAAGTTGAACAATTGAGAAAGCTTTATCCAGCATTGAAACCGGCAACAATTTATTTTACGGTTGGTGCTTTTAGAAGTGGAGGAACCACATCAGACAGCTTGATTTTAATTGGAAGTGAAATTGCAATGTCAAACGAGCATTTGGGCAATCTGGTATTTACCAATATTCATGAGTATGTGCATACACAACAGAAAACTACACAGGCTAATAATTTATTGGGCCAGTGCGTAATGGAGGGGGTAGCAGAGTTTATGGCAGAAAAAGTTATGGAAACCAATTCTACAGTACCAGCATTTGTATATGGTAAAGAAAACGTAGAGAAAGTGAAACAGGTTTTTGCCAAACAACTATTTAACGAAAGTTACAGTTTTTGGTTGTATAGCGATGTAACAAACGAATTTGGACAGCGGGATATGGGCTATTATATAGGATATGCCATTGCAGAACAGTATTACAAAAACGCCGCTGATAAGCAACGTGCAATTAAAGAGATGATAGAGTTGGATTACAATGATGAAAAGGCTCTTTTTGCTTATGTTGATAAATCGGGTTTTTTCAAAACACCGATGGCCGTATTAAAGAAAACGTATGAGAAAAATCGACCTGTCGTTTTAAGCGTTTCTCCTTTTGAAAGTGGGCAGTTGGTTGATCCCAATACCTCTAAAATAACCATAAACTTTTCTACAGCTATGGATAAGCGTTATAGAAACTTTGAACTTGGACCATTAGGAAAGGATTATTTACTTGTACTTAAATCGTTTATCAGTTTTGCGCTAGATGGTAAATCTGTGACGTTTGAATTGGACACGCTAAAGCCTAATCAACGTTATCAGATCTTAGTTGGTAAAGGTTTTAGAGACTTAAACGGAGTAGGTATTAAAACTTATTTGATTGACTTTAAAACCAGAGAATAATTATTTCTTTAAGTCCTTGTTTTTGGCTATGCTGGTTTTAATACACCAATTATCGATTTCTGATTAAAAGTCTATTATGTAAACCGCATAGCATATTTATTAATTCTACGCAGTTCAACACATTTGATGAAAATTAATTTCTAGAATAGGATAAGCCTACCACAGCACCGCTATAAATATCCGCAGGAAAATCAACCGTTACATTATTTTGATAGGCATTATTGGTGTCTCTAATTTTTAATTTAAGCACGCTGCCTTTGTATTTTGCAGAAACTGAGTATCTCGCAATAGGAATATCAACAAGTCCATAATAAAGAGAAATTCTTGTTAAGTTTAGTTTGACCACTGCGGCCTCAGTTCCATCAACTAATTTACTAAGAGGAGTTAGTGTAAGTTCAATATTTTCTTGGTCTTCAATAGGATTTAAATCATTGATATCTGCACTAACCTGAATTTCGCCGCCATAATGCCCGCCCTCAGGCTTTTGCCCGGTAAGCTTCAGTTCAAAATTTACTACTCCGCCCTCTTGACTAAAATAATTTTTATCATTGGTGTGTAGCGGAAGATGGTATACAATATTATTTAACGTTTTGTCTATATAGGCCGATGCGCTATAAGCCCCATTTTTGCTCAATTTTATCTTGTAATTACCGCTTTTGTCCGTTGTTGAGGTGTATCCCTCGTGAAAAGTAGTGTTTTCTAACGTTACTTCTACTCCTGCCAATGGTTTTCCCTTACTATCAACTGCTTTTCCGGTTGCATATCCTCTTTCTTCTCCTGAATTTGATGGTTTTTTACAGGCATTAGCTGAAAATATTATACTGGCTAATGTAAATAATACATATTTTTTCATCTATATTAAATTATTGTTCATTATTTTAAAGTATTACTGAACTCGCAAGCTTGATTTGTTCATGAGCTCAATATTTTTTTAAAGCTTCCTTCAACCATTCAATGGCGATCGGAGCAAATTGTGAGCGTATTCATGTCGGTTTCGTAACAATTGCTTTGAAGTTTTTAAAGGTATAGCGCTCTATTTTAGAGATAAAATAGAATCGATTAACGACCTTAAATAGATGTCATAAGTATGAAAAAATATAATTAATGACTTGATTTGAGAATTGTTTTGTAATACTCAATAAAGGCCAAGTAGTTTAGCTTGTTATTAAAGACGTATAATTATGGCAGACACAAATTTTGCAACTAGGTATAAAAAGGAGCAGAAGAAAGAGCAATTGTTGAAAATTTAAAAGGTGCCTAAAATCTTTCGTCACTCCGTATTTGATTCGGAATCTTTAAATCAAGGTATTTACCTCATTTAAGATCCTGAAACGAGTTCAGGATGACGGAATATTAATTTTAGACACCTTTCTTATAGATTAACGGCCACCCGGAGGGCAGTTCTCTTTTAAGAATTTGGTATAAATCAGTCTTAAATGTTCGCTTGTACCAGCACCTTCGCTAATGCTATGCGTACGGTTAGGGTAGCTCATCAGTTGAAATACTTTTTTGTTTTTAACCAGTTCATTGATCAGCATTTCTGCGTTTTGGTAATGCACGTTATCATCGCCTGTACCATGAACAACCAAAAGATTGCCTTTTAAATTTTTAGCATGTGTAATTGGTGATCCCGCAACATAAGCATCAGTACTTGGAAAAGGAGTACCCATGTAACGTTCCTGATAAATGTTGTCGTAAGTTAATTGGTTGGCTACTGCAGCAATGGCAATACCTGTTTTGTAAATTTCAGGATATTGGAACAGTAAATTCAGGGTAGAAGACCCGCCACCGCTCCATCCCCAAACAGCTACACGGTCTTTGTCCATAAAGGCATTTTGTGCTAATAATTTTTTAGCTGCCATAGCCTGATCTCTGATGTTGATTACACCTATGTTTTTGTAGATCGCTTTGCGCCATGCAGAACCTTTAGGTAGTGGAGCACCTCTGTTATCCATAGAAATATAGATATAGCCATCTTGTGCCATATTTCCATTGTACAAGAAATTGTTACCCGCGCCATAAGTATCTAAAGCGGTTGCAGAAGCCGGCTCGCCATATACATAGAAAACAACTGGGTATTTTTTGGTTACATCAAAGTTATCGGGCTTTTTCATCCAGCCATCTAAAACCACACCATCTTCTGTAGTTACTTTAAAGAATTCTACTTTGTTTTTTGGTGCTTGTTGTTTAGCCAGTTGGTTGGTAATGCTGCCTTCCATGGTTAAAGGATTGCCGGTTTTAAAGTTCATCCATTCTGTAACAGGAGTTACGATAGAACTGTTATAGCTATGGCGGGCAAATAAACCATTTGGCGAAATGCTGTATGTATGTGTTCCTAAAAGAACAGACGGCGTAACCATTTCTAATTTACCTTTGCCATCTAACTTGGTTTTATACAAATATTTTTGTGTTGCATTAACCGGTGAAGCTGAAAAATAGACTGTGTTGCTTTTTTCATCAATCAGGTTTAAAGCAATTACATCATAATCGCCTTTAGTTACCAGAGTTTGTTTTTTACCATCACGAGATATGCGGTATAAATGTCTCCATCCATCTTTTTCAGTTAACCAAGCAAACTCTTTATTGTCATTTAACCAGGTAAAACCATCGGTAGCATCGATCCAGGCTGCATTGGTTTCACTGTAAACCAAGTCTGTTTTATTGGTGCTTGCGTTGGCTATATAAACTTTGCTCTCGTTTTGCTGACGGTTAAGCTGTTGTAAAATAATATCATTTGAAGCGGGTATCCAATCCATACGTGGAATGTAGTTCTGTACCGAACTGCCCGGAACCCCAATCCATTTGGTTTGTGCAGTATTGATATCTACCACACCAATCTTACATGATGAAGGATCTTGTCCAACTTTAGGATATTCTACCGGAACATTAAAAGAATAGATTGAATCGGTATTATTGATCATTAAAAAGTTTTTGATCTTGGTGGCATCAATTTGCCAGTAAGCAATTGATTTTCCATCAGGGCTCCATCTAAAACCATCTCTGCAATCAAATTCTTCTTCATAAACCCAGTCAAAAGTTCCGTTAATCATTCTGGCTGAACCATCCGTAGTTAAAGCTTTAATGGTACCTGTAGCCAAATCCTCAACATAGATGTTATGTCCGCTTACATAAGCCACTTTAGAGGCATCAGGCGAGAATTTTGCAAACATAAGCGAAGAAGCAGGTTTACCTTTACCCAATTGGGTTAAAGTATTGTTTTTAATATCTGCCACCCAATAGTCGCCACGTGTATCGTAACGCCAAACTTTTTTGGTATTGGTATAGATCAGCGCTTTACTGCCATCTTCACTTAATTGAAAACTGCGTACCTGCAGCGGAGAAGAACTATTTGTAGGCGTAAGTAGATCCCTGCCAATTAAAGTAGAACGTTCGTTTTTGGGTAATGTTACCACTGTAATCTCTCCAACCGTATTCTGGTAATAACCGGTTCCATCTTTGGTCCAGTTGATGTTCTGGGCATGTGCCCAACCGGTAAATAAAAGGCTAACAAGCAATACCTTGCTTATAAATTTAGCTAAATTCATAGTTTATAGTTTAATAAAATTTTGATAGGCACTTTGTAAATAGGCTTTTCCGTTGGTTAATATTTGGTTAGTACTGTTTTTATCATTAGGCTGGTTGTTATACAAAATCGATTTGCCCACATTATCAAAGGTAACGCAGTGATCGTTTTCAATAAAACCAAATCCGTTATCCCAGCTAAAATAAGCAAAATGCTTAACGTTAGGATTTAATAAGTTTTTACTCCAGGTAAATTGGTCGTGTTTCAAATTTAACTGGGCAAGTAATGTGGCAGCTAAATCCTGCTGACTGCCCGTATAGTTTATTTGCTTTCCTTTAAATTCATCTTTAATCACTTCTCCATAAAACAACATAGGGATATGGTAACGCTGAGGTTCAAAAATATCGTATTTGTTTTTAGGTAGAACATGCCCGTGATCTGCTATGAAAATGAATAAAGTGTTCTGATACCAGGGTTGCTTCTTTGCTTCATTTAAATAGGCTGTTATACATGAATCGGTATAATAAGCTGTGCTTTTAAATTTTGCTACATTATCTTGTGTGCCAAATTTGTGCACACCAGGAACTTCAAAAGGCTCGTGATTGGTTAATGATAATATAGTTGAAAAAAAAGGTTGCTTAAAATTTTGGGCTTCCTGAATTTGTCTGTTAAATACAATTGCATCGTAAGCACCCCATTTAGAGTTCATGTCTTTCTTATCAAAACTGTTTTTATCGATCAGTAACTGGTAATCATGACTAAGGATAAATGCCTTGTAATTGTCGAATTCAGATTCTCCTCCATAAAAGAAAGAGTTTACATAACCGTTCTGATGCAGAGACTGGCTGATCGCTGGAATTTTCTGCATTTTTTCAGGCCATTTTACAATGCTACCTGTTCCTAAGGTAGGGTAGCCTGCTAAAGTGCCAATAACCCCTTTATCGGTACGGTTACCAGTTGCATAGATCTGGCTAAATAGCAATCCTTTATGTGCCAGACTGTCAAAATGAGGTGTGATACCTTTTTCCTGTCCTAAGATATAAGTTAGATCGGCGGTAAAGCTTTCTAAAATAAATAATACAATATTGGGTTTGTCGGTTTTTAAAATTTTTATGGTACTATCAGATGAGGTTTGGTACAATTCTTTTACCTGGGCAGATGCCGTTTCTTCACTCATATACACATAAGGATTGGAATCGGCTTTTTTTGAAGCTAAGATGCTGGACATCAAATTCCATTCTGTGTTTAAGGAAGCATGATTTAATACCTGGTTCTCAGAAAAATAAGCCATACTCTGACTGTTTGGAGCTGTTCCCCAGCCACCTCTTATCCATAAAAAATTAATTCCTAATAGGAGGATAGACGCAAGGATTTTAGCAGGTAAAGCCATTTTTGGAAAAAGAATTTTTCTTTTTACCCAGTAATTTTCAAGATACCAACCCGTTAACAGCAACACAATAAAGATGAAAACTGTAAGTAGGATAGGTGAGGAAGCACTTGAAGCCAGTGCTTCATTAGGTGTGTTAATGGCAAAGCCCAGTGCTCTTGCATTAATTTTACTACCCCATTCGCGATAGATATTGAAATTGATTACGGCAATAAGACTGAATAATACAATTAGAATTCGGTTATATATTTTTAACCATTTAAAATTGATTTCTTTTTTTGCAATAAAGAACTGGAAAATGAAAAATAAAAGCGGAATGGCATTGATGTAAGCAGCCATTGATGTGTCTAAACGTAGGGCATGATAAAAGGTAAATAGTTTCTCGCTGAAGCTAACAGTATTTAACTTTTGCTTAAAAATAAGCAGGAAAATAAAACGATCTACGGCAAAATAGAGAAGCCAGAACAGAAAGTAGCGTATAAAAAAAAACAGGCTTTTAAACATTGGCACTAAATTAGTAAAAATGCCAAAATAAAAGCCTGATGAATAGGTTTGTGGACAAAGATTTTAATTATTCTCCACCGCCTCCCTGCATAGATTTAAGTTCATCGTAAGTAATTTCATCATATCCGCTTGGAATATCTGTTGTAGATAAAGCTCCGATTTTACCTTCTGTAGCAGATTTTAAGATGATACTACCACCTTTACCCGTAACTTTTACCATTGTTCCTTTAAGCGATTTAAAGTTATCGGTAAACATGTTAACAGGCAGGTCAATATCTTTAGTGATCCATACTTCATAAGTTTCGCCATTAGCGCCATTCTTATAAGTATATTTTTCTGCATTGAAGCCATTTATGGTTTGTTTTTCGCCTGTAGCAGTAATATCAACCGGAGGGAAAATACCTTGTTGCTCGTTTTGTTCAGTTAAGTCTTTTTTAGCTAGTTTGGCAGCTTTCTGAATTTGTGCAATTGGTACGCTTACCAGAATAAGCCCATTTTCTTTTTCTACGTCATTTAAGATAGAAATAGTTGCAGGCCCAGATTCAATCACTAATTTAGATACATTATTATTGAAAGATAATTTCTGCTCCTGTTTACCCATTGCACCTTCCATAGAGTACACTGCTGTACCTTCTGTTATTTTTTTCTGAGCAAAAGCATATACGGTTGAACTTACCATTATAGCAGCAATTACTCCTGTTTTGATTGATTTGAACATCATATTTAAAGTTTATAGTTTACCATTCAATTTTCTGCTTATTGAGAAAAGCGCTTATTCCTTTATTAAAATCGTTGCTTTGCCTAACTTCTGCGTTTAGTTTAACTGCATAATCAAGATTTGCGTTTAAATTGTTATAAGCGATTTCATTAATGAGCATCTTAGTTTTCTGTAACGAATTAGCCGAAGAATTGTTACATAAATCTAAAGCAAAATTTCTTACAATTTGATTGATTTCCTCTGATTTTGTTACATAGGTAATCAAATTATATTGCAAAGCTTCCTCTGCGCTAAACAACTCACCTGTCAGTAATAATTTTTTAGCTATAGTAAGGCTTGTCTTTTGCATTAAAAAGCAGGCTACAATAGCAGGTACAAAACCTAATTTTACTTCTGTATAACCAAATTTCGCTTCAGGTACGGCAAAAACAAAATCACAAACTGTTGCCAGGCCGCATCCTCCGGCTATAGCATGTCCTTCAACTTGAGCAATAACTGTTTTACCTGAATAATTAATTGCAGTAAAAAGTGCTTTCAGGTTTTCAGAATCAGCTAAATTTTCTTCGTAAGTGTTTTGTTGTAGCTGTTGTAAGTAGGCCAGATCGGCACCTGCGCTAAAACAATCGCCATTGGCTTTTAAAACAATTACTTTAACTCCTTTATCATCATTAGCTTGCTGTATAGCCTTTTTTAACAGGTTAACCAGTTCAGGATTTAAAGCATTTTTTTTATCGATTCTGTTGAGCGTAATTTCACAAATACGTTCTTCTACATGATAGAGTACCAAGCTTTCAGGCATAAATAATTAGTTAAGGGATACTAACAGGGCATTGTTCCTTTTTAGTAAATGCGTTTTAAAATTAGTTTTTTTTGCTTCATTTTCAAATTCTGCAATTTTGAAGTCTTTGTTTGTGGCATCAATAAGAAGGGTAGCAGTCTTTAACTGTTCATGTAACATACCTATATCAATTTTAGGATTTTGATGTAACCATATGTAATTAAAATGAACTTCGTTTGCTATCTTTTTCGCGTTGAGATCAGGATCAATTAAAAGAAAGCTTTTATCATAAAAAGTTATCTGATGATTGGTTTTGATAAGATGTTTCGTGGTAGTATCTGTTTTCCAGTCGATGAACTTAACCTGATTTACACCATAACGTTCTAGGGCAGGTTTTATGAAAAATAAATAATTCTTTTCCAGAGGATTTAGGTCTGTAACTAAAATAGCTTCTTTAGAGCTGA
Source organism: Pedobacter montanisoli (assembly GCF_022809115.1). Taxonomy (GTDB): domain Bacteria; phylum Bacteroidota; class Bacteroidia; order Sphingobacteriales; family Sphingobacteriaceae; genus Pedobacter; species Pedobacter montanisoli. The sequence continues at coordinate 1,030,768 of NZ_JALGBH010000002.1, read as the reverse complement.
TAAAGGCTGCTGCATAATTTTTGCGTAAGGTAAAGAAGATCATTTTCCGTTGTTTTTCAGCAAGTATTTTATGATGTGCAGTTCCTATCTGGAAACACAGCAGTAGGCATAATGCACAAATAACCGGCCTTGATCGTTTTTGGATCAATCCTATAGAAATGAATACAATGAACAAGCTTAAAACCCATATCTGCCATCGCTCTATAAATATAGCTGTAAGTCCCGAAAAAGGTAGATCGGCAATCCATTTTAATCCTTCATTGGTGAAATTGATAATATATTCGAAGAGTGGGGCTATCCAGCTTATTTTAAAAATCAACATGGTTAAACCTATGTACATAATCAGTATTACAGGAATAACAATAAACAGATTACTGACGATAAAATATACAGGGAACTGATGGAAATAGTATATACTGAGTGGGAGTGTAGTTATCTGTGCAGCCATGCTCACCGCAATAGTTGCCCATATTTTATCGAGAAAGTAATTTTTAAAAAATAACAACTTATATAAAGGAGGTTGTAAAGCAACTAATCCCAATACAGCTAAAAAAGAAAGCTGAAAACCCACGTCCCATATCAGAAAAGGATCATATACCAATAAAATGAAAGCAGTAAAGGCAAATACATTGTAGCTATTGGTATGTCGTTTTAGTTGCCGGGCAAAAATAACCGCACTTAGCATAATAGCCGATCTGAGTACAGAAGCAGATAATCCGGTAATAAGTGCATAATACCATATTAATGTGATGGTAAGTAGAAATTTAATAACAACCAGCCATCTGGTATTTTTGCTGAATCTGGAAAGCAGGAGATTGATCATAATGTAAATGATTCCTACATGCATACCTGATACGGATAGCGCATGTATGGTTCCTGTCTTGCTGTACGCATTTAAAGTCTCCTGGCTCAAATCAGCACGGTAACCTAAAATAAGCGTTGAAGCTACTGCAAAAGCTTCATCATTTTTGATGACTTTCCTGTAAAATTCTACTTGCTTCTGACGTAAGTTAATGGCGTACTTTAACAAAGGGTTTGCGGCATTTGAAGGCAGTTTTACAATTTGGTTATGATTAATAAACACCTGCTGATAGATATTTTGGGTTGCTAGCCATGCCTTGAAATCGAACTCAGCAGGATTATATGCAGGTTCAACAGGTGCGTATTTAGGTTCAATCAGCAATTCATCTCCGTAATTTAATTGAACAGACCGGATGCTATCTGTTTTTAGAGCCACAAGTAATTTACCTGTAACAGGATATGAAGTTTGTTCTTTTATACCGCTGGTCACCTCTGCTTCAAACCTTAGAATATCATTTTTTAATTGAGGCTCAGAGCTTATACATATTCTAAGTGCCTTAAATCGGTGCTTGGCAAAATAATTATCTTTTAAGAAATCAGTTTTAAGCATACAAAGCGTACTTCCTGTAAAGAACAAACAGATAGATAAAAGGCTGCCTGTAAGTATTTTGTGTTTCCATAGGCTAAGTTTTACATACAGAATGTTTAAGATAAGCAGTGCTAAAAAAGAAGAAAGTAATGCATAACAGCTAACAATCAAGGCTGTATTATTTTGAGCATAGTAGGCTGTTATGATACCTAAGGCAAAAGGTATAAATACTTTAATGAATACTATTTCTGCTTTAAAAACCAAATTGCATTAAAATTGATAGCGTAATTGTAACCTGATGTCTGATTTTTTATTTCCGGGTACTTCATCTAGATATGAACCCACTGTTTCTACATTATTATAATTGAATAAAGCATACCTTGCCCACATATCCAGTTGCTTTGCCAGCCTGTATTTTAAATTAGCGTAGGTTCTGATACCTTTTCCATTATAAGGCGTAAAAGTAAAATGATAAAGTACATCATCTTCATAAGCATAAATTCTGCTGTTGTAAGAAGCGGTATTGAAATAAGCTACTCTTAAATTGGCAGATAGGTTTGAAGACAGGGGCGAATATTCAATATCCTGATAAAATAAATAGCCATATTCTGTATTTGCTGTACCTTTTTTGTAGCGAACCATTTCCAATCTATTTTGAAAACCCCATGATTTGTTAAATTTCCACTTGATTTCAGTACGGTAATTTTCTGTTCTTACATCTTCTAGATAATTAAAGGGCACACTCTTGTCTGTGTTTAGTTGTTTGTTTTTCATTTTGAAACGGAAAACAGTTTTTATACTTTTTCTTGGAGTATAGTTAGCCTGAGCCAATAATTCGTAACCATCAGAAGGTGCATCTACCCTAAATTTTAACCAAGGAAATCTGAAATAATCGGTATAAACAGAAAAACTCCATGATTTAGAAGGATTAATTTTTAACCCTGTGTATAAGCCTTTTTCGTTAACTGCTTCGCTGGTTTCTGATAAAGCCTGGTTAAAGAAATTATGGTAATTTTCGGGGTAGTTACGGTATAAAGCTACTGCCGATACAGTGGAAGATAAGCTGACTAACAAACCGTTTATAAAAGCCGTACCATTATGAATACTTCTGCCGATCTCACCAAACAGATAAATGTTTTTATAAGTGAAATCATAATATGTGCCCAGATTTGTTAAATCCTTTCCGGTAAAATTAAAATTGCGATACAACCCGGTGCCAGGTATAAAAGTGTTGTTAAAATGTGTCTGATAAGCAATAGCACCCACATTTAAATTTTTGAGTTGGTATTGTACAACGCCACCATAAATCAGTTGACTGGTACTGTTTTTATTTTTTATTTCTGATGAGGTACGATGTAAACCCGTTTGGTTAATAGTGCTGATCGTTTTTAAGCCATCGCTGTTTTCTGTAACGGTTGCATCTAAATATCTGTAGGATATAAAAGGAGTAAGGTCTATGTTTTTGAATAAGTTAATGGTAGCCGACGCTCCCCTTAAAAAAGCATATTCATTAGATGAGGTATAGGGCTTTAAGCCCATACCATTTTTAACCATACTTGATATTTCAGGAGATTTACCAAAAGCAAATCCAGACCATAAGGTTAAAGCCTGCCCAAATTGCAAACTGTAATCGCCCAGAACAATTTTTTTAAATTTACCTATTTTAAACAGGGCGACATGAGTAGAAAGATAATCGAATGGATATTGCTTAGGCCCGTTAAAGAGATACTCACCTGCATCTTTTTTAAAGATCAGCGATGCAGATATGCGGTTTGAATAATTATACTTATACCTGAACAGATATTTATCTGGGGTGCCTAGATAACGATTTCCAGGTAAAACTTCATAACCTCTTGATTTCTCAAGTACGCGTTCATATCTTATAATTAAATCATTATGAGTATATTTTAAAACATTATATAAAGTAATTCTATCATTAATGGTATTTTGATCTAAAGAGACAAAAAGCATCAATCTTTGAACAGTTTCTGTATCAAATCCCTCAATAGCTTGTAGTTCATAAATATCAATTAACTTTCCGTTTCGTTTCATGTATTCAAATAGATTGTGGATTTGCAAGGGCGATAAAAATAGGAGCGTTTTAAGCTCTTCTACAGAAGTATGATTTAGGTTTACTGGATGGCTACGGTAATAAAGGAGGCGTTCTTCTAATTCTGAAAAATCGTAATCCTCAGGCAAATTTTCGGCCATATTTTCAATGAGTTCTTTGATGATATCTTGCTCTGTTGTTTGTGCTTTAGCGGTAATTTCGCTAAAGATGACCAATAAAGGAATGAGTAGTCTAAAACGCATAACTTAAACCAATTTGAGGAGTACAACCCATTTGGGGATGATTTTCTATTGCAGTATCCAACATGATTTTTTGGTAAGAGAGACCTATTCCAAAAAACTGTTTAAATGGTCGACTGCTTATTCCGCCACGTAAACTTAACAAGCTGATGGGGCTATAGTCTATTCCTAATCTTACATCGGGTTCTGCCTGCAATTCTTTAGATAAGCTTGCAGCAATTAATACTTTATCTGAAGCGAGGTAAGAAGCGCCAATATTTAGAGTTGTAGCTATATTGTTCGCAATGGCAGAGGAGTTAAAGTTTTGCCTTGAAGGATTGGTAATATAAGCACCTATATCAATCTGATTGTTTAAGGTATAAATAGCCCCTAAATCAATTGAAAAAGTAGTTGAGTTACCATAATGAGATATGCTGAGTTGATGTAGGTTGGCTCTTAAACCAATAGAAAGATGCTCTGAAAATTTTTTGCCAATTGTTATACCAGTTTTGATTTCATTATATTCAGTAAAACCGTGGCGTAAAAAGCTTAAACCTCCAAATGTTTTGGTAAAAGGAATAATTAAGGATGCAGCCTGTGTGTTTAGTTCGCTGTCAAATAGAAATTTACTGTAGTTAATAGCTACTGTGGCTGATTTTATGGCTGTAATGCCCGCAGGATTGGCAACGGTGCTCCATACATCTTTAACAGAAGCTCCATTTAACCCCATAGAGGTTATTTTAGGCCCCATATTAAACTGGGCATAGCTTACTGCCCCTGAAATCCAGAGCGTAAGAACTGAAAGCGAGAATTTAGACATAAATGGTTTGTTATCACCAATTTATGTTATTTTATTGTTGTTGCAAAATATTATTTTCTGATTTCGATGGGAGTGTCTTGAAAAACAATAGACCTGAATTCCTGCATATCTACATTGCTAAGCGCAATACAACCATTTGTCCAGTCTTTTTTCTTTTTTTTACCTTTTGATGTTCCGTGTACCATAATGTTGCTACCCGCAGTTAAGTTTTTTGATTTTGCTCTGGCAAGATCAGCATCATTTGGATAGGATATATGAAAAGAATGAAATGTTGAAGTTTCCCATCTTTGCCAGTCTAGAGTATATAATCCTTCAGGAGTTCTTCCATCACCTTCATATTCTTTTTGCCCAACAGGATTAGGGCCTAGGGCAATGTTAAAAGTTTTAATCGTTTTATCGTCTTTGAGAAGGTACATTTTTCGCTTGCTTTTGAGCACAAGCACTTTGTTGACCATATGGCGCCGTTTTACCACATCTTCAGCACGGTTAACAGCTTCTTCATAAGTAAGTTGGTTATTTATTTTAAATTTCGAATCGAGCTGAAAGTGTAAAACATTTAGAATTTCCAACAATTCCTTATTTTTTCCAACCGTATCTTTGATATTCCGATAGGAAATATACTTGTCCAGGTCTCCTTGGGTAATTGTATATTTTAATAAGGTATCCTGATAAATTATAGCATTGTGTTGAGAATTAGCCTGGCAGCTTATAATTAAAATGCTGATAGACAGTAACAGGCCGATAAGTTTAGATCTCACCATTTAATTTTAGCAAAAAGTCTTTTATGCGTTCAAGAGATTCGATGATCTTCTGGTTTTCTTTTACTTCGTCTTTATTGCTTTTAAGATGTTCTTTAGCACCTTTTAAAGTGAAACCTTTTTCATCTACCAAATGGAAAATAATTTTCAGGTTTTCGATGTCTTCAGGTGTAAAGAGCCTGTTCCCTTTTTTGTTTTTCTTAGGTTTAAGTACATCAAATTCCTTTTCGTAAAACCTGATTTGAGAAGCATTTACGCCAAACATTTCGGTTACTTCGCCCATGGTATAATACATTTTATTGATTTCTCTTTCTTTGTATGGCATGATTGTAATTGATTATTAATGTTTTGCAGGTTTTACTTAAAGTATTCAAATGTAAGGCGATTTTAGCATAAAACCGTAATAAAATTTTAATTTTGCGCTGTAAATATTTTTAAGTAATGACAGCAAAAGAAATAAGACAAACCTTTTTAGATTTTTTCAAAGCAAAACAGCACCATATTGTGCCTTCGGCTCCAATTGTGGTTAAAAATGACCCGACATTAATGTTCACCAATGCGGGCATGAATCAATTTAAAGATCTTTTTCTGGGCGAAGCTGCCATTAAATACCCTAGAGTTGCCGATACCCAGCGTTGTTTAAGGGTTTCTGGTAAACATAATGATCTGGAAGAAGTAGGTATAGATACTTATCACCATACCATGTTTGAAATGCTGGGTAACTGGAGTTTTGGCGATTATTTTAAAAAAGAAGCTATTGCATGGAGCTGGGAGTTATTAACTGAGGTTTATAAAATACCTAAAGATCAGTTGTATGTTTCTGTATTTCAGGGCGATGAAAGTGAAGGCTTACCTAAAGATACCGAAGCATATGAGATATGGAAACAATATGTCCCTGAAGAGCGTATCATCTTAGGCAATAAGAAAGATAATTTTTGGGAAATGGGCGATACAGGTCCATGCGGTCCCTGCTCTGAAATTCACGTAGATTGTAGAAGTGCAGAAGAACGTAAGGACGCAAAAGGTAAAGATCTGGTAAATGCTGATCACCCGCAGGTTATAGAGATTTGGAATAACGTTTTTATGCAGTTTAACCGCTTAAAAGACGGTTCGTTAAAACCTCTTCCTGCAAAACATGTAGATACAGGAATGGGTTTTGAACGTTTGGTGCGTGTTTTACAAGGAAAAGCATCAAATTATGATACCGATGTATTTCAGCCACTGATACAATTCATTGCCCGTAAAGCAGGTATAGCTTATGGCGATGATGAAAAAACAGACATCGCTATGCGTGTTATGGCCGATCATATACGTGCCATTTCTTTTGTGGTTGCAGACGGACAATTGCCTTCTAACAATAAAGCAGGTTATGTAATTCGTCGTATTTTGCGTAGGGCAGTGCGTTATGCCTATACTTTCTTAAACTTTAAAGAACCTTTTTTAAATGAATTGGTGCCACTACTGGCAGATCAGTTTGAGGGTGTGTTCAACGAATTGTTTGAACAAAAAGATTTTGTACAGAAAGTAGTTTTAGAAGAAGAAGTATCTTTTCTGAGAACGCTGGCAACCGGGATACAACGTTTTGAGAAATATGAAGGAAAAGATGTAATTGACGGGGATTTTGCTTTTGAGCTTTACGATACTTTTGGTTTCCCTATAGATTTAACCGATTTGATGGCTCGTGAAAAAGGAATGTCGGTTGATATGGAAGGCTTTAACAAAGCCTTAGATGTTCAAAAAAATAGATCAAGAGCAGCTACAGCAATCGATACCGGAGACTGGGTAGTTATCAACGATGGAGATGAATCTCAATTTATAGGTTATGATTACCTTAATGCAGACACCGAAATATTAAAATACCGCAAAATATCTGCAAAAGGTAAAGAGCAATATCAGCTTGTATTGAGCATTACACCTTTTTATGCAGAAGGTGGAGGACAAGTTGGTGATCAGGGATATTTAACTTCTAATAAAACAGGACAGAAAATCAGGATTACAGATACTAAAAAGGAAAACGGACTTACAGTACATTTTGTAAATGAACTGCCTGCAGATTTTAGCGGTTCTTTTTACGCAGAAGTAGAGGAAGATTTACGCCGCGATACAGAGAACAACCATAGTGCAACCCATTTAATGCATGCTGCACTTAAACAAGTATTGGGTAACCATGTAAACCAAAAAGGATCTTTGGTAAATAACGACTTGTTGCGTTTTGATATTTCTCATTTTGCAAAACTTACAGATGAAGAAATTAAAGAGGTAGAAGACATTGTAAATGAAAAGATAAGAGCAAATATTGCACTGAAAGAAGAGCGTAATGTGCCTTATCAAAAAGCCATTGATAGTGGTGTTACTGCTTTGTTCGGTGAGAAATATGGCGAATTTGTTCGTGTGATTACTTTTGACGATGATTTTTCAAAAGAGCTTTGTGGCGGAACCCATGTAAAAGCTACCGGACAGATTGGTTTCTTTAAAATTATAAGTGAAGGAGCGGTAGCGGCAGGTGTACGCAGAATTGAAGCCATTACGGGAACCAAATCAGCTGCCGTAATCAGAGAGCAGTTTGAACTGGTTCAGCATATCAAGAATCTGTTGAACAGTCCGAAGGATTTTGTAGGGGTTTTAGGTAAGATCATTGAAGAAAATACCGGACTGAAAAAAGAAATAGAAAAAAATATTACAGAACGGGCATTGGCTTTACGTACCGATTTGGAAAGTAAGATAGAAAATATTGATGGTGTTAATTTCATCGTTTCCAAGGTAGATCTACCTAATGCCGATGCGGTTAAAACCTTAGCTTATGCTGTTAAGGGAGCAGTTCAAAACCTGTTCTTGGTTTTAGGAGTGGTAATTGACGGAAAACCTCAATTGACTGTAGCTATAGATGATGAATTGGTAAAAGCCAAAAACTACAATGCGGGACAGATTGTAAGAGAATTAGCAAAAGATATACAAGGTGGAGGCGGAGGGCAAGCATTCTATGCTACTGCCGGTGGTAAAGATGCCAATGGTTTAGATAAAGCACTGGCAAGAGCTAAAAGCTTTGTATAAATAAGATAGTAAGAGCTTGTCCAAAAAACTAACACTTTCGTCATCCTGAACTTGTTTCAGGATCTATATTAGAATGACGAAGATATTTTTTTGGACAAGCTTTTTTTAATTTTTATTTAATTGCGCAATTGATTTCTGCATCTGCGCCATCATGCTAGATAAGGTTTCTATGGTAGGCTCAGGAGTAGGTTCTGGTAAGGTAGTTGAGATATAAGCTTTAGCTTTCCAGATTTCAAGAATATCTTCAGCAGGTATCGTATATGGATCATATACTTTATTATCTGAAACTAATTTCAGCTCACGATTTTCCTTAAATTTATTACCTGCTCTTTTATATACTACACCTTCATTCTTACTGATGATAATATAAGTTTCCCCAATTTTAATATCATTCCAGTTTTCAAGGTATTCACCAATAATCACACTCTCGGGCTGTACAGGCAGCATCGAATCGCCCATAATTTCAAATGCTCTGTAGGTGCCTTGTCTTAAAGCAGGTATAGGTAGCTGAAATTTAGGTAGTTCTTGAATGTATTGCGGATCAGAGAAACCGTTAAGGTAACCAGCGCTGGCTTTAACAGGAACAAGTTCTATATTTTCCCTGTCGTTGTGATCAACAGATATGCTCAGTACACGAAGATTTGAGCCCTGACTCTTAGGTTTCGGCTTCCAGTTGTCATCTATTTTATCGTTGATAAACTCATCAATGGTCAAATCAAAATATTCTGCTATTTTTTTTAGTAATTCGTATTTTGGTTCAGCCCTGTCTTCTTCATATGCGCCTATCAAAGAACGTTTAATTTCCATTGCATCAGCAAATTGCTGTTGCGTATGGCCTTTTTTCTTTCTCAGGTATTTTAGATTGGATGAAATGTTAGACATAGAAAATAATTTAAAATAAATTTGTTTTTACTAAAATTGTTAGTATTATTGTGCCAATAAAATTAGTAATTATAGTTGGTAGTTCAAAATTTTATCTAATTAATTTAGTTTTAACCTGATTATTTAAATCATATGAAAAAGATTGTTTACATCGTTACAGACAGAAATCGCACAAGTTTACATGTGGGTATGAGTGCTGATCTGATCAAAACTTTAGATTTTTATAAGCAGATGCCAAATTTATTTTTTGATAGTGCTCAGCAATTGACCAGGTTAGTTTATTTTGAAGAATTTAAAACTGAAGCACAGGCGCTGAACCGTTTTAAGCTGGTAAGCAGATTTACAAGAGCTCAAAAAGAGCGACTGGTTCGTTCATGTAATCCCGATTGGATTGATTTAACTATAGGTCTGGATTTTGAAAATATCTTAAGCCACCAAAAGATAAATATGCAGGTGAGTTTACCTATGATGCATTCATTATCATAAAAAAAGAGCTTTTGAATAAACAAAAGCTCTTTATCAAAATTATGGAATTTAAACTATTACCATCCAGGTGCAAATGTTAAACCGAATACACCGGTTTTAACGTCTTTACGTTGGAAAGGTATAGCATAATAAGGCTCCAATACAAAATACCCAAATACATTTACTCTTACAGATATACCTGCACTTAAGGCTGGTACACGTTCATTGGTGTAACTGGTAGTGATAGGATTACCATTGCCATCCAAAATAGGATTTCCATTTTGATCAGTAACATTTATGGTTTGATAAGTTGGCTGTCCTTTAAATGCCACTTTGGTATTTTCTGTCCATGCTAAACCCGCATCAAAAAACAAATTCAGATCGGTAAATAAGAATTTAGAAGGTATTTGTGCTAATTTTTTAGGCCCTGTAAAAGGTAGCCTTAACTCAAAGTTAAAGATGGCCATTTTACTTCCTGATAATTGGTCTATATTAAAGCTGTTAGGTGTCTGGTTAGAATTATTGTAAAAAGAAGTAGGTTCGTATCCTCTGATGAGGTAATTATAGCCTGCATAAAGTGGGTATAGATTTTCTCCATCTTTACCTAATCGTAAATAGTTGTATGATCTTAAGGCAAGTGTTACTGGTTTAAATCTGAAATATTTTCTTAGGTCTAGAGTTACCGCAGAGAAATTGTAATCGCCAAAGTATTGTTCAGCACCTACACGATATCTGAAACCATCGAGGGGACCAGTTAAGCCAAAAATAGAATTATCGCCAACAAAAGAAGCATTTAGCTGATAAATTGTAAATGCATTTAATGGCATTCCTAATGCATTCATTGCATCGGTCTTATTTACTTTCTGCCTGTCTGAACCCAGATAATATTGATAACCATTGGCATATTGGTAATAGTTATTGAACTTATCTAAACGGTAACTGTAATGAGAAAATCCTCCACCAACTTCAAAACGGTGAGCTTTATTAAAAGGGTAGGCAGTAAATAACTGCGCAGATTCTTCAAAGGTTCTTAAAATATTGGTGCTGATCGTATCAATAGGTTGTCCGCCAGGATTGGTTACAGGGTTGTAGTAATTTGCCGACAGGAAGCCTGTAATATAAGGTGTATGCGATATAGCTGCACCCCAATTTAAGCGGCGATTTTGGTTGATATAACCTACCATACCCCCAAAATCATAGATTTCCCCGTTAACGGCTAGGTTGGCAATAATCTGGTTGCGACCCAGAATATCACTAAACATGCCCACTATACCGCCTTGCATACCTGTGCCAAACCTGCTGGTACTCATGCCTATACCTCCACTATTAGCCAGGTAATCCAGTTGAAATTTAGGACGGTAAGGAACATTAGCCATAGCTGTTTCAGGTGTACGTTCAAAACGCTCAAAATTAGCCAGATTGGCATTAACCACATTTACACCTGTGTTTTCTTTCGGAGGTAAGATCGCTGCATCAAAGTTTACATCATTAGCATCTACATCTTTTGCCTTAAAATTATTGAGAGTTGCGTTATAGAGCGTATAGCGCTGATAACGGTAGTAACTATAAACGATTTCATCGTTACGGGAAACGCTGATAGCAGGTGAAAATTCTGTTATACCGCTAATTCCTGTAAAGTAATCTGTTAACTGTCTGAGTTTTTTAGTTTCCAGGTGATATTCATATAAGTTTCTAAAACCATCGCGGTTAGAAAGGAAAAAAATACGTTTGCTATCGCCAGAGAACTGTGCATTTAAATTGTTAGCTCCTGGAAACACTGGAATATCTGTTAACGTTTTGTTCTCAATATTGTATATGCTTAAATTAATAGGGTACACAGCATTTTTTACTCCGTTTTGCATGGCTACTCTGTCTGAAGAAAAAACGATCATTTTACCATCAGGAGAGTAATTTGGAGCATAATCAGCATATTCGTCATTGGTAATTTGTGTTACTGCTTTAGCATCTAAATTATAAGAAAAAATATCGCTTTGTCCTTCTACCATACCTGAAAAAGCAATGTCTTTGCCATTTGGCGACCATGTTAAATTGCCAAACTGTTCAACTTTACCCATATCGGTAGTTAAAACAGTTTGCCCGTTAGACACATCAATAACCATTAACTGGTTTTTGCCTTTGCCAAAAATACTGAATGCAAATAACTTACTATCGGGAGACCATGCTCCGGCTGATTCTATAAAATTGAAATCATCAATATGGGAATTTGCAATCTGGCTGCTAAGTTTTCTGATGATCTTACCTGTTTTTGCTTCAGCTAAAAACAGATCGATACCAAACAGATCTTTCTCTGATAAGAAAGCTAAATATTTACCATCAGGACTGATTGCAGGGGCTACGTTCATATTTCCTGCATTTTTGTTGTCGATGATCTTATTGCCTGAAATCTTAATTTGTGAACTATCTGCTTTTAACATTGGCCTGTAATGCTGTTCTATGGCATTTTTCCACAAACCTGAAAGTGTTTTATCGTCATATCCAAAGGTATATCTTATACCATTTTCATATCCAAATTTAGCAGTGGCTTTAAATAAAGGTACAATAGTGGTATCTCCATATAAGGAGCCTACAAAAGTCCAGAAAGCCTGTCCATAACGATAAGGGAAATATTTATTTGAATTGGTCAGATCTTTTAAAGAGGGGATATCGCGATTTAACAAAGCATCGCGCATCCACATTGAAGTAAAAGCATCTTTTTTACCTACAGATAAATATTCGGCCATCCCTTCTACCATCCATAATGGAGTTTGACCGATGTTCTCTAGTGGAATGGAATCTTTTTCAAGTAAAAGATGGTATTGAAAAGCATGCACCAACTCGTGACCCAAAACGTGTCTTGTCTGACTATTCAATTCCATAAAAGGCATGATTACCCTGTTTTTTAAGGCTTCGGTTACACCTCCGGTTCCAACACCTATCTCGCCTTGAAGTGCTGTGGTTTGTTGAAAATCAGGATGGTTGTTATATAAAATAATCGGATTTTTTTTCAGAAAAGTATCTCTGAACAATTCCTGGTGCATTTTGTACCAGGTTTCTGCATCCTGAGCAAATTTTTTAAGTAATTTATCATTTTTGATATAATAGTAAATATCAAAATGGGGAGTTTGTAATACTTTAAATTTTTCGTTTTTATATCTTACTCTGTTTTGTCCAAAGTATTGCGCTTTTACATGAATGCTTAAAAACAATGAACATATTAAAAGTATGGTTAATCTTTTGTAGAGTTTACTGTTCATGATGTTGTATGTTTAGTATGTACAATAACGAGTTAATTGCCACCGTTTTTCTTCTTTTCTTTTTCTTCTCGGCGTTGCTGCCTTCTTAATTCGCGTTCTTCTTTTTTAGTTAAAGGCGTATTAGCTGCTTCTGTAGCTTTAATTGATGGTGCTGGTTCATTAATCTTTTTTTCTTCTGTTTTAACAGGTTCCTGTTTAATTGGTTCAGGGTTTTCTACCGGAATTGAAGGTTCGCCAATCATTAATGAATCTACTGAAAGACTATCATTTTGAAGCGTATCAACATGTTGGCGTGGGGTAGGGCAATCATAGTTGATGCTGATTTTTACCGTAGGTTTAGGAAACGGACCATAAGTATAGCCGCTGTTAGGATCGTGGTACACTTTCTCCATAAATTTGGCAAAAATTGGTAAGGCTGTTCTTGAGCCTTCGCCCTGTTCGCCATTTTGGAAATGTGCAGTTCTTTCATCGCAGCCTACCCAAACCCCTGTAACCAGGTCTTTTGTTATGCCCATATACCAGGCATCTACGTAATCTGATGAAGTACCGGTTTTACCACCAATCTGATTGTTTTTCTTGAAAAGATCCCAGCTCCATAATGCTTGCGAAGTTCCTCCCGGTTCTTCCATACCTCCTCTAAACATATAAAGCATTAACCAGGCAATTTCTTCTGTTAAAGCTCTTTTCATTTTAGGTTTGAAATCAGCAATTACATTATCATTCTGATCTTTTATGGTTTCTACTAATATGGGATCAACTTTTACACCTTCGTTTAAAAAAGTGCCATAAGCTTTAACCATTTCATACACAGATACATCATTAGAGCCTAATGAAACCGAGGGAACTGATTCTAATTTACTGTCTATACCACATTCATGTGCCCATTTAACCACATTATCCCAACCTACTTTTTCAGTTACCTGTGCCGTAATGGTATTTACTGATTTTGCCATTGCCCAGCGTAAAGACATTTCCTGGTAACTGTTTTTCCAGTCTGCGTTTTTAGGTTCCCAGTATTCTGTTTTTCCTTTATGCTGATAGGCAATTTTTACCGGTTTGTCTGTAAATTTATCGCAAGGAGTCATCCCACTTTCTAAAGCAGCTAAGTAAGCAAATGGCTTAAATGTAGAGCCCGCTTGTCTTTTTGCCTGGTTTACATGGTCGTATTTAAAGAATTTATGGTTTATTCCACCTACCCACACCTTAATTTTTCCGGTTTTGGGCTCTAAAGTCATCATGCCTGTATTGAGAATCTTGCCATAATAACGAATAGAATCCATTGTAGAAAATAAAGTATCTCTATCTCCATTATAAGAGAAGATTTTCATTTTTTTCTTTTTGTTAAAATAGGCTTCAATCGAATCAGGTTGATTGGCAAATTTCTTCTGTAAAATAGCATATATAGGTAAGTTTCTTTTTGCCCGATCGGGATAATCTACTTTTTTGCCTTCGCTATCCTGCCACGGATCTTCTTTACCCCATACGCTGTAAAAACGTCTTTGTAACATACGCATCTGTTCCAATACAGCTTCTTCAGCATAGGTTTGCAATTTAGAATCGATAGTGGTATATATTTTTAAGCCATCTTCATAGAGGTCATAACCATTATCCTCGCACCATTTCTCCAAATACTTATCAACTGCAGATCTTAAATAAGAGTCTCCATCGCTGCCCTCATCTTCAGTACCTATTTTAAGTTCCAATGAAGTTGTTTTGTAATTTGAAAGGTCTTCTTTGCTAAGGAAATTGTATTTATTCATTTGAGAAAGCACTACATTTCTACGTTCCAGTGCTTTTTCTGGGTTCTTTACCGGATTATAAGAAGTAGTGGCTTTTAGCATACCTACCAGCAAAGCCGACTGAGGCACGTCTAGATCAATGGGAGCCTTGCTGAAATAAATACGCGAAGCTGTTTTTATACCATACGTATTATTACCGAATGAAACCGTGTTAAGATACATGGTTATGATATCATTCTTGCTGTAATTCGCCTCTAATTTCAAGGCAGTCATCCATTCTTTGAGCTTGGCTACAAAGGTTCTTACCAATGGAATGTGCTTAATAAAACCGGATGATTTATTGTAGCGTGTGCGATAAAGATTCTTGGCAAGTTGTTGCGTTATGGTGCTGGCGCCGCCTTTATCTCCAAAACCTACAATGGCTCTTCCCAATGCCTGAAAATCAATGCCCATATGTTTATAGAAGCGTACATCTTCTGTAGCTACCAAGGCATTCACCACATTTTTAGAGATTTCATTGTAATTAACGGGTGTTCTGTTTTCTTTAAAATAACGGCCTATAAGTTTGCCATCTGAGGTATAAAGTTCTGAGCCAATACGTTGTGAAGGTCTTTTGATGTCTACATAAGTAGGAGAGTATCCGAAGAGCCACAAAAAGTTAATTTGCAGCGCACAAAAGAATATAATTATAAAATAAAGAAAGAGGGTAAAGTATCGTAAATATCGATTTTTAATTTCTTTAAACATGTGATAAAGATGTAAAAAAACGTGGACTAAATGCTGTTAAATTGTGTTAAAACTACAAATACAAATTAACTAATTAAATTTACTTAATTTTAGAAAGTATGGTAAAAAGTTTTTTCACCATAAGTTTGATCTACTTGTGCATTTAGTGGTTTGATAAATTGAAAATTTATATGCCAAATAATCAAACATTTAAAACTTTTTTTAAGTTTTTGAGATAAATTCTATGTTAAAAGTAATTGAAAATTTAATTTAATCTCTATATTTGCAGCGTCTTAAAACAAACAAGACAAGATTCCGTAGCTCAGCTGGTAGAGCATTACACTTTTAATGTAGTGGTCCTGGGTTCGAATCCCAGCGGGATCACAAGCCTCAACGAAAGTTGAGGCTTTTTTATTAAAACGCTCCTCTATCAAATTTCCAATCAATTCTTGATAGTTTATTATAATTTTCATTAAAAGAGCCTGTGTAAATTGTGAATGATCCTGATTTTCTTTATATTAGATATAGGTCATCAGGTAATTAAACTTAAATTTTTATGCTATGGTTTTATTAATGGTCACTACTGTACAATGGTACGGAATCATTCTAATTATATTAGGGCTAATTTTTCGCTATATTGTAGCACGTAATAGGTTTAACCGTCGCGGCTCTGGAGGATTGCAGCAATATGATAGTTATAACAAAGCTCTGGTAACAACAGCCTTTGAGCGTTTTTTAAAAATTATTGGAACTGGAATGCTACTTTTTGGTGTTTTTCTAATTGCCATAGAATGGTTTAATAAGAGTACTACCGAAAAATACAAACTGGAAAAATTAAAAGAGCAGCAGAGATAGAATTAAATATAGATAATAAGTAGTATTAATTATTGCTGGTGCGATATTTAAGTGTAGATACTTAACGATTTTATTGTTCCTGCTGTTATTTAGTTCTGTTTACGCCAAAAATGAACAGTTTGCATCAGATCGTCCGGGTTTGTCTGATGCACCAGATCTTATTGATGTTAAAAGCTGGCAGATTGCTACAGGTTTATCAAATAAAAGCTTATTGCTCGGATCAATAATTTGAAGCCAGTTTTTTGTAGAACCATCTTTTAATATAATCAGCAGTAATAATATATGCTGTTACAATTAATGTCATGTAACCATAAAACCGGGCTGGTAGTTCTACAAATCCAAAGAGTTTACCTACGGGCGTAAAAGGTAAAATAAGAACCACTATAATTACCACTAAATTGGCTATCCATAAAGGTGTACTTGGTAAACTTTTGAAAAAAGGTTTCTGGGTTCTTACAACCAGCACAATCAAAGCTGCAGAAATAACAGATTCAAGGAACCATCCTGTTTGAAATTGCTGTTCGTTTGTTTTAAGCATTAACAAAAGCACCCCAAATGTACAATAATCAAAAATGGAACTTAACAGGCCAAATACCAGCATAAACCTTTTAATGAAATTAATATCCATCCGATGGGGTTTGGTAATATAAGATTCATCTACATTATCTGTTGCAATTGTAGTTTCAGGAATATCTGTTAAAAGATTGGTTAAAAGAATTTGTTTAGGAAGCAAGGGTAGGAAAGGTAGGATCAATGAGGCCCCGGCCATGCTGAACATATTACCAAAATTGGCACTGGTAGCCATAAATACATATTTCATGGTATTGGCAAATGTTTTGCGTCCTTCTTTAATACCGTTGATGAGCACTTCTAAATCCTGGTTCATTAATACAAGATCTGCGGCTTCTTTAGCCACATCTACGGCTGTGTCAACAGAAATGCCCACATCTGCAGAATGCAAAGCAGCAGCATCATTGATGCCATCGCCCATAAAACCAACTACATGGCCTGCTTTTTTTAATGCCAGAATAATTTGTTCTTTTTGATTGGGCTCTACTTCTGCAAAAATATCGGCCCGTGCCGCTTTGGCCATAAGCGCTTCATTACTCATCGATTGTAGTTCACTGCCTTTAATTACCACTGCATCCTGTATGCCCACCTGTTTGGCCAGTGTTGCAGCTATCAGTGCATTATCGCCGGTAATGATCTTTAATTTCACCCCTAATCCGTTCAGGTTATTTATAGCTTTGATTGCGCTTTCTTTTGGCGGATCAAAAAAGGTAACAAAACCCAGAAATACCATATCTTTCTCATCATTCTTTGAAAAGGTATGAGTTTCTGAATTTTTCCAGCAAATGCCTAATGTGCGGTAGCCTTCTCGGCTAAAACTCTCATATTGATTTTCAAGTTCGGTGCGGTATACATCTGAAAGGGGAAGAATGGTTTTTTCATCTTTTTGTATAAAGGTACAAACCTCCATAATTTGTTTAAATGCACCTTTGGTAATGGCTGTGGCTTTACCATCAATTGAAAGCATAATGCTGAGCCGTTTTCTTATAAAATCATACGGTACTTCGTCTAAAACCTGCGGCATGGTCTTTTCAGTATTCTGATAAGTTTGTATCACTGCCTGATCAATAGGGTTTTTAAAGCCCTGTTGTAAGGATGCATTGAGCCAGGCATAACGGATAACCTGCTCATTGTCTTTGCCGTCGATATCTGTAGCCTTATATAGTTTTACTTGGCCCTGAGTAATTGTTCCTGTCTTATCAGAACATAGAATATTCATACTTCCGAAGTTTTCTATGGCTGCCAGTCGTTTTACAATAACCTGTTGCGCTGCCATCTTCTTAGCCCCAGCCGATAAATTAACAGTAATGATCACTGGTAACAACTGTGGGGTAAGACCTACAGCAAGTGCCAGAGAAAAAAGAAAAGCATCTAATATGGGTTTATGCAGGAGCACGTTCATCGCAAAAATAAGGATGATCAGTATCAGCGTAATTTGCATCAGCATAAAACCAAATTTTTTAATGCCTCTTTCAAATTCTGTTTCAGGGGCCCTTAATCGCAAACGATCGGAGATCTTTCCAAATTCTGTACGCATTCCTATAGACACAACCAATGCTTTTCCTTTACCGCTAATTACGTGCGATCCCATAAACAACATATTGGTACGTTTTGCAACAGCTGTATTTTCAGGCAAACTGCCTGCCTGTTTTTCTACCGGGTAACTCTCACCGGTAAAAGCCGCTTCATCTACAAAAAGATCCTGAGAGGAAAGAATGATACTATCGGCTGGAATGATATCTCCGGCAGAAAGTACAATCACATCGCCAGGCACAATGTTTTCTGTGGAAATGTTTTTAGGAGAATCCTCACGTAAAACTTGTACCGTTATCTGTACCAATTGTAAGAGTTTGGCTACTGCATTAGAGGCACCATATTCCTGCCAAAATCCCAAACCGCTACTAATCAGTACGATAATTAAGATAATGATAGCATCTGTTTTATCCTGCAATATCAGAGATAAGATTGCAGCTGCAATAAGAATAAGTGTTATGGGATTTTTAAACTGTCCCAAAAATAAAAGATAAGGACTGGAAGTACTTTTGCCTTTTAAACTATTGGGTCCGTATTGTTTCTGTCGTTGTTCAGCTTCATTTTCAGATAAACCCCTCATATCAGATTTGAGCAAACTGATCATTTCTTGCGGGTCTTTGGTCCAGTATTGCGGAGCACTATTATCGCTCTCTCTGTATTGCGCCATATTTGGGTTTTAGTTTTCTATAAAAACGGCATTGTAGTTGAATTTACGATTTTTAAAGGAGCTTGTCTTAAAGTGATTTATCAATATATGGAGATGTTAAAGTAATGAGATGTTAACGGCCAAAGGCAAAATAAGGTGTAAGTAAATGCGTTTTGTCCTTTAGCCAGTTTGAAACCATTTGCATACCGGTAACTGAAAATGTAATGCCATTGCCTCCAAATCCTAAAACAAAATAAGCATTTTTAAAATCTTTATGCTCGCCTATATAAGGCAGGCCATCTTTGGTTTGACCAAAAGTACCCGTCCAGGCAAAATCTGGAATAAATTGGATGTGAGGTAAATATTTTTCAAAGGACCGGGTAAGCTGTTTTTCTTTTTGATCAAGTAATGCATCTCGTTTTTGAGGAGTAGCAAAATGTTCGTCTTCACCGCCTATAAGCAGGCGAGCATCATCCGTAGTACGCATATAAATGTATGGTCTGTCTGTATTCCAGATTAAAAGATCATTGTATTTTTTGCTGGCTTTGGGCTCTACTTCAGAAACAGTTGCATAAGTGCTGATCAAATCCACAAATTTTCCTTTGATCATTGTAGCACTTTCATAACCTACACAGTAGATAATCTTTTTACACCTAATGATTGCACCTGTATTTAAAACAGCCTCATTGCTACGTTTACCAGCTTTTGTACCTGTGAGTTCCGTTTTATCAAACACTCTTAAACCTTTTTTCTGGTTGTGTATTAAGATTTCATGTACAAATTTAAAAGCATCTATACTAGCTCCCTGCTCGGATAGAATACCACCATAGGTATTGTCAATTGCATAAGTTTTTAGAATTTCATGGGCTTCAAGCCATTTTACATCAAACCCTGCATTTTTACGAGCTTTTAATTCTTGTTCAAGTCCTTCTGTATCTTTCTGCTTGGCCGAAAAATACAATGATTTCTTTTTGTTGAACCCTGCATCTGATTTAATGCTGTCAGTAAGTTCTTTTAATTGATCAATAGCTTCAGAACAAGATTTGTAACTCGCTATAGCACCTTTTTCGCCGATCATTTTGGTTAGCAGATACAAAGGCATATCAATTTCATACTGTAACATTGAGGTTGTAGCTGATGAACTGCCATTGGCAATCTCGCGTTTATCAATAAGGATCGTATCATATCCATCGGCAACACACTGATGAGCAATCAAACTACCTGTAATACCACCGCCCACAATCAATACATCACAACGGGCATTTTCTTTTAAAGACGGATATGTATTCAGCAAACCGTTTTTAACCAGCCAGAAAGGTTCATTTGATTTCAGATCCATTGCAATTTTGCTACTGATAAGTAAATATTAAGGAATCAGTACGGCTCTTCCTTTTATTTTTCCCTGTCTAAGCCTGTCATAAACCTCATTAGCTTGATCAAGATGATAGCGTTCTACTTCAATATGGATTTTTTTCTGCCTTGCAAGTCCTACCACTTCTATAAGTTCTGTTCTGGAACCCCAATACGGATTGATCATACTTACACCAAAAGGCAGGCCCATCATGGTATATTCATACACACCACCGCCTAAGCCTACAAGCGTAAGATCTCCATCAAGACTAACTACTTGAGTACCCAGTGTAATGGTTGGTTTTGCCCCAACAAAATCAAGTACGACTTTGGCTTTTTTAATCCCGGTTATTTTTTGGATTTGCTCGGCTGCATCTTTATCGGTAGAATTTACGGTATGTGTAGCCCCTAATTCTTTAGCGAAAGCCAGTTTTTCGGATGTAATATCGCAAGCAATAATGGTTGAGCTGCTCATGGCTTTTAAGATTTGTATAGCTACATGTCCCAAGCCACCAACACCTATCACCACCACATATTCGTCGGGCATCAGTTTATGCAAGGAACGTTTAATAGCCGAATAAGGTGTTAAGGCTGCATCTGTTAAAGGAGCCGCTATAACCGGATCGAGATCATGAATGGGAACCAGTAAGCGTGAAGAGGGTACCAGCATATAATCGGCCATGCCTCCATTTAATCCTAAACCACCACCAAAAGGCATTTCAGATTGATGGTCACAATAATTTTCTTTTGAATGCTGGCAAGGTTTGCAATGTCCACATCCCCAAGGACCATATACCAGAACGGCATCTCCCTTTTTATATCCTTTTATATCAGGGCCTAAGGCTTCGATCCAGCCTGCATTTTCATGCCCTAGCGTAAAACCTGTAATAGGCATAATACCTTCATCTATAACATGCAGATCAGAGTGGCAAACTCCTGCACCACCAATTTTTAACAATACTTCATCACCTTTGGGTTCAGGTTTTTCCACATCATCTACTACGCGAACATCTTTGTGTCCGAAAAAACGTACTGCTTTCATAGTTTATTATTTTAGTATATACTTATGTATTACAGAACAAACAAAGTAAGAATGAATGAAGTTTTGTTTTTGATAAATAAATTACCTGTTTCGCAGGATAAATATGGTTATTATGATAAAAGGGAGGGTGGAGATAAGAATTTTAAAATTAGGACCTGTTAAACCTATAAAAAACATAAACAATAAAAGTAAGCCTATGCATACCATTCCGATATAGGCGAGTATTTTACTTGGTTTTTTCTGAAATAGCGTAATTAACAAAAGAACTTGTCCCGCTAGTGGAATAAGAGTAAAGGGGTGTGCAGCCGAATTGAAATGAGTAAAGAATTTATTTAATAACTCATATTCTGCTTCGAAAAGAAAGATTTTATGATGATCTCCCCATTCTAAATAACCAAATAATGAACTGATAATTAATAAGAGGTTTAAGATCTTACTCTTCATTAATGAGAATTTTATCATAATTAATTAAAGATACTTTTTTTATGCTAAATCATCAGGTTTTAAAGGATTTACTTATTCTTATGGTATTTTAATCCTGTTTATGTAATTTAAAGGGCGAGTCTATAAAAAATAAGTAAGTATAAGCGTAATAATGACTAAAGTAAAATTAACAGATACAGAACAGGTAACAGCACATATAGCTCAATTACCAACAGATTTGCAGCTTGCAGTAATGTATTTGCGTAACGCGATACTTTCCGTTGATCAAACCATAGCAGAACATATTAAATGGAATTCGCCTGCATTTTATTACAGCGGAGAAATGAGAGGTTTTGACCCAAAAGAGTATAAGCGCGATATTTTGGTTATGAATCTGCGCAAAGACAAGATAATGTGTGTATTGCCCACAGGGGCAGTTATCCAACATCATACAGAGATTTTAGAAGGCAATTATACAGATGGCAGGCGAATGATCTACTTTAAAGATCTTGCAGACATCAAAGAAAAAGAGTTACAATTGCGTAAGGCTATTCAGGAATGGTTGAGCCTGGTTGAAAAATAACGAACTGAAAAACAGTTTTATGTGTGGTTTATTGCAATGATTTTGCTTTAGATGCATTCCATAAAATTTGTACCAGTACAGCAATCAGCAGCACATTAAATTCTATTCCATTACTGCCACCACCTACTACATACCAACCATTTTGTAAATGCACCATGCCTATACCTGCAATAAGAATAACAATATTTAAGGGAATAGAGATCCATAACCATCTGTTTAACAGTAAAGAGATGATGCCAAAAACATGAATCAGTTTTATGATCCATGCCATGATCAATCCCATGGGTGCAAACCCTATAGTATCAAGATAGTTTTTGCCAAATTCAGTTATGCCTCCGTTAAACATACCTGGCACACTGTGCATAAAAAATACAATAGATACCACTATACGTAACCAAATAGTAGTGTTAGCTCTTGAAAACATAATTAAGTAATTTTTGTTGGCTTTACTGTTGTCTTTTCTTTAATAAAGATAATATGAATGTTTGTAAATTTAAATAGCGTTTAGAATTATATGCATATAAGACCCGCAAAAATAACTGATGCAGAAGCCGTTGTAAATTGTGTCCTATTGGCAATGGAAGAAGTGATCTATCAATTTATAGGAGAAAATAATCAGGACAAAGCAAAACAGTTTCTAACTGAGATGTTCAAACAAAAAGAGAATCAGTATTCATACGAAAACTGTTGGGTAGTAGAAGAAAACAACCAGATTATTGGAGCGGCTATAGTATATGAAGGTGCTAAACTTGCAGCATTAAGGGAGCCAGTAATCCATTGGCTACAGCTCATGTTTAACCGCAATTTCATGCCCGAAGATGAAACTCAGGAAGGAGAATTTTATATTGATTGTATAGGTGTAAATTCAGATCAACAGGGAAGAGGAATAGGAACTAAACTCTTGCAGTTCTTAATTGATCTTTATGTCAAAGATCAGCAACAAACCCTGGGTTTGCTGGTAGATCAAAATAACCCTCAAGCTAAGAAACTATACTTAAGATCAGGTTTTAAGGTTACTGGAGAAAAAAAACTTGCAGGAAAACACATGGAGCATTTGCAACTTACAATAGCTGAGATTTAAGCTTAAAGTTTATAGTTTTGTACCCTAAAAATTAATAAAGGTATATGAAATCTGTTTGCGTGTATTGCGGTGCTAATTTTAATGGTGATGAAAACATAATGAAAGCCATTGAGCAGCTTGCATACACTTTAGTTGATCAGGGTATAGAATTGGTTTACGGAGGAGGAAGTGTTGGTGTGATGGGCTTGATTGCCGATGAAATATTGCGCTTAGGAGGCACAGTAAAAGGTGTTATTCCTAAATTCTTAATGGATAAAGAAGTAGGACACAAAGGCATTACCCACATGTTCATTACAGAGAACATGCACGAACGGAAACAGAAAATGGCCGATCTGTCTGATGCTTTTATTATTCTGCCGGGTGGTTTTGGCACAATGGAAGAATTTTTTGAAGTACTTACCTGGTTACAGCTGGGGCTACATGCTAAACCTATTGGTGTTTTAAACGTGAATGGATTTTACGATCCTTTGTTTATGCAAATGGATATTATGGTTCAGCAGCGTTTCTTAAAACAAGCCAATAAGGATTTGGTGTTTAATGAGGCAGATGCGGCTATATTGATTTCTAAAATGCAGAATTTTTCGGCCACGCCAGATGAAGTATGGTTCAGAGACCGTAACCTAACCTGATTACAGGAAATTATTGTTTAGGATTTCCCATGTCCAGGGTTTCTTAAATTCGCTTAGTTTACGTGGATGTCCAAAAATTAGCGTTTCTTCATCTACTTTATTTTTGATATTTCTTGAGAAAATATTGCCACTTACCAGCGTTAATTTTCGGTCGAGAAAATCATAAATATGGTCTGTCATTTCACCTGAAATGACGTTATAATAAATACTGTTGGCATTAGTTAGAATAAGGTCTTTGTTCTGGTATTTAAATGTATAATTTAATTTCCATCGCCATTCATTACCACCTTCAAAGGCCAGGATCAGGGTATTATCATCAATTTCTATTCGCCTAAAAGGATCGCCCATTATACCGCCTTCTTTAGCCCTTAAAACAAAACTGTTATTCTGCACTACGAGATGAAGTTTTTGACTAAGCTTATCACGCAGGTAAACAGCCAATATCCGTGGTTTTTGGTATTCTGTGATCAATTCTATATCGTTGTGACCATATGCCCGGTTTTCGCTTATAAAAGAATCATATTCTAAAACAACAGCCATATCAGCGTTATTATCCTTATTCAGATCGCCATAAACCGTATCAATGACATTCCAATTCTTAGGAGCGATCTTTTCATAACCCGATGCATATTCAGGAAGCTTTGGAAACCTAAAATCCTGCGAAAAAACAAATGATGGAAATAAAAGTAATGTTAAAAATACAAGTAGCCTCATGCTAAATACTATATTAAAATGCTATTTTAGCCTAACAAATACAGAACCAAATAAAAACGATCTGTTTAACAGATAAGTATGTGTATATGAATTTAGAGTTTAACAAGAACGAAGATATCAACAAACAATTAGTTTATGAATTAAAAACCAGGTTAGATAAAGTTTATCAGGGAGGAGGAGCAAAAAGTGCGGCGAAACAAAAAGAAAAAGGTAAAATGTTGGCCCGAGAACGCATCTCATATCTTCTCGATAAAGACTCTGAAGTGCTGGAAATAGGCACTTTTGCTGCTTATGAAATGTATGAAAGCGAGGGAGGCTGTCCAAGTGCAGGTGTAGTTTGTGTAATAGGGTATGTATCGGGAAAGCAATGTATCATTGTAGCCAATGATGCTACGGTAAAAGCAGGGGCATGGTTTCCTATGACCGCTAAAAAAAACCTTAGAGCTCAGGAAATAGCCATGGAAAACAGGCTGCCTATTATTTATTTGGTAGATAGTGCCGGAGTTTATTTACCTATGCAGGACGAGATTTTTCCAGATAAAGAACACTTTGGCCGTATTTTCAGGAATAATGCGGTAATGTCATCTATGGGCATTGTACAAATCTCTGCAATTATGGGGGCCTGTGTTGCAGGTGGTGCATATTTACCTATTATGAGTGATGAAGCGATGATTGTTGAGGGTACGGGATCTGTATTTTTAGCGGGATCTTATCTGGTTAAATCGGCTATTGGCGAAGATGTAGACAATGAAACATTAGGTGGGGCAACTACGCACTGCGAAATATCGGGTGTTACAGATTATAAACAACCTAATGATCAGGCTTGCCTAGACAGTATCAAAAAAATCATGAGCATGATAGGCGGCTCACAACAAGCAGGATTTGACCGTATAAAACCTGTAATGCCTAAACTAGATGAAAAAGAGATTTATGGTATTTTACCAGAAAACAGGGAGAAACCTTATGATATGAAAGAAATTATTTACCGTTTGGTAGATCATTCTGAATTTGAAGAATATAAAGCCCTATACGGACAAAGTATCATTTGCGGATTGGCACGTATCGATGGATGGGCAGTAGGTATCGTGGCAAATCAACGTAAAGTAGTGAAATCAAAGAAAGGTGAAATGCAGTTTGGAGGTGTAATCTATTCAGACAGTGCAGATAAAGCCAGTAGGTTTATCATGAATTGTAACCAGAAAAAAATACCATTGGTTTTTCTACAGGATGTAACCGGCTTTATGGTAGGTAGTCGTTCAGAGCAGGGTGGCATTATAAAAGATGGAGCTAAAATGGTAAATGCCATGGCTAATTCTGTAGTACCTAAATTCACCATTGTAATAGGTAACTCTTATGGAGCAGGTAATTATGCCATGTGTGGTAAAGCTTACGACCCCAGGTTGATCTATGCCTGGCCAAGCGCAAAAATAGCCGTTATGGGAGGTGCACAGGCAGCAAAAGTGTTGTTGCAGATACAAGAAGCTTCATCAAAAGCCAAAGGTGAAGCCTTAACAGAAGAGCAGGAAGATAAATTACTGAATGAGATAACAGAGAAATACAATAAACAAACTACACCTTATTATGCAGCATCACGCTTATGGGTTGATGGTATCATAGATCCTTTGGAAACCAGAAAAGTAATCTCAATGGGCATAGAGGCTGCCAATAAAGCTCCGATTGAAAAGCCATACAATGTAGGTGTTATACAGACTTAATGAAACTATAAGACTTTATGAAATTTAAAATTATTCTTTTACTGAGTAACTTAATTTGTTGCCATTTCTTGGGCCAGGCACAAAAAAAAAAGAAGCTAAGTTTTTTTTAGACAAACAAGACCAGATGACAGATTCAGTAAATGCTAAATCATATTTGATTGTACAAGAAAAAAAAGAAGGAGATTCTGTTTACCGAGCTGAGCAATATTCTATGGATGGCTTTTTAATTCTTAAGGGAGGTTTTGCTGATGCTAATCTTTCGGTAGCTCATGGAGAATATTTCTACTATACAATTCATAGGGAAAATAAGAAAGGTGATTGGAGTTTAGAAAAAATTAAAAACACCCATTATGTAGATACATCTTATCGCCTTCCTGTTAGCCATTTTCTTGAAAAAAGAGGCTTGTTTTTAAATGGAAAGCAAAGTGGTAGATGGGTTACTTACTATATAGATGGTACAGTGAAACAGATTGAAAACTTTAAAGATGATTCACTTGAAGGAAAATATCAGTCATTCCATTCAAATGGAGGAGTCTTAGCTGAAGGAAATTATCGAAATAATGAAAAGAATGGAATTTGGAAAGAATTTGACGGATTGAATACGCTTATATATGCTGATGGAAAATTAGTCAAAAAAACAATAAACAAAGAAAAGGCAGATAGTATTCAAAATGCTCAAAAAACAGCGTTTAAATATTATAGACCCGCACATCCACAAGGTGATTTTGTGGCTGACCTAAGAAAAATTATGGTAAGTTCTAATGTAAATGAGATTAGAAATGAAATTATTAAAGTTTCATTTATTGTAAATGAAAAAGGAGTAGTTTCTAATGTTCATGTTTATGATTCTAGTGATTTTTCATTGAGTGATAAGATTAAAGATTTTATAACCAATAGTATATGGTATCCTGCTACAAATGGCAGAGATAGAAAACCTATGGTTAGCCCCGTCAGATATAATTTAGTGTATTAGTAAACCTTTACAATCTGTTGCTATGCATAATATGAAAATACGAACTGTTGGTTTATTATTTGCATTGATTATTAATGCTTTTTGTGTCTTTGCTCAGGTAAAACCTGTTTATTTTAGAGGAGCCACTATTGTTACAAACCCCGATCTTGCAAATTCATACGCAGTGTTTGGTCCTTTAAAAAATTCAGAAATATGGATCATGAAAAAGTATGACATGTATGATAATTTAATTGCAACAGGTTCGTATTTGGGAGGTAGTTTTGAGATTCCACACGGAGAATTTAATTATTATATCGATTTAGAAACTTTTAATGAGGCCAATCAAACAGATTTTAAATTAAAAGACAGAGAGCGTTTTTTGTTTCAAAGAGGAAGTTTCGTAAATGGCGTGGAAGAAGGGCAATGGCTAAACTTTTATCCTGATGGTAAAATAATGGGTAAATCATTTTATAAAAACGGCGAATTAGACGGGCCTTTTATACAGCTTGATAAAAACAGCAGGGTATTGGTAAAAGGCACTTATAAAAATGGGAAGAGAGAAGGCTCCTGGATTTTTATAAGAGAAAAACTCAGAATTACCTATGCTGCGGATTCAATTACAAGTAAAATCAAATTAAATAAAGCTCAAATAGAACAATTAAGAGAAGAATATTAATATTATGCGTCCACTTCATTTAACTTTAGGTCTGCTTTTAACCATGGGAGCAGTTAAAGCGCAAAAAAACTCAGAACAGATTCACAGATCTGCTATTCTTGTTGATACACATGGCGACATTCTGCATAAACAGATTAAAACAGGTGAAGATCTGGGAAAACTCCAAACAACAGGTCAGTTTGATCTTGTGAGAGCTAAACAGGGAGGTTTAGATGTGCAGGTATTTTCTATCTGGTGTGATGAAACAGGTGGTTTTGCCATTGCCAATCAAGAAATAGATACGCTATATAGCCTTATAAAAAGATACCCCAATAAAATAGCTCTGGTAAAAAATGCAGAAGAACTGAAAAAAGCAGTTAAACAAAATAAACTTGCCGCTATGATAGGGGTAGAAGGTGGGCATATGATTGAAAACAGCCTGCAAAAATTAGAAGAATTGGCTAAAAGAGGAATGATCTATTTAACCCTTACCTGGAATAACAGTACAAGTTGGGCAAGTTCTGCTGCCGAAGAAAGCTCAGGTAAAGTAAAACCCGAAAACGCAGGTTTAAATGATTTTGGTAAACAGGTGGTTAAAAAACTAAATGATTTAGGTGTATTGGTTGATTTGTCTCACGTAGGTGAAAAAACATTTTATGATGCCATTGCAGTAAGTACTAAACCTATTTTAGTATCGCACAGCAGCGTTTATGCCATTAATCCGGTTCCAAGAAATATAAAAGATGATCAGATCAGAGCCGTTGGAAAGAATGGTGGAGTAATTTCAGTTAATTTTTACAGTGGATTTTTAGATCCTGATTATGACCGTAATTATAAAGCCTTTTTTAATAAACATGATGAAGAGCTGAAAGCACTTTCTACTAAGTATGGAAAAGCTGCGGCTAAAGATAGTTTAAGTGTTAAATATCCTGCAGAAACAGAATTATTAAAACCTAGTGTAGCATTGCTGGTAGATCATATAGATCATATTGTAAAACTGATAGGCATAGATCATGTGGGACTGGGTGCAGATTTTGACGGAGCAGAATCTTTTCCAAGAGGATTAAATAGTGTTGCTGATTACCCTAAAGTAACTGAAGAACTCTATAAAAGAGGTTATAAGAAAGAAGATATTGAAAAGATGCTAGGTGGAAATTTCATCAGGATTTTAAAAATAAATAAAGGCAAATAACAGATAAAAGGCAGGCGAAAGTAAAAATTCAATGTTTACATACACGTGCTTGTCCTTTAAAACATAAAGCTTAAATTTGCAGTTATAACATACATAAAATGAACACAGAACAAGAGATAGAACACGTAAATTGTTTAATTATAGGCTCAGGCCCGGCAGGATACACAGCTGCTATTTATGCTGCAAGAGCTGATTTAAAACCTGTTTTATATACAGGTATGGAAATGGGCGGTCAGCTTACACAAACTACAGATGTAGATAATTTCCCGGGTTATCCTAATGGTATATTAGGCCCTGAGATGATGGAAGACTTTAGAAAACAAGCAGAACGTTTTGGTACTCAGATACGTTTTGGTTATGTAAGCTCAGTTGATTTTTCTGCTCTGCCGCATAAAGTTGTAATTGATGATATTAAAACCATTACAGCCGATACAGTAATTATTGCTACAGGAGCAAAAGCCAAATGGTTAGGCTTACCAAGTGAGCAGCAATATAATGGCTTTGGCGTTTCTGCCTGTGCAGTTTGCGATGGATTTTTCTTTAAAGAAAAAGATGTGGCTATTGTAGGCGCAGGTGATACTGCTGCCGAAGAAGCAACCTATCTGGCCAAATTGTGTAAAAAAGTTTACATGCTGGTACGTAGAGATGAGTTCCGTGCTTCAAAAGCGATGGTACACCGCGTATTAAATACACCTAATATTGAAGTTTTATACAATACAGAAACATTAGAGATTTTAGGCGACGGTAAAACTGTAAACGGCGTTAAAGTACTTAACAATACAACTCAGCAAGAGCGTACTTTAAATGTAGATGGTTTCTTTGTAGCCATAGGCCATAAACCTAATACAGATATTTTTAAAGGTTGGCTAGATATGGACGAAACAGGCTATTTGAAAACGATCTTAGGAACATCAAAAACCAATGTGGAAGGTGTTTTTGCATGTGGAGATGTACAGGATAACCAATATCGTCAGGCTATTACTGCTGCTGGATCTGGATGTATGGCTGCTCTAGATGCCGAAAGATACTTAGCGGCAAAACACGATACCGTGAACGCATAATTTTTTTAAAGGCTGTATGAATTTTTAGGATTACAGCCTTTTTTATATAATTATATGTTATTTTAACCTCCCAAACCAATCAACCAAACTAAAATTTATGAAAAAAGCATTTATTGCACTTGCGTGCTGTTTTGCCTCATTAACGTCTTTTTCACAAAACGATGCCAATATGGGTATCATACCAGCTCCGGTATCTGTAGTAAAGAACAATGGTTTCTTTAAATTAGATCACTCGGTTGTATTGGTGGCAGAACCTCAACATGCAAAAATCACTGCTGCACTCAAAGAATTTTTAAAATCAAAAGGCATTCATATAAAAGAAGCTAAAACAGCTCTTTCTCATCAAAAAACTATTCATATTACAACTGCAGGAGCAGACAAATTACCTGAAGAAGGTTACCAGATTGCTGTTACGCCAAATCACATCAAATTAATAGGAAAAGGAGCAGGGCTGTTTTATGCTTTGCAGTCGTTTATACAAATGATACCTGATGTTACTGAAGGAGCGGTACAAATACAATCTGCGCAGATCAATGATTATCCACGTTTTAAATACAGAGGACTGCATTTAGATGTAGGTCGCCATTTCTTTCCTTTATCATTCATTAAGAAATACATAGATCTGATGGCTGCTTATAAACTGAATAGCTTTCACTGGCATTTAACTGAAGATCAGGGTTGGCGAATTGAGATTAAAAAATATCCTAAGCTTACAGAAATTGGTTCAAGTAGAAACGGTACCATTGTAGGCGATTATCCCGGTACAGGCGGAACAGATAATCAAATATATAAAGGTTACTATACTCAAGAAGAAGCTAAAGAAATAGTGGCTTATGCGGCATCTAAATACATTACAGTAGTTCCTGAAATAGAATTACCCGGACATGGTTCTGCTGCTATAGCTGCTTATCCCGAATTAAGCTGTTTTCCAGATAGAGATACTTATATAGCACCTAATGCACCGTGGTCTGGTCCAACGCAAGGTAAATTAGTACAACAAACCTGGGGTGTGTTTGATGATATTTTTGTGCCTTCAGAAAATACCTTTACTTTTTTACAAAACGTGTTGGATGAGGTATTGGCTATTTTTCCTTCAAAATATATCCACATAGGTGGTGATGAAGCACCTAAAAAATACTGGAAAGAATCAGCATTCTGTCAGCAAATGATCAAAGATCTTGGACTGAAAGATGAACACGATCTGCAGAGCTATTTTATTACCCGTATAGAAAAATATCTGAATGCAAAAGGAAGATCCATTATCGGTTGGGATGAGATCTTAGAAGGGGGCTTAGCTCCTAATGCTACAGTAATGTCATGGAGAGGAGAAAAAGGGGGAATAGAGGCTGCCAAGCAAAACCATGATGTGATCATGACTCCTTCAAGTCATGGTTTGTATTTTGATCATAAGCAATCCCTATCTGCAGATGAACCATTAACCATCGGGAGAAAAGGAAAAGGTACCTCAACTTATACTAAAGTATATGCCTATGATCCGGTACCTGCTGAGCTTTCAGCAGATCAGAAAAAATACATTAAAGGTGTACAAGCCAATTTATGGACTGAATATATAGAAACACCCGCTAAGGCAGAATACATGCTTTTACCAAGACTTTTTTCGTTATCAGAAATCGCATGGTCTCCTTTAGAAAAAAAAGACTTCAAAAACTTTGAAGAAGAACGCCTGCCCTTACATTTAAGTAAGGTAGATCAAACTACAACTAATTATTGGGTGCCTGTTCCAATAGGTTTACCAGATACAATTAATGCAGATAGTGTAAGTATTTCGCTAAAAAGTCCAGTAAAAGGTGCTAAAATATATTATACATTAGATGGTTACCGTCCGGCAGAGAATGCTACTGAATATACACAACCTATTCAGGTAATTATACCAAAGGGACAGAAAAAAACGCTTAAAACTATTGTTATTACACCTTCAGGCAAAAGAAGTGTGGTAACAGAAACGTTATTAACAAATACAGATACAGCTAAATAATCAATAGTAAGATTTAAAAGATTTTAAAATGAAAAATTTAATAAAAGGAATTTTTTCGATCTGTTTGATCCTGAGCATATTGGCTGCATGCAAAAATAAAATACAGATCGATGATCAACAAAAACAAGTAGTATCACAAAAATCACAAAAAGATCTCTTTGGATTTTATAAAGATCTAGAACTTAAGCCAGGCTATCACTTCGAGGTGCTAAGCTGGGGAAAAGGCGTAGATAGTATAGGGGCCTATTCAATACTGATGTCTGATTCTGTAAAAAAGAATTTTAAATCAGTTTCTGCCGAACGTGAAGGTATTTTAACCGATGCCTGGAATATGGATATGGACAACGATGGAAATCCCGAAATCTATCTTCAGGTTTCTGTTAAAAAGAACGAGGCCGATTTATATGTGTATGAATTTGCAGGTAACTCTTTTAACAAGATCAGTTTTCGGGGCACAAGTTCTATAAAGGGCTATAATGGCAATGACAAGTTCTTTATTAAAGAAGGCGATCTGTACAGAACTGTAAATGTGCTACAAAAAGAAGATGGAAAAGAGCAGAACATAACCAAGACCTATAGATATACACTTAGTTCCAATACCTTTTCAATGAAAGAAAATAAGGCCGAACAGAAGAATTAAGGATTAATTTCTATTAAAAGTTTGGGAGACAAAGCCATTTTACCTATTGGTTCTTTGTTCTCTATATTTTCAAATAGTAAGGTTTCTTTATCCCTAATGTGTTTTTTCAAAACGCAATAAGTATAAACACATTTCATCCAATTTAATGCGCTCTCTTTTGTTTTTAATATTTGGGGATAAAGATAAACTACGTTTCCTTCAATTTTAATGATCTTCTTTTCTAAAAGCTGCTTAACCTGGGCCACAATCTGAGCCGTTTGTTGAGCCTTATCAACCGCTTTGGTTACTTTTCTGTTTCCGTATATCATTTGAAGATAAATTTCAAAGAAGGTGTCTAAAAAGGTCGGTCGTCACCCTGTTCCGATAGCTATCGGAATTATTTCAGGATCTCTTTGTAGAGCTAAACAAAATGTTTCAGATTCTGAAACAACTTGTGCCGAATTCAATCGGGAAGTTCAGAATGACGAATCTCAAAACTTTTAGACATCTTCCTGTTATGATGATGCCATAAATATACCGTTTTTGAGCTATATAAGAGCATATTTATGCTTCTGTATAGAAACTAATTCTTCTTTCTAATGTACTAAAGTTAAAAATTGTTAAACAAATAATTGATATATCAAATATTGATATATCAATTATTATATTTGCAGAAAATATAAATATTCCTTTCTAATCTATTGATTTAAGAAAGGGGAGATTGACCGTAAACCATAAGACTTTTTATAAACTCAATAACTACACATGAAGCCTACCATTTTAGCAATCATTATTCTGCTGATTACATCTTGTTCTTTTGCTCAAAATGTAAAACTTACAAAGAAAGAAAAGGAGCAAGCCATCAACAGTTTAATCCAAAAACTCAATGATAATTATGTTTTTCCTGATGTAGCCAAACAGGCCGGACAAAGCATTAAAAAATTTGAAAAGCAAGGTGTTTATACCAAGATTGACAATAAAGTAGAATTGGCAAAACTACTCACCAATCAGTTAAGAGAACTGATGCACGATAAGCACCTCAACTTATGGTATAATGCAAAAGAGAACCTGAATTTAACTGGAAAAGAAGAAGAGGAAGCTATTTTTAGGCAATTGCTGAAAAGAACTAATCTGGGTTTTCCAAAGATAGATGTATTAGATGGTAATATAGGCTACCTTAAAATTAACGTATTCGGCCCGGTAGATAAGGTTAAAGAAACCTGTGCAGGCGCCATGGCATTTTTGGCCAATACAGATGCTTTAATTATCGATTTAAGGAACAATCAGGGAGGAGAACCTGAAACTGTACAATATCTGGTAAGTTATTTTTTTGGTAACAATCCGGTTCATATTAATAGCCTGTATTCTCGCAAAGGCAATAAAACAGATGAATTTTGGACAGTTTCTGTAAAAGGAGCCAAATACCTGGATAAACCTGTATTCATTTTAACTTCTGAAAGTACATTCTCTGCCGGAGAAGAAATGTCATACGATCTTAAAACCCAAAATCGGGCTACTTTAGTTGGCGAAGTAACGGGAGGTGCTGCAAATGATGGAGAGGTTGAAAATCTGGGCAATGGTTTCTTTGTTTTTATTCCTAATGGAAGAGCCATTAATCCAATTACTCATACCAATTGGGAGGGCGTTGGCGTACAGCCCGATGTGGTTGTTCCTGCGGCAAAAGCTCTGATAACGGCACATCAAATGGCATTAAAAACTGTTGCAGAAAAAATGCCCGAACAAGAAAAAGAATTTTATTTAAAAGTACTCGAAAATATTAAAAGTCAATAATGATGAACAGATACTTTTTAGTGGCAGTCCTGTTTGCATTGCTATCAGTTGCGTGTCGTAAGTCGTTTGATTTTGAAAGAAAAGATCTCTTACCGCCAACATATACCAGTAAAATAAAATATAAAACCCTAGGTGATGTACAGGTACCCTTCAATAAAAGTTATGCCTGCGATGTGGATGGTGATGGCATAAGAGATTTTGTGATCAATACCGATCTGATCGGAAATCCTTTTGAAAAAATAGATTGTAGAAGCTATTTTTTTATAGGAGAATTTTTTACCTATTCGCCAGTAGATGGTAATGAAGAAACACCATTGTTAAATACAGGAGATGTGATTGGAGAAAAATCCTATATCAATCACAATTGGTATAATGCAAGCCATCTTTTATTAATAGAAAAGGTTATAACCATGTCGGGTAATGATTTCTGGAGAGGCAAATGGAAAGAAGCTTCACATCAATATTTGGCATTTGCCATTAAAAAAAATGAGAAAAAACATTATGCCTGGTTAGAATTGTCATTTGACCAAAACTCAGGAGCGATAATTCTGCATAGGGCAGCAGTTGCTGAAGAAGCAGAAAAAAATATCCTTGCAGGAAAATGAATTGAAACACAAATAAATATATAAATGAAGACAAAAATTAGAAAAGCGAAATACTCGATTACTTTGATGATGTTGGGTATAACTATGTTGAATGTACTTTCTTGTTCTAAACGAGGTAATGATAGCCCAGAGCCTGTTAAAACAAGTGTATATGTGGTAGGTAGTGAATATGATGGATTAAAAGAACCGCTCAAAATTTGGAATGATGAAAAGGTAACTAACCTTACCGACGGACGTAATGAAGCTGTTGCAAATGCTGTGTATGTAGCAGGTAACGATGTGTACGTGGCAGGTGCCGAGTATGTAGGCAATAAACTTGTAGCCAAATTATGGAAAAACGGAAATGCTACAAACCTTAGTGATGTAAATAACTTTGCTGAAGCATCTTCTGTATTTGTTGCAGATGGCAATGTGTATGTTACAGGTTATGAATTTAACGGCAAAAAATATATAGCTAAACTGTGGAAAAATGGAACTGCGATTAACCTTAGCGATGGAAGTAGCCAGGCTCAGGCTTATTCTGTTTTTGTAGCGGGCGCAGATGTATATGTGACAGGATCTGAATACGTTGGTAATAAATATGTAGCCAGATTATGGAAAAATGGAAATGCAACTGTGCTTCCATTTGGAACAGAGGCTATTTCTGTATATGTGGCAGCTGGCAATGTATATGTAGCGGGTTATGAACGTACAGGAGCAAATGCTATAGCCAAACTTTGGAAAAATGGGAATGTAACCAATCTTACAGATGGCAGTACCGATGTTTATGCCAATTCAGTATGTGTATCGGGTAATGATGTATATGTAACGGGTAATGAATATGGCAACGATGATCAGTATAATGCTAAATTATGGAAAAATGGAAGTTTGATGACGCTTAATAATAAGAATGAAGGTTCTATTGCTAGCTCCGTATATGCTGTAGGTAATGATGTTTATGTGGCAGGAAGAAACGGAGAAAAAGCCGTTTTATGGAAAAATGGTGCTGCACGTATCTTGGCAAATTATGGAATGGCAAATGCTGTTTTTGTAAAATAAAACTCATCTCTCTGTGTCAGTTGATACAGAGAGATTTAAAAAAGATATTCACTCGTACGGGAACACGAAAGAGGAATATCTTCGGTTAGTGCAAAAATTTCTTGAATATAATCTCTCCATACAAGAATTAGATTTAAATCATCACTCTGCGTATTAGGGAATAATAAAAGATCCAAATCGTCCTTTTGCAGATACTGATCTAGCCATAAAAATATTCTTTTGCCATGAAATTCTTCTCATGAGGAAATCTCCAAGCTCGTAAGGAAATGCAAAATTTATGACCGTTACAGGGTTAAGTTTATCCGCTTCAAACAGCCATGACAATTCATGCTTTTCTGCATATTGTTCGGTATTTCAATCAAGTCTATACAATAATCATTACAGGTTCTTTTCACCCGTTAAGTATCAATTCTAAAAGTCTTTTTGCATTCATCTTGATCATTTTTACAGGAACTTGATACCGCTTTTGACGTTTTTAGACATATTAAATAACTGAAAATCTTACAATAGAAAGCATAGGATTCTTTTGGACGTTCATTTTCCCCAAGATACTTCATGATTTCTCCAACACGTCTTGCACAGCCAATGGTATTAGGTATTTATATTGAACTGGGTATTGTTCCGGTTCATTTTTGTCAAGTGGATTTCTTCACAAACTCGCTATTGGTGGTTTTTCTGCTTTTACAAAAGCAGAAACAGTAAGCCTATGTACTCCCAAAATTCTTCCAATGGCTGAGTAAGATACATTTTTATCTAACAGTTCTTGTATCTTTTTTTCTTGCCCCGTTAGTTTTGTTTTAGAAGACTTACTCCCAATAGGACGACCTAAAACAATTCCTTCTGCTCGTTTACGAGCTAAGGCTTCCTTAGTACGCTGTGATATTAGATTTCTTTCAATTTCAGCGGATAATCCAAAAGCAAATGCAAGCACTTTAGAATTGATGTCACTTCCCAAACGGTAGTTATCCTTAATTGTCCAGACTTGAATATCACGATTCATACATTCGTTTAGAATTCCCATAATCATAAGGAGATTTCTACCGAGTCGTGAAAGTTCAGAGCAAATCAGAATATCACCCTTTTTCATTTTCTTGAGTAATTTTCCGAGTTTTCTGTCTTCCACATTTTTGGCTCCTGAAATTGTTTCCTCTATCCATTTATTGACCAATATCTCTTGTTTTTCACAAAAATGGTTGATTTCGTAACGTTGATTTTCTACTGTTTGTTTGTCTGTGCTCACGCGGATATAACCGTAAATCATAAATTTTACTTATTTAAATTAATACTAAATGATACTGTACAATTTAAACTAAAAATTGTCGAATAAAAACGCAGGTTAAAAAATGACACATTTTGGTATAGATACATTTATCCCAAAAATCTTACGCTATTTGCAAACGAAAAATTAGTTGCTCCCGAAATTTCGATGGGTGGCAATTTCTCTTATGACAAAAACGGTCGTTTTTATTCATCTACTACAATTTACGGATACATAAAAAGAGAAGGTGTTACCGATAGTTACAAATCGCTCTTAGCAATTTTAAATTCGCAGTTGTTTTGGTGGTATTTAGTGAATACAGGAACTGTTTTAGCAAATGGATATTTCAGATTTATGCCACATTATACAAAGCCATTTCCAATGCCTGAAATCCCACAAAAAACAGCTCTTATGTTAGAAAAATTAGTAGATGAAATTTTAGCTGAAAAGACAAAAGATAAAAATGCAAACACAAAGAAATTTGAGGAAAAAATAAATGATATCGTTTACGATTTGTATAATCTCACGACAGCAGAAGTAGAATTTATACAAAAAGTTTAAAATGCTTTGTTACAGATAGATGTATGAGGTTTATCTTTCGATTTCGCTTATTTCATCTGTTTTCAAATCATATAACTTGTATATAAAGTTGTCTATTTCTTTTTCTTCGTTGAGTATATTTTTACGGTATGAATTTTCCTTTTTTTTAAGTATCTTTTTCACTAATTCCTCAACAGCAGATATTGTTTCTGTCGGAATTATTTTTGGAACAGGAAAAGGCAAAATGTAATTTGTTTTGAAAGTAAAATATCCACCTCTTAATACATAACCTGTTTGTTGTATGAAGTACCAAAACAATTTTGAATTGAATAAGCCCAACCAAAAAAGATAGCTTTCTTTTACACCATCTTTCTTAATATATCCATACACTTTTGTTGTAGAATAAAAACGACCGTTTTTGTCATAGGCAAAGTTTCCGCCTAGAGATATTTCAGGGGCAACGAGCTTTTCTTTTTCGGCGAAATTAATCCCTTGTTTTCTTCCAAACTGAAACCATTCGTCGTCAATATTAAACCTGCCTTTTTCTCTATCACGCAGAATGGATTCACACTCTTTGAGATAAGCATAAGCCAATGGAAATTGATTTTTGATTTCATCTTCTTTGTACAGTTCTGCATTGCCATTTTCCAATTTATAAGGAAAAACTACTACACGATTGGAAGTTATATTGTCGTATCTGTGAACATCTTCGCCCTTCAATAATGGTTTTACAAATCCCCTTTCAATTTTAATGGATTTATTTAACTGTTTTGAAAAACCAATTATATCATCACCCTCGTCAACACAATCATATAAAAAATAAACATCATCTTTGCTTGTGGCCAAGCCCTGAAAAATCTTTTCAAAAATATCACTTATTCTTCTTGGCTGTAAATTCAATTTATCAATGATTTTGGAAGTTCCGCCTGCTGTGAGTGTCCAAATATCGCTCGTTAGTTTGCTATTAGCTATAAATGTTCCGCTTATTGGTGTTAGTGATTGAAGATAATCCGATAGTTCATCGTTAGATTTCAAATCTCTATCCAACTCGTAATATGATAATTCATCTGAATTTGCTTTAAAAAATTGTATTCCTGTGTAAGTGGAAGCATCGAACACCTGATATGCTCCGAAGTAGATTATTTTATTTGCCGCATTTTTATCAGAAAGAATTTGTCGTAATCCTTTCCCAAATGCTGCATTTGTCCATTTCGTTGGCATTATGAAATTTACAACTCCATTGGCTTTTACGATTTGTAATGCTCTTTCTACAAACACAACATATAAATCGAATGAACCACTTGCAGATTTGTAAATCTTTGTAAGTGCATCAGCTAATTTTGGATTTGAATCTCTAATGCCTTGTATTCTCAAATAAGGTGGATTTCCTATCACAATATCAAAGCCGTCTTTTACGCCAAACATCCACCAAGGATCAAACCAACTACAACTTTTGTCTTCAAAAGGGTTAAATTCCAACAGGCGTTGATACAAATCAGCATCTTTACTTATCACCCAATCTTTCGCAGTATTCCACAGTTTGTTTTGCAGGTTTTTAAATTGGCGTTCCAAATCTTTTTTCTCTTCCTTACTACTATCGAAATAGTTGTGGCGTACTTTTTCTATTTCTTTGATAATGTCAGTTGCTCCTGCAATTTGATATTGATTACTTTTGTCTGTACTTAGTGGAATTAGCGTATTAGCGCACACGATTTTGAATGCCAAATTTGGCAAAGGCTGTGGCACTTCTTCATCAACCACCAAGCTCAACCAAAAACGCAAACGTGCAATGTCCACCGCACCTGCATCAACGTCCACACCGTAAATGCTTTCTTCAATAATGTGTTTTTTTATGTCGGCATCGGATTTGGCTTTCTTAAAACCTTTAAGTTCCTGCAAATAAATCTGTGCATTAAAAATTTCCTGTAACAATCCCATAGGAAAGGCACCCGAACCAATGGCAGGGTCGCAAATTTTTACTTTTTCTAACGCGTCAATTATTCTATAGGCGTTTTTCTCGGCAAATGCTTTTTCATCTTCATTTAACTCCTGCTGCTGGATAATTTTTTCTAAACTTGTTTTTGCCAATTCATCGGCAAACAGTTTTTCGTCTTGTGCTAACAAATATGTCTTCAAACTTTCCTTGCACATATAATGCACAATCTCTTTGGGTGTGTAGAAAGCACCTTTGTCTTTGTTATCTTCCAAGAGATTTTCAAAAATATGCCCTAACATTTCGGGATCAACCGCTATGGTGTGTTCATCGGGGGCATCTTCGTAAATGGTAAAGTTGTAATTATTGAAAGTGCTAAACAGTTTTTCAAAAATTTCAGAGGGCAAAGCAAGTTTGTCGTATTTGTAATCTTGTGTTTTATCAAACAAACCACCATTCAAATACGGAAACCGTAATTCGTTGTTTTCTTTCTGAACATTCGGATTATTCAACGTTTCAAAAAACAAAGGCACTAAATAATCGCTGTAAAAACTTTCTTTGTATTTGGCATTTTTAAACAATTCAAACAAATATTCGGGATTTCCTTCGTCCCATTTTTTTCCTTTTGGAACGGCTAACCAACCTTTCTTTTGTATGAAATACAAGAACACAATGCGCCCCAACATTCGTTTTACAAAATCTCGGGCTTGTTTACTGTCGTTATCAAAATAGTTGCGTAGTTGAAAATGCGCTTCATGTATTTGTATCTCCGTCCATTTGCTGCCCTTTTTTACATAGCGTTTGCCTGTAATAAACTCAACAAAATGTTCATAAATTTCTTTGTAACTTTTAAAGAATTCTTTGCTCAACTTTTCAACTGAAAACGCATCTTCAAAATCGTCTAATGAGAGTAAGTCAAACAAATTGTCTTTTTGCTTTTGTATAAGTTTGTCAAAACGCTGTGCTGCAGTTAATGCTTTTTCGCCTTTACCAAACAAATAGGTGTAACGCTTTGGGGCAGTTTCTTTATCCTCAATAGTATTGGTTTCTTTATTCTTGACTTTACGCTTGCTGATATAACTGAAACGCCATTTGTCTCCTTGCACAAATACCACCATTGCACCCGCTACCTGCTTGGTAATATCTTTCAATAGGTTTCGTAATGCTACACGATTACGGGAAAGGTTTACTTTTTCATTGAGTTCAATCTCGAAAATACCGATTTTGGTATATTCGTTAATTTCGTAGTTACCTAAACTGAGGCATTGCTTGCTGGTGGTCCTATCAGATAAAGCAATCGTTCTATCTTCTGCATTCAGCTTGTTGTTGGTAAACTGAGTTTGTAGGAAGTTTTTCCAAACTTTTCTGTCGTATGGGCTTTCAAGGATATGTCTTATTTCTGATGTTGTCATTGTTCAATGTCTTTATTGTCCAGTTTTTCAATTTCTTTTTTTACCTCGTCAATCAATTGTTGCTCTGAGGGTAGGTAGAGTTGGTATTTGCTGGCTATGATGGTGTTGTTATTTTCCGGTAAGGTAATTTTCACCATTGCATCATTTTTGTCGGTACAGAGCAAAATGCCTATGGTCGGGTTTTCATATGATTGTTTCTCGTATCGGTCATAATAGTTTACATACATCTGTAGCTGTCCTATGTCTTGATGAGTAAGCTTTTGGGTCTTTATTTCAATGACAACAAAGCTTTGCAACAAACGGTTGTAAAATACCAAATCCACAAAATATTCGTCGCCCTCAATATGTATTCTTTTTTGACGTGACACAAATGCAAAGCCGTTACCCAATTCCAGAATAAAATCCTGTAGATGTGTAATGATTGCATTTTCCAAGTCCTTTTCATAATAGGAAGATTCTCGCTTCAACCCCAAAAACTCCAACACCATGGGGTCTTTGATGATTTCCTTGGCGTCCGTTGGCAGTTTTTCCGCTCTGGCTACTGCCAAAACAGAGGCTACGTCATTGCTCATCAGCAAACGTTCGTACAACTGGCTGTTTATCTGCCGTTCCAGTTGTCTTGCTGTCCAATTGTTTTTTTCCGCTTCTGCGATGTAAAACTCCCTTTTTTCCTGATTATCGATGCGGACAAGTGTTCTGTAATGTGTCCAGTTGAATTGCGAACGCAGTGCGTTCGTATTTGGGAAAGTACGATAAAATTGTCTGTTCAATTCTAATTGACGTACCGTAAAACCAGTTCCAAATTGTGGCTGAAACTCATCGGAGATTGATTTAATCAGAAATTTACCATAATCTGCACGTTCTTTACCATCCTGTTCTTCTTCAAATATGACTTTCCCGATTTGCCAATACATCAGCACCCGCTCCGTATCAACAGACCGGATAGCCCTATCGCTTGCGGTAGCAATGATGGAATGGATTTGTTGTATAAGCTCTTTTTTGATGTTCATCACACAAATGTTTCTGATATAATTATCTTGGGCTGTATCGGCTCTAAATCTGCTTTTTCCGGT
The DNA here is from genome assembly GCF_022809115.1 of Pedobacter montanisoli. Lineage (GTDB taxonomy): Bacteria > Bacteroidota > Bacteroidia > Sphingobacteriales > Sphingobacteriaceae > Pedobacter > Pedobacter montanisoli. Next base: position 988,128 of record NZ_JALGBH010000002.1, on the reverse strand, counting down.
CGCTTTACTTTCGATGTGTATTTTCGCTCCAAACGGATAATTTCATTTTCCAGTTTTATTGGGTCGGTTTCGTTCCTTAATTTATATACTTCATTGGTTAAATTAGTGTACGTTCCGTTTTTAAGCAAAGGCATCAAATTCTTGCCTGCTTCTATGGCTCGTGGAGTTGAAATAATCTGATTAGCCAGCCAGTTATTCAAATCATTCAATGCCTTATTTGACCTTACATCCATTTTGTCTTCGACACCACCAATCATTTCGGGAGTTGTGATATCGCTTTCAAACTGTCTTACTATATGATTGATTTGCTGGTAATGTGATTCAGGTATTGCTTTTATGCCTTCTTCAGAGACAGATGCTTCAAATACCTTTACTGCCTGTTCAAATGGAAGAGATTTCGAACTACCGTCCGAATAGAGATAAATATTCTTATGCTCACCATTCTTCACAAAAGCAATGCTTTGTTGTTTATCCGTGACACTCCGGATACAACGAATTTTCAAAGGCATTTTGCGGATTGCATTAAAATTTTCAGGGTTCTGTTCCCTGTATTTTCTCAGCCATTCCAAATACTGTGTTCTCAAATCCTTATCTTCCTCCTTCTCCTCAAACATCCTGAACTGGTCGATAATTTCTTCCAACGTATATATCTTGTTATCCTCTCCAAATGTGCTGTGGCTACTTTGTAGTTTAGCCAACGATTTTTGACGAAGATTGATTCTGTTGTCGCCCTGCTCTGACGGATAGAAATTGTAATTGTAAATAAACTGTGCCTTAGTTCCAATACGATTGATACGGCCCAAGCGTTGGATTAATTTAGTAGGATTCCAAGGCGTGTCGTAATTGACAATCACATTAGCCCTATGCAGGTTGATGCCTTCTGCCAATACATCAGTAGTTAGGATAACGTCATAACCATTCTTGAATGTACCCTCATAATTGGCATCGAAGTTTTCCCGAATGGCTTCGAACATTTTACTTCTATTCTCCGACGTGATGCTGAGAACTTTATAGGATGTTTCGTTAGACAATCGTTGGGTCAAATACGTTAACGTATCTGCCGACTCTGTAAAGATAACCAGCTTGCCCAATTCATTTTTCGTTGGGTTAAAGTATTCGTCTTTCAGTAACCTAATAAACACATTCCATTTCGGGTCGTTGCTTTCGTCAACTCGCCGCCAACGCTCATTCAGTTCAAGTAAATGTTCATAATCACGTTTCAGTCCTTCAATAAACCCTGGTTTGAAATCGGATTGCTTAAACTTTTTGTTCTTAGGCTTGTCATCGTCAATTTTCAGAATCTCCAATTCAATTTCTTCATCTGTATAGCCCTTATTAAGCAAGTCTGTAATATCCAAGTCTGGTGCAATAAAAACGCTATCCCGCTCGTACATTTCAATCATCTGCTTTGTCGATGTGGTGATTTTGTTCAGTGATTTCTTGAACGCATAGAAACTGCTTTCCAAACGTTTAATCAGCTGTGTCTGCATAATCGATGCCAACGAACGTGAAATAGTTTTGGCACTTTGATACAATCCATCGTTTGCTTCATCTGTTAAATAGGCTATAGCCTGATAACGGAAAAAGTCGATTTTGCTTCTATCAATAATGCTGTTTGCCGTATCTAAAAACAGATCAGCTAAATGGTGTGTCAGCTCATATTCATTCGCAAAAGGTTCTACTACCGTAGGGAAGATAATTCCCTGTTCTTTCAAATCCTTTGCATATCGTTCATTTTTATTCAAATCCGTACGGGTTCTACGAATAGTAATATCTTTAACAACTTTATCCCTTATATCATTGAAAATATCCTGAATACCCTGTAAGTCAAGCGGTGTTTGTTGTATCAGGGCTTTGTATCGAACAATATGCGGATAAAAGAATTTTTGCAGGTTTGGTTCGTTCAAGGTACTATTTCGTCTGTCTTGAAACAATGAAATTAGGTTATAAATGTCTTCCGGCCTGTTATTTAACGGAGTAGCCGAAATCAATACGACTTTCTTTTCAAACCCTTCAATATTACCAATGTTCTCACGGCCTGATTTGCAAATAATTTCTAAATTCTGAAACTGTTGGCTTTGGTGATTTCTGAATTTGTGGGCTTCATCCACCAATACCAAATCGTATTTTTCCTTGTATTTTAACGGGTCAACTTCATTAATGATTTTGTCCAGACTCCCATTGGATATAAAATCACATTTCTCATCAATTCTGAATTCCTTAAAGGTAGTTTTCCAGTTTTTTTCCAACGCAGGTGGATATACAATGAGAATTTTTGTTTTTGCACCGTTGTTGATAATAAATTTCTTGGCTAATAAAGCTGCCATTACGGTTTTGCCTGTACCCACCACATCTGCTAAAAAGAAGCCATTATGTTTCAACAGCAATTCATACCCTTGGTTAACTGCATCAATCTGATAACTAAGTTTCTTGAACTTTTTTAACGGAATATCACTGATGCTATCCGGGTCATACTCTATATTTTTTCCGAAAAATTCGATTAAAAATTTAACATATAGTTCGAAAGGAGTTGGGTTTACATCCAAATAGGTTTTCTTGAGCAATGTTGGGGCGTCAACAGGTAATATCGGAGTGCTTTGAGACCAAAGCATTTCAAATTCCGTATCTGCAAACTTGACGTTTTCATAATCCCTCAGTTCGACATTCATTTCGTAGTTGTGCTCAACATTCTCCAAACCTAATCCCTGTGCCGAAAGATTGGAAGACCCCATGATAACCAATCCATTTGGATTATGTTCATTAAAATTTGGAGATAGAAAGATGTAAAACTTCGAATGTAATTTTTTAGAATTATGTGCTCTAATTTCTATTCTTTTATCTGCAATATCATTAATCAGCTGTAAAACTCCTTCTTCTATTTCTTGGCTATATTTTGCATTGATAATATCCTCTTGTATAGCTTCAATAAATGATTGTTTAGTGTCTTTTGTATTCGCATTAAAGAGCAAACCCTGTTTTTGTGCAAGAGCAATAAAGGGGTCTACATTAATACCAGCAATAATCTTCACCTTTAATGTTTCAGGAAAATGTTTGCGAATGGCAAAATATCCTGATGCCCTAAAATAGCCAATAACAGATTTAAAGTATTCTATATTTTTCATATGCTCAAATACCCCTACAAATTTTTTATAGAGCGTATTAGAGCTTTGATTTGTAAAAAAATTAGATGCCATTTAATTATTCTTCCTGTTTTTTGATACTATCTTCAACACCTCATCAGCCATTGGCTCTCCTTCTATAAGATTTGAAACTTGATCTGCCAACCACAACGTAAGTAGTTCTTCTTTATCAGTTTTGAGCACGTCAGCCAATATGGCTATTTGCTCTTTTTTAATCTGCCGAATGCCTTTTTCTATCTTGCTAAGCTGGGCAGTATCCATTTCTAATGCAGGAGCTATCTGTCGTAAAAACAAACCTTGCTTCTCCCGCAATTGTCTTATTAGTTCACCAAATTGATTTGTCATCCGAGTTTAATTGGCTTATCCATCGTTTATTTGTTTGTTTTTCGCTATTAAATAATAGACTTGTCGAATATTGACAAATATAATGAATAATTCGTTAAGGTGTTTGTTAACTTTAAAGATGAGTATATTCCGATCAATTCAACCATCAAAAAATAGCAATTACTTATTTATTAGGGATGAAACCGATGAAAATATTTTAAAACAAATGTTCAGGATGATAAATAACAGGGCATAATATATTTATTTTTTATATTTGTATTAGGCGAGACAATTCTAAAAATGGATTTTATGGATATACCTAAAACGATAAAAGTATTAGAAGCCCTTGCTTCTGGTTATTCCCCAACAACAGGAGAAAAGATTATAAACGATAGTGTATTAAACGAACGTGATGTCATCCGTGCGTTCCAGATAGCGATTGATCAGCTTCAAACAAAGACACTTTCAGAATTCACTAAAGTCGCAATTAACGAAAACGATATTAAGGACGCTATTCGACTTTTTGAAGAACATCAGATGTCTCCTACATATAGCAGGTTAGTTGGGCTCTTTTTAGCTACCCGTAAATTTAAAAATGAGGCCATTACATCAAATGAACTCTACGGAAAATATGAAGGTTTGTACCAAAGAGGTCAACTGATGGATTTTCTAAATGCTTATTTATCTGACAACGGGTACTCAAAACATGGAAGAAGAATAGATGAACTACATAAAGACAATCCTTCGGAGGAAATTGATTTCTTTCAGAAAGAAACATTTAATAATTTACCGGAAGGTGCTATAAATGAGCTAAAAGAAAAGATTGACAAATTAGGGATCATCAAAAATGATGACCTCCCTGACTATGTACAGAAAGCCCGAATAAACTACCCAAGAGCTTATGAACCTTGGACAGATATAGAAGAAGGGCTTTTGCATGATATGTTACAATATACAAATGACCTTGAATTGCTATCGGAATGTTTCCAAAGAGGTAAAGGTGCAATTGCTTCTAAAGGACAAGAACTGATATACCAATATCAAAATGGAAACTGGAATAAAGCAACCTGACTAAATTAGAGAGTCAATAGGTATATTAAGATTAAGAGCTAATCTTTAGAATCCTCTACTTAAACTGTTCGTTGCACGCAGTAAGCAATGGATGTTACATTGTAAAAACCGAATTTATCGAACACCTACAATGCTTGATTTACTGTCACACAACCATTTGAAAATGAAAGAAAAGGGATTACTTATTTACGAAAAAAAAAGAGGGTCTTCTTGATGAAGACCCTCTCAGCGGAGAGCGAGGGATTCGAACCCCCGGTCCTGTTACAGACAACGGTTTTCAAGACCGCCGCATTCGACCACTCTGCCAGCTCTCCGGGGGCAAAAGTACAAACTCTCTTTAATTTCGCAAACTCCGATCTTAAAAAACTTCAATAAAAATATCAAATAGCGGGTAAGCCGTTCATTTTAAGGTTTTTTAATTTTATCTTGTAAAGCATTTTGCTCCTTAAAATATGAATAACATCAACATCTGGCTACTGGTATTGGAAATATGTTATTTGGCATTGCTAACATTTACCTGTCTTAAAATCATATACGATACACGTTCTATACCAAAAACGCTGGCTTATTTTCTGTTTGTTTTGCTTGTACCACTTATTGGAATCGTATTTTATTTTTCTTTTGGCATCAATTACCGGAAGAAAAAGATGTACAATAAAAAACTTGAGGTTGATGAAAGCCTTAAAGCAGAATTTAAAGAGCAATTTAATGAGATCAACAAGCGCTTATTTACTACAACAGATGCTACACTCTTACAAAATTTAGAGTTGATAAAGTTACTGTCAAATTCAAAAGGTGGAAATGAGATGATTTTGCCTAATGAAAAGGCAGAGCTTCTGATTAACGGAGAGATGTTCTTTCCAAAATTGATAGCAGAACTGAAAAAAGCCAAAAAACACATTCACATAGAATTCTATATTTATGAAGATGATGAGATAGGCAATCAGATTAAAGATATCTTGATCCAAAAAGTTAAAGAAGGTATAGAAGTAAGATTTATCTATGATGATTTTGGAAGCTCTGCAATCAGGCGTTCATTTGTCCGAAACTTGGTCAAAGAAGGTGTGCAGGTTTTTCCTTTTAACAAACTAAGATTACCTGCACTGGCTAATCGGCTAAATTACCGTAACCATAGAAAAATTGTGGTAATTGATGGTGAAACATCTTTTGTAGGAGGGATTAATATTTCTGATAAATATATAAATGCCGAAGGGAAAGAGCTGTTTTGGAGAGATACGCATCTCATGATAAAAGGTTATGCCAGTTTTTCTTTGCAGCGTATCTTTATTGCCGATTGGAACTTTTCGAGCAACGAGAACCTCATTATCAATAAAAAGTATTTTCCAGATATAGAGATTACGAATCCTAAGCCTGTTCATGTACAGATTGCTTCAAGCGGACCCGATTCTGAAGTGCCGAATATTTTATATTCTCTTATACAAGCTATTAATCTGGCACAGGAAGAAATCCTGCTCACTACACCTTATTATATTCCTGAACAGATTTTGCAGGAAAGTCTCATTATAGCAGCTTTAAGTGGTATAAAGGTTATATTATTGGTGCCGCAAAAAGGTGATTCGAAATTGGTAGATATTGCAGCCCGTTCGTATTATGAAGAATTGTTGGATGCAGGTGTTAAAATTTACTTTTACCAGAAAGGTTTTGTGCACTCTAAAACATTTGTATCAGATAGAAAACTGGCATCTGTAGGTACAGCCAATTTAGATGCCCGCAGTTTTGGACTTAATTTTGAAGTTTCGGCCTTTGTTTACAATAAAGAGCTGGCCAACCAGCTGGCAGATGAGTTTTATAAAGACCTCGAAAATTCTGTTGAGATTGTATATGTAGATTGGTTGGGTAGGGGCTGGTTTAAACAGTTTAGTGAACGGATCATTAGATTATTTTCATCGTTACTATAAGGTCATTAATAACTAAAGGGGATAACTTTTGAAATCCCCTTTAAGCAGACTGAAACAGATTGCGATGGTACATTTTGTGTTTTAATCTATCAAAATAAAAATCATCTGATTACACTTGCGTTTTAACCACATCCTTAAGCCATATTCTTGTTCTTCCAGTTTCTTTTACTTTCTCTTTAGCAGCCTTATTGCTCGGTTCTTCACCTGTTTCAATCAGAAATTTATAATTTCCTTTTTTAAGAACTTCAAACTGTATAGTACCATCTTCATGAATTGTTAGATTAGTTGTACTACCGCCCGGATTTTTTCCACCTTTTACAATAATACCTTTTATAGATTGTCCGGCCACCATAGCCGCATAAGATGGAGAAACCGCTCCAGGTTGATGTTTTACTCCAACGCTACCAATACCCTTTTCCTGTGGCTCATTTTTACGGCCACCGGTATAAGTTCTAACTTCTTCTCTTTTTACACCTTTTTGGTCAATACTTTTTCCTTGCAGATTATCAGGTACCTCAAGCGTAAATTTGTAAAAACCTTTTTCTAATCCATCCAACTCAAATTCACCATTACCATCGCTGCTTATCGTCATCATATTTCCACCCGGATTTTTCCCACCTTTTACAATAACGCCTTTTATAGTCTGACCCGGACGTGCCATATTTGAATTGGATATTGGATTTGTAGTTTCTGTTTTTTGGTCATTATATAAGGGATGATCTGTTTTTGAAGAGGTAGTCTGTAAGCCTTGGCTTACTTTCTCACCAAAAGTAGTATTTGGCGTTTGCCTTGAAGTGGTTGGAGTCATTGATAACCTAGAAGGCATTGTAGATGATTTTTTCAATTTGCGGCCTAAATTCCAACTTAGGCCTATATTGTACATCATCGATTGATAATTGGTACTTACAGTTGACATTTCTACCATTTTTCCTGCGCTTAATTGCGTAGGCTCATAAGTATTGCTACTGTTGAACCCACCTGCAGGCTCTAATCTTCTTCCTTTGATATCCATGTTAGGCCCAATGTTGAAACCCGCTGAAGTATAAATGCCAAATGCTTCTGTAAAAGAATAACTGATTTTTAGTTGAGGAATAGTTATAAAGCCTTTACTGTTTGTTTTGGGTAAGTCAGCTAGCATAATCGTTTGACTGTTGCCATTACTTTGTACCATTGCATTTTGAGCAAAGCCTTTTTGCTTCAAATTCAAGTAACCGCCATTAACAGAAGGAGATAAAGTGAGCGATCCTAATGAAAAATTAGCCTGCACACCTAAATAACCGGTAATGCCCGAGTTTGTTCCCTGATTTTGAGCATTGTTGATCGCCAGATTACCATTGTATAATTTGTATGCAGTTTTTAATTCGTCTGTAGATGGTTCCAGATTTTTTGCGGTAGTATAAACTCCTCCGGCTAAAACGCCTAGCGTAAATTTATCGTTATTTGCACTCAAAAAAGGCACAAATAGATTCGCTTGTATGTTATAACCATTCCCTAGGTAAGTTTTGTTCTGCATAGATGATGAAGCATTTGTAAATCCTCCACTTACAGAAATTGTAACAGGTTGTTGTGCCAATACTGCTATAACATTTGCTGATAGCAGAATAGAAAGTAAAAACTTTTTCATAACCTTGTTGATTTTAGATGAATAATCTTGTTTTGTGATATATCAACAGAGGTGTTTTTTTGTTACCCTACATATTCAATTTCATTATTAAAACTAAAGAAAGAACTATTATTGGATTTTTTGTAAAAAGAAAAAAGGCATCCTTACTAAATAAGAATACCTTTTGTTTAATGCGGAGAGCGAGGGATTCGAACCCCCGGTCCTGTTACAGACAACGGTTTTCAAGACCGCCGCATTCGACCACTCTGCCAGCTCTCCGCCGCAAAAGTAGAAAAACTTCTCTATTCTTCAAATTATGAATCAATAATTTCGGATATTTTGGGTTAAAGCCCTGTTTATTAGCGTGAAAAATATTTTATTTATTGCTCTTGAACAAATTGAACTGAGGCCTGATAATGCGTACGCTCCGTTTAGAGATATCTACGCTGGCATTAAGCTCAAAACCTACCAATAAGATTAGTGAATTTAAATAAAGCCAGATCATTACTACTATAAGGGTTCCGATAGAGCCATAAACTTTGTTGTAAGATCCGAAATGGTTAATATAGAATGAAAATGCCCACATGGTTAAAAATGCCAGAATGGTTGCCAAACAAGAACCAGCACTGAAAAATTTCCATTTTTTGGCATGAGCAGGACCATAACGATACAACATAGATACATTGGTGAAATACAGCACACCTAATAAAGTCCAGCGGGTAAGCTGTATAGCATAATAAGTTAGGTTCTCTTTAATGTCTAATTCTTTGTTAAGGTATTGGATAGAAATTTCGCCAATGGTCATGGCAGCGATACAAACAATAACAGATATAGCTATGATAAAAGTTAATACGATCGCAATTAAACGCTGTTTAAGCCACGATCTGGTTTCTACAACCAATGATGACTTGTTAAAGGCCCGCATTAAACTGTGGATGCCATTGGTGGCAAAAAAGATAGAAAGGATAAAACCTAAAGAAAGTAAACTACCATTTTGGATATTGACAATTTCCTTTAAGGTGGTTTCAAATGCCATATAAGCATTATCAGGTAAAATCAAGGCCATCAGATCCATGAGCTTGCCTTGAAAACCAATACGCTTGGGTATATAAGGAATTAAGGTAAAGAGGAAGATAATAGCAGGAAATATGGCCAGCATAAAATTATAGGCCAAAGAAGAAGCTTTATTTACCAAAGCTTCTTTTCCAATCTCTCTAAAAAAAAATACAGCTACGGTATATAAGGGGAGTGGACTAAAACCGGGCAATACACAATGCTTGCTCCATTCAATGAACAGAGCATAAGGTTTAAATTTGAGTAAATGCCGGTGTATCCAACTCATTAATTATTTAAAATATTTACTTACAGGTTCAATAAAACTTTGTGGAGGATGGCAAGGCTTACGCGTTTCCTTATCTACAAAAACCAAGGTGGTATGGCCTATGTTGATCAGTTCATTCTCCTCATTATAGATTTCATAATCTACTTTTAAACGTACGGTAGGTAAGTTCTTTACAATTGACTTTATAGTTAATACCTGATTGTAAAATGCAGGCTTCAGGTATTTAGATTGCAATTCTAAAATAGGCAGCATCACGCCATCTTCTTCCATAGAAGCATAGCTCATGCCTGATGCAGCTTCAAAACACTCTGTTCTTGCTATTTCGTAATATTGGGCATAGTTGCCGTGATAAACCACACCCATCTGATCCGTTTCTGCGTATCTTACTTTAACTTTGGTTTCGTAAACAAACATTATCTAAATATATTTCGCTTATTAAGTGCCTCTCTGTATTTCTTTGCATTGATTTCGTGCTCAGCAACAGTTGCCGCAAAATTATGATAACCCGAAAAATCTTCTTTGGCGCACATATATAGGTAATCGTTCTTATCGTGATTTAAAACCGCATCAATGGCATTGATACTTGGCATCATGATGGGCCCCGGAGGCAAACCAGCATATTTATAAGTATTGTATTTTGAATCTACACGCAATAGGGCATTGGTTACACGTTTTACGGTAAAATCGTTATTAGCAAAGATTACGGTAGGATCTGCCTGTAACAAGATGCCTTTTTTTAATCTGTTCAGGTACAGGCCAGCAATGATAGGCATTTCTTTGTCATAAAGCGCCTCTGCATCTACTACCGAGGCCAATATGGTAACCTGGATAGGTGAGAGGTTCAATTCTTTGGCTTTAGCTTTACGGTCGTTATTCCAGAACTTATCATACTCTTTGGTCATTCTTGTAAAAAACTCTTCTGGCGAAGTGTTCCAGTACATCTCGTAACTGTTAGGAATAAACATCGTATAGATATTGTCATTGTTAAAGCCATATTTCTCAATAAATTGAGTAGAATCTAATAATGAGATAAAGGCTAACGAATCAGGTTCTAAATTTTTAGCCAGTAAAGCTGCTAGATTCTCTTTTTTACGGATGTTCTGGATTTTTAAAGTTACCGGCTCTTGATTACCAGCTTTGATCATATTGATTAAAGAGCGGTTGTTCATTCCGCTTTTTAAACGATACCTTCCCGGTTTTACTTTATCTTTAAGATCCATTTTTTCGGCAGCAGCTAAAAATGTATTGTAGTTTTTTACAATGCCTTTGTTTTTGATATTGTTGGTTAAGCTTTCAAAGTCAGATCCGGTTTTGATATACAAGTATTGCTGGTTTCCGGTAACATTTCCCGCAAAGTAAGTACGGTAAAAATTAAAAGTGAAATAACCACCTACAATGGCAATAATCAGGATAACTATAAGAATGAATTTACTTTTATTTTGTTGTTTTGCTGAGTTCATAAACAAATACTTTATTGTTTTTTGTTAGATAATGTGATGTTGATCGCTGTACCGATCTTAACTTTGGTTACTGTATCACTTGGTAAAGGAAATTGGTTTACCACAACTGCATTTGCGCTATCTGTTATTACACCTTCATAAGTTACGGTACCCAGTTTAAGCATTGATCCTTTTAGCGAGAAACGAGCTTCATCAATGGTGAAACCAGCTAAGTTAGGCATGTCAACATCCTCATTGCCACGACCGTCACCTAAAATAAAATTCACTCTTGAACCTTTAGGTATCTGTTCGCCTGCTTTAAGTGCTTGTCCGCCAAAAGTTACGCCTAAAACTACATCGCGGGCAATATCAGGTTTATAAGTCGTGTCGCCTAATTTTAAGCCGTAACTTTCAATAATAGATCTGGCTTCGCGTAAAGATTTTTCTTCAACTTCCGGAAATTTAACATTTGGAGCTGTTGAGGTATTGATGGTTAAATAAATGGTCCTGTTATCTTTAACAAAAGTTTCAGCCTCAGGATCCTGATCGGTAACAATACCCGGAGGTTTATCCATCATATACACCGAATCAATCTCATACCTCAAACCCATTTCTTCTAATTTTTGTATAGCTTGGTCAATTCTAAGTCCTTTTAACTGAGGTACATTTAAGCCCTGTCCGTGTTTGGTATAGAAACGAAGACTGAAAAAAGCGATAAGCAGTAAGGCTATTACAGTACAAATTGCTGCTATAATGTTATTTCTGAATGATTTGGTCTTGAGGTATCTTGTAAAATTGCCCATTATCTATGTTGAATTTAGCTTCAAATTTAGCTTAAAAATATATTTTATGTGAAATAAAATAACACAGGTATGAATATTTTATATTTTTGACTATATAATTTACACATCAGCGTTAAAACTGATAATTGAGCTTAAATACGCAAATACTATAATACCCTAAAACTTAAAAATATAATGAAGAAGACCATTGCTTTGCTTACTGGAGGTACTACAGGCGAATGGGTGGTATCTGTAAAAAGTGCAGCTACTATTGCCCAGAATTTGGATCCCGAAAGATTTGATGTTTATAAGATTATGCTTACAGAGAAAGGATGGTTTTATGAACCAGCTGATTCTGTTAAAATAGATGTAGATAAAAATGATTTCTCCATCACGGTAAATGGCAAGAAAATCAAATTTGATGGCGTATTCATCGCTATACATGGTTCTCCTGGAGAAGATGGCAAGTTACAGGGATATTTCGATATGATTGGTTTACCTTATACCACTTGTGATGCGCTAACAAGTTCTATTACCATGAACAAAGGTTATACAAAAGCCATAGTTGATGGCATAAAAGACCTGAACATAGCCAAATCTGTACAATTGTTCAAAGCTGATTACAAACCTGAAGAAGTAACTGAAAATCTTAAACTACCTTATTTTGTAAAACCTAACAATGGTGGAAGCAGTATAGGCATGAGCAAGGTGAAACATACTGACGATCTGCAGGCAGCATTAGATAAAGCTTTTAATGAAGATACCCAGATATTGGTGGAAGAATTTGTTGAGGGAAGAGAATTTTCGGTTGGCGTATTTAAGACCAAAGGTAAAATTGTGGTATTGCCGGCTACAGAAGTTATTCCTAAGAATGAGTTTTTTGATTTTGAAGCGAAATATACACCCGGAGCTACACAGGAAATCACACCAGCTGATATGACACAAGAAGAGAGAAGCAGGGTAGAACGTGTGGTATCGGCTGTATATCAGAAACTAAATTGCAGAGGTATAGTTCGTATAGATTATTTTCTTGAGCACAAAACCGGAAACTTTTACTTTATAGAAATCAATACTATTCCAGGACAAACGGCAACCAGTTTTATTCCTCAGCAGGTAGCTGCTATGGGAATAGACCTGAAAGATTTTTATACCCAAGTATTGGAAGAGACGATTTAAGGTTTTAAAATCCTGTTTAAATAAAAATCCCGGAGGCTATTAGCGCACCGGGATTTTTTATATCTGTAAATCCTTTCTTATTACTGGTTTGCCTTGGCATGATCTGCCAAGAAGGTAGCTAAACCACTATCAGTTAAAGGATGTTTTAAAAGCGCAGTGATCGCGGCTAAAGGTGCAGTGATTACATCGGCACCTATTTTAGCGCAGTTTACAATATGTAAAGGACCGCGTATAGAAGCAGCTAAAATTTCGGTCTCAAAACCGTAGTTGTCAAAAATTAAGCGGATATCTTCAATTAATTGCAAACCTTCTGTAGAAATATCATCTAAACGACCTAAAAACGGAGATACGTAGTTGGCACCCGCTTTTGCAGCCAATAAAGCTTGTCCTGACGAAAAAACTAAAGTACAGTTTGTTCTGATACCTTTTTTTCTGAAATATTTAATAGCTTTTAAGCCATCTTTGATCATAGGTACTTTAACCACAATTTTTGGATTTAAAGCAGCTAAAGCTTCACCTTCTTTAACAATATTCTCGTAATCGGTAGCAATTACTTCAGCACTCACATTATCATCTACAATATCGCAAATTGCTTTGTAGTGATTTAAAATGTTTTCGTTGCCGGTAATACCCTCTTTGGCCATTAAACTAGGATTGGTGGTTACGCCATCTAAAATGCCCAAATCCTGAGCTTCTTTAATTTGAGCCAAGTTAGCAGTGTCAATAAAAAATTTCATAATTCTACGTTCCTGAATAGGAAATATAAGGTTTTTTGATATCCCTGATTAAATTGACTTTGCCCCCTCAGGGGTATAGGGGAAAAAAGGGCAAGCAACTCCTATCGCACCGCTACAACCTTCTACCCTTGCTTTGTTCCCAACCTGGGGGAGTTCAAAAGGAGCTGGTCGTAGAAGACTTGCCCGGCACAAAATTAGCAAAAACGGTGGGTTTTTAAAAAATAAATGCATTATTTTTAAAGAAAAAACGTATTCATTTGAAAACGAATGTATTGAAATGGATAACGAAGATTAGTAAATATAAATTTAGGTTTCTATGTGGTGGATTTACGCAGTACTCTCGGCTTTTTTTGCATCGTTAACGGCTATTTTTGCTAAAATAGGAGTTGCAAATATCAATTCTAACCTGGCTACTGGTATCAGAACCATTGTCATTGTGATTATGATATGGCTTATTATTTTTAGCAGGGGAGAACAGAAAACGATAACAGCTTTAACCAAGCATCATATTATCTTTCTAGTAATATCAGGTATCGCAACGGGGCTTTCATGGATTTTCTATTTTAAAGCTTTACAAATGGGCAAAGCCTCGCAGGTTGCACCCATAGATAAATTAAGTGTAGCTTTAACTATTATTCTGGCCGCGGTGTTTTTAAAAGAGACACTTACTTTAAAAACAGCAATAGGTGCCTGTTTAATTATTGCAGGTACTGTTGTACTGATTTTTGAATAAAAGGTAAAAGAGGGTATTTAAAAAGTTAGATTTTGCTTAAAAGATCCTGAAACGAGTTCAGGATGACGTGATTTTTTAAACACCCTCTTGTTATTATTTCTTAATGTACTTTTCTGGTGCTGAACTGAAGGCTTTCTTACAGCTTTCACTACAGAAATAATAGCTCTTTTTATGGTAAATGAAACTGATCGCTTTTTCGGTTTTTACTTTCATTTTGCATACCGGATCAATTTCAATTGCTTGTTCTGTCGTATCTGTAGGTAAAGTTTGTTGTTTTACAGATTGCGCTTTGGCAAATTGTGAAAAGATAGCAAATGCAGCAATAAATAATACTTTTTTCATGATTTGAATTGTTAGGAGTTAATAAGTTATTTCTCTTTTAAAAGGATATCCATATCGTTCATAAGCTTAGCTACATCTTTATCTACAGTGCCATCATAAGCTCCGCGAATACGCTTGTTTTTATCTACCAGGATCAAATATCCCTGGTGTATAAAACCTCCGGGTGCTTCATCATTCTGTTGTACAGCAACCAGATAATTGCGTTCGGCAAGACCATATATTACTTCTTTAGATCCCCATAAATATTCCCATTGCGTACCTTCTACACCTAATTTTTTAGTATAAGCTTTTAGTCGAGAAGGTATATCATATTTGGTGTCAATAGTATGCGATGCAATTTTAACTTCTGGATTGCTTTTATACTTATTGTAAACTTTAAGCAGATTGCGGTGCATTACCGGGCAAATGGTAGGACATGAGGTAAAAAAGAAATCGGCTACGTAAATGGTATTGTCAAAATCTTTAGCAGTAACCAATGTGCTATCTTGATTATAAAGTTTAAAGTCGGGGATGGTTTTGAACACCGTATCTTGTACCATCTTACCATCTACCATCTTATCAGATATTTCTATTTGCAGGTAAGGTAGTTTTTCAGGCTTATTACAAGCAGATAGGATTGTGATGAGCAATGCGGCTATAAATGTTATCTTTTTCATGATTTTTTAAATTTTGATAAATACTGATTAGATTCCTGAATTTCTCTTTTGTACAAACTATCAATGACATTGATCTTCTGTTTTTCAGTTTTGTAATAATAGATTACTGAATCCATGTTTGTGTTGTTGTAATCAGGATTGAAATGATGCATCCAGTCATTCATGCTTTCTTCGGCTTTAAGTAAGCGGTTAAGCATTGTCTTAAGGTTTGTTTTTTCCTGAATTGTATCAATAGATGAAAACTGCTGTTTTAAAGCTTTCATATCCTTTAACAAAGTGTCTATTTTCATCTGGTTAGCAATGATTTTACCATGATTGGCCATTACCTGGTCATGGATTTTCATAGTTTCGTTTTTAACCGTTGTTGCATCCTGTTTGGGTTTACAGGCGGTAATTGCAGTTGCCGTTAAGACAATTAATAATATTCTTTTCATAATTTATGCTTTAAAATGGAACGGATAAATGGATCATTAAGCGGTTTCCGGCCTTAGCCCGATTGTTTGCCAGTTCCTGAGAAATGATATTTTGGTAATTGGCACCTAATGAAAATTTACTACTGGCTATTTCTACACCTGTAATTAAAGCGGCAGAGTGTCCTCCTGATACATCTACAGTATATTTATTGTTCTCTATATCTTTTGTAGCCGTATCATACAAAATACCCACGTTAGGTGCTAAAGTGATTTTATGAAATAACCTGAATTTATAATAGAGCAATGCATTACCTGTAAGCTTGTTGCCATATCTGTAAGCATAGCTATTGGCTGTATTGATCTTATAATTTACGTTTAAGTTAAAACCTAAATCATTTAACCGTATATCGTAAGCAGCATTTAGTGTAAAATCGGTACTTGCTGTACCTAGCTGGAAATTGTTGGGGCTTTCTTGCACAGCCAGTTTTTCAGTAGGTTCATATTTGCCCGTAGGTAATTTTATTCCTGCGCCTAACCAAAGTGAATGTACCAGAAGCTTGCTTTTAAGTGGAAGTGTTTGCGTAAACAAATTATAATATCCCATTAATGCAATATCGCCCAAGCCATTTTTTTTGCCATTTCCTTCTTGTGAACTACGTTTATTGATATTATAAGGTACGAAAGCAAGAATTCTGAACTTGCTGCCGAAATTAACACCTCCCCAGAGTTCTGCTGTCTGGTAAGTTTCATCTGTAGTAAGCGGAGTAATCTGGCCCTGTGGTCCTAAATGTGTTTGTAGAGTTTTGTACTGGTATCTTAAGCCTACAAATCGCTTATTGTATTCGGGTAGAATACCAATGTAATAACTGCCCACCCCGCAACCGCAGATATCACAGGCCAGCGCAGAAAAACCAAGTAGCATTAAAAAGAAGGCTAATCCTATACTTTTTTTCATCATCATTTTAATTATTGTTCAGCCAAGGCTTTGTTATGGATAAAATCTTCGTCATTAAGTGTATTTAGAAAAGCCAGCAATTTATCTTTCTGATCGGTACTCAAGTTTATACCTCTTGGTGTTTGTTGTTTCAGAAGCGGATCAAGGTTAGGCGTATCCTGTACCTGACCGGTATAATGGTCTAAAACAGCATCTAAAGTCAGAAACCGGCCATCGTGCATATAAGGTGCTGTGTATTTCAAATTTCTGAGCGAAGGAACCTTAAATTTATATTGGTCTTTATCCAACAATGTAGCTATGTATAGACCTTTATCATTGATCGCATTGGGTGCTAAACCATTATTTCTGAAAGTTCCATCTGTAAAAAGAGGTTCGGTATGACATGAGGCGCATTTTTCTTTAAATATTTGGTAACCTTCTTGTTCTGCAGCAGAAAATGAGATATTACCTTCATTACGTATCACTTTATCGTATTTAGCATTACTACTTATGCACATCAGCATAAATTGTGATAAAGCTTTCATTAAATGAGCCGTACTGATTTCATCGCTACCAAATGCTTCTTTAAACTTGTTTCTGTAGGTAGGTATTGATTTGAGCTTATTCAATACATTTTCAAGGCTCTCATCCATTTCTTCATGCGTGGTTATAGGAGCAATGGGTTGCAGATCAAGATCATAAATGCCACCACCCCACATAAAAGCTTTGTTCCAAGCTAAATTCATAATAGGAGGTGCATTTCTTGTGCCTAAACGATCTTCGATACCATGACTAACGTCATGTCCGTGATGGGTAAATGCCGAAGATTGGATATGACATGAACCACAGCTAATAGTATTGTCTCTTGATAGCCTTGGGTCGTAAAACAGAGTTCTGCCCAGCTCGAAACCTGCTTTGGTTACAGGATTATTGCTGAAGTTATATACTGGATCAGGAAAATTTTTGGGTTTTTGAAAACCCAAAAATGTAACCATATCTTGCGTATCATCGCTCTTTTTACAGGCATACACAAACAGGCAAACCAAAAAGATGTACCTGAAATATTTTGTTCTCATGCTGTTTAGTTTTCAGTATGATCGTGTTTAAACATTTCGCTGAGGTTTTTAGCTATGCTAACCGAATATTCGCTGAACATTACGTTAGGATGCTCTTTTATGCTGAAACTGTTGCTGCCATTAAATACCTTTAGAACATCTACAAATAAATGGATATTGCTCTGTCTGTCTTTTCTTACTTTAGCAATGCCTGCATTGGTAAGATCAAGGGTAATGGTTTTGATGTTGTTGATAGTAGAGGAACTATAGCCGCCAAAACCGCCAATGTGGTATTTGAACTGTTTTTTACCGGTAGGATCTCCTGACTGGTCGTCTGTAATAGAAGAAGAGTTTCCTTCCATTTTAAAGAAAATATAGCCTGAATTCCAGCCCCAGTACATGCCACTGCCAGAAGCAGGATCTAATACACCTGTTCTTTTATCTAGAGGCATGGTACTCCTTAAACTGTCAATGCCTAATACAAAGGTAAGTTTGCTGTAATCGCCTTCAGGTACTTTTATTTTAGCGAATCGGGTACTTTTATCGGCTCCGTTAATTAAGAAATACGAATCGTCTTGCTTAACGGTATATTCTTTGCCACTTGTTGTGGTTACTTTAATATTACTGATAAAATACTGGAGAAGACTTATGCTAACAGATTCGCCTTTAGCATTGGTATAAGGTACATCTGTATTGTTAAACGTAAGCGTTCTGCCTCCTGCAATATTGTCAAATTCAACAGAAAGTGGGGCGAGGTTATTCTCATCAAAATCAGGAACAGGGTTAGAATCTTTTTTACATGCTGTAAATAAAATGGCATTTATGGCAATAAGCGTAATGATCTTTTTCATTTTTAAATAAATTATAATGGGGTTCATTGCATAGGCAACAAACGATTTAAATGGTTAAAATTGATCAGTATAAGGTTACTGATAATACGAAAGACTAATTGGAGAGTATGGTAGGCTCCTATACCTGAAAGCAGGCATACGAATTCATACAATAGCATAAACTATTGTAAGCAAACAATCCATTTAAGTTTAAGCTAATTTTGGTGGATGAAAAACCGCATTGACTTTAGCGATTGGTTTTTGCTGAAGGTAAAAAGGAATAGAAGAGCTAACAGGTTGTTCATAAAGGGGTAAAATCACTTCAGCATATTCAGGAATAACGGTTTCTACCAGTTTTTTAAGATTTTCCTGTTCCTGTTTGTTTTTTTGTTCAAGCTCTTTTAGTTTAATATCGAGGAAACACTTACCATCGCAATGCAGTTCTGGCTTGTCTTTATTGGTACAGAGTACCGAAGCGATATATTCTTTATTGAGTTGGTATGAAGTAGAAACAATGGCATAATTAAAGCAATTGGCTAAAATGCCCGTAAGCAATAATAAAGCAACTATTTTTCTAACCACTATCACATGGCAAAGATAGGTTAAAAATAGATATGATTAAGTAAAACAAAGCTTATTTTAACAGCATTTGTAATAGATTTTAACCTTTTGCTCTTTTTGCGACCAGGCTATGTACAGGTTTTTATCTTTACTGATCCTGTACTCAAATCCGTTCAAACCATTTTTTTTCAGCTCATTATAAAAATCCTTATCGGGTACGTTATTATCCGGACTTTCGTTCTCGGTAACAGCGGGTTCTATAAAATGACGCTCATCAAAAAAGAAATCGACTTCTTCTGTAAGGAACTTGATTTTGTCTTTTTCCTTTTTCATAGCGGCAGAGGCAAGATAGTTTTTCAGAATTTCTTCTGCTTTTAATTCTTCGCGGTAAATCTCTTTGCCATTGTATGCAACAATGGTAAAGAGCAGATGCATATTTTTGGTATCACTGCCTTTTACAGCTATTTTAAAAGTATCCTGTTTAGCTAAATCGCTAAAAGCATAAAGCGTTGTTTTTGAAAGGTCATTGATATTACTTTTGCCAGAATCAGAGCGATTACAGGCTACAAAGAACAATGAGCAGAGCAGAGCTAAAGCGTAAATTTTTTGCATAAGATTTTTTAGTATAACAAGAAAATACACACTATAGTTTTATTTTCTTTAAATCCTCGGGTGTATCAATAGCAAGTGTTTCAAGGTCTGTTATGGCTGTTCTAATGGTATAACCATTTTCCAACCAACGTAACTGCTCTAAGCTCTCGGCTTTTTCAAGAGACGAGGGAGATATTTCCGTAATCTCCAATAAGGTTTCACGCAAATAGCCATAAATACCGATATGCTTATAATATTGATGCTGCTTTATCCAGTCTTTTTCTTCGGCATTGCGTATAAACGGGATAGGATGTCTGCTAAAGTATAGTGCATCAGCATTTGTATTTATTATTACTTTAGGCACATTTACGTTAAAGAGTTCCTGTTCTGTATGAATTTCTTTGATCAGCGTAGCTATTTTAACAGTAGGTTCCTGGAAACAATCCGTTAATAATCTGATCTGTTCAGGGTTAATGAAAGGCTCATCGCCCTGTATGTTAATGATTACATCAAAATCGGGCATTGAGGCGGCCACTTCGGCGCAGCGGTCTGTTCCACTTTGATGTTGATCAGAGGTCATTACAAATGATCCACCAAACTTTTCTACTTCTTCAGCAATACGTACATCGTCTGTGGCTACTACTACTTTAGTTAAACTTTTACATGATAAAGCTTGTTCATAAGTTCTGTTTATCATGGTTTTACCATTGATATCAACCAAAGGTTTTCCGGGAAAACGGGTAGAAGCATAACGGGCAGGTATGATGCCCAGTATACGTAAAGACTTTGATGTATCTACTATATTCATCGTTTAAAACAAACCGTGTATTTCAGCCTCTATAGATTGGATAACAGCACCCAAATCCTCAGGATTATTGGTAAAGTCCAGTCTGTCTTTATCTAAAATTAACAGCTTTCCTAATTTATAATCTTTGATCCAGGCTTCATATTTTTCATTGAGCTTAGATAGGTAATCAATTCTGATTCCGGCTTCGTATTCGCGTCCGCGACGCTGAATATTGTTTACCAGAGTAGGTACAGAAGCTCTGAGATAAATCAATAAATCAGGGGCTTTGATAAATGAAGTAATGTTATCAAAAATAGCCCGGTAATTGTCGTGATCACGAGTAGTCATCAGGCCCATTTCATGTAGGTTTTCGGCAAAAATATGGGCATCCTCATAAATGGTTCTGTCCTGAATAACGTTTCTTTGAAGTTTTTCTATCTCTACAATCTGTTGAAAACGGCTGTTTAAAAAATAGATCTGAAGGTTAAAGCTCCAGCGTTTCATATCGCTGTAAAAATCCTCTAGATAAGGATTGTTATCAACGGCTTCATAAAGCGCTTCCCAACCATAATTTTTGGCTAATAAACCTGTTAATGTGGTTTTACCAGCACCAATGTTTCCAACTACTGCTATGTGCATTTTTCTTTAGATTTTGAGACTTGAGATTTGAGACGGATTTCTTCTATCTCATATCTAACATCTCCTATGTATTATATAAATTAAAAACTTCTAAATCCTATGAGTTCTCTTATTTCTTTTATGGTTTTTTGGGCGCTTTCCCTTGCCTTATCTGCGCCTAATCTGGCTACTTTTCTAAGGTAGTCAGAATCATTGGCAATATCATTTATACGTTCTCTTATAGGATTGGTAGCAATGATCATGTCTTCTGCCAGTTGCTTCTTAAAATCGCCATAACGGATAGCCATTTTATTGTATTGTTCATCAAAATGAGCAAGCGTGTCTTCTGCAGATACAATTTTCATCAGATCAAACAAGTTCCGGATCGCTTCAGGCTTTTGCTGATTTTCTGCAGTAGGACCGCCATCGGTAACTGCTCTTGAAACTTTCTTACGAATAGATTCAGGCGTATCAGAAAGGTAAATACAATTGGCATCACCTTCAGATTTACCCATTTTTCCTTTGCCATCTAATCCAGGTACTTTTACCAGGTTTTTTGCATAACTAAATGCATAAGGCTCAGGAAAATATTCACTGTTATATAAACGGTTAAAGCGATTACCAAAAGTACGTGCCATTTCCAAATGTTGTTCCTGATCTTTTCCAACAGGTACTTTTACGGCTTTATGGATCAGGATATCGGCAGCCATTAAAACCGGGTAGGTTAGAAGCCCCGCATTTACGTTATCAGGATTAGATCTTACTTTATCTTTAAAAGATGTAGCTCTTTCTAGTTCGCCCAAATAGGCGTTCATATTCAGGTATAAATATAATTCGATAATCTCAGGCACATCAGACTGTACATAGATCGTACATTCTTCGGGATCTATACCGCATGCCAGATAATCTACTAAAACGGTTTTTACACTATCGTTTAAGTTTGCGGGCGTTGGATGCGTAGTTAAAGAGTGCAAATCGGCTATAAAGAAATAGCAGTTGTACTCTTTTTGCATTTTTAAAAAGTTAGTTATAGCTCCGTAATAGTTTCCTAAATGCAGTTTTCCGGTAGATCTTATACCACTTACAACTATTTCTTTCATCATGCTCCGAAATTAAGAAAAAACATAGAATGGCGTATAAAAAATGTTTTTTGATTTAAAATAATGCGCTTGATTTTTAAAAGTTGTAGGTTTACATAATTGTTATATTTTTGATGCCGATGAAAAGATTATTGAAAAAGATACACCTTTTTTATTTTCTGTTTTGTATCCTCCTTCTGTTTATTCTTTTTTTACCATTTTATTATCTTTTCAGTAGAAATCAACGTTTTTATCGTACACTAAATATTTTCAGGACCATACACTCGTTTATGACAAGTGCTTTATCGGGTATATTTTTCAGGTTTCAAATAGAGCAGAAGCTCAATAAAAAGCAGACTTATATATTTTGTGCCAATCATACTTCAAATCTTGATATACTGGCTTTTTGCCTGTTAGCAAGAGGAGCTTACCATTTTATGGGCAAAGAAGAGCTGATGAAAAACCCGGTATTGGGTATTTTTTTCAGAACTATTGATATTCCGGTGAATAGGGAAAGTAAGATTGGAGCATTCAAGGCATTTAAACGGGCTGCTGATAATTTAGACCAAGGCATGAGCCTAATTATTTTTCCTGAGGGAAGGATAGATAATTCATATCCTCCCGTTTTGCAGGATTTTAAAAATGGCCCTTTCAGGTTGGCGATAGAGAAAGGAATCCCGGTTGTACCCGTAAGTATTCAAAACTTATGGCAAATTATGTGGGATGACGGTGTGAAATATGGCTCAAGACCCGGTATTGTAGATATTTATGTGCATAAACCAATTTTAACCAATATATTAGCAGATCAAACAGATGAAAATTTGCGCGATCAGGTTTATGCGATCATAAACAGTAAATTATAATGAAAATAGATAGAGATACCGTTTTAAAAGTTGCTGATCTGGCCCGTATTGCTATTAAAGAGGAAGAGATAGAGCAGAACGTAACCGAGATGACCAAAATTTTAACTTTTATGGAAAAGTTAAATGAACTGGATACTACAGAGGTAGAGCCGCTGGTATACATGAATGTAGAAGAAAACCGTTGGCGTGAAGATGTGGTAAAACATGAAATTACCACAAAAGCCGGTTTAGAAAATGCGGCTTTACATAACGAAAGCTATTTCATGGTTCCAAAAATTTTAGAAAAATAAGTTTACTTGTAACATAACAGAGGGTTTAATTGTCTTAGATAAAAAAACATTATGCAAGAATCACTAATTGACATCAAAGATATAGGCCGTAAATACGTTATTGGTACAGAGGTTATCCATGCATTAAAATCGGTAAGTCTTAGTATTAAAAAAGGTGAATTCGTAGCATTGATGGGACCTTCTGGTTCAGGTAAATCTACTTTAATGAATATATTAGGCTGTTTAGATACACCAACCAAAGGTGAATATATTTTAAATGGCACCAATGTAAGCCACATGAGCGAGAATCAGCTTGCAGATGTGCGTAATAAAGAAATAGGTTTCGTTTTCCAAACCTTTAACCTTTTGCCAAGATCTACTTCATTAGACAATGTGGCACTACCTTTAATTTATGCCGGTTTAAAAAAGAAAGATCGCGAAAACAGAGCACAGGCCGCTTTAGAGAGTGTTGGCTTAGGTACAAGGGTAATGCACAAACCTAATGAGTTATCGGGTGGCCAACGCCAGAGAGTTGCAGTAGCCAGAGCTTTAATCAATAATCCTTCAATTATTTTGGCAGATGAGCCTACAGGGAACTTAGATACCAAAACTTCTGTTGAAATTATGGGCTTACTTGAAGAAATTCACAGTAAAGGTAACACCATCATATTGGTTACCCACGAAGAAGATATTGCACAACATGCACACCGTATTGTACGTATGCGAGATGGTTTAATAGAGAACGATTATGTAAATACAGATATTAAATCGGTTTCTCCACGTTTACAGGCTATTCAAGAGAGCGGTAACGATTTTGAAAATATACAATAGTGTAATTTTAAAATCAAAAAAAGCCTTCTGCTATTGTAAAACATCGATTTTTTTAAGAAAAAAGCATTTTTGTTTATATCTTTCAGCAAGATAGAACTGTAATGAAGATATATACAAAAACAGGAGATAAGGGACAAACCTCGTTAATAGGAGGTACCCGGGTACCTAAATATCATTTACGTATCGAAGCTTATGGAACTGTAGATGAATTGAATTCATACATCGGTTTAATAGCAAGTGAACAAATAAATGAAGAAGATGCAAAGGTATTAAAGGAAATACAGGACCGTTTGTTTACCATAGGCTCTTCACTGGCCTCAGATCCTGAACGTTCTAGAAAAAAAATACCTGACCTGTTATCTTCTGACATCAGCTTTCTGGAAGAAAGAATAGATAAAATGAATGAGAATTTGCCTGCTTTAAAACATTTTATCTTACCTGGCGGTACTACTGTATCATCTTTTGCGCATCTGGCACGCTGTGTTTGTCGCCGGACCGAGAGATTAGTAGTAGAATTGTCAGAAAATAGCTATGTAGATCAGAATGTTACGATTTATTTAAACAGGTTAAGCGATTTTTTATTTGTTTTGGCACGAAAATTAAGTTACGACACTGGGGCAAAAGAAAACATTTGGGAACCCAGAATGTAGATAAAGTAAAATGGTGGAAAAAAATATTTGCTTTGCTCATTTTTTTTAACATACTTTTGCGAGAAATAGATTTTTGAGGAATTAATAATTTACAAATATGTATTGGACATTAGAACTAGCATCGCACTTGGAAGACGCTCCTTGGCCTGCAACAAAAGATGAGTTAATTGATTATGCAATTCGTTCAGGTTCGCCGGTAGAGGTTATTGAAAATTTACAGGCATTAGAAGACGATGGAGAGCCATACGAAACCATTGAAGAGATCTGGCCTGATTATCCTACCAAAGATGATTTCTTCTTTAACGAGGACGAATATTAATAATTGATATAATTTATTCAAAAAAGCCCTTCTGCTATGGCAAGAAGGGCTTTTTGTTTTTATGATAAGAACATTTTTTGTGTTTTGGTGTTATAAACTTAATCGCATAACAAATTGCATTTATAATATTTATTAAACCTAAATCACAAAACAATGGGAAATTTATTGTATTTAATAGCCGTAATCCTGGTAATTATCTGGGCGGTTAGTTTTTTTGGAGGCTACTACACGGGTGGCATTATTCATATTTTATTGGTAATAGCTATTGTTGCCGTTTTACTTAGAATTATAAGAGGGTCGGCATAATGTGAGGGGTTAATATAAAACAGGCTGCTTATTAAGTAACAGCCTGTTTTTTTAATTTTCTAAAAGAAAAGAAGCTATTCTAAGATCTTCGGGATAAGTGATCTTAAGGTTATTTCTTTCGCCTTCAACCAGATTGATCCTAAAGCCAGCGTTTTCAACCACAGAAGCGTCGTCTGTAAACATTTGCTTGTAGTTTTGTTGGTAGGCCTTTCTTAACTGGTCTGTTATAAAAGTCTGGGGAGTTTGTATCATTACATACTGTTCCCGGTTTACAATCTTGCTGGTATTGTTATAAATCTGTCTTAGCGAATCGCTGGTTTTTACATAAGGAACTGCATTGCCGTTTTCTGCAGCCTGTTCATACATTCTTTCAATCAGCTGTTTACTCACCAAAGGACGTACAGCATCGTGTATGGCTACTATACCTTCATCTTTTATCGCTAACAAACCATTTCTAACAGAGTGAAAACGTTGCTCGCCACCGCTGATTATCTGATGAGGAACTTCAAAGTTGTATTCTTTACAAAGATCTGCCCAGTAACCTTGCGAATCAACTCCTAAAACTAATATAATCTCAGGTTTGTAAATAGTATGATAAAAAGCGTTAATGGTATGCATTAGTATAGGCAAATGATTTAAGATCAGAAATTGCTTACACACATTACTCTGCATCCTTTTACCCGAGCCACCTGCTACAATTATTGCGTAATGCTTCATATCAAAAAAATCCCATAAAAAAAGAGGATGTTTAAATAACAATTAAGGCTTTATTAAGTTCTATATCAGAACAGCTTTCCTTATTTGCTTTAAACAACCTCTTAAATTTACGTTTTTTATGTTATATAATTAACATGGCGTCGCCATAACTGTAAAAACGGTATTTCTCTTTAACAGCTACCTCATAAGCATTCATCACATGATCATAACCCCCAAATGCAGCTACCATCATTAAAAGGGTAGATTCTGGTGTGTGAAAATTAGTGATCATTGAATTCGCTATATTAAAATCGTATGGAGGGAAAATAAATTTAGAAGTCCAGTCGTTAGCGGCTTTTAATGTTTTATTGGCCGATACCGCAGATTCTATTGCTCTCATAGAAGTTGTACCCACTGCACAAATTCTTCTTTTTTCTTCTAAGCCTTTATTTACAATGTCTGCAGCTTTCTGATCGATAATAAATTGCTCTGAATCCATTTTATGTTTGGTCAGATCTTCAACTTCAACTGGTCTGAAAGTACCTAAACCTACGTGTAAAGTAACCTCTGCAAACTCAATACCTTTTAACTCCAGGCGTTTCATTAACTCGCGACTAAAGTGTAAACCCGCAGTTGGAGCAGCAACAGCACCTTCGTGTTTAGCAAAAATGGTCTGGTAACGTTCTTTGTCTTTTTCGGTTGCTTTTCTTTTAATGTATTTAGGGAGAGGGGTTTCGCCTAAAATTTCAACATTTCTTCTAAACTCTTCTTCAGTACCATCAAATAAGAATCTGATTGTACGTCCGCGAGATGTAGTATTATCTACTACTTCGGCAACCAATAAATCGTTATCTCCAAAGTAAAGTTTATTTCCTACGCGAATTTTACGGGCAGGATCTACCAATACATCCCAAAGACGTAACTCTTTATTTAATTCCCGTAATAAAAATACTTCGATGGTAGCACCTGTTTTTTCTTTATTACCGTATAAACGGGCAGGAAAAACTTTGGTGTTATTTAAGATCATTACATCCTTATCGTCAAAATAGTCTAAAACATCTTTGAAAATCTTATGTTCAATCTTGCCGGTATCTTTGTGTAAAACCATTAAACGTGCTTCATCTCTTTCTTCGGCAGGATCGTTGGCCAAAAGTGAATCTGGTAAATTAAACTTAAATTGAGATAATTTCATTTTATTTTGATAAAGTAAATTAGGGTGCGAAGTTACGAAATATAAATTGGTTTTTTAAAGTTTAAGGTTCAAAGTTTGTATATTACCCTGCAAAAACAGAGCAGCAAAAAGTTTTTGATTTAATCTGTAACCTTTTTATCAATTTTTGGTCATAGAGTATATGATATTAATATTTAGACTAATAGGCGAAAGTTTCAGATTTGCATGGGATGCACTGAGACAAAACAAATTACGTACAGCATTATCACTATTAGGTATTACAATTGGTATTTTTATCATTATTGCGGTATTTACCGGAGTAGATACTATGCGCAATAAAATTCAAAGCAGTGTAGATAAATTAGGTTCAAATACACTTTTTGTGCAAAAATGGCCGTGGATATTCAGCGACAATTTTCCATGGTGGAAGTATATTAATCGCCCCGATCCTTCATATCGTGATTATTTAAGTCTTAAAGAACGTATGGAAAATGCCGAGGGTGTTTGTTTTGAAGCTTCTACCGGCAATCGTACAGTGGTTTATAGAAGTAATTCTGTAGAGGGTATTTCTATTAATGCGGCTACACAAGAATATGATAAAACCTGGAATTTGGAATTTGAGGAAGGGCGTTATTTTACAGAGGGCGAGGGTAGTTCTGCAACTCCGGTTTGTATTTTAGGTGCTGACGTATCAGATGGTTTATTTGGTTCAGAAAATCCTATAGGTAAACAGATCAAGGTTTTGGGCAGAAGGGTTACCGTAGTAGGCGTTTTCAAAAAAGAAGGTGAAGATATGCTGGGCATGTCGCAAGATAAAAACATACTGATCCCGATCAGTTTTGCAAGAGGGATATTTGATATCAATAGCGAAAGATACAATCCCCAAATTACAGTAAGAGGTAAAGAAAATATCGCTTTTGAAGAGGTAGAAAGCGAATTAAAAGGGCAGATGCGAGCTATCAGACGTTTAAAACCGGGGCAGGAAGATGATTTTTCTTTGAACAAAACTACCATGCTGTCTAATCAG
The DNA here is from genome assembly GCF_022809115.1 of Pedobacter montanisoli. GTDB lineage: Bacteria > Bacteroidota > Bacteroidia > Sphingobacteriales > Sphingobacteriaceae > Pedobacter > Pedobacter montanisoli. The sequence goes on along the minus strand of NZ_JALGBH010000002.1, from coordinate 959,864 downwards.
CTGGATGTAATGTTTAGCGCCGTAAATATAGGTGGCTGGATTATTGGTGGTTTCTCTATTTTAGTGGGTGGTTTTGGTATTGCAAATATTATGTTCGTATCAGTAAGAGAACGTACCAATATCATTGGTATCCAGAAATCTTTAGGTGCCCGTAATTACTTTATTCTGTTACAGTTTGTCTTTGAATCGGTTGTACTGTGCCTATTAGGCGGCTTATGCGGTCTGTTTCTTGTTTATTTAGGTACGCTTGTGGTCAATAGTGCGGGTAGTTTTCAAGTCGTCTTATACTTCAATAATATTATGCTGGGTATAGGTGTTTCTGTAGCTATTGGTATTATTTCGGGTATATGGCCTGCTTATTCGGCCTCGAGATTAAATCCTGTTGAAGCGATAAGAAGTTAATATTTAAAAATTTATTCGTTTACTTTTTGGGGTGGAAGTGTTCCAAATACTCTGTCCCAGAAGTTAGAGCTTACCCCAAAAGCTTTATCTGGATATTTGTAGTGATGTAACTGATGGTTTCGCCATAGTCTTTTTAAAAATCTAGGTGGGGCATAGGCATGTATGGCATAATGCATGGAAACATAAATCAGGTAGCCAATTATAAAACCAGAAAAATAGATCAATCCATAAGCTATGGTATGGGTAAGCAGCCACGATAAAGCGGCAAATACCAAAAATACCACGCTTGAAATGATCAGGCTTGGAACCGGTGGCATGAAAAGTCGCATAGTATCACGTGGATATTCATGATGATTTTCATGAAAAAGATAAACCAAGCGTTTGCCTAAAGCACTTTTCGCTTCAAAATGGAATAAATAGCGATGTGCCAAGTATTCTACCAAAGTCCAGCTTAATCCCGCTACCATAAACAATATAAATATATTGAGACTACTGATGTGATAACGTGTATAGGAATAATAGATAAAAAATGCACAAATAGGAATATATATGCAGTAAATAACCCATGGGCGGGTTTTGGTTAGCATTTCCAGTACAGGGTGTTCAAATAAACGGGCCTGTCCTTTGTTATGTATTGTTTTTTCCATAAAGCGCCCTTTTGTTTTTAATAACAATTTGACAGCTTTCTTGTTTATGAAAAAATTGAACCCTATCACAGTGGGTTGTTACACTGATTAATTGTTAAATAAAACTGCCTTGTCACATTGAGCTTCCCGAAGTATCGGGACAAATTGTCGAAATGTAAATGTTCAACAACTTAGACTTCGACAGGCTCAGCCTGACACAGGGGAGAGTTCAGCATGACGAAGTCCCGTTTAGCGTCACCCTGAATTTATTTCATGGTCTAATTACAGTAAAGATGCTGAACTAAATTCAGCATGACGGATCCTTTATCCGATGCAGAAACTGTTATCGAAATGTAGATGATTAGGCTTCGGCAAGCTCAGCCCGACATAACTTTTACTGTTACTTCCTATTATAAACAAAAATCCCTTACTGTTCTTTATGCAATAAGGGATTTTATATCTGGATTACTGATCTGCTCAGCTGTAGCCTAAGATCTTTAATACTTGTTTACTGTTTTGTTCTTCGCCAAATACCTCAAAGTTAAAGGTCTCATCACGATTGCGTCTTATGATCACATGTTTAGGACTTGGTAACAGGCAATGGTGTATACCCCCATAACCGCTTAAAACTTCTTGGTAAGCACCAGTGTTAAAGAAACCTAAATACTGCACTTTACGGGTTTTAGGCATAAATACACTGTTCATATGTGCTTCCTGGTTGTAATAATCCTGTCCATCGCAGGTAATACCGCCTAAGTTTACACGCTCATATTCTGCATCCCAATTATTGATGGGCAATAGAACATATTTCTGGTTCAAGGCCCATACATCCGGAAGATTGGTAATAAAAGAACCATCTAACATTAACCATCTTTCACGGTCGTTCTGTTGCTTACGGCCCAATACCTTATATAAAATACCCGATGCCTCAGCTACGGTGTATTTACCAAACTCGGTAATGATATCCGGTTCGATCACTTCGTGTATTGCACAGATTTCTTTGATCCGTTTTACAATTTCGTTTACCATGTACTCGTAATCAAAATCGAAAACCAAGCTGTCTTTAAATGGCATACCACCACCAATATCTAACGTATCTAAATCGGGATTGATTTTTTTGAATTTGCAGTAAAGCGTTACATATTTCTCAAGCTCGTTCCAGTAATATGGGGTATCTGAAATACCTGAGTTGATAAAGAAATGTAGTAACTTTACTTTAAAGTTAGGGTTTGATGCAATCTTGTTATTGTAAAAATCAATTACATCCTCCATGCGCACGCCTAAACGTGAAGTATAAAACTGCGAATCTGGTTGCTCTTCGGCAGCTATACGTATGCCCAAATTACATGGTTCATCCAGTTCAATTTCATCATCGTACAGGTTAAACTCCTCTTTGTTATCTAAAACAGGGATGATGTTCTTAAAACCATCATGTAGCATATCAACAATATATTGTTTATACTGATAGGTTTTAAAACCGTTGCAGATAATGGTAGTATCTTTATTTACAGCGCCTTTTTTCTCCAAAGAATCGATAATAGGCATATCAAAAGCTGATGACGTTTCCAAGTGGATGTCATTTTTCAAGGCTTCTTCTATAATATGCTTAAAATGTGAACTTTTGGTACAGTAGCAATACTTATAATTACCACGGTAATTATTTTTAATGATAGCGGTCTGAAACAACAATTTTGCTTGTTGAATTTTCTTGCTCACCATGGGCAGGTAAGTAAAACGTAATGGCGTACCATAAGTTTCAATCATCTCCATAAGGTTAAGGTCATGGAAATACAATTCATCGTCTATGATATTGAAACCCTCCTGCGGAAAGCCAACACTAAGATCAAGAAATTCTGCGTAACTCTGCATCGTTTAAAAATTTTTGCAAAAATGTAATTTTAAATTGAATAAAAAGGATGTGTTTTTAATTTTTTATGATAAACAATTATAATTTGATAATGTTGATCTAAAAACAAATGTTGTCTATATTGTTTTTTTTGCTTTTTAATCTAATAATGAGCCGGTTATTGTTGTTTTTTTGCTTTATAATTTAGATGTAATTTATTCCACATTCGTTTTATTTTTTCTGCTGTCTGCAACAATATTAATGATTACGCCGACAAGTATAAGTAAAACACCTGCTATCAGGTTTAAGGTAAGATCTTCGCCAAATAAGATTACGCTAATACAAACTGCCACTACAGGCTCTAATGCTCCTAAAATGGAAGTAGGGGTAGAACCTATAAGCTTTATGGCATGAACCAGTGCCAGTACCGAAAAAACAGTGGTTACCAATGCAAACAAAATGAAGTTGAACAGAAGATCTGTATGGGGTATCAACAGGCTTTCTCCCGCTATTGAGGTTTTAACTAAATAATATAATGAAGAAAACAGGAGCGAATAAAAAGTGATCTTGGTACCTGAACCTGAGATTTTAGCTTTATTTACAATAATAATATATAAAGCATATAAAGCCGCACATAAGAGTGTAATGAACAGACCTAAAAACCTGATATCAAGTAATGAATCTTTAGCACTTAAGATAAGAATACCAATCAATGTGATAAATAATGATAAAATGGTAAGTTTACCGATCTTTTCTTTAAACCAGAATACCATGATCAGAGCTACAATAACTGGATAAACAAATAAGATAGTTGAAGCTACACCGGGCGAAAGATAATCATAGCCCAAGAAAAGTAAATCTGCTGATAGGGCATAAAAAAGACCTAAGGTAAGGAGAATGAAAAACTCCCTAAAATTTACTTTAAGACTTTCTTTCTTATACAAGAGGTAGGCTAAAATAAATAAGGCCGAAATGAAAAAACGGTAAAACAATGTGGTGTCTAAAGAGAAACCTGCTGTCTTTATCGGCAAGACAAAAAGTGGAATTAATCCATAAGAAACGGCTGAAATAATGGCTAAAGCATAGCCTTTGATTTTGTGCATTGTGGTATCGGGTTAAAATCTTTAATTATCTGAATTTAGTAAGGCTGTTTAAATGGTGATTTATAGCTGTAAATTCCTTAATGTTCTTTCCTTATAACTGCTCCCTTGTACTTTTTGCTCTATCTTTCCCAGATCTTCTAAAAAGTTAGGACAGTCATTAGTAATTTCTTTCATGGTTGCTACACAGGCGTTCCAGTATTGTTCAAATTCAGGAAATGCTTTAAGGGCTTTATCTGAAAGGGAGAGGATCTGCTTGCGTGAGTCTTTCTCATCAGTTACTGAATTGATGTAACCCGCGGTTTTCATTTTATTGATAACTTTGATTACGGCCGGGTGCGATTGCCTTAAATATTCTGATATATCGGTAATGGTTAAAGTACCGTATTTTTTGAACAAAAGGAAGATGATGCTCCAGTTAGGTTCTATATCAACCTGTAAGCTTTTGTAGAAATCTTTAGTGCTGTACTGCAGATCGTCGCACAGGCGTTTTATGCGACTGATCAAAGCCATTAATTCCAATTCTTTTAAAAAGTCTTTCTTTTTCATAAAATGTAACTGGTTACAAATCTAAATAAAATAATCGTAACTGGTTACGTATATGGAGATGGATTTTATAAAAATGACTTTTAAGATAGAAAAGAGAAGCACAAAGGTTAGAATAATCTAGTTATGGAAGTTAGATTGTTCTAATTACTCTTTGTTATCTAAACTTGTTTTACAAGGGTTTAATTTTTCTTAATGATCTTATCATGGGCGCTTTATTATTGCTTCAAAAAAGAGGCTTCGACAGGCTCAGCCTGACAATTGTTATTTACGTCACCCCCGAAAATCGAGGCTGGCTCTGAACTTGTTTCAGGGTCTATATTTACCCAAGTAAGATACTGAAACAAGTTCAGGATGACGCTTCTCTTCCTAGCATTGCACTAACCCTATATTAAACGTCACTCTGAACTGGTTTCAGAGTCTATATTTCAAATAAGATGCAAAATGAGTTGGGTATTTAAAGAAAAGAGGTGCTTTACGCACCTCTTTAAAGTTCAATCTTATCTTTTGGGCAAATGTATTTCTGCCAGCATGCAGCGTGCACTGCCGCCCCCATTTTGCTCAATGGTGTACAGAGGCGAACTGATGATGCGGTTGTATGCTTCTAATTTAGCAACCTGCTCTTTAGTAAGTGCCTTAAGTGCTTGTTCTGACATGACTAAAAGTGGTTCATCTTTAGCATTTCTGATCTGTAACATATTACCTGCAAAATGGTTCATTTGCTCGTAATTTATTTCTATGATCTCTTTACCGGTATTTTTTATCTGGTTTAATACGTATTCACGTTCATGATCGTCTGCAATGCTTTCTGAGCAGATTACCACATATTTATCGGCTACGCACATCATTACATTAGTATGGTAAATAGGGTAACCACTCTGATCTACGGCGTGGAAAGACACAGGCCTGTAGCCAGTGATCATACAGAAATTGTCCAGTACTTCAGCATCTGTTCTTACACTTAAACAAGCATAGGCTATCTTGTTCTCACGATCTAACACCATACTGCCTGTGCCTTCCAGAAAGATGTTCTGTTTTTCGTAAAAACTGATATCTGCAATATGGTTCAATTCAAAATTATTGGCTAAATTGTCTAAAATATCATTTCTGCGCTCGCCACGCCTGTTGGGCGAAAACATTGGATAGAGGTAAACAGAGCCGTCTTCATGAAATGAAATCCAGTTATTAGGGAAAATAGAATCGGGTGTAGAAGGTTCTAAGGTATCGTCAATTACAGTCACGTCTACACCATTCTTTCTCAGTGTTTCTACAAACTGATCAAATTCTTCAAGTGCTTTTTTCTGCACTTCGTTTTGTTCTGTAGCGATCTGAAATTTATTGTTTCCGGCAGTTTGTTCATTGTATTTAAAATCTACCGGTCTTATCATTAAGATATGATTGGTGGTTTGCATGTACGTTTAGAGTTATGGTAAATTACTAAATGTCATCTCTCAAAATAGGTAAGCTCATACAGTGAAAACCACCCCTGGCTCTTGAAAGTTCTGCCGATGGCATCAATATCAATGTATCTGTAAGCGTTTCTGGTGATACTTTACCACTTTCTAGATCTGCTACCAAGTCTTTAACGTTCACTATATCAAAGCCATTGGCTTTAAATGCTTCAACGGTCTTATCGTTACGGTCATAGCCTACCACAACGCCCTCTTTCAAGGCCAACAGGTTACAAGAATCCGTCCACTGCTCTCTCGAATCGTACGGGAATACATTATTGCCACTGTAGATGATTTTGGCAGGTGTAGGACTACCTAAATCGTTCTGACTAATATCGTTCAATAAAGCCTCTACATGTTCAAAATATTTAGGTTGTCCCGGTTTGTCTTTATGAAATTGTATGGCTGTAGTGGTTTCTAATTTTTCTGGCTCTTTCAGAAAATTGATTGGTTCCAGTTCATTGTATTTTGGGGAATGTGCAATAGAATGCAAAATAACCCATGTATCGCGTTTTACCTGTGTAAATACCGTATCTAAGTGCATATAATCGCGTTTTGCAGGTATTTTAACAACGGTTACTTTTTCTACCACATTGTTTTCAAACAGTAATCTAATGGCTTCATTGGCACCTTCTTCAGAAGTACGCTCACTTACACCAATCAGCACATGGTTTTTGCTTACCATCATTACATCGCCGCCTTCTAAAGTGGTTCTGAAAGCAGGTTCATCTCCTGGTCTTAAAAAGTGTTGGGTAGGATCAGGGATTTCTAAAATGTTGTTACGGTATGCAGCAAAGAAAGGGTGGTTAAAGAAAATGTAACGCATCAGCATGGTTTCGCGAACGCGGGCTTTCTTGGCTGGTTTGTTCAATAAAATATGGTTGTTGATGGTGGTACCCACATCGCGGGTAAAGATCAAGTTGGGTATAGGGGCAAAAATCATGGTATCATCGGCCATAGAGCCCGATATAAAGATTTCTGCAAGTTCTTTAGGATTGGTATTGGTTAATTTTAACTGTAAGTTATAGGTACAACCTTCAATGGCACATACCGCGGCAGTTAGTTTTTTACGGATAGAATCATCGGCCAAAACATCGGCCAATAAGTTCTGTATTTCAATTACATGCTCAGAATTATGAAAAGCGGGATGATTGGGCTTAAAAAAGCCTCGCTTGTTTTCTTCTGCATCAATCTCATTAAGCTTACCTTTAATTTTTGCAGGGTCTAAAAAGTACATTAACAGTTTAATATAGTAATCGTATTCGTGCTTGCGAATGGTGTCAAGGTGTACAATATCTTCAAAGAGCCAGTCTTGTGCTTTAGAAGGCACTACTTTACCCAAACCGCTGTCTGGACTGTGTACCAATAGTTTTCTCAGTGTACCAATTTCTGTATTTACGCCAATTTTAAAGTTATTGTTATGCATACTTAGATGATTAATTTGAGTTATCTACAAAGCTATCCTTTTTTTTTGAAGTGCCAATTTTTAAGGTTTTTGTTGTATTGTGTTAGAGCTACCTGTCACATTGAGCCTCCTGAAGTCGGTTCGGGAAAATGTAGTAACCAGCAGCATAGGCTTCGACAGGCTCGGCCTGACAAAGGGAAATGGTTTCTACATTTAGATGCTGAAATAGCCTGTCCCGAGATTTCGGGAAGTTCAGCATGACGATTTTAATCCTATTCCTTAATTTACCGTCGCTCTTAATTTATTTCAGTGTCTATACCCTAAACATTGAGCCTCCCGAAGTTAGTTCGGAACAAGTTGTTGAAATGCAAGTTTTAAAACTTTTTCAGGGTTTCAGCATTATTCTCTATTTTTGAAGCTATGAATTTTATCATTACAGCTACGCAAGATGCCGTAAAGCATCTTTACAATCAGGATATAGACGAAACAGTGATCAATTTACAGGAAACCCGCAAAGAATTTGAAGGGCAGGTTACCATCGTAGTGTTTCCATTGGTACGGTTTTCAAAGAAATCTCCTGAGCAAACAGCTGATGATCTTGGAAAGTTTTTACAGGAAAACGTTAAAGAAGTTGAAGGCTTTAACGTGGTAAAAGGCTTTTTAAATTTAAGTATTGCACAAAGCTACTGGATAAATCTGTTCAATAACCAATTACTGGCCGATGATTTCCTGAGCGTAAAGCTCAACGGACAGAAAGTAATGGTAGAATACTCATCACCAAATACCAATAAGCCCTTGCACTTAGGCCATATCCGTAACAATCTGTTAGGTTATGCCGTATCAGAACTGCTTAAGGCTGATGGTTATGATGTGGTAAAAGTTAATCTGGTTAACGATAGGGGCATTCACATTTGCAAGTCGATGTTGGCCTGGCAGAAATGGGGCAATGGCGAAACCCCGCAAAGCACTGGTTTAAAAGGCGATCATTTGGTGGGTAAATACTATGTGGTTTTTGATAAAGAATACAAAAAGGAAATAGAAGCGCTGGTAGCAGCCGGAAATACCGAGGAAGAAGCCAAAAAGAATGCTCCTTTGATCAAAGAAGCACAACAGATGCTATTGAAATGGGAGCAGGGCGATGAAGAAGTAGTTCAGCTTTGGAAAAAAATGAACGGCTGGGTTTATGAGGGCTTTGATGTAACCTATAAAAAACTAGGTGTAGATTTTGATAAATACTATTACGAAAGTAATACCTACCTGTTAGGAAAAGATATTGTTGAAGAAGGTTTAAGCAAAGATGTTTTCTTTAAAAAAGAAGACGGTTCTGTGTGGATAGACCTTACTGCCGATGGTTTAGACCAAAAACTGGTATTACGTGCCGATGGTACTTCGGTTTACATTACACAGGATCTGGGTACCGCACAAATGAAATATGACGATTTCCATATGGATAAATCTATCTATGTGGTAGGAAATGAGCAAGATTATCACTTTAAGGTATTGTTCCTCATTCTGGATAAACTAGGCAAAAGCTGGGCAAAAGGGCTGCACCATTTATCTTACGGTATGGTGGATCTGCCAAGTGGCAAGATGAAAAGCAGGGAGGGAACCGTAGTAGATGCAGATGACCTCATTGCCGAAATGGTTGAAACCGCTAAACAAAAAACCGAAGAACTGGGCAAAACCAATGATTTTAGCGATACTGAAAAAGAAACCTTGTACAGCACCATTGGTTTAGGTGCGCTTAAATATTTCTTACTTAAGGTAGAGCCTAAAAAACGTTTGTTGTTTAACCCAGCAGAATCTATCGATTTTCAGGGAAACACCGGACCTTTTATACAATATACACACGCAAGGATCAAATCACTTTTAAGTCGTGCAGATTACCAGTTTTCAATAGATAAAACCGCTATTACTCAGCTGAGTGATACCGAATTGGAGCTGATTATGCTTTTGGCCAAATATCCGCACGAACTTGCAGAAGCGGCCAAGGCTTACAGTCCGGCTTATATGGCTAATTACTTATATGAGGTGGCTAAGCTTTTCAATAAGTTTTATCATGAAGTGCCACCTATCATCAAAGAAGAGAATGCACAGGTTAAGCAATACAGATTAAATATCTGCAAACTTACTGCCGATGTGATTAAAAGGGGTACACAGATTTTAGGTATTGAAGTACCTGAACGTATGTAATCTTTTTATTGATATTAATGCTTCTTTTCGCTCGCCGCCGCTAGGCTCTTACTTTTTGACCGCAAAAAGTAACAAAAAACTCTCGGCTGCGCCTGATGCTTTAAAGCTTTGTGCATAGGCTAATTACTGCCTACCGCATCAGCCAATGCCGATTTTAGTAGAACGAAGGGCTTTTGCTTAGGCGTTAGAAGTACCATGCTGTCACATTGAGCATCCTGAAATGTAGACAATTAGTAGGAAGTAGGCTTCGACAAGCTCAGCCTGACAATACTCTTTCAATAAATTGAAAAGTTGAGCCAGACATGAGTCTTTTTATGTCATTCCGAATTTACCGTTACACTGACTTGGAGCGAAGCGGAAAGCTACGCAGTAAATTCATTTCAGGGTCTGTATTCTAGTCATCATAACAATAATAAAATTCTTTACTTATCAAGACTAAATAATTTGCGTTAAAATCTTTTACTTTGCCAGCGTGAACCAAGAAATTATTTTGTTATGCTTAGCCGCTTTTGGTGCAGGCTTTATAGATGCTATAGTAGGAGGTGGCGGCTTATTGCAAACTCCAGCAACCTTCCTAATTTTACCACAATATCCAGTAGCTACTTTATTGGGAACGGTTAAGATTCCTTCATTGGCCGGAACTACCATTGCGGCTGTTAAATATGCCAAACAGGTTAAGTTCAATTACAAGGTACTTATAGCCTGCACACTATCTGCGTTTATCGCTTCTTTTTCAGGGGCTTTTTTGGTTAGTAAAATCAACAATACACAGATCAAACCTATTATTCTGGTTGTATTGGTTGCTGTAGCGCTTTATACTTATTTCAACAAGCAATTTGGCGTGCAACAGCATAAACAGCAAACTATCACCAAACAGGTAGCTCTAGCAGCCGTTTTCGGACTGATCATTGGTTTTTACGATGGCTTGATCGGCCCGGGTACAGGTTCTTTTCTTATTCTGGTATTTATTGCTGCATTAGGTTTCGATTTTCTGGGCGCTAGTGCTCATGCCAAAATCGTGAACATGGGTACCAATCTGGCTGCTTTATTGTATTTTGCTTATAGCGGCCACATTCTTCTGCAATTTGCCATACCCATGGCTGTTTTTAACATAGCAGGTTCTTTTTTGGGTGCTAAATTGGCTTTATTGAAAGGAAATAAGTTTGTACGTATTTTTTTCCTGATTGTTGTTTTTGGGACTATTTTACGTTTTGCTTATGATGTGTTTTTGAAAGCATAGGGCTGAACCGATTTGATTAACTACATAGGTACAGAGTAGTTACTTTATAAGATGCTGAACCAAGTTCAGCATGACGACTGTTATTTACGTCACTCTGACTTGGAGCGAAGTGGAAAGCTACACAGTAAATTCATTTTAGGGTCTATATCTCTTGAGGTAAGATGCTGAATCAAGTCGGTATGATAAAAGGATCTGTCACATTGAACTTCCCGAAGTCAGTTTAAAACAAGTTATCAAAATGTAGAAGATAGTAGGGCAGACTCAAATAGGTATTAATGCTTCTTTTCGCTCGCCGCCGCTAGGCTCTTACTTTTTAACCGCAAAAAGTAACAAAAAACTCTCGGCTGCGCCTGATGCTTTAAAGTTTTGTGCATAGGCTAATTATTACTTACCGCATCAGCCAAGGCCGATTTAGGTAGAACCAGAGTTGTTGCTTAGGCCTGAGATGCTGACGAAAGCTACAAAGTAAATCGCCTAAGCGAGTTCACTGAAGATAATCCATTTCAGGATCTAACAATTCAACTATAAAACCAACACCTAAGGCTGTATCTCTATATCCTTCGGTTTTTTCCTTACTCCAAAACTCATGGGGCTTTTGGTTGGTCTTTCATCACCTAACAGTACACCCCAATGTTTAAAACCCTCACTGCGATCAAAAATTACCTTTAGCACGGCAATAACAGGCATCGATAAAAACATTCCCGCTACACCTGCAATTACACCGCCAATTACCACGCCTAAAATAGATACCAAAGCGTTGATCCGAACTTTGGAGCCTACAATATGCGGCATAAGAATATTGTTATCAAAAAACTGTACTACGGCAATTACCAATAATACGGTAATTACCGGCCATAGCTCGGTAGAAGAGCTCAACGTAATTAAACAGCCTAAAATATTGCCGATTAAAGCGCCCACGTAAGGTATCAGATTTAGTATAGCAAAGATTACCCCGATTAGCAAGGCATGCTTAATGCCGAATAAAGCCAAACCGCCACCCAATAAAATAGTCATATAGGTAATCTGGATTAACAGACCTACCAAGTAGTTTTTTATGATGGCTTCAGACTCGTAAACCGCTTCTTTAACTCGTGGATGGTGCTCTACCTTAAACCACATAAACACAAATTTAAGCAGTATGCTCTTGTAGAAGAGGATCAGGTAAATGTAAATAGGGATCAGGGCCACAAAAATAAACACATTACTTAGGGTTACTGCGGCGCCGCTGGCTACTTTTCCTGCTATATTGAACAGATCATCGCTCTTTTCATTGATGAATTTTTCCTGCTTGGCTATAGAGAAATCGGTAAAACTGCTGATCCAGTCTTGCAAAGATCTCAGGTGCACCGCTACATTGGCTTTAATCTGGGGAAAATCGTTAACCAACACCCCAATCTGTGCCGAAAAGAACCAGACTATCCCTGCTATAAACACAAAAACCAGTAAAATAGGCAAAAAGATGGCTATACCTTCGGGCACTTTATACTTGCGTAAAAAACGATAAACAGGCAATAATAATATACTGATGAAAAATGCCATAATTACGGGCATAATTACATCTTTTCCAACTACTAAGAGGAAAGCAATTAAAGTTATGCCTAATAATTCTATGGATCTTCTTACGGTAAGCGGGTACTGGTTATTGGTCATAAATACGGAAAATAGTTTTCTGTTCAACACTAAATATAGATAAAATGTTTGGTAAGACCTTTGCTTAAAGCAGCAATTACATTATTCTAACAATAAAAAGCCTTACTTTTGTAGCTTATGATTACATCAGATACCATCATTGCATTATCTACGCCTCCCGGTAGCGGTGCCATAGGCGTAATCCGTTTATCAGGACCCGATGCCGTTCGTTTAACCAATCAGGTGTTTTCGGGCAAAGACCTCGAAAAGCAGGAAAGCCATACTTTACATTTTGGTTTAATTAAGAACGATCATGTAATTATAGATGAGGTAGTTGTAAGTTTATTTATTGCCCCTAAATCTTATACCAAAGAAAATGTGGTAGAAATCTCTTGCCATGGTTCCAATTACATTATTCAGCAAATCATTAACCTGCTGATCAGCAAAGGTGCCAGAGCAGCCAAACCCGGCGAATTTACTTTAAGGGCTTTCTTAAACGGTGCCTTTGACCTGAGCCAGGCCGAAGCCGTAGCCGATCTGATTGCTTCTAACAGCAAGGCCTCGCATGATGTGGCCATGCAGCAGATGCGTGGCGGTTTTGCCAATGAATTGAAAGACCTACGCTCACAATTGATCCATTTTGCCAGTATGATAGAGCTGGAGCTTGATTTTGCAGAAGAAGATGTAGAATTTGCCAACCGGGCAGAGTTAGAAAGTCTTATCCAAAAAATCAATAAGGTATTGCAACGCCTGATCCACTCTTTCGAAATAGGTAACGTAATTAAGAACGGTGTTCCGGTAGTTATTGCCGGAAAACCCAATGTAGGTAAATCTACCTTGCTCAATGCACTTTTAAATGAAGAAAGAGCTATTGTAAGCGATATTGCGGGAACCACCCGCGATACCATTGAAGATGAGATCAACATTAACGGGGTTGTTTTCAGGTTTATTGATACGGCAGGTATCCGCGAAACGGCCGATATTATCGAAGCCAAAGGTGTTGAGCGCACCTTAGATAAAATGAAGCAGGCTAAATTGATTATTTATTTAGTTGATGCACAAGAAGATGAGGCTGATGTATTAAAGCAATTAGAAGGCTTGGCACAACAGCAGATTCCTTATCTTTTTGTGGTAAATAAAGCCGAATTGTTAGATGCTCAGAAAAAGAACAAATACCAGGAATTAGAAGCACTGCTGATCTCAGCTAAAGACAAAATAGGCATCGATACCTTAGAGCAGGCTTTATTAAATAAGGTAAACCTGAGCCATATCAATACCAGCGAAACTCTGGTTACCAATATCCGCCATGTAGAAGCGCTAAAGCATACGCAAAATTCGTTAAATAACGTGTTGATGCACATCCACAATCCGGTTACTTCAGATTTTCTCGCGATGGATATTAAACAGGCGCTACACTACCTGGGTGAGATTACTGGTACCGTTACCACTGATGATCTGTTAGATAATATCTTTACCAAGTTTTGTATCGGAAAATAGGTTGCTAAGCAACTTTGCCCTGCATTAAAACAATATGGACAAGTTCAACTTTCTTCATCTGGTTTCCTCTATTGGGATCTTCATGGTACTTTTGCTTGCCCTATTTTTGATTACCGTAAAAACTAAGCACAGACTTTCAAATTGCCTGCTTGCTTTTTTTCTTTTTGCAAATGCAGTAGATGCAATCAAATTTTTGACACAAGAATTTCCTGTTAATCATATCAATCTCGAGGCTTTTCGTTGGACTATTAATTATCTGGTTCCAGCATCATTTTACCTCTATGTTTTGTCTGTTTGTTACGCCAATTTTAGATTAAAACCGAAACATTTATTGCATACCATTCCATTTGTTGCCTTCAATTTGTATTTAATGTGGGGAATTTATTTTGTTGATAGAACTTCGAAAATAAATTTTATAAATGGAATGCTTGACAAACCGTTAATGCAATTCTTTTACTTTCTTTTCGAATTGCTGTTTCAAGTGTATTTTATTGCATCATTTTTGACGATTAGAAAGTCCAAAACGGTCTATCTTGAGAATTATACAAATCCCAATATTTCTCAACTTAATGCACTTTATAAAATAACAATTCTATATTACGCTTTACATTTCATCGTTCTTATAAGATGGCTGGTTACTTTTATTTTTGGTTGGGGCGAGGTCGAAATCAGAGCTTGGATTGTTTGCATTGATGGATTTGCATTTTTATTTTGTACGTGCTGGTATTTATTTGTTGCGTTAAATAAACCAGAATTTTTTAGGGGAGTGGATGCCGATCTGAAACCTATTACAGATGTTGTTGCGAAACAAAAAAACAGCCCTTTACCCGTTGAAGATAAAAATAAGGAAATAGAATTCTTAAAAAACTTTATGGTGGAAAAGGAACCTTATCTGGACTCTTCATTAACTATTCAGGATTTATCAGCGCAAGTAAAAATGCCTGTTAAAGATTTATCTACTTTGATTAACCTGTATATGGATAAACACTTTTTCGATTTCGTAAATGAATATAGAATTGAAAAAGCAATACAAATCTTAAAAGATCCATCTCAAAAGGAGCTGACTGTTTTAGAAATCTTGTACCAGGTTGGTTTTAATTCAAAATCTTCTTTTAATACTTCCTTCAAAAAATATACAGGAAAAACACCTACCGATTTTAGAAAGCAAGCTTAGCAAAATCAAATTATTTTCAAAAAATGAGTTCGATTTTTTTTAGTCGGTCGCGTATTAATGTATTCTGATGCACTTTTGCAGCAAAACAATTAAAAATAAAATGAATTGCTGTCAAAAAAGCTTTGTGCAACCCGGAGCGCATAATTAGAAAATTATGCTCCTCAATTCTATCAAAAAGAACGTCGTAAAAATCAAATTCAAAAAAACTAATGAAAAATACAATTGTCATCTTTCTTTTCCTTTTTTCAATAAATGTATTGGCTCAAAAAAGTGAGAAAACGAAAAAAGAGCCAGACTATAGCAGTCAAATTGATTCTGTAATGGCAACAACCTACAAAAGAGGTTTATTCAATGGAAATGTCCTTGTTGCGAAAAAAGGCAAAATTATCTATCAAAAATCATTTGGCTTTACAGATGAAACAAAGAAAACACCCTTAACGAAAAATTCAATTTTAAATTTTGGCTCTATCGCAAAGGAATTTAATGCAGTTGCTATTATGATGTTAGTAGAACGTGGCAAACTAAATCTTGATGACCCTATTTCGAAATATAATTTAGGTTTGCCGAAATGGTCTGAAAGAGTAACGACAAGACATTTGATTAATTACGCCAGCGGAATTCCCAGACTAGAAAGTGGACTAATCGTTCCAAAAAGCGATGAAGAAGCATGGAAGATTTTGAGAAAAACGGATACTTTGCTATTT
Source organism: Pedobacter montanisoli (assembly GCF_022809115.1). Lineage (GTDB taxonomy): Bacteria > Bacteroidota > Bacteroidia > Sphingobacteriales > Sphingobacteriaceae > Pedobacter > Pedobacter montanisoli. The sequence goes on along the minus strand of NZ_JALGBH010000002.1, from coordinate 944,051 downwards.
GAGCCTGGAAAGGGTTACCGATACGACAATGGCAACGTCTTTTTGCAAAGACGAATTATTGAAAAGATAACAGGAATGACTTTCCAAGATTTTGTTACTAAAAATATTATTAAACCTTTGAAAATGACCAATTCCGTGTTTGACGCAAAACCAGGGTATAAAAACCGAACGTCTTGTTATGACATGGATAATGTGAGATGTCCAGAAATAGAATTTATCAGCGGTTGGCTTTGGTTGGATATCAATGATATGTACAAATGGATTGATGCGATGAATCATAATCGTTTAATTTCCAGAAAATCCTTTGAAGCGTTGTTGAATAATCCTTATGCAAAAGAAGAAGGTGGTTCTCTTGGTAGATATTATGAAGAAGATGAATTGCAACGCCACAATGGTGTTTCGTATAAATTTGAATCTATTCTATTAAATGACATGAAAAATGATGTCGTTGTAATTCTGGCATCCAACAACCTTAATAAAGTTTATAGCTTAGGACATATCATTCGTGACATTATGTTGGGAAAAGCTTTTGAAATTCCTAAAAAATCGGTTTACCAGGCATTAAGAAAAGAAACTCTAAACGATGTAAATAAAGCGATTGAAACCTATTATTTTTTGAAAAAATCTTCTGAAAAGGAATATAGTTTTGAAAACCCGAGCGAACTCAATTCCCTTGGATATGAATTGCTAAGGCTAGGCAAAATTAATGAGTCTATAAAAATATTTGAATTGGCAACAAAAGAGTTTCCTAAAAATGCGAATGTAGCCGATAGTTTAGGAGAAGCTTATCTAACCAACAAACAATATGATTTGGCATTAGAGTGGTATAACAAAGCAATTAGCTTTGGCGGAACCAATGGTAATGCAGAAAAAATGATTGATGAAATCAAAAAAATAAAAGATAAATAAAGGCAATGCCAGTACCAGCGATATTGGAGCAGTGGTTTATTAGTTCGGAGAGTTCAAAGTGAAGTGAAGGTAATAGGGTAACGGTAAACGAGAGGTTCTGCCTTACAATAAAGGAGGCTTTTTACAGCTTCCTTTATTGTAAAAAAAATAGCTTGTAGCAGTTGTATCCAAACTTGTTTGCATTAATTGGCTTCAGCAATCTGTTTCAGGGTTTGCAAAATGGGATTTTCTTCTCCTTGTTCTTTTTCCTGTACGGCATTTGATCTGTTGTCTTCCTGTATAATTTCCAATTTGGTTTGACCATTATCTGCTGTTAGGGTATAGATCATTTCAAAATAATTTTCAGGTTTATCTTCAAGATCGGGTCTTGGTGCAAATAGATTGTACCTGAGCTTTGCAGTAGGGCTAAATTCTAAAACGGTTCCCCATTGTTCAAATACTTTATCCTGCCATTTTGTAGTGAATCTTATTTTGCTGCCTGGTTGCCAACTGGTTTGTAAATCGCTGCCGTATTGCCATAATTTTACGAGTTCTGGCTGGGTTAGGGCATCCCAAACTTTTTGTGGTGTTGCGTTAATGGTTAATCTTGAAATATTTGTGGCCATTTTGTTTTGCGGTTAAGAAATGTTTGTCTTCTGATTTAAAGACTTTGGTTTTAGGTCTTGCTAAATATAATTAATCTTGTGTTTTTATTTGTAAAATAAGTACAGAGTAATGTTAAATGTACATTTCGACAAGCTCAATGTGACAATTTATTTCCACAACTTGTCCCGAATTAATTTCGGGAATATGACAATTATAGACGATGTTTCTAGGTGGTTCAATTAATTAAAACCCGTCAATTCATTAAGTGAATTACATATAAAACACATTGTAACGATGACCATCGGGGTCGGCAAACATAAAACCATAATAACCCTCACCAAATGATTCGGGTTGGGAGAGGAGCTTTCCGCCTGCCTTGCTCACTGTGATAGCCCATTGATCTACTTTTTCCTTGCTTTCTGCAGAAATTGTAAACAATATTTCGGCGGCCTGGTGCGCATCTGCTATTTCCATATTCATATTGGCTTGTAGTGCTTCTTTTAAAAAAAAGTGGATCACAAACTCATTGTCGCCAACCCTAAAACTGGTTAACTGGTGGTTAGGTTCTCCGTTGGGTTTAAAACCTAGATCCGTATAGAATTTTGTGGTTCGCGCTAAATTGCTCACAGCCAGATTGGCCCATATCATTTGTGTATTCATGACATTCCTTTTTTATAAAGTTAAGAAAAAGAAATACCAAAGGAGATTAATATTAGTGTCGCTATAACTTCTTTAAATAAATATTAGACCCTGAAACAACCTGTCCCGACACTTCGGGAAGTTCAGAGCCGGCCTCGATTTTCGGGGGTGATGTAAATAGCAATTGTCAGGCTGAGCCCGTAGAAGCCTATTCTATTGACTGCTTACATTCGACAATTTGTACTGAAGTATGGTATTTCTCAAGCCTGGGGGTAGCTCTTAAAACTAATTAATGATTTCGCCTTTGTTATCTGCTAATTTCTCGCGGAACTTTTGCAGTTCTTCTGGTGCTGGTCTCTGCCAATCGGTTATTTCTCCCACAATTTTTAAGGGTGCCTCAGAACGATAGGAACGGGTAGGATTGCCCGGAAACTTTTTATCGGTTAAATTAGGGTCGTTCTCATAATTACCTGTGGGTTCAACAACATAAACACGTTCAGGCGCATCGCCTTTTGCCAAAGCGGCAGCAAGTCCTGCGCCGTTAACCAAAGCTGTGAAATAAATATGGTTCATTTTAAATTCAGACTTGTAATTGGAATTACCACCCGCTGTCAATAAATCGCCAATTTGTAAATCTGCTTTTGTACCATGATAAAAGGGGCCTTTATCAGCAGGGTTGTTCTTGTATAAATTGGCCAATTCTGCATATTCTTTTGCTTTTTCAGCATTGAGCTCTTTGTAACATTGTGCAATATGGAGGTAAAGTGCAGGTAAGGCACTTTTAACGCTATCATCATTGATCTTTAAAGCATGTTCCAAAGCTGTTTCGAGCCATTTTAATTTATCTGAAACCGTTTTTTGATGCCGGGCTATATAATGGGCTGCAAGAAACTTTTCAAAGTTGTTTGTGGCTTCGTTCCAGACTTGCAGAAACAGCTCGACTGCTTTTTGTGGCTGGCTGTTTTCTTCCATGCCCATACCCTGGAGACAAAGCTTAACAATAGGGTTAAAGGGTGAAAATTCCATTTTATTTATTGACGTTTTAAAACCTGTCTGATAATAAGATTTAGAATTTTCTTATTCAGATTAAGGTATTTTCTTTATTTCGGCATTGGTTTGTAAATCAGCTTACGACTAAACAGAGAATCCATAATTTTGCCTTTAGGTGCTAATTTTTCATGGATATCTTTTTGTATCCGGTTCATACTCTGACTGGAAAGTACCCAGTTCATCGGGATTTTCTTTTCTTCGGGGTTTAAAGGTGCATCGATCCAAATGCCTTTGTCAGCCTCAATAACCTTTTTTAACATGGCTACAGCAGTTTTGCTTCTGCCACTACGTGTGTTTAATAAACCAGAGGCAATTTCACTCAATTCATTTAAAAATTTAATGCCATTATTATCAGTTGAATCTGTACCAAATCTTAAACTGATTACTATTGGAGTAATACATTTATAGTCAGCTGATTGTTTTAGTAATTGGATAATTTCTAACATGCTTCCCGTTCCGGTATTTTCAACATAACCACCATCTAAATAATGTAAACGTTTTTTACCACCTGAATCGATCATTGCACCAGGTGAAAACAAAGGAAAGCGGCTACTGAAATTGATAGCCGTGCTGTACCTGATATTTTTTAATTTAGAAGCAAACAAATCGCGTTGTTTATCAAAAAGCAATCCGTTTGTGGCGTTATTGGAAACTACGGCATTCAATCCGCTTTCGGCTTCAAAAGTATTGATCAGAAAAACAGGCTTAACCGTACCCGTATCATTTAAAATAAAAGGTTCTGAATAGCTGTTAGTCTTCTTATTGTTTTTAAATTTAGAATAGGCTTTTTCCCAGGTATCTTCCAAAGCAATAGAACGATCGAAAAGTTCAATATTACGCCATGAAAAGAGATTGATAAATTCGCCGTAAAACATTTTTCCAATTATTGGCGATAAGGAATCATGCAGAAAAAACTCTCGGGTTTTGGCAACAAGTGCGGTATCTGCTACAGCCGATTTATCTCTGAATGCCATAGCATTATAAAAACCCAAACCCACCGCACCTCCTGATACACCAGACATGGCAAAAATACTTTGACGAAAATCAATTGATCTCTTTGTCAGGTCAGATTCCATCTGACTTAAAAACATAGCAGTATAGGCACCTGTACGAAAAGCTCCCCCTTCAGCACATATAAATACAACCGGATAAGTATCAGGCTTTTTAACAGATAGACTATCAAAACTTTGTTTATATGCAGTAAACCATTTTTTGAACTGGGTTTGAACATCATTGCGTTTCTGTACATCTCCGAGTAAGCGTACAGGATGATCATTATCTAACCATGACATGCAGGCAACCCAAACGATGAGAACAAAGCGAATACCCAGAGGCCATTTTGGTAAAAATACTTTGTCTATATACAACAGCCCTATATACATGCCTGTATAACAGGCAAAAGCCAGACAAACTAGGGCGGGAGCGCCAAATTCTGCGTAAAAATTCCATTTTGCAGGAATGAGAGCAATCATAATAAAGAGGAAAATACTGATAAAGATCATTCTTCTTACACGTTTATGAAAGATTGCATAAAAAGAAGGTGGGATCTTATAGACCCATTTATAAAGGGCTGCACTGTTTTTAATTTTTTGGGCATTTAGTAAGATAAACGTATCGGGAACCAAACGCCTTGGCTGGAGCACTTTGGGATCTTGCGGAAAACCTGGTTTTGGATAATTGTGATCCAGAAAGAGGTTTGTAAAATCTTTCAGTTCTTCATTGTAAATTCCTTTAAAATTGGTGTGCTTAGGTAAGGTAAAAACATAATCGTTATAAATACCATATAGTTTTTCGAGCCACTTGCGCTCCAGAGGAGGCAGTGAGCGATGACCTAATTTAGTAAGTTTGGGATTTCCGGGAGTACCTTTACCAAATTTACGGAAATAGAGCTCGGCTAATACCAACAGCACTAATAAGAGCGAAAAAATGGCTATTCCGCCAAAAGTTATACGCTGTGAATAACTGATGTATTCGGCTTTAACCAGTACCCATATAAGACCAATAAGCACCATGCATATAGGCCAGAGAAGAAAAAAAGCGGCCAATAACTTCTGAACAGTCTTTCTCCACTCAACCCGCTCATCACTTAAGTGCAGACCCGAATTATCGGAAACAGCAATAGCATATCTAACGCTCAATTCTGCAAAAATACTCCAGAGGATCATGGAGAAAAGTAAGCCTGCAAATGACCACCAGTTTCCAGAAATGGCACGTTCAATAACCAGCAATAAAATGTCTTGTCCCTGGCCCAGATATAAAAATGCAGCACCCGAAAGTATAACAAGAATAGCTACAAATCCAATACTGCGTATTACCGATAAAAAATCTGAAATAAATATCCGTTTAGAAAGTGATTTCCAGCTTATTTCTATTAATCTGAATGCTTTAACAATTGCAAACCACAAGTTTAGAGGTGTGAGCGTTTTAATCCAATTCATAAAAACCGGTTATAGTTTTATCAGATAGAATCTGATAAGTTAGTTGTTTGTTTTTTAAATTTAGTTCATTCAGGCGGGGCTTCCAAATATTTAAATAAATTTAGATGAAGAAATCTGATGTGCATTTTTTGCTTGTTTAGTGTGCAATTATATAGGCACAGACCCATCTTGAAAGTTATTGGATGCATATGAATTAACAAGTATTTGTCGGTATTTTACGATGCTAAATACTTGATTATTAGTTTGAAACACAATTGCTGCCTTTATGGTATATGCTTTGCGGGCATAAACCCAGATAATGTAATTTTAATTAAGTTTTGTAAAGGAGGATATGTATGGACAGCGAAAATTCACATCAAGAAGGAGAGATGGCAAAAGAAATTGAAAACCAGACTGCAAAAATTCCGTCTGATTTCTTTTTATGGACAGCTATAGCAGCAATGGGACTTTCATTAGGCTTAAAATGTATGAAACATAAGCACATGGCACTTTTTGTAGGTCAATGGGTTGCACCTTTTCTATTATTTGGCGTGTACAATAAAATTGTAAAAACTCACGGACACGATGAAAAAGAGATGTAATATCCTGCTTTATGGCTGATCAGAAGATATTTTCAAGGCCAAAATGGAATTGGAAATATTTTCTGTCGGCTAATGCTCATTCTAAATAACGCTATATGCTTTCGGGCTTTGTTTAAATAATTGCAATCTGAAAATTATTCGTTGATACTTATGACTATTTAACAAGGATTATTTAACCGTTTGTTAATGAATTTAAACATGATAAAAATTATTTTAGCAGAAGATCATCCCATTGTATGCAATGGAATAAAGTTGCTCTTAGAATCACAGGAACACTTTTGCGTAATCGGCGAAGCGAATAATGGTAAAGAAACCATAGAATTGCTAGAAAACAAACTTATACCCGATGTATTGATCACAGACATAGGTATGAAAGAAATGGATGGGAAAGAACTGACCGAATACATCAATATCCATTATCCAAATATTAAGATTATTGTACTTTCAATGGTAGGCAGTACTCAGTTAGTATCAACCTGTTTTGAAAAAGGTGCTAATGGTTATCTATTGAAAAAAGTTGATTATGAAGAATTGCTTTTTGCCGTTAAGCACGTAGCTAAAGGTGGTAAATACCTGTGCGATGAGCTATCTATGGAATTTATAGAAAGTGTACAACAAAATAGTAGCGCTTTTAGCAATTACGACAATAATACCCACCTTACAGAAGACATATGCTTATCAGATAGAGAGTTAGAAGTACTGGAACTGATTAGTGATGGTTTAACCAATACAGAAATTGCAGACAAGCTTTTTCTGAGCAAGAGAACGGTTGAAGGGCATAGGCAAAACCTGATCAATAAAACCAATGTAAGAAACTCGGCAGCTTTGATCAAATATGCTTTTAAGAACGGCTTGATCTGTTAATGCTCAATAAATTTTGTGGGGCATATGGGAAACTCAAGATTACTGTAGTTCCGTTGCCTATTGCGCTTTTTATGGCAATTTTTCCGTCTAATTTTTCTAACATTCTTTTGGTTAGAGAAAGACCAATACCTGTTCCCGGAAAATCATGACTATTGCTTGCCCGGTTAAATACATTGAACATGTTTTTTAAAAAAGCCTTAGGAATACCTATACCATTGTCTGTTATGCTGTAATGCAGGTATTTATTGTTTTGGTGGCTATCTATTTTTATAAAAGGCTGTTCTTGCATAGAGGTATATTTTACTGCATTGCTTATTACATTTAAAAAAATCTGATAGATCATGCTCTTTTCTCCCCAAATGGGCAGTAGTTTACCAAACTCTACAGTACAGCGTTCATTGTTATAGAGTATCTTGGTTTCATCTACTATTTTTTTCAGCATATGCGATAAGGGTATGGGCGCCTTTGAAAATTTGTACGCTTTCTTATCCAATAAATGCAATAAACCCTCTATAATAGCTTCAATGTTCTGTATGCCATCTAATATGGTCTTGCTCCAGTTTTGTTTGTTGTTTTGGGGTTGTACCAAGTGCTGATCATGAATGATCTGGGCACCTATTTTTACCACAGACAATGGATTTTTTAGATCGTGAGAAAGGGTAAAAGCAATGGTTTCGAACTCATTGTTCAATAAGATTAGCTCTTCGTTAAGTTTCTCGTGCTCTTTTGATCTTAAAACAATAACTTCATGCAGCAACTCGTTTAGGCTTTGTACAAAATAAAGTATCTTATCATCCCAGGGTTCTGCAGCATTTACAATGGTTTCTTCCCAGGTTTCGCAGCCCGCTTCTTCTTCTTGCGCATTAGAAGAACTAATGCGATACATACGGTCTGTTTTTTCTTTTCTGAACCATAAAATATAATGATCGTTTCTTTGAGCGATCTGCAAGCTCAATAAACCCGCAAAAGATAGACTGCCTATTTCTTTTCGGTATTTTGAAGCAAAATCATGGTCTTTAAAGATCGGCTTTTTATGAAACGGGTTAATGATTTTAACGATTTCTTCAATTTGCGCATGTGTAGGGCAAATGCCACTTGTAAATATATCTCCGGCATGGTAAATAGCTATGCCATCGGCTTTGGCATTGCGGCAGAGCATTTTAAGATTTTGAACCAGCACCACATTGATACTGTTATTGTTCATTAATTTTTCTTTGAGGTTAAATTCAATGCTCTTGATCTGATTATAATATTTTAATTGGGATCGTTTAAAATCTGAATCGAACCTATGGGCGGCATGTTGCAAAACCAAAGTGCATAACTGCCGGGTTTGCAGATCTACTGCTTTTTCCTGATAATGGTGTCCGGCCAATAAACCCCAGAATTTGTGGTCTATAAAAATAGGAATTACAATTACAGACACCACCCCAATGCCTTTAAGGTAATTGATGTGCACATCGGGAAAAGGATGGAGCAAAGAGGGTGATAGATCGGTAGGTTCGCCAATTTCTAAAAATGCAATATTTTCATTGTCCGTATCAGGACAATAGCGGTAAGGAGAGCTGCGATAAAAATTAATGGCTTCTGCCGGCATAAAACTTTCGGCAAACTGCTTACCTAAGTATTTTTTATCTGCAGAACATTCGCTCAGCATTCTTCCTCTGCCAGATGCTTCCATTTTAAAAATAAGCACCCGGTCAAAACCAATGATCTTTCTTACCGAGGTACATACAGATGTCCATACATTTTTTGTTTTTTCTTCTAAAAGACAGGTTAACGTATCTATCTGAACAGTTTTGGCAGCTCTTTTTTGATGAGGTTCCCATTCGCAATATATTTTATCCTTGTTCCTAAACAGATTTAGATAATACCTTTTTCCAGCAATGTGGTGGTAAAGCGTTTGCCTGCCTTCGGGTTCATCCAACAGTTTTTGTATAGCTTTTAATATTTTAGGTGCCTGAGCAGCAAAAGAGCGATTAAAAAAAGCAGCGATAGGCTGCTTTAAATAAGAATTTACCGGCTCGGTAGAGATTTCAGAAATATTGCTACTTAAACCAATGATCTGCCCTTCTAAGTCAATAACAATAATATATCCAAAAGATTGAACATAAGAAGCAGATTCTATGCGCCTAATTTTAAAGTTTTTCATAGGGGTTGAGGTGGTTGTCCAAGTTATTTATAAATAAAATAATTTATAAATAAGAGCAGAAAATAGAGAAGCTTGCTGTTTTTACACTTATTTATCTCTTGTTGAACATCACGCATTTTACGTACTGGATGGATAAATAAGCGAATTTTACTGTAAGATTGGTTAAGAAACAGTACTTTATTCTTTAAGCCGCTAACGTAAATATACGGATATGATGTTATAAATACTCTAACAAGGCATATTATTTTTTATAAAAGTACCTGATTTCAAAAATACTAAATCTTTTACCCCTTTTAAGCAGTTACAACAGTACTTGATCACTTAAAAAACAGCTTATGTACACCCTTGGCATTAACGCAGTATTTCATGATTCTTCTGCCTGTATCGTAAAAGACGGAAAACTCATAGCTGCCGTTGAAGACGAAAGATTTACCCATTTTAAACATGGAAAAAGACCCATTCCCTTTAGTACTTATGAATTGCCTTTTCATGCCATTGATTTTTGTTTAAAAACTTCAGGTATACATCTTAATGAAGTAGATCACATTGCTTATTCTTTTGATCCCTATCAAATTTTGTCACCAGAATTAAAAGCTTCGGCTTTTTGTCCGGTTCCCTTGTTCGCAGATCAGCAGAATTTTAGTGCAGAACTTGAAAATCCCTGGAATAATCTTTTCTTAACCTCTATCATCAATGCAGAAAACCATCTGGTTGATGGTTATCCGCATCACCTGCAAAAAAGGTTTTACAAAGCCGATAAAAGCAATTGGAAATGGCATTTTGTAGATCATCACCTTGCCCATGCTGCAAGTGCTTTTTTACCCTCGCCCTTTACAAGAGCAGCCATACTTACTTTAGATGGACGGGGAGAAGACTGTTCTACAACTTACAGCATAGGGCATAACAATAACATCAGCAAAATAGATGAAGTAAAGCTACCGCATTCTTTAGGACTGTTATATGAGAACGTAACCACTTATCTGGGCTTTCTGCATTCTTCTGATGAATATAAAGTGATGGCTTTGGCCTCATATGGCAAGCCAGAGTATGTGAAAGACTTTAGAGAAATTGTACAGTATCTGGGCAATGGGCAATACCAGATTGTTAATGAGAAACTTGAAGAACGCTTTGGTCCGGCCCGATTAAAAGGAGAAGAATTTACCGCTTACCATTTTGATATAGCCCGTTCTTTGCAATATGTATTGGAAGAAACAGTTTTAGAACTTTGCAATTGGCTGTACGGTATGAGCCATGAAGATAATTTATGTATAGCAGGCGGAGTAGGTTTAAACTGTGTTTTAAATGCACGCATAAGAGATAAAAGCCCCTTTAAAAATATTTGGGTACAACCTGCCGCAGGCGACTCTGGAACGGCATTGGGCGCAGCGCTTTGGACAGATGCACAAATAAGAGAAAGCGAGGATAAAGATTTTGTAATGGAGCATGTGTATTGGGGCCCTGAATATAGCGATGACGAGATAGAGGCTTTTTTGCAAAAATGTAAGATACCTTACCATAAAATGGATGATGTGGCTGAAGAAACAGCTGATCTTCTAGCTCAAAATAAGATCATTGGCTGGTTTCAGGGCAAGATGGAATATGGCCCCCGTTCATTGGGCAGTAGATCTATTTTAGCATCGCCCATTGATCCAAAGATGCAGTCGTTACTGAACATTGTTAAAGACCGCGAAGATTTTAGACCCGTGGCCCCCGTAGTTTTGGAAGAAGAAGCGCATCACTGGTTTGAGCAAGCACAAAAATCGCCCTTTATGCTTTTTGTGTACAATGTAATTAAAGAACAAGCGCATTTAATACCAGCTGTAAAGCACATAGATGGTACGGCCAGGGTACAAACCATTAACGCAAAACAACATCCTTTGTATTACAAGCTCATTAAAGCCTTTAAAGAAAAAACCGGGGTACCTGTATTGGTCAACACCTCCTTTAACACTTTGGGCAAACCTATTGTATGTAGCCCTCGTGATGCCGTAGAGTGTTTCTGGACATCGCCTTTTGACGCTTTAATTATGGGTTCATTTTTAATTAGAAAAGATCATGGAAATAAAAATATCGGTAGTTATACCCACTTACAAGAGGCCGAACCTATTGAAGCGTTGCCTCATGCGCTTAGCCAGGCAAAATATTGATTCGGCTTTGTTTGAAGTTATTGTAGTGAGCGATGGACCAGATGAGCAAACTCGTAGCATGGTTAACAAGATTGCTAAAAGAGGAACCATTCATCTCAAATACATAGAACCAGATCGCAAAAACGGGCCCGCTTATGCCCGCAATATAGGTTGGTTAAGTGCCAAAGGGCAGCTTGTTGCCTTTACCGATGACGATTGCCTACCCCAAACCGATTGGTTAAAAACTGTTTTAAAACATTACAAGGGCGAAGAACTGATTGCTTACAGCGGCAGTACCCTTGTACCTATTTCTAATAAACCGCATGATTTTGAACTGAATACGGCTAAATTGCAGCATGCAGATTTTATTACGGCAAATTGTGTATGTACCAAAAAAGCACTCATTCAAATTGGCGGCTTTGATAGACGTTTTAAATTGGCCTGGCGTGAAGACAGCGATCTTGAATTTAAACTCATTGAACAGTGCATTCCTATCATTAAACTGGAAGATGCGTATGTGGTTCATCCGGTAAGGAGATTCCCGTGGGCAGTAAGTATCAAAGAACAAAGAAAGGTAATTTACGATGCCTTGCTGTTTAAAAAATATCCTGAATTGTACCGCAGAAAGATCAGCAGACAAACTGCCTGGAATTACTATCTGGTTTTATTGTTTACCCTTTTGTTCGTTTACTTCATTTTAAACGGATCACCTTATTTAGCCTTTGCCAACCTATGTGCACTTTTTGCCTTAATTATAAATTTTGCCTGGAAACGTACCAAAAATGCAGACCGATCTTTAAAACATGTAAGCGAGATGCTATTTACTTCTTTTATCATTCCATATGTAGCCATTTACTGGAAAACATATGGCGCCTTAAAATACAGGGTTTTATTATTATAGCACAACCATGGAAAGCAACATCAAAAAAATAGCCATCTTCAGGGCATTGCAGCTTGGAGACATTTTATGTGCCATGCCTGCCATAAAGGCCATAAGAGAATATTACTCTCAAGCCGAAATCATATTTATAGGTTTGGCACATACCAGATCTCTTATAGAAAGATTTAAATGTATAGATCAGTTTGTGGCTTTTCCGGGTTATCCCGGATTACCCGAGCAAGAGTTTGATCCCTTAGGTTTTGAAACATTTGTAAATCAAATGCATGAAAAAGAGATCGACCTGCTTTTTCAGTTGCAGGGCAATGGTTCTGTAGTTTATGAATTTCTAAATATGCTTGGGGCAAAGCGGGTAGTAGGCTTTTGCCAAACCATAGAGCAGCAAAATGAAGATTTGATGTGCTATCCAGAAAAGCTGCATGAAATAGACCGGCACCTGGCTTTGTTGAGCCACCTTAAGATCAATTACAACAATGATGAGATGTTTTTCTCTACGTTAGAGCAAGATGAAGCAGATTTTAAAGCCTTAGACTTTAAACTAAAGCCCAAAGAATACATCTGTATTCATCCTGGCTCAAGGGGCAAGTGGCGGCAATGGCCGATAGCTTACTTTGCGGCCATAGCAGATTTTTGTAAAGAAAGAGGCTTTGAGGTGGTAATTACGGGTAATGAAAATGAAATAGCCATTGCCCATGAACTGGCCAGCAAAATGAAATATAAACCGCTCATCTTAACCGGAAAAACCTCTTTAGGTGCTATTAGCCACATTATTGAAAACGCTTTTGCCTTAATAGCCAATTGCACAGGTGTATCGCATATTGCTGCAGCTGTAAAAACACCTAGCATCATTATCAGCATGGATGGAGAACCTTATCGCTGGGGGCCTAAAAACCTGGCTTTACATTTTACCATAGACTGGAACCTCAATCCCGATTATAAATTTGTTCTACGATCGGTGATAGAAATGATCAATACCAACCAGACCAAGTTGGAACTGGAAAGGCCAGAAGACAATAAAGAACCTCTAAAAAAGCAGGAGCTATTACACTGAAAATATATCAGAAACCTAATAAGATCAGGCAGCTTTCTTTCTTTTTATAATAGCTTTGAGCATGCTGTGCCAAGTTACTATATTACCAATAATAAAACTTTCTTTTAGATCACTTTTAAATCGGGTTTTCATGATCCTTTTAACAATAGAATGGCCTACTTCGCCCTGTTCTTGCACCTTGCCCAGTAACCTTAAAGAAAGCAGTGCTAGTAAAGCTCCGATCAAGAAAAGGAAATTCCATTCATGTAAATAAATCAGCTTTAACAATTTGTTAAATTGGGGACTTATCCATTCAAAAGTAATTTTGAGTTGCTTGTTAGAAAAATAATCGGCCAAGATACCACCCAGCAAAGGCGAAACAGAAGAGAAGATAGAAGTAGTGATGTTTTTAACTGAGAGGTAAACCACTGCATCGGTTTTAGGCGCCAGCTTAAGACCAATATTGGTTAATGCCAGATTAATGCCCGCTGTTGAAACACCGGTAAAGATATGGATGCCTACCAAAAGAGCCATGTTTACATACCAGCGAGAGTAAATACCCACAAAAATCCAGGCAATGATACAAACAATGTAAATAGGGCTGCTCAGGTAAATGATGCTCTTATTGCTGTATCGATCTGAGAGTGTACCCCATAATTGTACGGTTAATACACTAAATACCTGGCTGATTACCGTAAGGGCAATGATATAAGTCATCGGTATTTTAAGCGTTTGCAGCATAAAAACCATAAAGAACGGAACGGCAAGATTAATGGCAAAAACCCAGGCACCGTTAAACCAAAGCATGTTCCTAAAGTTTTTGTTCTTTAAAGGCATCATAAACAACTCAAAGAAATCTCCTTTAGATAAATAAGACTGAGGCTCAACTGCTCGCGAAAGAAAGAAGGTTCCGATAAGACCTACAACACCTGCTAGGATAAAATAAACCGAATACAGGCTGAGTAGCTCAGATGAGTGTTTACTCGTAAAATAATCGACCATTACCGCTACCAAAAGGCTCAGACAAATATTAACGATCTGCATGTAACGGCTCCGTTTAGAAAAGTATTGCCCCAATTGGTTTTCAGGTACCAGATCTTTGATCCAGGAATTCCAACCTGCACCACCAATAGAACTGAACAGGTAATGGATAAACATCATGGCCATTAAGAAATAGACCGAGATGCCAAACTGGAACAACAACCAACCAATAATAATTAAAGGTGTACGGGCAATAACAAGCGATATGGTGGTAATGCCCTTGCGGTTGGGAAACCTGCGCATGAGCAAAATAGAAAATAACTGTGCTAAATTGGTTAGCGAAGGGAAGGCCGCCAGTAAACCGATCTGAAAGTTGGAGGCACCCAAAAGCAATGCTGTTGCTACCAGAAAAGCACCGCTGGTAAGGCAAACCACAATCTCAGAGCTTATGCCATCTACTATAACTAGACGTAAACTCTTTTCAATGTCCCTGTTTTCTATATGTAACTGCGGCTTCATTCTTTACCTTAAAAAAAGAGATGCCCGGCAAGAAACCGATGCATCTCGGGTATAAGAATTAAGGGAAGTTGTTTGCGTTAAGCAGGTTGAGTTTGCTCTACATTAGCAGAACTCATGGCAATCTCTGTTAGTTTACTATCCGTTTCCTTTTCTTCAGATAAAGTTTCCTTTAAAAGTTCTGCAACATCATCATGCTGCATAAGTTCTGCATAAGTAGCAAGGCTACCGTAAGAAGCTATTTCATAGTGCTCTATTTTTTGTGCCGCACAGATCAGGGCCGCATCTTTGGCCGGGCTGTCTTCAAAGTCGCTTATAATTTCTTCGGCTTCTTTTAACAGACCTTCCATAGCTTTACAGGTTTTAGACCTAGGTTTCATGTTAAGATGCTCAAAAACTTGTTTCAATCTTTCAATGTGTCCTTCTGTTTGTTGCAAATGTTCTTTAAAAGCTTGTTGCAGCATTTCGTTCTCTGCTTCAGCACTCATTTTCTTTAATCCTTTTAACAATTGTTTTTCAGCACCTAAAATGTCTCTAAGCTCATCTACCATTAAATCGTGAAGATGCTCATTAGGCATGTTACCATTCTCTTTCATTGACTTTTTCATAGTGATTATGATTTTAAATTTATTACCTAATTACCAAACATGAAAAGCTAAAAATCGTTGTTTCAAAGTTTTTTTCAGGTATTTTTTACAGCATTTTACCTTCTGCAACAAGTATAAAATACAGGTAAAATTTAGCAGATGTTTTCACTTCAAAACAAAGCTTTTGGCTAAAGCGCATAAGTCATTGTAGAAAGATGCTGTATGGATTACAAGCGCTTGTTTTAAAGCGCTTTTCTGTAATAGAAACGGAGCTTGTTTCGGGCTCTTGCCTTAACCCTAAAAATTGCTCTTTCGGTTGTACGAATAGCTTCACTACTTGTACCAGAGAGATATGCTATTAAGTATTTATACCCCTGCTTTAGTGCTTATTACCTTAAAAAAACAGGTATTCTGCCGAACGAACATTTTCAAAAAGCCCCTGTTTATTGAGATGTAAGTCATTAATTATTTCAAATTAAATCTATAATACCATGAAAAACACAGGAAATTTCGAAGGACAGGACCGACAAAATTCAAGCAATGAATTTAACGGGCTAAATTATTGGGTAAATCCTAATGTAGGAAACGTAAGCGGAGCGCAGAGAGATTCTTTAGAAATTGATCCCAATGAAAATGAAGCAACAAACGAAGAAAACAATCAATACGCAAACCTTTCAAAAGCTACAGGCCATTATCCGGTAGAAACCATACCACAGGAAGAACCCTTTAAAAATAAGGATATGCCAACCTATTTTTTAGAATACGATTTGGATAAACTGGATTTTATGGACTAGGTATAGAATTGCTATAACCTTAAAAAATATGATACTTCAAACCGATCTTGATACGACATCAATTTTATCCTCACTTGAAAAAAGGATAAGGATTTTTACCTGGCATATACACGGTAGCTATTTGTTCTATTTATCGCAGGGAAACTACGATATTTTTATTCCTGTTGATGAGCAAAAGAGTGACAGATATTGCGGCAGAGGACATACATTTCCTTTTGGAGCTAATGTAATAGAGGTTAATGCCAATGAAGTGAAGGATCTGGAGTTTGATGTGCTACTGTTTCAGGCCGATGAGAACTATTTCACAGATCAGTATGATATTTTAACCGAAGAACAGCGGGCATTGCCTAAAATTTATTTAGAGCATGATCCACCTTGGGGACATCCAACCAATGAGTTGCACCCGATAAAAGATCAAGATGTAACACTGGTTCATGTTACACACTTTAACAAGCTGATGTGGCATGCACAAGTACCCAATGTAAGGGTTATAGAACATGGTGTAATGCCTGCTACGGTAAATTATACCGGTGAGATTGAAAGAGGTATTGTAGTAATCAATAACCTACCGCAAAGAGGTAGGCTGCTGGGTTTTGATATTTTTGAACAAGTACAGAAAGAAGTGCCTATAGATTTAGTAGGCATGGGTACAGCAGGTTTTGGCCTTGGAGAAGTGCTGCATCCGCAGTTGCCTCAGTTTATTTCGCAATACAGGTTCTTTTTTAATCCGATAAGGTACACCAGCTTAGGGCTGGCTGTATGTGAGGCCATGACTATGGGCATGCCTGTGGTGGGTTTGGCTACTACAGAAATGCCCAATGTGATCAAGAACGGCTACAACGGTTATGTACATACAGATGTTTCTTTTCTGATCGATTGTATGCATATGCTCATAGAAGATAAAGCAAGAGCTTTTGAACTGGGAGCCAATGCAGCAAAATCTGCCCAGCAGCGCTTTAATATTAGGAGGTTTACCCACGATTGGGAGAAATTATTTTCAGAAGTTTTAACATATACGCAAGCCATTTAAAATCTACCTACATGAAAAACAAAATCGCATTTATAAGTGAACATGCTTCGCCTTTAGCCTCCTTAGGCGGAACGGATAGCGGAGGACAAAACGTTTACGTTGCAGAATTAGCTAAGCAATTGGCGCAGAAAGGATATGATATAGATATTTTTACGAGAAGAGAAGATGCTGAAACCGAACAGATTATCCGGCTCTGCAAAGATGTTAGGGTAATATTAGTAGATGCCGGACCTGCAGAAATCATTCCAAAAGAAGACATCTTTCCTTACATGCCCCAATTTAGAGCACAAATGGAAAGCTTTATTGAACAAGAAGGTATTCAATACCAACTTATTCATGCCAATTTCTGGATGTCGGGTTTGGTAGCCATGGAGTTAAAACAAAGAATGGAAATTCCTTTCGTGATCACTTTTCATGCTTTGGGTTATATCCGCAAAATTTTCCAGAAAGAAAATGACAGGTTTCCTGATGAAAGAGTAGATATAGAAAAAGAGATCATCAAACATGCAGATGCTATTATAGCCGAGTGTCCACAAGATAAAGAAGATCTGATCAAATTATATGGAGCTGAAGAAAGTAAAGTCCCTATTATAGCCTGTGGCTTTAATCCTGCAGATTTTTATCCAATTCATAAACAAACTGCAAGAGCTCTGCTGAATATTGGAGACGATGAAAAGGTAATCCTGCAATTGGGCCGCATAGTACCCAGAAAAGGCATAGATAATGTAATCAAAGCTTTATCTAAATTGAACCTAGCCCAAAAAGCTTATAAACTGATTGTAGTAGGGGGAGAAAAAGAAGAAAAGCAGGGTTATCAGGAAATAGACCGTTTAAAAGATCTGGTAAGCAATTTACAACTTGAAAAATACGTAAACTTTGTTGGCAGAAAACAAAGAGACCTGTTAAAATACTATTACAGCGCTGCCGATGTATTTGTAACTACGCCATGGTATGAACCTTTTGGTATTACACCTTTAGAAGCCATGTCTTGTGGTACGCCAGTTATAGGCGCTAATGTGGGCGGGATCAAATATTCTGTTTTAGATGGGAAAACGGGTTTTTTGGTGCCGCCTTCAGATCCATATGCTTTGGCCAATAAAATCAGGGTATTATTTGATCAGCCGGAGCTCGCTAAGAAAATGGGCGACTTTGCCCAGAAATATGTTAGAAAGTTTAAATGGTGCCATATAGCCGATCAGGTAAACCATCTTTATAAAAACGTACTGCATGAAAAACTGGTAGAAAACCCTTTAGGACCTTTAAAGGCAGCATTTATAGAAGCTGCAGCTACTTTTGAAAATTCAGCAAAAGCCATAGCTAAAGATATTTTTAATGCAGGAGCTATAATGAGCAATGCTATTCTATCAGGCAGGAAAATATTGGTTTGTGGCAATGGAGGCAGTGCAGCAGAAAGTCAGCATTTTACAGCTGAGCTGGTAGGTCGTTTTGAAGTGAGTTACAGAAGAGGTTTACCAGCCCTTTCATTAAATGCGGATACTTCTATCTTAACCGCATGGGCCAATGATTTTGGTTATGATGATGTTTTTGCAAGGCAGGTTGATGCTTACGGACAAAGGGGAGATGTTTTATTCTGTTTAAGTACCAGCGGCCAGTCTGATAATATTCTCAAAGCTATTAACATGGCAGAACAAAAAGGCTTGATAACCATTTGTCTGTTGGGTAAAGATGGCGGCATGGCAGCCAAACACTCACAGCATAATATCATTGTGCCTTCTCAAAGTACGCAACGCATACAGGAACTTCATCTGCATATTGTACACCAGCTTTGCACCATCATAGAGCAGGGCGTAGTAGCCGAAGAGGATCTGGAAAAACCAGTAAAACCATTAAATCTCCCTTTTGCAAGAATGCGTGTAAACGATCAGCTCACTTATCTGAATTCATCTCAAAAATATAAAGGCTATGGAAGCTAATAAGGCTATTTTTCTGGATAAAGACGGAACCCTGATCCCGAATATCCCTTACAATGTAAATCCCGATCTGATTAGCCTGAATAAAGGTGTATTAGAAGGATTGGAAATCCTGAGCAAACTGGGCTATTTGTTTATCATTATCAGCAACCAGGCGGGTATTGCCAAAGGTTATTTTGAGGAAGAAGATCTTATTGAAGTAGAACAGAAAATAAAGCAGTTATTTGATCAGAAAGGCATTCACTTATCGGGTTTCTATTATTGTCCCCATTTAGAAACAGGTTCGGTTCCTCGTTATGCTGTTACCTGCAATTGCAGAAAACCCAACCCTGATCTTATACTTGCAGCAGCCAAAGAGCATCATATAGATCTAACTAAATCGTGGATGATAGGAGATATTTTAGATGATGTTGAAGCCGGAAAAGCGGCCGGTTGCAGATCTATATTGATAGACAATGGTAATGAAAACGAATGGTGCGTAAACGGAAATCTTAATCGCGTACCCAATTGGATAGCACCTAATTTTTTAGAAGCTTCATTATATATTTCTCACCATTATAAGTTAAAAGAAGATGAACAAGGAACTTTTGAATATAGCCAGGAAATTTAGCAGAAAACGCATTTTACTTATAGGTGATTTCATGATCGATACATACATTCATGGAAATTGCCAGAGAATAGCTCCCGAAGCCAGCGTGCCTGTTATAGATGTAAACCAGAAACACAGTTGCTTAGGCGGAGCTGCTAATGTAGCCGCCAATCTGAGCGCTTTAGGCGCCAAAGTAATGTTTTGTACGGTTATAGGCAAAGATGATGCATCAATTGAAGCTAAACAATTGCTTAATGCTTCGGGCATTGATGGAAATTATATAGTTTCAGATATTGAAAGAAAAACTATAATTAAGACTAGAATATCTTCTGAAAGTCAATTGATTGTTAGGTTTGATGAGGGCACAGAGAGCCACATCTATACAGAAACAGAACAAGGACTTATAGAACAGATTGAAAAGATTTATCCATCCTGCGATGCCGTTTTAATATCAGATTATAACAAAGGCGTGCTTACAGAGAAAGTAATCAACAGCTTACAGGAACTACAAAAAATACATGCAAAAGTACTGGCTGTAGATGCTAAATCTTATGAAAAATACCGTGCTTTAAAACCCCATTTCATTAAGCCTAATTATCAGGAAGCCTTAAAAATTACAGGCGAGCAATATGCTTTAAACCGTATAGAGCAAGTTAAAAGTTGGGGAGAAATCATTGCTACACAAACTGGTGCCGAACATATTGTATTAACCATGGATAAAGATGGTATTGCACATTTTAATCATTCAACATTTGTTTCACATTACGAAGTAGAGAAAGTTATTGCTCCACAGGTAAGCGGCGCGGGAGATAGTTTTATTTCGGCTTTTTTATTAGCGGTATTGAGCAAAGCAAAAATGAAAGAAGCAGTTGAGCTGGCCGTACATGCAGCACATGCAGCTATACAGAAACGTGAGAAAACGGCTATTTGCGCTTTAGAAGATATTGAAGAAAAGTTAATGAGCACTTCTAAATATCTATCGCTTGCACAATTAAAAAAACAGATAGAAAAACAGAAGCAAGAAGGCAAACAGATCGTATTTACAAACGGATGTTTTGATATTCTTCATTGTGGTCATGTAAAATATCTGGCCAAAGCAAAAGCCAAAGGAGATATCCTGATCGTGGGCATTAATACAGATGAAAGTATTAAACGACTAAAGGGTGCTTCGAGACCAATCAATAACCTACGTGAGCGAATAGAGGTACTCAATGGCTTAGCCAGTGTAGATTATATCGTAACCTTTGGTAAAAAGAACGATGATACGCCCATACAGCTTATCAAAGCGCTTAAACCACATGTATTTGTAAAAGGCGGAGATTACACTTACAAGTATATGCCTGAAAAAGTAATCATCGATCAGATAGGATGCAGGTTAGAGCTCATTCCGTTTATAGACAATAAATCTACAAGCGGTACCATTAAAAGAATACAGGATAATATCATTAAAACCCAAGTTTATGCGTCATAATGATGAGATCTGTAAAAAATATCTTGTGTTTTAGAGCCGATAATTTTGGCGATCTGCTGATGTCCTCACCAGCAATCAGAGCTATTAAACAAACTTTTGATTGCAAGATCACTGTGCTAACCTCTTCTTTGGGCAGTAAGGTTGTTCCGCTGATCAGTGAAATAGACGATTGCATTCTTTTTAATTTACCATGGGTAAAGATCAACGAAACCGGCAACCAGCAGGCTGTATTTAACCTTATACAGACCATTAGTAGCCGCAACTTTGACAGTTGTATCATTTTTAACACCTTTAGCCAAAATCCTTTACCTGCGGCTTTAATTGCATGGTTATCAAAAATACCTATTCGCATAGGCTATTGCAGAGAAAACCCTTATGATCTGATCAATAAATGGCTCCCAGATAAAGAACCGTATGACGAAATATTGCATCAAGTAGAAAGAGATTTGAAACTAGCCGAAAGCATGGGCACTGTAGTTACAGACAGAGCAATACAGATCACTATTCCTGAAAAAAGCATGATGCAGGTTTCAAAACTGCTCAGCAGTATGCCCTTATACAATAATGATTATTTGATTGTACATATAGGTGTATCAGAAGAGAAAAGAAAATATCCCTTAAATAAATGGGTAAAGACATGCCAGCAGCTAATAGACCACTATGATTATCCTTTGGTGTTTACGGGCGACCGTAAAGACAGTGCAGAAATTAAACTGGTTACAGATGAATTAAAAGGCAAAGTATATGACTTTTCAGGCCAGCTGTCTTTACCAGAAACCGCTGCTTTGATCCAACGGTCAAAATTATTGATTGCTGTAAATACCGGAGTGATACATTTAGCTGCAGCTGTGCAAACACCTGTTATTGTGCTGTATGCGCAAACCAATCCGCAACATAAACCCTGGATGACAAAATTTAAAGCATTGGAATATACAGTAAAGGAAGACTTTGTCAGTAAAAACGAAATTATACGCTGGATTAGAAAAAAGCTTTACAAAGAACAAAAAAAGTACCCTTCAGCAGATGAGATATGTGAGGCATTTGTTGAATTGAGCGAAGAACCCGTAAAAACTCTGGATTAAAACCGAATTTATACGGTATAAAAAGGGTATAAATGTGCTCAAATTTCGCATCATTATTGTTGCTATAAGTACCATAAGTAACTGATTTTTAATTAAAAAAAAACATAATATGATAGTTCCGATTATTATAGGAATCTTATTTCTGGTTATTGTTCTAGTTTCTTATTTCATGATCAGAAAAAGACATAACAAAGACCTATAATCAGAATCATGTATAACCTAATTGTAAACTAATATGAGCACTTCAGAACAAACACATGACCACGAAGTCATTAAAAAATGGGCAGAAAAAAGACAAGGTGTACCTGCCAAAATAAAGGATACGGGCAAAAAAGAAAATGAAGGTGTGCTAAGGATCCATTTTCCTGATTTTAGTAAATCAGATGATTTTGAAGAACTGGATTGGGATACCTTTTTTAAAGAGTTTGATGACAACAAGCTGGATTTTCTTTATCAGGAAAAGAAAGAGGATGGCGAAACCAGCACTTTCCATAAGTTTATAGAAAGAGAATAAGCTTCAGATACTCCAAAAAGGAGACGATTTGAGCAGCGCTCAAAAAACAATGCTGTTTAACCACTTGTTATTTTAATGACATCTGGTTAAATGCTTTATCACTTAATTAATATGTAGTTCACTTTATTTTTTAGTTCATCAATATGAAAATCGCGTACATTTCAACCTATCCGCCAAGAGAATGCGGTCTTGCCACTTTTAATCAGAACTTAATCAAGGCTATCAATGCCAATCTTAGTGAAGAAAGTGTCCAATCAACGATAGTTATTGCATTAAATTCAACAGATAATGCAAATGAGTACGCTTACCCCGATGAAGTTAAACAAGTAATCAGACAAAATATTAAAGAAGATTATACTGCGGCTGCAGAGTTTATCAATAATAGCGAGGCAGATGTTTGTGTGTTGCAACATGAATTTGGTATTTATGGTGGCGAAGAAGGCTTATATGTACTGCCTTTTATCAACCAGATTGAAAAACCTTTAATTTCTATTTTACATACCGTTTTAAAAGAACCTTCATTTCTCCAGAGATCTATTATTAGAGAAATAGCCAACCGTTCTTCTAAAATAGTAGTGATGAGTAGGAAAGCCATACAGTTTTTAGTGAATATCTATCAAATTCCAAGAGAGAAAATACAATTTATAGAACATGGCGTTCCTGATTTTGAAGCCAAAGAGCCCAAAGAAACTCGTAAGAAAATGGGATTAGAGGGAAAACGCATTCTGCTTACTTTTGGTCTCATAAATCGTAATAAAGGATTAGAAACCGTAGTAAAAGCCTTACCTTTAATTGTAGCGCAGCATCCCGAAACGGTTTATGTCATATTGGGCAATACCCATCCGGGCGTTTTAAAGCAATCGGGTGAAGAATACAGAGATTACCTTAAACAGCTTGCTCAAGAATTAGGAGTAGCAGATCATCTTGTATTCATGAACAGATTTGTGGAAGAAGATGAGCTGGTTAATTATCTTGCAGCAGCAGATTTGTATATCACCCCTTATTTAAACGAAGCACAAATTACCAGTGGAACCTTGTCTTATGCTGTAGGAGCCGGTGCAGCCGTTCTTTCTACACCATATTGGCATGCACAGGAATTGTTGAGCAATGATCGTGGATATTTATTTAATTTTAAAGATCATAAAAGTCTTGCGCTTATTGTAAACGAGCTGTTGTCTGATCAGGAAGAACTGCAATCATTTAAAACCAGAGCTTATGAGTATGGTTTGCATTTGCGCTGGCCAAAAATAGGGCAATCTTATATTGATGTTATCAATAAAGCTGTAAAGCATCCAGATTATAGCGATAAGATCTTACGCCAGATTATAGACCCGGGCTTAATGCCTAAATTTAGTTTGGAGTATGTAATGCATCTTACCGATGATACAGGTATTTTTCAGCACGCCAAATTCGGTATTCCCAATCGTAAAGAAGGCTATTGCTTAGATGATAATTCAAGGGCTTTATTAATGGCTTTAATGGCTTATCAAGAAACCGGAAGTCAGGAAGCTTTAAATCTGATGCCTGTTTACCTAAGCTATATTCATGATATGCAATTGGAAAACGGTGATTTCAGAAATTTCTTAAGTTTTAGTAGGGAATACTTGGATGAGCATGGATCTGAAGACTCATTTGGTCGTACCATATGGGCTTTGGGTTATCTTATCCACGCTGCACCGAACAGATCTTTTGTAGAGTTTGGTCGCGAAGTTCTTTTCAATGCCATACCTCATTTTAAAAAACTTGAACATTTGAGAGGCATAGTCAATGTACTGATTGGTTTAAGTTATTATTTAAAAGTGCATCCTTATGATGAAACTGTAAGAGCAGAGTTAGATCTCTTAACCAAAAAACTCATTACTGCTTACAAAATTAACAAAACAGAAGGCTGGAACTGGTTTGAAGAGCAAATGACTTATGATAATGCACTGTTCCCTCTGGCGTTGTTTCATGTAGCCGAAATTACAGAAGATAGTGAAGCAAAGCGCATTGCTTTAGAAAGCATGGAACATATTGAGAAAGTGACGTGTCATGGCAATATTATAAATCCGGTAGGTAACAACGGCTGGTATAGTAAAAACGATCAAAAAATGCCTTTGTACGATCAGCAGGCCATAGAACTTATGGCTATGGTTTTGATGTACAGCCAGGCTTATGTGGTAACGAAAGAAAGTAGCTATATCAAAAAGATGTTTTCATGTTATATGTGGTTTATGGGCGAAAATTCATTGCGCATTCCGCTATATGATAATGAGACCAAAGGTTGTGCAGATGGATTACATGATGCAGGCATAAATCGTAACCAGGGTGCAGAAAGTACATTGGCTTATCTTATTGCACATTTAGTAGTGTTACATGCACTTAAATTCGATTACGAACCTCATCCAGATCAAAGAAAAAAAGTATTGCTTTTAAGGTAAAGCAATACTTTTCTATTTTAGAATAAATCTCTCTATATCAATAATATTATCAAGGACATTTTTTAAGTTGTTCTAAAAGACTTTCAAGGTTTACTGTTGCAAAAGATGAGGCATAGTCAGATAAACCATAAGGAATAACCAGTTCGCCATTATTGATAATACTGCCACATGAATAGACTACGTTGGGTACATAGCCTTCTCTTTCATCAGGATTGGGGATGAGCAAAGGTTCCGTTAACCTTCCAATTTCAATGGTTGGGTCGTTTAGATCAAGTAATGTAGCGCTCAGGCAATACCTGCGCATAGGACCAACCGCATGGGTAACAATCAGCCAGCCTTCACTGGTTTCTATTGGTGCACCACAATTACCTATTTGTACAAATTCCCAGCTATATTTAGGCTCCTGTAATTTAATAGGATGTTCCCATACATTGATCTTATCTGAGTACATAATGTAATTATTTATTCCATCAATACGAGATAACATGGCATATTTGCCATTTATTTTACGAGGAAAAAGAGCAAGATTTTTATTTTGTGCCCCAACACCAAACAAAGGGCCAATGGTAAAATCATAAAAATCCTTGGTTTTTAAAAGCTTAGGAATAATAATATGCCCATCATAAGCCGTATAAGTTGCATAATAAGTTACAGAACCATCATCTGAAATAAATTTAGTAAAGCGGGCATCCTCAATACCTTTACGCTCAAATTCTGAAATAGGGAAAATAACCCGGTCAGAAATATCCGTATCTAAAGAAAACACAATTTCATAATACGAATCAGAAAGCCAGAGTACTTTTTCAAATTCTTTATCTTTAGCAGGATCGGGTTCAAGATCCTGTGTCTGTGCTATCACCTGTTTAAGCGTTAAATAATCAAACTGATCTTCAAGTTTAAGATCAAGCTCTTTGAGCACATCTTCATTGATCAGCGAAATCAATCCCTTTTCTAAAAAAAGCTTCTTGTTATAAGTGGCATTTCTGATAATTTCGGCTTCGTCAATATAATTACCTGAAGGAATTACACTGATATTGTTGTGCCGGTCTATCATTGCCCTCCTAAACACAATAGAAGATATATGACCTTCACCAACGGCTCTAAAGCTAATGATCAATCTTTTTTCACCTTCTTCCAGTTCACTTTGATCTGGATCTTCAATAATAGAAGGGTTAAAAAATGCAGCTGATTCTATCGAATATTCATGTGTAAAATAAGAACCGATCAGCAATTTACGGTGCTCTTCCAGCTTCTTATAATTGATCTTCATACTGTCAAACAAAGGCTTAAGCTTTTTGCAATGTTTAAGCAGTACTTTGGTAATGTTACGATGCCGCTTTGAATACTCCTGCAGCAGAGGAGAAATAATACTGAATACCTGTTGAGGACTTAAAGTCATGATTTTATTGATCACATCTTTTCCTCTTTCTTCACCGTTAAAAAAAAATCTTGCAATAACCCTCTTCGGATCCGGATACACTTTAACATGTTTACGTTCAATAGGGAGTCTCATGTTTTTTGTTTAATAAATAAGCTTAAAAGAACAATAATTGGTGTTTGGTGTGCTTTAAAAAATTGAAGCACTTTTCTGTTATTTAACAAATGTTAGAGGAATTATGTTTGCCTGATTCGTAGAAAGAATAATAACATTTAGACTCTGAAACAGCCTGTCCCGATATTTCGGGAAGTTCAGAATAATGCTTATGGTAGTTCGTCTTGCTGAACTATTGACTTATCGAAACCAATTAATTGTTTACATTTCGATAGTTGTCACGAATTGTCTTCGGGAGGCTCAATGTAACAGGAATGTATAGATTATAAAGCAAGCTTGGAATGACCTTAAACAGCAGGGCGTCATGCTGAATTCATTTCAGCATCTAACTTAAAGAAATACACACTCTTAAATGAATAAAAAGCGACGTAAATATTTTATTCAACTCATTGGAATAACGCACAATTAAGCAAACTTTTTTGTTGCAAAGTATGTTCATAAATATAAAAGGAGAAGAAGATGGAAAGGCAAAAGAAACAAAAACCACCTGTAAAACCAGACACCAAATATCCTGTACCACCATTTCCAAAACAGGAGCAAGAACCTCCGGGTAATGAAGAGCCCATGAAACCTCAAGCAGATCATGGTGAAAAAAGCTATCAGGGTAATGCTAAGCTTAAAGGTAAGAAAGCAATCATTACAGGCGGTGATTCGGGTATAGGAAAAGCCATAGCCATTGCTTTTGCAAGAGAAGGTGCAGATGTACTGATCAGTTATTTAAGTGATACCGAAACCGTTGACGCACAAGATTCTGCGCATTATGTAGAGCTTGCCGGGCAAAAAGCCGTATTGGTAAAAGGTGATATTAGAAATGAAGAGCACTGCAAAAAGATTGTTGATAAAGCTGTAAAAGAATTTGGCAGAATTGATATTTTGGTAAACAATGCGGCTTTCCAAATGGGCCGTGAAACTTTAGCTGATATTACAGCTGAAGAGTGGATTAAAACCTTTGAAACCAATATGCACGCTATGTTTTACCTATGTAAAGCGGCAGAGCCCCATATGAAAGAGGGCAGTTGTATCATCAATACCACTTCGGTTAATGCGTATAATCCTTCAGAAATTTTATTGCCTTATGCGGCTACTAAAGGCGCTATCCAGAACTTTACGGCCAATTTAAGTCAGATATTGCTTACTGCCGGAAAAGGGATAAGAGTAAATGCAGTTGCACCAGGCCCTATATGGACACCGCTTATTCCTTCAACCATGCCTGATATAGAAAAATTTGGAAAAGATACGCCAATGGGGCGTCCGGGTCAGCCTGTAGAAGTAGCTCCGGCTTATGTATTTCTGGCTTCAGATGACGCGAGCTATATATCTGGAGCGACTATTCCGGTAACAGGCGGACGGATTACGATATAGAAATAAGGTATCTTGCGTAATAGCTTAATGCGTTGAAACGATATAGCAGACATGGTAAAGTACCAGAAAATGAAAAAATAATACTGGGTTTACAACAGATCTTTCAAATGCTTGTAATTTGATTTTATGGTTTCAAAGACTTCATCCATATGTCCGCCCAATAACAATTTACTCATACTTTTGGTCATGCCCCAAACCTGTTCTCCGGTAATATGCGGAGGCATGGCTAATGCATTAGGGTTGGTGTATATATTTAACAGATAAGGGCCATCATGATTAAAAGCCTGTTGTAATGCACTTTCCAGTTGTTCAGGTAAAGTTACTTCGGCAGCAGCTATGCCCATTGCCTCGGCTATTTTAACAAAATCGGGATTAAGCAAATCTGTTTCATTATCTGGCAAACCAGCTACTTCCATCTCTAATTTTACCATCCCCAAAGCCCTATTGTTAAATACCATAAGCTTCACCGGAATGTTATATTGTTTAATGGTAGCCAAATCGCCTAATAACATAGATAAACCGCCATCGCCACAAAAAGCAATTACCTGTCTTTCAGGGTGAGATAACTTAGCACCAATAGCCATAGGCATTGCATTGGCCATGCTACCATGATTAAATGAACCCAAGAGATAACGGGTTCCGGTCTGTTCAATGTAACGGGCACCCCATACGGCACTCATACCGGTATCTAAGGTAAATATAGCATTATCGCTTGCTAGTTGATTGATTACAGATGCTACATACTCGGGCTGTAATTTCTTTTCTTCGCCTTTATCTTCCACATAGGTATGCAGCCTTTCAGTTACTTTTTCATGAAACTTTACCATCGCATCTAAAAATGAAGTATCGGTTTTGTGCTGTAATAGTGGCAAAAGTGCCTTGATGGTATCTTTGATATCTCCTTTTAAGCCTAAGGTTAGTTTTGCCCTACGACCTAAACGTTCTTCGGCTGCATCTATCTGAATAATCTTGTTATCTTCAGGCATAAAGGTATCATAAGGCATATCTGTTCCGAGCATTAGAAGCACATCAGCTTCGTGCATGGTTTTATAGCAACTTGGTGTGCCTAATAAACCCGTCATCCCTACATCATAAGGGTTATTATATTGTACATGCATTTTTCCCCTGAAACTGTAGCCCACTGGCGATTTAAGTATTTGTGCCAATTCAAGTACTTCATGATAAGCATTTTTACAACCTATGCCACAATAAAGCATTACTCTTTTGCCTTCATTTAAAAGACCGGCCAAGTGATTAAGCTCACTTTCTGAAGGTTGTATAACCGGATTGCACCTGAAAATCTGTGTAGATGTAGGTGATTCAACGGCTTCCATATCTGCCACATCGCCCGGAAAACCGATTACGCTAACTCCTCGTTTAGATAAGGCGTGTTGTATAGCTGTCTGGAATATACGAGGAGCTTGTTCTGCAGTAGTAATCAACTGATTATAGTCACTGCAATCATCAAAAAGTTTAAAGGTATTGGTGCCCTGAAAATAATCTACACCCATTTGGTTGGTGGGGATAGTAGAAGCTATGGCTATAAGTGGAACGTGTGAACGGTGCGCATCATAAAGTCCGTTAATTAAATGTACGTGTCCCGGGCCACAACTACCCGCACAACAAGCTATACCATCCAGTTCGGCCTCGGCTGCTGCGGCATAAGCACCCACTTCTTCATGTCTTACATGTATCCATTTTATACGACCATCCTGTCTGATTGCTTCGTTAAATGAATTCAAACTATCGCCTGCAACCGCATAAACTCTTTTTACGCCTGCATTAACCAGCATTTCTACCAGTTGTTCTGCTACTATTTTTGCCATATTATTGTATTTGAGGATTCAATACAAATACAACAAATCTTTAAGCAGTTTAGTTTAGAAAAGACCTATACCAATTGTGTGCCTGGAGTTATCTCATATGGAAGTTGTCCGTTTTCAAAAACTCGCGTAAGTTCTGTTCCTTCAACAGATATTGTATTTCCTTTTACACGAATCCAGTTTCCTTCTCTCAAACCGATTACTTTGGTCTGATTTTGGGTTAAGAATTCCAGTATCCTGGTTTCTCTCGTTTCTCCGTTGTGTTTAATTTCAGGCTGTGGATCCAGATAATGAGGGTTAATGTTAAAAGGTACCAAACCCATACAATTGAAGGAAGGTGGGTAAACAATCGGCATATCATTGGTTGTTTTCATGTTCAAACCACCGATGTTAGAACCGGCACTACATCCCAAATAGGGTTTTCCACCCAGTACATTATCACGCAATACGTTCATTAAGCCCAGTTCATGCAGGGTTTTGACCAGTAGAAAAGTATTGCCCCCACCTGTAAAATAAGCCTTAGCTTCATTTAAGGCTATTTCTGGTTGTGTAAATTCATGTAAACCCTTTACTTGAATGTTTAAAGTAGCAAAAAATGTGGCTGCTTTTGCCGTATATTCTTCATGGCTAATACCTCCTGGTCTTGCATAAGGAATAAAAATGATTTCATCAATTCCCTTAAAAAGCGAAGAGATTTCATCTTTTAGATATTCGAGATAGTTACCGCCGTATAGGGTAGAGGTAGAAGCGAGGATAATGTTCATGCTGTGTATCTTAAGGTTCCGAATTTACATTTTTTACCCAAACCTTAGGATAAATCATAGTAGCAAATTTAAGAGGTTGCCAAAATTCTTGAACAACCTCTTTAAAATATTATACTTTAACCTGTTTCCATTTTCCGCTTCTAAAAATATAGTAAGCTACAATAGAAATACCTACTTCGGTAACAGGGATAGCAATAAAAACACCTGTAGGTCCCATGTTAAAATGCTTAGCTAAGATATAAGCAAATGGTATTTGGAATAACCAGAAAGCCACAATATTGATTTTAGTAGGCGTAAGCGTATCGCCGGCACCATTAAAAGCGCTGGTTAAAACCATGCCTATACCATAAATTACAAAACCATAACTTAAAATACGCAGCGCTTGTGTAGCAATGTTGATCACTTCCTTATCATTGGTAAAAATCGATGCAAATAAAGAACCGCAGGTTAAGAAAAGTAAAGTAACCACAGCCATAAAAATAATGGTGTATTTAGCCGTTATTTTAACCGAACTTTCGGCTCTTTCAAAATGATGAGCACCCATATTTTGCCCCACTAAAGTTGCTGCAGCGTTACTTAGGCCCCATGCAGGGAGCATGAAAAACATCATCAACCTTAATGCGGTCTGGTATCCGGCTGAGCCATTATCTCCACCTGTGGTAGCCACCAATTCTGCCAGGAATATCCAGCTGCATGATGCAATAACGAACTGGAAAATACCTGGTGCCGCTACTCTGATGATTGCTTTAATCTGGTCCCAATGCGGTTTTAGATAAGCCCATTTTACTTGCAAGTTGCTACTGCCTTTGCTTAAATGATAGATTTGATACATTACACCTATGCCACGACCTATGGCGGTTGCCAATGCAGCTCCCGTTAAACCTAAAGCTGGTATGGGTCCTAATCCTCTTATCAATAAAGGACAAAGCACGATGTTAATGGTATTGGCTATCCACAAGCTTTGCATAGCAATAGCAGCATTACCTGCTCCTCTAAAAATACCATTGATCAGAAAAAGTAGCATAATAACCATACTGCTGCCCATCATGATCTGTACAAATAGCTTACCTTCGGCAGCGGTACTTTCTGTAGCACCCATTAGTAGTAAGATATCTTTGGCAAATAGCAAACCGCTTACACTGATCACCAAGTTAATGGTTAGAGCAATAAAAATAGTTTGCATACCGGCTTTAGCTGCCGCAACAGGATCTTTTTCACCTATACGGCGTGCAACTACTGCTGTTGCTGCCATACCTATACCCATTGCCAGTGAGTAGATGATCGTTAAAACAGATTCTGTTAAGCCCACAATCTGAATGGCTACACTGCTATTGGGTAAGTGTCCCACAAAATACAGATCCACCAGTACAAATACAGATTCCATCATCATTTCTAACATCATGGGAATGGCTAAAAGTATAATAGCCCGTTTGATATTAATGGAAGTATAATCTATTTCTTCTCCCTTTAAGGATTGTTTTAAAATCGCGAAAAACTTCGATAAGCCATTTTTGGCCTCGTTTGTAGTTGTCATAAAAAAAGTGTATAAATAATAACCTAGACGCTAAAATCTTAGCGAATGAAATTTGTAAGTAGAGAATGGAGTCCTTGCTGCTAAGCTAATGTATGCGGACTGCGAAAAACTTCATGGTTCGTAGTATTACGAATCAAAAGTAATAAAATATTTTTAAGGTCAATATTGTTTTAATAAAAAAACCGATGAAGAAGAAAAATAGCTTATATGCTATAGGCCGCTATCATTTCGGGAGTTACCTTGCATGAACGTTGTGTTTTCAGGTCTATCATCACATATTCAAAAACACCATCCGAAGCTACTTTTCCGGTAGTTTTATTGATGATTTCGAATTGTACGTTACTGCCTTTTTCGTTCATTTCAAGAATACCTGTGCGGATAAGCATTTTATCGCCCATTTTTAAAGCTCTTTTAAATGAAATGCTAACTTTTGCCACTACCCATCCATAACCCATTTCAGCAAATTTTTCCCAACTCATTCCATAAAATTTCTCCATCTGCTCATAACGTGCAGCGAGTACATAATCTAAATACTTGCTGTTGTGCACATGGTTAAACATGTCAATATCATCTGGGCGTACGTTTAATTCGCTTTCAAAAATGCTGAACTCGTTTTTTATCATATCGCAAATGTAAGGATTTGTTGTCGATTAGATAGAAGCTCTTCTACGAGACTATCATAAGGTTAGGAACCTCTGTGTTTTCAATCTTGCTAAAGCCAGAAGATTTGAAATCTGATTATCAAACTTTTAGATTTGGTAAATATGTGATTTTGTTATTGTATAAAAACAGGAAATAGTTTAACTTTGCGCTCAATTAATTAATTTTATAAACACTTTAATATTATTCAAGTAATGTATTTAAGTTCAGAAAAGAAAGCCGAAATCTTTCAACAACACGGCGGTGCAGCAGCTAACACTGGTTCTGCAGAAGGTCAAATTGCTTTGTTTACTTACCGTATTGCTCACTTAACTGAGCACTTAAAGAAAAATCGTAAAGATTTCTCTACTCAGTTAGCACTACAAAAATTAGTAGGTAAACGTCGTGGTATTTTAGCTTACCTTTACAAAAAAGATATTGGGCGTTATCGTGCTATCATCAAAGCTTTACAGCTAAGAGATATCATAAAATAAAAGCTTTTATCAGTAAAAGCCATCCTTATTAACGGATGGCTTTTTTGCTTTGCAAAACAAATAAATGTTACATAAACCGGTGTGCAAAAAGAGGAAACACACCATAATTTTTTTTAGATGAATGTTATAAAAAAATCGTTTGACTTAGGCGATGGAAGAATTGTAGAAATTGAAACAGGTAAATTAGCAAAACAAGCTGATGGTTCTGTAGTAGTTAAAATGGGCGATACAATGTTGTTAGCAACAGTAGTATCAACTGTAGGTGCTAAACCAGGTACCGATTTTTTACCTTTATCGGTAGATTATCAAGAAAAATACGCGGCTACCGGCCGTATTCCAGGAGGTTTCTTACGTCGTGAGGCAAGATTATCTGATTACGAGGTTTTAATCTCTCGTTTGGTAGATAGAGCTTTACGTCCGTTGTTCCCTTCAGATTATCACTCTGATACACAAGTGATGATTTCATTAATTTCTGCTGATAAAAATATCATGCCCGACTGTTTAGCTGGTTTAGCGGCATCGGCAGCATTAGCGGTTTCAGATATTCCTTTTAATGGTCCAATATCTGAAGTGCGTGTAGCAAAAATTGATGGTAAGTTAGTAATTAACCCTTACGCTAGCGATTTAGAGCGTGCAACTTTAGAGTTTATGGTTGCTGGTTCTGCCAATGATATCGTGATGGTAGAGGGTGAGGCTAACGAAATTCAAGAAGAAGAAATGGTTGAGGCATTGAAATTTGCTCACGAGGCAATTAAAGTGCAATGTGCTGTTCAGGTTGAATTGACCGAAGCAACAGGTAAAACCGTTAAGCGTACTTATAGCCACGAAGATCATGATGATGAGTTGAAAGCTAAAGTTTATGCTGATACTTATGATAAAGTTTATGCAATTGCAAAATCAGGTTCTACTAAAGAAGAGCGTTCTGAAGCTTTTACCGCTTTAATTACCGAGTTTTTAGAGGCTATGCCAGAAGAAACTGAAGATTTGACAAAAGCATTGGCTAAACACTATTACCATGATGTACAGTATGATGCTGTTCGTGCTTTATTGTTAGATGAGGGTATCCGTTTAGACGGTCGTGCAACTACGCAAATTCGTCCAATTTGGAGTGAAGTAGGTTATTTGCCTGCTGCTCACGGTTCGGCGATATTTACACGTGGCGAAACTCAATCATTAACATCGGTTACTTTAGGTAGCAAAGATGATGAGCAAATGATTGATGGTGCTTTCATCAATGGTTATAACAAATTCTTATTG
This sequence comes from Pedobacter montanisoli, assembly GCF_022809115.1. Taxonomy (GTDB): domain Bacteria; phylum Bacteroidota; class Bacteroidia; order Sphingobacteriales; family Sphingobacteriaceae; genus Pedobacter; species Pedobacter montanisoli. The sequence continues at coordinate 909,442 of NZ_JALGBH010000002.1, read as the reverse complement.
CACTATAACTTCCCTGGTTTCTCAACTGGTGAGGTTAGACCAAACAGAGGTGCTGGACGTAGAGAGATTGGTCACGGTGCTTTAGCGCAACGTTCGTTGAAAAAAGTATTGCCGGAAGGAGCTGAAAATCCTTACACTATCCGTATCGTATCTGATATTTTAGAATCTAACGGTTCTTCATCAATGGCTACGGTTTGTGCTGGTACTTTAGCATTAATGGATGCTGGTATTAAAATTAAAGCTCCAGTGTCAGGTATTGCAATGGGTTTAATTACTGATGAGAAAACTGGTAAATATCAAATCCTTTCTGATATTTTAGGTGATGAGGATCACTTGGGAGACATGGACTTTAAAGTAACAGGTACTGAAAATGGTATCGTTGCTTGTCAAATGGACTTAAAAATCAATGGTTTGTCTTACGAAGTTTTAACTAAAGCTTTGTTGCAAGCTAAAGATGGTCGTTTACACATCTTAAACGAGATGAAGAAAACAATCGCTGAGCCTGCTGCTGATTACAAACCACATGCACCTCGTATTGTTTCATTAACTATCGATAAAGAATTTATTGGTGCAGTAATTGGCCCTGGAGGTAAAATTATCCAAGAAATGCAACGCGAAACCGGTGCCACTATTTCTATTGAAGAAGTAGATAACAAAGGTATTGTTGAAGTATTTGCTGATAATAAAGCTGCTATTGATGCTGCTGTAGCACGTATCAAAGCTATTGCTTCTAAACCTGAAGTAGGTGAAATCTATACGGGTAAAGTAAAATCTATTATGCCATTTGGTGCTTTTGTAGAAATTATGCCGGGTAAAGATGGTTTATTACATATTTCTGAAATTGACTGGAAACGTCTTGAAACAATGGACGGTGTGTTTAAAGAAGGAGATATTGTAGAAGTGAAGTTATTGGATATAGACAAGCAAGGTAAATTGAAACTTTCACGTAAAGTTTTGTTGCCTCGTCCACCAAAGCCAGAAGCGAAACAAGATAATGCGCCTGCGGCTCCGCAAGGTTAATTAGATATTTCTAATCTTAATAAAATCCCGGGTTTAACTATAAATCCGGGATTTTTTGTATCTGCTACTTACAAATTTTCTATGTTGCTAAATGATTTCGTAACTTGCATTATGAAAACCAAGAAGAGCAAGGTAGAAGAACCCATGCCTGATTATGGCAAGGCAGAAGAAGATTTAAGGCTCAATGCCTTAAACAGTACCTATACTGAACGTTTTCATATGATGACCAAACTAATGAAAATGGGCTTAATGTTAAAGTCTGCAAAGATTGTTCATAAAAACAAATCATAATGGATGTTTTTGATGATGAGATCTTAACTATCTGGCGGTCGTTTAATAAAAATAACGTAAGATTTATTATGGTAGGTGGAGTAGCAACTAATCTACATGGTTTCTTACGTACAACGGCAGATATAGATATGTGGATAGAAGATAGTCCAGATAATCGTAAAAATTTAAGAAAAGCTCTTAAAGAATGTGCAGTAGGGGATTTTCCTTCTATAGAAAGTATGACTTTTGTGCCGGGATGGACAGATTTTAATCTAACAAGTGGTATGAGGTTAGATATGATGACATCTGTAAAGGGGCTTGAAGAATATGGATTTGAAAATTCTCTACAAATGGCCTCAATAGCTTCCATTTATGATGTAGAAGTACCTTTTCTTCATATTAATCAGCTTATCGAAGCAAAAAAAGCATCAAACAGGCCAAAAGATCAAATTGATGTGATTGAATTAGAAAACATTAAAAAATTAAGAGATACGAATACAAGATAAAATGAAACACCTAATTGCCCCATCTATACTTTCGGCAGATTTTGCCAATTTACAACGTGATGTAGAAATGATCAATGCTTCTGAAGCAGACTGGTTCCATGTAGACGTAATGGACGGTGTATTCGTACCCAATATATCTTTTGGTTTCCCGGTAATCAGTGCAGCTAAGAAACATGCTAAAAAGCCTTTTGATGTACATTTAATGATTGTAGATCCGGATAGATACATACCTGAATTTGCCAAATCGGGTGCTGATATTATTACTGTACATTATGAGGCCTGTACACATTTACACCGCTCGATACAATTAATTAAATCGGTAGGATGTAAGGCCGGAGTAGCTTTAAATCCACATACACCAGTTTTTTTACTGAAAGATATTTTGTCAGAATTAGATTTGGTATTAATTATGTCGGTTAACCCGGGTTTTGGCGGACAAAAGTTTATACCTCAAACTTTAAATAAAGTGGCCGAACTTAAGGAAATGGCTTTATTGGATAATCCAAACTTAATCATAGAAGTAGATGGAGGTGTAGGTATGCAAAATATCGAAGCTTTGATCAAGGCAGGAGCAAATGCTTTTGTAGCCGGAAACGCAGTCTTTGCAGCAGAAAATCCTTCGCAAATGATAGCGGATTTGAAAAACGTTGATACAAATACTCAATCTGCTTAATACGAATGCTTAGCAGGCTACTGATACTTACCCTATTTACAGCGTTTACGTTACATGTAAATGCGCAAAACTTAATAAAGGTCAGCGGCGTGGTTTATGATGAGCAACATAAGCCTTTAGAAAAGGTATCGGTAAGCTTGGTAGGTCTTGCAGGCAAAACTTTTACAGATGCAAATGGCAAATATGAAATTTCTTCCCGTTTGTCGTCATTTACCTTAAAGTATAGCATTACAGGGTATAAAACAGAGCAGATCAAGTTTGTTGAGCATAAAGGAGCTTTAATTAAACGAGATGTAGTATTAAAACCTGATGTAAAGGAATTAGATGAAGTAAAAATACAGAATAAGCAAAATAGGCTATCTAACAGTACTGCTGTTTCGGTTAATGAAATTCCATCTTTACCTTCTGTTAGTGGCAATTTCGAGGCTATTCTTAAAACTTTACCAGGCGTATCTACCAATAATGAACTGAGCTCGCAATATAGTGTACGAGGAGGAAATTTTGACGAGAACCTCATCTACATTAATGATATAGAAATTAATCGTCCCGTATTGGTAAGGAACGGACAGCAAGAAGGTTTATCTCTCATTAATCCAGATTTTGTAAGCCGGGCACATTTTTCTGCAGGTGGTTTCAGTGCTAAATACGGAGATAAGCTTTCATCGGTTTTAGATATTCATTATGATAAACCCGATAGCAATCAGGTGATCATTACAGCAGGTTTATTGGGCGCATCGGCTACGCTTAAACGTTCTTATCAGAAGGGTTTCTTATTATTCGGTTATCGTTTTAAAGATAACAGCAACATATTAAATACACAGGATGAAAAGGGAAGTTATAGACCTGAATTCCATGATGCTCAGTTATTATGGCAGCAAAATATTTCTTCAAAACTAAGCATCAACACACTGCTCAATTTCAATTCAGGCAGATTTAAACTGGTGCCACAGAGCAGAGAAACCGTATTTGGTACATTAGAAACTCCATTAAGGCTTAAAATTGATTATGAAGGCCAGGAAATAGACAATTATAACCTATTTGGTGGTGCTGTTACAGCTGTTTATGCAATAAATAAAAACGCCAGCTTAAAATGGATCAACAGTTATTTCGAAACCATAGAAAGAGAACGATTTGACATAGACGGTGCTTATATTTTTGATGAAATTGATAACAATTTGAGCAGCGATTTTGGTACCGTTAAGGTAAACAGGGGAATAGGGGGATATTACAATTACGCCCGTAACAGTCTTAATTCACGTTTAGCAAGTACTGAATTAAAATTTGAGAAACAATTTAAGAAACATGACTTATCTGTTGGTGCACGATTTGAACAAGGTACGTATAAAGATGATCTGAACGAGTATCATTATATAGATTCAGCAGGTTACATTTTACCAAACAACGGCAACAAACTGTATGTTCCCAACACGGTTTTTACCGAAAATAAACTTACAACACACACTTTTAATGGCTATATACAAGATATTTACGAATTAAATGATAAAACAGATGTGCAATTGGGTACACGCTTAAATTACAATTCTTTAAGCGGCGAACTCTTATTCAGTCCGAGGTTATTAATAGGTCATAAACCTGCAGAAAATAAATTCTGGCGTTTTACGGCAGGTATTTATCAGCAGGTACCGAGTTACAGAAGTATCAGAACTCTGGATGGCGAACTCAATTTAAAACAAAAAGCACAACGGTCTTATAATTTCTCCGTAGCATATGACTATGGCTTTTATGGTCTGGGTACAAAACTAACTTTAACATCAGAGGCTTATTATAAATATGCAGACCGCATGATACCTTATGCCATAGATAATATCCGTATTAAATATTTGCCTTATGATGTAGCTAAAGGCCGTACATATGGTGTAGATTTTAGTGTGGGAGGTGAATTTGTAAAAGATTTGGTGTCTTATTTCCGCCTGTCGCTCATGAAAGCTGATCAGGATATTATTGGAGATTCATATGAAAGGAAAGATGCAAATGGACAAATGATTACGGTATATCCGGGTTATTTAAAACGTCCTACAGATCAAAGGGTAAATTTCTCGGTGTTTTTTCAGGATCGCCTGTTACGAAGCCCTACTTATAAGGTCCATATTAATGCTCTGTACGGTTCGCGTTTACCTATAGGTTCACCTCAGGACAAAGCCTACTCAGACAATTATTATATCCCTGCATATAGAAGGGTAGATATCGGTTTTTCTAAAGACTTTTTAGATAAAAATGCTACTCACAAACCTAAAGCATTAGATAGATATTTTAGTTCATTTACCCTGTACGCAGAAGTATTTAACCTGCTCAATATCAATAATACTGTGTCTTATTTGTGGCTTAAGGATGTAGACAACAATCAATTTGCTATTCCTAATTATTTAACCGGTCGTCAACTTAACTTAAAATTGATTTTAAAGTTTAAAAATCAATAGGATTTAGATACAAAAAACTTACATTTACAGCATAAAAATTCAATAAAAATGAGACATAATTTTGGTGCTGGTCCATGTATTTTACCACAAGAAGTATTTAAACAAGCTTCGCAGGCAGTTTTAGATTTTAAAGATGGTTTATCTATTCTGGAAATTTCCCATCGTACGCCTGAGTTTGAGGCCGTAGTAAGTGAAACGGTATCCTTGGTTAAAGAATTATTGAATGTTCCTTCAGGATATTCGGTTTTATTACTACAAGGTGGTGCAAGTATGCAATTTGCTATGGTTCCGATGAATTTATTGCCGGAAGGTAAAAGTGCTGCTTATCTAGATACAGGGGTTTGGGCAAATAAAGCAATTAAGGAAGTGAAAAATTTTGGTACGGCCAATGTAGTGGCCTCATCAAAAGATTCTAACTATTCTTTTATTCCAAAAAACTTTGAAGTTCCTGCCGATAGTGCTTATTTCCATTATACATCAAATAATACCATTTATGGAACAGAATTATTTGATTTACCAGCTGTGAATGTTCCTGTGGTTTGCGATATGTCGTCAGATATCATGAGCCGTACAATAGATGTTTCAAAATACGATTTAATTTATGCAGGAGCCCAGAAAAACATTGGTCCTGCAGGATTGACCATCGTTATTGTAAAAGACGAAATTTTAGGTAAAACAGGCAGGTCTATTCCTTCTATGTTAGATTACAGATTACATATTGAAGGAGGTTCTATGTACAATACTCCGCCGGTATTTTCTATTTATACTGCCATGCTAAACCTTAGATGGTTAAAATCTAAAGGTGGGGTAGCAGAGATGGAAAAAGACAACATAGCCAAAGCCAGAGCGCTTTATACAGAAATAGACAGAAATTCTCTTTTTAAAGGAACCTGCGCTGTAGAAGACCGCTCTAGAATGAATGTTTGTTTTGTAATGGAAAATCCTGATTTGGAAAAACCGTTTTTAAAATATGCAGATGAAAATGGATTTGAAGGATTAAAAGGACACAGAAGCGTAGGCGGTTTCAGAGCTTCTATGTACAATGCCCTGCCAATTACAAGCGTACATGCTTTAGTTGAATTAATGCAAAGTTTCGAAGAAAAATATAAATAATTTATGATCAGGATACTCGCCAATGATGGCATTGACCCAATTGGGAAACAACTTTTAGAACAAGCCGGATTTACGGTAGATACCGAAACTATTGCTCAGGATCAGCTTGCTGAAGCTTTAAAAAATTATGATGGTATAACTGTACGCAGTGCTACAAAGATCAGAAAAGAACTGATTGATGCCTGTCCTAATATCAAACTAATAGGCAGGGGCGGTGTAGGTATGGATAATATCGATGTAGAATATGCACGTAGTAAAGGTATTGCGGTGGTAAACACACCTGCAGCCTCCTCTCTTTCTGTAGCAGAACTGGTATTTTCTCATTTGTTTACCGGAGTTCGCTTTTTACAGGATTCTAACCGCAAAATGCCGGTTGAAGGTGATACAAATTTTAATGCGCTGAAAAAAGCTTATGCCAAAGGCACTGAGCTGAGAGGTAAAACTTTAGGTATTATCGGTTTTGGTCGTATAGGGCGTGAAACAGCTACCATAGCTTTAGGCTTGGGAATGAATGTTTTGGCTTATGATCTATACCCGTTTAATGGAAAAATTACGTTGAATTTAACTCAGGGCATCAAGGTTGATATTCCGGTACAAACCGTATCGCTTGAAGAAGTGATCAAAAACAGCGATTTTATTTCGTTGCATACTCCATTTGCAGATAAGCCAATATTAGATAGAGATGCTTTTAACCAAATGAAAAAAGGGGTAGGCATTGTAAACTGTTCTCGTGGCGGTACTGTTGACGAAAAAGCTTTAATCGAAGCATTGGATAGCGGAAAAGTAGCCTTTGCTGGTTTGGATGTATTTGAAAATGAACCTACACCTGATAAAGCTATTTTAAGCCATCCTAAAATCTCTTTAACACCGCATATAGGTGCTTCTACCAACGAGGCACAAGAGCGCATTGGTGAAGAGCTGGCAAATCTGATCATTAATCATTTTAAAGGATAAGATTTAAATAGATGATTTTTAAAAACCTTCGGAACATACCGGAGGTTTTTTTATAAGAATATATTGCAAGCAAGCATAAAGGATATTATCTTAGAAAAATCTAACCAATATAAAAAATGCCGGTAATCAAAGCTTTTAAGGCTTTAAAACCATCACAAACTCTTTTAACAAGAGTAGTTACCCGTCCGCTGGATGATTACAGCACAGGACAGGCAAAGCTTATTTTGTCTGAAAACGAGCATAACTTTTTGCACCTTATTAGTCCCGAATTAGACCATCTTTATTTACGGGGATCGAGAACAGAACTGGTTTATAAAAAGATTACTGAAAACTTAGAACAGTTTATTGATAATGGCACATTAATATTTGAAGAAAAACCGGCCATTTATATTTATCAGGTAGAACATAACGGGATTAAACAAACAGGTATATGGACATTAACCGATATTGAAGAATATTTTAAGGGAAATATCAAAAAGCATGAAAATACCGTTGAGCGTAGGGAAAAAGCTTTAGCAGAATACATACAACAAAGTAATTTAGATGCAAACCCGGTTCTGATCACCTATCCTAAAAATCAGGTTATCAATAATCTGATCAACAATTACTTATTGAAATCTCCTGATATCGATTTTACTTTTAATGATCTTTCTATTCATAAAATATGGGTAGTAACAGACAATGCAGATGTAGCATTGTTTATTAAAACTTTTGCAGACATAGACCAGGTTTATATTGCAGATGGACACCATAGAGCAGCATCAATGGCTAAAATGTGCAGACAGAAGCGCATAATCAATGGTGAAAGTAAAACGGCTGATTACAACTATTTCTCTACCGTTTATATGGATACGGAAGAAGTAAAAATACTACCTTTTTATCGCTTGGTAAGAGATTTGGCAGATTTAACAGAAAAAGAGTTCATCCATCAAATAACTAAACATTTTTCAATTGAAAAGCTGAGAAATTATAGCCAACCTCAACAATTGCATGAAATGAATATGTATTTGCCTTCTGGCTGGTACAAATTAAAAGTGAAGCCCGAATTTATCATTAATGATCCGGTTAATTCATTAGACGTTAGCATTCTGCAGGAATTGATACTTGCACCTATACTAAAGATTAATGATCCAAGAACTGATGCCCGCTTAACTTTTGAAGGTGGTAGAGCAGATATTGAACACCTGATCAAACAAGTAGATAATGGCATACAAGCCGTTTTGTTTAGTTTACCCCCTATAACGGCGCAACAGGTTATTGATGTTGCCGATGCAGGACTGGTTATGCCGCCTAAATCTACTTTTATAGAGCCTAAATTCTTAGTGGGATTGTTGACCAATTATTTTAGGCATTGATCTCTTTTGCCTTAAGGTAATTGATAAGTACCCAGTACCTGAAACCTAAAATAGCTTTTTCATAGCCTTTTAACCGATTAGGATCTTTTTTGAATAAACTGGGCAATAACAGCTTGTTCAATTGATTTAGCATACCGAAGGCTATTTTTTTCATTTTACTTGTATACTGCTGATATTAGATTTTTTGGCATTCAGTTTAGCTTTTCGCAATAATAAGAGCAAGATAATAATGATAATTACAGCTAGCACAATTGTTAAGGTTTTATAGTCGGAGTTTTTACTAATCTTATTGTTATAGTTTAAAAGCTCGTCATTTTTTAATTGAAGATCGCGGATAGTGGTCTTAAAATTAATAATACGCTGTGTATTGAAATCGGCATCTGTTTGTGCCTGCTTAAACTGTATATCTTTATATTCGAGCAATACTTTCAGCTCCTGAAAAATATTGTTATCGTTCATCACAACAGTTCTCAGTATTTCGTTTGAATTTCTGATATCCTGTTTGGTCTGCAAACCAAATATACCTGTTCTGGCTTTTAAACTTTCGTCATATTGACTAAACTTTGCACTTCGTTCTGCTAACATACTGTTGATTTTAGCTCTTTGTATGTTATAGGCAGAAGTGTCTTGCGCTAAAGCAATTTTAGCTGAGAAAACAAAAAAAAGCAAGAATAGTATAGGTCTTTTCATTTCATTAAGTTCTAAAACTAAAGTAAAGATAAACTCCAGGCTTCGGCTCTTTGTACAAAATTTGGTTTTACTACCGCCCATGTTTCTTTAAACAATGCTGAATGTCTATAGTTTTCTAAGTGTTCTTCATTTTCCCATTTACTGATGGTAAAGAATATCGCTGGATTGGCCTTGTCTTGAAAAAGATTTACTTCTGTACAACCCTTAAAGGCTTCAATTTGAGGTTTTAATAAAACAAAAGACTGTTTAAAATCGGCAATGTACATTTGATTAAAATGCATTTTTACAACTCTCGTAAGCATATGGGTAAGTATGAAAATTAAGAATGAAACTCTACTCTTACAATATCATTAAGGTGCAGGCCTAATAAACCGCTGGCTTTACCTTTATTAATGGCAATTTCCAGGTGATTACTGATTCCGAACAAACAAAGCTTTTCACCTTCAGGTACTTCGTTATAATGCCAGCTTAATTGGGTAATGGTTTCGTTTTTTCTGAAATAAAGCGTAAAATCACGGTTTTTCTGAACCTTGGTAAACAGATCTTTGGTAATATTGGTAATTACGTTGCTGAACGTATCCACAAAAATAACGCTACCTCTTATAATATCCTTTTCAATTACAGGGTGTAAGAGCATTTTCTGTTCTACATCAGAAGCAGGAATACCTATCTCTGTTAGACTACCGCCTTTAGCCAGATGCACGGCACCTTTAACCAAAATATCTACAAGCGGAAAATGGAGAAACTTAAGATCCTGCATGATATTAAGCTCTACGATCTCGTCAGGCGCTTCATTAAATAATAAAGAAAAAATGCCATTATCAGCTCCTACAAAATAATGCCCTTTATACTTTAAAGCAATGTATTTGGTGTTTTCATTAAAAACAGAATCAATGCCAATCAGATGCACTGTGTTCTTGGGAAAGTAGGTATAAGAGTTTTTTAAAACGAAAGCCGCGTAGGAGATATTGAACGAAGGTACTTCGTGTGTAATGTCTATAATATTAACAGTAGGTAGATTGCTTAAAATGCTGCCTTTTAGCGCAGCCTGATAAAAATCTTTCGTACCCAAATCTGTTGTTAATGTGATTATAGCCATTAAAAATTAAATATTATTTCTTATTCTTGTGTACAGGCAATTTGCCTACAAATATTCAACTTTTAAATTGAATTTAATACCCATTTAAATAAAAATACAATATTTTGAACGAAATTAAGCTTACCATCGATACAGCCGACCAAATTCAGTTTTGGGGAGCCAATAATGAGCACTATGAGATGATGAAAGCCGCTTTCCCTAAATTAAAAATCGTGGCTCGTGGTAATGAAGTTAAAGCTCTTGGCGATTCAGAAGAACTCAAGAATTTTGAACAGAAAATTCAACTTTTAGTAGAACATTTAGAAAAATACAGAACGCTTACACCTCATGATATTCATGGTATTTTAGGCGCTAAGGCAAGTGAAGTTCCTGCTGCAGACGGAGCTGTAAAAAGCAATGGAGGCGGAGGTGAAGTAATCGTTTACGGTAACCATGGTCTAATGGTTAAAGCCAGAACTGCCAACCAACGTAAAATGGTAGAGAGCATTGGCAAGAATGATATTTTATTTGCCATTGGTCCTGCAGGTACAGGAAAAACCTATACTGCGGTAGCCCTTGCCGTAAGAGCACTTAAAAATAAAGAAATCAAACGTATCATTTTAACACGTCCGGCGGTAGAAGCAGGAGAGAACCTGGGTTTTTTACCCGGCGACCTTAAAGAAAAAGTTGATCCTTATCTGCGTCCCTTATATGATGCGCTGGATGATATGATCCCTCCTGAAAAACTGAAGATTTATCTGGAGAATCGCACTATAGAAGTAGCTCCACTTGCTTTTATGAGAGGCCGTACTTTAGATAATTGCTTTGTGATTTTAGACGAAGCGCAAAACTCAACTGATATGCAGTTGAAAATGTTTTTAACCCGTATGGGACCGACTGCAAAATTTATTGTAACCGGAGATGTTACGCAGGTAGATTTACCTAAGAAAACACAATCGGGTTTACATAATGCACTTCGCATTCTGGCCGATATCAAAGGAATAGATATCATTTACTTAAATGGAGAAGACGTAGTAAGGCATAAACTGGTTAAACAAATCTTAAAAGCTTACGGCGATATTCAATAACCTAAAATCTTAAAGTTTATACATCCGAAATTAAGAGGTTAAGCCAATTAATTTCGGATTTTTTGTTTTCTGAAACTAAACTTAAAACCTCCGGCTTCGGACTTTACGTACTTTTTTACTATTTTTATAGCCTCATGAAAGCAGTTAAAGAAACCCATTTTAATTTTCCTAAACAGAGCAATTTTTATAAAGGCAAGGTAAGAGATGTTTATACCATTGATAATCAGTTTTTAGCAATGGTGGTAACAGACAGAATCTCTGCGTTTGATGTAGTATTACCAGAAGCCATTCCCTATAAAGGACAAGTTTTGAATCAGATAGCTGCAAAATTTTTAGCAGCTACCAAAGATATTGTACCTAACTGGGTTTTAGCAACGCCCGATGAAATGGTTACCATAGGTCGTATATGTGACCCTTTTAAGGTAGAAATGGTGATCAGAGGATATTTGGCAGGTCATGCTTGGCGTGAGTATAGCTTAGGTAAAAGAACAATATGCGGTGTATCCTTACCAGAAGGGCTTAAAGAGAATGATAAACTCCCTGAACCCATCATTACGCCTACAACAAAAGCAGCAGTAGGGCATGATGAAGATATTTCGAGAGCAGATATATTGGCTAAAGGTATTGTAAGCGAAGAAGACTATATTCAATTAGAAAATTATACGAAAGCCCTTTACCAACGTGGTACCGAAATGGCTGCCCAACGTGGGTTAATTTTAGTAGACACCAAATACGAGTTTGGTAAAGCAGAAGATGTGATTTATTTGATTGATGAAATCCATACGCCAGATTCGTCAAGATATTTTTATGCAGAAGGTTACCAAGCAAGACAACAAAACGGAGAGGCCCAAAAGCAATTATCCAAAGAATTTGTGCGTAAATGGTTAATTGAAAACAATTTTCAGGGTAAAGATGGGCAGATAGTTCCGCAAATGACAGAAGAGATCATAGGTTCAATATCCGACAGATATATTGAATTGTATGAACAGATAACAGGAGAGCAGTTTGTAAAAGATAATTCTGAAAATTTGCTGGCAAGAATTGAAGAACGTACAACTGCTGAAATTAATAAACTTATACAGGCTTAATTAAGAGATTTAAAGATGAAATTTTCAACAGATAAACACGAAAAATATGTAGTTATAAAGTTAGATGAGAACAAATTCACTAACGATAACACACCAGCATTAAAATCTGAATTTATCCTATTAAATACAGAAGGTTTTAGAAACATTGTGCTTGATCTTTCAGAAGTTACAGAATGCAATGATTCACAAGATTTGAGCTGCTTATTGGTAGGAGATAGGTTATGTAAAAGTGCTGACGGTGTTTTTGTAGTTTGTGGCGTAAGCAAGAATTTAGCGCAAATTATAAAAATGTCTAACATTCATCAGTCAGTAACTTTTGTAAATAAACTTGACGAAGCTACAGACCTGATATTTATGGAAGAAATTGAGAAAGAATTAAGAGGAAGTGTAGATAAAGGTTAAGGGATGAAGTTTGAGTTGACTATTTTGGGTAGCAGCTCAGCTACACCTGTTTATAACCGTAATCAAAGTGCACAACTGCTTAATTGTAATGATAGTTTTTATTTAATTGATTGTGGAGAAGGTACGCAGCAGCAACTGATTAAATATAATCTTAAGGCAGCTAAAATAGACCATATCTTTATCAGTCATTTACATGGCGATCATTTCTTTGGCTTAATAGGATTACTTTCAAGTATGCACTTAGGCGGCAGAAAGAGAACAATCCATATCTATTGCCCTGAGCCACTCAAAGAAATCCTGGATATACAATTCAAATATTCGGAAACGTTATTGAATTTCCCCATACAGTACCATTTTACCCATACCGATAAACCAGAAGTTATTCTTAAAAACCAGGATATAGAAGTAGAAACTATCATTCTGAACCATCGCATACCTTGTACAGGCTTTAAATTTTCGCAGGTAAAACGTTTACGAAAACTGATCATAGAGAAGCTTGAAGCAGATCATATAGGAAAGGAATATTACCATCTTATTAAGCGAAATAAAGAAGTAATCCTACCTGATGGAAGAATAATAAAAAATGAAGATTATACGATAGATTCACCTCGCCCACGTAGTTACGCTTATTGCTCAGATACTATGTTTGATACAAAGTATTTCAATAGCATAAAACATTGTGATACATTGTATCATGAATGTACTTTTTTACATGAACTTTTAGAAAGAGCGCTTTCAACGCATCATACCACAGCATTACAGGCAGGTGAAGTAGCCAAAATCAATGAAGTTGGAAAATTGATTATAGGCCATTTTTCTTCGAGGTACAAAGTATTACAACCTTTATTAGATGAAGCAGCAAGTATATTTGAAAATACTGAGTTGGCTAAAGAAGGTGCTATTTATCAGCTTTAATCTAAATTAACTAAAACCTAACATTAGGCTAGGCCATTCAATTTTTTAACCATCTAACATATCTAAGAAAACCTAAGGATCACAAACTCCCACTCTTTTCTATCTCAGCATCTCTTAGGTGGTAAAGAATATATTATATTTCAGTTTTTTATATTGTATAACACCATTTTTAAAATATGAACATAAAAAATAATGCCTCCTATATGGAGGCATTATTTTATAAATTATTTCAACGTTAGTGTTGATTAGTTGTCTTTTTTATTTCCTCCTCCAAAAACAGAGAAGTGAACATAACGCTTAGGATTGGCTTTTAGATCAATCATTAAGGCATCCAGATTTTTAGAAGCGTTATTTAGATTATCGTACATCTGTTTATCATTTAACAATGCGCCCAATGTACCTTTTCCACCTTTTATGTCATTGATCATTGTTTGCAGATCAGCAACTGCTTTATTGGCATTGGTTACGGTCTGCTGGAAATTCAAGGCAGCAAACTTATCGGTAACGTTGTTAATGTTTGCTAAAATAGCATCAATTTTCTGACCATTGTTTTTAAAGTTAGCAGTAATCGCTTCTACATTCGATAAAATAGCCGATAACTTAGAACTTTCAGAACCTACCAGATTATCTACTTTTTTAGAAGTGGCCTCTAAAGAACCTAAAGTAGAAGCAATGCTGGTAAAACTTTTATCAATATTTTTCTGGAAGTTAGGATTAAGAATTGTATTTACGCTGCTTAGGATTGAGTCCATTTTAGCAATGATCAGTTCTGCTTTTTTCTGTACAGGTTGCATGCTTTCCATCAAGCCTTTTTGCACATTGGTTTGTAGCGCATCGCCATCCTGAGCTATATTCTTATCGTTACCTAAGGTAAGCATAATCGCTTTACCTCCTAAAAGATCCGTACTTTCTAAACGTGCAACAGAGTTCTTAGGTATTTCGTACTGGCTCTGAATGCTCAAAGTAGCTTTAATCGAACCATCGCCCTGCAGTTCTAAAGCGGCAACTCTTCCTATTTGAAAGCCATTAATCAGAACAGGTTTAGAAACGGTTAAACCATCAACCTGCGGATAGGTAGCATAAAGTTTAGTTTCTTTGGTAAAGATGCTATTACCCTTTAAGAAATTATAACCAATAATAAGCAGAGTAATTGCTAACGCAGCCAATATACCTACTTTAGTTTCGTTTTTAATTTTCACTTAGTTTGCTGTTTACTTAAATTTCAACTAATTTTTTATACTGTAAAATGGCATTTGTAATGGCCGTTACGATTTCTTCCTGACCTTCTGGAGAGTTGATATAATCTTCTTCTTCAGGGTTGGATATAAAACCGATTTCGGTCAAAACAGACGGCATAGCAGCACGTTGTAATATCAATAAGCCTTGTTCTTTAACACCTCTGTTTACTCTTTTGTTTACGTCGGTATAATTTTTTTGAATTAAACCAGCTAAAGTAATACTCTTGGCACGGTATAAAGACTTGTACAAAGATAGTAAAATTTGCTCTTCCGGTTCTGTAGGTTCGCTGGTTTCCTTCTTTTTGTAATTCTTGTCTTTAATAATTTCTTCATTTTCCCTTAAACCTGCATCCATTTCGTTGATACGTCTGTACGCACCCACAAATGTTTCGGTACCCTTGGTAGTATGATTACCTTTAGGCATAGAGTTACAGTGTATAGAGATAAATATATCCGCTTTGGCATCATTAGCAATTTCAGCTCTTTTATACCAGTCAACATCTACATCTGTTTTACGCGTTTGAATAACTTTTACATGAGGCAATTCTTTTTCTAACCTGGCACCTAATTTTAAGGCTACTTTTAAAGCTACATCTTTTTCCCATGAATATTTTCCTCTTGCACCTGGTTTAACACCACCGTGCCCAGCATCAATTACAATAGTTTTGATTTTATAAGTTTGCGCGCAAGAGCTAAACGGCTTAATTAAGAATAAAAGTGATAGCGTAAAGAATATCTTAAGAAATTTCATTTGTTCGTGTTAAAACAGCAAAAATAAAAATAAAACCTTTAAATTTCCACACTTTGCTGATATGCTTTTATTGCTTTTAACAGGCAGTTTGTAATTTCAATTTGCCCGGCTTCAGAATTCATGTAATTTTCTTCATCTGGGTTACTGATAAAACCTATTTCAGTTAAAATAGCAGGCATCCCGGCTCTTGCTAAAACAGCTAAACTTTTTTCCTGTACTCCTCTGTTAATGCGGCCTACGTTTACATATTCATCCTGCACAAACTTAGCCAGTTTTAAACTTTGAGTTCTGAAGGTATTTTTCATTAGTGAAAGAATAATAGCACTTTCAGGATCGTCGCTGTTAAAGCCTTCATAATTTTCCTTGTAGTTATCTTCCAAGAACATGGCAGCATTCTCTCTCTTGATTACATCGTCCTGCTCACTTAAACGGCCAGTACCCGAAACAAAGGTCTCAGTTCCTCTTGTAGAAGTACTTTTAGCATAGCGTGTTTTGTAAATAGGTACTCTTTTGCCTTTCTTGGTTTTGGTATAACCATCAATATACCTTGTAGATACCACCGGCATATCATTACAGTGGATAGAAATGAATAAATCTGCCTTCATCGTATTTGCTAAAGCGATTCTCTCATATAGAGGAATAAAAACATCTTCGGTTCTGGTATAAATAACTTTTACACCCGTAAGATTTTCTTCAATAAGCTTACCTAAACGTAAAGCTGTTTTCAGAGCTACATCTTTTTCTGTTGAGTATAAACCTCTTGTACTGCCATCTTTACCACCATGTCCGGCATCAATTACAATAGTTTTAATTTTATACCCTTGCGCAAACGATTGATTTTCAATTAAAAAAAAACTTGTGGATAAAATAATTGTGTACAATAATGTTTTTAGATTCATCAATGGTATATTTTTCATTAATTTTGAACGTTTTAGCATAAAGATTATTGCAAAATAAACATTCATAAACTAATTTGAAACTTTCTGCGGGTACCATTTTTACATTCATACTACTTATATCAGTTTTAATAACTGATAATGAAGTGTTTGCTTTATCTAATTTTAAATTTCAACAAATTCCGGGACAGGCAAAACCTAATAAAACAGATACCACTAAAAACACTAAAGTTCTAAAGAAAAGTTCTCTCGATTCAAAATTAGAATATTACGCAAAAGATTCAATCAATACAGATATGGAGAAAGAGATTTCATACCTGTATGGTGGCGCACGTGTGGTTTATGAGGGTTTTGAATTAGATGCCGATTTTATCAGATTCGATTCTAAAAATAAGATCATTTTTGCCAGCGGCGTTAAAAGTGAGAAAGGTAAATATGTTGGCCGACCGATTTTTAAAATGGGAGAGGAAGGAGCTGCAATTGCTGATTCATTAATTTATAATACCCAAACTAAAGAGGGTATTGTATATAGTGTATATAAAGAACAGGAAGGTGGATATTTCTCTGGGGGTAAAACCAAAATGCAACCCGATCATGAGTTTCACGTAGCAGGTACCACATACAGCACCTGTAACTTACCAGAGCCTCATTACGGCATTCATATTACCAAAGGTATTGCCACAGAAAATCATATTCTTACCGGACCAGTTTATATGGAATTTGAAGGTATTCCCATGCCCTTAGGCTTACCTTTTGCTTTTTTTCCAAAGCCCAATAAAAAAGCATCGGGTTTTATATTGCCTACGCCTGGAGAAGATGCAACCCGTGGTTTTTCTTTAACAAATGGAGGTTATTATTTTGCATTTAACGATTATATGGATGCACGAATAATGGGTAACATTTTTACTAACGGTTCATATGATCTTAATCTTACCAGTAATTATACCAAACGTTATAAGTATAACGGCAACCTGAATTTTGCTTATTCAAGTACACGGAATGGTTTGGAAGGTACACCCCAGTACAAGCCACAAAAGAATTTTAATGTAACCTGGTCTCACAGTCAAAACCCCAATGCAAGACCCGGAACTACTTTTAGTGCTTCTGTAAATGCAGGTACAAGTAGTTATTATTCTGTTACAGCAGCAAATGGCACTTATGATGCCAATGCCATGTTACGTAATACCATGAGTTCAAGTATATCTTATGGTAAAGTTTTTGGCGATGGTTTATTCAATTTCACTTCTGCATTAAGACATTCGCAGGAAACGCAAAGTAAAACTATTAGTTTAACATTACCTGATGTGAATTTAAACATGGCTACCATTAGCCCTTTTGATTCTAAAAAAAGCGTAGGGGAAAAGAAATGGTACCAAAAATTAACGGTAGGTTACGGTTTTCAAGCCAGTAATACTGTAAGTACCAAAGAAGATTTGCTATTTACACAAGATGGTTTAAAGCGATTTAAAAACGGCTTTCAGCATACAATTCCAATCAGTTTACCCTTTAATTTGTTTCAGTACCTGAATTTTAACAGCAGTGTGAACTATACAGAACGCTGGTATATGCAAACTATTGAAAAGAAATATATCAGAAATGTACCTTCTGATATTGTGGTAACAGATACTTTAGATGGTTTTAAACGTGCAGGAGAATATAATTTAAGTATGGGGATGACCACTAAATTATATGGCCGTAAAGATTTTAAAAACTTAGGAGGCATCAAAGCTATAAGACACGTTATGACTCCTTCTATAAGCTTTACCTATAAACCTGATTTTGCCAGTATTAAAAATACAGTTTACAGAGATCAACAATATTATATAAATGACTTACGTCCCGGTAAACTGGTGCCTACCAATGAATATGTAAGAGATGCTAATGGAAATATCCTTAAGTATTCTACTTTTGAACAGGGAATTTATGGGGGGCCATCGCAGGGAAAACAAGCCAGTATAGGTTTCTCTTTAGATAACAACGTTGAATTGAAAGTAAGGTCAAGCAAAGACACTACTGGAAACGGAGAACGTAAAATACAGATCTTACAAGGCTTGTCTTTATCAAGTTCTTATAATTTTGTACAACCGCAAAAGAAATTAGCCCCAATTAATTTTGGTGGAAGATCCCAGTTTACAGATAAACTGGGAATCAATTTTGGTGGTACTTTCAGTCCTTATCTGGTTGAGCAGGTAGCATACACTACCGGAACAGGAGCCAATCAGGTAACCACTTATTCTTATCAGGAAGTAGATAAATACACCTGGACAGAGGGTAAATTTCCGCGTTTGGTAAGTTTAAACCTTTCATTCGATTACAGCTTAAATCCTGAAGCCATTAAAAGCCATCAGAAAAATGTAGATAATCTCCGCAATGATGTATCTAATAACAGAACTGCAGAACAGGCAGAACAATTAGCAGCCATTAGCCGTGACCCGAATGCCTTTGTTGATTTTAATATTCCATGGAACATTAATTTTTCTTATAATTTCAACTACAATAACCCTTTAAGTATGGCGGCATCAAGAAGTATAACCAATACGGTTAACTTTAGTGGTGATTTCAATTTAACGTCTAAATGGAAAGTACAATTCAGATCAGGTTACGATTTTAAAGCCAATAACCTTTCACAAACTTCATTTGCTATTTATAGGGATTTACATTGCTGGGATTTGAGTGCCAATTGGGTTCCTTTTGGTATATATCAGAGTTATTCTATTGATATACGTGTTAAAGCATCTATTTTGCAGGATCTGAAATTGAGTAAGCGTAAAGGTTATTATACTACTTATTAAAAATGACCGCAGAAATTATAACTATTGGTGACGAGATACTGATTGGGCAAATCGTTGATACCAATTCAGCATGGATGGCTGCTCAACTAAATAAAGTTGGCATTGCTGTTAAACAAATCACTTCTATCTCAGATGAAGCAAAACATATTGCACAGGCGCTGGATGAAGCACAAAGCAGAGCCGATATTATACTGATAACGGGGGGATTAGGACCTACAAAGGATGATGTGACTAAATTTACATTGGCACAATACTTTAACATGAAGCTGATCAGGCATGAAGCCACGCTAAAACATGTAGAAGACTTCTTTGCTAAACTTAACCGTCCAATGTTAGAGGTTAACTGTAAGCAAGCCGATGTTCCTGACGGCTGTACGGTAGTATTTAATAAATACGGTACCGCACCAGCCATGTGGTTTGAAAATAATGATAAAATCATCATTTCTATGCCGGGTGTCCCTTTTGAAATGATGCATATCATGGAAGAAGAGGTTATTCCCAAACTACTGGATCGCTTTAATATGCAAAGCATTGTGCACAAGGTTATTTTAACCGCAGGCTTAGGCGAATCTTTTCTTGCCGAACAGATTTCTGATATTGAAGAAAGTCTCCCTGATTACATCAAACTGGCTTATTTACCTAAACTGGCACAAGTTAGATTAAGATTAAGTGCCTATGGCTATCAGAAAGAAGCCTTAGAAAAGGAAGTTGAGCATTTTGCCAATCTGATTGTTGAAAGAGTAAAGCCTTATGTGGTCGCTACCGAAGATATTACCTTAGAAAAAGCTATTCTGAATTTAATGGAGCAGCACGGCTTAACATTAAGCACTGCCGAAAGTTGTACAGGTGGATATATTGCACATCTCATTACCCAACATCCGGGTTCTTCAGCCGTATATGCCGGAGGAGGAGTAACCTATTCTAATGCCTTAAAACAATCGGTACTGGGAGTAAACGAACAAACCTTAGCTAATTATGGCGCTGTAAGTGAGCAAACTGTTAGTGAAATGGCCGGCGGAGCAGTTAAACATTTTAATACGGATTATGCCATTGCTGTAAGTGGTATAGCCGGACCCGACGGAGGAACCCCAGATAAACCTGTAGGTACTGTGTGGATTGCAGTAGCCAATAAAAACCAGGTAAAAGCCAAACATTATCTGTTCAGTAATAAACGACAACAAAATATAGAAAGAGCAGCTACAGCCGCTTTAACCTTATTATTTATGTTCTTAAAGCAAGAATTACCATAAAATATCATTAAAAAATGTAATTTTGCCAAAACAAATTTTCTTTAATCAATATGGCTCAATACGAATTATTGTTACCAAAAATGGGAGAGAGTGTTGCAGAAGCAACCATTATCAAATGGACCAAACAACCTGGTGACCTTATTAAATTAGATGATACTGTATTAGAAATTGCTACAGACAAAGTTGATTCAGAAGTTCCATCTCCGGTTGAAGGAAAGTTGGTTAAACAGCTTTTTAATGCTGATGATGTAGTACAGGTAGGCGCTGTTATAGCGATTATAGAAATTGAGGGTAACGGTAGTAACCAGGAAGAGCAATCTACCCAAATACCTGTTAATGCTGAAAGTGAACCTGTAAAAACAGAAGATATACCAGGAGTGGACCAGATCCAGACAACAGCAGCTCCGGTTGTACAAGACTTTAAAAGTTCAGAACGTTTTTATTCACCTCTGGTTAAAAATATAGCCAGCCAGGAAAATATAAGTGTTGCAGAATTAGATCAGATCAAAGGTAGTGGTGCCGAAGGTAGATTAACCAAAGATGATCTTTTAAATTATATTAAATCTAAAAACGGAGGATCTGCTCCTCAGGCAGCTCCGGCTCAGCAAGCCGTTTCTAAACAAGCTGAAGCTCCTAAAGCTACTCCTGCAACAGTGAGTGTAAGCGGAGGAGATGAGATCATAGAAATGGACAGGATGCGTAAACTGATTGCCGATCATATGGTAATGAGTAAACAAACTTCTCCACATGTAACTTCTTTTGTTGAGGCCGATGTAACCAATATGGTTTTATGGCGCAATAAAGTGAAGAAAACTTTTGAACAACGCGAAAACGAGAAAATAACTTTCACACCTATATTTATTGAGGCTGTAGCAAAAGCCATTAAAGATTTCCCGATGATCAACGTATCTGTAAATGGTACACAGATCATTAAGAAAAAAGATATCAATATAGGTATGGCTGCAGCTTTACCAAGTGGAAACCTTATCGTACCTGTAATCAAAAATGCAGACCAGTTAAATTTATTAGGCTTAACAAAAGCTGTTAACGATTTGGCTAGCAGATCAAGAGCCTCTAAATTAAAACCGGATGAAACACAGGGTGGTACTTTTACCTTGACTAATGTAGGTTCTTTTGGTAACGTAATGGGTACTCCAATCATTAATCAACCACAGGTAGCTATTATGGCTGTTGGTTCCATTAAAAAGAAACCCGCTGTATTAGAAACAGAATATGGTGATGTAATTGCAGTAAGACACATGATGTTCTTGTCTTTATCTTATGATCATAGAGTTGTTGATGGTTCTTTAGGTGGATCTTTCTTACGTAGAGTTGCCGATTATTTAGAGAACTGGGATATTAACAGAGAAATCAACTAAAAAAATATAATACCTGATTAAAAGCTGTCCTTATGGGCAGCTTTTTTATTTTAAAGAATTCTATAAATAAAAAACAGCCCTGTCTTTTAAGATCAGGGCTGTCAAAACAAAACAATATAAATTTAATTTACTAACAGTTCTTCTTGTGCTATAGCCTCTATGCTTTGTGTACTATAAATGATTCTTCCGGTTTGTGCAATAAACACATCTTTTGTTTGAAACAGCTCATTGTTTTCCAGTAAGCTTTTTAGCGTAACTGTACCAATAACATATTTGTAATCATTACGGGCAAAGCGTTCTGAAATATCAGTAATGTTAAGTTTTTCTAAAGTGTACTCGTGCTCGTAACGCAGGTAAACCTCAAGACTAACTTTGTCTGTATAAATTAAACCACTTTTCTGATGGTACTTTTTATACTCGTATTTATAATCATATCTTAAAGCTGCAATATCAGACAATACAGCAGCTCCGGTTGGGTGTCCGCCGGCTCCTTTACCAAAGAAAAACTGTTTGTCTGCAAAAGCTGCTTGTACAGTTACGCCGTTGTATTCATTTTCAACGTTGTACAAGAAATCGTCAGATTTAACAAATTTTGGTAAAACAAAGGCAATGATCTGTTTAGAACTGATTTTACGTGCAGTAGGTACCAGCTTTATTTTTACATTTTTCTCTTTGGCATATTGTATATCCTCATTTTTAAGGTTCTGTATACCAACATTTAGTATCTCTTCAGGTTTAATGAACAGACCATAAGCGTGAGCTGTGGCAATGGTCAGCTTAAATTTAGGGTCATAACCTCCCACATCCAATATAGGATCAGTTTCTGCAAAACCTAATTCTTGTGCATGTTTTAGCGCAATATCATAACCAATACCTTCATTAAATATCTTAGACAAGATATAATTTGAAGAACCATTAAAAATTCCAGTTATGGCATGAAGCAGCTCGTTATCATAATATTCTTCTAAATTTCTGATAATAGGAATACTACCGCATACTGCGCCTTCATATAAAAGTGATGTTCCGTATTGCTGTTGTAAACTCACCAGTTCTTCCAGATGGGCGGCAATCATTTTTTTATTGGCAGAAACCACATTTTTTCCGGTACTTAATGCTTTCTTAGCTATTTTATAAGCTGCATCTGAATCATCAATCAGTTCAACAATGGTGTTAATTTCAGGATTATCCAGCAGTTCATCATGATTTGTAGTGAAAAGTTCTGCCGGTAAACTGCGTTTCTTGTCTTTATTCTTAATAGCGAATTTTACAATTTCGAGGTTTAGGTTTTGGCTCTTTATAATATCATAAAGGCCTTGTCCAACCACCCCAAAACCAAATATTCCGATTTTTAATTTCTTGCTCATGTCTTAATCTTCTCAGGCAATATGTTGTAGTTTTAAAATTTTATTACGTGAATTCTCTTTCAAAAAATTTCCGACGATTTTGGTTAATTTATCTGTTTCTATTAAAAAGCCATCATGTCCGTAGGCACATTTAATCACACTTAATTCTGCATCAGGTATGTGCTTAGCCAAAAACTCCTGTTCGGTTAAAGGGAAAAGGAAATCATTCTCAATTCCTACAACCAATGTTTTGGCTTTTACATGTTGCAAAGCATCGGTAACGCTTTTACGACCACGACCAACATTGTGGCTATCCATAGCTCGTGTTAAATACCAATAGCTATAAGCGTTAAATCTTTTAATCAGTTTTTCACCCTGGTAGCTCTGGTAGGAGGCAGCTCTGAAATCTCTGAGTTTATCGTTATTGCTTTCTACCTGCGTTTCTGCATAAGCATCATAAGTTCTATAAGATAAAAGTGCCATGCTTCTTGCTGCTACCAAACCTTTCTGACCTCCATCAGGTTTATTGGCAAAAAAAGTTCGATCTGCAGCAATGGCTAAGCGCTGACTCTCGTTAAAGGCAATACCCCATGATGAATGAACAGCATTGGTTGCCACCAAAATGAGATGCTCAATCTCTGTTTGAGCCGCTAAAGTCCATTCTAAAGCCTGTTGCCCGCCTAATGAACTGCCCAATAAGGTATTGATCTTTGTAATCCCCAAATGCTGGGCTAAAAGCTGATGCAAAGCACTCAGATCTCTGATGGTAAACTCCGGAAAAGACAAGTAATACGGTAAGCCATTTACAGGATTTATGCTCAAAGGGCTGGTTGTGCCATAATGAGATCCTAAGATGTTTGCACAAACGATGAAATGTTCATCAGGATTAAACAAAGCCTTGTTTCCAAACAAACCTTTCCACCAGTCAAAAACATCGGCATTAGCAGTTAAAGCATGACAAACCCATATTACATTGCTTTTATCACTATTCAATTTACCGTATGTCTGGTAGGCAATTTCAAGGTTACGCAGCTTTTTGCCATTTTCCAGTTTAAAAATCTTAGGATATTTATAGATTAACGTATTACTCATGGTCTTTTTACCGGTATTTTAGTTTTAGTTAAGGGCGCTAAAGGCTTGTTCAAAATCTGCTTTTATATCATCGATATGCTCTATACCAACCGATACACGAAGTAGGTTAGGGGTAACTCCTGCTTCAACCTGTTCTTGATCGCTCAATTGCTGGTGTGTAGTGGCAGACGGTTGGATGATCAGTGTTTTAGCATCACCCACATTAGCTAGGTGGCTTACCAATTTTAAATGATCTACCAGTTTTGTAGCGTTTTCTTTACTGCCTTTCAATTCAAAAGACAGAACCGCACCAAAACCATTTTTCAAATATTTTTTGGCATTTGCATGGTAAGGACTACTTTCAAGACCCGGATAGTTTACTTTTGATACTAAAGGATGTTGTTCTAACCATTTAGCTAAAGCCAACGTATTTTCAACGTGTCTCTGTACTCGTAATGATAAAGTTTCTAATCCCTGCAATAATAAAAATGAATTAAAAGGAGACTGGGCAGGACCAAAATCTCTTAATCCTTCAACACGTGCCCGGATAATGAACTGAATATTACCAAAAGGTCCATTCTGACCAAAAACATCATTAAAGACTAAGCCATGATAACCTTCTGAAGGTTCTGTAAACTGCGGAAACTTACCATTGCCCCAATTATAATTGCCTGCATCTACAATTACACCACCAATACTGGTTCCGTGCCCACCGATCCATTTTGTTGCAGATTGTACCACTACATTTGCCCCATGCGCAATAGGTTGGAATAAGTAACCTGCCGCACCAAAAGTATTATCCACTATTAAAGGTAAATCGTGTTTTTTAGCAATAGCCGATATTTTTTCAAAGTCTGCAATGCTGAAAGAAGGATTACCTATTGTTTCTAAATAAATAGCTTTGGTATTGGCATCTACTTTTTCTTCAAAATCGTTAGGCTGATCTACATCTGCAAATTTTACGGTAATACCTAAACGTTTAAAAGCTACTTTAAACTGGTTATATGTTCCTCCGTATAAATGAGATGATGAGATAAAATTATCTCCGGCCTGAAGAATATTATTTAAAGCGATAAACTGCGCTGCCTGACCTGAAGATACAGCTAAAGCTGCAATACCACCCTCAAGCGCTGCCACACGTTTTTCAAAAACATCACTCGTAGGATTCATAATACGAGTGTATATATTTCCAAACTCTTTAAGCGCAAACAAATTGGCTCCGTGTTCTGAGTTATTAAATACATACGAAGAGGTTTGGTAAATTGGAACAGCTCTTGATCCGGTTGTTGCATCTATATCTTGACCTGCATGTACTTGCAGTGTTTCAAATCTTAAATTTTCTGACATGGTTGTTAAATGATTAAATTTTAGAACTAAATATTATTTACAAAGCATCACGTACCCTAAGCTTATAGGGCCTTCCAAATTGATAAAGCAAAAGGGAAGATTTTTAGAACATATACATGCCGAAGCACATACACATATGCTGATGCATATTACAACAAGTGTTGCGTGTAATAACAGTTGAAAGTGTTGCTTTACCCGTTTGGAGTAAAATTGGCTTTCTGAGTTCTAATTTTAATGAATTTACGGTTTTCATTGTATTCAATTTATATTTCCAAATTACACCATGTAACTTGGTCAGGATTTGGCACCTTCTCTTTTAGAGGGTTGCCAGTGGGTCATAGAGCCTGTCTCTCACCACTTCTTTATAAATCAAAACCTTAACCAGGTTGTTGACTATGGCTTTGGTATAATTACCAAATGATGTTTCAAATATCAGTACTTTTTAATTGAAATACAAAATAAAATTTTGATTTTGTTTTAAATATCTGTAAGTCAATAAATTAATTTAATTAAAAACAAGTTCTAGATAGTTTTTTAAACCTATATTTTAGCTAAAGCCTGATCAAGATCATTGATCAAATCATCAATATGTTCTAATCCTACAGATATCCGAATTAAATTTTGTGGTGTTTTGGTATCAGGTCCTTCAACCGATGCTCGATGCTCTATTAAACTCTCAACCCCCCCTAAACTGGTAGCTTGCGCAAATAGATGAACATTGTTTACCACTTGTCTGGCTTGTTTACTGCCGCCTTTAACCAAGATAGAAAGCATGCCTCCAAAATCTTTCATCTGTTTCTTGGCAATATAATGCTGTGGATGACTGGCTAAACCTGGATAAAATACCTGTTCAATTTTAGGGTGCTGTTGTAAATAAGCTGCCAGTAAACGGGCATTTTCACAATGCCCCTTAATGCGGTAAGCCAGGGTCTTGATACTTCTTAAAAGCAAAAAGCAGTCGAAAGGAGAGGGAACAGCCCCACCTGTTTGTTGTATATTTTTAATATCGCCCCAAAATTCATCAATTTCTGCAGTGGTAAGTGCTCCACCTAAAACGTCACTATGACCACCAATGTATTTTGTAGTGGAGTGCATTACAATATCAGCACCCTGTAAAATTGGATTTTGTAAGATAGGCGATGCAAAGGTATTGTCAACCGCAAGCTTAATCTGGTGTTGTTTAGCAATTTTAGAAATTTCTTCAATATCGCATACTTTTAATAAAGGATTAGAAGGTGTTTCAACCCAGATCAGTTTTGTATTTTCATTGATTTTTGATTTTAGTAGCGCCAAATCAGTCAGGTCTATAAAATCGAAAGATAAGGTTTGTGCAAATACAGTAGTCAGTTGTTTTTTAAAACCCCAGTACATATCATCAGGAGCAATAATATGTGTGCCCGGTTTTAATGCCTGAAAAATAGTCATCCCCGCCACGTTTCCAGAAGCAAAAGCCGCGGTATCCTTACCTTTTTCAAGATTGGACAATACTTTTTCTAAAGCACTACGATTAGGATTACTTACCCTGCTGTACATATGTCCTCCGGGATAAGCTCCATCTTCTCCACGATAAAAAGTTGTGGATAAACTAATGGGCATAATCACATCACCTGTGTTACTTTTTGCTACATCTGAAGCATGTATGGCTAAGGTCTCGGGTTTCATAACAATATAAAATATTTATTTTTAGGCTTTTGAAACAATTCTAATTTTTTGAATGTGTAAATATCACAAAATGGCAAGATTTATGTTAATACATTTGCAAATAAATTAACTATTGAAATAATTACGGTGTATAAACATCATAACGCCGTAGATTAAACAACAAAATTGAAATGATATGAGAAAGTTATTTTTAGTAATCGCATTGTTCTGTACAGCATTGGTAGTAATGCAGAGCTGCTCTCCAAAAACAACAACATCAGGTACAACTGCTGCACGCAGAGGTGATGTAAATGGAAACTGGACATTAAACAATGTTAGTTTTGAAGGTATCCCTGAGGTAGCCGTTAGATCGTTCTTAGGTGAAAATTCTTACAAATGTTTTGTAGGCAGTACCTGGGTATTAACAAACAGTGGTAATGGTAGCTATAGTTTACCTAACAGCGCTAGTTGTAGTGCAAAAACACAAAACATTTTCTGGTCTATGAATTCAGCAGAAGGAACTTTCCAGTTTAAAAAATTATACGAAGGTGATAAAGCTAAAAATGTAACAGAAGGTTACCGTTTACAGTTAAGCAGTTCAACTAATGATATGTTAGTACTAAAATCGCCTATTGATTATAGTGGAAGAACAGCTTATATTGTTTTAACGTTTAACAAAACTATGAAATAATCATCATAATTAAATATGTTAGAAGAGGGTGCTTTTTATAGCGCCCTTTTTTATTTCGGGTACACATTGATGAATTAGCTGTTGTTTTTACAAGAAAATGATGTTCAATATTGTACTTTTGCATTAATCAAAATTCTAAAAAATTGCAGACATTAGATATTTTACTCAGCAATAGCGGCTTAGATCCTAACTTAAAAGCAATAGCGCAAAAAGTAAAAAACAACGAGCGTATTACCTTTGATGAAGGTGTTTATCTCTATGAAAAAGCAGAACTGTCTTATCTTGGCATTCTTGCAAATTACATCAGGGAGCAAAAGCATGGCGACAGAACCTATTTTAACCGTAATTTTCATATAGAGCCTACCAATATTTGCGTGTACGATTGTAAGTTCTGTTCATACAGCCGTATGATCAAGCAACGCGAAGAAGGCTGGGAAATGGATGTTGAGGGTATGATTGACATCTTAAAAAAATATGACAATGAACCGGTTACTGAAGTACATATTACAGGTGGAGTAGTGCCAAAACAAAATCTTGAGTTTTATTCAGAATTTTTCAAAAGAGCAAAAGCACACCGTCCTGAACTGCATATTAAAGCCTTAACTCCGGTAGAATATTATTATATCTTTAAAAAGGCTAAATTATCACATTACGACGGAATGAAGCACCTCAAAGAAGCAGGTTTAGATTCTATGCCTGGTGGTGGTGCAGAAATTTTCCATCCTGAAATAAGACAACAGATTGCTGCCGATAAATGTACGGCAGAGCAATGGCTGGATATACATGAACAAGCGCATAAATTAGGCATGCGTTCTAATGCCACCATGCTTTATGGGCATATAGAACAATTCTGGCACAGAGTAGATCATATGGAGCAGTTACGCCAGTTGCAAGATAAAACCGGAGGCTTCCAGGCATTTATCCCGCTCAAATTCCGCAACCAGAATAACCAGATGAGCCACGTGCCCGAGGTTTCGGTAATAGAAGACCTTAGAAATTATGCTATTGCCCGTATATATCTCGATAATTTTGATCACATTAAAGCTTACTGGGCTATGATCAGTAGAGAAACGGCACAATTGAGCTTAAACTTTGGGGTAGATGATATTGATGGTACTTTAGATGATACCACCAAAATTTATTCAATGGCTGGTGCCGAAGAGCAAACACCTGCCATGAGTACCAAAGAACTGGTAGATCTGATTAAACATGTTAACCGCAAACCTATTGAGCGTGATACGCTTTATAACGTGGTTACCGATTATACAGATGTAGTTTTTGAAGAAGACAATAAACCTTCTTATTATAAATTACCTGTTGTCAACTAATCGCTGTTTTTCGACAAAACTTATTGGTATTCAATTAGCAATTCTATCTTCTTAAATGAAAGAACTTTATATTATCCGTCATGGTGAAACCGATCTGAACAAGCAGGGAATTATACAAGGACGTGGCATAAATTCTGATTTGAATGAAACAGGAAGATTGCAGGCCGCTGCATTCTTTAACCAGTATAAATCTATTCCTTTCGATAAAATTTATACTTCCTCATTAAAAAGAACCCACCAAACTGTAAAGCAATTTATAGATATGGGTATTCCATGGCAACAATTAAGTGGTTTAGATGAATTAGGATGGGGAGAGTGGGAAGGCAAACCGAGCACTCCGGAATCTATTGTAGTATTTAAAAAAATAGCTGAAGAATGGCAATCTGCTAATTACGATGCAAAATTTGCTGGTGGAGAAAGCCCTAATGAGGTGTTGCTTCGTTTAAAGCCTGCAATAGAAGAAATAAAAAGTCATCCTGAAGAAAAATGCATTTTAATGTGTATACATGGGAGGTTAATGCGTATCCTTTTGTGTTACCTGCTCAATAAACCTCTGGCAGAAATGGCCGATTTTCCTCATCAGAATACGACACTTTATAGGCTCGAACTTTCAGAAAATGGCCAATTTACGCTTGTCGATTTTAATAATACCGAACATTTAATTAGTCAAATACGTGAATAAAATAAAAATATCATCAGTTTCTTATACCAATAGTAAACCATTTGTATATGGCCTACAGCATTCAGAACTGATCAACGAAATAGATTTAAGCTTAGATATTCCTTCAGATTGTGCAGCAAAACTTATTGATAATAAAGTAGATATTGGATTAATACCTGTTGCTGCTATTCCATTTGTACCCAATGCAAATATCATTGGTTCTTATTGCATTGGTTCTGTAGGAGCAGTAGATTCTGTATTCATCTTTTCAAATTTACCGATAGAAGAAGTACGTACGGTTAAACTTGATCCGCAATCAAGAACATCTAATAACCTGGCAAAAGTTTTATTGAAATTTCATTTTAAAAAAGAAGTGGAGTTTACCACAGATGCCAATGCAGATACGGATGCTTTGGTATTGATTGGCGACAGAACTTTTGGCAAAAAGACTACATATCCCTTTGCTTATGATATGGGCAAAGAATGGATGAACTTTACTGGTTTACCTTTTATGTATGCGGCTTGGGTGGCCAACAAGCAGATTCCTGAAAGTTTTGTTAAAGAATTTGATAAGGCATTACTCATGGGATTGAATCACAGAGAAAAACTGATTAGTGAATTACCCATTGAGAAGGGTATAGATCTGCATGATTATTTGATGCATAAACTCGATTTTACGCTTAGCGAAGAAAAGCTTAAGGCCAAGGATTTGTTCTTAAAGTTAATTACCGAACTGTAATATTATTTCCTTCGCTCCGATAACTTATAGAGTAGACTCCGGAACGAGTTCGGGGTGATGAAAAATAGTGATCCTTCATGCTGAACTTCCCGATAATTCGCGACAAGCTGTTTCAGCATCTAATTATCGAATCGCTGCTGTTACATTGAGCTTTCAGAAATATGAATGTTCCTGCAAAGTTTGACTTCGACAAGCTCAGCCTGACACAATTTATAATTTCTTTACATCATACTTTCATCTCTTTCGTCACCGTCATGCTGAACTTCCCGATTGAATTCGGGACAAGCTGTTTCAGCATCTAACCTGCAGGGATAGACTCTGAAATAAATTCAGAGTGACGATAATGTTATTGTCATGCTGAACCACGACACTTCAAATTAAACCACTCTTCCGTCATGCTGAACTTTTTTCAGCATCTCATAAAAAAGACCCTGAAACAAGCTCAGGGTCTTTTTTAGTTTATAGACAACTTTAAACCTATTAAGCCTGAAGATCGGTCATAATATGTTTAATGGTATTGTTCAATCCAGCTTCAGTAGCTTCAAAATCTTCTGCTTTATTTAAAGGAGCCTGAACACTGCAATAGAATTTTATTTTTGGTTCTGTACCACTTGGTCTTGCAGATACTACGTAACCATCTTCGGTTATAAATTGTAAAACATCCGATTTAGGAAAACCTAAGCTATTTATCTGTCCGTTTACTAAATCTGTTTCTTTATCCAGTTCGTAGTCTTTAAGCTTGATCACTTTAGAACCTCCAAGACTTAAAGGAGTATGTTCTCTAAATTTATTCATCATTGCTTTGATCTCTTCAGCACCCGATTTTCCTTTTCTGGTAATAGAAACTAGATCTTCTTTATACATACCATATTCTAGGTACATATTGATCATAGCTTGGTATAAACTACTGCCTTTATCTGCATAAAAAGCAGTCATTTCGGCTATAAACGCACAAGAAACAATTGCGTCTTTATCTCTCACCAAATCACCGATAAGATAGCCGTAACTTTCCTCGCCGCCAGCGATAAATTTCTTTTTGCCTTCAAGACTGGTCATTAAGCTACCAATCCATTTAAAACCAGTTAAGGTACTGAAGTATTCTACACCTTTTTTCTTACAAATAGCCTCAATCAATCCTGTGGTTACTACGGTAGAAATCACATATTCGTTACCCGTCAGTTTTCCTTTTTCCTGCCATGCAGTAAGTATATAATTGATCAGCAAGCTTCCAGTCTGATTACCATTCAGTAAAACAAACTCGCCTTTATTATTTTTAACAGCTATACCCACACGGTCAGCATCCGGATCGGTAGCCAATACTAGATCGGCATCTATTGCTTTAGCTTTATTCATAGCTAAAGTCATGGCTTCTTTTTCTTCAGGGTTAGGGTAAATTACTGTAGGGAAATCACCATCAGGTTTACTTTGTTCTTCCACAATGTTCACATTGGTAAAGCCAAAGCTTTGCAAAGCTTTAGGTACTAAAGTAATCCCTGTTCCGTGAATAGGTGAATAAACTATTTTCAGGTCTTTCTGACGTTTAATGGCATCTTGTGAAACAGATAACTTGGTAATCTTATCGATATACAAATTATCCATTTCTTCGTTTATAAATTTGATGTTAGCATCATTTCTGTCAAACTTTACCTCGTCAATAGATTTAATGGCAGCTACTTCGGCCATCACAAGCTTATCATCAGGAGAAGTAAACTGTCCACCATCTTCGCCATAAGCTTTGTAACCGTTATATTCTTTGGGATTGTGAGATGCGGTTAACATCACACCACTTTTACATCCAAGCTGTCTTATAGTAAAAGACAACAGGGGAGTAGGTCTTAAAGCCGTAAAGAAATGTACTTCTATACCATTTGCAGAAAATACATCGGCAGTAATCTGTGCAAAATAATCAGAATTGTTTCTGCTATCATGAGAAATGGCTACGCTGATTTTTTGTTCAGGATATTTTTTCAATAAATAATTAGATAAGCCCTGGGTTGCTGTACCTATGGTATATTTATTAATGCGGTTAGAGCCTACGCCCATAACGCCCCGCAATCCTCCCGTACCAAACTCCAGATCTTTATAAAAAGCATCTGTAAGTTCAGTGTTTTCGTTCTTTTCCAGTAATGATTTTATTTGGTTTTTGGTGTCTAAATCATAGTTACCGTTTAACCATTGATTTATCCTTGTTTCAGTAGATTGATCTAATTGCATTTGATATCTTTTTACACAAAATCAGTTTAACAACAAATTTTAATCGGTTTGAAATAATATATAAGTATGCAGGCCATACTTTATTTTGCTAATTCTGATGATTTTAGCAGGCTTTTACTTAATTTCACGCCCCGATTACAATATTAATAAAAATACCCATTCTTTACTTTAAAAATGAAAATATTAAAATTTGGAGGCACCTCGGTTGGTAGCCCCGAGCGCATGCAAAAACTGCTCGATATTATAAACACAAACGAGCGTCAAATTGTTGTATTATCAGCTGTATCTGGAACAACGAACAGTTTGGTTGAAATTTCTACTGCGTTACTAAAGGAAGATAAGAAGAAGGGTATTGATCTTATTAACCATTTGTACAAGAAGTACAACGAATTTGTAATTGAACTGTTGCCAGAAGGTGATTTTAGAGAGCAAGGACAAGAAGTAGTCGATTACCATTTTAATTTCCTGCTTGATTTAGCAAATAACCTCTTTACTTCTATTGAAGAGAAAGTTGTTTTGGCACAGGGAGAACTTTTATCAACTACTTTATATCATGTATATTTAAAATCTATCAATATACCTTCTGTATTATTACCAGCTTTAGATTTCATGAAAATAGATGAGGATAATGAACCTGTTATTTCTTATACCACAATACATTTAACACCTTTACTTGAAGCACATCCTAACAATAATCTTTTCATTACACAGGGATATATTTGCAGGAACAGCTTTGGCGAGATTGACAACCTACGTCGTGGAGGAAGTGATTATACCGCTTCTTTATTAGGAGCAGCTATATTGGCTGAAGAAGTACAGATCTGGACGGATATAGACGGTATGCACAATAATGATCCACGCATTGTTAAAGGAACCAAACCTATTGCACAGCTTTCATTTGATGAGGCTGCAGAGCTGGCTTATTTCGGTGCTAAAATATTGCACCCTCAGTCTGTATTCCCAGCACAGAAATACAAAATACCTGTACGCTTATTAAATACCATGGAACCAGAAGCTTTTGGTACTTTGATCAGCAACGAAAGCGAAAGCGGTAAAATTAAATCTATTGCGGCTAAAGACGGTATCATTGCCATTAAAATCCATTCAAGCCGAATGTTATTGGCTTATGGTTTTTTAAGAAAAGTATTTGAAATATTTGAACGTTATAAAACACCTATTGACATGATCACAACCTCTGAGGTTGCTGTATCTTTAACTATAGATGTTACAGATCATTTAGATGAAATTACCAGCGAACTTAAAGCCTTTGGGTCTGTAGAAATAGATAAAGATCTTACCATAGTTTGTGTTGTAGGCGATTTTAACGCCGAAACACATGGTTATGCAGCCAAGGTTTTAGATTCGATTAAACATATTCCGGTACGGATGATTTCTTATGGCGGTAGTAATTACAATATATCGTTACTGGTAAGAACCGAAGATAAAATAGAGGTATTGAGAAGTTTACATAACCGAATTTTTTAACTTTATCTCTTCCTCAGGAAAAAATAGATAAACAACACAATTAAAAAAAGTAAAATAGACAAACGAATTCTTCTTTCGAACTCTTTTCTGCTAATGTTACCACGGGTTAAATCTACATAGTTGCCCAAGTAAACCACAGCCATGAAGATGAGAAAAAGGATGAGTAAAATTTTCAAGATTATGTTTTCCGATAAAGATATTGCACATTTTTCGAATTTAGAAACCCCTTTTTATTATTACGATCTGGAATTGTTGCAAAATACCATCAAGACCTGCACAAATGCTGCCAATAAATATGAATTTCATGTACATTATGCCATGAAAGCCAACTTTAATGATAAAGTAATTAATGAAATCAGACAAGCCGGATTAGGTGCTGATTGTGTAAGTGGCGGAGAAGTAAGAAAAGCAATAGAATCAGGATTTGAAAATCATAAGGTAGTTTTTGCCGGCGTAGGTAAATCAGATAAAGAAATCAATTATGCTTTAGATCACAATATATTTTGTTTTAATGTAGAATCACTACAAGAGCTAGAGGTGATTAATGAGCTAGCAGCTCAAAAGCAAAAAACAGCAAAAGTAGCTATTCGTATAAACCCCAATGTTGATGCGCATACCCATGCCAATATCACCACTGGCTTGGATGAAAACAAGTTTGGGATTAACTCGTGGGATATGCTTGCCTGTGCAGAAATCTTAAGAAAATCGGCTAACCTTGAATTTATTGGCATTCATTTCCATATTGGTTCGCAGATCACCAATTTAGACGTATATAAAAACCTTTGTGTACGTGTAAATGAATTTGCAAGCTGGTTTGAAGATAAGGGCTTTAAAGTAGGTGTATTAAATGTAGGGGGGGGATTAGGTATAGATTACCACAAGCCCGATCAGCAGATACCCGATTTTGAAGCTTATTTCAAAATTTTCAATGATTTCTTAGATGTTAAACCATACCAGGAAGTACATTTTGAACTCGGCAGAGCATTGGTTGGCCAATGCGCTTCATTGATCAGTCGTGTTTTGTATGTAAAAAATGGTAAAAAGAAAAACTTTGTGGTTTTAGATGCGGGTATGACTGAGCTTATGCGTCCGGCTTTGTACCAGGCTTATCACCAGATTGAAAATTTGAGCAAAAAGCAGGAGCCAGCTACAGTTAAATATGATATAGTAGGACCTATATGTGAAAGTACCGATTGCTTTGGCAAAGAAGTTTTATTACCAGAAACCCATAGAAATGATGTATTTGCCATCAGAAGTACGGGAGCTTACGGCGAAGTGATGGCTTCTCATTACAACCTTAGAGAAGACATCAGATCTTATACTGCTCAGGATTTTTAAAAAAATGTAAATAATAAAATCAACATTTTTTTAACTTTATACAAGCCATATGCATGCAATATGGCTTTTTTGTTGCGCAAACAAACCTAAAACAACCAAACCAACTAAATGAAAACCCTTCAATCGAATAAAAACACTGCTTTAATTATTATTGTAGCTTCATTAGGCTATTTCGTTGATATTTACGACCTTATATTGTTTTCTGTTGTACGTGTAAAGAGCCTTAAAGATTTAAACGTACCCGATGCAGATATGCTCAGAGTAGGTGCGAGCATTATCAACAGTCAAATGTTCGGTATGCTGTTAGGCGGTATTTTATGGGGCATACTGGGTGATAAAAAAGGTCGATTGAGTGTTTTGTTTGGCTCCATCATCACTTACTCACTTGCCAATATAGCCAACGGCTTCGTTACAGATGTAAACAGTTATATCATTATCAGATTTATAGCCGGAGTAGGGCTTGCGGGCGAATTGGGAGCAGGTATTACTTTGGTAACCGAAACCATGAGTAAAAAATACCGGGGCTATGGTACCATGGTGGTGGCAGCGGTAGGTTTAATGGGCGCAGTAGTGGCTGCATTAATCGCTGATAAATATACCTGGCAAACCAGCTATTTTATTGGTGGAGGAATGGGCTTAGCTTTATTGTTGATGCGAGTTGGCTTGGTAGAATCAGGTTTATTTAAAGAAGCAAAAGAAAATAATATACAAAGAGGCAACATCTGGATGTTATTTAACAATGGTGCCCGTTTCAAGAAATACCTTTACTGCATTTTAATTGGGCTGCCTTTATGGTTTGTAGTAGGTGTGCTGATTACTTTTTCGCCTGAGATTGGAAAAGCCATGAACGCAAACGGAGTTTTAAATGCGGGCAAGGGGATCATGTATTGTTACATCGGTATTTCCATAGGCGATATTGTGGCAGCTTTTATTGCGCAGATTCTAAAATCTCGTAAAAAAGTCATGTATATCTTTTTAACATTAACAGCCATTTCAATTGTCATATACCTTAATTCTGATGGTTTAACGCCAGAAAAATTTATAGGATTAAGCTTGTTACTGGGATTTGCTTCGGGTTATTGGGCTACCTTTGTAACCATAGCTTCAGAGCAGTTTGGCACCAATCTGCGTGCAACGGTTACCACCACCGTACCCAATTTTATAAGAGGTTCGCTCATCGCCATTACACTTTCATTCCAATTCTTTAAAGATCAAGTGGGTATTTTAAACAGTGCATTAATTGTAGGCTTTATCTGCGTTGTAATAGCTTTATTTGCCGTAAGTCAATTACAGGAAACCTTTCTCAAAGACCTTGATTATATCGAAGAATAGGCTTTATGTCAAGTCAATGTACTATCTATATTTATTAGAACCGATCCCTTTTTATTTAGCGTAACTTTGATAGCATAATTTATAGTCATGTTTAAGGATAAAGTAGCTGCCGCGTACAAACAAATTCAGGATAGCATTTGTGAAGGATTAGAGCTTGCTGATGGCAAATCTAAATTTGAAGAAGAACTTTGGGAAAGAGAAGGCGGAGGCGGAGGAAGAACCCGGGTAATACAGCACGGTGCAGTAATAGAAAAAGGAGGTGTAAATTTTTCTGCTGTATTTGGCAAGTTACCGGAGAGTGTAAAGAAAGCATTTAAAGTAGAAAATGATGAGTTCTTCGCCACAGGTGTATCTATTGTAATCCACCCTGAAAATCCATTCGTGCCTATTATCCATATGAACATCCGGTATTTTGAAATGGATGAGCAAACCCGTTGGTTTGGTGGTGGCATAGATTTAACTCCGCATTATGTAATCCCTACAGATGCCCGTTTCTTTCACCACAGATTAAAACAGGCTTGCGATAAGTTTAGCCCCGATTTTTACCAGAAATTTAAAACCCAGGCCGATAACTATTTTTTCATTAAACACCGTGATGAAACAAGGGGAGTAGGTGGCATATTTTATGATCGCTTAAGACCTGATAACACCGGGCTTAATTTTGATCAGATCTTAGATTTTTCAATAGAAGTAGGCAACTCTTTCTTACCTATTTATACCGAATTAATAGACAGAAACAGAGATAAAGAATATACTGCACCTCATAAAGAATGGCAATACCTACGCAGGAGCAGGTATGCAGAATTCAATCTTGTATATGATTCAGGTACTAAATTTGGCTTGGAGACCAACGGACGCATAGAGAGTATTTTAATGAGCCTTCCGCCAACTGCAAAATGGAACTATAATCCAAAAGTACTGGAAGGCAGCGAAGAAGAAGCTACCTTAAGCCTGTTGAAAAAAGACATTAATTGGGTGTAAATTTTGAGATATTAGTAGCTAGATTTGAGATGTTAGATATGAGAAATGAGACTTTAAACTTTCTACTTTTAACTTTAAACTGTTTATTGCATGTTCAATAATTATTACCACATTTGCAGATACAAATATTCCCTTATTAAGATATATGCAAAAGTTAAAACACGATTGGACAAAAGAAGAAATTGCAGCTATTTACCATAAACCTTTATTAGACCTGAGTAGCTAGATTTGAGATGTTAGATATGAGAAATGAGACTTTAAACTTTCTACTTTTAACTTTAAACTGTTTATTGCATGTTCAATAATTATTACCACATTTGCAGATACAAATATTCCCTTATTAAGATATATGCAAAAGTTAAAACACGATTGGACAAAAGAAGAAATTGCAGCTATTTACCATAAACCTTTATTAGACCTGGTTTACGAAGCAGCAAGTATTCATCGTGAAAATAAAGACTATAACGAAGTTCAAATCAGTTCACTCATATCTATTAAAACCGGAGGCTGTTCAGAAGACTGTTCTTATTGCCCACAAGCTGCCCGTTACAATACCGATGTTGATGTACATGCCTTAATGAAACTACCTGATGTGGTTACAGCAGCCGTTAAAGCTAAAGAAGGTGGCGCCTCACGTTTATGTATGGGAGCTGCATGGCGTGAAGTACGCGATAACCGTGACTTTGACAAAGTAATTGAAATGGTTAAAGCTGTTAACGACATGGATATGGAAGTATGCTGTACCTTAGGTATGCTAACCGAAGATCAGGCACAGCGCTTAGCTGATGCCGGTTTATACGCTTATAACCATAATCTGGATACTTCTGAAGACGATTATAAAAGAATTATTTCTACACGTACCTACGATGATCGTTTAAATACCATCAAAAACGTGAGAAAAGCTAAATTAACGGTATGTAGTGGTGGTATCATTGGTTTAGGTGAAACAGTAGAAGACAGAGTTTCGATGTTGCAAACTTTAGCCAATATGCCTAAACACCCTGAATCAGTACCTGTAAATGCACTAGTACCCGTAAAAGGCACGCCTTTGGAAAATCAGCCGAGAGTACCTATATGGGATATGGTAAGAATGATTGCTACAGCACGCATTGTAATGCCTAAATCTGTTGTACGTTTATCTGCCGGAAGAAACGAAATGAGCGTTCTGGAACAGGCTTTCTGCTTTATGGCAGGTGCAAATTCTATCTTCGCAGGCGATAAATTATTAACCACGCCAAATCCTGCATTTAATGAGGATATAGCCATGTTTGAATTATTGGGATTAAAAACCAGAGAAGCCTTTAAAAATGGCAGACCTCAACTTATGCTTAAACAAGAAGAACAAGCTATTTAAAATCAAAAAATAAGGGTGTTTAATTTTTTCCGTCATCCTGAATTTATTTCAGGATCTTTAATTAAAGATTCCGTATCGAGTACGGAATGACATTCAATCTACTAAACACCCTTATTATTAAAAATTCTTAACGTTGATCTTTTCAGTGATCTTATAAATATCGTAAGCCACTTTCTGTATCAGATCAAAATGCTCTTCTATAATAGTCGTGGTATTTTCATGTACATCGGCATGCAATACATTCTCCTCTTTATTTTTACGATGGATCAATTGCACATTATTGATACCTTCTTTATCATAGAATAAATTATCTACCGAACTGCTTAAAAGAAAAGTGGTATGATCGGCAATGAGTTTTAAACTATCCGGATTAACGCTAATAAAGTTATGTTCCTTTATGTACAATGCTAAACTAGCCACATAAGAAGTGAGCAGGTGATTTAATACCGTAAATTGGTGCAATTCTTTAATATAAATCTGTTTGCTCTTCGGTTCTGAGAACATACGTTGAAACAAGGAAGATAAATTGGATGAATTGATAAAAATATCTTTCCTCGCCAGTTTATAGCTTGTGATATCGTTCTCGTCCTCAAAATAAAGCCTGATGACCTGTCTAAAGTACTCTGCATTAGATTTTAGCGTATTTACCATCGCTTCTTTCAGCTTTTCTTTTTCCCAGTTAGGGAACAACAGGTAACTTGCTGTAAAGGCAATTCCCGAACCGATCAACGTATCGTATATCCTTTCTCTTGCCACAGCCATTGTACCCAAACCTAAGAAATCAAACATAATAAGAATATAAGGGGTCATGAACAACACGCTGATTACGTAGTTTTTACGCTGGAAACTATATGCGCCGATCATGAAAACAATCAGGATAAAAAATAGCGTGTTCTTATCACTTACAAAGTGTAAAATCCCCATTCCAATAAAAGCACCGATTACTGTTCCTATAATACGGTGGTAATTTCTTTCTTTAGTTAAAGAAAATCCCGGTTTTGAAATCACCAATATGGTCAGTAAAATCCAGTAACTATGTGAAAAGGCAAGGCTTTTAGCTGCAATATAACCCACCAACATTACAATAGAAACCCTTAATGAATGGCGGAAAACAGCCGATTTAAAGTTTAAATTATCAATCAGGATCTTAAGGTCAATCTGTTGCTTATTTACAAATTTTGCTACATCAACATCGCCGTTTTTGATCTTGCTACGCTCTTTTTTATTGAAATAACTCACAATATTTTTAACTCGCTGAACGATATTTTCAATATTAACCTCTATATTCTTCAAAGCAATAATACCGAGTGCATTGTATTGTGCTGATTCTGCCTGTTCTAATTTGCCTATTTCGTCTTTTAAACTAAGCAGGTCTTTATCCAGTGTATTAGATATGATAGGAGTGCCCCCGGTTTTCAAAGCAAAAGCAATATCATCTAAAGCATAAGAAATCTTATTGATGATCAGCTTGTATCTATAAAGGATACCCGCCTTATCAAACTGATCATGTAACTGTTTGTAATTATAATAGGTTGACATTACCTGCTCAAAAAGATCTACCATATCGGTAAATACAACCAATAAAAACCTGCCCTGAGGAGTAGATTCTTTTACAATTTCGCGGGTACGGAACAATACCTCACGCACTTCATCCTGCTTCTGACTTACATCTACCTGTAATTGCACCAAAGCTTTGAAATTCTTATCGTAATTAACTTTTTCTTCATAAAACTTGGCTTTAGCCCTTAAGAATTCTGCTACCTGCAAAATAGAATCGCTCAATACCTGCTGTGCCAGTCGGTAAGGTCTTATTCTATAAATGGCATAGCTTAAGATGGCATACCACACACCTCCACACAATACCAATCCTGCTGATAATAAAACTTCGTTCCAGGGTCGGATATCGTCTATGCTCAATACCATGACCAGTAAGACCGCAACACCTATTGCAGACGCTCTGTTGCCAAATAGCAGGAACATGGAAAAAATAAAACTGAAAATAACGAGAATTACCCCCGTAAAAATGACGTTTTTATTGGTTAGCCCCACAATTATGGATACGATGAATAACAATGCTATGGTAATTAGCATAGCATTACGCCTGTGGTGCATTGGGCCGGGTGTATCAACAATACTTACACAAATAGCACCTAATGATAAGGTCATGCCATATTGCAGCATACCAAAATGTGCCAAAATTAAAGGCGGACAGATCACCCCAAAGGTTATACGCAAACCTTCTACAAAGTAATTGCTTAATAAAAAATCCTGCGTATTTCTGATAGGCCTGTTGAGCATACACAAATCTAATATTTATATCATTCTACAAGCATAACAAATTAAAGTTTGCAACATCTTTTTATTTTTTTGAGAAATTTAAAAATTGAAAAATGTCTATTATTAGATTTTTTTGTTAAAAACCTGAATGTTAATAACTTAGTATAAAATAGAATAATCTCATTTTTTAAGCCAATTTAAAAGAAATTAGCTGTTTAAAT
Source organism: Pedobacter montanisoli (assembly GCF_022809115.1). Lineage (GTDB taxonomy): Bacteria > Bacteroidota > Bacteroidia > Sphingobacteriales > Sphingobacteriaceae > Pedobacter > Pedobacter montanisoli. The sequence continues at coordinate 867,523 of NZ_JALGBH010000002.1, read as the reverse complement.
ATGTTTATAAAACACAATTCATTGGTTCATAAATTGTTAGTAAAAATTAACTCATTTTCTTGACAAATAATCCTAGCTAACCTAACTTAGTATATATCAAACAGGAAGTACTTTGACAGTCTGAACATTAATCCAAAACGAAGATGAAGCCAGAGGCTGAAATTTTCGGGATTAAAAAACAGGTTTAATTTGCAGAAGTTTTATAACAGATGCATCCTCATTGTGATTAATATCCAATATCCAGGAAACTAAAATTCGAAATCAGTTTGATCTGAGAGTAAAATAAAAGAGTAGCAATACTAAACAAAGTTAGTTGAACAGTTTTAATAACAGACATTGCAGGTACATGAGTTAACATACGCTATGGCGGTGAAACTTTGACAGCAATTAAAAGATGAAATAAAGTTGAAAAACAGCATTTCAAAAATTAGGTCAGGTAATTTTCTTTTGATGGCTCATATCTAACTACGGTTAGAATTGGGTTTAAGCGGAGAATCAAATCGAAAGAGGCGGTTCTCCGTTTTTTTATTCTAAAAATTAAAAACTTTAATAGCCAAATGGTTATTTTAGCTTATATGGCAAGAAAAGAAAATAAGGTCCAAACAACAGATAAAAAAATATTTGTTCTTGATACCTCCGTAATTTTATACGATCATAATGCAGCCTATAGTTTTCAGGAACATGATGTTGCCATACCCGCTTTAGTTCTCGAAGAGCTTGATAATTTTAAAAGCGGCAACGATACCAGAAATTTTGAAGCCCGAAATTTTATAAGAATTATAGATCAGGCCTCCAAAAATCATCTTTTAAATAAATGGGTAAGTTTAAACAAAAGGAGTGGAGCTAAGTTTAAAGTATTGCTCAATGAAAAGCCTCAAAAAAATAATGCAGAACTCCTGTTTAGTCAGGATAAATTTGACAACAGAATATTAAATACCGCCTTAGCCTTAAAAGAAGAACATCCTAAACGTAAAGTAATCCTGGTTTCAAAAGATATTTGCTTGCGCTTAAAAGCCAAAGCACTTGATTTGCATGCCGAAGATTACGAAACAGGGAAAATTAAAAATGTAGAAGAACTCTATTCAGGTAAAACAGAAGTTAAGAACATAGACCCTCATATTCTTGACCATTTAAAGGCTGATACTATTATTTATGCAGCTCAGGCAAAATTACCTTATAGTTCTGGTAATCATTTCTACATTTTAAAAAACAAACGCAGAGAGCTTAATACATTTTACAATGCTACCAATAATACCTTAAGATGGGTTTCTTACAAAGAAATATTTAAAATAGCTCCACGTAATGCAGAACAGAGTTTTGCTATAGATGCATTATTGAATCCTGAAATTAAACTGGTAACCATACAGGGCAATGCAGGTACTGGAAAAACGCTTTTAGCACTTGCCAGTGCCTTAGAATTACGCAGAGAATACCGGCAGATTTACATTACCCGGCCTATTGTGCCATTGAGCAATAAAGACATTGGCTTTTTACCTGGCGATGTAAAGTCTAAAGTTGATCCTTACATGGCGCCCATATGGGATAATCTTAAATTTATACGTGAGCAGTTCAGTAAAGATGAGAAGATGCAGAGCAAGATTGATGAGCTGGTTAATACTGAAAAGATTGAAATTGCACCTTTGGCATTTATAAGAGGCCGTACACTGACCAAAATCTTCTTTATTATAGACGAAGCCCAAAACTTAACTCCACATGAAATCAAAACCATTATCAGCAGAGCAGGTGAGCATACCAAAATTGTGTTTACAGGAGATATCTACCAGATAGATACGCCTTACCTCGATTCTGAAAGCAATGGTTTATCTTATCTGATAGAAAATGCTAAAAATCATCCCCTTTATGCGCATATAACTTTACAAAAAGGGGAAAGGAGCGAACTGGCCAATCTGGCTAATGAACTGCTTTAATGGTGTTTACGGAGCGTAAAAATGGCAATAAATAAAGCTATAAGTGTTAAAAATGCACTGAGTATAAAAGGTGCTCCCGGAAAATAATAAGTTGTATGATCTGCAATAAAATAAGCAAATATATGGGTCATTAACCAAGGGCCAATAATTGCAGCCAAACTTTGCATAGCTGTAATAATTCCCTGTACTTCGCCTTGTGCGTTATCTGCTACCTGATTCGAAATAATGGTTTGCATAGCCGGACCTCCAATACCTGCCAAACAATAAGGTAAAATAAACAACATCATCATTAAACCGTTCGAGGCAAAGGCAAAACAAGTAAAGCCAACGATATACAATATCAGACTATAGATGATTGCCATTTTGTTTCCTATCTTAGGTATCAATATCCTGATCAGTCCACCTTGCACCAACGCAATAACCACACCAACCACGCCCAAAGAATAACCAATCATTTCAGAATCCCACTTAAATTTTTCAATTACATAATAGCTCCAGTTAGATTGTACAGAGTGACTTGAAATATACAATAGCAATAAAGCACCCACTAAACCAATAATAGTAGGATATTTTGAAACATTCAATAAGGAGCCCAAGGGATTGGATCTTCCCCATGAGAATGCACGTCTTTTTTCGGGCGCCAATGATTCTGGTAAAATAAAATAACCATACAACCAGTTTAAAAGAGCTAGAATAGCCGAAACCATAAAAGGCGCTCTTAATCCCATGTTACTGAACCAGCCACCAATAACAGGTCCTATGATAAAACCTACACCAAAAGCAACGCCTACCATTCCAAAGTTTTGTGCTTTCTTTTCTGGTGTAGAAATATCTGCAATATAAGCCATAGCCGTAGTAAAACTGGCACCGGTAATACCGGCTATTACCCTTCCAACAAACAGCCATAAAATATTAGGTGCAAAAGAAAGGAAGATATAATCGATACCTAAGCCAAACAACGAAAGCAATAAAATAGGCCTCCGACCAAAACGGTCGCTTAAACCACCTATAATTGGAGAAAATAAGAATTGTGCCAATGAATAAGCTACCAGTAAATAACCCCCGTATTCTGCAGCAACATCTAATCCCTTACCGGTTAATTCTTCGATCAATTTAGGCATAACTGGTATAATGATACCAAAACCCGTAAAATCGATCAGTAACGTAATAAATATGAAAATGATCGCGGATGATTTTTTAGTTGACATGGCGTAAAAATAGTTTATTTCTTGAAAAGATAAATGGTTTAAAATAGTTCGGGATTTTGGGGAATTTTATGATAACCTTCTTTTAAATAACCTGTTCTGAATTGGTTTACAATTTCATGCGCTATTCTCGTAGGTTCTGGAATACGATATTTACCCATACATTTGCAGATAAGGTTTAACGACTGAGAAACGTTTAAACCATAGCCTGGAGAAACATACACAGGTTGAGTGCGATCTTTGGTACGAAGCGCATAGCCCAAAATTTCGTGATGCCCATATATAGGACTATCTGAATATTTTTGAAGATCAGGCTCTTCATACTTACCAAAAAGTGATTTTTTAGCACAACCCATGGTTAAATGTTTAGTAAGCACACCAAAATGTGAAGCAATGCCCATTTTTCTGGGGTGTAAAATACCTTGCCCATCCAGGATCAGCACATCAGGTTTATTGGGGATCATATCCCAAGCTTTTAGTAAACTTGGAACTTCCCTGAAACCCAAAAAACCAGGAATATAAGGAAAATTGCTAATACCGTGAGCCAGTGCATAACCTTGTAAAGTCATACGCGGAAAGTTCAATATCACAATAGCTGCAAAAAACTGGTTGCTGCCTTTGTTAAAAGAAATATCTGCTCCGCCAACAGTTTTAAAATCCAGATTTTCTGCCAGATCGAAACGTAATTCTGATTTGAGCTCATTCTGTATGGCTGTTGCTTCGGCTAATGTAAGATTATCATAACAGATCATTGAAATAAATCTAATTGTTGGTTCTGCGGTGCTTTAGCTTTACCAAACACTGTTCTTCCTCCATATTTCCATGAGTTAGCTCTTTCATGGGCAATTAACTCGTTAAAATTTCCATTAGGCACAAAATCTTCTGCCAACCGGGCTGTTACCTTAGAAAGCGATCGTATGGCCTGTATTTTGTCACTCTGTCCCAATTTCGATTTTTGTATGGCCTGTTGCAAAGTCTCAATCGTTTCGTCGTAAACCTTAGTTGGAACAGGAAAGGGGTGACCATCTTTTCCACCATGGGCAAAAGAAAAACGGGCAGGATCTTTAAACTGCGAAGGTTGTCCGTAGATTACTTCGCTTACCAAAGCCAAAGACTGCAAGGTTCTTGGCCCTAAGCCTTCAAGTAACAATAATTCTTCAAAATTGTTCACATTCTTTTCCTGTGCCAGCCATAAAACAGCTCCTAAGCGTTTCATATCTACATCTTTTGCTTTTACATCATGATGCATGGGCATAACCAAATGCTTGATCTTAGAAATCTCAGACAACATTTTATCAGGATTTTCTGTTGTTACTTCCATCATGGCAGTTTTTAAAGGCTGAGCCATCTTATCGGTAAGATTGAGGATATTGCCTTGATTTTCTCCATAAATACTTGTGTGTGGCTCTTCTGTGAATGATTTTATAGAGGGGGAGTGCCAGTGGTAACGACGGGCAGTAGAGCTACTGTTACTCATCCCTTGTTGTATAACTGTCCACTGACCTTCATTACTCACAATAAAATGATGTTGATACAATTGAAATCCATCCTGAATAGCGGTATTATCTACTTTTGCAGTCAGTTTACTGCTTCTAACCAGATCCTGAGCTGCTAAGCCATTAAGTTCAGCAAAACGCAATACTTCATTTGGCGTATTTCGGGATTGTTTGCCTTTACCACCGCAAATAAAAATACCAAATTCTTTAGCATTAGGATTTATACTTCTTTTTAAAGCACCCATTACTGAGGTTGTAATTCCTGAAGAATGCCAGTCCATTCCCATTACAGCTCCTAGACTCTGAAACCAAAAAGGATCACTAAATTTAGATAATAAAGCACTTTTACCCTGATTGGATAGTATTTCTTCTACAATGACTTTCCCTAATTTGCCCATACGTTCTGCCAACCATAGGGGTACATGGCCATAGTGTAAAGGTAAATCTGCACTGCCTGATCTTTTCATAAATTACTAACAAATTTAGTAATTTGTTATCAAACATCAAATTAAAAGTTAAACACTTAACGAGTAGAAAACCCAACTAATTTTATACAGACAAGTTTATATTAATAATAATCATCGGTTAACTATTCTCTCGCTTCTGCAACAAACTTGATCTTAAAATTATTTTGCTTTTACAAATAAATCATCAATAGCATTATCCTTTAATAAGTCTCTGACTATTTGATCAAACTCTTTGTCATTAAGGGTGGAAAATCATAATTACTCATAAAAAGAATAATTACTTATTTGGGATAATAGTAACCTCTCGATTATATAAGCCTGCGTATTTTACAGCCATTCCTAATAATGTAAATTCATTTTCCTGATAATCGGCAGCAAAAGCATCCTGAGATAATACTATCATTTCATCTTTTGTTGTTTTTACCATTCTAGCAAAATCTGGCAATTCCTTCTCTATACGTTCAATCAATTGTTGCTTATTAGCTTCTCTTGTATTCATAATTGAAATTTTTTATATAAAACAAAAATTAAAGCTCTTTTAATAATTATTTACTACTGAACACTATAATTTCTCCACCATCACTTCATATTTCGCAATATTTCTTCCAACGTGTTAATCGTTTTTTGTTTTTTCCAACGCTTCAAGCCATTTTGAACAGGGTTGATATTGAAAATCGTAAATTACAAAATTTCCTTTAAAATACCCATCATAAGCGGATCATTTTGTCTTATAATTAACATTATGTTAAGTTATAAATTTATCAACCCTCTTTAAATACTAACTATGCTGTAAAATCTAAAGATTTCTAAAACTCATTAAGTTTACGTTTGAGCTCCTGCACTCGGTCAAGGCGATTTTTACGTGTATAAATATCAATCAGTAATTTGACAACGTTTCTGTTATTTTGATTGATTTCATAAGCTCTGAGCAAAGTAAACTCTGCACGATTGGTAAATGAATTATACTTGGTCGTATTTTTTTCGTTCAGACTATTATTGGCTTCACTTAAAAAAACTAAAGCCAGCTGATATAATGAATCAAAGTAATTCTGGTCTAAATTAAGAGCTTTTTTATAAGCATTTTCTGCATTTGATAGATTATTCTGTTTGTATTGTTGCAGATATCCATATAAAAAAAGTAATAGCTTATTCTGGTTATCCTGTCCTAAAGAGCTTTCAATCCTTTTGAACGCTTTATCATATCTCTCATTGTCTAACAGCAGGTTAATATAATCATTGTTCAATGATACATGATAAGGATTGAGCTGCAAACCTTCTTCAAGTGTTTTAATAGCCTGTTCGTTATCAAATTTTGAAGTATAAATTGCTGCTATATTCTGATAAACATTGGGATTTTTAATTCCGGCTTCTTTAGCTCTTAACAGAAATGCCAGTGCATCATTGTATTGCTGTATGTTTTGTGCGCAAATAGCTGTATTTACAGCCAGTAACGTATCTTTTGGATAACGATCGCTTACATCTTTCAATAAAGTATAAGCATTTAAAAAATCATTATTATTGAAAGCTTCTGTGCCTAAACTCTGCTTTTTGGCAATGATGTTCTTTTCTGCTGCACCTATGAGCTCATGATTAGACTGAAATTTGTCTAATTCTTTGGCTTTAGCTAAGGCTTCTACTGCCAAGGAAAAGTTTTTTTCGGCACTTTGTTCGTTTTCATCTACCAGTGCCACATAAGACGTAAGGTATGCTTTTATGGCCCAGGTTTCTGGCCAGTTCTTAGTTTTCTTATCGTTCTGGGCGCTTTCAATTGCTTTAAGCCCCTCTCCTATAATGACAAATTGTTTTTTCTGATCTTCTTTATTACTGATGCTGGTTTGCAACTTTCCAACACTATTGTTGGCTATTTTCACCTGTGAACCTTGTGCATTTACAGCATTGCAATATAAAACTGATAATATGAAAAAAAGGTATATTCTGTGCATCCTTACAAAGAAAATAAAAAAGGACGATAAACTCAAGTTTATCGTCCTTTTGCTTTGCTATTAAAGAACGGTTAGTTTTTTAACGCTTTTAATAATTTATCTATCTCTTCGTAATTTTTTGTATCATTTTTAAACGCATAAATTTGCTTAAGCGTTTGCAATGTTGGCTCTGACTTAGGATCTAATTCTAAAGCTTTTTTGTAATAAGGAATAGACTGATCTACTAAAGCTACCATTTTAGTTGTTAAGGCATTGTATTCTTTTACCTTTTTGGCATCTATTTTAACGCGTTGCTCTTGTATGTTTAATGCTTGTTTATAATAGGTATCACCCATTAAATATTGATAAATAGCTCTTTTAGGATCTTTCTCAATTAGCTTACCTAATAATTCCTGAGATTTTGCAATATCTCCTCTTGTGATATAAATATCGGTTTCTATACCTATAAAGTCAGATTCTGCCGGAAACTTAGCTTGTGCTTCTCTGGCTAGTTCTAAACCTCCTGTTGTATCTTTAAGATTATCTAAAGACATGTTAATTACTTCGCGGTAAAAATCTTTTGATTCAGGAACATTGAAACTGATTACTTTTTTGAAATGTTTAATGGCCTGTGGGAAATCGCCCATTTGCTTTGCAGTAACGCCGGCATTGATGTAAAGGCCGGTATCTCCCGGCTTTCTTGCGATCAGCTCATTAAACTCAACTAAAGCTCCTTTATAGTCTTTTTTATTGTATAATTTTATTGCTCTGGTATTGATCGCATTTTCAACATTGATCTGAGCATTTTCAAGGGCTTGTTTCTCATCACCTTTTTTATCCAGTTCTTTAGTCTTGGCAATTGCTTCTTCAGCAATTTTTTGCTTTGCTATAGAGTTGTTAAAATCAAGCGTATCCATAACGCTGATTGCTGATGATAAAGAGGCTCTTAAACTCCATGTTTCAGCCAAAGATTTGGTTTTCTCGTTGGCTATTGCATTGTCTGTATGTTTAAGGCCTTTTTCAAGATTCTCTAAATTCTTATTCAAAGGCATTGTTTTAATACCTATGTTATTGAATATCTCCCATAATTTACGTGCCTCTGTTACTTCAGCTTTCTGAGCATGGGCACCTACTACTGCGCCCAGGAAAAGGGCACTTAAAAGGATTTTTTTCATTTTATAATTTTAGTTTTTAGTTATTCATTATCTGATTCTGGCGATGTTGTGCCTTCATCCGCTGGATTTTCGCCATTTACAATTTCCTCTTCTTCTTCCTCATGGTCAATTCTGGCCACAGAAGCAATTTCATCGTTACCTTTTAAGGTAATTAATCTAACGCCCTGTGTTGCTCTGCCCATTATTCTTAATTCTGCTACTGCAATTCTTATAATTATACCAGATTTGTTAATAATCATCAGGTCATCTTCATCCGTAACATTTTTAATAGCTACCAGTTCACCGGTTTTTTCAGTTACGTTAATGGTTTTAACGCCTTTACCTCCTCTGTTGGTAACGCGGTAATCTTCTATATCGGTACGTTTTCCATAACCTTTTTCTGAAACCACCAATACAGTTGCCTCCTGATTATCTACAGCAATCATGCCAACTACTTCATCTTTGTCATGACTTAGGGTTACACCTCTTACTCCTGTTGCAGTTCTGCCCATCGGTCTTACAGTACTTTCGTTAAAACGAATGGCTCTTCCTGAACGTAAGGCCATTAATATTTCACTGCTTCCGGTAGTAAGACTGGCTTCTAAAAGCTGATCGCCTTCATTGATGTTAATGGCGTTGATACCGTTTACTCTTGGTCTTGAGTAAGCTTCTAAAGAAGTTTTCTTGATAGTACCTTTTTTGGTACACATGATAATAAAGTTGTTCTCTAAGTATTCCTGATCTTTCAGGTTTTTAACTTTAATAAACGCTTTAACTTTTTCCTCTTTAGGAATATTGATAATATTCTGAAGCGCTCTTCCTTTGCTTTGACGGGTACCTTCAGGTATTTCATATACACGTAACCAGAAACAACGACCCGCATCTGTAAAGCATAACATATAGTTGTGGTTAGTGGCTACCAGCAAATGCTCAATAAAATCTTCATTTCTTGAATCACTTCCTTTTGAACCTTTTCCTCCACGTCCCTGTATTCTGTATTCTGTAGCCGGTGTACGTTTAATGTAACCTTCATGAGATATGGTAATTACAACTTCTTCGTCTTCGATAAAGTCTTCCATACTCATATCTTCTGCCGAATGAACAATAGATGTTCTGCGTTCATCACCGTATTTATCGGTAATTTCTGTCAACTCATCTTTAATAATCTTCATTCTTAAACCCTCATCTGCTAATATAGATTTCAGGTATTCGATGGTTTTCATCAATTCAGCATATTCATCTTTGATCTTATCTCTTTCAAGTCCTGTTAACCTTCTAAGAGTCATATCTAAGATTGCACGGGCCTGTATATCACTTAAACCAAATTTTTCCATTAAACCTGTACGTGCATCTTCTGGTGTGTTTGAAGATCTGATCAGTTTAATTACTTCTTCAATGTGGTCTAAAGCAATAAGTAAACCTTCTAAGATATGCGCACGTTTTTCGGCCTCTCCTAATTCAAATTTTGTTCTTCTAACCACTACATCGTGTCTGTGGTCAACAAAATGATGAATAAGATCTTTAAGATTTAATAATTGCGGACGTCCATTTACCAGCGCAATGTTATTTACACTAAATGAGCTTTGTAGGGCTGTATATTTAAATAAATTATTTAGTACAATATTGGCATTGGCATCTCTTTTTATCTCATAGACAATACGGATACCGTCTTTATTAGACTCATCTTTAATATTAGAGATACCTTCTATCTTTTTCTCTCCTACCAGCTCTGCTGTACGTTCTATCATCTGGGCTTTGTTTACCAGATAAGGTATTTCTGTAACAACAATGCTCTCTCTATCTTTTATGGTTTCTATTTCGGCTTTGGCACGCATTACAATACGACCTCTTCCGGTTTCAAAAGCTTCCTGAACACCTGAGTAACCGTAAATAATAGCACCTGTTGGAAAATCAGGGGCTTTAACATATTTCATTAACTCGGCAATAGTAAGATCCCTGTTATCTATATAAGCAATAGTTGCATTTACCACTTCCGTTAAATTATGCGGAGCCATATTGGTAGCCATACCTACGGCAATACCTGATGCACCGTTAACTAACAGATTTGGGATTTTAGATGGTAAAACCGTCGGTTCCTGTAAAGAATCGTCAAAGTTAAGTTGAAAATCAACTGTATCTTTATTGATGTCGGCAAGCATTTCTTCAGCAATTTTTTGAAAACGTGCCTCAGTATAACGCATTGCCGCCGGAGAATCTCCATCTATTGAGCCGTAGTTACCTTGTCCATCAACCATCATATAGCGTAAACTCCAAGGTTGCGCCATACGCACCATGGTCATGTACACAGATGAATCACCGTGAGGGTGATATTTACCCAGTACCTCACCCACAATACGGGCTGATTTTTTATAAGGTTTTCCACTGCCTAAACCTAAATCCAGCATACCATATAATACTCTGCGGTGAACCGGTTTTAATCCGTCTCTCACATCTGGTAATGCCCTGCTCACAATAACAGACATCGAATAATCGATGTAAGCAGATTTCATCTGCTCATCTATATTAATAGGAATGATCTTGTCGCTGTCTTGATATTCTAAATCTTCTGCCATAATTCTTTTTGTCCGTTAAAAACGGAATTAATTAGCTACTGATATAATCTTGCGAATTTAATAAAATAAGCTACATTATATAAGGCAATGTGGAAAAGTTTTAGTCTTTGTAACTAATCATTTAGATTCATCGCAAATGTCCTGGCTTATTTACATTACGGTATCAGCCTTTTTTAAGCTACCGAGACAAAAGATAGGTAACTTTATTGGTCTAATTTATTAGTCTAAACTTATTAAAAAGCCACCTGTCTTATGGGTTCAGGTGGCTCAATAATATGAATACTTTTGATGGATTATTTCTTCACTACTTTTTGGGTTTCGTTTATACCTTTTCCTCTGAGGCGGATAATATACGTTCCTATTGGATACCTACCTAGCGACAGTATCTTGCTGTCTTCCCTATCGTTGATATTCCATTGTTGCAGTACTTTTCCATTTATATCTACAACCTGCAATAGATTAAAACGCCCTGCAGTAAAACTGATATTAACCTGATCTTCTGCAGGGTTGGGGTAAAGCAGAAAGCCATAGGCCGAAAAACTAAAGGTCAAGCTTCTTATGCCCAGTTCTGTTGGCTTGCCATCATTATCTATCTGTACCAGTTTGTAATAGTTGGTACCATTTAGTGGAGTTTTATCGATGTAGGCGTAGCTATGAGAGGTGAGATTTGAAAGTGGAGAAGCCGAAACCTCGCCTATCTTTACAAAAAAACCATCGTCACCGCTTCGGTAGATTTCAAAGCCTCTGTTGTTCTGTTCGCTTGCAGTTTTCCATTCCAGTTTGGCATAGCGGCCCTCTGGCTTGGCCATGAAGCTGATTAAGGTTACCGGAAGTGGGGCTCCTATTACCTGTAGTTGCTGTGTCACATCTGCTGCCGCAAGATAATTGCTGCTTCCCGTCTGGCTGGCGGTGATGTCTGTTGTACCTTCTCCTTTTATGTGTACTTTCCATACTCCGGCATCCTGATATACCTCGGCAACTGCTGCATTGCTGCTTGTAAAATTCAGCGCAAGATTGCTGCTAACGGTTGCCAATAAAGCAAAATCGGGGCTTGTGGTGGTTTTTGTAGTTAATGGGGCAAAGCTAATTGTTTGATTGGCTTTGCCTACTGATAGGGTTAGATTAATACTAGCGCTATTGTAATTTGTTGTAGCAGCTTGTGTAGCAGTTATGGTTGCTGTTCCTGCGCCTTTAATTGTTACAGTACTACCATTAATAGAGGCCACATTTGCATCGTTGCTGCTATAGCTAAATGTTTCGCTACTGCTGCTGGTTGGGGCAGTTAAAGTGAAAACCGCATCGCCATAGATTTTGTTAATGTCGGCAAAGCCAGACAATGACGGATTTGCTTTGTTTACAGTCATCTCTCCATTTACCAGGCTAACAGCATAATTTGCGGTCACCTCGTTACCACTACCATTATTATCCTTGATTATTATACTATTGTTATCGATTACAATAGGATAAGTTGTAACATCTGCTCCTGTCGCTGCACCTGTACTACTCAATAACAATGTGCTAATGCCATCGCCAGATGCGAATACAGGATTTCTTGTACCGGTTATAATTACTTCTGACGAATTATTGGCAAATGTATATTGTGTAGCATAAGTCTTTGTTACATCTTTGGCTGTAATTGTAATCTGACGTTTCGTTATCGTCAGTCCACCGTTTACATAATTAATGGTATAGTTTTGTGCGGTCAGACCCGATGGAATAATTGGATAGACTGTTGCTGAAGCGTTAACTGCTGTCTGTGCTGAACCACCATAGCTCAATGCACCCTGCAGTACACCAAATGTATTTTCATGTTCACCGTTCACAAATCCTTGATAAGAAGCAATGGTATAAGGCCCAGCAAACTTCTGCCCGTCATAAACCTTGGCTTGGTCAGCAGCCGTAACTGTCAATACCGCTTGTTCAACCTGCAATTGCCCTTCTTGCAATGTAACTACATAGTTGGTGGTTACATCATTATCTCCGGCATCTTTGATTACCACACTACCATTGGTGATCTTGCTTGTATAATAGGGAGTTGCGATTACAGGTGCAATACTTGGAGTGCCTGAACTGGTGATCGTTACTGCAGAAAGGGTTTGCCCCGAGGCAATTCCCTGACCACTGATGGTTACGGCTGATGCCATCGTTCCATAACTATAGGTACTGCCGTATGTTTTTTGTGCAAAAGCTGGCTGAATACTTATGGGACGTTGATTTACGGTTAAAGTCATTGTGATACTTCCGCTATTGTAACCAGACATTGCCGCCTGTGTAGCGGTAATAGTTGCCGTTCCTGCACCTGTAATGTTTACGGTATTTCCATTAACAGTTGCCACATTGGTATTGCTACTGCTGTAACTGATGGCTCCATCGCTATTACTGTCTGGTCCGGTCAATGCAAATACTGCATCGCCATATGTTTTGGTAACATCTGGAAAGTTGGACAATGTGGGTGTTGATATACCTTGAAATTCATAAGCACCTAAATCTACCCTGTTTTGCCAGATGCGTACGGCATTTGCAAGATCGATAGTGATGCTAACAGGTAGCAAGTTATTACTTCCCTTATTGATGACATTACTGATATCTTTCAAACTGTAATCGCCTGTGTTATTTGGTGTATTGGCAAGGGTTGGAATCACCGCTTGCACAAAGTAAGGGTTAGCGAAAACGTTATTCCCCTGATCTGTACCAAAAGAAGATTGCCAAATCCCTGTACTGCTTTCGATAAGTGAATACAACACATTGGCCATACCTCCTGCTTCGTTACGTATATTGGGAGATACTCCTCCTGTAGCATTGCCATAAACAATGCTGTTACCTATAGTGGTGATTGCCGTGTTGCCTTTGGTATTGATACCGCCGCCATCGCCGCTGGCATAGTTGCCAGCAACAGTGCAGTTGATAAACTTAGGATTGCTGCTGCTTCCGGCAAATACAGCACCACCATAAGCCGCTTTGTTGCCTGTCATGAGTACGTTGATACAGGTTGGTGCAGATGCATTGAAATTGCTCATAGCACCGCCGTTGTCCATTGCTGTATTGCCTTGTATCACGCAATTCTGCAATACAGGTGATGCCAATAAGGTATACAAGCCTGCACCCTGATTGGATTGGTTATCAGTAAAGGCACAGTTACGGATAAGCACCTTATTATTGGTGTTGTACAATGCCAAACCACCGCCAGTATTTGCTGTTATATTAATGCCATTGCAGGTATAAGTAGTACTTTTGTCGCCATTTGCCCCGGCAAAAGCAAAGCCATCTACTACGATACTGTCTGCCGCTGCACTGGCAATAACCATCACATGATAGCTGTTGTCGCTGCTGTCATTTACCGTGCCTATATCACCAGAAAGGATAGTGCCTCCAGTTCCTCCAAGGTTGGGGAGTACACGTCCGGCAAGGTCATTTGCTGTACCGTTAAGATTGGTTTCATTGCCTGTAAATCCGCCGTATAGTTTCACATTGTTTACCATTACAAAAGCATTGTCTCTACTGTTGCTTTTTGTGGTATAGCTGCCATCGGCGCCGCTGTATAGGGGTTTGTAGGTTCCTTGGGCTACGTATATCTTTAGGGGATTATCTGCGGTAAAGTTGTTTTGCTGCCTTGCCCATTTCAAGGCTTCGGCCAGTTGGGGCATGGCGTTTGTCCAGGTAGTACCGGTACCTGTTCCGGTAGCATTGAGGTTTACATAAATAATATTGTTGTTACCGGGTACCGGATTTATAATTTTTAGGGTAGCTGTTAATATAAGCGTTTGGTAATTAGCGCCGCTAATGGTGGCTGTTACCTGATAGGTCCCTACAGCTGTATAGCTATCATAGTTTACTGTTACGCCCGTGGGCAAATTGCCGGTAACCGCTAAAGTTTTTGGGGTTCCATCATAGGCAACGTTATCGTCTTTCAAGGTAAGGCCCGTAACTGTAGTTTTGGTGATGGTGAGCTCGCCGTTTACATAATTAATGGTATAATTAGCTGCAGTTAAACCTGATGGCACGATGGTATAGGCCGTACCTACGTTAACCGCGGTTTTTGCTGTACCGTTGTAGCTCAACGTTCCGCTAAATACTCCCGGCGTGGTTTCATCTTCACCATTTACAAATCCCGTATAAGAAGCAATGGTATAAGGCCCCGAGAATACCTGCCCATCATAAACTTTTGTTTTATTGGCGGCAGTAATGGTAATGGCCTTGCGGGCTATGGTCAAAGTGATTGTAGTGCTGCCTCCACCGTAATTGGCCGTGGCGGCCTGCGTGGCGGTAATGGTGGCCGTGCCTGCGCCAACAATGGTTACCGTGCTGGCGTTAATGGTGGCTACTGCCGTATTACTGCTGGTATAGCTAAAAGCACCAGTGCTGTTACTGGTTGGTTCGATGATGGTAAATGGGGCGTCACCGTAGGTTTTAGCCATATTGGCAAAACCAGAAAATACCGGATTTCCTTTATTTACCGTTAGGGTTTTGGTAATGTTGCCTTCACTGTAATTGGCTGTAGCGGCCTGCTTGGCGGTAATGATAGCCGTACCTGCGCCAACAATGGTTATTGTGGAGCCGTTAATGGTGGCTACTGCCGTATTACTACTGGTATAGCTAAAAGCACCAGGGCTGTTGCTGGTTGGTGCGATGATGGTAAAAGGGGCATCACCGTAGGTTTTGGTCATATCGGCAAAGCTGGACAGTGTGGGGTCTGCAAATCCCTGATATTCGTAAGCACCTATATCAACGGTACCTACTTGTCTTTGGTTGCCCACCATATCGATAGCTACAGTAGCCATGCTGTTATCGCCTTTATTAATGAGGGGTGATTGCACCTGCAACCGCAAACCGTCATCTGCTGTGCCCCATATGCCATCGTTACCGGCAGGATTATCTGCATTGACAAACAGGGGGTCGGTAGTATTGTCGAGATTGTTGGCGGCATATAAATACCAACCACTAAGTCGGTCATCTGGTGGATAACTCTGTATCAGGCTATTGTATATATATAATACACTACCGCCTTTGGTGAAAGATGCTTCGCTCTTCACGCCTCCGGTATTACCAAACAGAACAGTATTACGGAACTCGGTTGTTGAAGAAAGGCAAACAATAACCTCAGGATGATAAACAGACGAATTACGGGTAAATGTACAATTAATAAACTTTTGGGTAGCACCGTAGCTACTATAAAAAGCTCCGCCATCGCCCCCTCCTGAACCGCTGGATAATGCTTTATTGCCATAAAAAACACAATTGTTAAAGGTTGAAACACCTGCTGCTTCATTATATATAGCTCCTCCTGCTCCATCTCCAGTGCTGATATTATTGGCAAATACACAGTTGGTGAATGTAGGAGATGCAACAAGAATATCCTCATTCCAGAAGGCGCCTGCAAATCTATCTGCCTTATTATTTAAAAATAGGCAATTGTTAAATGCGGGATGAGATGCCCTATTGCGAACTGCGCCACCTGATGTTGAACTGTTATCCAAAAAGGTACAACGTGTTAGCATCATGGCACCGCAATAAGAATTAAATAATGCACCACCACCGTAACATCTATCAATGTTACTAGAAAAAGTACAGTCGGTAAGGTTAGGTGTACTGTTGTTGTTGGCCATTGCACCACCAGACCTGGTGCCCGCTGTAGTGTATCCACATACATTGGCAGAAAAGATACAATTGGCAAACATGGGGGCACCGCCTTCATTGTACACAGCTCCACCATTTCCGCCTGCCTTATTGTTGGTGAATGTACAGTTGCGTACCGTGGGCGACACGTTGACATTGCGCATACCAGCACCAGCTTCCAACCATTGATCTTGGCCTGAACTGCTATAGGTAACTATGCCTTCGGTTATGGTAAAGCCATCCAATACGGCCGCCAAGGTAAGCCCGTTGCTCTCATTACGGATGACTCTACCTGCATTGCCCCTCAGCGTGGTAACATTGGCTTTATAATTACGTTCGGTAAATTTAGGATTACCGGTGGCTGGGAAACCACCATAAATCTTCACGCTTTCTTTCATGATAAAAGACGCCCCGTAGGCAGGCTGGTAAGTACCAGAAGCTACCCAAACTTCGTCGCCCGGTGCGGCAATGTCAATAGCGGTCTGCAGGTTGGTATAGGCATCTTCCCAGGTGGTACCAATGTTAAGGGATGTTGCCGCGGCATTGACATAGTATATTTTAGCTACATTCTGTACAAAATTAGCACTGCTACCTGTCAACGCAAAATTTTTAAGGGTAAGCGTATTGTTGTTGCCAGAAATATCGGGAATGGTACTTATTGTCGTATTATTGGCATTCGGGGTACCATTATTAAAGTCGTAATAAGCAAGCAGATTAGTTTGCGAGGGCTGTAATACGTTCATGCTGAGCCGTATCTGTTCCTGCGAGCGTGCCGTAGTCCAAAAGCGCACTTCGTCTATGTCGCCGTTAAATAATTCGCTCCCAGCATTATTTGCACCTATGGTAAAGTTTCCATTTGGATTATAGGGTGCGGCAGTACTGTTAGCTATTGAAATACCATTTTTATACAACGTGATCGAATTGTTATTGCGGGCAATAGCAAGGTGTGTCCACTCATTGGGAACAAGCGAAACGCCGCTGCCTACAAAGGTTACACCACCCATTAAAACCTTTATTTCGCTGTTACCCATTAAATAAATACCATATCCATTACCACCTGTACTACCATTATAAATAATGGCCTGATTGCTTCCCGAACCACTCCATCGCACCCATGCTTCCATGGTAAAATTGGTAGCGGTAGTAGAAATCACAGTACCTTTGCTTAGATAGCCAGTGCCATTGAAATTTAATGCGGCCTGTGCAAAAACAGTGGTTATATTTAAAAAGGGGATTATAAAAAATAAAAGCTTGAAGTAAAAATTTATCTTCATTGATGAACAATTTAGTGTGGTTTTAACTACAAAGTTAAACCACGCATTTATTGTCGCTAAATTTTGAGCGTACAACTTTGTCCAGTTTTATAAAACTGGACAAAAAAGTAAATTACAAGGAGTTGCGATATGCTAGAGGCGTAATACCAACGGCTTTTTTAAAGGCATTATAAAAAGCACTCCGGGTAGCAAAACCCGATTTTTTGGCTAAAGCTTCAATTGTATAATTGTGCATAATGTCTTTGTCAATCATATCATTCTGAATGCTTTTGATACGATAACCGTTCACAAATTCTGAAAAAGTGAGTTGATAGGTATTGTTAAATATAGACGAAAGCTTATGTATGCTAATGGATAACGCTGCAGCCATATGCTCCATGCTCAAATCTGAATACCTGAATGCTTCTTGATTAATAATATAATCTTCTATTTTACTACACCATTCTTCTGTTTCTTTATCTTTTTGCAAAGAAAGCTGATGCTGCTTTTGCACCTTTAGCAAAGTACCCAATTTCATGTCAAGCATGGAAGCTACCAAATTCAAGGGCAATCTTTCTATATAACCCGGCTTGGTATTTATAAAATACAGATAACGTTCTTTGGCATTGCCCACCCTAATGATGTGGCTACGCTCCTGCGCATCGCGATAGTATTTTTCTACCATTACCCTAAACAGGAAGTTCATATCAAAATACTGAAGAAACAATGCCTGTAAATCATCATTATGCATGGCTATGAGTTCCGTATCTTCAACAGCTATAATGGCCTCTTGTGAAGGTACTATACCATGCAGCCCGGAAATAGAGCTCACAAATTCGTTATCTATGGAGATATAGGTAACAATCTGTTTTTTCTTATGAATGGTCTGCCCCATCAAAGCTCCTTTTTTAATGAAATACATATACTGGCTACGCTCTCCCTCCTTTAGTAGAATCGCTCCTTTTTTTACCTTAAATCGTAGCGTTTTTTCATAAAAAGCTTGCTTTAACTCCTCGCTAATGGGATATATAGTTGCCAGTATATTTAAAATATACACAACATCTTCTTTCTGAGCTTTTTTATGGGGCATAATTTTTTACATGGAATGCAGGTAACAATGTAATGTGCTGTATCAGCAGCATAACCATCAAAAACCATGTAAATATATTCTTTTTATCTCTTTTTTAGTAGTTTGTTTATTAGTTGGTTAGTTGATTGGTTGGTTAGTTATACATCTTTCGGTCTTTGTTCGTTTAACATAGCCAAATTTCGGTCTTCTAACTTCTGAATTTTTCGTTAGTCTTTGTAAATTAATCAAAAATTAACTTCAGTTTTTTCAAACTTAAATTTAATTACAGATATTTAAACATCATGATGGTATCTGAAAGAACGCTTAAATGGGCGTTAAGTTTGTATCCTCCTTTGCTTTTTCAACGCATCTGGGTTAGAAGATTTCATAAAGGTTTTAGAGGAGTTGATGTAAAGATCAGCAACAGTTTTTTAAACAGAAATTACAATGGTTCTATTTTTGGCGGTACCATATATGCTGCTACTGATCCCTTTTATGCCATCCTGTTTGATCAACTTATGCAAAGAAAGGGCTACAAATGTAGAGTATGGCTAAAAAGTGCTTCTATACAATACATTAAACCTGGTATGTCAGCGCTGTATTTTACCATTGTCATTACAGATGAAATGATAGCTGAAGCAGAAAAAGCGCTTACAGAAACCGGAAAATTTGTAAAAGCCTACCCTATGGAACTTTACAACAAACAAGGTGAGCTTTGTGCCAGAGTGATGAACGAAGTTTATTTAAGAAATAAATATCCAAACGAAAACAAACGGGTAGCGATTTAATGAACATCAGAAAACTCATATTAGAAGGCGAAAACGCAAGTGTTGATTTCAAGAAAACTATCAGCAGCTGCGAAAAAATTGCCAAGACTTTGGTTGCTTTTGCCAATAACCAAGGCGGTATGTTGTTGATCGGTGTAGCTGATGACGGTTCTGTTAAAGGGGTAAAATCAGAAGAAGAAGAACGTTTCATGATTACCAAGGCCGCCCATGTTTATTGTAAACCTGCAATAGAACCCGAGTTTGAAGAAGTATATGTTGATCATAAAACGGTATTGGTGGCAAAAATCCCTCAAAGCGACATTAAGCCTCATTACGCTTTAGATGAGAACCAAAAATGGTGGGTGTATTTCAGGGTAAAAGATAAAAGCGTGCTGGCCAGCAAAATACTGGTAGATGTGCTTAAAAAAGGAAAATTAGAAAGCAATCTATTGAGCTATACCGATCAAGACAGAATCTTTTTGCAGCATCTTAAAGAACAGCATCGCGCTACTTTAAAAGAGTTGGCCAAGCTTACAAGAAGTTCTTATAAAAATGCCCAAAAAACTATTGTTAACCTTATTTTGATGGGTAGTATAACACCACATATTTCTGAAAAAGAAGAGTACTTTACCTTGAGCAATTAAAAATTATCGTGATTATCTGGCGTAAAATTCCGATTTTTGCAAGCTTATGCTTAGCTATTCATTCAAGAAATACAAACCTTATTATAACGAAAACCTAAAACTTGCACTGCCCATTGTAGTATCGCAATTAGGGCATACCCTTGTGCATATGGCCGATGGTATTATTGTAGGTCATTTTGCCGGAACGGTACAACTGGCAGCAGTTTCGCTGGTAAACAGCCTTTTTATGCTCATACTGGTTTTGGGCTTGGGTATTTCATATGGCTTAACGCCTCTAATAGCACAGGCAAACGGAAGTAAAGATTACGAAAAATGTGGTAAACTATTAGCAAACAGCATTTTAATCAATTTTATTTTTGCCGTTATCTTGGTGGTACTGGTTTATCTGGTATCTTTTACATTGATCAATCATTTGGGGCAATCTGCCGATGTGGTTGAACATGCCAAACCCTACCTGCGATTAATGGGAGTTTCTATTATTCCCTTAATGATTTTCCAGTCGTTTAAGCAGTTTACAGAAGGCTTGGGCTTTACCAAACAGGCTATGTCTATTTCTATATGGGGTAATATTGTAAACATTATTTTCGGGATCATTTTTGTAAAAGGTATGTTTGGCATTGAGCCCATGGGCGTTAGAGGCGTAGGTTATGCTACTTTAATAGATCGAGTAGCCATGGCTATAGCTATGGGCGCTTATGTATTTAATTCCAAACGCTTTATTCCTTACTTAACACACTTTGCATTTAAAGCGATTAATTTCAAAAAAATAAAAGAAATCATCAAACTGGGTGCACCTGTCGCCATGCAATATTCTTTTGAGATCAGCGCATTTAGCGGTGCCGGAATTATGATTGGTACTATAGGAAAAGTTGAACAGGCTTCTCATTTCACAGCTTTATCTTTAGCTGCGTTTACTTATATGTTGGCCAGTGGAATTGCTTCGGCAGCGACCATCAAAACAGGTCACAATTACGGAGGTAAAAAATTTGTAGATCTGCGTCACTCGGCCATAGCCAGTTACCATGTGGTACTTTTATTTATGGGTTTTACCGCAATTCTTTTTATGGGAGCTAACCAGTTTTTACCCTATATCTTTACCGATGATAAAATGGTGGTAGGTCTTGCCGCACAACTTTTAATCATTGCAGGTTTTTTCCAGTTATTTGATGGTACGCAAGTGGTAGGCTTAGGTATATTACGAGGTATTGGCGATGTAAATATTCCTACTTTCATTACATTTCTATCTTATTGGGTAGTTGGCATACCTTTAGGTTATTATGTAGGAATATATCATGGTGTTGGTGTTAAAGGCATTTGGTACGGCTTAACTTTTGGCCTGCTTGCTGCCTCTATCCTATTATTCTGGCGTTTTCAGGTATTGAGTAAGAAACTCAATCAATTTAATTAGAATTAGTCTAAATAATTTGTTTTAACAAACTATTTTCTTCAATTTTGCGACTGTTTATAATTAGTCTAAATTGAAAAGATACTTATACTTATTATTTCTTATTCTTAACGGCCCTATACTTTTTGCCCAAATCAGCATCCAGGGCAAGATTATTAATCATAAACAGGAACCTTTAGAGTATGTTACTGTAAGGTTGCCTGACCTTGATAGGGTTAGCTATACCGATAAAGATGGATCATTTTCTTTTATCATCAATGTTAAAGATATCAAGTCTTTGAGGTTGCAGGCCAACATGGTTGGTAAAGAAAGGTTTGACAAAACCATAAATATCGATGGTGTAACTAAAAAAGTTTATGTACCTATAACGTTACAGGATCTCAATTTAAGTTTGAATGAAGTTCAGGTATCTGCTGTACAGAAAACGACCAATCTCTCTAACTCATCTGTTTTATTTGACAGGCAAGCCATAGAACAGGCACAGGCCTTTAGTTTAGCAGACATATTAAACGGATTACCTGGCAAACTGTACAGTCCTGTTGACTTACAAAGTCCCAAAAATTTGACCTTAAGAAGTGAGGCTTCCGGGAGTGCTGCCAATAATAATGCAATGGGTATAGCCATTATTGTGGATGGTTTAGCACAGAATAACAATGCTAATATGCAGGCTAAAAATGTGGGCACTTATGGTTTGGGCAATTCTACCATTACAGACCGAACCAATAATGTGGGTTATGATGTAACTTTTGGAGGGCTGGACTTAAGAGAAATCCCTGCTGATAATATAGAAAGTATAGAAGTAATTTCTGGAGTAGCTCCTGCTCAATACGGAGATTTAACCGACGGAGCCATCATTATTAATCGCCAGGCTGGTAAAACTCCATTTATGTTTAATACCCGTATCAATAATGGGTCTACCAATTTTTCTTTAACTAAAGGTTTTAAACTTCCTGAAAAATATGGCTTTTTAAATGCAAATATCAATTACTTAGTGAGTAATGACGACCCACGTGACAACATGAAAAAATACAATCGTGTTTCGGGTGGAATAATGCATACCATTTATTTCAATCATCGCATAAAAAACACCATTTCGTTAGATTACAGTGAAAAATTAGATGATGCCAAACGTGATCCGGATGATGGAACCGAAAAAATGGCTTATTCTAAAAACAGACGTTTTGCTGTTTCCAACCGCTTATCGTGGCAGTTGAACAGTAATGTTATTAAAAGTATTAGCCTTAATGCTGGCTTAGATATAGGTTTTCAGGATAGTTATAGTCAATGGTATTTAAACGGTAATGTAAAACCTATGGCCAATAAAGATACCACCGGAGTTTATGAGGGCTATTATTTACCTGGCAATTATCTTGCAGTTGATCAGGTTGTGGGTAAACCCAAAAACTTTAATGGTAATATCGGTTTCTCAAGTCATTTCAATACAGGCGAAATCAAGCATATTCTTTCTTATGGTGCAAGTATCTCCATTGCCTCTAATAAGGGTAAAGGCGTATTGTTTGACCCCGAAAGGCCTCGCTTTATTAGTCAGGGTTACAAAAATGAACGCCCATATGATTTTGAATTACTTCCAGATCTGATCAATTCGGGCATTTATCTTGAAGATCGCTTTAATATCAAGGTATTTGACAGAAATTTTAGGTTTAATGCAGGTTTACGTTACGATATTCAAAATGGTTATGGTACGATACAACCTCGCATTAATGCCAATTATTCTATCAGTAAAAACTTCAGTTTTAATGCTGCTTATGGCATAGCTACAAAAGCGCCTACTATGGCTTACCGTTATCCTGGTCCTACTTATTTTGATCTTCCTATTCTTAATGTTTATACAGGCGATGTCAGAAATAGCTTATTTCTGGTTTATACCTATAAATATTTGCCAGATAATTCAAACTTAAAACCATCGCAAAGTAATCAGGCAGAAATAGGTTTAAGTTATAATCATCCATTATTTAATGCTTCTGTAAACGGTTATTTAAAAAATAATAAAAATGGGTTTGCTGGTCAGTCACAATATTTTGGCATAATGGTTCCAGATTATACTTATACCATTACCAATAACCAAAAACCCGTTTATCAGCCTACAGGAACCTATACTTTAAAAGGAGGCTTAGCAAATAGTGTAATTACAAATAATGTAAGCTCAAGCAATAATGGAGTTGAACTGTTTTTAAGCATAAAAAAGATCGCAGCCATACAAACCAGCTTTTCTTTTAACAGCAGTTATACTTACAGCTCTTACTATAATTCAAATGAGTTTATAACAAAAGCCAGCGATGCTGATATTTTAGCCAATAAAAAAGCATGGTATGCTATATATGATGCCCGCGAAAGCATCAATACTTCATTCATGTCTAAATTGAACAGCGATACCCACATTCCTAAATTAGGATTGGTTGTGAGTTTATACTTCGATTTTGTATGGTTAAAAAATCAGCTTGTAAAAGGAGATTCTACTTATCCTAAAGCTTATTTAGACAGCTATGGTAACCGTTATCCTATTGAGAACTTTGATCCCAACAATCCAGATTATGGGCATTTAACAAGATCAACAGACCTTGAAACACAGGGTAAATTACCTTTTTCTTACGCCAATGTTTCTATGCGCCTGGCAAAAGAACTAAAAAATAATATTCGTTTTTCTGTGAATGCTTATAACGTTTTTAACTTAAAAGCCAATTATTACGACCCGAAAAACAATAAATCTTACTCTTATTTAAACCCTTTAAGTATTGGAGCCGAATTATCCATTAAATTTTAAGCAAAATGAAGAAACTCTATTTTTTGATAGCCGCATTACTATTTATATTCTCTGCCTGTAAAAGGAATGAATTTGAAGACTTAAAACCTGTTGCTTTAAGTGTAAATGTATCTTTTGATCAATCTCTAAAAGAATACAGCCTACCTTTAGCTAATGCAGAGATCAAACTTACCAATCTGGCAAACGGCCTGGTTACAACCATAAAATCTGATGCTAATGGTAAGGCTTCAATAGATAAAATTTCGCCGGGAAACTATGATATAGAAGCTACGCTTACCATAAAAGCAGCTGATTATACTACTTACGTTGGTATTTTTACTGAGAATGATGTTGTGTTTAATGGTTTACTGAAATCACAGAATATTATTCAGAATGTAAACAGCTTGTCTTTAAGCTTAAACACAGGCAAAATTGGCGACTGGGTATTTAAGCAAATCTATTATGCAGGTTCACATACCAGTAACGGTGCTTCGTTCAGAGATCAGTTTGTTGAGATCTATAACAATTCAAATCAGGTGCTTTATGCAGACAGTCTTTATTTTGTAGAGGCTTATGGCACTAATTCTAAATTAACTGCCATAGACTTAGCTACTGGATATTATCAAACGGCAACTAAACAATATGACTGGACTAAGTCTATTGATATGAATGATCCTAATGCCAACAACAACTATGTATATGCCAAAAACATATTTATGATTCCAGGCAGCGGTAAAGATCATCCTGTTAAGCCTGGTGAAAGTATCATCATTGCAGGTACTGCGCTAAATCATAAAACACCTTATGTAGGAAATGACGGCAAAGGTATTTCTGTTAAAGACCCCAGCTTAACCATTGATTTAAGCAAAGCAGATTTTGAAGTTTATTTAGGTAATTATCCAGGTATAACACCATTGGCTTCTGATATTGACAATCCTGCTGTTCCTAATATGGTTAACATTGATATAAGAGCAAATAAAGATCTGATTTTAGATGCCACAGGTCGTGAAGCCTTATTATTGTTTAAAACCACAAGAGATATTCAATCTTGGAAAAGATATGCAGCGCCAGATATAAAAGTAATTACAACTTCTACAGATAAGTATTACCAAATTCCATTAAATGAAGTTTTTGATGCGGTAGAGATACAACCTCCTTTAGAAGCTAATCAAATCCCTAAAAAATTCAATGCTAAATTAGATGCTACCTTTAAGTTTGTATCTAAAGGGCAATATTCTTCGCAATCTTTAATACGTAAAACCGCTAAAGTGGTAAATGGACGTCATATCTTAAAAGACACCAATAGCTCTGCTAATGATTTTGATGAATTAAATATCCCTGACGTAACCAAATCAGTTTTTAAATAACATTGAAGAAGTTTATTACAATATGCTTTGTTTTACTATCGGTTAAAGGTTTTGCACAATCTTTAACCGATAGTTTATACCTGTACCAACAATCAGGCAACATTTTATCTGCAGCCCAACAAAACGCCAATTTTTTATTGGTTACTCCTGTTAATCGAAGCGGAAAGATCAATCTGGACTATGACTATTCAAATGGTGGTTTAAGAAGGGCACAACAAGCTCAAACCACACATCAGGCAGGTTTGGTATCTGAAGGTTTTAACAAATTCGGACGTTTTGAGACTACCGGTTATTTCAGATTTTCAAGAATATGGCAAGACAGCTTATCATGGACCACCAAAGGACTTGAACAGGATGATCAGCCCTACTATTATGGCTCTATAAAAGCGGGTAGTTATGAACGTTTCAGATATGAACTAGGCGGTATCTTATCTTATAATCTCATTAAAGATAAAATATACCTCGCAACAGGTTTAAACTACCTGTATAATTCGGCCACTAGATCTGTTGATCCAAGACCACAGGTAAATACTTACCAGTTTCAGATTAAACCAGAAGTACTCTATCGCTTAAGTAAAAGTGTTATCGGTATAAACGCTTTATGGGGTTATGGTACCGAAACAATGGGTATTGCATATAAGAATATAGGTTACCGAGGAGGCGGATATCCAGACAGGGTAAATTATTTTGTACAGGGTTATGGTTATTACACCAAAAGCCAGAATGAAAGCCCATTAAAAAGATTAGATAAGCAATATGGTTTAGGCTTAACTTATACCACTTCTTTTGCTGACTACCATTTAAAAGCTGCTGCAAGCTATAAAACTATACTTGAAGACAATTACAAAGACCTAGATCAATCTGTAAGAAAATCATACGTATCTTTCTATGACACAGAAAAGTATGATATTTTTTTACAATTAGATAAACAGGATAAAAAAACACAACAACAATTACAACTTACCTATAATCAGCAGCAAAGTAATGATGTGAACATTGTTTTTTATGCTATAAACTACAAGTATTCGGCAAAAAACTTTAACCTGCAATACCTGATCAGGTTAGACCATTCTAATTATGCAAATGAGTTTGGTTTAAATGTAAACTACAATCACCTCAATAAACAGGATGTAGCAACACAGCACCACTTGCAATATGTACTTTTTGAACCCAATGTATTGTATAATGCTTACCTGAACTTTAAAAACAAAGATCGCTTAAAATTAGGCTTACAATTAGGATATCGTACACCTCTGCAAAATGAATTAAGTGTAGATCCACTACAGATTAATATTTTTACACATGATGTTATCTTTCCGGATTACCAGTTTTATAGCAGTAATACTGTAAAAACCTCTGTTTCTGTTCATTATGTTACGGCTAATCTATTTAAAAATTTCAGATCGGCCATTACTGCAAGTGCAGATTATTACCGCCAATTGTCAGTAAAAAACCAGCTTACTGATTATAATTTTAATCAGATTGGTAAGGATTTTATCTCCTGTAATTTGGGATTAAATATTTATTTTTGACACACATGAAAAAGGTATTTGCAGGACTGTTTGCAGTTTTTGGAATTTTGTTTTTTGTTTCTTTCAGAGGTACCGAATTTATCAAAGGCGACGAGCTTACACCAGATAGCTTACGTAAGATCTATAGCCAGTCTCCAGATAAATGGCCGGCGCCCAATGTAGATAAGGGAGTAAACTGGAAAGAATTGGGCGTACTACCTCCCTCTCCTATAAATCTAAAAGATGATTCTATCAAAAAGATTGTAGATCTGGGGCGTTTGTTATTTTTTGATCCACGCCTATCCTCATCTAACCAAATTTCATGTTCTAGTTGCCATGCACCCGATCTCAACTGGGCAGATGGCAGAGAGGTTTCTATTGGTCACGATCACTCACCCAATAAGCGTAATGCGATCTCTTTAGAGAATGTATGGGCGCAAAAAAAGCTTTTCTGGGATGGCAGAGCCGATAGTCTGGAACAACAGGCAGAAGGTCCGATAAGCAGCGAGATAGAAATGCATCAGGATCTGAAACAATTGGCAAAAAAAATAGGTAAAATAAAAGGTTATAAACCTTTCTTTTCTGCTGCATTTGGTACCGATAAAATTAGTAATCAACGCATATTAAAAGCATTGGCTATTTATCAGCGCACCATTGTGAGCCGTAAAACCGATTTTGACAGATTCTTAGAAGGTAAAAAAGAAGCGCTTACCGACCAGCAGGTTTTGGGATTACACCTTTTCAGAACTAAAGCCCGTTGCATAAATTGTCATAATGGTCCTTTATTTACCGATTTCGATTTTCACAATGTAGGCTTAACCTATTATGGCCGATCGCATGAAGATCTGGGTCTTTATAATATCACCAAAAAACCTGAAGATGTAGGAAAATTTAAAACACCTGGTTTACGTAATGTAATGCGTACTGCCCCTTGGTTTCATAATGGATTATTTCCTGATATGGAAGGTGTAATGAATATGTACAATGTAGGTATGCCCGTTCAAAATGTTAAACCAGAGCAGGTTAACGATCCTTTATTACCTAAAAACGACAAGCTGTTAAGAGGATTAAAGTTGAGCAAAGCAGAAAAAGATGCAGTTATCTCGTTTTTATACGCGATCAGCACTACACCATGGAAAGACAGACAACCTGAGTTGCCAAAATAGCTAATGCTAAACGCTGGTTTTCTTGTCTTTTTTAAACAGCGATTTTTTAGCCAGTTGTTTCATTTCTTCATTCTGCTCATCATTATTGTTGCTGATGATATAATAAATGAAACCCAATAGGGCTACAATAGCTACTGCGATTAAAATAAAGTTGATTTTCATCTTCTCTTGTTTTATAACGAATGTAAAATCAACAGATTAAGTATGTGTTAAGATATAATTAAACTTTAAATCTATGGCACGTATTGTTCAAGAAATAAGAGAAAAGATTATAAATGATTTTTTAGAAGAGTTCTTTTTGCTCTTCTACCCGGTTTCGCATTTTAGGTTCATGAAAATTAGAAAAGCCCACACCTATCAATCTTACTAATTTACCTTCAAAATCTGCGTTTTCTATCAGTGTTTTGGCCGAAAGGTAGGCTTCGTTTTCATTACTTATAGGATGATCAAAAGATATACTTCTGGTAATCTGCTTAAAATCTGCAAATTTTACTTTCACAGTCAATGTTCGTCCATATAAACGATATTGATTAAGTCTTTTAAAAGCAGATTGCGTAATGCGTAGTACATGTTCATACAATTCGCTTCCCTTATCAAGATCGTAACTAAAGGTGTCTTCAGAACTGATAGATTTAGTTTCTCTATCGGGTTTTACTGCCCGGTTATCTATTCCTCTTACAATGTTGTAAAAGAATTTTCCAGACTTCCCAAAAAGAACCATTAAACGTTCCTCACTTAGCTTTTTCAGGTCACTACCTTTGCGTATGCCCTGCATTTTCATGCGTTCTGCAGTAACCTTACCCACGCCATGAAATTTTTCTACCGGTAGTTTTTCCATGAATTTTTCAATTTTGGAAGGGCCTATAAAAGTCAAACCATCTGGTTTGTTCATGTCTGAAGCTATTTTGGCTACAAATTTATTGATAGAAACGCCTGCAGAAGCTGTGAGATTCAATTCCTCTTTAATCGCTTTTTTAATTTCCTCTGCAATGGTTATGGCCGAACCGATGTTCAGTTTATCTTCCGTTACATCTAAATAAGCTTCATCTAATGATAAAGGTTCTATCAGATCTGTATAACGACTAAATATTTCTCTGATCTGCCTTGAAACCTGCTTATATACATCAAACCGGGGATAGACAAAAATTGCATAAGGACATAATTGCTGTGCTTTTTTTGAAGGCATTGCAGAACGTACGCCAAAAGAACGGGCCTCATAACTGGCTGTGGCTACTACACCTCTGCCTTCAGGAGTACCTCCCACAACCAAAGGTTTACCTCTGTATTGCGGAAAATCCCGCTGCTCTACAGAAGCATAAAAAGCATCCATGTCTATATGTATAATCTTACGAACCACTTATTAAACCTATTTCTAATCTGAAATATACTTTGAATAAGCTCTATCACTCCAGAAAGTATAATTACGGCTCTTGAATTTTGTGCCATTAAAAATCAGGCTGATAAAGCCATTTTTTTCTACGAGATTGGTATGATAAATCTTGGCTTCAGGGTTTTTGATCAATACAAAATCTATAGTATGGTTCTTATTAAAGAAATCCATTCTGTCGCTCAGGTTTAAATTAGACAAATTGATTTTCTCTGTGAGATCTTTGGCCATCAGTTGGCTCCTGTACCAGGTGCCACCTTTAGGCGAAACCAAAGGCTTACCATTAAGTACCACAACGCTGTCATTATAGGCTATAACCTGTAAAGTCTTATTTTTATCTTCAAGCCAGTTGAGTAGTTTATCTTTATGTTGCGGGGTATTATAGGCATAAGTTGCATCTATAAAACCTATTCTTTTCACATAATCAGCTATCTGGTTGTTTGCACCAATGTAACCGAAAATAAAACTTCCGCCACCACTATGTCCTGTAAGATAAATTTCGGGGTTAAAATTCTTGTACTTTTCATACAATGATGCAACAATATTGGTAATTACCTGATCTGCATTTTTATATTTTTTACGCCAGGCTGGCCAGCTTTTCAGATCGTTTTCGGCATATACCACTACATAATTGCTGTGTTTGTCGGTTTCGCGTATAAAAGCAGTTTGCGCACCAATATGCTGTATATCAAAATGCCAGTCATCATTGGCACTTAATTTCTTTCCATAAGTTTGCATTGTGGTATTTCCATTAGGCAAAGCATATAAAATAACTTTTAAGGGTCTTTTATAATTAAAGTTTACAGGTTCATCTATGGTTAAAATAATACCTGTATCTATTTTAAGTGTTTTAAAGCCTGCTATTTTTTGTGATAGCGCAAGCTGTGCCGTAGCGGTTTTTACAAGCAGCAGCGTAAAAAATAAAGCTAACTTTAAGTATTGCATACCATAAAAATAAGAAGTATTTACTTAACTTTAGGCTTCTTACCTATATTTAAAACTGCACCTATAGTAAATATAGAATAACCCGCATTTAAGAATTTTCTGCTTTTTAAGCCAATGTTACTGCCTGTAGTGTACTGCAGTTGAAATTCATCACTTAACACCATACGTGTAAAAAATACAGGTTCTATGAATATATTATCTTCATTGACATGTGCTACATTATTGATGGTAAAATCTTTGGTTTCTGCATAGCTTAACCGCCAGGCCATACCATAATTCAATTTAAGCTGTGTACCAAACAAACGTATGGTATCTATTTTCTTTGAACTGTAATTTACCTGCAAAAAAGTTTTGTTATAACGGGCATGCTGTACATCAGTAGCCAACAGCATTTCCCTATTATCATAAGTACGGGTGGTCTTAATGTTTTTGCCACTACCCACACCTGCGTACACTTCTAAAATACGGTTATTATCGGGACCAAAATTTCTGAAATACCCTCCTCCTATTTCATAAAGGCTGTGTTCTAGATCTTTGCTGTATTTCTCGCTGTTAAGATATGCTGCGTTACCTATAACCGCAAAATGATCGCCAACAGCATAAGCACCGTTCACATTAAAATTTCCTTTTAAAGAAAGGTGTGCTCCGGCAGAAAATTCGCCCTGGTTGCTTAACATCGGTGTGTTGGGCACAACAGGCATATAAATAGATGAACAGGCACTTAAAGAGAGGGCTATAGCGGCGAGAATAATCTTTTTTAGCATAAAGTAAATAACGCTATTTAACAGAAAAATTATGTAACGCTTCTAAATTTAAGCCCATAATAGTGGCTGTACGTTCAAATTCGGGTTGTAAACTGGCAGTAATGTTAATATGTTCTGCGGTAAGCGGATGAACAAATGCTAAAGAACTGGCATGCAAAAGCATGGTATTCATATGGTAATGCTCTTTAAAATAACGGTTTTGCTTATTACAACCATGTGGACGGTCACCTATAATGGGATGAAAGATATGGGCAAAATGCTTGCGTAACTGGTGCATCCTTCCGGTTTTCGGATTTGCCTCTACCAAACTGTAACGGCCGGTTGGGTGTTTTCCAAATTGTACCGGTATTTCTGCTCTTTCTAAAGTTCTGAACATGGTAAAGGCTTCCTGCAATGTTCCGTTTTCTTTTGCTAACGGATAATCTATTTCCATTTCATCTGGCGTAAAGCCTCTCACTATAGCCAGGTATTTTTTCTCTACCAAACCTTCCTGAAACTGCTTCTGCATTTCTATTTCTACCTCTTTAGAAAAAGCAAACAGCAATACCCCTCCGGTTTTCCTGTCGAGGCGGTGCACCGGATTTACATGTTTACCTACCTGGTCTCTAAGCAATTGTAAAGCAAACTCTTTGGCATCGTTGGCCAGTTTAGAGCGATGAACCAATAAACCATGAGGCTTATTGATGGCAATAAGGTCATTATCCTGATAAACTATTTCTAACATGCGGAGCTAAATTATAAAATTTGTTTCCTCCGTGGGTTTAAAAATTTTAAAATTGTGTTGTAAGATTGTTTTTTAAGGTACTTATTATTTCTATCAAATTATTGATACAAAATCAGAATTTGAACTGAATAGTAGTAAATTTAACCAACTCAATTTAATTGAAATGAAGAAAAAACTACTAAGCTTATTTTTGATTGCACTGGCAGGCAACAGTTTTGCGCAAGATGCAGTTACTTACCAAAAGCCGGCAAAAGAAATTGTGGATTTACTCTTAGCTAAACCTACGCCTGGTGTAAATATAGACAGTAAGGCTGAATGGATTTTATTTAGTGAAAGAAATCCTTATCCTTCTATAGAAGAACTGGCTATGCCCGAGTATAAAATTGCTGGAATGCGTATCAATCCAAACAATTACTCGCCAAGTCGCCAGACTTTTTTCAATAATTTCAGTTTAAAGAACATTAAAACAGGAAAAACTGTAGCCATTACCGGTTTACCTGCCACATTATATGCGGGTAACATACGTTGGAACCCAAGCGAAAACAAAATAGCTTTTACCCAGACCGGTCAAAACAGAATTGACCTCTATGTTATTGATGTAGCTACAGGAAAAGCAACTAAAGTTAACAAACAGCCTTTAAACGCTATTTTAGGCTCGAGCCTTATATGGATAGATGACCAGACCCTTGTTTACCAAGTGGCTACCAAAGCTGCCAGCATGGCCCCTGCCCGTCCGTTGGCACCAAAAGGCCCTACCGTACAGGAAAATTTAGGTAAAGTTGCACCAAGCGCAACCATACAGGATTTAATTAAATCGCCTTATGATGAGCAATTATTTGAGTTTTTTGCTACATCACAGTTAGTACAAAATAAAAATGGCATTGAAACACCTATCGGTTCACCTGCTATTTACAGCTCGGTAAGTTTATCGCCAGATAAAAACTACTTTTTGGTACGTACCATCAAAAAACCTTTCTCTTATCTGGTTTCTGCCGGAGGTTTTCCTTCTGTAGTTAAAATCATTGATAGAAGTGGTAAAACAGTAAAACAACTGGCAGATTTGCCTTCTACAGAAGTTCGTCCTTCGGGTTATGATAACGTACAAAACGTTCCAAGAAGTTTTGACTGGCGTGATGATGAAGCGGCTACCATTACCTGGGCACAGCCACTTGACAGCGGATTGATCAAAAAGAAAGTAGAGTACCATGATGCTGTTTATGAGCTAAAAGCACCTTTTAGCGGATCGGCTAAAGAATTATTCAAAACCAAAACCCGTTATGCAGGTACAAGTTGGGGCAACGCTACTTTAGCTTTGGTTAGAGAAATGTCGAGAACCAACCAAACCAGTAAATTAAATCGTTTTAATCCTAGTACAGGGGCCTTAGAAACATTGTACGAATTAAATACTACAGATGCTTACAATAACCCGGGCAATCCTGTAACCGAAAAAAATAAATTTGGCCGTCAGGTAATTTTAACTACAGATAATGGCACTAAATTGTTATTGAACAATACTACAGGTGCATCACCTAAAGGCGATTTACCTTTTTTGGCAAAATTTGACCTGAACACTAAAAAATCTGAGATTTTATGGCGCTGTCAGGAAGGTACTTTTGAAACCGTAACCGATGTTTTAGACCCTCAGAAATTGGTTTTATTAACCAGACGCGAAAGTAAAACTGATGTTCCTAACTATTACATCAAAAATCTGGTTTTAAAAGTTGCCGATAGACAAATCACCAGCTTTACCAATCCATATACTGCTTTAGATGGTGTTAGCAAACAAAAAATCTCTTACAAACGTGCCGATGGCATTGACCTTACCGGAGATCTATATCTGCCTAAAGGTTACAATAAAGATAAAGACGGACCTCTGCCTGTATTGATCTGGGCATATCCGAGAGAGTTTAACTCTGCAAATGATGCTGCACAGGTACGTGGTTCGGAAAATAAATTTACTATGGTAAGTTCTGGCGGACCACTTTTCTTTGTTACACAGGGTTACGCAGTTTTAGATAATGCTGAGATGCCAATTGTTGCTAAAGATGGGAAAAGACCTAACGATTCGTTTGTTGAACAATTGAAATTAAATGCCGAAGCCGCTATTAACAAATTAAGCGAAATGGGTGTTGGCGATAGAAACAGAATGGCTGTTGGCGGTCACAGTTATGGTGCGTTTATGACTGCAAACTTATTGGCGCATACCAATTTATTTAAAGCTGGTATTGCCCGTAGTGGTGCTTACAACCGTACTTTAACACCTTTTGGTTTTCAGAATGAAGATAGAACTTACTGGCAAGCTCCTCAATTGTATTATGAAATGAGTCCGTTCAGCTATGCAGATAAAATTAAAACGCCTATATTATTGATCCATGGCGAAATGGACGATAATCAGGGAACATTCCCAATTAATAGTGAGCGTTTATTTAATGCAATTAAAGGTCATGGCGGTACTACACGCTTTGTATATTTACCTTACGAAGCTCATGGCTACCGTGCTAAAGAAAATATTATGCACATGCTTTGGGAAACTAACCGTTGGTTAGATACCTATGTAAAAAATGCAAAACCGGCATCTGCCAGATAATTAAATTTGCATATAAATTTTAGATGAGGGTGTTCATTAGTCTTACGTCATTCCGTACTCGATACGGAATCTTTGAACTGAGATAAGATACTGAAACGACTTGTCCCGAATTCAATCGGGAAGTTCAGGATGACGATAAACCTAATTTGAACCCCCTCATTCATTTAAACCATTTAACCATGAACACTACACTTGCATTGATCAGAGCCACACGTAAAAAATTCATAGAATTTACAGAAGCTTTTACCATTGAACAGCTTAACCAAATCCCAACAGGTTTTAACAACAATATTGCATGGCACCTGGGGCATATTATGGTTAGCCAGCAATTATTAAGTTACAAATTAACCGGGAACCCTTGTTTAGTTAGTGATACACTACTGGAAAAATACAGACATGGCACAAAACCCGAATCGTTCATTAACGAAGCCGAAATTGAGGAAATCAAACATTATCTTTTAGCCAATATAGACCAACTGGAAGCAGATCTGCAAACCGATAAATTTGACCAGTTTAAAACTTATAACATCGCTACTTATAACTTTACCCTGAATAATATTAAAGATGTGGTTACTTTAGTTTCAAACCACGATGGGTTGCATTATGGCTATTGCATGGCCATGAGAAAGCTACTCTAATCAAAAACAGTCCTTTAAAGGTTTATTTAAATCTTATTGCTTTTAAAGGACTGATTTTACCAATTAACATAGCTGGTACCAAAAGTACCAATGTACAAATAACCGCCGTACCTATATTCAGTAATAAGATAT
Source organism: Pedobacter montanisoli (assembly GCF_022809115.1). Taxonomy (GTDB): domain Bacteria; phylum Bacteroidota; class Bacteroidia; order Sphingobacteriales; family Sphingobacteriaceae; genus Pedobacter; species Pedobacter montanisoli. The sequence goes on along the minus strand of NZ_JALGBH010000002.1, from coordinate 832,045 downwards.
CCATTACATGAAATTCTACCGGAACAAAAGAAAGATAGTAACTGGCCTGATCTAATTTTATAAAATGGGTTTGCTGTTGCAAAATACCTATGCCAATACCCAATAAGTTACCTAATACAAGACCTATTCCTATAAGATACAAAGCATTATAAATAAATATTTTCATAATGCTGGCATTACCCGCTCCCATTGCTTTAAGCATTCCGATCATATTGGTGCGCTCTAATATCATGATAAGCAGTGCCGTAATCATGTTAATTAAGCCTACAATCATCATTAACACCAGCAAAACCTGAGTATTTACATCTAATAAAGAAAGCCAGTTAAAAATTTCAGGACTGCTTTCCATTACAGAACGTGATCTTAATTTTAATTCAAGGTCATGGTAAACCTGATCGGCTGTGAATTTTAACCGACTAAAATCTTTAACCTTTACTTCTATTCCACCCGTTTCTTGTGCCTGCCAGTTGTTTAATCTTCTGATGAGGTTTAAATCGCCAATTACAAAGTTCTTGTCTAAATTATCTATGCCTATGTTAAAAATACCCACAATAGTTACTTTTCGCTTTTTAGGTGGGTTTTGTATAAAGTGCATAATAAAGCTGTCGCCAACTTTAAGTTTTAATCTTTTTGCCGTAAACTCAGAAACCAAGATTTCTTTCATAGCTGCAGCACTATCGGCAAAATTGATTACCCTGCCCTGCACCAAATGTTCTTTTAAATAAGACCAGTCATATAAACTGTCTATCCCTTTGTAATTAACAGCTTCTACTTCGCCATTTACCACAAGAATAGAAGGTTTAACTGCAAATGGATAATAAGTGAACAGGTCTTTGTTGTTCTTAAGTGCTTTTAAGGTAGTATCATTAGGTATAAAGGGCGATTTTTCAAACGAGCCGTTCAGATCATAACGGTAAATCTGTATATCGCCTACAAAACCTCTTACTTTATTCTGAATTTCAGTTTTAAAGCCTTTTATAACCGCAACAGATAAGATCATTGCTGCCAAACTAAGCATGATACCTATAATGGCTATACGTACTATTAATTTAGAAAAGGTACGCTCTGATTTTAAGGATATTCTGCCGGCTATAAAATATTCGAAGTTCAAAATTTTACGATAAATTGTATATTAGCAAAAATGCTAATTCAAAATTGAATTAACACATAAATGTTTAAAAAACTCATCATGAACAAAACTATTGCAGCACTTAAAATTTGTTTATTTGCTTTTGTATTTTCTGCATGCGGACAAGGTGTTTCGCATAAAGCACCTGCCTCAAAACAGCAGAACAAGAGCAAATCTGTAGAAGCGAGCATTAAAACCGGAGCCGAACAAACCGATCTTTATCTCCCTATGCTAAAAGGAAAAAGAGTGGGTATGGTAGTTAATCCTACCTCTGTTATAGGTAAAGAAACCACGGTAGATGCATTACTGAAATTAGGCGTTAACATTGTTAAGATATTTGGCCCTGAACATGGCTTTAGAGGTGATGCAAGTGCAGGTATTCATGTTGATGATTCGATAGATAAAGCTACAGGCATTAAAGTAGTTTCTTTGTATGGTAAGAACAGCACACCAACTAAAGAAAACCTTGAAGATATTGATATTTTGATCTTTGATATACAGGATGTTGGCGTTCGTTTCTATACTTATATCAATACTTTGCAGCATGTAATGGAAGCTGGTGCAATGTACAATAAAGAAGTGATCATTTTAGACAGACCTAATCCAAACGGTTACCTGATAGACGGGCCTATTTTAGATCCTAAATACAAATCGGGCATAGGCTTACAACCTATACCTATTGCACATGGTTTAACTATAGGCGAATATGCACAGATGTTAAACGGCGAAGGTTGGTTAAAAGACGGTTTAAAGTGTAAGATCAAAGTCATCAAAAATGCCAATTACACACATGATATGCCTTATGTGCTGCCTGTAAAACCATCGCCTAACCTAAATACACAACAATCTATACTATTGTACCCAAGTACCTGTTTATTTGAAGGTATTTATGTAAACCATGGTCGTGGCACGCAGTTTCCTTTCACCATATTGGGAGCTCCTTATTACAAAGGGATCTATCAGTTCTCATTTACGCCAACTGGCATAAAAGGCATGGCCGAAACACCTATTTTTAAAGATGAGGTATGCTACGGAATAGATTTAAGAAATTACGATACTTCTATTTTAAGAAAAACCAAGCAGATCAATTTAAGCTGGTTAATAGAATTATACCAGAAATCGCCACGTAAAGAAGATTTCTTTAATTCTAAACTGAGCAACCAGATGGGTACCATAGAAAAATTAGTAGGTGTTGGCGATTTCCGTCAACAAATTATTGATGGAAAATCTGAAGCCGAGATCAGAAAAAGTTGGGAACCAGGTTTAAGTAAGTATAAAGAAATGCGCAAAAAATACCTGCTTTATCCTTAAGTAGGTTTTATTGCTCTATTAAATTTATAGCATTAACATGAGAATTGTTTTTATGGGTACGCCCGATTTTGCCGTGGCGTCATTAGCTGCTTTAAAAGATGCAGGATTTGATATTGTTGGGGTGGTTACTGCGGCAGATAAACCGGCAGGAAGAGGTCAGAAGTTAAATGAAAGTGCTGTAAAAAAATATGCTGTGGCCCATGGTTTAAAGGTATTACAGCCTTTAAAGCTAAAAGACCCTGATTTTTTAACAGAATTAAGCGAGCTAAAAGCAGATTTGCAAGTGGTTGTGGCTTTTAGGATGTTGCCCGAAGTGGTATGGAATATGCCGCCAAAAGGCACCATTAATCTTCATGGTTCGTTATTACCGCAATACCGTGGTGCAGCGCCAATTAACCATGCTATTATTAACGGCGAAACTGAAAGTGGTGTAACTACATTTTTTCTGAAACATGAAATAGACACCGGAGATGTGATCTTTAGTGAAAAAGTACACATAGATCCCGATGAAAACGCGGGATCTTTACATGATAAATTAATGGAAACAGGTGCTAAGCTAATCGTTAAAACAGTAACAGCTATTAGCGATAACACTTACACTGAAACACCACAACCTATAAGTGCAAACTTAAAAGCTGCACCCAAAATCTTTAAAGACTTTTGTAAGATAGACTGGAACCAGCCTACCAGTCAGGTTTATAACCACATTAGAGGATTGAGCCCTTACCCTACCGCTTTTACAGTTTTTCAGGATAAATTACTGAAAGTTTTTGAAGCCAGCCCTGAATATGTGCAACATAGCGCTAAACCGGGAGATTTTTTGAGCGATGGCAAAACTTACCTCAAAGTGGCCACAACAAATGGCTATATAAACCTGTTGGATGTACAATATGAAGGGAAAAAGCGTATGCGTATAGATGAATTTCTACGTGGCATAAGGCTTAACTAATCACTTAATTAATTATATGGATAATCAGCAGAAAGTATTACTTGAGCAGAAGAAGAAACAACTTCAATTGCAAATTGCTGTACAAAAAGAAATCAGTATGCGTATTTCGGGCTGGTTATCCATTTATGATGAAATTCTTGAAAATAAAGTTGAACACAGTCTTCATGAAATAGAAGCCCATGATCCAGAAACTTTAATTTACTGGCAAAAGGCTTTAAATGAGGCTCCACTAATTGCTTATCAATTAGACAGCAAACTGTTAAACTTTAATAATGAAACCTGGGTACAAACAACTCTATATCGCAATTTTCCTTCTCAAAATCCACTTCGTTTTGTACCGCCACTTATGGAACAGTATTTAAGCGATGATGTAAAAAGCTTATTAGAAACAGCTTTAACACAAAAAGATTTACTTGATGATACAGAGTTGTATTTATGTTACCTGTATTATTATCCCGTTATTAAAATAAAACTGAACGAGGCCTTAAAGCATGCAAACTTATTGTTCGATCATCCGCTTGAAGATATTGCCTTGTTTACTACAGACCGAAACTGGCTTTTCTTTAAATCGATGGAAGACCAGTATTATTTCGGTTCAAAAGTATAAATCAGCTTAAAGTTTCGTTTAGCTTAGTACTTAAAAACTTAGCTTTTTCATTAAAATAACGCTTACGCCCATAGCCCATTACCCATCTTATACCCGATACGGCATTGGTTACAAAAACCTCATCGGCTTCGGTAAGTATTTGCGGATTAATCTGGGCTTCCACAATCTGAATATCATTCTGTTTAGCCAGTTGCATTACTACTGTGCGCATTACACCGGCAATGCAGCCTTCTTCTAATGAAGGTGTATAGATCTGATCTTTATAAACTACAAACAAGTTTGAACTGATACTCTCGCATAAAAAACCATTGTGGTTTAAAATCAGTGCTTCATCTAAACGGTGTTTCTTTTTGTAAATACCAGCCAGTACAAATAAAAGGCTGTTAATGGTTTTACAGTTAGAAAGTTTATCTATGTGCTTGGTCAATTCATCGTACACATCAATAATAAGCCCCTTTTTATTGAGTTCATAGTGATTGTTATCTAAACTTTCAGCTTCCAATACATAGCCCGCTTTATTGCTATCAGGCGTGTACAATCCTGCTCCGCCTCTGTAAACGGTTAGGCGATAGCGTACATTTCCCTGCAGGCGATTTTTTTTTTGTAATTCGGCTGTTTTTTGTTTCAGAAAATACTCATCCAATAAATTGTAACCATCTATTTTAAGTGTTTTCATCCCCGCTTTAAGCCTATCGGCATGCAGTTCGGCAAACTGTAATTTACCATTAACCATACGCATGCTTTCAAAAACACCATCTCCATACCTAAAGGCTCTGTTATTGGCCGTTAATACAGGATGATTACTTAATACAAATTCGTCGTTAACTAAAATATATGGGTTGCTCATTTAATCCTGTACTTGTTTAACGTAATTACGCCATTTTTCTAAAACGCTTTCAAAATCTTGCGGTAAAGGAGCTTCAAATTCCATATATTTTCCGGTAGATGGATGAATAAAGCCTAAGGTTTGCGCATGCAAAGCCTGTCTGGGCATCATTTCAAAGCAGTTGTTTACAAATTGTTTGTATTTACTGAACGTTGTACCCTTTAAAATCTTATCACCTCCGTAAGTAGAATCGCTAAATAAAGGATGTCCAATGTGTTTCATATGTGCTCTGATCTGGTGCGTGCGGCCTGTTTCTAACTGGCAGCTTACCAAAGTAACATAGTTTAAACGCTCTATAACGTGGTAATTGGTTACAGACCATTTACCTTTGGTTTCATCGTCATACACATCCTGTATAATCCTGTTTTTAAGGCTTCGGCCAATATATCCCTCTATCCTTCCATCGTTTTCAATATCTCCCCATGCCAATGCAATGTACTTACGTTTAATGCTGTGGTCAAAAAATTGCTTAGCCAGCTTAGTCATGGTAATCTCGTTCTTACTGATCAGCAACAAGCCCGAAGTATCTTTATCTATACGGTGCACTAAGCCCGGACGCCCATCATTACCGGGTAAAGTAGGTAGTTGGGTAAAATGATAAGTAAGCGCATTAACCAAGGTTCCAGTATAATTGTTGTAACCCGGGTGTACCACCATACCCGCAGGTTTATTTACTACCAACAGGTCATCATCTTCATAAACAATTTCTAAAGGTATATTTTCGGGATAAACTTCTGTATCTCGGGGCGGGTGTGCAAATACAATAGAAATCTCATCTAAAGGTTTTACCTTATAACTCGATTTTACCGTTTGCTTATTAACCAGTACATTACCTGCATCAATTGAGTTCTGTATTCTGTTTCTTGATGCATTTTCTATACGGTGCATCAAAAACTTGTCAATACGCAATAAAGACTGTCCTTTATCCACAACAATATTGAAATGCTCATATAAGTCCTGCTCTTCTTCTTCGGGGTCTATTGCATATTTTTCCATTCAGCAAAAATAAATTATCGAATTGATAATTAATAAAAACAATTTGGCTTATTATTTGCTTTTGATGTGTGACTTATGATGGTTTGGCTATGAAAAACTTTTCCTCTAACGTAAAAATTATACTCAACTTTTTTCCGTATCTAATCAAAATGATATATTTTCGTAATTGAATATATATCAAACAAAGATGAAGACGTACTTCAATTTACTGAAAAAAGGTGCATTAATCGGTTCTCTTTTACTTCCATTAGGCGTTTCTGCCCAGGATCAGGTTTCTGATCTGATGAAAGGAAGTCCCGAAGATGCAGGTAAACTGGCTAATGCCTATTTAACCCCAGCGTTAAATGGTTTTGGCTTAGGTTTAAATTCTGGCTGGTACAATTCGGCCAAAGCTAAAAATACACTCAGGTTCGATTTAAGATTTACAGCAACAGCTGCTTTTGTTCCGCAAAGCGACAGGACTTTTGATGTAAACAGCTTAGGTCTTAAAACCATGAGTGCTGTGGGTAGCTCTATAACACCTACCATATCTGGTCCCGATCAAACAGGTGCAAGAATGCGCTTAAATAGTAACGGACAGGAATTTAATTTGCCTGAGGGTATTGGTGTAAGCATTGTGCCTTCGCCGCAAATACAGTTAACGGTAGGTTTACCTAAAAATATAGACGTTTCTTTACGTTATATTCCAAAAATTGACCTGAATGATTTTGGTAAGGTTGATTTATTTGGTGCTGGTGCTAAAATAGAAGTTCTACCCCTTATTTTAGGCAAAGTAGATAAGATTGTACCAGTGGATGTGGCTATAGCTGTAGGTTATACACAATTTAACTGGGATATTCCTTTAGAAGTTGGGGATAACAGCAAACACGATCAACACATCTCTACCAAAATTAAAGGTTTAAATATAGATGCCATTGTATCTAAACGTTTCCTTTTCTTTACGCCTTTTGCAAGTGTGGGTTTCAATAACTCAAATGCAGATATTAGGGCTTTAGGTACTTATCAGTTTGGTTCTGATACCGTAGTTGATCCTTTTACCATTAAACAGGATTATGTTAACGGTTTAAAGGCTTCTGTGGGTTTCCAGTTACATCTGGCTTTCTTCAGATTATACGGTTCTTACACCCAGTCTAAATATGGTTATGTAAATGCCGGTATTGGTTTTGGTATGGGTAAATAAACGATAAAAACACTATAAAAAAAGCTGCTCCGTAATGGAAGCAGCTTTTTTTATATCCTGATCTCAGGATTATATTTTACATCAATATTTAATTTGATAGTGTTTTTTATTTAAAGCAACACGCCTTTTAAAATCAGTACAGCTATGCTAAAATAGATCACGATACCTGTAACATCTACCATTGTAGCTACAAAAGGTGCAGATGAAGTAGCCGGGTCTAATTTTAAACGTTTTAACATGATAGGCATCATCGATCCAATTAAACTACCCCAAAGTACAATACCTACCAGCGTAAAGAAAATGGTAAGTGAGATCAGGAACCAATGCTCACCGTAATCATAAATGCCCAACTCCTGCCATAAAATAATACGCAAAAAGCCTATACTCCCTAAAATCACACCTAATGATAAGCCTGAGATGATCTCTCTGCGCATTACACGCCACCACTCGGCAATGGTAATTTCGCCCAGGGCCATAGCCTGTATAATTAAAGTAGAAGCCTGCGAACCGCTGTTACCTCCACTACTCATAATTAAAGGGATAAACAACGACAGTACCACCGCTTTTTCAAGCTCAAACTCAAAATGCTGCATGGCTGTAGCGGTTAACATTTCGCCTAAAAAGAGTACAATTAACCAACCTGCACGTTTTTTAATCAGTTTTAAGATCGGGATATCTAGATAAGGTTCATCTAAAGCCTCGGTACCCCCAAATTTCTGCATGTCTTCGGTGTACTCTTCATGCGCTATCCATAAAATATCATCTATGGTTACAATACCTAACAGGATATTGTTATCATCCACAACAGGTAGGGCTACCCTATTGTTCATTTTAAAGATGCTAATGGCTTCTTCCTGCGGGTCGTTTACATTAAGGGAAATTAATCGGTTATCCGTTAACTCTCCTATCTGTGCATCGGGATCTGCCAATAAAATCTCTCTGATCCTGATATCGTCTAACAGCACCCCATCTTTATCAATCACGTAAACCACATCAATGGTTTCAGAGTTTTTGCCATACCTACGTATGTGATTAAGCACTCTGCTTACAGTCCAGTCTATTTTTACGGCAATAAAATCGGGCGTCATCAAACGGCCAATACTGTCTTCTTTATAACCCAAAAGCACCAAAGCCTCTTTACGGTCATCATCATTCAGTAAAACCAGTAGTTTTTTTACAGCATCACCTTTTAACTCACTAAATAAAGCAGTTCTGTCATCGGGCGGCAGTTGTCTGATGATTTCGGTAAGTTTATTACTCTGTAATTTTTTAATGATCCGCTCCTGAGTTGGAAAATCCAGGATCCTGAAAACGTTTACGGCACGTTTTGTTGACAATGATTCGATAAATTTAACCGCATGTTGTGGAAGCTCGTCTATCAACTCCTCAACATCAGATATGTTGAGCTCGTTTAAATAGTTTTTTAACTGCCTATCATTATCATTTTCCAAAAGTTGTAATACTTCATCTACCAGCAGTTGCTCCATAACCTCTAAATTTATTTACTCCATTAACACCCTTGTTTATTTACCGCAAAAGTGCATTTTTTTTTTCAAAAACTATCAAAGCCAAAAAGCATTTTTTTACAAAAAAATTATAGGGTTTATTAGGGCTGAAAATGTGTTTTAACAGCTCTTTCATTGCAATTTTTGTTTTATATGTTACTTGTATTGCTTATTATAAGTGTTTTAAAATCATTTTGTTTCAAAAGTGCTTTCAATATTTTGTTCAACATCAGGCGCATTATAGTAGAATAATCACTATTTTTTTTATTTTTGCGGCTTAGCTGTTTCCGTAGTTCAATGGATAGAATGTCAGATTCCGGTTCTGATGATGTGGGTTCGACTCCCGCCGGGAACACAGATACACCGTATAAAAGCCACTCTTTGGGTGGCTTTTATTTTTTAGGTTTTGTCAATAAAAAAGCCTTGAATGATTTTTACAATTTTTCGGGCTCCTATCCTACTTTTATTTGCAGAGATTGGGAAATTAAGTTCAGCAGGGATATGAACACCCCTTAACAAACTATTTAATGATAAATTAAAAGCAAAACTATCAATAATAATTTACAGTCAATTTTATTAGAACGAAAAATTTTATATAATAAATACAAAATATTTATTATAATTATTTTTGTGTATTTGTTTTAAATTGATAACTTGGTTTTTGTAACCCAAACTAAACTAATACCCTCAATGACTAAACTCACGCTTTCGGGCCGAAAAAGAGGCAGCCTCTTTTTAGCCTTTCTTGCAATTATAGCAATTGCAGTCCTCTCTTGTAAAAAAGATCTGTTTAACCAGAGCAAAAAAGAACACAGTAATCCTGAACTTGTCAAAAGAAATGCGGAGTACCGGAAAGGTCCGCAAATGGAGAAGGTAAACTTCAATTCTTTCAAAACAAAAACAGACCTGAATGTTCTGGGCACCGTTGGAAAGATGCTCACGACAGCCAACTCAAAGGCCAAAACCATGGCCGTCAATACACCCGAAACTTATGAGGGGCTCCAGATCAATACCGATAGTGTTACCATTGTTAAAAACGGAGATCGTACCAGCTATATATTCAGTATTAAACTGTCCAATCCCAGAGCTATCGTTTTCCAGAACCTCACGGTAGATGTATCGCCTGAAAGAACGCTCACTTTCATCAATACCTATGCACCAACACAAAAGTGGATTTCTAAATGGCGTGCCGGAAACGCTGGAGAATTTGAAGGCGATATCAGCGTAACCTACCTTAAATCGGCCTCGACAGCTTTGCCGGGCACAGGCTCTACGTCACCTAATGGTGAGCTTAATAAAAATTCAACAACCAAAACCTTGGGCGGAGCTGTTAAGCCCGGCACATCCGGTAAAACCAGTATGGTCTATCAGGATTGCTACACCACCACTTATTATTACATAGTAGCATATCAATGTACCGGTGATGGGCACTGGCCGGGAGAAGAATGTAATATGGACGGTGATAATCGTGCTGGCTGGCGTGTATCATCCAAAGACATTACCGACTGCTATGAATATGACGATGGTATCGGCTCTGGTGGCGGTTCAGGAGGCGGGTCTGGAGGCGGCGGTGGAACTTCTCCAACAACCCCGCCAGATTATGATCCATGCGATACCACGCAACCCCCAACAGGCCCAATTCAGGTACATAGCGGCGCTACAGGGGCTAAGCTAATGGTACATCAAAATCCTGATTGCAATACACCCCCGCCCATATTACCAGTTATTACAGATCCTGATGAACCAGACTATAACTATGACCCATATGCCGGAAACGATCTGCACGACAGAAGTGAGAGCGTATATGTTGCCGAATTGGGCCAGTCTTTCAGCTTTGGGCAGATAGAGGATTATTATTACAATAATCCGGAAGCAGTAGAAAACTTATATGAGGAGGGCGATACTCCTGTTTTATTTCCGCCGTGGGGTTTCCAATATGTAATAGACATCCAAATACAGATGGTCTATTTAAAGGCTAAACATCCCACTTGGACAAAAACAGAAATTGCAGCTACCGCAACATGGAATGTTCTCAATAAAGAGATCCATTTTGCGCTTGATCTTGCAGGATTGGTTCCGCTGATCGGAGAAATTGCAGACATTACCAATGGTGCCATTTATTTTATAGAAGGAGATCGCATCAATGCAGCAATGAGCTTTGGTGGTGCCGTGCCAGTAACAGGCTGGGTGGCGACAGGTGGAAAGTGGATTAAAACGGCGGGACAATCCTTAAGCAAGCCACTAAGCCAGGCAGCAGGTAAGATTGGTTTTCTAGCTATTAAAAACGGTAAGAGCGTCCGTTTAATCAAAGTCGCGGTTGATGCTTTTAGCCACAATGCAGTTAAGGCACTCAAAGCAGTTAAACCAGCCGATAATAAACTCACCAACCTTAGCCGTACTTTGATAGATCAGGCCTCTTTTAGAATTAAACCCGTAGCAACAAATCTTAAAAATAAAATTGACGATATTGTACGTTATGGCGATAATGGGGTGCTTGGGGAAGCAGGAAGCAAAACTGAACAATTGTGTGATGATATTTTCGCAACAAACGGTTTTGTAAAACACGAAGCCAAGATTGGCACTAACAACGGATTTGATGGAGTATATATCAAAAAAGATGCCGCTGGCAATGTAGAGGAGATCATAATTAATGAAGCCAAACAGGTTCAGGCAGCAGGGAATATTAAGCTAAACCCAAGGAATAATAATACATTATTGCCACCACAAATGAGCAATGATTGGATTGATAATATTATTACAAAAATGATAAATCAAGGAGGAAGTCTATCATCTTTAGCTTCGGTTATCAATGCAAACAAAAGCAAAATAACCAAAACTGTAACTGGAGTAGATAAGGCTTCAGGGGATATTGTAGTATTAAAATTAGCTAATTACTAATATGCTATCACTTAAGGAACTATATGTGGAAATGTTGAAAAATGAGCATGAAGCATTGACAAGAATTTATTTGCCAGAAACAGATGGAATACAATCAGAGAGTGATAAGCGAATGCTATGGTATTATAATGAGATTTTTGCATTACATTCTTTGTTTGTTGAAAATAATATAGAGAAATGCAAACAGTATTTTTATATATGTGGACGATTAGATGAATATTTAATTACTAATTATAATTCTCGTATTCTGGACTATGGTGTTAATCATTTCTCTTACGCCCTTTTATGTGACGAAAACTCTCTCATTAAAAGTTATGCCAAACTAACACACCCTTGGTATGCCCATACTATTAAAAGTGGTAGTTTGGTGCATGCCATGCAATGTTTCATTAATGAAGACTGGCAGGCTTTGGAAAAAGATATTGCGACTTATGAGCGTATAACTTCTGCGCAAAAAGGAAAGATCAATATTCCGGATCTTATGTACTTTAAAGGAATGCTACAAAAGGATAAACTTATGATAGAAGAAGCGTTGCTATTATTGCTTAAGGATCATAAAAAGAGAAACAAACATGCAGGCATTGCGCAGACTTATATTTCTATACCTGCATTAGGTTATGCAAAGTTAGCCTGGTTAAAGGGTATTGAAGTGCAGGTAGATCATCCTTTAATACCTAAAGAACTGTTGCCATACCGACCATTGGAAAAATACGAAGACAAGTACGATTTTTTAAAATAGTTACATATAAAACAAGCCACTCTTTTTGAGTGGTTTGGCTTTAGATTAGTTATGAGAAATAACTAAAACTGTAACCGGAGTGGATAAGGCTTCAGGTGAAATTGTAGTACTTAAATTAGCCCAATATTAAAAAGTAAAAAAATGAAAGATCAAAGAGTACCCGTTGAGGAACTATTCGCTAATGAGCGTGTTGCAGAAAAGGAAACGTTAGAGCAAATTAGATTAGCTAATAATATTCAAGGACAAATACGCGGACTTTGGTATTGCAATCGAACATTTGCCATATATGCTATAAAATATAAGGACTTTAAGGAAGCAAAGAAGAGTTTTGATACCTGCGGTAAATTAGATGAGTTTCAGATAAAATTATTCGAAGATCGACTTTTGGATGCGGGCATAGATCATATTTGCTATATGCTATTGAGCGATAATCTGGAATTGATAACTCGTTATTCATACTTAACCCATCCATGGTTTGCCCATACCATAAAAAGCGGCAGCCTTGTTCACGCCATGCAGTGTATCATTAAAGAAGACTGGCCAGCTTTAGAACAGGATATTGCAACCTACGAGCGCATTACCTCTACACAAAAGGGAAAGATTAACATCCCAGATCTTATGTACTTTAAAGGGATGCTGCAAAAGGACAAGGGAATGATTGAAGAAGCGTTGTTACTCCAGCTAAAAGACCATAAAAAGCGTAACAAGTATATGGGTATTGCCCAGGATTATATTTCTGTGCCCGCCTTAGGTTACGCAAAATTAGCCTGGCTAAAGGGTATTGAGGTGCAGGTAGATCATCCTTTAATACCTAAGGAACTGTTGCCGTACCGTCCGTTGGAAAAATACGAAGACAAGTACGATTTTTTGAAATAACTAGCTATAAAACAAACCGCTCAAAAAAAGTGGTTTGTTTTATAATCTTTAATACTGATCTAAGATTGAAAAGACTATTAACGGGTACAAAGAAACTTGACAACTACTAATATGGAAAGATTTGAACATCTTAAAACAATTTATGATGAAAGGCTCGACGATGAGCAAATTGTAGAACAAAAATTAAAAACTGGCGGCGATCCGAATTTTAACCTGATTATTATGGGTGGGACTTACATAGTATTTGCAGTTCATGCTATATATTCCTTAAAAGATTTAGATCTTGCCAGAAACTATTTTTACAAGGCCGCTCGTATAGACGAGTACAGAGGAGTTAATCTTAAAAGATGCATATTGGATACAGGAATAAATCCCATTAGCTACGCACTTTTGTCCGACAATCACGATTTGATACAACGTTTTTGTAAATTACAGAACTCCAAATGCCATGAACTTAGTGTTGGTTTTCAGATTTCACATGCGGTTTTAAATATCTTGTCAAATGAAATGGAAAAACTGGAGGAGAATATTCAAAAAATTGAGCGATTTGTAAAGGTTCGCACTCTCAAGTGGTGGGCACCCATGGTGGATGTTTTTTTAGGTTTTTTGTCAAAGGAAGAAGGATTGATAGAAGCAGGTTTAAAACAACTGATAAAAACAGATAGCAAACGAAATGATGATCCCTTAATCAGCAGGTTCTTCTCTCCGGACGTTTCCGGTTTATGCAAATTAGCTTGGATTAAAGGTTACGAGATTGATTTGAAAAATGAGATGGTACCATTAGAGTTAATGCCAATTAAACCTTTAGATCACTACGAAGATTATCCATTTCTTAAATAAACAAAAGCCACTCATAAGGAGTGGCTTTGTTTCAGGTTTGTTGTAAGAAAATATATTTACTGTAACCGGAGTGGATAAAGCATCAGGAGATATAGTAGTTTTAAAATTAGCAAATTATTAGTATGCTTTCCTTAAAAGAGATATTTGAAAATTCTAAGATCGATGAGCAAAAATCAGTAATTAGAATTAATGATAAGAATGTAGAGCCTGTCCAATATGTAAGCGATATTAGGTTTCTTTGGGGATGCAATCAAGTTTTTGGTTTTTATCATTTATTCATTGAAAATAATTTACAATTAGCCAAGCAAGACTTTTTTACCTGCGGTATTTTAGATGAACATATTATAACGCGGTTTGAAGATCGTTTACTTGACAGCGGTATTCATCATATCACATTGGCGATACTAAGTGATAATATATCTTTAGTTAGCCGTTATGCTGATTTGACGCACCCTTGGTTTGCCCATACCATCAAAAGCGGAAGCCTCATTCATGCAATGCAATGCATCATTAAAGAAGATTGGCAGGCTTTAGATAAAGATATAGCAACCTATGAGCGTATTGCTTCTACACAAAAGGGAAAGATTAACATCCCCGATCTTATGTACTTTAAAGGGATACTGCAAAAGGACAAAGCAATGATTGAAGAAGCTCTGATGCTCTTACTGAAAGATCACAAAAAGCGTAACAAATATATGGGCATTGCCCAGGATTATATTTCTGTACCCGCCTTAGGTTACGCAAAATTAGCCTGGCTAAAGGGTATAGAAGTAGAGGCAGATCATCCTTTAATACCGAAGGAATTGCTGCCGTACCGACCATTGGAAAAATACGAAGACAAGTATGATTTTTTGAAATTGTCTTAAAAATGAAAAAGAAAATAAAAAGTTTAATACTCTGTGTTGCTATCATTCAATTGATAGCCACCAATAGCTTGTTTGCGCAGTTTTATTCATTCAATTACAGGTCTGACAGATTTGAATTTGCCACTTTAACTATAGGCGAAGATTGCTATAAAAGCAAAGACATGTTTCATGAACTCTTGAAACCTAAAAACGACAACAATCTTTACGCTATACATAACAAGAGAAAAGACACTGCGTACATTGCAAAAATTAAGATCTCAGAATATCCTGGCTCAAACTTATTTAATCAGGACGAAGACAGGGTCTTTTATAAAATCGACACCATCGTTTCAAAAAGTGATACACTTCTAAACGGCTTTGAATGTAAAAGAGTAAACATTGATTATGTTCAGGCTTTTATTAATGAACAGGGGCAACGTCAACCTTATGACACTATTCACCATGTATTATATATCGCTCCTGTATTCAAAACAATAACACCTTTCTCATTTGTTTCAAGCAAACTAACAGGTCTTGTTTTGAAGTTTGTAAAATATCATCCCGTTCATTCCAGAGAAGATGGTGTATTGATAAGAACCTACGAGGTTACAGAGATCTTAACCAGCAATGCTATTGCAAGCAAAATAAATTACGAGATTTTTAAACTCCCTAAAAATGCAAAATTTCTAAACTCTTATGATGATTTTCTAAACAGCATGGGAGAAGGAATGGCTGATATTGTCAAGGATTTTTAACTTAAACAGCCAAAGAGATGTTGTAATAACTGGGCAAATGATCTATGTACCTTATTGACCTTTCATCACGATAACTGGAAAGATTATACACCCATGTTTGCTGAATGCAGTTATACCTGGGCGCAGTTTCTCAAAAGTTTGAAATTATTTTGCGAAACGGGTAAAGGTAAACCCTGGCCTACACAGCATCGGTTATAAGTTCGGATCACAAGCTTTTATCTCGTTCTTTCCCAAATCATGTTTTCAGGTTCGGCTTTGATCAGCTTAAAAGATGATTTTTCCAGTACTTTTATAGAAGCCAAATTTTGAGGGCTGGTTTGGGCTAAAATGGCATTCAAATCTGTATATTCAAAAATCCACTTACTAATTTCCTGCAAGGCTTGGGTCATGATACCCCTGTTCTGAAACTGGGGAAATGTAGTATAACCAATCTCAGCTTTTTGGTTAACAGGCAGTCCTTTAAAACAAAACTCGGCAGCAATCTCATTTTTCTGCTTATCTATAATGATCCAAAACGTAAAGAAGACATTTTCAGCTTTACCTTCTTTTATTTCAGGCAAGATCTGTGTGGTGATCTTTGCTTTTACTTTTTCTGAAACCACCCTGTTGTTTAACTTTAAACCCAATTCATTTTCAAGTTTTCCAGGTTCTATATAGGCAGACAGCTGGTGAAAGCTGAGCATAATTATTTTTAAATCTAAATTTTCTATCATTTTTCTGCTTCTTTAATTAAGTTTTCAAGAATTTCGGTTGTAGATTTTCCACTGTAGGCATTAATAGATTGTCCGGTCCAGATATTTACAAAATCTGCATTATGGTTTATTCTTGCTATTCTTCGCAATTCGGCCGTAAGCTTGTTTTGGTACGGATAAGGCAGAATTTGTTGATTGGCCTCAACCGCGTTTACAAAGGTATTTTTAATACCTCTGGCATAACGCCCCGAAAAACTTTTAGTGAGTACAATATCTTTTTCATTGAGATTTCTTAGGCGTTGCTTTTCAAATTCCATTAAAGCACTCTCGGCAGAACCTAACAACAGGCTGCCAATTTGAAAACCTTGTGCGCCCAGAGCCTGCGCTGCCTTTAATGTTCTTCCATTGTAAATACCTCCGGCATAGATCAGTGGAACGCTTACACTATCATAAACTTTTGATAAGAGCGACATACCTCCTATTTCGGGAATGTCCGCATTCACAAAAGTACCCCTGTGTCCGCCAGCCTCAATGCCTTGTACACAAATGAGATCAATACCCGATTTTTCTAAAATAACAGCCTCATTTACCGAAGTACAGGTTCCAATTAGTTTAATTCCGCTGCTTTTTAACCGATGAATACTTTGCTCATCAAGGTTACCAAAGGTAAAACTTACAATTTTGCAGTCTTCTGCAATCATGGCATCTATACGCTCATGATAGCTGTTAACCTTAATTTCTTCAATTTCAGGTAACTGAACTTCTATATGATGTTGATTGGCTAATTGCGTAATAAAATTTTTGACAGTCTTGTATTGTGCTCTCAGTTCGTCTGTAATTTCAGGAATATCATTCACAAAAATATTGACCGCGAAAACCGCGTTTGTGAGTTGTTTGGTAGCACGGATAATTTCAACACATTTATCGGCCGGAAGATCGCCCAAAGGCAAAGCACCTAAACAATTTGCTTTAGCTGCAGCAGCCACCATTTGGGGTGTCGCAGTACCCAACATCGGTGCCTGAATAATGGGATATTCAATGTTCAATAAGCGGCTTAAATCGTTTTTCCAGTGCATGATATTATTTATTACATTAGCTCTCTTAAAATTATTTATCCCGAAAATTCATCCAGCAGATCCAATGAAGGTACAAAAAAGAGGGTTCCTGTTTGAGCAGTACTAAAATCTAAAATACGATCATAATTACCCGGGGGATTACCTACAAACATATTGGTCAGCATTTTTTCTACCGTACTAAAAGTGCTTGCATAAGCAATAAAATAAGTTCCCATTTCGTTGCTGGTCACATTTCCAAAAGGCATATTATCTCTCACTACTTTAAAATCATCACCAATATTAGCCAAAGCGATATGCGAATTTTTAGGTTTTACGTCATCGCTCATTTCAATATCATTTTCTTTTGTACGGCCCATTACCTTTTCCTGCTCTTCTATTGAAAGCGATTTCCAGGCATCCAGATTATGGATGTATTTCTGCACAAAAAGATAGCTCCCGCCCTTATAAGCCGGGTCCTGCTCATCAATAACCGCAAAAAAATCGCGATCTGCACCATGCGGATTTTCTGTTCCATCTACAAAACCTAAAATAGAGCGACTGTCCCAATAGCGAAAACCCTGCACCTCTCCTACACAATCTGCAATGTCTTTCATGGCATCTGTAATTACCGAAGCCATATCAAAAGCAAAGCTTTTTTCATCAGAACGGATATGGAAATGTAAATCACCTTTAGTGGCAATTGCCGTATGTTTACTGCCAGTTATAGATTCAAAATTTTTAAGCTCTTTAGGCAGTGGTTTAGGTAAATCCAGTTTTAACCAGGCATCATAACCTATGCCCATTACACAGCTTGCTTTATAATTAGGAAAACGATCTAATGCAGAATTATTGAGATTAATAACCAAAGCACATATTCTCTGAAATACCAGCTTGATATTTTCTACAGGTACGTCTTCCCTAAAGTTCCATACCAGAAAATAAGTATTGTTATTAGGATAATCGGTTACGTTTTGAGGGTTTATTGGCATAGCAGGTATGGTTATGATTATGTATCAAATTTATTAAAAGTATTGCTTTAAGTATGTATGAAATAATTTGAATGTATTTTTATATTATCCAACCCAAATAAGAAGAGGGAAAAAGGCTCCCTCTTCAATTGTATTCTATATAAATCATTAACTGATATTAACCATTTACCTGTTTATATTCTTCATCAGTTACGGCTTGTAGCCATGTAACTTGTTCTTCTCCCACATAATTGGTAATGGCAATGTGTACCATTTTATGTGTGGCTGTTGCACCATGCCAATGTTCTACATTTTCAGGAATATTAACTACATCGCCCCTTTTTATAGGCTGTGCGGGTTTACCTTTTTCCTGATACCATCCAATACCTTCAGTAACAATCAAAACCTGTCCTTTGGGATGTGTATGCCAATTGGTTCTTGCTCCGGGATCGAAAGTTACGCTTCCGGCCGAAAATTCATTGTTCTTGTCTTTTGCAATAAGTGGCGTTAAAAATGCATGACCGCTAAACCAATCTGCTGGTAACTGATTTCCTTTTGGAAAAATTGATGTATTGTTTTCGTGCTGTTTCATTGCCTTATGTTTTCCAATTAACTTTCTTTCATTATTTATATACCCGTGTAGGTAATCATTACATTGCCCGCTCCTACAGCAGCCGCTAATCTTACTAGGTCTTCTATTACTTATATGCTGTAAAGCTCAACTTTGTGCTTTAGCGCTTCTTTTTGGTTCATAATAAAGAATTATTCCTCCAAAATCGAAAGTTTTAGTCTTTATGAGCTTAAGCATAATCTTTTCATGTATGTTTTTAAATAAAGGCAACCCTTTTCCTGCTATAACAGGATGGATACAAAGTTGATACTCATCTATTAAATTAAGCTCTGTTAAAGCTACAATCAAACTTGGGCTACATACCAAAATGTCTTTATCTGTTTGTTGTTTAAGTGCTAAAACTTCTTCTTTAAGCCCATGATGAGCCAGTTTTGCACTTTTCCAATCTACATTTTTAAGGGTATGAGAAAAAACAATTTTTGGAATGCGATCTATGGCTACGGCAAACTCATCCATAAATTTATTTCCTGTTGGATTTTCTAAAATAGGTCGCCAATATTCCATAAGTTGATAAGTTATCCTGCCATACAAAGCCGTACCTGATTGGTTTAACAAATCAGCATAATGCTGGTGTATTGCTTCATCAGGAATGCCAGATGTATGATCGCAAAACCCATCAAGGGTCATATTCATTGCTGCTATAAGCTTTCTCATAACTATGGTTTTAAGCTTGATTAATCCTGTCTTAAAATTTTGTTCATTGCTTTTCCTTTAGCCAGCTCATCAATCAGTTTATCTAAATAACGGATTTTTCGCATCAGCTCTTCTTCTATTTCTTCTATGCGGTAACCGCAGATTACTCCGGTAATTTTTGAAGCATTCGGGTTGATTTGAGGTGCCTGAGCAAAAAAAGTTTCAAAATCAGTTTTTTGATCGATCTGCTGTTGCAAAGCTTTTTGGTCGTAGCCCGTTAGCCAGCAAATGATTTCATCTACTTCTGCTTTAGTTCTGCCTTTTTTCTCTGCCTTTTGAATGTAATGCGGATAAACACCTGCAAAAGACATTTTATAAACTCTTTCGTAATTTTTATTGTTCATTTTCCAGATTCTAATTTAATCTTCAGGTTTTACTTATTTCCAAATTTACCAAAATATGAACCCGATTAAAAACCCTATAGATGTATTCTTGTAAGATAAGCGTCAATTAGCCTCTTAAAAACCTTAGTTTACCGCTTTCTCTTTTGCTTTACAAAAGCATAATCTTTAAATTTAAGCACTGAAACCATAAAAAATACTGATGCGGTTCCTGTTTGTACTCGTAATATTATCCTTCAACTTAAATATAGGTCATGCCCAAAAAGTAGGCTTGGTTTTTAGTGGTGGCGGTGCAAAAGGACTTGCTCACATTGGCACGCTAAAAGCACTGGAAGAAAACAATATACCGGTAGATTACATTACCGGAACTTCTATGGGAGCCATTGTAGGTGGTTTATATGCGGCTGGCTACTCACCCAGCCAAATTGAAAAAATAGCCCTGAGCAAAGATTTTCAGGATTGGGTAAACGGACGTTATACCAGCGATTACAGCTTTTATTTTCAGAAAAATCCGCCTAATGCTTCAAGCATCAATGCCAAACTTAATATAGATACGGGTTTAAGATTATCGTTTAGATCGAGCCTGATCAATGATATTCCGTTAAATTTTGCGCTTTTGGAGCTTTTTTCGCAAGCTTCGGCCATTGCTAAAGACAACTTTAACCAGCTTTTTGTTCCCTATCGCTGTATGGTTTCTGATGTGTTGTCGCAAAAAAGCATTACCATGAGTAAAGGCAGTTTGGCCGATGCGGTGAGAGCCAGTATGACCGTGCCTCTAATTTACAGGCCCATCAGAATTAACGATAAGCTGTATTTTGATGGTGGTATCTATAACAATTTCCCTGCCGATGTGATGCAGAAAGAATTTAGTCCTGATATTATCATCGGCGCAAATGTTTCGTCTAAAACCTATAATGAATACCCTAAAAACGACGATCGTTTAATGAACAGGTTATTGATGTATATGTTTCTGGCAAAATCTGATTCTACGCTGGTAGGAAAAGAAGGCATATACATAGAACCCAATCTCAGCGATTACTCCTCTACCAACTTTGTGCCTGTAGCAGAGATTATCCAAAAAGGTTACGAAGCTACCATGGCCAATATGGAGCAGATCAAAAAACACGTTCAACGACGTGTTAACCCACAGGAACTGCTGCAAAAAAGAATTGAATTTAATGAACGTAAATCTGATCTCATTTTTAGCGATGTGGCAGTTTATGGCGTAAACTCGCAACAGAAAAAATATATAGAACGTTTATTTAAAAGTGACCAGCCTAATTTTAACCTAGATGATATTAAACGTGGTTACTATAAATTAGTAGCCGACGAAACTTTTGAATCCGTATACCCCAAGATCTTTTATGATGATATTCGCGATAGTTATATTTTTGAGATCTATGCCCGGCCTAAAAAAAGCTTTAAGATAGATTTTGGCGGCAATATTTCAACCAGACCCATTAGCAACGTATTTTTAGGTATTCAATACAATTACATCAATAAAAAGGCCTATACTTTTGGTGCAAATTTCTATTCCGGTAGATTTTATGAAGCGGCTCAACTTAACGGTCGTGTAGATTTTCCGAGTAAATTGCCCATCTTTTTAGCTTCTGAAATAACTTTTAACCACTGGAATTATTACAACACCAGCCAGATCTTTATCGAAAATCCCAAGCCTGTATATATTGAACAAACAGATCGTAAGATAGATCTTAAACTGGGAGTTCCCTTAAACAAGAACAGCAGACTGGTTTTAAATTCGGCTTTTATCTATAACTCAAACTACTACAGTCCTAATAATACTTTTGCTGTAGGTGATATATTGGATAAAACCTCTTTTAGCGGATTTAATACAGGCTTAACTTTTGAAAAAAATTCATTAAACCGAAAACAATATGCTACTGCGGGTAAATATATTTATGCCAGTTTTAATGTAAACCACGGTAGAGAAAATTATACACCAGGTAATATATTTCAGCACATTTTGCCTTTACAGGTTCCCAGTCCTTTAACGCATCATTATAAAAACTGGGTAAATGTTAAACTGAGTTACGAAAATTATTTCTTAAGAATAAAAAATTATAACCTTGCCGCATTTGCCGAGGCTGTGCTTTCTAATCAGGAACTTTCAAATAATTATTATGCTACTTTATTGCAAGCGCCAACTTTTTATCCTTTACAAGACAGCAGATCTATTTTTTTAGAGAATTTTAAAGCGCATACTTATGGATCAGTCGGACTAAAAAACGTATTTACCTTAAAACGCAATTTAGATCTGCGCCTAGAAGGTTATGTATTTATGCCACACAAAGCATTTGCTAAAATAGGCTTACAAGAAGTTGCTTATCAGCAGCCTTTCGAAAAAATATATTATGCAGCTACAACCGGATTGGTTTACCAATCGCCTTTAGGCCCTATAAGTTTAAGCTACAATTATTACGATGATGAACGGAAAAGACATGGCGTACTATTTCACATAGGCTATCTTATTTACAATAAAAAGTCATTAGAATAATATATTTTTTGCATTCCAGTTAAAAACAATTGAACTTAGCGGTTGTATTTAGAATACAGCAAAATTTTAATCTATACATATAAATGAACTCCCACAATAACTATAAGTTTGGCATGATCGGTCTCGGTACCATGGGTCGCAACCTGCTGCTTAACATGGCCGATAAAGGTTTTTCTGTAACCGGTCACGATAAAAACCTGCAAATGATTGCATTGCTTAAAGAAGAAGGAAAAGCGCACCATCTTAACGGCTTTGCAGATGTTAAGGATTTTATCAACAGCCTTGAAAAACCACGCAAAATCATTTTATTGGTTCCGGCAGGTGCAATTGTAGATAACGTGATCAATGAATTGATTCCGCTTTTAGATAAGGGAGATATCATTATAGATAGTGGTAATTCTTATTTTGCCGATACAAGCCGCAGAGATGAAGAGCTAAAAGCTTTGGGTATTCATTTCTTTGGTATGGGTATTTCGGGTGGCGAAGAAGGTGCCCGTTTTGGACCAAGTTTAATGCCAGGCGGTGATAAAGAAGCTTATGCCATGATGAAAGATGTGCTGGAAGCCGTTTCTGCCAAAGTAGATAACGAACCTTGTGTTACTTACATTGGCCCTGGTGCCTCAGGACATTTTGTTAAAATGACCCACAATGGTATCGAATATGCCATTATGCAGCTCATTGCCGAGATGTATGAATTCTTAAAAAATGGTCTTAATTACAGCAATGAGCAAATTCAACAGTTCTTTGCCAAATGTAATGAAGGTCGTTTAAAATCATTTCTGATTGAAATTACGGCTAATATCTTTTTGGTTAAAGACAAACAGACCGGAAACTTGCTGGTAGATATGATTCGCGATCAGGCCAAATCAAAAGGTACAGGTAAATGGACTTCGCAAATTGCAATGGATCTTGAGGTTCCTATCCCTACTATAGATTCGGCAGTTGCCATGAGAAACCTTTCAAAATTAAAGCAGTTAAGGGTTTCATTAGAAAATGATTTAGGTAAATCTACGCCTGTAAAGGTAGATCCTGAAATGGATATACATTTAGAAAATGCTTTCTTCTTTGCTATGGTTAGTGCCTATGCTCAGGGAATGCATTTATTGCAACAGGCTTCACGTACTTATGAATATAACTTAAACCTGGCAGAGATTGCCAAAATATGGCGTGGTGGTTGTATCATAAGAGCAACATTCTTATCAGATATTTATCAGGCTTACAGCCGCAATCCTGAGTTAGGGCATCTTTTTAAGGACGAAAACATACAACAGCAATTATCAGATAGTTTAGACAGCACCCGTAAAATAATTACCAAAGCACTTAACCACGGCATTAGTGTACCTGCTTTTGCAGCATCTTTAACTTATTTTGACATGCTGAAAACAGGCCGTATGCCATCTAACTTAACACAAGCACAACGCGATTATTTTGGAGCCCATACTTTTGAGCGTACAGATGAAGAAGGTATTTTTCATAACGACTGGAATTCTGGCAATTAACGCAGGTAAATTTTTAATTAGCTATTCATGAAAAAGCGACAAAGCAATCTTAAACCTACTATATTTATCATATTTGGAGGCACCGGTGATCTTAATAAAAGGAAACTGGCCCCTGCCCTTTACAATTTATATACCGAAAATTACATGCCCGGTAAATTTGCCATTATTGGCACCGGCCGTACCACTTATACAAATGCACAGTACAGAGAAGAAATACTGCACAGTGTAAATGAGTTTTCGAGAAACGGAGAAGTACAAAAAGAGCGCTGGGATGTTTTTGAAAAGAATATCCACTATATCTCTGTTGATATAGAACAACAAAAGACTTTTGAAGACCTGAAAGAGGCTATTGTTAATTTGCAGGAACAATTCGGCCCCGATACACAAACCATCTTCTACCTTGCAGTAGCGCCTAATTTCTTTCCGTTGATAGCTGAATGTCTGCACAAATATAAACTTACCTCTGACGAAGAAAAATGCCGTATCGTAATTGAAAAACCTTTCGGGCATGATTTAGAATCGGCTAAAAAACTTAACTGCTTATTAAGCGCCATTTTTACTGAGAAACAGATTTACCGTATAGACCATTATCTGGGTAAAGAAACTGTGCAGAATATGATGGCTTTCCGTTTTGCCAACTCTCTGTTTGAACCTTTGTGGAACAGAACTTATATCGAACATGTTCAAATTTCGGTAACCGAGCAATTAGGTGTAGGCGAACGTGGTGGATATTATGAAGATGCAGGTGCTTTGAGAGACATGATCCAAAACCACCTTTTGCAATTGCTTTGTCTGGTAGGTATGGAAGCGCCTATTTCTTTTAATGCCGATGAAATCAGGGATAGAAAAGTAGAAGTTTTAAAAGCCATGCGACCGTTTAAACCTGAAAATGTAAGCTTACAAGCCGTAAGAGGTCAATATGGAAAAGGCTGGATAGAAGGTAAAGAAGTACCTGGTTACCGTTCTGAGAAAGATGTAGATCCAGAATCTAATACAGAAACCTTTGCCGCTATCAAATTCTTTATAGACAATTGGCGCTGGCAAGGCGTGCCTTTTTACTTGCGTACAGGCAAACGCCTTAACCAGACTTCTTCTACCATTACCATACAGTTTAGAGATGTACCACACCATATATTTGCCACCAGTTCTATTGAAAGCTGGCAGCAGAACCGTTTGATCATCAGCATTCAGCCTGAAATGAGCATACGCTTACAGGTACAATCAAAAAGACCTGGCTTAAACATGATCTTAAACCCGGTAGATATGATTTTTAATTACAAAGGCACTTATGATAACAATACTCCTGAAGCATATGAAACCTTACTCCTTGATGTAATGACCGGCGACCAGACTTTATTTATGCGTGGCGACCAAGTTGAAACAGCATGGGAACTGGTAATGCCTATCATTAACCTTTGGGAAAATAAAAAATCATTGAACTTCCCTAATTACGCAGCTGATAGCTGGGGCCCTGAAGAAGCTGAGGCATTGATCGCCAAAGACGGATTTTATTGGTTTACGCTACCTGTTAAAGAATAATGAATTTACATATATACGAAGAAGTTAATGCTATAAACGAAGCCTTAGCGCAGTACATTATATCTGTTGGAAGACAAGCCATTGTAACTAACGGCAGGTTCAATTTTGTACTTACGGGCGGTAATTCGCCCAAAGGGGTTTATGAATTACTTTCTACAAAGTACAAGCAGGATATAGACTGGAGCAAAGTATTCTTTTTCTTTGGCGATGAAAGAACAGTTGAGCCTTTTCACAAAGATTACAACGGCTTAATGGCTAAAGAAACACTTTTTGACCATTTAAAAACACCTGCCGATCATATCTTTTATGTAAACACTTTTCTGCAACCGCAAGATGCAGCGGCGGCTTACAAAAAAAGTATAGATAAGCATTTTGAAGGCAAAGAACCCATTTTTGATCTTATTTTATTAGGAATGGGCGATGATGCGCATACAGCTTCTATTTTTCCGCATACCACTTTAACTGCTGTTACCGAAGCTGATGTACAAGCTGTTTTTGTAGAAAAGCTCAATACACATCGGGTAAGTTTTACTGCTCCATTGATCAATATGGCGGATCATGTTGCCTTCCTTACATTTGGAAAAAATAAGGCAACTGCTTTATATCATGTACTGGGACCTCAAAAAGATTATGCTTCGTTTCCTGCTCAGTTAATCAATCCGGTAAGATCGCCATTAAACTGGTTTATAGACGAAGAGGCTTATGCGCTTTGCAAACAGAACAGTTAAAACAGCCTAATTTTACAGGTGATTTTGGATTACCTGTTTCAATTGCTGTGCAGGTATGGCACCACTTTGTCTCCATAACTGCTTACCATTCTTAAATAAAATAAAAGTAGGTACACCCTGAACACTATATGCCGCTGCGGCGGCATTGTTTTTATCTACATCAACCTTTATAATGGTAACCTGGTCTTTAAGCTCAGCTTTAACTTCTGTTAAAATTGGAGCCATCATTTTACAGGGGCCACACCACTCTGCAAAGAAATCAACCAAAACAGGCTGATCACCGTTAATTAACTCAGAAAATTTAGACATATCTTATTTTTTGAATAATTAATTTACAACTACCTGAAGTTCATTTGCCAATGCCTGCATCCACATTTTGAACATCTCATCTTCTATTTTAACAATTTCATCTGCATGTTGTTTCCAGTCTGGCGAAAACTCATTTAGCTGGTTGATCATTTCTTCCAGATGTCCTTCTTCTTCCAAAATGATAGACTTTACCGTTACTTTGCTCTGCGCTTCACTCAACACCTGTTGGTAAACCGGATAGAGTTCATCTGCCCTTACTTCTATAGCATAGGTAACAAAGAGGTAGGCAGCAAATTTCAGGTCGTAACCCGAAAGATTAAAATGTTTTTTAAGATAACGGCATACCTTAACATCTAAATTGTGGAGGTAATATTTGGTATGGTTTGGAGCTAATAACTCTTGTTGAGTATAAGTTTTACATAAACTTTCATCCAGCTTGGCTAGCTGCTTTTTCAGATAAAAAGCATGACGGTGCTCTTCGGCAGCATGTTTTAACACCAACAGAGTAACCTGTTCTTTATGTTCTGAAGCAGATATTTTCTTTGCACCTGCATTTTCCATGAAAGATAAAGTGTTAAGCCATTTACTATGGATAGCTGTATGTTTTACAATATGTTGTAATAAAGGGGTAATCTGCATGTTAAAGTATTTCTAATGCTGCTGTTATAGTTTGGTAAATGTAATCTAAATCCTGTTCTGAAATTACATAAGGAGGCAATATATAGATAATATTCCCCAAAGGTCTTAATATAATATGATGTTCTAAAAAGTAGGTGTATAAACTATCCCGCAAGGTATTTAGATAAGATGTTTCGTTTGATGTAGCCCACTCCAAAGCTAAAATCGTTCCCGTCTGCCTTACTTCTTTTAATTTAGGATGATGCTTTATCCGCTCTGCAAATTGGGTATGTTGCTTTTTAATACGGTTAATATTTACCAGAGTTTCATGTTTTAACAACAGATCTAAACTTGCCAGAGACGCGGCGCATGCAATTGGATTGGCTGTAAAAGAATGTCCGTGATAAAGTGTTTTCAGTTTATCGTCGCTATAAAAGGCATCAAATATCTGTTGGTTACAGGTGGTTATTCCCATAGCCATGGTACCTCCGGTTAAACCTTTGCTTAAACAGAAAATATCAGGCCTTGAGCTTAATTGCTCAGAGGCAAAAAAAGTACCTGTACGCCCAAAACCGGTCATCACTTCATCTGCAATGGTTAAAATACCCTGTGTTTTACATAAAGTGATCAGCTCATCTAAATAAGTTGCTTCATACATCAGCATCCCTCCAGACCCCAGTACCAAAGGTTCAAAAATGAAACAAGCGGCCTCATCTCCTATTGCGGTAATTTTTTCTTTAATGACATCAATGTTCGAAGCATTGGGCAAATCAATAAAATCTACCTCAAATAATAAATCACTGAAAGGATGGGTAAAAATGCTACGGGCGCTAACGGCCATAGCTCCAAAAGTATCTCCGTGATAAGAGTTGTTAAATGCAAGGATTTTTTTACGCTTGGTAATACCTTTATTGTGCCAATATTGCAAGCACATTTTTAAAGCTACCTCTACTGCCGTTGAACCATTATCGCTATAAAATACCTTTTTCTGATCTCCAGGTAGTAAATTCAACAGTCTTTCTGCCAGCTGTATAGCAGGTTCGTGTGTAAAACCGGCAAAGATCACATGCTCCAGTTCTCTGGCCTGTTTGGCAACAGCATCTGCAATAGCAGCATTACCGTGCCCATGTATATTTACCCACCATGATGATACAGCATCAATATATTGCTTACCATCTTCTGTAAATAAATAAACGCCTTCGCCTTTTACTATGGGTATATGTGTGAGGGCATTTTTCATCTGGGTATATGGATGCCAGATTACCGCTCTGTCTCTTTCCTCTAAATTGCTCATTAAATAAGAATCTGCCGTTTTACTTCGCAAAACTACATTTATTAACGGAAAAGAAAGTATAGCAGAACTTAGAATTTCTGCTTTAACAATTCTACAACAACTTGATCGGTTTTAAAAGTTACATCTTCTGTTTGGAGAGTACTAATGCTTTTCCACCTGAAACTTTGAAACAAGCCTGTCTCAAAATCAAATGCTTTTTCTTTAGGTATGATATTTAAAGTAGAAACTGCTTTAACCAGATAGTAGATACTAATTACCTGACTATCATTGAATGATGATTTTTCGTAGAAATCTGTGGTGTAAAAATGCGAAACGACTTCTATCTCTGTCTGGCATTCTTCTATAAATTCGCGTTTTAGTGCATCTATCAGTCCCTCGCCTAATTCAAGCCCTCCGCCCGGAAATTTGGTAAAGTGTCTGCCCACCTCAAACTCATCGCTCAATAAAACTTCATTGTTTTTATTAAGCAACAGCCCGTAAACTCTTACGTTAAAATAACTCATAGACTAAAATGTTTCTGGTTTTTTGTTACGTTATCCAGATTCCACGCAATTTCACGTTTAAAAGCTTCGGCTCTAACCGGGCAATCGGTCATCTTACAATAATGACAACAGGCAGGCAAGCAAGGATCTGCGTGGATAAAAAACTCTGTTTTATGCGTAGTAGAATGATTGATCAATTGATCTATGTCTGAGATTTCCTTATGAACTTTGTTCAGATCATAATAATAAGGTAAAGTTACATGGCAATCTATGTGCAGATCAGCTCCGTATTGCTGTGTTCTTAAATTATGAATGTCAATCCAGCTGTTATGCCTGTTTTCCTGTAAGATATTTACCACCTCGCCTACCAGTTCAACATTACTTTCGTCCATTAATCCACCCACCGATTTTCTGATCAGTTTATAACCCGAAAAAATAATATAAAACCCAACAAGAATAGAAATAATGCTATCTAAACGATAGATTCCTGTAAATTCAATAATAAGAATACCTACAATTAAACCTGCGCTGGTTACCGTATCGGTTAAAAGATGTTTTCCATCTGCCTCTAAAGTAAGTGATTTGTTGGCCTTACCCGTTTTAATGAGATATAAACCTATGATAAGGTTAACCAGACCTGTTATACCAATAATAATGGCACCTTCAAAAAGCTGCTGTATATGCTTAGGGTAAAACAAGTCGAACCCAGACTTTGCAACAATGATAATGCCTGCAATTACAATAAGAACGCCTTCTATAAAGGCTGAAAAGAATTCTACCTTTCCATGGCCATAAGGATGGTTCTCATCTTTAGGCTGTGTAGAAAGGTAAATACTATAAAAAGCAAATGAGCTGGCTACAATATTTACAATGCTTTCTGCCGCATCGGTAAGTATTGCATTTGAGTTAGTTATGGCATAAGCCACAAACTTGGCAACCATTAATATTACTCCAACACAGAGCGACACCAAAATTGCTTTTTTATTTGTATGCATAGACCAAATTTTGTTGGCAAAAATACAACTAAAACCACCATTTCTTGCAAAGAAAATCTTTTTTTAGCGCCTTATTAAATAGTTTTTATATTTGTTTTTCTCAACTACGACCATGACATTTTTATCAGACAGAATCAACAGCCTATCAGAATCTGCAACACTTAAGATGACCAAACTAAGCCGCGAACTAGCAGCTAAAGGTATTAACGTTATCAATTTAAGTGTAGGCGAACCAGACTTTAATACACCTGAGTATATTAAAGATGCAGCTAAAAAAGCATTAGATGAAAACTATACCCGCTACTCTCCTGTTCCGGGCTATCCTGAATTGCGACAAGCTATTGCCAACAAATTAAAAAGAGAAAACAATTTAGATTATGATATGTCTCAGATTGTGGTTTCAACAGGTGCAAAGCAATCGCTGTCTAATGTTATTTTAACACTGATCAATCCAGGCGATGAAGTGATTATCCCTACGCCGTACTGGGTGTCTTATTCTGAAATGGTAACCTTAGCAGAAGGTAAAGCTGTTTATATTGATACTACGATAGAGAGCGATTTTAAAATCAGTCCTGAGCAACTAGAAGCCGCAATTACACCTAAAAGCAAGCTTTTCATGTTCTCTTCGCCATGTAACCCTACGGGTTCGGTGTACAGCAAGGCTGAGTTGGCTGCTCTGGCTAAAGTTTTTGAGAAACATCCTGATATCTTCATTATTTCAGATGAGATTTATGAGCATATCAACTTTATAGACAAGCATGAGTCTATTGCACAATTTCCTGAGATTAAGGAACGTGTAATTATTGTAAATGGTTTTTCTAAAGCCTACGCAATGACAGGCTGGAGATTGGGTTATATTGCCGCAAGCAAAGAACTGGCCGCTGCTAATGATAAAATGCAAGGGCAAACCACATCAGGTACCTGTTCTATTGCACAACGTGCTGGTATAGCAGCTTATGAACATGGTTTAGATAGTGTAATGGAAATGAAAGAAGCCTTTGCCCGTCGCAGAGAGCTGGTTTACCATTTGCTAAATGAAATACCGGGTGTTAAAACCAATTTACCACAGGGTGCTTTTTATTTCTTCCCTGAAATAAGTTCTTTCTTTGGTAAACAGGACGAAACTGGTAAGGTTATAGAAAACTCTGCTGATTTGGCTTTATACCTATTAAATGCTGCACACGTGGCAACTGTTGGTGGCGACAGTTTTGGCAATAACAATTACATCAGATTATCTTATGCTGCTTCTGATGATAGCCTGAAAGAAGCACTTCGCCGAATAAAAGAAGCTTTATCCAAACTAAAATAATTAACCCTAAGAGGTACAAAATCCGGAAGTTTGAACTTCCGGATTTTTTTATTTATAAAATTTTCAACAATAAAAAACCCACTTTAACAAACATTAAAGTGGGTTTTTATTAAATTACTTTGAGCGTCTTTCTTATTTTGCGCTATTTTTCTTTTCTGTAACTTCAGTACGGATTTCTTGAGCTAAGCCTTTTAAATCTTGCATAGCTTTACGTACTCTTGTTCCTGCAGCTGAATTACCTGCGTTATAAAATTTCTCAACGTCTGCCTCAATTGCAGCTACTACTTCTTTAACTTTTGCAAATTTTTCCATTGTTTTAATTTTTTTGTTAGTCAAATATATCATTTAAACGGAAAAAACAAGCACTTCTTTCGATTAAATGCACTTTTTTTATTTTTTTTTTATCAACAATCAACATTTTATCAATTCTTAAAACAAAATATGCTCTTCAAAAACAGCAAAGAAAAGTATAGGTGTTTTTATGCACATTCATAAAAAAGAGATTTTAAATCAGCATTTTTGCATTAATATGGCTTTATACTTTGCATCTTTAAATACGGGCAGCAATGGCAATTGTTTTTACATTGGAAATGAAGAACATGCTGTATTAATTGATGCCGGATTAAGCTGTAAAGAAACGCTGATTAGGTTAAACAGATTGGGTCTGGCTATAGAAAAGGTTAGAGCCATATTTATAAGCCATGAACACAGCGACCACATAAAAGGACTGAGTGTAATCTCAAAAAAATACCAGATACCCGTATATATTACTTTAAAAACTCTGTTAAATAGTGGTTTAAACCTATCTGAACATTTGGTTAATTTCTTTGAGACCGATGAAGTTATCAGTATAGCAGACCTGAACGTAAAAGCCTTTGCCAAATTTCATGATGCTGCAGAACCCCATAGCTTTGTAATTGATAACGCACAAAAGAAAATTGGTGTTTTTACCGATATAGGAAATGTATGTGAAAACGTAAGCCTGCATTTTAAAGATTGTGATGCCGTATTTTTAGAAGCTAATTACGATGAAGAGATGCTTGAAAAAGGCAGATACCCTTATTACCTTAAACACAGGATCAGCAGCGGCAGAGGTCACTTATCCAATACAAAAGCATTGGAATTATTTAAAAACCATCAGTCTGAAAAATTACGCTACCTGTTTCTTTCTCATTTGAGCAAGGATAACAATTGCCCAGATTTGGTTTACAATCTTTTTAAAACACATGCTTTACAAACAGAAGTATTTGTAGCTTCAAGACATGAAGAAACTCCAGTTTTTAGCTTAGACTAGATTTCTTGCAAAACCGTGCCCGTTTCAGTGACTTCCAACGTATGCTTTACCCCACATTTTAATGCATAATTTGCTTTTTGATGGCCAACCGGAAAATCAAAACATACGGGATAATCATATCCGGCAACTTTTTCCATTACAATTTCTACAATCGTTTTGCCAAATTCGTCGCCCTCATCATCTTTCTTCAACTTAAATCCACCTATAATCAAGCCTTTTAGTTTATCTAATTTTCCACTTCTCTTTAAATTGTAGAACATCCTATCAATAGAATAAAGGTATTCTCCGGTATCTTCTACAAACAATATCTTGTTACGGGTTTCTATTTCAGATTTACTACCAGCCAAATTCTCTATACAACGTAAATTTCCACCAATCAATTCTCCTTTTGCCATACCTATTCTGTTATTCGCATTATATACAGCGGTATATTTCATTTTTTCGCCGGTTAAAGCCTGTCGTATAGAGTTAATGGTATCAACCTGTATAGGCTCTGCCAGATCCCAGTTAGAAGGAAAACTGTTGCACATTTTAGAATGTATAGAAGCCACGTGGTAATTACTGTTGATATGGCAATGCAAAACTGTTATATCGCTAAAACCTATCAGCCATTTGGGTTGTGCTTTAAAACGTGAAAAATCAAGCTGATCTACAATTCTGATGGCTCCATAACCTCCTCTTGCGCACATAATGGCATTCACGCTCGGATCATCAAGCATAGCCTGTAGATCTTCTAAACGTTCCTGATCTGTACCGCCAAAAGTAAAATCTCTTGCACCTACCGTCTTCCCAATTCTGATATTAAAACCCCAGCTTTCCATCTGCTTAACCGCTGGTTCAATTTCTTCTTTTGTAATATAACCTGCCGGACAGGTAATACCAATTGTATCGCCTTTTAACAAAGACGGAGGTACACGTGGTACAAAATGCTGAGCAGTATTTTCTGTACTTGAGGCATAACTCTTTAAGTTAAATGCACTTAAAAAAACACCTGCAGGAATAATAGATAAGAAATGTTTGCGGTTCATGGATTTGTACAAGGCTTAAAATTGTAGCCTCTAAAATATTGCAATTATGTTTTAAAACAAACCATTGCAAAAAGAAAAGATATGTTAACTTTGCGTTTTTGGTAAAAAAACAAATACAATATGTCATTATCTCCGCTTCAGGCTATTTCTCCTATTGATGGCCGTTACCGTAAAACAACCGAATCTTTAGCAAATTACTTTTCTGAATATGCTTTAATCAAATACCGCGTTTTTGTAGAAATAGAATATTTTATTGCATTGGTGGAGGCCAAAATTACAGGACTTGAAAATTTTGATAAACAGACATACGCTCAGTTAAGAGCCATTTACCAAAACTTTAACGATGCCGATGCGCAACAGGTAAAAGAAACCGAAAGTGTAACCAATCACGATGTAAAAGCTGTAGAATACTTTATAAAAGCCAAATTTGATGAGCTAAACCTGCAAGCCTATAAAGAATTTATCCACTTTGGTTTAACCTCGCAGGATATCAACAACACGGCTATACCTTATACCTTTAAATTAGCTTTAAATGAAAGTTATTTACCTGCTGTTACACAGCTGATTGATAAATTAACTGAACTGGCTAACGAGTGGAAAAATGTTCCTTTGCTTGCCCATACACACGGACAGCCTGCATCTCCAACCAAATTAGGTAAAGAGTTCATGGTTTTTGTAGAACGTTTAAGCATTCAGGTAAATCAATTGAAATCTATACCTAACGGCGCCAAATTTGGAGGTGCTACAGGTAATTTCAATGCACACCATATTGCTTACCCACAGGTAAACTGGGTAGATTTTTCAAACAACTTTGTAAACAATACTTTAGGCCTAAGCAGAGCACAGTACACCACACAAATTGAACATTACGATCAGTTTGCTGCGCAGTGCGATGCCTTAAAACGCATCAATAACATTATCATAGACTTAGATCGCGATATCTGGAGCTATATTTCTAAAAACTACTTTAAGCAAAGAATTAAAGCAGGCGAAGTAGGTTCATCTGCCATGCCACATAAAGTTAACCCCATCGATTTTGAAAATGCAGAAGGTAATGCAGGAATGGCCAATGCCGTATTCGAATTTTTAGCGGCTAAACTACCTATATCTCGTTTACAACGCGATTTAACTGATTCTACCGTATTGCGTAACATCGGTGTTCCATTTGCCCATACCCTAATTGCCATCAATTCTACCTTAAGAGGATTGAACAAGATTATTTTAAATGAAGAAGCCATTGAGGCTGATCTTGAAAACAATTGGGCGGTAGTTGCAGAAGCCATTCAAACTGTATTGCGCAGAGAAGCTTACCCAAATCCTTATGAAGCTTTGAAAGCGCTTACCCGTACCAATCAAAAAATAACTGCACAAACCATGGCCAGCTTTATTGATGAGCTTGATGTGAATGAAAACGTTAAAAATGAACTGAAACAAATCACGCCTTTTAATTATACGGGTATTTTTTAATTAATGACCTTATACAGACAAGATAACCTGCAATTTGCGTTATTAATACATAAATTTGTATCATTAATTTTTTAAGAAATGACTATAAACGTATATACAGAACAAACGCCTAACCCTGCAACCATGAAGTTTATGGTAAATAAACTTTTAATTAATGGAAGCGAGGATTTTGCTACAAAAGAAAGTGCAGAAAAATCACCTTTTGCTAAAGAGTTGTTCAAATTTAACTTTGTTAACGGTGTATTCTTTGCGAGCAATTTTGTAACCATTACTAAAACCGATGATGCAGATTGGAGCGATATAGAAGCAATTTTAAAGGAATTTGTTAAAGGTGCTGTAGAAAGCGAATTAAAGATCAAAGAAGTTTCTGAAGAAGCTCCTGCTTTTGAAGGAACAGAAACAGAAATTAAGATACAGCAAATCTTACACGATTATGTACGTCCGGCAGTTGAGCAGGACGGCGGAGCCATTACATATAAATCTTTTGACGAAGGTGTAGTTACTGTAGAACTGAGAGGTTCATGTAGCGGATGCCCGTCAAGTACAATTACCTTAAAATCGGGCATACAAAATCTTTTACAACGTATGATTCCTGAAGTTAAGGAAGTTGTTTCTGAAGCAATGTAATTTATTAGGTTAATTTTCAATAAGAAAGCTATTTGAATAAGTTTCAGGTAGCTTTTTTTATGACCCGAAATGTTTCTTTATGGTTTCTAATATTTCGGCGGTTACCAATCCGTTTGAAGCGAGAACTTCTCTGGCATTAAATATTTCATTTCCGCCCGAAAAATTGGTCACCACCCCGCCTGCCTGCTGCACAATAAAAGCACCTGCAGCCACATCATAAGCATTTAGATTATACTCAAAATAGCCGTCAAACCTACCACAAGCTACATAAACCAAATCAACTGCTGCAGAGCCAATTCGTCTTAATCCATGGCATTTCTGCATCATTTCTGTAAACAAACGAATGTATTCTGGCTGCTTATCAAACTGGTAATAAGGAAAACCGGTAGCCAGTAAAGATTGCGACAATAAGGCATTTTTAGAAACACTAATTTCCTTGTTATTTAGGTAAGCCGGAGCGCCTTTATAAGAGTAGAACATTTCTCCCCGGTTAATTTCATACACAACCCCTACTACAGGCCTGTCTTCTTCATACAAAGCAATACTGATAGAATAAGTAGGTATGCCATGTATAAAATTAGTGGTACCATCTAAAGGATCTATTATCCAGGTGTAACTTTTATTATATATGTTTTCTGTATCTTCTTCTGTAATAAAACCTGCGCCCGGTAAAATCTTTTTCAGGTTTTTAACCAGTTGCTTCTCAGCATTTTTATCTACATACGAAACCAGATCGTTTAAACCCTTATATTCTATAGCAGCCATATCAAAAGACATGGCTTCCTTTCTAATGAAATTTCCGGTTAAACGGGCTATAGCTATAACCTTATTGCAAATCAGTTCGTAATCCATGCTTAGTATTTAGCCAGTTTTTCTTTGTTTCTTACCGAGAAATAAACCATCAATAAACCGGCAATAAATAAAATAACCGAAATCAATTCTGCCTGTGTAAATGAAAGATCGCCTATTCTGTATTTAGAGTTTACCCTGATCAGTTCTATGAAAAAACGTTCTACTCCGGCAAACATCAGGTAAATACCAAACATGATACCCGGTATCTGAATACGTTTTCTTAATTTCCAAAGAATTAAAAAGATGATAAAAGCTGCAATAATCTCATATAAAGGTGTAGGGTAAACAGGATTAGGCAATACATTACAGTATCTGCCTATACAGCCCTCTATAGGAACACCCTCGCCAGCAACGTTATTTGGATAAGTATAAGCCCATGCCCAATCTGGTAACCACGAAAAAGGTTTAGGATGTAAATTGACAATACCCCAATCGCCATCACCAGATAAATGACAACCTATACGCCCTACGCTATAAGCCAACATCATTCCCGGTGCACCCACATCTAACATATGTAAAGGCTTTATACCATACTTATTGGCAATATATAATACGGCAGCACCCCCACAAATCAAACCTCCATAAAAGGTCAAACCGCTAAAAGAAAGTAATCCGCCTATAGGATCTTGTACAAAACTGTCCCAATGTTCCAGATTATCAAATACTTTAGCGCCTAAAAAACCAAAAACAGCAGCCCATACCACCATACTGCTCATTACTTCATAAGGATGTACGGTAACTTCTGTGGTTTTGGGTTTGGTTAATTTTGTTTTTTCCTTTTCTTTATAAGCCCAGTACACAAAAAGAGCTGCTAAAGCAATCCCGCCTAAAAGATTTCCCCTGCCCGATAAAATAAAGGATTGCGTATCTGCAACAAACAGTTTATAATTAAGCAGGGCATCAATAAGTTTATAACCTATAATAAAACCAAAGAAACCATTAGAAACCATTTCCATAGTTGAAACAGGTGTACCAATAGTTACTGTTTTTTTGAGTGGTTTTAATATACCCAGTGCTTCTTTACGTTTTAACTCTTGTGTAAAAGCCCAATAGGCAGCAACAAAAGCCAAAGCTACAAATACACCGAAAGTATTGAATGGCAAAGGAATATTTATACCAAACAGATAGGAAATAAAGTGCGATACGGTTGGAAACATGCTTAATTAAGTTTTAGCGAATATAGGAAACTCTATGCAGTTTTTATCACTTATTTGCCTGTTTTTATTAACAGAGGGAGGCTTTCAGAATGATAAATTATGAGCATGATCAATTCAAAATCGTAGGGTTTTAAATTATAAACCTTAACTTTGTACAATGCAAGCCGTTCTATCGCTGTTCCGTTTTTACGGAAAAGAGGAAAGTCCGGGCAATACAGAGCATCTCGCTTCCTAACGGGAAGAGGTTCAGGAATGAAAACCTGGATTATGGAAAGTGCCACAGAAATGATACCGCCACGGTTTACCGAGGTAAGGGTGAAAACGTGAGGTAAGAGCTCACGATCTCGTTAAGTGATTAACGTTTTGGTAAACCCCGGGAATTGAAAGACCAAATAGGCTAACGCATGTAGGGCTGCTCGTTCGATGTTAGTGGGTAGGTCGTTTGATGTAAATGGCAACATTTATACTAGATTAATGATAGAAATTTCAATACTGAAATACAGAACCCGGCTTACAGGCTTGCATTTTTCTTTTGATTATCCCAACCCTTCTCTTGAAGCAAGTTAAAATTGTATAAAAAAATATACATTTTAACAAAAAGTAATATATTCGCAATAGAACTAAAGTTTAATACATATGGCGAAACTGCTTATAATTGACGATGAAAGAGCTATTAGAAGCACGCTGAGAGAGATCTTAGAATACGAAGACTACGAGGTAGATGACATCGATAACGGCATAGACGGCCTGGAAATGATTAAAAAGAATGACTATGACCTCGTTCTTTGCGACATCAAAATGAACAAAATGGATGGTATTGAGGTACTGGAAACAGCCTTGGCCATTAAACCTGATCTGCCGTTTATTATGATCTCCGGACATGGAACGGTTGAAACTGCTGTTGAAGCCAGTAAAAAAGGTGCATTTGATTTCATTTCTAAACCGCCTGATCTTAACCGTCTTTTAATTACAGTTAGAAATGGTTTAGACAGAGGCTCTTTAGTTACAGAAACCAAAGTTTTAAAGCGTAAGGTTAGCAAAACCAGAGAAATTTTGGGTGGTTCTGATGCCATAAGCCGTATCAAAGAAACCATTGAACGCGTAGCCCCTACTGATGCCCGTGTTTTAATTACAGGTGCTAATGGTAGCGGAAAAGAACTGGTAGCTCGCTGGTTGCATGAAAAATCAAACCGGGCCGATGGACAGTTGATTGAAGTGAATTGTGCGGCCATCCCTTCTGAACTAATTGAAAGTGAATTGTTTGGACATGAAAAAGGTTCATTTACTTCTGCGGTTAAACAACGTATCGGTAAGTTTGAACTGGCTAACGGTGGTACGCTCTTTTTAGATGAAATTGGCGACATGAGCTTATCTGCCCAAGCTAAGGTATTAAGAGCATTACAGGAAAATAAAATTACCCGTGTAGGTGGCGAAAAAGAGATAGAAGTTAAAGTGAGAGTATTGGCAGCTACCAATAAAGATTTGCTTAAAGAAATAGAAGCTGGCAATTTTAGGATGGATCTTTACCATCGCTTAAACGTAATTAATATCCATGTACCTAATTTAACCGAACGTGTAGATGATATTCCTGTAATTGCACAAAGTTTCTTGGACGAAATCTGTGCAGATTACGGCATGCCGGTTAAGAAAATTAGCGAAGGCGGTATGAATGCCTTAAAAGCATTACCATGGACAGGTAACATCAGAGAATTGCATAACATGATCGAAAGACTGATCATTTTAAGCGATAAAGTAATTACCGAACATGACGTAGTTGCTTTTGCCAACCCATCTTCTACAACATATTCTAGTAATTCTGATGCTTCGGCTACATCAAGCAACAATACTGCAACGGTTGGTTTAAACTATGATAGTTTTGCCAATTTTCAGGACTATAAAGACCATGCAGAAAAAGAGTTCATCAAATTTAAGTTGGAAAAGAACAACTGGAATGTATCTAAAACAGCTGATGAGATTGATATTCAAAGAAGTCACCTTTACAGTAAAATAGAAAAATTTGGACTGAAAAGAAACGATTAATCAATTAATGAAAAAAGCCTTACTAAGTCGATTCTATCTTAA
Organism: Pedobacter montanisoli; assembly: GCF_022809115.1. Taxonomy (GTDB): domain Bacteria; phylum Bacteroidota; class Bacteroidia; order Sphingobacteriales; family Sphingobacteriaceae; genus Pedobacter; species Pedobacter montanisoli. Next base: position 792,354 of record NZ_JALGBH010000002.1, on the reverse strand, counting down.
GGATTGTAAAAGTAGGGCTTTTTTAACTCATATAATCGGCCATACGAGCAAGTAAAGCTCTGTATTTATTGAAAATCTGCGATTTAGCTACAAAGCCCATAAATTTATTGCCTTCGTCCACCACAGGCAGGTTATTGTAACCTGAGATGTCCATTTGATTTAACACCTTTTTCAAATCGGTTTCTGCATTCAATACTACTTCGGGCTTATTCAGTAATTTTTTAACACTGATCTGTTTTTCATTTTCTTTTCCGTCTGCACTGAACATGGCATTGAGCGCATCATTTAAAAAAACCAGTCCCATTAATTCATCTTCGGCATTTAGTACAGCAAACACACTTTGTTTAGCAGCAACCATATCCGAGATTTTATCGGTTATAGACTCATCAATATTTAAAGTAAGACCTTCTCTTTGCACCAGATACTTAAGTTTGATCATATTGAGCACTGTAGTATCTTTATCTTCATAGTGAGATAATTCGCCTTTCTCTGCAAGAGGTTTGGTGTAAATTGAATATTTGTTTACACTACGATTAATAAGGTAAGCCAAAGCAGTGGTGATCATTAAGGGCACCATTAATATATAACCGCCGGTTATTTCAGCTATCAGGAATATACCTGTTAAAGGCGCATGCATTATAGATCCTAAAGCAGCAGCCATACCTGCTACGATAAAGTTGGCAGTATTCACTTGGGCCAAACCAGACAGATTAATTGTATAAGCCATTATAAAGCCTATTAAACCTCCTATAATTAAACTAGGGGCAAATATTCCACCATTTCCTCCTGCGCCAAGCGTAAACAGGGTAGCAAAAGATTTAGCAAAAATGGTAGCTACTGTAAAAAGGATAATCACAATAGGAAAATTGCCATAATCAGCAAAAATACTGTTAGATACCACTGTATTGTAATTACCCATTAATAGTTCTTTAATGGTTAGGTAGCCTTCGCCATATAAAGTAGGAAACAAAAATACCAGAACACCTAAACCAATACCCCCTACCATAACTTTCCGGTAAGGGTTTTTAATCTTATAAAAAAGACCTTTAACCAGATGATTGGCCTTACCAAAATAAATAGAGTACAAACCTATAAGCACTGCAAGTAAGACATAGAAAAGCAGCGCTTTCATTTCCCAACCCTGTGTTACCAGATAAAACAATTGTTCTTTATAAAAAACCTGGGCTACTACAGATGCTGTAGCTGCCGAAAGCAATAAAGGAATAAAGGCCGGAATAGTAAACTCAGGTAAAAGGATTTCTATGGCAAAAACTATTCCTGCTACAGGGCTGTTAAATGCTCCGGCAATACCGGCAGCGGCACCGCAGGCCAGTAACATGGTAATTTCACGGTAACTTAAGCCCAGATAACGGCCAAGAGTTGAGCCAATAGAAGCACCGCTGGTAACAATAGGAGCTTCCAATCCGGTTGAGCCACCAAAACCCACGGTTAATGCAGCCGTTATAATCTGCGAATAACTATTATGCGGTTCTACATTACTTGATTTCTTTGAAATCGTATATAACAAAGGCGTTAGGCCTGTTTCAAATTTTCCTTTGCGTATAAATTTACGCACGTACAATACCGATAAGAAAATACCAATACCGGGAAACAGGAAGTATAAATAGTATTTATATTGCCAATGCAAATCGTTCTGCAGAAAATGTTCTATATGATGGGTAAGGGTTTTGAGCAATGCAGCCGCCAAACCCGCCATAATACCAACCAGAATAGAGACAACGACAAGAAAATTGCGGTTAGAGATCTTTGATTTCCTATAATTATTTAAATGATCTAAAAAAGTTACTAACCTGGTCTGCATATGTTCTCCTTTTTATTTCAGCCGATTACGCATCGAATTTGTCTAACAATTTTAAGAGCGTGGCAAAGTCTTTAGGGTAAGGTGCTTCTATTTCAATATCGTTTCCATCCAAGCCTTTAAAGACTATTCTTCTTGCATGTAAAGCAAATCTCTTCATAATAGGTTGTTCTTCCTCATCTGTAAGCTTATAACCTCTTTTGATGTTAGATAAATATACAGGTTTACCTCTATACATGCTATCGCCACAAATGGCAGCTCTTTGTGTAGCGAGGTGGATACGGATCTGGTGCATACGACCCGTTATAGGTTTGCACTCAACCAATGTATAGTGTTTATAGTATTTAAGCGAATTGAAATAAGTTTCGGCTCGTTTACCTTCCGCCCTGTCAATGGTTACATTTTTATTACCTTCATTTAAAATAGGCAGATCTACCAGCAGATTATCAAATTGGAACTGACCATCTACAATAGCGTGATAGGTCTTATTTACCCTACGTTTTTCAAATTGTATAGATAAAGAGCGATAAGCCTCAGGATTTTTGGCGATGACCATAGCGCCCGAAGTTTCTTTATCTAAACGGTGACAGATCTGTGCATCTGCTATATATTGCTTGGCTAAACGTAAAATATTTACTTCTCCAGCTCCCGAAGCCCCTCTTTCATCTAAAGAAGCTACAAAAGGTGGTTTATTTACAACAATATAATCTTGATTTTCAAATAAAATTAAGTCTTTAAAATGCGGATATTTCAATGTTTAAGAAAATTAGAATGCAAAAATATTAATTTTTAGCCGGTAATCATCATTTGCAGTTCTGTAGATCGGCTGCTACCTGCTCATATTTGTACATGCCCTGCTTATGGCCAAATGAATTGGTAATATAAACAATGAGCTTAGCTATATCTATATCATTCAATTGTTTAAACCCGGGCATTTTGCCATCATACTTTACGTCATTAACAGTTATGGTGTCACTTAAGCCGTTTTTAATATAGCAGGCCAGTTTTTGTTTATGTTCAGCCAGAAAAACGCTATCGGTAAGTGGCGGAGCAAGCTCTCCTAAACCTTCCCCGTTTTCGCCATGACAATTCTGGCAATGCAGCTTGTAAAGGTCCTTTCCCCCCGTTAAATACTTGGCTTGTTCAATCTGTCCTTCATCCTGACAGGATAAAATAATGCTGCCTATCAGTAAGGAAAAAACAATTGCTAAAATGTATTTACGCATTTTTATTCTTTTTCTGCCAATAAGATAGCGATATCTTTCTCTAATTTAGCTACTTCTTCGCTTTTTGTTCCGTCGTAGGCACCTCTTAAACGTCTATGTTTATCCACCAGAACCAACCAACCTTGATGTATATAGCCATCAGTTGCAGAACTATCTTCTTTTACGGCAACCAGATAATCTTTTTCTGCCAGCGTGTAAACGCTTTCTTTATCGCCATAAACAAATTCCCATTTCTTGGTATCTACACCTAGCTTTTGAGCATATTTTTTCAGTACCGAAGGTTTATCGTATTTAAAATCAATTGTATGTGATAAGAACATAACCTCTGGATTGCTTTTAAATTTTTCATAAACCTCTTTCAAGTTACGGTGCATTACTGGGCAAATAGTTGAACATGAAGTAAAAAAGAAATCAGTTACATAGATCTTCCCTTTAAAATCATCCTGTGTAATGTAAACACTGTCTTGGTTAAGAAATTTAAAATCAGGAACGGTCTTGTAAACCGTATCTATCCTATCAATTCCATCAGTTCCTTTTACAATTTTAACACTGCGCTCGCCAAAGATTGGCAGTTTTTTTTCATTACTGCACGAAAAAAGGAACAAAAAGCACAAAGCCCATAATGAGATTACAGTTCTTTTCATATGAATTTCTTTTGATAGAGCAAAGCTACGAGAAATACTGTGCTTTAATCTATTTAATGCTACAAAATTACCCTAAAATGTAATTCTTTGAGATTTATATTCGAGCCTCTAATCATAAAATAAGAAGCATAAAAAAACTGCCTATATAGGCAGTATTCTATCTCAAGCAAAGCCTATCGAAACTCTTTTTATAATTTATGCCTATTTCGATGAGCTCAATTAACATTACTACCTTTAGGCAGCTTGGGTTTATTTCTTTTGCTTTTCTGTCTTTGCAAACATCATCACCAATTTATTATCCTTATAAAAATTGAGTGTCTGGTCTGCAACATCAAACTTGTATGGTCCTTTTTCCAGTGAATGTAAAAACTCGCCTTCAACTTTACTTTTCTCACCTTCACAGTACATTAACGTGCTTCCTATCCTGCTAAAAGTCAGTTCATCTTTTTTAAGTTCAAGGCTACCAAAAAATCCGTTACAACCCCCATGCCCTGAAATTCCTTTTTTATCAAAATCGAAATTAATAGTGGGTTGTACTTCTTTAAGATCACGTCCATCCAGTCTAATCAATTTCCAGGTGTGATCAGTTATATAGGTAAGCATGCTGTTTCCTTTGGCAGGATTAGCATTCATTTTTACTTTTTTAACAACTCTTACCAATTTGTAATTATAAGAAGAAGCATCGGCAGGAACATTTTGCAAACGTGTTTTTCTTACTTTTAACGTATAACGATACCCCTCCTCATATTTAAAACCTGAAATCTGGCTATAAAATGCTTCCCAATCTTTACTGTTACTATATTTTACCTGATAGCATTTTTGAGGCGCTACACCTACACAATCCATCAGATCTTCTTTAACGATCAGGTTAAAAACATTAGATTGAGCGTTTAGATTAGTAATAGCAAACAGAGCGAATAATGCTCCTAATAACAGGCTTCTTTTAATTAAATTTTTTCTCATTTAGTATGTATTTTTTTCATTACAAGATGCCTTATAAACGTAAATCCATAAAAAATTGTTTGAAAAATATTTAATCAATCACCATTTCAGGCACATTATCATCTGCGTATAACTTACCTGCTGTAGCATTTCTAATAAAATCTACACTTACTCCAGGTGCACGCTCCACAAGCTTAAATCCACCCTCAGGCAGAACCTCTAAAACAGCCAGTTCAGTTACAATTTTTTTGATGCATTTTACGCCCGTTAAAGGCAAGCTACATTCTGGTAATAGTTTACTTTCGCCTGCTTTATTTACATGCTGCATGGCAACGATAATGTTTTTTGCAGATGCTACCAGATCCATAGCCCCGCCCATGCCTTTCACCATTTTGCCCGGAATTTTCCAATTGGCAATATCACCGTTTTCAGAAACCTCCATAGCACCTAAAATGGTCAGGTCTATTTTCTGTGCTCTGATCATACCAAAGCTCATAGCCGAATCAAAGATTACCGAGCCCGGTAAAGTTGTAATGGTCTGTTTTCCGGCATTGATCAGATCTGCATCTTCCTCTCCTTCATATGGAAAAGGCCCCATGCCCAATAAACCATTTTCTGATTGCAATACTACGTTAATACCACTAGGGATATAATTGGCTACCAGCGTAGGAATACCTATTCCTAAGTTTACATAATAACCGTCTTTTATTTCTTTGGCAATGCGTTGTGCAATGCCTTCTTTTGATAATGCCATAATTAATTTCTTTTACCAATTTTACCCAAATGGGTATCATTAAAGCCTGTAAAATATTTCAATCCGTAACCCAATGCCCTATCCATACTGGAATGGGCAAACAATATAATACCTGTAAGCTGAACCATTGGCCATGAAAAATAAAGACCAAGGATAAACAATAGCACTGCCAATGCCTTATGATGAAAAATATTATACAATATTGCTCCAATTTTAGCATTAAATGCGTAACCCAACATACTTAAATCGGGTAATAGTAACAGTGCCGGAAAAACCCACCAGCTATAATTTAAATAAGAAAAAGCAAAAACAGCAAGCAGAAACATTGCCACTTCTTCTAAACTTATCAACTGTTTCATCAGGCTTTGCTTCTTACAGTTCGTTGTTCAATACGTTTTTCGTAATCTTTACCCTGAAAAATACGATGTACGTAAATTCCGGGAGTATGAATATGATCTGGGTCTAACTCACCAACCTCAACCAATTCTTCAACTTCGGCAATGGTAATCTTTCCTGCCATAGCCATTATCGGATTGAAGTTTCTGCTGGTTGAACGAAAGATCAGGTTTCCTGCTGTATCGCCTTTCCAGGCTTTTACAATAGCGAAATCTGCATCAAAAGCATATTCCATCAAATAATCTTTTCCCTTAAAGTTACGTACTTCTTTGCCTTCGGCTACTTCTGTACCCACACCTGCCGGCGTGAAAATAGCAGGCATGCCATAGCCTGCGGCTAAACAACGGGTAGCAAGCGTTCCTTGCGGTATCAACTCCACTTCTAGCTCTCCGCTTAACAATTGTCTTTCAAATTCTGCATTTTCGCCTACATAAGAAGCAACCATTTTTTTAACCTGTTTACCTTGCAGCATCAGGCCAATGCCAAAATCATCAACTCCGGCATTATTAGATATACATGTAAGCTCTTTAACTCCTTTTTTTACGAGCGATTTGATACAATTTTCAGGGATTCCACAAAGGCCAAATCCGCCTAACATTAAGGTTTTACCATCTGTAATATCGGCAATGGCTACATCTGCATCTGCAACAACTTTATTTATCATTATTGTATGTTTTGCGCCTAAATTACCAAAAAAAAAAGCGCCATACAAGCTCCAAAACGCTTATAGAAATTGTATAAAATACACTATATAGGCACCATTTCAGCCGAAAATCATTTATAAACAGAGCAGATACGAAACTATTAGTGGAAGATTTGCAGCAGGTAATTTTTAAGTAAACAAATCAAAGGCCGTTCTGAAAGTATTGCAATGTGCATTTACAATTACTTTAATATCTTCAGAGTAGCCTCCTCCCATACTTACCTGTACCGGAAGATGGTGTTTTTGACAATTTTCAAATACAACCCGGTCACGTTCTTTACAAGCATCAATACTCAAGGCCAGCTTACCCAGTTTATCACTCGCTAAAACATCTACACCAGAAAGGTAAAAGACAAAATCAGGCTGATGTGCCTGAATAAGTTCAGGCAGGGTTTTCTTCAAGATTTGAAGGTATTCTTGATCGCTTACACCATCGGCCAAAGCAATATCTAAGCTTGATTTTTCTTTTCTGAAAGGAAAATTCTTTTCTCCGTGCATAGAAAATGTAAACACACGGTCTTCATTTTCAAATATCTGTGCAGTACCGTTACCTTGATGCACATCCAGATCAACAATAAGAATACGTTTTGCTATGCCATGATCGAGTAAATATTGAGCCGCAATTGCCTGATCGTTCAACAAACAAAAGCCTTCGCCCCAATAGCTGCCTGCATGGTGTGTACCTCCTGCAACATTAAAAGCTATTTTATGTTTTTTAGCCCACAAAGCACCTGCTATAGTACCCTGTGCTATCCTAATTTCGCGTTCAACAAGACGGGCGTTCAATGGAAAACCTATACGACGTTGCTCTTTAGCTGGTAATTGGAGATCTTTGAGCTGTAACCAATATGCAGCATCGTGTACAGCTAGTATATTTTCTTTAGATGTAGGTTCAGGTTCAAATAAATTCTCTTTTGTAATGGTTCCTTCATGCAAAAGCTGTTGCGGAATCAATTCATATTTAAGCATTGGAAAACGATGGCCTTCTGGCAGAGGATGCGCATAAATAGGATGATAAGCAATCTTTATCATGAGCTGATAATTTCTTCTACATGTTTTTCTATGTTATTGCAGATTTCGTCAACAGGAAGATCATTGGCATCGGTACCAAATGGATTTTCAATTTCCTCTGCAATCAGTTCCAAACTTGCCAATACATACAAAATAAAGGGCACCACCAGTACCACAAAATATCCTAGGCTAAATACCCAGCCTACCGGTAGTGTAAGTACATAAATAAAGATGAATTTTTTAATGAAAGCGCTGTAAGAATAAGGTATGGGTGTATTTTTAATTCTTTCGCATGCTCCACAAACCTCTGTAAACTGCGAAGCATCATTGTTCAGTGTAATCAATTGCTCTCCTGTTATTTTTCCCTCACGTTGTAATGCATAAAGCCTTGACACCATACTTGCCGCAACCTGATTGGGGATATGTTTGCCTTCATCAATCTTAATCAGTATGGCATCTTTTCCAAAATATTGTTTTTCGCGCAAATGTTCTTTTAAAGCAAAAGCATATTTAGGTATAGCATAAACAAAGAACTTCTTATCTTCTTCATCTAAATTTAAGGCATTAATGCGCAATGCAAAATTTCTGGACACATTAACGAGTGTACCCAAATTACGTCGACCTTCCCACCACCTGTCATAAGAAGTATTGGTTCTGAAAACCAGCAAAAGAGAAATGACAAAACCTAATAGGTTATGCATCATTCCCATATTTTTGATATACGTAGTTTCTGCTAGTTTTAAATGATTAAGCTCCAGATATGCAATCAGGGTCGAAAAAATAGCCACGCTGATCATCAGTTTCCATAATTTATGAAATGTATCTGCCTTATGGATATGAAAAATAAAACTGATCCAGTCTTTAGGATTGTAATTGATCATTTTAAATACTTCTGGCTACAGCTAACAACAGTTCTCCTGTACGGTAAATATCTTCAAAGCTGTTGTACATCGGCACCGGACTTAATCGGATCACATTAGGTTCACGCCAGTCGCCTAATACATGATTAGCTACCAAATGATCAAAAATTACTTTACCATTTGCTTTTGCAATAATGGATACCTGGGCACCTCTGTCCTCTTCATTTTGAGGAGTAATGATTTTATATTGTTCTTCTCCTAATTCTTTATTAGCCTCATTTATAATATAAAATAAATAAGAAGTTAAAGTTTTACTTTTATTTCTGAGTGCATCCATAAAACCTGCTTTTTCAAACAGAGTTAGAGATTCATGATACAATGCCATAGGCATAACTTGCGTACAGCTGATCTGCCATCCGTCTGCTCCTGCTTCGGGAATAAATCCCTTTTCCATTTTAAAACGCTTTGATTCATTGTAGCCCCACCAGCCTGCAAAACGATGTAAATTTGTATCTGAAAAATGCTTTTCATGAACAAAGATTCCACTAATCCCTCCCGGACCTGAATTCTGGTATTTATATGAACACCAGCAAGCAAAATCCACATCCCAATCATGAAGCTTCAATGGTACATTTCCTGCCGCATGGGCTAGGTCAAAACCCACTTTTGCACCTATACTATGTCCTGCTACAGTTATAGCTTGCATATCAAACCATTGTCCAGTAAAGTAATTAATGCCACCAAAAAGAACCAAAGCAATCTCATTACCATGCTCTTTAATAGTCTTAACAATATCTTCGGTTCTTAAAATATATTCTCCTTCACGGGGTTTTACTTCTATAATGGCATCATCGGCATTGAAGCCATGAAACCTAACTTGACTTTCAATGGCATATTGGTCAGAAGGAAATGCTCCTGCCTCCATTATAATTTTATATTTTTTTCCTTTTGGCTGGTAAAAACTCACCATTAACAAATGCAGGTTAACGGTTAATGTGTTCATCGGACAAACTTCAGCAGGTGATGCACCTACAATGGGAGCCATTAGCTTTTTAAGTTCTTTATGATAGAACATCCAGGGTTCTTGCCCATCAAACCAACCTTCAACAGCAAGGTTTTTCCAGTTGTCAAGCTGTCGCTGTAATACTTCTTTAGCTACTTTAGGTTGTAAACCTAAAGAGTTACCACACAGATATATAAATGGTTTATTGTTTTGTTCAGGAAAAAGAAACTCGCTGCGCATTTCTGCAAGCGAATCCTGAGCATCCAGGCTTCGGGCAAAAGCAATATTGTTCTCAAAAATCATGTTTCAATATTAATGAAAAAGCCCGAGCAATGGTAAAAATGTTAAAAATTCTTAACCTTTGTTGGGTTTGCTCACAAAACGATTTCCTCTGATATAAAATCGCCAGGGTAATTCTGCATGTTCCTGCGCATAAGCTACACCTATTCTTTCTGAAGCTACAATCTGTTGATCGGGAATTACGATATCGCTATCTTCAATCCATATTTCATTTCCGGTAAGCGCTTTGCCATTTAACGTTCTATCTACAGCTAATGCTTGGCTTAAAGCTCCTGGTCCTGCAGTTAACTGAGGTTGTAGCTTAATTTTATTCCGGCGGTGCAGCATGATATCTATACCTACCTGCGGTTCTATTCCTCTTATCAAAACTGCGTGAGGTGTTCCTTCGCCAGCTGTAACTACATTCAGCAAATGATGAATACCATAACACAAGTAAACGTAACTGATACCACCTTCCTTATACATTACCTCCGTACGGGCTGTAAATCTACCTCCATATGCATGACTGGCCTTATCGCCCACGCCTCTGTAAGCTTCTGTTTCTGTAATGATGCCGCCCGTGAGTTCTCCATCTACCAATGTAAACAGTTGCTTTCCTAATAATTGCTTAGCTAAAGAAAGTACATCAGGGTCTTGATAAAAAGAAACTGGAAGTTTAGCCATGTATAAATTCTAATATTTTATTGAGATAAAGGGCATCAATATCATCAAAATGAGCGAGATATTCACTATCAACATCCAAAACTCCCCATACCTCATTATTTTTAATCAAGGGCAATACAATCTCTGATTTTGAAGCCGATGCACAAGCTATATGCCCTGGAAATTCATCTACATTGGGCACTACAAGCGTTTCTTTTTTCTGCCATGAAGTACCGCACACACCTTTACCTTTTCTAATTCTTGTGCACGCCACCGGGCCTTGAAAAGGTCCTAAAACCAGTTCATCATTTTTAACTAGATAAAAGCCTACCCAAAACCAGTTAAACTGCTCTTTTAAAGCTGCACACACATTAGCCATATTGGCAATACCATCAGTCTCTCCAGTTACTAGAGCTTCAATTTGCGGAATAATAGATTTGTACTTCTCTTCTTTAGAAGCATCTTTAATGATCAATAAATCTTCGGCCATAACACAAATGTAAGCATCTTTGGTTTAAACTACTTTACAAATCCCGTTTAAAATCATAGCATACCTAAAACTAATCAACAATAAACCTTTGGTAACAACAATTTAGTTAGCTTTGCATGATTTAATACTTAAATACAGGAGAATGAATAAGAAGTTTTTAGCTGTAGGAGCTTTAATTGTAGCCGGATTATTTCAATTCAGCTATAAATTACGTGAAGAGGGCATGTTTCCACTGAGCGAGATACACAAAGTAGACCTAAAAAAAGCAGGTCTTAAAATAGACCCGAATGAGGTTTACAATCCTAACGGAATAAGTTTGGTAGATGCTTTGGTAAATGTAGGTGGTTGCACCGGTTCTTTTATTTCTAATGAAGGATTGATCATTACCAACCACCATTGCGCATTTAGCGCAGTACAATTGGCCAGCACACCTGAAAATGACTACCTTAATAAGGGTTTTGTTGCCCGTACCCGTGAACAGGAAATTGAAGCCAAAGGTCTTACTTGCCGTATTACAGATAGTTATGAAGATGTTTCAGACAAAGTTCTTGGCGCTGTTGCACAGGTTACGGATCCCGCTTCGCGTTTACAGATCATCAACAATATGATGAAAAACCTGGCTTTAGAGGCTGAAAAAAAAGATCCAACCATTAAAGCAGAAGTGTCTGAAATGTTTATCGGTAAAAGCTATGTACTGTTTAGGTATAAAACCATACATGACGTAAGATTGGTTTACGTCCCTAACCGCCAGATAGGCGAATTTGGAGGTGAAACAGATAACTGGGTATGGCCAAGACATACAGGCGATTACTCTTTTATGAGAGCTTATGTTAGCAAAGATGGCAAACCAGCAAAATACTCAAAAGACAATGTACCTTATACACCTAAAAAATTCTTAAAAGTTAATGCACATGGCACAAACGAAGAAGATTTTGTATTTATTTTAGGTTACCCCGGAAAAACATATCGTCACCGTCCGGCACAATTTATAGAATACCAGGCTAAGTATGTTCTTCCTTATACTTCAGATTTATACGATTTCCAGAATACAACCATGGAAAACGTTGGCAAAAAAGATAAGGCTACAGAAATTAAACTGGCAACCAGGATTAAGCGAAATGCCAACGTAATGAAAAATTATAGGGGTAAAATTGCAGGTATCAAGGGTATTGACCTTATAGAACAGAAAAAACAGGAAGACGCAGCCTTAGCTACTTTTATCAATAACAACACAGATATGAAAAACCAATATGGCAATCTTTTATCTGATATTGATAATCTTTATAAACTGATCAATAGCGATGCCAGTAGAGATCTGTGGTTTGGACAAATTTACACTTCAACCAGCCTACTGAACGTCGCCAGAAATATCAATATTTTCAGAAATGAGTTAAACAAGCAACCTAATACACAAAAAGAGACTTTTTTCAATAACAATATAGCACGCTTAAAACAAGCTCTTAATACAATCTACGAAGCTTATGATATCGATGTAGACAGACGTATCTTCAAAAAAATGCTTACAGATGCATCAGCATTTACAGCAAATCAAAAAGTAAGCGCAGTAGATAAGATTACCGGAAGAACAACCAATAACGAAGCAGGTATCAACGAATACATCAACGATACTTTTGGTTTAACCAAATTAAAAGATCAGGAATATGTGTACAATACGCTTCTAAAATCTGTTAAAAACCTTTCTGGATACAATGATGCTTTGTTAAATTTTGAAAATGATATTGCTAAACAAATTGCCGAGTTAAAACCTGAAAAAGACCGAAGAGATGGACTTTTAAACAAATTAATGGGTGATTATGTAAATGTTAAAGAAAAGTTCCTGAATAAGAATTTTATACCGGATGCCAATAGCACTCTAAGATTAACCTATGGTTATGTAAGAGGCTACTCTCCTGCCGATGCCACTTACATGTCTCCTTACACCAGCATCAAAGGTATTTTAGAAAAAGGAGCTACGGGTAACCCTGATTTTTATTATCCTAATATTATCAAGGAACTGTGGAATAAAAAAGACTTTGGCCCTTTTGTGAAAAAAGAATTAAATGATGTTCCTGTAGCATTTTTATATGACATGGATACCACAGGTGGTAATTCAGGCTCTCCTATTATGAATGCTTATGGTGAACTTATTGGTGTTAATTTCGATAGAGCATATGGGGCAACAATTAATGATTATGCATGGAATGAAAGTTATAGCCGTTCTATAGGCGTAGATATAAGATACGTACTTTGGGCTGCTTCAAAAATTGACCATGCCGATTTCCTTCTAAAAGAGATTGGTGTTAACCTTTAATAAATAATATCATCCCGGGTATTGAGTACCCGGGATTTTTTTTGAAACACAAATATGAGAGTAGTAGCAGAATTACCACATCCCGAATGTAAGATTACCATTTTTCAAATGGGGCAAAAGTATATCATCAAATTTGAGCAGGGCCAACTGGAGCAAAGCTTTAAAATATCTGAATTAGATTTGAGCGGAGGAGGAGTAAATGAAATTTTCCAGATTATAGATGAAGAGTTTATGCTAAGTGTTGCAGAGCGATTTAAAACCATGCGAAGTGATTTTAAAGCCGCATACCAACGGCATTAATCCCAAGTAAATAAAACCCATAACTAACTGAAAATAAGAACACTAAAATATTAAACAGAATATTATTTTGAATTTTTAAAGAAAAGTAGACTTTAAAAACAATTAAAAATAAAGTAAAAATTCATATAAAAATAATTAAAACATCTGATTTTCAATTATATAAAATATAAAACAAAATATTATTTCGGCTTATATTTATACCAAATAAATGCAAAGTAAGGTGTAAATAAGATAAAATCAGTCGATAAAAAATTTAAAGTAATTTGCTCAGGAACCTGAGGTCGGTAGTGAGGTTAAATGTTCTTTTAAATTTAATTTCTTTGAAAAAAGAAGAACGGGTATTGATTACATAATTCCTTTCAAAAGGAACAAGAACTGAAGGTACAGAAAATGCAAGAATAGACAGATCTTCTAAAAACTGGCTTCCTATCCATTGGGTATAATGGATATCATCCTCCCAATTCTTAGTAAGTTTTTTATCATCAACATTTAAGATAATTTCACTTTCATCAGGAAGCTCTATTTCTAATAAAGCTATATCTGTCATTTGCTCCTTTGCCCTGGCATGAACAAGCTTCTCCAAAAAAGCTAAGGATACCTGTTGACTAGTATAGATGCAAGGGCTATTTACTTCATTCCATCTTCCACCAAATAACTTCGCACCCATTCCCTCTCTATCATCAATATACTTTATATGGGCTATCCTATATACAATCATATATAAACACCATAAAGAATACGCCCTAGTTCATTGCTAATTAATTTCACTCCCCAAAATGATTGTAAAGCAGAAAAATCAAGTATCTTACCCAATACATTTTTAGGTTCATGTAACCACAATTTAACTGCATCTGTATGGCCAAATACCTCAAGAGCCAGATCTGCCATGTTATCTAACTGATATAAATGCTCTGCAAACAAACCTTCAAAAGGTTTATGTTCTTTTAGATAACGTTGTAAGGTTCTATCACTTATATGAAGAATGTCCGCCCACTCTGCCTGACTAAAAAGCAGCTTTTTATTAAGAGCATTAAATTTTGTGATGGAATATTCATCTAATTTTTTACCTGATGTATATAAGATTTCAGGCTCTGAAGCAATTTGTACGGGTAAGTCCTGTATTTTATATTTTATGTTTTTCATAAAAAAAAGAAATTTGTCACACCAATATATGACTTTTTTCTTGTTTTAAAAAATTTCCCCCCACAATTAATTCAAACATTCGCATTAAGCATAGATAGAAACTCTGCCATACCTTCTGTTGCTTTTTTGTGTATCGGTATAATGTTTTTATAGTGCTTAACATTAGGAATATCCGGATCGATAACATATTTAAGCGTATGATCAGGAACGTAATCTACTAATCCAGCAGCAGGATAAACAGCTAAAGAAGTACCTATTAGCAAGAAAATATCTGCTGTTTGGCAAATTTCTGAAGCTTCTTCTATTTTAGGTACGGCTTCTCCAAACCAAACCACATGAGGTCTCAACTGCGAACCTAACTCGCAATGATCTCCCATTTTAAGCTCATCTCCTTCTATAGGATAAATAAGATCTGAATCTATGCTCGATTGCGCATAAGTAATGAGACCATGTAAGTGTGTAACGTTCTGCGACCCGGCTCTTTCATGCAGATCATCAATATTCTGAGTAATAATATGAACATCAAATTGATTTTCAAGTAATGCTAAAGCTTCATGTGCAAAATTGGGTTTGGCATTTAATATCTGTTGACGCCGTTCATTATAAAACCGCTGAACCAGTTCAGGATTACGCCTCCATGCTTCAGGTGTAGCCACATCCATTACCTGATAACCTTCCCACAAACCATCTGTACCTCTAAATGTTTTTAAACCACTTTCTGCACTTATACCTGCTCCTGTTAATACAACCAATCTCTTTTTCATCTTATAAATTTAAAAAAAATACCCTTTTACATTTAAGTAAAAGGGTATTTTAAAAAAGTTCTTCTAAGCTCTTAGTTACTTGCTTTATTGGTTAGAGCTAACCAAGGATATTTAGCTTTTAGTAATTCAAAAGTAGTAAACATTAAGGCCGAATAAATTAATGTACCATATAAAAATCTTAGTTCAAAAGGTATAGCAGCAACTAAACAAGTCCAAAAACCGGCTAAGGTTTGTGAATAAAATGTTGAACCGTACCAAACACCAAAATCAGAAATAATCCAATGCAAAAATACAGCTACTAAAGTAGCTCCTGTTGCATTTACAATATTTACCTTTTTAAGCATTACATGTCCGGTCATTATCATAGCAAATAAAGCTAAGTAAGTATAATACCAACCTTGATAAAAACCATAATCAAATCCTTTAACAAAGGCAAGTAATAAGTCACTTACCAAAAGTGTAGATAGAGCTATTAATACAGCTAACCAGCTTTTTTTATAATATGCCCCACTAAAAAGCGCTACTGCTCCGATACCAGAAAGATTAGCCAAAAACTCTGTTCCGGGCATTATCGGTGCTATTACTCTTAAAACAACAACTAAAGCTATAAAAGCCCATATAATTGCTGTTCTTAAATTAGATTTATTTTCCATCATTAATCTTATCTTATTACTTAACAAAAATAGCTAAATATGTTATAAAAATATATTTTTTAAACTAATAAAGCATTTTTATCTCTACATATGGGTTTTTGCCTATCTTTAAAATTAAACAAATTGCTGATCATGCTTAAACGATATTACTTATTTACACTATTTCTCTTATCAAACGCTGCCATGGCACAAAAAACAGATACCGTTTTCTTAAAGAAGTTAATGGAAAGTAAACCGGAGTTGTTTTCAGGCATACTTAATCATCCTACCAAAAATGAGGTTCAGATTATGTATACCCAGGTAAACCGCGATAAAAATAATAAGCCGAGTTTCACCACATATAGCTATAATTTTAACCCTGTACATTATTTTTATCCTGCAAGTACAGTTAAGCTTGCTGCTGTAATTTTTGCCCTTGAGAAAATCAATGAGTTAAAGGTACCTGGTTTAACAGCCAATAGCATTATGATTACTGATACGGCTTTTAAGGGACAAACCAAAGTAACAGAAGACCTCAGTGCTGCAAACGGAAAGCCATCCATTGCTCATTATATTAAAAAAGTTTTATTAACCAGCGATAACGATGCTTATAACCGCTTATTTGAATTTATTGGAAGAGCTGAGATCAATGCCAAACTTAAAAAATATGGAATGACCGAAAGCCGTATTCTAAACAGGTTAGCTATAGGCGATGGTGGAGAACGCGAAAAGAATACCAATCCCATCCGTTTTTACAATGGTGATCAGTTAATATATAGCCAGGCGCCGCAATATGACCCTAAAGATTATCCTTTAAAATTAACCAATCTTATTGTAGGTATAGGTTATATGGATTCTAACGAGCAGTTGGTAAATAAGCCTTATAGTTTTGAGAACAAAAATGTTTTTACAGTTAAGGATCAGCAATCGTTAATGAAACGTTTAATGATGCCTGAAGCTTATTCAAGAAAAGAACAGTTTAACCTCACCACTGATGATTACAAACTCATTTATACTTATATGAGTAAACTTCCCACAGAAAGTGATTACCCTAAATATGACCCTAAAGAGTTTTGGCCTACTTATGCTAAAATGCTTTTTTATGGAAGAGAAAAAAATGCTGTGATTGAACCCAACATAAGGATATTTGATAAATACGGCGATAGTTATGGTTTCATTATAGACAACTCCTATTTCGTTGACTTTAAAAACAAAGTTGAATTTTTTCTTACAGCTGTAGTACAAAGCAATGAAGATGGCATTTATAACGATGGAAAATACGAATATGAAACAGTATGCTATCCTTTCATGAAAAATCTGGGCCGTAGTATTTATGAGTATGAACTAAGCAGAAAGAAGGAACATTTACCTGATTTAAGTCGTTATATTATGAACTACAAATAATGTTACAAAAAAAGCACCGATTAATCGGTGCTTTTTTATTGCTTGGTACTGATGATAATTAAAAATTAAAACTCATACCTGCATTGAAATTAAAGCCCATTGTATTATAGCCTATAATCTCGGTATATTTTTCATTAGTAATGTTTTTCAGATCGGCAAATAGTTTAATGTGTTTTTTAACTAATGCATATTCCGCATAGAAATCAACCAGCTGATAAGACTTTAAAGCAACGTTTGTTGAAGGCCATGTGCTAAAGTCGCTGTCAATTCTTGAACCGGTATATTTGTAATTTACACTGAAGAATAAGTTATCAGTAGCTTGAACACCTAAATTTGCTCCATAAATATCTTTAGGACGACGTAATAAAATCTCACTACTTGTATTTCCTGAAACCTGCTTTCCTTTAAAATATGTATAGTATCCACTAAATGTAAGTTTTCCAAATTTAAAATTAGGCTCAATTTCAAATCCTTTATCATCTTGTTTATCCTGATTAATATAGCCTGTAGTATAAACAATGGCATCTGTTAATTTACGTTTAAAACCTACAACACGTAAACCAATTCTATTACTCAATAAGCTCAGATTAAAACCTGCTTCGTAATTGGTAGCTTTTTCAGGCTTCAAGTCTAGATTTGCGCCCCATCTGCCAAATAACATATCTAATGTAGGTGCTCTGAAAGCAGATGAAATTGTACCGAACAAACGTACTTGTTCTATAACATTTATACTTGGTGTAATTGCATAAGTATAATTTTCTCCATATTTACTGTGTTTATTATAACGCCCACCTACTTCTAAATTAAATACACTTAGGTCATGCAAAAACAATGATCCGTAAGCACTAAACAGATTAATTGAAGGTTTTGAGGTACCAGAAGCATTATAATAAGTTACATCGGTAGCTCTATTGTCAATTCCTAATAACAAATTTAATTTTTTACCGATTTTCTGATTATAGTAAAAATCTACCAGATCAATAGTTCCCTGATATTTACCAGCATATGAGCCAAAGTATTCTCTGAATGCATTCTGATGGCTGTAATTTAATGTAAACTTGGTTTCACCTAAATCATAAACAGCATTGGTGCCTACATTTAAAAAACGGTATAAAGAAGTATTCTTTGAATCAGCAAAAGCCCCATCATCATAATCAAATGTACTTTGGTTATAACGAATAAAAGGATTTATATTAAATTTAGGATCTAACTGAATACCAAAATTAGCGTTCACAGCATCCTGTTTTGCTCCATCTTTATCAAAAATAGCAGTGCTGCCCTCGGGTAAAGCTGCTTCAGAAATACCATCGGTTTTTAAATGAGAATAGCTCACATTATAAGTAAAATTATCAACTCTGCTATTCAAACCAATTGTACCTTTATAAGTATTGTAACTTCCACCTGTTGCCACGCCATAAACATTATTACCCTTAGTTGCTTTTTTCTTGGTTATAATATTGATAACACCAGCAACGGCATCTGAACCATGAAATGTAGATTGCCCGCCTCTAATGATCTCTATTCGCTCTACTTGATCAACAGGAAACAATCTTAAATCAAAAGTGGTAATTGCCCCCGAAGCATCGTTTACAGGCACACCATCTATCATTATTAATGTATAAGCTGCTGCCGCTCCTCTAAAAAACACACCTTTGTCCTTACCAATATTGCTTCCGGCGCCCACAACATTAATAGCAGCTTGTTGATTTAGTAATTCAGAAAGATTACGTCCCGCACTACGAGATAACTCTACACTGTCAATAACAGTAACCACTTTACCTGTTTGCGATTGTTTCTGATCATTTTTTGTGGTAGTAACCACTACTTCATTTAAAGATTTGGCTTCTTGAGCAATAGCCTGATTTCCCCATAACAGGGTTAGCTGTACAAGTCCTAGACCTGCTGCACCTAATTTAATTTTTTTGTTCATTGAATGTGAGTTTTTCACACACAGCAACAGCAAAAAGAAAAGAAATGAGTAATACGTTTGATGTAAGGCTCATTCCTAGCTTCAATCCCCGAAAGCTATGAATAATAAAACCTTTAGGCAGGTCTTCTGACTTACTCCCGATTTCTGGTCTTCCCTTAACAAAGTTAAAGTGACGTTGAATCAAAAATCGTTACAGAGCTTACAGCTGCGGGACAGTTATGGATTTACACCATATTCCCTTTTAATTCCGGTATTACCGGAAACCCAAAAGCGGCAGCAAATCTAAGATAAACTACATTAACATCAAAAGAAAGCGATAAGAATGTTTATTTCTCATCTAACAGCTGTTTTTTCAGGCTTTTTAACTGTTCCTTTTCCTCTTCGGGCAATTGAGGATACTGGAGATTCAAACTTTTCAAGGTATCTTTCAGAATCTGACTTACTGCTAATCGGCTATACCATTTTTCATCTGCAGGAATAACGTACCAAGGTGCATTTTCAGTAGAAGTTTCTTTTATCGCTTCTTCATAGGCATCCATATATTTATCCCATAAAGCGCGTTCTTTTAAATCACCTGCAGAAAATTTCCAGTTTTTCGTTTCATCATCTATGCGCTCTAAGAAACGTTTCTTTTGTTCGTCTTTAGAAACATAAAGAAAGAATTTAAGTACAATAGTTCCATTATCTGTAAGATGCTTTTCAAAAGAACGGATACTTTCATAACGGTTTTTCCAAAAATCCTGGTCTATTTGCTTAACATTACTGACTCCGCCAATATTTTCACTTAAAATATACTCAGGATGTACTTTACATACCAAAACATTTTCATAATGTGAACGGTTATGAATGCCTATCTTTCCTCTTTCAGGTAAAGATTTGTAATGTCTCCATAAAAAATCATGTCTGTATTCTTCACTGCTCGGAGTTTTAAAACTATAAACCTGACATCCTTGCGGATTTACGCCCGACATTACATGTTCAATGGCACTGTCTTTACCTGCAGCGTCCATAGCCTGTAAAATAACCAGAATTGAATAGGTACCCGATG
Organism: Pedobacter montanisoli; assembly: GCF_022809115.1. GTDB lineage: Bacteria > Bacteroidota > Bacteroidia > Sphingobacteriales > Sphingobacteriaceae > Pedobacter > Pedobacter montanisoli. The sequence continues at coordinate 772,032 of NZ_JALGBH010000002.1, read as the reverse complement.
CATACAGCACTTCCTGTAATTTGGATAATTCAGCTTTAACCTCTGCGAGATCTTCCTTGACAGTATTTTTATCTAAATGTCCTTTATAATCGGTATCAAAATTTTTAAGTTTAAACTTGCCGTTGGTTGGTGCAAGATATTTAGTAGTATTTGTACTCATAAATTTTAATTTATATTGGTATAACTCAAAACAGGTTTCTTGTTTTGTACAGTTTATTTTTCTAGATTTTCTTCTATCAGTAAGTTAATAATGCCATCTACCATACCTACTCTAGGCACGAATATTTGCTTAACCCCTGTCCATTTCATAATGGTAAGGTAAATTTCACATGCTGGAACAATTACATCAGCTCTATCAGGGTTAAGCTTAAGAACAGAGATCCGTTCTTTTAAAGAATAACCTATCAACTCATTGTAAATTGCTTTGAGCTTTAAGAAAGAAAGTGGCATATCATCTTTCTCTCCTGAAATACGAAAAAGCTTGTTGATATTTCCTCCTGTACCAATACCTGCCAAATTTTTAAGGTCTTTAGTATAAGATTTTACCCAGTTTTTCATCTCTGTCCAGATTTCTTCTTTATCCTGATTATCTAATATACGTATGGTACCTATATTAAATGATTTTGATGCATACAACTGCTTATTAACAAATATTGACAATTCTGTACTTCCTCCACCAACATCTATATAAAGATAATTCTTTTTGGTATCTAAATTTTGCTCTATATGATTGGCGTAAATAATATTTGCTTCTCGCTGTCCCTCAATGATTTCAAGATCTATATCTGCTTCTTTTTTTACCTTCTTTATAATCTGGCTTCCATTTTGAGCTTCACGCATGGCCGATGTGGCACATGCCAGATACGCCGATACGTGATAAACATCCATTAGATTCTTAAAGGCAACCAATGTTTTTACCAGTTCTTCTGTTTTTTTCGCTGAGATTTTTTGATCCAGAAATGCATCATCTCCCAAGCGTAAAGGTACTCTTACCAATGTGTTTTTACGATAAGTGTACACCCCTTTTTCGTTTTTTGAAATATCTGCAATTAATAATCTTACTGCATTAGAACCAATATCTATAGCTGCGTATCTTAGCATTATATCTGGTGTTTTGTTTTTAAATAATTATAGGCTTGCACCTGTGCCCTGATTTTTGTAGCCAGCCTGTTTTTATGGTACCTGTTATCATTTTTCTGGTTAATATCTCGGGCTTTGACATTATCCTGTAGCTGAAATTCTATAATATCTCTTATCTCTTGTTTCACATCTGGGTCTAATACCGGAAACCCTACTTCTACCCTATGTTCAAAATTTCTGGTCATCAAATCTGCAGATGAGAGATACATCTCTTCTTTTCCATTATTTCCATAAATAAACACACGGGCATGTTCTAAAAATTTATCAATAATACTAATTACGGTAATATTTTCACTAAATCCTTTTACTCCGGGTACAAGACAGCAAATCCCTCTTACAATTAGTTTAATTAATACGCCTGCATTACTGGCCTCATAAAGCTTGGCCACTATCCCTTCATCTGCTAGGCTATTAACCTTAAAGACCAGATAAGCATTTTTTCCTGCTTTAGCGTATTTAATTTCCCGATCAATTAATGAATATATCTTATTTCTCGATTCTAAGGGTGATACAATTAAATGTTTAAAATCTTTGGTTACCACTCGCTTATTTAAAGCGGTAAATAGTTTAACCAGATCGGCAGTGATCTCTTTTTTAGAAGTAAAAACACTATGATCACAATAAATTCTTGCTGTTTTCTCGTTAAAATTTCCAGTTGCCAGATTAGCGTAATAATTAACTTTTCCTTTTTCTATGCGCTTTACAAGACATATTTTTGAGTGCACCTTATAATCTGTTAAGCCATAATTTACATTTACGCCTTCTTCTAAAAGCTTGTTGGTCCAGAATATATTTGCATTCTCATCAAAACGGGCCTTGAGCTCTACCAGGCAATTCACCTTTTTACCATTTTTAGCTGCATTGATTAGGGCATTAATCACTTTAGAATTTTCTGCCAAACGGTAAAGCGTAATGTTAATCTCAGTAACTTTAGGATCTATGGCTGCTTCGCGAAGAAATAAGATAATGTAATCGTAAGATTCATAAGGTAAATGCACCACATAATCACGTTCAGTAATTTTCTTAAAAATACTTTCTGTGCGGTGCAATCCATTAATCTTTAGAGGTTCTGTAGGAGGATATTCCAATGCTTTACCACCTACATTAGGAAAGTTGATAAAATCTCCAAAACGATGGTATTTGTTACCTGGTATCAATCCCTCTGATTCTATCTTGAGTTTGCTTACTAGCACGCTCAGCATTTCAAAAGGCATTTCGCTATCATATAGCAAACGCATGGGCTTTCCTTTTTTACGCTTATCTAAACTGGCTTTTAGCTCATCAATAAATTTATCGCTTACATTTTTATCAAAATCCAGTTCAGCATCGCGGGTAAGCTGTATAGAAAATGCTTCTAATTGATCGTAATTAAACACATAGAAAATATCATCAAGGCAATACTTGATAATATCTTCTAACAAAATAAGAAATTTCAATTCATTGGTTTCTGGCAGCACTAAAAAACGGGGTAAACTATCAGGAAGTTCAATCAATGCAAATTTTTCATGCTTTTTCTGGTAATCTTTGCCTAAACGCACAAAAAAGTACAAACTTCTGTCTTTGAGTTCTGGCAATGGTTTATTTAGATCGAGCATTAATGGTACCAGATTAGATAATATCTTATCCCTGAAATGACTACGAACAAATTCGCCTCTTGTAACATTCAACTGGGTATTATTCAGTATAAATATTTTATTCTGGGCAAGCTCAGTCATTAAAGTAGCTTGAAAAAGATGCTCAAATTTACGCTCATGCTTAACAACAATATTTTTAATTTCATTAAGCACTTTTTTGGGATTAAAACCTAAAAGTGCTTTAGCCTTATCATTTAAATTTACCAAACGGCTTAATGTAGCTACTCTTACCCGATAAAATTCTTCGAGATTGGAAGAAAAAATAGCCAAAAACCTAATCCGCTCAATCAATGGAACGGTTTCATCGGCAGCTTCCTGCAATACACGTTCATTAAAATAAAGCCAGCTAATTTCTCTGTTTAAAAACGGAAGCTTCTGTTTTGCCATAATTTAACAAAAAATCCCCAAATGGGGACTTTTTCAAATCTCTGTAAATTAATGTTAAGTTATTATTAATTGTTAAGATAGCTCATTAAATAGATCAGGCATTTATAATATTTTTAGCATCTGATGCTGCTTTAGATACCGCTTTGTTAGTAGTATCTACTTTATTTTCAGCTGTTACCGGCGTTTTTGGAGCTATTGATTTTGCTGTTTTAGGTGCAACTTTAGCCGGAGCGGGCTTAGTAGTGCTTTTAGCTTTAACTGTTGCCGGGCTTTTAGTAGGTGTTGCTGCTTTTTTTACTTCAGTTTTTGCAGGTCTGGTATTACTCTTTATTTCGTTCTTTACAGCTGTTACTTTTTTATCTGTTTGAGCAGCAACTTTTTTAATGGCATTAGCTACCTTTTCTTCTGTATTTACTGCGGCAACTTTTACACTACTTACTACCGGCTTTGTGGCTCTGCTTATTTTTTTATCTATCTGTTTCACCAGCTTTTTCGCATCTTTTTTAGCTGTTTCTACCCTTTTCTCTATTTCAGGTTCTTTAGCTTTAATCGCTTCTATTTTATGAGCTACTTTACCTTTTACTTTTTTAACCTTTTTAGAAAGCTTTTTTGCCATGGCTTTGCTGGCTGCTGCTATTTCATTACCCAAACTCTCAGCATTATGCCCAAGGTCTTTTAACGCTTCCATAAATTTTTGGCTCAACGTTTTTTCTATATTTTTTTTGGCAGCTTTCTTTGCCGAGGTCTTTTTTGAAGACTTGCTTTTAGCGGTTTTCATATTTTTTTGTTTTATTTGTAGGTAATTAAATTTAACATTTTCTTTTTTAATTTAAGCAAGAACACATGCCAAGTTTTGATATTGTTAGCAAGATTGATGGTCAGCTATTAGATAATGCTATTAATAACGCTAAAAAAGAAATCCTGAACAGATACGATTTTCATACCTCTAAGAGCTCTATTGAGTTAGATAAAAAAACAAACTCGATTGAAATCCTTACAGAAGATGATATGCGTTTAAAAGCCATAACAGATTCTATCATTTCTCGAATGATGAAACAACACTTAGATCCTAAAAGTTTGGATTTTGGCAAAGAAACCATTGCTTCTGGAAACATGATCAGAAAACAGGTTAAGGTTAAAGAGGGTATTGATAAAGAAACTGCTAAAAAAATCGTTGCAAAAATTAAAGATAGCAAGTTGAAAGTACAGGCTTCTATGATGGACGATCAGGTTCGGGTACAAGGCAAAAATATAGACGATCTGCAAAAGGTAATTGCTTTATGCCGCGGCGAAGATTTTGGTCAGCCTTTACAGTTTATCAACATGAGAAACTAAGTTCATTGCTCAATGGATTAACTGTTTAATTATTTATGGAAATTATAGAAAATGGCTTTATTTTTTCGGATGACCGTAATTTAGTTGATGTTAAAGCTGTGCATCATTACTTAAGCACACAATCTTATTGGGCAAAAAATATCCCGTTTGATATTGTAAAAAGATCTATAGAAAACTCCCTCTGTTTTGGTATTTATAAAGATCAGCAACAGGTAGGTTTTGCCCGTTGGATTACTGATAAGGCCACTTTTGCTTATTTATGCGATGTTTATGTAGAAGAAACTTATAGAGGCCTAGGCTTATCAAAAAAGCTCATGTCACTCATGCTGTTTCATCCAGATTTGCAAGGGTTACGTCGCTATCATTTGGCTACCTTAGATGCCCATGGCTTATATGAACAGTTTGGTTTTAAGCCCATAGAAAACCCTGAGAGGCATATGGGTATTGTCTTTAAAGATTTGTACAGCCAACCAAACGATTAACTAGCTTCTAATTTTAATAACAGAATTTACCTGAAATTCTTTTGTTCTATACCGTTTTCACCTCTCCTTCGTTGTAATCTTTGATATCGGTAATATATCCGTTCAGCAATAAGAAATCAAACAAAGGTTTAGCTTCTGGTGATACAGGCATATTCTGCGTAGTAATTACCGTATTGGTTTTCTTATCTAAGAAAGGATAAGCAAACAGTCTGATATTTCTGCTAAACATATCATTTACATAGCTCAGCAAATGACCAGTATAATTCTCACCAAAATTGGTAGAATTAAATACAAATTTAAGGTTGTTAATATTGGTTGACATGCCCACGCTATTTGGTTTACATCTATCTAAATATTTAGCCAGACGGTTTTTACGAGCAAAGTTAGATACAATTACATAATTACCTGTTTTACACATTTCTTCGGCACGTTTTGCCACTGCTTCCAGATCAACATCATCCTGTGCTTCGGTACCATCGGTTAATACATTGGTAATCAAAACCTCAATCAACACTCGCAGATTTTCATCTGCCACGTGGTTAACCCGTTTAAACTGATCAATTGCTTTATTAAATAAGCTAAAGTTAGGATTAGATTTTTGCCCATATTTGGTACGCAAAATCATTACATCTTTTTTATAAAGCAAATCTTTTGCCTGACGTGGTTGTGCTTCAGGATCAAAAATTGAAGCGGCCGAAAAATCTTTAACAACGAGATATAGGTTCAGCAGTAAATTGTTTACATTTTTAAATGCCGGCCCATTAACCGAAATCAGATCTATTTCTACCGAACCTACATTTAAATTATCTACCAATGATTCTATCATGGTTTTAGGATCGTTGATGTAATAAAAAGCAGCGTAAATAAGGTTCACACCTATAACACCTAAAGACCATTGTTGGTTCAATACATCGGTATCCAATAAGCGAACGTGAAAATAGATCTCGCTCGCCTCTCCTCCCGGCTCGGTTTGAAAACGTAAGCCAATCCATCCGTGAGGATCATTTGTTTTTGTATAGTTTAAGGTTGTAACTGTATTGGCAAAAGCGAAAAAGGTTTTATTCTGGTATTTCTCTCCGTGCAAACGCTCAACCAATAGCGAATATTCATGATCCAGCATTTTGGTTAAACGGTTCTGGCTCACATACCTCCCCGAATCTTCGGCGCCATAAATAGAATCGCTAAAGGTCATATCATAGGCCGACATGGTTTTGGCAACTGTTCCAGAAGCAGCGCCAGCATTGAAAAACGCCCTGGATACTTCCTGTCCTGCACCTATTTCGGCAAAAGTACCATAAATCTTTGGGTCTAAATTTATATTTAAAGCTTTACGCTTGGTATCGAGTATTTCACGTTGCATAGCACAAAATTATACAAATTGAGCGGGTTTTAAAACTGCATCCGTAATTTGGAACATTTCTGAAAAGAGAAGATTAATAAATGAAAAAGGGCCGCTTTTGGCAGACCCTTTTAAACAAACAAACTAACTATGAATTATGAAATTTTTATTTCCCTATGTTGCAGTTTAGGTTCATCTTGTTTAGCAATGCTAATGGTTAAAACACCATTCACATATTCGGCATTGATTTTATCCTGATTTACATGATCAGGCAACAAGAAAGATCTGTTAAACGAAGTATATCCAAACTCTTTACGGGTATAACCTTGTTGCTCGTCATTCACCTCTGTTTTCTTCTCAACCTGAATGGTTAAATCATTTTCTTTTAAATCTATTTTAAAATCTTCTTTAACCAAACCCGGAGCAGCTAGCTCAATTTTATACTCGTTTTCTTTTTCAATAATATTTACTGCAGGCATTTTATGCATACCATAATTTTTGTTGAATGCCTCGTTAAACAAACTATCAAATACATTGTTAAAATAAGGCGTGTTATTTCTCGTTCTGTTGTTAAATTTTACTAAGTTCATTTTATATTACCTCCAATAATTATTTTTATTTTCTGTTATCCCATATGAACAAAGCTTGTTCCAAGTCTAAATTCAATTAAAAACAAGACAAAAAGTCATAATAAAAACTCAAAATAAGACAAAAAGTCACTTTTAAATTATGTATGACAATTATAAATACAAAACAACAGTAGAAATTAGGTTTGCAGACTTAGATGCTTTCGGGCATGTAAACAACGCTACTTACTTAACTTATGTAGAGGTTGCAAGAACCAAATACTGGAAACAGGTCATTAAATGGAACTGGAAGAAAACCGGTATAGTAATCAGAGAAGTTAATATCAGTTACATAAAGCCTATAGTGTGGGGCGATAAGATTTTTATTTACGTTCGCACCTCTAAAATTGGCAACAGCAGTTTTGATATTGAATACAAAATTGTAAAGAGAGAAAAAGAAGGAGAAATATTATGTTCTATAGCCAAAACAACTTGTGTTGCCATAGATTTGAAATCTAAGACTTCTACACCTATCCCCGAAACTGAACGCCGCAGAATGATTGAATTTGAGCAATTACATTAATTACGCTGGTATTTCAATTGAACAAAAGAATGCCCAATCTGACCAGGCATAGGTGGATTTATTTTCCTGATGCCTATAGTTATGGTATCAACAAATGCATAAGCAGACGAGATCTTATCTATTATATTTTTCACTACTGTTTCCAGCAGTTTTTGCGTATTGCGCATTTCTTCTATTAGTATCTGATTTAATACCTCGTAGTTTACTGTACGCTCCAAATCTTCTGTATCTCCTTTAGGTTCAAAAGTCACTTCTGCATCCACTATAAAATAGTTTCCGGTTAACTGCTCCTCAGGATAAAAGCCATGAAATGCGTAAAATTTAACATCTTTTAGGGCTACGGTTTGTGTAAACATAAATGATTTGTAATTATTCTGTGCCACAATATTAATTAAAATAAAAATTAGGTCGCGTTTTTATCTGCCCTTGCTTTAAATTATTAACTTTGGTTCCAACCAACAATTTTAAATCTAATACAAACATGAGCAAATCAGCAAAAAAAGACTTATACGAAGCACCTGATTATTACTTAATTGACGAATTATTATCTGAAGAACACCTTTTAATACGCGCAACAGTTAGAGACTGGGTTAAAAAAGAAGTAAGTCCTATTATTGAAGATTACGCACAAAGAGCCGAATTTCCTAAACATTTGCTTAAAGGCCTTGGCGAGATTGGTGCCTTTGGCCCTACTATTCCTGTTGAATATGGCGGAGCTGGTTTAGATTATACCGCTTACGGAATTATTATGCAGGAAATTGAGCGTGGCGATTCAGGCATCCGCTCTACTGCATCGGTACAAGGCTCTTTAGTTATGTATCCTATTTATGCTTATGGTAGCGAAGAAATGAGAAAAAAATATCTTCCTAAATTAGCTACCGGCGAGTTAATGGGCTGTTTTGGTTTAACTGAACCTGATTTTGGCTCTAACCCCGGAGGCATGGTAACCAATATTAAAGATAAAGGCGATCATTTCCTATTAAATGGTGCTAAAATGTGGATCTCGAATGCACCTTTTGCTGATATTGCTGTAGTTTGGGCAAAAGATGAAGAAGGCAAAATCAGAGGTATGGTTGTAGAACGTGGCTGGGAAGGTTTCAGCACACCTGAAACACATAACAAATGGAGCTTAAGAGCTTCTGCTACCGGTGAACTTGTTTTTGATAATGTTAAAGTTCCTAAAGAAAATGTATTTCCTGATATAAGAGGTTTAAAAGGTCCATTGGGATGCTTAAACCAGGCTCGTTATGGTATAGCATGGGGAGCTTTAGGTGCTGCAATGGATTGTTATGATACTGCTTTAAGATACAGCAAAGAGCGTGAGCAATTTGGCAGACCAATTGGCGGTTTCCAGTTACAACAAAAAAAACTGGCCGAAATGATCACTGAAATTACCAAAGGACAACTTTTAGTTTGGCGCTTAGGTAAATTAAAAAGTGAAAACAGAGCTACTCCTGAACAAATATCTATGGCTAAACGAAACAGTGTTGAGATTGCATTAGATATTGCCCGTAATGCACGCCAAATGTTAGGCGGAATGGGAATTACCGGAGAATACCCTATTATGCGCCATATGATGAACCTGGAATCTGTAGTTACTTATGAAGGTACACATGATGTTCATCTATTAATCACCGGTATGGACGTAACCGGCTTAAATGCATTTAAATAATCAAAAACTTCTCAAATATTTAAATATCATTTTAATGCTCACAGCAAAAAACGAGAAGTTTATCTTAATCATTTTATTCTTATGCTGCTTTTTACCTGTTAAAGGACAGCATAAGAATTTTTCAATATCAGCCTCTGAACCCAACTGGCTTCAGAAACAAATTGTAAAAGATATTAAACCGGCAGAGAAGGATATCCAAGACGGATATTATCTTTCTGCTTACGAAAATCAACAAAATTTAGAAACTCAGGAACAATATCAAAGAACAATAAGGAATATTGTTTCTGATAATGGTGTGCAAAACGCATCCGAAATTTCGGTAACATTTGATCCTTCTTATCAAGAATTAGTTTTTCATAAAATTATAGTCTGGCGTAATAACAAGCCTATAAATAAGCTGGTTCACAACAACTTTAAGGTAGTAAAGAACGAAAAAGAATTAGCCAAATTTATTTATAGCGGAACTTTTGATGCATATATCATCTTAGATGATATAAGAAAGAATGACAAGATAGAATATTCATATACCATAAAAGGACATAACCCTGTTTTTGGCAAAGCTTTTTCAACAGTTATTTATTTTGAAGGCAATAGCCAGCTTTCCAATCTCTATTATAACGTCATCTTTAACAAACAAAGAAAAATTAACCTCAAGAATTTTAATAAAGTACCCAATCTCATAACAAGAGAAGCCAATAATTTAAAGATATATGAATGGAAACAGGATCTAACGCAAACCATTAAAGCAAATGATTTTGAACCATCCTGGTATAATCCATATGGGAGAACACAAATCAGTGAATTTAATACCTGGAAAGAGGTAGTAGATTGGGCCTTAAAACTACATGAGTACAATATTTCCAAATCTCCCATACTAAATACAAAAATTGCTGATCTTAAGAAGAAAGCAAACGGAGACCTCATACAATACCTCACCTTAGCCACCAGATTTGTGCAGGATGAAATCAGGTATATGGGGGTAGAAATCGGCGAATATTCACACAGACCAAATTCACCAGAACGAGTTTTAAAGCAGCGTTATGGAGATTGCAAGGATAAATCATTGCTACTCGTAGCGCTATTAAAGGCTAATGGGATAACCGCTTACCCCGTTTTTATAAATACTTATAATGGTATTAAATTAAATGAGCTTCTTCCTTCGCCAAGTGTATTTAACCATCAAATAACCTTGGTTGAACTATCAGGTAAAAAAATATGGATAGATGCCACCGTTACCGATCAGGGAGGCTCTATACTTGAAAATTATTTCCCTTACAGTGCAAATGTATTGGTAATTAAACCAGGTAATGATAAATTAGATTTGGTTACAGAAAACCCAAAAGGTCAATTAAAGATAGAATCTGTTTTCCATGTAGCAGACACTATAGCTGGCAGTAAAACAAAATTAATCATTAAATCTGTTTATTCTGATAATTATGCCGAATCTTTAAGAAACGAAATTAATAGCACAGGAATAAGTAAGTTATCTAAAGCTTATTTAGATTATTATGCCAAAACATATCCGGGAATTACCATAAGCAAAGATCTAGAAATTACAGACAACAGGCAGAATAATATCATTTCTTTAACAGAATACTACGAAATAGAAGATATTTGGCAGACCGACTCCCTAAAAAACAGAATAGCTGTAAAGTTTTATGCAGATATGATAGAGGGCGAGCTTAGAGAACTCAATAAAGCCAGAAACGTTCCTTTTGCACTTAAATATCCATCAAACATTCATCAAATCTTTAAAATTGTATTGCCAGAATGGACAATTAAAGATGAAAAAGAAAGTTATAAGCGAAATGCCTATCAGTTTGATTATAGTATTAAATACGCTTCAGACACGTTAACTCTCGACTATAAGTATCAAAATTTTAAACCTGAATTAACAGCCGGAGAAACCAATCAGTATGTTAAAGATAAAAATGCGATACTTGAAAACGTTAGTTATGAGATATTCTGGAATAAAAAAATTGAAAAACAAGTTACATCCGGAATTAATAGTTGGGCGGTAGTAATCTTTTTATTTTCGCTTTTAATAGGGGGATTTATCTCCTACTATTTATATACAAGAAAAGGAGATCATGATATAGAAAAAATAAAATTCGCAAGATCAATTAATGGCTGGTTAATATTGGCTGCAATTATAGTTGTAATAAGCCCATTCACATTAATGTTCTCTTTTTTTAAAATGGGGCATTTTGAGAATAGTACCTGGTCAAATTTCTCAAGATTTGATGATATTACACAGTTTCTATTTAAACTAATGCTTTCGGGAGAGATTTTATTTAATTCTTTATTAATTGTTTACAGCGTATTCCTGATATTTTTATTCTTTAATCGTAGAGATATACTACCTAAGCACTTCATCATTTTCAGAATTGCTGTTATAATTGCACCTATTTTGGATGTATTTTTTATCTATCTGATTTATGAACAAGCAAAATTGGAGTTTAAACTGATAGATTTTACAGGTGATATTTCAGCAATAATCCGTAGTACTATTTTTTCTTGTATATGGATTATCTATTTCATAAAGTCGTCTAGAGTAAAAGAGACATTTGTATTCACTTATCCCAAAAGTAATTGGGCTTATGAATTGGCCGAAATTAATTTAAAGGAAAATTTAATTAGGTTTGAAAGTGAAAATCAGTCTCACATTATGCCTGATAAAACTAATACAGAAAACAATGAAAACATTTAAAAAATATATAACCCTTCCCGCTCCTCCCGATGAAGTTTATCTGGCGCTAACCAAAGCTCAGAGCATTCAACTTTGGACAGGATCAGAAGTAGATTTTGTTGCCGAAGCGGATCAGGAATTCTCTTTATGGGATGGTGATATTGTAGGCAAGAACCTATTGTTTGAAGAAAATAAGAAAATAGTGCAGCAATGGTATTTTGGCGAAGATAATGAAGTTTCTATCGTAACTATCAAATTGCATCCCGATAAAAAAGGCACCTCTCTTGAGTTTGTTCAAACCAATATTCCTGATGAAGATTATAATGATTTTACAGAAGGCATACAAGAATATTATTTAGGAGGTTTAGTAGACTTTTTTGAAGAGGAGTTTTAGATATATCCTATAAAGAGGGTGTTTAGTTTTAGGTCACGTCATTCTAAACCGTACATTGAACGTCACTCTGAATTTATTTCAGAGTCCATATTTCTTTAGATAAGATGCTGAAGCAAGTTCAGCATGACGAACAGAAATCAGGTAAAATAAATACTACATAAAACCCGCTTTGATTTATAAATCAAAGCGGGTTTTCTTATAAGAGAATTATCTCAAATCGCATCTGATAGAGAGGTAAACGTAAAGTCTCTTATTTTTAATGGAGGTAACAGGTAATTGGCATTACTTTCTCCACTAACTGTTCTTTCTGTTTTACCCAACTCGTCTAGATTGTTTAACATGATAATAGGACTTTCATTGAAACGGAAGTTTTTAACCGGAAATTTGATTTCTCCATTTTCAATGTAAAAAGTACCATCTCGTGTTAATCCCGTTAACAATAACGTTTGAGGATCAACCGAACGGATATACCACAAACGAGTAACCAATATCCCTTTTTCGGTGCCTTTGATCAATTCTTCTAAGGTTTTAGAGCCACCCTGCATAATCATACCATCTGGCGAAGGAATTGCTTTAATCCCTGTTTTCTGTGCCCAATATCTAGAACTATATAGATTTTTAACCACTCCCTTTTCAATCCAGTTTACTTTTTCCTGAGGTCTGCCATCACCCGACCAATTTGAGGTTGGCAATTCCGTGTTCCATGGATCTGAATAGATATTAACACGTTCATCTACCAACTGTTCCCCTACTTTTGTTTTGCCTCCCGGTTTGCTCATAAAACTACGGCCTTCATCGGCTTGTCTGGCATCTAAGCCAGAAAACAAATTTTCGAGCATTACTGCAACAGCAGTCGGTTCCAGAATAACGGTATATTTTCCCGGTTCTATTGCTTTAGCGGCTACAGATGATAATGCTTTCTTGGCTGCAATGGCGGTATCTGCTTTAGCATTCAATTTTGTAAAGTCATTATAACCTTTGGTGGCATAGCCAGAACCTTTACCATCTTCTGTTCTTACCGTAATGTTAAATGCTACATCCGTAGATTTGTTATAGGCAAATAAACCTTTGCTGTTCATCATTGCCGAGTAGCCCATGCTATTTGATAGAAAACCAGCAGCAGTCAATTTATTTTCTTTGGCTTGGGTTAAACTTGCCTGTACAGCATCTGCTCTTTCTTTTGGCGATACAGCAGCTGTAGATTCAGAAAATGTAGGCGTTTCAGGGCCATATTGTTGCGGACCAAGAAAAGGCATAAATTCTGGATTTTCAGGTGCAAGTTGGGCCAATTCCTCAGAACGACGCACTACTTTTTCTAAAGAAGCATCATCAAACTCATTAATGGTAGCTGTTCCTGATTTTTTTCCAAATGCAGAAGTGACCACCATTCCGTTAGAACTGATCCCGCCACTTGTAGATACGGAATTTTTGGCATACCTGATATTACCACTATCAGACCCATATAGATTTATTTCGCATTGTTCTGCTTTTGAGTAACTAAGCGCTTTAGTCAAAAGAGCTTTAGCTTGTTCTTTCGTTAATATTGGCATGATTTCTATCCGATTTTTCTAGCTGTATTAATTACGTTAACTTTATTGAAACGTGCAGTTGCCGATCCGTGAGATACAGCACTTGACTGCATAGGTTGTCCCTTTCCATCAAAAAAAGATCCTCCTAAACGATAATCGCTCTGATCACAAATGGCCACGCACGAGTTCCAAAATTCTTGTGTATTGGCTTGGTAGGCTACGTCTTTGAGCATCCCTGCAATTTTACCGTTTTTGATTTCATAATAGAGCTGTCCACCAAATTGAAAATTATAGCGTTGCTGATCAATAGAGAAAGAGCCATCGCCAACGATATAAATACCTTTTTCTACATTCTTAATCTGATCTGCAATAGTTAATGGCTTTTTACCGGGTTGCAAAGAAATGTTAGCCATACGCTGAAATTGAACACTGCTCCAGTTATCGGCATAACAGCAACCTTGAGAATGATCCAGCCCTACAATATGTGCTTGATCCCGGATAGCCTGATAATTTACCAATATGCCATCTTTAATAATATCCCATTTTCCGCATTTTACACCTTCATCGTCATAACCGACTGCACCTAAAGAGCCTACTTCTGTTTTATCAGCTGTAATGTTTACTTCTTTACTACCGTAGTTAAATTTCTTAGATTCCCATTTATCCAAAGTAAGGAAACTGGTTCCGGCAAAATTAGCTTCGTAACCTAATACCCGGTCAAGCTCTGTAGGGTGTCCGCACGATTCATGAATAGTTAACCATAAGTGCGATGGGTCTAATACCAGATCATATTTACCAGGATCTACTGATTTTGCGGTCATTTTTTCACCTACTTGTACGGCAGCCTGTTTGGCATCCTCAAGCATATCGTAACGGCCTTTATAAAGTGTGCCGATTGGGCTGTGTATTTTATCTTCTGGTCTGGCATTCAGATATTCATAACCTTTACCCGTAGGTGCACTTAATGCATTTCGGGTTTCAAATTTACCTGTTACTTTATCAATTTTTGTGATGAAGAACGTAGGCCAAATCCGATGAATGTCCTGATCAATATAAGAACCGTCTGAAGAAGCAAAATATTTCTGTTCGTTCACCATAAATAAAATAGAATTAACATAATCTGCACCACCTTTCATGGCGGCATCATTTACAGATAAAAGCAGATCTACCTTTTCTTTAATGGGAACTTCAAAAGCATTTTTTTCTATAGGGGCCTTCCAGCTCACTTCTCCATACCCTTTTTGAGGCGCCAATTGTACAGGTTCAGTTAACAAACGTGAGTTTTCTTTAGCAATGGCTACAGCCAGTTCTGCTGCTTGAGCAATGCTGTCTTTATCCAATTTATCTGTTGCCGCAAAGCCCCAGCTTCCATTAGCAATTACACGAATACCAATGCCATACGATTCGGTATTTACTATATTCTGTACTTTATCCTCTCTTGTTACTACATATTGATTGAGATATCGTCCTACACGTACATCTGTGTAGGTTGCTCCTTTTGAGCGAGCAGCATTTAAAGCCACATCCGACATTATTTTTTTGGCAGCAGGGTCAATATATTCTAATGCCCGCTCTGGAGAAATTTCTCTCCCAAATACAGGAATTGCAGGAAGCATTGCCGCAGCAGCCCCAATCCCTGTTAAATAAATAAAATTTCTGCGTTTCACGTTTAAGAATGGTTTAGGTTACTTAAATGTAATTATAAAGTACATAGTATTCGTAAAAAATTGATAAATAATTCAATATTATACTTGTTTTAAGAATCTGAAACACGCAGGATGAAAGACAATACTTCTGGTTCTTTCTTTCTCTCCATTTTAGAATTATACAAACCTTAATAATAATCTGATGTTATATTCAATAACATTTAAGGTAGAAAGGAGAAATTTATGGGCAGATCATTAGGTATACTTCTTATTGTAATTGGTTTAATCCTTTTTATATGGACCGGATTTACTTATACCCAAAAGGAAAAAGTAATAGATGCGGGTTCAATAGAAGTTACAACCGACAGGCAGAAAAATGTAAGCTGGCCACCTTATGTTGGTGGCGTAGTCTTATTAGTAGGTTTAATCGTTTTTATTTCAAGTAAGAAACAAAAGGATTAAATCATTTAAGGTCTGTATGCTGCCTGAATTTCTAGCCAATCAGGCAGCATAAGCAATGCTATTCTATAGTAAGCATATCTATTTTTCTATGTGCTTTTTCTAAACGCAAGCCCATATTACTGAGTATTTTGGTTAAGCTCTGCGGATCTTCGGGTGCGAAACTGAATTTGATGTCAAATTTTTCCTGATTTCCCGTTTCATCCAGAACAAACTTACCATAGCCAAATATTTCTAAAAAATCTGCGAAATCGTTCATAGTTATACCTTGCTGATCTATTTCACCATGTCGGGCAAAGTAAGTTCTTTTACCACTGCTGTTCCGGGTAACTTTATTAAACAGGTTTTGATCTTCAATTTTTAAAAGCAGAACTTCTTTATCATAAGGTGTGATGTTTGCATGTAAATTAAATTTAGAAGCAAGCTCTGCCTTTAAAGCAGGTATGAGCTCCTGAGGTTTTTCTACAATAATATCTAAGCAATACCTGTTCTTATCTTTGACCTTATCTATAGTTCTTCCGTAAGGAAAATCTCCGAAAGCACGCATATACATATTATTTAGGCCTACATTGATAAAAGTTAACCTTCTGCCTTTAAAATTACTGTCTAATGCAAACGTATGGAGCATTCCCGGTCCGCCCTTGATCTCGGGCTGCCATAACACCCTTTCCTTGACTGTATCAGGCACTTTAAAATAGGTTTGTATATAATCTGTGGTAAGATTATCTGTTTTTACATTAATTTTAGGTTTTTGCTTGGCCCACAAACTATCGATTATTTTTTCGGTAATTTCTTCGGGAGCAGCGGTTGCGAATAAGTTTCCTTCTGTATCTATTAAAATGCTATGCGGTATAACTGCAAAAGGAAAGTATTTTCTTAACTGTTCTGCCCCATCAATAGCAAACCATAATTTAAAAGGTTTATTTTTAAGAAACTGTCGAATACGTTCTTCTTTTTCGTTGGTTACGGTAATTACCTGTAATTTATCTTTATATTTTGCCTGCATCTGCTCTAAATGTGGCATTGCCGATATGCAAGGTCCGCACCAGGTAGCCCAAAACTCAATCCAGATAATTTTGTCTTTAAAATCTGCCGATTTGAACGACTTTGAAGATGCATTTAAAACAGTATCTAACGTAAAATCAGGTACTTTCTCTCCTATTTTTATTTGTTGGGCATAGCTTAAGCCTGTCATCAGCAACAGACATAGAATAATTCTTCTCATATCATTGTGTTTTAGGCAAAAGTGCTGCTAAATGAACGTAAGTGAGGTTAACAAAAGTTAAGCTAAGTTAATTAGTGTTAACTCATCAGTTTTTACACCTCAATAAACTTATGTTTGTGCATGCAAAAAAATATGCGCTTTGTTGTGGTACTTATGAGCTGCTGTGTATTGGGCATTGTCTGCCTGCAGTTGTACTGGAATTACCGCAGCTATAAAACCGTTACAAAAAATTTTAAGGCCGAGGTAAATCAGGCTTTGAACAATGCGGTTAACAGCGAAATGGAATGGTGGCGTAACCAAATGGTTAAACAGGTTAAAATCTGGCTTGCCGACACCTCTTTATTTACCATTGATTGTGATATCAAGAACCGCGACAGCAATACGGTATTTACTTTACAGGATACGCATCCTCGGTTTCTGGAAGATACCAGCAGGCGTACTAAATTCTTCAAAATCGGTTTAGCCAAATTCACTAAAAAACTTAGAAAAATCACTCCTGAAGCTAAAGAAATCTTCATCAATCATTTTGCCGAAATAGTATTTAAAGAGGATATTAAAAAAGGGATTGTATACTATTACACCCAGGGTTTGGGTGACAGTATAAATGTAATGATGAATGCCAGTAAAGTAAACCTACAACAGTTAGACAAGTACCTTAAACAAGAATTAAAAACAAAGGAGATCAATTCGTCTTTCACCATCAATGCTCAGGCAATTAAAGATGCTAAAAACTACTTTGTAAGTGAAAAAGTAAACGCTTCTTTAAGGAGACCCTTTGAAAAAGAATGGGTACAGCTTACGCTTGAAAATCCTAACCGGTTTTATTTCAGAGAAATGAAATGGATCATCATCACTTCTTTATTATTGATCGGGATTACCATCTTTTCTTTTATCTACACTATAAAAACTTTGCTCAGGCAGCAAAAACTGGTACTGATCAAAGATCAGTTCATTAGCAATATGACACATGAATTTCACACCCCTCTTTCATCCATACAAGTTACAACAGAAGCACTTGAAAGATTTTCATTTGACATTGAAACGCAAAAACAATACCTAGAAATCATTAAACAACAAGCCGGGAAATTAAATAATTTAACCGCTCAAATCTTACAAAATGCCAAACTGGAAACTTTGGGCATTACCATACAAGAGGACATTGACCTGATAAGTCTTCTTAACGAGTTAACAGAAGAGTTTGGACAAAGAACAGCCATAGACTTATCTTTTAGTCATCAAAACCTTAAAGCTGCTATTATTAAAGGCAGCAGAAACGATCTAAAGAATGCTTTAAGTAATTTATTGGATAATGCATACAAGTATAATTTCAGTCCTCTGAAAGAAATACGGATTGTGTTAAGCCATAAAAATAACCATTATCAGATCCGAATATCAGATAATGGCATAGGTATTCCTTCCGAATTCAGAACGAAGATATTTGAACCTTTTTTTAGAATAAATGCTACTGATAACCATGATGTAAAAGGTTATGGTTTAGGTTTAAGCTATGTTAAAAAAATCATGGATCTACATAAAGCAAGTCTTACCGTAACCAACAACGGCTCTAAAGGCAGTATATTTACCATTGAGTTTTAATGATGAGCAAAATACATATCCTCCTTATTGAAGATGAACCCGCATTAGCCCGAGTAATCAGTGATAGTCTTGCACAGCAGAATTATAATGTTACAATTGCAACAGACGGTAAAAAAGCTTACAATACTTTTCTTAACGGGTATTTTGACTTATTGATCTTAGATGTAATGCTACCTCATACCGACGGCTTTACACTTGCACAGCAAATCAGGTTAATCAATAAACAGACACCGCTGCTATTTTTAACTGCAAAAACGGAGACCAAAGATGTAATTAAAGGCTATGAAAGTGGTGGTAATGATTATTTACGCAAACCATTTAGCTTAGATGAGCTTTTTTTAAGAGTTGCCGAATTACTTAACCGGCATAAAAATGTTCCTGATAAAATGCCCGAACAGATCAATATTGGCAAGTATCTCTTTAAGTATGAAAAACAGGAGCTTTGGTATGATCAGGAACTCATCAGATTGTCTAATCGTGAAACTGAACTCTTATTCCTGCTTTATAAACATAAGAATGCCATTACCGAACGAAAAACAGCACTTACCTTAATCTGGGGTGATGACAGCTTTTTCAATACCCGTACTATGGATGTTTTTATTACCCGATTACGTAAACATCTGCAAAAAGATAAGAGTATAGAAATTCTCAATATAAGAGGAATGGGCTATAAACTGGTGTGTTAAGCTTATTTAAACCAACCTTTACGCCAGAAATATATAATCTGTAAAATTGCGATAGCTCCCATAATAATCAGCGTATATAAATAACCATGCTCCTGATAAAGCTCAGGCATATTTTGTGGCATGATTTTACCCGTAACAGGATCTTGTTTTGAAAAATTCATTCCATAAATACCCGCAATAAAAGTAAGCGGAATAAAAATGGAAGAAATAATGGTAAGCACCTTCATGATCTCATTCATTCTGTTACTTATAATAGACAAATACATATCAATATTGGTAGCGGCAATCTCTTTTATAGATTCTACCATATCAATAATCTGCACACAATGATCATAAGCATCTTTAATAAACAGTTTTGTTTGCTCGGTAATGAGGTTGCTATCGCTACGTAAAATATCATTCATTTTATCACGCTCAGGCCACACAACCCTTCTCATTGCAATCAAATCTCTTTTGATCATCTGCGTTTCAAACATCACGCTTTTATCAGGTTTATCCAGCAAACGATCTTCTATCATATCTAGGCGTTCATTCCATACATTCAAGATAGAAAAATAAGAATCTACCACCATGTCCATTAAGGCATAGAGTAAATAACCAGAGCCTGCAATCCTGATATTTCCCTTACCTACACTCAGTCTTTTTCGTACAGCTCCTAAACAATCATCGTAATTTTCCTGCAAGGTAATCAGTGTATTTTTGGTAAGGATAAATGAAAGTTGTTCGTTCCAAAGGCTTTCATCAGGATCTAAGCGCAACATCCGGCTAATCGCAAAGGCATAGCCGTCATATTCCTCAAATTTTGGACGATGATAGCTCCTCGTAATATCTTCTAAAACCAGCCTGTGTACATTAAAATCATTATTCAGTACCTCAAACATTCTGGCCGATTTAAATCCTTTGATATCTATCCAGTAAGTGTATTTCTTATCCGAAATCTTCTCTTTGATCCCATCCAGGTTATCAAGTATTATTTCTTCATAAGTATCCTGATTATAAATATGCAGGGTAATTTTTGGAGTTAATGATTTCTCGTCAATATACACATAGCCTGGCGTGGTTCCCGGTTCAGGTATGGCATATTGCTTCCTTTTACGTGAATGATATTTGGATTTAGCCATGCAATTTGATTAAAGGTATGATTTAGCCTGTGGTCCTTTGTTAAATAACAAATCTACAATACTAAGGTTCGATATAAATTCATTTCTATCACTAAATACCTGAAAATAAGGTTTCACCTCTATCAGAGGTACGTTCTTTTTTGTAAAAGTCATTCGGTAATCATCAGCTGCATCTATATCTTGCTGGTAAGTATCTGTAAACGTAAAGTTATGATCTGTCTTGAGCTGTTTTAAAACCCAGTTCAATAGTTCCTGATTGTAATCGAAAAGAAAAGTATATTGCTTTTCATAAAATGGGGCCAGGCTGTCTTCATAAAATTCAAAATAGGCCGAACTACGGTAACAAGCCTGTAAACTCAACCATTGCAAACGCTGCCATTTTACATCGTAACTAATCTTAACATCTTTAAAAGGAGTGTGTATCTTAGAGCCTTTTGCAACAGGAACCGTTAAATCTAAACCACCATTTGGTGATGCTATAGTTGCCCTGTTTCTGTAAGTCTGCTTAGGAAAATGCTCAAATTTCTCCAGTATAACATTATAGTCATGAGCCTTTAGCAAAGTAAAGTAGTTTATAGGTGGAAGGTAAAAAAGTGGAAATATGGCTGTTTTTTGCATCTGATATTTTATGTTTGCATTACAGTTGCCAAATTAATGATTAAAAAAGGTTTTTCTTACATCGGTATTTACTTTTTGCACTTATTGTCATTTCTTCCTTTTTGGTTTTTATATGCGCTATCAGACCTTTTATATTATCCAGTATATTACCTGATAAGATACAGACGACAAGTAGTGCGTAAAAATCTGGTGAATGCTTTTCCGGATAAAGAACTTGCCGAGATCATACAGATTGAAAAAAAGCATTACCGCTATCTTACAGACCTGATGTTCGAGATTGTAAAGCTGAGCTCAATAAGCAAAGCGGAGCTCTTACGCAGAGTTAAAATGAAAGATCACGAACAAGTTCAAACCTATTTAAAACGTGGCGAAAGTACCCTATCTTGTACGGGACATTATGGTAACTGGGAAATGTGCATGGTTGTTGCCGGTATTGAGTTTTATGCCGATTGCAATGTAATTTATAAACCTATCAATAACAAAGTCTTTGAAGGTTGGTTTAACCGGTTACGCAGCCGTTTTGGCAATACCTTAGTAGCTATGAGACAAACGCCAAGACAAGTTATAACTACTAAAAACGAAACCACCATGTTTTGTTTTGCCAGCGACCAAAGCCCAGTACGTAGCGAAGTGCAATACACTTTAAACTTCTTAAATCAACCTACGGCTGTGCTGATGGGTTTAGAAAAAATAGCTAAACAAACCAACAGGCCTGTTTTTTATTTTGAGTTTGACCGGGTAAAACGAGGTTATTATGATATTATAACTATGCCTTTATGTCTTGATCCAAAGCAAACCGAAATGCATGAAATTACAGATCTGTTTTTTAAACATCTGGAGCAAACCATTAACAAACAACCCGAATATTGGTTATGGAGCCATAATCGGTGGAAATTAAATCATTAATATGAAACCAAGCGTAGCAGTTGTGATCTTAAACTGGAACGGTAAGCTTTTATTAGAGCAGTTTTTACCTTCTGTGGTAAAAACCAGCTACGAAAACTTGCAGCTCATTGTAGCAGACAATGCTTCTACAGATAACTCTGTTGCTTTTGTAAAAGAAAATTACCAACAAATAAGGCTTATTATCAATACTCAGAATTATGGTTTTGCTCAAGGCTATAATGAAGCACTTAAGCAGGTTGAAGCAGATTATTTTGTATTACTGAACTCTGATGTTGAGGTTAGCGAAAACTGGGTAAGCCCGGTAATTGAATTAATGGAAAGCAATAAGCAGATAGCTGTTGCGCAACCCAAAATCAAATGGTTAAAGCAAAAGGAACTGTTTGAATATGCTGGTGCTGCTGGCGGTTATCTAGACAATTACGCTTTTCCGTTTTGTAAAGGCCGTATTTTTGACGAAGTAGAGAAAGATCATAACCAATACAATAACAATGAAGAGGTCTTTTGGGCAAGTGGTGCCGCTTTCTTTATCCGAAGTGCAGACTGGAAACTTGCTAATGGCTTAGATCCTGATCTGTTTGCCCATATGGAAGAAATTGATTTATGCTGGCGTTTAAAGAACATGGGCAAGAAAATTTATTATTGTGCCGATGCAGAAGTTTATCACTTAGGTGGCGGAACGCTAAATACTTCAAGTCCTTTTAAAAATTATCTTAATTTCAGGAACAATCTCATTATCATGCAAAAAAACCTCCCTTTTGGAGAGGCATTTACTAAAATTTTCATACGCCTTTGGATAGATTTGGCCGCCTGGTTTCAGTTTTTATTAAAGGGCAATTTCAAATTTGCCTTTTCTATCAATAAAGCACATTTACATTTCTTTACGGTTTTTTTTAGAACTTCTGCTAAACGCAGCAACCAAACCAGTTTTAAAAAGCATGCGGGAACTTATCCTAAAAGTATTGTATGGGCGTACTTTGTCAATAAAAAGAAGAAGTTCAGTGATTTGATTTTTTAAATCTATTTAGCTTCTGTTTCTATTTGCTCTTTTATGGTTTTATCTACCCAATAAATAGTATTTGAAGCCAAACCATAAGTACTGAATTTGATTAAACCATCTTTTCCTATAATTACATGCGTAGGGTAACTTCTAACACCGTATTTCTCTGAATAATAACGACCATCGTCTATAATGTTGTATTTAAAAGGATTTTGCTTTAAAAAGCTTTTAAGGCTTGTGGCATCATCTAATGCAATAGCCAAAAATACTACATCTTTGTTTTCTTTATATTTATCTACAAGCTCATTCAAATCAGGGATTTCTGCCTTACATGGCGGGCAATTGATAAACCAGAAATTTAACACGTAAACTTTTCCGGTTTCTTTCTTCATATCAAATCTAGTCCCATTCAGGTCTCTAAATTTTTCAGTACTGAATTTGCTTCCTTCTTTAAAAATCTCTGCTGTTCTTGGTTTAGGTAAAGTAGCCGCTCTTTCATCCGAACGTTTTTTACGAGCCAGCTTTTCTTCATCTGTAGTTTTATAAATAAAAAATTCAAACTGGTCGCTTTCTTTATTTTTAAGGCCTTTAAGGGAATATTCTCCCTTTTCCGTCATCTTTTTCCAGATCACATAAGGATAAATCATCCCTGTGCTGTCTTTTACAACTGTATTCTGGTCTAATTTAGGAATAGTTTGACCGTATGATTTCAATACTACAAAGAGTATAAGAACGATAATTAGTTTTTTCATATTTTTAGTTTTGGTTTAAAAAGCTCTCTATAGCCAGACGATATCCATCTAAGCCAAATCCTGTTAATACGCCTTTACAATTTTTTCCGGTTAAAGAAACATGTCTATATTCTTCACGGGCGTAAATATTTGATATATGCACTTCTACAACAGGTGTTTGAATACCTGCAATTGCATCTGCAATAGCTACTGATGTATGTGTATAAGCTCCTCCGTTTAAAATAATTCCATCATAGCTAAAACCTGTTTCATGTATCTTGTTAATCAGCTCTCCTTCTACATTACTTTGAAAATAATCAATTTCTATGATACTGTAGAGTGTTCTTAGTTTCTCCAGATATGCATCAAAACTTTCAGCTCCATATATAGTAGGCTCACGTAAACCTAATAAATTTAAGTTTGGGCCGTTTATAATCTGTATTCTCATAATTTATTTCTGCTGAGGGGTTAATAGTGTCCTATATTTTTATTTCGTATTATTGCAATGTTATAAAAAAATCGCAAAAAATGAACACCCAATCTTATTTAAAAGGATTTGGCATCTATTTAAAATTAGAGCGTTCATTATCTAAACACAGTATTGAAGCGTATCTAAATGATGTAAATAAGTTGTTTCAATACTTAGAAATCAGTGGTTTTGATGGAAACATTAATCAGATCACTTTAAAAACCCTTCGCGATTTTATTGCCTGGCTGCATAATTTGGGTATTCAGGCCAGCAGTCAGGCCAGAATTATTTCAGGTATCAAATCATTCTTCGCTTATCTTTTGCAGGAAGAAACCATCCGCAAAGATCCAAGTGCTTTATTAGAAACTCCTAAAATTATCCGTAAACTCCCTGATACACTCAGCATACATGAAATTAACCAGATTATTGAAGTGATAGATGCATCGAAACCTGAAGGTATGCGAAATAAAGCTATTATAGAAGTATTGTACGGTTGTGGCTTAAGAGTTAGTGAGTTAACTGATTTAAAAATATCCAATATTTATCCGGAAACAGAATTTATAAAAGTAACTGGTAAAGGAAACAAAGAGCGGATAGTTCCTATTGGCAGTACTGCACTTAAGTTATTGAATATCTATATTAATGAGATAAGAGTGCATTTAAATATCAAAAAAAATCACGAAGATTATATTTTCCTCAATAAATTCGGAGCTAAAATATCAAGGATTTCCATATTTAACATCATCAAAGAATTGGTTGTCAGTGCCGGTATCCGAAAAAATATCAGCCCACACACATTCAGACATTCGTTCGCTACGCACCTCATAGAAGGCGGAGCCGATTTAAGAGCAGTACAGGAAATGTTAGGTCATGCCAGTATTACCACTACAGAAATTTATACGCATTTAGACCGTAATTATCTTCATAGCGTAATTACTCAATTTCACCCAAGATCTTAATAAGGTTTATTGCACTTGATCATTCTGTCTTTACCTTGAATATCTTTTCTTAATTCTATGTTAACAAACATTTTGTCTTTTAATAATTGAATGGTTTCTTCACTTAAAAACTCATTAATTTCAAAAAAAAGATAACCACCTTCTTTCAGGTTTTGGATTGCAAAATCAGCGATAGCCTCATAAAACACCAAAGGTTTTTCGTTGCTCACAAATAATGCTCTGTGAGGCTCATGTGCCAATACATTTGTATGCATATCTTCTTTCTCCTTAAAAGTGATATAAGGAGGATTGCTTACAATAACATCAAGCTGAAGATTTTTTATCGATGCTGGGTTTAGTATATCATCCTGTATAAAATCAATTTCAACCTGATTAAGCTCAGCGTTAATTTCAGCAGTTGCCAAACTGTCTTCGGCAATATCTATTGCCATAACATGAGAACCTGGTTTATTCTTTTTCAGGGCTATAGCTATACAACCACTTCCTGTGCCAATATCTAATATATTAAGGCTATCATGTGTTAACTTTTGATCTGTATTGCAAACCGATAATATCCAATCTACCAGCTCTTCGGTTTCAGGGCGTGGTATTAAAACAGAAGGATCAACTTTAAAGTATAATCCATAAAAGTAAGCCTCTTCCAATATATACTGAATAGGTTCCTGTTTTGCCAACCGATCAAGTATAAGATCAAATCTGTTTAATATGCTATGATCAATAGCTGTATCTTTTTTGAGCAAATAAGCAGATCGGTTAAGATTCATTACATGCGCTAGGGCAATATAAAACAAGGCTTCTGCTTCACTTTCATCGTAAATATGGCTTAAATGCTCGCTGAAACGTAGCGCAACAGACTTTAATTTCATGTATTCAAAATTAGCGATAATATTACAAAGCCTTTATACAGGAAACAACAAATAAAAATAACATCCCCTATCTTTTAACATATTTTGGCTTATTTTTGTGCAATGAGCCACGAAAAATATATGCAGCGATGCCTGGATTTAGCGGTTTTGGGCATAAACTCAGTAAGTCCAAATCCAATGGTGGGCTGTGTTATTGTTCATCATGATAAAATCATTGGCGAAGGCTATCACCAAAAGTTCGGAGAAGCACATGCCGAGGTCAATGCTATTAAAAGTGTGTTCGATGCTTATGGAGATAAAGCCCCTGCCTTGTTAAAAGAAGCTACGGTATATGTAAGTTTAGAACCTTGTGCCCATTACGGAAAAACACCTCCCTGTGCAGACCTATTAGTTAGACATGAGGTTAAACAGGTAGTTATTGGCAATACAGATCCTTTTACGGGTGTAAATGGCAAAGGTATAGAGAAGTTAAAAAATGCAGGCATAGAAGTTATTACCGGAGTATTAGCAGAAAAATGCACCTTTATCAATAGACGGTTCTTTACCCGCGTTACACAAAATAGACCTTATATCATTTTAAAATGGGCACAAACCCAGAATGGTTTCTTTGCACCACTTAACAAAAGCAAAAAATGGATTACCGGTGCTTTAGCTAAACAGCTTAATTACAAGTGGCGTAACGAAGAAGATGCGATTTTAATAGGGAAAAATACTGCGTTGATTGATAACCCACAATTAACCAGCAGAATTAAAGGATACAAAAATCCTATGCGCATAGTAATAGACCGAAATCTTGAAATTCCTACTAAATATCACATCTATAATACAGAGGCTAAAACAATAGTTTTTAATGAGCTCAAAACCGAAATAAAGGATAACATTCATTATATACAAATGGAAGATATGCACTTTTACCTTCCTCAAAAACTAGCTTACCAATTGTATTTGATGGATATACAATCTGTAATTGTGGAAGGAGGTGTTAACTTATTGAACCAGTTTATTACAGCCGGATTATGGGATGAGGCTCGTATTTTTACAGGAAACCAGATTTGGCATGAAGGAATTGAAGCACCACAGATCAAAGGTGCTTTGCTTGAAAGACTACAATTAGAACATGATGAACTTACTATCTTAAGACCCAACCGTATATGATCTATCTCTTTACCAGTATAACATGCAGCGTAATTGTAGGAGTTTTGCTAAAACTGGCAAAACGATATGAAATCAGTATCACCCAGGCGGTAACCTGGAATTATCTGTTTGCCATTTTCTTAAGCCTTTTCTTTTTTAAACCAGATGTAAGTAGTTTTAACATTGCCCAGATTAGCCCTGTTTACATTGTTTTGGGCTTTTTACTACCTGGTATCTTCATTATTTTAGGCTTATCTGTAAAAACAGCCGGACTGGCCCGTACAGATATTGCACAACGTTTATCCTTGATCATTTCGCTATCTGCAGCTTATTTCTTATTTAATGAAAAGTTCGATTCTTTTAAGGAAATAGGGTTAGTCTTTGGTTTTATCGCTATTTTTTTGATTTTATACCGTAAAAGCGAACATACAGCCCATATAAAAAGCTGGCTCTATTTGTTATTGGTTTTTGGTGGTTTTGGTATAATAGATATATTGTTTAAAATGGTAAGTCAAATAACCGATATACCTTATACCACCTCCCTGTTTTACATCTATAGTTTAGCTTTTGTTCTATCGCTCATTTATACTTTGTACTTAGCCAGCAGAAAGCGGGAAAAGTTGCAATTAATTAATTTTATTTGTGGTTGTATTTTGGGTTTCTTCAATTTTGGCAATATCCTCTTCTATCTAAAAGCGCACAAAGCTATGGCTGATAACCCTTCTACTGTTTTTGCTGCCATGAACTTTGGGGTAATCATTGCCGGAACTCTTGTAGGCATTATCATTTTTAAAGAAAAATTAAGCAAGATCAATTACTTAGGTCTTATTGCTGCACTTATCGCTATTTTGCTGATCACTTTATCTAAAATTTATGCTGTTTAACGATACCTATCAAACTATTAGTC
The DNA here is from genome assembly GCF_022809115.1 of Pedobacter montanisoli. Taxonomy (GTDB): domain Bacteria; phylum Bacteroidota; class Bacteroidia; order Sphingobacteriales; family Sphingobacteriaceae; genus Pedobacter; species Pedobacter montanisoli. The sequence goes on along the minus strand of NZ_JALGBH010000002.1, from coordinate 743,962 downwards.
ATACAAGTGAAGGCATTTTCAGAGATAAAGGCAGTAAGTTTATAGGTTACGCCTACCCTATTAAAAGCGAGAGCGAAATCAAGGAAATAATCAGCAAATTAAAAGCTGAACATCCTAAAGCCCGACATCATTGCTGGGCAATCAGATTAACGCCAGATCGTAGTGTTTTTAAGCTAAATGACGATGGTGAACCTTCAGGAACAGCCGGCCGACCGATATTAAACACTTTGCTATCTGCAGATGTAACCAATGTTCTGATAGTAGTGGTAAGGTATTTTGGCGGTACTCTATTGGGCGTACCAGGCTTGATTAATGCTTATAAGAATGCCACTCAAGAAGCACTTAATAATAATGAAATCGTAACACGTACCGTAAATGATGTTTACAGGATTGAATTTGATTATTTGGCTATGAATGCCGTGATGCGTGTTGTTAAAGAAGAGGATTTAATTGTTTTAAGTCAGCATTTTGATACACAATGTGCTTTAGAGTTTGAAGTAAGGAAAACCAATTTGAATAGCGTTCTTGGTAAACTTGAAAAGATAGATCAGGCTAAAATCTCTTATCTCAGAACGGTTTAGTCCTGTTTTTTTGATAAGTTTGTTTTCTAATTTTAAATCTATGCAAAAATTATCAGAAGCCGACTTGGTTATTAATCCAGATGGAAGCGTTTATCATTTGAATCTCTTGCCTGAAGATATAGCCGATACTATTATCACTGTGGGCGATTTGGATCGTGTACCAGAGGTCAGCAAATATTTCGATAAAATTGAGGTAAAGAAAGGCAAACGTGAGTTTATTACACATACAGGTTATTTAGGCAAAAAGCGTATTAGTGTAGTTTCTACCGGTATAGGTACAGACAATATTGATATTGTTTTTAATGAATTAGATGCTTTGGTAAATGTGGATTTTGAAACCCGTACCATTAAACCAACATTAAAATCATTAGATATCATCAGGATAGGAACTTCAGGTGCTGTTCAGGAAGACATACCGATGGGCACTATTCTGGCATCAACTTATGGTTTAGGTTTAGATGCTTTGATGCATTATTATGAACAAAATAACAGCGCAGAAGAAAAAAATCTATTGGCACGTATCAATAGCCATTTTAGTAAAATTGAAGGGATAAGCCCTTACCTTACTGCTGCCAGTAATAAGTTATTAGAAAACATAGCTCATGATATGGCAAAGGGAATTACGGTTACTGCACCAGGTTTTTACGCACCACAAGGCAGACAGGTTAGAGCAAAAAATGCAGTAAGCAATTTTATAGCACAGTTGAACAGTTTTAAATTCGAAAATAACCGTATTACCAACCTTGAAATGGAAACTGCAGGTATTTATGCCTTAGCCAAAACATTAGGGCACAATGCACTTTCTGTTAATGCTATTTTAGCCAGCAGGGTAAAGTTCGAATTCAGCAGCAATCCTAACCAGATTGTAGAAAAAGCAATTAAAACTGTTTTAGAGCGATTATAGTACCGTTAATAATGGGATTTGCACAAACACTCCGAAGTATTCTGCTGCCTGTAATAGATTTCTTTTACCCTCCTTTTAAAAGAGTAATGGATTTGCAAACTTTCAGGTATGCGGTTTGCGGAGGTAGTAATGCGTTATTGAACCTGGTTATTTTCTTTCTAGCCTACAATTTTATTTTTAAACAGGAATTTATTCATATTGCGGGCTTTGATATTACCCGTTACATCGCCGCATATATTGTGGCTTTATCCATTAGCTTTCCGATAGGCTTTATCCTCAATAAATTCATTGTATTTCAGCAATCTAATTTAGAAAGCCGTGTACAGCTTTTCAGGTACGGTTTTGTAACTGCAACCAGCATTTTATTCGATTATCTGCTATTACATTTATTGGTGGGCTATTTCCAGTTCTGGGCTACTCCTTCTCAGGCTTTCATCATTGTTATTTTATCTTTATACAGCTATTTATGTCAAACGTATTTTACGTTTAAAACCGTTAAGTAAGACTTTTGATAAAATTTGATATGGTACCTGTAGGATATCCTTTCTTACTGATCCAATTCATAAGTGCATCCATCCTTTCTTCCATCTTAACTCCAGAATTTCTGCTTACATAAAATGGGAAACCATATTTTTCTTTCTGTTGCAGATCTGTAAACTCCCATGGGTGAAAATAAATATTTACGTACCCATCTTTCTGATAAGATAAATGAAAGAGATGTTTATAATACCATAAAGGGAAATTGTGAAAAGACAACCAGAATAGAGGTATTCTGAATTTAGGACTTACCGTAGCTGGCAACTGCCATACCTTTCCCTGCTTAAAATAAGTGCGTGGAATATGCAGGTTATTGTACCTGCCGGGTAAATACGTAGGATTTAAGGAGCTATTGTATATATAACCCGCTTCCTCTATCTCCTCATCACTTACAGGCATCATTCTCGGCATCCTGAAACCTTCTACTTTCATTCCTGAAAGTTCTTCTAACACCTGCTTAGATTTTAACAGATCTGCATTCTCGAATTTAGAATGATAATAAGTATGTGAAGCCAGCTCGTGACCTTCATTTTTTATACGTTCTATAACTCCCGGAGCGTTTAAGGCAAAAACAGCCGTAGAGAAAAACGTAGCCTTAAGCTGGTACTTAGCCAATAGATCGAGTATAATTTCGCAACCTTTAATAGATATACTAATCTGGTCTTTAAATACGATATCCTTATTGTATTCAAAGGGCATATCGAATTCTTCGATATCAAAACTCAATAATACCATAGCTTATTTAATATTTGTAGATCGGATAATATAGGTTGGCCTGTTTTTGCTTTGCATAAACATTTTACCAATATAAATTCCCAATATACCCAAAATAATAAGTTGTAAACCTCCAAAAAAGGCAATAGTTACAATAAGTGAAGCCCAGCCACTTACATGTGTATGAAAGTAAGCGTAAATTGCATATGGCAGATACAACAAAGACAAACCCGATATAAGAAATCCAAGATATACAGCCATATGTAAAGGTTTTACACTTAAAGAAGTTACACCTTGCATAGCTAATTTACGCATTCTCTTAATGTTATATTTACTGGATCCGGCAAAGCGGGCATTTGGAATATAATCTAAGGCATATTGTTTGAAACCTAACCATTTTACCATTCCGCGTACAAACAAATCATTCTCTTTAAAATCTTTGAATACATTAATCACGCTTCTGTCCATTAATCTGAAATCGGCCGTTCCAGGCTCCAGTTCAACATCAGATAAGCTATTCATCAATTTATAAAACAAACGCGAGGTTTTTCTTTTCTTAAAAGGAAGGTTTTTATCTTCCTGTCTGCGGGTATAAACAACATCATAACCTTGCTCCCATTTTTCCAGCATTTCTACGAGTAAACGTGGTGGATGTTGCAAATCAGCATCCAAAGAAATTACACAATCTCCTCTTGCGCTATCTAAACCTGCTTTTAAAGCCGGTTGGTGTCCAAAATTCCGAGATAATTCTATATAAAAAACCCTGCTATCTTTCTGCGCAGCTTCTCTTACTAAGTCTAAAGTACGGTCGGCACAACCATCATCAACAATGATCAGTTCATAATCGTAATTCAACTTTTCAAAAACATCTTCTATATGATCGATAACCACTAAAATGTTTTCTTCTTCGTTATACGCCGGTATTACAACCGAAACCAGTTTATCCATGAATAAGGTTTTCTTGATTAAATTTCTTAAATAAAAGCTGATATATAATGACCAACCAGATGATTATACACGGCAATGCTTTTAATGAATAAGGTTGTACATAGGTTTCTCGTACAAATCTCGGAAATAAATCTGATGGAGAAAAACTGGTTAATAGTAAAGCAAAAATAAAAAGCGCTATATACCAACCAGAAACAGGTTTTTCCTGAACTAAAAACCACACAGCTACGCCAACAAAAGCAATAATGTAAGTAGGCGATTCTGACGAATTACTAAAAATAACAGCAAAAATTAATGTTGAAGCCAGATAAAGTAATCTAAAATTAAGGAACTTGTATTGGTTGATACGTAAGTAAGGCAAGCAAAATAATACAACACCTGCAACCAAAAATGGGAGATTAGAAATATGAACATTATCCGTTATGCGTCTCACCATCCCCATTACAGAAATATCCTGCATTGAAGTTAAACTCGCATTTAACTCCTGCTTTTCTGAAAGCGAAGTGTACCAGTCATGGTAGCATTGCAATATATATGATGGTCCGAAAAATAACATGGGTAATACAAAAAATATTACTGCGCAAATGATACAGCTTAAAACAAACTGCATTTTTTTACGCACAAAAAAGAAAAAAGCCAACCCTACAATTCCATATAACTTTACAAAAGTGCCCAACATAATCAGAAACGCAGCCCAAAAATTCTTTTGCTTCTCAATCATGGTAAAGGTTAGAACTATAATAGCTGCTATTGAAATGTTAAACTGGAAACTAAACAAAGCCGTCAGCATTTCGTGCGCAACAATCCAGTAAACTGCATTAACTCTACGGTAAGTAAGTGATAATTGACTTATAGCAAAATACAGAAACAAAACATTAGCCAATTGCCAGAACATGGTACCCAAATAATCGGGAAGTATGGCAAAAGGTGCTATCAAAACGGTAAAAAATGGTCCGTAATGATTGGTATCTAAATACTGTTGCGGATAGGCAATATATAAATTCAATTTATCCAAGGCATGCACATAAACATGCTTAAAAATTAGATAATTGTTATACGACCCCTTATGGTATTGCTTATAGCAAGCTATTAAGGCCAGTAATACCCAGATCAGCAATATAAATTTACGGTTATTAACCAGACTAAGCAGTCTGCTGGTTAAGTTTGTTTGGTTGGGTTTCAAAATAGTTGTTTGTGTTTTAAATCCGTTATGAAGTTATAACAATTTTGTATATGGTTGTCTGTTTATATGAGCTTTCTGGATATAAAACTGTATTTGGAAAATCAGGAATATTAACTGCATTTGGATGATGTTGTGTTTCTATACAAAAAGCATCAAATTCATGATAATCTTTATTATTCTTCCCATTTTTTACATCAAGGTACTTAGCCGTATATAAATGGGCAACTGGTTCTGTAGTATATATTTGCAATTTTAAACCACTATTTTTGCAACTGGTTTCACTTGCCAAAGTCAGATCACCATAATTTTTATCTAAAACATAGGTTTGATCATAACCTAAATTCTCGTCCCAGTTTTCAGAAAAATATTTTCCTCGCTTAAAATCATGCATGGTTCCTTCAACTGGCATCAAATTACCCGTAACTACATAATTACTATCCTGCTCCAGCCAGTTGGAAGCATACATTTGGTGAAAGTGATTTTTAACATCACTACCATCTGCACATAAATTAAAATAACTATGGTGGGTTAAATTTACCGGAGTAGCTTTATCAGTAAGAGCCTGATAATTTAAAATAAGCTCATTATCATCTGTAAGCCTGAATTCCAGTTGTACAATCAGATTACCGGGAAAACCTTCTTCTTCATCTTTGCTTTCATACTGAAAAGTTACTGCATTCTTTTCTTCATTTACAGATAGAATATCCCATATTTTTCTATCAAAACCCTCCTTTCCTCCATGCAGGGTATCATTTCCTTTATTCTGTGCTACCTGAAAGAATTGACCTTCAATCTCAAATTTTCCGCCTTTTATGCGATTGGCATAACGACCAATTATAGCGCCTAAATAAGGATAATTATTCAAATATTGCTGGTTGATATAGCCTTCAAAATCATCAAAGCCTAAAACAATATCCTGACTTTCTCCATATTTATTAGATACAATGAATTTATTAATAATCAGGCCATAATTAAATAATGTAACAGCTGTACCTTTAGCATTGGTTAATAGAACAGCCATAACATCTTTTCCATCGATTGTAAAGCCTGTTCTATATTGCTTTATTTCCATTAATTGTATCTTAGTAGATCAACCGTAAAAATACATTTTTAACATTACACCTGTTTCAAAAAATGATTAATGATTTTAAGAGAACATTTTTTAATATCTATCAACAGGAACCCGATGCCTGTTACTTTGCACCGGGAAGAGTAAACTTAATTGGCGAACATATTGACTATAATGGAGGCTGGGTTATGCCATGTGCAATCAATGCCGGAACATGGTTACTCGTTCGGTTCAATAATGAATCTCTGATACGATTACATAGCCATAATTTTTCTGAACATTTTACAGTTCCAGTTGGTAAAAATTATCCCAAAAAAGCGAATGAATGGTTTTATTATCCCTTAGGGGTAATTGAAGCCTTACAGCAAAAATTTAACTTAAACATAAGCGGATTAGATCTTTATTACTTTGGTAATATCCCTGTAGGTGCTGGTTTGTCTTCTTCTGCTTCAATAGAGGTTCTCACTGCTTATGGGATAAGTGATATTTTTAAATTGAATACCCTACCTTTAGATATAGTTAAACTTACACAACACGTAGAAAATCTATATATTGGTGTTCAGTCTGGCATAATGGACCAGTTTGCAGTTACCTACGGTCAAAAAAATAAAGCTATCCTGTTAAATTGTTCTTCTCTTCAACATCAGACAATTACCTGTAATTTGGGAGATTATAACCTGGCTGTTATCAATACCAATAAAACCAGAAAACTGGAAGATTCAAAATATAACGAACGGGTACAGGAATGTAATTCAGTTCTTAAAATCCTGCAAAGCCAAATCAATATTCAATATCTTTGCGACATCAACCCTACAGAATGGCTCCAATATCAGTATTTGGTTGAAGACAAAACTTTATTGAAAAGAGCCACTCACGTAATTACGGAAAATGAAAGAGTTAAAAATGCAGTAGTTGCGTTAAAAGAAGGAGATTTAGATTATTTTGGAAAATTGATGTTCCAATCGCATTTATCTCTGAAAGATGATTACGAAGTTACAGGAGTTGAACTGGACACTATTATTGATTTTTGCACCGATCATCCTGATGTAATTGGCGCACGTATGACCGGAGCAGGGTTTGGAGGTTGTGCTATAGCACTATTAAAAAAAGGAAAAGAAAAAGACTTTACAAAAGAACTCAATAGTTTTTATAAAGAAAAAATAGGTTATCATCCAGATGTTTATATACAGGAAATTGGAGATGGCCCTACAAAGATATTTTAAATGCGCATGAAGAAATTAAAATTAGACGAGCTTAACAGGGTTGATATAGAAGAATTTAAAAAACAGGATAAACTCCCCATAGTTGTTATTCTGGACAATGTACGCAGTATGCACAATGTAGGTTCTGTATTTAGAACTGCCGATGGTTTTGCACTAGAAAAGGTAATTTTATGCGGTATTACGGCTCAACCACCTCATAGAGAAATTGAAAAAACCGCATTAGGTGCTACACAATCTATGGATTGGCAACATTATGACAATACATTAGATGCGGTTAACGATCTACGTAAAGATGGTTATGAAATTATAGCCATTGAGCAAGCCCAAAATAGCATAATGCTTAATGCTTTTAGACCAGATCATACCCAGAAATATGCCTTAATATTTGGCAACGAAGTAAATGGCGTAGCTGATGAAGTAATGAAACACATTGATCAATGCATAGAAATTCCTCAATTTGGAACCAAGCATTCTTTTAATATCGTAATATCAACAGGAATTGTATTATGGGACTTTTTCGCGAAAATAAAATTATAAGTAAATGGAAAACAAACTTCTAAAAAAATTACAGATTAAACCAGGATATTGTGTTTCTATTATTAATGAGCAACATTCTGTAAACTTTGGAGTGGTACCAACAGATGTAAGTTTTAACAACCAATTTATTTCATCAGCAGACGCTTTCTTTATTTTTGCCACAAACCGCAAAGAGCTTTATCAGCAATTGGAAAAAGTTGCTCCTTCTATTAATGAAAAGACCATTTGTTGGCTAATCTATCCTAAAAGCAAAAGCGGTATTGCCACAGATTTGAATTTAATGCAAAACTGGGAAGGTCTAAAAAATTATAAAGTTGAACCCTGTGCGTCTGCTGCCATTGACGAAACCTGGACTGCATTACGCGTACGAAAAGAAGGACAAAGTAAAAAATCGGGTTTAGCAAACGAGGACATCCAAAAAAGTGAATATGGCGATTATATTGATGTTACCAGTAAAACCGTAAGGTTACCTCCTTACCTCTTGGAGGCTTTAACAACACATCCTACAGCTTTGTCATTTTTTGAAAGCTTATCTTATAGCAACAAAAAAGAATATGTACTTTGGATTTTAAGTGCCAAGCAGGAAAAAACAAGAGATGAAAGAATAGGAAAAACTGTAGAAAAACTACTTTCTGGAAAAAAAAATCCTAGTGAAAAATAACCAATAAGCTGCTTCATAGAAGCAGCTTATTTAATTTCTACCCTAAGCCTGTTTCACAGCTGTATAACCAGCCAGGAGGGCAAAAACTTTGAGCATCAGCTGGAGTAGTGCAACACATATAAGGATAATTGAAGCCTTGTTCATAATCCTGAGATACACATACTATAAATCCTTTCCCTTGCAATTTACAAAAATCAGGATTAGGATCTCCAGGCTCTTCAGAACCTCCTCCTATTACTTTTTTCATCTCAGCTCTACTGAGTAAGTTGTTTTTTTTCATAGTATGAACATATTTTAACTATTGATTTATCTGTTTTTTTCAAATAGATAAAGGCTGATTCTGATTAAGCAGCTCATGATAAACTTATTATTCTATAGGAGGTATATCTGGCATTACACAGCCATATATCCATCCTGAAGGACAAAAGCTCTGTGCTTGTGCTAAAGAAGTACAGCACATATCAGGATAATCATAAGATGGACCATTTGGTGATACGCATGAGATGTACCCTTTTCCATCTTTTTCACAGGAACTATTTCCTGGGTCACCAGGTTCGGCAGAACCACCACCCATTACTTTCTTCATCTCAGCTCGACTGAGTAAGTTCATTTTTTTCATAACTTTGGATTTAAGTTTAATTGATTTAGACTTTGTAAACCTTCACGCAGGTTTACTTGAGCGGCAATAGTTTACGCCATTGCTCGTTTCGGGGTAGTACGCTTGCAATCGGCTACCCCTTTTCGTATATACAAAATCTTATCCTCCGCTATTTAGCATTTTAGTTATATTCCTTGTAAATCTTTGTAATAGAGAGCTTTTCTGCGTAATTATTTCTGCATCAGCCATCATTCCTGGTTTTAGAATTACCGGCCTGGATGTATTCTTTTGTTCAAATTTATTAAAGTCTATTTTTGCAATGAAAACACTATCTTTCAAAGCTGCATCTGTTATGAAACTTACTTTTCCATGTATCATGCCATACTCCTCAAACGGATAGCTCCTCAACTTTATTAAAGCCTCCTGACCAACATTAATTTTACCCATGTTAAACTGTGGAATTTGAACTTCTCCAAAAAAACCTGCATTGCCAGGATTTACAACAAACATCTCTTGTTTAGCCGTAATGTTTTGGTTCTCCTGTAAAATACCCGCATAGCTGATTTTACCAGATATTGGGGTAGAAACCACATACTGTAACAACCAGTCGTTAGTTTGGTTGATCATACTATTTAACGCTTGCAAAAACTTTGATTGCTGTTCTTTTATTGTATATTCTAACGCAACCAATTCTTTTTGTTTAGCTAAAACATTTGATTTATTATTTAATAAAGAGGTTGTGGTTTGTTGTAAAGGATATTTACTGGCCAGATACTTATTTTCCTGTTGCCTGTACTCACTTTCTGAAATTACATTTTTGCTTCTTAATTTTCTGTAAGCTTCATATTCTGTCTGAGCATTTGCAAATTCCATTTCCTGTACCTTTTTTTGTTCCTTTATCTGTTCTTCCAACCTTTTCAAGTCAAGCAGATCTCTTTGTAGGTAAGATTTTTGTGATTGGTACAATCCTCCTTTTTGCGTATTAACATATTGCAGATATTCCTGATAAAACACCTGATAGGATGGCTGTAATTCACCTAAAATTAATTGATTATCAAATATCCCAGCCTGAATCTGAGCAGAATCTCCATTTAGAGATTTGTTTAGCCAGTTTAATTTATTGGATAACCTGATTACATCTTCATGATTTGCTGTGCTTTCAATAAAAGCCAAAGGAGTTTTTGCTTCTACCACAGCTCCGTCATTAACTAAAAGTTTAACCAGTTTGCCACTTTGCATAGCTAGAAGGCCTTTAGGAGAATTAACAGAGTTTACTTTTAAAGGCATTTTAACTACATCCGGATATTGAATAAATGCAGATAATAGAATAATAGCCAGCAATAGAAACAAAATCAGCATTATACCTCTTCGCAAAATCCATGAAGGTATTGCTGTAATAATCTCTGTGATTTCATCACTGTTATGATTAATTTGATTTTCAGATTGTACAGGCATCGTTTTTTATTAATTTCCCAATTCTAATTGATTTTTGACCAAATGAAAATATGCTCCCTTCTGCTCTGTAAGCTCGGTATGATTTCCTTCTTCTATAATTTGACCCTTATCTAATACGATAATATGATCAGCATTTTTAACTGTGCTTAAACGATGTGCAACCACTACCACCGTTCTACCTTTAAAAAACGACTCCAGATTTTCCATAATTACCCGTTCATTATTCGCATCTAAAGCATTGGTTGCTTCATCGAAAAAGATATAAGACGGATCTTTATAAACCGCTCTAGCTATTAAAATACGTTGTTTTTGACCCTGACTTATGCCATTACCTTCAGCCCCTATTTTAGTGTTAAGTCCTAAAGGAAGGCTATCTATTAAATCGGTAATATTAGCTACTTTGATAGCATGTTGTAATTTAGATATATCAGGATAATCATCAGCTACTGCTATATTTTTAGCAATCGTATCTGAAAAAATAAAACCGTCTTGCATAACCACTCCACATTGGTTGCGCCAGAAGCCAAAACCTAGCTGCTCCAAATAAGTTGCACCTATTTTAATATCGCCTTTTTGTGGCAGATAAAACCGAAGCAATAATTTTAAAATGGTTGTTTTACCACTACCACTCATTCCAACTATAGCAGTGGTTTTACCTTCCGCAATATTTAGATCGATCCCTTTTAATACCGGTTCATTACCCGCGCCGGGATAGGTAAAATGTAAATTGTTAAGATAAATTCCTTTTTGTGAGGGCAATTCATGTAGAAAATTCCTTCCCACTGGTTCTTCATCCTCCAGTTCATGAATTTCGTTTAAACGCTCTAAACTTATTTTAGCATCCTGCAATTGTTGAATAAATCCCAATAATTGTTCTATAGGACTATTTACCTGCCCCACAATATATTGTATAGCCATCATTCCCCCCAAAGTAAGCTGGCCATCTATTACCGACTTTGCCACTAAAAAAGTAATCAGTATATTTTTTCCTTCATTGATAAAAAAGGCTCCGGCCTGCTGTATTTGCCCAAGAGAAAGGCTTTTTACACTAAATCTGAATAAACCTGCCTGTAAGTGTTCCCACTCCCATCTTTTTTGCCTTTCACAGTTATTCAGTTTAATTTCCTGCATTCCCCCTATTAGCTGCACAATACTGCTCTGATTTTTCGATGAGATATCAAATCTTTTAAAATCCAGCTTTCTTCTCCTTTTTAAAAAGGCAATTACCCATAATGTATATAATACACTGCTAATCAGAAAAATAAAAAATATATTAACATTATAATAAGCCAATACAAACGTAAAAACTACCAGATTAAATACCGAAAAAATAGTGTTTAGCGTAGATCCCGTAAGAAAGCTTTCGATACGTTTCTGATCATTCATACGTTGCATGATATCACCAGTCATTTTGGTATCAAAAAAACTCATGGGCAGCTTCATAAGTTTAATTAAGAAATCTGTTAAAATTGAGATATTAACCCTTGTACTGATATGCAATAATATCCATGACCGTATAAAGTCTACACTCATACGCCCTAAAAACAACATGGTTTGAGCAATAAGTATTATATAGATAAAGTTAAGATTACGGGTATTGATACCAATATCAACTACTGATTGAGTTAAAAACGGCACAATTAACTGCAATAAACTTCCAATGCCAAGCCCTACAAACAACTGTATAACAAGCTGCTTGTATTTATATAAATAACGTAATAAGAAACTAAAATCAAGCGCTTCTTTTTTATCTCCTTCCTGTTCATAGAATTGAGGACTTGGAGATAGCATTAACGCTATTCCCTGGCTACTACCATTATTATGTACGCTAATCCAGCTGTTATAAAATTCATTTTTGGTGTATTTGATCAATCCTTTTCCAGGATCTGCGATATAATATATATCTTTTTTAATAGCATAAAGTATTACAAAATGATTTTGATTCCAGTGTATAATACAGGGTAAATCTATTTCTTTAAGTTGATTTAAAGTAAGTTTTGCTCCTTGTGATCTAAACCCTATCTTTTCTGCTGCTTCACTAATTCCCAGCATAGAAACCCCTTCACGGTTAATGCCACTCAGGTCACGTATGCGTTGCAGCCTGATGTTTTTGCCATAATATTTAGCTATCATGCGCAGACAGGTAGGGCCGCAATCCATTTGATCAGGTTGTTTATAAAAAGGAAAAGCCTTCAAGTTAAATTAGTTTTATGTTTGGTCTTATTAGCCTAAATATATGGCTTTTTTATGTTTATCCTTGGTCCAGAATAAGTTTTCTATTGTGCTTATAAATTTAAGCTTTAATTATAGATTTTCACGCAGATTAGTAGTGTTAAACCAAACTGTATGCAAAAAATTCTTGTATTGAGTCTAATAAACTAAATATTTTATATCCTCCAATTGATAAGGCTCAGGAAGTTTATAGCCATTTACTAAAATGGTAGGCGTATATTTAATTTCAGCCATATCACACCACTCTTTTTGTTTTGCAGTAACCTCCGCCATTTCTTCTGCTATTACAATAGGGTATCGCTTTGCCCAGTCTTCATATTTTTTCTGACTTTGAGCATACCAGTCATTTAACGCATTGGCTAATAGCACTTCATCTTTGGTTTGGCTTAATGCTGATACATGTCTTGATACTTTGGTGCGCTGGTCATCATCATGATCTGCAGTAGTAAAAATTACTTTCAACTGAACATCACTCCTGGTCGCTAGCCAGTTATCTAAAAAAGCGTGAGCTTTAGCACATGGTCCGCAAAAAGGATTACTAACCATAGTAATAATGGTTTCTGCTTTAGGATTTCCCAAAACAACAGGCATTAAATTATCAGGAACAGCATATTTTGCCTGATTAGTTAAAGCGTGATTAAACAACTGTTGATCGTATTTGAATTTTTTGAGTTGTTGTTTTAGTGGATTATATTCGGCACTTTTTGTCAGCTGGGGTTTTAATAAGAACCACGCCATTACAGGAATAATAAAACTTAGAAAAAGCTGCACAAAAGTGAGTATGCTAAAGCTATGAATGATATATTGCTCTTTACCAAAACGAATACCTGCAATAAACTCTATCCATAACAACACCTGAACTGAACAGCACAGAGTACACCAATTATTTTGTCTGTACTGATACCCTATTGACCATAAAGTATAAGGTAAGCTTAGTAAATTAAGCCACAATAAGTACGGCATTAACGAAGGATTAAAATATAAGGCCAAGAACGAACCCATAAAATAAAAGAACCCTACTTCACTCCAGCTCAACCATTCGTTTATCTTGGCTGCATCAGATTTTAGTATTGCATTACAATTATTTTTACTACCCAAACCGCAAAGATTTCTAACAAATGGATTATTTGCATCAATACTATGTGTAAGCAATAAAACGCATATGCCAACTCCTAATAGCTTTACCAATAACAGGATATAATACCCTGGAACTGAGCTTTGTAAATTTAATCCAAGAAATAAGGTAGATAAGAGCGTTAAGATGAACAGGGGTTTACCAAGCGTTTTTAAATTAGCGAGAAGTTGTTTTTCATAGTATCTTGTTTCATAACTATTAGGAGTTACTGTGGCATATAAGGCAATTCCAGACCATTGCTGTATAAAATCCTTTTCAGGTATAATTGATTTTTTAGATTTTTCATCACTGAATGTTACTTTCCCATCCTTAATCTCATGTATCAACATAAATGCTCCCCCTTTGCTATTAATGTGAGCAATAAAAGGAAAGAATAAATCTTCTACTTTATATTCTTCTTTTTTGATTTGATAAGCTTCATTCTGAATATGATACTCATTTAAAACATCACTAATAGCTAATAAACTGGGATATTCAGGATGGTCGTATAAAGCTCTCTTTAAAGAATCATAGCTGATCTTGGCATCTAGATTCTTTAGAAGAAGTTGCGTTACCGCCAAAGCATTTTCTTTAGGACGTAGTAACATAAATTTAAGTTTGGTTAGTTGATATAACCTAAACTATAAATTAAGTCATGACAAACAAAGATTTGTGATTTTTTTTCACATTTTTGGTTTTTTCAATATATTTAATATATTAAATCATCTAAATTAACTCATCATGGATATAGGAAAAACGCTAAGAATATTCAGAAATATCAAGAAAGTTTCTCAAAGTAATGTAGCTAAAGCTCTTAACATGGAACGTTCAACTTATGCAAAACTTGAGCAGAACTTAACGATGTTACGAATGGATGTGGCGCAACAGATTGCAGAATTCTATGGGATGGAATTGTATTACTTTGCCCGCTGCTTAGAATATGAACGCTTTATTTCTGATCCTACAACCTCACGATTAATCCTCATAAGAAAAGATCAGGAAGAAAAAGAGTTGAAAATTATTTAGATTCTCAACTCTCCCTATTATATCTTAAAAATTCTTAGTAATCTGCTCATCTAAAGGTTTTACAGCAGATCGGTATCTGTGAATAAGCTGCCCTTTTTCATCTATTAAGAATTTTTCAAAATTCCATTTAATATCTCCCGTAAAATCAGGATTAGACTGGGTAGTTAAGTATTGAAACAAAGGAGAAATACTTTCGCCTTTCACCTCGCCTTTTTCTGCTATTAAGAACGTAGTGTTATACTTTCCTGTACAAAACTCTTTAATTTCTGCATTAGTACCTAACTCCTGACCTCCAAAATCAGCAGATGGGAAACCGATCAGTACCACCTTATTACCATATTGTTTATGCAGTTTCTCAAGATCTTCATATTGTGGAGTGTAACCACATTTAGAAGCCGTATTTACAATCAATATCTTTTTCCCTTTAAACTTTGAAAGTTTAACTTCTTTTCCATCCAATGTTTTGAAAGAGAAGTCATAAATACTTTTAGGTGGATTAGGATTAAGCATTAATCCTAATAAGATTAACAATGTGTTTATCATGATGCATCTTTTTAATTACATATAAAGATAAACGTTTTATATGTTTTTTAGTTCATCATTTTTTTTACAAAAAAAGGATTGTAATTGAATACTGAATATCAATACCTTATACAAAAGTTGGTTTTTCTTTAAATCGAGGCCACACTCTTTACTTACACAGTAACAAAGCTTTCCTTATTTTAGCTTCGAAATGCTAAGTGTAAAAAATTTAGAACTGTTATTAGACAGGTCAACAGACGATACGGGAGACCAAAATGTTATTTGCTCAATAACAGATTTAAAAGGTATCATTACTTATGTCAATAAAAAATTCTGCGAAATATCCGGCTATCATGAAGATGAGCTGATCGGTTCTAATCACAATATTATTAATTCGTCCTATCACAGCCGCGATTTTTTTAAGCATATGTGGCGTACCATTGGAAATGGTAAAATGTGGCAGGGCGAAGTAAGAAATAAAAGCAAAGATGGTACTTATTACTGGGTAGATACCATTATCATTCCTATTATTAATGATAATGGAAAAACTCATCACTACTTTTCTATTAGAACGCTCATTAATGAAAAGAAAGAAGCTGAGGCTAAAAAAGAAAGACAGGCAGAAGAATTAAGTATGTTGTTACATCAGGTATCTCATCAATTAAGGCAACCCATTACACAAATATTAAGTATTACCAATTTATTATACGAGAAACCAACCAGCAAAGAAGATTTTAAAAAATTAATAGCTTACTTGAAATCCTCAGCCAATCTCTTAGATAATTACAGCAAAATCTTAACCCGGGATTTAGAGCTTATAAAAAATAATTATAACTAATTAGTTTATATATTTGAAGTAATGACTGTTCAAAAGCCATTTTTTAAATATATCTGCATACTTGCTTTAGCAGTTGCTATGCTTTTATCATGTAACAAACATGAAAATGCACCGGCTTTAGATATGGGTTTACAGTACTATCCTTTAAAGGAAAATAGTGTAAGTATTTATGATGTAGACTCAACGGTGTATAATGACTTTAACAACTCAACCACTAAATACCAGTTTTTAATAAAAGATACGGTTACCAATAAATATATTGATGCTACTGGGAATACGGCTTATCGAATTGAACGGTATAAAAAATCGGGAACTGCAGACTGGTCTTTCCAAAAAGTTATTTCCCGTAAAGTAACGAGCAACAGGGCTGAAGAATTTTTAGATAACCGCAGATATATAAGGCTAGTCTTCCCTCCTGTTTTAAATTTAAAATGGAATGGAAATCTATACAACGACTTAGAGCGTTGGGATTACACTATTACGCTATTAAACGAAAAACAATCTGTTAATACTTTAAATTTTGACCATACCCTTACCGTTGAACAAATTAACGAGGTAAACTTTATACGTGAAGATGTTTATATAGAAAAATATGCTAAAGAAGTAGGTTTAATCTCCAAAGAGGTTAGAGCAATAGATAAAGATATTTCTTCAGGTAAAATAAAAAGGGGTTTTATTTACAAAATGCAATTAAATTCCTATAAATAACTTTTTTCAGCAAAAATGCAGGTTCAGTTTTTGAATTTGGTCTATTTTATCCTTTATTTGCAGAAAAAGTTCTTGAATGGCAAAAAATTTACTAATAGTTGAGTCTCCGGCAAAAGCCAAAACCATAGAAGGTTATTTAGGTAAAGATTTCTTAGTTAAATCGAGCTATGGCCATATACGTGATTTGGTTAAAGATGACATGGGGATTGATATTGATAATAATTTTGCCCAAACCTATGAAGTTCCGGCCGATAAAAGACAAGTAGTTGCCGAACTTAAGAAATTAGCTAAAACTGCCGAAACAGTTTGGTTAGCATCCGATGAGGACCGTGAAGGAGAAGCCATTTCATGGCACTTGTTCGAAACCCTCGGCCTAAAAGAACAAAATACAAAACGTATTGTATTTCATGAGATTACCAAACCGGCTATACTCAAAGCGATAGAAACACCCCGTAATATAGACTATAATTTAGTTTATGCACAACAAGCACGCAGGGTATTAGACCGTTTAGTAGGTTTTGAGCTTTCTCCTGTACTATGGAAAAAAGTAAAACCTTCTTTATCTGCCGGTCGGGTACAATCTGTTGCCGTACGTTTAATTGTAGACAGAGAACGCGAAATTAATCACTTCAGCTCTACTGCCGATTTTAAAGTAACTGCACAGTTCAGTACTGAAAAAGGTAAAGAGTTAATAAAAGCTGAATTGCCACAGCGTTTCAGCAAAGCTGAAGATGCAGAAAAATTCCTCAACGATTGTATAAATGCAACCTTTAATGTTAACAGCCTTGAAGTAAAACCAGCAAAACGCAATCCTGCTGCTCCATTTACTACTTCAACCTTACAACAGGAAGCATCGAGAAAATTAGGTTTTTCGGTAGCACGTACCATGCAAATTGCTCAGCGTTTGTATGAAAATGGTAAGATTACTTATATGCGTACCGATTCCGTAAACTTATCAGAAACGGCAATTGCAGCAGCAGCAGCAGAAATCAAGTCTGCATATGGTGAAAAATACCACCAGCCACGTGTATATAAAACCAAAACGGCAGGTGCACAAGAAGCTCACGAAGCTATTCGTCCTACTTATTTTGACCAGCATACCATTAATGGCGATAATACTGAAAAACGACTTTATGAACTCATTTGGAAACGGGCAATTGCCTCTCAAATGAGCGAAGCTATTTTTGAAAAAACAAGCGTACATATAGGCGTAAATACACGAAAAGAAGAATTTCTGGCAGAAGGAGAAGTTTTAAAATTTGAAGGTTTCCTTAAAGTTTACCTGGAATCTACTGATGACGAGGATGACGATAATGAAAACAACAATCTTTTACCTCCATTAGCTAAAAATCAAGCTCTAACTTTAAATGAGATGGCAGCTACCGAGCGCTTCTCTCGTCCGCCGGCGCGATATACAGAGGCCAGTTTAGTAAAAAAACTAGAAGAACTGGGCATTGGCCGTCCATCAACCTACGCTCCTACCATATCTACTATTCAAAATCGTGGGTATGTAGTTAAGGAAGACAGAGATGGTAAAAAAAGAGATTATACTGCATTTATTTTAAATAAGAATCAGGTTACCAAATACAAAAAATCTGAAATCACAGGTGCAGAAAAAGCCAAATTATTCCCTACAGATATAGGTGAAGTTGTAAACGATTTCCTTGTAGAACACTTTAAAGGAATTGTTGATTTTAACTTTACCGCTAAGGTTGAGAAACAATTTGATGAAATAGCTCAAGGATTACAGAACTGGACTAAGATGCTACATGCTTTTTATGGTCCTTTTCACGATGAAGTTGAAAATACCATTGAAAACGCTGACAGGGCTACCGGCGAACGTTTATTAGGTACAGATCCAGAAACTGGTAAAAATGTATATACCAAGGTAGGTCGTTTTGGACCTTTGGTACAAATTGGCGAGGTAAGCGACAATGAGAACGATAAGCCTCGTTATGCAAGTTTAACCAAAACACAATCAATTGGTACCATTACGCTTGAAGAAGCTTTAGACCTATTTAAGCTCCCTTTTCAGCTTGAAGATTATCAGGGAAAAGAAGTATCAGTAGGCATTGGAAGATTTGGGCCTTATGTAAAATGGGGCGATACCTTTATTTCGGCTCCAAAAAATATTGATCCCTTAAGCATTGATAATGAAAAAGCAATGGCTATTATCAATGAAAAAATTGATGCTGATGCGCCTATAGCCTCTTATCAAAATATGCCTGTAACAAAAGGCACTGGTCGCTTCGGACCTTTCATTAAATGGAATGATTTGTTTATCAATGTGCCTAAAGCATATAATTTCAATAATCTTTCTCAAAACGATATCGAAGAGCTGATCAGCAAGAAAATTGAAAAAGAGAGCAACCGATTCATCCAACAATGGCCTGTGGATAAAATTGCATTAGAAAATGGCCGTTGGGGACCTTTTATCCGTTTTGGTAAGGAAATGCTAAAACTGGGAAACAACCCTGCTACCAAACAGAAATTCACTGCTGAAGAACTGGCATCCATTTCATTAGAAGAAGTAAAAAAACTTATTGTTGCGCAAAAACCTGATGCTTTTGAAACGAAAAAGAAAGCAACAGCTAAAAAAACTACTGCAAAGAAAAAGTAAATAAATCGTCATGCTGAACTTGTATCAGCATGACGAATAATGACAAAATGAAAAAAGATTTACCTGAAAATATTGTTGAAGACGTTGCCATAGCCATTGTATTAATGGAAGAAAGTCCTGAAGTAAAAAATTGGACTGTTTATCTCCTTAATTTGAAAAATGAGCCTATAACTAATGTTTTGATTAGTTCTAAAGGATATGGAGAAAAAGATGGAAAACAGGTAAAAACCTCTACCCTACGCCATTTTATTGGAGATGTGAATGCTAAAAGCTATGCTGGTATTGAAGCCATCGACACTGCTGTTTTTGGACTAACAAACGAATACTGGTTAAGCTATTACATTAATGGTACTATCTACGACAAAAAATTTATCTTTTTACCAGAAAGCATAGTCGATACTAATTTAATCCGCATTCCGCTGATCAATAAACCAGGCGTAATGATTAAGTAAAAGCGAAAAAACCTCCTGATTTTCACTCTCATAACACCCATTCAGTTCTTATCTAAGAAGCTACAGAATTCAACCAGATTCTTGTGATTTATTTGCATTATAAATTTCAAGAAAATGAAAAGAATAGCTTTATTAATTTATTTCTCCATTATTTCAATTTCAGTTTTTGCACAGAACAAAACTAAAATTGTGGTTAAAGATGCCGAAAATGGCTCTCCTATAGTCGGAGCAACTATTTTTAGTAGAATCAATCGTCAAAATGCTGTACAATCCGATAAAAATGGTTTAGCAGTTTTTAATACCAAAATACCTGCAGATACATTAGAAGTGACTTATGTAGGTTATCAAAATCAGCTTTTACTTATTAAACAATCTGATACAAGTACACATACAGTTTTACTAAAAGTAGATCATACAACCTTGAACGAGGTAACCATTGTTTCTTCTACAAGGAGCAATGAACGCATTGAAAATGCTACTACAAAGGTTGAGGTGTTGGGTTTAGAAGAAATGAACGAAGAGAGTACTGTTAAACCAGCAAATGTAGCCAGTATATTAGGCGATATCAGCGGTGTTCAGATTCAGCAGTCGTCAGCAACATCGGGAAATGTCAATATCAGAGTACTGGGTTTAGACGGAAAATATACACAAATGCTTAGAGATGGAATGCCTTTATTTGATGGTTTTTCTGGCGGATTTGGGGTGTTATCCATTCCTCCTTTAGATTTGAAACAGCTAGAATTGATTAAGGGGTCTTCTTCTACCTTATATGGTGGTGGAGCAATTGGGGGTTTGGTAAATTTTATTTCCAAAAAGCCAGGCTTTAAACCCGATGCCTCGTTCGTTTTAAATGGCTCTACTTTAAAAGAATTTAACTTAAATGGTTATTATGGCCAACGTTGGAAAAATGTGGGTTTAACTCTATTTGCAGGACAAACCTTACAACATGAAGTCGATGCAGATAAAGATGGTTTAAGTGATTTACCTAACCTAAAAAGTACTTTAATACATCCGGTATTGTTTTTCTATCCATCAGAACAAAGCAGTATCTCATTAGGCTGGTCTGGTAATTTTGAAAAGCGCATTGGCGGCGATATGATTGCCATTAAGCACAAAGGAGATAGCGACCATCCTTATTTTGAAGAAAATAAGCTTTCAAGAAATACTTTTACCTTAATGGCCGATGACCGCTTAAATCCAAATTTAACAGCCAACATTAAAGCTACGTTAAGCAATTTCAATCGCGATATCTACACAAACACTTATAATTTTAGTGGTTCTCAACTTGATTATTATGCTGAGGGTTCACTCTCTGCTACACTGAATAAACACTTTCTAATTGTTGGTATAAATGCTGTGGGCAATAGTTTTAAGCCTTCTGCAAATACGCCTGTACCTGTTGGCAATTTTAACAACAATACCATAGGCATCTTTGCTCAAGACAACTGGAGAATATTAGAAAACACTAAATTGGAAACAGGTTTAAGGCTGGATCATAACGATTATGGCACTTACCTGCTACCGAGAATTGCCTTATTTCACCAGCTTAATGAATTGTGGGGATTTAGAGCAGGTTTAGGTACAGGTTATAAAACACCAAACCCACTTACCCCTCAAAACAAAGATTTTGACATCATCAATATTGATGCACTTAATGCCAATGCAGGAACAGAAAAGTCTTTAGGGGCAAATATTGAAGGGAATTTTAAATTAGAATGGGATAATGCGCATAGTCTATTTATTAACCAGGCTTTCTTTATCACCAGTATTAAACATCCTTTTATTGGTTATGAACAAGCTAATGGAAATTTAAGCTTTTTTAATGCTGCAAAGCCTATAGTTACCAAAGGATTTGATACCTATATACAGTTTAAATTAGAAGATTGGGAGGTCTATTTAGGTTATACCTTTACAGATGAGAAGCGTACTTATTTAAGTTCGAACCAGTTTATGCCTTATACACCTAAAAACAGAGCTGCAAGTACGCTGGTTTACGAAGTGGAAAATGAATGGAGATTTGGGATAGAAGCATCGTACAATGGCATTCAATACAGAGATGATTATACTAAAACACATGATTATGTTTTTATGGCCGGAATGATAGAAAAGAAATTCGGACCTAAGTTTAGCCTTGTTTTAAATGGAGAGAATTTATTAGATAAACGTCAGAGTAAGTATGAACCCGTTTATACCGGAAGTATTAAAAATCCTGATTATAAAGTACTATGGGCACCTATTGACGGAAGGGTAATCAATTTAGCGCTTAAGTTTACTCCTTTTGCTAAATAATTGGTAACAAAAAAGCATCTGAAAAAATTTTCAGATGCTTTTTTTAGCTTAAATCTAATTAAGGTTTTATCAGATTACCTTTTTCATCAAAAAGCAAATCTTTACCTTTTACTTCTGCTTCAAATACCACTTGTCCATTAGCTCTGGTAATCTTCGCTGTTTCGGTTACTTTTAAACCTTTAAGCTTAGTTCTTACCGCTTCTGGCAAATCATTAAACCTAACTGCTACTTCTGTTTCCTGTAACTGGCCCTTAGCATTGTAAACCTCAGAAGTTTTAACATCATTTGCTGTAAAGGCTGCCTCATAATTATCTTTCTCCATCTCCCATTTTACGCCTGTTACACCCGGATGAGCTTTTTGAAATGCTGATTTAACATTTGCAGGAACTTTACTTTCATTCACTTTTTGCGCATTTGCACCTATAGCCATAATCCCTAAGGCTAACATTAATTGAATTCCTTTTTTCATAATTTAATTTTTAAACTTTGATCCAAGTTAACAGGCAATTATGAAGTAATTCTGTAGCTATCTATTTTTTAAACAAGATATTGAATTGATGCTGTTTTTCTTCAAAACTATAGCTAAAATCAAAATGATAGAGGCTACAGATTTGAAAAACAATGGCTAGCCCTAAGCCTGTTCCGGTTGAATGGACAGATTTCTCAAATCGTTTGAAATATTTGGTGTCTAATGCACCTTCAACTGCAGTGTTCATTAATGAAAAACCATGATCCTGCAATACTACAGAAATATCTCCTCCTGCAGGAGTGTATTTAATAGCATTAATCAACAGGTTATTCAATAAAATATCTGCCAGATATTTACTCATTGTAACTTTACAAGAAACCTGCTGCATATGAAAACTAAGTTCTGCTTTTAATATCAGTTCACTAAACTGTTGTGATTTTTCAATAAACAGTTTTTCAATATCTATCTCCTGTTCATCTGGCAAGAGGTTATTTTCTATTTTGGTTAGTAGTAATAGCGACTGGTTCAATTTGGTCAAACGTGCTATGGCATCGTAAATATCAGTTATAATAAGTATATGTTGTTCTGTCAGTTTCTCTGTTTGCAATAAACTGTCTAATTTTGAGTTAACGATGGCCAATGGAGTCATCATTTCATGTGATGCATTGTCTGTGAAGTTTTTAAGCTCCTTATAATCCTGATTTACCTGATTGGCCATCATTATGGCTGAGCGATTTAACTCATTGAACTCTTCTATCTTGGTTTCTGTATGAGTAATTTCAGCATTTTGCTTGATATTAAAAGCCTTCATCTGGTTTAATACGCCATAGAACGGTTGCCACAGTCTATTCAATAAAAAACGATGAATAAGCCATAAAGCCAATAATAATAAACCTGTAATACAGACCGTAACCAAAAGGATCAGTCTTACTAAATCTTCTGATTCTACTCTCGATTTTATGATTGTAACTTCATAAAAAGTATCATTTACCTGTATAATTGTAACCAGACTTCTTCCAGGTTCAGTCTCTTTTTCCCGTTTGTCATAAAATACTGTGTTTCTAAATACTCTTTCTGTTGAAGATGGTAGAGTTGTAACTTTATATAGAACCTCTTGGTCTATAAAACTGGTCAGTAAAGGTAAGTCATGATAATTAGCAACATATTGTCGTATTTCATCTTCTTCTGTCATCAAGTCTCTATCCAGCTTTTTAGTCAAGATAAAATGTATAAGGAGATAATATACAATACCTGTTAATAGCAATATAAGTATGGAAACCAATAAATTAACCTTATTGTATTGATTAGCCAGCTTCATATAACACCAAATTTATAACCTATACCATAAACCGATTTCAAATAGTCTTTTGAACCTGCTTCCAAAAGTTTTTTGCGTAGATTCTTAATATGTGTATAGATGAAATCAAAATCATCTGCAATATCCATTTCATCGCCCCATAAATGTTCTGCTATGGCATTTTTAGAAACAACCTTAGTTTTATTGGCCAGAAAATAAACCAACAAGTCAAACTCTTTTTTAGTTAAAACCACCTGCGCTTCATTTACCAGAACATTAAAAGAAGAAAGGTCAATCTTAATCTCATTAAAGTGAATAATTTTGCTACCATTGAAATTCTTACGCCTCACAATGGCTACCACCCTGGCTTTCAATTCAGAAAGATGGAAAGGTTTAACCAAATAATCATCTGCACCTATTTCCAGTCCAAGCAACCTGTCATCTAAAGAATTCTTTGCAGAAATAATCAATACTCCGTCAGACTTACTGTGTTGTTTAATTTCTTTTAAAAGACTTAATCCATCTCCGTCTGGTAAACCTAAATCAAGTATGATACAGTCGTAATCGTATAAAGCTATTTTTTCAGATGCCGATAAAAAATCGGCAGCAGTTTCACATAAAGTACCATCTTCGGTAAGATAAGTTAAAATACTATCCAACAATGCTTTTTCGTCTTCAACGATTAAAACTTTCATTTTTATAAAACTATGTTCTTAATAACAATACCAATTTACAGTTTCCTTTTCAAATCTCTTTAAGGATTTTTTGCTTCGCAAGATAGATTGAAGCATAATTATTAAGCTAAAAAAATTATCTTTGCACAAAGATGAAAAATATACGTAATTTCTGCATTATAGCACATATAGACCATGGTAAAAGTACCTTGGCCGACCGTTTATTAGAATTTACAAACACCATAAGTCAGCGGGAAGCACAAGCTCAGTTATTAGATAATATGGACCTTGAGCGTGAGCGTGGTATAACTATAAAAAGCCATGCTATACAAATGAACTATAAACTTAACGGTGAAGAGTACATTTTTAATTTAATAGATACCCCCGGTCACGTAGATTTTTCTTACGAAGTTTCACGTTCTATTGCAGCATGCGAGGGTGCATTATTAATTGTTGATGCATCGCAAGGTATACAAGCCCAAACTATTTCCAATTTATACTTGGCCTTAGAACATGATTTAGAGATTATTCCTATTCTAAATAAAATGGATCTTCCGGGTGCAATGCCCGAAGAAGTGAAAGACCAAATTATAGATCTAATTGGATGCAAGCGTGAAGATATTATACCTGCTTCGGGTAAAACCGGAATGGGTATTCCTGACATTCTGCAGGCCATTGTAGAGCGGGTTCCTGCTCCAAAAGGTAATCCTGATGGTGAATTACAAGCTTTGATTTTTGATAGTGTTTTCAACTCATTTAGAGGTATCATTGCTTATTATAAGGTAGTTAACGGTAAAATTAAAAAAGGAGATAAAGTAAAATTCATCAACACAGGCAAGCAATACATCGCTGATGAGGTTGGTGTCTTAAAGTTAGATATGGCACCAAGAGACATCATTAAAACCGGTGATGTGGGCTATATTATTTCAGGTATAAAAGAAGCCCGTGAAGTAAAAGTTGGTGATACCATTACTACTGTAGAAAATGGATCAAATGAAGGCATACAAGGTTTTGAAGAGGTAAAACCGATGGTTTTTGCTGGTATTTATCCTGTAGATACAGAAGATTATGAAGAACTGAGAGAAAGTATGCACAAGTTGCAGCTTAATGATGCTTCCATTGTTTTCGAACCTGAAAGCTCAGCAGCTTTAGGTTTCGGTTTCCGTTGTGGCTTCTTGGGTATGCTTCATATGGAAATTATTCAGGAACGTTTGGAACGTGAATTTAACATGACGGTAATTACTACCGTACCAAACGTATCGTACAATGCATACACTTCAAAAGGCGAACTTGTTATTGTAAATAACCCTTCAGATCTACCTGATCCAAGCAAGATAGATTACGTAGAAGAGCCTTTTATCAAAGCTAATATTATTACCAAAGCAGAGTTTGTAGGCCCGGTATTAAGTTTATGTATTCAAAAGCGTGGTATTATTGTAAATCAGTCATACTTAACGGCAGACAGAGTTGAACTGGTCTTTGAAATGCCGATGGGCGAGATCGTTTTTGATTTTTATGATAAATTAAAAACCATATCAAAAGGATATGCTTCTTTTGATTACCATCCTATTGGTTACCGTAAATCAGACCTCGTTCGTTTAGACATCCGTTTAAATGATGAGCCTGTAGATGCTTTATCATCATTAATCCACCGTAGTAATGCGTATGATTTTGGTAAAAAGATTTGTGAAAAACTAAAAGAGCTTTTACCTCGCCAGCAGTTTGAAATCAAGATCCAGGCATCTATTGGCGCTAAGGTTATTGCTCGTGAAACCATCAGTGCTTTACGTAAAGATGTAACAGCCAAATGTTATGGTGGTGATATTTCACGTAAGCGTAAGTTATTGGAAAAACAGAAAAAAGGTAAAAAACGTATGCGGCAGGTAGGTAACGTAGAAATACCTCAATCGGCATTTATGGCAGTATTGAAATTAGATTAAACCTAGATATGAGAATTTAGATATGAGATTTGAGGCTTAGATAGTCTAAATCATATCTAACATCTCACATCTCACATCTCAAAATATGCAGTTATTAGACGGAAAATTCGTATCTGAAAAAATAAAGCTTCAAATAGCCGATGAGGCTGCAAACTTCTTAAACGATACTGGAAGAAAGCCTCATTTGGTAGCTATTTTAGTGGGTAACGATGGCGGTAGTGAAACCTATGTTGCCAGTAAAATGAAGAATTGTGAAAAAGTAGGGTTTAAATCTTCATTATATAGGTACGATACTACCGTTACTGAGGCTGAACTTTTAGACAAAATAGCTGAAATTAATAAGAATGCTGATGTTGATGGACTAATTGTACAATTGCCATTGCCTAAACATATAGATCCTGAAAAAGTTACCGAAGCTATTGATCATAAAAAAGATGTAGATGGTTTCCACCCAATTAACTTAGGCAGAATGATGCGTAATCTGCCCTGTTTTATCCCTGCTACCCCTTATGGTATTCTGTTAATGCTACAGGAATATGGAATAAATACAAGTGGCATGCATTGTGTTGTGGTTGGCCGCAGTAATATTGTAGGTAGCCCAATGAGTATTTTGATGGCACGCAATGCCAATCCAGGTAATTGTACAGTAACTTTAACACATTCTAAAACAAAAGATTTAAAAGAACAGGTATTACAAGCCGATATTATTATAGCTGCTATAGGTAAAAAGAATTTTATTACTGCCGATATGGTAAAAGCAGGCGCTATTGTTATAGATGTGGGCATCAACCGCGAATTTTCTACTGAAACCAAATCAGGTTTTAAACTTTATGGCGACGTAGATTTTGATAAGGTAGCTCCCCTAACATCATACATCACCCCTGTTCCGGGCGGCGTAGGCCTAATGACCATTGTAGGTTTATTGAAAAACACTTTGGCATCAGCTAAAAAAACAATTTACTAATATAAAAAGAAAACGAGGCCAATAAAACCATACTTAAAAGTATGGTTTTATTGGCTTTTTTATTTAATTAAAATAATACGTATAAAAATTTAATTTAACACGTAAAAAATATTAAATTTGTGATGTAATTAAAAAAAGAGGTACACATGGATACCAAACTAACTTTAAGCTTTGATAAAAATGTAATAGAAAAGGCTAAAAAATATGCTGATGAACATAACATTAGCTTATCACGCTTAATT
The DNA here is from genome assembly GCF_022809115.1 of Pedobacter montanisoli. GTDB lineage: Bacteria > Bacteroidota > Bacteroidia > Sphingobacteriales > Sphingobacteriaceae > Pedobacter > Pedobacter montanisoli. Next base: position 716,165 of record NZ_JALGBH010000002.1, on the reverse strand, counting down.
GAGCATTTGCTTATACAGATTACTTCCAATCAGTATAAATCTTTAGAAGATTTTCCAATTAGTGATTGGGTAAATATGGTTGCCGAGGGCGAAGTAGAATACAAACGCAATACAAAATCATCAAGAAAAGATTTAAAAGACGAGTTTTTCTCTGCAAAAAAAGTCTAAATAATGACACGTATCTTTTTAGATGCCAATATCTTGGTTTCTGTACTCAATAAAGAATATCCACTCTTTACTTATTCGTCAAGAATATTAAGCCTAGCCAATCATACTAAATTTGAGGTTTATACTTCTCCTCTCTGCCTAGCTATCGCTTTTTATTTCGCTCAAAAGAAAAATAAGATTAATGCCAAACAAAAAATCGATGTGTTGTGCAGACATATCAGAATAACACATCATAATAGCGATGATGTATTTTCTACATTAATCAATAAAAGAATCAACGATTTTGAAGACGGCTTAGAATATTATGCTGCTTTATCGGTTAACTGCGATTATATCATTACAGAAGACACGGATGATTTTTATTTTTCAGAAATTGCTGTCCTCTCTTGTAAAGATTTTTTTGACAGGTGCATGATTAGCTAAACCATCTTTTCCAGATGCTTTCTTTTAATCCGATATACAAACCATCTTGCCTTTCTTCTAAAGGATATATGTCGATATAATCTCCTTGCCCCTCTGCTCCTCTACCTGTTTCTAGATTGTATTCATACCTGTGCAAAGGACAGATTAAATGTCCATTTTTACACCATCCGCCACTTAAAATGCCACCGGCATGCGGACAGGTATTCTGCGTAGCATAAAATTTATCTTTATGCTTTATCAGGCATATCTTTTTTCCATCTGCTTTAACCATCCTGATAAAATCTGCACCTTCAAGCTCCTGTTTTGACAAAACCTTTACCCAATTCATACTGAGAAAATTAACGATTGCGTATATTTGCCCTCTAATTTACAAAATGGCACATCAAATTCCAGAAGACGGCACTTTACTTCCTTTAATGGAAGAATTTTATACCATACAGGGCGAAGGATTTAATACAGGAAAAGCTGCATACTTTATTCGCTTGGGAGGTTGTGACGTAGGCTGTCATTGGTGTGATGTAAAAGAAAGCTGGGATGCCGAACTACATCCGCTTACACCTACAGATACTATTGTGAACAATGCTATGCAATATCCTGGTAAAGCAGTTGTTGTAACAGGCGGCGAACCTTTGATCTACAATTTGGATTATTTAACTTCTCAGTTGCAAGACAGAGGAATTCTTACCTTCATTGAGACTTCTGGGGCTTATCCCTTAAGCGGTAAGTGGGATTGGATTTGCTTGTCGCCAAAAAAATTCAAAGCCCCTCGTCCTGATATAACTCCTTTCGCCAATGAATTAAAAGTAATCGTTTTCAATAAAAGTGATTTTGAATGGGCTGAAAAATATGCCGAAACAGTATCTGAAAACTGTAAGTTGTATTTACAACCTGAATGGTCAAAAGCAAAAGAAATTACACCTTTAATTGTAGAGTATGTAAAGAACAATCCTAAATGGGAAATTTCCTTACAAACACATAAATTTCTGAATATCCCTTAAAAATATATACATTAGCATAGCTTATTTGTTAATCCTATGCGTAATTATCTCCTTATATTTTTAAGTCTGTTAACTTTACATGCAAGTGCTCAATCGCCAATAAGGAAAGCGCAAAACAGCTTTGATGATGCTCAGCAATTTGTGAGGCAAAATATTTTTGATGAAGCCCTTAAAAATCTTGATGCTGCAGTTAAAGCCGATCCTAAATTTCAGCTTGCTTACATACAACTGGGAGTGCTTTACAAACGTCTAAAAGATAATGAGAAGGCCAAAGAGAGTTTTAGACAGGCTGTAAATGTTGCGCCTGTGAGCGACCCTGTTTTGTATTTTACATTGGGTGAGCTAGAACTACAAACAGGAGATTACGTTGCTTCTAAAAAAACACTCTCTGTTTTTTTAGAGAAAGAAAATAAAGCAACAGAATTTACAGAAAAAGCAAAAAAATATCAGACAGACTGTGATTTTGCTATTGAAGCCGTCAAGAAACCAGTTCCTTATAAACCCGTTAACATGGGGTTTTATATCAATAGCGAATACCGCGATTATTTCCCAGCTTTAACCGCTGATGGACAAACCTTAATTTTTACACGTAATATCAGAGGTAATGAAGATTTTTATGTATCTGAAAAGAAAAATAATGAATGGCAGCAGGCTCAGCCACTAAGCGACAATATTAATACTCCCAATTTTAATGAAGGTGCACAATCTCTATCTCCAGATGGCAAATATTTATTCTTTACAGGTTGTAACAGACCCGATGGCCTTGGCAGATGTGATATTTACATTTCAAAAAAAACAGGCAATGGTTGGAGCAAGCCTTTAAATTTGGGAAAACCCGTCAATTCTGAACATTGGGAATCACAGCCAGCAATCAGTCCGGATGGAAATACCTTATATTTTGTGAGTAATAGAACTGGAGGTTTTGGGGGATATGACATCTGGAAAAGTACTTTACAAGACGATGGAAACTGGACAGAACCCGTTAATTTGGGTCCAAACATCAATACACCTTATGATGAAGTTACTCCATTTATGCATGTTGATGGCAAAACGCTTTATTTTTCATCAGATGGTTGGCCAGGATTTGGACAAAAAGACATTTATTATAGCCGACTACAGGATGATGGCAGTTTTAGTAAACCCATAAACTTAGGTTATCCTATTAACACTTTCAACGATGAAACAGGGTTTATTGTAGCTGCTGATGGAAAAGAAGGTTATTTTTCAGCAGATTTGGGTGGAGGATTTGGTAACGTAGATATTTACAAACTCGAACTTCCTCAAAATATAAAGCCATTACCTGTTACCTATGTTAAAGGTGTGGTTAAGGATAAACAAACGCTGAAAACGCTTGAAGCGTCCGTTCTTATTGTAAATCTAAAAACAAACAGTGCTACCTATAACGAATATACAAACGCTGAAACTGGTGACTTCATGGCTGTTATGCCTATAAATCAGGAATATGCTTTTAATATCTTAGCTGATGGTTACCTCATGTATTCACATCACTTTAATATCAAAAATGATGATGCGAACAAGCCTGTAAATTTTGAAATTCTGTTAGATAAAATTACAGTTGGTGCTGATGTAACACTTAACAATATCTTTTTTGATACCAACAAATATGAGTTACTGCCGCCTTCATTGATAGAGCTTAATCTTTTGGCCGAAGTCTTAAAATCTAACCCTACGCTTATAATTGAAATTCAAGGACATACCGATAATGTAGGTGATCTTAAAACAAATCAAAAATTATCAGAAAACAGAGCTAAATCTGTATATGATTATTTGATTAACAATGGGATTAACAGCAAACAACTCACTTATAAAGGTTATGGAGAGAATGTACCTAAATTCAATAATGATACTGAAGAGGGACGAAGCGAGAACCGTAGAACTGAATTTAAAGTAATTAAGATATAAACAAAAGCCTTAGCATATGCTGAGGCTTTTTATATTATTCTTTTAAATAATTGCTTCTCTTATTCTGATTAGCTTAACCAGCAGGTCTTCCAGTAAAGCTAAGTTTAGCATATTTGCTCCATCAGATTTAGCATTGGCCGGATCAGGATGTGTTTCTATAAATAAACCATCTGCACCTACAGCAATTGCTGCTTTTGCAATAGTGGTGATCAATTCTGGTTTACCACCTGTAACTCCACTGCTCTGATTAGGCTGCTGTAATGAATGCGTACAATCCATCACTACGGGAACACCAAAACTTTGCATTTCAGGTAATCCTCTATAATCTACAATTAAATCCTGATAGCCAAAAGTATTGCCTCGGTCTGTTAGAATAACATTAGCATTACCAGCCTCTATAATCTTTTCAACAGCAAATTTCATTGAACCCGCTGATAAAAACTGACCTTTTTTAACATTAACCACCTTACCAGTATTAGCAGCTGCAATCAGCAAATCTGTTTGGCGACATAAAAATGCGGGAATTTGTAGTACATCCACATAAGCTGCAGCCATAGCCGCTTCTCCGCTTTCATGTATATCAGTTACAGTAGGAATATCAAAAGTTTTTCCTACTTTTTCCAATATTTTTAAAGCCTTTTCATCGCCTATACCTGTAAAAGAACTTCCTTTGCTCCTATTCGCTTTTCTATAAGAACCCTTAAAAATATAAGGGATATTTAATTTATCAGTTATCGTAACGATCTTTTCTGCAATGCGTAGGGCAATTTCTTCGCCTTCAATTGCGCATGGACCTGCCATCAGGAAAAAATTATTGCTGTCCTGATGTTTCAATTTATCTAAATTCAACATGTTATCCTTGTATATTAAAATTTTGGGCATTAATTCCCTAATTCAGACATAAACTTAATTCTCATCAGTTGGATTTCTTCTCTGGTATAATCGGCCTCTCCCAAATCTTTCAGAGCCGCATCTATAGAATCTGTTTCTGCCGATTGGAAATAATCAAAAACTTCATCCTGACGATCTTCATCTATTACTTCATCAACATAATACGTTAAGTTTAATTTAGTTCCAGAATTTACAATGGCTTCAACTTCCTTTAAAATATCCGTGTAGGTTATACCTTTTGAGCGAGCTATATCTTCCAGACCAATTTGTCTGTCTATATTCTGAATGATAGAAACTTTAAGCGCCGATTTATTTGCCTGGGTTTTAATTACCATATCCACTGGGCGTTCAATATCGTTATCCTCAACATATTTCTTAATCAACTCTATAAAAGGAGAACCAAATTTGATGGCTTTACCATTGCCCACACCTGAAATCTGTTTCAGTTCTTCTGTGGTGACAGGATAATGTGTACACATTTCTTCTAAAGAAGGATCCTGAAAAACTACGAATGGTGGTACACCTTTCTGCTTAGCTATTTTCTTACGCAGATCTTTCAGCAGTTGTAACAATTGGCTATCTAAAGCACCTCCTCCTTGTTTTACCTCTTCATCTTCTTCTTCTGTAGTAGCGTCTATAATCTCGTTAAGTACAAATTTTAAGCTATAAGGATTTTCTATAAAATCCTTACCTATTTTGGTTAACTTTAGTAAGCCATAGTTATCAATATCCTTAGCTAAAAAATTATTCAGCACAGCTTGTCTGATTAATGATTTCCAAAGATTTTCACCATCAGCTTTTCCATAACCAAACTCAGCAAGTTTACTATGCTCATATGCCAAAGTTTGAGCCGTTTCTAAACCTAAAAAGATATTTAACAAGTGTGCATCATCAAACTTCTCTCCCGTTTTCTCTATAACTTTCAGTAAGGTTAGGAGTTTTTCCTCCGCTTCGAAATACTGTTTGCTTTTTTTGCAATTATCACACATGCTATTGCAACCAGTTTCATTAAAATTCTCCCCGAAATAATGTAAAATCTGCTTTCTTCTACATACAGAAGATTCAGCATAATCAATTACTTCTTTAAGTATCTGGGTACCTATTTCACGTTCAGAAACAGGTTTATCTTTCATGAATTTAGCTAATTTCTCTACATCTTTTTCAGAGTAAAAAGCAATACAAACTCCTTCACCTCCATCACGACCAGCTCTACCCGTTTCCTGATAGTAACCTTCCATACTCTTAGGTACGTCATGGTGAATTACAAAACGTACATCAGGCTTGTCTATTCCCATTCCAAAAGCAATTGTAGCAACAATTACTTCAACATCTTCCATTAAAAATTTATCCTGAGTTTCAGCTCTTACCTTAGGTTCTAAACCTGCATGATAAGGCAAGGCTTTAACACCGTTAATATTCAATGTTTCAGCAACCTCTTCTACCTTTTTTCTGCTTAAACAGTAAATAATACCTGATTTACCCGGATTATACTTTACATATCGAATAATTTCTTTGATGATGTTACGCTTAGGCCTGATCTCATAATACAGATTAGGTCTGTTAAATGAAGATTTGAACAGCGTAGCGTCTGTCATGCCTAAATTCTTGATAATATCTTGCTGAACTTTGGGTGTTGCAGTAGCTGTAAGTGCAATAATTGGGATGTCATTACCTAAACCTGCTATTACCTGTCTAATTTTTCTATATTCAGGTCTAAAATCATGCCCCCATTCAGAGATACAGTGGGCTTCGTCAACCGCAACGAAAGAAATCTTAAGTAAACGCAGAAATTCTACATTCTCTGCCTTAGCCAGTGATTCTGGCGCAACATATAATAATTTTGTTTGTCCAGACATTAAATCAGATTTTACCTGATTGATTTCTGTCTTGGTTAAAGATGAGTTTAAAAAATGGGCAATGCTATCGTTCCCTCCAAATGCCCTGATTTGATCTACCTGATTTTTCATCAACGCTATAAGGGGCGAAATAACAATTGCTGTTCCCTCACTCATTAATGCAGGCAGTTGATAACAAATTGATTTACCTCCCCCTGTAGGCATTATTACGAAAGTATTTTTCCCTTCCAAAATATTCGTAATAATCGCTTCCTGATCTCCTTTAAAGTTATCGAAACCAAAAAAAGTTTGCAGATTATCAAATAACGACTTTTTAACGTCCATTTGTGTATTTAATATTGTGTGCTATTTATTATCCAAAATAACATAATTTTGCATTAATTAAAGCATTAATTTACTAAATATTTCTCTTTGGAAAGTAAAAAATCTATCATAGAATTAGCGGCCAATACTTTTAAGTTAGAATCTGAGGCAATTTATAACTTAACAAACTATTTAAACGATGATTTTGTTGCCGTTGTTAATGAAATTTTAAATTGTGAAGGACGTGTAATTGTTACCGGAATAGGCAAAAGTGCAATTATTGCACAAAAAATTGTGGCCACATTCAATTCTACAGGCACACCAGCAATTTTTATGCATGCTGCTGATGCTGTACACGGTGATTTAGGTATTATACAACATAACGACATTATTCTCTGTATCTCCAAAAGCGGAAATACACCTGAAATCAAATTATTGGCTCCTCTGTTAAAACAACGGGGTAATAAACTGGTAGGAATGTTAGGTCAAATTGATTCTGCACTGGCCAAACAATCTGACTGGATTTTAAATACAACCGTAAGTAAAGAAGCCTGTCCTCTAAATCTGGCTCCCACTACAAGTACAACTGCTCAGTTAGCCATGGGCGATGCACTTGCTGTTTGTTTATTGGAAGCACGCAATTTTAAAGCTGATGACTTTGCCAAATATCATCCAGGCGGTGCTTTAGGCAAACGTTTGTATCTTAAAGCAGGAGATTTAGCGCTTAAAAATGAGAAGCCAAGTATCGATCCTGATGCATCTGTTAAAGATATCATTATTGAAATAAGTAAAAACAGACTGGGTGCTGTTGTTGTTATTGAAAATAATGATATTGCTGGTATTATAACCGATGGTGATATCAGGAGGATGTTAGAAAAACATACCGATTGGAGCAATTTAAAAGCCACTGACCTAATGAACAGAAATCCTAAAAAGATTGAACATGACGAACTGGCTTTATTAGCTCTAGAGATTATTAAAAACAACAATATTACCCAACTATTGGTAACGAAAAATGGCAAGTACTTTGGCTTAGTGCACATGCACGACCTTTTACAGGAAGGTATTATATAAAAGCCTATATTTGCGCTGAGCTATGAATAAAAATAACTATGCTTTGATTATGGCAGGTGGAATCGGTAGCCGGTTTTGGCCTGTCAGCAGAACTGAATTCCCTAAACAATTCATAGATTTTTTTGGTGTAGGTAAAACGCTTATACAAAGCACCTACGACAGGTTTTTGCAGATATGTCCCGCTGAGAACATTTTCGTAATTACTAATGAGATTTATACTGATTTGGTAAGAGAGCAATTGCCAGCTTTAAAAGATAATCAGATCCTTGCAGAACCTATTATGCGAAATACAGCTCCATGTATTGCTTACGGTTCCATGAAGATAGCTGAAATTAATCCTGAAGCGGTTATTGTTGTTGCTCCGTCAGATCATACCATAGCCAACCAGCCGGCCTTTTTAAAAGCCATAGAACAAAGCATGAACGCGGCTTCTGGCAGTAATACATTAATTACTTTAGGTATAAAACCGAACAGACCCGATACTGGCTATGGTTATATACAATATGTGGATGATACTTTAGAAAACGATACAGAAATTCATAAAGTAAAAATCTTTACAGAAAAGCCTAATCTGGAGCTGGCCAAATCTTTTATTCAAAGTGGCGATTTCTTATGGAATGCTGGTATTTTTATCTGGTCGGCACAAGCCGTTATCAACGCATTTGAAAAACATCTGCCGGATATGTTTGATATCTTTAGAAACGGCAAACCGCATTATAACACGTTAAAAGAGAGAGAATTTATTGCCCAGGCTTACCAGTTATGTACTAACATTTCAATTGATTTTGCCATTATGGAAAAAGCAGAAAATGTATATGTTCTCCCTGCAGATTTTGGCTGGTCTGATTTAGGCACTTGGGCTTCTATATATGAAATGGCTGAGAAAGATTATGTGGGTAATGCTGTAATGCCTTCAGAACACGTTATGATGTATAATTCTGCCAATTGTATGGTAAATGTACCTAAAGACAAACTGGTAATCTTACAGGGTTTACATGACTACATTGTTGTTGAATCTAACAATACTCTTCTTATTTGTCCAAGAGCAGAAGAACAGAATGTAAAAAACATTGTCGCAGATGTAAAAACTAAGTTTGGAGGTAAATTTAATTAATTACAAAGATCTTTGTCTAACTGCTTCATAAAGGATTACTCCTGCTGCTACAGAAACATTTAATGATTCTATGGTACCTATCATAGGTATCTTGGCAAGATGATCTGCTACTCTTAAGAGCTCATTTGATATACCTTCATCCTCAGACCCCATAATAATTGCGGTTGGCAAGGTATAATCTGGCTTATAGATCAGATCATCTGTTTTTTCTGTGCAAGCAATCAACTGTAAACCACTTTCCTGTAAGAACAAGCAAGTTTTATGCAGATTAGCATGTCTGCATACCGGCATATTAAACAAAGCGCCTGCAGAAGTTTTTATAGCATCAGCATTTACCTGAGCCGCGCCTTTTAACGGCACTACAATAGCATGTATGCCTACACAAGCAGCCGTACGTGCTATAGCTCCCATATTTCTAACATCAGTAACGCTATCTAATACCAAAATCAATGGTGTTTCACCTCTCTCGTAAATTGCAGGAATAATATCTTCTATGTTCTGGTATGTAATAGGCGACATAACTGCAATAACACCCTGATGATTTTTCTGGGTCATACGATTTAGTTTCTCTACAGGAACTACACTTAAAGGAATTAAACCACCTGATAATAAAGCTTTTAATTCTAAGAATAAATCCCCAGACAAACCTCTTTGCACATATATGGTTTCAATATCTTTACCTGCTTTAATTGCTTCTATTACAGCTCTTATACCAAAAACAAATTCGTTACTTTCTCTATTACGCTGAGGTTTTCTAAACTTATCCATCTTAAAATTATTAGTGTGCAAAAGTAAGGATTAAAATCTGTGAAGTTATTAGCTTATCCACACAAAATTGTTTACAAACATGCAGTCTTGAGATTTAGCTATAAAAATTAATTGATTTCACAATCAAGTTGTTGACAACCTGCGCAAAACTTCTTAAAACAAAACGCTCAACTTTTAGCTACATTTGTACTATGGCAACCGATAACGAACAGGGCAAACTAAATATATCTGCAAGAAAAAGCAGACTTGCAAATACAGTAAATATGGTAGGTAAATTACCTCCACAGGCTGTAGATCTGGAAGAAGCTGTACTAGGCGCCTTAATGCTTGAAAAAGATGCGCTTTCTTCAGTTATCGATATCTTAAAACCCGAAATTTTTTATCAGGAAGCTCATAAAAAGATTTTTGAAGCCATACAAAATCTTTTTCAGAAATCTAAGCCAGTTGATATTCTTACTGTTACCTCAGAAATGAGGCAAAACGGGACGCTGGAAATGATTGGAGGAGCATATTATATTACCAATCTTACCAACCGTGTTGCTTCAGCTGCCAATATAGAATATCATGCCCGTATCATTTCTCAGAAATATATACAGCGTGAGCTGATTAGGATTTCTACAGAAATCATCAACAACGCTTACGAAGATACCACAGATATTTTTGACCTGTTGGACCATGCGGAAAAAAACCTGTTTGATATAGCTCAAAACAATCTTCGTCGCGATACGCAAAAGATGGATGAGATTATGAAACAATCTTTAGCCACTTTAGAGATGTTACGTACAAAAACCGATGGTTTAACAGGTGTACCTTCTGGTTTTACAGATTTAGACAGAATTACCGGTGGTTGGCAAAAATCTGATTTAGTAATCATTGCTGCACGTCCTGCTATGGGTAAAACTGCCTTTGTTTTAAGCTGTGCCCGTAATGCCTGTGTAGATTTTCAGAAACCTGTTGTGGTTTTCTCTTTAGAGATGTCATCTGTTCAGTTGGTTAATCGTTTAATATCTGGCGAAGCCGAAATAGAACAGGAAAAAATCAGGAAAGGAAATCTGGCAGAATGGGAATGGCAGCAATTACATAGTAAAATAGGTCGCTTAACCGAGGCTCCTCTTTTAATTGATGATACACCTGCTTTAAATATTTTTGAATTTAGGGCCAAATGCCGCAGATTAAAATCGCAGTATGATATACAAATGATCATTATCGATTATTTGCAGTTAATGCATGGTAAAGGTGAAGGTGGCGGTAACCGTGAGCAGGAAATTGGTAGTATTTCAAGGGCACTAAAATCTGTTGCCAAAGAATTAGATGTTCCTGTTTTAGCTCTTTCGCAATTAAGCCGTGCCGTTGAAAGCAGGCCCGGACAGAACGGTAAAAGACCTATGTTATCCGATTTGCGTGAGTCTGGATCTATTGAGCAGGATGCCGATATGGTTCTTTTCTTATACAGACCAGAATATTATGGTATTACCGAAGATGAGCAAGGCAGGTCTATGGCTGGCGTAGGTGAAGTAATCATTGCCAAGCACCGTAACGGTGAAACTGGTATTGTTCCACTGCGTTTCATTGGTAAATATGTTAAGTTTGCTGATCTTGACGATGGTTTTATGCCACAAAACAGTTTTTCTGAGAGCAGCAGCTTAATGCCTTCTGACAATTTTGACAGACCTCAGGGCAATATCATCATCAGGCCATCAAGTATGAATGACATGCATGATGATGAACCACCTCCATTTTAAGCAATTATAAAGACTGGGCTTTTTTAGGTTTTTGCTCACCAAATATCCACCAGGCTTTTCTTGGTTTTTTGATTTTTTCAGGAGCACTGTGTTTATATTTCTTGATATGAGATACTACATCTTCAATATCATCGGTAAACAACAAAAGATCCATATCTGCTAAACTTATGGTCTTTTCTTCAATCATTCTTTGAACATGCTCATAAATGTGCTTGTGAAACTCTACTCCCATAATGATAACAGGAAATTTTTCTACTTTACCTGTCTGTATCAGAGTAAGGGTTTCAAAAAACTCATCAAGCGTACCAAAGCCACCTGGCAATACCACAAAAGCGTAAGAATATTTACGCAAAAGCTCCTTTCTTACAAAGAAATAATCTATCGTTACAGATTTATCTAAATAAGGATTTTCATGTTGCTCATGCGGCAATACAATATTGCACCCTAAAGATAAGCCATTAGCCTCTTTAGCTCCTCTGTTGGCCGCTTCCATTACGCCGGGCCCTCCTCCTGTCATAATCGCAAAACCCTGCTTTGCTATTTCTGAAGATACTTTTCTGGCCATTTCATAGTACGGATGTCCTTCTTTAAAACGTGCAGATCCAAATACGGTTACACAAGGCCCAACAAAATGCAATGTTCTAAATCCCTTATAAAATTGGTACAATACACCAAACACATACTTAACCTCTTTTATACGGGCTCGTGCTCCCTTTAAAAAATTGGCTTCTTCTCTTAAAAATTTATTCATAACTAAATCAAATAGCCCATAATTATGCCTACCAATACCAAAACAGTAGGATTAATTTTAGTAAAATTTAACAACATGAAAGAACAGAGCATTATCGCAATGAAAAGAATGTTAGCTCTCATTGGAATAGCTAACATGATAAAAGCTGCGGCAATAAAACCTACAGTAACTGCATTTACACCCGATAATGAATACTTAATACTGGCTATTTTTTTCAGGTCATCCCAGAATGGCACAATAAATAGCACCAGGATCAAGCCAGGCAGATTTATACCTAATACAGCCAGTAAACCGCCTACCAATTGCCCGTTAAAACCATAGCCACCATGTTTCATGCTTAAAGCCCCTACATAACTGGTAAAAGAAAAAGTAGGACCTGGTAACACCTGTTGAAAGGCAAAGCCCGAAAGAAAATCTGTTTGAGAAACATAATGCTTCATTTGCACAAACTCGGTATATAGCATGGGAACCAAGACCTGTCCGCCACCAAAAATAAAGATGCCGTTACGGTAAAAATTCTCAAACAGCCTAATGGGTAAACTGAAAGGTGATGTTCTATTAATGATTCCTCCCAACATAGCCATAATGAGCAAAACGCCCACAAAATACCCTAGCTTTTTAGGATTGATATTTGAAAATAATTTAACTCTTACCTGAGTTTCTTCTTGAGGTGTGGCAATAGCCGAAGAAATCATTCCGCCTATTAAAATAGCTAAAGGAAAAACATAGGCTTCTCTTAAAATCAAAGTACTCACTAAAGCTCCAAATGCCAAAAAGAACGTAACTTGGTCTGTAAGTACCTTTTTACCTAATTGATAAGCCCCATAAGCCACGATTCCCAAAGCTATAGGATGAACATATTCAAGGATATCAATAAATTTTCGTTTCTGATCTAACATTGAATAGCTAATACCTACAAAAGTCATGATAGCTGCTGAAGGAAATATCCAGATTAAAAAAGTAAGGATAGCCAAACCCAAACCACCTACTTTATAAGCTATACCCACCAAAGTTTGTGTAGAAGCTGGTCCGGGTAAAACCTGCGATAAAGCGTTTAATTCAAGAAGTTCTTCTTCATTGATGAATTTCACATTTGTAACAAAATACCTTAACAATAATGCAATATGAGCCTGAGCCCCACCAAATGAAGTAAAGGTAAATAACAGAACATTTCTTAAAAACAATAAGCGCTTATTTCCCATTTAAGGTAAAAATAAATTAAAGACTAGTCATCTTCATAATCGAGACCTGCCGCACTATTGTAGGCTCCCTGTAATTCTGATAATGCATGCATATCTCTTTTTTCTCTGGCTGCCTGCATTCCTTTCTGGTAAATTTCTATTGCCTTGTCTTTGAAATTCAACTTTTCGTACAGTTTTCCTAAATGATAGTAAGTACCTACGTATGCCGGATGTTTTTCTGTCAGTTGTAAATAATATTTTAGAGCATTCTCATCATCATTAATTGCATTATACTCTGTTGCAATTGCATACAGTATAAAACTATCATTGGGATCTGCTGTTAAAAATTCGAATAACTTCTCTAATCGGTTGTTTTGCATTTTAAATCACTGCTTTTTTAATTAAATTTGCAAAAAGACAATTTACGGGAAATGCTTCTTTATGTTAAAAAGAAGCTTGACCCATTACCTTTAACAAATGTAAACATATGAAAATTTTAGTGTGTATTAGTAACGTTCCGGATACAACCACAAAAATAACTTTTACATCCGATAATACCCAATTCAATACTGCAGGCGTACAATACATTGTTAATCCTTATGATGAAATCGCTTTATCAAGAGCTATTGAACTATGTGAAGGCGGTAAAGGCACGGTAACGGTAATTAATGTAGGCGAGAGCTCTACAGAACCTACCATTAGAAAAGCATTGGCTATTGGTGCTGATGATGCTGTAAGGGTAAACGCTGTGCCAAGAGACGCTTATTTTGTAGCTTATCAGATTGCGCAATATGCCAAAGCAAATGATTACGATATGATATTATGTGGTAGAGAATCTATTGATTACAATGGTTCTCAGGTTGCTGCAATGATTGGAGAGTTTTTAGATATTCCATCTATCTCAATCATAAAGAAATTGGATATGGATGGTAACACAGCTACTATTGAGCGTGAAATTGAAGGTGGAAAAGAAGTGGTAACCGTTACAGGAAAATTTGTGGCCAGTTGTGCAGAAGGTACAGCCGAACCAAAAATTCCTAATATGAGAGGCATCATGTCTGCAAGAACCAAACCTTTACAGGTTATTGAAGCAGAGCAAATTGATGAATTAAGCAAGGTTTCGAAATTTGAAACTCCTGCCCCTCGCGGTTCTGTAAAATTAATTCCTGCTGATAATGCGGGCGAACTGATTAATTTATTGCATACCGAAGCAAAAGTTATCTAATTAAATCTCAATTAAGGAAAACATAATTTTAAAACAAATGTCTCCTTTATTGGAGATTGGAGGTAAAAAATGTCAGTATTAGTATATGTAGAACAAGTTGATGGAAAATTTAAGAAATCAGTATATGAAGCTGTTTCTTACGCAAAAGCCATCGCAGATAATCAAAATACAAATTTAACAGCTGTTTCTATTGGCAATGTTGCCGATAGCGAGTTAAATGAACTGGGAAAATATGGTACTTCAAAAGTATTGAGTGTAAATACAGACCAGCTTAAACAGTTTGTTAACCAGGCTTATGCGGCTGTTATTGCCGAAGCAGCAAAAAAAGAAAATGCAGATATCGTAGTTTTATCTAATTCTTTTTCTGGTAAAGGTCTTGCACCACGTATAGCTGTAAAACTAAAAGCAGGTTTAATTGACGGCGCGGTTGAACTTCCTACAACTGAAGGAGGTTTTTCTGTAAAGAAAACTGCATTTTCAGGTAAAGCTTTCGCTATTACCACACTTACTTCTGCTAATAAGGTTATTGCTTTAAATCCAAATGCCTTTGGTGTTAAAGAAAATCCTGTAAGTATCTCTGTAGAAGCATTTACACCAGAGGTAAAAGCTACCGATTTGAGCACTATTGTTAAAGAAATTGTAAGAGCAACCAATAAAGTTTCACTTCCTGATGCAGAAATTGTTGTTTCTGGCGGTAGAGGCTTAAAAGGTCCTGAAAACTGGGGGATGGTTGAAGAACTAGCTGATTTGCTTGGTGCGGCTACAGCCTGTTCAAAACCGGTTTCTGATGCAGACTGGAGACCACACTCTGAGCACGTTGGCCAGACAGGTATTGCTATTAGCCCTAACCTGTATATCGCTATTGGTATTTCAGGAGCTATTCAACACTTAGCTGGTGTAAGCTCATCTAAAGTTATTGTTGTAATTAATAAAGACCCTGAGGCACCTTTCTTTAAAGTTGCCGACTACGGAATTGTGGGTGATGCCTTTGAAGTAGTGCCTAAAGTTATTGAAGCATTAAAAGCATACAAGGCCTAGTTTTACAACGTTATGTATATAGTCTTTTGGGCAACTAAACCCAAAAGACTTAATTTTTGATATGAAAAAAGTAAAACTTGATATTGTAGGTCTATCATATAGCCAGACACAATCAGGAGCTTATGCTTTGGTTTTAGGTGAGGTTAATGGTCGCAGAAGATTACCAATTGTAATTGGTGCCTTTGAAGCTCAGGCTATTGCCATTGAAATTGAGAAAATGACCCCTACCCGGCCCTTAACTCATGATTTGTTTAAATCGCTGGCCAATGCTTTTGAAATAAAAATTAACGAGGTTTTAATTTACAATTTAGTTGATGGTGTTTTCTATGCAAAACTGATTTGCACCAACGACCAGCAAACTATAGAGATTGATGCGAGAACATCTGATGCTATAGCTATAGCAGTAAGGTTTAATGCCGCAATCTACACTTATGAATTCATTTTGGCTTCGGCCGGAATTTTAATTGAAGGTAACGATTTTCTTTTCCTTGAAAATATAGAGGGCGTTAACAAAGACTCTGATACACAAACAATCACTAACCCTACTTCTGATTTTGGTTACCAGTCTTATAGCCTGGAAGAATTAAAACAAAAATTAGAAGAAGCTTTAGCTGAAGAGGCTTATGAAAAAGCAGCCAAAATAAGAGATGAAATTAATAAGCGAAATGCAGGCAAATAACCTGCATTTTTTTGTTTAGCAGCTTTTCTCAATATGAAATGCTATTTTTTTTCAAATAAATCCTATCTTCAAATCCTTAACTTTTAAACTAAACAAAATTTAACCTATATGAATGTTAAGTTTCGCTTAACCGTAATGAATTTCATGCAATTCTTTGTTTGGGGTGCATGGTTATTAACAATTGCAAACTATTGGTTTGGAACTAAACAATGGGACGGTACCCAGTTTGGAAAAATATTTGCCACAATGGGTTTTGCTTCTTTATTTATGCCCACTTTAACGGGCATCATAGCCGATAAATGGATCAATGCCGAACGTTTATATGCTTTAATGCATATTTTATATGCTGCTGTGCTTTTTTATATACCACAAGTGCAAAATCCAGATGATTTTTTTGGTATAATGCTACTGGCCATGTGTTTTTACATGCCAACCATATCATTAGCTAATTCCATATCATATACTACCTTAAAATCTAACAATTTAGATGTGGTTAAAGATTTCCCTCCTATACGTGTGTGGGGAACCGTAGGTTTTATCGTTGCCATGTGGGTAACTAACCTTAGCGGAAGTAAAGCTTTGGCAGCTCAATTTTACATTGCCGGTGCAGGTGCCTTATTTTTGGGTGTTTATGCGTTAACCTTACCTAAATGCAGACCAGCTAAACTGATTTCGGAAAAAGCTTCATTAAGCGAAACCTTAGGCTTAGGTGCATTTAAATTGTTTGCCAATTATAAGATGGCTCTTTTCTTCATATTTTCTATGTTTTTAGGAGGAGCTTTACAATTAACCAATGCTTATGGTGATGTATTTTTAGATGAATTTAAGCACTTTCCTAAGTATGCCAACTCATTTGTGGTTAAGTATTCTACCATCATCATGTCTATTTCCCAAATATCTGAAACTCTGTTTATACTTGCTATTCCGTTCTTTTTAAAACGTTTTGGTATCAAAAGGGTAATGATCATTGCCATGATGGCCTGGGTATTCCGTTTTGGTTTATTTGCTTATGGCGATCCGGCAGGAAACCTATGGATGATCGTTTTATCATGTATCGTTTATGGCATGGCTTTCGATTTTTTCAATATATCCGGTTCATTATTCGTAGAAACTTCTACTACGCAGAAAAACCGTTCTTCGGCACAAGGTCTTTTTATGATGATGACTAATGGTTTTGGAGCTGTTTTCGGAAGTTTGGTTTCGGGATGGATGATCGATAAATATTTCACCAAATCATTTAATAATGTAAATGAACTGGCAACTTTTGTAGATAGTTCTTCTTCAAACTCACATTTACTTGATTTTATTAAAGGACAAGGCGTTACTTTAATGAATGACGGTACTTTTAGCAAAGTTTTGATGATGAAAGATTGGCATCACATCTGGCTTTCATTTACAGTTTATGCTTTGGCTATTACTATTTTATTTGCATTGATGTTTAAGCATAAACATACCCGTGCCGAAGAAGAAGCTATTGAAAGAATATCACATTAATTTTTTGCGGAGTTTTTATTCATGTCATCAAATAACCTTAGAAAAGAGAAAGACTGCTTAAATTGCGGACATAGAGTTGAAGATCGATACTGCCCCCATTGCGGACAGGAAAACATAGAGCTCAAAGAAGATGCATGGCATATGTTATCGCACACTATAGCAGATTACTTCCATTTTGAACATAAGTTTTTTGGAACATTAACCCCCCTTCTATTAAAACCCGGATATCTTACTAAAGAATACGTTGCAGGTAAAAGGATGTCTTATTTACATCCTGTAAAAATCTATATTTTTATCAGTATCGTTTTCTTCATTTTTATTTTAGGAGGCGAAAAGGTTGATAAGAAAAAAAAGGTTACTGAAAATAGTACTCCTGCAAAAACCGAAAAATCTACAGACACAGCATCTTTTGATGATGTTTCAGAACTTAAAGAAGTATTAAGATACATTCCTATAGAAAAAAAGGTTAAAGATAGCATAATCAGACAGGCCGAAAATGATATTAAAACCAAAGGAAACACTAAAATAGATTTCAATAAAAAAATTAGTGAGCGTAACTTCTTAAATAAAGTAAAATCTAAAGAGGAAACCGTTGAGGAATACGAAAAAAACCAAAAGGCACTACCCAAAGAACAAAGAGATGGTTTCCTGAAAAATTATTTCAAAAAGAAAAACATAGAATTTAATCAATACGAAGATCCCGGCAAAGAATTTAAGAAGAGCATTTTACATAATGTACCTAAAATGATGTTTGTGCTTTTGCCTCTTTTTGCTTTAATTCTTAAATTGGTTTATATCAATAAGAAAAAATATTATTATGAGCATCTGATTTACTCGTTTCATGTGCATTCTGCCCTGTTTTTATCTGTACTTATTTGTATGTTTTTAACATGGGCAACAAGCTTTTTATTCAATATGAGTAACTGGCTTATTTTTGCCTGCATGATCTACATGACCTGGTACATTTACAAATCATTACGGGTATTTTATGGAGGTAGAAGATGGGGAACCATTCTCAGATTATTTTTACTCTTCTTATTATATAATATCTTATTCTCATTTTGTGCTATTCTGTTAATCGGAGTAAGTTTTATTCTGGTTTAGTATATAGTATTATATAACAGACACAAAAAAATCCGGTAATAATTATTACCGGATTTTTTATTTTATGAATTTACTCTTAAAAGCAAATTGTTATTTGCTCATGGTTTTATTTACCTCACCGGTATAAACCTGACGCGGACGGCCAATAGGTTCTTTATTCTCTTTCATTTCTTTCCATTGTGCAATCCATCCAGGTAAACGACCTAATGCAAATAACACAGTAAAGAACTCTGAAGGGAAACCTAATGCACGGTAAATGATACCTGAATAGAAATCTACGTTAGGATATAATTTTCTTTCGATAAAATAAGGATCTGTCAATGCTGCTTCTTCCAAGCGTTTTGCAATTGCCAATACCGGATCATTAATACCTAAACTTTCTAAGATATCGTCACAAGCCTTTTTAATGATTTTTGCTCTAGGATCAAAATTCTTGTAAACTCTGTGTCCAAAGCCCATCATACGGAAAGGATCGTTTTTATCTTTAGCTTTAGCAATCCATTTATCTGTATCTCCGCCATCTTCTTTAATACGCTCAAGCATTTCGATTACCGCCTGGTTTGCTCCACCATGTAAAGGTCCCCATAAAGCAGCGATACCTGCTGAAACAGAAGCATATAAATTACAATCTGAAGAACCTACGATACGAACCGTAGAGGTAGAACAGTTTTGTTCATGATCTGCGTGCAGGATCAAAAGCTTGTTCATCGCACTTACAATTTTAGGATTTACTTCGTAATCTTCTGTACGCTGACCAAAAGTCATCCATAAATAATTGGTTACGTAATCGTATTTATTTTTTGGATAAATAAGCGGGTGACCTAAAGATTTTTTATAAATAAAAGCTACGATAGTAGGAAGCTTAGCCAATAATTTAATGATGGTAAGGTTAAGTTCCTCATAAGTTTGGTTTTGTTTAAAGCTTTCAGGATAGAAAGTAGCTAATGAAAAAACAAGTGATCCCAATTGAGCCATAGGATGTGATTTTGACGGAAAACCATCAAAAAATTTCTTCATATCCTCATGGATCAATGTATGTTTACTGATGGTATTCTGAAAATTCTCTAATTCTTGGTCACTTGGTAATGCACCATATATTAAAAGATAAGCTACTTCAAGAAATGAAGCTTTTTCAGCCAGTTCCTCAATAGGGTATCCTCTGTATTTTAAAATCCCCTCTTCTCCATCTAAAAAGGTTATCGCACTTTTGGTAGAACCTGTATTTTTATATCCAAGATCCAGTGTGATGTGACCGGTAAGGTCTCTTAATTTTGAAATATCAATGGCTTTCTCATTCTCTGTTCCGGTTATAATCGGAAATTCATAACTTTTGCCATCTATTTTTATTTCTGCGTTAGCTGACATATATTGTTTATTTTATGTGTTATTATAATTCGTTCTTATTATTTAAGGTAATAACGCTTTATTAAGTTAATGTTATTTTGTTTTTATCTCTTCTGTTACAGCACCGCATTCAAGCATTTCATCTCCATAATAAGGGTTCTGTATTTTTTTTTCTGATGACAACCAATCTCCTCCGTCTCCATTATTAGCCATAGGACAATGCTGTACATAAATGGTACCTGCTGTTAATTCTGCATGTTTAAACATAGGAATCAATTCAATGTTTAATGCTGTAAACTGCTTGCGTTGTTCTTTTAAATCTGTAGAACTATTTATTGAAGTTGCAATCTGTGCGGCATTTTCACACCCGTTAAAGTTTGTAAGTTCTTTTGATAATACAAGTGCGGCATTTTTTGCATCTTCTGCATTACTTTTTACAAGATCGTCTTTTAATTTAAGATAAGCTGTATATATATTTTTCAGTTTTTCATCTTTAAGGGCTACGGTTGTCTGTTGAACAGTTTCTTTCTCTGTATGAGTACTGGTCTTGGTATTATTACAGGCGGTTATAAAGGCTGCTAATGCAATAACACTCATGTATTTTTTTATAGACATCATGCGGTTTTAAATTGGTGTTTCAGAGGTTAAGAAGCAAATTTTATTGCTTGTTTTTAAACCTGCTCAAAATAACATTTATATTTCTAAAATAATAGAAAAAGCCCCGATAAATTATCGGGGCCTTAATAAAATTATATTGCAATTATATTTTTCAGGTTCATTTTATAGTTTAAAACCGTATGCCAAGCGTAAGCCTACGTAACCTGCAGTTCCGTTTTTAGAATAGCCTTCGTATTTAGCAGCTAAATCAACACCACTACTCCATGCATATCCAATGGCAGGCGAAAATACAAAAGCTGTTCCCATACCATCGCTGGTACCAAAACCAGCTCCTACTTCTGCCAAACCATAAGCACCTGCGCCTGAAGGATTAAAAAAGTATTTTAAACCTGCCTTTACAGGAATAAAACCTATACTGCCTCCTCCAAATTTATCTTTTATAGAAAAATTAGTATATCCAGCAGTAATTGGAACAGAAAGTTGTTTATCTACATCTAATTGATAGCGCAAATCTCCACCTATAGCAAAGCTATAGGCATCATCTGTAGGTGCTCCAAGATTTAGACCTATACCTAATTTAGGGCCAGACTGTGCATGCGCAGTATTTGAAAAAGTAAATAATATAGCCAGGGCAGCTACTGCCACAACCATAATTTTTAGGTTTCTTTTCATAGTTTTATTATTCCGTTAATTGATTTATCAGTTTAACTTAATTGATTACTTATGATCTTATCCAAACTATATGCCATACAATATAAAAATAAACACAATTACCTAAAAAACAAACAGTTATGAAAAATAAGCTATTAAGAATGAAGTGTATGATTTTTATAAAAATGTATGTCAAAGTAAACAATCTTACTTTCTAAAGGTCTTTTTTCCAGTTTTTTAATTCGTTCAAACTAAAATGGTAATTAACGGTTACACCCAGATGTCTGCCATTAACTTCATCTCCTTCTCCGCTCTTTCTTTTAAATTTTCTCTTGTTTCTTTCTTTTTCCCAGATAGGTTTTAATTCTGAAACCAAACGGTAATAGTATTTCTCTTCATGCCCTTTAAGCACACATGGTCTGCTTAACAGAACCCAAAATAAAAAGATCGGTTCCTTTATTTTTTCTCCTATTTCAAAATATCTCAACAGATCACTTTCATTTAAGGCAATTGTTTCAGAGGGTTTAAGGTTACTTTGCGGCAGATATTTTTGTACAGCCATGAATGTACGACGCTGAACTTTTACTTCAATGTAAAAAATCACTTTGTTCTGAGAAACTACCTGTACATCGGGATAACTTTTTTCAGTAGTTTTTTCTGCTTTAAAGACTGTATTCTGATTAATGTAATCAATCAGTTTCTGTTCATAAAGAGATGAGAATTCAGCATCTTCATCAAAAAGGTAAGCATTTTTACTGATGCCCTCACATTTTGTGCGGCAGGTTTCGCAGTTAAATATAAAAGGATTATGCTGCGAAACGTTTCTCATAATATTTTAATAATTGGTTATAATGAGGTGAATTACAGCCCTGTCATTGCGGCCCCGCACATTGTAGGTGTAATTTTTACTAAAAGTTACGATTTTTATTTCAGGATGAGTATAGATCTCTCTGATAAATGCAGTTTCTTTGATAACCAGCATCCATTTAGCTTTGGTATGTTTTAAAAAGTCTGCCAAGCGTTGCTGATCTTTTTGTGTAAAAGCGTTCTGGTCGTATTCAGAAAATTCGCTGTCATAAGGTGGATCCAAAAATATAAAATCAGATTCTCTGAGTTTGGCTTCTTTTAAAAACGCTTCAAAATCGAGGTTGTGTACTTGTACCGATCTAAAAAGAGTTTCAATTTCAGGAGAGAAAAGGCGATTGGCTTTCTGTCTGAAATTTTTGCGGTTATACGCGATACCTCCATATGGTATGTTAAAATGGCCTTTGCTGTTATATCTAAACATAGAACCGTAGCAAAATTCACGTACAAAAAACCAGTTCGCAGCGGCTTTTTCATCTGTAAGCTGAATTTTTCCACCGTATTTCTGATTAAGTAAATTTCTGAAAAACAGATAAAAACCGCTTTTAATACCAGTTTCAAAATGATCTTTTAATTCATTAACCGTAAAAATTCTGCTTTCTTTTTTTACGATCCGTTTTATCCGTCTTGTTTTATCTGTTATACTGTCAGTAACATATTTTATAAAAAACTCTTTGTCAATAACAAACGTATTGGTTTTTAATGTTTTAGTTTGGTTAAATTGTAATGACACAGCAGTTAGCATCTGTTCTGAAAAAGATAGAATTTCTTTTTCAGCAAAAATACAATCAGAAAAATAAGTATGATATGTGAGCCAGAGTTCCTGTACCATAGCCGTAATTTCATCCCAGGCATTAACATATTCATAAACTGAGCTTTTAAATAGTTCATTGTTAATGTTTTTATAAAAAGAAATCAGGTCTGTACTTTTATCATTAATTAAAGCAGTTGTTTGAGGTTGCAACGCAAAAAACACTCCTCCTCCTCCAAAAAATGGCTCTATATATCTTTTAAAATCAGGAATATATTTTTCAAATAAAGCAAATTCATTGTACTTTCCTCCTGTCCATTTGATGATTGGCTTTATCTTATTCCTCATTTTGCTCTTGTAAATATGATATGTTAAAATGATTGCGAACAAGTTCTGCTACCTGTTCTTTTATATTACTGCTGTTTGTATTGATCCAATTGATCTTAACTCCGTCTTTTTCCATTTTTCTAAAAAATGTCATCTGTCTTTTAGCAAACTGGCAAATGGCTGTACCTAATCGTTCTCTCAATTGCTCAAAGCTAAGAGCTCCATCCAAATAAGCAACAACAAATTTATATTCAAGTCCGTAAAAAACAAGCATTTCTTTACTTACACCTACATTGATTAAATTCTGTACTTCTTCTATCAGACCATGATGTAAGCGATGCTCTAAACGATCTAAAATTCTTTTTCTGCGGGCTTCTACCTCTGAATACAATCCTACTACTAAACAATTAAGTTCGGGTCTTTTGATAAAATCGACTTTGTGGTATTTCAAATAGTCTGCTATTTCTATGGCTCTTAATAAACGCTTTTCGGAACTGAAATCGGCATGTTTATAGAGTTCTTCAGGATAAGTTTTAAGGTACTTTTGAAGTTCTTCTTTATTTAATGAAATTAACTGCTCTCTTAATTGATAATTTACGGGTATTGCGGTATAATCATGATTTTGTAATAAACTATGGATGTACATTCCTGTTCCCCCACACAAGATTGGTAGCTTATGCTTGTCTGTTATTTGATGGAGTGCCTTGTAAAAGTCTTCTTTAAACAGGTTTACATTATAGGTTTGTCCGGCATCTATGATATCAATTAAATGATAAGGTATTTTAACACCGTTGATCTCATATTCATTGATATCTTTTCCGGTTCCAACATCCATACCTCTGTAGATCTGCCTACTATCTGCACTGATAATCTCACCTTTTAATTGCCATGCAATTTGTGCAGCAAGAGCAGTTTTACCAGAAGCTGTTGGTCCTAAAATGATGAGCAAATTAGCCATTATATAAAATATACTTGATATTACCTGTATTAAAAACTCTTACAAAATCATTTTGTAAAAGCTGTGCTTTCAATTCTTCTTCTTTATTTATATTTAAAAATTTAGCAGTAATACTTTTGGGTAATTTATCTTCAAGATAACGTTTTCCGGTACTTAAATCTACAAGCATATAAAGCGGTGGAGTGTATAGCATCTTGTTAAAACCCAATTTTTCATAGCCATTTCCTACAGACCAGTCTCTGTCAGCATAAGTCATGATATCATTTACCTTAGCTTCTTCTAAAAAATATCTGATCAGTTTGCTTAAACCTCCTGTAACAGTATAACCTTCTTGTGTAGCAAAACGTACTAATTCTGATGAATAATAATTTTCGCCTCTGCTTTTCATTAATTTTTCAGCTCCAAAACAGGCTACAGAAATCAATATATCTTTGTAATAAAGGCCATAATTATAGGCGGTTTTTACATAACCCTGCAAATGGTTTTCTTCTAAAAAGCTTTTAACAGAATTTGTCTCTTTAACTTCTTTTATTTGTACAGAACGAGCATATATAATCTTATTCAGGCTTAAAAAGGAATAAATCCTGCTTAAAACCTGAGTACGTTTATTACTCCATACGTCTTCCCATAAATGAATTAAAGTTTTTTGTTCTTTATGGTATCTGGTTTGTAATTCAATCAGTTGTTCTGCATTTATATGTGCATTCAGGCTAACGAAATTAATGAACAGCTTATCGTTAAAACCAATTACATTAAAAGAAGTTTCTGTTGCTGTTTCTATCGTAGAACAACAGGCTTCAATTTCTGCAATAAATTCTTCTATCCACAAATGGTGTACATCCATTCTTTATCAACTGGGTTTTAAACAACAAGGGTCAAAATTGGTAAAATTTTACAACTATTTACCGAACTAAATAAATTAACCTTAAAGGGCATCTCTGCATAAAATAAGTGTTTTCTGCTTCTAAAGGTTTATATTGGCAGACGTTAATAAATTTAACTCTATGAAACTTACCGTATGGGGTGCAGCGCAGCAGGTTACAGGCAGCATGCATTTACTGCAAACCCAAAACTATACTATTTTAATCGATTGCGGCTTAGATTACGAAAAAGGCACTTTCCAAGATGAGAACTTAAATTTTCCTTTTAATCCTGAAGATATCGATGTAGTTATTTTAACCCATGCACACATTGATCATTCAGGCAATCTGCCTACTTTAATAAGGATGGGCTATAAAGGACAGATTTTATGTACGGCTCCTACAGCAGAGCTTGCAGAAATTTTAATGCTCGATTCTGTAAATCTTTTTCTCAACAAACAAAATAAAAAGCACAAATGGCAAAAGCATAAATCAACTCCAAAACCACTTTACCTGCAAAAGCATGTTATAGATACCACTGAGCGATTTGTTACGCTTAATTTCAATAAGCCATTTAAAATAAATGCGCATATTGAGCTTACATTTATACCTGTAGGTCACTTACTCGGAGCTGCTGCCGTTTCCTTAAAAATAACTGAAGACGGAGTTGAAAAGAAAATAGCTTTTACAGGCGATATCGGTCGTAAGAACTACCCGGTTCTAAATGACCCACAACCTTTACCACAGGTTGATTACCTCATATGCGAAGCTACTTATGGTGGTAGGTTACATAGCGCAAATGATACTTTAGATCATAAATTAACCGAAGTTATTAAAGAAACCTGCATCAAAAATCCAGGCCGGTTAATTATTCCGGCATTTAGTATAGGCAGAACCCAGTCTTTAATTTTTAAACTTAACCAGATTTTTAGCAAAGGCTTGCTTCCCCGAGTTAAGGTTTTTGTAGATAGTCCTTTAGCTCATTTGGCAACCGATATTTACAGAAAATATGCCGATATGACCAGTGAAGAAGCCAGAGCATTTTATAAAGAAAACGGAGATAATTACGATTTTGAGAATCTTACTTTTTTATATACACAAAAGGAAAGCCTTTCTGCAATTAATTACCTTGATCCCTGTATCATTATTTCTTCTGCAGGCATGTTAGAGGGGGGCCGTATTCAGGATCACCTTTATTATAATATACAAAACTATTACTGTACTATTCTTTTTATAGGCTACTGTGCCAAAGGTACCTTAGGCGACAGGTTATTAAGAGGTGACCCTATTGTTCGTTTACGTGGCAGAGATTTAATGGTGTATGCAGGCATACAAAAAACGGATCTATTGAGCGGCCATGCTGATCATGATGGCTTGATGGAGGTGATCAGAAATCAGAAATCTCTAAAAAGATTGTTCTTTGTTCATGGTGATTTGAGTAGCATAAATGCGCTTGAAAAAAGTGCAACTGATGAAGGTTATACCGTAAGCATTCCTAAACGGGGAGAATGTTTTGAGCTGTAATTAAAAGTAACAGAAATTGATACGCCGCTCTCTTAGGGTTGAGAAGTACCAGCTTACCGAGATTTCATGCGTAGAGCCGCTATAGCCATTCAGGCGGCTCGTGCTGTAATCATATGAATAGCCCAATCTTAATTTTTCTCCCAAAAACATTTCGGCCATGCCTATTAAACCGTTACTGTTCTTTATTTCTGTATTTAGGTTAGGTTTGTTGTAAAGTTTTATACCTGTACGGTAACCGCCTCCAATCCATAATTTCTTATTTAACAAGATAAAGGCATTAATATCCAATACTGTAGGCCCACCTACATCATCTTTTATTAAAAACAAAGGTTTCAATTCTATCTGATCTTCTACAATAGGTGTAACAAAACCTCCGGTAAAATAAAAATGTGGTTTAGGCACAGGATAATTGAAGTTTGGTGCTTTTTTATCCAAAAAATATTTACCTACAAGATTTGTTGCCGACAAACCCAGATACCATTTCTCTGCTGATAAAAAGACCCCTGTTTTAACATCTGGTCCAATTTCTCTTATGGTTCCGTTAGGGATATAATTATCTCCCGGATCAGTGCCTTCTAACATTTCGCCAAACAAACCAGATTGTTGAAGACCTATTCCCAGGCCTAAAGCCAGGGTTGTAGTTTCATCATAACCTATTAATTTTCTATAGGCATAATTAGCATATACAGACAAATTACTTTGTGCCCCAAGTTTATCATTGGTTATTTGAAGTGCCAGACCTACTTTACCATCATCAGCCACAGCATCTACAGCAAAGGCCATGGTTCTTGGCCCTCCATTAATTCCTACCCATTGTGCTCTATAATTCGCATTTAAATTGAAGCGTTCTTTATACCCCGCATAAGCCGGATTGATATAAATGGAATTAAAAACATACTGACTGTATTGCGCATCTTGTTGCCCTGATACCTTAAGGCCAAGACAGCAAAAAATCATCAATATGTATATTTTTAAACGCATTCTTTTAATCTCTCAATAACATGATATAACCAGTAACACTTTGTTTTGTACCATTTTCAAGGCTATAAGTAAGCACATAATAATAAGTACCTTCGCTTAGCCCTCTTCCATCCCAATCATTCTTATATCCTTTGCTCCTGTAAACTTCGTTGCCCCACCTGTTAAAAATAGATAATGTATTTTCCTTATAAAGCTCTATGCCCACTATTTTTAGAACATCATTTTTACCATCGCCATTTGGTGTAATTACATTAGGTACCTTAAGCACTACTGAATTCTTAATTGCGGTAGAACTGTTGTTTAAAAGATTAAGATCGGGTTCGCTACCTGTTACACTGGCTGTGTTAGAAATTAAACCTAAACTTTCTGTTCTTACCTTAAGTGTAACTATCTCCTTATTACCGGCATTTAAAACTCCTATTTTCCAGGTTAATGTTCTTGTCTTATCGTCGTATTCTATACGTCTATCCTGCAAATCAGGTATATAAGTTACCTGATTAGGAATAACGTCTGTTGCAACTACATCATGGGCAATAAACAAACTATTGTTTTTTACCTCAAGTTTATATTCGAATTCTGTACCTACTGTAATCGGTGTAAGATCTGCTATTTTCAACATAGACAGGTCTATTGTGATGTAAGGATCCAATGGTGGAGATTTTACACACTCGGCACAGCCAGGCTCAGCATCAGGGTTAGGATTAGGATCTGGTGTAGGACTAGTCACTTTAGCCATATTTACAATACGTTGAGTATGATCTGGTGGGGTTTGCAGAACCGCTTCAATTGCGATAGAAGATCCATTTGGTAATAAAGGAATGGTTTCATCTAGATTTCCATTTCCAGAAATACGGGCCAATTGAGGATTACCTGAAAGAACGACAATCTTCCAGCTTTTTATAGTTGTACCTGGAGGTGGTACATCTACTATCCTTACATTTCTTGCATCTCCTGGACCATAATTGGTAACTTTTATCAGATAGATCACATCTTCACCAGGAGTATAAAGTTGCTGAGAGGTATTTTTAAGTGATTTGGAGAAAACCAAATCTGCTTCCGGTTCTGTAGGAATACCAGGTGTAGTACAGGCTCCGCAAGTAGGGTCTGGGTCAGTGGTTGGCGAACTCACATCAACAGTATTTTTCAAAACTCCTGTATAATTTAATGGAACTCTCAAAACCACTGTATAAGTTACTTCTGCTCCATCTGGCAAAAGTGGTATGACTTCATCCAAAGTTATGCTGCCATTATCTCTAGGTAGATTTACAGAGCCTTGTACTACAGCCCACCATCTTTCTAATATAGTCTGAGCAGGAACTCTCTCTATAACATGAACTTGTTCTGCATCACTTGGGCCATTATTCTTAATTTTAATTGTATAGGTTACGGTTTCTCCCGGAACATAAAATCTTTGATCGGTACTTTTTACAGTTACAATATCCGCACTCGCAATTATGGTAATTTTAATTATATTACTTATTGAAAGCGTACAACTTCCTGAACGTACTATCCTTCTAAAATAGGTTGTTTGTTTTAGTTTACCTGGTTGGTAATCCTTAGCTGTTGCTCCTGGTATATCTACAAAGCTACCATTATCTCCTGTTAAAGATTGCTGCCACTGGTAAACAAAAGAATTGCTTTCTCCTGTTGGTAAGGAACCTGTTAATTTTGAAGGTACTTCATGTGCGTAAACTGTCTGGTTATCTGAAATTATATTATTACTTATTGGTAAAGGCTCATTAATTACCACTACTTTATTCGATAATAAACACCCTTTAGCATCTCTTACACTCCAGTTATATGTTCCTGCTCTTACATTAGTAAATACTCCTGTGATATTGCTCTGAGAACCTAATGTATATTGGTAATTGCCATTACCTCCATTTGCTACCAAAGTAATCGTAGAAGTACCGCCATTACAATTAATAACAGTATGGCTTTCAGTTGCTGTTATAATTGTAGGCTCAGCGATGGTTATACTACCTGTTGCAGGTGCACAGTTCTTGCCATCGGTAACGCTCCAGCTATATGTACCAGCAGGGATGTTATTAAAGATACCTGTGGTATTGGTCTGAGTACCTAAGGTATACTGATAATTACCATTACCTCCCTGGGCAGTTAAAGTCACCGTTGAACTACCGCCATTACAATCAATAACCGTATGATTTTCGGTTGCTGTAATTTTTGCAGGCTGACTAATTGTTACATTGCCTGTTGCAGGTGCACAGCTCTTGCCATCGGTTACACTCCAAGTATATGTACCAGCTGCGATGTTATTAAAGATACCGGTAGAATTAGTCTGAGCACCTAAAGTATATTGGTAGCTGCCATTCCCTCCCTGAGCAATTAAAGTCACCGTTGAACTACCACCATTACAATCAATAGCCGTATGATTTTCGGTTGCTGTAATTTTTGCAGGCTGACTAATTGTTACATTGCCTGTTGCAGGTGCACAGCTCTTGCCATCGGTTACGCTCCAAGTATATGTACCAGCAGGGATGTTATTAAAAATACCGGTAGAATTAGTCTGAGTACCTAAGGTATACTGATAATTACCATTACCTCCCTGAGCAGTCAATGTTACTATTGAGTTACCTCCGTTGCAGTCAATAACCGTATGGCTTTCTATTGCTGTAATTTTTGCAGGCTGACTAATTGTTACACTGCCCGTTGCAGGTGCACAGCTCTTGCCATCGGTTACGCTCCAATTGTAAGTACCAGCTGCGATGTTATTGAAAACACCCGTAGAATTAGTCTGAGCACCTAAAGTATAGCTGTAATTTCCATTACCACCATTTGCAGTTAAAGTTACCGTTGAACTTCCGCCATTACAGTCGATCACCGTATGGTTTTCAGTTGCAGTGATCAGTACAGGCTCAGTAACTGTTACGCTGCCCGTTGCAGGTGCACAGCTCTTGCCATCCGTTACGCTCCAAGTATATGTTCCAGCAGGGATGTTATTGAAAACGCCCGTAGAGTTGGTTACGCCATTGAAAGTATAACTGTAACTGCC
>NZ_JALGBH010000002.1:0-685444 GCF_022809115.1 Pedobacter montanisoli | reverse complement strand
CTGCGATGTTATTAAAAACACCCGTAGAGTTCGTTACGCCATTTAAAGTATATTGGTAGCTTCCATTACCACCATTTGCAGTTAAAGTTACCGTTGAACTTCCGCCATTACAGTCGATCACCGTATGGTTTTCAGTTGCCGTGATCAGTGCAGGTTCGGTGACCGTTACGCTGCCCGTTGCAGGTGCACAGCTCTTGCCATCCGTTACGCTCCAAGTATATGTTCCAGCAGGGATGTTATTGAAAACGCCCGTAGAGTTGGTTACGCCATTGAAAGTATATTGGTAGCTTCCATTACCACCATTTGCAGTTAAAGTTACCGTTGAACTTCCGCCGTTACAGTTGATCACCGTATGGCTTTCAGTCGCAGTGATCAGTGCAGGTTGAGTTATCTCATATCCTTCAGTAATTGAACAGTTATTCGCATCCGTTACCTTTAAATAATAAGTTCCTGCTTTTAAATTGCTAATATCTTTGTTAATTGAAGAAAAAGAATCGGGTCCCGTCCAGCTATAGGTTAAAGTTCCAACTCCACCTCCTGCATTAATGATAATATTTCCATCACTTCCACCAAAACAGCTTATGTTTCCGATAGTAGGATTTGCATAAATTAAAGGTTTAGGCTGGTTAATAATCAGCGTGCCAATATCATATGCACCCAGTCGGTCTGTTACTCTAAACTTAATAGTAATTGTTCCAAAAAATCTTGTAGCAGGAAGAAAAAGAAAAGTACCATCAGAATTTAAAGTTAATGTACCTTTGGTGGTATCGTAGGTACCTTCTAATGAATACACTAAGTTTTGGGGCGTATGTACTTCATCAGGATCGGTTGCAGTCAATTGTCCAGCTGCTTTGTCATCACATTCGATTACATCCAACGTTAAATCGTTAGGTTTCGGTTTAGCGTTAATATGTACATCTTCGGTTATAGAAGCGGGTAAATTACCATTATAATTTATTCCTGCCACATTTGCCTGATCACCTGATTCATAATTAGTATTGGCACCTGAAAAAGCGTTCTGAAATGGCGTAATCCTTCTATCAGGATTTAGAAACGTTCTTGTTGGATCTAAATAGGTAGCCTGAGCACTTGTATGATGCATACCAGGTGAAACAGTATTAGCAATATTTACATTAATTGTAAAAACTACCTGATCTCCCGGTGAAATATTATATGATCCAAAAGAATAAACATTACCTGTCTGAGTAAATGAAGGAATTAACGGACCTGAAGCATTACCCGTTAAGTTAGCCGCTATGCTACTAATTGTAAAACCCGGAGGTAAATTCAGATTTGCCAGTACATCACCAGCATTTCCGCCATTAGGACTATTAGAAATAGTAAGGGTATACACTGCGGTTGAACCAGGGTTTCTACTGCCGGGTATTCCGGGATTAGCCTCTGAAAGTGTAACCGTTAATTCAGGGTAACAGATCTTTCCCCCTCCTTTTAAATGATTAGGTAGTTCAGCATTTGAAAAACCATATACTGAACCTGCTTTTCCATCGGCTGCTCCATGAGGAATACCTTTTCCATCGTCTGCTTTACCGGATTTTCCGAAATCAACTTTAGTAAATACTACTGCTCCTGGCACATTATGGTAAATCATCCCCCCACCAGCACCACCACCCGGCCCATGTTCATTACCTTTATCATTGGCTGTGTTTCCACCCATGCCTCCGTTGGCCTCTAAAGTTAACGTTGCACCAGCACTATTTGCTAAGGATCTTACAAAAATAGTTCCTCCGGCACCTCCCCCTCCGGCACCATCTGGAGAATTACCAAGAGCACCTCTCTTTCCATTTCCTCCGTTTGCCAAAATGGTACCATTACCAAGAATACGCTCAACATTTATCAATACTATTCCACCACCAACTCCCCCTATGACCCCACTTAGTGCATCGTTGGCATTACCGCCGCCGCCACCACCGCCCATAATTAATCTTGTAATATCTATGGGTACCTTAGTTCCTGGTCGGCCACCATTTGGAGTTGGGTTAGCACCACCAGCACCAGCCCATCCATCTCCACCTACTCCGCCATCTCCACCATTAGCTCCACCGCCGCCACCTGCATTATGGTTATTACCCCCACCACCTGCATTTGCTGGTGCTCCTTTGCCTGATGAACCTCCAGGCAAACCATCAGATCCATTATCTACCTGATTAAAGCCATCGTACATAAAACGTGGGGTCCCCGCAATTCCCTCACCTTTACCTACAGAGGTATTAATACTTGATGGCCCTACATAAACATCTCTTAAGTTTTCGCCAATGCCAACTAATTTTGGTGCATAGCCTCCTCTAAATCCTCTTTCACTAGCATCTATTTTATAACCTCCAAATGACATCGTCCCTGCTACATCAAAAGCAATTACCCCTCCTGCTCTACCATTATAAGGTGGCGTAGTAACATTTGATGTTAATACTAAATTAGAATATTGTGGAACTCTTACAATCTGAAAGCGCCTTTGTCCTCTGTTACTTGTCGCTGCAGAATTATTATATTCATTTATTGTCCCTCCATTATTAGCACCTTTAAATGTCAATGTTCCCCCGGTTAATGGAAGATTATTGGTGGCGATCACATATTCGTATTTCCCAGAAAAGCCCAAACCCGTATAACCAGTTCCACCTAAATTGTCAGGACCGGATTTATTATTACTAGCGCCATATAAATTATTATTTTCAAAATTTATAATCGCATCTTGCATTTGGATAATTAAAATCAGATCACCCGCTCTGATGCCTATTTTACCATAACTATTTCCATAGTTTGGATCATCAAGAGGTACAGGATCCAAAAAGATAAAGGTTGAACCTATGCTCAAAGTTACATCCTTATTCAAGGGAATAGGATAATAAGTATTAACCGGATTTGCATTGGTACTAGGTCCATCGATACCTGATGTACCACAGATCTGAGCTGAAGCTGAACAACAAAACAATAAATACAGAAGAATGATTACCGAAACTTTAAACAAACGTTCGGTCGCATTTTTTTTTAAAGAATTTCCACAAAGGTATTTGTTGGACATAGGCTAAAAAAATCAAATGCACAACACCACCTGTTAAAACAGCACCAGAAAATAAAATTGTGTATTTATAAACAGTTTGTTGTTTAGTTCACTAATGTAAAAAATATTCTACAAGTAAGAAATTTTCTCCACAAAATTAATCTTAATTTAATACTCTTAGCATTATTATGGGGAAAAATATACTCAAAAAATTACTAAGCCTACTTTTTAAAAATCCCTGTAATTTTTAACAGATTTTAACACCTTGCATATTAAACGATTAGCATTTAAACCTATCTATTCTATAAAAACCCTGAATCCTTTTAGTTATGAAAAAAGTATTTTATTTATTCGCTATTACGATACTGTTCATCACCAGTAGCTATGCCCAGCAACAAAAATATAATCGGGCTACACCAGAAGAAAAAGCAGATCGATATGCTGCCAGACTTCAGGAGAAATTGTCTTTAAGTAATGAGCAGAAAGACAAAATCAAGCAAATTGAATTAAAGGCCTTGAATGAAAACGTAAAACGTCGGAAACAAGACACAGAAAACAGAAAGAAATATATTAACGAAAGGCAGGCTAAAATTGAAGCTGTTTTAACTGCTGAGCAGCTTAAAAATTTTAAGGCTTTAAAAAAAGAGCATCATCCTGCTCAAAAAAAGGAAAGGAACAAAAAAGCTCCTCTAAAACAGGAAATGTAGTTTAACAATTTTGGGCTTGTATAATTAAAGCTATTGCAGTTAAGTTTCCAAGTTTCTTTTTGCAATATTTTCATTGTTCAAAAGCTTTTATACAAGCCCTTTTATTTTTCTAATTGAGGTATTTACCCTTGATAATCACATTTTTCCATACTTCATAGCCTTCATTATTGAGATGCAAACCATCTTTGGTATAAGCTGATTTTAAATGGTTATTCTCATCCAAGAATTGCGGATATAAATCTATAATAGTTAGGTTCTTATACTTTAACTTTCTAATCTGTTCGTTCAAATAGAGGATGTGCTGATCTTTGTTATAATGGTTCTTAAACTTTTCAAAAGCAGCGTTTACAGGCAACAAAGTATTGAAATAAATTTTGGTTTTAGGCGAACCTTTAACAATACGTTTAAGTATTTTATGGTAATTATCCAATATGATGCTATCAGGTATGTTTCTGGAAACATCATTTATACCAATCAGAATAAAAATTTTAGTAGGTTTTGAATCTATAATATCCTGTAAACGTTCAAGCACCCCAAAAGTAATATCGCCCGAGATACCTCGTTGTTTAGCATTATCTATATTCAACAATTTACCCCAATCTGTACCGGCGGTAATGCTATTGCCCAAAAAGACGAAGTTGTTTTTACGTATGGTGTCTTCTTTAAATTTAAGAACCTGCTCTTTATATTTTGTAGGTCTAAAAGTGCTGTCCCATTGTAAAGTCTGAGACTTGGCAACACCAGAGCCAACAATCAAAAAAGCGAAAACCAGTTTACAAATTATGCTTCTCATTTTTATTCAATTATATTTTCTGATAAATTTCTTTTTTCTCTGTTCCAGGTAAAGGCAGTAAACAATATAGCCAATACACAAGAAACCAAAATGGCAATAAAGCAATTATCCCAGCCTGAGTTATCTACCAAGCTTCCTAATGCAGCATTTGCCAATAAATCTCCAATAAAATAACCAAAAAGACCCGTTAAACCTGCTGCTGTTCCTGCAGCTTTTTTAGGCACCAAGTCTAAAGCCTGTACACCAATCAGCATAACCGGACCATAGATTAAAAAACCTATTGCCCATAAAGCTACGTTAACCAGCCAGGTTTCTGCACCAGCAGTTTTCCAGTAAACAAATACTGCTACAAATGTTAGTGCCATATAGATAATAGTTGCAGGTGCTCTTCTGCCTTTAA
Organism: Pedobacter montanisoli; assembly: GCF_022809115.1. Taxonomy (GTDB): domain Bacteria; phylum Bacteroidota; class Bacteroidia; order Sphingobacteriales; family Sphingobacteriaceae; genus Pedobacter; species Pedobacter montanisoli. The sequence continues at coordinate 680,528 of NZ_JALGBH010000002.1, read as the reverse complement.
AAATCTTATCGCTCAATAAACCGCATAATATGGTACCCGGTATAGCTGCCAGTTCATAAAATGATGCCGACCATGCAGCCTGAGCAGGGGTGTAATGTTTGGCTTCTTGTAAAAAAGTAGGTGCCCAATTCACAATACCATTACGCACCAAATAAACAAAAGCGTTAGCTATGGCAATGTACCAAAGCATTTTATTGTTCAGCACATACTTTAAAAATATCTCTTTTGCAGTAAACTCCTTTTCTTGCGAAGCGTCGTATGTTTTAGGGTAATCATTATTGTATTCTTCTATTGGCGGCAAACCGCAAGATTGAGGTGTATCCCTAATGAACAAAATAGCGATCAATGAAAAAACGATAGCGATCAAACCCGGAAAGTACAGTCTGGCATGCCAATCCATAAACAGCTCTACACCCCAAATGGTTAAAGGCCCTACTAAAAACCCACCCATATTATGTGCCAGGTTCCATATAGACATTGCAGTTCCGCGTTCTTTTACAGAATACCAGTGCACCACCACACGACCACAGGCTGGCCATCCCATACCCTGAAACCACCCGTTTATAAATAAAAGAACAAACATGACCGTAACAGAGGATGTAGCAAAAGGGAAAAAGCCCATACAGATCATGGTTAATGATGATAAGATGAGACCTACTGCTAAAAAGTAACGGGCATTGCTCCTATCTGAAACGTTACCCATAAAGAATTTGCTAAAACCATAAGCAATAGAAAGTGCCGACATGGCCAAACCCAACTGCCCTTTGGTATAACCCAATTCTTGTAGGTCTTTAATAGCAAATGAGAAGTTTTTCCTTACAAAATAATAAGCTGTATATCCGATAAAAATACCAGCAAAAACCTGTAAACGTAATTTCCAATAAGAAGAATTCACTTCCTCTTTGGCTTTGATTGGTTTATGTGCCGCAGGTTTTAAAAAATTAAAAATCATATATTTAGTAGTAGTTAGTTGATTTATTTATTATAAACTCAAAAATCTACTGATTTTAAAACCAGTAGATTTTTTGAAAGACATGCCTTAGTTATTACAAAAGATTTGGATAATCAGATATAATCCCATCCACTTTTAAATTACGCAGTTTTTCAATTTCCTCTTTGGTATTTACCGTCCAAGGCACAACCTTAACTCCATCAGCGTGTGCTTTTTTTACCAGTTCGGCATCAACCATATTAGAATTAGGGCTTAATATAAAAGGTTTAAAACCTAGATCGGCCATATTTTCTTCGTATGTTTTTTTATTACTTACCAGATAAGAAGTCCTTACTTTAGGGTATTTCTTATGGATAATCTGAATGGTTCTTTTATCAAATGACTGGATAACCACATAAGGAGTAATATTTTTGCTCTCGATCACATCCATTAGCAATTTTACAAAAATCTCAGGCTTAGGATTGGTAACATCATCTCCTTTTTCGGTAGATTTTGTTTCAATGTTATAGAAACATTGTTTCCTGTTATTAACTTTTATATCGTGCTGTACGCTATCTATTAGATCGGCCAGTAAAGGGATATAAGTCTTTATCTTTTTTTGCTGGGGAAAATCTTTGTTAGGTTTTGAACCATTATCAAATGTTTTCAGATAATCATAGGTCATATCCAGTATTGCATACTTTTTGGAATCTTTAGCTGGAATGTCTTTTCCATCAGGCATGCGCATAAAAGAAGGGCTTAGATAATCATCGTGCGAAACCACAACTTTCCCATCTTTTGTAATATGCGTATCCATTTCAAGCGTGGTAATGTTGCCATAAGTTAGCGCATCTTTCATGGCTATGATCGTATTCTCAGGCATCAAACCTCTACCCCCTCTATGGGCTTCGGCGCTAAATGAAGGAAACTGGCTATTTTCAGTTTTTACGTTCTTATTTATAGAACAAGCATTGAATGCCAAAGCTGCGATACAAAGTGGATATATTATCTTTTTCATTGATCTGGTTTTAAATTATGTTTTTAATCGCTACAAATTTTTCTCCGAAACGGTCTGTTGCAACCACCTTAACTTCTTTTACTTCGGGGCCGCAATGTACCATAAATAAGTGATCAGTACTTTTAGGTTCTGCAAAACCTCTCGATGCAGGTAGTTCTGGCCCTTTATAGAGTCTTACTGCTTCTGGATCGTAGCCTTTTTGTTGCGGCATATCTCCCATCAATTTACCATCCAAATAATATTCTATCTTCCACTTAGGGTCATAATTCCAAACATTGGCTATTACCCTGTTGTTTCCGGTTAATTTCTCTACATCTAATGAAATTTGGTAAGTACGTTCCTGTCCGGTTCCTTTATAGTACCATTTCAGTTCATTTCCATTTACTTCATAAACACCATATCCACGAGGTGTGCCATCTTCACAGATTGGTCCTGTCCACCAAGCTCCACAAACTGCACCATGGTTATGCTCAAAAACGCCTTCTTTGATCACATTTCGATTGTAGTGGGTGTGTCCAGACATGACATGGGCATTTTTATAAGCTTTAAGTAATTTATAAAAATCTTTATTGTTTTTTACGCTGTTATGGATAGGTATATGCGCATTAACAATAACCAACGCATTCTTATCTACAAACTTGAGGTCTTTTTCCATCCAAGCCAATTGCTCTTCTGTAATATAGCCATCATAATTACGCTCTGTACCTAAATAGCGTACATCATCTAATACGATATAGTGCGCTTTTCCTCTGTTAAATGAATAATAAGTTGGCCCGAAATATTTTTTAAATGTACGGTCAGAAGTTTCATCCCCTCCCTGGCGGTAATCCATGTCATGGTTACCTAAACATTGAAAGAAAGGTATGCCCATTTCGGCAACAGCTTTATTATAAGATTCAAATAAAGGCAGGTTGTCCCATACCAAATCGCCTACACCTATGCCATGTACTAAGGCATCTTTACCCAAGCTTTCAACCACTTTTCTGGTATCAGGAACAGAAGTAGCCATCATCTGTTCTACATCTTTTTTATTCTTTACCTGTGGATCTGCCCAAATAATAAAATGATGTTTATTATCGTCTTTGCTAAGTTTTTTTAAGGTAAAATCAAACTCATTTATACTACTGATGTTTTCGTACTGCCTGTTGATACTGCCTCCATCTACCTTGAACTCGTATCCCGAAGGTGTGCTTAAAAATAAGAATTCTGATTTTTCACTTAATTTAATGGTGTAATAACCATCTTTATTGGTTTGTACAACTTCAAATCCATCTGATAAAACAGCATTCGCTATACCCTTCTTACCATCTGTTACTCTACCTTTTAACGTATCTGCATTTAAAAATCTATCGAAAGCGTTTAATTTAAGACTGATTACCATGCCACCGGCAAGTAAACCAAAGCCTTTTACAAATTCTCTTCTTTTCATCTGTGGTTCAAAATCAATTTATAGTTATACCGGGTAGCTTTTTCATTTCGGTATAATAGTTTAAATAGTTGTTATATATTTCTGTATAATTTTTCAGTAAAACTAAAGTTTCATTATTATTTCTAAGTGCATTTGTGGTATAATTATGACTTCCTGTAGCTATAATCTTGCATTGCTCACCTTTATACTTGCCATCTATCATTAAAAATTTAGAGTGGATGTTAGTCTGCGAGATATTATACATCTTAACAGTTGCTCCACGCTGTTCCATGCTTTTTAATACTGTTTGTATTTCGCTGTCAATTTTATTTTTAACCACGATTTCTACTTTAGCTCCTTTATCTAAAAGCTCACTTAATTTATTGGCAACATTAATTCTAGATGCTACCCAGTCTGACATGCCCACTCTAATAGTGGCGTTAGGCAAATCACTTATATTATTCAAAATTTCAATGATGCTATCTTCTCCATATGAGGTTCCATTACGTCTTTTGGGAAAGAAATAGGCATTAATTTTTCCATCTGTAGCGCTATACTCTTTATAGTAATAGTCTTTCATGCCCGATGTTGATTTTGCCTTGATGTCTTTCCAAAAATCTATATAAGCATTGTACAAACCGATATCATTTAAAATAATTGCATCCTGTATTTTCTTAGAGTCATCTAGGGTAAAATTGTGTGAGGTTTGAAACACTACATTTTCAAGGTTTCCATTTGTGGTTTTCAGTTCTGAGAACAGTACAAATTTGTTGTGGTTGATAGATGATGTATTCACATCATTGGTAACGATAACCAATTCAGAACCTGATTTAACAAAATCTCGTACAACTCCAATGGTAGACATGTTTTGCTTGATAGAATCATCAATACTGCTATCAATCATAATATGCAGGTAAACACCTCTATTTGAAGCTTCTTTTAAGGCATTGATCAAGGGTTGGTAATCGAACATATAAATGGACATGTAAATATGCGCCGATGCTGGTGTAGCATTGATCATACTAATAAGCTTATCCATTATAGCAGTTGAAGATTGCCCTTTACTAACCTTATCTAATTCTGTAAAAACAGAAGATGGCAGGGTTAAATTAACAGAGGTACCTTGATCGGTACCTCCGTTGTTATTATTGTTATTACTATTTTCTGATGTTTTTTTACAACCTGCAAATGCAAGAAATAAAGCGAGAAAATATATTTTAAATGAATTCATTTAATTAATTTTCAAGGGTTGTAATACCAACTCCTGTTTCCAATTCAGAAAGCTGCATAGTTAAAGACATTGTTATATTTCTCAATGATCTACCGGTTTTCCATCTGCCAGTAGCAGGATTGTAAATACCACCCAGACGTACAAAACTACCTCCGGTTGGATTTGACTGAGTAGCTTGAAACGACAGTCTGGTTGTATTACTTCCTCCGCCATAGATTGGCTGTGGTTTTCTCGTTGATGCATTAATAGTACTATAAAAATCAGTATTTGTAATTCTATAGCCTACTTCCGGAGGACCGGCAGAATAAACCATACCTGAAATAGGTGTGCTACCTCCATACATCATTACATCTAAAGGTACCGAACTGGCCGTAACTGTAGTTCCCTCGAATACGGCAATACCTGCAGGATTTCCACTATTGGCTAATAAATTGGTATTTGCAGTTCCAAAATCAGCACCATTATTTGAAGCATAATTAACTGCAGCAATCCATTTGGCATTTGAAACATTAGTTGAACCTGCGCCCCATATCAATTTTGATGATCCACCTACATAGAAAAACTCTCCTTTACGGACTGTTCCTGAAGTTAGATTAATTTTGTATGTTCTTACACCTCCTGTTGCCCATCCTAAGGTAGGATATGTAGCTGCTCCTGCGTTATTGTTTGTTACAACAGAAAATGGTGTTACAGCAAAATCGATATCTTTAGTAGCCATGAACTGTATATATTCATATTGAGCTGATGTAGAAGCATCTGTACCTTGAGGATCAGGAAGATATCCTGTAATAATTACCGGAGATGGTTTAATTAAAGGTAATTCGAAGGCATCATCTATATTTCTGATCCAAAGTTGTGGTTTACGTTGATTATTGTAATAAATAACCCCGGTAAAATTGGCACTTGGAGGTAATTGTTGGCTGGCAAAGTTAGCTGTTGCTTCTGTATGTAATGTGGCTATTCCAAAACCATCATTAATGGTTTTATCTCCTACATAAGTTTCGCCTTGAGCAGGTTCTGGCTCCAATACCGTATTACTCATGGTGATCAAGGTATTCTCGTATGTTCCAGGCGCTGCCAACAGTTGTGCAGAACTAACAATAGGCACTTTTATAGATTTTCCAGAAGCCACTTTATTTACAGCAGCCGATGATAATCCGGTAATCTGTAAAATACCATTCACTCTTTTTAATGTTCCTCCTTCAACTTTAATATGTACAGAATCACCAATAGCATATTTTACAGCATCGGCCCCTATATTAACCGCCATACCTCTTACTGAATCTATTCCGCTACCCACCATTCTGGAATTTTGGATAACCAATAAACCATTAGGTGCATTACCTGATGAATAATCAGATATAACTACTCCTTTTATTGAATTTGCACCAAGCATTATATCAGTATTCAGGAGTAAGTCTGCTTCTTTATATTGTTTCTTTAAGTCAAAATTAGAGATAAAAGGACTTGGAGTTCCTTTTATGTAATCAGCATCACGCTTGCATGCGCTCATCATGACACTTGTTATAATGGCCAATAGGCACAAATATTTTAACGTCTTTTTCATGATCAAAATAATTAAGGTTTCTGCCACCAAACTTTAGTACTGATTTCATCAGGACCTTGAGCTACCAAAGCATTCTTATAATTGGTAGGATTAGTTGACTGGGTAACAATTGGGTAATTTAGTCTTGCAGGCATTACTCCACCATTTACCAAACCTGCTCCTTTTGGTAAGAAAGGGTAAGAAGTACGGCGGTACTCAAACCATTGCTGGAAATCAACTAAGAACAACGCATAGTATTTCTGTTGGTGTATCAACAGCATTTTACTTACCTCGTTAGGGTTTGAACTTTCTAAAGGTAATGCGTTGTTCCATTTGATATCAGCAGCAGTCACATAACTTGCTACCGCAGGATCTGTTGCACCACCATTCATAATGCTTGGCACCCAATAGTTAATAGCATCAGCTATACCTTTATTATAATAAGTTTCAGCACTACCACTTATCCAGCCTTTTACAGCTGCTTCGGCTAAAATAAAATCAACTTCCGCACAGTTCATAATGATACCTGTATAAGGATCTGTTTGTAAGGTTATAGCTGGATTTTCATCTGCTGCATAAAAACGTGATTCAAGATTAGGTTTGCTACCAATTTCATAACCACTAGGTACACCGGCATAACCTCCCGATCCTGGTTTTATACCAAAACGGTTAACGTTATTTTTACCATAAGCCGGAAGGATACGGGGATCTGCCCATACGACCAAGTTATTGATAAAAAATTCTGCTATGCCAGGACCTCTAAAATCAACTGCTCTCACATTTATCATCAAAGGCGAAGAGAATAAGGAAGTTGTGCTGTTAGTACCATTCCATAAGATCTTGGCGGTATGGGTATTGTTTTCCATAATAGGATAATTGGCAGGATTGGTATCTACTATTTCCTTAATTTTTGCCAATACCATTGATGAAACTTCTGCTTTTTTAGCAATACGAAGTAGCAGTCTTAAATATAATGAATTACCTAATCTGCGCCATTTAGTTACATCACCTTTGTAAACCGGATCGCTGGTTGCTACAATAGTTGCTCCTTCTTTAAGGAGATTATTGGCTTCTTCCAGCTTTTTAAATAAATCCAGATAAATATCTTTCTGCTTATCAAAAGCAGGTTGATAATTTCCATTTCTTCCTTCATTAGCTTCTGAATATGGTACATCACCATAAGTATCCGTAATTAATGAATACACCCATGCCTGGGTAATAAGAGAAATACCCTGATAAGATTTGTTCAATGATTCAGGTTTACTGGCAATCGTATAAATATCCTTTAAATCGGTAAGGCTTAAATACCAGTTATTCCAGGTATAATCAGCCCATGTACGTCTAACATCATATCTAAATACCCTTCCGTCTGATTCGTTAAGATCAACGGTAACCTGCATTAATTCGTTATTAAAACTTCTGTTACGCACCAGATTAGTGCTTACAACATTAACTAACGAAGAAGCCATTAATTGATGTGCAGCCACATTACGCTGTCCAACAGGATCTGTATTTACTTTATTAAAATCTTTTGTACATGAAAATGAAGAAGTTATCAGAACTCCTAATAATGTATATGCGATTGTATTTTTTATAATCTTCATGGTTATTTGCTATTAAATGCCTACTACTAAACGTACACCAAAAGTTCTTGTTGATGGCAACTGTCCGGTTTCAAAACCTTGTACAATATCAGTCCCTGCCAAAGTACCAAACTCTGGATCAAATACTGGCCATGGCGACCATATAAATAAGTTACGGCCATAAACACCTAAGGTCATTTTGCTGAAGCCTACTTTTTGTAAAAAGCTCTTTTTAAAAGTATAAGTGATGTTAGCTTCTCTAAACTTTAAAAAATCGGTACTCATTACACTACCTTCAGCATTATTATTATACATTTCTGTATAGTACTGCTCCAGATTAGTAGCAATCACATCATTTTTACGATAAGTTCCATCGCCGTTAGCTATAACGCCATCTCCAATTATCCCGTTATATCTGCCTGGTAAAGTTATTTTCAATTTACCTAACGAAGCCATTCTGGCTAGTGTAAGTGAATGTGCTACCGCTCCTACCTGCGCATCAAACAATACGTTGGTACTAAATTGTTTATAAGAAATTCCTGTACCAAAGCTAAATTTATATTTAGGCATCGTATTTCCTAAATAGATAACATCTGTACTCCATTTTGGATAACCAGTATTTGCATCAAATACAATCTTTCCTTCTGGTGAACGTACAAATCCAAGCCCGTATAAGTCTCCCATACTACCTCCAACATTAGCCACTACTTGTCCGCCACCTAATGCGCCGGTACGTAATACTACAGAAGTATCTGCCAGTTCTTTAATAATATTTCTATTGGCTGAGAAAGTTCCGTTAAGTGTCCATTTAAAGGCTTTTGTTTGAACAGGTGTTGCACTCATTGTAAGCTCAATACCTTTATTATCTACTCTTCCTACGTTAAATATACCTACGCTATATCCTGTGGCTCGGTCTATAATCCTGCTAAGAATCTGGTTTTTTGTATTTCCAGCATATACCGCAACATCAAAATTTAAACGACTTTTAAACATCTTCAAATCCAAACCTAATTCTAAAGTTGTGGTTTTTAAAGGTTTTAAATTAGGATTAGGTAATATGCTAGGATTGGTCATAGCATTATCTGCGTAGATACCATTTGCTGCAACAAGGTAATTGTATTCTGTACGATATGGTATGGTACTACCACTTCCTACCTGAGCCAAAGATGCTCTCAATTTCGCAAAGCTTATCGCTTTAGGTAATCTCCAAAAGTCTGAAGCTATAAAAGATAAACTTGCAGATGGATAGAAGAAACCTACATTATCTGTTCTTGTAATGGTTGCTAAAGTACTGTTCCAGTCTTGACGGCCTGTTAAATCTAAAAACAGATAGTTTTTATATGCAAAAGATGCAGCGGCATAGAAACTATTAATTCTGTATCTTGCAGTATCAGGCACGTAGATTAAAGGATTTAAGTTATTATCTAATCTGTATTCATTTGGAATTACAAGGCCATCTGCCCTTACTTCATTTTTATCATATTCATTTCTCATCTGGCTACCACCCAATGAAGCTGTCAGACTTAAATCTTTATTGATTTTCTTATCGTATTTAAGCATGAAATCGGCATTGATCTCATAAGACCTGATATTGGTTACACGAAAAGAACCTTGATTAAATTTACCTCCAGAAGCATCATAAGGGCGTCTAGTTTCACGGATATCTTTTGTTAGATCACCCGAAGCTCTTACCATTAAACTTAATTCTTTAGTAAATTTATAGGTTGCCTGTACATTACCTAACCAACCGTTACGACGTTGCGCATTGGTATATTGCTCTGAAATCGCATAAGGACTTTCAGGGTTTGAGGTAGTAATATTTACAAGTTTTGTATAAGGTGCATATTTTGGATCATGATCCCAATAATCTCTGTACCAATCTGTATTTACGTTTGGTTGTGCAAACATAAACCAATACATTAATGACTGGTTGCCATATCCTGTAGCTGGTAAGTTATCACTATTTCTGTTATTGTATTGCGCCTTAATGCTTATACTTAAATTTTTAGTAAGGTTTGTATTAGCAGTAAATGAGGCTGAAGTACGTTCCATTCCTGTATTAGGTACAATCCAGTCGTTGCTGCCATGACTCGCAGAAAAACGCATTCCAACTTTTTTATAAGTACCATCTAAACTCACGGAGTTAGCTGATTCGAAACCAGTGGTGAAAAATGATTTGATTGGATCTTCATAAGCTACCCATGGTGTTCTGGTTAGACCACGCTTTTGCGTAGCAGGGTCATACTGATAGAACATCCCTCCTAACGAGAAAGGCGCCCCCCATGATGAACTGGTTCCATTTGTACTAGGTCCATCTTCAGTAGCACCATATGAAAAATATGAAACCCCGAACTGCCCCTGTCCATATTCACTTTGTCTGTCTGGCCAACGGTTTACCTGCTCCCATGTACTGTTAGAAGTAAAAGTAATCCCCATGGTCTTTCTGTTTTTTGTTGCCGATTTGGTTGTGATGATAATAGCTCCATTTGCACCACGTTGTCCATACAATGCTGATGCAGCAGGTCCTTTAAGTGTAGTAACACTCTCTATATCTTCCGGGTTTAAATCATTTAAGCCACTCCCAAAATCTGCCGGCATGATGTCTCCTGAAGTACCATATACTCCACCTCCTGTAGCAGCGGTTCTTCTAGACGAACTGGCAGCAACCACACCATCAATTACAATTAAAGCTTCATTATCACCGGTAAGGTTATTTTCACCACGTAGTATAATTTTATTAGAACCAGCAGGACCACCATTACGAACCAAGTTCAAACCCGCAACTTTACCAGACAAAGCATCAGTCCAGTTACTGGATACAGCGTCTGTAAATTGGTTACTATCTAATTTTGTAATGGCATAACCCAAAGCCTTTTCTTCACGCTTAATACCTAATGCGGTAACTACTACAGCATCAAGATCATGTGATGATGAAGCCATTTTTATAACCACTCCATTTTGGTCAGCATTAAAAGTTCTGTTAACGGTTCCAAATCCTATCATAGAGAAACTAACCGGTGTTCCTTTATTAATTGTGATAGAGAAATCACCCTTACCATCTGTAATACCTAAAACTTTTTTGCTTTGGTCAACTATACTTACGCCAGGTATCCCCAAATTATCAGCTCCATCAACCACAGTTCCTTTCACAACAATTTTTTGAGCCGGAGTTTGAGCAACAACCTGAACCGGATTAGCCAACTGGCCAATCAATACTCCGGCAGCCAGCAGTTTTCCACAGAAGGCCAAACCGGAAATTACTTTCTTTGTGTTTCGAAATACCGGATGCAATGGTCTGATTACCTCATCCTGATTTTCCAAAACTTCTGAAATCAATCTTCGCTTTGTAAATGTTTTGATCATAATTTAATTTATTCGGTTAGTTTTTAAAGCAAAACACGCTTCAGCTAACTGAAACGCAAATTTAGGTCACTTATGTTAAATTCATGTTAACACACAATTAACGATATGAAACCTTTCGCAATTACTATTTATTTGGTTTTTAATTACTAAATGTTTCGCAATATCAATAAAAAAACAATATGAAACTAAATATTAGTTTTAACTATTCAAAAATTTTATGATTTTTTTTTGAAAAAAAAATTTAGACAAGAAAATAAGCACCGAAATAAAATTGTTAAAATAAGCAGAAACGAAACAGAATATTTCGATTCAGAAAAAAGGAAGAAATTAAGAGAGTTAGCTAAAAAAGATGAACAATAGATTATACCAGGGTAACTGTAACCCCCATACTTTCTAAGTGATTAATAATCTGTTCAGAAACTCCCTTATCAGTTATAATATGATCAACATCCTCAAAACCACATATTTTACCAAAGCCACGTTTACCAAATTTGGTAGAATCGGCCAAGACCACAACTTTTTGCGAAACATCAATCATTTTTCTATTTAAATGTGCTTCCATAGCATTTGTAGTGGTTAAACCATGCTCCAGATCAATACCATCAACACCTAAAAACAAAGTATTAAAATAGAAATCCTGTAAAACCTGCTCAGCATAAGCCCCCAAAACAGAAGATGAACTTTTTCTCAATAAACCACCTAACTGAATAACCTCCACATCCGGATAACGCATCAGCTCCAAAGAAATATTTAAAGAAGATGAAACCGCAGTAAGATTTAAACCAGAAGGAATATTCTTAACAAAATAAAGCAAGGTAGTTCCTGATGCAATAACAATAGAATCATTAGCCTTAATCAGTTTCGTTGCCGCCATACCTATTTTATTCTTTTCAGAAGACTGTATCTTTTCCTTTTCATTAACTGGCCTATCAACAGCGTATGGATTATTCAAGGTCGCCCCACCATGCGTTCTGAAAAGTAAGCTCTTATCTTCCAATAATTTAAGATCTTTTCTTATCGTAACAGAAGAAACCTTCAGGTCTTTACAAAGCTCAATTACATTTATATATTGATCTTTTTGTATTTTGTTTATAATAAACTGATGGCGTTCAGCTAAAGTCATGTTTGTTGGTTTTAAGTAGACAAAGTCAGTATGCAAATTAGTAAAATAACCTCTAAAAAACATCTGTCTTTCATTTTTTTTATTTTTTTCATGTTATTTTTATTATTTGTGTTTTTGATTACTTATACTTGTTTATTGTTTCGTTTTATTACATATTACATTTTGAAATGCAAAGAATACACGCATATACATTATCAAATCAATCAAACTGGGATATTATCATTATAGGTGGAGGAGCTACAGGTTTGGGTACTGCTGTAGATGCAGCCAGCCGGGGTTTAAAAACCTTATTAGTGGAACAAGCCGATTTTGCAAAAGGTACGTCAAGTAGAAGCACTAAATTGGTGCATGGAGGTGTACGCTACCTGGCTCAAGGAGATATTGGACTGGTAAAACATGCATTAAAAGAAAGAGGTTTATTAGAAAAAAACGCTTCTCATTTAGTTAAAAAGGAAGAATTTATCATTCCCTGCTATAATTGGTTTGATGTAATCAAATATCTTACGGGATTAAAGATGTACGATTGGTTAGCTGGGAAATACAGCTTTGGTTCATCAAAATATTTATCCAAAACCGAAACCTTAAGTAGAATGCCCGGCATCAAACAACAAGGCTTAAAGGGTGGCATCAGCTACTTTGATGGTAAATTTGATGATTCTAGATTAGCTATAAATTTAGCCCAAACCGCAAAAGAAAAAGGTGCAACACTCATTAATTACATGAAAGTTGTAAACCTTATTAATCAAAATGAGGAAGTTAAAGGCGTAGAGGTACAAGATGTAATTACAGGAGAAACCTTTAAGCTTTCTGCCAAAGTGGTAATCAATGCTACCGGCGTATTTGTTGATGATATTTTGCAAATGAACAATCCAAAGGCCAAACCTATGGTAAGACCAAGCCAGGGTGTTCATGTTGTATTAAAAAATGAATTCCTGAAAAGCGATTCGGCATTGATGATTCCAAAAACTACAGATGGCAGAGTGCTTTTTGCTGTTCCTTGGCATGAACATTTATTGGTTGGCACTACAGATACACCTTTAAATGAACATAGCCTTGAACCAAGAGCCTTAAAAGAAGAAACTGATTTCATTTTAAATACTGCTGCGGCTTATTTTACCAAAGCACCTACAGAAAAAGATATTTTAAGTGTATTTTCAGGTTTACGTCCATTAGCCGCTCCTACCGATCCTAACAGCAACAGTACCAAAGAAATCAGCAGAGATCATAAACTAATGGTATCGGCAAAAGGACTGATTACCATTACTGGCGGTAAATGGACCACTTACAGACGTATGGCCGAAGAAACAGTTGACCTAGCTATGAAACATGCCGATTTGGGTAATATCAACTCACAAACAGATCATTTAACTATTCATGGCAATATAAATTTAACTGACGATAGTTATCTTAACACCTATGGTAGTGACAGAAAACATATAGAAGCTTTAATTGAGGAAAATCCTAAGTTAGGCAGCAAGCTTCATACTGATTTCCCACATACGGCAGCAGAAATCATCTGGTGTACCCGCAACGAAATGGCTGAAACAGTAGAAGATATTCTGAGCCGACGCCTCAGAATACTTTTTGTAGATGCCAGAGCTGCAATGGAAATGGCACCTCAGGTAGCTGTTCTTATGGCAAAAGAAATGGGCTTTGATACCAATTGGGAAAGAAACCAGATTAATTTATTTATAAATTTAGCTAACGGTTATATTTATCATTCAAAAAATGAACAATTGGCCGTTGCCAACTAAACCCGCAAATTAACAAACTATGGATAAATACATTTTAGCGTTAGATCAGGGAACTACCAGCTCAAGAGCTATTATTTTTGATGTTAATGGCGATATCATATCCATTGCCCAGAAAGAATTTAAGCAAATCTATCCACATGCCGGATGGGTAGAGCATGATGCCAATGAAATATGGTCTACTCAGCTAGCAGTAGCTACAGAAGCTCTGGCAAAAGCTCGCATAAATGCAGTCGAAATCAACTCAATAGGTATAACCAACCAGCGCGAGACTACTGTTTTATGGAATAAAAAAACAGGAAGACCTATATACAATGCTATAGTATGGCAAGACAGACGTACTTCAGCTTATTGCGATGAAAAAAAAGCATTGGGACTTACTGAAAAAATACAGGAAAAGACTGGTCTTATCATTGACTCTTATTTTTCTGCTACCAAAATCAACTGGATTCTAAATCATGTTGACGGAGCACGTGAACTTGCAGAAAAAGATCAGCTGGCTTTTGGCACTATAGACAGTTGGCTTGTATGGAATTTAACAGGAGGAAAAGAACATGTAACCGATGTTACCAATGCATCGAGAACCATGCTATATAATATCCATACCTTAACATGGGATGATGAGCTACTCAATATTTTCGATATCCCAAGATCAATTTTACCTGAAGTAAAATCTTCAAGTGAAATATATGGCGAAACAGCAGGAAATATCTTAGCAGCTAAAATTTGCATAGCCGGTATAGCCGGCGACCAACAGGCAGCTCTTTTTGGCCAAATGTGTACCAGCACAGGAATGGTAAAGAACACTTACGGAACGGGATGCTTTATGTTAATGAACATAGGATCCATACCTAAAATATCAAAAAATAACCTTTTAACTACCATTGCCTGGAAAATTAACAACGAAGTAATTTATGCACTTGAAGGTAGCATATTTATTGGTGGTGCTATTGTACAATGGCTACGCGATGAATTAGGTATCATACATAAATCATCTGAAGTTGAAGAGTTGGCAATGAAAGTTAAAGATACGCAGGGTGTTTATATCGTACCGGCTTTTGCAGGTTTAGGAGCACCTTATTGGAACCAATATGCCAGAGGTACAATAACAGGTCTTACCCGTGGTGCCAATAAAGCTCATATTGCCAGAGCTGCACTTGAAAGCATTGCCTTTCAAACTATGGATGTAATCAATGCCATGCAATCTGATGCAGATATCGCCATTAGTGAGTTGCGTGTAGATGGTGGTGCCACAGCTAATAATACATTGATGCAGTTCCAGGCAGACCTTTTACAGAAAAAAGTAATCAGACCAAAAGTAACCGAAGTAACTGCTACTGGAGCAGCATATTTGGCCGGATTGGCAACCGGATTCTGGAAAGATATTGAACAGATTAAAAAACAATGGCAGGTAGATCAAACTTTTAATGCAGACACTACTATTGATCACGGCCAGCATACTAAAGGATGGAAAAGAGCTGTCAAAGCAGCTATAGCCAATACTGAAGACTAGAACTTAACCAAAAAATAAACTATGAACGAACTTACTGCCGAATTTATTGGCACTGCTCTAATGATCTTATTAGGTGGCGGTGTTGTGGCTAATGTTGTTTTAAATGGCACAAAAGGTAATAACAGCGGATGGATTGTAATTACAACCGCATGGGCTTTAGCAGTATTTACAGGTGTGGTAGTAGCTGCTCCTTATAGCGGTGCTCACCTAAACCCTGCTGTTAGTATAGCACTGGCCATTGCACATAAATTTGACTGGGCTAAGGTCCCTTTATATGCACTTGCCCAGTTAGGCGGTGCTATGATAGGTTCTTTGCTGGTTTGGCTATTCTATAAAGATCATTTTGATGCAACTGCTGATAAAAACCTGAAAGCAGCACCTTTCGCCACAGCTCCTGCTATAAGAAACTTGACATCCAATCTGTTTTCTGAGATTTTGGCCACATTTGTACTGCTTTTCGTTATATTTTATTTTACCAATGCACAGTTAGAAGATCCTAAAACTCCTATCGGTTTGGGTTCAATAGGTGCAATACCTGTAGCTTTTTTAGTTTGGGTATTAGGTTTGGCATTAGGCGGCACAACTGGTTATGCCATGAACCCGGCAAGAGATTTAGGCCCTCGCATTATACATGCAATTGTACCCATTAAAGACAAAGCTAAAACAGACTGGGCTTATGCTTGGGTTCCAGTATTAGGACCTATTATAGGCGGTAGCTTAGCTGCAATGCTATATTTGATATTAAGTTAGCCCTTGTTAATTTAAGGGTTTTACAAATTCAAGATGGTTCAAACTCTACCTCATCGTCATCCTGAACTCGTTTTAGGATCTATCTTTTTAAAGAATGTTAATGCAGGAACAAAATAGCATTAAGATTATAATTTAAATCAACTATTAAAAACCTACAAAACAAAAAAGGAAGCAAAATTGCTCCCTTTTTTATTAGAAATTTCTTTCTCTTATTTTACCGCATCAATTACAGCTTTAAAAGCTTCCTTGTTGTTCATTGCTAAATCAGCTAATACTTTACGGTTTAAACCGATGTTTTTAGCAGCTAACTTACCAATTAATTGCGAGTAAGAAATGCCATGCTCACGAGCTCCGGCGTTAATACGCTGGATCCATAATGCACGAAACTCTCTTTTTTTAGCTTTACGGTCACGGTATGCATATTGCAAACCTTTTTCAACCGTGTTTTTAGCAATAGTAAAAACTTTGCTTCTTGAGCCCCAATAGCCTTTGGCCATATTTAGGACTTTTTTTCTTCTGCGTCTTGCAGCTACTACGTTTACCGAACGAGGCATAATGTGTTGTTTTTTGATAAGCGGTGTTGCTTTTTAAAGCAAACTTGATCGACCGAGTATCTGGTTAAAAAATTGATTACTTACCGATGCAAAGCATACGTTTAACGTTGCCCATATCTGCATCATTTACCAGACTAGTCTGGCCTAAGTTACGCTTACGTTTAGTGCTTTTCTTAGTTAAGATGTGGCTTTTGTAGGCGTTCTTTCTTGCAATTTTACCTGTTCCAGTAAGCGAAAAACGCTTTTTGGCACTGGAATTGGTTTTCATTTTTGGCATAACCTGTTTTAATTTATATAGTTTACTATTTTTTTACTGTTGCTTTAGGCGCTACGGTTAAGAACATACGTTTACCTTCTAGCTTAGGTAGCAATTCTACCTTGCCTACTTCTTCTAAAGCCTGTGCAAACTTTAACAATAAAATTTCACCTTGTTCTTTGTAAACAATGGCTCTACCTTTAAAGTGTACATAAGCCCTAACTTTTTCACCGTTCTCTAAAAAGCTGATAGCATGTTTTAACTTAAACTGGAAATCATGCTCGTTCGTATTAGGTCCGAAACGGATTTCCTTGATAACGGTCTGCTTAGCATTGGCTTTAATTTCCTTTTGCTTTTTCTTTTGCTCGTACAGGAATTTACTATAATCCATGATACGGCAAACCGGTGGATTGGCATTTGGAGAAATCTCTACCAAATCCAATTCAAGCTCATCAGCAATTGCCAATGCTTTTGACAAAGGATAAATACCCTGCTCTACATTATCTCCAGCTAGCCTAACTTCCTGAGCCGTTATAAACTCATTAATTCTGTGTTCTGCTTCTTTCTTTTTAAAAGGTGCTCGCGGCCCCCTATTAAATCCTGGTCTTCCTAATGCCAAATGCTTAATTGTTAAACTGTTACTTCTTTATTAATTAATGCGCTAAATTCTGCTAAAGTCATCGAGCCTAAATCTCCTTCGCCGTGTTTACGAACTGAAACTTTGCCTTCTTCCATCTCTTTCTCCCCTATAATTAACATATAAGGCAGTTTTTTAACCTCAGCATCTCTGATTTTCCTTCCAATTTTCTCATCACGGAAGTCAATCAGACCGCGAATATCGGAATTATTTAGCTCTTCTGAAACTTTTTTTGCATATTCTTCATATTTTTCTGAGATAGGAAGAATAATATATTGCTCGGGCGACAACCATAATGGGAAATTACCAGCACAGTGTTCTATCAGTACAGCAACAAAGCGTTCCATAGAACCAAAAGGTGCCCTGTGTATCATTACCGGTCTGTGTTTTTGATTATCGCTACCTGTATATTCAAGTTCAAAACGCTCAGGTAAATTGTAGTCAACCTGAATGGTCCCTAGTTGCCATTTTCTACCTAGCGCATCACGAACCATAAAATCTAATTTAGGCCCATAAAACGCTGCTTCGCCATACTCTACTACAGTAGGCAAACCTTTCTCCTCTGCCGATTCGATAATGGCCTGCTCTGCCAATCTCCAGTTTTCATCAGAACCAATGTATTTAGATTTATTTTCAGGATCTCTTAACGATATCTGTGCCACATATTCTGTAAAGCCTAAAGCACTAAAAACATGCAACACCAAATCTATCACCTTCTTAAATTCTTCTTTTACCTGATCAGGGCGGCAGAACAAATGCGCATCGTCCTGAGTAAAGCCACGTACACGGGTTAAGCCATGCAGCTCTCCACTTTGCTCATAACGATATACGGTACCAAATTCTGCAAAACGAACCGGAAGATCTTTGTATGAACGTGGTTTAAATTTATATAATTCGCAGTGATGCGGACAGTTCATTGGTTTTAATAAGAACTCCTCACCTTCTTGTGGTGTTTTTATAGGCTGAAAGCTGTCTTTACCATATTTTTCATAATGGCCTGAAGTAATGTATAAATTCTTATGACCAATATGAGGTGTAATTACTTGCTCGTAACCTGTTTTTTGCTGCGCCTTAGTTAAGAATTGTACCAAACGCTCACGCAAAGCAGTTCCTTTAGGTAACCACATCGGTAAACCCATACCTACTTTTTCAGAAAAAGTAAACAGTTCCAATTCTTTACCTAATTTACGGTGATCACGCTTCTTAGCCTCTTCAATCATATGAAGATATTCAGTAAGCTCACTCGCTTTAGGGAAAGTAACACCATAAATACGGGTCAATTGTTTTTTGGTTTCATCGCCACGCCAGTAAGCTCCGGCAACGTTCATCAGCTTTATAGCTTTGATAAAACCTGTATTTGGGATGTGTGGCCCACGACACAAATCAGTAAAATTTCCTTGTGTATAGAAAGTAATCTGACCGTCTTGTAAACCATCTATGAGGTCTAATTTGTACTCATCGCCTTTTTCAGTAAAATACTTTATAGCATCGGCTTTACTTACGTTTTCACGTTCAAAAACTTCTTTTTGTTTAGCCAGTTCAAGCATTTTATCTTCAATCTGCTTGAAATCATCAGATGAGAACTCGCGATCGCCAAAATCTACATCGTAGTAAAAACCTGTCTCAATAGCCGGACCAATACCAAATTTAGTGCCCGGATAAAGTGCTTCCAAAGCCTCAGCCATTAAGTGAGCTGATGAGTGCCAAAAAGTAGATTTTCCCTGTGGATCATTCCAGGTTAATAATTTAACCGTAGAATCGTTCTCAATTGGACGTGAACTGTCCCAAACTTCTCCGTTCACTTCTGCTGCCAATACATTTCTTGCTAAGCCTTCTGAGATTGATAGAGCAATCTGATGGGCATTTACGCCCTTTTCATACTGACGTACAGAGCCATCAGGTAAAGTAATGTTAATCATCTACAACTATGATTTAAAGTTTAAAATAAATTGTTTTGCAAAATCACTTACGTGTGTGATTTATTTTTCACAAAGATAGTAATTAGATTCTTAATTATAAGACCAATTTCGCAGATAAACAGGGTTTATTTACCGTTTAGAACAGCTTTGATTTCATCATAATCTAATTGCTGATTAGGCTCTATTAAAATGCCTTTTACACCTGCGCCATTGGCTGCTTCAACATCACGCGGTTTATCACCTATCATTACAGACTGCTCAGGATCTATATCAAACATATCAATAGCATCTAAAACCATTCCCGATTTAGGCTTACGACATTTGCATTCTCCATCTACTGTTGGGTGGTGCTTGCAGTAATAAAAAGCAGTAATATCGGCACCTTGTTTTACATAAGTTTGTTTTAAGATTTGGTGCATCATGGCTAGTTCTTCTTCAGTATATCTTTTTAACGCCAGTCCGCCTTGATTGGTGATAACAATAAGCATGTAGTCTTCATCAAAAAAACGTTTCAGTACAGGTATCTGATAGGTAAGCACTTCAAAGTCATCAACCCTACAGATATAATCGCCGATTTCCTTATTTAAAACACCGTCGCGATCTAAAAATATAGCTTTGTTAGTCATTTTCGTCTAAAGCACAAATGTACTATTTAGACCTTAATTTAAACGGTTATTTTGAGTTTTAAATTAGATTTACCAATTGTTAAGTTCTAATTTCTAACTTGTTTCTTTTGTTATTGATTTACTGAACGTTATCATTTTAGCTATTCCATAATTGCTTAATATTTGTAATTTTATTTTCCTAAAAATTTCTTAAATGAGTTCCGAAGATTTTAAACCCTTTGTTCCGGCCGAACAAAAAATGGCCGAGTTTACCATAAAATCTATTTTATTAGGTTGTATTGCAGGCATTATTTTTGGTGCTGCAACCGTTTATCTGGCCTTGAAAGCGGGATTAACAGTTTCTGCTTCTATTCCTATCGCTGTTTTAGCCATAACCTTAGGCAAACGTTTTTTTAAGACCACTATCTTAGAAAATAACATTATCCAGACTACAGGTTCGGCAGGCGAATCCATTGCTGCAGGTGTAGTTTTTACCCTTCCGGGATTTTTGTTTCTAAGTGTGAGCGAAAGTAGGCAAAGTACAGGTGATGCTTTTTTTAATTACATGACCATTCTTATACTGGCTATTTTAGGGGGCGCTTTGGGTACTTTAATGATGATACCTTTGCGTAAATCGCTCATTGTAAAAGAACACAAAAACCTGCCATATCCAGAAGGTACAGCTTGTGCATCGGTATTAGAAGCCGGTGAAAAAGGAGGAAACTTTGCCAAAACAGCTTTTTGGGGTTTAGGATTTTCACTGGTTTATGCCTTATTGCAAAAAGTTTTCCATTTAATAGCAGAAGCCCCAACATGGGCAACCAAACAGGCCAATAAGTTCCTCCCTTCAGCACAGGTAAGTGGTGAAATTACACCTGAATATTTAGGCGTGGGTTATATCATAGGACCTAAAATTGCAGGCGTACTGGTTGCCGGTGGTGTATTGGCATGGCTGGGCATTATCCCTTTGTTAGCTACTTTGATAGATCCTGTTATTGCGGCCAAACAATTGATTAAATTAGGCATGCTTGCCGATATCACTAAACCGGGTGGCGTAGGCGGATGGGATCCTCTTACACATACTTTTGCAGATTATCCAAGAGCCATTTATCAAGCTTTTGTGAAACAGATTGGTGCAGGCGCCGTTGCTGCAGGTGGTTTCATTACCCTATTAAAAACCATTCCTACCATTGTTTCTTCATTTAAAGATAGTTTAGGTTCCATTAAAAATAAAGATGAAAAGGCAGAGGTTAAACGTACTGAGCGTGATCTTTCTTTAAAAGTGGTAGCCTTAGGAAGTTTAGCCCTGATTATTTTAATGGCTATTTTACCACAAATACCGGGCGACAGTATCGTAAATAAACTGATTATTGGTCTTTTAGTGATTGTTTTTGGCGCATTCTTCGTTACGGTTTCAAGTCGTATTGTAGGTTTAATCGGTTCAAGCAACAACCCAATTTCGGGTATGACTATAGCTACTATTATGGGAACCTGTCTGGTGTTTATTGCTGTTGGGTGGACAGGAAAAATATATGAACCTATGGCTTTGGTTGTAGGTGGCATGATCTGTATTGCCGCAGCTAATGCTGGAGCTACATCTCAAGATTTGAAAACTGGGTATATTGTGGGTGCAACGCCTAAATACCAGCAATTAGCCTTATTTATAGGGGCTATTGTTTCTTCGATCGTAATTGGCGTAACTGTAAGGATCTTAGATACCCCTACTACTGAAATGCTTAATCAGGGCATTACCCATGCTATAGGTACAGAAAAATATGCTGCTCCACAAGCTACATTAATGGCTACTTTAATTAAAGGTATGCTTTCTTTTAACTTAGACTGGCAATATGTATTGGTTGGTGTTTTTATAGCGATTACCATAGAACTTTGCGGCATAAATGCTTTGTCTTTTGCTGTTGGTGCTTATCTGCCTTTATCTACTACCCTTCCCATTTTTGCTGGTGGTGCGGTTAAAGGTATTGTAAACTGGAGAGAAAAGAAAAAAACCAAATCTGCCGAAGAAGAAGAAATTGCACCGGGTAATTTATTTGCCACAGGCTTAGTGGCCGGAGGTGCCATTGCAGGAGTTATAGTGGCTATTTTAACGGTTATTCCTTCGGTAAATGACAATTTAGGAAAGGTAAATACAGAAACTTTCCTTACTCAGATTTTAGGAGATGGCGGTTACCAGTTATTGGGCGTTATCTTCTTTTTAATCATGGCTTTTGTATTGTATAGAATTAGTATGAAAAAGCAGGAAGAATTATAGGTTATTATACACTAAGATTACAGGTGTAGCATGATTGCTGCACCTTTTTTGTTTATTGCAAAATACCCTGATTAACTCGTAGTTGTCATGCTGAACTTGCATCTACAAGAAAAGTGTTATTTTAATCAAAGTCTATAGACCCTGAAATGAATTTACTCCGTAGCTTTACACTTCGTTCCAAGTCAGGTGACGCACCCTATTATCTTAAAACAAAGTAATTCCTGCATTCCATCCTAACCAGCCCTTGTGACCTCTGATGATTTTACTATTAGCAGGATCTATTTGTTTGTAGCCTACAGGACTCCTATAATCTGCAGGAGCATTGGTCACATAATAATTGGCAACAGGCCCACCGTATATACTCAATCCTTTAAAAACACGGAATTGTAGGTTAAGCTGAAATTTGTTTAAAATATTGACATAGTCCCACTGCCCGAGGTAAAGATGTTGGGCACTTAGCTCAGCAGCCACAGAAAACAGTTTTCCTGCAAAAAAATCATGTCCAAATCCCAAACCAAAGGTTTCTATATTTTCATCTTTAACAAAGTTCTTGCCCAACATAAATATGGTGTACAGGTTGGCATTGCCACTTTTAAAAGCTATGTTGGCATTAATCAATTCATTTGAAGAAATGCTGATTTTATGATAACCGTTCTTAACGAAATTAAACAAGCCTAAACTAACGCCAGATGAAGAATCAGCCGCATTAATCAACCCGATCTGCAAACCTTTATTTGACTTGGCATAGTTAAAAATACCCGATATCTGTATCCCTCGCATTAATCCTGATGTGATATTACCCAAAGCTGCTATTTGAACCCCTTTTGTGTTTTTACTTACAACATTACCAATTCCGGTAATCTGTAAACCTTGCAGGTCATCGGTTATAATATTTCCTACGGCCGATATCTGAACTGCTTTTGCTGAACGTCTTACATAATTTAAACCTGATACTTGTACACCCTCCATGTTTCGCTGCACATTATTAAAAGCACCCGATACCTGAACACCTTTAACATCTTGTCCGTTTATATTTAATGCTCCTGCTATTTGCACGCCTTTGGTCAATCCTCCCACCACATTAAATGCACCTGCCACCTGTACATATTGTACATTTCCTTTGTCAAGATTAAAAACTCCTGCGATCTCCATACCGTCAACTCCGGCTGTATAACCGCCTATAAGATTTAACGAAAATTTATTGACTACACTTGTACTCATTTTACCCTGCGAGCTTAAACCCGGTGTTAAAGAGGCTTGTATAGGCATATTGGCTAAAAAATTGGGTATGTTAATATTTTGAATACGTTGCTTTGAAGAAGTAAACCAACGGCTTATACGAAAGTTATCCAGCATATCTGAAAAAAGCGTTCCTTTTTCCTTATCGGGATCATCATAGCCCTGAGGTTTTACATTTATACTGGATAAAAATACAAGAGATGTATCACGGTAATTCTCTTTACTTGCCGTTAATACAATTGATTTATGCTCACCCTTAAATTTGAGGTTAAAAGTACCTTCTTCATCCGTAAGCGCCGATTGCAATAAGCGTTTTTCATAGACACTGGCATTTTTTACTCTTTTACCTGTCTGTATATCTACCACATAACCGGTAATAGCATAAAGGTTTTCTGCTGTAACAATACTTTCTGCCTCTATAGAAAACCGATTTGCAGCATACCTTAAAATGATATATTCCTCGTTTTCTTTATAAGCTACTTTACCTTCAAAAAGCTGGTCCAATACATCACGCACAGCTATATTTTTTACATTGAGGTTAACTACGCTGTCTTGTTTGAACAAGGCCCCATTATAAGCGAAGTAAAATTTTCCTGCATTGCTTATTTTCTGTAATACATCGCTTATACGATTATATTTAAGATCTAAGGTTACTCTTTTGGCTAAATTGCTCTGATTGTAATTTACAGCGGTTTGCGCCTGGGCTAAAAAACAGCTAAAAAATAGGATGATAAAGAATAATAGTCTGGTTCTCATTTACGTTTTTTAGACAACAAAATCTGGTTTTGGTTACGCTGTATTTCCAAATCTAATGCATCACATATATTATTCAGGTTTTTATCTAGGTTATTGAACGGAAGGGTTGTATATATCCTTAACCCTTTAATATCATCAGCAGGTACAATCTGTACGCCATAAGCCTCGTTAAGTACATTTACCAATCTGTAAAGCGGCGTATTACGGGCTACAAAAAGCTGCGTACGGTAATAATTATACAATTCGTCTTCATTGACCTGTTTTACAAGTTGTGCCTTAGCATCAGTACCTATAGTTATTCTTTCACCTTTTACCAAGCTTATTTCGCTCTGGTTTTTCTTAACCTTAACTACACCGCTTTCTACAATTACCTCTATACTGTTTGCATTTCGTTTGATGTTAAAAGAAGTACCTACTACTCGT
Organism: Pedobacter montanisoli; assembly: GCF_022809115.1. Classification (GTDB taxonomy): domain Bacteria; phylum Bacteroidota; class Bacteroidia; order Sphingobacteriales; family Sphingobacteriaceae; genus Pedobacter; species Pedobacter montanisoli. The sequence goes on along the minus strand of NZ_JALGBH010000002.1, from coordinate 655,653 downwards.
ACATTTACCTGATCCATTGAAATGGTAAAGGGATGTGAGCGGTCATGTGCCACATCAAAAAACACCTCTCCTCTTAATAGCAATACTTTGCGGTTTTGCTTAAAATCATCTGCGTAACTAAGTGTGGTATTTTTATTTAGCACCAGTTGAGACCCATCTGGCAATGCCTTATTCACGACCAAGGCCTCGCTTGAAACTTCTGTGTAGCCACTACCTATCAAACTGTAAACTAACCATGCGCCTGCCACAATAAATAGCGTTGCAGCTATGCTTAACCATTTTAAATTACTGTTATTTCGTTTTACTTTTAACTGAGCAGGCAGTATATTTTCTTCTTTTGGGACTACTCTTGTTTTAAATTTTTGCCAGGCCAGCTCTTCATCTACCGAAGACTGAATTGCCAAACCAGCACTCTCATTCCAGATCTGTTCAAGCTGTTTAAAATATTTTTCATTTTCCCCATCAGCACTAATCCAGTCCTGTACTTCGGCATTTTCTTTTTCAGAGGTTTCTTTAAGCAGAAACTTTATCAATAATTCATCATCCATATCGTTTTGCTTAATTTAAATAATCATGATAATTCCCTAATCCCAATAGCAACAGTACCATAAAATCTACCAGTTTTGAGCGTAGTATCTTAAGTGCTTTACCCATCTGGTTTTCTACCGTTTTAATTGAAATGCCTAGTTGTTCGGCTATTTCTTTATATTTTAATTCTTCAAAACGGCTTAACTGAAATATGGTTCTACATTGTTCAGGTAGCTCATTCAATGCTTTTTTCAATTGGTTTTGCAATTCTGAAAGCTCTATTTTATGTGATGCAGAAAGGCTATGCGTATCCATGGTATGTACTGTAAAATCCTGGTATTTTACTTTAACTTTTTCATGTTTCAAAAAGTTAAGGCTATCGTTATAAATACATCTATACAGATATGCTTTCACAGAATTCTGCGTTTCCAAAAGATATCGTTTTTCCCATAGTTTTAAGAACATGGATTGCACAATTTCTTCGGCAGTTTCTTCATCTTTTAATATCATATGGGCATAGGCATGCAAGGCCTTATAGTTGGCTTTAAACAACTGCTCAAATGCGCTATCGTTATATGTTCCTGTAGTGGTATTCACGTTAATTACTGGTTCAAATATAGAAGTTTGGCAACTTTAGTTAGCCTGTGCTATGTTAATTCTTTTTAGTATTTCATGTCCGTTATCACTATCAACCGTAAACAAATCTATATATTGAACTCTTGGAAACATAAAAGTATTTTTTTCTACTTTAACAAAAACGCGTTTTAGCAACAAGTCTTTCCCTTCTTCTTTAATATAAAGTTTATGTTGCTGATCTTCTTTAGATTTGAGCAGGTACATTGGCAGTTTCTTATATGATACCAACCGTACCTCATAAGCATCGTTTCCTATGTATTTGCATTGCACACCATAAGCCAGTTTCTTTTCTATATTGGTCAGATCCTTGTAAATCCCGTTCTCTTCGTATCTGATCCACGAAGCTTTTATAGGCACTTTGGTATCTAAGGTTCCATATTGATTGTAGTTAAGTTGGTAAACCACCGTATTGGCATCGGGCGTACGCTGAAGAAAGAACAACAGGTTTTTCAATTTAGGCTCGGGCAATCTATCCTGTGCAAAAGCACATTGTCCTATGATCAAAAGAGTAAGCACTACTATAGTGGCATACAAGTAATTTAGTTTTTGTGTTTTTACTTTCCTTATTTCAGAGGATTTATAGCGATATATTTTTGCAGGGCTCGCAAACAGGAAAAACAATATTTCTCTTAAGCTGTTACTTTGCCTGATATCCTTAACAATATCTCGATATTCGTGAAAATTAAGTACAAAAGGATTGCCTTTTTCGGCAAGAGGTGTGGTAAGTCCATATCTGGGTTTTTCTTCTTCGTATTGAAATGTGCCGAACCAATGATCCCACATCATGAACGTAGCACCAAAATTCTTATCTATATATTTTTCCTGACTGCCATGATGTACACGATGATTAGACGGTGTACCCAAATACTTTTCAATAAACGGATGAAGCTTACCTATGGTTTCTGTATGTACCCAAAACTGGTATAATGTACTTAACTGGCTAGCCAATAAAAATATGATGGGATGAAAACCACATAAAGCTACCGGAATAAAGAAAACAATTTTAACATGCTGTACCCAGCTTTGTCTGAAAGCAACGGTAAGGTTATAATGTTCGGCAGAATGATGTACCACATGCGATGCCCAGAAAAAACGGTTAAAGTGCGAGATGCGGTGCGACCAGTAACTACAAAAATCGTAAATGATAAAACAGGGAATAAGACTTAACCAGCTAAAATGTATGCGCCAAGGTAATAAATTGTACAGCCATACCGCCCCCATTAACAAGGCTGATTTTAGCAGTAAATTGACGATTAAGTTTCCTAAACCAACAAATAATGAACCTTTTAGTTCCTGAGCCTGAAAATCCTCATGCTTAAAGATTTTTGACAGCACAAACTCAAGTACGGTAAATACAACAACCAAAGGTAGCGCATATACCATGAGATTGGGAACGTTATTTTGCAGATGATAGAGTTCGTCTATCGAAAGCTTTTCGGCTCCAAAAACAGAACCTAAAACCGACCAATTAAACTGAGCAACCATAAATCCATTATTAATGCTTAAAATCTGATTACTTTTCCGCTACCACTGATGTATTGCTCTATAAGCGGATTTCCGGCATAATATATTTTCCCGCTACCGCTGATGTGGGCTTTCAATTTCTCTTCTACCTGTACAAAAGCATGACCACTACCTGATATACTAACATCTGCATATTTTGCATTTAGCTTTTTAAAATCGGCCTTACCCGATCCCGAGATTTCTATGTCAACCTCATGAGCATCTAGGTAATTGTTCAATAGCACATCTCCTGACCCGCTTACACCTATGTTTAGAAAAGGCAGCGTTTCAAAAGCACCTTCTATTTCAACTTTTCCGCTTCCGCTCAATAAAATCCTGTTAAAAGTTGGCATCGTAATCTCCACTTCAATATCATCATGCCTGATGTATGCGTTGTCAAAACCAATATTGAGTTTATTGTTTACTACACGGGTGGTAAAATAAGGGATGATATTTGTAGATCCTTTTATTCTTACATTATAGGATATCCCATATTTGATGCGAACCGGCGTACTGCCGTCCGAGTTAAGTCCTGTAAACTGACCTACATTTCTATCTTCTGAAACAACATGGCCATTTGCGGTGATTACTTCTTTTTTACATGCGGTAAAGGTTAAAATTAAACTTAAGACCAGTACCATATTTAGATATAATGTTCTTTTCATGTGTTTATATTTTATGTATTAAATTCTTTTAAAAAATAACCTTTAAACCAGCTTGGTACCCTACGTACAAAGTCTGTCTGTAATCAGACCAACGGTTGTTCCAGGTGTGGAGAACATTTCTATTGCCTTCGGAATGAAGCAATAAACCTTCTGGACTGTTCGTTGAAACAAAATTCAAAGAAGGCCCTGCAAAAATCTCGAACGATTTAGTGATTTTAAGTGCTGGCAATACCCTTAACGTACTTTTTATATATTCTCCTCTCTCAAAACTTTCCAACATTCCCTGTACCAGTTCTGTATTTAACCTGAAATGCCTCGACTGGAAGAAGTGTGCTCCTAAACCAGCTTCAAAGGCATAGATTTCTTCTTTATTTTTAAAATTATAGCCCACACCTATAATACCATACAGATATTTTCCGCCCGACCTGAACGTTAGCATAGACGTTTGGTCATCATCAATGGTTGCAGCTATGCTTTTCTCTCCATTTTTAACCAGATTGATGATACCTATCGGGAAGTCGCTGTTTTCAGCAATATTGATAAAACCTGCAGCTTGTATGCCTTTTACATTCTTAGCAACGTTGATAAAACCGGCAAACTGGTTACCTTCTACATTTTTGGAGACATTAATAAAACCAGCAAACTGACTGCCTTTGAGGTCTTTTACCGTATTGATAAAGCTTGCAAACTGTGCTCCGGTTACATTATTTTGGGCTACATTGGCAAAACCAGCAAACTGTACACCTTTTGCTGAACGATAGGTATTTAAAAATCCGGCAAATACAGCACCGTTTGCTTCGGTTCCGATATGATTTGAAAAACCTGCAAATTGTGCACCTTTGGTATAGTGACGGACTACATTAGATAAACCCGCAAAAGAGCTGCCATTTTCTGCCGATGAAACACCTGCTATTAAATTAAGAGAAAGGTTGTTGGTATCTAAAGGAGCATGGGTTCCATTTGTGCTCAAAGGATATACCAGCCCAATATTGGCCTTAAATGTTTGGGTATTCTGTGCGCTTACATTTTTAACAATGCCCACAAACGATAATATAAATACCGCTGCTTTAAGGCATTGTTTTGACATTTGTGTGTAGTATGATTTCTTCATCTTGTATCTTATTTAAATACAAGACAACAAAGTGTACACCTACCCCTACGTCTCCTGAAAAAAAATATTTTGGCTTTTTAAGCAACTACAGTTAACAAAAAAAGGGCAATCAATAAGATGCCCTTTTTATTCAAATTCGTTAATATCTATGTAAAGTATTTATTTAATTATTTCTAACTCACAATCTTTAGCTATCTTTTCAAAATCCTTTCTTATTTCAGCAATTTTAAATCCATCATTGGGATATTTTTCCTTTAATTTTTTTAAAGCACAATCAAACAGCTTATTTTTTTGGTCTTCAGAAAATTCAAAAGGCATAGATTTCAACATTGCTACCCTAAATCCCTTTAAATATTGCTCATTCCAAAAAAAGGGTAATTCGTCTTGAACATTTTGTTCATAAAAGCAACTTTTCATTAGTTGCTTAATGATTTCTATAAATTGATTAGTATCCAAGTTAACACCTTTAGGAAACTTAGACTTCAATTTACCAAATATACAATCAGCTAATTCTTTAGTTTTTGTTGTTCCTAAATTTAGTTTTATTAATGATTGATAACATTCATTGTAATTTAAATCAGCTTGTTGAGTTCCCCAGTTAAAAACAATTTTCTGTGCAAAACACTGTTGTTTTATGGTTATCAGAATAATAAAAGAAAGTGCTAGAGATATCCTAAACATAATTAATACTACCTTGTTTCTTCAGATAAAGTTCTATCTGCTATAATTTGGTGCTTCTTTGGTAATGGTAATATCATGTGGATGACTCTCACGCATACCGGCTGCCGTAATCTGTACAAACTGGGCTTCCTGTAGTTTTTCTATAGATGCAGCGCCTACATAACCCATACTTGCACGTAAACCACCTATATACTGGTACATTACTTCAGCTAGAGTTCCTTTATATGGTACACGACCTACAATACCTTCTGGTACAAGTTTCTTGATATCATCCTCTACATCCTGAAAATAACGGTCTTTAGAACCTTGTTCCATGGCTTCAATAGAACCCATACCACGATATGATTTAAATTTACGTCCTTCATAAATGATGGTTTCACCAGGACTTTCTTCTACACCTGCAAATAAAGAACCTGCCATAACGGTGCTTGCACCAGCAGCAATAGCTTTAGCTATATCACCTGTATGCTTGATACCACCATCGGCAATTACAGGTACACCTGTACCTTTTAATGCTTTTGCACATTCATAAACTGCATATAACTGTGGCACACCTACTCCGGCAATAATACGTGTGGTACAAATAGAACCAGGTCCAATACCTACTTTTACGGCATCGGCTCCTGCATCGGCTAAAGCTTTTGCAGCAGCGCCTGTAGCTATGTTTCCGGCTATTACCTGTAAATCAGGATATTTAGTTTTTACTTCTTTTAATTTATCAATTACACCTTTTGAATGTCCGTGTGCAGTATCAATAGCAATTACATCTACGCCTGCTTTTACCAACGCGTCTACACGTTGCATGGTATCTGCGGTTACACCTACAGCGGCACCTACACGTAAACGTCCCATTTCATCTTTACAGGCTGTTGGGTAATGCTTAACCTTTTGTATGTCTTTAAAGGTAATCAATCCATTTAGTGCCCCATCTTTGGTTACTACCGGAAGTTTTTCAATTTTATGGTTTTGTAAAATTTCTTCAGCTTCTTTTAGTGTTGTGCCTACCGGTGCAGTAATCAGGTTATCTTTGGTCATGATCTGCGCAATAGGTTTCTTCATGTCTTTTTGGAAACGCAAATCTCTGTTGGTAATAATGCCTACCAGTTTATTATCTGCATTTACTACAGGAATACCACCTATTTTATGTTCTTTCATAATCTGAAAAGCATCAGCAACAACCGATGTCTCCAATAAAGTAACCGGATCTTGGATCATACCGCTTTCAGAACGTTTTACTTTACGTACTTCTTCAGCCTGTCTTTCTATAGACATGTTCTTATGCAACATACCTAAACCACCATTTTGCGCAATGGCAATGGCCAGTTCTGCTTCTGTAACCGTATCCATGGCCGCAGAAACCAATGGCACATTAAGTTTTATTTTCTTGGTTAAATGAGTGCTGGTGTTAACTTCACGAGGCAGAATTTCTGAATACGCAGGTACCAAAAGTACGTCATCGTATGTTAAACCTAAAGCAAGAAATTTGTGGGGATCAAGTTGCATAGCAAATAAATTAAGATTTATTATTTGCCGGGCAAATATACGGAGTTAGCATTTTAAATTAAAATTAAATTTGTTGATTTTTTGTAAATCAATTCTATTGTCCAGTTCAGGAAGTGGCTGTAAAACCAATTTCCAAGCTTAAAAGAAAGAGAATGTAAAACTCTCAATATGATAACACAAAAAACATTTTCAAGTGCTAACTTAGTTGTTCATTAAACAAAACAGAACGTGAAAAAATTAGTTTTATTCCTTATTTTATGTAGTGTTACCAGCTTAACTTTTGCACAGAATTTTAAATATGCACATGTTACCGATACCCATGTAGGTACCGCTACAGGTGAAGAAGATCTGCGCAGAACAGTTGCTGATATTAATCAGCAGGACGATATCAATTTTATAATCATAACCGGTGATATTACCGAAATGGGCACAGATGAAGAGCTTAAATTAGCTAAAACCATTCTTGCCGATCTTAAAAAACCTTATTATATCATTCCTGGTAACCACGATACAGGCTGGTCTGAATCTGGCGGTGTTTCTTTCATTAAAAATTTTGGATATGATAAATTTACCTTCGATTACAACGGTTATCGTTTTATAGCTTGTGCATCGGGACCTTATGTAAGAATGAGTGATGGGCATATACCTCGTGATGCCACTGTATGGTTAGATAGCTTATTGAAAAAGACCCCTAAAACCATGCCTTTGATTTTTGTAAACCACTACCCTGTTGATAACAGTCTGGATAATTGGTATGAAATAACCGATCGATTAAAAAAATACAACATACAATACGCGATTTGCGGGCATGGCCACCAAAACAAAGCTCACGATTTTGAGGGTATTCCTGCTACAATGGGCAGATCCAATTTAAGGGCTAATGATGCAGTTGGCGGATACAATATTGTAACCATGAATAAAGATTCTGTTTTCTTTGCCACCAAAAAGCCAGCAGGAGAATTAGCACCTGCATGGCGTAAAATTGCTTTAAAAACTTTTGTAGATAACGGTAAATCTTATGAGAGACCGAGTTATGCCATTAACCAGACTTATGCCAATACAAAAGCTGCATGGACTTATCATAGCAATGCCAATGTAGTAAATACACCTGCTTATACAAACAACTTGGTTGTTTTCGGAAACAGTTTAGGCCATGTTGAAGCATTGAACAGAAATAATGGTAAACTGGTATGGACTTTCAAAACCAAAGGTGCCATTTACTCCTCTCCTGCTATTAGCGCAAATCTAGTTGTACTAGGCTCTGGCGATGGCAATATTTATGCGCTGAACACCACCAACGGTAAACAGGTTTGGAAAGTTGCTGCCCAAAAATCTATTCTCGGTTCCCCGATAATTCATGATGGTAAAGTTTACATTGGTGCTAGCGACAATACTTTTCAATGCCTGGACCTTAAAACAGGCAAAAGCATTTGGAAATTTAGCGAAGTAGAAGGAACCATTGTTGGCAAACCGCTTATTTACCAAGGCAAAATTATTTTCGGATCATGGGGACGTTATTTATATGCTTTAGATTTAAAAACAGGCAGTTTACAGTGGAAATGGACCAATGGCAGCGCCAACCGCATGTTCTCTCCTGCCATGTGCACACCAGTAGCAGCCAATGGTATCGTATATATTGCAGCTCCAGATCGGGTATTAACTGCTATCAATGCTCATAATGGCGAAACTTTATGGCGTAATAAAGAAGCTACCGTACGTGAGTCGATCGGTTTATCTGCTGATAGCTCATTAGTATATGGCAAAACCATGAATGATTACATCGTTGCCTACAAAACATCAGATACAGATAATGGCATAGCCGAAAAAATTAATGTAGGTTATGGTTACGAGCATACGCCTTCTGATCTGATAGAAAAAGATGGTATCTTGTTTTTTGGCACAAAGAACGGAATTATCTATGCAATCAATCCTAAAACCAAAGAAACCATATGGGCGCATAAAATTGATAATGCCATGGTTAACAGTTTTAAAGTAATTGATAAAAATACTGTACTGGCAAGTACAATGGATGGTATAGTAACCTTATTAAAGGTTAAATAACTCCCATTTTTCAAGCAATACTCTGATGCGATGATTTTACATCCTACCGCTGATGAAACAGATGCTTGTATTTAAATAGCTGATGAGAGATTAGATTACGATAAATAAATCTGAAACAGATTATACCTAAAAACCACCATTAAGGTGATTGATAAAGATATCAGCAAATAAACGGCTGATACTGTTATTTAAAAACGAGTAAATTAAAATTTAATTTACTCGTTTTTTGTTTTTTCTTTATTATCATTGCGTTTTAAAAGAATCATGAAAATTAATCGCCTTATCTACATATTGGGCATTGTATGCCTGTCTGTAACCACTTACGCTCAAAAAAAGGAATTCAAGTTTGGCAAAATTAATCCCGAAGATTTTAACATCAGACCCAGTGGACAAGATTCTGCTGCTGCTGCCGTGAAAATTTTTGATGTAGGTGATTGCTATTTCCAATATAATGAAAGGACTGGTTTTAGTTTTATATTTGAAAGACATATACGTTATAAAATCATTAATAAAAACGCTTATGATTTAGCCGATTTCAAAATTCCATTATACAAAAGCAGTAATAGTAACAGAGAAGATTTGTTAAGAATGGAGGCTGCAACCTATAATATGGAGGCTGGCAAAATGGCCGTAACTAAACTTAGTAAAGATTCAAAGTTTACTGAAGAATTCAACAAAAATTACCAAATCAAAAAGTACACTTTAGGTAACGTTAAGGAAGGTTCAATCATAGAATATAAATATGCCATTAGTTCTCCTTTCATCTTCAATTTAAGAGGATGGACCTTTCAATCTGATATTCCAACCCTCTATTCAGAGTACAATGTGAGAATTCCTGAATATTTTGTTTACAAACCATCTTATCAGGGTTATTACAAAATTAACCAGACTAAAAATGAAATGGTAAATGCCAACTATATTATAGGAATTAATTCTAATGCAACCTATACGCAATACGTAATGGAAAATGTTCCTTCTTTAAAAAAAGAACCTTTCATTACTACCGTAGATGATTATATGACATCCATTGATTTTGAACTGATGGGAACCCGTTATCCTAATGATACTTACAGAGATCTTACAGGCAATTGGCCTAAAATTATTAAAGGCCTAGTTAGTGACGAAAACTTTGGCTTATTTGTCAAAAAAAATGCAGCTGCCAAATCCCTTCTTCCTAGCATTATCAAAACAGAAACTGACCCATTGAAAATTACCACCTTGATTTACAATTATATTAAAAGTAATGTAAAATGGAATGACAGTTATAATTTATATACGAGTGAGCTTAACCCAAAAACAATATTAGACAAAAAAACTGGCAACTCAGCCGATATCAATTTGCTATTGTTAAGTTTTCTTAGAGAAGCTAAAATTGATGCAAATGCTCTTTTAGTTAGCACAAGGAGTAATGGTATGCACCCTGGCTTTCCTTTAATAACGAAATTTAATAGTGTATTGGTACATGTTAAGGGCTTAGGCAAAGATTTGATTTTAGATGCTACCAACAAAGATCATTTTTTAGGGATGGTTTCATTTGAAAACCTCAATCATCAGGGTTTTTCTATTGATATCAAAACAGAAACCGGAGCTTGGATTACCACAGAACCAGAATTTGGAGATGAAAAAATATACAGTTATATGCTAACCCTTGATAAAGAAAATAAGTTAAAAGGAAGCATTTTACAATACTATAAAGGTTATGGAGCTCTTTCCAGAAGAAACAGCTACCGTTCAAATGCAAATGAAGCTGAATTTATAAAGAACATCAAAAAAGATAAACAGGGTTTGGAAATAGATAGTTACAAACTGAACAACCTCGATAATTTTGACGAGATTTTAAGTGAAGAATTAGCTGTAACCATTGAAGAAAATGTAGAAGAAGCTGGCAATTTAATTTACTTAAATCCTTTATTATACGAAAGAACTAAGGAAAACTTCTTTAAGCACGAAACCAGAAATTTCCCGGTAGATTTTGCTTACCCTATGAAAGAAAGTATTAGAGCCATCATTAACTTTCCAGCAGATTATGATATTGAAAAATTGCCGCAGGGAGGTGTATTTAAATTACCCGAAAATAAAGGCTCTTTTAGCATAAGCTTTATAAATCAAGACAAAACCGTATTGGTTAGAAGTACAATAGAAATCAATAAAACACTTTTCAAACCAGAAGAATATTTTGATATCAAAGAGCTATTTAAGACGATTATTGAAAAACAAGCAGAACAAATTGTGTTTAAAAAGAAATCTTAACATGCAAAAATATTTTCTTTTAACCTTATTTACAGGATTAATGTCCTTAGCTGCACAATCGCAGAACAATTATGATGCGAGTAAAATTCCAGACAATTTAAAACAAGACGCTGTAGCAGTAGTTAGAAATGAGGAACAAATTTATGAGTACAAAACAATAGGATCAGGAACAATTAAGTATAAGATTGTAATCACTGTTCTTAACAAAGCCGGTGATGCTTATGCAGAATTTACCGAAGTTTATGATCGTTTCTCTAATATATATAATCTAAAAGGGATACTTTATGATGCTACAGGAAAAAAAATAAAAGACTATAAATCATCTGATTTTCTTGACCATAGTTTAGTTTCTAACTACACTATTTTTCAAGACGACCGCGTTAAGCTATTAAATATCTCGAATACCACTTATCCTTATACAGTTGAATACAGTTATTCACAAGACTTTAATGGGATTTTAACGTTGCCTTCATGGAAATCTTTGAAAGGCTATCACATTGCAACAGAAAAATCAAGCTATGTATTTCAAAAAAATGCAGGCTTAAATGTTCGTTTTTTAACGAGCGAAGGCTTAAAAACAGATTCTACTACCGTAAACAATAAAACTACCTATTCTTGGGTCGCAAATAATATTCCTGCAACCATTCACGAGCCTTTAAGTGTGGGTACAGACCAATTATCAGCATGGGTTAAAATTGCGCCAAATCAATTTGAATTTGATAGTTCTAAAGGCGATTTAAGTACTTGGAATAATTTAGGTGCATGGATATCAAAACTCAATGAAAATGGAGATGTTTTGCCCCCTGCAACCAAAACTATAGTGCAAAACCTCATTAAAGATGCTAAAACAGACCGCGAAAAAATACAAATTCTATATAATCATTTACAGCAAAACACTCGTTATGTAAGTGTTCAATTAGGTATTGGAGGGTTCAAACCTATTTTGGCCGAAAAAGTAGCTCAAGTAAATTATGGAGATTGCAAAGCCTTATCAAATTATATGAAAGCGTTGCTTAAAGAGGCTGGCATTCAATCTAATTTAATTGTGATAGGTAATGGCATGCCCGAGCTAAATAAAATGTACTCAAGTATTGGTCAGGCCAATCATATGATTTTAGCTGTACCATCAGCTAAAGACACTACGTTTCTGGAGTGCACCAGTCAAAATTACCCAATGGGTTACATTGGTTATAGTAATTCAGACAGAAATGTATTAATGGTTACAGAAAATGGCGGTAAGCTTATCAGAACTCCAAAATATCAAAGTAAAGACAATTACCAGCTTAGCAAAACATCTGTTTTACTTACTGAAGATGGTACTGCCAATATTTCTACCAAATCAAGCTATGGCAATGCTCAATATGAGGATAACTTACCAAATCTCCTATCTGAACCAACAGAGGTTCGCAAGAGAATTTTACAAAGTTTAGATTTTGCTGATGCTGAACTTCAACAGGTTAAGTTCGAACAAAATGATAAAAAACTTCCTATAGTCAATGGGGAAATCAAATATATAACCAAACAGTTATTAACCAAGGGTGGAGATAAAATGTTTTTAGTGATCAATCAGATTAACCGAAAAGAAAGTGTTCCTGAGAAAGTTACCAATAGAAAAACCTCTTTTGCTATTCCTTTTGATTATAATGACGAAGATGAAATCATCTATACACTGCCAGCAGGTTTAAAAGTTGATTTTTTACCAAAAGATGTTAAGTTAACCTCTGAATTTGGTGAATATACTGCTTCGTTTGTTGCTAATGGAAATACGATTACTTACAAACGCACTCAAACCATGAATTCGAAAACTTATCCTGCTTCTAAGTATAATGAGTATGTAGATTTTTATAAAAAGATTTATCAGGCAGATAAGGTAAAAGCTGTACTTAGCAAATAAGAATAAAGGCTGTTTCAAAAAGATAATCTCTCTTGTGAAACAGCCGATTATAAGATTTTATTTTTTCCCGATTACCACTTTGATCATCCGATCAGGATTTAAATATTTATTAGCGATATCAGTTAATTGAGCTGGTGTAATGGTTTTAACCGTATGGATATATCTGCTATAATAATCATAATCCATACCTGAAAAATAGATATTCTTAAATTTATCAGCATGTGAAAAAGCATTTTCCAGACTGCCCAACATTGAACCCAGCATGTAATTTCTAACCAGATTTAATTCTTCTTTACTAATTGGTTCTGTTTTCAATAACATGATCTCTTTTTCAATTTCCTTAAGCGCATCAGCACATACGTCTGCCCCTACTTCGGTAGCAATAAAGAAATAACCTGCCTGTTTTAACGAAGCTACGGCAGAACCTATGCCATAAGTATAACCCTTATCTTCTCTTATATTGGCCATTAATCTTGAGCCAAAATAGCCACCCAATACACAATTAAGTACTTGTAACGACGGGAAATCAGGGTGATTTCTATCTATAGCTAAATTTCCCATTCTAATGGCTGATTGCAAAGCATCTGGTTTTTCAACATAGATATCCTGACCGTCCTGTGCCGTAAACGACAACTTATTTTTCTCAAAAGGTTGTTCGTTTTTCCATAATTTCCCAAACACCTGATCCAGTACTTCAAAATCTTTATCCAGAAATTTACCAGAAACAATAATTATGCAGTTTTTAGGTTGGTAAGCACTTTGGTAATGAGTCAGCAAATCTTCTCTTTTTAGTTCATCATAATGAGCCATTGTAACATTTATACCATAAGGTGTATTACCAAAAATTGCATGAGCAAAAGTTTTACGACCTACAAAATCATTTTTCTGAAGGTTAACCTGTAAACGTTGCTTTTGGTTCTGCTTATAAATATCCAGTTCTTCCTGCGGAAAAATACTGTTGTTCAAAATATCATAAACAACAGGTAAAACAGAACTAAGGTGTTTAGTAAGCGTAAATAAGGTTACGTTGGTATAATCTGACGAGAAATCCGTTTGCAGAAAAGCACCATAATAATCTATTTTATCTGCAATTTCTTTGGCACTTAAATGAGCTGTACCCGAATTGATTAAACCATTTACGGCCATAGCTAATAATGGTTTGTTTGCATCCCAGTTTACATTCTCAAATATAAACTCAATGCGTACTAAATCCTGTTCTCCTATGTTTAGGGTAAAAACATCAATACCATTAGCCAATTGCTGTTTTACCGGAGGTATAAATTTAATATCGTTAACCTGCTTAAATGCAGGTGCCTGTGTTCTGTTAAGCATTTGCCAAGTAATATAATGTTGACGATTGTTCTTTTCTAAAAGTTTTGTGAGCAGCTTCCTGTATTTGCGCAGCGGTAATCTTTAAATACTTATCTATTTCTGTATTTAAGTTTGCCGCATCTCCCAACAATTCATAGTAAGCCAAATTCATCGCTTTATCCAACAAATTCATTTCAGAGAACACCATAATTGATTCAGACTTGTTTTTAACCTTGGTCAGTTCATTTTCAGTTACCGGCTCAGTGCTTAACTTTTCAAGTTCCTTCCAAATGGCTGCTTCAGCTTCTTCCATTTTAACCCCTTCAACTAATTTACCTTCAACAATAAACAAACCTTGATCTATACTGGCAGTGATATAAGCATTGATATCACTAAACAATTTCTGTTCTTTGAGCAAACTGTTAAATAAGCGTGATGATTGCCCTTGCGATAAAATATCAGACATCAGATCATAAATCTGATATGATTTATCTAAACGTTCCGGCATTTTAAAAGCCATATAGATTGCATTTAAAGGCACATTTGCCTCAACCGTTAATTTTCTCATTTCAGTCTGCACAGGTTCTTTTGGTAAATTTCTGTGGTATTTTTCTCCAGCAGGTATATTACCAAACCATTTTTCGGCCAGTTGTTTAACCTCTTCTGTTTTCACATTTCCGCCTACCACCATAATTGCATTTTGCGGATTGTAATGTTTTTTAAAGAAAGCTTTAACATCTTCCATTTTCGCATTTTCAATCTGTGCAAGATCTTGTCCAATGGTGGCCCATCTGTACGGATGCTTCTGATAAGCCAAAGGTCTTAATTTTAACCATACATCGCCATAAGGCTGGTTCAGGTAACGTTGCTTAAATTCTTCACAAACCACATTTCGCTGTGTTTCCAAGCTTTTTTCAGAAAAAGCAAGGCTCAACATACGATCACTTTCCAGCCAGAAAGCAGTTTCTATATTTACTGCAGGTAAAGTAATGTAATAATTGGTGATATCATTGCTGGTAAAGGCATTGTTCTCTCCGCCTACCCTTTGCAAAGGCTCATCATAACTTGGTATGTTAACAGAGCCACCAAACATCAGATGTTCGAAGAGATGTGCAAATCCGGTCCGTCCCTCTTCTTCATCTCTGGCACCTACATCATATAAAATATTTAAGACAGCCATAGGTGTGGTGTCATCTTCATGCACCAATATTTTTAGCCCATTGGCCAGTGTAAAACGATTGAAATTTATCATATTAATCTTTAGACGGGTAAAGATAGTCGTTTAGCTTTAAAATAAGAGTACACAAGCAATCGGGTTTTTATCCCCATGTGTTAAAATTACAACCTGCTAACGCGAATACCACTAAACGTTCTGTGCTTTTTCTTTATCTTTGTTCCTATGAATACAAGCGATTTACTGACCAGAGCATTAAATTTCGATTTCTTAACTCAGGAAGAGGGTGTTTTCTTATACCATAACGCTTCAACTGCCGAACTGGCTTTTGTGGCTAATGAACTTAGAAAAATCCAGGTACCAAGTGGTAAAGTAACCTGGCAAATCGACAGAAATGTAAATACCACCAACGTTTGTATTGCAAATTGCAAATTCTGTAACTTTTTTCGTAGACCAGGTCATGAAGAAAGCTATATTACTGATATTGAAACCTATAAAGTAAAGATAGAGGAAACCTTTAAATATGGAGGAGACCAGTTATTGCTACAAGGTGGTCACCACCCTGATTTAGGTTTAAATTTTTATGCTACTTTATTTAAACAACTCAAAGAGCTTTATCCTAATCTGAAATTACACGCTTTAGGTCCCCCTGAAATTGCACATATCGCTAAACTAGAAGGTATTTCTCATACCGAAGTACTTAAAGCATTAAAAGAAGCTGGCTTAGACAGTTTACCCGGTGCTGGTGCAGAAATTCTGAATGACCGTGTTCGTCGTTTAATCTCTAAAGGTAAATGCGGCGGACAGGAATGGCTGGATGTAATGCGTGCAGCTCACCAGTTGGATATCACCACTTCTGCCACCATGATGTTTGGACATATAGAAACCATTGAAGAACGTTTTGAGCATTTGGTATGGATACGTGAGGTACAAAGTGAGAAACCTGAGAGTGCAAATGGTTTTCTTGCATTTATTCCATGGCCTTTCCAAGATGATGGCACTTTACTTAAACGTTTGCGTGGCATCAGCAATAATGTTACGGGCGATGAATATGTAAGAATGATCGCATTGAGTAGAATTATGCTTCCTAATGTTAAAAATATACAGGCCAGTTGGTTAACCGTGGGTAAAACCGTTGCCCAACTTTGCTTGCATGCCGGAGCAAATGATTTTGGTTCAATCATGATCGAAGAAAACGTGGTATCGGCAGCAGGAGCCCCACACCGTTTTACAGCTAAAGGTATCCAGACTGCGATAAGAGAAGCTGGTTTTGAACCTCAGCTACGCGGACAGAAATACAACTACCGTGATCTGCCTGAGCATATGGAAGAACAGGTTATTACCTATTAAAAACAGTACATCATGAAAAAACTCTCGACACGAAATATAAGCTTAATTTTATTTTTTTTATGCTTAAGTTCAATTACGAATGCCCAAGATGGTTGGTTTAAACAAAAAATCAGCAATAGGATTACTGTCAGCTTTCCAACTGAGCCAAAAAAAATAAATGAAACTAGCTTTGGCTTAAATCAGGATGATATAATTTATGCTACTTCTTTTGTTGATTTACTAAAAGTAACCTCTTTGTCGCTAGAGGCATTTAACAAAAGCGTAATTTCACAAGAATATGCAGATGAATTTTTGGAAGGTTTAGCCCCTTCTTTTCCAAAATATGTTTTCGAAAAACCAAAAATTTACAACTTTCAAAGCTGCACATCTTATACAATTTACGGTAAAGACTCCGTAAACAGATCAACAATTCATATAAACATTGTGTTTGTTGATGGCATAGCTTATACAGTGGGTTGTATTTTACCTGAGAATAAAGACTCTAAGCTAAAAGATCTTTTTTTGGCCAATATTAACATATCGAAATAAGTATTTTTAAATATAATTTGTTAGCTCTTTAGGCAAAAACATCAATAATTTTCTTTAAGCACTATTTTTTTGATAAATTAACCAAAAAAACATTTGTGTTAAAAGCTATTATTGTTGATGACGAAGAGTTTGCCCGTTCTTCTCTGTATTTTTTATTGCAGGAGAATTGTCCGGATATCCATATTTCGGGTATTGCAAAATCTGTAAAAGAAGCACGAACCTTACTTGCAACACATGTTGTTGATCTCATCTTTCTGGATATAGCCATGCCCGGAGAAAACGGTTTTGAGCTGATTCCAGATGTACAACAGAGCAATGCTACGGTTATTTTTACTACTGCTTATGACCAGTATGCCTTAAAAGCCATTAAAGCCAATGCCATAGACTATCTGCTTAAACCTATAGATATTGATGATCTTAAAGATGCTGTTAGCAAAGCCTCTAAACACCATAAATTAAGCCAACTGGATAAGCAAATCCGTACTGAAAGTTTAAAAAACCTTGAAAACGACCTAAATAATCAGCAGAATATCAATAAAATTACGCTTCCGGCCAGTCAGGGCTACAGGGTTGTAGAACTGGATGATATTTTACATATAGAAGCCGACAGTAATTATTCTGTTTTTAATCTTGTAAATAAAGAAAAAATAACCGTTTCAAAGGTTTTAAAAGACTTTGAAGAAATCTTACCTGAAAATAGGTTTTTACGCATCCATAAGTCAAGTATTGTCAACCTTGCTCATGTTAAGGAGTATTACAATAAAAATGGACTAACTGTAGCTTTGCAAAATGGGGAAACCATAGCTGTTTCCAGACGAAGGGCAAGCGATTTCTATGAAAAAATAAAATCATACACCATTAAGAATAGTGACAAATAAAAAGCTTACATATTACTTCGTATGGTTGCTTTTAGTAGTATTGCCTTTAAGTACGCTAAAAGCACAGAAAATTTATTTGCCCCACTATACTACCAAACAGGGTTTACCCAGCAACAACTGCTTTTTTTCCATTCAGGATAAAAAAGGTTATTTATGGATAGCCACCGATGCGGGTGTAAGCCGCTTTGACGGTACGGTTTTTGAAAACTTCACGGTTAATAACGGTCTTCCAGATAACCAGATCTTACAATTGAGAGAAGATAGCAAAGGGCGTATCTGGTTCTTGTCGTTAAACGGACAGCTTAGTTATTTTTATAACGGTAAAATTTATAATCAGGATAACAATCCTCAGCTTAAAGAACTAAATTTCAATACCGTTATAGTTTCATTTTTTGAAGACAGCAAGGGACGTATCTGGTTTGGTACAAATACCAATTTAATTGGCTTATGGGATGGCAAATCTTTATCCAGGCTAAGCGCCTTATCTCAGTACAATAAATTTCAAAACGCTTTTATATACGAAGATAAGAACGGAAATATCTGGGCTTACAATGAAAATTCAACATTTTTATATACCAGAGGAAATTTTCTGCTGGTGGGTGATCATATCTTTCCTCAATCTTACAAAACAGTACAATATCATAATCACCATACTTTTTTGGTAGATAACACAGGGCTCAATCTTAAAGAAGGACCTAATAACACACTTCTTTTTACCATACCTAAAGAACTCGCCGCAAGCAAATTGGGTTATATCTTTTATGATGGAAATGAACTTTGGTTAAGCAATAATCATGGAGCCTATAAAGTAGATCAACAAGGTAATACAGAACATTTTTTAGGCAATGAAGATGTTAACCAAATTCTTAAAGACAGAACAGGAAACGTATGGTTCATTACCAAGAATGGCATCTATAAAATGCCCAACAACAATGAGCAATTGTTTATACTGGATAAAGAGTATGGTTTAACGGAAAACAACTTAAAAAGTATTTATAAAGACAATCGTAACAGGTTATGGCTTGGTACCGGAAATGCACAAATCAACATTTTAAACCTTCATAATAAGAAAGTTGAGAATTTTAGTTTACCCGACAAGGATAAATTCAATGCTATAAAACAACTGGGTTTTAACATACAGGATAACAAAATGTATTTTGTTTCCGATTATGGCTTAGGTAGTATAGATGCAAATTATCCTGCTTCAAAAAACATCAGTTATTTAAAAGAAAAAGAGAATCTGTTTTTTGTCGTTAAGAATTTCACATTTAACAAATTTAATAATTTAAGCATTGCACTTTCATCAGGTGTATTTACTTTAAACGACAATAACCTTAGTTTCTCGACCCAAAAATCTGATTTCCAGAAAAGCCTTAAAGGCAGAGCTTACCGGGTTTTTTACGATCACAACAACAACCTCTGGTTCTCTAATATCAATGGCTTAAACGAGATCAGAAATAAATCTGTTTACCCCCATTACCAAAATCATCCGCTCTTAAAAAAGCGCATTAACGACATACAGCAATTACCAGATCAGACACTGGTTCTCGCTACTGATGGCTATGGTATTCTGTATTATAAAAACAATAAAATTCTTAATCAGATTACTACGGTTAATGGTTTAAGTAACAATATTGTAAACCGACTGTTTGTAAAAAACAATGCAGTATGGGCCATCAGTAACACGGGAATTAACCGTATTACCTTACACAAGAATATACCCAGTATTACTTCTTTTGACTATTTAAATGAAGTTCTTTCTGATGACCTGAATGATCTGTATATCGATTCTGATACCGCCTATTTTGCCACAAAGAATGGCCTGCTATATTTTGCGCATAAACAGAGTATCCAAAATAATCCTGCTCCACAGGTATATATCTCTTCTGTAAGCAAAAATCATCAGGATTTAGACTTAGGTGTACCTAACTCTATTTTGCAACCCGATGAACAGAATATAACCATTAATTACAGCGCCATAGATTTCAAAAACCGCAATATTATCTACAGATATCGCTTAAAAGCCGATGCCACATGGATAGAAACCAAAAGCAGAAGATTAGACCTTACCTCTTTAGAACCGGGCTCTTATGTTTTTGAAGTTTGTGCCAAAAGTCAGGATAGCAAATGGAGCAAAGCCTCTACTTTTAGCTTTACCTTAAAAAAATACTTTTACCAAACCTGGTGGTTCATCTGTATTATTATTGTTTTGGCAGCGTGTTTACTTTATCTCATCGCTTCAGATATTACCAAACGCAAGAAAAATAAAGAACAGGAACAGCTCCTGTTAAGGAATAAAGTATTAATGCTTGAGCAAAAGGCTTTACAAGCTATGATGAATCCGCATTTTGTATTTAATGTAATGAACTCCATACAGCATTATATCAATACAAAAAATACTTCTTCAGCCAATAAGGTGTTAACCGGTTTTGCTAAACTTATCCGTAAAAATCTTGAAGTCTGTACCAAAAGCTATATCAATTTGGAAGAAGAAATCGAATATCTTAACCTCTATCTAAGTTTAGAAAAATACCGTTTCGGCGATAAATTTAATTACCACATCATCATTAACGATGAAATTGATAAAGATGAAACCTATATTCCTTCAATGCTGTTACAGCCTTTTATTGAAAATGCAATATGGCATGGCATTATGCCGAAAGAAGAAGGTGGTACAGTTACCATAGACATCGGTGTACTTGAAAAAGAAAGTGATTGTTTACTGATCAAAATTATAGATGATGGCATTGGTATTGAAAATTCACTCAAGAATAAACAAAAAAGTCATCAGAGTAAAGGTATGAGTCTTACCCTTGAACGGATTAACTTACTCAACAAGATTGAAGCAAAATCTATACGCTTTAAGGTACAACAGAATGGAAATTGGGGCACTACGGTTACAATTAATATACCGATGAACTAAGACTTTACCGTTTACTCAAAAAAACCTACCATTCACTAAATAAGAAACCCGAAGCCCTAAGTTTTGTATTAAACTTGTTTTAGAAAATTAAACAAATCCATTAGTGATATTGTTGAATATACGTTCTTAAAGGATTGGTAAGATATTTTTTAACCTAACCTAAAATTATATCTCAATTCAGGTTTCATTTGTGTGTTAAAAGCGTCCCGATTAAACAATCAGGACGCTTTTTTATTTTAGTTATATTTTTGGCGGTATCATGCTAGTTGATTTCTTTTTTCAGTTCTAACTTTATTCCTCTAATGATATGCCAGAACTATATGTAGATAGTGTTTCTCATCATTTTAAAAACCAGAATGTGCTTAATGGTGTGCATCTGCAATGCAACACAGGCGACATAAAAGGAATATTAGGCAGAAATGGTTGCGGAAAATCAACCTTGCTAAAATGTATATTTGGGAGTATCAAAGCAGATCATATTTACCTTAAATTAAACGGTAAGATGATTAAAAAACCCGCATACCTTACACAACAGATAGCTTATCTGCCACAACATCCTTTCTTGCCACAACAATTAAAATTAGAAACTATCATCAATTTACTTTGCAACAGGTATAAAAAAGAGCTACTCGATATCAAGCTCATACAACAGCATCTCAAAAGTAAGATAGCCACTTTATCAGGCGGTACAGTTCGCTTAGTTGAAGCAATTCTGACAATATACAGCGATGCAGATTTTGTTCTTTTAGATGAACCCTTCTCTCAATTGTCGCCAGTTATGATCCAGGAAATCAAAAAACATATCTTATTGCTAAAACAGCACAAAGCATTTGTGATCACTGATCATTATTACCGTGATATTATCGATATTTCTACCGAGATCATGCTACTTAAAAACGGGTCTAATTATGCCATCAACAGTATGGAAGATTTAAGTCTGCATAACTATATACCTTATCATTAAGCATATATAGAACAATACGCTTCTTTCTTATTTTAAAATCTTCTTTTTTTATTTACACCTTAAAAATATTCCCTATAAAAACCCGTTTTTAATGACATTAAATATCGTTTTAAAAATTTTAAAAAAAATTTCACAGAAGCGGTTTTTATTATAATTTTGGCACCCGTAAACGAAACAGGAAAAGAACTTTCTACTTTAGAAAAGATTTTCTTAATTTTAACTAAGCATACAACTTTCGAATATTTTAACTATTTTTTTGTGTTATGAAAACGCCTAAAAAATCTATTCCGAACAAACCAACAAGTAAGCCTAAATCAAAAGAAGACTTAGACGACGATTTTGATGATGATGATGTAACCGCGGACAAAAGTTACGAAGATGAAGACGAAGATGACTTTGACATGCCGCTTGATGATTTAGATACCTTCGAAAGTTTTGATGACGACGATGACGATTATTAATCTAAAATCAGCATAAAATAAAAAGCATCCCTTTCAGGATGCTTTTTATTTTATTAACTTTTGCCATTCTAAAGTTTAAACCGGAGTAAATGAAAGTTACCGAAGTAAAAGACAGATCAACACAGCAACGTTTCTTAAATATAGTTGAAGAGTTGTACAAAAACGACCCAAACTATATAAGACCTTTAGATCAGGATATAGAAAAGGTTTTTGATCAACATGCCAATCCTTTTTTTAAACATGGCGAGTGCACCAGATGGATACTGGAAGACAAACAAGGGAATACCGTTGGCCGCATAGCTGCATTTATAAACCAGAAGAAAGCGCATCTTTATGAAAAACCTACGGGTGGCATAGGCTTTTTTGAAAGCATAAATCAACAAGATACCGCTAATGTGCTCTTTGATACGGCAAAAGCCTGGTTAAAAGAACGAAACATTGAGGTAATGGAAGGACCTATAAATTTTGGCGAGAATGATTCTTTCTGGGGTTTGTTGGTAGAGGGGTTTACCCCTGCTTCGTACGGCATGAATTATCATTTACCTTATTACCATAACCTGTTTACTAATTATGGCTTTAAAACGGCTTATGAGCAATTAACCAATATCATTGATATTAGGATACCTTTTCCTGAGCGCTTTACTAAAATTGCCAATTGGGTTGCATCTAAACCAGCTTACAGCTTCGAACATTTTCAAAAATCGAATGCCAGTAAATACATTTCTGATTTAATGGAGATTTATAATGATGGCTGGAAAGATTTTGAAAACTTCGTTCCTATAAAAAGAGAAACTTTGGAAGAGAGTTTTAAACAGATGGAAGTAATCATGGATGAAAAGCTGATCTGGTTTGCTTATTCTAATGGCGAACCTGCTTCTTTTGTTGTAATTATTCCGGATGCCAACCAAATGATCAAAGGTTTTAACGGCAAATTAGGGCTGTTACAGAAGTTAAAATTTGCGTATAGACGCTGGAAAGGCATTAACCGTATGCGTGCCATTGTAATGGGAACCAAACAGGCTTATCAGAAACATGGCCTGGAATCGGCATTATTCATTAAGCTTAAAGAATACGTGATACCCAAAAATCAGTACGATGAGCTGGAGCTTTCATGGGTAGGCGATTTTAACGAAAAAATGCTGGCCATACATGAAGCAACCGGCGCCCGATTTGGCAAAAAGCATTTGACCTTAAGGGTAGATATTTAAAAAGAGGCTGTTCAATATATTTTTATCTATCATTCTGAACTCGTTTCAGGAACTTAAATAAATAGATTCCATATCAAGTACAGAATGACGCAGGGTAAATTGAACAGCCTTTCTACTTACATATTTATGGTTATTCCTAAAAGCTTGTAAAATTCTTTTAAGATAGCAGGATGTCCTGGCCATGCAGGTGAGGTTACTAAATTACCATCAACTACAGCCTGGTCTGCAGGAATATTTTTCCATGTACCTCCTGCCAGTTTAATATCAGGGCCTACTGCAACATAAGCAGTTAATGTTCTTCCTTTTAAAACCTCTGCTGCGGTTAAAACTTGTATGCCATGACAAATTGCTGCAACTGGCTTATTTTCATTGAAGAAATGGCGAGTATATTCCAGTACTTTTTCATTTAAGCGGATGTATTCAGGGGCTCTGCCTCCACAAACATACAAACCATCATAATCTGCAAGGTTTACTTCATCAAAGCTCTTGTTCAACATAAAATTATGACCACGAAGCTCACAATAAGTCTGATCGCCTACAAAATCGTGAACGGCAGTTGGTACTGTTTCTCCTGCTTTTTTATCCGGACAAACCACATCAACACTCAAACCTACAGATAGTAAAGCCTGAAAAGGAACCATCACTTCATAGTCTTCTACAAAGTCGCCGGCTAACATTAAAATTTTCTTACTCATAATCATTAATTTTTAGCTAAGTAAATTTAAAGCTTTAATGAGTGAGAATTGTTAAATCAATGTTAATTAAATACCGAGTTTTTCGTATAAAGAAATTACTTTTTGCTGTAGTTTCATCACTTCTCTGTCCTTGTCGGCCAGTTTATTTTTTAACTGTGATAATTTTTCTACCAAGTCTTGTGAAGCCCCACTTACAATATCTTTAGATATGATAGAAATAACAGACACCTTAAAATATTTAGCAATCTGTGCTAAGCGTGAAATATTAAGGTCCGTTAATCCAGATTCTATTTTTGAAAGTGCCGCAACCGAAATATCCAAAGCTTTGGCAACCTCTGTCTGGCCTTTATCTGCATCTAAACGCAGTTGCCTAATGTTTTTGCCTATCTCTTTAACTAAGGGGGTTTGCGGCATTTTAACTACGATTTAATTTCGGCAGCGAGTTTTGGCAAGTCCATACCCGCATAATTACCAGAGCTCATCAGCAACAGATTCTTGTTACGAAAATCAAAGCTTCTTAAATAAGCTTCCAGTTTGACTGGATTATTAAAGAACATAATAGCTTTGTCATTAAATGCCGTTTGAATATCATCTTCTGTTAAAGGCTCCATCCTTTTGATCAAAAACGTCTTGTCATCTATGTACACCATGGCTACATCTGCATCTTTCATGGCATCTTTATATTCTTTTAGAAAATCTTTATTCAAACTGCTAAAGGTATGTAACTCTATCATGGCCACAAGTTCTCTGTCTGGAAACTGAGCTTTAACCGCTTGTATAGTCGCTTTCAGTTTTGAGGGCGAATGCGCAAAGTCTTTATAGACATTGGTCTGGTTTACAGCATTTAATAGCTCGAGGCGTTTAGCAGCACCCGTAAAAGTTGAGATTGCCTTATCAAATTCAGTTTCACTAATCCCTAACTCCCTGCAAACCATACGTGCGGCATTGAGGTTCATCAGGTTATGATCTCCAAATACTTTTAAAGGTGTATGTTCAGGTAAAAGATAAGTAATTCCATTTTTTACTTCATGTAAAGGAATTTGGTAAGGTATTTTAACAATATTTGCAGCAGAAGTCTCAACGGTTTGTTTCAGCACTTCATCCGTTTCGCAATAGATTACTTTTCCTTTAGGCTCAATGGTTGTTAAAAAATTGGCAAACTGCTCAACATAATTCTCAAAAGTTGGAAAAACATTGATGTGATCCCAAGCTATACCACTTAAAATGGCAATATTAGCTTTATATAGATGGAATTTAGGTCGCCTGTCTATAGGAGAAGCCAAATATTCATCTCCTTCTATAATAATAACCGGAGCGCTATCGGTAATCTTTACCATGGTATCGAAGCCAGCAAGCTGTGCACCTACCAAATAATCAAAATCTTTCTGGTAATAATTGAGCACGTGCAAGATCATTGAAGTAATGGTAGTTTTACCATGGCTACCTCCTATTACCACACGGGTCTTATTTTTCGACTGCTCGTATATATATTCGGGATAAGAGTAAATCTTTAATCCCAATGCTTGCGCTTTAAGTAGCTCAGGATTATCAACACGGGCATGCATACCTAAAATTACGGCATCGATATCAGTAGTGATATTTTCTTCATGCCAACCTATTTCTGTGGGCAGCAGGCCATATTTAGCCAGTCTGCTGTTTGAAGGTTCAAAAATCACATCATCTGAACCTGTAACCAAAAAACCTTTTTTATGCAGAGCAATAGCTAAATTGTGCATAGCTGCTCCACCTATGGCTATAAAATGAACTCTCATTGTTATTCTTTTTAAACAGAAAATTAAACCTTAATTAGCTTTAACAAATTGGGCTGCCACCCAATTGTTTAAGTTCTTATGATCAACATAAGCAAGTCCTAACTTTTCGGCTGCTTGTCTGATCATATCCAGGTCTGTTTCTTCGTAAAAACCACTAAAGAATATTAAACCATTTTTTGCCAATACATTTACATAGGCATCCATTTGATCTAATAAAATATTTCTGTTGATATTGGCTAAAATAATATCATATGTATGTTGAGGAATAGCTTCTTTACTTCCGCAAAGCGAAGTTAAATTAGCTACCTCATTTAATGCTGCATTTTCGATAGCACTTTGATAACAAACATCATCATAATCTATGGCAGTGATATGTTTAGCCCCTCTTTTTGCAGCTAAAATTCCCAAAATACCTGTTCCCGCTCCCATATCTAGAACATCCTTACCTGTAAAGTCGGTTTCCAATATGTATTGCATCATCATGGTTGTAGTTTGGTGATGACCTGTACCAAAAGCCATTTTAGGATCTACTACAATTTCATATTTGTACTGGGCTTGCGCCTCATGAAAGGTTGCACGTACATAGCATTCATCTGTTATGATTAAGGGGCTAAAGTTTTTTTCCCATTCTTCATTCCAGTTCTGCGAAACTACCTGTTCAACTTGATAAGTAGCCCTAACCTCATTCTCGCTAATTACTTCAACTAATTGCTCTTCTTTAAAGAGGTCATCTGCAATAAAAGCATCGAAACCTGCTGAAGTATCTTCAAAGCTATCAAATCCTATATCAGCTAAATCGGCCATTAGCAAATCTTTCTGATATTCCTCTATATCCTTAAATGTAAAACTAACTTTGGTATAATTCATTAGGCATTAAATGTTTTAACAATATCTACAAAATCGCGTGATTTTAACGATGCTCCACCAATCAGGCCTCCATCTATATCTTTCTGCGCAAATAGTTCTTCTGCATTTTTAGGATTACAGCTTCCTCCATATAAAATAGAGGTATCATCTGCAATATTAAAACCATATTTCACATCTACTTTATTTCTGATAAAAGCATGGATATCTTGCGCTTGCTCTGGCGTTGCTGTTAAGCCCGTTCCAATTGCCCAAACAGGTTCATAAGCTAAAATAACATGAGCAAATTGCTCTGGCGAAAGATGGAACAAACCTTCTTCGAGTTGTTTTTCTATCACATGGAAATAACTGCCATTTTCACGCTCATCCAAAGTTTCTCCTATACAAAATATAGGTTTAAGGTTATGTTTAAGCGCTATATTGGTTTTTTCTGCCAAAACTGCATTGCTTTCTGCAAAATACTGACGACGCTCTGAATGTCCGATAATGACATACTCAGCTCCGGTTGAACTGATCATTTTTGCAGAGATTTCGCCGGTATAGGCTCCGCTCTCGTTCTGATGACAGTTTTGTGCACCTATTTTTACCACACCTGATGAAAGTTGCACTAAGCTGTTTATATGTATAAACGGTGAGCATATTACGGCAATCTGATCGCCTTTTCGCTCATCTCTTACCATATTTATAATTTCTGAAAATAGCGATATCCCCTCTTGATAGTCTAAATTCATTTTCCAGTTACCTGCAACAATATTCTTTCTCATAATCTAAAAACGTCTGTACGGTTGTGTAATATCAAAAATGTGTGTTAATATATTTATCTCTGTTTCGTCTAAAACGATATTTCTTCTTTCAAATACCAATTTGGCTGTTTCGAGCATTTTATGAATGGTATAGATGTCAAAACCATGCGCTCCCCCCCATGCAAAATCAGGGATAAAATTACGTGGAAAACCCGGCCCGAAAACATTAGCGCTCACGCCCACTACAGTACCTGTATTAAACATGGTATTGATGGCACATTTGGCATGATCGGCCATAATCAATCCGCAAAACTGCAAGCCTGTTTTTCTGAAGCTTTCTACCGTATAATCCCATAAACGAACTTCAGCGTAATTATTTTTCAGGTTAGAGTTATTGCTGTCTGCACCAATGTTGCACCACTGCCCCAAAACCGCATTACCCAGATAACCATCATGCCCTTTAGAAGAGTAGCCCCAGATTACGGCATTGTTAATCTCACCTCCCACACGGCTAAAAGGCCCTATAGTTGTTTTTCCATAAATCTTGGCTCCCATTTTCACCTGCGAATCATGGCATAAAGCAAATGACCCTCGGATATGGCACCCTTCCCACACTTCACTCTTTTTACCTAAATAAATAGGTCCTTGTAAAGTGTTAAAAGTAGAACACTCGGCAATGGCTCCCTCTTCTGCAAAAAACTGATCGCCTAAAATTGTATTTGTACTACTTATAGCAGCAGAAGTTCTACCACTAGTAAGCAAGTTAAAATCATTTGTCAGTTCTTTATCGTTAAAGCCAAATATATGCTCTGGGTATTCTATTTTTAGGAAGTTATTTTCTACAGTTACAGGAGTTAGCTTTTCTGCAACCAATTGATAAGCAACATTTTCTTTGCATCTATACGCAATAACACATTGCTTATGCAAAAGATATTCGCTTTCTTTAAGATTGGTAATTTTATCTACGAGATAACTATTTGGGCAAACCGAACCATTGATAAAAAGCTCAGCCTCTATTGATGCGTATTTGACACTTAGATAAGGCTGTGTACAATAGCCATAAGAGCTGGCATTAAGATGTTTAGACCACTTTTCGGCAATGGTCAAAATACCTATCCTCAGGTCGGCAACCGGCCGCGTAAAAGTAAGAGGCCTTAACCGTTCCCAAGATTGATCATCAAAAAAATTGATTTTCATAGGTTACAAAAATAAAAAAAGTCTCGAGAGTATATACACCCGAGACTTTAAATATCTATCAATTAATAGCTGACTATTTTTTTGCGTAACGATTTTTGAATTTATCAATACGTCCGGCAGTGTCAACCAATTTCATTTTACCAGTGTAAAAAGGGTGAGAAGTATGAGAAATCTCTAATTTGTATAATGGATATTCATTTCCATCTTCCCATTTAATTGTTTCTTTAGTTTCTACACAAGATTTAGTTAAAAAAGCGTAGTCATTAGACATATCTTTAAAAACAACAAATCTGTAGCTTGATGGATGCAAATCTTTTTTCATTTTAATTCTGTGTTTAATATTTATTTATTGAAACCCCAAAAACATTTAATTGCAATTTGCTGGCAATAATATTGATGATCAGTTTCTAATTAGCAATTTGTTTTTCTCTATCTTCCTTTTTAGAGGTTGCAAATATCCTAATTATTTTTTTTAGAAACAAGTGTGTTCAGAATAATTTTTGAATAAATCCCGTTTTATGTACAGCAAAACAGAAATAGTAAAGCTAATTCATAAAATCGACTATCTTTGCCGTACTAACCAATTTTATTTAAAGTAATTTAAAACTATGAAAGATGTAGTAATTGTTTCGGCTACCCGCACACCTATTGGTAGCTTTGGTGGTTCTCTTTCCGCATTCTCGGCTACCCAGTTAGGTGCCATTGTCATAAAATCAGCTATAGAAAAAGCCGGTATCAAACCTGCTGATGTACAGGAAGTTTATATGGGAAACGTATTGTCGGCAAATCTTGGTCAGGCTCCTGCTACGCAAGCCGTTAAATTTGCTGGTCTTCCTGATATTCCTGCTACAACCATTAACAAAGTTTGTGCATCGGGCACTAAAGCTATTATGTTAGCTGCACAAGCTATTGCCCTTGGCGATAAAGATATTATTGTTGCAGGTGGTATGGAAAGCATGAGCAATGTTCCTTATTATTTAGATAAAGCCCGTAATGGTTACCGTTTAGGCCATGGACAAATTACAGACGGTTTGGTAAAAGATGGTTTGTGGGATGTTTATAATGATTACCATATGGGTTCTGCTGCTGAACTTTGTGCAGAAACCTGTCACTTTAGCCGTGAAGAGCAAGATAATTATGCAATACAATCTTACCAAAGAGCGCAGAAAGCACAACAGGAAGGCAAGTTTACGAGCGAAATTACACCAGTTGAGCTTAAAAATAAAAAAGGAGAAATAACCTTATTTGAAAATGATGAGGAACCTGCAGCAGTTAAATTTGACAAGATCCTTGGTTTAAAACCGGTATTTAAAAAAGATGGTACGGTTACTGCCGCAAATGCATCGTCTTTAAATGACGGAGCTGCAGCTTTGGTATTGATGAGTGCAGATAAAGCAAAAGAATTGGGCTTAAAGCCATTGGCTAAAATCTTATCGTATGCAGATGCACAACAAGCACCAGAATGGTTCACTACTGCTCCTGCTAAAGCCATTCCCTTAGCTTTACATAAAGCAAATGTTGACATTAAAGATGTAGATTATTTCGAGATCAATGAGGCTTTCTCTGTGGTATCTTTAGCCAACAATAAAGAATTAAACTTAAGCAGCGATAACGTAAACATCAACGGCGGTGCAGTAGCAATTGGTCATCCGCTTGGTGCATCAGGTGCCCGTATTGTGGTTACTCTTTTAGCTGTTTTACAACAAAACAATGGAAAGATTGGTGTTGCCGGTATCTGTAACGGTGGTGGTGGCGCAAGTGCAATAGTTGTAGAAAATCTGCATTAAGGAGTTTTACAAGCTAAACTATGCTTAAGAATTTTGTAAGGCTTTTATGTTTAACCGGATTGATTTTGGTTT
Organism: Pedobacter montanisoli; assembly: GCF_022809115.1. Classification (GTDB taxonomy): domain Bacteria; phylum Bacteroidota; class Bacteroidia; order Sphingobacteriales; family Sphingobacteriaceae; genus Pedobacter; species Pedobacter montanisoli. The sequence continues at coordinate 624,894 of NZ_JALGBH010000002.1, read as the reverse complement.
GGGGATCTTTTGCAAAGGCCCAGAGCCAGCTTACACCCGGCAATTTAGCCTTGCTAAATAAATTACAGATTAGTCTGGCAGATATCAGCGATTCTACCTTTAACATTGAAAATGATGAAGGAAAAATCGCTCAGAATACACATTTTGTGAAAGAATTGGTAAAGGCCTTAAAAACGCCTCATTCTTATGCTTTTAATTTCGATTCATTAAAAAACATCAGCATCTTAAAAGCACCCAATAATTCTTTCAAGATTTTTACCTGGTCTTTAGCACTCAGCAACGGAACTTATAAATTTTACGGAACTATTCAATTGCCCACAAAAGATGGGCAATTGAAACTTGTTCCACTAAACGATGCCACATCACAGATTTCTGATCCGGATGCAATTACAAACGCCAAAAACTGGTACGGCGCACGTTACTATGAAATCATGCCTGTAAGCAGTTATAATAATCAGCCTTCTTATTTTATTTTATTAGGATGGAAAGGCTATACAAATAAGACAACTCAGAAAGTAATTGAAGTGTTGACCTTAGACAAAGACGAAGCCATTTTTGGCAAAAAAATATTTGAAACTGCCGTTAACAGCAACACACTCAAGAACCGGGTTATTTTTGAATACAGCAGCAAAAACAGTATGACACTTACCTATAACCGGTCTGTAAGCATGATTGTTTTTGACCATTTGGCTCCTTATGAGCCTTCTATGAAAGATCAGTTTGAATACTATGTATCTGATTCAAGTTTTGATGGTTATATAATCAATTATAACCGTTTCAAACTCAAAGAAAACATTACATTAAAAAACGACCCATCTGTACAGGATGAGCATTATAAACCACCTGTTAAAGCCACTACCCTCTTAAAAAAAGCTAATTAAATAGCTATAAATAACAAAACTCTCCTTACATTCAACTATATTGCGAGCTTTACTTTTTTAACACACACTAAAACTAAATTTATATCTGATTAAAATTATGCAAGTTACTACTGCAGAAAGCAACAATGATCTTTTTAAAGACAAAGTTATAGGCCACCCTGCGGGGCTTTTTGTGCTGTTCTTTACCGAAATGTGGGAACGTTTCTCGTATTATGGAATGCGGGCACTATTGGTTCTTTTCTTAACATCTTCTATAACGGGTATGAATCCGGGTTGGGGCTGGCCAAGAGAAACCGCTTTGGCTATTTATGGTTCATATACCTCATTAGCTTACCTTACACCTATTCTGGGTGGTTACATTGCCGATAAAATCATCGGTTACAGAGCTGCCGTTATTGTAGGTGCCTCATTAATGACCTTAGGCCACCTTTCTATGGCTATGGAATTTGATCCTATTTTTATGTATCTGGGATTAGGCCTTTTGGTTTTGGGTAATGGTTTCTTTAAACCTAACATGACTTCCATCCTTTCGCATATGTATAAAAAACATCCTGAGAAAAAAGATGGCGCTTATACCATTTTCTATATGGGTGTAAATTCAGGCGCTTTCTTAGGTATGCTTTTATGTGGTTATATAGGCGAAAGTCCTGATTGGGGTTGGAGTTACGGTTTTGGTTTAGCAGGTATATTTATGTTTATAGGTATGCTTCAGTTCTATTTTACCAGAAATATTTTTGGCAATATAGGGGTTAAGCCTGAGAAAAATGAGGTAGTAGTTGAAGAAAACGAATCACCTGAAGAAGCTAAAAGAAATCCATTCTCAAAATTTGATATTTCTATTATTGCGATCATTTCTGTTGTAGGGCTTTTATGGACCATCAACGATCCACTTTCTAAGATCACCTCAGTTAACTTTTTCAATTTTGAAGTTGCAGGATTAACGGGCAGTAACTTTGCCATTTTAGCAGCACTGGTACTTTTTGTGTTTATTCTGATTAAAAGAATTAGCCAATACACACCTGTTTTACGCGATAAAATGATTGCGGTAATTATATTGGCTTTCATTACCATCTTCTTCTGGGCATCTTTTGAGCAAGCAGGTGGATCTATGACCATCTTTGCCAAAGATTATACGGCTAGGGTTTTAGAAGGAAACCAGAAACTATTGTTCAACATTGCCAATACTTTAATTACAGTAACTCCGCTCTTAATTATTTCATTTGTACTGATCAAATTATTCTCTAAAACATTTAAGCGTTTTGCTTTAGGTAACGTGATTTTAGCTACAGGATTTTTAATTATATGGGGCCTTGTAATTTATATGTTGAGCGCTCAATATAAAGATGTTAAAGCAGAGGTTCCAGCTACTTGGTTCGGTATAATGAACTCTTTGTTTATTATATCATTGGCTCCGCTTGTATCTAAATTATGGGAAAGCAAATATTCTCCTTTTGCTACTATAAAGAACGGTATTGGAATGATCTTATTGGGTATAGGTTTTGCCGCTTTAGCTTATGGTTCACTTTCTATCCCTTCGGGTGCAAAAACTGCTTCTGTAAGTATGATATGGCTGATTCTAGCTTATCTTTTTCATACTTTGGGAGAATTGTTCATTTCTCCTGTAGGTCTATCTTATGTAAGTAAACTCGTACCGGGACGTATGATTGCCATCATGTTTGGTATTTGGTACCTGGCTATTGCCATCGGAAATAAAATTGCAGGAAAAATGGGCGGAATGATCGATGAGATCACAGCACAATATTCTATGAAAACCTTCTTCCTGATTTTTACACTGGTACCGTTTGCATTAGGTGTATTTATTATGTTACTAACACCTGTGCTAAAAAAATTAATGCACGGTGTAAGGTAACACCAACTTATAAAGCCTTTGAATTATCAAAGGCTTTTTTTATTTTCAAAACGTCAACTAATAATATTCAACTAAACTAAAAATAAACGTGTCAGATAATTTAAATCAGCAAGATCAGGAATTGGATCTTTATTTAGAGCGGTCGGGTATTGAACAAGCTAAGCTTATTCAGCATCCAGTGGGCCTTTTTGTATTGTTTTTCACCGAAATGTGGGAACGCTTTAGTTACTACGGCATGCGTGCTTTACTTACGCTGTTTTTGGTAAGTGAAATCAGTAAAGGTGGTTGGGGCTGGACACGTCCTGAGGCGCTTAACCTGTATTCTTGGTACACTGGTCTTGTTTACCTTACCCCTATTTTAGGTGGTTATATTGCTGATAGGCTTACTGGTTATCGTAAAGCCATTATTTTAGGGGCATTGATCATGACTTTGGGTCATGCATCTATGGCTTTAGAAGGTGTTAATTCTAACTTTTTCTATCTAGGTCTATTTTTAATGATCACAGGTAATGGTTTATTCAAACCGAATATTTCATCAATGGTGGGTCAGTTATATCCTGCTTCTGGCGAAAAAAAGAAAGATGCTGCATACACCATTTTTTATATGGGTATTAACTCAGGTGCCTTTTTAGGCATTTTAATGTGTGGATATGTAGGTGAGAAAATAGGATGGCACTGGGGCTTTGGTTTAGCAGGTATTTTTATGTTCTTTGGTATGTTGCAATTCTATTTTGGCCAAAAAATCTTTGGTAAAATAGGTATCAATGTAATCAAGAATAACAACAAAGAAGCGGCCAGCGATGGTGAATTGCCAAGCAAAGTAGTTAACCAACGTATGTGGGTTATTGGGGTACTGTCTATTTTTACCATTTTCTTTTGGATGGTATTTGAGCAGGCCGGAGGTTCTATGACCATCTTTGCCAAAGATTACACCTTACGTAACCTTACAGGTTCTACAGCTACTTTATTTAAATGGTCTGATGCATTGTTAACCATATTTCCACTTATAGCTGTTACAGTGGTTTTACTGGGCTTAGGCAAGAAAATATTTAGCAAATACCCTGCAACCATTATTTTCACAGGACTGAGTTTTTTCATTATATGGATTTTAGCCATCTGGAAGATCCAAAAAGAATTTAATGCCGTAAATACAGAAGTTCCTGCCTCGTGGTTTGGTATTTTGAACTCGTTCTTTATTGTTGCCCTTGCTCCCGTTTTCTCTAAATTATGGGAAACCAAGATCAATCCAAGCGGACCGGTTAAGTTTGCCTTCGGTTTAATCTTTGTTGGTTTAGGCTTTGCCGGACTGGCTTATGGCGGCATGAACATTCCTAAAGGTGCAACCACTGCCGAAGTAAGCATGTTCTGGTTAATATTTGCTTATTTGTTCCACACCATTGGAGAGCTTTGTGTTTCTCCTGTAGGTTTATCTTATGTAAGTAAACTGGCTCCTGCCAAATTTGTAGGCTTAATGTTTGGCTTCTGGTTTACCTGTACAGCTATAGGTAACTGGCTGGCTGGCAAAACAGGTGGTTTAATCGATTACATTAGTTCTACTTATTCTATTTCGATTTTCTTCCTGATCTTTACGTTTATTCCTGTGGTAGCCGGATTGATACTTTTCTTGCTTAACCCGTTATTGCGTAAATGGATGCATGGCATACATTAATAGATTTTAACATCATTTAACTAAAGCCTCGAATATTTGTTTGGGGCTTTTAGTTTTTAATAGCTAATTTCGTCGGTTAGAAATATAAATACATCCCGTGTCAAACAGCCTTGTAATCATCCCTACTTATAACGAGAAAGAAAACATTGAACGCATCATCAGGAAAGTTTTTTCCTTAAATGCCGATATAGATGTGCTGATCATTGATGATGGTTCTCCGGATGGTACAGCTACCATTGTACAAGACTTGCAAAAAGAATTTACAGGTTTACAATTAGAACAGCGCAGCGGAAAATTGGGTTTAGGTACTGCTTACATTCATGGCTTTAAATGGGCACTCAGTCACAATTATGAATATATTTTTGAAATGGATGCCGATTTTTCTCACAATCCTGATGATCTGGTGAGATTGAGAGAAGCCTGTATAAACGGTGCAGATGTAGCTATAGGTTCAAGGTATGTAAAAGGCGTTAATGTGGTAAACTGGCCTATGGGCAGGGTATTGATGTCTTATTTCGCTTCAATGTATGTAAGATTTATTACAGGCATACAAATACAAGATGCTACTGCCGGTTTTAAATGTTACAGAAGGATTGTTTTGGAAACTATACCTTTAGATAAGATTAAGTTTGTAGGCTACGCTTTCCAGATTGAAATGAAATTTACAGCCATTAAGTATGGTTTTAATGTAGTTGAAGTTCCCATTATCTTTACCGATCGTACAGAAGGCACCTCAAAAATGAGCACAAAAATTTTCAGGGAAGCTTTTCTGGGTGTTATACAAATGAAAATAAACAGCTGGTTCAGGTCTTATAAAAGATAAGTACAAATTGCTGATGAAAAAGGCAGAAGATTTTCTGATTAAAAAATTAGAAGAACGTAAACAATCTCACAACTTACGCTGCTTATCTGTTTCTAATCCCAACCTTATTGACTTTTGTTCAAATGATTATTTAGGCTTCGCCAAATCATCTTTGTTAAAAGATAAAATCGAAGCCCTTGAGCAACAAAAAGGAATAGCTGAAAATGGTTCTGGTGGCTCCAGGTTATTAACCGGAAACAGAAAATTTACCGAAGAAACAGAAAATTTCATTGCCCGTTTTCATGAAACTGAAAGTGCGCTGATATTTAATTCGGGTTACGATGCCAATCTAGGGCTGCTCTCCTCTTTGGGTCAACGTGGCGATACCATTATTTATGATGAACTTACACATGCCAGTCTAATTGATGGTGCCAGGTTAAGTTTTGCCGACAGGCTAAAATTTAAGCATAACAATATTCATGATCTTGAATTAAAGCTACAAAAAGCAAAAGGTACAATCTATGTGGTAATAGAAAGCATATATTCTATGGATGGCGATATGGCTCCTTTAGAGAGTATTTATGAAACCTGCGAAAAATACGGTGCCCATCTCATTGTTGACGAGGCCCACGCTATTGGTGTTTTTGGAGATTATGGCAGAGGTTTGGTTCATCAAAATGGATTAAACGATAAAATATTTGCCTGCGTAGTTACTTTTGGTAAGGCTTTGGGATGTCATGGAGCTGCTGTTTTAGGTAGTCTTAACCTGAGAAATTACCTTATTAATTTTGCCCGTTCTTTTATCTATACTACCGCAATGCCTTTGCATGGTATTATGAGTATAAGAGCCGCTTATGCTCTACTCACAGAACAAAATTACCAGCAAAACCTGTATCAAAACATCGCTTTATATAGAAAACTGACTTCTACACTTAAAGGGTCTTGTATAGATAGTTTAAGTGCAATACAAACCATTATTTTAGGTAGCGCAGAAAAAGCTAGAGGTATGGCTCTTTATCTGCAAGAAGCAGGCTATGATGTCAGGGCCATCTTAAGTCCTACTGTATCTAAAGGTACAGAACGATTAAGAATTTGCCTACATAGCTTCAACACACCTGAAGCCATTGAAGGGCTTATTTCAAAACTAAAATCACATGAATAATAAATATTTTGTTACCGGAATTGGAACCGGAATAGGTAAAACCGTAGCCAGTGCCGTATTGGTAGAAAAATTAAATGCCGATTACTGGAAACCCATCCAATCTGGAGATTTAGACCAAAGCGATAGCTTAACTATTGAAAGCTTGATCAGTAATAGCCAAACTGTTATCCATCCTGAAACATACCGCCTTAGCCAACCCTTATCCCCTCATCTTTCAGCTAAATTAGATGAAATAGAAATTACTTTAGATCAGTTTTCTTTACCCGAAACAACGCGTTCTTTAATTGTTGAAGGTGCCGGTGGATTGATGGTACCCTTAAATGACAAAGATCTTATCTTAGATCTGATTACCCATCTTAACTTAGAAACCATTGTGGTAAGCAGTAATTATTTGGGCAGCATCAATCACACCCTGCTTACCATAAATACGCTTAAACAGCATGGCATAAAGATTAAAGGCATTCTTTTTTGTGGGGAAGAGAATGCGGAAAGTCAAAGTTATATCTTGAATTATACAAACCTTCCTTTTCTCGGACGTATTCCGCAACTGAAAAATCTTGACAAAAGCGGCATAAAGGAAGCTGCTCAGCATATAAACCTTGCTTAAAAACAGCTAATTTTAAATTTAAGCAACTATAAACCAATCACTAAAAGAAAATGTTATATTTTTTCTTGCATGTATTTTTAATAAATTCTATATTTGCACCTCGTTAATCAAAAACGATGATTCCGTAGCTCAGCTGGTAGAGCATTACACTTTTAATGTAGTGGTCCTGGGTTCGAATCCCAGCGGGATCACAAAAGCCTCAACAAAAGTTGAGGCTTTTTCTATTAAAAGGTATCTGAAGTTCTGAAGATAATAAGTAATTATAAACTTACCTATTCATTTTCTATAGTAGACCATTTATCATCTCCTTCATCTTCTCATTTCCGGGAAAGGCCGTAAACTTATTAATGAGTACACCTTCTTTGTTGTATAACAGATATGAAGGAATGGCTTCGAAACCAAAATGATTCATAATGTGCCCCCATTGAGAGTCTTTCAGATAATAATGTTCACTGCCTATGCCTTTAATTTTTTCTTCCCATAACTTTTTAGGTGAGGATACATTTGTTAGATATACAAATGTGACATTCTTATTCTTAAACTCGTTTTTTGTGCTCCTGAATTGTTCCATTGCATTTAGACAAGGCACGCACCAAGTGGCCCAAAGGTCAATCAAAACAACCTTGTTCTTATACTTAGAAAGAATTGTTTCAATAACTTTATCATCTGAAACAGATGAGATTTCATTGATTACAACAGGTAGTTTGAACTCGCCTAATTCAGCAATCTTTTGATTTTTTCGTAATAGTATTTTGGCGATCTCTCCATTTTTCCAATATTTTTCAATATTCTCTTTTTGCTTGTCGGTTAATGGTCTTACTTCTTCATTTAGTTGTCTGGCATAAGCATTAGCGGCTAAAATATCATAATAGGGTCCATTATTGAAACCAACCAAGTCCGATAAGATAGCTTTTACCTTTGCCAACCAGGAAGAAATCTCACTTTCTCCAATTTCAGGGAGATCCAATACTTCATTTTGGAGAATTCTGCTTTGAAATTCCAAAAACGTAGGACATTGCAAATATTGCGGGTCATTGAGCTTGAAATCTTTCAGGAAACCAAAATATGATCTATCAATTTTTTGGATATCAGGCTGCTTACTTTCATTAGGGTTAATGTTCCGATAATTTATCCTCATCGCCTCTGCATAATCAAAGGGAGATCCTCTATATGCAAATAATTTGAAATCTTTAGATAACATTTTTTTAAATTCTTCAGATAACAATGTATCATTATCTACAACTGCTAATCTTTCTGATAATACTTCTTTAAAATAATTCAGATAATACACTGTACTTTTATTGTACAAAGGTTCTGGTGCCCTGCTTGGTTGATATCTTAACATTTTATCCAGAACCTCAAAGCCTAGAGTAACATCATTTTTATTCGTGGCAGGTATTAACTCAATGTTGTGGATTTCATCATTCAAATTATAGACTATATTAATGTTCGTAACTCCACCACTTGTTAATTTAACAAAAAGGGGTCTCTCCTCATCAAAGCTTGTTTTTAAGATAATTAGCGAAATTTGTGTTTCAACATCAATATCGATAGAGAATTTTCCATATTGATCAACAAGCGTTTTGTATCTAGCTTTTTCTCCCGAAATAGGTTGTGGAGCAATAATATCTACATAAATATTGTTCTTATTGGCATTTCCAAGACTTGTTATGCTTCCTGTTATTTTGGCTGTACCTGCTTTTATAAGAATAGGAACATCTATTAACTTATCAGTTGTTGACTTAAACGATAACAAGAACAAAAGGCAAAAAGATGCAGCAAAGATGTAAGGATATTTTTTAAGCATAGAAATCTTAATTTTAGTTAGCGGAATATTTAGGTCATTACTATTTTCAACATTTAAAAGCTGTTTCCCAAATATGTGAAATTTTTGCACATATAATTCACTTTTCCTTATACTAGCAATAATCCGTTAAGGAGATTAATACTTCTAATCATTTGCTTTCTGATGCAACATTCTTAAAAAATACTTGTCTTTTCATGGTACATATATTCCGAGAATCATAACTATTAACCAAACATGAAGAAAATCATTGTTCTTATCTTCTTTACATTAATTGCTCATTTTGGCTTCGCTCAAAGCTTATCAAAAGCCGATTTTATAGAAGATCTGGAGTTTCTCAAAAAAACTTTACCTATTAAGCATACAAATCTTTTTGCAAAAATCACGCAGGCAAATTTTAAAACCAAGGTAGATGCCGTTATAAGTAAAGCCGGTGCTTTAGATTATGAAACCTTTACTACCGAACTTTTTAAACTTATGGTAAGTATTGGAGATGAACATACCTTTGTTGAACCAAAATTCACTAAAATTCTTCCTATTCAATTTGAACTTTTTAAGGAAGGACTTTTCGTAACAGGTATAGATGAAGCCAATTCGGATCTTCTGCAAGCCAAACTAATCGCTATCAACAACCAAAGCACCGCTAATGTAATCTCTTTATTCAAAGAAATTATTCAAAGCGAAAATCAGTCTTACTTTGATGACCATCTCCTTCATTACATTAATAATCCTGCTTTTTTAAAAGGTTTAGGTATTATTAATTCTGACGATGAAGCCGAATTTACCTTGATTGATAAAAACAATAAACAGGTAAAAATTAAATTAGCAGCCATTAAGGGCAATGATATTACCGACATAAAATTAGCTTTTGCTCAAGTTAACCTGCTATCTAAAAAAGAAAAAGGAAACTATTGGTTCAACTATGATCCTGATAGGAAAGTACTTTATTTCAATTACAATAAATGTCAGGAAGAACAGGATGTTCCTTTCTCAAAATTTAATGATGAACTGTTCGCTTTTATAACCCAACATAAGCCAGAAAAAATCATACTTGACCTACGCTACAATAATGGGGGAAACTCAGGTGTTTTAACTCCATTTATAGAAAAAATCAAGGATAGTTACTTTAACCAGAAGGGAAAATTCTTTGTGTTAATTGGCAAAAAAACATTCTCCTCAGCGGTAATGAATGCGGTTGATTTAAAAAGAAACACAAATGCCTTTTTTATTGGCGAACCTACCAGTGGCAATATCAATCATTATGGAGAAGTAAGGGGATTTAGTTTACCAAAAACTAAAATAGTAATCGCTTACTCTACCAGATATTGGGAAACCTGGAAAGGTAAAAAGGGGCCACTAAAACCTGATGTTGATGTGAAGTATTCGATTAAAAACTTCATAGAAGGAAAAGATGAAGCTCTGATGCAGGTATATAAAAATAAAAGTACCCTATAACAGATCTATGCCTTTCACCAAACCCTATTGATATTAAAGATTTTTTGCATCTTTAAGCATAAAACTTGGAAAAACAGCCTTAAACTAAAGAATGCAAGAAACAGAAGTATTTTATCCAAAAAGCCCGGAAGCGTGGCGTGAATGGTTAGCAGAGAACCATTTTTTAAAAAAAGATGTATGGGTTGTTTTTTATGTTAAATCATCAGAAAAACCATCCATTACCTGGAGCGATGCGGTAGATACAGCGCTTTGTTTCGGCTGGATAGATAGTAAGAGAGTAAAAATAGACGAAGAATCTTCACATCAGTTTTTCAGTAAACGAAAAGCCCAGAGCACTTGGTCAAAAATTAATAAAGAAAAAATTCAGCGCCTTATAGACAATGGATTGATGGCACAGGCAGGTTTAGATAGTATTGAAATTGCCAAACAAAATGGTTCATGGACAATTCTGGATGAAGTTGAACAATTGATTATCCCGAACGATTTGGAAGAAGCATTCAACAAGCATGAGGGTTCAAAAGATTATTTTCTAAGTTTAAGTAAGACTATCAAAAAAATGATGCTACAATGGCTTGTGCTAGCCAAACGGCCTGAAACCCGACAGAAGCGTATAGATGAAATTGCCGAACTTGCAGGACAAAGAAAAAAGCCCAAACAGTTTTAAGCAAAAAGAACAAAGTTTCTTTTATTTGTCTGTTTCTCTTCAATAATTATTGCATTGAAAATGACACGAACCATAAACTCAAAGCATTTTTACCTTATAACCAAGATCAAGTTTGGCAAGCCTTAACAGATTCTAAGCTTTTAGGCAGTTGGTTTATGGAGAACAACATTGAACCCACACAAGGGCATTATTTTACGTTCAGGATGAAGCCTCAAAAAGGTTGGGATGGAATAACGCATTGTAAAATCATTGCCATTGAACCACAAAAATACATTTCTTATACCTATCGTGGCGAAGCTACAGGCGAAAAAGCACTTGCTTGTGCAGGTATCCATTCTGATAAGGCAGATCAATTAACGAAAGGAATTTTTGCTCAATTAGATACCATTTTAAGCTTTACATTAGAACCAACTTGTGGCGGAACCATCCTATATCTGGAACACTCAGGTTATAAGGGATTAAAACTTGCCATTATTAGTTTGATTATGCAAATGGGATGGAAAAAGCAATTGAAGAAAAAGTTACCCAAGGCTTTAGAAAAAACTTTAGGCTAGAAATTTTGAATAATGGGTAGCTTGTACTTTATCGCAAAATATGAGAAACCAGTTCATTCTTTAAATCTGCTACCCTTTCTTGCCCGGTACTGTCATTTACCAAAATGATAATTGCGGTTTGATGATCAGGATAAAGATAACATAACGAAGAAAAACCAAATCCGTCTCTACCTGTATGCATGATAAAAGGTAAGCCATTGTCTTCTTTACCTAACATCCAGCTTAGGCCCATATACGTGCCATCTGGTTTTGTGAAGGTAATTTTATGGCTCAGGTTAATTGCAGCATTTTTTCTGCTCAGGTTAGCACTGGCATATTTAAGCATATCAGCTGGTGTAGAAAACATAGAAGGTGCTGCCCTGAAACCATTATCTGGAATAAAAGTTATGGCTTTACCATTTTCATCATAACCTGCTAAAAGTCGTTTCTCTTCATTTGCGGTTAACCGGGTTTTGGTATCTGCTATTCCAATTTGTTTTTTCAGAAATGAAGTAACCAACTGCTCATAAGGCATATGATAAACGCGTTGTAAAATAGCGATCAGTACCATCATTGCGTTTCCATTATATCGGTATTTGGTTCCTGGAATGGTATCGAGCGTAAAATGGTGCATATCTTTAAACAAGCTATCGGCTGTATAAACGCTATAAAACGCTCTGAATGCTTTAGGTTCCAATTTAGAAATACTATCCAGGTATTTATCGCTGTAATCTCTAGACATGGCAGGTAAGGCCGAAGTATGATTTGCCAGATCTACTAATCTTACCGGATGTCCCTTATATTGTAAATTTGGATAGTTACCCGGCAAATATTTTCTGATATCATCACTTAACTTTACTTTCTTTTCAACAACCGCCTGCGCAAGCATAATACCGGCAAAAGTTTTTGCTACAGAGCCTAAACCAAAATAAGTATTGTTCTGAATTAAATTACCCTCGCCACGATGAAAACTATACTGATGTTGTACTCCGTCTTTAACTATTCCTATAGACAGATCAACTGTTGCAGGAGCATGCAGATAATGCTCAGCTGCCCGCTGAACCAAACTATCGAGAGGTGTTCTTAAAGGATTATTACTCTTAATTACTGATTTGGATCCTGACTGTTGTGCGTTGCAATACTGCGCTAGAATGATAAATACGGCAAAGATCTTAAAACAAATTGACTTCATATACATAACCATTTAAGGCTTAGCACAATACTACATAAAAGCATTTTTTTTTCAAAGTAAATTATCTTTTGCAATTGCAATAAAGTTGTGCTAGTCTGGCTTAAATTCAAAAAACAATAGTTGACTTTATCAACTATTGTTTTTATTCTGTAATGATTAATCCCAACTCTAATTAAAATGGCAAAATCAAGTGTAACGATTGTATTCAAAGTAAACAAATCAATTTGACATTCATACAAAGTCACCCTAAACGATTACGTCAGCCTGAACTCGTTTCAGGGTCTATATTTATCAATTTTCGTACATTCGACAAGCTCAATGTGACAGATAAATTATTCTTTAATTTCCAGCTTTTATCTGCATCATTCCTTCTTTATAAGTTGTGATCTTGAATTCAGGAAAATGGTTTTTGAACTTTGAAACATCAAAAATATTGTTGTGCGCATATCTTGGCAAAAGTTCTTGCAGTTCTTTTGCCCGTTTGCTGAAAAGAGCCCCAATCTTAAATACAAACCTTGGAACAACTGTATAATCCAATTCCTTTCCATAAACTTCTGATGCCAGTTTGATAAACTGCTGATAGGTCAATCTGTTCTCATCTATAGGCAAATGCCATGTTTGCCCGTAAGCATCTGGTGTATTGCCAATCAAGGCGGTTGCCCTGCTGGCATCAGGTGTCCAGATCAAGCTTCTCAATTTACGATCGCTTAGAGGAACTTTTAACTTTTTGTTTGCTTTGATAGCATCAAAAATAAAGGTATTGGTAATGCTTTGGGTTTTACCTGGTCCGTAAAACTCTGGTGCACGGCAGATTACAGCTTCAACTTCTCCTCTTTCCATTGCCTGCAACAGCATATTTATAATTTTTCTTCTTACCTCTCCTTTTCTTCCTACTGGAGCAAAAGCACTTTTTTCTGTCAATACTGCATCATCTTGAGGATACATGTACGTATTGTCGAAAAACACCAGTTTAGCACCATGCTTTTTACAGGCTGCTATTACATTTTGCATAATCAACGGAAATTGCTCTTCCCACATCTTGCTATCCATCGGAAGACCTAAAGTAAAGTAAGCAATAGCACTGCCTTTTACCGCTTCATTTGCTTGCTTGCTGTCCAACAAATTGGCGGTGAACAAGGTATCCGTATCATTTACTTTTTTTGGATTTCGGCTTACCAACCTAATATCTGAGGTGTAATTTCGTTTGAGTTCTTTGGCCAGTTCTTCTGCTATTTGTCCGTTAGCACCTAATATTGTTTGCATTTCTTGAGCTTATTTATGATTTCTTTTGAGTTCTTCTATAACCACCTTTGCCATTTCTTTTGAACTGAAAGGGTTTTGTCCGGTAATGAGGTTACCGTCTGTTACCACTTTTGAGGTCATTGGGATAAAGGCTTTTTTATAATCAGCACCTCTTTCTTTTAAGGCTGCCTCTAAATTAAAAGGTACTTTCTTTTTACGCCTTGCCAAACTTTCTTCAAACCAGTTAAAGCCTGTTAAGGTTTTACCTTTGATCAGGTATTCTCCATTTGATAGCTTAACATTTAACAAGCCGCCCACGCCATGACAAATGGCCGCAACGATTTGATGTTTCTCATAATGATTTTTGATGATATCTTGCAACAGGGTATTATTCGGAAAATCATACATAGTACCGTGCCCTCCAGCTAAATAAACTCCATCAAATTCTTGCTCTTCCACTTCTTGCAAGCTCTTGGTATGTCTCAGCAAATTCCTAAAATTGGCATCATCCCAATAATCTTTGGAAATCTTGTCTAATACTAAAGGTTTCAAACTTTCGGGATCTATGGGTATATCTCCTCCATTTGGACTTGCAATGGTAATATCGTAGCTCTTTTCTTTGGCACTATGGTAAATATGTGTAAGCTCGCTCAGCCATAATCCTGTTTCCAGGTCATTACTCTCGTATTTATTTACACTGGTTACTACAATCAATAGCTTTAGCATATCCTGTTAACACTTTTGTAGGTATAAAGTTCTGTTGTTTGGGTATAAGTATCGAATTAATCTAAGAAATTTGCAATATAATCTACAGAAAGTGCTCTATTATAGAACAAAAGCTCTATAAATGCAGTTTATAGAGTAAAATATCTATATTTAAGGGTTATTTCTAAACGAACCGTAATTAAATTCCTATTTGGCAAACTGAGGAACAAAAAAACGATCCCAATTGTAAACCCTGGCAACACTGTTACAAATTTCGAGCATTAATTCCTGACTATTGCTATTGGTCATAACCACCACTCCGTAACCTTTATCGAGGCTGCCATAAGATGCGCAAGTGAAACCTTCGTTACCTCCGTTATGGTTAAAATAATATGCTCCGTTTTTATACCGGTGAAATACGCCCAGCGCCACTTTGCTTTTATCATAATCAACCACAGGCTTAAACCGTTCTTCCATATATTTCTTAGACAGAACTTTTGCCGATTTGCCTTGTAGCGCCAATTGGCATTCTATCATATATTTAGCAAGGTCTGTTGGTGTAGTCCACAAGCCGGCCGCAGCATACTCCGGATACAAATGGTATTTTCCTTTTACCTTTTTTCCATCGGCATAGTAGCCTGATGCAATATTCAAGGTATCGTTCTTTACAGTATATCGACTATGGGCCATTTGCAAAGGCTCAAAAACTTCTCTTTTCATAAAATCCTCATATTTTTCGCCAGCAGTTTCAATAAGAATGAGTTGAGAGATTACAGAGCCCCCACCAGAGTAATCAAATGCAATTCCCGGCTCTTTTATAGCACGGACGGCTTTTGAATTTGCCGGATAAGTTCCGTTTAAGACCTGTACAATATCTGGTATTGTGGCAGTTCTTTCATAACCTGCAAAACCCGAAACGCCTAATCCGCCTGAGTGGCTTAACAAATTTCTTGATGTGATGATCTTGTTTTTAGAAACACTATCATAAGGAAATTTCCAGCTTTTGAGATAATGATTGATATCCTGATCTAGGTCTATCTTTCCAAGCTGTACCAACTTCATAAATCCTAAGCTGTTGATAGATTTACTAATAGAAGCTGCCTGAAATAAGGTGTTGACATCAGCCTTTCTGTTTTCTTCTTCGTCCGCATAACCATAAGCTTTTACCCATTCTATCTTATAATTATTGATTACAGCAATGCTTACTCCTTTTACATTAAGCTGTTTCATCCTATCAAGAATATTGTTGTTGGGAACCTGATCACTACCTTTAATAACCGATGGGCTGAGGGAGTTTTCTACTTTTTCAATTTTAACTTTAATATCGTTGCCAGGCTTTTGAGCGTACAATAAATTTGAAGACAGCACAAAAAGTAAAGCCAGAATGCCTTGTATAGCTTTCATTGTCAATACATTGATTAAATTATTTTCGTTTTACAATTTAATCATTTAGTTCGAAACCACGTATTAAATTACCTAATCTCGCAATCCTTCCGGTCTTAAAATTCACGTAAAAAAACATCTTATAGAATAAATACTCTATAATTTGCATTTATAGAACAAACACTCTATATTTATATAACATTTGAGGCACAAGTTGATGAAAACACAAGCTGTAATGACAGGAGATATCATTAATTTCACCAAATTATCTCCCTCCAAAAGAAAAAACCTGATCAGAGAAACTGAAGTATTGCTCAAAACCTGGATCAAAGAAAAGGAAAATGCAGAGATATTTAGAGGTGACAGCTATCAGGTATTGTTTAATGATGCGTTAGAGGCTATAACCAAAAGCATACAACTTATTTGCTGGTTCAAAAAGCACTCAGACGAAAAAAATAAAGTATCTCTAAGCACAAGAATTTCAATAGGTATCGGAGAAGTTTCTTATCGGGGTAAAAATGTACTCAACTCTGATGGTGAAGCGTTTCATCTTTCTGGTAGGCATTTCGATACCCTAAAAGATGACCAGTTTTTAGCTATTCACACCAACAATATTGCCAAGAATAACGGAATTGAGATTATCCTTAACTTCATTAATAAATACATAGGTAACTGGACAATTGCACAGGCAGAAGTTATTTTCCTGTTGCTTGAAGGTAAAACCCAACAAGAGATTGCAGAAACACTTTCTCTCTCTCAGCCCTCGGTTAACAGCAGATTAAAATCTGCCGGATGGAAAGAATTTGAACCTGCCATAAAATATATTGCCAACTTAGTACAATAACATAATGGAACTAAATTTACTACTGAGATTACTCGTTGCACACCTGCTCACCGATTTTATATTGCAACCCAAAAGTTGGGTAACCGACCGTGAAGAAAAAAGAGGTAAATCTTCAAAGCTTTATCTCCATGTGTTCATTACCACGCTTGTAGCTTATATCTTATCTGGGTTATACAATAACTGGGTTATTCCTGTAGTTATTTTTAGTTCGCACTTATTGATAGATTACCTCAAATCAAAGGCCGACAAGAACAAATTCAGTTAT
Organism: Pedobacter montanisoli; assembly: GCF_022809115.1. Taxonomy (GTDB): domain Bacteria; phylum Bacteroidota; class Bacteroidia; order Sphingobacteriales; family Sphingobacteriaceae; genus Pedobacter; species Pedobacter montanisoli. The sequence goes on along the minus strand of NZ_JALGBH010000002.1, from coordinate 607,816 downwards.
TTTATAGCAGACCAGATGGCTCATTTACTGGTAATTGTAATACTTTGGCTATCTATAGAAAATAAGTGGACTGAAATATGTCCATTTATAGAAACCGTTACCAGAAACAACAGATTCTGGATCATAACAGCCGGATATACGTTTGTAAGTTTTCCATTAGGTATCATCATTGGAAAAGCAACACAGAAATGGCGAGATCAGATCAGCAGAGAAAAAAGGCAAGTAGCGATAGCCCATCTGGAAAATCAGGAGGCAGAAAAATCAGATGAGGAGCTTAGGGAAGAAATTTCTATCATTACCAAAAGCAACGAAGAGCAGGACGTTGGATTAGCCAATGCAGGTAAATGGATCGGCATCTGTGAAAGAGTGCTCATTCTAACCTTTGTACTCATGCAACAATATTCTGCCATAGGCTTTTTAATGACAGCCAAATCAATTTTAAGATTTAGCGAAAAAGAAACCAATACCCAGTTAAAAACCGAATATATTTTAGTGGGAACCTTGGTTAGTTTTGCTACTTCTGCAATGATTGGGGTAATTATGAAGATGGCAATGGGCTAAAGAGATTCGTTGCAATAATAACTATCTATTCATACGGCTATACTATTTTCTTTTTGCTCCCATTCTTCAATCAATATAGATTTTACTGCTGTATAGATGTAATCTTTGGCTTCGGCAAAAGAAATGGCATATTTACGTTGGATCTGCTGTACATTTTCAGGAAAAGGAGTCAGTAACTTATCATAATATTTATCTAAAACCGTATCATTTGGCATTTCAAACTGAATGCTCAATTGAAATCTCCTCAATAAAGCCACATCAATAATTTCGGGATGATTGGTAGCACAGATCAGTAAAGCATTAGCTGGAAAATAATCGATCAGCTGAATAATGGTATTAACCAATCTTCGCATCTCTCCTACATCTTTATCTTCACTTCCTCTGGCCTTACCAATCTGATCAAATTCATCTAAAAATAAAACCGACTGTTCTTTTGCAGCCTTATCAAATACTTGTTTAATATTTTGCGATGTTTCGCCAATGCGAGAGCAGATTACGTTACTGAGATTGAGCACCAATATTTTTTTACCCAGTTTATGGGCAATAGCCTTAGCGGTCATGGTTTTACCGCAGCCTGAGTTCCCTTCCAATAAAATCTTATTATTTACAGGTAATCCATAATGCGTAAGCTCATTTACATATTTATATTCTTTGATCAGTTGCGTAATACTCAGTTGATTTTCCTTGTGCAGAAAAACATCCTCTAAAGCTACTGTTTCTTTGTCATTGATGATCAGGTCAAAAACATTCATTCTTTTAGGTCTTTAAATGCAGCAAAAATATCTATAAATAAGTGCTATCCCAAAGATTTGATTTGTAAGGTTTGCTCTTACATAGCCTAGCCAAGTTTCTCAATTGTTAATTTCAGTTTTAGCTCGTCTGTCCAGGGTAAACCCATACAAAGGCGCATTCAATTTTGAAATTGATCTTGTAAAGTAAACATTCTGTATTAACAGTTACCTTGGGCGTTATTTTATGTGTGGCTGCTACAAGAAAGTTTTGGAAGTGATTTAAAACAAAGCCTCTTTACGTTAAAGAGGCTTTAATGTTTCTATGATTTTCTCTAACTATTCTTTGTTACAGTTAGAATAGAATTCTGAACATTGAAATTAAACTTAAGAATAGTAAGCAAATAATCTTTGTTATAGTTACCGTTTGCACCAGCACTTACCGAAGTCTGGTAATTTACAGGGCCTCCAACATTACCACCTCCTGTTACCGTTGGAATAAAAGAACCTGGTGCGCCATACATAACCATTTTAGTATCATAAGTTTTTAATCCATAGGCTCCATATAAAATTCTGGCAGAATTTGATCTTGCTCTCACTTCAAAAACAAAATCTTTTATATTGGGATATTGGTTAACGATTTTTAAAATGTTGAACTGAAATCGCCATTTTAAAGAACTGCCATTATTTATATAATCAGAAGCCAGTATAAGGGCGTCATTTGGAGTAGCATTTGCGGGTATAAAATTATTACCTGTATAAGCCAATACCTGACCATTATTGACATCAGGATTAGCAATTAAAGCCCCTATATTTAAAGTGCTTACGTCAAAAATATCAACTACCAATACAGCAGGATATTTTTTGGTTGTATTTAATATGGTTAAGTTTTTAGTTCCGGATACATTGTACACTGAAGCTGTAACTACTGCGTTTTTATCTTCAAAACTCGTTACATCATTATACGTCGTTAATAAATTAGAATCAAATGTCCCTCCTGTATTGATGCTAAAAACTGCTTTATCTGTAACTTTTACAATCTCCTGATTCCCAAAATGAAGATAAGCTTCATACGTGGCAACATCTCCTTCATTCACAGTATCCGGGCCTTCAACCACTAATAAATCAGGCATTACATTTGTATAAAAATCAAATTCTTTAAGGCCAGACCATCCCTGATTGTTTAAAACCCTTACTCCTATAAAATGTTTACCAGTCAAAGCTTTCGCAGTAACCTGAATTGATCCCTCCTCTATCATTAAAACATTATCCAGATACCATTCATAAGCGAGAATATCATTTTGATCTGAAGGATTATCAAATTCTAAGGTAAAGCTAAAAGTATCCTCAGGCAGAAATCTGTTCCCGCTAATGTTAAATGGAGGTCCTAAAAAACATGTTGACATTGGCGTATATATTTAGTGAAATGAATGGTGATGTACATTATGCATTTTTTGTTTTGATGAGTTTTAATCCTGTAATTAAAATTGTCCAATTATATAGTACATATTGCTTCCATCACCAGCAGCTTGAACTGTGACACACTTATAAACCCCACTACTGGTAGTAGGCCCAACTATAATTGTTCCATTATCTTCAAATTGCCCACCTACTCCATCTACAGAAACTAATACGCTTGCTGTTCCGATAGCCTTGAGAATGAAAATTCTACCTTTTATATTCCTCGCATCAGGAAGAGTCATAGTACCAGCATTACCACTTCCATCAATTAAAATAGTATGATCTATCTTACCATCTACATCATAATGAAAGTTGTTGGTAGCATAGTTAACTTTTTTAATAGGCCTAGAAAAGTTGAGCACGTTTGCATCGGCAATATCTACATTACCCCCTGAAACACTAAGGTTCTGGCCTTCAATATAACTGCCATAAATATCATCTAACACACTCAACATATTTGTAGTGATGCTGGGGAATGTATTGCTATCCCCTGTAAATGTATTGTCTCCAGCTAAATTAGCTTTACCACTTATATCAATAGGGCCTGGTATATCAGATTTGACAGCTAATAAATCTCCATTAACGTTAGGAATAGAAGTAAAAGTAATATTGGCAGAATCTCTATTAACAGTAAAGGAAGTAATAAAATCTCCATTTGATCTGACCGTTCTGAATAACGTACTTCCATTACTTGCTTCTGTTGCAATTCTAAACGCCATTGCTCCAGCAGTATCTGTTATTCCATATCCATTTTTAGAATAGAGATAATAAGTATATACATTTGCATTAAAGGCTGCAGTTCCACTAAAGACATTATTAGCATACAAATCAGCATACCTACTTAGATTAGGAATATCAGCTAGTAAAGCAATAGTCCCATTTTTTCTTTGCAATTTCTGATCATATGTATCATCCGGATCGCCGTCTCCTGGCTGAAATGTTGTATTGGTAATTTTAACAGCCTCAACCTGAAATGATTCAAATACCTTATTGCCATTAATATATTCATCTCCGGTTTTATGCACTACATTAGCATCCGCTGCTTTACTATTATTTAATTGTTCCAAAGCATCAGTTATATAATTTCCAGAGATGCTGGATTGATTAAGAATCTGATCTGAGGTGTAATCTCCGGCAACAGCTACCACATTTCCTATCCTTCCAAATACAGAAATAACAGTATCTGAATTTGAGATTTTCTCCCAAGCCGTCCCATTAGATAAAATCCAATCGCCCACATTATAGCTAATGCTATTGTAAACGCCTGCTGTTTGTGTAATATAGAAATGCCCTTTATTTTGTGCAGAAACAGCAGGGATTGCAGGTGTATTTGTAGAAGCATTCCATTGCGACTGAAATTGCAAAGCACCTAAAATAGCATCAGGTAGCTGTGAAACTGGCACTTTTCCTGCATTATCTAATGTAGCCAGTCCTAATGCTTGTCCTTTTTGATTGAGTACTTCGTCTAATTTAATTTTTACCAGTTTCGATGTAGGGATAGAAGTATCTGTTTCTGTTAAACCCAATGCATCTACATCTAACATCTCTTGAGATCCATCTGCTTTTTTTGCATATAACTGAGTTTTAGCAGTTGAAGTAGTTATTTTATCTAGTTTACCCGATATATTTGGAATTTGAGATGTTAATGCTAGTTTTCCTGATTCATCAGGAAGTTCTGCATAAATATCTCTTGATCCATAAGCAGGTATTATTTTGGCACTAATATAATCATCTGCTAAACCATCCCAAGAACTTACTCCAAATTCAATACTCTGATAAGCTACACGAGTAAAGTAGCCATCTCCATTGGTAACTTGGATTTGCGGATTAAATGCATCCCTAATATCTAAAGTTATAGTACCGTAAGCATTTGGCAAAGGATCGTATTGGGTTAGTATTAAGCTACCCGTCATGTTATCTCCTTCTTTTGAAACACTTTGATCAGGTTGGTGGATTAAATTTTTTAAATCTTTAAACGGAGTTACGCCATCCGCTATTTTCATCTGTATTGGTACAATCTTTCCATTTACCTCTTCTGTAGCGATAAGCATCATATGTACGGGTTGTCCGTTAGTACCAAATACCTGCTCAGGATCAAAATTAACTAGCGGCCTAATGATAAACGGTCTTTTGGAATTTCCTTCTTCTGGCAGCTCTTTCAAAAAATCCTGAACTACGAAATCAGAATCATTAATAAGATCAGAAGTTTTTTTAGGTATTTCCTGTTCAAAATAATCCCGCAGCTTTTTAATCAGCTCACGAAGTTTTATTCCTTGTGTTTTGTTTTTAGTCGCCACATAGTCGCCTGAAGATTTGATGACCTCGTCAATATACTCATCTAAAATTGGTGGAATTTGTGCCATATGAATTATTTTAAAGCTTTTAGTTATAGATTTTTTAGTTTGCCTGGTTTGTTTGAATTATTTTTGTCTGGTTACCATCTCCTTAAATAATTATCTTCTGTTGCTTCATAAGTATAAGTACCATCGTCATATCTTTGACCTTTATACATAACCTTATTATTTGCTGGGGTGATATTGGCTCTATTTGAAGACCAACTTGCTCCTGTAATTGCAGAAATTACATCGCTATCATAAACCCATCTCTCTGCTACTTTAACCGAATTACTTAAATCACCGTATTGATTAGACATTAGGATGTAATTACCATCAGATTTTAAAAGTTCATTATTGTAAAGTTTAACCATTCTGTTTACAATGGAGTTCTCCATTAATTTCAATTCTCCGGCATTGTTCCATACATCTCCATTTACAGGAGAAGTAACATCTGTGGCAGATGGTGTTAGATTTACCTGCGATTTAGCTGTGGTATTAGCGGCAAGTTTTAAGAAAGAGCTCGTTACCCCCGCTATACCAATTCCTATGCCTACTGTAAACTGCCATAAAGCCGTAATATTATTTACAATACCTTTTAGATAGCCCCAGTTAGCAGGTGTAAGATACTTGTTTGTAACTGTACCAGCTTGTGCTTCTGTATCAGTGGCTGCGAGCTGAGTAGCTCTTCTGGCTATTCTTATAGGCGTTGTATCGTTATAGAAGTAATACCAGTAATTAGCATCAGCATAAAATTGCATTTGGTATGCGCCTGTTATAGCTGTTCCTGTATATACATCAGAAGCATTCCAGTTTGCGGCAGTGGTTAATTGTGTAATAATAGTAGCATTACTAATAACCGGCTGAGTTATTTCATAGAAACTTTCAATTTCTTTAGTAGCAGAGAGTGAAAGCATACGATTACCTGTAAGGCTTTCTAAAGCAGGAGCCTGCTGAAATGTCTTTTTACCCGTAATACTTTCATTCAAATTGCCTGTTTTATGTAATACATCTGCATCATTTGCCTTTCCACTTATATCAACAGGTGTAGGAATATCCGTTTTTAATGCCAATTTTCCACTTTCAGAAGGAAAACTTATTTCTATATCATCCGTTAGTACACCAGGTTTTACAGTAGTTTTCTTTTCATTAGTACCTGTAAATACTATACTATCTCTCTTACAGAAGATACTTTCATTATCTTTCTTAATTTCTAAACCTTCTGCTTTTAAAGCAACATTGGTATTATTAGTACTATGATGAATCCATAATTGGTCATTATAATACCCAGCAGTAGAGGTATCAGAAAGCTCCGTAATTATACCCATACCATAGGACGAAATTCTATTATACAACCCATCCTCAGTACCATTAAAAGTAGCTCCATTTTTATTAATCAATGTTTCTACTTCCCAATTATCACCCTGAAATATTTTGCCTTCGGATATTGTCTGAAATGTATCTAGAGTTACAAAATTACCAGCAGAAGATCCTACTAAATTCTTCAAGTCTTTAAAAGCCGTAACACCATCACTAATTTTTAACTGGGTAACTGTTTCCTTACCAGCAATCAACTCTGTTGCAATCAGCATAACATGAAGCGGCTGCGTACCTGTTCCAAAGACCTCATCAGGATTGTAATTAGCTAAAGATCTGATTATAAATGGTCTTTTAGAGTTATTCTCTTCTGGCAAACCACTAATTAATGGGTTGGTTACATAATTAGAATCATTAATCAGTTGCGATGTGTTTTTGGGAATTTCCTGCTCAAAATAATTATTTAACCGCTTAATCAGCTCACGCAACTTAATGCCTTGTGTTTTGTTAATCCCCTCAATATAAGCGCCCTGCGATTTGATGATCTCATCAATATAACTATCTGTAATTGGTGGTATTTGTGCCATATGAATTGTTTTAGAGCTTTATTATGAAATAAGATTTTAATTGTTACTTAAATATTTTTCTGTCTGATTTTTAATTAATTCTTTTATTCTATTTTCTTCTACATCAAACAGATGATTAAAATTACTTCCTCCTGCTACCAACATTGAAGGAATATCGGTTCTTTGTTTTGATAAAAAAGGATAGGTTAAACCTACTTTTAATCTTGGACGTACAAAACTTAAAAAATCGTCAAAGTAGTTGCATTCTTCAGCCTCCAGAATACGTTTATAAGCATTTTTGTAAATGACTAAAAGTTGAGTTCCTCTAAATCTCAATACATCCAATAAATCCGGATCGTTCAATTCATAGCCATACCCTTCCCAAGAACCCGTAGCTATAATATCATATCCTTTTTTGTATCCTAGTTCTATATAATGTTCCAAACGTTCCATACTGAATGTTTTCGTTAGTATTAAATCATCCTCCCCAAAAAGTAGATGATCTTTATCAAGGTTGTCTTGAATAAGCATTTTTATACTTTTAAATGCACTGTCATATCCATTTACAGTTCTCTTACCTATATAAAATTTAATTTTTAACCCACTCCCTTCTAAATGATGAACTAAATCCTTTTGCCGCTTTTGTCCCTCATTTTCATTTACACTTATTACGTTAATCACCATACATCAAGGACTTTCAAACAATGGGATAGCTATAGGATTACCTGTAACAACATCCACAGATAATATATAATTTTTATATTCAGCAGGTGATACCAAACGGTCAAATACCGTAAGTAGTTTATATGGTTTAGGAATATTTCTCCCCGGCAAAACATGACCGTCCAATAAATAATTATTTAATGCATTAACTATACTTGCACTAGTATTATAATCCGCTGTTATTTCAAGATTGGAAAGGTTATTAAAAATAGAATCGCTAGATTTATTAAAATTAAACAATCCATTTATTTTGCAATTATGCATGTTCACAAAAGGAGCAATACAATACGAATTGATAATTTCTGTATCAGAAATATTGCATACTACAAAGTGTGAATTTACAGAAACACTAGCATTATCTACCCCCCATCCCCTTACAATAAACATATACCTATTTAGATATCTTGCACTAATAGCAAGTATGGTAGTGTTATAACAACCATTGAAATCTACAGCATTGCATTCGGTTTCATTATATTTATACTTTAACGCAACCATATCTAGAGAGAAATAGTTATTTCTTGAAACATCGCGCCTATATAAAATCGTACCTTTAGTGGAAGCTAAAACTTCTTGTAATAAATTATCTGTTGTATATTCTAATATGTGTTCAGGATAAATGGTAGAGTATGCCAAAGGTTCTAATGTATCTACTCCTGCAGCAGTTACAATAATTGGCTCAACGTCTCCTGAATAAACATTATCGGTAAAATTTAAACTGTTAATCTTGGTAACGTTATCATATAAAAGTTCACATTCATTAAATGTGCTTTGAAAATCATTGATAATATACTTTTGACCCGGAACCAATAAGGCATTATCTTTTAAGTTTCTTAATTGAGTATAGGTTAAAGAAATAGAAGGTTGTAATCCATTTTCACCAGATCCGCCACCTCCAATTAAATTTTTCAAATTCTTAAAAGCCGTAATACCATCACTGATTTTTAACTGGGTAACCGTTTCCTTACCAGCAATAAGCTCTGTTGCAACCAACATCACATGAAGCGGCTGGTTGTCTATTCCAAAAATCTCGTCAGGATTATAGCTGGTTAAAGCCCTGATGATAAAAGGTCGTCTCGAGCCGCTCTCTTCTGGCAAACCACTAATTAATGGGCTAGTTACATAATTAGAATCATTGACTAATTGTGAGGTATTTTTAGGAATTTCCTGTTCAAAATAATCTCTTAACCGTTTAATCAGCTCACGAAATTTAATGCCCTGGGTTTTATTAATTGCATCAATATAAGGCCCGTATGATTTAATGATATCATCAATATATGCATCTGAAATTGGTGGAATTTGTGCCATAGCTGTTTTTCATTAAATGGTTAATTCATTTTCTATAATATTCATTCTTCCTGATAGATTTTCTACCTGCACCTTAAAGCGGTGATAGATTCTATCTCCATCTTCATCCGTAAAATTTAAAGGAGCTGGTATTTCATAATCCATCTGCGCATTGGTTAAAGGTGGTAATACAGAATAAATATGCTCCCAGTTACCCCTATTATTTTGTTTATACAGGTAATAGCTACCTGTATCTGTAGTGGCATTCCATGAGATTTTATTTTGCTGGTCATCATATACCAGCAAAGGCGCATCCGGGCTTCTTAAATCAATAAGCTGTACTTCAAATAATTCTGAAGGATAAGACAGGATTTCTTCATTTTCTCCTTCTTCATTGTTTATGATCCTTATTCCTGCTACACGATAATACATGGTTTTGCCTAAAGGAATGTTTTCAATACCTGAAAAGTCATCTGTAATTTCATAGCTTTCTTCCTGCAACGGGTCTATATCAACATCAAAACTATATTCCATCTGTATTACAGACAGCGTATGGCTTAATTCCGCCGTCCTGTATATTCTTAATTTGCTTATATGCTCAACTTCTGGTATTAAAGCTATTTTTATTTGTACGGTTATATCATTATCAGACAATACAGTAGCTGGAACAAAAGTATATGACTGAATTACAGGTGGAAGAGCAGGCGTTGTTTGAAGAACTTCTACAAGTCCTAAGAAAGGGCTTAAAGGGCCATAATTTAATAAATTATTAACCTCAACACCTGCATAAAAATAAAGATCTCTATAAGAAGAATCGAGTAGATAATCTGTAAATCGGATGTATGTAGCATTAACATCGGTATCTTTTGTATAATACCTCACCATTGGAAAAGGTTTAAATCTTGGATCGCCAGGATCTAAAAGATTACCATCAGCATCTCTTATAACAGGAATTTGATTTGAAGTTTGCAGGCCTTCTTCAAGATACCTTAATATGGGCGGTTGTTCGGTTAAAGGCAACAATGTACTAAAAACAGCTGCTTGTAATTTCGCCATCTTTTGTTCTGTTGTATCACCCACTTCAATCAAACCTGCTTTATCTGGAGAAGGAAAACCATAAGGCTGAGGTTCGGCATTATATACTTTAAACTGCAATGTAGTCTGATTCTCAAAATCCAAATGAACCATATCCAGATAACGCTGATTGTAATAGAGGTCACTACTCAAAGATGCTAAATCTGCTAAGATTGCATCAATAGTTTGTGGTTCATATAAAGCCGATAAAACCTGCTGATGAGAAGTGCGGTAAAACATAAAACCAAAAGGTTTTCGGGCGGCTCCCTGTTCTGGCGGAATGCGCATATCAAAAGTAAATGCAGCTTTCTTGGTTGCATCTGGTCTTACTTTTAACCCTGCAGCTACAGGTGTATCAGGTTGTTTAGGTTCGTATATATTTCTGGCCAGCAACACTGCAGGTGTTGAAACCGAAGATGTGTAATTTAATGAAGTACAAACTGTTTGTATCGCCATTAAAGTACGTTTATCATTATCATCTTCTCCAGGCAAAATATGCTGTGCATTAAATTGATAAACAGGTTCTGGCTCTGCAAACAAATAAGCTCTGTAACCCGGATGATAATTTACCTGTATATAATCTGTTTCCGTTGCTGAAAATTTTATTGGATTTGTAGCGTAACCAGCATCATATACATAGAGTTTTAACGGGTTGTTCTGTTGTAAAATAAGTACTTGTAAGAGTTTCTTTTCTGTACCTTCATTCATATCAATACGCACTACTCCACCATACCATTCTACATGTGGGCCATGTAAGGATCCCGGCTCATTCTGATCTGGTTGCTGTGGATCATATGGAATATTAACCTGCGGATGATCTGGTAACGCCGTCTGATCGAAGCTGATTTGGTAATAACCATCAAATGGCTCATCAACATGGGTAACTTTAGTAATAATAGCATTCCCATGAATTCCGCCTACCCAAAATCTGCTGTCTCCACCTTCAGCACTTTCAACTTCTATAACCGGATTTTGTTCATCTGCATAACTTACCAGCTGTATTTTTTCGTTGAGTTTAAACCAGTTATTTTCATTTCCCAGATTTTCTACTAACGAAAACCTGCTGCCTATAACCGGTACAGTATATTCTTTATAAGCCCCATACATTCCTTCTTCTTCATCTTCTTCTGTTCTTATAATTTTATAAAGCTTTTCAATGGTAATTACAGGTAAATCATTGGCATCATTATATACACTAAGTACTTTAAACTGTCCTTCATTAGTAGATAAAATACTTCCTGTAAACCTATTCAGATCAGTATTATTAATTGTTGGCTTCTTTAACTCTCCGGTAATAAGCTGATAACCTGAAGTATATAAAAGAAGCTGATCTTCAGTTCCTGAAACCGATCTGATATCTGAGATTATTCCTACTACTTCCTTCTGTAGCGCTGGTTTAAAAAATATATTGGTTTCATTTGCCCGTACTACATCCTGTAAAGTTTGAGGTGTAATATCTGGTATTGAACTTACATCGACTATATCCAGCCAGTTGAAAGTTATTCTTGTAAGCCCTATATCCTGCCCCGGAAAACGCAATGCTCTTTTTTGATACCATCCCTGCTCAATGCTGGTAGTAAAAATAAGTTCATCTTCTTTTTGTATATACTGAACAGCTAAATCTGTAGGTGGTATCAACTGGTTATTTGGCGTAAAAACCGTTTCATCTGTATGTTCTTCATCACTTAATACGGATGATCTGGAAAACCAGTTTACCCCGTAAATTGCATAATAATGTACACCCGGATTCCGTTCAAAATGAACAAATAAACTATAAGGATCATCAGGAAGAACTGTAACTTCTGGTATGCCTGTTACAGGGAAATCATTGTCATAAGCATAATAAACTTTGCCAAAAGCAGGATCTTCTGTAGAAGTTATTTCTGGCTTAACATAAGTTGTGCTATTTGATGCCCTGTATTCTATCCCATAAAATACAGGTTTTGGTGCAAGACAAAAGTTTTCATTATCTGACTGTTGCAGATCGGCAAAGAAATCATACGCTTTCAATTCGCTGTTGAAAAAATCCCTGCCTATATTCACTACCCTTATCTGATCTAATTTACCATAACCATACTCATCAAAAGAAGAAACAAAATCACTGGGTTGTGCGTACAGATTATAATTTACAGGTCTCATTACCGGTTTACCAGGCAGTCTCTTATCCTGCTTTGAAACTGGTAAACTCATATAATTAAATTGGGTTACAACAGTAGATCCTAAAGTTTTCTTATTCTGATATGAAATTCTGTATATGTACTGTTGACCTGGAGCTACAGCTCCTGGTGTATCAATATGTCCAAGCCCAAGCATTCTGGCCATGTGGTAATCTAAGGCCTGTAAATTTAAAATATCAAGTAGGCTTACATCTTGTCCCTGTGCAGGATCTGTTCCATCTTCAAAAATGCGGTAATAAGCACGGGGATCTGTTTCACTTTTTGTTAAATACAGCTGAACCAGTTCTTTAACATTCTGATCTATCTGTTCGATGTAAGCGCCAGACCATTTATCTTTATAATTATTAACTTTTACTCGGGTACCATCATTGTACTGTGGCCACAAATTATCAATAGGATATGAAGCATTCTCCAAACGTTCAAAAACCTTTGTATCTGTAAGATCCAATGCAAAACCATCACCTATTTCCTGCCAGTTACTTAATGATCTGCTATGATAGAAATCATGATAAGTTTCAAAACTTAACTTACGTATTTTAACATCAGCAGATTTTTTGACCTTTAATAAAGAAATATTATCTCCTGTAATGAATGCATTTGTTGTTCCTTGATTTATATTTTGGGTAAGCCTAATCTGGTCTGCATTTTCATTTAGCTCATTATGAGCTTCTACTTTAAGAACCGATGTTCCGCTTGTAGTTTTACTCAACTCAAAATTAAAGCTGAAACCTGTTTTTCCTATAACTTCTGCCTCTATAACAGCATCATAGTTATTGATAAAATTAAAGCTATCTGTGTTAGGGCTTAGCGTTGTAGCCAGCTGATAATATTTTTGCTGATCGGTAAAATATAGTCTTACCTGATTGCTGAAAATTTTACCGTTAACGGTTTGATTAATGGTATAAGTCCAGTATAATCTGGCAGAATTAACTACCGGTCTTACGGTTTCAAAATCTAATATGGCAATTACCGGATCCTGGTATGGGGTTCTGTAAACTTTAATAAAATCATTGCTTTTATTAAAGCCATTTGAATTTGTATTCTGTGTAAAATAATCGCCTTTTGGCAAATGGTTTTCTGCCAGTGCCCCAGCTAAGCTCCATCTTAAATGGAAGCCTTCTGCAATATTGTCAAAACCATCCGATCCGGCAACCTGTAAAAATATCTCTTTTGAATTGTTATAATATTTTGAGGCTGAATCTGTACATGGATTTATACCCAAACTTTCAAGCAAATTCTGTAATTCTGCAAAGGCATCTAAAAATGGTTGTAATGATGCATCAATCAGTGCTTTTTCATACTCACCCAATTCATCACTGCGCATACAAAATTCTTTGAAAATATTCAATATAGTCTGGAATACAGCAACATAATCGTCGTTTTCGCTGTCCATAAACCCTACCCAGAAATCTAACTCAAAAAAGTCCTGTTTAAAAAAATCTCCCGAAATATTAGAGTCTGAAAATCCTACCCAAAAATCCAGCTCATCAAAATCCAGCTCATCAAAATCTCCATCTATTCTTACTTCAGGAAATCCTTCTTCGCCATTTAATATTCCAAGTATGGTAATTACCCGCAGGTAAAGCTTACGCAGAAAATCGCTATCTAAAGAATTAATACGCTGTAAAACTTCAGGATAATCATTAAAATCTCCATTTCTTGCTGCTAACTGAATAGCCACCAGGCAGTTCTTAATTGAACTATAATCTGAACAAAAGGCGTTATTATTAGGCATATAATTATCTGGCTTAATTCTTATTTATTTAAAACAAACTGTGGAGTGATGTACTCTTCATATTCGGTTTCATAGTTCTCTCCGTTAAACATTTTATATCTAAATGTTAACTGGGCTTTTCCAACAGGTAATTCCATATCTGTATTGGTAATGAACACTGCAGAAGTATCTCTGGAGTGTATGTACAAAAATTCGCCTGCTTCAATTACCGTATCGTCATCCTCTGTTACCTGCATTTTTACGGTATTCTTTAAGGGCTCTTCTGGCAATTTCGGATCATTAAATGGCTCAGGATTTCTGACCAGTAAACCTAAAATGCGTTTATTCTGTGTATCAGGTTCTATGTTAATGATGATGTTAAATACCGAATGTTCAATCATCTCGGTATGCTTTATTTTTAATCCTCCATATATTATCCGGTCATATTTAACAGCATAACGCATTACCGCTTCAGGTGCATCTATTGGATCGTTATTCAATAAAACCTTTATCTCATTTGAAATCTCATTGGCAGTAAAAGCGGTATAAAGTGGATAAATGGCATAACTTTCTTCTCCCGGAGTATCATTTATGATAAAACTACCTGCCTGCTCTTCAAAACTCGAAAACCTCGATGTTATAAAGCTAAATCTGTGTACTTCTGCAACGCTTTCTTGCAAACCTTGTGGCTGATATTTTGCATTAAAGAGCGCTGTATAAAGCTTGTTAGGATATAAATCAGGTAGTTGATAAGAGCCTTGTTTGGTACGTTTGTTTATGGTTAAAGGCTTTGCATTACAATTATCACCCGATGCAGCTAAATTCATCATGAATATGATTTGCTGATCTGCCGGTAAAGAACGGAAATTGCCCATATTGATCTCTTTATCAGGAAGCTGTTCCCAAACCAGAGCCGGACTCAATACTGTACCAAAATTATCTACAACCTGCATTTCCAAGCTGTTTTTTACTTCTGGCAGCCCCTGATAGCTATCAAAATTCTCATACATTGCATGGATATAAGGTTGATTGAATAACAATCTTATTTTTGGCTGGTGGTAAAATACTGGCTTACTTAAATCGTGCCTGCTTTGCGCATCAGGATAAGAGCGATCATAGTCTATGTAATTCTTTAAATTGGTTAGCTTAAACTCATCTCCTCTATCTTCTGCTGCCAGTTTATCATATACCGAGCTTTGCTGGTGAAAATGACCAATTGGTCCTGCAGTTTTAAAACCATATACCTGTGTATAAGTTACAGCACTATTTACATTTCCATTTACCACATCTCTGGTTTTAACTGCAACCGCATAGTTGGTATTTGGTCGCCATACAGGTTGTATGGTCTTGCTCAACCCATCGCCCATTAATTGTATTTCGTCAATCAATTTCTGCTCTGTAACCTCATTTTCTTCTTGTCTTCTTTGCAGTTCTTCTGTTAAGTAAGATAATTGTTTTAACCGCGTAGATCTGATCTGTACCTCTTCCTGTTTCAGTTCATCTGGTATGGCTATACTCAGTTTTTGCTCTTTATCTATAAATATTTCGAGCAAATCATTCTGTCTGTTTACAGAAACCAATACATTCTTATACTGTTTTCCTTCTATATATTGCGTATCACAATGTACTGTTAAAGGTGTAGATACTTTAAATCCTGAGTAGCTTTGCCCACTATAACAGGTAAAATAAAAAGCACATACCGGTAAAGTATTTTCAGTATAAACCGTAAGGTCATATACCGGATCTTCTTGCAACAAGTGTAAAGTATATCCTTTAAGATTACCTGTTAATTCATCTTTTTCTACTTTACTGAATAAGGTGGCTATACCTTTGTTAAACGGATTAAATACCACTGTAGTTTCAAGCGCAAAGTTTCCTTCTTCTACTTTTAATACAGGTTGATAAGGTACAATCAGTGCATCTTCTTTTGAATTGTAATGATAGATCTCACTCATTTGCTCAGTACCTTCCTCGTTTCTAAAGTACCCCGGTGTTAGATCAGGGCTGCCCAATGGAATGGCCATTAAATTACCTGTTGTAGCGATATTGCTGTTGAATAACCAGCTGGCTACAACTCCCGGACTGTCATTATAATTTTTAGCAATAACTTCCTGCAGATTAAAAGCTTTATTAAACAGATTAAAGTAAACCAATGCCTTATCTTTCTCATTAACATGCTCAGATACCGCATAAGAAAGAGGTAACTGATAATATCTGCCTAAATTTAAGTCGCCTTTAAAATTAAGCTGTAGAGCTTTTTCAAATGTAATTTCAACCCGGGTTATCGGGTTATTTAAATTTGAATAGACCACTGTAGCCTGATCATGATTTCTTTCTACATAAACCGGCTGCATATAAACATCTGTTGTTTCTATTCTGGTAAATCTGCTGTCAAAATCAGGCCTGCTGGTTCTTACTTGCTTTATAAAATCTACCTTTATCCTGTTTTCATTTGTACCGAATTCTATTTTAAAAGAACTTACCGGAACTGGTATGTTTATAACAATTTTTCCGCCATAGGTTTCAATCAACAGGTCTTGGGCTTCATAATCTGTATCATAACTTACTTTGGCATTTACACCATGTAAACTAAATGAGCTGCCTCCCTGATCAAAAACAGTTTCATCAGGATAAACAGTATCTTCTGCAACTGTTTTCCATGAGATATAATGCTGTTTGATCAGGTTCTCAAAGCAGAATAGATCTTTACGCCTGAAATTAAGACCATCTAAATCGCCCAGAGTTTGTACAGACTGGTTGCTGAAGCTAAACATATTCTGTGAAAGCAGACGTACCTTATTGTAGCGGTTGGGCTGTGCAAACTGCCAGTAACCAATTTTAAGGTTACTAAGATCAATTATTGGAAGACTGGTATGTGGATCTATATTTTCTTTTACAATGGCAGTTACGGCCTCATAAATATTATAAGGTTTCCAATGCAGAGCACTTTCATCCCAGCAATAAATATCTATGCCCAACAAATCATATTCATGGCGTACTTGTGCAGATAAGCCTCTTTGCGGAGGCATAAGTTCACTATACCCTTCAGGTAACTGGTTTCCTGCTCCACCCAAACGGTTAAAAGAAGGTTTTACCGCTTTAAGCAACTCTATGTCAATAAAACTGTCTAAGGGTACGGTAATCAGCTTAATTTTTTCAGGATCAGTAAAGCTATATTTCCAAGCAGGGTCTCCAAGGGCTGGTGGTTCTGTAAGAACTCCGGTAATCTGTTGGGTAAAATAGTTCAGAGTAAAGATATCACCAGAAAGGATATTGGTTGCTGCTATAGGCAAGTATCCATTGCCATCAGGTAAATTGATAACCCGTTGTGGCTCACGTAAAGGTGCATCATTAGAACTGATACGCCATGTAAGCTCAAGATTAATATTAAATCTTACAAAAATTACCTTGAAACTGATGCGGATACTACCCTGTATTACAAACGGATGTGGGGCATCAACTGCAAGACCAAGCTGTACAGATAAACTTATTTTAGCTTTCCATACTTTCAGATACACGTAGCCACCTACCTGTATAAAGGCACCTACCTGTATTGGTTTAAAGCTTAGTGAGCCACCCATATCAAGCCATGCACCCAAGCCTAATGCTACAGGGCCAAAACTTCTGTTAAAATCAAAACGGGCGCCAGCACCAACTTTAAAACCTTTTGATGAAATCATCAGGTAAGCATAGCCCTGAAAGAGTGTTAATATGCGTGCCCTGATCCGTTCACTTTCCGGCTGGTCTTTACCCAGATTTAAATACCATCCTGAAGCATTATTAAAGAAGAAAGCCAGTTCCATTTTACCCGACAGGGATAAAATAGCTCCGTTTAAGCCACCGTCTTCAGGCAGTTTGTAATCTACCCCCAAACCAGCGGCAAAGCCGTTACTATCTATAGAAATAAATGCGCTGAACGGTGGATCTGCTGGATCGGTCAATCCAATTCTTGAACGAAGTATAGCGGCTTGTCCCTGTAATAAAAATACATCTGGAAGGCCCAGTAGTAAAAACAGTTTACTCGAAAAGATCTTACCCGAATCAAAAGCAGTAGCAATAGAAGCGCCTGCTCCTAATGAGAAGCCCGATTTACTTGCAAACTTATCAATCTCTATACCCTCACGTTTTGTAACAGTACTTTTGGCCTTATAATATTGCCACCATGTAGCATTTTCTGCGAGCGGTGGTGTGGTAGCCTGTTTAGAAGGTAAATAATGCTGGCCTATAAGCCCTCTAAAACCGTATATACCCAAACCTGTTGCCCCCAGTAAAATTGGCGTAGGCAGTTCCATGCCTATATCTACAATAAATGCAGGTACAGACGGATTTAAACGCATACCTCCGCTTCCGGCCAAACGCATACGCGGCAAACTGAAACTGATTGCACCTGCATATTCTGTAGTAGCCTGCGAACCTTCTACTGCCGGGTTCGCAGCGCTCAAATAACCGTTCAGTATAAAAGCAGCTTTTTCTTTCGATACATTTCCCGGTATGGTAAGGTCTATATTTAAACGATCTACACTTAAAAACGAATGGAAAACACCATCATCAATGGTAAAGTAGTATTTAATACCATTACCAGAAGTATTGATACCTGCACGACCGGTATTGACCATACCATCAAAGCTGAAGTATCCGTAACTGCGTTCTACACCGTTATGTTTTCCTTTATATGCCGCAACACTGATGTTGCTTACTTCCAGTTTTACAGGTCCTATTTTCAGGAAGAAAGATTTAGACAGTTTAATACTACCTCCGCCCTCAAATTCCATACTGCCATCATCCCATATCCGCAGCCTGTTTATGTCTATACCTTTTGGTAGCACTTTGCCCATTAAAGGTATATTGGCAGTAAAATCTAAAACACCTGCTACCTCCGTATAATATCCTTTATCTTCTTTTCCTAATTGCAGGCTTGTGAGTTTAATCTCCAGTACATTAAGCAGGTTAATTGGCGGGATATCCTGCGATACTGCAGTTAAATTAAAATTACCATCATTTTTTATCTGTGCCTGTATATCTATAACGGCAGGCAGATCGTCCTGTTTAAATTTATTTAAGGTAAGTTTTCCTCTAATATCTGAATGTACAATGGAGCCCATTTTAAACTCCATCTGAAAAAGATTAAGCTCTGCTTTAAATTTGCCAAAGTCTCTGCAGAGCAATCCATTACTTTCTAATGCAAATAAACCCGATATGCCTCCTGTACCAATAAAAACATTTTCGGCCCTGATCTGTGCACTTTCTCCATCTGCACTCTCT
Organism: Pedobacter montanisoli; assembly: GCF_022809115.1. Lineage (GTDB taxonomy): Bacteria > Bacteroidota > Bacteroidia > Sphingobacteriales > Sphingobacteriaceae > Pedobacter > Pedobacter montanisoli. The sequence continues at coordinate 588,613 of NZ_JALGBH010000002.1, read as the reverse complement.
GCACCAAAACGGTGCAGACCTAAAACCACCTGCTTGGCATATAATCCTGTAAAATCAGCAGGGTAACCCGCCGCATCGGCTTCAGGAATATTGGTGGTACGGCTCAGATCTAATTTAGCCGTATCAAAATTTAGGGTAAGGCCCGTATTGCCTATCTGGTGCAAGGCTTCAGGATATGCAGGTAACAAAGATCCTGCTAAGGTAATATCTGAACCTATACCTGCTTCGGTATCTGCATAAAAAGTGGCTTCGGCAAATTTAAAGAGCGATCTGGTATTGGGAATAGGCACACCTGCCTGCGTAACCGGTTTTAAAATATTGTTTGGAAATTCAATAGCTGCCGAAAGCGTTAATGTGGTACGCAATTTGGGTTTGAGCAGTTTTCTGATGTAATTCTCAATACCATCTGGTACCATTAAAGCATAAAATTGCTCCAAGTTGCGTTTGGTTTCTGCAAGATCTGTACGCAAAACATAGAGCAGAAACATAACCTGCGCAACACTATCCGGAATAGCAGGGCTATTGGCAATTAGATTAGATACGATTTCTACCGTTGGTTCCTCTCCTGTAGGTAAACTCAGGTTAGCTGCAGGGTAATAATCATTAATAGCATCTATCAGCTCCTGAAACTTGCCATCTGTACCCTCATCACTTTCCACAAAATAATTTAAGGTCTGCGCAATTACCTGAGCTTCGGTAATTTTAAATATCCGCAGGCCTAACTGGAAAAAAGCTTCGGGTGTAAAGGCAAAATTCTGTAATTTAAAAGAGCGTAAAAAAGCCAGTAACTCCCATTGGTACTGCAATGAAATAGGAAAAGAAGAAATATTTACATCATCTGCAGAAGGGTTAAGCACCAAACGTAAACCAAAAGGCAGATCCAAACCCAGATTATTGGTTACAATCTCCAAGCTGTAAAAAGCAGAATCGCCACGGGCACTTTTAGAAAACTGGAAATTCTTATAGTGAATACGGTTCAGCAAATTCTCTAACCCGGTCTCGGCAAATTGCAAAAAATCTGGCAGATCATCTACCGTGATCAGCTCTGAAAGGGCCGGGTAATATCTTTGGCTTACGGGTTTGGTTGACATATTAAATTATCTTAATAGCGTTAAACTTTTAAATAGTTTGGCGTTTTAATACTGTACGTATTGGCAGTTTACCAAGCAAAACTTACGAAGTACATCCCTTCTTTGTTATGGAATTTGTATTTGCGGCTCATGTTAATATTCTGTTTACATTTATCTTTTAATTTTTATATGCATACGCGGCACGTGTGGGCCAGTATAAGGGGCCAGTATAAAGGGGGGGGGTAGAAATGTATGTAAATCCCCTTTGGTTTAAGTGTTCCGCAGGGCCGCTTAAATCCTTTCTGTGTACCAGGTCTCCAGACCGGAATGCAGCACTACATAAACAATATAGGTACAAGTCCCCTCCCTTCTTCGTAATAATCTGTTGCGCTACTGTACTTATAATATTGGGCCTCGGTAACCAGGCCCGATGTTACAGGGTTCTCATGCAGGTAGTTCAATCTCTGTTCTATCATCTTATTTGTACTTAATTCTATCGGGTGGTTGTCCTGTTGCCAAAATTGGTATACCTTGTTATTGCTGTTTCTTGCTCCCGCACGCTTAAACATCCATAGCATCCAATCTTTTCTGCTCTCCCGTTGGTTATTTTCAATTTCCGAGATAACCATTTTTGCTGTATATTTCTTTAAATCTCTAATAATAGCTGTAAGTTCAAAGCCCTCTTTGGCAGAAGCAATTAAGTGGATGTGGTTGCTCATAATTATCCAAGCATTTAGGTTCAGGCCTTTTTCGGCAATACAGAACTTTAGGCTTTCTACCACTATTTCCCTGTAACACTCCCGGCTAAATACATCTATCCAGTTTACCACCGCAAAAGTTATAAAATGCGGCAGGCTATTATCTCCAAACCTGTACCTTGTTGCCATCTCTTATTTTTTACGGCTTTTACTTGCCTTTTTCATTGCCTTTGCTGCTGCTATTACCAGACTAAGTCTTCGGTTCTCATTTTAGATTTAAGTGACCGCAAGCGAACACTTAAACCAAGAGGGTACGCCAGTATAAGGGGGGGGGTAGAAATGTATTGTAAATCATTTATAGAGAATTATATTCTTCCCATAACTCATTAACTTTCTCTTGATTAGGAAAATCAGAGCATTTACTATCAACAAAATCTAAGAAATTATCAGCAATTGAAGGCAAAACAAACTGATTATCATATTTTAAATAAGTTATGTCGTTTATTACAAATTTGTTATCTGATCTATAAATCAGCCCCCCTCTTTTCAATAGTATAAACAAGGTTTCATAAGGGTGAGGAAGAATACTTAAATCTTTAATTTCCTTTTCCGATTTGAAAATTTCCCAATTAACAAATAGTGTTAGAAATAAAGACATATATTCCCTAGGACCTACATAGAAATAATCTAACCCCATATTATTTAAATCCATTATTAGTTTCTCCTCTGTTATTAATTCATTAAACCAAGGAGGATTAATATCTAGGAAAAGATTATGATAACTTTTTCTTTTATTAAAAAAATCATTACCATCGAATTTTAGAGCAAGTTTCCAGTTATAAAGTCTTGATTGATACTCTCTAAATAGCAAAATCTTTGAAAAACTGAATTCTCTTTTTTCAATGGTCTTTATAATAGACAATTTTTCTAATTCAATATTATATTTTCTTGTTATATTCATAATTTATAAAAATCAATAAACCAATTTACTATATTATCTAGATTTGAGAAGTCATCTAAATTAGGTGAAGGAGGATAACCTAGCTCAACTCTTCTATTTAATTGGAGGTAATTACCAGAACTTATAATTGGGGACATCTCATGAGCTCCTATATCTGAAACAGTCGTATTTAGATACTTATCTAAGGCTCTAAAACTCAATCCATTTTCCATCAGTTTAGCTTCTATATATTCATGTACTAATAATCGTTTGAAAAGTATTTTTCTAGTTTCATCTAAGGTGTTATTAATAGCATCGTTCCATTCTATAATATCTTCAAGTGTTCTTTCAAAACGACCAATTTGATAAGTTCCATTTTCTACTAAAATAAAATGTTCCTCTATCCAAAAATGATTTTTAACTTTTGTCATTACTTCTAATGGTACATTATAGTTTGAACAAATTATACTTATATCAGAACTATTGTTTGCTATATTGTTAGCAGCAACTAAAGCGCTCACATCTGGTGTCCCATCCACAACCCATTTAACTCCAGGTACTGCAGAAGTTTCATAAGCTGCACTAAATTCCTTACTAAATAGCTGAGCTACTTCTTCATAATCTTTAATTTTAAGATATCCTCTTGCCTTGAAGGATTTTAACCAAATCTGAGAATCTATCTTTATTAAAAGTTGTCCTGCTTCATCTATCTTACCAAAAACAATAGGAGCACTAGGAACCTGTTTAAGAAGGGCTACCATATCATCAGGTAAATCAGAAAAATAATTCAAGAATCTAGCTTTATTAGCTTCATCTAAAATCTCTATTTCTCCTCTTAAAATTAAATCATCATAAAATTTCATTATACCCTCAGTTGTCCTTACTTCAGAGATAACTTCAGGTGTGTACCTTACGGGAAAAGCTCCATCTTTAAATCGTTTAATACCCTCTTCTAAAATAACTCGTTCGTTCTGGGTAAGTTTCGATGCCAATGTAGTATCTTCCAATACTCTTTCACCTATGGCCCAAAAACGGGCAGCTTCTATTTTTGTATAACGTTTAAATATACCTGAACCTATTACCGTACCTGAACCTATGGAAGCTAAAATTCCAGCAGTTCGCATCACATCAAGAATGTCCTGAAAATCTTCGGGGTAGCGTTCTTGTAAATAGGCAACAAAGGCAGAACTAGATGTTAAATATTGAGAAGTATCTCCCGTTACCATAACGGCCCCTACAATAAACCGTACTACCTGTGCCGAACGAACAGCAGCAACAACTTCTCCTATGCCAACTGCTAATGTTAATGCAAAAAGAGTGGTGTTTAAAACATCAAGTATTGTTTCTGTTTTTTCTTTTTCAAGCAAATAATCTACATATCCCGCAAAAGTAAAGAAACTTTTGCCCTGATATTGATTATTAGGATTATTGTCAACAAAAGAAGGGTTTTCATAAAATGTAATAAAAACAATATCAAAATGCTCTAGCGTAAAATAATTAGTTTGATTTTGTAAACATTTCTTGTAATATCCACCAGAAACAGGAACGCCTGGACCTACAGAAGTGATGGCCATCTCAACAAGCGCGGATTTTATACAATAAGTTTCACTAAATTCTATATTACTATCAGTATTTGTTACAATTTCATATTTAACATTATTTTTTTTATTTTTTTCCTTAAGATCATTTATTGATCCCCAAAAAAACTGACCTTTTGATTTGGTTTTAATTTCTTGGTCTGTATAGGGAATTGTAGATTCTGGTGGGATATTGTTATTTATCAACACCATTTTATTCAATTCTTTTACAAAAGCTGTAAAATTGGGCTTGCCAAAAAAATCATCAATTTTCTTAAACAATTGTTTATATAAAGTAATAGATACATCAACGATTTTAGGCATAGTTGCTGTGCCGATGTTGCTCTTTACTTTTAATCTGGTAGATATGAGTTTTTTTAAGAATGAATCATATTGTTGAGGAGTAATAGACAAGAGTATTTTTAAGGCTAAGGTCTCCCGTTCCTGGTAATCTCCATTTGGGGAAACGAAGAACAAATCAGAAAGGCCATCTCTACATAAAACTTTTAACATCAATATTTTCTGATCAACATCAAAAAGCGTTAACATGTTATATTTAAAGAGTAGATTGCAAGCAATGTACATTTGTTCAGGTTCAGTAAGTTTTACTAGCTGATCCTGATGCTCTTTATATATTTGTATCCACCTCTCTAATCCTTTTTTATAATCTAAAAGTTCCCTTTTGGAATAACTGCCATCAAAATCTTGGGTAAATTTAAAAGGGCCCACATTTTGTGCTATTTCTGTAAATTTGTTAAAAGCCAATAGCATCTGCTCGTTGGTATTCTTCATTAATGAAGCAACGTCTGCTACCAGTCTTTTGTCTTTAGATACTACGCCACCATCATAAAAATCAAAATCTTTATACGTTTCAAAGAAGTTTTTAGCAAATGGGCTACTATCTAAGCTTTCACATCTAAAGCGATTACTTTCATCTCTTCCCGGAGCCAATTGTGGGTTTTTTGGGCCATTATAAGGCGGTATATAATTCCAAATATGAAAATTATAACATAATCCACTATCATCTCTTAATGCTCCATAAATCTGATCGTTTGGTTGCGCTTGAACTAATTCGGAATAATTCTTAAATGTAATATCTATAGAAGTATCTTTATTTTTCCAAAGCTTAATATCAACACCTGAATAATCAGTTCCTTTTACCTTCTTGATGTTGTCCATTAGAACTTTAAATTTTACTTCTTCAGCATATGCGATAAATTCTTGGGTAGAATACACATAAATTGCAATATATTTTACTTCATTATAAATAAAAGAAGCAACTTTGCCATTAAGAGTAAAACCAAGATTACTTAATTCGCCAAAGTTGGAAGATTTAACGACTAAGTTATTATGTTGTAGTACGACTGCGTAGTTACTCATATCGAATAGTCTTCTTCGTAATTAATATTTCCCTTAATACTGCTAACCTGTTCTACATATTTGCTGTAATCTTTTGAAAAATAGACATGTTCATCTAAAGAATAAACTATTATTTCTTCTGAAAGAGATAGAATTGAAAGTCGACCCAGAAATGTTTCTACTGACAAAGACAGTGTGTATTTTTTATAAATATCACTATCAGATATAATATCTTCTTCTTTATAATATGGTAATAATATTATTTTGACGTTATTCACATTTGTGTTTTCTATGGCAGATAAAAGAATTTCATTTTCCTGTTTACTTATCCCTAATACAAAATTGGTTTTGATCTGATTATTTCTACTTAATATTAATCCATTTACTTGAATATCATTATCAGTAAAGTCTATTGTTTCAAAAATGGGAAGAAGCTCAGAAATTGAATATTCTCCTTCCTTACTAATTATGGAAGAAGATGTTCCATTGCTCATTACTCCCATATTTATAGGATCTATTTGATCATTTAGTATATCTATGGTTTCACTTAAATAGCTTACTCTACTCATCTGTTCGGTTAGCGACGAGATGATATCTTGTAAAATAATTATACCCACAGCAACTATAAGATTTGGAGTATTTTCTTGTCTTATATTGATAAGTCTAATTTTGTTTATTGATACAGATTTACTTAAAAGAACTTTATCTGTCTTATATAAAGGGCTAGCGTCAACTCCTTCAAAAACATCATCAATATAACTTGGAAAAAATGTTATATCTGAATCACCAAAGAATAAGTCATAATCTTTTCCTTGATAAAACAGTATAGCAAAAGAAGCAATATTGTATTTATTGCCACTGTCTTCTATAGCCGGAACGGTTAACTGTAAAGGTCTTGTCCACTCTGCAGGCGTTCCGTCCACATCATCGGGCAGTGAAAGATTTATCGCATCGCAAAAATTATTATGCTGTGCATTTACCACATTGCCGAGCTGCGCATAAAACATGGCGTTTTGGTTATTAGGGGTTTTGGTAAACTGCAGGTACAAACGATTGATATTTTCGCTATGCAAGCGTGCATCTTCATCTATCAATACAGGCCATTCATTGGTGCGGTAAATGGTTTCGCTAATGGCATTTTCCGTATAACCTTTTTTAAGATCATTGCTGTTGGTATCACTAACTACATAATTGCCATAAAAATTATAAGACCGGGTACGGTCGCCCTGTATATAAATATACCAACGGTGCTTGGTGTATAAAATACTCAGCAAATCGGTATAAATATCATTTGCGGTTTTGTTATGCCACTGGCCAGAAATTCTGGCTTTTACAATACCACCTGCAGCATGAGCACCATAAAAAGCAACAACATCAATAAACTGCAGGACCTGCTCCATACGGCGCAAACGTAGTGCTCCGGTACCTATGGTGTCCCAGATATTGAGTTCTGCCCGCCATAAACGGGCGTATTCAAGATTAAATACAAATCTGGCATCATCGCTAGGTTCGCGAAAATCGCCATAATCAAGCACTACATCTACGCCAAAAACATTGTTATCTACAAACCGGCCCAAAGAGGCACCGCCTTGTATTAAAGGCAGTTCAAAAGCCATATCCGGATCTTCGGTATTGTTGGTATAAGTAGCTTGTTTAAAGAAAAGATCATCCAGCAACATAGTTCCAGGCTGGTTAACAGGGTCATAGCCTATATATTTGGCCAGAAAATCGGGAACAGCCTGCCCCCTACTGGTATAGAAACTGGCAAAGCTGGTATTGATCTTATGGATAAAATCTGAGGTGTTTTCACTAGAAGTCAGTACCTTATTATTGTTATCAAAAAAATCTCCCTTACGCAATCCCCTATATACGAAATATTTTACCTTAATGCCCGGAAAAGGCTGATCAAAAGGACGCAAGATCAGATTAACCAGATCAGCGTTATCTGTTTGAGGCTGCACCAGCACCACGCCTCTGCAAATGGCATAAGCATTGGTTACATAATTTTCCCAGGTTCTAAAAACAGCAGTAAGGCTAAATTGATTGGCTTTTTCTAACGCATTGCTACCCCTCGGACCAAAAGCCTGCCACTCTTCCTGTGAGAAGGTCATAGGATCTGCAAAAAAATAAGATATAGGTGCTGACTTTTCCATACCGGGTCCTGAGTTATTTAGAGGTTTTTATAAATGTTGTACTGCTAACCAGCAAAAAGCATGAAAGTAAAATTTTTAAGTTTTTCATAGCATATAAAGTAATAAGAGTAGAAAAACCCAAACCTAATTTTAAGGTTTAGCAGTTATATATAATTCTGTGTTTGTAAAAAGTACCTAGCTACTGGTAAATCAATACCAGAAGAAATGTTTACAGATAAATTTTCCGGAATTTTTTAGGAAAGAAAAAGTCTTATCCGTTAAAAAAAGACAGCTTGTTATCAGCCTGTTTTCTTTGAGCTTGTTTTGTCTTCATAGGAGTGCGTCTTGGTTTTTAATGAAAGAATAAAAATTTGGTTGTGTAAGCTCAAGATATAAACATTTATTGAATAAGCAAAGAGCTTATTTACTTTTTTCTAATGTTTAACAAAAATTTTATATTTATACTTATTATTTAAACTAAATTAAACTATCTCATGGCAAATTTTAACATTAACGATACTCTGTTAAAGGATCTCATCCATATTAACCAGTACACTTTACCAGAAAGCGATCTTATTTTTATCGGTGTAAGAGGGGCTATCAGTACTACTCCAAACGATCAGTCTTTTAAAAAAGCCCAGACGTTGAACCTAATGGATCTCAATTATATCAATCCCAGATGTACCATATTGCAATGGGCTATCAAAACAAACCAACTGGCTTCATTCCCTGCCAGTACCGTACCCCATATCAGCAGTATAAAAGCAGCTTTGGTGCACGAGGGATTAGGTGCCAATAGCTTGTTTACCGGTATGTACAATGATTACCGCAAGGGATGGCATAAAGCCGGAACAGCTACCGGACATGAAGCATTTAGGCAAAATGCCATACGCCCAATCAGAAGAAGTGCAGATGATCTGGATTATGACAAAGATGATCGTATTGAATACAGCAATCCGCAGGATAATATGCATTGTGGATGGTTCCAGAGTTTAGACTCTACCAGTTATTCAAGTGCCGGATGCCAGGTTATTATGGGTTATCCTAAATGCGGCAGACCAGGCAGAGAAAAAAACATAGGACCATGGGCAGTTTTTCATAAAAATGCTTACAACATACCACAAAATTCTTTCCCCTACCTGTTATTTACCGGAACCGAAGTTTTTCAGCTTGCATCGGGTAACACACCAAAAACCTTTAAACTAAGGTTTGGCTCTAAAGGTTTACTTGTATCTGTTTTGCAGGAGGCTTTAAAAACAAAATCATATTACGAAGGAAATATAGATGGCGATTTTGGCGAGAGAACCATGAGGGCTTTGGTAAATTTTCAGCTCAAAGTTTTTGGCAAAGATGGTGCTGATGGTATTGCCGGACCTTTAACCGCTGAAGAGTTAAAGATTAATCTAAAATATAAAAAAATATAATGGTTCTATAGCGTATTTAAACAAAAAAGCACGTGTTTAATACGTGCTTTTTTGTTTAATCTTAAAATACTAATTCTAAGCATATATATCCTCTGTATATTGAGCAAAAACAAGATCTTTATTGCTTTCTTCTGTTTGTATAAGTGGACTGTTTTTAATGGTTTCAAGCATCATATCTGAATAATTTTTAGCATAAGGTTTAAATTCATTATCAAACCATAAAAATGACGACTGGATTTTAGAAAGCCCAACCAGAGGAATTAGCCCTTCTTCTGTAACCACTTTATAGCCACTCGATTTTTGTGATTTAATGCTCAAACCTAATGAAGCATTAGCCAGATCAATAACCGGCACTTTAGCTGCCGCTTCCAGTGTTATCGAATAATCATTAGAAGTAGATACAACAATAAGTGCCCGCTTGGCTACTACCCTATCTGTAACCAGCACATATTCTCTGCGCCAGATATTTTTATTTTTTTTATGAAGCTCAAGTAACCTCTGTCCAACCTGAAACTTATTTTCTATCATTTCAAACTTGCACTGGGCAGCATTAAAAAACACAGCATTTTCTTTTGAAAAACTGATTTCAATAGAAGCATTTACCGGAACATTCTGTGCATTGGCTTTTACCTGCGGTTTTAACTCAAACTGTACCCCTGTTTTACTGGTAAAAAATTTTTCGTCAGAGCTGTTATCTTTACGTATTTTTATTTTAAGATCTTTAAGCTCTTCTATGTTTGCAATATTACCCTGCTGAACAAAGATATTGCCTTCCATAACACCAAAATCTCCTAGTTTAACCGGAAATCCGGGCTCCCAAACTCCATACAGAACTTTTTGGTTCTCTTTTACTGCATCTGAGTAAACTTTTGCTATTGAATTTGCCATAACTTTTGGTTTTAGATAGATTAATATAATTTATAAACGGATCTCTCTAGTTGTAATTATTACCCCAAAATGTACCGACCAATTGTGTATTAAGAAAATAGAATGAAAAGAATGGCGAAAATTCATGAGGCATTAATTAGCTGTAAAATAAAGACTTACAATAAGCAATATACCATAAAAGAATAAACAAAGCAAATCTAATTTAGGTAGTTCATTTACAGCAGATAAGCATCATAGAAAAACATCTGGAGGTTAAACATAAAAAAACGCAACCCATTTTACCGGATTGCGCTGTTATAAAATTTACAAAAAATTTAAATCCCTAAAAACTTAAAAGCTTTGGTTTCTTTAAAATAGCCATTGGTTTTACCATTGTACGTAGCATAATTAGATAAATCTAACTTCATCACCTTTCCCCTATTGCTCAGATCAAAATCTTTAAGATTTACCCAGAAAGTATTGGGGGTTAATACAGTTTCAAAGTAATAAACCAGATTTTTCTGATCGGCAACAGAACGCCAGCGGGTTGATGAGATATTAGGTTCAGTTTCTGATGAAATACCAAAAGGTACAGAACAGTTTCTGATTACGCTGAATACACTTGCTACGGCAATTCTTGCATCTTCTGTTTGAGGTATGGCATTGATATAATAAGAAGCCCGTACAAAACGATCGGCGGCCCTGTTCGTTCCGGGCAATACCATTGTTCCCGGTACGCTTTTCCAGTAACTATCTAGTGCAAGCTGCTCATTAAATAAAGGCGAGTTGGTCATTACCGTATATTTATTACTATGATGAACCATCAGTTTGCCTTTAACGTATTCAAAAATGGCATTATCTCCTTTGGCATCAGATATAGATAAATGCAGGGTGGTAAATTTTTTCGTACCCGGCACATAATCGCTCACAATTACAAAGGGTTCTTTCTTTAAAACCTGCACAGCCTCTTCAACCGTGCCGTAATTATCCAATACATATTGTGCCCAGGCCGAGATTGAAATTCCTCTTTTACTCCCTTTAGGATCAAACTTAGGATATTCAGATTCTACCAGCCACAAAACATTGGCTACCAAACCTTTTTCATTTAAACCGTCAACAGTGGCAATGTCCCAGGCACTGCTAATTACACTTCCATACTTTGAAGTCCATTCTACCGATCTAGGGCCAACCTCGCCAGATCGCTGCATACCACGCGGAAAAGCCCAGATATTTGCCTGAATCTCATCTTTCCAGTCCATTGATCGGGCGGTAATCACATTCCCATTTGGGCCCTTATAAACCACCCGGGTACAGGCAAATAAACTGTTGAAGGGTAAAAAGAAGCTGCTGCACGTTATTAATAACGTGAATAATGATTTTTTCATAGATAAGTTTTTTTAGTGATGTATGTTAAATATACATTTTTAAAGTGAGCATGCCAAAGTTTTCAGACTTCTAAACCATGCTATATATCTCTTTCAGCAATATGCATCGTTAAAAAGTGTTAAAACATTTTTGTTATTACGAATTATTCGTAGATTTACGATAAACAAATAGAATAAATATGAAAAAACTTTATTTCTCCCTATTGGCTGTTGTAATCAGTGTCAATAGTTTTGCCCAGAAGGCCGATAAAACCTTAGCTACAATTACCTATAAACTTTCGCACGTTAAAGATACTACCCAACGTGATAATGTAATCCCTGAAGAAATGATCGTTTTTTTAGGTAAGAATACTGCGTATTATACCAGCTATGATCGTATTAAAAGAGATATACAGGTTAGAAAATCTATCGAAGAACAGATCAAGAACCAGGGCGGTCAACCTACTTCAATTTCTATTAACAGAACATCAACCACTCCTGTTACCAATGTAGATTTTTATTTTTTTCTGAAAGATAACAAGTTCTTTGAAAAAGAAAACCTTATTAACGACTATCTGATAGAAAATCCTCTAGATAAGCCTAATTGGACCATTACCAAAGAAACCAAACTCATAGCCGATATGAAATGTACCAAGGCTACAGCCCGTTTTAAAGGCCGCAACTGGACAGCATGGTTTAACCCTGATATGCCTTTTCAAGCCGGTCCATGGAAGCTTAATAACCTGCCAGGTTTAATTGCAGAAGCTTATGATGATAAAAATGAAGTACGTTTCGATTTTATCAGTTTTGAAAAAATGACCCCTGAAAAAATAGCCGAATTAAAAGGCACTGATAATTCTAATGTTGTTCCGGGAGTAAAAATGGTAGCATTGGGTAACTCCTCTACATTACCTTTTGAAGAAATTAAATTACCTGAAAATGCCTCACAAATAAGTGCTAAAGAACTGGCAAGGTTAAAAGAAGCCCGAGATAAAGATCCTCAAGGCTTTTATAAAACGCAAATGGCAGCACGCGGAATGGATATGGGTAGTATGATCACCACAACCGGACGTAGAATGACCGTAGCCGCTTCGGTTCCTGCAGTTAAATTCACTTTTAATAATCCTATTGAATTGCCTGAGAAATAATCTTATTTAAAAACCAAACACACAATACAACATGAATAAGCCAATTTGTTTATGTTTCATCATTAACCTTTTAGTCTGCTTCAGTGCGCTTGCACAAAAGCAGCTAAAGGGTAAGGTGAGCGATGCTAACGGCAAGCCCGTTGATGCCTGTATCATTAACATTAAAGATCAGGAAGATAACATTGTAAATTATACCAGAACTAATGATAAAGGTGCTTTTACCCTAACTCTACCTAAGGAGGAAGCAGGATTAAAATTAGAAGCCAAAATATTGGGTTACGCTACAGAAACGCTTGATATTTCTGCGCAGAAGGATAGCTACAACTTTATACTTAAAGAAAAAGAAATGGAATTAAAAACGGTTGAAATTAAAAACCGTCCGTCTTTAAGTTACAATGGCGATACTTTAAATTACCGTGTATCTGATTTTAGCGATAAACAGGATCGTTCTATTGGCGATGTACTAAAAAAAATGCCTGGCGTTACAGTTGAAGAAAATGGGAAAATATCATACAATGGCAAGGATGTTAAAAACCTTTACATAGATGGGGATAATCTGCTTAATGACAAATATGGAATTGGCACTAAATCTATTCCGCATGGAGCAGTTGATAAAGTACAGGTTATTGAAAACGATCAGCCCATTAAAATGTTGCAAAAAAACAATAACAGTGATGATGTGGCCATTAACCTCCAAATAAAAGACGATGCCAAGTTAAAAATGATGGGTGATATCAAGGCTGGCTTAGGATTACCTGAAAAATTTGATGGTAGTTTTAATGGCATGTTATTTAAGAAAGATACCAAATTTGTAAACAGTATTAAAGGCAACAACGCAGGCATAGATGCCTCTAGCGAATTAACCAGTTTTGGTTTTGCGGCAAACCCTAAACCTAGTGCATTTTTATCTGCTGGTTCTGTAGGTGTGCCTACCCTTCCGGCAAACAGAACGCTGTTCAACAATTTGGGTATAGCCAATCTCAATAACCTGTTCAAATTCAATAAAGACCTGCAATTAAGGGCTAATATGCATTACCTGTACGATAAACAGAGTATGGCTTATAACCGCTTTTCTGAAACCTATCTGGGTAATCAGACCATCAGCTATCAAGAAACGCAGTACAACACCTTACAGCCGCAACGCTTAAAAGGACAATTTACCCTTAATCAGAATAAAGAAAATACCTACCTCAACAATGCGCTTACCGCTGAATATAATCCAATTAAAACCATTTCTAATGTGGTCATTAATCAGATTGCAGCTAACCAGGTATTAAGACAGGAAATGTTCGATTTTTCTAACGATCTGAATTACCGCTTCAAAATCAGCAAAAACAATACATTAAACCTGTATTCTTTTATCGATAAAAGTGCACAGCCCGAAAATCTGGGCATTAGTCCTGGTATTAATGCTGATATACTGAACAACAATCAACCCTATGCAGGATTAAATCAAAAAGTAAACATCCCTGCATTTTATACCAATAATTATGCAGCCATCAGTTTTGCAAAAGGCCAATTTACGCACTCTTATAAATTAGGCTTGAATTACCAGAACCAAACGCTGAATAGTAACCTGATCAAAAATTTAGATGGCAGTACGCAAACAGAGGTTGATCAAAGCATGAAAAATGACCTAAACTGGAATAAGCTGAACTATTATGCAGAATCTTCTGTTGAGTACAGTACTGGTAGAACCAAGGCCAATCTGGCCTTACCACTTAGCTGGATAGACATTAATTATAAAGATGATCTGCAGAATGTAAACAGTGGTTTAGAAAAATTGATCTTTAATCCGGTATTTAGATTGCAGCAAAAGGTTGGCAGAGAAAATGAGTTCAATATAAATTATGCATTCCGCAACAACGTAGGTAACATTACCGATGTTTACCATGGCACTATTTTAAAGAACTACCGTTCATTCTTCTCTAACAATGCACCTCTTTCAGAGAGCAACGTACATAATTTTGGGGGATCTTTTAATTACAAAAAAGCTGTAAAAATGTTCTTTGCCAATTTAGGTGCAAACTATAGTATCATAAATAATAATACGATCTCATCCTATCAGTTAACCAATAACACACAGGAAAGAATCGTGTTACCTTTAAAGAACACTGTAAGAAGTTTAAATACTACAGCGGGCATCAGCAAGTATTTATTTGATATAAGCACTACTGTTAATTTAAATGCTTCTTATTCTAATTCTAGTTTTAACCAGCTACAGAATAATGTATTGTTACCTTACAGCAGCAATAATTACCAGTATAAATTTGGTTTTGAAAGCAGGTTTATTAAGTCATTAAGTATAACTTATGAAGGGCTTTTTAATCAATCTTTCAATACTGCCAAACAAACACAGGTTAAAACCAGCTTTAATCAGTTTAAGCAAAATGCGGGTGTGAGGTATAGCATAAAAGATATCAGTTTCTTCTTAAATACCGACTATCTTCTTACCTACCAGAAAGACCAACCCAATCTGAGTTACGTGTTTGCAGATTTTTCTGTACGTTACCGCATTGCTAAAATCAAAACTGATATAGATTTTGTAGTGAACAACCTATTTAATGTAAAGAAATTTGAAGCCATTTATGTTTCTGCCAATAATTACTCTAACGGTAGTTATAATATTCCGGGCCGTATTGGTTTACTAAAAGCCACTTTCAATTATTAAGTAAAGTAACAACTAAGTTTAAATCTCTCATTGTTACATGAAACTGTTATTGTCATATTGAGCTTGTCGAAATATAAAAGCCCTTACATAGAGGCTTCGACAAGCTCAATATGACACAAAAAGCAACAATTTAGACTTCCTAGCTTTCCGTAGCCAACCTCACAAACCACTATTTAAACGTTAATACTAAAATTTACGTTACCCTGAACTCGTTTCAGGGTCTATATCAATAACCAATCAGAGAAAAAACATCAATTTAGAATAACACACAAACAAAAAAGGCTTCTATTAAGAAGCCTTTTTTGTTTGTTATCTTTTTAATGATAATGCTGCTACTGTTTTTTCATCTCTATATAAATCTCTCCAATTTTAGCAGGCTCTTCCTTTTTAACTACGGTAACAGATTTAATGTCTCCAATATTGAGCTTTTTAACTTCGCCCTCGTCAACCCTAACACCCTTTATGAAAAAATCAACACCTTCTTCTTTGTTTACGGGCATTTTATAACCTCTAACCATTACAACTTTCTTAGCATTAGTTTCATTTTTATCAGGCTCGTTATCACGATTACCTTCTTCATTATCGCTAATGTATAAAATTCTTGTTTGAAAAGAAAGTACATTGCTGGCTTTCAGCACAGCCTTACGAACATTATTGTACAATTTCACTTCTTTCTGGTTTAGGGTTCCTTTTAATGAATCTGCCGCATTCAAATCCGTATGCAAAGCTTCTAAAACCGTATGATTTACTTCTTGCACAGATTTACCTGATGCTTTAGCTATAGCAGGTTGCAAGTTATCTTCAACTGTTTTCGGTTGATCTAAAACAGGGTTTAAATTAATTTGCTTAATGATATTGCTTACCGGAGCCAAAGATTTAACCATTTCTTTTTTAGATATGGTAAAGGCTAACGTGGTAATCAAGATAACGGGCAACAGCAGCACATACAGACTTAATTTTAATTTAGAAGATGGGCGTGCATTCATCATCTTGATCCTTTGCTTCAAATCTGACAAGTTAAAATTATTAACGAATTGCACAGAATGCCGCAATTGCCCCACATCGAGTAAACTGTATTGGTAACGCTTGCGATCTATACCATTGCTAATGATCCTCTTATCTGTAATAAACTCAAGGTTTTCTTTTACAGCCTTTTTCATTAACCATACCCCTGGATTAAACCAGTAAAAAACCACGCTCAATTCGGCCAATAAAATATCTAGCGTATGCAATTGCTTTACATGTATGTGTTCATGTGCCAAAATAGCTTCAAGTTGTTCTTTACCATGAAGTGCCGGATTTATGTATATGCTTTTCCAGAATGAAAAAGGACTTACATCTTCTGCAAGTATTCTAACTGGATAGTTATCTAATACTCCCTTTTTACTTTTACTATGGATTTTATATAACGACAAAAGTTGAACAGCAAAACGTATCGCCATAACAAATACCCCAACAAAGAATACCAAACTCAATACATTCCAAAAATTGTGTATCCAAGATGCTTGTTCTATTTCTTGGCTTACATTGCTTAGATTAGGAACATAATCCTGCAATTTACGATCAAGATTCTGCCTGTAAAAAAACTCCGTAAGATCCACAAAAGGATACAACGTTGAAAAGAAGATACCGAATAGCAGAAATACACGGTTAATAACATAAAAAGTTAGCTTGCGCAACCAAAAATAATAAGTTGCCGCAAATACAAGCAGCACCAGGTTTATTTTAACAAGCAAAAGAAATAGATGAGGCATAACTTATTGTTCTGGTTTTTCAATTAGTTCAATGATCTCTTTTAGTTCTTTAGCGCTTATTTTTTTGTCTTTGGCAAAAAAAGCAACAAGCTCTTTGTATGAACTTTGGAAGTAGTTATTTACAAAACCGTTCATAAAGCGTTTTTTATACTCCGCTTCTTTTACCGCCGCACTGTATCGAATGGCATTGGCATAACGCTCGCCTTTTAAAAAGCCCTTACGTTCAAGGTTTTTAACGGTAGAAGCCAAAGTAGTGTAAGGTGGTTTAGGCTCGGGCATTACATCCATAAAATCTTTGATAAAACCAGGTCCTACCTGCCAAACAGCCAGCATCGCTTCTTCTTCCTGTATAGTTAACTTTTCCATCCTTTAATTACGAAATAATCGTAAATATAAAAATTATCTTTTTAATAAACATACTTTTTAACCGAAAATAAAAAAGCCCCAACATTCTCAATGTCAGGGCTTATGCTTTATTTTAGTTAGCTTAATTTTTAGTGTATCGCTGTTCAGCTTCATTTACGGTTTGCTCAACCAGTTTCTGTAATTTTATAGCTCGCTCTAAATATGCAGGATTTTCATTGTAATTGCTCATAAAAACAACTTTCTTATGCTGTTTTTCGTACTTAAAATCCATCTCATAACGCAATATTTTATCGTTGTGTACCGTATCGCTTTTGTTGATCAACGTATCTGGAATATTAAACAGGTCATCCTGATTAATCTTACTGTTCAAGTAAATGATGTTATAGGTTCTCAGCTTAAAAGTCTTGTAAATCGGTCTATCTCGCTGATCTAAATAGCTGTATGCCCCTGTAGCAGAATTGTAATGGTTTAGCAAGCTGTCTCCTGTTCCCCAACTGTAATCTAGTGAAATAAATGAGGCCGATGTATTGGCGTTTTTCTTGATCTGCAGAAAAAAGTAAATAGCCATAACCACAATAGCCACTACAGATATACCACCCATTAACCTTAAATTGATTTTACTTTTTTTCTTTTCCATCATTAATTAGCCTTACGTTCAGCATCGTTTAACATTTGCTCAAGTGTTTTCTGCATCTGTACGGCAGCGCTCTTTAACTTCGGATTACCATTAAAATCGGGATAAAAAGTAACTTCTTTAGACTTTTTCTGGTAATTAAATTTCATGTAATACTTCAGTGCTTTAGGATTTTTAAGATCTTCTTCACCATTGGCTATCTGCCCTGGTAAATTCCAAAATCCTTGTATATGTGCTACACTATCCAAATAAAAAAAATCCTGGGTATTAAATTTAATTTGCTTAACCACAACAGAGTCCTTGTTATTTACATACCTGTAAACACCAGTTGCCGAATTATAAGAATTTTCAAGGCTATCGCCTACGCCCCATTTGTATTCAAAAGACACAAATTCTTTCGCTTTAAACGGTGCATTTCTGATAATAGGCGCATAATAAACAATACTGTAAATTATAAACGGTACAACTACCGATAAGATTAAAAATATTTTTTTCCCTTTTGTTGTCATTTTATCTGTATTAAGCTGCGTTTAAAGCTTCTTCATCAAACTCACCCTCCCATTTGGCTATTACCACAGTTGCCAAACAGTTTCCTATTACGTTAACAGATGTTCTGGCCATATCCATCAATTCATCAACACCTAAAATGGCCGCAATAATATAAGTAGGTAAACCAAACTGATCGGCCGTTGCAATTAAAATGATTAATGATGCTCTTGGTATAGCTGCAACACCTTTACTGGTGATCATTAAAGTAAATACAATAATTAACTGCTGACCAAATGATAAATGCATACCCGCTGCCTGCGCCACAAAGATAGAAGCTAAAGACAGATACAAAGTTGTACCATCAAGGTTAAAGCTGTAACCTGTTGGAATTACAAAGGATACGATTTTACGCGGAACACCAAATTTTTCCATTGCACTCATTGCCTTAGGCAAAGCAGCATCAGAGCTGGTTGTGGCAAAAGCAATAGAAACTGGTTCTTTAACCGCATTGATAAATTTCAATACAGGTATTTTCAGGTATAAGGCAACCGGCAAAAGCACCAATAATAAGAAAGCTATTAAAGCTAAATACAAGGTTGCTACCAGCATAAAAAGGTGTTTTAAAATATCAACGCCCATGTGTCCAACCGTATAAGCCATTGCCGCACCTACGCCTATTGGCGCAAAATACATGATCAGGTTGGTAAACTTGAACATGGTTTCTGAAAGACTTTCGCAGAAATCTACCAAAGGCTTTCTTTTCTTTTCTTCAACCATAGCCAAACCAATTCCAAACAATACTGCAAAAATTACAATCTGTAATACCTGTGCCTCATAAACTGCTTTTACAATATTTTCAGGAAAAATATCTCTGAAAAAAGAGAAGGTTTTATACACCCAGTGCACCGAATCTGGTATATGCTCCAATAATTTAACATCAGCAGTATTTACAGGTGCTTTAGGCAGTTCTTCGTGAGCCATTTTGCTTACATCAACACCAACCCCCGCTTTAGAAAGATTAATAGCTGCCAAGCCTATAAATAAGGCCATGGTAGTAGCGCAATAGAAATATAACATTGATTTCCAGGCCATTCTTCCTACTTGCTTTAAATCAGAATGCCCTGCAATACCATATACCAATGTTGCAAATAAAATAGGTCCTACAATGGTTTTAACCAATTTGATAAAACCTTTACTTAAAGGTTGAAAGGCAATGGCAAGACCAGGAAAATCTACACCCAGAAAAATTCCCAACAACATACAGGTTAAAATCCATGTAGTTAGGTTTTTCTTAACAAATGCATGCACAACCAAAATAATGGCCAGAACCCAACGGGTAGCCATCATCATTTGTTCAGGAACTGCTACCAGGTCAAATTCTTTCAATAAGGTAATGATGATCGCAATAGTAACGGCAATTAAAGTAATAAAACCGATCCGAGATTTTTTCATTTTTTAGTTTTTAGTAAAAGGGCATCCTCTTAATTGTCTGTCTTCTTTTATCCTTGCTGGTAAAGACCCAAGAGCCCTACTACCTGTGCAATGAATTTGACAAAAATAATTATTTGACATTAGCAAGCAAACATTTATTATATTAGACGGCAATAAAGCTTGTAACAATTTATGTGAGTTTTATTCTAATAAATACACCAATCCTATAAATGGACTTAAAAGATCAGCTTTTTAAAGAAATTTTTGATAAGAATTCCAAGAAGATTTTTCACCTCTGTTACGGTTATACCGGCGATAAGGATGCGGCTAACGATCTGTTACAGGAAACGTTTTTAAAAGTTTGGCAGAACTTAGATAAATTCAGAAACAAATCACTGATCTCTACCTGGATCTACCGTATTGCCGTAAATACCTGCTTAACTTATCTGCGTTCAGAAAAAAGACAGTCTAAAGACGAGTTAACTGATAATATTATTGAGAACAGAATAGAAGAATATTCTGAAAAGAATGAACAGATAGCTTTACTGTATAAATCTATTGCTAAGTTAGAAGAGAATGACCGTTTAATTATTACCATGGTTTTAGATGAGCTGCCTTACAATGAAATTGCAGAAATATCAGGTATTAGTGAAGGCAATCTGAGAGTAAAAATCCATCGTATCAAACAAAAACTTACCGAAATTTATAATCAACATGCAAGAATTTGATCATATAGAAGCAATTTGGGCTCAGCATGACGTTGATGTTAAAATATCTGCCGATGAAATGCTGAAACAGGCTAAGAAAGAGGTAAATAGCATTAAGACCAAATCACTGCTAAATATTGTAGGCATGGCGCTTTCAATTGTAGCCATTGCGGTATTGTGGCTTTTCTTTGATTTTAAATCCATTACCACCCACATTGGCATAAGCATTGTAATTCTGGCCATAGCTATTTATACTTTTATCTTATATAAAAACTATAAAACCTTAACCAATACAGATTTCACCAGGCATCCGGCCGATTTTATTGCAGATTTAAAAAGCTACCAAATACAACGTTACAAGATTTACAGCAAACTATATTGGTTTTATATGATCGCTCTTTCAATTGGGATGATCCTTTATTTCTTTGAAATATTGATGATGATGAGTGTGCCTATGCAGATTCTTACCTGGGTAATTACTTTTGGATGGGTTGTATTCTGCTCTACACTGGTAAGAAAAGCCGTTATCAAAAAAGACAAAGAACGTATTACCTTGCTGATAGATAAATTTGAGCGTATAAACAACCAGTTTAACGAACCAAAATAGTTTTTAGCATCCAATATTTTTTCGCTTTTAAAAGCAAATTAAAATTGCTATAACCCTGTGTTTTATAGCTACAATTGTTATTTTTGCAAAAATTTTTATAGATGAGTTTAGGACTTTCAGAACAGGAGATATTACGTCGCGAATCATTAAAACAATTACGCGAACTGGGTATTAACCCCTATCCTGCCGAAGCATATGAAATTAATGCTTACGCCGCAGACATTAACGAAAATTACGAAAGAGATAAAACAGCTTATAAGAATATCAGCATTGCCGGCAGATTAATGACCCGTCGTATTATGGGTAGCGCATCTTTTGCCGAATTGCAGGATAGTACAGGGCGTGTTCAATTATATTTAAAACGTGATGATCTTTGCCCGGGTGAAGACAAAACCTTATACAACACTGTTTTCAAAAAGCTTTTAGATCTTGGTGACTATGTTGGTATAAAAGGTTATGTGTTTACTACACAAACTGGCGAGATTTCTGTTCACGTTACTGCTTTAACTGTTTTAGCTAAATCATTAAAACCACTTCCAGTGGTAAAACGCGATGATGATGGCAATATATACGATGGATTTACCGATCCTGAACTACGCTACCGCATGCGTTATGTAGATTTGACCGTTAATCCAGATTACAAGCAGATTTTCATCAACCGCTCAAAAGTAATCAACACCATGCGCAACTACTTTGACAGCCAGGGCTGGATGGAAGTAGAAACGCCTATTTTACAAGCCGTACATGGTGGTGCGGCGGCACGTCCATTTGCAACCCATCACAATACCTTAGATATGCCCTTGTTTTTGCGTATCGCCAACGAGCTTTACTTAAAACGTTTGATTGTGGCTGGTTTTGACGGGGTATATGAGTTTGGTAAGATGTTCCGTAACGAGGGCATGGACAGAACACACAATCCGGAGTTTACCTCAATGGAAATTTATGTAGCTTACAAAGACTATGTATGGATGATGGAAATGGTTGAAGAATGCCTTGAAAAAGTAGCAATGGCCATCCACAACTCGCCTGTAGTAAAAGTGGGCAATCATGAAATTGATTTTTCTGGGCCATACGAGCGTTTAACCATGTATGAGTCGATCCAGAAATATACTGGTATCGATATATCAAACATGAATGAGGCAGAGCTAGCTCAAACCTGTAAAGATTTGGGTATTGAAACAGACAGCACAATGGGCAGAGGCAAGCTGATCGACGAAATATTTGGCGAGAAGGTTGAAGCCAGCCTTATTCAGCCTACTTTCATTACCGATTATCCAATTGAAATGACACCGCTTGCCAAAAAACACCGTAGTAAAGATGGCTTGGTAGAACGTTTTGAGTTATTTGTAAATGGTAAAGAAATAGCCAATGCTTATTCAGAATTGAATGATCCTATTGATCAGAAAGAGCGTTTTGAAGAGCAGTTAAAATTAGCTGCCAGAGGCGATGATGAAGCTATGGCCATGGACGATGACTTTGTACGCGCTTTAGAATACGGTATGCCTCCTACCTCAGGTTTAGGGATTGGTATAGACCGATTGGTAATGTTAATGACCAACCAAAGCACTATACAAGAAGTATTGTTCTTCCCGCAAATGCGTCCTGAGAAAAAAGCTAAAGTAACTACAGATCAGGATTTTGTAGATGCAGGTGTAACTGCAGACTGGGTACCCGTAATTAGAAAAATGGGCTTTAACACCGTTGAAGAATTAAAAGCAGGTAATCCAAATAAAGTATTTAACGATTTAGGTGGTATGCGCAAAAAACTTAAGTTAGAAATAGCCATGCCTACCAAAGACGAAGTAATGAACTGGTTCAACTAAACCTTCATTACCTCAAACTCTTATTAAAGGGTATTCAAAAGTCTTTTTCGTCATCCTGAACTTGTTTCAGGATCTTGATGTAAGATTCCGTATCGAATACGGAATGACGATGATGCTGTTGAATACCCTTTTATTTTATATATTTAATACAACCAAACACTTAATCTGATGAAAATAAGAGAAGCCTTAATCAGCGATATTAAACAAATACAGTTCGTAAGAAACGCGGTTAAAGAAAATATGCTTTCTAACCCCAATTTGGTTACAGATCAGGATTGCGAAGACTTTATGACCATGAGAGGTAAAGGCTGGGTGTGCGAAACAGATGGTAAAATAGTAGGTTTCTCTATTGTGGATCTGGAAGAAAATAACATCTGGGCCTTATTTGTACATCCTGATTTTGATCAACAAGGAATTGGCAGGAAATTACATGATACCATGCTCAATTGGTACTTTACACAAACTGATGCTACCGTATGGCTGGGCACTGCTCCTCATACCCGTGCAGAAACCTTTTACCAGAAATCAGGCTGGATTGTTGTTGGAACCCACGGAAAAGGCGAAGTAAAATTTGAAATGACCGCACAAAACTGGAAAAATATCCAGAAAAACAAAGCCTGTTAAACCTTGGAATACCAGACTTACAGACCACATACAGATCTAAGCGCATTTATAAAATGCTATTGGACACTTGAAAGTCCTGAAGAAGAAAAAGCACAGAAGCAAACCATTGTTCCAGATGGTTGCATGGAAATGATTTTTCATTATGGAGATCTGTATAGACAATACACCGGTAAAGCAACCAGTATCATACAGCCCCGTTGTTTCGTTTTTGGGCAGCTATCTCAACCTCTTGAAATAGAACCTACCGGAGCAACAGGCATTTTTGCCATACGTTTTCATCCCGAAGGCTTTACACCATTTGCCACCATTCCCATAAAAACGATGGAAAACCGTGCCGTTCCTTTAACTGAATTATTTGGAGAGAAAGGAAATGATATTGCCCAAAAAATACTAACCGCATCTACAACCCATAAACGAATTACACTTATAGAAACCTTTCTAAGCGAATATTTAGCAAATACTGATGTAATTAACGACATTGTAAAATCTGTAGTAGATACCATTATTACCGCCAACGGACAACTTAGTATTCATGAAATTTCTGAGCAACAAAATATAAACCGTAGAAAGCTGGAACGGAATTTTGCACTGGCTATAGGTTTAAGCCCTAAGCAGCTTTCAAAAACAATAAGATTACAAGCTACACTTAAACTATTGTTGAATAAACAGTTTGCCAGTTTTACACATTTGGCTTATGAAGCTGAATACTATGACCAAGCCCATTTTATCAAAGATTTTAAAGAGTTTACCGGCTTAACACCCAAAGAATTCTACAACGACAATCTAAAATTATCTGCCTTATTTTATAAAGATTAAAATGAATTCTAATGGTCTTGTCGCAATTTTACAATTTCAAGATTGACCCTCTGTTTTTCTTTGTGAAAGAAAATTTAAATCTAATCATCATGAAAAAAACAAACTACAGTATGGTGCTTACAGGATTGATCATGTTATGCAGTTATAGTGCATATGCGCAATCGCAAATCAAAAAGGCAGAATGGCTTACAGGTACCTGGGAAAATAAAACTTCAAGAGGAAACCTTTACGAAGAGTGGAAAAAAGCAGGTAAGCATGAACTTGCAGGCAAAAGCTATATGCTTAAAGAAAAAGATACAATCGTATTTGAAACCTTACGTTTAGTAGCTGAAGGTAATGGTTTATTCTATATTCCAACGGTTAAAAATCAGAATGATGGAAAACCCGTAAAATTTGCTTTAAAAACGCTTTCAGATACACAGCTTGTTTTTGAAAATCCGCAACATGATTTTCCTCAGCTTATTACCTATACCAAGATCAAACCAGATTCACTGGTAGCCGAAATCTCAGGCACAAGAAACGGACAGTTAAGAAAACAAACATTTCCGATGAAAAAAGTAAAATAACTGCGAACAAGATTGATTTACAACATATAGTTTTGTAAATCAATCTAAATGCTTATTTTCGAGTAGAAGCTTCCCGAAAAGCTCATAATCTGTCATTCTGAATTTTTAAAGTAATCAATTAAGCAATTTGAGTGTTTATATCTAATGATCCTTATCACATATTAACCTAAATCATCATGAAAGAACTTTTACAGGGAATTGATACCATAATTATACGTGTGTCATCTATTAGAAAAGCAGCAACTTGGTACAAAGAAAAATTAGAATTAAGCGCTCTATGGGAAGATGAAGGTTTAAACTTAGTGGTATTAGATACCAACAGTGCAGTAAGTATTACCCTATGGCAAACCAAAGAACCGATAGAAATCAATAAGAAAACTGCAGCTTACCCTATCTTTAAAACACCCAATGCAGATCTGCTTAGAGCAAAACTTGAACTTAAAGATGTTGAGGTTGATGAGATTCTTCAAGACGATCATGTAAGGTATTTCTTCTTTTATGATCCAGATGGAAATGTACTCGAGGCCTGTCAGGTTATCGCGCATTAACACAGGGGTTAACATAATCATAACAAAAACATAAAGGCATGCTAAACTTACTATCGTATGCCTTTTTTAATTTTAGGTAATAAAAAGAATGCTATGAATACTTCGAGTATAGAAATTACCGACAAAGAATATTGCATAAAATTAAGTCGTGAAGCTTTTGACCTTTCCCTGATTAGACAATTGATCAAACGCATACAAGCAGAAGAACTCTTCTTTAAAAAGAGTTATGAAGAGGATGACAGCGATATCATCAGCAAAGCACATGAAAGTCATTTTGATGAAAATTTTGACAGACTTTGCGATAAATAAAAAAAACCGGTCAGATTTAAACTAACCGGTTTTAAATTCATTTGTGCTTAATATTTTATCTGTGACTGTAACGCACTTGAGTTTGCCTGTCTAACATACCCAACTGGTCTTTCATTTGCTTGATCTGATCAGCTAATAATTTATTTTTATCGGCTTTTTTAGCGTCTGCTAAATACATTTGAGCCTCACGTTTATTTCTTTTAGCCATAGCAATACCTGCTAAACTCAATTTAGCCAAGGCAATGTTATGATCCATATGCAATCCAAGATTTAAAGCTGCCTTAAAATATTTTTCAGATTTCATAGGTGCAGTTCTTGATTCTATTAAACCGATCAACAGGTTAAAATAACCATGCTGCATTCTGTTAAGCTGTGTTTCGTAATTGGTAATTCTGCCTAAAAATACAGCGGCTTTATCCATATTGTCTTTACGCAAATACCATTGTGCAATCAGCATATTTTCATTATAGAAGTAAGTAACGAATAAACATATACTAAAAAATACCGCTAATAAACCCCAACCCCAATGACCAAAAATAAATAATGCTACTGCAGCACCTACCAAAGCAAAACCAATAATTAGACGTATTAAATTTGACATAGTTTTTTAATATTTGTGCAAATATCGCTTTTCTGTTGCACATAATTGAGTTTTAATTGTAAATTAAACGAAAAAATAAAGATGAAAAACAAATTACTAATCCTCTTGTCTTTTATAGGCTTTACCGCCAGTGCACAAGAGTTAAATAAAAAAATTGAAGACCAGATTAAACATAAAGAAGTTATGTTAAACCAATGTACAAGAGAAGGTATTATAAATTTCCCTGAATTTAAGGCCAGTTATGATGTTAATTACGAGAACTATAAAGTAGATTCTACCCAATTAAAAGACCTTAAAAAATTAGCAGGCGATAAAAAGATTACCGTAGTAATGGGTACATGGTGTGGCGATAGTAAATTTCAGGTTCCGCATTTCATTAAGATTGCCGATGCCTTACATATTGACAAGAACATCACTTTTATTTGTGTAGATGGCAATAAAAAAGCAGAAAACGGCTTGATCGATAACCTTAAAATTGAGCGTGTGCCTACCTTCATTTTCTTCGACAAAAAAGGGCAGGAATTGGGAAGAATAACCGAATCTCCTAAAAAGTCATTAGAAATAGACATGAAAGAAATATTAACCGCAAAAACCAAATAGTTTTGGCTGTAGAATTAGAAAGCAGCTGGTTAGCAGTGCTTAAAGACGAATTTGACCAGCCTTACATGAAAGAATTAAAAGCCTTTTTGTTAAGTGAAAAACAGAAAGGCTTCACCGTTTTTCCTAAAAGCGCTGATATATTTAATGCTTTTAAGCATACCCCTTTCGATAAGGTAAAAGTGGTGATTTTGGGACAGGATCCTTATCATGGTGTAAACCAGGCACATGGTCTTTCTTTTTCAGTTCAAAAAGGTATTACACCTCCACCCTCTTTAAAAAATATCTATAAAGAACTTGCAGATGAGTTTCCTGATTTTAAGATACCTGCTCATGGCGACCTTACTTCGTGGGCCGATCAGGGCGTATTGTTATTAAATGCCACCTTAACAGTAAGAGCCAATACAGCCGGCTCGCACCAGAATAAGGGATGGGAGCAATTTACCGATCAGGTAATCAGGGTTTTATCAGCAAAAAAAACAGGATTGGTATTTATTCTTTGGGGTAATTATGCCAAACAAAAAGAAGTCCTTATAGATAAGAGCAAGCATTTTATCATCAAATCTGCTCACCCCTCTCCTTTTTCGGCTTATAGCGGATTTTTTGGTTCAAAACCTTTTAGCAAAACCAACCAGATTTTAGAACAGGAAGGTAAACAACCTATTAACTGGCAGGTTTAAATATAAATTGTTAACCATTTCTCCCATTAACGTCACCCTGAACTTGTTTCAGGGTCTATATTCAAGAACAAGATGCTGAAATAAATTCAGCATGACGTAAAAAGTAGGCACTAAAAGCTCCAAAAGGACTATTAATTAATTTTAATTGCACCAATATCACACAAGCAGGTAAAAAACCGTTTGTAAATGAGTACTACCGAGCTATCTTATAAGAAAATAGACTTCTTAATATATCTTAGAATTCTCAGGTGGTAAAAATAATACCCAAAAACTTAATACTCCAAAGGAACAATAGGTTCTTTTTTGGTAGTTGACATGATCATCATGGTTTGAAAAGTCTTTACCACAGAAATCTTGCTGATTTTATCCATAATTAAGCGCTCATAAGCTTTAATATCACTTACATACACCTTAAGTAAAAAATCTGCTTGTCCGGTAACGTGATGACACTCGGTAACCTCTTTAATCTGGTTTACCTCATCCAAAAAAGTTTGAATCGTGTTATTTTTATGAAAATCTAACTGGATCTGTATAAAAGTCTTTATACCTAAGCCCAGTTTTTCTTCATCAACCAAAGCATGGTAACTTTTGATATATCCTGCCATTTCAAGTTTACGCACCCTTTCTAAAGTAGGTGCAGGCGATAAACCTATTTCCTGAGATAACAATAAATTGGTTATTCTGCCATTTTCCTGTAATAGCTTTAAGATTTTAAAATCAATTTTATCTAGTTCTGCTGCCATAAGTTTGGTTATATACTTTGCAAAAGTAGTATTCGGAACTAAACAAACAAAATATTATTCTTAAAAACCTCTTTTATTTTATCATAAATTCTACAAACTATTTTTTAGATTTGTCTAAAATTTAAATTAGATAAATAAAATGCAGTCCTTTACCGAAGAAAACTATCTTAAAATCATATATCACCTGTCGCAAGACCAAAATCCTGTGCAAACCAATGCCATTGCAGATCGCATGCAAACAAAGGCGGCTTCTGTTACAGACATGATCAAACGTTTGGCTGAAAAAGAATTGGTAGATTATGTAAAGTACCAAGGCGTAACCCTAACACCACAAGGTGCTAAAACAGCTATAGATATTGTTCGTAAGCACAGACTTTGGGAAGTTTTCCTGGTAGAAAAATTAAATTTTAAATGGGATGAGGTACATGAAGTGGCAGAAGAATTAGAGCACATCAAATCTAATTTACTCGTAGAAAGATTAGATGCCTTTCTTGAATTTCCAAAAGTAGATCCTCATGGCGATCCTATTCCTGATAAAAACGGAAATTTTGCTGCACTTTCATTTATTAAGCTTACCAAATTAAAAACCAATGATGAGGGTACCATAACCGGGGTAAGCGAACATTCCTCTCCTTTTCTCAAACACCTCGAAAAATTAGGACTTACTTTAGGTAAACGTATTAAAATTATTGAAGTGATTGACTTTGACGGTTCTGTTGAACTACAAATTGAAGGGCAAAAAATTGTAATCAGCAGAGAAGTGGCCAAACATATCTTAGTTTCAAAATGAGCGACAAAAAATCATTAAGCGAAGTACATGAAAGCATCACCACCGAAAAGAAGGGGTGGCGAAAAATATTGGCCTTTTTAGGTCCGGCTTATCTGGTAAGTGTAGGTTATATGGACCCGGGCAACTGGGCTACCGACATTGCCGGCGGAAGTAAATTTGGCTATCAACTGATCTGGGTATTGCTTATGTCTAATTTGATTGCGCTTTTGTTGCAGTCGCTCAGTGCAAGATTAGGAATTGTACGCGGATTAGACCTCGCCCAAGCTTCTAGAAATGCCTATCCCAAATGGGTCAATTTTCCTTTGTTCTTTTTAGCTCAAACGGCTATTATTGCCTGCGATCTGGCCGAAATCATAGGAATGGCCATAGGTTTGAACCTACTTTTTGGATTACCTTTAATCTGGGGGATATCCATTACCATTTTAGACACCATTTTACTCTTATTCCTTCTAAACAAAGGAATGCGTAAGATGGAAGCCTTTATTATAGGCATGGTATCTATTGTAGGTCTCTCTTTTTTAGTAGAAATGTTCATTGTAGAACCTTCGGTTAAAGAAGTCATCAAAGGATTTGAACCCTCAATGTTAGGCGGCGAAGCATTGTACATAGCCATTGGTATTATCGGTGCTACGGTAATGCCTCACAATTTATACCTGCATTCATCACTGGTACAGACCCGTAAATTTGAAAGAGACCGAAAAGGGATTAAAGAAGCCATTAAATTCAATGTTATTGATACAGCAGTAGCGCTAAATCTGGCTTTTTTTGTAAATGCTGCCATATTGATATTGGCAGCTGCAGCATTCTATAAAAATGGTTTTCATGAAGTAGCAGAAATTCAGGATGCCCATAAATTACTAACCAATATTTTTGGAAATGTGGCCCCTGCCCTGTTTGCTATTGCACTAATCGCTGCCGGACAAAGCTCTACCGTAACAGGAACACTTGCCGGACAAATCATTATGGAAGGCCATTTAAACTTACGTATTCAGCCCTGGTTAAGAAGATTAATTACCCGCTTACTGGCCATTGTACCTGCCTTTTTTACCATCTTACACTTTGGAGAGGATTCTCTATCTGCTTTATTAATCTTAAGTCAGGTGGTATTAAGTCTGCAATTGGGCTTTGCCATTATCCCTTTAATCCATTTCACTTCTGATAAAAAAGAAATGAAAGAGTTTGCCATTAAAACATGGGCAAAAATATTGGCATGGATCAGCGCTTTGATTATCATAGCATTAAACATCAAGCTGGTTATAGAAGAAATCAATATTTGGAAAGCGGAAAATGACGGATGGTATATTTATGTGATTGTTATACCTATAGCCATCATCATTGCGCTGTTATTGCTTTATATTTTTATTTATCCGTTAATCAATAAACACAAGCTTAAAGTTAAGGTACCACATGGCGATGCGCTAGAGATTGCTACTGTAGAAAAAATAGACTACAGCAGAATTGGTATCACCATAGATTTTTCTAAACATGATCGCAACACCATTAGGCATGCGCTTATACAAGGGGGCAAACATGCTCATTATTACCTTATACATGTGGTAGAAACTGCTGCTGCCCGTTATCATGGGCAAACTGTATTGGATCATGAAACACAGGCCGATATGGAGAACCTCAAAAAATATCAGGAAAACCTGGCAGAACTGGGCTACCATGCTACACCACAGATTGGTTTTGGAGGTACCGCAAAAGCAATTGCAGAAATTAGCCATAAGCAGAATATTGAACTTTTAGTGATGGGTGCACATGGGCACAAAGGCTTAAAAGATATTATCTTTGGTACTACGGTAAATGCTGTAAGGCATAAAGTTTCTATACCTGTGTTGATTGTAAGATAGAATATAGCAATTTTCGGATTTTATTCAAGTCAGATATTTACCAACTTTGCTTTAGCAAGAATAAAAAATGAAAACGCAGGAAGAAATCAATTACCAACGTATTGCTGAAGCCATTGGCTATATTAAACAGCATTTCAAACAACAGCCTAACTTAGATGAGCTAGCAGAAAAAGTACACTTAAGTCCCTTTCATTTTCAACGCTTATTTAGCGAGTGGGCTGGTACAACACCTAAAAAGTTTTTGCAATATGTAAGTGTACAACACGCAAAAAGCCTGCTCAACAAACAACAGGCTACCCTATTTGATACAGCTTTCGATACTGGATTATCTGGAACTAGCAGGTTGCATGATCTATTTGTTAAAATAGAAGGTATGACCCCTGCCGAATACAAAAATGGCGGAAAGAACCTGATCATCAATTACAGTTTTAACCTAAGTCTTTTTGGCCAGGTCATTATTGCATCAACAAATAAAGGGATATGCTACATTGCTTTTTATGAAGATGAACAGGAAGCATTCAATCTCTTAACCACTAAATTTCCGAATGCCTCTTTTATTGCAAAAAAAGATGATTTCCAGGAGCAAGCTTTATTGATTTTCCAAAAAGACTGGAATAAGATCAATGAAATTAAATTGCATTTAAAAGGAACCGATTTTCAGCTAAAAGTTTGGGAAGCTTTATTAAAAATACCTATGGGCAAGCTTTCAACCTATGGGCAATTAGCTATGGAGATTGGTAGCCCAAATGCATCAAGAGCTGTAGGCACCGCTATAGGAAGTAATCTGATAGCTTTTTTAATTCCATGCCACAGGGTTATACAAAGTAGCGGAAATTTTGGTGGTTACATGTGGGGTAATACCCGTAAAACGGCTATAATTGGTTGGGAACAGGCACAGATCGAAAATCTAAGATAATTCTATGAAATTATTTGAAGAAACTTACAACCATGAAAAAAACCTATTGCCTTATGATGGAACTGTAAACTATTACGGCAAAATTTTTACGGATAAAGAAGCAGACTTCTATCTTGATTATCTCTTAAACAACATAGCATGGCAAAATGATCAGGCGCTAATATTTGGTAAACTTTTAACTACTAAACGAAAAGTAGCCTGGTATGGCGAACAGGCATTTGAATATACTTACTCTAACATCACTAAAAAAGCGCTCGCCTTTACACCTGAACTTAAAAAACTGAAAGAAATCATTGAGCTACATACTGGCGAAACCTATAACTCCTGCCTGCTCAACCTTTATCACAATGGCAATGAAGGCATGGCCTGGCACAGTGATGAAGAGATAGATCTAAAAAAACATGGAGCCATCGCTTCTGTAAGTTTTGGTGCCGAACGTAAATTTGCCTTTAAACATAAAGGCACTAAAGAAACCATAGCTTTAAAATTAGTTCATGGTAGCATATTGGTTATGAAAGGTGTAACTCAGGATTACTGGTTTCATCGCTTACCTTTAACTACCAAAGTAAATACTTTACGTGTTAATCTTACCTTCAGAACAATTGTAAGGTAAAACTCTAAATTTGACCATAGTTATACTTCAGATTTGTTTTATTGCTCGTCATGCTGAACTTCCCGAAGTCTCGGGACAGGCTTTTTCAGCATCTTTTATAATATTTTATGACAAAGGGAGACCCTGAAATAATTCCGATAGCTATCGGAACAGGGTGACGATAATATAAAAAAGAGTTTTGAACTTTTAAATACTTGATAAATGCATTAACTTGCCTAAGTTAATTATGAACACAAAAAGAAACCGTTACCTTTTATTGATCCTCATAGTGGTTATTGCCATTGTGATGTTTAAAGATACCTTATCACAATCTGGTATTGAGGACTTAAAAGGAGGCTTTAAGGAAATAGCTAAATACAGAAATGAAAACAATACCGGTCCTGTACAACGCATTTTTGTTGTTACCGTAAAAGACACGCTTAATGCGCAGTATATTGATTATGGCAATCTGATGCCGCACAACAAATATGGCAATACCAAGGTATATTTCTTTTTGGAAGGAAGTGCTGTACCAAATGAGTTAACCCCGGGTAAAGTAAACTTCGACGAAAAATACAATAACAACTGCGTTGCACTTTATGAGAAAAGTGCCATGAGCAATTTCGGATTAATTAAATATCCTTTCAAATAAGCCTGAAATTTACTGCTTTATTTTTTTCAGTTTTTCTATAGATAGAATTTTGATGGCATTGCCCTGCTTTTCTATCAGTTTCTCCTCTTTGAAATCGGCCAGCATACGGCTCACCGTTTCACTTGCCGTACCTACCAAAGCCGCCAGATCATCTCTTGATATTTTCAATAAAGATTCATCCTCATTATGGTTAGCTCTCAATTTCTCGGCAACCTGAATCAAAGCTTCTGCCACGCGTTTACGCACAGAAAAATAGGCTAATTTGAGCATTTGCTCTTCCTTAAAACGCACATTATCTGAAAGTAACTGGATAAAAGAATGCGCAAATTCATGATGGTTATGCAGATAGTCCATGAAATCGGCTTTGGGTATCAGGATCAATTCGGTATCGGCCATGGTAGCAGCATTATCTGCATAATTCTCACCACAGCACAAACTTTCGTAACCAAAAAAATCTCCTTCTTTAAATAATCCCGACGACAATTCACGACCGTTATCAAAACGTTTATACGTTTTAACCTGTCCTTTTTGTATGTAATAAAGGTAATTCGGTTCATCATTTTCCATATAGATAACCTGCCTGTTATCATAGTGACGTACCTTACCTTTCTTTTTAAGCTCTTGATATACGGTTTGCAGATTTTTACCGCTGCTCTTATGTGTTGTCTGTAAATTCTTCTTCTTTAAGCGGCTTTCTATGGCATTAAACAATTCTACATCATCAAAAGGTTTGGTAATATAATCATCGGCCCCCATTTCCATTCCTTTACGCATATCTGCCCTTTCGGCTTTAGCGGTCATAAAAATGAAAGGTATATTGGCCAGTTCCGGATTTTTTCCCAACAAATACAGCACACCATAACCATCCAGCTCGGGCATCATGATATCGCATAAAATGATATCAGGAAGTTCTTTACCAGCTAAATATACACCTATCTTACCATTTTTGGCTGTTATGGCATGATATCCTGCAAGCTCCAGAACTTCGGCAGTACCTTCTCTTATATCGTCGTTGTCTTCAATGATCAATACCTTTTTCATCTGTGCTGATTAATTATTCAAATTAAAGCTGAGTGTAAATGTGGTTCCTTTATTCTGCTGGCTCTGGCATTTAACCGTTCCATCCATCAAACCTACATAGCGTTTCACAATATTTAACCCTAACCCTGTTCCTGGTATATCACCAGTATTATGCGCCCTAAAAAAAGGTTCAAATAAATTACCCTGATCCACATCTGGTATGCCAATGCCATTATCTGTTATTTCTATCGTTAATCTTTCTGCATCCAAAATGCTGTTAAATTGAATCATAGTGTCTTCACCAGAGTATTTTATGGCATTCGAAATCAGGTTAATGATGCAATTCTTCAATAAATTCGGATCTAAATAAATCTGTGAACTGGTTCCGGTATGTTGGTAAACGATCAGCTGATTCTGTTTACTGATCAATTGCATTTCTTCAACAATTTCTTCTGCAAAAGCAATCAGATCAAAATTGCTAAAAGCAGCTTCAACCTTTCCTGCTTCAAGTTTTTCTAGCGAAAGGAAATCATTGAGAATAGTGGTTAAATTGTTGATGGCATTCTTTATTTTATAAGTATGTTTCTCAACATTTGAAATATCGTGTTTTGCCGCATATTTATCTATCAAAGAAGCCGATAGCTGTATGGAACTTAAAGGTGTTCTAAACTCATGCGATGCCATCGATACAAACCTTGTTTTCAACTGACTGAGTTCTTTTTCTTTCTCAAATAGCGCACTTACGTTTTCTTTTGCCAACTCAAGTTCATTAATGGATCTGATCAGGTCTTCGGTACGCTCCTTGATCTTTTCTTCCAGCTCTTCAGTATAACTCCTTATTTTTTGTTCGTCTTCTTTCTGACGGCTCAGATCGTGTACAAAACCCGTAAAAATACGTCTGTCGGTAAACTTTACCTCACTAACTCCCAATCTAAAAGGAAAAGTAGTGCCATCTTTACGTTGACCCGTAACCTCTCTGCCTATACCAATAATATGTTTCTCCCCTGTTCTCCGGTAATTGGCAATATAACTATCATGCAAGCCTTTATCAGGTTCAGGCATTAAAACAGATACATTTTTACCAATCAGCTCATGTTGCGTGTAACCAAATAATTTTTGTGCAGATGGGTTAATGTGCTCTATAATCCCAAACTCATCAATCGTGATAATTCCATCAATTGCATTCTCTATAATAGCACTCAGTAATTTAGCCTGATTCATAAAAACGGGTTTTTACAAATATAACCAAGTTAGTTTTTGGGCATATAAATTTTTCTTATGTAAAACCAATACAAATAAAAAATCCTTAACCTAAATAGGTTAAGGATTAGTATATTTTAGGCTGCTTTTAAACAGCTACTTCTTTAATTATTCAGCAGAAGCTTCTTCTTTTTTAGCAGCTTTTTTAGCTGGTGCTTTCTCTGCTTTAGGTGCAGCAGTCTTTTTAGCCGGAGCTTTTTCTGCTTTAGGCGCAGCAACTTTAGCTTTTTTTACAGGTGCAGCATCTTCTACTTTAGGAAGTACTGATACATATGATTTGTTATCAACTTTCTTTTTGAAAACTACGATACCAGGTACTAAAGCAAATAAAGTATGATCTTTACCTATACCTACACCTTTATCAGGGTGATGTTTGGTACCACGTTGGCGAACAATGATGTTTCCAGCTATAGCTTCCTGACCACCAAAAATTTTAATACCTAAACGCTTGCTATGCGATTCGCGTCCGTTCTTTGAACTACCGGCTCCTTTCTTATGTGCCATTTTATTTTATCTTTAAAAGCTTAGTTAGCTAAACTTACAATTTAACAAATAATTAATTACAGCGTAATGCTCTCAATTTGAATTTTAGTGAACGACTGGCGGTGACCATTTTTCTTTTTGTAACCTTTTCTGCGTTTCTTTTTGAAAACGATTACTTTATCACCTTTTAAATGAGACACGATTTTAGCTGAAACCTTAGCTCCTTTTACTGCAGGTGCACCTACGGTAATTTTACCACCATTATCAACCAACAATACATTGTCAAATTCAATACTAGCGCCTTCATCTCCTTGTAAACGGTGCACAAAAAGATGCTGGTCTTTTGCAACTTTAAACTGTTGCCCTGCTATATTTACTATTGCGTACATTGTTAAATAATTAATTTATTTCTATTTATTTTTTTATTCGAGGTGCAAATATAGAACTTTTAACAGTTAAACACAAACATATAAACAAAATATTTTAACAATCAGATTCCATATCTATCTGGTTTATTTCATTCTAAGTCTGCAAAGCGCATTAATCCATTTTATTACCCCTAAATTGCGAGGGTGTCATTCCTGTATGCAGTTTAAAAAATTTGGAAAAACTGGCCTGATCATAAAAATCAAGTTCATACACAATCTCTTTTATAGACAGATTAGAAGCTTTCAGCAAACGTTTTGCCTCTAACAACACTCTGTTCTGAATTAAAGAAGATGCTGAAAGCTGTAAATGCTTTTTACAGATAATATTGAGGTAATTTGATGAAATGTTCAATTTACCTGCATAAAAAGCCACCGAATGTTCGTTTTTAAAGCAACTGTCTACAAGCAATATGAACTTAGATATTAAGGGGTTAAAATGATGAGTTCGAGAATGTCTGAACATTTTTTCAGCCTCTCGACTGATCAAAAGCATCATGATCCTGATACGTGCATTAACCAGATCTTCAAAAACATTTTCTTCACCCAGCTCTCTCTGAATATTTTTAAACTCGTACAACAACCTGCCATAAATTTCGCTCGAGATATTCAGTACCGGATGCTGATGGTAATAAGAAGCAGAAAAACGAAGCGAAGGGGATATACTTTCGAACAATTCCCGACCGATCATTAACTGATAACCCATGGTTTGCAATTCAATATGCCATTTATGTACCTGATCAGGAAAAACAAGATGAATTTGATGATTGGCTATTGGGTGCTCAACAAAATCTATAGCATGTATCCCCTTTGCCTGTCCAAACAAAATCACCATAAAAAAATCGTGCTTATGCGGTTTTTCTATCGTTCTTTCACCATTCAACTCATGAAACAACACATCTTGCCCTACCCTGCCTTCGTTAAACTCCTGTATATCTAAAACAGGAAAATAATCTGGTTTATCATTTACATTTTCTACCATATGAAAACAGAAGTCTAACGTCATGTCGGGCCTTATTTAAAAATTAATGACCGGCATTTTCCAGGATCTTAACGATTTTATCGTATTTCAACGATCTGGCATGCTGTAAAGGTGTTACCCCGTTTTTATCAGCAATGTCAATATCACATCCTGCATTGACTAAGATAGTAACTATTTGCTGATATTTCTCACTTCCATTTCCTAATATAACTGCTTCCATCAATGCTGTCCAACCTAATCGGTTAACATGATTAATAGGAAAACCTGATGTCTGAGTCAGAACTTTCACCGTTTCTACGTGTCCACGCTCACAAGCCGGGATCAAAGCAGTGCCATTGTAACGATTAAATACATCAAAACGTGCACCATGAGTTAAGAAAAGCTTAACAAATTCTGTTTGTCCCGAAGCGCCGGCATATAAAAACGGACTATCCAATTGTTCATCCTGTTTGTTAACATCTGCGCCATAAAACACCAATAATTTTGCCATTTCAAAATAGCCTTCATGTGTAGCCGTCAACAATAAAGATTGTCTATGCTCGTTTTGAACATCTACATCAATGCCCTGCTTCAATAGCGTTTCTACCTCTTGCAAGCGGTTATTTTTCACTGCCTCTATAATGACCGATTTCTGGTTTTTATTCATATTTATCGGTTTTGTTTGCCCCGAACAGGCATTTGCAAATAATAAGATTAAAAATAAAGTTAGGTTCCTCATTACAAAGTTAAAATACTTTATTCCCCTTGTAGATCAGGGATTTTACTTCTGATACACGTGATACAGCTTCTGCAGAACAACTGGCATCTACCAATACCATACTGGCATCATCACCTGCTTTTGGCCATTGCTGTTTACCATTATCATCTAAAGGCAATACATTATAAGTAGCTAATTTTAAACTTCTCGACAAGTTAAATTCTGAACCATAGCCATACAACTGGGCCATTAAATTGACTTTATGCAATACACTTCCAGTTCCCCAGGTATTCCAGTGATCTATAATACTATCGTTACCGGTTGCCACATTTACACCATGTTTGTACAATGATGGTATAGGCATGATCAAACTGCCAAAAGGTATGGTAGAAACAATGCCTATTTTGGCGTTGCCCAATTTAGCAATCACTTCTTCCTGTTTATTTTTATCTAAACGCCCCAGTACAAAACAATGACTTAAAAACGTTTTTTCTTTTAAAACAGGATTTTCATTTACTTTATCAATTAAGTATTCAACTGTTTTTAGCCCCGATTCTCCAGTTTCATGCAGATGGATATCTATACCCTTATGACTGTCAAGTGCCAGTTGTACAATAAAATCCATCGTCTTTTCAACACTTCCGTCAACTGTATAAGGATCAACCCCACCTATGTAATCTATATCCATTGCCGCCGCTTCTTTCATCAGTTGCGCCGAGTCTGTATAAAAGATACCATGTTGTGGAAAAGCAACCAGTTCTGCACCGAAGGTATTCTTCTTGTTTTCAAGCGCTTTTTGAAGATTCTTTAATGAATCGAGCTTAGAAGTTGGCTCTATATTTACATGGCTTCTGGCATAACCCGAACCATGCTTTTGTAAAAGCTCTATTAGTTTCTCTGCCCTATAGGTAGAGGTTTTCAGCATTTCGGGTAAAATCTGTTGCTCTAATGCAATCATACCTTTTACACCACCCTGTCTCTTTCGCACTGCTTTCCATGGTCCGCCATAAAATGTTTTATCCAAATGAATATGCATATCCTTAAAGACAGGCAACATAAGCATGCCTTTTGCATCTATGGCGTTGGCATTAGGGTTATTGGCATATATTTTTGTAATCTTTCCGTTTGCAACTTCTACACAGAACAATGCGGTTTTGGTAGCTACTACTTCTTCTCCATCATATTCAAAACCAGTTTCTAAACGAACATTTTTTAAAATCATATCTTTTTTATCTGAATAAAGGCCAGTAGGATGCGCTTCTTTTGGTAGCTCACTGGCAGAAAGCACATCAGGTATTGCGGCCATCCCCGCTACAGTTAGGGCCGAATTCCTGATAAAAGCTTTACGTGATAATTTTGTTGAATCTGACATATGTACTCTTTTTTCACAAAGATAATTTCCACTACATATGCTTTTGAGTAGCTTTTATAAGAAGACTTGTAAAAATTATAACTACTTTAATAAATACATTAATTATTTACATTGTATGTGCTTTATTTATAAGGCAAATAAAAATACCTATTAACAGGTATTTCTATCTATCCTGACATTCAGTATCTTTATATTAAAGATCTGCAGAAGATATTCCGATCACATTCTTATAACACTGCACTTGCTCTCGTTCTCCAATCAAAAAATAGGTTATTAATCCTATAATCTTAACGCCATGAAAATAAAATTAACCTTTATAGGAATTTTACTGATCAGTACATATTCCTATGCGCAAATAAAAATCTTAGATACCACTAAAAAAGATACCGCAGCGCTTATCAATGTGAGTTATCAATTTAAATATGATTTAAACGGCCTCCAGCTTGAAGAATTATTTTACGAAAGAGGTAATAAACAAGAAGGCATAACAGATCAGAAAGTGCCGCCTGGTGGGTATAAAATAAAAGCACTTTATGAAAAACAGGGATATGTATATTACAAATACTGGGAATTTGAGGATAGCTCCTTACAATCTAAATATAATGATGGTAAGATATTTAAAATGAAAAAAGAAAATTTCATGACCATAACCAATAGGCTATATCAAAAATATAAAGGTGCAAAAGTAGGCGCTTATACCATCCCTTTCAGGTTAAGGGGAATAAATAGTGACGATTTCGACTTTGAAACCGCACTTTCTCTACAGGCCAATGTGGTATTTGGATTTGGGCAACAAACAAAGCCGGAATCATGGCTTGATCTTTCGTGGGGATTGGGTCTTACCAGAATTAATTTAGATAGCGACAACAGTAAAGTTACAGAAAACCGTACCGCTTCGGCACTCACAACCTCTCTAGGCGCACTAATCAAACCTGATAAATATGTAAATCTTGGGCTTTTTGTGGGTTGGGATTTCTTAGGAAAGAAAGATAAGGAAGTTGAGTGGATCTACAACAAAAGACCCTGGTTAGGTATTGGCATCAACATCAGTTTTGACGGCATCAGTACTACCAAAACAACTGATAAGAACAGTCAGTAATTGTCCTTAATATTTTAACTTATTGATTAATTTTAATTAACCGATTTCAAGAAATAATTTAACTTCTCTATGAAAACAACGCTTAATTATCTCAAAATCCTGTTAC
This sequence comes from Pedobacter montanisoli, assembly GCF_022809115.1. Lineage (GTDB taxonomy): Bacteria > Bacteroidota > Bacteroidia > Sphingobacteriales > Sphingobacteriaceae > Pedobacter > Pedobacter montanisoli. Next base: position 547,821 of record NZ_JALGBH010000002.1, on the reverse strand, counting down.
CAGTAACTTGCTTATTGGCAACTTTAAATGGTTTTGCACAAAGTAAAGAACCCGAAGTTTTTAAAGCCCGGATCATTAGTGCAGATAAACCTGCTGCACCCCTTCAGAAAAACACGCAGCCCGTTGCAGCTTCGTCTAATGCTGCAAGCAACCTAAACAAATTCTACGGAATTTATTATTATTGGGTACCCGGTACTTCTTTTATTGTACCGGATTATAGTCGCCAACAAAATGTAATACACAATTCTGCCGGAACAGGTGTATTGCCCGGAAGCATAAAAATCAACGCCGATGGCACTTATATCTGGAACAGCAGTTGGGATCAAAAAATAATCAAAGGAAAATGGCGCCTTACAGGAGACAAGGATTACCCAATTGAAATGATAAATGCCCAAGAAAAGAAAAACTGGAAAGTAGGTTTACATGACCGACCAAAAGAAGCAGACCTCTATATTAAAGATGGCAACACGTGGTATAGTGCAAAGAAAGTGAAGTAAGAGCTAATCTTTTCAAGAAATAAAGGCAGGTGAAAGTTAATTTACCTGCCTTTATTTATAAATCTGTTCCTTGGAACACTTAGATGAATTAAATATTACTTTGAATTTATTTCAGGTTCTACTAAATCAGTAGCATTACTGTTGGCTTTTTGTTCAGGTTTTTGACCTAATGATATACCAGCCACTAAAAGTTCTTGCGTAATGTTTCTGGTGTAATCTAAGATTTCAGCTTTAAATTCTTGCACAGAAGCACCTGAACGTATTTCTTCCAATCGTTTTTCCCATTGTCCGGTAAGTTCAGCCTGTGCAATCTGCTTGTCTTTTACCACCTCATATACCGCCAAGCCTTTGGCTGTAGGCACTAAATTTCTTTTTTCCCTGATGATATACTCGCGGGTTAGCAGGGTTTCTATAATGGCTGCTCGGGTTGCAGGCGTACCCAAACCACTGTCTTTCATCGCATCTCTAAGCTCTTCGTCTTCAATATCCTTTCCGCAGGTTTCCAGAGCCTTTAACAAAGAAGCTTCATTGTACATGGCTTTAGGTTTGGTTTGTTTTTCCAGTAATGCTTTATCTGCAAGAGGCAACTCCTCTCCTTTTTTTACTTTAGGTAAAGCAGTATTGTCTTCATCTTTTTTATCATCCTCTGTATCGTTAAATACCGAACGCCATCCTGCACTTCTTATCACGGTACCATTGGCCGTAAATAGAATTTCGGATTCTACCGTAATCTTAGTGATCTCTTTGATACATTCCTGATGAAAAGCTTCCAACATACGTCCGGCTACCAAATCATAAACAGCCTGATGATCTTTGCTTAAATGCGTAGGTTTTACACCCGTAATTAATACAGCATGATGATCTGTTACCTTTTTAGCATTTACGCTGCGCTTGGTTAATTTAGCTTCCTGTAAATTACCTGCCTGTTTACCGAATGCAGGATGTTCCAGTAAACTGCTGATCAGTTGCGGAACCGTAGCAAAAACATCATCTCCTATATAACGACTGCCTGTACGTGGATAGGTAACCAGCTTACTTTCGTACAGATTTTGCAAGAGCCCTAAAGTTTGATCAGCTGTATAACCATATTTTTTATTGGCCTCTTGTTGCAGCGAACTCAGATCATGCAATAAAGGTGGTGGTTCTTTTCTAGGTTTGGCTTCTACATCAACAATTTGGGCGCCTGCTGCAAAACCCGATGCTACATCCCTAACTTTTGCAAATACTTCTTCACCAGCTTCCTTGGTATCAAAACTATCGGCAGATATGGCTTTAAAAACCTGCCCGTCTTTATCTACCTGTATAGCTATCTGATAATATATTTTCGGGACAAAGTTTTTGATTTCGAGATAACGGGCACAGATCATAGCCAACGTAGGCGTTTGAACACGACCTAATGACAGCACATCTTTTCCTCCAGCCGACAAACTTAATGCCTGAGTAGCATTCATTCCTACCAACCAATCTGAAACCGATCGGCAATGAGCCGAACTGAATAAGGTATCATATTCACTACCCGGTTTTAAATTCCTGAAACCATCTTTGATAGCTTCGTCGGTTTGTGAAGATATCCATAACCTCTTAAAAGGCTTTTTACATTTGAGATAAGAATAGATATACCTGAAAATCAATTCCCCTTCCCTCCCGGCATCGGTTGCTACAATGATCTCAGATGCTTCATCAAACAATTTTTGAATAATATCCAGTTGTTTTCTTACACCCGGGTCTTCAACAAAACCGTCTTTGGTTTTTACTTTCCGAATGGAGAGTTTAAATTTTTGCGGTAGCATGGGCAAATTGGTTCTACGCCAGCCATAATAGCCATATTCTTGTGGCGGTGCCAGTTGCAGCAAATGCCCAAAGGCCCAGGTAAAGGAATATCCCTTACCTTCAATATACCCGTCTTTACGAGTATTTGCGCCAAAAACTTTTGCCAGTTCACGTCCAACCGATGGTTTCTCTGCTATGATAACTTTCATGCTTCCCTTTCACAAATGAAACGTTAAATATCTGAAAAAATATAGTTTTCGGATGTGTTTCAACTCAACAAGCAGTTTATCTGTTTGTGTTTTAGTTAGATAAAAACAGATTTTGAATTGAAGGAAATGTTATGTAATCGTTATCATTTTATCCAAACACTTTAAAAATGCCCAATACAGAGCTTTAAAAATTAATGAGATTAATTTATATCACTAAAACATTTACAACTTAAAGGGGTTAATCTTAAAACTTTAAGGTTTGATAATTATATTTGGATGAGGCTCTGTGCCCCTATTACATCTTTCAATCATTCTAAGAAATGGAAAAAACCCCGAAAAACACCAAATCTTTTAAGCGCATTATTATTGCTGCAATGGCAATTATTGCGGTAACCGCAGCCGGATTTTATTTCTTCGGCAGAAAAAAAACAAAAGATAAACAAGCCTATGCAAAATATATAGATGCCTATACATCAGGAACCATTTCTAAAAAAAGTTTCATAAGAGTACACCTTGCTAGTGTAATACAATCTGTTAACGATCTGGGCAAACCCGATGAACGTAAATTACTGGATTTCTCACCCAGCATAAAAGGAAAAACCTATTGGATAGATGCCCAGACAATAGAATTCAGACCAGATGAGCCTTTAAAAGCCGATCAGGAATATACAGCTACTTTAGATTTAGAGAAGTTAACTCCGGTTGAAAAAGGTCTGGAAGAATTTGAGTTCGAGTTTAAGATTATGAAACCGGGAATGATGGTCACACAGAATGGCTTAATTTCGCAAAATAATACCTCGTTAAATTACATGAAACTAACGGGCGATGTTTACACTGCCGATGAAGAAGACCAAAAAGAAATTGAACAGACCTTAAGCATCGATTTCGGACAAAAACTAAACATCAAATGGTTTCATAATCCTGAAAAACACCGCTCTTCTTTCTCCATAGACAGCATTAAAAAAACCGGGCAAGAGCAAGGAATTACCCTTAAATGGAACGGAAAACCCATAAAAGCCAGCGAGAGCAAAGGAGAGCTCAAATTAAATGTACCAGCACTGGGTATTTTTAAAGTTTTAGATATCAAACCTGTGCAAGAAACCGACAACTATGCTTTGGTACAATTTAGTGAACCTATAAATGTGGGTCAGGATTTAAATGGGTTGATCAGTTTAGGCAGTTTAGAAGATTTACGTTATACCATAGATGGCAGCCAGGTAAAGGTTTATGCAGCCGATGTGCTTGAGGGCAATTACAATGTTGTAGTAAGCACTGGCATCACCAACATTAACGATAAGAATTTAGAAGCGGCCAAAACTGCAAATATCATCTTTGAGAACAAGAAGCCTTCTGTAACCATAGCCGGAACAGGTAGCATTATGCCTAATTCTGGTAAACTGGTATTGCCTTTTGAAGCCGTTAACCTAAAAGCTGTTGATGTAACCATTATTAAAATATATGAAAATAATATCCCTCAGTTCTTCCAGTCTAACAATTACAAAGATGAAAATGAACTGCGCAGAGTAGCCAGGCCCGTTGCACAAAAAACCATCCGTTTAGATGAAGACAAATCTGTTGATCTACACAAGAAAACCCGTTTCACTTTAGATCTCGATAAAATCATAAGAACCGAACCCGGTGCTATGTATCGGGTAACCATAGGTTTTAGGCAGGCCTATAATCTGTATAACTGTGATGAAAAAACAGAGAAAATAGCAGATGGTAATCAAGATGAAGAAGAAGGTTATGGCTACGGCGAAAAGATTGATGAAGATGATGAATTTTGGCAGGCCTATAACAGCTACTACCCTTCTAATTACCGTTGGGATGAGCGTGACAATCCTTGTACGCCTTCTTATTACACCCGTGAAAAATGGGCTAGTCGTAATTTAATTGCTTCCAATATTGGTTTAATTGCCAAACGAGGTAATGATAACAGCATGCTGGTTATTGCTACAGATTTGCTCACCGCCAAACCAATGGCCGATGTAAACATAGAACTGCTCGACTACCAGAAACAAGTATTAACTCAAGTAAAAACAAGTAGCGATGGCATAGTTTCATTAGATCTGAAACGTAAACCCTTTCTATTAGTGGCTAAAAAAGATAAAGAACGAGGTTACCTGCGTTTAGACGATGCCAACTCACTGCCTTTAAGTCGTTTTGATGTAGGAGGCGATGTGGTGCAAAATGGCGTAAAAGGTTTTATTTATGGAGAACGTGGTGTATGGCGCCCGGGCGACAGTGTATTTGTTTCTTTCATTTTAGAAGACAAACTCAATAAATTGCCTCAAAACTATCCGGTTACTTTTGAACTGTACAATCCAAAAGGACAACTAGACAAAAAGGTAATCAGTTCACAGTCCTTAAATGGATTTTACACTTTTAAAACCAAAACAGAAAGTACTGCCCCTACTGGCAACTGGCTCCTTAAAGCCAAAGTGGGTGGTTCTACATTTACAAAGGACTTAAAAATCGAAACGGTAGTACCTAATCGCCTTAAAATCAATTTTGATTTAGGAGGTCGTACTTATTTAGGAAATGGTGCCACAGCTCCTGCCAAATTAAATGTAAAATGGCTGTTCGGTACTCCGGGCAAAGGACTTAAAGCCAAAGTAGATGTAAATCTCAATACCACCACAACTACATTCAAAGGTTTTGAGGCCTATAGTTTCGACAATCCTACGGTCCATTTTCAATCGCAGGTAAAAACCATTTTTGAAGGTACATTGAACGATAACGGCGAAGCTGCCATAAATACCAATTTAAGTGAGAATGGCGAAGCTCCAGGCATATTAAGGGCTAATTTTACCACTAAGGTTTTTGAACCTGGAGGTAATTTCAGCATCGATAATTTTAGCATTCCTTACCATGTATATAACAGTTATATCGGTATAAAAGCTCCAGAAGGGGAAAAACTTAGCGGTATGTTATTTACGGGTAAATCGCACAGCATAGATATTGTAAATGTAAATCGTGATGGTAAACTTTTAGCCACCAATAAAAATGTTCGTGTAGAAATGTACAAGGTACAATGGCGCTGGTGGTGGGAACAGGATAATCAGGATACCTATGCCAATTTTACACAAAACGAATACAACAAGCTCATTAAATCGCAAACCGTACAATTGGTAAACGGTAAAGCAAGTTGGAGTTTCAGAATAGATGAGCCCGAATGGGGCAGATATCTGATTTTGGTAAAAGATGGTAATGGTGGACACACAGCTGGAAAATCTGTGTATATCGACTGGCCGGGATGGAGCCAGCGAGAGCAGGCCAGCAATCCTACAGAAGCTGCAATGCTTTCTTTTACAGCCAACAAAGCTAAATACAATGTAGGCGAAGAAATTGTACTTACTATACCTACCGGCGAAAACGGCAGGGCATTAATTTCTATAGAAAATGGCAGCAGGGTATTAAAAACTTTCTGGACAGATACCAAAAAAGGACAAACGCAGTACAGTTTTAAAGCCGAAAAAGACTGGGCTCCCAATGTATTTGCCAATGTTACTTTATTACAACCACATGCACAAACCGTAAACGATCTGCCTATACGTATGTATGGTGCTATTCCTTTAAATATAGAAAACCCGCAAACCATTTTAAAACCTGTAATCAAAATGGCTTCGGTATTGAAACCCGAAGTAGAAAGTAGCGTAACCATAAGTGAGAGCAGTGGCAAGGAAATGACCTACACTTTAGCCATGGTTGATGAAGGTTTACTTGACCTTACCCGTTTTAAAACACCACAGCCGCATCAGGCATTTTACGCACGTGAGGGACTAGGCGTTAAAACATGGGACTTATTCGATTATGTTTTAGGCGCATGGGGAGGTAATTTAGAACGTCTATTGAGCATTGGCGGTGATGGTTCAATTAACCGCAATCTTAATCCTGCAAAAGCCAATAGGTTTAAACCAGTGGTTAAGTTTATGGGACCATTCCACCTCAACAAAGGAGAAAACAAGACCCATCAATTTAAATTACCGCAATATATTGGTGCTATACGTGTAATGGTTGTAGCCGGACATGATGGCGCTTATGGAAACGCCGAAAAATCGGTAGAAGTTAAAAATCCTTTGATGTTGCATGCTACTTTACCAAGAGTAATAGGTGCGGGAGAGAATTTTGTACTTCCTGTGAACGTATTTGCAACCAATAACAACATTAAAAACGTATCGGTACAAATTCAAAGTGATAAATTAATCTTGAGCTCAGGTAATACGCAACAGCTTAATTTTGCACAGGCTGGCGAGCAGATGGCCTATTTTAATGTAACCGCTCCTGAGGCAGTTGGTGTGGCAAAAGTTAAAGTCATTGCCCGGAGTGGAAAAGAGCAAAGTGTTTATGATGTAGAATTAGAAATCAGGAACCCGAACCCTTACATCAGCAATGTGGTTTCATATACCCTGCATCCTAACCAAAGTCAGCAGATCAATTACAAAGCCATAGGTATGGCAGGAACAAACTCAGGTACCATAGAAGTTTCTTCCATCCCGCCTATTAACCTGCAAAAAAGACTGAATTACCTGATCCAATACCCACATGGTTGTGTAGAACAGATTACTTCGGGCGTTTTCCCTCAATTGTTCTTAGACAGGCTTACACCATTAAACGAACAGAAAAAAACTGAGGTAGAACGCAATGTTAAAAAAGGAATAACCAAACTTAAAGGTTTTCAAAGTACAGAAGGCGGTTTAAGTTACTGGCCAGGCGAAGCAAGGGCTGATGAATGGGGAACCAATTACGCATCGCATTTCTTAATAGAAGCCCAAAATGCTGGTTATACGCTGCCAGTTGGTATGCTAGATGAAATTCTACGCTATCAGAAACGTAAGGCTAACAACTGGACACCAAATACAGATAATTTTTATGGTGGCGATTTGAACCAAGCTTATCGTTTATATACACTTGCCTTAGCCAAAAAACCTGAAATGGCAGCTATGAACCGTTTAAAAGCCTTCCAGTATTTAAGTGTAGCAGCAAAATGGCGTTTAGCCGCAGCTTATCAATTGGCCGGACAAAGCGGAGCAGCCCTTAGCTTAATACGTGGACTCGATAAAACGGTTAAACCTTATCAGCAGTTAGGTGGCACTTATGGTTCTACCCTACGCGACGAAGCCATGATTATGGAAACCCTTACCCTGATGGGGCAAAAAACAGAAGCCGCCAAACTGATGCAAAGTGTTGCTGCAAAAATAGGCGAAGATAGCTGGTACAGTACACAGACCACGGCCTACGGATTGCTTGCCATTGCCAAATTCTGCGGACAAAATAAAGCAGGTACACGTTTAAGCTACAATTATACGATAGATGGCAAAAAAGGAAATACCAATAGCAATGAGTTTATGAATAGCCAGGCCTTAAACTTTAAGTCTAACCAGGCTCTAATAACCAATACAGGTAATAATATCTTATATGTTAGATTAGTTTTGCAAGGTCAGCCAGCCAACGGACAAAATGATTTTCTGCCTAACAATGCCGAGAACTTAAGCATGAGTGTAAGTTATAAAACGCTTAAAGGTCAGGATATAGATCCTACTGTAATTAAGCAAGGAACTGATTTTTATGCCGAAGTAACCCTAAAAAACCCTGGAAATATGGGTTACTATGAACAAATGGCACTTACCCAGATCTTCCCTTCTGGTTGGGAAATCATCAATACAAGGTTAAATGACAACGAAGGCTTCTTAAGTTCTTCGCCTGCCACTTATCAGGATATAAGAGACGATCGCGTATTTACCTATTTTAACATACGTGAGCATGAAAGCCTTACTTATAAAGTACTACTCAACGCATCGTATATAGGACGTTACTATTTACCTGCTGTATATTGCGAGGCCATGTATAACAACAGTATTAGTGCTACACAGGCAGGCAAATGGGTTCAGGTAGTAAAATAATTAAAGACGGGGCCACACATTGATAAAGATAAAACGGATAAAGCCCACCGAAAAACGTATAAATGCATAAATCTTTTCCATAGCAACTGATTTTATAACAAATCAGCTGCTATGGAATTTTGTTACCCTTAAAAAATGAAGAAATTAAAAAAGACATTGGTCATTACTGATTTGATTTGTCTTTTATTGTTTTTATGCTTTGTATTTTCACTGCCGGGGAAATTATTTAAATCGCCCACTTCATATATTGTAGAAGCCGCTAATGGCGATTTATTAAGCGCAGCCATAGCCAAAGATGGACAATGGCGTTTTCCGCAAAGCGATACCGTTCCCGATAAATTTGCGAAATGCATTGTTGCATTTGAAGATAAGCGTTTCTACCACCACTTTGGTGTAGATTTTATGGCACTAAGCCGTGCCATGAAGCAAAATCTGAAAGCCCATAGTGTAGTGAGTGGTGGAAGCACAATCAGTATGCAGGTAATACGCCTGTCAAGAAAAAAAGACCGTACGCTATGGCAAAAAATCGTAGAAATCTATTTGGCATTTAGACTGGAGTTTACACATAGCAAAAAGGAAATACTAGCTTTATATGCTGCAAACGCACCATTTGGCACAAACGTGGTTGGACTTGAAGCAGCAAGCTGGCGTTATTTTGGCCGAGATGCCGGAAGCTTATCATGGGGCGAAATGGCAACTTTAGCTGTCCTGCCCAACTCGCCATCGCTGGTACATCCGGGAAAGAACACAACACGTTTAACCCAAAAACGAAACAACCTGCTCGATAAAATGGTAACCCTCGGATACATAGACCGGGAAACTGCAAATTTAGCCAAAACAGAACCACTTCCGGGTCGTCCTATTTCTTTACCACAATATGCCCCCCATTTATTGAACAGGTTTAAAGAAGAAAATCGTACGAACGATACACGGCTAAAATCTACCATAAATTACAATCTGCAATTAGAAGTCAATAATATTTTAAAAAGATACCATAACAGGTATAAAGCCAATGACATTAACAATATTGCAGCTTTGGTTATTGAGGTAAAAACAGGCCATGTAATGAGTTATGTAGGTAATTATTTTCAACCTGAAAACAAAGAACTTGAAAGCCATGTAGATATGATCAAGGCTCCTCGCAGTCCGGGCAGTACCTTAAAGCCTTTATTGTATGCCAGTATGTTAACCGATGGATTGATTTTACCACATACTTTGATCCCCGATGTGCCTACTCAGATTGCAGGCTATAAGCCGCAGAATTATGATTTAGGCTATGATGGTGCCATTGCCGCAGACAAAGCATTGAGCAGATCATTAAACATACCTGCCGTAAAAATGTTGCAGCAATACAAATACGAACGCTTTTATGATAAATTGAAAAAACTGCATTTTAGCACATTAAATCAGCCTGCCGATCATTATGGATTATCTTTGATTTTAGGGGGTAGTGAAGTTACCATGTGGGATTTGTGCCGAGCTTATTTAGGCATGGCCCGCACGCTAAACCATTATAATCTTTACCAGGGTAAATACAACGCAGCCGATTATAGTGTACAAAGCTACAAGCTTGAAGAAAAGACAAAGGAACATGAACCCGAACCAAACTCCATCTTAGATCATGGCGCCATATGGGCTACTTTTAATGCCATGCAAGAAGTGATGCGCCCCGGCGACGAAGGTTTATGGGAGCAATTCTCTTCTTCACAACGCATCGCATGGAAAACCGGTACCAGTTTTGGTTTCAGAGATGCATGGGCAATTGGTCTAAGCCCTAATTATGTGGTATGTGTATGGGTAGGCAATGCCGATGGCGAAGGCAGACCAGGTTTGACCGGAATTGAAGCCTCTGCTCCCGTCATGTTTGATATTTTTAGGTTATTACCCAATAACAAATGGTTTGCGGTACCACAAACCAAACTCAAAAAAATAGAAGTTTGTAAACAAAGTGGATATAAGGCAGGAGAATATTGTACAGAAAAAGTATTAGAACAAATATCTCCTGCAGGAGAAAAAACCGCTATTTGCCCTTATCATAAATTAATACATTTAAATCCTCAGGGTACATTTCAGGTTACTGATGCCTGCATGAGCCCAACACAAATGCGCCACGAAAAGTGGTTCATATTGCCTGCTACCATGGAATATTACTATAAGGTAAAACATGCCGATTACCGTCCTTTACCCCCATTTATGCCTGGCTGTAATGAAAGCGGAGAAAGTGGTATCATGGAAATGATTTATCCTAAAAATAATGCTCTGGTTTATATTCCTTTAGAACTTGATGGTAGTCGGGGTAAAGTGATATTAGAAGCAGCTCATCGTCGTACTAACGCAACTGTTTACTGGCATTTAGATGAAGAATATATCGGCAGTACCAAAACATTTCATCAAATGGCCGTAAATCCTCCTGCAGGCAAACACACGCTTACCTTAGTTGATGATAAGGGAGAACGACTGGTGCAGGTGTTTACTGTAATGGACAAATCAAAAGGCAAGCATTAATTCTTCTTTACGTACTTACGTTCTACTGTACCCGTAGTAATTAAAAATTGTGCCCCCATATAAGTTACCATAATGATGAGTGGCGCATAATCTACCTGAGCAACAAACTTATTGTAAGCAAGTACCGTATCAGAAATAATGAAAAGTATCGATCCCCAGCAGATCCATTTAAAACTCCTGAAATTGGTCTTGCCATAACGCAGTGCAGCCATGATTCCCATCATGGTAATCACAAAACAATACACCATAATCGGGATTTTTAAAGCACCTAAATACGGCCGCAGGTATAAAAAAACAGATACGCAAAAAGTCATGTAAACTAAAAAGACAGGCAGCGCATTTCTATGCTCAACCTTAACTTCGTTTGATGCATCAACGTAAAAAGCAAATATGTAAAACAGGTGTGCAGTTAAAAAAGCTACCATGCCACAAATAAAAAATGTATCCGTATGAACGGGCAACATCAGGAAAATATCGCCCAATAAAGAAAAAAACAAACCACCTATTATCCGCTTGGTAAACCTACCCTTGCGCTTTACCGATAAAATAATAAAAATAATCAGCGAGATACAAATGGCCGATTTGGTAAAATACCTTAACTCATCAAAGCCGTTTACAATGGCAAAAAGCTCGGCAAAGGCAATAATGGCAAAACCGAAACTAAATTGAGGATAATTTTTGATCATGGTTCAAAGAACGTTTGAGAAATATAAATAAGATTACAGAGAGCAATAAAAGCACAACAGAAAGATACACAACCTGATTTGAAAAACCTGTTTGCATAAAATGGTAAACAATAAATGCCCCTAATATAAAGCGCAGATATTCAGCTGGGTTTAACCATCTTTTTTTCTCGAGCAATGCCCCACAGGTAAGTAAGGTAGATACTGTGAACAAAGCCAATAGCACATTGGTTAACCATCCAAACTTAGCAAACATAAATAACAACACAGAGCCGGTGCCTAAAGCAATCAAGAACTGAAATACTACATAAAAAACTACGGATGCGGTTCCATTGGCATCGAATTTTCTATAATTAACTACATCTATTTCAGGTGCAGATTTAAATCCGCCCAATTTTTCGGGAAACCAACCCGGAGGCTTGATAAACACCCTGATTTTATCCCCCATTCCATCCGCTTTTTGAGCAGTTTGCCATAACTCAACCCAATAATGCACATTTGCCCATACCGGATTCCAGCTGGCTAGTGGAGTAGTTATTCCGTAATAAACCTCCTCCTCTTCTTTTTGAAAAGTACCAAACATCCTGTCCCAGATAATTAAGGTACCTGCATGATTTTTATCAATGTACTTAGGGTTTGAACCATGATGCACACGGTGATGTGACGGCGTATTAATGATATACTCCAAAAAGCCCATATTTTTAATAGCCCGGGTATGAATCCAGAATTGGTACAAGGTATTAAAAGAACTCAGGGTTAAAAACATAATAGGATCAAAGCCAATAAATGCCAAAGGCAGGTAAAACACCCACGAAAACCAACCCTGAAACCACGACTGGCGTAAAGCTACAGTGAGGTTGTATTCTTCAGATTGATGATGCACAATATGCGCAGCCCAAAGTGCATTGACCTGATGGCTCATACGATGAAACCAGTAATAAAAGAAATCAACACCGATAAAGAGAATAATCCAGATCCAGATGTTATGTGGCAGATCAAATAAACGCCAGTGCTCAAAAATATATTTATATCCAAAAAACAAGATGGTTTTCATAGACAATCCTACAATCTGCGAGCCTATACCCTGGCTCAAATTTGCAAGAGAATCATTTAACCTGTAATAATTGAGCTTCTTGTAAAAAGCATAAGCCAGTTCAACACCTATCAGGATAAAAAAAATAGGTACCGATAGTGCTATATAATCTACTTTCATAATCTCAAAATATTTATTCTCTTGTAGCTGATTTAATCATATCTGCTGCCAGTTCTTTACCTAAATAATTGTCTATAGCTACATGCATAAGGTACAGAATTGGGGTCATAGCCAAAGCAATAATGAACTTGTAGGTATAGCCTACCAAACCAATGGCAGCTACCATTTGCCAACTCCAGTTAAACTGTGGATTTAAATAAAAAGCAATAAATATAACCACAAAACTATCTATCAATTGGGATATTACTGTTGATCCGGTAGCTCTTAACCATAATGCCTTATCGCCTGTAACTTTTTTGATTTTATGGAAGATCAGTACATCAGCCATCTGCCCAAAGATAAAAGCAGTAATCGACCCCACAATGATCCACATACCCTGTCCAAATATCGCCTGAAATGCTCTTGGCATATCTACTTCCTTTCCATCAACATGTTGGGTAACCCAAAAATCTGAAGGCTCCAACCACATAGCGGCAGCCACAATTACAAAAGCACCAGCAATAAGAACAGCGGTTAAAACGGATAGAAACCTTACCTGTTTTACACCAAAATATTCATTGATAATATCTGTCATGATAAAAATAACAGGCCAGGTAATTACGCCAACAGACATGTTAAATGACAGGTTGGGAACACCAAACAGGTTAATATCAAATTTATTGATGCCTAAACTGGATTCAACACTAAATATCTTCACCCCAATAAATTCAGAAATAATGGCATTAGCCACAAAAAAGGAACTCAATACCAATAGTAATCGGCTTTCTTTAGTTTTAAAGGTCATAAAATTAAAAGTACAAATTTTTAATAAATAAGAATTGAACTTTAAGCAAAATCAGGTATATCAATTTAATTGTTAATTTCGCAAAGATGATCAACCTTAATTCAAAGCTTCCTACCGTTGGTACAACTATCTTTTCGCTCATGTCTAAAATGGCAGCAGATTACAATGCCATTAATCTTTCGCAAGGTTTTCCTGATTTTATGCCAGATGCCCGCTTAATTGAATGTATTAATGATGCCATGAAAAGTGGGCATAATCAATACGCACCAATGGCTGGTAATATCCGGTTACGTGAACATATTGTTGAGAAAGTTGAGCGCCTGTATAAAGCAAATTACAATCCCGAAACAGAGATTACCATCACAGCCGGAGGAACTCAGGCTATTTTTACCGCTTTATCTGCCGTTATTCATCCGGGTGATGAGGTGATTGTATTTGAACCAGCCTATGATTGTTACGCACCTGCCATAAAACTGTTAGGTGGCTTGGTAAAACCTTTTGAACTTACCGCCCCCGATTATAAGATAGACTGGGAAATGGTAAAAAAGCTATTTACAGCTAAAACCAAGCTTATTATCCTGAATACACCACATAATCCAACAGGCACTATATTAACACCAAAAGATATTGCAGCCTTAATCAAATTAACCAAAAACACCGATATCCTCATTTTAAGTGATGAGGTATATGAACATATTATATTTGATAACGAGGAACATCAGAGCATTGCAAGATATCCTGAATTATTTGAAAGAAGCTTTATCGTTGCATCTTTTGGTAAATTGCTACATGCCACCGGATGGAAGATCGGTTATTGCATGGCACCTGAGAGATTGATGAACGAGTTCAGAAAAATTCATCAGTTCAATGTGTTCAGTGTAAACACGCCTATGCAGGCTGGAATAGCCAATTATTTGAATCAGGAAAATATTTACCCTGAAATCTCCGTTTTCTTTCAAAAGAAAAGAGATTTTTTCAGAGATTTAATTGCACAAACCAGATTTAAACTTTTACCCTGCAAGGGCTCATATTTTCAATGTGTAACATTTAAGGATATAAGCAACGAAAAAGATCTTGATTTTGCTGAACGACTGGTCAAAGATTTTGGTGTGGCAGCAATACCTGTTTCGGCATTTTACAGTAAAAATCCGGACGAGGGAACCCTTAGATTTTGCTTTGCAAAAAAAGAAGAAACTTTACAAAAAGCCTTTGAAAAATTGATAAAGGTTTAATTTTATAGAACAAGATATTGATATGGAACCACATTACTTAAATATCCAAAATCTGAAAATAACCGTATTTCAGGCTTATTTATTTTGGGAGAATATCGAAAAAAACCTGCAAAATTTAGCCTTACGACTATCTATTGGCTTACGTGAAAAAACCGATCTCATTGTGCTGCCCGAAATGTTCAATACCGGCTTTACCATGAATGCGGAGCAGCTTGCCGAAGAAATGGATGGCAATACTATGCAATGGATGCACCAAATGGCACGTAAATACGATTGCGTAGTTACCGGAAGTCTGATTATAAAAGAAAACAACAATTACTATAATCGCATGATCTGGATGTTGCCTGATGGAAGTTACCAGCATTATGACAAACGTCATCTTTTTGGATTGGGTAGTGAAGACAAACATTATACTGCCGGAAAAGATGCCCTGATTGTAGAACTGAAAAGCTGGAAAATACGTCTGGCTATTTGCTACGATCTACGCTTTCCAGTGTGGTTACGTAATAAAGACGCCGAATATGATTTACTACTGATCATTGCCAGCTGGCCTGATAAGAGATCTGCACACTGGCGCACCCTAATACATGCCCGTGCTATTGAAAATCAAAGCTATGTAATTGGTGTCAATCGTGTTGGCCATGATGGTGACCAGATTTACCACAGCGGACATTCTATGTGCATAGATCCTTTAGGTAATACTGTTTATTATAAACCTGAAGACGAAGATTTGTACACTTTCAGTATCAATTACACAGATTTAGAAAAAACAAGACGTCAGTTCCCATTTTTAAAAGATGCTGATACCTTTAACCTGAATTAACATGATCAACCGTAGAAAATTTATACAATCCACCGTTTTAGCTTCTGCTGCTGTTGCTTTAAATAATAAAACAGCACTTGCTGCGTTTTCTGGCAAACCTATTGTAATTTCAACCTGGGATTTTGGGATAGCAGCCAATAAAGATGCTTGGAAAATATTAAGCAAAAATGGAACTGCGTTGGATGCCGTTGAATTGGGCGTACAGAATGCCGAAGCCGATGTAACCAACCAATCTGTAGGTTATGGTGGTTTACCAGACCGCGATGGTATTGTTACTTTGGATGCCTGTATCATGGATGATAAGGGAAATTGTGGTGCTGTTTTAGCGTTAGAAAACATCAAACATCCCATTGCTGTGGCAAGAAAGGTAATGGAAAAAACACCTCACGTAATGCTGGCAGGAAACGGAGCATTACAATTTGCATTAGAACAAGGTTTTAAAAAAGAGAACCTTCTTACCGAAAAAAGCAAAAAAGACTGGCAAGAATGGCTTAAAACAGCCAAATACGAGCCTGTTATGAATATAGAAAACAAGCTTTACAACACCACTCCTACTAAATTACCCGGAAATCAGTACAACCACGATACAATTGGCATGCTGGCATTAGATAGCAATGGAAATCTTTCTGGTGCCTGTACCACAAGCGGTATGGCTTATAAATTACATGGCCGTGTAGGCGATAGTCCTATTATTGGTGCTGGTCTGTATGTAGATAATGAAGTAGGCGGAGCAACATCAACTGGAGTTGGCGAAGAAGTGGTACGAAACGTAGGTTCATTTCTGGTAGTAGAGCTGATGCGTCAAGGCTATTCTCCTGCCGAAGCTTGTAAAGAAGCTGTTATGCGTATCATCAAGAAAAAACCTGAAACAGCTAAAAATATACAGGTAGGTTTCTTGGCCCTAAATAAAAAAGGCGAATATGGCAGCTATGCCATACAACAAGGCTTTAGTTATGCGGTATGCAATAACGAGAAACAAGATCTGCTGATTAAATCTTTAAGTTACTATTAATGCTACTTGAAGTTTGCGCAAATTCTTATGCTTCTGCTTTAGCTGCACAACAGGGCGGAGCAAAGCGGGTTGAACTTTGTGATAATTTAGCCGAAGGAGGAACAACTCCAAGCTATGCACAGATTAAACTTTGTATAGAAAACCTGTCCATAGAAATCTGGCCTATCATAAGGCCGAGAGGTGGCGATTTTCTGTATAACGACATAGAGTTTGAACTGATTAAAGAGGACATCAGACTTTGTAAATCCTTAGGCTGCCACGGAGTGGTTACAGGCATACTCAAAGCCAATGGCGACATAGACAAAGAACGCATCCATATTCTAAAAACAATTGCGGATTCTATGCCTGTTGCCTTTCATCGGGCTTTTGATATGAGCAATAATCTTCCAAAATCTTTAGAGGATTTGATTGAGTTAGGTATCGTAAGAGTATTAAGTTCAGGGGCAAAACCTACTGCCCTTGCGGGAGCCAATAAACTTGCTCAATTGGTTAAACAAGCCAATAAACGAATAGAAATTATGCCGGGTGCCGGAATCAATACCAATAACATCAAAAAATTAATTGAAACTACGGCTGCACCTTGTTACCATGCTTCTGCAAAAGATATTGTACGTAGTAAAATGATGTTCAAAAATCAACAAGCTAAAATGGGTGATATTGAAGATGAATATGCTTATGAACTCACCTCGTCTGTAAAAGTTGAACAACTCGTTACAAAAATTAACAAGTATACTAAACATCCATAAATCTGAAATCAAATGAGCAAAAATATAATCCTTTCTTTGGGTTTTCTTCTTATTTCTTTATCGGTATTTGGTCAGATTGGGAAAAAAGCTCCTGCATTTGCCCTTGGTAATTTCACAGATGATTATGGTATAAAATACGAAGTGAATGATACCGTATGGACGCAGGGTACAAACATCAAATACCATATCATTAAATGGGTACCCGAAAAGCAATATTTAATTGCAAAAAATGCCTCTACCAATAAATTCGATGCAGGTAAATATACCCGCATAGATTACATGACCTTTGAAAACATGGGTGATTGGAAATGGGGATTTTGCCTTACGGTTTATAAAGCCGAAACAGATGAAATAGCCGAAAAAACTGCCGCCGCCGATAGGGAAAATCCTAAAAAGGGATGCAATGGTTATCCTTTCTCCAGAATGAAAAAGGTTGAGTAAAATCAATATTAACAGAACTGTCATGCTGAACTTGTTTCAACATCTTTCTTAAATCGTTAATTAACCACATAGAACGCATAGCTTTATTGAATCAGGTTAAAATAGAGCCTGAAATAAATTCAGGGTGACGCTATTTTTTCACTTTCTTTCCTCTTACCGTCATGCTGAACTCGTTTCAGCATCTTTTAGCGGTAAATTTGCATTGTTAACATTTCGACAAGCTCAATGTGACAATCCAAATTCAATGTCACAATTCTCTAATAGATTATAAATTCTGCCTATTGTTTAGAAGCTCGAATCATTTGTCCAAAATCATATTTCTTAGCCATGGCATCAACAATCATTACCAAACGTTTGGTACGGGTAGGTTCCGTTTTTGCTGAATTGAGCCAATTGATGTAATAATTCTGGTGCGATTTGGGCATCTTAAGAAAAGTATTCAAAAATTCAGGTTCATCAGAAAGACAAAGTTCAAGATCATCGGGCATTTCAATCTTAAAATCAGCATCAAAGCTTAATTGCAATAACACTTTGGCTCCTTCTTCTTTTCTCAGTTTTTTACGCAGACTACTTTTTAAAGCCAAGATAAAATCGCCCTCACCCATAGGTACCAAAGACATTCCGCTAACTTCAACCTGATCTATTTTACCCTTAACTCTGAAACTTTTCTTATCGCCGGCTTTAATCTGTTCAGCTATTGCATTTGGAACAAAAACATAGCTCCAGCCAGTTTTTTCTCCCTTTTGATCAAATTTTTCTATTTCAGCCTCGAAACTTACCATACCTAAAATTAAAATTTTTCTTCTACACCTATTCCAAAAAGTGCGAAATCATATTTAACCGGATCTGCAGGATCAAATTCTTTGAGCTTATCAGTCAATTGTACAGCAGTTTGCCAATCGGTTTGTTTCCTTTCAATCAGGCCTAAATTTCTTGCTACCCTGTCAACATGCACATCACATGGGCAAATCAGCATTGAAGAATCTATATTGTGCCAAAGACCAAAATCTACCCCACAATTGTCTTTTCTTACCATCCACCTTAAAAACATATTTAAACGTTTACAGGTAGATTTTTGTATCGGAGAAGAAATATGTTTCATGGTTCTTCGGGGAAAATCGGGAAGACTGAAAAAATATTTTCTGAAATGATTTAAAGCCGCTTCTGCGCTTAGATTTTGCTTAATTAACTGGCTTTGCATACAGGCCGAAGAACTGAGCTTGAGCTCTTCATTATCGGCTTCAATATCTAAGTAGGCAAAATTAAATTCACTTTTAACGGGTAAAAAGGCATCTTCTAAAGACAAAGAATTCTTGTAATGCTGCTTAAGAAATTCAACAAAATACAACAGATCAGTATCATTAAAAGTACGATGCTTAAACTCTAATAAAGCTTTCAGCTCATGGTCTGAATGATTTAAGATAAATTGATAAGGTTGGTTATCCATTCTCAAAAACAATTCATTGCACTTATTGATGATTGTTTTCCGCTGCCCCCAAGCTAAAATTGCCGCAAAAAATGCGGCAATTTCAATATCCTGTTTTAATTTATACTGATGTGGAATGCTGATCGGGTCATTGGCAATAAAACCGGGTTGGTTGTACTGCAAAACCTTAGCATCCAAAAAATCTTTAATATCTGTAATTTGCATGTTTTGTTTAATTGCAGAGATCGTTGAATTAGTTAACCCATAGAAGCGCATTAACCAGCTCAAACAGTTAAACGATTAAACCTTACGCAAGTGCTTGCTCTAAATCCGCCAACAAATCATCAATATCCTCAACACCAACGCTTAAACGCAACAAATTATCAGTTACACCTACCTTTTCACGTTCTTCTTTTGGTATAGAGCCATGAGTCATGGTTGTTGGGTGATTAACCAAGCTTTCTACTCCACCCAATGATTCGGCCAATGAAAAAACTTTAAAGCGTGAAGCCACACGGAAAGTTTCTTGTAAATCTGCATCTTTTAGCGTGATAGAAACCATACCTCCAAAACCTTTCATTTGCCTTTTAGCAACATCATGGTTAGGATGATCTTCAAAACCCGGCCAGTAAATTTTATCAATTTTAGGATGATTTTTTAAATATCGGGCTACTTTTTCACCATTCTCACAATGTGCTTTCATGCGTAAATGAAGCGTTTTTATCCCTCTTAGAACCAAAAATGAATCTTGCGGTCCCGGAGTTGCACCACATGCATTATAAATAAAGAACAAGTCTTTGTACAACTGCTCGTTATTGGTTAACAATGCGCCCATTACCACATCAGAGTGACCGCCAATATATTTGGTAACTGAGTGCATAACCAAATCAGCCCCTAAATCTATTGGGTTTTGTAAATAAGGTGAAGCAAAGGTGTTATCAACGGTTAGCAAAATACCATGTTGTTTGGTTATTTTAGCCATACCTTCAATATCAATGATACGCATAGTTGGATTGGTAGGTGTTTCTATCCATACCATTTTGGTATTTGCATTGATATATGGAATGATGTTCTCTGGTTTTGACAGATCCAGAAAATGAAATTTAATTCCATATTTCTCATAAACCTTTGTAAAAATACGGTATGAACCACCATACAGGTCATTTCCTGTAATTACTTCATCGCCGGGTTTAAGCTGGCGCAGAACACAATCTGTTGCGCCCATACCGCTACTAAAAGCTAAACCATACTTACAGTTTTCAAGTGCCGCCAAACAATCTTCCAAGGCTTTACGCGTAGGATTTGTACCTCTCGAATATTCGTAACCTTTGTGGTCGCCGGGCGATTTTTGCCAGTAAGTAGAAGTCTGGTAAATTGGCGTCATCACCGCTCCCGTTGTTGGGTCAGGCTCTTGCCCTGCATGGATAGCTTTTGTTGCAAATTTCATCTTATTGATTATTTTGTTGTGTCTCTGATTTAAATTGATAGCCTAATCTTTTTCCTGTAGGATAACCACTGGCTGCCATAATAGATTGTTTTTGGTGTAAGGTTACATCTTTAACCTGTGCATAAGGAGGCAATTGCAGATCATTATTTAAACACAAAAGAATAGCTCTTTCAAGTATATCTGTTAAGGTTTCTTCATTGATTACATCATCTCCAAACACCTCATATAAGAAACCAAGTGCACCTTCTCCTTCAACTATAAAACGTTTCTCTTTATTTACAAGAATACGGGCAACCAGCATCCCTTCATCTGCCAAGCGATTGTATTTAATTGAATCGGCCAAAAAGTTATGAAGATAGATTACCCCGCAATAACTTAGGGTTGGATCTGCTTTTACATAACTGGTCTGAAAAATAGAATGCCCGGGTTCAAAATTAAAAATGTTGCTGTGCATAGAAAGCATCAGCATATCGCCCGAAAACTTCAGCTCAGCCTCAAACTGGTTAGTTTCTCTGTAAAAAACCTCTACAGAAGGGTCTTTAACTGAGTAATCCTGATGTAAACGTGAAGCTGTTTTTGAAAGCACTTTTTTTGCAAGTGCAAAAACTTCAACCGTATTTCTGTATATCTCTTGTTTAATTGAAGCCTTGCTCTCTAACTTTTCAAGTATCTGATTATAATTGCTGTTTTCTTCTTCCATGTTCAATTAATATGCCTTAGCAAATAACACGCGTTGTTTAGAAGGCTTGCCTGTTAAGATACAAACACCATCCTCCAGTTTATTGTTTAAAGGAATACATCTTATTGTAGCTTTGGTCTCTTCTTTAATTCGTTTTTCTGTTTCTACAGTTCCATCCCAGTGCGCAGCAATAAAACCGGTCTTAGTTTCTAAAAGTTCTTTAAACTCTTCGTAGCTGTTCGCTTCAGTAATATGTTCATCTCTAAACTTCAAGGCTTTTTCGAACATACTGGTCTGAATATTATTTAACAGATCAGCAATATACATTGCCAATCCCTTCTGAGCAACTGTATTTTTCTCCTTGGTGTCTCTCCTGGCAATTTCAACCGTTTGGTTTTCCATATCGCGTGCACCTATGGCAATACGTACAGGAACACCCTTAAGTTCATATTCTGCAAATTTAAATCCAGGGCGTTGGCTATCTCTATCATCATATTTTACAGATATACCCAAAGCTTTAAGCTGAGGGATCAATTCATCTACAAAACTGGTGATCTTATCCAGTTCTTCCTGTCCTTTATGGATAGGTACAATGACTACTTGTGTAGGAGCCAATTTAGGTGGAAGAACCAAACCATTATCATCGCTGTGCGCCATAATCAAAGCACCCATCAAACGGGTAGAAACCCCCCATGAAGTAGCCCATACATGTTCCAGTTTACCTTCTTTGCTGGTAAACTTAACATCAAATGCTTTGGCAAAATTCTGTCCTAAAAAGTGAGAAGTTCCTGCTTGCAAAGCTTTTCCATCCTGCATTAATGCTTCAATACAATAAGTATCTAAGGCACCTGCAAAACGCTCGTTTTCGGTTTTTCTGCCTCTTATTACAGGTACTGCCATCCAGTTTTCTACAAAATCAGCATATACATGTAACATTTTTTCTGTTTCTTCTATGGCTTCTTCTTTTGTGGCGTGGGCGGTATGGCCTTCCTGCCATAAAAACTCGGTGGTACGTAAAAACAAACGGGTACGCATTTCCCAACGTACTACGTTAGCCCATTGGTTAATCAGTAATGGCAAATCACGGTAGGATTGGATCCAGCCTTTGTAAGTGTTCCATATAATGGTTTCAGACGTAGGGCGAACGATTAATTCTTCTTCTAATTTCGCTTCTTCATCCACAATAATATTTCCATTACCGTCGTTCTTTAAACGGTAATGTGTTACTACAGCGCATTCTGTAGCAAAACCATCTACGTGGGCTGCTTCTTTGGAAAAATACGATTTGGGTATAAATAAGGGGAAATAAGCATTTTGATGACCTGTTTCTTTAAATTTATAGTCCAAAACAGACTGCATTTTCTCCCAGATTGAATAGCCGTACGGTTTAATTACCATACAACCTTTTACCGAAGAATGTTCTGCTAAATCTGCTTTTATAACAATGTCGTTATACCATTGCGAATAATCGTCATTTTTACTTGAAATGCCCTTGCTCATAACTAATTGGAACGTTTTTTGTGTTAAATTTCTTGTATATTACTATGCAAAGCTATAAATTTATAGTGATTATTTAAGCAGAACACACTTAAAACTCAATAATATGAAACCTAAACAATTATTAGTTACTGTACTTGCATTTACAGCATTATTTGCTGTTTCATGCTCTACATCTAAACTTGCGCAGCAGGCTGCTCTGCAAGATGATGTATACAACAGCACAGCTCAGGCTAAAGAATATAAGCCTGCTCCTCCTGTGCAGTATGACGAGTATCGCAGATTAAACGATTCTACTTATGTTTCAAGTGATCCAAATTATGATATGGATTACTATTCTAGAATAGATCGTTTTTACTACGGGAACCGTTTAAGACCATATTATGATGATTATTACAACTATTATGGTTACAATTCATGGTATGATCCATATTACAGGGGTTATTACTATAATGGCATGTATGATCCTTGGTATTCTTCTTATTACAGTTGGTACTCTCCTTATTACAATTGGAGATACTATGGTTCACCTTATTACTGGAGCACTTGGGGTCCTTATTCTTATTATAACCCATGGTATGGAGGTTATGGCTGGGGTGGCGGTTACTGGGGTAATGGTTATTGGGGCGGCGGCTACTGGGGTGGTAATGTTATCGTAAGAAACAATGAAAACTATCGTCCAAGACCTGTAAGAGGTGGAGATAATGGAGTTGGTTACAGGCCAAACGGAACTGTTATTGACAGAACCGGTGGAACCGCAGGCAGAACTGGTGGTATTGTAGATAATGGAAACTACGGACGTACCGGCGGAAGACCTGAAGCTTATAACCCTACTACAAATGGTACTTCAACCAATAGAACTACACAGAGCAGACCAAGCAGGGGTCCTGAAACCAGACCTTCTTATACACCTGATCGTCCTACTTATACTCCTCCACCAAGCAGTAGCAGTAGTGAACGTACAGGAGGTTCAACAAGTAGCGGTAGCAGTAGCGGTTCATCTACAGGTGGTGGCGGTGGCAGACCATCAAGAGGTGGAGGCAGATAATCTATTAACGTAACCAATAAACACACACATGAACAAGATATTTTCTATGCTTGTAATAGGCTTGGTAGCCTCTGCAAGCGGTGCTTATGCACAATATGGTAGCGATGGTTTACGCTTCTCACAATTAAATTATGGAAGTACTGCCCGCTTTAAAGCAATGGGTAATGCGCAGATTGGTGTAGGTGGTGATATGAGTTCTCTAAGTGGAAACCCTGCCGGATTAGGCTTATTTACCCGTTCTGAATTTTCATTAACTCCTGAATTTAACCATACCGGAGTTGATGGCAGTTATTTAGCAGGTAAAAATAGCAGAACCAATAAAGGAACGCTTAATTTAAACCAATTGGGTGTAATATTGTACGCACCTTCTTATAAGAAAAAAGGAGAAGATACTAAAAAAGGGCTGATCAGTTCTGTTTTTGGGCTGGGTTATGCAAGAAATAATGATTACGCTTTAGAATCAAGCTATGGGGGTCAGAATAGCAATAACTCTATCAGACATTTTTTTGCTGATCTGGCCAATCGGTCAAAAGATCCTAATAACTTTACCATTTCCAAAAATTCATTGGAAGGAATGGCGTTTGATAGTTATCTGATTAATTTTAATACACCCGGTAATCCTAATATGTACACTGCATCAAGTGCAGGAAATGCATTTTCTGCAAATAATCAGCAGAAAAATGAAGTAAGAGCCGGCTCTGTTTCTGAATTCAATATTGCCGGAGCTTTAAATTTTTCTAACCAGTTTTATATTGGTGCAAATGTTGGTCTTATTAATCTGAGATATACCAGTGATGCCGAATTTATTGAAGCGGGAAGTTTAAATACTTACGATCCTGGTGATGGCTACGGACCAAGAGAAAATTACAGACTAAGCTATGTACAAAATCAGGAGACTAAAGGTTCTGGTATTAATGCCCGTTTAGGGTTAATTTTCAGACCTGTAAGCAATTTCAGAATTGGTGCTACCCTACAAACTCCAACCTGGTTCGTAATAGATGATAGTTACTCAGAGAAAATTGACAATAAAATCTCTAATGATGTAATTACCAACAAAGCTCAGATATATGACTTCAGATATAACCTTAGAACGCCGTTAAAAGGATCTCTGGGTGCAAGTTATGTAATTGGCAACAAAGGTTTAATCTCTGCGGATGTTGATTTTGTAGATTATTCGAGCATTCGTTTTTCATCTAACGATGGCAGAACTCACGAAGAAATTACAGGTAGTAATGCTACTGTAAAAAACAATTATACCAGCGCTATAAATTACCGTGTTGGTGCAGAATTTAAAGCTGTTGATAATTTAAGTGTCAGAGCCGGATTTGGTATAAATGGATCGCCTTATAAAAATGACAGCAACAATGATTTTGATACCAAATTTTACAGTGGAGGTTTAGGTTACAGAATTAACAATTACTATTTTGATCTGGCTTATCAACGTGTTGAAAATAATGGAACTAATATTCCTTATACTTTAAATAACGGCAATGAACCTGTAGCAAATCTAAAAACTACTAACAATAATGTATTCCTTACTTTTGGCATAAAGTTCTAAACAGAACATTCTCAGATAAATAAAAAAGGTTGAGCAAATGCTCAACCTTTTTTATTTTATAGTATGCCGTTTAATGAACCACCTCGTTCCATCAAACGTTCTATGCGCTTTTCAATTGCTTTATCTTTAATCAATTCAGGTGCATGATGCGGCTTTTTTCGTGCATCTATGATCAGGCTGCCATTACAACCCCAATGTTTGTTCTCTATAAAATCATGAACTCCATCTATATCTACAGCTGGATTGCTCCGGGTAAAGGTAACCCAAACCAAATTATTGATATGAGCCGCTGTAAAATGTGCATCATCACATAGTACAATTAAAGGAAACCCTTTGAGGTCAAATCGTTTCAGCTCTTCTTTCAAAGCAGCAATTTTGTTTTTCTCTTCTTTAGCTTCTTTGTAAACATCTAACTGTAAAATCAATACACCCCGCATGGCTATGGCCATGGCTGGAGCCGTGTTCAATTTAAAATCATCAGGTAGTTGTTGCCACAATTCCCTTTTCTTCTCTCCTGCTGCAGCCCAAACTACTTTAGAACCTGAATTTAAACCCTCACCTGAGTAATCTAAAGTATCAATAGTGGTATTGGTATAAAAATGCAGGTCTTTGCTAAAATCGATACGCTCAAGAATATGTTGTAAGAAACCTTCTATATTCTGTGTACTCAATTGTTCATTATCCTGCCTAGCGGCAATTAATAAGTACTTAGCCAAGCTCAATTGGTTTTTACCCAATATCTGGTTGGCTATGGTTAAAATCTCCTGCGGTTTGCGCTCTTTTAAATAGGGTGTGTAGCGCTCGCTTCCTATGGCGAACAATAAAGGATGTACGCCAGCGGCATCTACCGCATTTACTTCTTTTAAACCTGCTATTTCTTGGGGCATGGCTGCTCCTGTTATTTCATGAATCAAGGCACCAAAGCTCGTATCTTCCTGCGGTGGCCTGCCTACCACCGTAAAAGACCATATGGCATCTTTTTTATGGTAAACATGATGCACTTTCATTACCGGGAACGGATGGGTAAGACTATAGTACCCCAAATGATCGCCAAAAGGTCCTTCGGGTTTATTATCATGCGGATAAACAGTACCTGTTATTACAAAATCGGCATCAGCAGATATGCAAAACCCTTCATCATCATAAAAATACCTAAACCTGCGATTTCCTAAGGCTCCGGCAAAAGTAAGTTCAGACAATCCTTCAGGGAGAGGCATTACTGCAGCTAAAGGATGTGAGGGCGGACCTCCCACAAAAATACTTACTTTCAAAGGTTCTCCTTTAGCATTGGCCTTAGTCTGGTGTACACCAATTCCTCTGTGTATTTGGTAATGCAGGCCTACTTCTTTATTGTGTATATATTCATTACCGCTCAACTGGATCCTGTACATCCCTAAGTTGGCATTCATTACACCTGGCTTATCGATATCTTCTGTATAAACCTGTGGCATTGTAATAAATGCTCCGCCATCCATAGGCCAGTGTACAATCTGTGGGATCTGGTCTATCGTGGTTTTTTGAAATATATTTTTAAAAAGCGATTGTTTAAGAGGCAATGCTTTAAATGCCGTTAAACCAGATCCTGCATACTTTAAAGGATGTTTCAATGCCTTCATCGGATCGCCTCGCAATGCTACTAATTCTTCTACGCGCTTTAAGCTATCTCTGAACATGAATTTGGAGCGCTCTAAGGTGCCAAATAAATTAGATACGGCCTTAAAAGGCGAGCCTTTTACATTTTCAAATAAAAGTGCAGGGCCTTGCTTTTCAAAAACCTTCAAATGTATAGCCGCCATCTCTAAGTAGGGATCTACTTCTTCCTTGATACGAATCAAATGACCATGTTTCTCTAAATCAATTATACAGTCTGATAAACTTTTATAGCCCATGCGCCAAAGATATGAATTACCGATTATACTCAACAAAAAGGCCACAGATTTAAATCCGTGGCCTTTTTTTAGAACATTACTTTTAGCTTATTTTTTACCTAAAAAAGATTTAAGCATCCAGATATTTTTCTCTTTAAACTGCATAAAACGGTTAACCATATCATTTGATCCATCATCTCCTACTTTGTCAGTTTCTTCCAGCAAAGATCTTTCAAATTCTATTAATCTGGTCATGTCATTTAACAGTTCTTCTACCATATCTGTATCTTTCATGCCAATGGTATTCACTTCTTTTATGCTCGATTCTTTGATATAATCAGCAAAACGGCTATGAGGTGGTTTACCTAAGGTTAGCACACGCTCAGCAATTTCATCAATAGTAAGTTGCGCATTGGTGTAAAGCTCTTCAAACTTTATATGTAATGTAAAAAAATGCGGACCTTTAACATTCCAGTGACATCCTCTTAATTTTTGATAATGTACATGATAATTTGCCAAATATTCATTTAGCATATCTACTACAGGTCTAACCTGCTTTTCTGTTAGATCGATTTCCTTAGCCATAATTTGTATTTATTCTTTGCTTAATAACAAATATTAGTCATTTTAGTTTTAAATAAAAGCAAAATCGTACAATAGCATGCCCCTGTTTCCGTTTTTGATTAAGTAATGTAGTTAATCTATATTATTTGTATTATTGTAGGCTCAAAAATTGAAATGTTAATGATTAAAAAATATATCTTTCTCGCCACGATTTGTCTTAGCACATTCATTGTTCGGGCATCAAACCCAATCGATTCAATCGGTGTAGAAAACATCAATGGTAAAAAAGTTATTATCCACAAAGTAGATCCCAAAGAAAGCTATTATTCTATCTCAAGAAAATATAATGTTAATGTTAAGGATGTAATCAGCTATAACGAAAACAAAAATCTGCAAATCGGAACCATTGTTAAAGTACCCACAGAGTTAGCATTTAATGCAGTGACTAAAAATACAGGAAAATCAGCTGAAAATGCTGGCTTTTTTGAACATACCGTAATAGCTAAAGACAATCTGAATATGCTGGCCGAGAAATACGGCACCACAATCAACGAAATTAAACAACTTAATAATTTAACTTCAAGCAATTTACAGATAGGTCAGGTCTTAAAAATACCTTTTGTTAAAACCAACAATGTTGCAGCAAATGTTCCTGTAGAAAATAACACAGTTACACCTACTGTTAAAGAGGCTCAACAAGGAAGTGTTATTGAGCACACTGTAAAAGCTAAAGAAACACTTAATCTTTTATCGGGTTTATATGGTACTACTGTAGAAGACATCAAGAGATTAAACAATTTAAGTTCTAGCAATTTACAGATCGGACAGGTCTTAAAAATTCAGAACAATAAAGACGAGAGTGTTGCAAATAATCCTGCTCCTGCAGAAAAAGTTAAAAACACCATCGAAAAGGCTGCAAATACCATAGAGAGCAAAACTGATGAACCCAGCTTTAACTATACAGTTAAGGATAATGAAACAATTTACAATATAGCGGCTCGTTATAATCTAACTACCTACCAATTGATCCAGTTTAACAAATTAACTTCTTATAATTTAAAACCGGGTCAAACCCTTAAAATTCCAGGCAATAAAGAAGCCGTTGCCGAGGTAGAAAAAACCCAACCTGCACCTGTTCAAAAGAAAGTTGAAACAGAAAATACTGCTGTAACTAAGCCCATTTCTACCAATGAGAAAAGCTTTGAACATACCGTAAAAGCAGGAGAAACCATTTATGCAATAGCTTCTAAATATGGGCTAACAACTTACCAGCTAAAACAAGCCAATAACTTAACAGATAATGAGCTCAAGGTTGGACAAAAATTGATCATCAAGGGCGATAAAATAGTCAATGCTACAAATAGCAATGAGGAAAATGACGAAACAGATTCTTCTCCTTCCACTATGATTACTCCGGCATTAAAACGATCTGCTGCAACTTATGGATTAAATCAGGTAGAAGAGAAAGGAACCGGAATTTGGATTGCTGATCCTGATCTGGATCCTGCCAAAATGCTGATCTTACACAAAACTGCACCGGTGGGTACTATAATAAAAATAACCAATCCTATGACCAACCGTTCTACCTTTGCTAAAGTAGTTGGAAAATTTACTGAAAATGAGACCACTAAAGATGTGATCATTGTAATGACCAAAGCTGTTGCTGATGCAGTTGGTGCTTTAGACAAAAGATTTTTCTGCCATTTAACTTACGGACCTCAAGATAATGACCAATAACAAACCTTTAATAATTGGTATTGCCGGCGGAAGCGGATCGGGCAAAACCTTCTTTTTAAATACTTTTCTTCACCATTTTAAAACCGATGAGGTAACCTTGGTTTCTCAGGATGATTATTACATTCCTGCGGGAGAAATGACACAAGAAGAAAACAAATTATACAATTTTGATTTGCCAAGCACCATTGATGATCAGCAATTTCTGTTGGATATAAAAAAACTCATCAATGGCGAAACTGTTTACAAAAAGGAATACAATTTTAACAATCCCTTAGCAGTAACTAAGATATTAGAGATTAGTCCAGCTCCAATTTTAATTGTTGAAGGTTTATTTATATTACATTTCAAAGAAATTTCTGAGCTATTAGATACCAGGATTTTTATTGAAGCAGATGAAGAAGTAGCGCTACAACGCAGAATTAAACGTGATGGCTTAGAGCGAGGTTATCCTGAAGATGATGTACTGTACAAATGGCATAATCATGTTGTACCTGCTTACAAACAATATTTAGCTCCTTTTAAAGATACATGTGAAATTATAGTGGTAAATAATGTGGATGTTCCTGAAGTAATTATTGCAAAAACAGAAGAAATTTCAAACGAAATCAAGGAGAAATATAATCTATAGAACTCTAAAATTAGATTCAATTATAGTCGTTAGCTTATTCGCTAACGACTTTTTTTTACCCTTTTGCCAAATATGCATTCTTTTCTTTCTACCCTTTCTTCATAAAAAGGGGTAACATTTTAAACCTCTGTTTGATTAATTATTGAAACGCCAAAAGGCGCAAATTAATAAACAGAATGTTGAATGTTAAATAGAATGATATGAAAAGATTTTCACTTGCATTAATGTTACTAGGTCTTACATTTTTAGCAGCTGCACAAGAAAAACCAAGAGGAGATTTTCAAATAGGATTACAGGGCGGAGCAAGTTTTCCTCTCGATACTTATAAAAAGATTGGAGAAACCAAGACCGGTTTTTTTGGAGGTCTTTTTCTGGATAAGTACTTTAAAGGCAACAAATTTGGTTTGGGTATAGATGCCCGGTTTATCCAAAATGGAATTAACAAGGCAGATAGCTTTATGTTTGCGAACGGCAATATCGGCACTAATTACAAGAATGAAACCCGTTTTCAGGATTATCTCTTCACTTTCGGTCCTAGCTATAAATTTACCAAAAACAGCTTTCATGCCGAGATTTATGTACGTGGTGGGTTAATGATGCAGAATTTTCCTGAATACACAACCACACTAACTTACAGTAATCCCTTAAGCACCGCAAATTATGATATCAAATACACTGTTAACGATGCCAGTAATAAAGCAAACAGTTGGGCAGGTTTAGGCGGTTTACGTTTAAATTATAACCTTTCTCCTAAAATTGCTTTGTTTGCCCATGTTGACTATGTACAAACTTTCGGAACCCGGTTTGGATCAAAACCCAGCAGATTTACCATTGAGAAAAGCGTAGAACACACACCAATAGATCCTAAAGTTGGTATAAAAGGTGGTTATTTGGATCATTACAACGAAGTTAGGATACAAGAAAATACTTTACATAAAAGTCTTAACGCAGGAGCTGGTATCAAATTCATTTTTGGAAAATCTAAAAAAGCCACAGAACCCATTAAAAATGAACCAATTGTAGAAACAATAAAACCTCAAATCAACAAAAAAGATTTACAGGTTGTGGTAAAAGATAAACAAACAGGACTTGCTTTAAGTGGTGTAACCGTTAGTATAAATGGCAATTCATTAAATGAAAAATCAATTACAGATGTAAATGGTCAGGCACAAAAAATGGTAAGCATTGCACCGGGAACTTATCAAATTATAGGTGAGAAAAATGGTATTAAAACACCTCTTCTTACTTTAACCGATGAAGATTTTAAAACCAGTTCGTCTGTGATCTTTAAAGAGATTTACCACGACGATCCAAGGTTTACGCTTGTTGGAGAAACTTTTGATTGCGTAAAAGGTGTAAATTTAGCGAGCATCAACACTGTTTTAACCAATACCAGTTCTAAAAACAACATCAGCCAAACCTCAGATGTACAAGGTAAATTCATTTACCAATTAGATGCACAATCAGACTTTACTGTTGTAGCCAATCAACAAGGACGTTATTCGCAAACTGAACTGGTAAGTACTAAAGGTTTAGATCGCAGTAAAACATTGTATGTAACTTTAAAATTAGGTGTATGCGAATTGAGTAACGGTAGTAAATGGGTATTAAAAAATATCTTATATGATTTTGATAAATCAGATATTCGTTCTGATGCCGCTATTATTCTCGATAATGTAGTGACAATTATGAAACAAAATCCATCGTTAAAAATCGAACTCTCTTCACATACCGATAGCAGAGGAAACGATAAATATAACTTGCAATTATCTCAGCGCAGAGCAGAAGCAGCTGTAAATTATTTAGTGGCTAATGGTATAGAAAGAAACAGATTAATTGCAAAAGGATATGGAGAAACCAAATTGCTAAACCGTTGTGCAAACGGTGTAAATTGTTCGGAAGAAGAACATCAGGCTAATAGAAGAACAGAAATTAAGGTATTAAATTACTAATTATTTAGAGGGTGCTTGAACTCCATTTCGTCATCTTGAACTTATTTCAGTATCTCCTTAGTAGATTCCGTATCGAGTACGGAATGACGAATAATGTTAGGCACCCTCTTTCACTTAAATCAACTCTTTAAATACCACAGTGCTGTTATGTCCACCAAAACCAAAAGCATTGCTCATGGCAGTTTTTACCTCTTTATGCAGAGCTTTATTAAATACCAATTGCATACCTTCTGGTATTTCAGGATCCGGTTCGGTAACGTTAATAGTTGGAGGCACCACATTATCGTTGATACTTTTAATAGCAATAATGGCTTCTATTGCCGCAGCAGCACCCAATAAATGCCCCGTCATAGATTTGGTAGAACTAATATGCAGATTTTTAGAAGAACCAAAAACCAAATTAGCCGCATTAATCTCAGCAAGGTCTCCTACCGGTGTAGAAGTAGCATGAAGATTTAGATAGTCTAATTCTTCTGGTTTGATGCCCGCTTCTTCTAGAGCCAGGCTCATCGCTTTGGCTGCACCAATTCCCTCTGGATGTGGCGAAGTGATATGATAAGCATCTGCTGTCATGGCAGCTCCAACTACTTCTGCGTAGATTTTAGCACCTCTTGCTTTCGCATGTTCATATTCTTCCAAAATTAAAGCACCAGCCCCTTCGCCCATTACAAATCCATCGCGGTTTTTATCAAATGGCCTGCTTGCGGTTTGCGGATCATCATTTCTGTGCGACATGGCTTTTAACGCTGCAAAACCACCAAAAGACGCTGGTGTAATTCCGGCTTCAGAGCCGCCGGTAACAAATAGCTTTGCTTTGCCCATTCTAATGTAATTAAAAGCATCCATAATGGCATTGTTACCTGTAGCACAGGCAGATACAGGCGTATAGTTAATCCCCTGTAATCCAAATTTCATTGAAATTAAACCCGAAGCCATGTTTACCAACAACTTTGGAATAAAGAAAGGGTTAAAACGTGGATTATAATCACCTTTTACATAATTCTCAACTTCTGTCTCAAAAGTTTGCATTCCGCCTTGTCCGCTACCCCAGATTACTCCAAAATCAAAAGGATCTATCGTACTTAGATCTATTCCAGAATCTTCCATTGCCTGCGAAGCAGCATATAAAGCATACTGGGTAAACAGATCAGTACGCTTAATTTCATTTCTGTCTAAATGATCAGCAGGATTGAAGTCTTTGACTTCACAAGCCATTTGCGAGCGAAATCTTGATACATCGAAACGTGTAACACGTTCACCCGCACTTTTCCCAGATACAATGTTATTCCAGAAATCTGCTATGTTATGCCCTAAGGGTGTAATGGCTCCTAAACCTGTAACTACAACTCTTTTCATTTGCTTGTGTTTTTGAAACCGCAAATTTCGCATTCATTAGCGTGTGAATTGTCGTTTTTTTCTAATTATTTTAGTTGTAGGATAACAATGAGATCAAACTGACCTTTAAATTCATAAAAAAAGCCATTCTATTAAGAATGGCCTTACTATAAAGTCTTTATCAATGTTAAGATAGTTCAAACTTGTATCCCACTCCTTTTACGGTAGAAACATAGTTTTCGCCTAGTTTTTCTCTCAATTTTCTGATGTGTACATCAATGGTCCTGTTGGTAACCACTACCGAATCTTCCCAGATGTTTTTCAATATCGATTCGCGGGTATAAACTTTGCCAGGTTTAGAAGCCAGCAGGTAAAGCAATTCAAATTCTTTTTTAGCTAAAATTACTTTTTCTCCGCTTTGGTAAACTAAATAAGCTTCTCTATCAATAATCAAATCCCCTATTTCTAATTTATTTTCAGAAACTTCATCATTGCTTGCATTGCGGCGTAAAATAGCATTAATGCGACTTATTAAAGCTCTTGGTTTAATGGGTTTGGCAATATAATCATCTGCCCCAACATTAAAACCTGCTATTTCAGAATACTCTTCGCTCCTAGCTGTTAAAAAAACCATGAACGTATTTTTGAATTCAGGAATAGCTCGCATCAAACGACAAGCTTCGATGCCATCCATCTTTGGCATCATGATATCTAATATGATCAAATCGGGCTGAACCTTTTTCGCTACGTTAATCCCTTCTTGACCATTAGCGGCCAAAAACACCTGATAGCCTTCTTTTTTGAGGTTATATTCTATCAGTTCAAGAATATCCGGCTCGTCATCAACAATTAATATCTTCTGCTTAGCTGTACTCATCGTTGTTTTATTTGTTACGAAAGTAAGTATACAATTGCAATATTTGATTAATTCAAAGTTAAGAAATTGTTAATAACCCCGATTGACTTAACATTTACGAAAAATTACTTTAAGGTTTTGCTTAAAAACTGATCCAGTTCATCGCCTCTAAGGTCTCTTGCAATGATCTTACCATTAGGGTCTAACAAGAATGAGCTCGGTATAGCTTCTATCTGGTACAATCTTACCACTTCTCCTTCAAAATCTTTAAGCTCGCTTGCATGATCCCAGATCAAGCCATCTTGTTTAATTGCACCTTGCCATGCTTGTTTATCTTTATCTAAAGAAATGCCAAGTATGGTAAAGTTTTTATCTTTAAATTTTTGATAAGCTTTAACCACATTAGGGTTCTCTTCGCGACAGGGACCACACCACGAAGCCCAGAAATCAATCAGCAAATATTTACCTCTGTAATCTGATAACTTAATGGTTTTGCCATCTATTGATGGAATGCTGAAATCGGGAGCAGTTTCTCCTACCTGAACGGCTTTCAGTTTTTCTACTTTGCTCACAAAGTTGGCCACCATCGGATTTTTCTTCAATTTAGCATCCACTTTAGCTGCATAATCTACCATTGCTTTCTCATTACCTGCAGGATTAATTAAGCTGATGGCATAAAAACTAACCAAAGAACTGGTATTACTGTTAGCAAAATTGATCATCTGCTGGTTTAGTTCATTTAAAGCTTTGGTAAAAACAGGTGTAAGCTCTTGTATAATTTGATCTCTTTTATCGGGAGCTTCTGCTACTCTTTTTTCAAAGTCGGCCTTGATGTCCTCTATTTTGGTCTGGTACTTAAATTTCAGTGCATTAAACTCTGTAAGTTTATCGGCATCTTCGGCACCTGTAATTTTATAGCTATGATTTTTATCATTGATATCAGCCGTTAATTTAACTACTTCGCCATTTTTAGCTAGAATGATGTATTCATTTGTACCAAAATTTACCCTGTAAAAATCACTTTCAGGAGCAGAACGTGAAAAAGTAAATTCACCTTTTTCTGATAAGGTAGTTGAATCTATTACGTTCATCCCGTTATTTTCCATACCGTACAAGTACACTTTTTTTTCTGCACCGGGATTTTCAAATTTTCCGTCGATGGTGAATTTAGTTTTGTCTTTACAAGCAAACAGAAACGTTGCTGCAACTAGTGCTAATCCAATTTTTTTGTTCATTACTTTAGTTTTTCTAAAATTATATCGTTAACTTTTTTTGCGTCGGCTTTACCTTTTGAGGCTTTCATCACTTCGCCTACAAACAATCCTAAAACGCCTTTTTTTCCTTTTTTATATGCTTCTACCTGCTGTTCGTATTTATTCAGCACGTCTTCTATGATCGTAAACAGCGCATCCTGATCTTCACTGATCAACAAGTTAAGCTGTTCGGCTATTGCTAATACGCTTTTATCTGTATGTTGCTCTAAAGCAGGCAACAACTGTTGCAATGCATTTTGCTGGCTTATTCTTTTATCATCTACCAGATTAACCAATTCTGCAAATCTGGCCGGAGATACAGGATAAGCGCTAATATCTCGTTGCTGGGTATTTAGCACTGCTCTTAAATTACCAATAAGCCAATTGATCAGGCTTTTTTCATTTCTAACAATGCCTTTGGCTTCATTAAAGTAACTATATAAGGTTTTATCTTCTGCCACCAGCATGGCTTCAGAAAGATTTAGGCCATATTTCTGCACCAGTTGATTTGCTATATGACGAGGCAACTCAGGCATGGCCTCTTTTACTTTATTTAACCATTCATCTGAGATTACCACAGGTGCTAAATCCGGATCAGGGAAATAACGGTAATCATTAGCTTCTTCTTTGGTACGCATAGGTGAAGTTGTACCTTCATCTGCATCAAAATTCAAAGTACATTGCTGTATGGTTTCGCCACTTTGTACAGCTTTTACCTGTCTGTCAAATTCAAAATCTATTGCTCTTCGTACATTGCGGATTGAATTGAGGTTTTTTACTTCGCAACGTGTGCCAAATTCTTGATGTCCACGCGGTCTTATCGAAATATTGGCATCGCAACGCAGCGAGCCTTCTTCCATATTACCATCGCTCACATCTAAAAAGCGAACCAACTGCCTAATTTCTGCAAGCAAAGCCGAAGCTTCTTCAGCACTGCTGATTTCGGGTTCAGTTACAATTTCTATTAAAGGAACTCCTGCTCTGTTCAGATCCACAAATGAATAGGCGACATCTTGATCGTGCAGACTTTTACCGGCATCTTCTTCGAGATGAATGCGATTGATACCTACACGTTTTTGAGTACCATTTGCCAGATCAAGCACTATAAATCCGTTTTTACAAATTGGCCTGTTATCTTGGGTAATCTGATAGCCTTTGGGCAAATCGGCATAGAAATAATTCTTTCTATCGAAGAAATTGTATTGATTAATTTCGCAGTTTAAGGCTAAGCCTATTCTCATTGCTTTTTCTATTACCTCTTTATTTAATTGAGGTAATGTGCCCGGCAATGCCAAACTTACGGGCGAAATATGTTCATTAGGTTTTGCTCCAAATGCTGCGCTATCTGATGAAAATATTTTAGACTGTGTGTTTAACTGGACATGAATCTCTAATCCGGAAACCAGTTCAAATGAAGTATTGTTATTTTCTGTAGTATGTAAACTCATCCAAAAAAACTTAAAATGCTTCGGCTACAGGTGTCAAAGATAGCTATTAATGTATAATTAAGGTTACCAAACCATAATTATATAAATTATGGCACAAAAATGGTTTTGTACCAATAACACACAAATTATAATTGTTATGAAAAAGTTAGTTTTATTAGCAGGTTTAGTTTTAGCTCTAGGTAGCTTTAAACCCGTTAACGCTCAAGTTAGCCTAAACATTAACATAGGCTCACAACCTAACTGGGGTCCGCGTGGATATGATTATGTAGAGTATTATTACATGCCCGAAATTAATACCTACTATTACGTACCTTCTAAAAGCTTTATCTATTTAGATGGTGGCCGTTGGGTACACAGAAAAAGTTTACCTAAAAAGTACCACGCTTATAATTTATATAGCGGACGTAAAATTGTAATTAACGAACCTAAGCCTTATTTACGCCAGGTACGTTATGTAGATAACCGTTATTACAAAAAAGATAATGGAAACCATTACGGACAGTATAAAAATGGCAAAGGCTACAATAAACATGGTAAAGGTAGAGGAAACAGAGATTAATATTTTCTTTTAATGTAAAAGCGGCCTGTTTAAGTAATTTTAACAAAATCTTAAACAGGCCTTGCTATTTTAGGTGCCTTGCATATTTAATGTTTAAATTAGCACAAAAATCTACCATCTAAATCTTTAACAACAGAAAAACACTTATGGCAAAAAATAAAAATGCACAGTTTAAACAGGTTCTTACCCAGTTGATAACTGATATTTTTGAAAAAAACCGAAATATAGCCTTAAATCATAAACAGGTTGCATCGCGCTTAAATTTGAGCGACAAAGCATCTGTAGAAACTATACTCGAAGTTTTGGTAGAACAAACCGAAAAAGGCTTGTTCATAAGACCCGAACGCGGAAAATTCAAGCTTAAAGAACAAAAAACATTTATTACCGGAACGGTAGATATGACCGCCAGCGGCTCTGCTTTTGTTATACCCGATGATGAATTTGAAAAAGATGTTTTTATTGCCCCTCGTAAATTGGGCAATGCCTTAGATGGCGATAAGGTTAAAGTCTATGTTTTTGGTAAGAAAAGCGGTCGGAGAAATGAAGGCGAAATTGTTGAGATCTTACAAAGAGCAAAAACAGACTTTATAGGCGTTGCCAAAATATCAGAAAAATTTGCTTTCGTTATACCAGACGACCGTAAGATGCTTCATGATATTTTTGTTCCACTGGCCGATATCAGCGGAGCTAAAAATGGCGAAAAAGTAATGGCTAGCATTACAGACTGGCCCGAAGGTGCTAAAAATCCGATCGGAAAAATAACTTATGTTTTAGGCAGCACAGGCGAGAACAATACCGAAATGAATGCCATATTAGCACAATATGGTTTTCCTTTGTCGTTTCCTGCCGAAGTAGAAAACGAAGCCAACAGTATTCCAGACGATATAGCCAAATCAGAGCTTAACAACAGGAAAGATTTTAGAAATACCACAACTTTTACCATCGATCCTATTGATGCCAAAGATTTTGATGATGCCATTTCTTTTAAACAACTGGAAAATGGCAATTATGAAATAGGCGTGCACATTGCCGATGTTTCTCATTATGTAACACCTAACTCGGCTTTAGATAAAGAGGCTTACCAACGGGCTACTTCTGTGTATCTGGTTGACAGAGTGATACCTATGCTACCTGAACATTTATCTAACGGTGTGTGTTCATTAAGACCAAACGAAGATAAATTATGCTTTTCCGCCGTTTTTGAAATGAATGAAAAAGCACACATACTTCATCAATGGTTTGGACGTACCATTATCCACTCTGACAGAAGGTTTACTTATGAAGAAGCGCAGGAAATTATAGAAAATAAAACAGGCGATTTCGCAGCAGAAATCTTAAAGTTAAATGAGCTGGCTCATATCTTAAGAGTTGAAAAATTTAAAAACGGTGCGATCAGTTTTGAAAGCGCAGAGGTTAAATTTAAGCTCGATGAATTTAGCAGACCTATTGGTGTATATGTAAAAGAAAGAAAAGATGCACATAAACTGATAGAAGATTTTATGTTGCTGGCCAATAAAAAAGTTGCCGAGCATGTGGCTAAAATGGGTAAAGGTAAAAATCAATACACTTTTGTATATAGAACCCACGACTCACCTAATACCGAGAGCCTAAACAGTTTTGCCACTTTTGCCTCAAGATTTGGTTATAAAATCAATACCCGTTCTGATAAAGAAATAGCCCGTTCGTTAAACCATTTAATGGAAGATGTTGAGGGTAAAAAAGAACAGAACATATTAACCCAATTGGCCATCAGATCTATGGCTAAGGCTGTTTATACCACTAAAAAGACCAGCCATTATGGTTTAGCCTTTGATTATTATACGCATTTTACTTCTCCTATACGTCGTTATCCAGATATTATGGTACATCGTTTATTAGCGCAGTACCTGGAAGGCGGAAAATCGGCCAATGCAGAAGAATACGAAAAAGCCAGTGAGCACTCTTCGGCTATGGAGAAAAAAGCCGCTGATGCCGAAAGAGCATCCGTTAAATACAAACAGGCCGAATATCTTGAAGATAACGTGGGCAAAGTTTATACCGGAATTATATCAGGTGTTACCGAATGGGGCATGTATGTAGAGATCATAGAAAATAAATGCGAAGGCATGGTACGTTTACGTGACATTACCGACGATTTTTATGTATTGGATGAAAAGAACTTCTGCATTATAGGACAACGGAAAAAACACAAATACCAGTTAGGCGATGAAGTAACTATTAAAGTGAAAAAAGTGGATCTTACAAAGCGTCAGATAGATTTTACGCTGATTTCTAAATTTGATTGATGAGGTTTTACATCTGTGTTCTTTGCTGTTGTTTTTACTTTAATGTATTTGCACAAACCATTCGTGGTAAAGTTACAGGCCCTGATCATAAAGGAATAGCGCTTGTTTCGGTAGGCATTGTAGGGAGCAATACAATTACGGTAACCAACGATAGCGGAGAGTTTGAATTAAAAGGTGTAAACCAAAGCGGTAAACTAAGATTTAGTCATGTAAGTTACCAAAGCCTTGATACACTGATCAAGGATGAATTGATCGTGAGGCTTACCCCTGCTCATATCACTTTAAAAGAAGTTACTGTAAAAACTATTCCTACAGAACAGCTTTTAAAAAGCGCTTTAGAAAAAGCTGCAAAAAATGCAGCTTTTCATCATTATGGAAATGCATTTTACAGACAACTCACCTCTTTAAACAACAAGCCTTTTCAAATTTACGAACTGTTTTATGATATAGATTTTAATCCGCAGAAAATACAAGGATGGATAGCCAGACAAACACGCTTTGCTCAGGAAAATCAGGATGTAAACTTTACTTTTAACAATCTTTCTTATTTAACTTTTTCGCTGGCAGGATATTTATTCAGAGAAAAACCCGGGAAATTTATAACCCTAAACTCTATACCCGATTACAATATTAAGCTGATCCATTACATTGAAAAAGATGAGCAATCTATAGCTGTAATCAATTGTATGTTGAAATCGCCTAAAAAGAACGAATTTTATGCCAACAGCTTGTTTTACATCGGTTTAAAAGATTTCTTAATCTATCGTGTAGAAAGCCAGATTTACCATACGCCTATGAAATTTGACCGTGCCGTTATCCACAAAGCACCTGAATTAAGTACTATTGTTACTTTCAAAAAGAACTCTTCTGCCATTTCTATTTTAGAAAGTGTTTCAACAAAGCTATTTTTGCCGCTAAAAATTAAACGTACCGATTTAAATGTAAGTGCAAGTTCAATGCTTTTGGTATACCAACTTAATGATGAACTAAAGACACAGCAATTTAATGAGGTGGTTAAAAATACAACTGATCATAAAACCGTTAATTCGATAACTTATAATGCTGATTTCTGGAAAAACAATCCAGTAGTAAAGCAAACTTCTTTAGAAAACAGCTTTATTAAACTGATGGAAAGCAAATCGGCATTTGGAACCATGATAAACCCTTAACCATGCATACACCGGCAGAATTATTACCTATTATAGAAGAAGCTATTTCAAAGATCGAATACCCGAAACATCCGGCAAACCTGTATGAACCCATCAAATACATTATGAATTTGGGCGGGAAACGGATCAGACCCGTAATGGTTTTAATGGCAACCGAACTTTTTACAGACAATGTACTAAAAGCAATTGATGTAGCTTTGGCTATAGAGACTTTCCACAACTTTACCCTTGTACACGATGATATTATGGACAATGCGCCCTTACGCAGGGGCAAACAAACCGTACACGAAAAATGGGGCAATAACAACGCCATATTAAGTGGCGATGTAATGATGGTCGAATCAAACAAACATCTGTCTAAAGTTGACATCAGCGTACTTAAACCCGTTTTAGATACTTTTAACCAAACTGCCCAAGGCGTATGCGAAGGTCAACAACTAGACATGGAATTTGAGCAACGTAATGATGTGAGCATTGCAGAATATATAGAAATGATTCGCCAGAAAACAGCAGTGTTATTAGGCGGAGCCATGAAACTGGGTGCTATTGTAGGTGGAGCATCCAATGAAAATGCCGAACTGCTCTACCAATTTGGCGAAAATTTGGGCATAGCTTTTCAATTACAGGACGACATTCTGGATGTATATGCTGATCCCGATAAATTTGGCAAAAAGGTAGGCGGAGATATTGTAGCCAATAAAAAAACCTTTCTGCATTTAAAAGCATTGGAACTGGCACATCAAAACGAAACCGCTTGTTTAACCAGTACCGATCAGGATGAAAATGATAAGATCAATCAAGTTACAGCCCTTTATGATCAATACCAGATCAAAGAACTGGCCACCACACAAATGGAAGCTTATTTAAACCAGGCAAACCATGCACTAAATGAATTGAGCGTTGCGGATAAGCGAAAACAAAATTTCAGAATGCTGGTACAGCAAATATTAGAGCGGGAAAGCTAAAAGCTATCTCGCTCCCAATAAAATACCTGATGCAATGGCTAATACATAAAAAAAGATAATCACAATAGTAAGTATGCCCCAAAACCTGAATAAGGTTTTTAATCTTGAAAAAGCATCAGAAAGACTTTCCTGATTACCATACAATACCCCTTTCTTAGCTTTACCTGCATATTGTACCAATAATAAACTAGGTACAAAAACGATAACGGCCTGTATAAAGAACATAATACCAAAAATAGAGGCACCTAGCCCGCCCATCGGGCCCATTAATTTGCCCAATTCAGGATTGGCAGTCATTGCAGCACTCATGCCCATAGCTGTAAGTATCAACAAAGCTGATACAAAAAAGCCTACAATGGCCAAAAAATTAGCCCATTTAGCCATATCGTAAATATAGCTGCGCATATCTTCTGTTACAATAAGTTGCGGAAAGCCCTGTTCCTGTTTTTCGTCTGTTTGGTTATCCATATTTATTTTTTCATTTTTACCTAAGGCGAAACTAATAATAATTTATCTCTGTACAAACTACTATGTAAAGGCCCTAAAAATTAATATCTTTGCCGCCTAATTTATTCAAGTAATAAAAAAATCTAATATAAATGGCATTACAATGTGGTATCGTAGGTTTACCAAACGTAGGTAAATCTACCCTATTTAACTGTTTATCAAATGCAAAAGCACAATCGGCCAACTTCCCGTTTTGTACAATTGAACCTAACGTAGGTGTAATAACCGTACCTGATGAAAGACTGAACAAATTAGCTGAGCTGGTTAAACCGCAACGCTTGGTTCCCAATACCATAGAAATCGTAGATATTGCAGGTCTGGTAAAAGGTGCTTCAAAAGGTGAAGGATTGGGTAACCAATTTTTAGGAAACATCAGAGCTACCAATGCCATTATTCACGTATTGCGTTGTTTTGACGATGGAAATATTATCCATGTTGATGGTTCAGTTGATCCGATAAGAGATAAAGAGATCATCGATACCGAATTACAGCTAAAAGATCTTGATACAGTTGTAAAACGCATACAGAAAGTAGAAAAACAAGCAAAGAACGATAAAGATGCCAAGAAAGAATTTGATGCTTTAAGTGCCATCAAATCTCATCTTGAAACGGGTAGATCTGTACGTACCGCTGCTTTAGAAGCTGAGGATTTCGAATTGATTGAAGGTTTAGGCTTACTAACCCAAAAACCGGTTATGTATGTATGCAACGTTGATGAAGCATCTGTAATTAGCGGAAACAAGTACGTAGAACAGGTAAAAGCGGCTGTAGCTGATGAA
The DNA here is from genome assembly GCF_022809115.1 of Pedobacter montanisoli. GTDB lineage: Bacteria > Bacteroidota > Bacteroidia > Sphingobacteriales > Sphingobacteriaceae > Pedobacter > Pedobacter montanisoli. The sequence continues at coordinate 504,443 of NZ_JALGBH010000002.1, read as the reverse complement.
AAAGCAGAAGTATTGGTTATTTCTGCTAAAATCGAATCAGAAATTGCTGAATTGGAAAGTTATGAAGAACGCCAGATGTTCTTAGCTGATTTAGGCTTAGACGAATCAGGTGTAAACAAGCTGATCAGAGCGGCTTATACGTTATTAGATTTATATACTTATTTTACTGCAGGTGTACAGGAAGTAAGAGCATGGACTATTACAAAAGGCTTTACTGCACCACAGGCTGCCGGAGTAATCCATACCGATTTTGAACGTGGTTTTATCCGTGCAGAAGTAATCAGATACAATGATTTTATCACCTATGGTTCTGAGAATGCCTGCAAAGAAGCGGGTAAACTTGGCGTTGAAGGTAAAAGCTACGTTGTTGAAGATGGCGACATTATGCATTTCAGATTTAATGTTTAATCCCCAAATAAATTGATTGCAAAAGCTACTCTAAGAGTAGCTTTTGTTTTTTATACACTTCACCTAGTCGTCATGCTGAACTTCCCGAAGTGAATTCGAGACAAGCTGTTTCAGCATCTGAAAATGGAAAATAGAAAGACTCTGAAATAAATTCAGAGTGAAGAAAGGACAATTAAATAGGCTTCGACTAGCTCAGCCTGACATTACCGCTACCCGTCATGCTGAACTCATACGTCATGCTTAGGCTTATCTTTGTCACATTGAGCTTGTCGAAGTATCGGGACAAGTTGTCGAAATGTAAATGATTTAGGCTTTGACAGGCTCAGCCTGACACAGCTATTGAGGTGCTAAGCATTATTCTATTCACTTACCGTCATGCTGAACTTACCCTATTATCGTCATGCTGAACCTATTTCAGCATCTAAATAGAAGAGCACAAAGACCCTGAAACGAGTTCAGGGTGACGATCATCACTACAGTCACGCAATTGGTTTCTATTAAAATAAAGACCTTTAAATAAATTCAGCATGATGCAGTATTTAAAACATTAAATAACTTTGCAAAGTTTAACCCATCACATGAACATTTACAGCCCCATTCAGGAAATCAGGTTTAAGAATTATCAAAACATCTCCGTTAAACGAGACGATTTGATAGACCCTTATATATCGGGCAACAAATGGCGTAAATTAAAATATGTTTTAGAAGATGCATCAAACCAGCAAAAAAAGCATCTGGTAACTTTTGGAGGGGCATACTCCAACCACCTTTTAGCAACTGCCGCAGCTGCCGCACGTTTTGGCTTTAAATCAACCGGATTTGTACGTGGCGAACAAGTTGAAAACGAAACGCTGTTATTATGTAAACTTTTTGGTATGCACCTCATTTTTGTAAGTCGCGAATCTTACCAAAACAAGGAGGCTTTATTTACGCTCCATTTTAAAAATGATCAAAATGCTTATTTCATTGATGAAGGTGGAGCTAGCCTACTTGCAACCAAAGGCTGTGCAGAAATTATTGCAGAATTACCCCAAACCTATACGCATTTATTTTGCGCTGCCGGAACCGGAACAACGGCTGCCGGTTTACTAAAAGGCATACAACAATACCAACCCAACACTCAATTACACGTAATACCAGTTTTAAAAGGGGGAGATTTTATCAAAGATGAAATTGCTAAATACCATGAAGATTTAACCGGTTTGCACCTTCATACTGATTACCATTTTGGAGGATATGCCAAAACCAACACCCTATTATTGGAGTTCATGAGGAATTTCATTCAGGAAACAGGTTTACTTTTAGACCCTGTATATACCGCAAAAATGATGTATGCAATTTACGATCTGCAGCAACATAACTATTTTAAAGAAAATGATCAGATACTGGCCTTACACACAGGAGGTTTAAACGGAATTTGGGGCATGAAAGAAAAAATCAGCCAGATTACTTTGTAACTTTTCTTTGACAAACAAAGTACTTATTCTGGTTTCAAGTCCAGAATCATGGTTTAAACAGTTTAAACCTATTTTTTACCCAAAAAGGTTCAAAAACGGCTTAAATTTGAAAATTAGGCACATTTATTTAAATTTGATGCCAACCAAAACCCATAATATATGTACCAATTAAACATAGAACCGAGCCGTGTTAATGAGACTTTGAAGAAGCATATTTTAGCCGACGGTTATGACATCACTTACGATATGGAAAAAAGTAGTGGTGCTTATATGTACGATTCTAAAGGTAACAGAAAATTATTAGATTTCTTTACCTGCTTTGCCTCTGTACCTTTGGGCTATAACCATCCAAAAATGATTAACGACGAGAGTTTTAAGCATAACCTGCTTTTAGCCGCAATCGCAAATCCCTCAAACTCAGATGTTTATACGCAACAATATGCTCAGTTTGTTGATACTTTCGCTAAAATCGGTATCCCTTCATATTTGCCGCATGCGTTTTTTATTGCCGGAGGTGCATTAGCCGTTGAAAATGCCATTAAAACTGCTATGGATTGGAAAGTTCAGAAAAACTTTGCCAAAGGATACAAAGAAGAAAAAGGATTTAAAGTAATCCACTTTGAAAAAGCATTTCATGGCCGCAGTGGATATACACTAAGCTTAACCAATACTTTACCAGATAAAACCAAATGGTTTGCAAAATTTGATTGGCCACGCATCAGCACACCTCAGCTCAAGTTCCCTTTAACAGAAGAAAACTTAAACCAGGTTAAAGCAGAAGAAGCCCGTTCAATTGAACAAATTAAAAAAGCATTTGCCGATAATAAAGACGACGTTTGTGCCATTATTATAGAGCCTGTACAATCTGAAGGAGGCGACAATCATTTCAGGGAAGAATTCCTGATCCAGTTACGCCAGCTTGCTGATGAAAACGAAGCGATGCTAATTTATGACGAAGTACAAACCGGTGTAGGTTTAACAGGTAAATTCTGGTGCCACCAGCATTTTAGTGAAAAAGCCCAACCAGATATCGTTTCTTTCGGTAAGAAAATGCAAATCTGCGGTATCCTTGTAGGTAAAAAAGTAGAAGAAATAGAAGGCAATGTTTTTAATGTTTCTTCGCGTATTAACTCTACATGGGGCGGCAATTTGGTAGATATGGTACGTTCTACCCAAATCTTAAATATTATTGAAGAAGACAAACTGGTAGAAAATGCTCAGAACGTAGGTCAGTACCTACAAGACGAGCTAGCCAAACTTGCTCAGAAACATGATAAAATGAGTAATATTCGCGGTCGTGGTTTACTAACTGCATTTGATTTCCCTCATAAAGAAATGCGTGATCAGTTTGTAGCAAAAGGTATGGAACATAACGTAATGTTTTTAGGTTGTGGTAATCAGACCATCCGTTTCAGACCTGCGTTATGCATAGAAAAATCTCATATTGATGAAGGTTTAAGCATTATGGAAAAAATACTTCCTGCATTGTAATATTCTCTTTTTTCTATTTATAAAAGGGTATTTAGTTTATCGCAATTTGCAGACTAAATGCCCTTTTCTATGATAATGGGTAACAAAAAGTCAGTTTATAGTCTTTCATTTCTGTTCCTCCTTTTTCATCTTTGCTGTTCATAACTGTGTAAGCCAGTTCTTTATCTCTCCAATTGTGGATATTAAATATCTTTTCAACAAAGGCTAAACATCAGTCTTTTTTTATTACCTTTGTATCCCGTACAAAAAGCAACAAAACGTATTTGTTGCACTAAAAATTCATCCATGACTAAGTATATTTTTGTTACGGGCGGTGTTACTTCCTCATTAGGAAAAGGCATCATCTCCGCTTCATTAGCTAAACTTTTACAAGCCAGAGGTTACAGGGTAACCATTCAGAAATTTGACCCTTATATTAACATAGACCCTGGAACTTTAAACCCTTATGAGCATGGCGAATGCTTTGTTACAGAAGACGGGGCCGAAACAGATTTAGATTTAGGTCACTATGAGCGTTTCTTAAATACCCCTACTTCGCAAGCTAATAACATCACCACAGGTCGTATTTATCAGAATGTGATCAACAAAGAACGTCAGGGCGATTATTTAGGAAAAACTGTACAAGTTATCCCGCACATTACCGACGAGATCAAGCACAACATGCGCATATTGGGCGATAGCGGTAATTATGATATCGTAATCACAGAATTAGGCGGAACCGTTGGCGATATCGAGTCTTTGCCTTTTATAGAAGCTGTACGCCAGTTTAAATGGGAAGAAGGTGCCAACAATGCTATTGTTATTCACCTTACTTTAATTCCTTTCCTTGCAGCTGCTGGCGAATTAAAAACCAAACCTACACAACACTCTGTAAAAACATTATTAGAATATGGTATACAACCTGATATTTTGGTATGTCGTACAGAACATCGCATTAGTCCAGATATCCGTAAGAAAATAGCTTTATTTTGTAATGTAAACGTAAATGCAGTAATCGAATCTATTGACGCATCATCAATCTACAGCGTTCCGTTATTGATGATGAAAGAAAATTTAGATAAAACAGTTCTTTCTAAATTAAAATTACCTGCCAAAAACGAGCCTGATATGGAAAGCTGGAAAGATTTTCTAGGGCGTTTAAAAAACCCTACTTCGGAGGTTAAAATTGGTTTGGTAGGTAAATATGTAGAACTACCAGATGCTTATAAATCTATTACAGAAGCCTTTATCCATGCAGGTGCTAAAAACGAGTGCAAAGTTAGGGTAGAGTATATTCCTTCTGAAAGTGTTTATCCTGAAAACGTAAAGGAAAAACTAGGTCATTTAGATGGCGTATTGGTTGCTCCTGGTTTTGGCAGTCGCGGTATTGAAGGTAAAATTGATGCCATTAAATATGTGCGTGAAAATAACATCCCTTTCTTTGGCATATGTTTAGGCATGCAATGTTCGGTAATTGAATTTGGTCGCAATGTATTGGGCTTAGCCAATGCAAATACTACCGAAATAGATGAAAATAATCCGCATCCGGTAATTAATATGATGGAAGAGCAGAAAAATATTACCGCCAAAGGTGGAACCATGCGCCTTGGAGCTTACCCTTGTGATATTAAAAAGGGAACAAAAGCTTATTCTGCCTATGGAAAAACGCATATTTCTGAACGCCACAGACACCGTTATGAATTTAATAATGCATACCTGAAACAATACGAAGAAGCTGGTTTAACCGCTTCAGGCATCAATCCGGAGAGCAATTTAGTAGAAATTGTAGAGCTAAAAAACCATCCTTTTTTCGTTGGATCTCAATTTCATCCAGAATTAAAATCAACAGTTGCTAATCCTCACCCACTTTTTGTTAAATTTGTGGCCGCTGCAATTGAGCATGCCAAAAAGAAAACAAGTTAAGAAAAGAATAAAACAGCAAAATGGATAGAAACACCTTTACAGGTTTATTCCTGATAATGATCATATTAGGGGTATCTGTATTTTTTATGAAGCCTAATGAGGCCGAAATCAAAAAGGAAAAAGAAAGAATTACCGCCGACTCGCTAAAAAAAGCAGGCGTTACCCCAAATACAACTGAAACAAAACAAATTAATGCCAAACCAGCAGTAGATTCTGCTGCATTAAAAGGTCCTTTTGGCGCTAGCCTTGCAGGCAATGCACAAGCCCTTACAGTTGAAAATGAAAAACTGAAAATTACTTTCAGTAATTTGGGAGGTAAAATTACTGCTGTAGAAGTTAAAGGCGAAAAAGCTTATGATGGCAAGCCGGTAATTTTATTTGAAGGCGATCAAAACAAATTTGGCCTAAACCTGAATATAGGCGGCCACATCGTAAATACCAATAACCTGTATTTTACCGCTACACAAACCGGCAATACCGTAAACATGAAAGCCAGTTATGCAGACGGTAAAGACATTGAGTTTGCATACACTTTACAGCCTAATAGCTACAATGTAGATTTCAACATCAATCTAAATGGCCTAAACCAGGTTATACAAGGTAACACCGTTGCTTTAAACTGGGAAAGCACGCTTTTAGAACAGGAAAAAGATCCTAAAAGAGAACAAGAACACTCTGCTCCATATTTCAAATATGTAGATAAAACTCCAGATCATTTAAATCTTCGTAAAGACGAAAAAGAAGAGTTAAAAGAAGGAAAAATTGAATGGATTTCTTTTAAACAACATTTCTTTTCGGCGGTGTTAATGAGCAACACGCCATTTGAAAAAGGAGATCTAGAAGTTAAAATATTAACAGAGCCTGGAACCATTAAATGGTATGGTGCTAACATGCAGTTACCGTTTAACCAGCTCGCTGCTCAGAACTATGGCTTTAAGTTCTATTTCGGAACCAATAAATTCTCTACCTTAAAAGCACAGGGACATGAACTTGAAAAACAAGTTGACTTAGGTTATTGGCCGTTAAAATACATCAACAGATTTGTTGTATTACCGGTTTTCAACTTATTAGAAAGTTTCCATTGGGGCTACGGTCTAATCATCTTGGTTTTAACCATCCTCTTAAAACTGGCTATGTCGCCGTTAACCTATAAGTCATACCTATCTATGGCTAAAATGAGGATCTTAAAACCAGAAATGGAAGAGATCAAAGCCAAAGTAGGCGAAGATAATCCTACCCTTTTACAACAGGAATACCTAAAACTGTACAAACAAGTGGGTGTAAACCCGTTAGGAGGTTGTTTACCAATGGTATTACAATTACCTTTTGTAATGGCTTTCTTCTTCTTCTTCCCTAACTTATTTGAGCTTAGAGGCGAGAGTTTCTTATGGATGAAAGACCTTTCTACTTATGATAACTTCATTAGTTTTGGTTTTAACATTCCATTAATTGGTAACCACTTAAGTTTAATGTGTTTATTAATGACCATTTCTACATTGATATACACTTACTTTAACAACCAAATATCGGGTGCTACAGGCCAGATGAAGTACATTGGTTACATCATGCCTTTAATTTTCTTTGGTGTGTTAAATAGCTACCCTTCAGGTTTGAACTATTATTATTTCCTAGCTAACATGATTACTTTCTTACAACAGTTTATCATCAGAAAAATGGTAAACGACGATAAGATACATGCGATCTTACAGGAAAATAAGACCAAGCCAAAAACAGAAAAGAAAAAATCGGGTTTCCAATCCCGTTTAGAAGATTATATGCGCCAGCAACAACAGGCCGCTAATCAAAAGAAAAAATAAACTGAAAGCATCCTTAACCGGATGCTTTTTTGTTTTAAGGGATGTATCAATCCAGAAAAATCTTTCCGCTCAGCTAAATTCAACCTTAAGAAATCTTTCAATATCAGGTTTCATTTGTAAAATTTGATTGATAATGGCCTGAATACTTAATATTTTACTTTTTTTAAGTTAAATTAAACCCGCTAAAAATAAACTTATTCAAAATTTAACATGCAAAAGAAACTCACCCTATTCTTTGCATTGCTAACCTCTGTGGTTTTTGCGCAGAAAAAACCTTTAGACCATTCGGTTTATGACGGTTGGCAAAGCATTGCCAGTAAACAGATTTCAAACAATGGTGTATGGGCCAGCTATATGATTGTACCCCAAGAAGGAGATGGAGATCTGTATTTTAATGAAACGCTGTCGGCCAGAAAATTAAAAATCAACCGTGGTGCGGGCAATAGTTTTTCTAACGATTCAAAGTTCTCTGCATTTTTAATCAAGCCATTTTTTAAAGATACACGTCTAGAAAAAATCAAAAAGAAAAAACCGGAAGAGCAACAGAAAGACACTTTAGGCATTGTAAATCTTACCACATTAGCCGTTACAAAAATTCCGAGAGTAAAATCTTTTGCATTTCCTGATAAAGGTGCTTCAATAATAGCTTACTTACTCGAAAAACCTCTTGATACTTCAAAAAAAGCCAATGCAGCTGCTTCTTCTAAAGAAGGAACTGATTTCATTGTAAAAAACCTGACAACCGGAATAGAAACCACCTATAAATATGTTACGGATTACAAATTCAGTAAAGATGGCAAACTATTGGCATTCACAGCTTCGGGTTCTAAAAAAGATAAAGATGCCAAAACAGGTGTATTCTTATTAAATACAGAAAAAGGCACTTTAAAAACCCTCGTAAAAACCAAAGGCAATTACAAAACCTTTGTATTTGATGACGAAGACGAACATCTTGCTTTTTTAGGCGAAACCAGTCCTGAAAAAGACGAGATTAAAGACTATAGCATTTACTTTACCTCTATCAATTTAGACACGGCACAAGTGTTAATTGACAAAGAGGCCGATGGTATGCCAGCAAATTTTGTAGTGAGCGGCGATGCACGTTTAAATTTCAGCAAAGATGGAAGCAAACTTTTCTTTGGCATTGCGCCTGAGAAAAAACCTAAAGACACAACTTTAGTAGATTTTGAGCATGCCAAGCTTGATATTTGGGGTTATAAAGATGATTATTTACAAACCGTTCAGTTAAAGAATGTAGATAGGGATTTAAAGAAGAATTTCCTTTCTGTAATTAACGTTTACAGCGCTGATGCTAAAGTTATTCCGCTTACCGATGAGAAATTACCTGATGCATCACAGGTAAACGAAGGTAACCAATCTTATGTGCTGGCATCTACAGATTATGGTAACCGTGTTGCTTCTCAATGGACAGGAAGCACCCTACGTGATTATTATCTGGTTGATGTAAAAACAGGAAGCCGCAAAAAAATAATCGAAAAGCTACAAGGAAATGCAATGGCATCTCCAAACGGAAATTACATCCTGTATTTTAACAAAGTTGACGGAAACTGGTACACTTATCAGGTAGCAACTGGCAAAATCACTTCTTTAACTGCAAATCTTAATGTAAAATTTGCTGATGAAGAAAACGACGTTCCAGATTATGCCAACTCATACGGATTAGCTGGTTGGACTGAAGAAGACAAAAGTGTTCTTATTTATGACAAATACGATATCTGGGCCTTCTCTCCTGATGGAAAAGACAAACCTAAAAATATTACCATTGGTTTTGGTCGTTCAAATAATCTTACTTTCAGGGTACAAAGAACCGATACAGAGGCACGCTTCTTTAAACGAAATGAAACTTTATTGTTAAGTACATTTAACAATGCTACTAAAGAAGATGGTTTTTATACCAAAAACATTAACGATAACAAGCTTCCTGAACTTTTGGTAATGGATAAAGCCAAATTCTCTTTCATAACCAAAGCTCGTGATGCGGTTTATTATATTTACGATAAAGGTAGTTATATCCAGTCGCCTGATGTTTATGTTTCAAAAGACCTGAAAACAGCAGTAAAATTAAGTAATACCAATTTACAGCAAGCCAATTATGTTTGGGGTACAACAGAACTTGTAAAATGGACTACACCAAAAGGTTATAAATCTGAAGGTATCTTATATAAACCAGAGAATTTTGACCCGAATAAGAAATACCCTATGATCGTTTATTTCTATGAAAAACTTTCAGACGGATTATATACTTATCAGGCTCCTGCACCTACACCTTCACGTTTAAATATTCCATTTTTTGTTAGTAACGGATATTTAGTATTTACGCCTGATATTAGCTACGAAACTGGTCATCCGGGTAAATCTGCTGAAGAGTTTATCAATTCTGGAGTTGAATACCTGAAAAAGAATGCCTGGGTTGATGGCAGCAAAATTGGTATTCAGGGACAAAGCTGGGGTGGTTATCAGGTAGCGCATTTAATTACAGCTACCAATATGTACGCTGCTGCATGGGCAGGTGCTCCTGTGGTAAACATGACATCGGCTTATGGTGGTATACGTTGGGAAAGTGGTATGAACCGTCAGTTCCAATACGAAAAAACCCAAAGTCGTATAGGTGCTACTTTATGGGAAAAACCTGAGTTGTACATAGAGAATTCTCCTTTATTCAACTTTCCTAAAGTCAATACCCCGGTAGTGGTAATGGCAAATGATGCCGATGGAGCCGTGCCATGGTACCAAGGTATAGAAATGTTTACAGGTTTAAGACGTTTGGGCAAACCAGTTTGGTTATTAAACTATAACAACGAAGCGCATAACCTGGTTCAACGTCAAAACAGAAAAGATATCCAGATACGTGAACAGCAGTTCTTTGACTATTATTTAAAAGGAGCTAAAGCACCTGAATGGATGGTTAAAGGTATTCCTGCAACCGAAAAAGGTAAAAACTGGGGCTTTGGGCTTACTGATGAAAAACCATAAACATTATAAAAAAGTTTAAAATCTAACCTAGTGAGAAATCTGTTTATCATTTTCAGATTTCTCACTTTTTTTATTTAGACACCTTGTATTAGCTATGCATATTAAAGATATTCTCTCTCTTCACTCCTCTTTTAAAGAAGCCAAATTAAACAACCGCTTTTTTAAACATGAAGATGTTACCGCCCTTATCAAAAAACTGCCTGATACGTTTAAAATTAAAGAAACAGGTAGATCTGTTAAGGGTTTAAGCATTTACACCATACAATGGGGAAACGGTCCTGTAAAAGTTATGCTCTGGAGCCAAATGCATGGCGATGAGGCTACAGGCACAATGGCTTTATTTGACTTGTTCAATTTTTTGCAGAGCGACCATGAAAGTATAAAACTGCTTGCTCAAAATTGTACTTTACTGTTTATGCCAATGGTAAACCCCGATGGAGCCGCTATGTTTACCAGAAGGAATGCCCAGCAAATAGATATTAACCGCGATTACCTTCAAGCCCTTACACCAGAGGCAAAAATTTTAAAGCAATGCCGCGATAATTTTGAACCACATTTTGGCTTCAATTTACATGATCAAAATACTTTATGGAGTGTAAACGGTTCGCTAAAACCGGCTACGCTATCTTACCTCGCTCCTGCTTATAACGCTACATTAAGTATAAATGATAACCGCAAAAATGCCATGTTGGTAATTGCAGAAATGTTTAAACATTTAAATCAGGTTTTACCGCAGCAGATCAGCTTGTTTGACGATGAGTTCGAGCCCCGTGCTTTTGGTGATAACTTTCAGAAAAAGGGTACTTCTACAATATTGATTGAGGCTGGTGGTTACCAAGATGATTTTGAAAAACAGGAAATCAGATCGTTCTATTTCGCTTCAATCCTTATAGGATTAATGTCGATTGCTTCAAAGACTTATGTCAATCAAAATATAGATTCCTATTTCAGCATCCCTAAAAACAACAAACAGATTTTTCATATCCTCATCAAAAGCATTACAGTAAACGGAATTAAAACCGATATAGGCATCAACTACGAAGAAAAACCTTATACAGATGGCTTGAGCACTGAAAAAACCTATTTTATAGAAGATATTGGTGATCTTTCTTATTGCGATGCTTACACCGTTTATCACACAGAAAATCAATTCATTGAAGGAGATATTATTTTTAATCAGAATGCCTCGTTCAAATTATATAACAACCAAAATTTAATTTTATCGTTTTCGGATGGTAAATTGCAGTAATAAACTTCTTTTAAGGGATTTAAACAAATAAAACAAACAAATGGCATTAAGCAGAATTTGGTCGGCATTTATTATTGTGGCTATTGTAGTAGCCTGTATTAAATGCTTTTTTTTAGATCAGACAGAAATTTTTAGCTGGATGGTAATCGGTAAAGCCGATGATCCTACCAATTTAACCAAGGTTGATGGCGTAATACAAACTTGTTGGAATGCAGTAGAAATGTGTTTGAAACTAATTGGTGTTTTAGCTTTTTTCATGGGCTTAATGAGCATTGCAGAAAAAGCAGGCGGCATTCGTTTATTATCTAAAATAGTTGGTCCGTTCTTTTCTAAGTTATTCCCTGAAATTCCTAAAGGGCATCCGGCCACAGGGCATATGGTCATGAACTTTTCTGCCAATTTATTGGGATTGGATAATGCGGCAACTCCTTTTGGTCTTAAAGCCATGGAAAGCTTACAGGAACTTAACCCCAATAAAGAAACAGCGAGTAATTCTCAAATTATGTTTTTGTGTTTACACGCTGCCGGATTAAGTTTAATTCCTGTGAGTGTGATTGCTTTAAGGGCATCATCCAATGCATCAGACCCTACCGATATTTTTATTCCTTGTTTAATCGTAACTTTTGTGGGTACACTTACAGCCATGTTAATTGTTTCTTTTAAACAAAGAATCAATATTTTTCAACCTGTTATTTTAGGTTGGGTTTTAGGTATTAGTGCCATTATAGGTTTACTTGTTTGGTACATCACTACATTAAACTCAAAGGATATAGCTTCATTTTCGGGAACGTTGAGCAGTGGCGTGATTTTATTTATTGTTCTGGTTATTTTATTAGGTGGCGTTTATAAAAAGATAGATGTTTTTGATGCTTTTGTTGAAGGTGCTAAAGGTGGTTTTGAAACTGCAGTAAAAATTATCCCATACTTAGTAGGCATGCTGGTAGCCATTAGCATGTTACGCACAAGCGGAACATTTGATGTGGTTATTTTGGGCATTAAGAACTTCTTTACCTTTTTTGGAGCCGATACCCGCTTTGTAGAAGCATTACCAACCGCATTGATACGCCCTTTAAGTGGTGGTGGTGCCCGTGGAATGATGGTTGATACCATGACAGCTTATGGTCCTGATTCATTTGCCAGTAAATTATCGGGTGTTTTTCAAGGTGCTGCCGATACCACTTTCTATGTAATTGCAGTTTATTTTGGCTCTGTTTCTGTTAAAAATACCCGTTACGCCGTTGGCACCATGTTATTGGCAGATTTAGCGGGTGTATGTACCGCCATTGGCTTAGCCTATCTGTTTTTTGGATAAAAAGAAATATTTATAAATAAAAAAGCCGCTTTTATTAAGCGGCTTTTTTATTTGGTATCAGTTTATGGTTTATCCCACCATACTCTGGCATTCAGGCCATCTGTTCCTCCATAAGGAAAAGCAGCAACCGCAGCATCATAACTCGCTTTATTGATCTGTGGCTCGTTTGTTGGATAGCCTTCTCTTCTCGGAATTAAATTATTGTTAGCTCCAGGAGCGGCCACTAAAAAGTTTGGATAACCGGTTCTTCTCCACTCTGCCCAACCTTCATAACCGTGCATAAATAAATGAATCCATCTTTGATTTCCAATTTTTTCAAGTGCATTTAGTGGCGAGTAAGCTACTGCTGGTTGTAGTAAATAATTTGCTGCACCAGTTGTACTTCCTGTCCATTGACTTATTGATTGAGTAATTGCATTATTGTAATTGGTTTCAGCAACTGCATCACCTCCAGCAATCCAATTGATCTTAGCCGCTTCTGCCAACGCAAATAAAGCCTGTGCATAAGTTACCAGATAAACAGGTGAGTTTTGCTGACGAATTGCAGAACCTAAAAGAGAATAATTTCCTGGAACTACTTCTGTAGCCAGACCGTAATCTAAACCTACATAATCATTGGTATTCGTCGATTTGTTTGCAAAAATGGGTAAACGTGGATCATTTAATGGTTTCATATAATCTACCACAGGTTTACTTACAGCATACCAATTTCTTCCCAATACTGTAAATGAATTGTACCAGAAATTCTGATGATCTGTTTGTGCTAAATGAGGATAGGAAAGATTATCTGAGTTTGAGGTCATAATGCCATTGGTCAGTGCTTTATTAAACTCATCTTTACCTTTAGTAGGATCTACTTTAGATAACCTCAAAGCCATTAACATATGTATGGTATTTCCCAGTTTTTTCCATTTGGCCATATCTCCTTTATATATGATATCATTTTTAATATTTCCTGCGGCTGTAGTTACCGTAATTAAAGCATTTGCTTCATCTAATAACTTAAACATAGCATTGTAGATATCCTGTTGCTTATCATATTTAGGCACATAATTGTTATCTCCTTTCAAAGCTTCGGTAAAAGGCACATCTCCCCATCTGTCTGTAACATGCCAAATGAAATAGGCTTTCAGAATCTTAGCTACCGCCAACTGGTTTTGTACAGGACCTTCATTTGCATTCAATGTAGAATTAATTGCTGTTTCCAGATTATTTAATGGTCCGGTGTACCATGTAGAAAAAGAAAAGTTAGTTGTAACGTATCTCGCATTATCAGGATATAACGTTAGCGACAAATATTGAGGATAATGTACTCCGTATGCGCTAGAACTAATACCTGGCAGATAAAATTCAGAGTTAGCAATTAGTTGTGTACCCGATGCCTTACTTGGGTTATTAGGATCTTTGTTTAAGTTTTCATCAAATTTAGTACAGCTTGACCATAATGCCGCCGTCCCTAATAATAATGAATATGATATTTTTAAATATTTTTTCATGTTGTTATTTTTAGAAAGTTACACTCAGATTTAATCCAAATGATCGTACAGTTTGTAATTCACCTTTTTCAATCCAGCTAACATTTGCACTTCCAGCTGATAGCTCAGAAGGATCAAGTCCCTTAGGTGCTTTTTGCCAGATCATTAATGGATTACGGGCAATAGCAGATATTTTTAATTTGGTAAAAGGTGTTTTTGCTAATAATTTCTGATTAAAGCTATAACCTAATGATACTTCTCTCAATTTAATATAAGAAGCATCATATAACCACTCTTCATATATTCTGGTTCCTAAAGAAGTTCTGTAATAAGCCTTTGCATCTACATAACCATCAAATGCCTGACCGCTTACATCAGTTGAAACACCTCCAATTATTTTTTTAGTTCCCGGAGCATAAATACCGCTAACTTTTACCCCTCCGCCATTTGCTAAAGGTTCACGTACATTTACGCCCTTGTCATTTAAAGCAGCTGTAATATCAGCCTGACCAGATTTAACAGCTAACATTTGTGTCCAGCTAAAAAATTGTCCGCCTTTCTGAAAGTCGATCATTGCACCCAAATCAAAATTACCGTATCTGAAAGTATTTCTAAAACCTCCTGTAAATTTTGGTAAAACTGAGCCAAAATTGGTATTCAGCTTTTGTGTTGGTAAATCAGAAGCATCTAATAACAATTTACCTGTAGCTTGATCTCTTGCATAACCAGGGCCTATTAAAGTACCAAAAGCTTCTTTTTCTCTGGCATATAAATAAACAGTTTGCGAAGAATAGGTATTACTTCCTAGTGTTAATGACTTCACATCTTTATGCAATTCTTCTATCATACTGGTATTTCTTGCAAAGTTTAATGAAGAATTCCATTCAAAAGAACTGGTTTTTACAGGAGAGCCATTTATAGATAACTCAATACCTTTATTTCTGATTTTACCTGCATTAATAACGGTAGAGCTGTATCCACTTGCCGGAGATACCGTTAAGTTGATAATCTGATTTTTATTAAGCTGATTGTAATAAGTTACATCCATGCCTAATCTGTTATTAAGAAACTTCAGTTCAGTTCCTATTTCAAATGAATTTGCATAAGATGGTTCAATGTTAGGATTTCTTAAAGTGCTTGGAAGTGTCATTGTATTGATGGTATTGGTTCCATCAGCATATACAGCTCCTGCAACAAAAATCGGGTAGATATCATAAGCTGCTAAATCAGATCCGGCAATAGCATAAGAAGCTCTTAATTTACCAAAACTCAATGCTTTCCATTTTAACAATTCGCTAAATACTATACTTCCGGATACAGAAGGATAAAAGTAAGAGTTATTGTTTTTAGGCAAAGCTGAAGAAACATCGTTCCTTATTGAAGCATCAATAAAATAAATATCCTTATAACCTAAAGATGCCATTGCGTACATACTTCTAACCTGCTTTTTTCTCAGGTAATTACTTACACTTGGTCTGTCAATAGAAGCTGCAATATTATAAAAGCCTGGACTTGACAAACCTCCAACAGTTGCTTGAGAAAGCGAAGAATACTCTTGTGTAAGCAAGTTAGCTCCGACATTTACATTCACAGAAAAATCATTTATGGTCTTATTATATTGTGCTAAAAACTCATAATTATTCTCTGTATTCTGGTATTTTCCTTCAAAATACCCGTCTAAAGAACGTCCACCTAAAGCCGTATAGTTTCTTAAGCGCTGCACATACATATCTGAACGTACAAAACCCGAAAGCTTTAAATCACTATAGACCTGATAGCTCAAATTGATATCTCCAAAAAAACGATCCCTGTTATCTCTATTAAGATTTTCATAAGCATCAAAATACGGGTTATTCCAATCTGATGGTTTATTATTCAAGATAATACCTGCTGTTGCAGCAGCTGTACTTGGGCTAACATTCCAGTTTTTTATGGTTCCGTCAGCATATTTATAGTTTTTTAGCTCATTAATGTCCAGATTTCTTTGAAACCATTGTGTTGCTCCTGTAAATGATCCCTGATAGCCCTGAACAGGTCTTAATCCGTCATTATTGGCATAATTTAAATTTGCCCCAGCAGTTAATTTAGAAGTTATCTTTATGGTTGAGCTTAAACCCAAGTTATTTCTTTTCAAATTGGTATTAGGGTAAGTACCTTTAATATAAGTATTGTTATAACTTAACCTAAGTGTAGCTGTTTCATTACCTCCCGAAACAGTAATGCCATTATTGGTATTAAAACCTGTTTCATAAAAATCTTTAATATTATTGGGTTGAGGCACAAATGGTGTAAGCTGTCCAAACCTTGGATCTTGCGGATAGAAAGAATAGTACATCCTTACAGGAGTTCCATCCATTTTGGGTCCCCAGCTCTCATCGTAATCATTAATATATTTTTGACCTGCAATTGGTGTTGCAGCTCCGAATGTATTAAAAGTTTGGGTTCCTCCTGCTCCGTATATATTTTGAAGCGGCAGAAAGTTTCCAACTTTCTCAATCATATTAGAACTGTTAAATTCTACCTTTACTTTTCCCTTGGTACCTTTCTTTGTGGTATATAAAATAGCACCGTACTGACCTCTGGATCCATATAAAGCTGAAGCAGCAGGTCCTTTTAAAACACTTACACTTTCTATGTCTTCAGGGTTAATATCCTGAGCTAGGTTTCCTAAATCCACACCATTTGCATCAGAACCACTAAAGTTTCCATTGTTAAACGGAGTGCCATCTACCACAATTAAAGGCGAACCTCCTCCTGTTACCGAATTGATACCTCTTAACTTAATCTTTTGTGTTCCTCCAAGATTTGCGCCCGAAGAACCTGTTACCTGTGCTCCGGCAACTTTTCCTGCCAGCGAACCTATTGCATTATTATCGCCGGTCATGGTAAGGTCATTACCCTTTACCACTTGCAATGCATAACCGATTGATTTCTCTGCACGTTTAATACCTAATGCAGTAACCACAACACCTTCTAAGGTCTGGGTGCTTGTACTCAACGTTGCATTAATTGTATTTTGTGCGCCAACTGCAACTTCTTTAGTTTCGTATCCAATAAATGTAAATACTAAAACAGCATTATTTGAAGGCACCACAATAGAATAGTTTCCATCCTGATTAGTTGATGTTGCAGTACTGGTGCCTTTAACCTTAACTCCAACACCTGGTAATCCTATTTTGTCTTCTGCATCTGTAACCTTGCCCGTTATGGTTCTTTGGGCAAAGGCTATTGCAGAAGAAAACAAGATTACCACTAGTAGTAAAATTTTTCTTGTCATAGTTCTTTTGATTTTTTAGGAATAATTTGTTTTACGTAATTGTAAACTTTAAGTTAATAATTTTTATTTCATTTTGTTATTTTAAAAGCAAAAAGAAAGAAGAATAGGTATTTTTTTCGCAAAAACACAAGCATTTACTTAACAAATTAGAAAACAATGAACTCATTATCATCTTTATAAAATCCTGCTTTCTTTTTATTTCAGTATCTGATGTAACGTTTTGTAAATCCTTATACCAATTACACAAAAACATATAAATCAGATATTAGTATTAAATCAACCATTCTACAATCTCAAAATGCAATCAGGCAACAATACACAGATATTTCTGGAACTTATCAATCAACACAAAGGAATTATACATAAAGCAACTAAAATGTATATGAACCAGCTTGAAGACCAGGAAGATTTGTTCCAGGAAATTGTAGGACAATTATGGAAAGCATATCCCACATTTAAAGGCAACAGTAAATTCTCTACATGGATGTATCGTGTTGCTTTAAATACAGCTATTGTTTTCTTCAAGAAAGAACATAAAAAACTTGATAAAATAAGCTTGGATCATGAGTTTGACATAGCAGATATCAACGACAACAGCCATGAGAAAGAAGAAAAGCTGGCTTATCTCTATAAAGCGGTACGCGAGCTTAACCCGATAGAAAAAGCCCTGATCTTTTTATACCTTGAAGATCTGTCTCATAAAGAAATAGCCGAAAATTTAGGGATAAGTGAAATTAATGCAAGGGTAAAATTAAGTAGAACCAAAGAAAAATTACAGCAAATTATAAAAAATAACGGTTATGAATTTTGATGAACTAAAAAAGCAATGGAATAAGGAAGACAATGAATCTTCTGCACAAATATCAGAGAACATGCTCAAAATTAAAGAAGCCCATACCCCTGTAGATCTGATCAGGAAAAAAATGAAACATGAATTTTATATACAAATCATCAGCCTGATTGTAATGGCTTTTCTCCCTAAGCTATTTAACTTCTCTACCGAACTCAAATTGGTATTCTTTATTTTTTATGCCATTACATGTGGTTTTACAGCCTATTATTTTTTTAAATTCTATACCTCTTATAAACACTCGTATGACCTTAGCCTGGATAGCAGAAAAAACTTGTTATGGTTTTATTATGAAATGAAAATGAATCTTGAGCTGTATAAAGCATTAACCTACATTATTGGTTTTATAGCGCTGGCTTTTGGTTGTATCTATTTATTGGTCATTAAGAATGTAGCTTTAACAAAATTTATTTCAGAACTCCCGGTACTCTATCTGATCCTGAATTGTTTTGTATCTATCCTTCTGTTAGGTTTCATTACAGAGCTCTGGTCAAGATATTATTATGGAAAATACCTTAATCAGATCAAAAAGATACTTGACAGCCTGGATATGGAATAAGTCCGGGCTTATAACATATTATTTTCTCTTAAAACATCTATGATCAAAGGATAGGTGTTTTTTATTTTATCTTCAAATTTGGCCAAAGGTACCCAACTGGCTTCTGTTATGCCTTCCTCAAGCTGTGGTATAAGCAACGGGCTATTCTTTACCGTCATTTTATACCAGTTGGTATGTTTTAAAACCAGTTTACCGCCCATTTCATATACATGAAAGGTCTTACAAATTTTAGCTTTAAGTCGATCAACTTTAATTCCACATTCTTCTTCTACCTCTCTTACGGCCGCTTTTTTCATCTTCTCTCCTTTTTCAACTTTCCCTTTAGGCAAATCCCATTTGTTGTTCCTATAAATAAACAAATATTCTCCATTGGCATTATTAACCAAACCACCCGCAGCTTTAATCAAAGTAAGCTTTTTCTTAATACTTTTAAACGTTTTTTTAGGTTCATCAGCAAACAGGAAATAATGCTGTGGTTTTTTCCCCTTTAAACTTTCGTAAAAGTTACCAAAATCAAATATTTCATTCTCAAACTGTTGATTTTTTTCTACTCCTTCTGGGGCTTGGTTACTTATTAACAAAGTATTGTCATTAATATAAATTCTGTATTTTTGCGACATGTATAATAAAAGTGATATTGAATTAAAAGTAGCTGAATTTTTATTACAAATAAAAGCAATTAAATTGCAACCTGCTAATCCTTTTACATGGGCTTCGGGTTGGAAATCTCCAATTTATTGCGATAACCGTATCACCCTATCTCATCCGGCTGTAAGAACTTACATACGCCAAAAACTTGCTCAACTTATTCAGGAAGAGTATGGTGCGGTTGATGTAATTGCTGGTGTAGCAACCGCAGGTATACCTCAGGGTGTGCTGGTAGCTCAGGAATTGGGCTTACCTTTTATTTACGTTCGCTCAAAAGCAAAAGAACATGGAACCGGCAGTTTAATTGAAGGAGAAATCATTGAAGGACAACGTGTTGTAGTTGTAGAAGATTTGGTTTCGACCGGAAAAAGCAGTTTACAGGCCGTAAACGCCTTACGTGAGGCTGGTTTATCTGTTGCCGGCTTAGTTGCTATTTTTACCTATGGTTTTAAACAAGCTGATGAAAATTTTGCAGCTGCAAAATGCCGTTTTTCTACTCTTTCAAACTACTCGGCGCTTATTGATTATGCCGTAGAGCAAGGTCTTATTGCAAAAAATGATTTAGAGCTGCTTGGTGCATGGCGTGAAAATCCTGCCGAATGGGGAAAATAATCTACCAATCAATTTTTATTGAATATGACAAACATAGAAAGCACTACCATTATAAACTTGCCTATTGAAAAGGTTTATACTTTTTTAGATGATTTGAACAATCATCAACAGTTAATGCCCGAAAATATTTACAACTGGTCGTCAACAAAAGACGAAGCCCAGTTTACTATACAAAACATGGCTAAGCTTACCATTAAGATTACTGAACGTATTGAAAATCAGAAACTAATAGCTACCCCAACAGAAAAACCACCTTTTGATGTGTCTCTTCAATGGGCTGTAGCCGATTTAGGTAATGGTACTACTAAAGCTACCTTAACCATATCTGCAGATCTGAACATGATGATGAAGATGCTGGCTTCGGGTCCTTTACAAAAACTTACCGACTATCAGACCCAGCGTTTAAAAGAGGTTTTAGGATAATATTTTTATAAAGATTTAAGGCATCTCTAAACAAGATGCTTTTTTTATGTGGTTTTGGATTTATCGAGCCGCATTCGTTTCATCAACAGGAAGAACCCAAATGCAGTAAACAACATTACTATTCCTGTACCCATCCATAAAATATTAAACCCAAACTTAGCAGCCACTTTAGTACCTAAAAAAGGCGCAAAGATTAAGCCTGCCGAAAGCGACAAAGAATTTAACCCCATATAAGCGCCTCTGTAAGTTTTATTTGAGCGTTGTAGAGTTACCGTTGCCATAAAAGGCATAGCCAATATTTCAGATATACAAAGCATAAACATAGACAAGTACAACAGCCATAAGCCTTTTGTTAGCAATAAGGATAAGAATGCTGCAGCACAAAAAATTATCCCATATACAATTGCTTTTATAGCTGCCATTTTTCGTTCGGCCCAATGCACAATTAACATTTCCAGGCTAAAAACCACTACTCCGCTATAAGCCAGTATAATACCTATCTGTGTTTCGGTTAAAGCATATACAGTTCTGTAATAAAGTGGAACTGTATTTAACAATTGAAAAAAACAGATGGCATAAATAATGCTCAGGAAAGAGAACACCAAAAACGGAACATCTTTATAGGGTAATACATCCTGCAAATTGTTAATCTCTTCTTTAGCCTCTTTGTTCTCTCTACCTTTTTTGTTCCTAAAATACAGGAAAAAAACAGCGGCCGATAAAAAAGCCGCAATGGCATTACCATAAAACAGCCAGTTATAAGATATGGCAGCCAGAAAACCACCTAAAGCAGGACCTATAGAAAAGCCCAGATTTAGAGCCATTCTATTCAATGTAAAGCTACGTATTACATTTTCTGGTTTTGAATAATAAGCTATGGAAACTGAGTTGGCTGGCCTTAACGCATCAGATATCATGCTCATAATAAATATACCCATTGCCAAAGAAGCTTCGGTTTTTAACTCGGGTAGAATTAAAAACATGGGCACCGTAAGCAAAAGGCTAAAAAATTGAACCTTGAAATGACCTAATTTATCGGTTAACCAACCACCTATAGACGAGCCTAAAACCGAACCAATACCAAAGCAACTCAATACAATACCTGTTGCTTCAAGGTCAAAATGCAGCTGATTAACCATATATACACCCAAAAAAGGTACTACCATAGCCCCGCTCCTGTTTACCAGCATAACCAAAGCCAGCATCCATGCAGGAGTTGAGAGCCCTTTATAGGCTTCTAAGTAAAGTTTAATGAATGATTTCATGGTTTAAAGTATTCGTTTGCAAATATAGATTTATTATAGGAGGCATTAAGACAGACCATCAAATCTTTACCTGCTGATCAAGTTTTATAATTCATCAAGCCAAATATTCTTTAACATCTATATACAAAAGACAATATTTCAGTACAAACCACTAAAAATCAGACATTTATTCATTAAAAACCAAAGCAACAAGACAAAATTTCCGATTCGTAAAATCAATTACGCGTGGCATTTGTTTTGAGTCCAAGCAGAAGATAAATACTAAGGCGCCTTAGATAGTGGAAAGATTAAACACCTAAGAAAAATAAGATGTTTCTTAACAGCTCTTAGATGGCGAAAAATAACCGCCTTGGAAAACTAAGAGTAACTAAGATGTCTTAAATGGTAAAAAATAGTAAAAACAAAAGCATAAATGAACTTCAACAATTTTACAATAAAAGCCCAGGAGGCTGTTCAAAAAGCCTCAGAAATTGCACAAGGCAATCAACAACAGGCCATTGAGCCGGCACACCTTTTAAAAGGTTTGCTTACTGTTGATGAGAATGTGATTTCTTATGTATTAAAGAAACTTAATGTTAACCTCAATACGCTAAACCAGAAACTTGATGAAGAAATTGCCAGATTTCCAAAAGTAAGTGGTAGCAATATATATCTTTCATCAGGTGCAAATAGTGCCTTACAAAAAGCACAATCTTTTTTAAAAGAATTTAAAGATGAGTTTGTTTCTGTTGAGCATATGCTCTTAGGTATTCTGGCTGTAAACGACCAAACCTCAAAGCTTTTAAAAGAGCAGGGTGTAAATGAAAAAGATCTTAAGAAAGCCATTACAGAGTTACGTGGCGACAGACATGTAACCGACCAGAACGCAGAAGCAACTTATCAGGCATTAGGCAAATATGCCCGGAATTTAAATGAATATGCAGAAAGCGGAAAATTAGATCCGGTTATTGGTCGCGATGAAGAAATCAGACGTGTGATACAAATTTTATCACGTCGTACCAAAAACAACCCTATTTTAATTGGTGAGCCGGGCGTGGGTAAAACTGCTATAGCCGAAGGTATTGCTTTTAGAATTATCAAAGGTGACGTACCCGAAAACCTGAAATCTAAAGTAGTTTATTCATTAGATATGGGTGCGCTTATTGCCGGAGCTAAATACAAAGGCGAGTTTGAGGAACGTTTAAAGGCCGTGGTAAAAGAAGTTACCCAGAGTGATGGCGAAATCATTTTATTTATTGATGAGATCCATACATTGGTAGGTGCTGGTGGTGGCGAAGGAGCCATGGATGCCGCAAACATTCTTAAACCGGCTTTAGCCAGGGGCGAATTAAGGGCTATAGGTGCCACTACATTAGATGAATACCAGAAATATCTGGAAAAAGACAAAGCATTAGAGCGTCGTTTTCAAAAGGTAATGGTTGAAGAACCTGATACCCAAGATGCCATTTCTATTTTACGTGGACTAAAAGAGCGCTATGAAACCCACCACAAAGTACGTATCAAAGACGAAGCCATTATAGCCGCAGTAGAAATGAGCCAGCGTTACATTTCTGATCGTTTCTTACCAGATAAAGCTATTGACCTGATGGACGAAGCAGCTTCTAAATTGCGTATGGAAATGGATAGCGTACCAGAAAACGTAGATGCTCTAGAGCGTGAGATTATGCGCTTAGAAATAGAACGTGAAGCCATTAAACGTGAAAAAGACGATAAAAAGGTTAAAGAATTAACTGAAGAAATTGCCAATCTGGCTGCCGAACGCGATGAATTCAAAGCCAAATGGCAGGGTGAAAAAGACCTAGTTGATTCTATAAACCATCAGATAGAGCAAATTGAAAGCTATAAATTAGAAGCCGAACAGGCCGAACGTGCCGGAGATTATGGCAAAGTAGCCGAACTTAGATACGGTAAGATCAAAGAAGCGCAGGATAAAGTAGAAGCATTAAAAGCTGATCTGGCATCTCGCCAAAGCGATAGCAGAATGCTTAAAGAAGAAGTTACTGCAGATGATATTGCAGGCGTTGTAGCACGCTGGACAGGTATTCCGGTTACAAAACTGGTAGCCAGTGAAAGAGAAAAGCTATTGCACCTAGAAGAAGAATTGCATAAACGCGTAGCCGGACAAGATGAAGCAATTGAAGCTATATCTGATGCCATACGTCGTTCGCGTGCAGGTTTGCAGGATAAACGCAAACCTATAGGATCGTTTATATTTTTAGGTACTACAGGCGTAGGTAAAACAGAGTTGGCAAAAGCACTTGCCGAGTTTTTGTTTAATGATGAAAATGCGCTTACACGTATAGATATGAGCGAATATCAGGAAAGACATGCCGTTTCACGCTTAATAGGTGCGCCTCCGGGATACGTGGGTTATGATGAAGGTGGACAACTTACAGAAGCGGTACGTCGTAAACCTTATTCTGTTGTACTTTTAGACGAAATTGAAAAAGCACATCCCGATGTATTCAATATCTTATTGCAGGTTTTAGACGACGGAAGGTTAACAGATAATAAAGGTC
This sequence comes from Pedobacter montanisoli, assembly GCF_022809115.1. Taxonomy (GTDB): domain Bacteria; phylum Bacteroidota; class Bacteroidia; order Sphingobacteriales; family Sphingobacteriaceae; genus Pedobacter; species Pedobacter montanisoli. The sequence continues at coordinate 480,185 of NZ_JALGBH010000002.1, read as the reverse complement.
GTGTGGTTAATTTTAAAAACACCATTATTATAATGACCTCCAATATAGGTGCTCATTTGATCCAGGATAATTTCAAGGAGCTGAATGATAATAACCACGATGAAGTGGTAGCCAAAACTAAAAATGAGTTATTCGAATTGTTAAAACAGACCATACGTCCGGAGTTTTTAAACAGGATTGATGAGTTGATCATGTTCACTCCCCTTAATAGAAGTGAAATACGAAACATTGTTGATTTGCAGTTTAAACAAATACAACATACGCTAGCAGAAATGGGAATAGACATTACGGCAAGTAATGAAGCTTTAGACTGGCTTGCTCAATTAGGTTACGACCCTCAGTTTGGCGCTCGTCCTTTAAAACGAGTAATCCAAAAACGTATCTTAAACGAATTGTCTAAAGAGATACTAGCTGGCAAAGTAGATAAAGACAGCAAAATCAAATTAGACATGTTTGATAACAAGTTCGTATTCCTTAACGAGAAATAACATTTAAAAGTTTTAACATACTTTAAAGTCCCGGGTTTACCGGGACTTTTTTATTGTATTTTTGTCAGTACATTTTGGCATAGATGGTGTCACATGTACACTTATCTAAAAAGTAAGAAAAATCAGTGTTTTGTCATCAAAAACCTGTTTTGTCATCCTAAAATAATATACTGCAAGCATAACAAAAGCTATCTAACTAAGACTTAACACTTTACACAAAACAGCTCTTTTTTTGGCACGCAATCCTCTAAAAAGGGGTATGCCCTTTGCATTTATAGAGGCAAATAACGGTTAAATGTATAACTGTTATTCTCAATTAACACTGAAAATGAAAAAAGTATTATTATCATTAGTAGCTGTAGCAGCTATTACTTTTGGTGCTAACGCACAAACAGAAAAAGGAAAAATTATGTTAGGTGGTAACGTTGGTTTCAACAGCACCAAAGTTGAAGGTGCTGCAAAATCTGACGTAAAATTTAGCGTTGTTCCTAATGTTGGTTATTTCGTAGCTAACAATGTAGCTATTGGTACTGGTGTAGGTTATACCTATAACAAAGCTGTTAGCAATTCAAGACAAAACGAAGCTTTCGTGGTAGCTCCTTTCGGTCGTTACTATGTAGGTTTATCAGATCAGTTTAAATTCTACGGACAATTAGCAGTTCCTATGGCGTTTGGTACAAACAAAGCGGTAGATGCTAACGGAGATACTGGTGCTAAATTAGGTACAAGTACTTCTATAGGTGTAAACCTTGCTCCTGGTTTTGCTTTCTATCCAACTAAAAGAGTTGGTATTGAATTATCTGTTAATGGTTTAGATTATGCTCATAACGAGTACAAAGTTGAATCAACTGGAACGAAAGTAAAAAGCAACAGCTTTGGTTTAAATGCTGATACTTTTGCACCAAAATTAGGTGTGCAATTTCACTTTTAATCCTTAAAGATTTATACAAAAAGCCCTGCAAAATTTGCAGGGCTTTTTTATTGCTCTTCCATTAAGTCACAATTTATCAACATCAATATAAATCTTAAGGTTTATGCTTAGTTTTGTTTCATATCAACATTATATGAAAAAACTTTTCTTGTCATTTTTAACGGCAGCTATCTTATTTAACAGTGGCTGTCAAAGCAAATCACAATCGGCTACAGGTAGCAAAAGTGCTGATTCAACTCAAACAGAAGAAAGTACCCAAGCCGGAAAAACAACATCCGAAAAACAAGATGCCAATCCGATAGATATCAGTAAAGTAAAGACTGCTGATGCAAAAACCATACTTGAACGTCCGCAGGTACCTATTTTATGTTATCACCAGGTACGTAACTGGAAACCAACCGATGGCAAAGTGGGTAAAGATTATATTGTTGAAATAGAGAATTTTAAAAACCACATTAAAATGCTGGTTGACAGTGGTTATAATACCATATTACCTGATCAGCTTTATGCGTATTTAAATGAAGGTAAGCCACTACCTAAAAAACCTATTATGCTTACTTTTGATGATACTGACTTAGATCAGTACACCATCGTTAACCCACTTCTTAAAAAGTATGGCTACAAAGCGGTGTATTTTATCATGACCGTATCTATTGGCAAAAAAGGAAAATTTGTAGATTACATGAGTGCCGACCAGATCAAACAACTTTCTGACGAAGGTAACGTAATTGGAAGTCATACTTATGATCACAAGAATTTTAAAAAATACGAGGGTAAAGACTGGGAAGAACAGTTAGATAAACCAACCAAAAAGTTAGAGCAGATTACCGGTAAGAAAATTGACTATTTTGCTTATCCATTTGGTTTATGGAATGCAGAAGGCATACCTCAGCTTAAAAAACGTGGGTTTAAAATGGCTTTTGCATTGGCAGATAAACGCGACCCTAATGAACCGTTATATACCGTACGTCGTATTATTGCCAGCGGTTATTGGAGTCCTAAAACATTACACAACGCGATCGTTAAAAGCTTTTAATCAGCATATTTTTAATAAAAAACAAAAAGCGCTTGCAGAAATATTGCAAGCGCTTTTTGTTTCGAGAGTATCAAAAGAGCTTTAAATAAGCTCTTTTATCTGGTAATTTCTTTGGTTGAAAGTAAAATCGTCACCTTTTCTTTTACCCATTAACAGTTTACCCAAAGGCGCTACAGGCGATAGAGCAAAATAGCTTACCCCCTTAACCGTAAACTGTCCTGCACTAATAGAAAGGTAAAAATTACCATTATTGGTCAATACCAAAGTGCCATTCTTTATTACATCAGGAGTTGCATTAGTGTTCAAGGCCAGCAATAAAGCTTTTTGCTGTTGCGCATCTGCCAGAAGCTGCATATTACGGTTTATATCTTGCTGAGCCATTTCCCGCCCGGTTTCATACTTATCGCCCGCACTGCTTTTGGTATCATCTGTACTAGCTTGTTGTGCCTGCTTTAAAGCTTCTTCCGCATTTTGTATGCGCTCATTGATAAAGCCTGTACAAAGCTGGTAAAGTTCTTCTTTGATTTTCTGCACTTGAATTTCAGTTTAGTTTATCCTTACTTAATATCTAACTTTCCATCCATTTCACTTTTTCGATCATTGGGGTGCGGTTAGCCTCACGTGCTTGCTCATTATGATAGCCCATATAAAAAAGTCCGTAGCATTTTTCATTTTCATTGAGTTCCAAGAATTTACCTAAATGCTCAATCATACCCGGCGAACTCCAATAAGCACCAACATTTAAACTTTCGGCAGTAAGTGCCATATTTTGTACAGCACAGGCCATAGCAGCCAGTTCTTCCCAGGCAGGAAGCTTATCGGGATGATATTGTACATTTAAAGCCAAGATACAATCTGCTTTTTGCGTTTTAAGAGTAAAACTATCATGTTTCTTCTGCAGAAATTTTTCAGGAGTAGTAGTACTTTTATATATCGCAGCCAATTCTTCGCCCAACCTCAGTTTAGCTTCTTTTCTGATTACTATAAATCTCCAAGGTTGTGTTAATTTATGTGTAGGTGCATAATTTGCACTTTCCAGTATCTGCTCAATAACGCCTCTTGGTATTTCTTTTTCAATGTAACTATCGGTAAAAACACTTCGCCTGTTTTTAATGATTTGTGCTAAAATTTCGCTGTTTGAACTCATTCAGCAAAAATAACAGATAAAGCCATAGTTTTCCCCCTGCTTTTGTAAAATTGAACACTTATTTTTTCAAGCAAAAAATCTTATTTTTAATTATCTAAAACCAATAACTTAAAATATGAAAATCGTAAAATTTATCTTGTGCCTTTTATTTGGCCTTACGTTTATGAATGCTGGGTTAAACAAATTCTTTAACTACATGCCTACACCCCAACTAACAGAAGTTCAACAAAAGTTTTTTGGAGCATTTATGCAGATTACTTGGTTAATGCCCTTAGTAGCTACTATAGAAATTTTGGGTGGTTTATTGTTTATATTTCCTAAAACCAGAGCATTGGGCGCCATAGTCATTTTACCCGTTATGGTTGGTATTCTGATACACCATTCTGTTATTGATCCATCGGGCCTTGCCATGGCATTAGTACTCTTTGCCATTAACTTATGGATCATTATAGACAATTATAAAAAATATAGGGTTCTGATTAGTTAAACTTGCTTTTTCAACTGTTTTCTGATTTGTTTTGCCTTGGCAAAAAAGGCGATGCTTTCTTTATCTATCAAATAATCTATGGTGTTGATTAATTCTTCTTTTACCCAGGAATATTTGATAGATAAATTAGCCAGTATATTTAAGCAATGCGATTTTATGGCTACAGGAGTACCGTCATCTATCAGCCATACAAAAACCGTTTCGAGCAAAGGTTCTGCATCATAGCTTTCTACTATGGCTTTAACAGCTTTAGGTTGCCGCTTATTTGTAATTAAAGCCAATATTTTAGAGAAATGCCTTTTTGCGGATAGGTTCTCTTGTTTTGAAAAAACAGCTAAGAAATAAGCGATATGTGGTAAAAAAGCTTCTGTATGATTTACATAGATGTTTTCAAGTATCCACGCCGCCCTGAAACCAATTTTCTGATCAGCGTGAAAGGTCAAATCAATAATATCTCTTACCTGCCACTTATTTTGCAGGGCCGTAGCAGCAAGACTTTCTACTTTATGTTTCTGTAAAGTTGTTTGTATCTGCTTCAACAGCTCCTGCATACAGTAGATTTATTTAGCTAAAATGATATAAGAATACTAAATCGCCAATAAAAGCAGGTTTAGCCTGATCTTTGATTTCAAGTACAGTTTCCAATATGGCTTTTGTGGTTCCTCTTAGGTTAACAATCGATTTAAGTGTAGCTTTTAGCCTAATTTGGCTGTTAACCGTTACAGCTTGTCCAAACTTTAAGTTCTCTATACCATAGTTGATCTCCATTTTAAGGTTATGGATTTCTACGATTTGCTTCCATAAATACGGAACTAATGATAAAGTCAAATAGCCATGCGCTATGGTTGTGCCAAATGGGCTTTCTTTTGCAGCACGCTCCTCGTCAATATGTATCCATTGATGATCTAAAGTAGCATCTGCAAACTGATTGATCTGGTTCTGATCAATGGTATGCCATTCTGAAACGCCTATTTCTTTGCCTAAATATGATGCAAATTCATCATAATTATTAATTACAGTCATTGTATAATCTTATTTCTGGTTAAAATTATTTTAATATAGATTCTAGGTCTGCAGCAGAATAGGCTACAGATTTCAGTGTTTTATGATCGTTACTGCGATATACTAAAAACAAACCATCTATTTCTTTATAGTAAGCATCTACATTATCTTTACGTTTGTAATGTGCTATGGTTTCCTCAGCTTCTTCAGCAGTTTTACATGCTTTGCTCATGTTAGAACGATGTACTTCATCAAACAAAATTTTAAAATGATTGCTTAAACCAAATTCATGAACAGCACCTGCCAGAACATATTGTATATCGCATAAAGCATCAGCAATACCAACCATGTCTTTTTGCGCCACAGCCTCTCTTAATTCATCTAATTCTTCTGCTATCAGATCTATTCTTAGTTGACAACGTTCCGGAGAAGGTATAGCCGGTTGTTCTAAAATAGGATGTTTAAAAGTGGTGTGAAACTCAGCAACCTGGCTCAATGCATTTAAATCTTTCATATCTGTATTTTCAATAAGCTAAGATTTAACATTAATTGCTAAACACCAAATTTTATTATCAACAACAAAAAAGCGGTTATTATAGAGTGCTTTTATACTCAGAATACTTTATGGCATTAAATATTTTTTTATGTTGATATAAAGGTTTATGATTTGTAGCTTTGGGCAAATTTTTGATCAAATGAATATCCACGAATATCAAGGTAAACAAATTCTTAAGAGCTTTGGCGTTGCCGTACAAGAAGGCATCGTTGCAGATACAGTTGAACAAGCTGTAGAAGCCGCTAAAAAAATGAAAACTGACTTTAACTCTGACTGGGTTGTGATTAAAGCACAGATCCACGCCGGGGGTAGAGGAAAAGGTGGCGGTGTTAAACTTGCCAAGAATTTAGACGAAGTAAAGCAAAGAGCTACAGATATTTTAGGAATGCAGCTGGTTACTCCGCAAACTGGTCCTGAAGGCAAAAAAGTAAACAAAGTGTTGGTAGCACAAGATGTGTACTATCCAGGTCCATCTGCAACCAGCGAGTTTTATATGAGCGTTTTATTAGACCGTGCAAAAGGCAGAAACATCATTATGTACAGTACCGAAGGCGGTATGGACATTGAGGAAGTTGCTGAAAAAACACCTCATTTGATTTTTAAAGAAGAAATTGACCCTAAAGGTGGCTTACAAGGTTTCCAAGCTCGTAAAATAGCTTTTAACTTAGGTTTAAGCGGTGCTGCTCATAAAGAAATGGTAAAATTTGTTTCGGCACTTTACAAAGCTTATGATCAGACTGACTCTTCAATGTTTGAGATTAACCCTGTATTAAAAACCAGCGACGATAAAATTATTGCAGTTGATGCTAAAGTTAATCTAGACGAGAATGCATTATACCGTCACCCTGATTACGCTGCAATGCGTGATATTACTGAGGAAGATCCAACAGAAGTTGAAGCTAGCGAAAGCAATCTTAACTATGTTAAATTAGATGGTAATGTAGGTTGTATGGTAAACGGTGCTGGTTTGGCAATGGCTACCATGGATATCATTAAAATTGCAGGTGGCGAGCCAGCTAACTTCCTTGACGTAGGTGGTACAGCTAATGCCCAAACTGTAAAAGCTGCTTTCAACATTATTTTGAAAGATCCTAATGTTAAAGCCATTCTAATTAACATTTTTGGTGGTATTGTTCGTTGCGACAGAGTTGCTCAAGGTGTTATTGATGCTTACAATGAAATTGGCGACATCAGAGTTCCAATTATTGTACGTTTACAAGGAACAAACGCAGAAGAAGCTAAAAAATTAATTGACGAATCAGGATTAAAAGTTTATTCGGCTATCTTATTAAAAGAAGCTGCTGATTTAGTAACTAAAGTTTTGGCTTAATCAGTTTATTAAGATAAAAAAAGCCGGCCTTTATAAAAAAGGCCGGCTTTTTTTCTATATGATTTATAAAATAACTTAGTTAGAGAATAGCATTTCTGCTTTTTAAACAGCATAGAGCTTAAAAGATACCACAAAGCAGCTTCCCCCTTCTTCATCATTGGCTTCATACCAGATTTTACCACCCTGTAGTTCGGTAAATTCCTTACACAATAACAAACCCAATCCTACACCTTTTTCATTATTGGTACCAAAGGTAGAAAGAGCCTTAAGCTTAAAGAGTTCATCTCTGTTTTGTTCCTTTATGCCCAATCCGTTATCCTTAATTTTAATTAAACAGTTTTCTGCATCTTGTTCTACAGATACCCAAACTTTACCTCCTTCTGGTGTAAACTTTATGGCATTGTTAACTAGGTTTCTTACCACGATTAAAAACATGTTCAAATCTGCAGCAATCAAAGCTTTTTGGTTAATATCCATCCTAAGTGAAATATCTTTCTTATTCGCGATATTCCGTTCCAAGCTCAGGCCTTTTCCTAGTTCATCGGCTACATCTACTTCTACAATATCAACCCTGGTACCATCTAATTGAGATTTTGACCACATCAGCACATTCGTTAGCATCTCTAAAGTATCTTTTGTAACCTGCAATAAACTACTCTGAACCTGCTCGTCCTCCTCTTTGCTCATATCGGTCTGTACCAATATTTCCAAATAACCTAATATCGAGCTCAGTGGCGACCTGATGTCATGCGCAACAATAGAAAAAAGCTTAGCTTTCTCAAGGTTGAGTTTTTCTAAACTTTTATTTTGCTCTAAAATCTTAATATGCTGCTCCTGCACCTCAAGATTTTTAAGGAATACTTTGTTTCTTTCCCGATCATAGTTATTTCTTATGAAACTGATGCTAAGGCAGATCAATAAAGCTACCACCATATAAGTAATCCCAAAATCTATTGCTTTGGTTAAATCATCGCGATAGGTATTCGGAATAAACTCAGGATATAGATACTCAAAAACAAGTACGCCCAATACCGTTACCATATTCAAAGTAATCCAAACGGCAAGCTCTTTTTTAGGTACCACTACAATGGTAATGAGCAGGATTAAACAAAAAAGCACCAAATTGGGCCCGTAAATACCAGAGTTAAAAAAATAGTTGAACAAAAAGGTAAAATTGGCGACTATGCCCAAACTACGGATAGCCCATTTTGTATTACGCCTACATCTTGAAAGATAATAGAGACCTATAGAAAAGATCGTTCCCAAAAAACAAATTATGGCAACGGCTTTTAAACCCATATAATAGTTAAAAAAGATCTCAAAGAAAAACGCTACAATAGCAATGATGCAAAATGTGTTAAATATTCTTTCTTCTAGCGAGTGTTTCTCGGGATCACCTATGATATAATGAGCGCTTAGCCACGAATGTAATTTTGCCACAAACTATCTGGAGTAAGTTTAAACAAACATACCCATATTCAATGAGAAACAAACAACCTTAGTTTAAATTTTACATAGCAAGATGTTAGAAATTAGGCAGTAAATCTTTATTTTTACAGCTTTTATAATTAAATCGATATGATTAGAAGACAACAAATTAATGATTTATTAAAATCTACTGCATTTAACACTGAGGTAAAAGTTATGGGCTGGGTAAAAACTTTCCGTAATAATCAGTTTATAGCCTTAAATGATGGCTCTTGTATGGCAAACATTCAGGTTGTGGTTGACTTTAATAATACTCCTGAAAATTTGTTGAAAAGAATAACCACCGGCGCAGCTATTACTGTAGAAGGGATTTTGGTTGAATCTTTGGGTAAAGGACAAACTGTAGAGATTAAAGCTTCTAAAGTTGAGATTTTAGGTGATAGTGATGCTGAAAAATACCCTTTACAACCTAAAAAGCACAGTTTAGAGTTTTTAAGAGAAATTGCACACCTGCGTTTCAGAACCAATACCTTCAATGCCGTTTTTAAAGTACGCCATGCACTGGCTTTTGCTATTCATCAGTTTTATAATGAACGTGGCTTTGTGTACATGCATACTCCAGTAATTACGGCGAGTGATGCAGAAGGTGCTGGCGAAATGTTTAGGGTAACTACTTTAGATTTTGATCATACACCCCGTACTGAAGATGGTAAAGTAGATTTCTCAGCCGACTTTTTTGGCCGCTCTACCAATTTAACCGTATCAGGGCAATTAGAAGGCGAACTGGCAGCTACCGCATTTGGTAAGATTTATACTTTTGGACCAACTTTCAGGGCTGAAAATTCAAATACTACCCGCCATTTGGCCGAATTCTGGATGATTGAACCTGAAGTGGCTTTTGCCGATCTGGAAAACAACATGGAATTGGCTGAAGACATGATGAAATATGTAATCAGCTACGCTAAAGATCATTGTGCAGAAGAATTGGCTTTCTTAAATAATCGCTTACTGGAAGAAGAAAAGCAAAAACCTCAGAATGAGCGCAGCGAACTTTCATTACTTGAAAAATTAGATTTTTGTTTAAATAACGATTTTCAACGCTTAACTTATACAGAAGCGATTGATATCTTAAAAGCATCGAAACCTAACCAGAAGAAGCAATTTAAATATCTAATTGAAGGATGGGGAGCTGATCTGCAAAGTGAACACGAACGTTACCTGGTAGAAAAACATTTCAAAAAACCAGTTATCTTAACAGATTACCCTAAAGATATCAAATCGTTTTATATGCGCTTAAATGATGATGGTAAAACCGTGGCAGCCATGGATATTCTGTTTCCGGGCATAGGTGAAATGATAGGTGGTTCACAACGTGAAGAACGTTTAGATGTGCTTACGAAGCGTATGGAAGAAATGGGCGTACCTCAGGACGAATTATGGTGGTATTTAGATACACGCCGCTTTGGTACCGTACCTCACGCTGGCTTTGGGCTAGGTTTTGAACGTTTGGTACTTTTCGTTACCGGTATGACCAATATCCGTGATGTAATTGCATTTCCTCGTTTTCCAAAAAGCGCTGAATTTTAATTGTATAAGTTAATATCATAAAAAATCCCGCTAAATGCTTAGCGGGATTTTTTATTCAAGTATATTTAATAATCACATCTTAACTGTGATCAGAAAAAGGATTGGCCTTTTTATAGTCTTCCTGAGAAACTACATAATCTGTAGGTAAAAAGCTTTCGGGCGTACTTAAAGCCATACCTAGCTCAAATCTAGAAGGATAAGGTGTTTTCAACAACGAACCAGCAGGTATATAAGGATAGGTCTCTAAATAAGACTGAATCACATTTTGTGTTACTCTTCTGTTGATATATGCACGGGTTAACTGACTTGGCTCTTTTAAGCCCGCAGCGCCTAACAATTCTACTGCGCTGGCAACAGTCAGATTATGAAAATTCTTAACCCTTACTTTCTTATCTTCAACTACTAAGCCTTTCATTAAGCTTGGATCCTGAGTAGCCACACCTGTAGGACAGGTATTACTATTACATTCCAATGCCTGGATACATCCCAATGCAAACATCATTCCACGGGCAGCATTACACATATCAGCACCTAAAGCAATATTCTTAACTATATCAAAACCACTTGATACTTTACCCGATGCAATAATTTTAATGTGTTTTTTCAGATCAAAACCAACCAGAGAATCATATACAAAAGCAATACCATCACGTAAAGGCATACCCACAGAGTTAGAGAACTCCTGTGGTGCTGCACCTGTACCACCTTCTCCACCATCTACAGTGATAAAATCTACATAGACACCGGTCTCTATCATCGCTTTACAGATTGCTAAGAACTCACTGCGGCGACCAATACATAATTTGATACCTACCGGTTTACCACCTGATAGCTCTCTTAAGCGTTTTACAAATTGCATCAGTTCTAATGGTGTAGAAAATGCTGAATGCGATGGTGGCGATAATACATCTTTTCCTTCAGGAACCAAACGGATACGAGCTACTTCAGGTGTTACTTTCTTACCTGGAAGCATACCACCATGACCTGGTTTTGCACCTTGAGAAATCTTGATCTCTACCATTTTAACCTGATCGCTTTGCGATCTTTCTGCAAAAGCCTCACCGTTAAAAGTACCATCTGCATTTCTACAGCCGAAATATCCGGTTCCTATTTGCCAGATCAAATCTCCACCCATTTGGCGGTGGTAATCACTAATTCCTCCCTCACCTGTATTATGAGCAAAATCACCCAATTTGGCCCCACCATTTAACGCCAATACTGCATTTTGGCTCAATGAACCAAAACTCATTGCCGATATATTATAAATACTTGCAGAGTAAGGTTGCTTACATTCCGGTCCGCCTACAGTAACTCTAGGGTGTAGATTTAAATCATGGTGACTTATAGCCATAATGCTATGGCTTAACCATTCGTAACCGTTATCATAAACATTTAACTGGGTTCCGAAAGGAATAGTATCTAATTCTTTTTTAGCTCTTTGGTAAATCAAAGATCTATTTAGGCGATTATAAGGGGTACCATTAGTATCGCTCTCTACAAAATACTGATACACCTTAGGCCTCATATTTTCCATAAAATATCTCAACCTTCCAAACACCGGATAGTTTCTTACAATACTATGTTTTGGTTGGTAAAGGTCATAAATACCTAATAAAACAAACGGACCTGTAAAAATAGCAGTCCACCATAAAAATGGCTGATACAACCCTAACATTACGGTAAAAGCAACCAAGAAGGCTGCGATTGCAATAAATGCCTTTCTCATCTCAAAATACTTTAAAAAATCATCTAAATTTTGTGCTAAGGTAGCAATATAAACTTGATAGATAAAACAACTGTAATTTGATTTTGTTAATTTTACGTATGCTGATTAAAATATATCCTGAAAATCCGAATGAAAGGGCTTTGAGCCAAGTAGTTGATGTCTTAAGAAAAGGGGGCATCATTATATACCCTACAGATACTGTTTATGGTATGGGTTGCGATATTACCAATCAAAAAGCCATTGAAAGAATTTGTAGAATTAGAGGTATAAAACCCGAAAAAGCCAATCTATCCTTTATATGCTCTGATCTGAGTAACATTTCTGACTATATCAAACCCATAGATAATACCGTATTCAGAGTACTTAAAAAGGCCCTACCTGGTCCTTTTACTTTTATTTTTAACGCCAATAATCAGGTACCCAAATTGCTAAGCTCCAATAAAAAAACAGTAGGTATCCGTGTACCAGACAATAACATTGCAAGAGAAATTGTAAAGATGTTAGGTAATCCTATTTTATCTACCTCTATTAGAGATGATGATGAAATTATAGAATATTCTACTGATCCGGAACTGATCCATGAGAAATATGAAGACTTAGTGGATATTATAATTGATGGAGGCTACGGAGGCAATGAAGCTTCAACTGTAGTTGATTGTACCCAAGGTGAGTTTGAAGTAATGAGAGAGGGAAAAGGAAATCTGGAAGATTATATCTGATTCAAAAAAGAAATTTGTTAACTTTCTGTTAATCTTAAAACTTATTTGTTTTCTTAGCTTTGCACAAACTATAACTTTAATAAATACGCGTATGAAAAAAACTCTACTTAAAACATTTATTTTATTTTTCTTAACGAGTTATCAATTATTGTGGGCTCAGACAAACCCTGCCCCACAATCATTGCCCTATGCTCAGAATTTTGATGGACTTCTGGCAAATTCTACTGTATATCCTGCTGGTTGGCAAGGTTGGACTGTAAGCACAGCTCCTTCTGCTTCATTTAATACTAACAGCCCTACAGCAGATAGAGCTTTAGTTGCATCAAGTTCAGCAAGTACCAATAGTGGAAACGTACATAATTACAATGGTAAAATCGGCTTTTTGAATACTGGTAGTTTGGATTTATCATTGGTACTAAGTATAAATACCTCTTCCTTACAAAATATAAAAGTAAATTATGACATTTCTACCATAAGAAACCCTTATGATGGTTCGGCAAATGACCGAATTAATGAAGTTATTTTACAATATAGAGTAGGGACTTCTGGTAGTTTCACGAATGTTCCAAATTCACCACTCTATCAAAATAATACCACAGCACAGACAGGTGCAGGGGTTACAACTCCTCAAAATAATCTTTCTCTATCTGTTATCTTACCACAAGCATGCGAAAATAAATCAGAAGTTCAGCTTAGATGGATATCAAGACAAGTTTCAGGAGGAGGTAGCAGACCAAGTTTTGCTATTGATAATGTTGATATTGCACCTATTAACACTCCTACAATAACTGCTTTACCTAACGCTCTAAATTTTATCAGCCAAACAATCAATACAACATCTGCTGAAAAAAGCTTCACTTTAAATTATACCAATTTAGATGGAACAGATGTAACATTAAATACAAATGCACCTTTCTCTATCTCAAAAACAAGTGGCGGAACTTTTTCTAATACCCTCACTTATACACAGGCTGATCTGAACAGTACAAGTACTACAATTTATGTAAAATATGCACCTACTGTTGAAGGTAATTCTAGCGGTAATATTACCATTTCTGGTGGAGGTACCCTGTCTAATACAATCTTGTCCTTAAATGGCTACGGAATGGACCCTAACTTTGCCATAACCGGAGATTATACACAAGATTTTAATGATGTTAATTTTTTAGCTAATTCTTACTGGACACAGGTAAGTGCAAAAGGAAATGTAAAAACATGGGAATATACTGCGTCACAAACTCATGCAGGTGCCGGAGCAGCTTATATGAATGGATTTGGAGAGACTGAAACAGATGTTGATGGTAATCAGCCAAGTGATGATTGGTTAATCTCTCCTAGGATGAATCTTACGGCTTTCGCTAATTTTCCTATCGTTAGTTTCTGGAACAAAAAAAATTATGTTGGCCCTGATATTAAGCTTTATATTTCTACTACTTATAATGGCAACGGCGTTATCAATCTTGCAGATTGGACAGAATTGACCAATGTTGGTATTCCCAGCACTACCGGTACATGGATCCAATCTAACAATATAGATCTTTCTGCTTATAAAACTGCAAATACCTATTTGGCATTCAGGTATGTAACTGACAATTCAGGTAGTTCAAATGCAGCCGAATGGAGAGTAGATGATTTCTCATTAACCAATAAAACCAGTACTTACAGTATTCCTAAAAATACCATTGTTTTTAATGAAACAGCAGCTGGCGGTACATCTGCAAGCAAGAATTTCTCTTTCTCAAGCTCAGGTTATGGAGATATTACTTTAACTGCTCCGCAAAATTTTGAGTTATCTACAGATGACATCACTTTTGCTTCTACAGTAATTGTACCATCTGCTGAAGCTGCAACTGGAAAAACAATTTATGCTCGATTTATACCTACTTCAACTGCGGTATTTTTATCAGATAAAATTACTTTTTCAGGAACTGGTTTAACTGTTGATGGACCACAATTAAAAGGAAGCTCTTTACTTAAAGCTAATACTTTTGATCTTGTCAGCTGGAATATGGAGTTTTTTGGTAATGGAACTGCTATTCCTGGCTATGGACCTGCAAACAGAACTTTACAAATTAATAATGCTGCAATAGTATATAATACCATGCTCCCTGATGTAATAGGCATACAGGAAGTATCTGACGAAGCAGCTGTTGATGAGCTTTTGACCAAATTACCTTCTACTTATAAAAAGAAAATATCTCAGGTATATTCATATTCTATTAAACCTAGTAACAGTACAGATCCTTATCCTGCTCAAAAAGTAGGTTTTATTTATAACTCTGCAACCGTAGATACTGTAGGTTTCAGAGTAATGTTTTTAAAGCAATATAAAGATGCTGTAAATGTGGGACCTGTTGGAACAATTACCGATAGTTTCTGGTCTTCAGGTCGTTTACCTTTTATGGGCATATTTAATGTAACAACTTTAGATGGTTTAAAAAAACGTGTTAATGTTGTAGTTATACATGCTAAATCTGGTAGTGCTGCTGCTGACAATAGCAGAAGAACAGCTGATGTAGCCGTATTAAAGGACTCTCTTGCATTATATTACCCAGATAATGTTGCTATTGTTGGCGATTATAATGATCTGGTTGAAGGTTCTATTGCATCAGGTAAAACATCTCCATACAAAATCTTAACAGATAATGGTTATAAAGCTCTTACACTTCCTCTATTACAAGCTGGAGAAGGAACTTTTGTTGGAGGTAATAATCCAAGTATGATAGACAATATTATTGTGTCTAACGATTTGGTTAGCCTTAATGAAACCAATTCAACAGCTATTGAAGATGCCAGAGAATATATCTCAGGTTACAAATCGAACACTTCAGATCACCTTCCTGTTTATACCCGTTTTACTTTTCCTATAGGTACCTTACCAATTAAGGTGGCTAATTTTGATGTTAAAGCGAAAGGTGCTATTGTTGAAATTAATTGGAGTACTGCAACAGAAACAAACAATAGTTATTTTACCATTAAACGCTCTGTTGATGGCAAAAACTTTACTGCGATCAAAACTATTCCTGGTGCGGGTAACAGTAATCAGCTTAAATCTTATACTACAATAGATAATAATGCTCCTAAGGGAACCGTTTATTATCGTTTGACACAAACTGATTTTGATAACAACCCTACTGATTATCCTGAGGTAAGATCTGTAAATATTTTTGGAACTGAAGCTTTTTCAGTATATCCTAACCCGGTAAAAAACCAGTTATTCCTTAGCTACGAAAGCACAAGCACCAATGATAAATTAGTACTGAGTGGTGTTGATGGTAAGGTAATTTTAACGGCAACCGGCACAAACGAGCAGATTACCTCAAAAGTAAACAGTAAACTAAATACGCTTACAACCGGAGTATATATATTAAAACTTACTACAGGCAATAAAACTTATCAGAGTAAATTGATTAAACAATAATTTATTCTTACCAGTACATCTTTAAGGTGTTCGAAGCTTAATCTTTGAACACCTTATTTTTTGCATTTTTTTGTAAATTCGGGCATGACAAAGTATAATGAAAGTACTATTTTTCAAAAATTCTTCAATTCTGAAAAAACGGGAGGTATACTCTTGTTATGTTGTGTAGTGATCTCCTTAGGTATTGCAAATTCTTCATGGGCATCAGGCTTTGCAAATCTTCTTAACCAAACCCTAGGATTTAGCAACACTGCAATTGATCTGAATTATAGCATTTCGTTATGGATCAATGATGGGTTAATGGCCGTCTTCTTTTTGCTAGTGGGACTGGAAATCAAACGTGAGATTTTAACCGGAGAATTATCTGATGTTAAAAAAGCGAGTTTACCTGTATTGGCAGCTCTTGGGGGTATGATCATACCTGCTTCGATCTATTTTATCATCAATAAAAATACGGAAACCGTACACGGCTGGGGCATCCCTATGGCTACGGATATAGCCTTTGCGCTGGCTATTATCGCTATGTTGGGCAAAAGTATCCCATCTTCTTTAAAGATCTTTTTAGCGGCTTTAGCTATAGCAGATGATTTGGGTGCTATTTTAGTCATTGCTATATTTTATACATCTGAAATACATTTCAATTATCTTTTTATGGCCCTGGGTGTATTTTGCATATTGATGCTACTCAATTTTTTAAAAATTAAAAAACTATACTATTATATTCCTTTAGGTATCGCTTTATGGTATCTAGTACATCATTCGGGTATCCATGCAACTATTGCCGGTGTATTGTTGGCCTTCACCATACCTAATGAAAGTAAGGAAGATACATCCCCTTTAATCAAACTAGAGCATTTACTTACTACTCCGGTTAACTTTATCATTATGCCATTATTTGCTTTGGCAAATACCAATATTACTTTTGAACAGGGAATGGTTAACGGACTGAGTACCCCAATGGGTTTAGGTATTTTACTTGGATTACTGGTAGGTAAAACCCTTGGTATAACCATATTCTCTTACCTGGCCGTTAAACTTAAATGGGCTCAGCTACCCGATAAGGCCAAATGGATCCATATGATTGGCGTAGGACTGTTGGCTGGTATTGGCTTTACCATGTCTATTTTTATTGCTATGCTGTCATTTAGTGAACCGAGGTTTATAAACGAAGCTAAATTTGCCATATTGATTACCTCTGCTATTGCGGGTATTAGTGGCTATATCTTCTTAAAATCTACAGGTAAAAAACAGGCATTTACAGTTAAAACAAATTAAGAATACGATTTTTTGCATTTTTTGGAACGCTTAAACAATAAAACCCTGTAATATGTGTTTATGTATGTGAGAGCGTTAATTTAGATTAGCGGGAATGGTCGGGATCGATCATTTCCGCTTTTTTGTTTCTACATGGTTTCTCTTTGCCCTTTCCTTCAAAAGTTCTGTTTCAGCATACCTTCTACCATATCATTACATCTAACTTGTTTCAAGATCTATGTTAAGCATAAAAGATGCTGAAACAAATTCAGCATAAACGAGTACTCCTCAATTAGAATTTTAAACAGTTTCCTTGTAAATCACTATCAAAATAATACATTTGAGTGTTTTTAGCTGCTAAGAAGAAACAGCACCGATTAAATTGGATTTGATAGAAATGAAAAAATCTTATATCCTGCTACTGATACTGGTCTTTACCACCTTATGGAGCAAAGCTGCTGATATCAATAATTTTCTGTTAAAAGAAAGTCTGTTAAAGAACAGTAAACTATCTGTAATAGCCGCCGATAGTTTAGGCCATGCCAATGAAGATGTTAGCGGCAGTTATATGTTCAGCGTTAGTGGTTTTTCACAACAACTTACTTTTAACAACGGTATTGCCACAATCCCCTTACAGATAGATAAATCAACCTTTGTATATATCAAACACCAAAATCAGGTAAGAACGATCAGCAAGTTATTTTATGTCTATAAATCAGGCGACGATCTAAAAATCATCCAGATCAGTAAAATATTCTTTGTAATTATACCCGTTCTTATCATTATTTTAACCTTTGCTTTTAGAAAGTTCATTTATCTAGCCGTTATCATTTTACTATTGATGACATATTTTGGATACAGTAATGGCTTAAACATTTCTACATACTTTGAGACCATATTTGATTACCTAAAAAATCTGGTCTGACCAATCTTATTTATCATGAAAATAGCACTATTTCCCGGTTCATTTGATCCTATTACCATTGCTCACGTAGATATTGTGACCAGATCCCTACCCCTTTTTGATAAAATCGTGGTAGGCATAGGCTTAAACAGCTCAAAACAAAACCTGCTTTCGCCAGATAAGAGAGAAGAAATCGTTAAAAGTGTTTTTGCTTCTTACCCAACTATAGAAGTACGTGCATATGAAGGATTAACAATAGATTTCTGCAAACAAATCAACGCTTCGTATATGTTACGTGGCATCAGATCAACAGGCGATTTTGAATACGAACGGGCAATAGCCCAGATCAACAAAACCATGTTGCCCAGCGCAGAAACCATTTTATTGCTAAGTCAACCCGAGTATTCGGCCATAAGCTCTACCATAGTGAGAGACATCTTAAGAAATAATGGCGATGTAAGCCAATTTGTACCCAAAGAAGCTTTACCTTTCTTAAAGCTCTAACCCAAGCGCAGCATATTGGAATAGCCTTTGGCTATGAGCCTGTTTTTATGTGGTAAATAAACTTCACATTGCAGGTTAATAATAGTTCTGCCCTGTTTTATGATCATTGTTTTTGCGGTAATGGTATCTCCCTCATTAGCAGGAGCAAAATAATCTATGTAGTTATTTACCGTTGTATAAGCCTGAGACAAGCCTAAAGTATAAACGGTTGCGCCGATCAGATCGTCTATAATTCCGGCGGTTATGCCACCATGTAAAATACCATGCGGATTGGTCATTTCTTTACGTACCACATAACTGCAATGCAGACTCCCTTTCTCCGCATCAATAACAACTGGTTTTAACCAGTTCATAAAATGTGAGGGAGAATCTGTAACTTCCCTCCCGGTAAAAGACCGAAAAAAAGCCAGTCTTTGGTGTATGTTTTCCTGTTCTTCCATCTAGAATATAAAGCTAAAAATTAAAATGAATAATACTAAAATTACCGCAATTGCCGAGATAGGACAATATGCTTATAAAACACAAATATTTTCTGGAGGCCATGTTATATATGCTGATGAGCCTGAAAATTTAGGAGGTACCGATGAGGCCATGCAACCTGCATCGCTTTTGTTAGCCAGTTTGGGCAGTTGTACCGTTATTACGCTCAGGATGTATGCCAACAGAAAGCAATATGACTTGCAACACATCAAAGTTGAATTAACACTCGAAGACGACAACATGGCTACTGCATTAACCAATATTACCCGTAAGATTACATTTACAGGAAATCTTAGCAACGAAGAACATGCACGCCTGATGCAAATCGCAGAAAAATGCCCTATACATAAAATCCTTTCAAACCCTATCCAGATTACCACTACCTCTTAAAAGTCTTATTTACGTCACCCTGAACTTGTTCCAGGGTCTTTATATATTTTTCATTAGATGCTGAACTTCCCGAATAAATTCGGGAAGTTCAGCATGACGATAGCGTAATGTTAGGCTGAACCTGTCGAAGCCTAATTTGCAGGATTACATTTCGACAACTTGTCCCGATACTTCGGAAGCTCAATGTGACAAATTAAAGATGCTAAAATAAATTCAGCACAACGGTAGCCGTGCCGCCACTCTGAATTTATTTCAGAGTCTTTATGAACTACTTCTATACTGAAACAAGTTCATTATGAAGCTTTAAAGATTTTTTAAGATATCTGCAGCAATCGTGTACGATTTCAGTCTATCTGCGTGCTCGTAAATATGAGAAGTAATCATGATTTCATCAATTTTTGTCTCATTGATAAAAGTGTGCAAACTTCCCTTTAGCCATTCCTTTCCACCTATAAACGCATAAGTCAGCATTTGCTCAACCGCAGCTTCTTCCATAGCTGTCCATTGCCCTTCCATGCTATCTATGGGCGGTTGCAACAGCATCCGTTTATTGGTAACGATACCTAAGAATAAGCGTTTTAACGAGGTAGCCAAGCGCTCTGCTTCTTGATCAGTATCGGCAGTAATCACATTTACACAGGCCAGTACATAAGGTTCTTTCAACACAGCCGAAGGTCTAAAATTACGCCTGTAAATATCAATAGCTTCTAAAAAATAAGTTGGTGCAAAATGACTGGCAAAAGCATAAGGCAAACCATATGAAGCCGCCAAATGCGCGCTCTCAGTACTCGATCCTAATATCCAGATCGGTACATTTGTGCCTTCTCCAGGTATGGCCCTTACCCTACCCTCATAATTATCATCACCTAAAAAATACTGCAGTTTCAATACATCTTTCGGAAAATTATGTTGTGCATGAAAACGTTCCCCTCTTATTTCAAGCGCTGTGGCCTGATCGGTTCCTGGGGCTCTACCTAAACCCAAATCTATCCTATCGGGATACAAAGTAGCCAAAGTACCAAACTGCTCGGCTATGATCAATGGCGTATGGTTGGGCAGCATAATACCTCCTGAACCTATACGCATGGTTTGTGTTTGTGCGGCAATGTGCCCTATTAAAATAGATGTTGCAGAACTGGCTACAGCCGGCATATTATGGTGTTCTGCCAACCAGTAACGCTTATAACCCAATTGCTCGGTATGTTGTGCTAAAGCTACACTGTTTCTAAACGTATCGGCAATGGTATTACCTTGTATAACACCTGCCAAATCCAATACAGAATAAGGTATTTGTTTCATATCGTAAACTCTTTGTAAAAGCAGGCTGATATAAAGCTCTCCTGCCCGGTTTCATCGCTGGTAAATTTACTCCTCATTTTTATAAACTTTCAGTTTGCCTAAAAGAGATGACAGTAATAAGACCTTATAGGTGCATTGCTTATAATGAAGCAAATTAAATATCTTTGTCATTAATCTCTTTCATTTAGCATGTACAAAATAGCCTTAGTTGAAGACGATCAAAAAATAGCTTCTTTGGTAAAAACCGGATTGGAAGAAAATGGTTACGAGATCGAAATCATCAATAATGGGAATACGGCATTGAGCCAGTTGGTAGAAAACCCCTTTCATCTCATTATCTTAGATGTAATGTTACCACATGTTAGCGGTGTTGAGATTGCCAGGCACTTACGCAACAACGCTATTAACACACCCATCATCATGCTTACCGCGCTGGGTGCCATTGATGATAAATTAACCGGATTTCAGTCCGGGGCAGACGATTACCTTTTAAAACCTTTTCATTTCAAAGAACTTTTGGCACGCATAGAAGTGCAATTAAAACGTGCACCTGTTACACCAAAAAAGGAAAACGAGGTTAACCATTTCTTAAATTTTGAAGATGTAGAGATTGACCTGAAAAGCAAAGAAGTAAAAAGAGCAGGACAAATTATTGACCTTACCAGCAAAGAATTCAATTTACTGGTATTGTTCATGCAAAATCCCAAACGCTTATTATCCAGACAATATATTGCACAACAGGTATGGGATATCAATTTTGATACAGGCACCAATGTGGTAGATGTTTACATCAATTTTCTGCGCAATAAAATTGAAAAGAACTTCGAAAGGAAACTCATCCATACCAAAATAGGCATGGGTTATATATTAAAGTAAAATGAAGATAAAGAACAGGCTAGCCCTATATTTTACGCTCATAAGCGCTACCATGCTTTTGGGCACGCTTGGAGCCATCTATTTTACTTTTATCAAATTTTTAGAAAGCGATTTTTACGATCGCCTTAATGACAGGGCTTACATTACTGCTCGCTTATATCTCGAAGCCGATGAAATCTCTTCAGATTCATTAAATAAGGTAAGAAACCAATACTTAGAAACATTGCACAATGAAGTTGTACGCATTTACAACATGAGCAATGACGCTGCATTTATTGGCGACGACCAACGTTACTGGACAAGCGACGTAATCAACGAAGTAAGACAACGTAAAAAACTAAAATTCAAAGAAGGACAAAGACAAGTAGTAGGCATCTTTTATAAGGATAATCAGGGCGATTTTGTGATACTGGCATCAGCCATAGACCAGAGTACACTCAAAAGAACTGAGAAACTGCGCAAAATAATGCTGGTATTCTTCTTTATTATTCTGTCTATAATCCTGTTATCATCTCGCTGGGTAGCCAATCGCATTTTACGTCCTTTAGATCTCTTTATAGATGATGTAAAAAAAATAAAATCAAACAACCTCGATTACAGAGTACAAGAAGGCAAAAACAAAGATGAAATAGGCCTTTTGGCCCAAGATTTCAACAATTTAATGGAGCATTTAGAGCAGGCGTTTGCACTACAGAAAACATTTGTCTCTAATGCATCTCATGAGCTGCGCACACCCATAACCAGTATTTTGATGAGTGCCGAAATTACACTAAGCCAGCCACGAACAGAAGAATATTACAAAGCAGCACTTACTTCTGTAATTGATGATATAGAAAAAATGGATCATATCATTAACGGCCTGCTAAGTTTGGCACAGTCCGACCTCGAAATAGGTACAGATGAGCAACAAGAAATACGTATAGATGAAATGCTCTGGGATCTGCAAAAAGAGTGGAAAAGATTACATGATGCAGAACTTATCCTCAACTTTTCGGAAAACTCGCAAAACCAAGAAGCCTTATTGATCAAAACCAATCCTGTACTGTTACAGATTGCCATTAACAACATTATAGCCAACGCTTTTAAATTTTCTGATTTTCAATCCGTTCATTGTACCATTTCAGCATCAGCAGATTTCATCAACATCCATATCATGGATCAGGGAACCGGAATAGAACCATCAAATTATGAGCAAATTTTCAAGCCTTTTCAAAGCCTGTACACCTATAAAGAACACAAAGGCAAGGGTTTAGGCTTATACATGGCACATAAAATTATTCTTTTGCTCAAAGGCGAAATCAGTTTTAATTCCGTTCTGGGACAAGGAACCACCTTTTCTGTTAAACTGCCTAAATTTTAATTCCATTTTAATTTGCCTTTAATTTGGCTTTAATTTCATGGAGATAGTTTTGCCGACAACATAAAGGCTGATTCTATTTAAAGAATCAGCTGTTTTTGCAAAACACCCATGAAAAGAAAATTCGCACTGGCTTTTATTTTTATGGTCTTAACAAAAGCAGGCCATACCCAGAATACACTCAGTTTAACTCTTCCCGAAGCAGAAAAAAGGTTCTTAAAAGAGAACTATCAGCTATTGGCCCAAAACTATAATATAGAACAGGCAAAAGCAGAGGTGATCACAGCTAAATTGTTTGATAATCCAGAGATCAGTCAGGAAAACTACCTCTACAACACTACAGATAAAAAGTACCTCGGTACATCTTACAACAATGGTTATTATAGTTTAGATGTATCGCAGCTTATTAAACTTGCTGGTAAGCGCAATAAGAACATACAACTGGCAAATACAGGAGTAAAACTGGAAGAATATGCGTATTACGACCTGATCAGGACCTTACGTTATGAACTAAGAAGCACCTTCTATAAAAGCTATTACCTGCAGCAATCTGCAGCAGTGTACGAAGATCAGATCAAAGCGCTGAACAAATTGTTAAGTGCATCAGAACAGCAATTAAAACAAGGCAACATTGCTGGCAAAGAAGTAATCAGGATCAAATCTTTGTTATACAGTGTCAATACCGAGTACAATAGTCTTAAAAATGACATAGAAGAGCTCAATACCAATCTTAAAGTATTGATACATGTACCAGCTCACACAACTTTACAACTCGTAGCAGAACCTGTGCATTTCGAATCGCTAAAAGATAAAACTTATACAACATTACTTGATTCTGCAAAAACAAATCGCGTAGATCTTAAATACGCACAAACAGCTCTTACCTATGCGCAGCAAAATCTAAAACTGCAAAAAGCCATGGCTGTACCAGATATAGAACTTTCTATGGTATATACTTCCCAAAATATGCCCGATAAGTTTTTAGGCTTGGGCATTAAACTTCCTTTACCTTTATTTAACAGAAATCAGGGCGAAATTAAAAAGGCTAAAATAGCCATAGACGCACAAAACAACAATTACAATCAGCTAGAGAACCTGTTAGAGAACGAGGTTTACAAAGCTTACCTATCAGCATTAAGAGCTCAGGAACTGTATGAGGGCATGGATAAAAATTTTAACCATGATTTTACCCAGATGATGAGCGATGTAACCACAAATTTTGCCAAACGCAACATCAGCCTGATCGAGTTCTTGGATTTTTATGAATCGTTCAAGAACAATGTACTGCAATACAATCAAATCAGATTTGATGAAATCAACACCAAAGAAGAAATCAATTTTGTTACCGGAACCAACATTTTCAAATAATATAAAGATGGCACGTAAAATAGCTTACCTATTGATGATCGGTACCGCTTTGAGTATTCAGAGCTGTACAAGTAAGAAAGCAGAAGTGGCAGAGGATAAAAAATTTGTCCTAACCGATTCGCTGATCAGTAAACTTAAAATTGATACCGTAAAAGATGCTAGCAGCCATACAGAACTAAGTTTTTCGGCTAAAATAACCCCTAATGAAGATACGCAGGCAGCTGTGTACCCAATGGTAAGCGGAGTTGTTGGTAATGTAAGCATAAAATTAGGCGATAAAGTAAATAAAGGGCAGATACTGGCTACCCTTAACAGTGCCGAAATGGCTGAATTTGATAAAGAAGCCACTAGTTCAAATGCAGAACTTAAAGTGGCCGAAAGAGCTTACAAACAGGCCGAAGACATGTACAAAAGCGGATTGATCTCGGCCAAAGACTTAGAAGAAGCAAAAAATAACCTGATCATTAAACAAGCCGAGCATAAAAAAGCCAATACCGTTCTAAAACTCAATGGCGGTAACAGCAAAGGTATTTACAGCATAACATCACCTGTGGCAGGTTATGTGGTAGAAAAAAACGTGACCAGCAATATGCTCTTACGTCCAGACAATGCAAATTGTCTCTTTAAAATAGCCAACCTCTCAAACGTGTGGGCAATGCTCAACATATACGAGTCTGATATCGCTAGCATTCAGGAAGGTAATGAAGTAACGCTTACTGTACTCCCTTATCCAGAACGGGTTTTTAAGGGTAAAATAGATAAGATCTACAATGTAATAGACAGCGAAACCAAGGTCATGAATGCCCGCGTGGTAATCTCTAATACAGATTTGAGTTTAAAACCCGGTATGATCGCTACAGTTAAAGTTACAGCTAAAGCACCCATAAATCTACCTACCATCAATCCAGAGAATATCATTTTTGACGAAAATAAAAACTACGTACTGGTACTTGACCCGCAAAAGAAAATCAGGATCCAGGAAATAGAAATAGGACGCAAAACAGCCAACATGGCCTACATCAGCAAAGGTTTAGCACCAGGCGATAAAATAGTAGCTTCTAAACAAGTATTCATATTCGAGAGCCTTAAAGATTAAGTCGTTTCATCAAAAAGCAGCGTAAATGAACAAGTTCATCAAAAATATCATAGGGTTTTCATTAAAGAACAAATACTTTGTATTCTTTACCACTTTTATCCTCATACTTTCGGGTTACCTGAGCTTTAAGCATACTACCATAGAGGCTTTTCCCGATGTAACCAATACCAGCATTACCATTATTACACAATGGCCTGGCCGTAGCGCAGAAGAGGTCGAAAAATTTGTGACCAGACCACTGGAGATTGCCATGAACCGTACCGAAAAAAGAACGAGCATACGCTCTTCTTCCCTACTCGGTTTATCGGTAGTTAAAGTAACTTTTGAAGATGATGTTGAATATGCATTTGGGCGTGTGCAGGTCAATAACCATATTGCGGATGCCGATCTGCCAGATGGAGTAAGGCCCGATATACAGCCGGCAACGGGACCAACGGGCGAAATTTACCGTTACACCGTAACGAGCAACAAAAGAAACATCAGAGAACTGAAGACCATACAAGACTGGACCATTGAAAGAGAGTTACTATCTGTACCCGGTGTGGCTGATATTGTGAGTTTTGGCGGTGAAGTTAAAACTTACCAGATTACGGTAAACCCACAAAAAGCCATACAATATGGTGTAAGCGCAACCGAATTGTTCGAAGCAGTTTCAAAAAGTAACATCAATGTGGGCGGCGATGTAATTGTACAAGGCGGACAAGCTTATGTGGTACGTGGTATTGGCGTACTCAATAATATAGACGAGATCAGGAACATTGTTGTAGATAATTTTAACGGCACACCTATTTATGTAAAGAGCATTGCCGATGTTACTGAATCGGCCCTGCCAAGATTAGGTCAGGTGGGTAGAGATTACGATCCTGATGTGGTTGAAGGCATTGTACTGATGCGCAAAGGCGAAAACCCTAGCGAGGTCATCAAAAGCCTGAAAGCCAAGATAGACGATGTAAACCAAAACATCTTACCTACCGATGTAAAGATCAAAGCTTTTTACGACCGCGAAGACCTGGTAAATTTTGCCACCCATACAGTTTTGGGCAATATGTTTGAAGGCATATTGTTCGTAACGGTAATCGTATTTCTTTTCATGGCCGATTGGCGTACAACCCTTATTGTATCGCTGGTTATTCCTTTGGCACTATTGTTTGCTTTTATTTGTCTAAAATTAAAGGGCATGTCGGCCAATCTCCTTTCTATGGGAGCTATAGATTTTGGTATCATCATAGACGGGGCCGTGGTCATGGTAGAAGGTATTTTTGTGATATTAGACCACAAGGCCAAGGCCGTGGGCATGCAAAAGTTCAACACCATTAGCAAATTAGGTTTGATCAAAAAAGCCTGCCTTGAAAATGGTAAAGGTATTTTCTTTGCCAAGCTGATTATCATAACAGGCCTCATGCCCATCTTCACCTTTGAAAAAGTTGAAGGTAAAATGTTCTCACCTTTGGCCTGGACACTCAGCTTTGCGCTATTGGGAGCCCTCATCCTTACATTTACGCTCGTACCTGCACTAGCCAGTATTCTGTTACGCAAAAACGTTAAAGAAAAGCATAATATCTTCCTAGAATTTATCATACGCAACACCTTAAAACTGTATGACAAATGTTTTAAGGTGAAAAGAATGGTGGTAGGTTTTTCCATTGGTATTCTAATACTGGGCCTGGTAAGTTTCAATTTTCTGGGTACGGAGTTCCTCCCTAGCCTCGATGAAGGTTCTATTTATGTAAGAGCAACCGCACCACTCAGTATCTCATTGAGCGAAACCAAAAAATTATCTAACCAGATGCGTAAGATCTTTTTGAGTTTTGATGAGGTTAAACAAGTGCTTTCGCAAACCGGCCGTCCTAACGATGGTACCGATGCCACAGGTTTTTACAATATGGAATTTATGGTAGATATCTACCCTAAAAAAGAGTGGAAACGCAAGCAAACTAAAGAGCAGCTTATAGAGCGCATGCAGGAAAAACTAAGTGGATTTCCGGGTATTAGCTTAAACTTCTCACAGCCTATCTCAGATAATGTTGAAGAAGCCGTATCGGGCGTAAAAGGTTCTATCGTGGTTAAAATGTTTGGCGATGATTTTCATTACATCGAACACACCGAAGAAAAGATCTTCAATATCCTGAAAACGGTTAACGGTATAGAAGATTTGGGTATCCTAAGGAACTTAGGCCAGCCAGAATTACAAATTAATCTTAACCAGCAAAAAATGGCATTGTATGGCGTAAATGCAGCCGATGCTAATGCAGTTATAGAAATGGCCATTGGTGGTAAGGCTGCTACCCAGATTTATGAAGGCGAGAAAAAATTCGACCTGATCATCCGTTATCCTGAAGATTTCAGGAATGATGAAAGCTCTATTGCTAAATTGCGTATTCCTACCCTATCTGGAGCCAAAGTACCTTTGGGTGAGATTGCTTCCATCCGTAAGATTACAGGTCCAAGCATGATCTACCGCGATAAACACCAACGTTACGGAGCTATCAAGTTTTCTATTCGTGGCCGCGATATGGGTAGTGTGATCAAAGAAGCGCAACAAAAAGTAAACAGCCAGATCAAATTACCTAAAGCCTATAAATTAGAATGGGCCGGCGATTTTGAGAACCAGCAACGAGCCACCAGCCAGCTTTCAAAAGCGGTACCTATCAGTTTGTTATTGATTTTCTTTATTCTATTTGTACTGTTCGGTAACATCAAAGATGCCTTACTGGTATTAAATAATGTACCTTTTGCACTGATCGGTGGTATATTTGCCCTGCTCATTACGCACATTAATTTCAATATTTCTGCAGGTATAGGTTTCATTGCTTTGTTCGGTATCTGCGTGCAAAATGGAGTAATTTTAATTACCAAATTCAAGCACAATATTGATGAGCTTAAGCACAAACCAGAATGGACATTTACCGATGCCATCAAAGATGGCGTGGCTACCCGTGTACGTCCGGTTATCATGACGGCTTTAATGGCTGCCATAGGTTTATTGCCTGCGGCTTTGTCAACAGGTATTGGCTCTGAAGCTTCAAAACCACTTGCCATAGTAGTTATTGGTGGATTGATCACCAACACTATTTTCTGCCTTTTCGTTTATCCAATTATATTTTACTGGAGCTATCATAAAAAAGTGAATAAATAATTCACGTCACCCCCGAAAAGCCGGGACAGGCCCTGAACTTGTTTCAAGGTCTAATTTACGGCTCCCGTAAATTTCATTTTTATCACGATTAAGCTGTCCCAACGGGCAGCTTTTTTTATGTTTATCGTCACCCTGAACTCGTTTCAGGGTCTGTTAAGCATAAGATGCCGAAATAACTTGTCTCGAATTCACTTCGGCAAGTTCAGCATGACGGTAATGGCTGAGCATAAGCGATAAGCAAAAGAATAGTGTCAGCCTCAGCCTGTCGAAGCCTATTGTTGTGGAGCTTACATTTCGACAACTTGTCCCGATACTTCGGGAAGCTCAATGTGACAATGACAATTCAATATACAATAGATAAATACTGAAACAAGTTCAGTATGACGAATCCATATTTAATCGTTACCCCACTTGTGGCTAAGCGAGGTAATTAAGCTTCTTTACAAAAAAATAATAATGCAAAGCGGCTATTTTATTTATTTTTGTGGCATGAATAAAACAAAGCGCCCAGAAGATTCACTCACGATCATGAATGAATTGGTTTTACCAAACGATACCAATACCTTAAACAATTTAATGGGAGGACGTCTGTTACATTGGATGGATATTGCTGCCGCTATTTCGGCGCAAAAACATTGCAATAGAATTGTGGTAACAGCATCTGTAGATAATGTATCGTTTAAACAACCTATTAAACTGGGCGATGTAATCACGATTGAAGCCAAAGTTACCCGTTCATTTAACACTTCTGTTGAGGTAAGATTAGATGTATGGGCGCAAAATATCCCTTCGGGCACCAAGGTAAAATCAAACGAAGCATATTATACTTTCGTAGCAGTAGACCAAAGTGGCAGAACTATCCCTGTTCCTGAATTAAAGCCTGAAACTACCGAAGAATTAGAATTGTTTGCCGGAGCTTTAAGACGCAGACAGCTAAGACTTGTATTGGCAGGCAAAATGCAACCTGACGATGCAGTAGAATTAAAGGCACTTTTTGCCAAAAGTTAAAACCAGCTCTAAGCTGTAAGTTGTTAAGCCAATGACCACTTATACCGTACTCATCATACTAAGCGGACTGGTTATTTTTTCTTATTTGTTCGATCTTGTGGCAAGTAAGACAAAACTACCTTCAGTTTTATTGCTCCTGCTTTCGGGTATAGGTTTAAGGCTTCTGGTTGATGAACTTAAGCTGCATACCTACAATTTTTTAGAAATCTTGCCCACTTTGGGCACGGTAGGCTTAATCCTGATCGTATTTGAAGGTTCCTTAGAGCTAAAATATGCCAAGGAGAAGAATAAGGTTATAAAGGGGGCATTTCTATCTGCCCTCTCCATATTAGTCGTAACTGTTGCAGCCATTACCTTTATCATTTACCAGATTACGGGCAAAGACCTGTACCTCTGTTTTGTAAATGCTATTCCCTTTAGTGTAATCAGTTCGGCTATTGCCATTCCATCGGCGGCAGGCATGCACAAACACGGTCGTGAGTTTATTATTTACGAAAGCTCATTTTCTGATATATTGGGCGTAATCTTATTCAACTTTGCCATTTCTAACCGCAGCATTACGCCAAGTTCTTTCGGGCAATTGGGCCTAAACACAGCATTGATCTTAATACTATCTGTGGTGGCTTGTATCACACTGCTGTATTTAATGGGACGCATCAAGCACCATATCAAGTTTTTCCTAATCATCTCTATCCTCATTTTGGTATATGCCGTCGGACAATCTTTCCATCTTTCGGCATTGGTATTGATTCTATCGTTTGGCTTATTTTTGAACAATGCAGATGCCATTAAACATGCCTGGTTTAGGAGCGTGTTTATTTACAAGAACCTGGCCAACGACCTTACCCAGCTTTACCAATTATCGGCAGAAACCGCTTTTATCATCCGTACCTTTTTCTTTGTGATCTTTGGCTTTACTATGGATATTTATGCTCTAGATGATGCCAATATCATCATTAACGGCCTAATTATATTGATGAGCATTTATATTATCCGTTTTGCCTATTTATACTTCTTTAAACGCGATAATTTCCTGCCCGAAGCATTTGTATCGCCAAGGGGACTAATTAGCATCTTGTTATATTACAACCTTCCGCAAGACCTCAAACTCGCCCAAATAGGTACACCTTTCTTATTTATGGTAGTTCTGGGATCTAGCCTGGTTATGAGCCTGGGCTTAATGCTAAGCAGAAGAAAAAGCTCGTCAGAAGATTCAGCTTAATAGCTTACATACTTAATTTCAGTACGATCTACGTAAGGTTCCAAGCGATTATAGTTGGCATTGAAGTAATCAGGATTTCCTTTAACTTTTAAGGTAAAACCTTTGCGTATCAGTACAGCCACACCACCAACCAGCCCTCCAGCTACCGCTCCTGTAGCGGTTAATGCGGCTGTAAGTTTAGCCATGCTACCGGTATTATTTCCTTCTTTATCTAAAGACCATACAGAAATACCTATGCCTAAACCCAATAAAGTTCCACCTCCAACTGCTTCCCCAAAGCCTAAACCTTTTTCCTTGATTTTAACAGAACGGATTTCTGTTGGTCTGAATATATAATAATTGCCTTTCTTATCTTCAATGCCTATACCTTCTGTATTTACTTTTTTCAATCTCCCCCAAACAGGTTTATAAGAATAAGTACTTACTTTAACTTCCCAATTCTGTTGCGCCTTTAAGGAACAACCTATCAGTATTAAAGCAAAAGCAATTAAAAATGTTTTCATTAGCTACCCATTTCCAATATCTTATCAAATTCAGTTGCCTTTAACGGCATAACCGATAAACGGCCCTGACGTACCAATGCAATATCTTTCAGGCTTTCTTCAGCCTTAATCTGATCTAGGCTTACCGGATTTTTCAAGCTTTCTACAGGAGCAAGATCTACCACAACCCAGTTAGGATCCGATGTGGTTGGATCCTGATAAAATTCTTTGACTACTTTTGCTACGCCCACCACATGCTTACCTTCATTGCTATGGTAAAACAGAACCAGGTCGCCTTTCTTCATTTCTTTTAAATTGTTGCGGGCCTGATAATTTCTAACGCCATCCCAAAAAGTTTGACCGTCTTTATTAAACTGCTCCCAACTGTATTTAACAGGCTCCGATTTTACTAACCAATGGTTCATATATATCTGTATAAAATAATTGTAAATGAATTGAACCAAAACTAACAAAAGATAGGCGGATATGGAAATTACAATAAAGAGCTGTAGCTTGTTGTCTCATTTATGAAAAGTACAATTAACATCGTATTGTAACATAAATGACATTTATTATTTCTTACATTTGAATAAACGTAATCAGCAATCATACAAATAGTGGCAGACGAGAAAAAACATAAAATATTAATGTATTTTATTTCAATAGTCTGGTTAACAAATGGCCTCTTCTGTAAAGTATTAAATCTTATACCAAGACACGAACAAATTGTTGGAAGGATTTTGGGAAATGATTTTTCAAGACCTTTAACGATTTTAATTGGGTCATCTGAAATTATTATGGCTTTTTGGATTTTGATAAGATTTAAATCCAGAATAAATGCTATCATTCAGATTGTAATTATTGGGATAATGAATATTATAGAATTTATGATCGCTCCTGACCTACTTCTGTGGGGCAGATTAAATATAATTTATGCGCTTATATTTATGGGCCTTATTTATTACAATGAATTTATACTGAACAAAAAATTGCATCTGCAAAGCTGATATGGAGTTTCTAAAAAATCACCCTTTTGCTGTTGAAGCATTTTTTAACAATTCACTTGTACTGACTTTTGCCGTTCCAAAAGAACAACTGCAAAATCTCATACCCGAATGTTTAGAACTTGATACCTTTCAGAATAAATGGGCATTTATTGCTGTGGCGATGGTTCAAACATCAGAACTTAGACCCAAAGGTTTCCCTAAGTTTTTGGGTAATAAATTCTTTTTGATAGGTTACAGAATATTTGTTCGCTATACCAACAATTCAGGAAAACGTTTAAGAGGATTGTATATTATCAAATCAGAAACTGATAAAAAGAAAATGAAATTTTTTGGTAATATTTTTACGCATTACAATTACACGACAACAGATATTCAACATGCAACAAAAAGCTCTTTGAAGATCATAAGATCAGAAAAATCAAAATTTCAGATTATGGTTGAACAAACAAAAGACAAGATACAAATTCCCGAATCTTCACCTTTTTCTGATTGGAAGGACGCTAGAAAATTTTCGGGTCCTTTACCATATACATTTACTTACAACAATAATCATAAAACCATACTTATCATTGAAGGAGTTCGCCAAAACTGGAAACCTGAACCTGTAAATATTCAAAGTTATTCCTTTGATTTTCTGGATAACTTAAGACTTAAAAATATAATTTTAGCTAGCTCCTTTGAGATTAGAAATGTTCCTTATTATTGGAAAAAGGGTAAAATTGAAAAATGGAATTAAATAGAAAACCATTACAAGGCGTATTAAATATCATTTGCTTTAACAGTCATTTTTACCTTATGGCGGTTATTATTTTTATTGTTTTGATCGTATGCAAAAACCAATTCTCCCCTCATATTCAAAACTTACTAATTATCAGTAGTACAATAGCAATATTTACAATAATTATTTCCTTATTGGTTTCCTTTTATATTTATGATTTATCAGACTTGTATCTTCTCGGATGGGTTAAAAACGCTGACTACAAAAAAATCTTGAATATTAATGCAGGTTTTGATGAAACAAGTGAAATTATTAGCAATAAATTTCCAAACGCAAATTTAACAATCTGTGATTTTTATAATCCAGTTAAACACACAGAAAAATCTATAAAAAGAGCGCGAAAACTATATCCTCCTAATCCACAAACAATATTTGTTGAAACCAAGCAGCTTATTTTCCAAAAAAACACTTTTGACAAATCACTCGTAATTTTATCAGCACACGAAATAAGAAATAAGAATGAAAGAGTGCAATTTTTTAAGGAACTTAATCGTGTTACAAAACCAGTAGGACAAATTTTAGTTACAGAACATTTACGAGATTGGAAAAATTTCTTAGCCTATACAATAGGCTTTTTTCATTTTTATTCTCGAAAATCATGGTTACAAACATTTAATCAAGCTGGTTTAATTGTAAAACAAGAGATTAAAACGACACCATTCATTACAACTTTTATACTTGAGAAAAATGAAAATACATTTTAAAATAATTGGATCATTATTAATGTTTTTGTCATTTATACATATCTTTTTTCCAAAGTATTTCAACTGGAAAAAAGAATTAAACTCAGTGAGTTTAATTAATAGACAAATGATGAAAGTCCATACTTTCTTTATTGCTTTGGTTGTTTTTTTAATTGGCTTATTATGCCTAACATCTGCAACAGACCTTATACATACAAAGCTTGGCAAAACAATAACTTTTGGGCTTGGTATCTTTTGGGGAATTAGATTGTTTTTTCAGCTTTTTATATATTCATCAAAACTTTGGAAAGGGAAAAAATTTGAAACATCGATACACATACTTTTTCTATTATTTTGGGTATATTTAAGTGTTGTGTTTTTTTGGGCTACTTTTAATTGAATAAACTAAATAAATTTCTTTCTTACTCAACAACCCAGAACCATAAAACCAAGTATGTCTTTTTCAAAAATGCTAAAAGAAGTATAAGATAAATGAGAAAAATTATTTCATTCATGCACATATCGCTCGATGGTTTTGTAGCGGGACCAAATGGAGAAATGGATTGGATCAAAGTAGATCAAGAAATTTTTGACCATGTAGGTAAGCGTATACAAAAAGGCGATACTGCTCTATACGGACGGGTAACTTACCAGATGATGGAGAGCTATTGGCCAAATGCAGGAAATAAGCCAAATGCAAGCAAGCACGATATAGAACATTCAAAATGGTACAAGCGTGTACACAAAGTTGTACTGTCAAGAACAATACATAGTGCAGATTTGGTTAACACCCAAGTTATTAATGGTAACCTTACAGAGAATATAAATAAAATAAAACAACAAGCTGGTGAAGACATCTTACTTTTTGGTAGTCCAACGGCAACACATTCACTAATTCAACAAAATTTAATTGATGGCTATTGGCTCTTTGTTAATCCTATCATCCTCGGACAAGGTATTCCCCTATTTAAAGATATCAAAGACAAGATCAAACTCAAGCTATTGACTACTCAACAATTTAACTGCGGAGTAACTGAACTGAATTATATAGTGGATGGGCAATAAGTAATTAAGAATGACAGAATTGACATTCCATCTTTCATAGCTTGCCAATAATCACAATAAACCCCAGAATCATGAAATTCAAACTCGATTCAGTTATACTATATGTGCAAAATGTTGAGCGGTTGAAAACATTCTACACCGAAATTCTAAAGCTCCAGATCCTTGAAGAAGATTTGCCCATATGGGTACTCTTAAGTGCCGGTGCGTTTAAAATTGGTTTGCATAAAATGGGAGAAACCTATGCAGACCAAATCAAAGAAGGCTATAAATTTGACAACAATACCAAACTGGTTTTTGAAATAGAAGACGACATCCATAAAGTAAGAACACATTTACTAGAGCAAGGTGTAGCCATGAGAGCAATTAAAACCTACGATGATTATGCTTACCTGCTGTGCGATGGGGAAGATCCTGAAGGCAATGTTTTCCAATTAAAACAACAAAAATATGTGCTATGAGCAGCATCTATTCACATTTAAAAAAGATGAGTCCCCAATTGCTCGTTGCCAATCTGGAGCAATCACTTAATTTTTATACAGGCAAACTAGGTTTCAATCTTGCCTTTCGTTACCAAGATTTTTATGCAGTCCTGGGCAAAGATCCTTTCTCTATTCATCTTAAATTAGGCAAACCCTTGCAAAAAGAAAGAATTCAGAAAAGAAACAATCAAGATATCGATATTACTTTTTCTGTTGATAACATTGAAGACCTGTACCTCAAAGTTTTAGCCGAATCGATAGAAATTGTACAGCCCTTAAGAAGCATGCCCTATGCCAAAGAATTTTACATTGCAGATCCTGATGGTTATATCCTGGCCTTTATAGAAGAAACGAAGAATTAGACTGCAAATAAATTTAAAATTCTATTTTAGCGCTTCCAAACCCATCAACAGCGATTAATATGATGTCCTTTGCTGCAAAATTAGATCAATTGCATGCCCACTTAAAAGGAAACCGCTGGCTCAGGTATTTTACGGTATTTAACCGCATTGCTTTAGCCGCCGGATTTTTACCATCAGGTATGGTAAAAATTATGGGCGAACGCTTTACCTCGCTTTCAGTTAATCACCCTATGGGGCATTACTTGGAAGCTTTACACCTAACAGGCTATTATTATACTTTTATAGGCATTTTACAGGTTACAGCGGCCCTGCTCCTGCTCATACCCCGCACGGCAACGCTCGGTGCGCTCTTGTATTTCCCCATTATACTCAATATATGCATCCTTTCACATGCAGTACGATTTGATGGCTCCTTATTGTCATCGCCATTGATGGTATTGGCAAACCTCTACCTACTGTGCTGGGATTACGATAAGTTAAAATACATACTGCCCTTTAAGCGCGATCAAGCACCACAGCCGCCAGTGATCAGCACTAAATTTCCCACAAAATTCTTCGCCATTGCAGCAGCATCGGTTGTTTTCTTGGTTTTGTTCATCATCAACATATACAGCATTATGCCCCGCAATACGTTGTCAGATTGCATGAAACAATGTAAAGATAGTCCTAACCCAGAAGCCTGTAAAAGTTTTTGCGACAGCATCCATATGGAAGGCATGCCACTTAATAAAGCATTAAAACAATACAATAATGCCGTAAAAGGCAAATAATCTAAAAATGAAAAAAAGCATTCTCTTTCCTTTCGTCCTCATCGGCAACCTTTGTTTTGCGCAGAAGCAGCTTCCCCTTATAAAAGCAAGTTCAAACAAAGCCAAGATCTACACAGAAAATAACGAGATCAATAACTGGAACATAGACCCTAAAATAAAAACAGATGTTTTCAGCACAAACAAATTGACCAAAGCTACACTGATCAAATTCAAAACCGATGTCGATTCCTTAAGTTTCAAGCTAAAACCGGGAGAAAGCAAGGATTTTATTGTGCTGCTAAATGGCAAAGATTCATGTTATACCCGCATACAAAGCCCAGCGCATAAAGATTTCAGCAAGATCAACCCCCAAATACACGATACTATTCCACTGATCATCAATAAAGAAAACACCATTTATGTAAAAGCAGTGCTCAATGCCAAAGACACCTTAAACCTCAATTTTGATAGCGGTACTACAGAGATCGTATTGCCCCGTAATGTATTGAAAAACAAGATTAAATCAGACTTAAAGCTTTACAATACACCTTATGAACTTAAAATTGGAAAACAGACCTACAAAGCCCATGTTTTTGATACAGAGCTAACCGGGCACGAAACCGACGGTAGGTTTGGCTGGGATCTGTTTGACGGTATGATCGTAGAACTCAATTACGATAAAAACCTGATGATCGTGCACTCTAAACTACCTACGAACATTGCAAAAGATAAAGCCTACAGTAAATTGGATATACGCTATTTCAGCAATATTTTTTTGGTATCAGGAACAATGGCTCAAAGCGGAATAGCAAACAAAGACTGGTTCCTTTTTGATACCGGCTACCAGAGAACCGCCATGCTCGACAACGACCTGCTGAAACAGCATAAATTTCCTGTAGAAAAAATGGAAGTCATCAAAAAAGTGATCATGCGAGGCGCCATGGGCAATGAGATTCCGGTAATTACTTCCGATCTAAACAGTCTTAAACTGGGCAACCATGAATTAAAAGATGTTCCAGTACAAGTTTTAACAGGCAACAAACCTTTAAAAAATGAAAACATCCATATTTTAGGCAACGAAGTACTGAAAAGATTCAATACCATACTAGATTTTCAACATAATGTAGTTTACCTGAAACCCAATAGTTTATACTACGAAGCCTATACTGAGAAAAAGGAAAAAGATTCATAAAATCAAGAACCACCTTAAAATAACGTGGGTTCGTGTCAAGAAATTCGTTTTTTTGATTATTCCAAACTCATGTTAAAATATTTTGCAAAAGGTGCAACCTCTCTCCTATGGCTGTTGTCATAAAGCCATATGAAAACAATCTTATACCTGTTGATGATATTTGGTATATCCTTAAATAAGGTTCATGCGCAAAATCTCAACAAAAAAGCCGACAGCATTATCCTGAGCGAATTTAAAGATCAGAACGGACCGGGCGGCGTATTTATGATTGCCCAAAAAGGAAACATCATTTACCAAAAAGCCTTTGGTAAGGCCAACTTAGAATTAGATGTAAATCTTACGTCTCAAGATGTATTTCAGCTGGGTTCTATGACCAAACAGTTTACTGCAATAGCTGTACTCATTTTAGAAGAACAAGGTAAATTACAGGTACAAGATGCCATCAGCAAATACATTCCCGATTACCCATCAGGAGATAAAATAACCATTCATCACCTGTTAACACATACTTCGGGCATCAAAGATTTCACCAAAATGAAATCGCTCAATGAAATTGCCCAAAGAGAAATGACACCTAAAACCATGGTCGATTTCTTTAAGAACGAACCTGTTGATTTTGCGCCAGGCGAAAAGTTCGATTATAACAATTCGGGTTATGTATTGTTGGGCTATATTATAGAACTGGTTTCAGGGCAAACCTACGCCGATTTTATCAGAACCCACATCTTTGAAAAAGCAGAAATGCATAACTCTTATTACGCTACAGACAGGCAGCTCATTTACAAAAGAGCCTATGGTTACCATAAAAAAGAAAACGGCTATGTCAATAAAACTATCATCAATTTTAGCATTCCCTACGCTTCAGGTGCATTAATGTCAACCGCTGCAGATATGCTGAAATGGCAAAATGCTTTAAATCATAACCTGCTCATCAAAGCCGAAACTGCCAAAAAAGCTTTCAGCAAATACAAACTGAACAACGGCGAGGAATTCACTTATGGCTATGGCTGGCACCTTAAAAACATTAACCAGAGTCCTACAAGAGAACATGGTGGTAGTATATTTGGCTTTAAAACTATGGGCGTTTACATACCCTCAGCAGATATCTATGTACTCGGACTGAGCAACTGCGATTGCAATTCGCCTACACAAATAACTCGCGAGATAGCCAAAGTGGCCTTAGAAACATTACAAAAACACAACTAACAGCTTATTCGTTATATTTGCAGACCTAAAACAAAATATTTGCAGACCTAAAACAAAGCGGTAAATATAATGGAGCATTTTAATCCCATAATCGAAAAATACACCAACGAGCAAAAAAAACGACTTCTTGCAGTATGGGAAAAATCTGTTCTGGCTACACATCATTTTTTAAGTACCGAAGATTTTGTCGCCATCAAAAAACTGTTGCAGAATTTCGATTTTACAACGCTTAATGTTTACTGCTTAAATCATCACGCAGAAATGATTGGTTTTATCGCAACGTCTGCCGCTAAGATCGAAATGCTGTTCCTTTCGCCTAACTATTTTGGAAAAGGCTTAGGTAAAAAACTGATGAACTTTGCCATGTCCACCCTAAATGCTAATGAGGTAGATGTGAACGAGCAAAACCAGAATGCGGTTAAAT
The DNA here is from genome assembly GCF_022809115.1 of Pedobacter montanisoli. Lineage (GTDB taxonomy): Bacteria > Bacteroidota > Bacteroidia > Sphingobacteriales > Sphingobacteriaceae > Pedobacter > Pedobacter montanisoli. The sequence continues at coordinate 441,006 of NZ_JALGBH010000002.1, read as the reverse complement.
TTTATAAAAGTCTGGGTTTTGTACCATTTGAAAGAACCGAAAAAGACGATCTGGGCAAAGGCTACCCATTGTTGAGAATGCTTTTAGAACAACACACCAATTAAAATTACATTCTATGTCTATAACCAATGCAGTTGAATTAGCCGGTATGCAAAAAGTAAGCGAAGCAGTGGCCCATACCCTTAGAGAAATGACTTCATACGCCAAACCAGGTATGACCACCAAACAATTAGACGATTTTGGTGCAAAGATCCTAGCGGGTTTTGGAGCAAAATCGGCACCCCTCCTTACTTATGATTTTCCGGGATATACCTGCATTAGCGTAAACAACGAATTTTGTCATGGCATACCTTCAGATCAAAACGTATTGCGAGAAGGCGATCTGATCAACATAGATGTTTCGGCAGAATTAGATGGATTTTGGGCCGATAATGGCAAATCATTTGTATTGGGCGAAGACATCCATCAATACCAAAAACTTGTAGAAGCCTCTAAAGCCATTCTTAAAAAAGCAATCAGCAATATCAAAGGCGGAGTGCGCATTGCCGATATAGGCCACCTCATAGAAACAGAAGCCAAAAAGCGAGGCTATAAAGTAATCAAAAACTTGGGCGGACATGGTGTTGGGCGCAGTCTGCATGAAGAACCAGACGAACTATTGAATTACCGCAACAAATACGACCAGCGCCGGTTCAGAAAAAACTCGGTAGTGGCCATAGAAACCTTTATCTCAACCGATTCTACTTATGCAGAAACCCTGGAAGACGGCTGGACTATGGTAGGCAACAAAGGCGGTTTTATGGCACAACATGAACATACCATACTCATTACCGATGCACAACCCCTTATCCTTACCGCAATGAACGGCGTATGGGATTAAAACCCACCAAACACAAGCAAAAACCATAAAATTCGCATCAGAATTAAGGTGATAAAGCTATTTATTTTTTTATTTGCGATATTTTTGTCTGAAATAAAAAATACTTACCTTTGTGCTATATCAGCATACATATGTTTTCAAAAGCCTGCGAGTACGGCATCAAAGCCATGATTTACATCGCATCACAATCCCTAAAAGGACAACGCGTAAAAGTTACCGATATGGTAAACGAAGCCGGAGTACCCGAAGCATTTACAGGTAAAATATTAAGCTCACTAGCCCAAAAAGGCTTATTAGAATCGCTAAAAGGACCTTATGGCGGCTATTTCATTAATGAGGAAAAGGGCAAAAGCATAAAGCTGATAAACATTGTAAGTGCCATAGATGGAAATGGTCTTTTTGAGAACTGCGCTTTAGGACTTAAGCAGTGCAATGCAAAAGACCCCTGCCCTATGCACCATAAATTTGTAAAAGTACGCGAAGAGTTAAAACAGGCATTAGAAAATGCTAACTTATTTGAACTGGCCAAAAATTTAGAAGCCGGAACCGCCGTACTGAATTATTAATTTTTTACACGTGGAAATGACAGAACTAAGCGATATCCAGGAACTAGACCACATCAAACAATTGGTAGATAGCTTTTATGATAAAATAAGAGTAAACGAGCTATTAGGCCCCATATTTAACCATATTATACAAGATAGATGGCCCGAGCATCTTGAAAAAATGTACCGATTTTGGCAAACCATACTCTTAGAAGAACATACTTACCAAGGTTCACCATTTTTACCACATGCCAAACTACCTGTAAACAAAACACATTTTGACGAATGGTTGCGTATCTTTAACCAAACCGTTGATGAACTTTTTAAAGGCGAAAAAGCAGAGCAAGCCAAATGGCGGGCCAACCGAATGGCCTTGATGTTTTTAGCCAAGATAGAGTACTACCAAAACAATTCGTCCATTCCATTAATGTAAAACCATGCCTAAAAATTTTCATGTAAAAGTTCCCTTAACCTTTATTTGGATAGGGTTTATCTGTGCCATCAGTTTTATGGAAGCCTGGCTTAAATTTCAGGCACCGGGCATTACCGTTACATTGGGTTTAGGCATAGGCAAATTGGTATTTTCGGCCTTAAATAAAATGGAATGGATTTTTGCCATAGCCATATTAACAGAACAGGTCTATCTTCGCAAAAAAATCCTCATCAAAGACAATCTGTTCTATTTCATTCCCCTTATAATCTTATTTATACAAACTGTATGGATCTTACCGGCTTTGGATCTAAGGGCAGAAGCATTAATTAAAGGACAAGCGCTAACACCTTCAAACCTGCACATCTGGTATGTAGGCTTAGAAGTTTTAAAAACTATATGTTTAGCTGTATTTGGCATTAAAGTTTATACCAAAAACATATAGCTTGCTATTTGTAGCATCTATTATTAAATTTAGCTTTAAAATAAATTTAAAAACAGAACGCATATGCAAACCAACAGACTGGAAGCCTTTAGCGATGGTGTTTTAGCTATCATCATAACCATTATGGTTTTAGAGCTTAAAGTACCCGAGGGTTACTCTTTCCGCACCTTAGCGCCACTTTTCCCTAAAATATTATCGTATGTACTTAGCTTTTTGTATGTGGGTATTTACTGGAACAACCACCATCACCTTTTTCATATTATAGAAAAAGTAAATGGTAAAATACTTTGGGCAAACCTTAATTTGCTTTTTTGGCTTTCGCTGTTACCCTTTGCCACCGCATGGATGGGCGAAAACCATTTTGAAAAAAATCCGGTAGCCGTATATGGCATCATATTGGTAATGGCGGCGATTGCTTTTCTCATTCTAGAAAAATATGCCATTGCACACGAAGGCAAAGACTCTAAACTCAGCGTAGCCATACGTTCCGGTTTCAAAGAAAAAGGTTCTGTAGTACTCTATATAGCAGGTATTGCCGTATCATTTTTTTATCCGCTACTTAGCTTATTATTCTATTATATCGTGGCTATGATGTGGCTCATTCCCGATAAGAGAATCGAAAAAACCTTAAAATAAAATTTACGCACTCCCTTTTTAAAACATTAATCCTCAGATTTTTAAAAAAAATCATAAAACAAAAGAGCAAGTTTTTTATTTTTATATCTGTAAATACAAATCAAACACAAAAGATCATGAAAAAACCTTTGTTGCTGTTACTGATAATCAGTTCGGCCTTTATGGTAAGCTCTTGCAAAAAATTAAAAGAAGCTACCGAACAAAATGTAAGCATTACACCTAACAGTGTAGAATTTAATATCGATCCTATTGCTACAACCAACGCGGTAACCACAATAGGTACCATTAATGTAGATATTGATCTGAACGCATTGGTTAAACAATATGCAGCAGGATTTGGGGTAAATAACATCAAATCGATCAAAATCAAATCTTTTAAAATTGATTTGGTTAATGGTAGTGATGCATCAAATAATCTGGCCAATTTAGAAAGCTTAAGCGGTGAGATTTCAGCTACAGGTAAATCATCTCAGGCTATCGTTAATTTAAACAGCAATCCTGATGTTCAGGCCACCAGTCTAACCCTACCATCAAGCGGTGATATTGAACTAAAAGATTTTGTAGCTGGCACAAGTGTAAAATACACGCTTAAAGGAAAATTACGCAGAGCTACAACCAAAACTCTTAGAGCTAAGGTTACGGCAGAATATGCTTTTGTATTTAGTTTATAAACTCAAATGCAATCCAATAAAAAAGGACATCAATTATGATGTCCTTTTTATAATAGCTAAAGATATTTTATCCCTCTTGGTGTAACCAAGCCTTTTTAGCCAATAGCTCTTCTTCAGTTTCTCTTACATCTTCATCATCTACACAACAGTCAACAGGGCATACTGCAGCACATTGAGGCTCATCGTGAAAACCCTTACATTCTGTACACTTATCTGAAACGATATAATAAACTTCATCTGAAATTGCATCTTGGGCTGCTTCAGCATCAATCTGCTTGCCCCCAAAATCAATAATGCCTTCTAAACTGGTACCATCAGAAAATCTCCATGCCGTACCTGCATCATAAATTGCGTTGTTTGGACATTCAGGCTCGCAAGCACCACAATTTATACACTCATCAGTTATTTTAATTGCCATCTTATCGAATAAATATAATTGCTAAGTTTAACTTTGCACTGCAAATATAACACATAATACATTTAAAATAGTTCTAAATATGTTACCAGACAAAAAAGAATTGGCAAACGCATTAAAGCAACTTGGTAATTTCATGCAAAACCCTTCCGATGCATTTGAGGCTGTAATCTATAACGCCCAAAACCACAACGCCTGGTTTACCGCAGCAGAAATTAGAAAAGCATTGAAAGCGCTGAGCGAAATGTTAAATCCCCATGATCTGGATACCTGGTTCAACCAGATAGAAATGAGCAGTAAGCCCAAAAATATCGGCTTGATTTTGGCTGGCAACATTCCTCTGGTGGGTTTCCATGATGTATTATGTGTACTGGCTACAGGCAACATTGCACAGATCAAAATGTCATCATCAGACAACAAACTCTTGCCTGCCCTTTTAGAAGAATTAAGCACTTACTTACCAGCAATATCAGATCATTACCAATTTGTAGAGCGTTTAAGCAATTTCGATGCAGTTATTGCAACTGGTAGCAACAATACCTCAAGATATTTTGAATACTATTTTGGCAAAGTGCCCCATATTATCCGTAAGAACAGAAATAGCATAGCCATTTTAGATGGCAATGAAAGCGAGCAAGACATGAATCAGCTGGCCAATGATATTTTCGATTACTTTGGCATGGGTTGCAGAAGTATTTCCAAGATCTATATCCCGCAGCATTACAACATAGAAAAATTCTTTAAGCCTTTAGAAAACCATAAAAGTATTATAGATCATTTTAAATACAATAACAACTACGATTACAACAAATCCATATACCTGGTAAATGGCGTAAAGCATTTCGATAACGGCTTTCTGCTCTTAAAAGAAGATAAACAGTTCTCTTCGCCATTGTCGGTACTTTACTATGAAGAATATGATTCAGTTCAAAACCTAACAAGCACCCTGCAAGAAAAAGAAGCCGAAATTCAGTGCATTGAAAGCAATTTAGCACTAAACGTAGGCAAAGAAGTATTGCCTTTCGGCCAAAGTCAGCATCCAAAACTGTGGGATTATCCTGATAATGTGGATACAGTTGATTGGTTGAATCGGTTAATTGGTTGAATTGGTTAGTTGGCTTAATTGGTTAACTGATTAATTGTTTAATAGTACATCACCCTGAATTCATTTCAGGGTCTAATTATCCTCTTAAAAGGTACTTACTTGGAACGAAGCGAAAAGGCTATGCAGTAAAATAAATTTGCTTCGCAGCTACTTAGCGGTCAGCATGAAGCAATTCTTCTAAACTTCGGACTTCCAACTTCGGACTTCCAACTTCGGACTTTTTTACTATTTTTGAGCTGATGTATATTATTAAAGTTAAAGGCATAGCTAAAATACCCGATTATGTACAGCTTAGAGATGAGCGCTTCACCCTGCTGGCATATTTCAGGGTAGATCGGCCTGATAAATCCCTTGAAAAACTGGGCTTTGGTGATAAACAGGAATACATTATGAACATCATTAAAGACCTGCCTTTTGGCCAGGTAACAAAATTAGATATATAAGATGGCAGAGAACGTAATAAACCTACAGAATGTTGATGTATTTCAACAAAAAAACCTAGTACTATCTAACGTAAACCTAAATATAGCAAAAGGCGAATTTGTTTTTTTAATTGGTCAGACAGGCTCAGGTAAAAGTAGTTTACTAAAGATTATATATGGTGATTTACATATAGGTAATGGAAGCGGAAGCGTAGCCGGATTTGACCTGAAGAACCTTAAAGACAAAGAAGTACCTTTTTTACGTCGCAAATTAGGAATCGTATTTCAAGATTTCCAGTTGCTTAGCGACAGAACCATTGAACAAAACCTTTCATTCGTATTAAAAGCCACCGGTTGGAATGATGATGAACTGATTAACGAGCGCATTAAAGATGTACTTGAAAAAGTAGGCTTACGTTCTAAAATCAAAAAAATGCCCCATGAGCTATCGGGCGGCGAGCAACAACGTATCGTAATAGCCAGAGCATTACTCAACAATCCCGAGATTATTCTTGCAGATGAACCTACAGGCAACCTCGACCCTGAAACATCTGAAGAAATCGTTTTACTGTTAAAACAGATCAGCCAGAACGGTACGGCTGTTTTAATGGCTACCCACGACTACCACATCATCAGAACTTTCCCTTCGCGCATCATCAAATGCGAGAATGGAGTAGTACATGAAGATGCACAGATAGTATAACTAAACTGTCAAAATTATTGGCAAGCAGCCATACTGTTAGCTTTTGTTTTTTAAAACTGACACTATGGCTGTTTTTTATGCATTGGCAATACATTTGAGAAACAAAAATTTAAAAAACACGAGTACACATGTTTAATAAGAAGAAAAAAGAAGAAGAACCTGTGGTTGACCAAAATAAAACAGAAGAAGTTGCAGAAAATACCGATCAAGTATTGAACGATGACGCAACCTCAAGTGAAAAGGAAGTAGAAACTGCACAAGAATTGTCTGCAGAAGAAAAATTACAACAGGAAAATACTGCCTTAAACGACAAGTATTTACGTCTTTTTGCCGAATTTGACAACTATAAACGTCGTACCCAAAAAGAACGTGTTGAGCTGTTGCAAACCGCAGGCAAAGATGTAGTAGTATCTTTATTACCGGTTTTAGACGATTTTGAAAGAGCTATAAAAGCCACAGAAAATACAACAGATATAGATTCCCTACGCGAAGGCATTCTTTTAGTACAACAAAAACTGAAAGGTATTTTAACGCAACGCGGATTAAAAGAAATCAGTTCTAAGGATGCACCTTTTGATACGGATTTGCACGAAGCTATAACCCAGATACCTGCCCCTACTGAAGAATTAAAAGGAAAAGTTATCGATGAAGTTCAAAAAGGCTACACCCTTAACGATAAAGTGATCCGTTACGCAAAAGTTGTTGTAGGAGCGTAAAATACAGTTTAGAGGAAAAGATTACAAATGAGTAAAAGAGATTATTACGACGTACTTGGGGTAGCTAAAAATGCTTCTGCCGATGAAATAAAAAAGGCTTACAGAAAATTAGCCATTAAATACCATCCAGATAAAAACCCAAATGACAAGGCGGCAGAAGATAAATTTAAAGAAGCTGCCGAAGCATATGAAGTATTGAGCAATCCTGAGAAAAAACAGCGATATGACCAATTTGGACATGCGGGTGTAGGTGGCGCAGCCGGAGGCGGTGGTTTTGGCGGTGGCAGCATGAACATGGAAGATATCTTTAGCCAATTTGGCGATATCTTTGGTGGAGGCTCTCCATTTGAAAGCTTTTTTGGTGGCGGAGGCCGTCAATCTGGAGGTCGTAGAGTAGCAAAAGGCAGTAATTTACGTATAAAAGTTAAACTAACGCTAGAAGAAATTGCCCACGGCGTTGAGAAAAAAATAAAAGTAAACAAACAAATTGTTTGTAAAACCTGCGATGGCAGTGGTGCAAAAGACCGTTCTTCGGTAAGCACTTGTAAAACCTGTGGCGGTAGCGGTTCGGTAAGAAAGGTAACTAATACCATATTAGGCCAAATGCAAACAACGGCAACCTGTCCTACCTGTCATGGAACAGGCCAACAGATTACGGCCAAATGTAATGTATGTCATGGCGAAGGCACGGTACGTGGCGAAGAAACCATATCTATCAATATACCTGCAGGCGTAAGCGAAGGTATGCAGTTGAGCATGTCGGGCAAAGGAAATGCAGCCCCTAATGGAGGTATTCCGGGCGATCTGATTATATTAATTGAAGAATTGCCTCACGAAACCCTAAAACGCGATGGCAACAATATAATATATGATCTGCATGTAAGCTTTATCGATGCTGCGTTAGGTATAAGCGTAGAAGTTCCTACTATTGATGGTAGAGCCAAAATCAAAATAGAACCAGGTACACAAAGTGGTAAATTGCTTCGCTTAAAAGGTAAAGGTATTCCAGAAGTAAATTCATACCACCGTGGCGATGAAATCATTCATGTAAACATCTGGACCCCAAAAGCATTAAATGCAGAAGAAAAAGCCATCTTGGAGAAACTAAGAGACTCTCCTAACTTTAAGCCTCAACCGGGCAAAAATGACAAGAGCTTTTTTGAGAAAATGAAAGAGTATTTTGAATAATTACCATAAGGCGCCTAACAAGCGCCTTTTTTGTTTAAATGATTGATTACAATATTTGGTTTTTAGTTAAGTTTCTCTATTTTTGGACATTTTGAAAAAGTTAGTTATATATAGTTTATTATCACTTTATGTAATCTCTGGTACAGAGATGCAAGAGGTTATGAAACTACCTGTACTTTTTCAGCATTATTTCGAACATAAAGATTTAGACAAGAATATTACTTTTTGGACTTATCTTACGCATCATTACAGTGATATTCCGCATACCGACAATGATGAGAATCGTGATATGCAATTGCCTTTTAAAACCCATGATCATTGTTCGGGTTTTGCCCCTGCCCTTGAACCACCTACATTAAGCGCACTCCGCAAACTCTCAAATTCCATACACATTCCTTTTGCCACCCGTTATAACGAAGATTTTGTGTCTTCTGCTTATCACAACAAGGTATGGCAGCCCCCAAAAGCTATTGTCAACATTTAATATTTATTGAACGTGGTAATCGCCACGCAACTGTTATGTATTAAAATTTTGATAATCTTTTATTTTTATGCTAAATAAAATAATTGGGTTTTCTATAAAGAATAAACTCATTATTGGGCTTTTTACGATAACCCTTATTATATTCGGAGTTTTTGAACTCACCAAATTACCCATAGATGCCGTTCCAGATATCACCAATAACCAGGTGCAGATCATTACATCAGCACCCTCGTACGGTGCTACCGATATAGAACGTTTGGTTACCTTCCCTGTAGAGCAATCGAGCAGCAACATTGCAGGCATCAAAGAAATAAGAAGCTACAGCCGTTTTGGCCTTTCATTGGTAACACTCGTTTTTAATGACGATGTAGATATATACTGGGCCAGGCAGCAGGTTTCAGAACGATTGGTTACCATACAAGACAGAATTCCAGATGGAATAGGCAAACCCGAAATGGGTCCTATATCTACCGGTTTGGGCGAGATTTACCAATATGTGGTAAAGCCTAAAAAAGGATATGAAAACAAATATGACCTTACCGAACTGCGCACCATCCAAGATTGGATCGTAAGAAGACAGTTATTAGGGGTAAAAGGTGTGGCAGAAGTAAGCAGTTTCGGCGGAAAACTGAAACAATATGAAGTTGCCGTAAACTCTAACAAGCTGCAAGCTTACAACCTTAGCATTGCAGATGTTTTTAATGCACTCGAAAACAATAACGAAAATACCGGTGGTGCTTATATAGAAAAGCAATCTACCGTACTTTATATCAGAAGTGAAGGACTGATAGGTACCAAAGAAGATATCGAGAACATCACGATCAAAAGCTTAGATAATGGAGTTCCATTATTAATAAGAGATGTAGCCGATGTTAACATTGGTTTTGCCACACGTTACGGAGCCTTAACTTACAATGATCAAGGTGAAGTAGCCGGAGCCATCGTAATGATGCTTAAAGGTGCCAACAGTAATGTGGTGATCAACGACATCAAGACCAAAATTACACAGATACAGAAAACCCTGCCCGAAGGTGTAGAGATTGAACCCTTTCTTGATCGTACTAAAATGGTTAACAATGCCATTAAAACAGTAGAAACCAATCTATTTGAAGGAGCACTTATCGTAGTGTTTGTATTGGTTATCTTTTTGGGTAATCTCAGGGCTGGTTTTATTGTGGCTTCTGTAATCCCATTGTCTATGCTTTTTGCCATCATTATGATGAACCTCTTTGGCGTAAGCGGTAATCTGATGAGTTTAGGTGCACTGGATTTTGGCTTGATTGTAGATGGCGCCGTAATCATTGTAGAAGCTGTAATGCACCAGCTCAGCCATAATAAAAGATTTGCTTCATTAGGTCTGCTTAAGCAAAGTGATATGGATACCGAGGTAAAAAGCGCTTCCTCTAAAATGATGAATAGTGCCGTATTTGGTCAGATCATTATCCTTATCGTTTACCTGCCCATCTTCAGTTTGCAAGGTATTGAAGGAAAAATGTTCAAGCCTATGGCACAAACCGTGGCATTTGCACTCTTAGGTGCTTTTATCCTGTCGCTTACCTATATTCCTATGATAAGCAGCTTGTTTTTAAGCAAAAAGATCAAAACCAAACCTAACCTGTCAGACCGCTTGATGAATAAAATCGAGCTGCAGTATAAATCCCTGCTCCAAAAAGCATTGAACATTCCTAAAATCATCGTAGCAGGTGCCCTTGCCTTGTTCATTATCGCAATCGTGATCTTAGGCAGACTTGGCGGAGAGTTTATTCCTTCTATTGAAGAAGGAGATTTTGCAGTAGAAACACGTGTACTATCGGGCAGTAATTTAAACACAACCACAGAAAATGTACAAAAGGTTGCCGGTATCTTAAAATCACGTTTCCCTGAAGTAAAAAATATCGTAGCCAAAATAGGGAGCAGCGAGGTACCTACCGAACCGCTACCTATGGATATGGGCGATATGATCATCAACCTCAAACCTAAAAAAGAATGGATATCAGCAAAAACATTTGATGAACTTGCCGAAAAAATGGGGGCGGCAGCTAGCGAAATACCCGGTGTTACCACCAGTTTCCAGTTTCCCGTTCAGATGCGTTTTAACGAGTTGATGACCGGAGCCAGACAAGATGTAGTATGTAAGATCTTTGGCGAAAACCTAGATACCTTAAGTGTTTATGCCAAGAAAATCGGCAACATCTTAAAAGATGTAAAAGGTGCCAATGAGATTTATGTTGAACAGATCAGCGGTACACCACAAATTGTAGTAAAATACAACAGGGCTGTAATTGCACAATATGGCCTTAACATTGCCGAAATAAACAGGGCTGTAAACACTGCATTTGCAGGTAAAAGCGCAGGTTTGGTATTTGAAGGCGAAAAAAGTTTTGATTTGGTGGTACGTTTGCAAACAGATAAGCGTAAAAGCATAAGCGATGTACAGAATTTACTGATCGCAACACCATCAGGTAGCCAAATCCCTTTAAGCCAGGTTGCCAGCGTAGAACTGGTAGATAGTCCGAGCCAGATCCAACGCGAAGATACCAAACGCCGCATTCTAGTAGGTTTTAACGTAAATGGCCGTGATGTAGAAAGCATTGTGAACGAGCTTCAGGATAAAGTATCTTCTAAGATAAAATTACCTGTGGGTTACACTGTAGCCTACGGAGGCTCTTTTGAAAACTTGAATGAAGCTAAATCTCGATTAATGGTAGCTGTTCCAGTTTCATTGGTACTGATCTTCCTGCTTCTTTACTTTGCTTTCGGTTCTATCAAATACGGATTATTGATCTATAGTGCCATTCCTTTATCGGCCATTGGTGGTATTTTCCTGCTCGCTTTAAGAGGTATGCCTTTCAGTATCAGCGCAGGTGTAGGTTTTATCGCTTTGTTTGGTATTGCCGTGCTCAATGGCATTGTACTGGTAGCCGAGTTTAACAACATCAAGAAATCAGGAGAAACCAATATGAAAGATATCGTTTTAAAAGGTACACAAACCCGCTTACGCCCGGTTTTAATGACCGCTTCTGTAGCATCGTTGGGCTTTTTGCCTATGGCCATCAGTAATGGTGCTGGTGCAGATGTGCAGCGTCCTTTGGCCACGGTAGTAATAGGCGGTTTGATGATCGCTACCCTGCTTACCCTCTTTGTACTGCCTATACTTTATTTGTTTTTTGAAAAAGGCATCAAAAAGGGTAAAACAACTAAAGCCAAAGCCCTTGCAACAGCACTGCTTCTTTTTGCATTTTTACCGGTAAAAAGTCAAAAACCTCTTACTTATCAATCTGCCATAGATGGCGCTGTTGCCAATAATTTAGTGCTTAAATCATATGATTTAAAAGCAGTACAGGCTAAACAATTGGTCAATACTGCTACTACTATCGCTCCCACTCAGGTTTCGGCAGAGTATGGAAAATTTAATAGTGCCGTTAATGATAACAAATTCAGCATTAATCAAGGTTTCAGCTTGCCGGGAGTTTACCAAAACCAGAAAGCCAAATTAAATGAAAATTGGAAATCTGCCGTATTGGCCAAAGGTTTTAAAGAAGCTGAATTGAAGCGGGAAGTTACCGATATATTTTACAGCCTTCTGGTTCTGCAAGAAAAGAAGAAACTGCTTAAACAGGCCGACAGCATGTACAGTAACTTCCTGAAACTGGCTCAACAACGCTTAAAAAGTGGTGAAACAAGTAAATTGGAACAAACAAGTGCACAAAACCAGTTATTGCAAAACCAAAGCCGCTTAGCTTTATTGCAAACCCATGAAACAGCTTTAACGCAACAGCTTCAGTTTTTGATGAATACCGAAGAAGAGCTACAGCCGGTAAGCAATAAATTTAAAGTAGAGCTAACAGGGGAATTAACGCCAGATTTAGGTCAGCACCCGCAATTAAAACTACAAGAGCAGAATGAGAAAATAGCCGAAGCAGAGATCAAAGTAGAAAAATCAAAGTTACTGCCCGAGTTTAACATCGGTTACAATAACATGAGCATAGCCGATGGCATTACTTATACCCAACGTGATCGGTTCCAGTCTTTTCAGGCAGGCCTGAGTTTACCTTTATTTGGAGGAGTACAAAAAGCACGGATCAAATCTGCGCAAACACAGCTCGATCTAAGTAAAACAGAAACAGAGTTTACCCATAAAGCCCTAAAAACCATTTGGAAAACCACCACAGAGCAATACCTCAAACATTTACAGATCGTAAATGAATTTGAGCAAAAAGGCTTAAAAGGCGCCAATGAGATCAGTACGCTTTTAGACAGGCAATTGTGCAATGGCGAAATCAATTACATAGAATGGACTTTGCTCAACACCGAAGCCATTAATGTTAAAATGGCTTATTTAGAAGCTGTTGAACAACTCAATAAAAGCACTTTAGAACTTAACTACTTATTAGCTAAATAACAATGAAAAGCATTTTATATATAGGACTTTTTGCAGGCATATTAGGACTGGGAGCCTGTACGCAAAAACAAGCTCCAAATATGGCAGAAGAACAGCATGTTAATGAAGATGTGGTTGACCTAACCGATGTACAAGCTAAAAATATTAACTTAGAGATCGGTCAAGTAGAATACAAAAACATCAGTAAACATTTAAAGTTGAATGGTAAGATAGATGTACCACCGCAAAATCTAGTATCGGTTAGTATTCCCTTAGGTGGCTACCTAAAATCTACCAAAATGCTACCCGGCACACATGTAAACAAAGGTCAGATCATTGCGGTTATGGAAGACCCACAGTACATCCAGTTACAGCAAGATTACCTGAGCGTAAGAAGCAAATTGAATTATGCCGCCAAAGAACTGCAAAGGCAAAAAGAACTCAATGTAGATAAAGCCAATAGCGATAAAATACTGCAACAGGCAGAAACTGAATACCGTAACTTAAATATTGAGCGTAGAGCATTGGCAGAGAAGCTTAAACTGATCAATATCAATGCCGATAAATTGGATGAGAACAGCCTCTCGAGAACAATAAATATCTACTCGCCTATTGATGGCTACATCAGCGAGGTAAACGTAAACATAGGCAAATATGTAACCCCTTCAGATGTTATTTTTGAACTGGTTAACCCTACAGATATACATTTAAATCTTACGGTTTTTGAACGTGATCTTGATCTGGTGCAAATCGGACAGAAAGCCATTGCTTATACCAATTCAAAACCCAATCAGAAATATGAGGCAGAGGTCATTCTGGTAAGTCATAATGTAGGTGGTAACCGCAGTGCCGAAATTCATTGCCATTTTGAGAAATATGACAAGAGCCTGGTACCCGGCATGTACATGAATGCAGAGATTGAATTGCGCAACCAGAAAACAGCTACCTTGCCCGAAGCCGCAATTGTGAGTTTTGAAAACAAAGATTATGTGTTTGTTGAAATAGCCAAAAACAAATTTAAGCTTACTCCGGTAACCGTTGGCGAAACAGAACAGGGATATACTACGGTTGATAAAAACCTGGCAGGCAAGAATATTGTAACCAAAGGCGCCTATTCGGTTTTAATGAAGATGAAAAACAACGAAAGCGAAGAACATTAAGCTCTCCACTATTGAAGGCGTTTGAAGAGAATCTAAAAGGCTTTACGCTATTAAAAAGTCTTAGGATTTAAATTTTAAACGTCTTCTTTTTTAGGTTAAAAATTATTCTTGTTTTTATTTGTATTAAATCTAAATAATAGTATTTTTGTCGCACTGCTCATTAATTATGCAACAGCTAAAAGATACTTTACTCCCTACCGCATCATTCGAAGAAGTTTTTGCTACAACTCATGGAGCCATTTTTCAATCAGACAGTGAAAAATGTTGGTATATTGATTTTGCAGGTAAATTGGCCCGTTTCAATTACAAAAACCTGATTAAACTTAAAAAAGCTGTTTACAATATCGATATTGAAGCTAAACTATTGAACAGTACAAAAAGTGCCGATATCGAGATCATCTTTATCTGTGCCTGCGATCACGCCTATGTACTTTCACTTTTGCAACTGATAGAGTTTAAAGCTTTGTTACAAGGATGTTTTACCATGCTGGAACTTAATCATATCATTTACGATAGGTTGCACCGCATCGTTGCTTAAACATAGACTTAGACTCGTTCCATATTGATTATAAATTCGTTAACCAAAAACATAGCGCTTAACTTTGTGTTGTATTTAAACAATAAATGCAATCATAGTTATGAAAGATATCATCCGTACACAAAGCCTTATTTCTGCTGATATAGAAATGTTGCTTAACCAGCAGATTAAAAAAGAAGCGCACTCTTCTTCTATATACTTAGCCATGGCTTCATGGTGCGACCGTAATGGTTATGACAATTCAGCCGATTATTTCTTTAAACAAGCCGAAGAAGAAAGACAACATCAGCTTAAATTCTTTAAATACGTTTTAGATATGGGCGGCAATGCCGTATCTCCCGATGTGAGCAATATTAAACAAGAATACAATTCGTTCAGAGAAGTATTTGAAGAAGCTTTAGAACAGGAAATAAACATTACCCAGTCTATTAAAAATATAGCTGCACGCTGCTACAGCGAACAAGATTTTGTAACCCTAGAATTCTTGAACTGGTTCTTCAGAGAGCAGAGAGAAGAAGAATACAAAGCCCGCCGTGCATTAGAACTATTTGATGTAATTGGCGAAGAAGGCACCGGAAGATGGCAGATAGACAAACATGTAGGACAAATCACCTACAGCGAAGGTTAATTTTATCAGGATTTTTAGATATGAAAAGCGCATATGAACAATATATGCGCTTTTTTTGTTTAGTTTTAATCAGATATGTCTAAAAAGGATAAAAAGAAAAAGAAATCAAAGCAGGAAAAGAAAGACAAAAAGAAAAAAGACTGCTGTGAAAAATACCTCCGCGGCAAGAGGTGTAAAAATTGCCCTTTGGCATAGGTTTTTCTATTATCGTGCCGAAACACCAAACGTTATATTGAACTTCTCTAATGAATATGGGATAACGCTCATCACTACGATTCTACCGAATCCACTCCTACTACCGTCATGTTGAACTTGTTTCTGCATCTTCCTGCAGGGATAGACTCTGAAATAAATTCAGAGTGACGCGATAAGCTGTTCCAGCATCTTCCCGTCTTAAAAATCCAACGGGCCCAATCTGCGCATATTACGCATGATCCAGTACTGTCGTTTTTTAATATAAGCTGTGGCTTTATTCGGGTTCCATCTAATCGGATTAGGAAAACAGGCAGCAATCAACGCAGCTTCAGCCCTGCTTAAATTCTTACATGATTTACCATAATAAGCCTGTGAAGCAGCCTCTGCTCCGTAAATCCCATCTCCCATTTCGATCACATTCAAATACACCTCAAGAATCCGTTCCTTGCTCCACAAAACTTCTATAAGCAACGTAAAATAAGCTTCAAAAGCCTTTCTAACATAAGATCTGCCCGGCCATAAAAAAACGTTCTTGGCCGTTTGCTGCGATATTGTGCTTCCTCCGGTTTTTGCCTTACCCTTTGCATTATTTTCAAAT
The DNA here is from genome assembly GCF_022809115.1 of Pedobacter montanisoli. Taxonomy (GTDB): domain Bacteria; phylum Bacteroidota; class Bacteroidia; order Sphingobacteriales; family Sphingobacteriaceae; genus Pedobacter; species Pedobacter montanisoli. The sequence goes on along the minus strand of NZ_JALGBH010000002.1, from coordinate 424,866 downwards.
GCTTTTTCAATCGCCTGAACATCAAAACCAATATGTTTTAAAAAGAGCTGATCCTCGGCCGATACTGCCGCTCTTTTCATATTATCCGAAATATCATCAAACTTAACCCAAGTTTTCTCCATCTTGGTAGTTTTGCCGGCCGCCTTGCGCTCCCAATTACGCTCTACCATTAAAAAGGTAATCGGCGGATTTACAAAACGATAAATCAATACCCATAAAATAGTGGTCGCAAAAAACCAGATCAGAACTTTACCTAAAATACGTTTAACTCGGTTCCAGGATGTTTTTTTTTGATTTGCAGCAGCGTTTTTTCTTTGTTTAGCCATTAATGTAAAGGTAAATAAAAAGCGTTAGCTCTAAAATTTGATTTATATTTGTTTATGCTTAAAAAAGAACGTTATCAACGCTTTGTAGATTACTTTTCTACCCATCAACCACAGGCACAAACAGAATTGCATTACAACAATCCTTACCAGTTACTTGTAGCAGTAATTCTATCCGCTCAGTGCACAGATAAACGTATAAATCAGGTTACCCCTGCGCTTTTTCAACGCTTTCCAACACCAAAATCGCTGGCAGAAACTACACCAGATATTGTTTTTGATTACATCAGAAGTGTAAGTTACCCTAACAACAAAGCTAAACATTTGGTAGGTATGGCCAATATGCTGGTAAATGAGTTTCACAATGAAGTACCTTCAGATATAAATCAGCTCCAGAAAATGCCGGGCGTAGGCAGAAAAACGGCCAATGTAATTGCCTCTGTTGTATATGATGCACCGGCAATGGCGGTTGATACCCACGTTTTCAGGGTAGCCAATAGGCTGGGATTAACCAAAGGCAAAACTCCTTTAGCAGTAGAAAAAGATTTGGTAAAAAATTTACCTGAGCATACCATTGCAACTGCTCACCATTGGCTCATCTTGCATGGACGCTATGTTTGTTTGGCACGTAATCCTAAATGTGGCATCTGTCCAATAAGGGATTTCTGCCTGTATTATGAGAAACTGGTTAAACCAAAGCAGGAACAATGATAACAATTGACACATTTAGAGAATTGGCACTTTCGTTTCCCGAAGCGACAGAAGAGCCACACTTTGAAAAAAGGGCATTCAAAGTGAAGAAAAAAATCTTTGCTACTTATGATCACAAGAACCAAAGAGCTTGCATAAAACTATCTGAAATAGATCAAAACGTTTTTTCATCTGCAGATAAGACCATTATTTATCCCGTTGACAATAAATGGGGCAAACAAGGCTGGACATTGATAGAGTTGAAAAAAGTTAACAAAGATTTGTTCATTGATGCGTTGACCACAGCCTACTGCGAAGTTGCTCCGCAAAAACTTGCCAACAAAATCAGGCCGAGCGATTAGTAAACAAAGGCGATAACAATGTAATATCAATTTGCTGCAAGTGGTTCGAATGCTTCTCAGAAAGATTTTTTTAGCTTTAAAGCATAAGAATATTTTTTTTTACCAATTTTATTTGCATTCTAAAAAAATAATTTAATAGATTTGCTAAAATTATTAGCTTTATTAAAATTACTATTTGCCGATACCAATTATTATATTTAAAACAAAGTATTAAGACATGAATCCAAACACAGACAAATTAAAAGCTTTACAGCTTACCTTAGATAAATTAGAAAAATCTTACGGAAAAGGTTCTATCATGAAATTAGGCGATCAAGCCGTTGAAACCATGGATGCCATTTCTACGGGTTCAATCAGTTTAGATATTGCCTTAGGTGTTGGAGGTGTACCCAAAGGTAGAATCATAGAAATTTATGGACCTGAATCATCAGGTAAAACTACCTTAGCCACACATATCATTGCCGAAGCACAGAAAAAAGGTGGCATTGCAGCCATAATTGATGCCGAACATGCCTTTGATAAGTTTTATGCTAAAAAATTAGGTGTTGATACTGATAACCTCTTGATTTCACAACCTGATAACGGCGAGCAAGCATTGGAAATTGCTGATAACCTAATCCGCTCAGGCGCAATAGATGTAATCGTAATTGACTCTGTAGCCGCTCTTGTGCCTAAAGCAGAGATTGAAGGTGAAATGGGCGACAGCCGTATGGGATTACAGGCACGCTTAATGAGCCAGGCCTTGCGTAAGTTAACAGGAACCATTGCCAAAACAGGATGTTGCTGTATTTTCATTAACCAGTTACGTGAAAAAATAGGTGTAATGTTTGGTAACCCTGAAACCACAACGGGCGGTAACGCATTAAAATTTTATGCTTCTGTACGTTTGGATATTCGCAGAACTTCACAAATTAAAGACAGTGATGAAGTTTCTGGTAACCGTGTAAAAGTAAAAATCGTTAAAAATAAGGTAGCCCCTCCTTTCCGTCTTGCCGAGTTTGACATCATGTTTGGCGAAGGTATTTCTAAAACAGGAGAAATCATCGACTTAGGTGTTGATTTTGGTATCATTAAAAAAGCCGGTTCATGGTTCTCTTATGGAGATACTAAATTAGGACAAGGAAGAGATGCCGTAAAACAATTGCTTTTAGACAACCCTGAACTTGCAGAAGAAATTGAAAACAAGATCAGAACCGAAGTTACCGGAGAACAATTGGAAGGAAAAGAATAAAATTCCTCTTGTCTGTAATATATGATGAGGCTATCTCCTATGTTTGTATCAAGCAAATGTAGGAGACAGCTTATTTTTTAATCTTAGAAATTTGATGACTTAGGTGTGAGCTGCGAATTGGTTTCAACAAAATTCTTGTCTAACTTGGTAATCACATAAATTGCCCCGCAAATTGCCAGACACAATAAGATAATCCCAACAAGATTTTTGTTCTTGCGTTTATCCTGCTTAATTAACCAGTATAAAAAGCCCAATAAAGGCAATAACAATAAACTAAAAAATATAAAACTTGTAGCTCCCATTTTCTTAAAACTTAAAATTCCATTTTCGCCATTGGCGCAACATCCTGCCCAACAAACTCACCTGCTAAATATTTATGGTAACCCGCAATGGCAATCATAGCAGCGTTATCGGTACAATACTCAAAAGCAGGAATATAAACTTTCCAGTTCAAGGTTTCCTGCATACCCAGCAAAGCAGCTCTTAAACCAGAGTTTGCCGATACCCCACCTGCAATAGCGATTTCATTACAATTATACTGCTTTGCAGCTTTATTTAACTTATTAATTAAGATATTTACAATACTGTGTTGCACAGATGCACAAATATCTGCAAGGTTATTTTCAACAAAATTGGCATCCTTAGCTTTTTGATCTCTCACAAAATAAAGGATAGAAGTTTTAAAACCACTGAAGCTATAATTTAATCCCTGTATCTGAGGTTCAGGAAATTTAAAAGCATGTGGATTTCCCTCCCGTGCATATTTATCAATCAAAGGCCCTCCCGGATAAGGAAGGTTTAAGATCTTGGCTGTTTTATCAAAAGCCTCACCTGCTGCATCATCTAAAGTCTCTCCCACAATCTCCATATCAAAATAATCTTTAACCAGCACAATTTGCGTATGCCCGCCAGAAACCGTTAAACACAGAAAAGGAAATTTAGGTTTGGGTTCATCAATAAAATGCGCCAAAATATGGGCCTGCATATGATTTACAGAAATAAGGGGTAAATCAAGCGCTAAGGCAAAAGATTTTGCAAAAGAAACACCCACCAGTAGCGATCCCAGCAATCCCGGACCACGGGTAAAAGCAATGGCATCTAGCTGTGTTTTATCTACTTTTGAAATAGCTAAGGCCTGTTGAACGGCAGGAACAATATTCTGTTGATGAACCCTCGAAGCCAATTCTGGTATTACACCTCCATAATTTTCATGAATTGTTTGGTTTGCAATAACATTGGCAGTAATTTTGCCGTTGTTACAAACAGCTACCGATGTTTCATCACAAGATGACTCAATGGCTAATATTATAGGCACAGTTAAAAATTTTAAGTTTACAAAATTATCAAAAAACTATTAAAAATACTTCTTTGGGTAATAGTATCAGTCATTTTGCTGTTAATCTTAACCATTTTTGCGTTAAGGTTTAAGCCTGTACAAACTTATGTAGCCAAAAAAACAGCCAGTTACCTATCTAAAGAACTTAAAACTACGGTAAGCTTAACCGGCCTATATGTTAAACCTTTTAAATCTATTGTATTAGAAAATTTCTTGGTACTCGATCTGCAAAAAGACACCCTGGCTAATTTTCAGAAGTTTACCGTAGATATCAACAGGTTTTCGCTTAGTGACAGAATTCTAAACATAAGAGACATACAAGTAGATAAGGGAACCTTTTTTTTAAAAGATTATAAAGATGGTGGCTCTAATTTAGATTTCATTATCGATTACTTTGAATCTCCCGCACCTAAAGAAAAAAAGGGTAAGAAATTCGATATCATTTTCAATAAGATTATTCTCAATAACACCAATTTCAAGTACAAGAATCTTAAGTACAACGAAATAAAACACAACCAGATCAATTTTGAAGATATTGATGTAAAAAATCTGAACGGCATCTTTGAAGACCTGAACACAGACAACCATATTATCCAGGCCAGGATAAAGAACCTTAATTTCAGGGAAAAAAGCGGTTTCTACCTTAAAAACTTAACAGCCTTTACCACAGTTGACAGCAATGCCATTGAACTGCAAGATCTGCTTCTGATAACCAATAAAAGCAGGCTTAAGAACTACTACCAGATGAAGTTCAAAAGCTACCGCGATTTTAGGGATTATACCAGCAAAGTTAGGATGAAAGCAAACTTTGAAGATAGTCACATTGCTTCATCAGATATCGCCTACTTTGCACCTGAATTGTCCAAAATGAACTTGGATATTGATGCCAGCGGACAGGTTACAGGTTATGTAAATGATCTTAAGGCTAAAAAATTTGCTGTTAATGCCGGAAAAGCCACTTATATCAAAGGAGATTTTTCACTTAAAGGCTTACCCGATTGGGAACAGACTTTTATGGACCTGAAAATAGAAATGGCAGGTACCAACAAAAAAGATCTGGACGATATTCTTACAGACATTACAGGCAAAAAAGTAAAAATGGTGCCTGAAATCATCAACAAATTTGGCAATATCAATTTTAATGGCTACTTCACGGGTTTTCAGAATGACTTTATAGCCTATGGCGAATTCAAAACCAAACTAGGTCGCTTAAAGTCTGATGTTAACATGAAAATTGACAAGAAAGGAATCCCTTCTTACAATGGAAATGTGAAAACCTATGATTTTAATGTAGGCAATCTTATAGACGAGAAGCTTTTAGGCCGCATCACTTCTGAGCTGTATATAAAAGGAAAGGGAATTGAAGTTAAAGAACTTACAGAAGACCTCAATGGTAAGATTGCTTATCTGGATTTTAACAATTACCGTTACCGAAACATTAACATTAACGGAACTTTTGAGAAGAAATTTTTTAACGGAAACCTTAAGATAAATGATAAGAACGTTCAGCTGGTATTTAACGGTGGTGTTAACCTGAACCCTGCCCTGCCCGTATTTAATTTCACTGCCGATATTAAAAATGCCAAGCTTAAAACGCTAAACCTATTTCAGGATTCTTTAAAAATAGATGCAACCTTAAAAAGCAATTTCTCAGGAAACAACCTTGATAACATACAGGGCGATCTTACCCTAGAAAAAGTAAGATTAGATAATGTACGTGGCATTTATAACATAGATTCAGTTCAGCTTAAAGCCACAGGTATAGGCATAGACAGAAGCCTTACCGTAAAATCTGATATCCTTGAAGCAGGAATAAAAGGCCAGTATGATCTCAATACCATTGTATCTTACTTTAAATCTACAGCCAAAAAGTACATCCCTTCATTAACCACAAATATCATAGAGTATAAAACCCAGATATTTGATTTCTCCCTGCGGATAAAGAATTTTGAACCTATTGCAGAACTGATCTCGCCGGGACTGGAAATAGACAATCAATCTTTATTGATTGGTTCTTTTGACTCAAGGAACAATAAAGCCACTTTGGGCGGTATCATTAAAAGGCTTAAATTTAAGGGCATTACGGCCAATAATATCATCATTGATGAGAACACGTCTGAAAAACAACTGACCACAATCATTACTTCAGACCGTATTGACATTAACGATAGCCTTAATATAAAGAACATTAACATTTCGAATATCTTGCGAAATGACAGTCTCGCATTTAACATTAAACTCTCCAATGCCGAAGATGCCAACCAGTTAGACTTAAACGGATTGGTTGAATTTGCCGATGAAAATGCAAAAATCAGCATCCTGCCTTCAAACCTGCTCATTAACCATGAAGAATGGAACATTGAAGATAAAGTGCAGATCAGTTTCAGTAACGGAAAAACTTCTATCAGCAACTTCTCTTTAGCCAATAAAGATCAGGAAATCACTGCAAACGGTATTATATCAGATAATGCGGCCGATCTCTTTTCTTTAGAATTTAAGGATTTTAAGCTCAACAATCTCAATCCTTTTGTTAAAACTCTCGGTTTAAAATTAAACGGAAACGTAAACGGTAAAACCAAGCTCTATTCTATTCTCAAACAACCCAAAATAAACGATAGTCTTACCATAGATTCGCTCGGATTTAACAATACCTATATCGGAACCTTAACTGATACATCGAGTTTTAACAGCGAAAACAAAATGGTAAAAGTTTTTACCAAAGTAAGAACTGCCAACAGAGAAACCGTTAATGCAGAAGGTTTTGTTGACCTGTTTCATAAAACCATAGATGTTAATGCCCGCCTTAACGATAGCGAACTGGCCATTTTAGAACCTTTTGTAAGCCGTTTGGTATCTAAACTTAAAGGTAAAATATCGGCAAATCTAGCAGTTAACGGTAATTTAGAGAAGCCAAATATCAACGGTAGCGTTAAATTAGATGAAGCGCAATTAATGGTTAACTACCTGAAAACAACTTATATCATTTCTGATGAAATTGAAATTGAGAAAGGTATTTTAGGCATCAACAATCTTAAACTGAGAGATCTTGAAGATCATAGCGCCATAGCCAACGGAAAAGTAGATCTGAATAATTTAGATAATCCTTACATAGATGTTGATCTGGTAGCCAATGGTTTAATGGCACTGAATACCACATCAAAAGACAACTCATTGTATTATGGAAGGGCTTACGGAACCGGAGAATTTACATTTAAAGGTCCTACCAATAACATGTACATTAAGATTGATGCCAAAACTGAAAAAGGTACGGTATTTAATTTGCCATTAAACAGTTCTGAAATGGTATCAGAAAAAGACTTTATTACTTTCGTGAGCAAAGACACCACCAAAGTGGTAAAAAAACAATCTTCATTCGAAGGTTTAACCATGAGCTTTAAGCTTAAAGTTGATCCAAATACCATTGCCAATATTTATACTGTACTGGGTAAACTTACAGGCAAGGGAAATGCCGAATTAGAGCTCAACATCAATAGTGTGGGCGACTTTGAGATGAAAGGCGATTATGTGATAGAGAGTGGTAACTTCGACTTTACGGCTCAGGAGGTCATCAATAAAAGATTTGATATCAGACAAGGTGGAACCATCAGATGGACAGGTAATCCTACCGCAGCCCAGATCAACCTGAAAGCAGTATACGCTTTATCTGCTAATTTATCTGATCTGTACAGAGCTGCTAACCGCGATGGTAGCAGTAACGAGAACCAGAGTGTTAAAACCGAGGTAGAAATGGGTCTAAGTGGTTTGCTTTTGCAACCTGATATTAAACTGGATATTTCATTTCCGGCCAACCCGGCTATTAAAGACGAGTTACAGGCTTATTTTAATGATGGCAATAACCTTAACACGCAAGCCCTTAGTTTAATTATACAACGTAGATTTGCACCGGGCACAGGCAAAGAAAATCTTACCCAGCAATTAGGTTCTGTGGGTACAAGTACAGCAACTGAGCTTCTGTTTAGCCAGTTCAACAGCCTACTTTCATCCCTAAATTTAAACTTTGTTGATATCAATATCCGTTCGCTAAATGAAGCCAGTGCCTCATTTAAGTTCTTTAATGATAGAGTTATTGTAAATGCGGGTGTAATTGATAATTCTAAAAGCTCTATAGATAACTCAATAGGTTTCAGTAACAGCGTTGGGCATGAATTAGAAGTACTTGCCTTAATTAAAAAAGATGGTAATCTGGTAGCCAGAGTAGCCAATAAACCACCTACGCAACAAAGTATCTTCTTTAACCCAGGTATAGACCCTAACCGTAACATCACTTCTTTAGGCCTGATCTATAGCCAGCAGTTCGATTCGTTTTCTGAGTTTTTATCAAAGATTTCGGGTAAATACCGTAAAGAACAGAAAAAGAAAGAAGCCCAGAAAGCATCTCAAAGTATCAATAAAGATGCAATCATAGAAAAAACCAAAAAAAATCAGAAAAAATAGTCTTAACCACTTAACTTTAGGTATTCGCTTAGTGCAATAACAAATAAATACATTTAGCTTATCCCTAACTTATGCGTAAATTCTTATCATTGATATGCCTGCTATGTGTTACCTTAAACACCTATGCGCAACAGAAAAATATTGATGCAGAAATAAATCAGCTCATGCAGAAAATGCAGGCTGTGGGTCTTTTGGTAGCAGTAATTAAAAACAATAAATTGATTTACAGTAACGCATGGGGTAAAAAAGACATCGAAAAAAATACAGATCTTGGTACAACAGATGTTTTCAGGATAGCCTCTATATCCAAATCATTCTCTGCAACCGCTATTATGCAATTGGTAGAAGCAAAAAAGCTTTCTTTAGATGATGATTTTGGAAAACTGATCGGTTTCAGCATACGCAATCCTAAATTTCCTGATAAGGTTATTACCTTACGTATGATCCTTTCACATACCTCGAGCATAAATGATAGTGAAGGTTATTTCAATTTAGATGTGATCAATCCTGATAAAAACCCCAATTGGGCAAAATGCTATAGCAACAATGAACCTGGAAGCACTTACGATTATTGTAACCTTAATTTTAACATGACTGGTGCAGTAATCGAGAAAATAACCGGATCGCGTTTTGATAATTACATCAGAAAAAACATTCTTGAGCCACTTAATTTTTACGGTAATTACTGTGTTGATTCTTTAGATGCAAACCGCTTTGCTACTTTATATGAGTACAACGCTTCAAAAAATAGTTTTGATGCCTCACCTGCAGCTTATGCGCCACGTCGGGAAGAACTGAGTAAATATATATTGGGTTACAGCACGCCTATACTTTCTCCTACCGGAGGCATGAAAACCACCGCAACAGACCTAGCGAAATATATGCAAATGCACATGAATTATGGCAAGGCCAATGGTAAAAGAATAATCTCTAAAGAAAGTGCCAAAACCATGCAAACAGGCATTGCCAATAATGGCAAATATGGACTGGCATTAACCTCTACTAATATTATTGAAGGAAAAACGCTGAAAGGCCATACAGGATCTGCATATGGTTTGTATAGTGCCATGTTTTTTGACCCTGAAGAAAAATTTGGTTTTGTAGCGATAACCAATGGTTGTAACAGCAGCTATGCCAATCAACACAGCGAATTGGTTTTGGGCGAATGCTTACAGATACTCTATCGTAATTTTATCCAGAAATAAAATTTAGAAAACATTAATCGAAGCGACTACTTAAACTTTAATGTGAGTTATAGGTTTTCGGCGTCATGTTAAGCCTCAGTACAAACCATTGATATACGTTATAAATCGGCCTCTGCTATTTGCGGTAGCGATGCAGCGGCCTTATCATTTGCTTTAAAGCAAATAGCGCAGCCGAGAGTTTATTTATAAGTTATTTATTTTCATTTAACGGTATAAATGAGCTCAGCAAGCTTCGGTTTTGGGTACTTTTTGCGAATAAAAAGTACCTGCCATTGCCCTCATGAAAAATACCCACAATTTGTAGATTTTTTTACCGAAAAATACCCTGTTAAAATTACCCGCAAATTTAGTACCTACCTAATACACTTGTTTTTAAGCTTTAAAACATTTTTTGCTAAATGGAACAGATTTTGCACCCTGTTTTTCTTTTTATGAAGTTTTAGCCGTTTCCCCTACAACCAAACTAATTATGTATGCGTTTAACCATCTCAAAAAGAACTTAAAAAGAGCATTTAATCCAAAAACAAAACTGAAGGTAGCCCTGCTAGGCGATACGGCTACGCAATTTCTGGCTATAGCCATAAAAGGTTATGCTTTAGAAGAGAATATAGCTATAGAACTCTATGAAGCACCCTATAACCAGATAGATTTACAGTTTAAAAACCCAAGCTCAGACCTACATACTTTCAAACCTGATTTTGTTATTGTATTTGAAGCAGAAACAAAACTCAGGGACGATTTCTACAAAACACCTCTTGATCAAAGAGATCGGTTTTCCAATTACAAAATAAACCAGGTAGAAGACTACCTGAACATTAGCCAAACGGCTTTAAACGCAAAACTGCTGTATTTTAATTATACAGAGGTAAACGATCAGGTTTTCGGGAACTTTGGCAGCCAGTATGAGAAATCCTATATCTACCAATGCCGTAAATTAAATTTTAGTTTAGGCGAATTTGCAAGCACACATACCGGTTTATATATTGTTGATCTATTGAGCCTGCAGATGCTTTTTGGCATCAACTTCATGAAGGATCAGAAAATGCTGATCCAGACAGATATGTATTTCTCCATTGATTTTCTGCCTTATGTAGCCAAAGCGGTATCAGATATCATTAAAACACAATTAGGCACCTTCAAAAAATGCCTTATTCTTGACCTGGATAACACTGTATGGGGTGGTATAATTGGCGATGATGGCATGAACAACATACAGATTGGCGGATTAGGCATTGGAAAAGTATTTACCAAAATACAGAAATGGGCTAAAGAACTTAAAAACAGGGGCATCATTCTTTGCGTAGCCAGTAAAAACACTGAATCTATTGCACTGGAGCCTTTTAAAAAACACCAGGAAATGGTCATAAAAGAAGAAGACATTTCTGTTTTCATGGCCAACTGGGATAACAAGGTTTCTAACATCCAGAAGATCCAGGAAATCCTGAATATTGGTTTCGATTCTATGGTTTTTATAGATGATAATCCTTTTGAAAGAGAAATGGTTAAACAGAACCTTCCTCTGGTTACCGTTCCAGACCTACCAGAAGACCCTGCCGCCTATTTGGATTATATCAATTCATTGAACCTTTTTGAAACAGCAGGTGTATCAGATAATGATGCCAAACGTACAGCGCAATACAAAGAAGAAGCAAAAAGAGTTCAGGCAAAAGCTTATTTCAGCAACGAAGAAGAGTTCCTGGCCAGTCTTGAAATGAAAGGTCTGGTAGAATCTTTAAATGATTTCAATCTTCCCCGCATATCGCAACTTTCTTTAAGATCAAACCAGTTTAACCTGCGCACCATAAGATTTGATGAAGAAGAACTCAAGCGCTTTGGCACAAGCCCCTATCATCAGGTTTTAGCGATATCATTGACCGATAAATATGGCGATAACGGCTTAATTGCTGCCGTTTTTTTAAGCAGGCAAGAAAATGATCTTTTTATCCATAACTGGATCATGAGCTGTAGGGTATTAAAGCGAAACGTAGAACAGTTTACCTTAAACAGCATCTTTAGTTACGCCAAAGAAAACAATTGCACAACCATAACAGGCGAATACATAGCTACCAGTAAAAACGGAATTGTAGAAAACCATTACAAAGACCTCGGCTTTAAACACCATAACAATTACTGGCATTTAAGCCTGTCTGATTATAAACCATTTGAAACACAGATAACAACTATTTAAAATGAACACAGCACAAATTATCCATGAACTGAACCTGATTTTTGAAGATGTAATTGACGAAGGCAAAGTTGAGCTTTCTTTAGATACCACTGCCAAAGATGTTGAAGGATGGGATTCTTTAAATCACGTACAGATCATTTATGCCATTGAGCAGAAATATGGCATCAAATTCAGTCTTACAGAGATACAATCATTAAACAACGTAGGCGATCTGGTAAACTTAATATCAGGAAAGATTTAACAAGATGCTTTTTTCTTCTCTTTCGTTTTTTATCTTCTTCCCTATTGTATTCATTCTTTACTGGTCTTTGTTCAAATACCGTAAGGCCCAGAATATAGTGCTGTTGCTGGCTAGCTACGTATTTTACGGCTGGTGGGACTGGCGCTTTTGTGTGTTATTGCTACTTAGCTCTGTTTTTGGCTTTTTCATGGCAAAAAGCATAGATCAAACCAACAGCCAGAAACGAAGAAACCTGCTGATGACTCTTAGTGTAATTGTGCATGTAGGCATATTATGCTACTTCAAATACTTCAATTTCTTTGTAAGCTCTTTTGTAGATTTAGCAAACTCAATAGGCTGGCAGTTAAATTTTATCCCTATTAAAGTAATCTTGCCTCTTGCCATCAGTTTCTTTACCTTTCATATTTTAGGTTACACTTTTGATGTTTACCAAGGCAAGTACAGATCTTCTAACAAGTTCATTGCTTTTATTACGCATATTGCCTTTTTCCCGCAATTGGTAGCAGGCCCTATTGAAAGAGCCAACCACTTGTTACCTCAGTTTGAGAACGACAGAAAATTCAGTCTACCCAAACTTGAAGATGGTTTTATGCAAATGCTTTGGGGTTTCTTTAAAAAAATCGTAATTGCTGATGGTCTGGCCATGCAGGTAAATTACATCTTTGCCAATTATCATGACCTCAATGGCATTACCATAGCTTTAGGCATTATTATGTTCACTTTCCAGATGTACTGCGATTTTTCGGGCTACTCTGATATAGCACTGGGCTGTGCACGTATGATGGGTTTTGAACTGTTACAAAACTTTAACTATCCGTTCTTTTCACAAAGCATTTCAGAGTTTTGGCGCAAATGGCATATTTCTCTCTCTAGCTGGATACAGGATTACCTCTTTACGCCTATTTCTTTCAAACGCAGAAACTGGGGTAAATTCGGTATTTTTTATGCTGCTCTGGTAAGCTTTACCCTTAGCGGACTTTGGCACGGTGCCAACTGGACATTTATTGTATGGGGTGCACTCCATGGATTAGCCATTGGCTATGAACTCTTAACCAAAAAGAAAAGAAAGAAAGTATCCAAGAAGTTTAACCCATTATTTTATGCTGTTACAAGCGGTATCATCGTATTTATTTTCTGGTGTTTTACCCAATTGATATTCAGGGCAGAAAGCCTGCACCATGCCTGGGGCATGCTGCAAAAATTATTTACGGGCGATTGGCTTGCAAAACCAGAAATTAGCCTCACCATGTTGCTTTGGATCGCCGGTCTGTTAGCAGCAGAATGGATACAACGCCATAAGCCTTATGCTTTAGCCATTTCAAACACCAATTTCATTTTTAAATGGAGCGTATGTGCCCTATTGATCATGATTATTTTTTCATCAAAAAATCTTAATAACCAAACAGAATTCCTTTATTTTCAATTTTAAATTTATGAACAATTTAGTTAAAATCATCGCTGCAATAGTCATCTTAGGCGCTCTTGGATTTTTCTTTTACACCAAAAGTAAAGACAAAGAAAGCGTGGTAAGTTCTATAGGTGCTATTTCTAACCTTAACGGCGAAGCTTCTGATTCTACCACCGAAAAAGGCTTAGATCCCAACAACTACGTTAACATACCCAGAGAGCAATTATACGATGGTTCTCAGGCTTCAAACGAAATTCTTGCCGAGTTAAAAGAACGTTACAAAACAGATTTCGAAAAATTAGTTAAAGGCATCAAATCTACCGGTGCTAAAGTTGTGTTCTGCTGGATCACTGCCGAACCAGACGTTTCTATGAACAAAATAGGAAAACCTTTTATTCAAAATCTATGTGCACAAAACGGCGTAGATTTTGTTGATTTTGTTCCGAGTATCGCCAATAAAAAAGACATTACCTTTGCTCCTGTTGACGGACATTTTAACCAAAATGGCGCCAAGATCCTGGCTGACCAAATGGCTCAGATGATCAGAAAATACGATAATGTAAAAGCCACTGCAACTTACGACAACAGACCAGAGCTTTTAGGTGATTTTAAACCAAGCCAGAATACCATTTTAGATGGTGGTAAAAACCTGCCTTATAAATTGGTTACCAACAAACAAGGCTTAAGAATGGATCATGACCTGACTTTCCCTAAGCAAAAACAAAGAATTCTTTTAATAGGCGATTCAATGTTCGAGTTTCCTTTCTTAGATAATGCCAAAACTGGTTCAGGTTTATTACAAACCCTATTCCCGAATAAAGAAGTGCTAAACTCAGCTAAATTGGGTTATTCTATAGATGATTATCTTTCTCTTTGGGAAGACAGGGCAAAATATACAGAGCCTGATATTATCTTCTTACAATCGAGCGGAGACGATATTTCAGACCTTTTCTTTAGCCACCGTTTACGCTACAGCAGAACAGCTGAAAAGATCAAACCAAGCGCAAAAGAAGCTGAATATTACAAGACCTTAAATTAAGGGTCAACAAAGAAAGGGTTTCTAAAAGTACTATTGTCGTCATCCTGAACTTGTTTCAGGATCTTAGGAGGTAAATGCTTCCATTTAAAAGATTCCGTATCAAGTACGGAATGACGAAAACGATTAGAAACCCTTTTTAATAAATATGATTTTATTTGTTAAGATCATTCTTAACAGACACCAGTTTAAATACCTGCCCCTTATTACCTGCCAATACCACCAGGGTGCCGTTTTTAGCTTTCTGAACAGCATTAAAGCTTAAATCAGAAATCTTATTCCAGTTCTTACCCCCATCGTTAGAAATATCTGTACCTGAAGTACCTGTAGCAATACATAATTTATCAGTTAAATAATCTACGCCCGAACGGTATCCGCTAACCTGCGTTTTAGGCTTTTTCCATGATCGGCCACCATTGCGGGTAATCAGTACATTGTTTGTATTTTCTTTGTCTTTAAGGTAGTTACCACCTACCACCAAACCTTTTCGGTGATCTAACATAGACATAGAGAAAACGCCCGTACTGCTTTCGCCCTGAATAATCGGGCATTTATAAACTTTCCAGTTTTCGCCATAATTGGCCGAAAAGTAAATCTTAGAAGTGCTTCCGCCTGTGGCAATCCATACTTTACCATCTTTTTTAACCACAATGGAAGATCCGCTTGCGGCAAAACCAGCTTCGCCCATCGCTAAATCGGGTTTTAAATTATCGCTGATATTTTGCCAGGTTAGGCCGCCATCACGTGTGCGCAGGAGCTGCATCCTGTTTCTGATGGGATCGCCAAATATTATGCCATGCTGCATGTCCCAAAAGGCCATGCCATCTAAGAAAATATCTGAATCCGTGTTTTTATACACTTCCCGCCAACTGTTTCCGCCATCAATGGTATAAAGAATATAGGCTGGTGAACCTGCATTAATGGCAATGGCTTTTAAATGATCAAAGGCTTCAATATCCCTGAAATCACATTTTTCATAGCCTTTAGGCTGTGTCCATTTCCATGTTTTACCCCCATCGGTACTTTTACCAATATATCCGTTGCTGCCACTTAGCCAAATAATATCATCGTTAACAACAGATAAGCCCCTTATACTGGTATTTTTACCAGTTTCTATGAGCGTAGCCAGATTGTAGGTCTGTGCTCTGGCCGTTATCAGGCCAATAATGAGTGCGATTGTTAATTTAAATTTAAGATGCATAGGTTAGATGTTTTTTAAATTTATTTGACGCGCTTCCAGCTTTCAGTTCTTCCTAAAAGTGAAACACCGATATATCCTCTTATATTTAAGGTATTATGATCTTTAAGGGTCATATTACAGCTATAGGTTTTACCCGATTTCGGATCGTAGATCTCTCCCCCTGTCCATTTATTGTTTTCATAACTGAAATCCTTTAAAATCTCAAGCCCTAAAACACTCTGGTTCCTTAAATTCTCTTTGGGATTTTTTACATCCTTTTTAGGTTTGCCCGTTTCATCATTGGGCTCTTTTAGCCATACCAGTTTACCAAAATATTTGTCACCTCTTTTGTATATCTCGATCTGTCCTTCGCCTGAGGGGTTGATCCATTTGCCTAAAATATCGTCTTTACTCTGCGCAGATACCATAAAGGCGCTAAGGCAGATGATCAGGAATAATGCTGCTCTTTTCATCATTTTAGTAGAAATTTTAATATGTCTAAGATAAAGTTAGCAAAATTATATGGATAGCAATACTTTTTCTTTGAAGAGAAAACCTTTTTTCTTCTATCAAAAACAAAGCTTTTCTTCTATTTTAAAAAACAACATATATGCAAAAGCAACTTCAGAATGTCTTCATTTTTCAATTCTACATTTATATCAATATGAAAAAAGAAGCCCAACAAAAGTACTCTCCATCCCTACGTTTCTGGCATTGGGGCAATACACTTGTTATTTTAGGTTCGCTGGTAACCGTACTGATCAATTCGACCTTATTTGATGGCGGATCTGCCAGAGATTTTGTGCAAAAAGAACTTACTGATGCAGGTGCAAATGTATCACCAGAACAGGCTAGAGCTCTTGTTCATGGTCTGGAAGACCAGGTTTGGGGCATACATATTTACTTTGGCTATGTACTGGCTGCACTTTTCCTTTACAGAATTGTTGTAGAAATCAGGGCAGATAAAAATCAGAGGGTCATTCACAAATTTCTAGATGCTTTAAAAACATACTCATCAAACCAGGCGTTTAAAAGCACAGCAAGGTATGAGCTGGGCATTAAGCTGTTGTATCTTGTTTTTTATACCCTTTTGCTCATCATGGTTGTTACGGGTTTGAGTGTTGCTTTTGACGATAGTCTTAGAATTTCCAGATCTTTGAGCCATTCACTAAAAGAAATTCATGGATTTTGCATGTACCCTATTCTTGGCTTTATTGTACTGCATGTTGGCGGCGTTTATT
This sequence comes from Pedobacter montanisoli, assembly GCF_022809115.1. GTDB lineage: Bacteria > Bacteroidota > Bacteroidia > Sphingobacteriales > Sphingobacteriaceae > Pedobacter > Pedobacter montanisoli. The sequence goes on along the minus strand of NZ_JALGBH010000002.1, from coordinate 407,970 downwards.
TTGCTGAAAGAAAAAATAAAAAAGGAATTGTATCTGATATGATTAATGGCGGAGAAACGAATAATTAGATTATGACCTACTTAAATTAACCGTAATCTTTATTAGTATAAGCATCTGTTTTGCTCCTGCAAGGGAGTATTTTGTTTACATATGCTTCATTACGAATTTCCGTTAGACAATTCGAAGATCGTTATCTCAGGTAAAATTCCAACCCGCCCGGGGTAGCCCAGAAATCCATAGCCTGCATTTACATATAACATTTGATTTTTCTCAGTGTATAGCCCTGCCCATTCACTATATTTATATTCAATCGGGCTCCATTGATATTTTGCTTTTCTTACTCCAAATTGTCCGCCATGAGTATGACCACTAAACATCATGTCTATTTCAGGGTATAAGGGCAATATTTCGCCTCGCCAATGCGATGGATCATGAGATAGCAGCAGTTTTAAGACCGATTTATCCTTTACATCTTTCATTGCCATTTCCATATTACCATACTTAAACGGACTTTCAACACCCCAATTTTCAACGCCTATAATGTAGATCTTTTCACCATCAACCACCAGCTCACGTGATTCGTTCAATAAAAGCTGCCAGCCTAAACTTCGGTGTATGGCTTTTACATCTGATAAATTTTGTTCTTTTGAGATAGGGTTTGTGGTAAAGAAATGTTTCCTTTTGAAATGGTAATCGCCATAATCATGATTCCCTAAAATGGAGAATACGCCTAAGGGGGCTTTAACCCTAGAGAAAATGTCTAAATAGTCGGTAGCCTCTGCGGCAAAATCATTTACAAGATCGCCTGTAAAGAAAATCAGGTCTGGCTTTTCGGCAAGCAACAAATCTACTCCCCCAGATACTGCAACCTTATTATAGAAACTGCCCGAATGTATGTCTGAAATCTGTGCTATTTTAAGACCGTTAAATGCATTTGGAAGGTGTGGTAATCTTAGCTTTTGATGTCTTACTTGATAATCGTACGCACCCGAAATAAAACCGCCTGTTAAAGCCATCAGGGGCACAGATGCTACAAGTATTCCCGTTTTTAATAGAAATTCTGACCGCGACAGATCAGCTTCTTGTTTTTCGTTAATGGGTTCTTCTTTCGTTTTAGGCTTTACAAGCTTTTTAAAAACATACAGAATATCTTTTAAAAGCAAAAAGGGTAAACAAAAGAGCTTGGCAATGATCAGGCTTAACGGTAAAAAAGTTAGGTATGCCTCTGTCCAAAATGGAAGCTTAAAGAAAATACTCACAAATATAAGACATAGGCTTAAAATGGATGTAGACCACCATAGGTATTTGAAGAATTTTCTTTTAGCCTGTAAAAACTTCAGCTTACTTAAATGAAAATAACTATAGTAGTCTATTGCTAAAATGACAATTACAGTTGTACAAAAAGAATAAAATTGTGCTAGCATTTACAGTGTTTGCCAAAGTATGAACAAAAGATAGCATTACCTACCTTTATTTTCATGATATGAACTCTTTTTCTTCATGATAAAGATAATACCCGAAGTTTCTCCTGTTCCTTTATATGAAGAATTTAATCCAAGCGTGTTAACAAGCTCAAATTGATTTTCTATCATATAGTTAAGCACGGCCGCATATGATTTTTTATTTGTTAGATGCTCAGAGTATGTTTTACCTTTTTCAATCTGTTCGGGAGTATCTCCTAAATCTACCTGTACTTTCAGTTTTTTAGAGAGTGCTTTTCCTTCAACAGATATGTAGGCGTAAGAATATCTATCATCTGGTGTTTTTTCGGTATTGGAGCTTTGGGCAAAAGTAAATTTTGCTAATAAGACCATTATTGCCGCTAAGGTCATTGTGGTAAAAAGCATTCTTTTCATCATCATTTCATTAATGTGTGTACCTCAATTATACTCATTATTAGAACGAAAGGCAATGTTTTAACTCCATCGTATCAGAGAATTTACCATTTGATGATATCTATAATAGTCTTCAAATTCTTCGCCTCCCGCTTTTAAACCGCCACTTTTATCGAATGGCGGTTTAAATCAACTATTTCTGTACAAAGGAACGAGTTACAGAACCTTTCACGCTCCTCTAAAACATTTACCTCGGACTAATGATAGTACCATTGTCTATTACCGTTTTGCTTTCCAATTTTCCATCTAGCCACCTATAAGTAAAAATCATATCGTTATCTTGGGAGTACCGATCGATGTCTCTAGGATAGGCTTTTAAATGGCTCACATTTGTTATTTCCGAATATTTGTAAAACACCAGTAAATAAGTAATACCTTTTTCGCTATTTTTAACTTGTTCCATGACAAACGCATCAATGGCTTTTTTTGCTTCTTGGCTATTACTGTAATCTTTTACAATAAAATTCAACTGCTTCATAATAAATGATCTTCCATTCTGTTGTATGGTATCAATTTTTGAGAATTGATCCAGCTTGATAAACTCTAATGGCTTTTGCTTGCAGGAAAGAATAAATCCTGATATAATAATCAAAAGGGGTTTATAATGTGTTTTCATTAGATTTTGCTCTTAATCTTCTCGTATCATTTCTTCTCCGCTGGTCATTTCTCTTCCATTAAATTTAAATTTACCAGCCCATTTCCCTTGTCCCCACATATACATGAAAATTTGATCGTTATTAAAAGTATAATAATCAAAATCTTTGGGATTAATTTTCAAATTATCAATATCGGTTCTATCAGAATGTTTGTCATCATAATGGTGTAACCCATATATTTTCCTAAATCTGCTGCCCGGTTTTTGTATGCAAAACTATCAACAGTTCTTTCATTATTTAGATTATCCTTATAGTTATAAACGATATAGCAGTCTGTTTTAAAATAGGTCACCTCATTGCCTTCTTTTACGGTGTCTATTTTTGAAAACTGATCTAACTTTGAAAAAGTTAAAGATTTCTCCTTGCATGCAAACACCAGTGTGAGCAGCAGAAAAACAAAGGTTTTTAGAAAGGCTTTCATTAAATTTTGGCCTTAATCTTCTCGTATCATTTCTTGGGCTTCTACGGTTTCTCTACCTTTATATTTTGTCTTACTACTAAATGTTCCACCGCCCCATCTATATACATAGGTCATATCGTTATCAAAGGTATAACCGTCAAAATCATTTGGGTTTTGTTTAAGGTTTTTTAAGTTTGTTTTATCAGAACTTTTGTAAATAACAATCTCATAACTTGAATATTTAGCTAAATCTTTAGCTCTGTTTTTATAGGCAAAACTATCAACAGTTCGTTCATTGTTCAGGTTATCTTTGTAGTTGGAAACAATATAGCAATCGGTCTTATAATAATATTGCCTGCCATTATCTTGCATGGTATCAATTTTTGAAAATTGATCCAGCTTGATAAACTCTAATGACTTTTGCTTACAAGATGAAACGAGTATCATTGTAATAATTATTAATGATTTTAAATAATTTTTCATAGTTTTTTTAATATCTACCTTCAATTCTTGTTTTAATTACAAATTTGGTTTGAAATGGTTTGTAGCCTCTGGTGTGCTGCAATAACCACCATGCCGCAAAGCCAGCGTGTTTACCCTGATAAGTTAAAGCATCATGTTTGTCTAAACCGAAATTATCGTAAAGGGTTACTTCTATGTCTGCTGTCCATAATACCCCTCCGTAGGTACTGAAATTTAATAGCTTAATCTCATGAGCTTCTGTGTCATTGATTAATATTTGTAAACCTCCAAACTTATTCCATAATCCGTTAAACCTTGGCCTAAAAGTATTGGATTTAATTTCTTCTATTTGGTTTATGTTTCCGCCTGTACGAGTTAATTCTTTACTCAATTCCTCTCCAAATCTTTTCAAAAAATTCTGAAACTGCACCGATCTTTTCACTGCATCGGTGAGTACTGCGTTTTCAAATACACCACCTATATTGCTTTGAAAACGATCAGCAGCTAGGCTAGTTACCGTTCGCAGATCAGGACTCAACACAGAAGTTTGCCACAACAGATTGCGCATAGAGTTAAATAACTGTTCATCCGTTTTGCCGATCATTGAGCCTAAAATACCTTTTGTATTGCCATTTGTTCCATACTGCAGATCTTCAGGATTATCGCCATGTCTTTTAGGTGCTCCACCAATTATCCTGTTCTGGTTTTGAGGTGCATTTGCCGGTATCTCTGATAGCTCTATATCATTATTGATTAATGCTTCTTCATTGGCATAGGCAGGAGGATAATCCAGGTCTAAAAATTCAGTATTACTAAACATCATGCTATAATCAAAGTCGGGGTTTTGCTCTAAAAACCCTATTGCCCAGCGTGAATATTCATAGCTGTACACAGAATTTTTACTGTTAGTCATATAATCGCTGATTTCCATTACAAGTCCGCCGTTTACAGGGTTGTTCAAGAAATTGATCAGTCTAACATTGGTGATCTGTAATAAAGTAATCAACTGCTGCGCCTGGCTTGGTAATACCGGAGGCGGAGTTGGATTACAATCTGGGTTTTGGTGTACCATCAGTTTGGTACCCGTTGCGCCACTGTGTACACTCAAAGGGCCTGTTGGCGGTTGTGTGGTATCGCATGGATCATAATCTGGCGGGGTTGTTGGAGAAGTTCCACCGCCACCGCCAGACCCGCCTCCTGAACCACCACCTGAGCCGATACCATCATCATATTCATAGCAATCGGTAATGTCTTTGGATGATACACGCCAGCCAGCACGATTATCACCGTCCATATTACATTCTTCTCCCGGCCAGTGCCCATCACCGGTACATTGATATGCTACTATGTAATAATAAGTGGTAGTGTAGCAATCCTGATAGACCATACTGGTTTTACCGGATGTGCCGGGCTTAACAGCTCCGCCCAAGGTTTTGGTTGTTGAATTTTTATTAAGCTCACCACTAGGTGATGTAGAGCCTGTGCCCGGCAAAGCTGTCGAGGCCGATTTAAGGTAAGTTACGCTGATATCGCCTTCAAATTCTCCGGCGTTTCCGGTACGCCATTTGGCAATCCACTTTTGTGTTGGTGCATAGGTATTGATGAAAGTGAGCGTTCTTTCAGGCGATACATCTACCGTTAGGTTCTGGAAAACGATAGCCCTGGGATTGGACAGTTTAATACTGAATATATAGCTGGTACGATCTCCGTTTTTAACAATGGTTACACTGTCTGTATTGATCTGGAGGCCCTCATAAGTTTCGGGTGTATTGACGGCCATGGTTTTGGCCTTTGGGTTAGCTGTTGTGAGCATTTTGCCTACGCTGCCCAGAACATTAAGATCTGTTTTTGTTTTGAAAGCATTGAAGCTCACCTTCTCCATTTGCGGACCTTTCCGGTACTCCGCATTTCTTTTGACAAGTTCAGGATTACTGTGTTCTTTTCTGCTCTGGTCAAACAGGTCCTTTTTACAGGAGATGATGGCAAGTATTACAAGAAGGGCTAAAAAGAGGCTGCCTCTTTTTTGGCCCGAAAGCGTGAGTTTAGTCATTGAGGGTATTAGTTTAGTTTGGGTTACAACCTCAAGTTATCAATTAATCAAACTCCTACCAAATAAATCTTTTGTAGTTTTTACCCAAAAAATTGTAAAATATGCGAAATTTTAATGATTTGTATGTTTTTCGGGTCTTTTTTAGCCCAAAAAATAAGTGAATATGAGCGTAATTAAGACAGTTATGCTTTTTCAATAGAAAAAATAAGCATAAGAACAGATGTTAGGTGCTCTGCTTAACCCCATCAAGTATTGCCGCTTCAAGTACATCGATATGGATGTCTTTTAAGGTAGTGAACTTGATGCAATAGCTGGTTACACTCGCCTTACCTATGGTTTTACCGTAAGTTTCGGGTAAATACTTCTTATCATCAAGTCCCATTATATAAACTGATATTCCGGCTGTATTGCCACTCATACCTATTTGGTAAAACGCTTTGGTTTTTCCGTTAGCATATTTTACGGTTTGAAGCCCGTAGCCTATCTGTGGATTAGAAACCGTTTTGCCCTGATCATCTTTACCATCTAAAAACCAGAGCTTAGCTTTGGGCAATACCTGCAATATGCGTTGATGCAAGGTTTCTATTTCGGCTCGTTTGGGTTCGGGCTGACTGTTAATATAGGCTTTGATCTGTTCTTGTATATTCAATTGCTTCTAATGGTCAAGTTTGTAAATGAATTCTTCTATTTCTGTTTGCCTTGCATTTGCAAAACCTTTGTCTGAGCCAATCTTCACAAAACCACATTTTTCCAAGACTTTTTGCGAACCAAAATTGTCAAACGCAACCCGGCCAAAAATGGGTCTTGTGCTTTCAAGATCAAGAAATTTTTTAAGTGCCAGAGTTGCAATTCCCTGTCCCCAAAATTTCCTGTCCAGCCAATAAGTAATTTCCGTATCGCCCTCCATTACAAATTTTGCAATACTACCTACAATCGTATTGTCAAGCACAATGGTCTGATTGTTTACAGTTGGCTCGCTCAATAATTTCGTGTATTTTGTTAAATAAGCTGTTTTATCTGTAGGGTCTTTTGGCATAAAGGCCGCTAAAAAACCTGCTTCTTTATCAAGCTGAAACTGAAACAGCGTGTCCAGATCGGCAATTGTTGTTCTTCTCAATTTTAGGTTAGATGTGTTGGTTATCATTTTGTTTTGGTTACTGTTTTATTTTAAATAGCTCAATTAAAATTACAAAAAAACTTTCCTCAATAGGTAATGGCAGTACGTTTACATTTTATTTTCTAAGCTTTTCTACTGCACACGCGGTATTGTGTACTTAACCCACTTTTATAATCTCCTTCCAGTCGGTAGTATAATTAGGGCTTAGAAAATCCCTGCGCAGGTTCCATTTGGGGTTATGCCCTTCTGAGCATAGGCGCAATGCACCTGCTCCGTAATGGGTGTTCAACTTGTCCATCAGCGAACTGATGCGGTTGAGACGGTCGCCATCATAGGTATTGAATAAACTAAATTGCACTTCTTCTTCGGGAATTAGCCCAAAAGCCGATACTTCTACTTTTTGATAGCGATAGCCTTTAAGAAATATCTGCTCCAAGCCCCATAAAGTATGTTTAACCAGTTGGGGCGTATTATTGGCCGCTGTATGTACAGGAATGGTAATCTGCGGATAGACCTGTTTTTCCTTATCTGCAAAACGATTGGTAAGCAAGCGTACCGACAATACCGTACAGCATAGTTTTTCGCGACGGAGCTTTTGTGCCAACCGTGCGGTATAAGATGAGGTGGCTTCTTTCAGTTCTTCATAATCATCGGTTGTTCTGCCAAAACCCCTACTGGTGCTCAGTCCTTTTTTGGGGTCGCCTATCATCTTGATCGGTAAACAAGGTTGCCCCCATAACTCCCTCCACAGGCGTACGCCTACCACCGACATGTTTTTCTGTACCCAGTTAATGGGCAACTGCCTGAAATCTTTTGCCGTATTTACGCCTATTTTTTTGAGCCTCTGGGCATGCTTGTAACCTATGCCCCAAACTGCTTCTATAGGAAAGCCCGAAAGCGCTTTTTCAATTTGTTCAGGCCTTTGCAAAACCAGATGTCCCTGTGCTTTCTTGGCCAGTTTGTTGGCTACCTTTGCCAGTACCTTTGTGGGTCCTACCCCTATGGATATAGGAATGCCCGTGTTATGGATCACGGTATTGCGCAGGTTCTCGACATAGCCCTCAAGATGATCAAATCCTGTAAGACCTATAAAGCATTCATCAATGCTGTAAACTTCCATATTGGGCGAAAACCTGGCAATGTTGGTCATTACCCTTGCACTGATATCGCCATAGAGTTCATAGTGCGAACTAAAGACAGCCACCTTGTGGGCTTCAAGAAAAGGTTTCCATTGAAAATAAGGGGCGGTCATGGGTATGCCCAATTGTTTGGCCTCTTCGCTACGGGCAATTACACAGCCGTCGTTATTGCTCAGCACCACAATGGGCACCTGCCTGTACTGCGGTTTAAAAAGCCGCTCGCAGCTTGCATAAAAATTATTGCAATCAATTAACCCCACCATATCATCTTGTGGGCATGCAAACCCATGAAACAGTTCCAAAAATATCCAGCTGTCGGCCGCTCGTTTCAATACAGCTTTCAAAGCTGTTACTCATGCAAAGGTAGTTCCGTTCGTTGCGTCTGCACAGCTTCCTGATCAGCCACTCGCCATCCAAACAGCAAACGATAATTGAGCCGTGCATTACGGGCAGGGATTTATCTACCACGGCAATGGCTCCTTTTAAGATATGGAAAAAGCTCATCTGGTCATTATCTACCTTAAAGTAAAAAGTATTGGTAGGATCGCCAACAATCATATTGGCAACATGCAGCCTACGCTGTATATAATCTTCTGCCGGACTTACAAAGCCCGATGTTCTGCCCGGATCATCTAAGGTATCCAGTACCTCGTTGCGCAAAGGGTCTAAGGGTCTGATCATCTCTAAAAAATTAAGCTTCAAATTTGCTAAAAATATTAGCAATTCAAAATATTTTTTTATGAAAAAGACTAAAATGTTAGGTGCTGTAGAGCAGTATTCCTATAATGCACACGTGCACCAGCACGGATGATTTCCTATCAAAATTTTACTGCTGGCTGAGACTTATCCTTCTGAGCTTTCAATGCATTTAATTCCTCCTTAATCTCAATCAAGTAAAGGGTCAGCTCCTCGATTTTTTGAAGTAATTTTATATTCATTTCTCCCAATTCTAAGCCATTCCTTTTCATTTCATCGGCTGAAGCTATTTGCGGCAGGTGTTTGTTAGTTGAAATAAATGCTGCTACATCTGCAAGAGGAGTAAGTTTATAATCTTTTTGGAATACGAAATCTGCACCGGCAGCTATGCTTACTTTTACTTCTTGAGAGTGAATCTTACCAGCTACAGTAAGTTTTGAATCTGGCGTTGTTGTTCCTATACCTACGTTTCCATTCCCAGAATTATCAATTACAAATCTGACACTTCCATTTTGGGAGATAGAAAATCCTCCGTTATTCACATCTTTTATAAAAGGATTTATATCTATGTAGTTGCCCCCAGTAAATCCAGTATTAAGTCTAAATTGATTTACCCCTCCATCTGCTAGAAATATTTCCTGCTTAGCACCTGGAGTTGTCGTTCCAATACCCACATTCCCACTTGAACTAATAGTCATTTTCTTGGTATCTGCAGTCCAAAAATTTAATGCTGAACCATAATAATAGTTATCGCTTGTTAGAATCTTGTGTCCACTCAATCCTAATTCAAATGCATTATTTTCAGCCCAATTAGCTTTCATATAAGCCCAATAAAGGTTTGAGCTGGCGTTAGTTGATCTTATTTCTCCAACTACATCAAGTGCGCTTTGGGGATTTGTTGTCCCTATGCCAATATTCCCATTCTGTGGAAAAGGATATGTATTTTGTGCATATCCATAGATAGCAACCATCGTTGCCAGTGCTGTTGTAATAAGTTTTTTCATTGTGATATAATTAGGTTTATTATTCTTTCGTTGTTTTTCAAGTTTTTCAATACGTTTATTCTGTTGGTTGAAAAAGTTATGCTGTTTTGCAACAATATAAACTTAGCAGCAAGTTAAGATGATTTAAAACAAAAAAAAGAATGGTTGCCCGTCCTGAATTCTTAAAAGTGCCCCTCGCTGGCGTACGAGTGCCGCGTGTGCAAAACCATAGTGCTCAACAAAAAGTTGTAAAGCAACAAAGCCGAAGTTAAAATTAACTTCGGCTTTTGTACCCGGAAGCAGATTCGAACTGCCACGCTGTTGCCAGCGCCACCCCCTCAAGATGGTGCGTCTACCAATTTCGCCACCCGGGTATCTAATGCTGCAAAGATATCATTTGAATTGAAAAAATTGGTTTGTTAAATTATTTTTTCTATCAGTTTAGCTGCCATTTGAGGATAGTCCCTTAAATTCCTTAAGTAAATCTTGCTCTTCCTCTTAATATGCGCTCGCTGGCGCACGCGTGTCGCGTGTGCTTTTTTAGCTCAAGTCTTACAGCAACGGAATTAGTAAATACGATTTGGGCTTAGATAATAAATAAAATAAGTTTCCACAAACACAAGACTTGCACCAAATGAGGTTGTAGAAGATTATTTACGGTGGTTAAAAACTAAAATATGGTCTTTCGACAAGCTCAAGAAGACACCCATATTTTAGTTTTTCCCCTAACCCTCGATTGGTACACACAACTTGTGTGCAAAACCATAGCGCTCAACAAGAAGTTAGCAAACAAAACTGCAATATATAAATTAAGGTTAGCGCTCACAGTAAATCCTTAAATACCATCCAGCAAATTAAACGAAAGAAAATCTTCAAAAACATGCTGAACACAGCTTATCAGTGTTTTATATAAAAGTATGTATTGAGTTCGTTTTGACGGAGTTTAAACGAATTTATATCAGATTTTAGTCGGGCTTATGACAATTGTATCTGAATAAAACCCGTATAACAACTCTATTAAATAGCTTATTTACTTTTTAATCAGTAACTTAATATATGATAGGGGTAAAACACAAACATTATGGCTATTATCAAAAATGGAATAAATGGTGGGTTTACCGGAACGGTAGGTACGGTAAGCGGTTACTATCTGTATGGCAAATGGGTAATCAGGGCTAAGCGTACACCTTCTTTAAAGAACAAAATAGGCAGTGCCCGTCAAAACGTATGCAGATCTAAATTTAGCCTTATGCAACAGTTTCTTAAGCCTATTGTGGGTTTTGTGCAGATAGGTTTTAATATGGAATCTAAGAAGCGGATGATGAGTGCGCACAACGTAGCCAAATCTTACAACATGTTAAATGCGCAACAGGCCAATCGCGAAATAGATTATCCTAAAGTATGTTTAACCTATGGCAATTTGCCAGGCGCCATAGATGTGCAATTAATGGTAAACGATGTGGGTGTGCATTTTAGCTGGGCAAATAATATAGAAGGCAATTACGTAAGGGCGCATGATCAGGTTATGCTCATGCTTTATAATGTAGAGGATGGCATTGCCCGCTATGAAACCAGTGGAGCCAAAAGATCGAGGCAACAAGAAAGCGTTAAACTTACTGAATTAGATAAGGGAAAAACTTTTCATACCTGGATTTCTTTTATTGCTGAAGACAGACAAGCTATTGCCATGAGTACTTATTGTGGTAGTGTGGTTTTTAAACCTGAATAGATTAGATTATTCTGATGATTAACGTTATATTTTGCTGTCAAAGAAAGGGTTTCGACAATCCCGATCGCTATCGAGACAGCCTGACACCTAGGTACTTAAATCAATATTAACCACATTTCGACAAGCTCAATGTGACAAGGATAGTATCTAAATAGAGCTCATGCCAATTCCCCAACGTCATGCTAACCATGAAGAAGTAGCTACACCGAAATAGATAAGTAGCGCATATTAACCTATTTAATTGAGGTTTTAGATTTTTAGTTTTGCAACATGTCAAAGCCCTAGTAAAGCCCATTAAATTCACTCAAAAACCGACCTTGGTCTTTGCGGAGGTAGAACAATTGCGCTAGCATTAACTTTAAAGCAAAGAGCGCAGTCGGCGACTTTTCCTCCATTTTGGTCGTTCAAAAAAGCGAAGCGTTTCTTGAGAACCGTTGAAAAAATAGAAAAAACGAAAAAATGGAGTGCCTATGCTCGACATAGCTTATACCGATTTATCGGTAAGGGCAGAAAAGACTGAGGAATGTACCTATGGTATTGATTATCCATTTTTAACATTCAAAAGAAAGCCCGTCATAAGCCAATCTAATGTTGGCAGGGAGTTCTTTTTCTATTGCTGTGTGCAAACCCATGTTATGACTGATGTGCGTAAGATAGGTCATGTCTGCCCCTATTTTCTGGGCCATGCTTACGGCCTCATCCAGGGTAAAATGAGAGATATGCGAATCTTTCTGCAAAGCATTTAGTACGACTATTTTAGAGCCTTTGATCTTTTCGATCTCTGCATCTTCAATGGTTTTGGCATCGGTAATGTAAGTAAAGTCGCCTAACCTAAACCCTAATATCGGGAGCTTGTAATGCATCACCTCTATGGGAATAATTTTATTTACACCCACATAAAAAGGGTCTTTATCTATGGTATGCAGGTTAATTTGCGGGATACCGGGATAAATCGTATCTGAAAAGATATAAGAGAATTCTCTTTTTAAAGCCTGCTGTACCCGATGGGTAGCATAAACATCAATAACTTTTTTGCGCAGGTAATTGAACGGCCTGATGTCGTCTAGCCCTGCTACATGGTCTTTATGTTCATGCGTAAACAAAATCGCATCCAGATCGGTAACTTTGGCTCTGAGCATCTGGTACCTGAAATCAGGACCACTGTCAATAACCATACGCTTATCCTTAGTTTCAATCAGCACAGATACCCTTAGCCTTTTGTCTAATTTATTTTCAGACCTGCATATCTCACAATCGCACCCGATTACCGGAACGCCCTGTGATGTACCTGTGCCTAAAAAAGTAACTTTCAAAATGCTTATTTATCTAAATGAACCATAAAAAGGATTTCTACCAATATTGCTTTTTACCTGAAGCAAGCAACAATATTATAAAATTATAAACAAATAAAAAATGGAAGCCTCAAAAGTCTTGAAATTCATCATTCTGAACTTCCCGATTGAATTCGGGACAAGTTGTTTCAGAATCTGAAACATTTTGTAATACCTTTACAAGAAGACCCTGAAAATAAATTCAGGGTGACGACCTACTTTTAAGGCAGCTCTTTTCTTGTTTTATCGTAGATCAACTACTTCAACGCCTTTGTATTTTTTGGCATCGAAGGTAAACATATCATTTGATATGGGCTTGTTCAATTCAGATGAACTTACGTTATAGGTATAACGCACCCCGCTTTTCTCAAACATTTCTGCTTTTGCAATATCGTTGCTTTTTTTAATGTACAATTTGATCTTAAAGATCTTAGCATCATTTTTCTCTGGTGTTAGCTCAATGGTAGATAAATTACCTGATTTTGATTTGGTATCACCAGCATAAATGTACTTAAATCCTTTTTCGTAAATGGTAAACAATTTGGAAGGGTTAATCGCATCGCTGCTTGGATCAACATTTGAAACCTGAACCTCGTTAGATGATTTAATGTAAGTCCATTGTGTTTTACCATCGCTCATGATCTGCTGATCGCCCAGATCTACCTTAAATTTATTGGTACCCGGTATAGCATACAGCACACCGTTTTTTACATCCATTACTTTACCATTTGCCGCATTCAATGTTAAAGAGAAATTGGCTTTTATTGATTTTAGTGAACGGTATTTCTGACTAACCTTAGTTAAAATGGCATTTGCTGCCGGATCTTTTTGTGCAAAAACATTTATACTTAAGCAACTGATAGCTATAAAAGTAAGAGCAGTTATTATTCTTTTCATGTTGTGTTTTTTCGTGTTAAAAATTACTTATTGTTAAGGTTGTTCAAGAATTGTTCCAAAGCATACAGATCTGGGATTAAAACTTCCCTGGCTTTACTCCCTTCAAAAGGACCAACCACACCTGCAGCTTCTAGCTGATCTATGATTCTGCCCGCACGGTTGTAACCTAATTTCATTTTACGCTGTATCAAAGAAGTAGAGCCTTGCTGGTGGTTTACAATCAGTTGCGCCGCTTCTTCAAACAATGGATCCCGGTCATCAGGATCAAATTCTTTCATGGATCCTTCGCTGCTTTCGTCTATGTATTCAGGTAACAGATAGGCATCCGGATAACCTCTCTGCTGACCTATAAACTCAGAAATACGATCAACTTCTGGCGTGTCAACAAAAGCACATTGTAGCCTGATCAGGTCGCTACCGCTGGCGAGGAGCATATCTCCTCTTCCTATTAACTGATCTGCACCACCTGTATCTAAAATGGTACGCGAATCGATCTTACTCAATACCCTAAATGCCAGCCTGGCAGGGAAATTGGCCTTGATTGTACCCGTAATTACGTTTACAGAAGGTCTTTGTGTAGCCAGTACCAAATGGATACCGATAGCACGTGCCAACTGAGCTAAACGTGCAATAGGTGTTTCAACCTCTTTACCTGCAGTCATGATCAGATCGGCAAACTCATCTACCACTAAAACTATGTAAGGCAGAAAACGGTGTCCGTTATTAGGGTTTAGCTTACGCTTAATAAATTTATCATTATACTCTCTTAAATTTCTTACCTGTGCATCTTTTAACAGATCATAGCGCTGATCCATTTCTATACACAAAGAATTCAAGGTATTGATTACTTTTTTGGTATCGGTAATAATGGCATCGTCGCCGCCCGGTAGTTTTGCTAAAAAGTGGCGTTCTATTTTATTGAACAGAGTTAATTCTACTTTTTTAGGATCTACCAGTACAAATTTTAACTGCGAAGGGTGTTTTTTGTACAGTAAAGAAACCAGGATAGAGTTGATCCCCACCGATTTACCTTGTCCGGTTGCACCTGCTACCAGCAAATGGGGCATCTTAGCTAAATCGGCAATATAGACTTCATTGCTAATGGTTTTACCCAAAGCAATAGGCAAATCCATGTTATTCTGCTGAAATTTCTCTGTAGCCAATACGCTTCGCATCGCTACCATTTCAGGATGTGAATTGGGTACTTCTATACCAATGGTTCCTTTACCCGGCATAGGTGCTATAATACGGATACCTAAAGCAGCCAGACTAAGTGCAATGTCATCTTCCAGATTTTTAATCTTAGAAATACGCACACCGGGCGCCGGTATAATCTCATATAAAGTTACAGTAGGACCAATAGTTGCCTTAATCTTATCAATTTCAATATTGTAATGGTTAAGGGTTTCTACAATCTTGTTCTTATTGGCCTCCAGTTCGTCTGCATTTACAGAGATCTTATTGGATCCGTAGTTTTCTAACAGGTCTAAATGCGGATATTTATAGTTAGATAAATCTAAGGTAGGGTCATAATTGCCAAACTGCTCTACCAGTTCATTAGCCTTTACTTCTTCTTCTGTTTTTTCTACCGTAAAAGCTGGATCAGGATTAGGTTGCACCACCTCCATGTTTCCAACTTCTACTACCGGTTTAACGGGGGCTACCGAAGTTACATCTGGTGTTAAGATTACGTTAGCGGCCAAAGGTGTCGCTACCACAGGGGGCAGTTCTTCTGTTTCCTGTTTCTGATCAAAACGGTTTGGTGTTAAAACAATGTTCTGATCTTGTTTCTGCTTGTTCGCCCCATAACGATCGTTCAGGCTAAACTCAACAGGCTCAGATTTTTCTTCTTCAAATAAAGAGACATTTTCAGGTACCTCGGGTTCAAAACCAGGAGATAAAGGTTCTGGTTTAGGTTCTCTATGCGGTAATTTAAAGTCTATATTATAAGCAATAATGAGAATGGTAAGTCCTAAAAAGATCAACAAACCACCAACACCCGCCTGCCCTATCTGGGCTGTAAGCAATTTGTTAGACCAGTAGCCAAACTCTCCTTCTAAAAAATGTGGGGTTTTGGCAAAAAAAGCATGTCCGAAACCAAAAGCCAGCGAAATAAACAAGAGGAAAAAAAAGCTGTAACCCAATGTTTTTTCTACTGCAAAAATCTTTACTTTAAAAAGCAATCTGTATCCTATCACAAAGAAAACCAGCACAAACAGGAAAGAAGCCACACCAAACCATTTATAAATAAACTGGTGCGACAACAGGGCTCCTATTTTACCCAGCCAGTTTTGTACAATCGGATCGGTAACACCGCTGGTTTTTAATTCTTCTGCTGTTTTAAACAGATTGCTCCATCCGCCATTGGCATCTATTACATAGCTCTGGTCTTCCTGCCAGGTAAATAAATAGGATGTAAAAGCAATTAAAAAGTATAAAGAAATAATGATAAAAAGCAGGCCTATGATCTTTACAAACCTTCCATCGGCCAGATCAAAACGCGGCAAAATTTCGCCACGTGTTTTTGGCGCCTTGCCAGGTTTGCTTTTATCGCTGTTTTTAGGCGATTCGGAATTTTGCTTAAAAGAATTGGCTCTAAATTGATTTCCTCTTAACGACATCGTAAAGATTAAAAATTAATAATCAACAAATATAACAAAGATATGCTGGTTTGTTTATGCTGTTTTGCTAATTAAGATGAGTTCAGGTTATTACTGTTCTCAAATTTGTTTAAGTGATGAGCTCGCCACCACGGGCTCTTACTTTTTTACTTTCACGATAGCTCAAGCCTACGTAGAGCCTCTCCGTTCTGCTAAAACCGGCTTTGGCTGATGCGGATAGCAACATTTTGCTCTTTTACTGCCTTTAAAAGCATCAGGCGCAGCCGTGGCTTTTATTTATTAGTATATATTATTTTATCGGCATAAATGAGCTCACTTTGTTCGGTTTTCCATACTTTTCAGCTACAGGAAAAGTATGTCTGCGAAGCGACAGGAACAAGAGCATAACAATTCCTAAATCCATATTTTATCTTAAATCCACATTAATTAACCCATATATCTTATACCAACAAATTAATAAAAAATGAATGAAAATAGTTCATAAGCAAAAATCAATATGCCTGTTTTTTTGTTTTCACATCAATTTTGTTTTTAATATTCCTTTTTTATTTCGTTATTTTACTTTAGAACCAAAACCACGAACCAAGAAATGGGTACTTCTCCTCTGGAAAGCTTAATTGAAAACGGGCAAACCGAAGATATTATTGCGTTATTAAGCCAAACGCCAGAACTTGCAGTAAAGGAAACCTCTCATCATACTTCGCCCTTAATGCTGGCCTGCTATTACAAAAAAACAGATATAGCTTTAGTCATTGCAGAGTTTATGCCTCATTTAAGTTTGTTTGATGCTTGTGCCATCGGCAAGTTTGATGATGTTACGCTATTGGTATTTAAAAATCCTGAACTGATCAATGCTTATTCTGTAGATGGTTTTACACCGCTTGGTTTGGCCTGCTATTTTGACCACGAAGAAATCGCGAAATTCTTATTGCTTAAAGGTGCAGATGTAAATCTGGCCAGTAAAAATGGTTACCATGTTTTCCCTTTACACTCGGCCGTAAACAACAACAATTATGGCTTAGCTGCAGCTTTATTAAATGCAGGTGCTTATCCTAATGTATGCCAGAAATCGGGTATTGCGCCCTTACATTTTGCCGCACAGCATGGTAATATTGAAATGATTATTGCCTTATTGGAAAAAGGTGCAGAAGTGAGTCTGCGTACCGATGATGGTAAACTCCCCGCTGATCTGGC
The DNA here is from genome assembly GCF_022809115.1 of Pedobacter montanisoli. Taxonomy (GTDB): domain Bacteria; phylum Bacteroidota; class Bacteroidia; order Sphingobacteriales; family Sphingobacteriaceae; genus Pedobacter; species Pedobacter montanisoli. The sequence continues at coordinate 390,800 of NZ_JALGBH010000002.1, read as the reverse complement.
TGCCGAAAAAGGTTTTAAAGAGATTGCAGAGATTTTAATGGATGATGATTAGTTGAGAGTCCGGAAGACGGAAGTTGAGAGTCCGGAAGTCCGATGTCCGAAGTTGGAAGTCCAAAGTGGAAAGTTGGGAGTCCGAAGTCCGAAAGACGAAAAACCAATGACTAATGACCAATCAACTCATACCTTGCACCCAATGGCCTTATTGGATTCCGCCGCAGCGCATGGTAAAACTTTTGCACCACCCTACAAATCAACATAAAACAAGAAATTAGTCAGCCCCAGAGTAGGGCTTTGCGTAAAGGCGGGCATACTGATTTCGCCCTGAAGTTTTACCCCTGTGATGCAAGGAAGGCAATACAGCCTTGATTCTTTGGTACTTTCTCATCAAGGAGAAAGGACTAGCCCAACGGCAATGAGTGAAAAACATATTAATTATGAAGTTGGAGATTGAAAGAGAAGGTCAGAAGACCGAAGTCTGATGTCAGAAGACAAGAGCCCGAAGTCCGAAAGATGGTAAACCAACGATTAACCAACTAACCAATCTATTCCCAAATCTTCAACCTGATCCGTTTCATATAACGCCTGATATCCAATACAATGGCCGCCAGGATATAGAACAAAATAGGGAAACCGACAGCTAGAAAGGAAGAGTAAATAAAGAAAAGACGTACTTTAGCTGTACTCATATTCAATTTGCCGGCTAAGTATTCTGATACGCCAAAACTCCCTTTTTCAAAAAAAGTAACGATACGTTGGAACATTTTAATGCTTTAGTATTTTAATTCCGATACCACAATTTAAGCATTTTTTTTCATTGCAGTAATTTTTTTTCAATTGCAATATCGCTTGCGAATGGTACGCGTTCTTAACGTTCACTTTTGCATTTGCGTACAATTTAATCACCGCATTTTTTTCGGCACTTATATTTTCGAGCAGTTTCAATGCCCTGGTCTGGTAATTCTGCAATTGCATGGCCCTGCTATAAGCAAAAAGAAAAACGCTTACCGTGTTAATTAAAAGAATATGGATACTTTCTCTACCCAATTGCAGTTCTGCTTTTTGGGTCTCTTTATTAAAATGATAATGCGTGCTCCAGAATGGATTTACAGGCAAATTTTCAAAGAGCTCAATCAGTTCACGGTGATTTTTAGCAGCCAGCACCTTAGAGAACAAATGATTAGATTTAATCACCAAAGCAGCAAATTGTGCCAACCTTAAAGTTGGAAAATTTTGCGGGCGCATGCGCATAAACTTCCATACAGAGGGTTCTATAGGATTTAACTGGTACTTTTGCCTTAAATAATCATATTCTTTTTTTAAAGCATTTGGATATTCATCTTTAAACGATTGCTGTAAAAAACCTGCTTGTCCAAACAGCAAAGCCTCAATCTGAAAAGGTTGATTTTTATGTTTGGCAAAAATTTGCTGAGGCAAACTTTGTGCTAGCATTTCCATAGGTATGGCATTTACTTTAAAGCCAAAGTTCTTGGCAAGAAACTGATAAAAGGTTTCATCCCAGTTTCCTTTCAGGTTTTGCAGTTTATGAAATACCTCTTCTGATTTGGCAATTAAACGCTCAACTAAAGTTCTGGATAAAAAACCTTCTATTACATAAGAATCAATCTTGCCTATTTGTGGTTGACAAGGGAAATCGCTCATGTTTCCCAGCAAAGCCTCATACCTTAACAATAAGCCTGGCTCTATAAGTTGATGCAGTTCAAGTGTTGGGATCAGTGTACCATCTGTACGTTTTACGGGTTGATCATCAAAATAAACCACGTGCAAAATTACGTTGTCGTATGCCTTATCTAAATAATGCTTATGCTCGTACCAATCTGAAGATTTGATGTGAATTTCTATATTTCCCGCCCAGGTGGTTTCGCCAATGATCAATTTGGCATTGAGGAAATCGGGCCCGGCATTTTTATTAAGCGTACCACATTGCAGTATGCGCAAAGATTGTTTGCAGCAGGTTTGCAAGCTTTCGGTAGCGTATAGCCTAAATTGCCATACAAAGTGCAAAAAATCTTCTGAGAGCTTCATAGCTGAATTTAGCAAATATTTCTCGTTTCAAGAAGTTTTGCTAAAACTTGCTTAGTCAGTTGCTTTTAAAACTTCTCGTTTTTTGTAATTGACAATAAACACACCCAATATGATCAGCACCGTAGCAATCAGCAGATCAACAGTAATCTTTTCATCTAAGATCAGCCAACCCAAAAATATGGCAATAACTGTATTAAAATAAGAAAGAATAGACACCTGTATAGCACTTACTCTTTTTAGCGCATAGTTGTAGCAGAAATAGCCTACTATAGAACCAAAAACACCTAAATAGGCTACTGCTGCCATGCTTGCACCAGTCCATTTATGCGGTTCGATCTCTTTAGAAAATACAAAAGCAAAAATCAATTGTACCACTGCCGAAAACAGAAATTGGTAAAAAAGATCTAAATAGATGTTCTGACTTTTATGGGCATATTTCTTAGCATAAATGGTACCACAAGCCCAACCTAAAATAGCTAAGGCAAGAAAAAATATCCCTATTTTATAACTCGGCTCCAAGAGTGCGGTAAAGCCATCTCTAAAAATAAAGGCCACACCGCTAAAACCAACGCCAACACCTATAAAACCTTTTAAACTAGGTTTTTGCAAGCCTACAAGAATACTGCCCAAAAACACCACAATTGGCGATAAGGCATTGAGCAGAGAGGTTAAGCCACTGGGTATGGTTTGCTCCGCTACCGTTGTAAGCCCATTGGCCATTACAATCATTAAACTGGATAAAATAACCTGTCGGCCTAAATGCCCCCATCCTATCCATTTCAATTCCTTTTTATACAATAAAATGCTCAGCAATATACCCGAAGCCAATAATTGGCGTAAACCTGCCACAAACCAAGGTGGTATGGTATGTACGGCCACACGAATGCCCAGATAGGTAGTGCCCCACACTATAGCTACCGCAAAAAGCGCAACAATTAGTTTCAGATCTTTTCCTTCGCTCATATTAAATTGGCTGCTTTTAAGATCTGTTCCATTTCTTGTTGCAGTTCTAAAGCTGCAGCATGGGCTTTTTCGGCAAAATCTTCGCCGTTACTTGCATAAATAATATTTCTGGCCGAGTTTACCAGCAAGCCGCAATGCTTGTTCAAACCATATTCACAAACGGCACTTAAACTGCCGCCCTGTGCCCCAACACCCGGAACCAATAAGAAATGATCTGGGGCCAGACTGCGTATATGCTTAAATTCATCGGCTTTGGTTGCACCCACTACATACATCAATTGGTTAACATCTGCCCATTGTTGCGAGCTTAAGATCACCTGCTCGTATAGCTTTTTATCTTCAAGTTGTTTTACCTGAAAATCTTCACTACCCTGATTTGAAGTTAAAGCCAATAATATGACCCATTTATCGGGATGGTTTAAAAACGGTGATACCGAGTCTTTACCCATATAAGGTGCTACGGTAATGGAATCAAAGCTCATATCAGAGCTTTCGCAATTAAAAAAGGCCTCTGCATACATGGCCGATGTATTACCGATATCGCCTCTTTTTGCATCGGCAATGGTAAAGATATGTTCGGGGAAATGTTGCCAGGTCTTCACCAGCGTGTTCCATCCTTTTACACCTCGGCTTTCGTAGAAAGCCGTATTGGGTTTATAGGCAACACACAGATCATGCGTAGCATCAATAATCTGCTTATTGAACTCAAATACAGGATCTTCGTATTTTAACAAATGCTTAGGCAATTTATCCATTACCGGATCAAGCCCTATACATAAAAACGATTTCTTTTGTTGGATCTGTTCAAAAAGCTGTGCTATGTTCATGTGTATCTGCTTTAAAATTTGTGCAAAGATGCCAATTTTACAGCGGTTTTTTGTATCTTTAATGCATCATTAAATTTAATTTTTAAATATTTTTTATTTTTTTCTTGCAGTTTTTGTTACAATTGCATACAATTGTGCCATAATTCCTTAATGTTTATCTGAATATCTACAGAAAAATCTTATCAAAACTGTTTCTTGAAATGTTTTAAAATTCATTTTTCGGTTGTATAATTTTGATAAACCCTAAAAAAAATTTCTCTACAAAATATAAATGTTTAATAAAACAGAACTATCAGAAAAACTTATCGCCGAGTTGCGTGAGTTAGCAAAGTTAAGTGGTATTGAAAACGCAGGAGACTTGCGTAAAAACGAGCTCATAGAAGAAATCCTTAAAAAACAGGAATCTGCTCCTGAACCAGCTCAAAGTGCCCCTGTTACACCAGTTGCCATAGAAGATAAACCGGTTAAAAAAAGGGCAAGAATATCAAAAGACACTAAAGAAGCCAAAGAAACTGAGGCCGAACAAAAAACAGATACTAAAGCTAAAAGACCTACTCTTTTTGACGAAGATCAGCTAAGCCATGCTGAACCTGTTACTGAATTTGATCCGATTACACTTGCAATGGGCGAAAATCCTGAAAAACTGGAAAGCATTGCTGATAAATTGAACAAATCAAAAAGAGAGCGCATACCGGCTGATAAAAATATCGTCAGACAGCATAATGAAGAAATCATTATCCTTGATGAAAACGTGGTTAAAGAAAACAAGCCGCAGCATAGCGAAAAAAGAGAAGAAGCCAAATCTAACAAAAGCAATAACCCAAATCAGAGTGGTAATGCCAACAGCAGTGCTAATCATAAACATAATGAGAACAGTTATTCTAACTTAGATTTTGAAAATACCATTACCAATGAAGGGGTTTTAGAAATTATGCCCGATGGTTATGGCTTTCTTCGTTCTGCCGATTACAATTACCTGTCTTCTCCGGATGATATTTATGTATCGCAATCGCAGATCAAACTTTTTGGTTTAAAAACTGGTGATACGGTAAATGGAAGCATACGCCCACCAAAAGAAGGCGAAAAGTATTTTCCTTTGGTAAAAGTGATCAGCATTAACGGAAGAGTTCCTGCTGATGTTCGCGATCGCGTTCCTTTTGATTACCTTACCCCTCTTTTCCCAACAGAAAAGTTGAACTTGTTTACTGATTTCAATAATTATTCTACCCGTATTATGGATCTTTTTACCCCTATTGGTAAAGGTCAGCGTGGTTTAATTGTTGCACAGCCTAAAACAGGTAAAACCAATTTACTGAAAGAAGTAGCAAACGCTATTGCGAAAAACCATCCTGAGGTTTATCTGATCATCCTTTTAATTGATGAGCGACCTGAAGAGGTAACAGATATGGCCCGTAGCGTAAGAGCAGAGGTAATTTCTTCTACTTTTGATGAGCCTGCAGAGCGCCATGTAAAAATTGCCAATATTGTACTTGAAAAATCTAAACGCTTGGTTGAATGCGGACATGATGTAGTCATCTTGTTAGATTCAATTACCCGTTTAGCACGTGCTTATAATACAACTGCTCCGGCATCAGGTAAAATCTTATCAGGTGGTGTTGATGCCAACGCTTTACATAAGCCTAAACGATTTTTTGGAGCTGCACGTAACATAGAAAAAGGCGGATCTTTAACCATCTTAGCTACAGCCTTAACCGAAACCGGTTCTAAAATGGATGAGGTTATTTTTGAAGAGTTTAAAGGTACCGGTAACATGGAGCTTCAGTTAGATAGAAAACTTTCTAACAAACGTATATTCCCTGCTATTGATATTACCGCATCGAGTACACGTAGAGATGATCTGTTACTGGATAGAGAAACCTTGCAACGTACATGGGTACTGCGCAATCACCTGGCCGATATGAACAGTCAGGAAGCTATGGAACTTGTACAAGCCCAGATCAAAGGCACCAAAACCAACGAAGAGTTTTTATTGGGCATGAATGGTTAAAAATTTTATGGTTGATGCTTTTGCATCACATAGAATTTAAAGCAAACAGCATAAATGAAAAAACATATTCCAAACGCCATCACCTGTGCAAACCTTTTTTCGGGATGCATAGGTGTGGTTTTTGCTTTTAACGGCGATTTTAAAACCGCCACCCTTTTTGTAATCCTATCGGGTATTTTTGATTTTTTTGACGGAATGAGCGCCAGGGCGTTAAACGTTAAAAGTACCATTGGTAAAGAGCTTGATTCTTTGGCCGATATGGTGAGCTTTGGTTTCTTACCCGGCGTAATCATGTTTCAGTTACTCAAATTAAGCGATGCACCCCATGCTTACCTACCCTATTTAGGTTTTTTAATTACGGTATTCTCTGCCCTACGTTTAGCTAAGTTCAATATTGATGAAAGACAAACGGTAGATTTTATAGGCCTAAATACACCTATGAATACCCTGTTTATCGTTTCATTGCCATACGTAGCACAACAGTTTCCACAGCTCATTAGCAACTGGCTTGTGCTAACCGCCATTACATTGGTATGCAGCTACCTGTTGGTAAGCGAAATCAGGATATTTTCTTTAAAATTTAATGGCTTAAGCTGGGCTGAAAACAAGATCAAGTTTATTTTTCTGATCATTTCGGCTGCTTTATTGGTGTGCTTGCAGTTTGCAGCCTTCCCGTTAATATTGGTAATTTATATCGGTTTATCTTTTGTACACTTTAAAGGTAAAGCTATACAATAGGCATTAAATACGCTGTTTTAACTGTTCTTTGGCCTTATCTACCTGGTTAAACAATTGTTTCATTTCGTCAAAAACCTCATTAGCTAAATTGGGTAAGGTATCTATTTCCTTTAATTCTTTAGCATTACGTTCAATCAGCTGCATACAATCTCTCAGGTCTTCCCTACCCACATAAAAAAAGGTAGGTTTAATTTTATGTGCAAAATTAGAAACGGCAGTCCAGTTTTGTGCATCAAGAGCAGCTCTTAGTTCTGCCATATATTGTGGTATTTGTAGTTCTAATGTATCTAACATTTCTAACATGAAATCGGGGCTGTCTCCTGAAAGTTCTTTCAGATAAGACAAATCCAGATCATTTTGACTTTTAGATAGATCGATCATACGGTTTATTTCTTTTTTACTTCTAAGGAATCTGTAGTTTGAGCTAATATAGTGCAAATGTTTGATTTTAAAACAGGATGCATAAAATTTTCTGCAATTTCATTGAGGGGCATCAGCACAAACTTACGCTTCTGCATTTCGGGGTGCGGTATTTTAAGATCCGCTTCATTAACAATCAGATCGCCATAAAATATAATGTCTATATCTATGCTGCGCTCGCCCCATTTCTCCTTTCTTATCCTTCCCAATTCTTTCTCTATCTCCAGGATCTGTTGCAATGTTTGGGCAGGTGATAATTTTGTGTTCACCTTTACCGCCTGATTGTAAAAATCAGGCTGATCTTCTTTACCCCAGGCCTGTGTTTCATAAATGCCCGATATGGCCTTTACAGCACCCACACGTTCTTTAATGAGCTGTATGGCCTTGTTTAAATTTTCTGCTTTGTTACCTAAATTGGTTCCCAATAATAAATACACTTCTGTTGTGTCTGCACGCATTTTTGTAGCCTGTATATAAAAAAATATGTACCTTATAAAAATTTACTTTATCGGCCTGCTTAACCTTAGCATAACACAAAGCATTTTATATCTTTACAAAATAAATATTTACAGAGCACATGAAAGAATTTTTCAAATATGTTTTCGCAACCGTAGTAGGGATTATTATCTCTTCGGTGGTTTTATTTGTGTTGTTTTTTGTTGTAATTGTAGGCTTTCTGGCCTCTTTAGGAACAGAAAAAGTAAAAACCGTAAAAGCCAATTCTGTACTGGTGCTCAATTTAGACCAGCCTATTACAGAGCGCACCAAGGATAACAGCCTTTCGGGACTTCCTTTTGTGGGCGACGGAGAACGCACCATTGGCTTTGCCGATGTGATCAGGGCTTTGAAAAAGGCCAAGACCGATGACAATATTGATGCCGTTTATATTAATGTAAGCTCTCCTAATGCAGGTATGGCTTCTATGCTTGAGGTAAGAAACGCCATCATCGATTTTAAGGAAAGTGAAAAACCGGTTATCGCCTATAGCGAGGTTTATACACAAGGTGCTTATTATTTAGCTTCGGTAGCCAATAAAGTGTATTTAAACCCACAAGGTTCTTTAGAATTTAAAGGTTTCAGCTCGCAGATTACCTTCATTAAAGGTGCATTGGAAAAATTAGGTATAGAAGCACAAATTATAAGAGTTGGTAATTATAAAAGTGCTGTTGAACCGCTTATTAACGATAAAATGAGCGACTACAACCGTCAACAGGTTACCGCTTATGTAAATGGTTTATACCAGACTTATTTATCAGGCATAGCCGAAAGCAGAAAAATTAGTGTAGACAGCTTATCTGATATAGCCAATAATTACAAGATCAGATTGGCAGATGATGCTGTAAAATATAAAATGGTTGATGCTTTAAAATATAAGGATGAAGTTATAACCGAGCTAAAAGCAATAACCAGTAAAGGTAAAAAGGAAGATATTTCGACCATTTCAATTAACGATTATATCAGAAACCTGACCACTTCAAACATTACTTCTGACAAGCGCATAGCCATCATTTATGCCAACGGTGATATTGTAGATGGCGAAGGCAGTGCAGATCAGATCGGTTCAGAGCGTATCTCAAGAGCCATTAGAAAAGCCCGTTTAGACGATAAAGTAAAAGCTATTGTTTTGCGTGTAAATTCAGGTGGTGGTAGCGCTTTAGCTTCTGAGGTAATCTGGCGTGAGGTAGAACTCAGCAAAAAAGTAAAACCGGTTATTTCATCATTTGGCGATGTGGCCGCATCTGGAGGCTATTATATTGGTTGTGCCGCCGATAGTATTTTTGTACAACCGAATACTTTAACAGGCTCTATCGGGGTTTTTGGTGTAATTCCTAACTTTCAAAACCTGCTGAACAATAAACTGGGAATTACCTTTGATGGCGTTAAAACCGGGGAATATGCCGATATCATGAGTACCAACAGACCCATGACCGCAGGCGAAAGGTTCATTATACAAAATGGTGTTAACCACGTTTACGATACTTTTATTACCCGTGTAGCTAATGGAAGAAAGAAAACCAAGGCACAGGTTGACAGCATTGGCGGTGGCCATGTTTGGGTTGGAACCGATGCCGTTAAAATAGGTTTGGCCGATCGTTTGGCCGGATTTAAAGAAGCGATTGCCGCAGCCGCTAAAAAAGCTAAAATAAGTGATTACAAATTGGTTGAATATCCCGAAAAAACAGATCCTTTAAAAGAGCTGATACAAAACGCCAAAGACAATGTAAGCACTTACTACGCGAAAAAGGAATTCGGGGATAACTATATGCTTTACCAACAGATGAAAAAAGCTGTACAGATGAACGGCATTCAAACTAAAATAGATTACGACATCAACATCAGATAGTTTAAAAATGATGAGTGTTTAAAAACATGACAGAAACTTTGTTTCCTGCCATATTTTTTCATTCTCATTCAATTGATAAAACATGGAAAACAAAGCCATAGCACGTGCTCTACGGTTATTATCGCAATTAATGGAATTGCATGATGAAAATCCGTTTAAAGTTAAATCTGTAGCCAATGCGGCATTTAAAGTAGATAAATTACCCTTTGCCATTGCAGGCAAAAGCGCCGCAGAAATTGAAAAGATTGACGGCATAGGTAAAAGTACAGCTGCCAAGATCATGGAACTGTTAGCGGCACAGACCATGCAGGAACTTGAAAGCCTGTTGGCACAAACACCTGTTGGCATTGTTGAAATGCTAGGCATCAAAGGTATAGGGCCAAAAAAGATAGGTATTATATGGCATGAGCTGGGCATAGAAAATATAGGTGAGCTTTATTATGCCTGCAATGAAAACCGTTTGATAGAAGCCAAGGGTTTTGGCCTTAAAACTCAGGAAGAGATCAAGAAGATCATTGAGTTTAAAATGGCTGCCAATGGCAAATTCCTGTATGCACAGGTTGAAAGTTATGCCGATCAGCTTTTTGAAAATCTGGCTTTATGGCTAAAAGATATAGATCATGATTCTTTATTGGGTTTGGCTGGCGATTTCAGGCGTAAATGTGAGATTATTGAAAAACTTGAACTGATCATTGGCAGTGCGCATATCAAAACCATCTTTGATAACATAGCCAGTTTTGAAGCACTATCTTTTAATCCGGATCAAGACAAGTTTATTACCCAAACTGAAAGCGGCCTGCGTATAGAACTAACCGTAGTTGAAAAACAGGATTTCTATCTGGAGTATTTTAAACTTACGGGAAATGAAAAGCACGTTGCCGATGTTTTAAAATTAGCTGGCGAAGCTAGCTATACAAGCGAAACTGAAATCTACCAAAAAGCAGGTTTAGCCTTTGTAGAGCCCGAATTACGCGAAGGACTTGATGAGATCGAACTGGCTAAAATTAACCAATTGCCTCAACTGATCAACTATGAGGATCTAAAAGGCAGTTTACACAACCACTCCACCTGGAGCGATGGCGTACACACATTAGAAGAAATGGCTGTTTTCGGCAAAGAACAGCTTAACCTGCAATATTTAGGCATTTGCGACCACTCAAGATCGGCATTTTATGCCAACGGTTTAAGTGAGCAACGGGTAATGGAACAACACCTGCAAATTGATCAGCTTAACCAGAAATTAGCACCCTTTAAGATATTTAAAGGCATAGAGAGCGATATTTTATATGATGGCTCTTTAGATTACAGTGATGATATTTTAAAAACTTTTGATTTTGTGGTAGCCTCTGTACACAGCCAGTTAAAAATGGATGAGCAAAAAGCCACACAACGATTGATCACAGCTATTGAAAATCCTTATACTACTATTTTAGGGCACCCTACCGGACGCTTACTGCTTAGTAGAAAAGGCTATGATGTAGATTTTAAAAAAGTGATAGATGCCTGTGCAGCAAATAATGTAGTGATTGAGATCAATGCCAATCCTTTACGCTTGGATTTAGACTGGCGTTGGCACCGTTATGCATTGGAAAAAGGCGTGCTGCTTTCTGTTAATCCTGATGCGCACCGTAAAGAAGGTTTCAATGATATGCATTTTGGTATTTATGTAGCCCGAAAAGGAGGCTTAATGGCTGCAAAATGTTTAAATGCCTTTACGCTTGAAGAAATCAGCGATTTCTTTCATAAAAAGCACCCTTAATCTATAAAATGTTTATCCTGCTTACCAAAAATAAAAATACCTTTGTTACATGATTAGTGAATTAGCCAATAAGGTTTTTAACCAAGCCATTACAGATTACCACCAATTTGACGAGATTGATCATCCTGTTGAAAACCCTTATACAAAAGACAGTTTAGAGCATCTTTTTTATGCCAAGAACTGGATTGATACTGCACAGTGGCACATGGAAGATGTCGTAAGAAATCCAGATATAGAACCTAGCGAAGGCCTGTACTGGAAAAGAAGGATTGATGCGCAAAATCAGTTGAGAACGGATATGGTAGAATATATAGACAGCTATTTTTTACATAAATACCAGCATATACAACCTTCAGCAGATGCAACAGTAAATACAGAAAGTCCGGCCTGGGCTTTAGACCGCTTATCTATATTGGCTTTAAAAATCTATCATATGCAGGAAGAAGTGAACAGACCCACTGCAGATGAAGCACACAAAATTCAATGTCAATTAAAATTAGATGTGTTATTGGCACAGCGCACAGACCTATCTAATAGTATAAATGAGCTTTTAACAGATATTGAAGCAGGAAAGAAATACATGAAGGTTTACAAGCAAATGAAAATGTACAATGACCCTACTTTAAACCCTGTGCTGTATAATAAAAATTCTTAAGTAACCGTATTGGACTAAACATGCCGACAAAAAAAATCATCGTTCTGCGTTTTTCGGCTATGGGCGATGTGGCCATGGTAGCTTCGGTATTGAAAGAACTGGTTGAACAGAACGCGGATATCGAAATTGTGATGGTTAGCAGAAAAGCCTTTGCGCCTTTTTTCAATACGATTGATCGCTTAAGTTTCCATACCATAGATCCTAAAGGGGAGCACAAAGGTTTTTGGGGTCTTTACAAGCTGTTTAAAGCGCTTAGACATTACCAACCTTATGCAATAGCAGATTTACATGATAACATCAGAAGTCGCGTTATATCTGCTTTTTTTAGGTTATCAGGAACTAAAATCAAACGCATAGATAAAGGCCGGGCAGAAAAAAAGGCTTTAACCCGTAAGCACCACAAACAATTGGTACAGTTAAAACCAACTGTAGAGCGTTATGCCTATGTTTTTAGGGCGTTGCACTTTAAGATCAAGCTAAGCCATCAATTACAAAGACAGCAAACGCCTATTCCTGCAAATGCCAAACCTTGGTTTGATGCACCGGGAGTTAAACGAATAGGTATTGCCCCTTTTGCACAACATATTTACAAGGTTTATCCCTTAGTGCAAATGGAAGAAGTAATTGCAGGCTTAAACAAGCTTGGGTATGAAATCTTCATTTTTGGAGGTGGCAAAAAAGAAGCAGAAACTGCTTTGCAATGGGAACAGAAATTTGAGCAGGTGCACAATACCATCGGCTTATTTTCGCTAACAGAAGAATTAAACCTGATTGCACATCTAGATGTGATGCTGAGTATGGATTCTTCAGGTATGCACATGGCTTCGTTAATGGGCATTCCCGTTGTTTCAATATGGGGTCCTACTCACCCTTATGCAGGCTTTTTAGGCTATGGACAATCTATTAACGACTGCATACAGATAGACCATCCAAACCGACCAAATTCTATTTATGGAAACAAACCCTGCCTGTGTGGCGTTAAAGCATGTATAGACCTGATTGAACCAGAAGTTGTTATTCAGAAAATTAAAAGCAAATTAGAAAATGGCTAAACAACTTTTTATCATAAGACATGGCAAATCTGATTGGGGAAACCATGGCCTTAAAGATTTTGACCGTCCGTTAAATGCACGAGGGCACAGAAACGCACCTGAAATGGTACAAAGACTGGTTTCCAAATCAATTGTAGCTCAGTTGGTGGTAAGCAGTCCGGCATTAAGAGCATTAACTACCGCTAAATATTTTGCTGCTGGCTGGAATATAGTGCCAGATCAGTTGCAAACTAATCTTTCTATTTACGAAGCGCAAACAAAAACCCTATTAAAGATCATTAACGGATTTGACAATCAATATGATCGCATTGCCCTATTTGGTCATAATCCGGGTTTTACAGATCTGCTCAATTATCTTACCAATATGCATATTGGCAATATACCAACCTGTGGGGTGGCAGTTATCGAGTTTCCTTTTGATGAATGGGAATTGGTAAGCGGCGGAACAGGAAAGCTCCTGTTATTTGATTATCCTAAAAGTAATCAGGATTAGTATTCCCGAGTTTTGGAAAAACCTAAGTTCATAACCTTACAGTTAAAACTTAGATTCTTCGCTCTCTTTATATTTTATAAAGTACACTCAGAAAACATTAACACTAGAACTTTAAGTGTTTAACGGTTAAACCGTCATTGATGAGTTGCATTAAAGAATCTATACCTATTCTTAAATGCGTTTCTACATAGTTTGCAGTTACCGAAGTATCGCTTTCAGCAGTTTTTACACCTTCTGGTATCATGGGTTGGTCTGAAACCAAAAGCAAAGCACCTGTAGGGATTTTATTTGCAAATCCTGTGGTAAAAATAGTTGCTGTTTCCATATCTACAGCCATAGCACGTAAGCTCTTTAAGTATTTTTTAAAGTCTTTATCATGCTCCCATACCCTGCGGTTAGTGGTGTAACATGTTCCTGTCCAGTAATCGCGAGAATGATCTCTGATGGTAGTTGAAATTGCTTTTTGCAAAGCGAAAGCCGGTAGAGCCGGAACCTCAGCAGGTAAATAGTCATTAGAAGTACCTTCGCCTCTTATGGCTGCAATCGGTAAGATCAGGTCTCCTATCTGGTTCTTTTTCTTTAAACCTCCGCATTTACCTAAAAACAATACTGCTTTTGGATGTATAGCGGTTAGAAGATCCATCATTGTTGCAGCCAGTGGGCTTCCCATACCAAAATTGATAATGGTTATACCATTAGCAGTAACACTCTGCATCGGTTTATCTAATCCGTAAATAGGTGCGTTATCATGCCACTCAGAGAACAATGAAACGTATTTGCTGAAATTGGTCAGCAAGATATAGTTACCAAATTCTTCGAGCGTTCTGCCTGTGTAACGAGGCAGCCAGTTACGTACAATTTCTTCTTTAGATTTTAAACCTTTCTTTACCGGAGTTTCTACTTCATGTGTTGCTTTGTTGTCTTTGTTTTGTTTCTTTACGTCTTTTTCTTCGTTCATGTTTTAATACTCCTTTCTTTAAAGTTAATATAAATTGTTCAATACAAAAAATCCCGATCAGGTCGGGATTTTCTTTATTTTTATGCGGCTTTAAGTTTCTTGAAATCTGCTTTTTCAAATTTCTCTTTTGCATAAGCCAAGCTAATCTCCAGATCTTTCACATCGCCTTCTGATGGCACTTCAAACATGGCATCTAACATAATGGCCTCACATATTGATCGTAAACCACGGGCGCCAAGTTTATATTCCATCGCTTTATCTACAATGAAATCTAAAACTTCTTCATCAAAGCTCAGTTTCACGCCTTCGTAATCAAACAGCTTTACATACTGGCGTATCAATGAATTTTTAGGTTCTGTAAGGATATTGCGCAATGCTGTTTTATCCAAAGGATTTAAGTGAGTTAATACGGGCACACGTCCAATCAACTCTGGAATTAATCCAAAAGATTTTAAATCCTGAGGTGTAATGTATTTGTACAGGTTTTTAAGGTCCAGATCTTTATCGTCTTTTTTAACCTTATAACCTACGGCTGTTGTACGTAAACGGTTGGCAATTTTACGTTCTATCCCATCAAAAGCTCCACCACAGATAAATAAAATATTATTGGTGTTTACCGCAATCATTTTCTGATCCGGGTGTTTACGACCGCCCTGTGGTGGTACATTCACAATGGTTCCTTCTAATATTTTAAGTAAGGCCTGCTGAACGCCTTCCCCGCTTACATCTCTCGTAATAGACGGGTTATCTGTTTTGCGGGCTACTTTATCTACCTCATCTATGTAAACAATGCCTCGCTCTGCCGATACCACATCGTAATCTGCAGCTTGTAATAAACGGGTAAGGATACTTTCAACGTCTTCACCCACATATCCGGCTTCTGTTAAAACCGTTGCATCCACAATACAGAATGGCACATGTAGAATTTTAGCAATGGTTTTAGCCAAAAGGGTTTTTCCTGTTCCGGTTTCGCCCACCAGCATGATATTAGATTTTTCTATCTCTATACCATCTTTATCTACTTTTTGGCCTAGTCTTTTAAAGTGATTGTAAACCGCAACCGAAAGTACTTTTTTCGCATCGTCTTGACCAATTACATACTGATCTAAATGAGCTTTGATTTCTGCAGGTTTTAACAACACCATTGGTGAGTCGTAACCTTTTCCTTTTTTATTACCTAATTCCTGCGCCAATAAAATACTGGCCTGGCCTACGCATTTATCACATATAAAAGCATCTAAACCTTCTATTAGCATTAATGTCTCGTTCTTTGGGGTATTGCAAAAAGAACAATGTGAATCTCTTCCCTGTCTGGCCATATGATTATTTTAACTATATAACGCTTTTATTCAGCATTCTTATTTATTCGATCCTAAAACTTCATCTATCATACCAAACGTTTTGGCTTCTTCAGATGTCATCCAGTAATCGCGGTCTGATGATTTCTCTACCCAGTCGTAATTTTGTCCTGAGTGCTGAGCAATGATATCATACAATTCTTTTTTCAGTTTCAACATCTCACGTAAGTTGATTTCCATATCTGATGCTACACCCTGTGCACCTCCAGATGGCTGGTGAATCATTACTCTTGAGTGTTGTAATGCTGCACGTTTACCCTTTGCACCTGCTACCAACAGCACTGCTCCCATTGATGCGGCCATACCTGTACAGATGGTTGCCACATCTGGTGAAATGTATTGCATAGTATCATAAATACCTAAACCGGCATATACTGAACCACCTGGTGAGTTGATGTAGATTTGTATATCGCGATGTGCATCTACCGATTGCAGGAACAGCAATTGTGCCTGTATGATATTTGCATTCTGGTCATATACGGCATCTCCTAAGAAAATAATGCGATCCATCATTAAACGTGAGAAAACGTCCATCTGTGCAACGTTTAACTGGCGTTCTTCTATGATATATGGTGTCATTGACTTAGGTGAATTATTGGTAGCACCAATAAATCTGTCAACGTTTAATCCGTTTATGCGGTGATGCTTAACAGCATATTTTCTAAATTCGTCTTTGTTAATTTCCATTGTGCTTGCATTTAGATTTTAGACGCGATGATACGTCATTTACAATTTTAATAAATACTTTTCTAGCTTTCGTAATTTCTATGCCAATTTATCCAAATATTTATAATTAAAGTTATTTTGACATTTGAATTAAATCATTGCAAGCCCTAAAGCGTGTGCTTTTATATTTTATACGCTAAGAGCAGCCTTTTGAGCTGCTCTTAACATTTATTTTATTTTTCTGACAAAGGGTCAGGGTGAAACTAACATATTGTCTGAAACTATTCTCTAAAATCAACTGTGTTGAACTTTTTCGGATTAATTCAATTCAGCAAATTTTTTGAAGGTAATTTCTTTATCGTTTAAAGTAATCACAGATTTAATGTGGTCAAAAACTTTAGCAGCTTTAACTTCTTCAAAAATTCTGTTTACATTATCTTTTTCCTGTAAGAAATTGGTGGTGTATTGCGCCAACTGATCTTCAGGTAAAGCTTGCGGGCTGTACATTCTAAACTGTGCATCTAAGCGTTGTTTAGCAGTTTCAAAAACGTCTTTGTACTCTATTTTGATATCGTTGTCTTTAACGATTTTATTTTCGATCAAAGTCCATTTTAAGTTCTTAGCAAAGTCATTGTAACCTTCTGCTAGTTCTGCATCAGATAATTTTTCGTTGGTAGCTTTTAACCATTTACGTAAAAACTCATCTGGTAACTGCATTTTTGTTTGCTCAGAATATTGTGTGTAAATGTCATTTTGCAATTTACGCTCAGCATCTTGTTTAAACATGGCCTCGATCTCTTCTTTGATCTTGGTTTTAAAGCCTTCTTCATCAGTTACCACTCCAGCTCCAAACAATTTATCAAAAAACTCCTGGTTAAGGTCTGCTTCTTCTAAACGGTTAACATTTTTAACAGTAACTTTAAATTTAGATTTTACTGCTGCTGCCTGCTCATCGGTAATGTTTAATAATTTAGCAATTGCTGCTGCATCATTACCATAAGCTTTTTGTACATCTAATTCAATTACATCGTCTTTTTTAGCGCCGATTAATGATTTTAAAATCTTTTTATCACTTACAAGGTCTGTACGAACAGAACCTGTGCTTGTAATACCACCTTCTAATACAGAACCGTCTTCTGCCAGCTCAGCTAAATCAGCATAAAGTACATCTCCTTCTGCAGCTACATCAGGGTTAGTCATTTTACCATAGCTTTTGCGGATGTTTGTGATACGTTCTGCTAAAGTTTCTTCGTCTGCCGTTACATTATACTGTGTAAATTTATCTTTTGAGGTAATATCGATATCTACTGCAGGTGCAAGTCCTATTTCGTATGCAAATTCAAAAGTATCGTTACCATCCCAGTTAAAATCTTTCTCATCTTCTACTTTTGGCAGCGGCTGACCTAAGATTTCAACGTTGTTATCTGTTAAATATTTACCGATATTTTCATTTAACATGTTGTTGATTTCTTCAACAAGAATGCTTTTTCCATACATTCTTTTAATGTGACCTACTGGTACCATTCCTTTACGGAAACCTGGTAGGTTAGCTTTTTTTGCCTGCTCTTTTAAAGCTTTATCTACTCTTGGCGTGTAATCTTCAGGTGCGATAGCAATTTTTACTACTGCATTTAAATCATCAATTTTCTCCTGTGTGATGTTCATTTTATTCAATTAGAGTTGAGTATTGAGATATGAGATTTGAGGTGATAAAGTTAAGCCCAAACGCACATCGATATAAATTATTTAAAATGTCTTTTTAAAATAAAACCGTCCCGACATAAAATCGGGACGGTTTACCTTTTGTGCGGAAGAAGGGACTCGAACCCCCACGCCGTGAAGCGCCAGATCCTAAGTCTGGTGCGGCTACCAATTACGCCACTTCCGCAGTTAGGATTTATTTCGGATTGCAAAGATAGTGTTTTGCTTTAATTTTCAAAAATAAATTGAAATTATTTTCACCCTAAATTCCTTCTTTTTTGAGCTTATATCTGCAAAGCGCTAATTCTTAATCTCTTGCAAAAAATCAAAAAAATACTGCACCGATTTTACCAGTCTGCTACCATACCATGAAAACATCTCTCCATCTACCAGTATGACCTTTGTATGGGGTAATTCTACGGCAAGTTCATCAATATGTTGTTGTTTGAAAGGATAAGGTTCTGATGACAAAAAAATCATTTGTGGCGCAAGAGTTTTGATCTCATCTATACTCAGCTCAGGGTAACGTTGTTCTTTAACAGCATTTATAAGACCGATTTTAGTTAATATATCATCAATAAAGGTATGCTTACCGGCAGCCATATAAGGATTTCTCCAGATAAGATAAAGCGTATTTAAAGAAATAGCATATTGAGCCGCCAGACCTTGCAGATCTGTAAATCCATTTTTGATGAGATAGTTTAAATAAGATGCTTCGGGTTGACGATTTACCAACTCTCCTATTTCGGTAATTGTAGTTAAGGCATCTTCAAGTGTATAGATATCACTCATCCATACCGGAAATTCATGCATTAACTGTTCTATATCTTCTCTGGTATTTTCTTCTTTATTCCCTATGATCAAATCGGGTTTTAATGCCCTGATTTCATCTATTTTAAGCTTTTTGGTTCCGCCTACTTTTGGTGTGGAGGCAAATTTTTCAATAGGATGGATACAGAATTTGGTAATCCCCACAACTTCATCATTTAATCCCAGATCGAATAAGAGCTCTGTTTGCGAAGGTACCAGAGAAACAATACGTTTGGGTGGATAGTTAATGTTTATGGCATGACCCAGCTGATCTGTAAAGCTCTTTTGCATATACAAAAATAGGCATTATATTGCTTTTAGCTATCCAAACCACATAGAAACATAGATTTTATACATTTATAACATTTTGTACTTTGTTTCTATGTGGTTTTAATTAATCATATTTCGACAAGCTCAATATGACAAGGACAAGCTCAATATGACAAGGACAAGTTCAATATGACAAGGACAGGCTCAGGATGAACATGGAGAAAGCGGCGTCACGCAAATAAAAGACTATGGTACTTTTAAGGCTCAAATGTCAGGCTGAGCTTGTCGAAGCCTATTACATTTCGACAACTTGTCCCGATGCTTCGACAAGCTCAATGGGACAATTATTACTAACTATTACTCGTACTTAAGCATCTTAACCGGATCGGCTTTTACAGCTCTGATACTTTGCATACTCACAATAGCGATAGCCAATAAGACCGAAACCAGATTTACACTCAGGAAAAGCATAAAAGGCATTTCAATGCGATACACAAAAATCCTGAACCAGCTATCCATATAGATATAAGCGAGCACATCGGCAATGATATTAGCCATGAGAACGAGCTTTACCAAATCTTTATTCAGTAATTTGAGTAACGAGCCTGTAGAGGCGCCCAATACTCTTCTTACGGCGATTTCTTTAAGCCTTATTTTTGCGCTGTAAGCAGCGATGCTCAATAAACCGAACAGCGATACCAACAGCGTTAAAGAACCAAATAAAAAGATCAGTCTGCCCGATACTTCATAGCTTAAATTCATTTTCGCCGCTACTTCATCTATAAAATTGATATTTGGTTCATCTCCTGGTTCTATTTGTCTCCAAGTTTTCTTGATATCGCTAATGGTTTCAGTTATGTTATGACCGTTTATTCTGATAAGAACATTCTGACGCCAATGAAATTTAAAATCATTGGCCATATAAATAGTAGGATTGATTTTACTTTCGAAACCATACACCTGTATATCTTTTACCACGCCTATTACATTAAACTGTTTAAGCTCATCATTCACGTAAATTCCGAGCTGCTGGTCCAAACGATCAGATAAGCTCAATTTATTGTAAAGCGTTTGGTTAATGATTACACTATTGAGGGTATCTGTACTCATTTTTTGAGCTGAAAAATCTCTTCCGGCTATAATTTTTCCTTTTACAACCGATAAATAGTTAGGATCTGTGTATTTAGCATCTACTTTCTGTTTAATGCCTTTAAATTCGATATCATCTTCAAAGCCTGAATCGTTAATCGGCATGTCAACAGACCTTGAAACGTCTTCCACGCCTTTAATGGTCAACAATCTTTGCTTGATGCTTTCAAATTCATTAGGATTAAGATTTCTATGCTTGAAATCTGCAATACCTAGATTTACCAAGAGTTTGGGTTCTATACCTAAATCCTTATTTTTCATGTATTGCAATTGGGCATAAACCACCAAAAAACTAATGGCCAACGATGCGGCAATAGCAAACTGCGAAACGATCAGCACTTTTCTGAAAGCGCCAATTTTTTTGGATGTACTAAGATTGCCTTTAAGCACTTTAACCGGTGCATAACCAGATAAAATTAACGCAGGATATAAACCGGCTATAATAATTACACCTGCTAACAGCAATAAAGACTGCTGCAATACTTTTAAGGTATTGTAACCATCAAAAAATTTGAGGTTATCATTAATCATCAGGTTTACAGATGGCATAAAGAGTTCTACCAACATCAATGCAATTAAAAACGCACCTATACATTGAACTGCCGTTTCTAATAGAAACTGTTTGGTGAGGTCTGCCCTGAAACATCCTAAAACCTTTTTAACACCCACTTCTTTAGCCCTGCTCTGGGCTAAAACCAAAGCCATGTTGGTATAGTTTACGCACGAAATAAAAATTAGAAATCCGGCTAAGGTTGCCAGTATATAAATACTCTTTTGCTTTGGATTGTCTGATGAATAATATGAAGTAAGGTTGATATCAGGAACGGATTCTATAATTACTTTATGATTGGTAATACCCTCTTCTTTCTTTAAGATTTCTTTAGCTTCTTCTATACTCGGATTAAATGCAGCACTGCTGTTCTTACTTGCCAGTTTGGCTCTTTCTATAAGGTATTGATTATTTATTTTTTCAAATAACTGTTTATGATCTGCATTTTTGCGTAAAGTAAATAAGGTAGAAAATGAGGTTCCCAACAACTGATCGCCATATACTTTCTCATCTAACTTTGTAATGACATCAAATTTAAAGACCGATGGTTGCTTTTGGTCATCCCACACCGCTTTAACCACCAGATTTTCATCCTTAAAATTAAATCCTCCTTTTCTTATCAAAGTTTTACCTATGGGATCTTCATCGCCGAAATACTTTTTGGCACAACTTAAGCTTATGGCAACTGCATTAGGGGCTGTATTAAATCCAATTATGCTTCCTTTTACAGGTGTAAGCGGATAAACTTTCAAAAAATTACTATCTACCGTTACGGTTACTGACCTTTCGGCAGGCTTTGAGATATCTTCTGTTCCGTATAAATATCGTCTGCTTTCTAAATGGCCTACAGATACGTTTTCTACTTCGTGAAACTGTTCATTCAGCATTTTAGCAAACAACCTTTTGATTTTTGGCCCTTTGCTTTCAGCTCCATTCTGAACTTCTTCCCTGCCTACCCTGTAAGTGCGGTACAGTTTTTCGTTCCATTTATCATAACTCGTTTCCCTGTTTACATAGGTTAAAATCATCATAAAGCCCGCCAAACCTAATGATAGCCCTAATATATTTATGGCTGTATAAGCCTTATTTTTCCATAGGTTGCGTAACGCTATTTTTAAATTTAGTTTAAACATAATTATTGGCTGGTGGTCTATTGGTCATTAATTTGATTAGACATTATTTACATTTAGACAAGCTCAATGTAACATGATAATAGATCTTTTTGATAACTCTTACTCATATTTTAAGGCATTAACCGGATTATTAACTGCTGCCTTACGTGCCTGCATACTCGTAGTTAAGATAGCCACCAATACAGATGAAACCGTTGCGATAACAAAAGGCCATATTGGCATATCAATACGATAAGCGAAGCCTGTCAACCATTGCCTGGTTAAAATATAAGCTACAGGCCAGCTGATTACATTTGCGGTTATAACCAGAATAAGGAAAGAACGGTTTAGCATATTGATGAGCTGCAGATCTGAAGCGCCCAATATTTTTCTGATGGCAATTTCTTTGGTACGTCTTTGCGCCATAAATGCAGATAAAGCAAATAAGCCCAGTAATGAAAGCGCAACCGATATAACACTAAACAATAGCATAATCTGCATAATACGTTCTCCACTTTGCAGCTCTTTTTTAAAGGCAGCTTCAAGACTGGTGTATTGCATCGGGAAATTAGGATACAATTTACTCCATTCTTTCTCTATAGCCTGTATTACAGCTTTATTCTGCGAAGTATTGAATTTAACCAAAAGATTATTGGTGCTTGATGTGCCTCCTAACTCAGTTACTTTATAAACGGTTGGTAATACGGCTTTGTCAAAACTCTCATTGTTGTAATCTTTAATTACTCCTACAATCTGAAAAGTATTTTGAAATTCATCTTTTCCGCTCTTATAAAATTTACCAACCACATCATTACCCAGCAGTTTTGCAGCAGCCTCGTTTAAAACTGCCGTATTTACAGTATCTTGTTTGTATTGAGAACCAAAGATCCTCCCCTTTACAACTTCTACACCCAAAGCAGGCAAGGTTTCCATGCTTACGGTAACCGTATTCAAATTATATTCCTGGTTATTGTATTTTATTTCATGTGGCACATTAAAGCTATTACCCATAACCTGTGTGGTTGTGCCCACATATTGTACGCCTGGTATATGCTTAATCCTTTCTACAAAGTTATCTTCATAATTGGTTGCAATATTAATCAGTTTGCTACGATCAAAACCTAAATCTTTATGGGCAATGTATTCATTTTGAAGATGTATAACTCCTATACCAATTATGAATGTAACGGCAATTACAAATTGAAGGATCACCAGCGCATTTCTTAACGCAATACCTTTAAAACTGGTTTCATAATTGCCTTTAAGTACCTTTACAGGATTGAAGCCAGAAATAATCCAGGCCGGATAAAAGCCTGCCAAAAGCGTAATGAGCAAGAACAGTCCAAACAACTGGAGCAACAAAGTACCCAAATGATTGTTATACCAGAAAGACAGATTGATATCGAACTGGCGGTTAAAAGATGGCAAAAGTATCTCTACCAGAACTACCGCAATAAGTGTAGCGACGAAACTCTGTATAGCCGCTTCATTTAAAAACTGACGAACAAGCTGCTGCTTATACACACCTAAGACTTTTTTTACGCCTACTTCTTTAGCTCTCTGTACAGACTGGGCTGTTGAAAGGTTTACAAAGTTGATGATAGAAATGAGCAACAAAAACAGGGATATTGCGATAAGTGGTTTGATTTTTTCGAGCCAGGTAGAATTAACCGTAGGGTTAATATGCACCTCTGTCATAGGAACCGCTTTTAGCCCAGGGTTGTAACCGTTTTTATAAAAATCTTCGAATTTAATTTCACGCTTTGCAAAATTGGCTTTCTTAAATGTGATATAAGTACTTAACAGCGTCTTGTTTAAATTAGTGGTATCTAACTTTTGGGTTGCCAATGCATAAACCTGACAATAATTGGTAGATTGCGGCCGATCAGGATCTACCTCTCTCCTTCCAGTATGTGTCATGGCATTAAAGGCTACAGTTTCAGGAGTTTCTGTATCCTTTACAACACCTGTAATGGTCATCGGTTTTGCTTCATCTCCTCTCCAGGCCAACACGCTGATTTGTTTGCCCAAAACCTGGTCTGTACCAAATAACTTTTTAGCGAAACTTTGTTTTACTACTACTGTAAACGGTTTGCTCAATGCTGTTTTTTCGTCTCCATACAAAAATTCATAAGGAAAAACCTTAAAGAACATTGAATCGGCATTTTTGATGTCACTTACAAGAATAGGCTCTTTATTCTCTATTTTAATAGAATAAGAATTGCCCCAACCGTTATCAATTTTTGTAACAGCCGAGAACTGAGGTATTTTTTCTTTGAGCAGATTACCTATCCTCGAATCGGTTATATGCTGCCATCTAGGTTTATTATCAGGCGTGAAGAAATCATGCCTTTCACGGATCTGGTAAACCTGTTTAAGCTGTGGATCCCAGGTATCGTAACTTTTTTCATTATTGATAAAAAGAAGCAATAAAATAAATGCCGTTAAGCCTAAAGCCAAACCGCCAATATTAATGGCTGTATAGGTTTTATTTTTCCATAGATTGCGTAGGGCTATTTTCAGGTTTATCTTAAACATATGCTTGTTTGGTTATGGGTTAACAGAAAGGTCATTTAATGTTTTTTAGTTCTCAAATTGCTTCACGTCAATTATCCGATTTTCAAATCTTCTTTGATCACTCCGTCTTCAATAGTTATGATTCTGTTTCCATATCCTGCATTTTTCTCAGAATGGGTAACCTGTACTATTGTTATACCGTCTTCTCTATTCAATTTTTTAAAGAGTTCCATAATCTCCTCTGCCTGCACAGACTGCAAATTGCCTGTAGGTTCATCTGCCAGTATAATGGCCGGCTGTGCTGCCAAAGCTCTGGCTATACCTACTAACTGTTGTTGTCCGCCCGAAAGTTGATTAGGAAACAGATCTTTCTTAGCCACGATATTAAATCTATCTAAAAGATCGGCTATGCGGCTTTTACGTTCTCCACTGCTCACGTTCTTATACAGCAAGGGTGCTTCGATATTTTCATACACCGTCATCTCATCTATAAGGTGATAAGCCTGAAAAACAAAGCCTATATGGTTACGGTATAATTCTATTTTCTTACGCTCGCCCAAATGGGTCACATCTTCTTCATTAAAAAAATAACTGCCGTATGTGGGTTCTTCCAACATACCCATGATATTCAATAAGGTAGATTTTCCTGCTCCTGATGGCCCCATAATGGATACAAATTCTCCTTTATTGATCTGGGTGGTAACGTGTCGCAAAACATAGTTTTTAACTCCTTTGTTAGCGTAGTATTTTTCTATATTTTCCAGTTTTATCATATTGTTATTGTTATTCGTTGATTGGTTGATTGGTTGTTGGTTTGTTGGTTAGGCTTGTTTGATGCTTATCTTTCGGTCTTTCGACTCTTAACTCTCTACTTCTGAATTCATTATTATTCATATTTAAGGGCATCAATGGCATTGGCTTTAGCTGCTCTTAACGAGCGCATCGATACTGTAATCAAAGTGATGATTAAAGAAATGCACATGGCAATAACAAAAGGCCATATACTCACATTGATACGATAGGTAAAGCCATTGAGCCATTTCGACACAAATACATAAGCCAAAGGCCAGGCCACCAGATTTGCAATGAAAACCATAAGCAGAAATGAACCATTTAGCATTTTAACCAGCTCAAATGTAGAAGCACCTAACACTCTCCTAATAGCCACTTCTTTGGTTCGTTGTGCAGCCACAAAAGAAATCAACCCAAATAAACCTATGAATGAGATGAAAATAATTACCCCTGCAAACACTTTAAATAAAGTACCCATAATTTTTTCGCTCTCGTAATAACTGTTAATCTCATCATCCATAAATGAAGAACTATATACATATTCAGGAAATACATTATTCCATATTTTCTGGATATCTGCCATACCCTGCATAATCTGCTTACTATCAAGCTTAACAGCCATGGTATAATAGCCTTTTTTATAGGTACTGATGGCTATTGGTGAAATACCATCGCGCAGGCTATTATTATTAAAATCTTTAACCACACCCACAATTTGTCCTGATCTGCCGCTAATGTTCAGCTTTTTACCTACAGCTTCCTGCGGGTTAGGTACATTTAATCGTTTCAGTAAGGTTTCATTTACCACATATTCTCTTATGGTATCACTTTTACTGAAAGCTCTGCCGGCTACAAAATCCAGCCCAAATGTTTTAAAGTAATTTTCGTCGCCAACTTTAGTATTAACCTGGAAATCGGCATCTTTTGAGCTGTTATAAGAGAAATTGCTTTCATTATTATTAGATGATGAAGGTGCAGACATACACAAAGTCAGATTTTTTACTCCCGGCACTTGCATAATACGCGATTTTAATACGTCAAATCTTGTTCTGCTGATACTATCATTAGGAATATCTACCAACGCAATGGCCGAAGGATTAAAGCCTATAGGCCGCTCTCTGATGTATTTCATCTGATTGATGATAAACAAAGTGCCGATAATAAGTACCACAGTAAGGGCAAACTGTACCACCACAAGCACTTTTCTCAGTCCTAAACCACCCGTATTGGCTTTTACTTTGTTTTTAATAGCTAAAGCCGGGCTAAAACCCGACATCACCAATGCAGGATAAAAACCAGACAAACAAGCTACCACAACCGTTAAGGCTACCATAAATAAAAAGATAGACGGATATTGAAAGATATTGAAAGCCATATCGATGTTGAACAGGTTGCGCATGCCCGGTAAAGCAGCTTCTGTTAACACACAGGCAAATAGCAAAGCAATAAGGGTTAAAGAAAAAGTTTCTGTAAGGAATTGCACGATCAATTGCTTGCGCATACTTCCCATTACCTTTCTTACGCCTATTTCTTTTGAACGACTGATCGATTGAGCTGTAGCCAGATTGATAAAGTTGATACAAGCTGTAAGCATAAGAAACGCTCCTATTACCATTAGGCCATATATTTCTTTCATAGGCATGGTATTACCTGCAAAATTTCCATATTCAGGATCGTAATGGATCTGGCTTAAAGCCTGAAAATGATGTCCCTCTTTACCCGGGCCCTTATCTGTATAATATTTATTTACAAACTGAGCCATTGGGGCGCTTAGGCTATTGATATCTACACCTTTCTTTAGCAAAACATAACATTCTGAAGATGAAGAGCAAGAACCCCATCTATCCATATTTTTGTTCTTATAATTTTTATACGAAAGAACAATTCTTATAGGGAATGAGCTGTTTTTAGGTAGGTCGTCAATTACCCCAATTACCTTGTAGTTTTCATTATTCTGGTAGTTAAATGATTTGCCAACTGCGTTTTTCCAGTCACCAAAAAATCGGGTAGCTGTTTCTTTAGTTAGAATGGTTGTATTTGGATTTTTCAGTTCATCTGCCTGCCCGGCTAACCACTTGAAATCGAAAATATCAAAAAACTCTGGCTCTATATAAAATGTACGCTCTTGTGTTTTTAATTTTTCATTGCCTTTAGCATCATTTATTTTGACAATACCAAATGCCTGCTGTATAGCTGAAACCTTTTCGAGTTGTGCCGAAAAATCATTGCGCAAAGCAGGTGCTAATGGCAGTGGGACACCCTGTGAAGAAAAATTATTACCATCAGCATAATTCCAGGTAGAAACTACACGATAAATCTGGTCTTCATTTTTGTAGCCTTTATCATAGCTCATCTGGTAATTGATAAACATGAAAATGAGGATACAACAGGCCATTCCTATAGAAAGACCCAAAATATTAATAATGGTATAGGTCTTGTTTTTCCAAAGATTGCGTAAGGCTATTTTTAAGTTCAGTTTAAACATTTTTGGTCTGGTTTTGTTGGTTCGTTGGTCGTTGGTTCGTTGGTTCGTTGGTCGTTCAATCCAACTAGGTCTTATCTCAAATGAGTACTATTTATTATTCAGTACCCCGCTTACAAATTCTACCCATTTGTATTTAGGAATAGATTCATCTATATAAAAATCGGGCTGTATGCCTATTTCATCTATCGGGAAATCAGGTATTCTTTTGCTTCTGCTTAACGAATAACCCAGTTCAAATTCTTTGCATGGTGAGGGTACAAAATACATGTTTGAGATATCGAGCACGCCGTGAGTTGTGGTACCAAAAAGTTTTACTTTTTTACTTTGTTTGGCTGCTAACAGAAACTGTTCATCTGTGCTTCCATTATTTTTATTGATAATGATGCCTACATTTTTAGGGTATTCATGTATAGTATCCAGCTTTTCTTCTGAAACGGGATATTTATTTAAGGACATAAAGGTTCCTAAGTGTTTTTCAAGTGTATCGTATGCTTTTTTTGCCCATTTTTTATCATCTTCATCAAAACCATACTCAGGTTTACTGATAAAATCGAGCATACGTTGGTTATTCAGTTTTGTTGAGTAATATTCTACTCCTACTGTTCTTATGGGGTTGGTGTAAATAAAAGGAATGATTTCTCCAAAACTCGAATCGCTACCGCCTGTACCGTAACGGATATCCAGTATCAGATTTTCTGTTTTTAAAATGGTTGCTCTGTGTAAGTTCAATACACTGTCTATATCTTTTTTACTGCTTACGTTAAACGACGGGATTCTGATATAAACGGTCTTATCATCCAGTTTCTCCATAAAAGGTTTTCTGGCCTCTATTATTCTCGAATAGGCTTTAATATCTTTATCCTCTTCTAACTTGGGATATACTCTTTTTAAGGCAGTATTTCCCAATTGCAATGTATTCTTACCAAAAGGTTCAACCTTATCTGATTCTACCGCACTATGATCACGCATATAAAAAGTAGAGTAAAGCTTATTGTTCTTATGGGTAACTTTAAGTTTTACTTGATCTTTTTTCCATGTATCAGCACCTGATTCGATGATAAATCCGATATAATCATTCTTTACTTTCTTGATTCCTATTTTATAAGGTTCGGTAACCCATATGCCTTCCAGATCCTGTTCTTTTTTATTAGCCAGATATTTTTCAAATTCAGGCAGATTAACCTTCAGCGTTTCCCAATTATCATAATTTGCCGAGCTGGTTGCAACTGCAGTTGTATTGGTATTATTATTTGAATTTTGGTTTGTTAACCTAATGGCAATATGCCCCGAACGGAAAAACTCCAACCATTCATAAAGTATAGGTGCACATTCGTTCAGCGTTTTAGCTGTTTTAATCTTCTCTAAAATTCTTTTGTTATGATCTTCGTATGCCTGTTTGCCTTTAACACTTAAAGCATACTTAAACCCGGCATCGTTCTCTTCAAACGTTTTCTTTACCCAATTGAAATTTTCTTCACAGTTACAGCTTTGCGCATAACCGTTAAAAAATCCCAATCCAATCATCAGTAAGGTTAGTATTAAAAATTTATGTTTCATTGTCTGTTCGTTTGTTATTGTTCGTTTGTCGTTTGTTTTAGGCTTCGGACTTCCGTCTTCAGACTTCACATCTTTATCTATTCATATTTCAAGGCGTCAACCGGTTTAGCTTTCACACTTTTTGAAGCTTGTATGCTCACAGTAAGCAAAGACAAACCCATAGTAATCAAAGCACTCAATACAAATGGAGTTACAGGCATATCTGCTCTGTAAGCAAAGGTTTCGAGCCATTTTTTGGTTAGCAAATAAGCTAAAGGCCAGCCCAGTAAATTGGCGATAAGCACAATAACAAAGAATGAGCTGTTTAACAGTTTTAAAATCTGTAAATCGGTAGCACCTAAAACTTTACGTACCGCAATTTCTTTATTGCGTGCATTGGTTACATATTTAGCAAAGGCAAACAAACCCAATACAGCTATAAATACGGTAAGCATAGCGGCTACAAAAAATATGGCCTGCAATTGTTCTTGTTTTTTAAACAAACGACCATACAATTCATCCAAAAACTGGTAACGGAAATGATCTCCATCTAACTTGTTAATAGACGACCATTGTCTTTTTAAGCCTTCTAATGCAGCAGACATCTGCTGGGCTTCTATCTTAATCAGGATTTCGAGTTTAGCATTACCGCAAGGATTGTTTAAGCTATAAATAGTAGGTTCTACCGCATTTTCAAATCCTTCTGATTTAAAATCTTTGATTACGCCTACAATCTTATAATCCATACTGCAACCTCTTATGGTTTTACCAATCGGATTTACCAAACCATATTTAGCAACGGCACTTTCGTTAAGAATAGCTGAGTTTACAGTATCTGATTTAAATGCCCTGTTAAAAAATCTGCCTTCTTTTAACGAAATACCTAAAGTTTCAAAGTAATCAAAATCAACATCCAAGAAACCAAGTGTTTCTTTCTTACCTTCGGCTGTATAACCATTCTTGCCCAACTTTGAACCATCAGGAATGGCATTTGCAACAGTTACCGATTTTACACCTGGTATTTGCATGATCTTTTCGCGAACGGGTTCAAAAACCTTAGGATCTGTGAAAAATGCCATGTTTTTTACAGCTACCACTTGCTCGGCTTTAAATCCTACATCTTGCGTTCGCATATATTTAAGCTGCGAATTAATAATAAACAGACCTACAATAAAGATAACTGCTACCGCAAACTGAAATACGAGCAAGCTGTTTTTAAGCCAGTAACTTTGTCTGCTGGTCTGAAAGTTACCTTTTAATACCAGAGCTGGTCTGAAACCCGAGAGAACCAACGCAGGATAGATACCGGCAATAAGAGTAATACCCATAATTATAGCTGGTAATTGCCAGAAAATAGCGGTATTGTTATGCCATATGTTAAGGTTGATTTCAAATAAGCTGTTAAATGCCGGCAGGATCAGTTCGGCCAATATAAGTGCCACCCCTCCGGCCACAATACATTGTATCAGTATTTCTGTGATGAACTGAAATACAAGCTGGTAACGGAAAACGCCCATTACTTTTTTTACACCTACTTCTTTAGCTCTTTTAGCTGCCTGTGCAATACTTAGGTTGGTAAAATTGATACAGGCTATAACTAACATCAATAAGCCCAGTACCGATATGGCCAGCACTACTTTATAGTTTGTATCTGTACCAGCTGTAGGTCTTAAATGCAAATTTTTCAAAGGATCAAGAAAAACATTAACGCTATTGATCTCTTTCCAATCTGGTTCGCCAAAAGCCTTTGCCGTATTGGCACGATACATTTTCTCTATTTTTTTAGTGAGTAAGGCAATATCTGTCCCAGGTTTTACCTGTATATAAGTGAAGTAATTGTTGTAACCATAATTTTCGCCTTTGCCCAGTTCTTTAACAACTGTCAGTACATCAAAATCTATATTTGAATGTGCATCTGTTTGGATAACACCGCTTATTTTTCCGGTATGTCCTGCAGATTTGCTTCCGAGCGAAACCATTTCAGGCTTATCATCTTTTTTACCCGGAAACAAGGTTTCCATATAAGGTTTATTGAGGTAAAAAATAAACTCATCGCCAGCCGGTTGCGTAAGACCATGTTCAGGTTTTATATTCAGGATCTTAGCTGCTTCGTACTCTATAAAAATGTGTTTCTTAGCAAATACGGTATTGGCATCTTTATTTATCGCAAATTCAAAGAAATTGTGCTTAATGGTTCCGGCCGCTTCAACTTCCGGAAAATTTGCTTTGATCTCTTTGCTTAATGATGGCGGAGTAAAATTTGTCTGGAAAGCAGATGATTTACGTCCAACTAAATAAATATGATTATAATTGGGATTGTCCTTATCAAAAGTAGTTTCATAAGTAACATAAATCATAAGGATCAGGAAAGCAGCCAATGCAATGGCAAGGCCTCCAATATTTATGGCAGTAATACTTTTGTTTCTCCAAAGATTACGTAATGCTATTTTTAAATTGAGTTTAAACATTTTTTTTGTGGTTTATGGTGTTTTACTCGATGTTTATTATTCGTCTTTCATTGGTCATTATTCGTTTTTTGTTTGTTTTAGGCTTTAGACTTCCGTCTTCAGGCTATTCATATTTCAGAGCATCAACAGGTTTAGCTTTCACAGCTTTATTGGTTTGTATGCTTACCGTAATAATGGTTAATAAAACAGTTACCACTGCACTTAACATAAAAGGCAAAACGGGCATATCAATTCGATAAGCAAAAGTTGAAAGCCATTTTTTGGTTAAAACATAGGCAAGTGGCCAGGATATTAAATTGGCAATTAATACCATAACAAAGAATGAAGAA
The DNA here is from genome assembly GCF_022809115.1 of Pedobacter montanisoli. Lineage (GTDB taxonomy): Bacteria > Bacteroidota > Bacteroidia > Sphingobacteriales > Sphingobacteriaceae > Pedobacter > Pedobacter montanisoli. The sequence continues at coordinate 358,797 of NZ_JALGBH010000002.1, read as the reverse complement.
TTAATTAATTTCATAATCTGAAAGTTACTTGCACCTAATATTTTGCGAAGTGCTATTTCTTTGATTCTAACATTAGTGATATATTTTACGAAGGCAAAGAGTCCTAAAATGGCAATAAAAATAGTTAGCAGCGCTGCCGCAAAAAAGACCGTTTGCAATTGCTCTTGCTTTTTAAAAAGCTTACCATACATTTCATCCAGAAACAGATATCTGAAATCTTCACCATCTTGCTTATTAATATCAGACCATTGTGCTTTCAATGTAGCTAATGCACCAGCCATCATCTTCTGTTCAATTTTTAGCATGATTTGCATTTTGTTCCCTCCGCATGGTTCTTTAATGGTATAAATAGTAGGTTGAACAATATTTTCAAAACCTTGTGTTTTAAAATCTTTAACAACCCCAACAATTTTATAATCTATATTGCAACCTCTTATAGTTTGTCCGATTGGATTTTTTATACCATATTTAACCATGGCGCTTTCATTTATTACAGCAGAGTTTGCAGTATCTGTTTTAAATTCACGAGAAAAAAAACGCCCTTTTTTTAGCTTAATATCCAAAGTCTCGAAGTAATCAAAATCTACGCCCACAAAATCAATATTGGCTTTTATACCATTGGCCACGTAACTATTTACTCCATTTTGACCACTTGGTACAAAAGTGGCTACGGTTGCTGATTTTATACCCGGAATTTTTAGAATTTTTTCTCTAACTGGTTCAAATTTTAAAGGATCGTTAAAAATGGAAATGTTTTTAATATAAACCACTTCATCTGCTGTAAAACCTAAATCCTGACTTCGCATATACTTTAATTGCGAATTGATAATAAGTAAACTTATCATGAAAACAACAGCAATACTGAACTGAAAAACTATCAAACTATTACGCAACACATAACTTTGTTTGCTAGTAGAAAAATTACCTTTTAAAACCAATATAGGTTTAAACCCAGATAAAATTATTGCCGGATAAATACCTGCAATAAGTGTAATTACAGATAAAATTAGTGGTAGTTGCCAAAACAAATCGTTACCCAAATGCCAAATCGATAATTGTACTTGAAACAGTGTATTGAAGCTTGGTAACACCAATTCTGCTAAAATTAAAGCCAAAATGATAGCAGCAAAACATTGCATAAAAATCTCAATAAGAAATTGTGTGATCAATTGGAAACGAAAAGCTCCCATAACTTTTTTAACACCAACTTCTTTGGCACGCTTAGTGGCTTGTGCAATACTCAGGTTAGTAAAATTAATGCAGGCTATTAGCAAAATCAACAAGCCCAAAACTGAAATCGCAATGAGTATTTTATATGGAGTGTTATTACCAGCTTTTGGCTTTAAATGCAAACTCGATAGTGGATCTAAAAATGTAGAAATGCCTTTTAGTTCATCCTTACTTCCCCCTACTTTATTTTTTAGTAATTCTGCTCTATAGAGATCAGTGATTTTTCGTTCTAAACTTAATACATTAACGCCAGGTTTTAGCTGTAGATAAATGGTATAATCGTTCATGTCATAGTTATCACGATTACCTAATTTATTGCTAATAGAAACACCATCGAAATTAAAGTTAGAATGAGGATCATTTTTTATTGACCCAGCTATTATTCCGGTTATCCCTAAATTACTTGCTCCAAATCCAACTATCTCCGGTTTATTATCCTTTTTATCAGGAAAGAGTATTTTCATGCTTTCATTACTTAAATAATTAAGTCTTTCTGCATCTCCAGATGGTTTTACAAGACCGCCACTGGGGTTGATGTTGAGAATTTTGGCCGCATTGCAATCAACAGTGAGAATTTTACTCGTAAAAAGTGTATTTCCCCCATTTTTAATTGTCAACTCAAAAGAGCTACCCTTAACAAGGCCAACTCTATCTACTTCAGGAAAATTTTGTTTGATAGCTACTGCAAATGGCGCAGGGGCATAATCAGTTTTAAATTCTGGATAATTTATTCCAACAATATAAACATGATCATAATTCGGATTTTCCTTATCAAAACTAGTTTCATAAGTAAAATATAACATGACCAAAACAAAGGCTGCCAAAGCAATAGCTAATCCACCAATATTTATGGCTGTAATCCCTTTATTTTTCCAAAGGTTACGCAAGGCTATTTTTAAATTGAGTTTAAACATTTTTGTGGTTATGTGTTTTTTACTCGTTTTTTATCGGTCGTTTTTCGTCTTTCGTTGATTGTTATTCGCTTATCGTTGGTTGTCTTTTCGGACTCCCGACCTTTAATTTTTGGCTTCGGACTTCCGTCTCCAGACTTTACATCTTTATCTATTCATATTTTAGCGCATCTACCGGATTTGATTTAGCCACTTTTACCGACTGGATACTTACCGTAAGGATGGCCACAAGAATAGAAAGACTGATGGCGATCAGGAAAGGAATAACCGATAAACTAACATGGTACTCAAAACCGATAAGCCATTTATTAATAATGATATAGGCCAGTGGAAAAGCCACCGCATTAGCAATAATTACCAGAACAATAAACTCCTTATTTAACAAAGTAAGAATGTTGCCTGTACTTGCGCCCAGTACTTTACGGATACTGATTTCTTTTTTACGCTGTGTAGCCATATACAGAGCCAGACCTAATAAACCTAAACAAGAGATAAATATGGCCAAGCCGCCAAACCAGTTGGCCAGTGTTCCTAACAGTTTCTCATCATTCAGTTTACTCTCAAATTTTTCGCTCACAAACTTGATTTCAGCTGGATATGCTGGATTAACTTCTTTAATGATGTTTTTTATTTTTTCTACCGAGTTTGTAGCATTATTTTCAGGGTTAAGTCTTACAATAATTGTATTAGCCGCACTTGGGTTTTGCATTACGACTAAGGGCATAGGTTTTTTATACGGGCTGCCCATTACATAATCGTTAAGTACCCCTATTATTTTGTATTTGTCATCGCCCCAAGAAACGATTTGCCCAACAGGTTTTTCCATTCCCATTGTTTTAACCATGGCTTCGTTTACCATAACACTTGCCGTATCTTTAAATTCTTTGGCAAAGTCTCTACCTTGCAAAAGGCTCATGCCTGTGGTTTTGGTAAAATCTAAATTGGTAAACCTAAAATTTACCAACACAATGTCTTTTTCATTTTTGCCAGGCCAGCTAAAACCATAGGTATTGTTACCCGATCCGGTTAAAGAAGTGCTGTATTCTGTAAAATCGGTTATTGCGCCCGATTTAATCAACAAGTCTTTTAAAACCTTGCGCTTGCCCTCATTGTCTAACTCTCCCTCTGCTTTTATTTCTAGCAAGTTTACGCTGTTATAACCTATAGGTTTGTTTTTGATATAAGTTAACTGCTGGTAAATTACCACCGTACATATAATTAAACAGGCAGAAAAAGCAAACTGAAACACCACCAAAAACTTACGTACAGAGAGTGATCCGCTACCGCCAAGCTTAAAACCTTTAAGTACTTTAACAGGTTCAAAAGACGATAAATAAAATGCTGGATAGCTTCCTGAAACTATTCCGGTAATTAATGCCAAGCCTATAAAAACTGTCCAGAAATAAACATCTGTATAATTGATTTTAAGTGTAATGCCCAACAAATTGTTAAAATAAGGTAAGCTGACTTCTATCAACACAAATGCTACCAATGTACTGAACAGGGCAATTAGAACCGATTCTAACATAAACTGCCCAACAAGATTTCCCCTAGTAGATCCTATGGCCTTGCGCACCCCAACTTCTCTCGCTCTTTTCTCTGATTTTGCCGTTGAAAGATTCATAAAATTGATACAGGCGATCAGCAAGATGCTAAATGCCAAGATCAGGAATATTCTAAGGTTATCTATTTTACCACCAACAGAAACTCCGTTTTCAAATTTGCTGTACAGATGCCATTTTTTTAAAGGGAACATCATGGCTTCGTTGTTCGTTTCTGGATTACTGGCCTTTATCATTCCTTTTAGATGATTATTAGCCGTATTAAAGAACTTATTATCCTTTAATTGGATAAACAACATGCAATAATTATTGCCCCATCCGCTGTTTTTTACCCATGGATTTATTTTTTCGTACAATGCCCACGAAGTGATCATATCGGCACTGATGGATGAGTTTTTAGGTAAATCTTGGATAACTGCTTCTACTTTAAGAGGTTCTTTATTATCGTATTTGATCACTTTACCAATAGGATCTTCTGTATTAAAAAGAATTTTGGCAAGCGTTTCGGTAAGAACAACTCCATCAGGGTTTTTTAACAGATCTTTTGGATTGCCTTTAAGTACCTTATAATCAAAGATCTTTAAAAAGTCTGGATCGGCAGAAACAACTTCTTTCTTAATATTGTTGTTATTATATGAAAGAAGAGTTTCTTCTGGATAGGCTACACGGGTAACCGCAGCTACGCCGTTAACTTTTTCTCTAACTTCTTTTTCCATTACTCCTGAAACGGCCACAAAACTAAACGTTTGCGTAGGCGTTTTCTGGTTGTTATAGACTACATAGGTCTTGTCGTAATTGGTAAATTGCTTGTCATAGCTCCATTCATAAGCTACATAAAGCAGCAATATCATACAACTGGCTAAACCAATGGCCAAACCGCCAATATTGATCAGTGAAAAACCTTTATTTTTCCAAAGGTTACGTAAAGCTATTTTTAAATTCAGTTTAAACATGTGTGTGTTTGTTTATTCGTTTTTCCGTTGTTCGTTTGTCGTTTATTTCGTTGTTCGCTTGTCGTTGTTTGCTTGTCATTTATTTGTTCGTTGGTCGTCTTTCAGTCTTCTGACTTCTGACTTCTGACTTCTGTCTCCGGACTTCTGTCTCCGGACTTCCGTCTTCAAACTACTCGTATTTCAAAGCATCAACCGGGTTGGCCTTGGCCGATTTAAAAGCCTGAAAACTAATAGTGATCAATGCTAAAGACAGGGTTCCGAATGCAGCAACCGGTACAATCCACCAACTGATTTCTGTATGGAACTCAAACTGGCTTAACCATTTGTTCATGGCGTAGTAACTCAATGGTACGGCTATAACCACAGCAACCAAAATCATTTTTACAAACGAAACGGATAAAAGCTGCATCAGGTTAGCTACTGATGCACCCAGTACTTTACGCACTCCAAACTCTTTGGTACGTTGTTCTGCGCTGTAAGCCACCAGACCAAATAAACCTAAACAGGAAACGAAAATGGCCAGTCCGCCAAAAAGGTTAGCCAAAATGCCTAAGGTTTTTTCGGCATTGTATTTTTCTGCATATACATTGTTAAGGAAATTGATCTCAACCGGATAGGCAGGATTTAGTGATTTTGCGATCTGACTAATGGTATTGATGTTATCGGCCAAAGTACGTGTTTCGTTTAAACGCATCGTAATAGTGCCTCTACGGTTTGGATCTAAAAACACAACCATTGGGTTATTGGCTTTATAAGGCGAATCCCATACGTAGTCATCAAAAACCCCTATAATATTAAGTTTACTACCAAAAACGGTAATCGTTTTACCCAGCGGATCTTTGTAACCAAATGTTTTCACTGCTGAAGCACTTACCAGAACACCCAGCGAATCTGAAGCGAACTGTTCTGAAAAATCTCTTCCTTCTAACAGTTTAATGCCATTGGTTTTAAGGAAATCATAAGAAGTAGCAACCTGATTAAACATTACCCTGTTTTCAGGCTGTGTCATGCCTTCCCATTTGATATCCAAAAAATTAGCTCCATGATGCGAAAGACTTACCGACGACTGGAACATAGAAGTAACAGCTCCAGATTTCAACAGTTCACTTTTTAAGACATCATATTTGGTTTTAAGTTCTCCGTCTTGAGGCATTTCTACCAAAGCGTTGATATTAAAACCCACAGGTCTGTTTTTTACATATTGTATCTGACGGTAAATAACCAAGGTTGAAATGATCAGAATGATAGCAAAACAAAACTGAGCTACTACCAAAACCTGTCTTAAGCTGATTTTAGCCCACCCGCTACCTCTAATTTTGCGTTTAAGGTTCTGAATTGGGTTAAAAGCCGATAGATAAAAAGCGGGATAGCTTCCTGCTATTAAACCGGTTATAAACACAATACCTAAAATGCCTACCCAATTTAAAGCATTAAAATAGTGCATACTTAACTTAATGTTCAGTAAGCCGTTAAAAGTTGGCAAACTAACCTCTAGCAATACAATTGCAATAATTACCGCAACAAAAGCCATCAGCATTGACTCGGTTAAGAATTGCGTAATTAACGAAACCCGGTTTGCACCTATTGTTTTCTTTATTCCTACTTCTTTTGCCCGTTTTTCTGATTTGGCAGTAGCCATGTTCATGAAATTGATACAGGCAATTAATAAAATGCCAAAAGCAAGCCCCATAAATAACCTGATCTGCTCAATAGCACCCCCAACACTTTTGCCGTTTTCAAACTTACTGTATAAATGTAGCTTGCTTAAAGGAAATAAAGACTGCGATTGAAAGCTATCTCTGGTATTTTTTCTGATGACCTCTTTAATTTTTTGGTTAACCAACTCCGCATCAGTACCCGGTTTTAATCTAACCAAAGTAACATAGCTATAACTCTCCCAATTGAGCGTTTGTGCCATTGGATCGAGCGTACCCAACAATGACCAGGGCATGAGATAATCAAATTTATTTGAGCTATTATCTGGCTGGTCTTTAATTACTGCCGTAACGTTTAAATCCAGTTTATCCTGAAAACGAACAGTTTTATTCAATACATCTGTGGTACCAAACAATATTTTTGCCGTGCTTGCTGTAAGCACCACTGAGTTTAGATCTTTCAGTGCAGTTTCAGGATTACCCTGAATAAATGTATAATCATACATTTTAAAAATATCAGACTCGGCAAATTTTGAATTACGTTTAAAGGAATTGGTTCCGTTAGCTATCAGGCTCTTCCTGCCATAATCCATGCGGCTCATATACTCAATTTCAGGAATATCCTGTTTAATAGCGGGGCCAAATGCACTTACAGAGCCTTCAAAAGTTCCTGCTATTTTCCCGTCATCGCCGGGTATATTAGTCATTGTAGTATAAACGTCTGCCGAATTTTTGGCCTGCTTGTCAAAATTCCACTCATAGCTTACATATAGCAGCAACATTAAGCAGGCAGCCAAACCTATGGCCAGGCCGGTAATGTTTATGAAAGAAGCAGTTTTGTTCTTCCATAAGTTACGCAAAGCGATTTTGAGGTTTAGTTTGAACATGTGTGTTGTTTGTTTATTCGTTGTTCGTCTGTCGTTGTTCGTTGTTAGCTTTGGGCTTTAAGCTTTCTACTTCAAACTTTAGATCAGTTCTTCTGTTTTACCTTTATTTAGTTTTTCAGAAATTACATGACCATCTTTAAGGTTGATGATCCTGTCTGAGAAGCTGGCATCGTGGCTTGAGTGGGTTACCATTACAATAGTTGTTCCCTGCTCATTCAACTCGCATAGTAATTCCATTACCTCGTTACCATGGCTACTGTCTAAGTTACCAGTAGGCTCATCGGCTAAAATCAGTTTAGGTTTAGTTACAAGCGCTCTTGCTACAGCTACACGTTGTTGCTGTCCGCCTGATAATTGTTGAGGAAAATGCCCTTTACGGTTAACAATATTCATACGTTCAATGATCTCGTTCACCAACTTTTTACGCTCAGAAGCAGCTACTTTATTGTAGATCAATGGCAGTTCAATGTTCTCAAATACACTCAATTCATCAATAAGGTTAAAGTTCTGGAATACAAAGCCCATGTTTCTTTTTCTGAAATTAGAACGCTCCTTATCATTTAAGGTAAGCAACTCGGTATCTATAAACTTGTAGCTTCCTTTTTCGGGTTTATCCAATAAACCCATAACATTTAATAAAGTAGATTTACCGCATCCAGAAGGGCCCATAATGGAAACAAATTCACCTTCTCTAATTTTGAAATTAATACCATTCAACGCAGTGGTTTCAATTTCTTCGGTTTTGTATATCTTTTCCAGATTCTCTATTGTGATCATATTTTAAGGTTTTTAATTTCATTTATTCAAGGTATAATAAGTTGGCGCCCTGTTCAACGCACCTGATTCAGGGCTTAACCAACCTAAAATTATCCTTTGGTTTATTTGGTTTATTTAGTGATTTCTAACATATCGTACTGGTTAAACAAATCGTAAGATGAGGTTACCACGTTCTCTCCTTTTTGCAAGCCTTCAAGAACTTCATAATACAGGTAATTTTTACGTCCTATCTTTACGTTACGTTTGGTTGCTTTTCCATCTTTTTCTACAAATACCCAGTTGCCTCCGGTACTTTGGAAAAATTGCCCCTGTGATAATAACAACGATTTACTATTATCTGAAAGTGTTAATTTGGTTTGCATAGACAAACCTCTTCTCAGGTTCTCAGGCGCTTTGCCATCAAATACCATTTCTACCTGAAACTGACCGGCTGTTACTTCTGGTATAACTTTGTTTACTTTTAATTTGTAAGTCTGTCCGTCAAACTCGCAATGTGCACTTTGTCCTTCTTTAACACGGTTGATATAATACTCATCCACACCAGCCTGTAGTTTATAACCTTGCAGAACATCAATTTTACCCAACATCTCGTTAGCTGAATAAGATTTACCAATTACCGGATCATAAGACGACAATCTTCCTGATACCGGAGCTTTAATGGTCATGTTCTCTATATTTTGTCTGATCAGTTCTAAACTTTCATTCATACGACCTATAGAGCTTTCGATCTGCTGCAACTGCATTCCACGACTTTGGTTCTCTTGTTTAATGGCTTGCTGCAAAAGTGATTTACGTCCTTTATAATAATCGTAATCTTGCGATGACATGGTAAATTCTTCTCTGGTAATTACCTTGCGTTCAAATAAGATACTATCTGCTTTAAATTTACGGGTAGCCGAACGCAGCTTGTTATCGATATCCATCATATCTTGCAACATAACACGTTGGTTCTGCTCTAGGTCTAAGCGTACTTTACGCAATTGGTTAATTTGTTCGGTTATACTGGTTTCGCTAGAGGTATAACTTGCCAAAGCGTTAGGATTTGCTATTCTTAATAAAGGTGTACCCTCTTTTACAAATGATCCGTTTTCAGTAAAGATTTGTGCTACTGTTCCACCTTCGCTTGAGCTTACAATTACAGAAGTTAAAGGCACAACACTGGCATTAAGCAGCACCACATCTTCAAAATCTCCATATTCTACTTTACTCAATGTAATCTTATCAGCTTCGACCCTGTAAACCTTGTTTAATGATAAGCGATATCCGTAAGCAACCAATGCAATAAAAACAATAGCTGCAACCATGATGATAATGGTTTTGCGGTTAAATTTTTTCTTCTCTATTACTTTGTCCATGAATTTTTTAAACGTTACCTGCATTTTGCCAAGTTTATGCCAATACACACAAAAAATAGTAAACAACTGTAAATCAGAAACATAAATACAATTATCAAAAATAAGGTGTCCGTTATTGAACATTTACTGTGCAGCAACGTACACTTCCATTATTTTTGTAGCATGATAGAGAGTAATATTCTTGTAATTGATGACGATGACGACATTTTACTGAGTGCCAAGCTTTTTTTAAAACTGCATTTCAGGAATGTGATCACCTGTAAATCTCCCAAAGAAATCAATGTATTGTTAAGTACCAACGATATAGACCTCATCTTACTGGACATGAATTATCAGAAAGGAGCCAGCGATGGCCGTGAAGGGCTTTACTGGCTTGAACATATTCTTTCTATCGACAAAGATTATGTAGTAATATTGATGACTGCCTTTGGAAGTGTTGAACTGGCTATACAAGCCATTAAAAAAGGAGCAACAGACTTTATTCTTAAACCCTGGGAAAACGATAAACTGTTTGCCACGCTGTCTGCCGCATCAAAACTTACCCAGTCTAAAAAGAAAGTTAAAAAACTCGAAAGGATACAAAGTTCTCTTCATACTGATATTGCCCGCAAATTTGAAAATATAATAGGCGACAGTACCGATATCCAGCTTTTGCAAAAGAATTTGCTTAAAGTTGCCCCTACCGATGCCAATGTGCTGATCCTCGGGGAAAATGGAACAGGAAAACAGGTATATGCCTATGAGATCCATAAAAAATCATTGCGCAATCAGCAGATTTTTATGCATGTTGATCTGGGTTCGTTAAATGAGAACTTATTTGAAAGCGAATTGTTCGGTTATGCCAAAGGCGCATTTACCGATGCCAAAGAAGACCGCCCCGGAAGATTTGAAATGGCCGAAGGTGGTACTATATTTTTAGATGAAATCGGTAACCTATCCTTAACCCTGCAAACCAAATTGCTTTCGGTATTACAAAATAGAACAGTAACCCGCTTGGGCGAAAGCAAAGAAAGACCTATTAATGTAAGGCTGATCGCAGCTACCAATATGCCTTTAAATGAAATGGTAGCCAAAGGAACATTCAGACAGGATTTACTGTTTCGTATCAATACAGTAGAATTGCTGTTACCAGCTTTAAGAAAAAGAGGAGACGATATACAGGTACTTGCTAAACATTTTATTGATGTTTTTAGCAATAAATACCATAAGCCCGCCAAATCTTTAACCTTACAAGCCAAAAAGGCCTTACAGGAATACAGCTGGCCTGGCAACGTAAGAGAATTGCAACATGTTATTGAGCGTGCCACCATCATGTCTGAAAATTTTGAGATTACGGAAGATGACCTGCAATTATCACCTCATAAATTTAATCACCAGCAGGCCGTACCTATGGATTTACCTTTGGAAGAAATGGAAAAAGCTATGGTAGCCAAAGCTATAGAAAAACACAAAGGCAATATATCGCGTGCTGCAGCAGAATTAGGCTTAACCAGAGCTGCACTCTACAGACGTATCGAGAAATTTGGCTTATAATTTTGTCACTTGTAACTTTAAACAAAATTTAACAGAGAAAGAATCATTTAACTATATGTTCTACCAGCGTTTTACTTTCAGACTTATTGTTAAGCTTTTATTCATCAATCTGCTGGCAATTGTCTTATTTTTCTTAATCCGTGAAACGCAATTATGGTTTACCATTATAGGTATAGGCCTTGTGCTGATCATTGCCATTATTTCTTTATATTATTATATCAATCAGATCAAAGAAGATATCCGCCGCTTTACACTGGCGGTTAAAACCAAAGATCATACCTTAAATTTTAGGAATAAAGCTACCCGAGGTAGTTTTCCGGAATTATATGAATCTTTTAATGAGATTATTGATGTACACAAAAATGTTCAGTTAGAACAGGATGCCATAGCTCTGCTCATTAAAACCATATTGGAACAGGTTCCGGTTGGTGTAGTGGTTTTAAAAACACAAACTAGCGATTGGGAAAAGGCACAGATTGCCTTTTTTAACCTGGCTGCAAGTAATTTATTAGGTGTACCTTCTTACAGTTACTGGCATCGGTTTAAACAACATTTGCCCCATTTTGCGGTAGAAATTGAAAAAATAGCACAAGGGGGCAAGAGATTTTTAGAGCTTAAGATCCATGAAAAAATTGTGCAGTTATCTATAGAAGTTATTCCTTTAAATCTATATGGCGCTGATTACAAAATCATTTCTTTTAAAAATATCAAAGATGAGATTGAGCAGAAAGAAACCGAAGCCTGGAATCGTTTGGTGGGTGTGATTTCTCACGAAATCTTAAATTCAATTACCCCAATCAGCTCTTTATCTGATACTGCCAACCAGATGATTACGCATAAAGATCATTTAAATGAGGAAGAATTAACTGATCTTAAATCAGCTTTACAAACCATTAAAAAGAGATCAGAAGGTTTATTGCAATTTGTGAATGATTACAGGCTTATAGCCGAATTGCCTACGCCTAACCGGGAAGCGATTACCCTGAGCGAGATTTTAAATCATATCAAAACACTGATGCTGCCTATGGTTAAATCTAAGGGCATTGTTTTCGATGTAAAAAACACTTCATCTAAAATTACGTTGATGATAGATTTTAAACTGATTGAACAAGCTTTGATTAATCTGATCACCAATAGCATTTATGCATTGGAAGAAACAGAGCATCCATGCATAGAGGTCAATTATCATCTTGCAGACAATAAGATACACCTGAATGTTACAGATAACGGCCGTGGCATTGAGCCGGAGAAAATTGATAAACTCTTTGTGCCTTTTTACACTACGAGAAAGAATGGTTCTGGTATTGGATTAACCATTACACGTAACATCATGAAAATGCACAATGGCAATATAGAAGTGGTTTCTGAACCATATAAACACACCACTTTTTCTTTGATTTTCAATTACCAGTAGTTCTGTATAACTGGTTAATTGTTGAAATTGGTTAATTGGTTAATTGAAATTACATTAAGATAGACCCTGAAATAAATTCAGGGTGACGCCGCTATTATCGTCATGCTGAACTGGTTTCAGCATCTTAAAAAGTAGTCACTCAAAGGTCACCTTAATATGCTGACTTGGAGCAAAGCCATAAAGTAAAACGAGTTCAGCATGACGTATAGGTTCAGCATGACGGTAAGTAAAGGTCAACAACAGTGTCACGCTGTCCCGATAGCTATCGGGATTGTCGAAGCCTACATTTCGACAACTTGTTCCGAATTAAATCGGGAGGTTCAATGTGACAAGGACAGGCTCAATGTGACAATAGACTTTAATTAACCCTTAATGGCATTGATAATATCATATTGAGTAATGATATCAAAACGTCCGTCTGGTAGTTCAACTAAAACAGCGCTGTTCTCTTTGTTGATCAATGATGATATTTTATCAATAGAGGTGTTCAGATCCACAAAAGGAAATGAAGAAGTCATGATACTCTCAACAGGTGCCGATTTAAGGCTTGGATTTTCCAGTAGTGCTTTTAAAATATCTCCCTCGGCCAGTTTACCCACAAACATACCTTTCTGCGTAACCGGAATTTGAGAAATATTTAACGTGTTCATGGTATTAATTGCCTCAGAAATTGTTTTCTCACAATCGATACTTATAATTTCTGAGCTTTCTTTCTTAGCCAGAATTGTACTTGCCGTAAGTTTTTCATCTTTTAAAAACCCTCTTTCGCGTAACCAATCTTCATTATACATCTTACCCATATAACGGCTTCCGTGGTCATGGAAAATCACAACTACTACATCTTCGGGTTTTAACTGGTCTTTTAACTGCAATAAACCTGCTATTGCCGCTCCAGCTGAATTTCCTACAAAAATCCCTTCCTGTCTGCAAATTTCACGGGTCATTAAGGCGGCATCTTTATCTGTTACTTTTTCAAATAAATCAATGGTATCAAAATCCACATTTGCAGGTAAAAAGTCTTCGCCAATACCTTCGGTTATATAGGGATAGACCTCATTTTTATCAAAAATACCCGTCTCTTTATATTTCTTAAATACCGAGCCATAGGTATCTATACCCCATACTTGTATATTCGGATTTTTCTCTTTTAAGTATTTACCTGTACCCGAAATGGTTCCACCAGTACCTACACCAACTAAAAGATGGGTAATCTTGCCCTCAGTCTGCTCCCATATCTCTGGTCCTGTCTGCTCATAATGCGCCTGAGAATTGCTCAGGTTATCGTATTGGTTAGGCTTCCATGAATTTGGCACTTCGCGTTCTAACCTTGAAGAAACTGAATAATATGAACGCGGATCTTCGGGTTCAACGTTGGTAGGACAAACAATTACTTCGGCTCCAAAAGCACGTAAAGCATCTACTTTTTCTTTAGATTGCTTATCTGTAGTGGTAAAAATACATTTGTAACCTTTTATAATAGCGGCCATAGCCAGTCCCATACCGGTGTTACCAGAGGTTCCTTCTATAATGGTACCACCCGGTTTTAATTTTCCGCTTTTCTCGGCATCTTCAATCATTTTAAGCGCCATACGGTCTTTAATAGAGTTACCAGGATTGGTTGTTTCTATTTTGGCCAAAACCGTAGCAGGAATATCTTTAACGATTTGATTAAGTTTTACCAATGGCGTGTTGCCAATGGTTTCTAGAATATTGTTATACCACATGCTGCAAAAATAAGGATATGCTTTTAGTATTAAGGTAATTATAAAGCAATTAGAATATTATTTTAACGAGATTTTTAGCAGAAAATTTTATTTCATTTTTAACCTTAAAAGTCAGGCGAAAAAGTGATTAATTAGGCAAGCTTATAAATTTTACCCGGCAAAGAAACGATTACACCTTTCATTTCCAGCATGAGCAGTTGAACAGCCAGCTTACTTTGCTGAATGTTCAGTTTAATCTGTAAATCATCTACACTTAAGAGTTTTTCTGTCAATGCATTTACAATCAATTGCTCTTCTTTAGACAGATTAAGCGTTAAAACGGCCTGTTGTACAGGTTCAGGATTTAACGGCCTTTCCCAGCCCATATAATACATCAGATCTTTGGCCTGATGAATTAAAGCTGCCCTATTGGTCTTGATTAAAAAATTGCATCCTTTTGAATACTCATCTGTTGTACGCCCCGGATAAGCAAATACATCCCGGTTGTATGAATTGGCAATTTCTGCGGTAATTAAAGCCCCTCCTTTAGCAGATGCCTCAACAACTACAATAGCATCGGCCATACCTGCAATGATCCTGTTTCGTTTAGGAAAATTTTCTCTGTCGGGATTGGTACCGGGCAAGTATTCTGTAAGTAAGCCACCATTCTTCGCCATTTTTCTGGCCAGTTCTGCATGGCTGGCAGGATATATGCGATCTAAGCCATGGCCCAAAACACCCACAGTAGGTATATCGCAATTTAAGCTTTCTTTATGCGCTATGGCATCTATACCATAAGCCAGGCCACTAACAGTAAGCACATTTTGCTCACGCAAGCCCTCTAAAAGATCTTTACATAACTGTTTGCCATAAGTTGTGGCATTACGTGTACCCACAATGCTAACTACGCGTTTATGGTTAAGATTGGCATTGCCTTTATAATACAAGATCAAAGGTGCATCAATGCAATTGCGCAAACGTTTAGGATATTGCTCATCTGCATAGAATAAGACTTCTATCTTGTGTCTTTCTATGAAATTAAGCTGTTCTTCTGCTTTTTTAAGAGCTGTGGTCTGCAAAATTGCCTTGGCGGTTTTCTCACCTACACCTTCTGTCTGTACAAGCTGATGATGTTTAGCATCAAATACAGCTTGTGCCGTTCCGAATTTCTGAAGCAGGTTTTTAGAAAGCCGCGGCCCTACACCGTGGATCATTGAAAGCGCTATCTTAAATTGCATATCCATAGGATGATAAAGCCGTTTTAATGGCTCGAATAAAAACAAATTAAGATACTAATTATGAACAAATTAACAAACACCTGTATATTGGTTTTAACCCAAATTATGCAACCCAGCTTTTTAACCACCTTAGAAACCTAAGAACCATAATCCAATTTTTCAAAATAACCTTTTATTTCTTAGGTGGTTTATAGACTTAAACTTACTGAATATAGTGCAGCTAAAAAACCTAACTTGCATTAAGATTACTGCGGTATGTAAACCACGTATTTGGTATCAAAGAATTCTTCTTCAAAATAATCTGAAAGCGGGTACAGTTCTGCTTTTAATTTCGATTCTTTGATTTCTTCTGTTAAATCACCACCTTTTAGATACAAAATACCGTTTTGAATGGCATTCAGATTTTCTTTGGCAAATTTACCTCTTACCCAAGGATAAAAATCGGCCAGACGTGTTACCGCACGAGAAACCACAAAATTGTATTTATCTGTAATTTGCTCTGCTCTACTGTGGCTGGCTTTTACGTTTTTTAATCCCAAAGCCTGAGCTACCTCTGTTACAACCTTAATTTTTTTACCAATAGAATCTACCAGATGAAATTGGGTTTCAGGAAACAAGATAGCTAATGGGATACCAGGAAATCCTCCCCCTGTACCTACATCCAATACTTTTTCACCTTTTTTAAAGCTGCAAAATTTTGCAATAGCTAAAGAGTGTAAAATATGACGTTCATAAAGTTCCTCAATATCTTTTCTAGAAATCACATTAATCTGTGCATTCCAAAAGCTATACAATTCAAATAATTTTTCAAATTGAGTCTTTTGTTCAGGACTCAGATCCTTAAAATACTTATAAACGATATCGGGTTTAACTTGCGTCATTTTTAAAATTAAAAATTATTTCCAGCTTACTTTTTTTACAAAGATAGACAGAATAGCATTAAAGACTAAGAACAGGACTAACAATACATCCAAAAACGGAAACCACCAACGTAATTCTTTATAATTAAGCCTGTATAACAGCTTAGGATAAACAAAACTCCTAATGATGATATTCAACACCAAAACACCCAAAGCTATCAGCTGCGTGGCTTTAAAACATAACAAGGCTACAAACAACGCATAAAATAAAAATTGAGTTACAATCTGTAAGCTTAGAATAAATTTATGTTTGGGTTTATAGAGCTTACCAGCACCTATGTGACGCTTTTTCTGCCTGATGTAACTTAAAAAAGTCTGTTTAGGTTCGCTCCAAACATGTGTTTCGCGATTAATCTGTACAATGGTATTATCGGCAGTAGCATTTGCATTTACAAACAGGTCATCATCGCCCGATGGCACGTGCATATGTGCGGCAAATCCCTTGTTCCTAAAAAACAGTTCTTTCCGGTAAGCCATGTTTCTGCCTACACCCATGTAAGGCATACCTTTAAGGGCAAAAGAAAGGTAATTGACTGCCGTAAAAAAGGTTTCAAAACGAATTAGCACATTCAATAAGCTTCTTTTCTTTGTATAGGGCGAATAACCCAATACAATTTCTATGTCCCTGTTTACAGGTTTTTGCATACCCGAAAGCCAGTTTTCCGAAGCAGGCACACAATCGGCATCGGTAAATACAAGCCAGTTATATTGAGCTGCTTTGATGCCCATGGTAGCGGCAAATTTCTTTCCGGCAATAAAACTGCCGCCTTCGCTTACCGTTACCACTTTAAGGTTAGCATATTGTTTGGAAAATTCTTCTAAAAGCTCTTTTGTACCATCCCATGATCTGTCGTTAACCACCACTACCTGAAACTGGTCATAGTTTTGGCTAAGCAGTTTAGGCAGGTTTTCCCTGAGGTTCTCTGCCTCATTCCTGGCACAAACAATTATACTTATAGGCTCACGTTGCTCAGCATCAATTTCCGCAATTTTATAACGGGCCAATTTAACATGTACAAACAAAGTATAATAAAGCTGTATCAGCAGACAGATAACAAGCGCAATTAAAAGCGTAAATTCAATTAAATTTAGTTCCACAATGATGATTACAAGCTAGCAAATTTCGTTTTTTAATCTGTATTATTGCCTGATGTTGAAAAATATGCGCTTTTAACAATCAAGCTTGAACCATCCCAAAGTTTTAAATGCGGTTAAGAAGAATTTTCTTTTTACTTTTGTTCGATTTTTTGAGGAATAAGACAGGATATGAAATTTGAGTTAAGCGCAGCCGATCCGCATTCTAAGGCCAGAGCAGGGAAAATAACCACTGCACATGGCGAAATACAAACCCCTATTTTTATGCCGGTAGGTACAGCCGGTTCGGTAAAGGCGGTACATCAAAGAGAGCTGAAAGAAGATATTAAAGCCCAGATTATTTTAGGCAATACTTATCACCTGTACCTCAGACCGGGCTTAGATATTCTGGAGCCTGCCGGAGGATTACATAAATTTATTGGATGGGATAAACCCATTTTAACCGATAGTGGTGGTTATCAGGTTTATTCTTTAAGTCAGGTGAGAAAAATCAAAGAAGATGGCGTTACCTTCAGATCACACATTGATGGCTCAAAGCATCTTTTTACGCCTGAAAATGTAATGGATATACAACGTACCATCGGGGCCGATATCATTATGGCTTTTGATGAATGTACACCTTATCCATGCGATTATAAATATGCTTCTAATTCGCTGAACATGACCCATCGCTGGCTAAAACGCTGCTGCGACAGGTTTGACAGCACCGACCCTAAATACGGCTATGAGCAAACACTTTTCCCTATTGTACAGGGCTCTGTATATAAAGACCTTAGGATAAAATCTGCCGAATTTATTGCCAGTATAGACCGCGAGGGAAATGCCATTGGCGGATTATCTGTTGGAGAGCCTGCAGAAGAAATGTACGCCATGACAGAAGTAGTATGCGATATATTACCTCAACATAAACCCCGTTATTTAATGGGTGTAGGTACACCGATAAATATATTGGAGAATATTGCTTTAGGTGTTGATATGTTTGATTGCGTAATGCCCACAAGGAATGCAAGAAATGGCATGTTATTTACCAAAAACGGTGTAATCAATATTGGCAACAAGAAATGGGCAAATGATTTCAGCCCTATAGAAGCAGATAGCGATCTGTTTGCCGACCAGGTTTATACTAAAGCCTATTTAAGACACCTGATGCATTCTAAAGAAATTTTAGGCTCGCAAATTGCTACCTTGCATAACCTTCACTTCTATTTATGGCTGGTGCAACAAGCCCGTGAAAAGATATTGGAAGGCACTTTTTATGAATGGAAAAACAAAATGGTAAAAGTATTAGGCACTAAATTGTAAATGAAAGCAATCAAACAGCGTTTAAAAATTATCGATGCCTTTATTATTGGCAAATATCTGGGTACTTTTCTCTATACGCTGGCTGTATTTATTGTTATCATTATCATTTTTGACCTTTCAGAAAAGCTGGATGATTTCTTAAAAAGCGGACTGAATCTTTGGGGCGTGATTACCAAATACTATGCAGGGTCAATTCCTTTTTATGTAAATATGCTTTCGCCGCTGATGAATTTCATCGCGGTAATTTTCTTTACGGCAAAAATGGCCGATCAGACTGAAATTGTACCTATACTAAGCGGTGGGGTAAGTTTTAACCGCTTCTTAAGGCCTTATTTTATTTCGGCATTTATCATTTTTTCGGCCAACCTGGTATCAAACCTGTACATTCTGCCCTATACCAACCGCATTAAGAACAAGTTTGTAAACGAAGTTGTAAACAAGGATGATCCCTTTACAAAATTCAATATCCATATGAAATTAGATAAGAATACCTATATCTATATGGATAATTTTGACAACCGCAGCAATATTGGTTATCGTTTCACCTTGGATAAATTTAAAGGTGATACATTAACTAAAAAGCTGGTTGCTGAACGTATCGCATATGATTCAGTAAAACGGGTATGGAAAATTTCTAATTATTCGGTGCGTAATATAGATGGACTGAAAGAAAACTTCAGCTCTTATCTCAATTCTACAAAAGATACTATTTTAGACATGGCACCAGAAGATTTTTCTGTGTATGATAATGTGGTTGAATCTATGAGTACCAAAGAATTAGGCGTAAAGATTGAAAAAGAAAAAATAAGAGGCTCAGGCATGATGAACGACCTTTTATTTGAGTATTACAAACGATGGGTACAACCCCTTTCTGCCTTTATCTTAACGCTTATAGGCGTTGCCTTATCTTCAAGAAAAGTAAGAGGTGGCGTAGGTCTCCCGTTGGGTATAGGTATTGTTCTAAGCTTTGCTTACATCGTTTGTGACCGCTTTGCTAAAATGTTCTCTACCAAAGGCGGATTACATCCTTTATTGGCCAATTTAGCCCCTGTAATCCTGTTTGGCCTGCTGGGTTATTACCTGTTAAGGAGAGCACCAAAATAAACAAGCTACACTGACCTAAAAAGCTTTCTTATTGCAATAGGATTCTGAAGGTTCTAAAATAATGGTTAATTCTGGTGTATTTGGAGAGGTTTTTGGTTAGCTTTGTCTATAAATACCTTATTTAAAAAAGGTAAATCTGGAAAATTATCATAAATATCATTTGTTAGCACACGTCTTTCTGTTAATATTCTGTTTACATTTATCTTTTAATTTTTATATGCACACGCGACACTTTTGAACAAAACAAGTCTTAATAACAAAAAATAAAGATAAAAATACCGCCTAATAAACCCAATAAAATGACTTCTTAAAGAGGTTTAATTAAGCAGAACTTATCAAGTACAGTAGAACTACTCAGTTAAAAATTAAGATTAAAAACAAGTGTCAAAATACGTGTTAAGAGCAACAAAAAAAATCTAAATCTACCTTCTATTTATCGCATAAACACACACTTAATCTATCTAAAAAACCATTAAAAAAAGTGTAAAAACAGCAGCTTTTGCAAAAAAATTCTAAACCTTTTTGAGGTTTAGACATCTATAAAAACATATCTATTTAGACTATATTTTCACGTCTTAAATAAGTAATCACCAGATTAAACAACAGTTTTTTACAAAAAATAAAATACACTAAGTAAACAAATTAAATATTTAAAAAACAAAAGAAGTTAGCCAAATAGCAAACAAAAATCACAAAGCAAATATTATAAAATGGTTAAAAATTTTACTAATTATTGTCAGTATAAAAAGCAATTAACCAAGCTAAAATAAGCCCCAAAAAACAACAGAAAACCACTACTCAAAATAGCTCAATTTCATAACTTAAATAAACTCAAGCAAACAAAAATCACAGTAAAAAACAGCACAAAATCTCAGTATAAAATAGGTCTATTCCATAAAAAAACACAACCAAAAATCTATACAAATTAAAAATATGAACTAAAAATAGGCAAAGAAATCAGCCATAATTAGTGTACATAAAATTTACTATATAATACATTTATTTTTTTGTATGTTTGATATATAAAAACCAGCAAAACCCAAGTAAAAACAACAAAAAAAGCTGATTTAAATTTAAAATAAAATAATTATAAAATTTTAAATATCAGTTAATTATATAATTCAAATAAAATTCAGATCGAAATAAAAAATCAAAAAAATCAAAACAAAAACTAATATTTTTAGCAAACAAGCCTTATGCATCAAAATAAAACATATAAATATTTAAAAATCAGAATATTAGTTTTTACAATATCAATAATAAATTCACATTTTAGTTTTGCACAGATTTTCGACTCTTCACAAAGTCCACTTAGTGTAAAATGGAGACAAATAACTGCAGAGGGCTTTAAAATCATCTATCCTGTCGAAATGGAAAAAGAAGCTCAGAGAATGGCCAATACTTTCACCACCTCCTACCCTCTTATCGGCGCCGACTATAAGCAACAAAAAACACGCATCCCAATCATCCTTCAGAACCAGGGAATAAGCGCAAATGGCTTTGTTCAACTGGCTCCTAAAAAGTCGCAATTTTATACTACACCACCTCAATATTTTGACAGTCATGATTGGCTAAATAACCTTACCGTTCATGAGCTAAGACATGTGGCACAGTTTGATAAAGTTACCGGAATAAAAGGCTATCCTTTTCCAGAAGAAATACACTTTGCCTACTTAGGGTCAAGCATCCCTACTTGGTACCTCGAAGGTGATGCGGTGTTGACTGAAACCATATTGACCAACTCAGGAAGAGGCAGGCAACCCAACTGGATCATGCCCTACCGCGCCTCTCTTCTTAGCGGTAAAAAATTCTCTTATTCGAAAGCTTATTTTGGATCCGATAAAGACCAAACTCCCGGCTATTACCAATTGGGTTATTTACTCGTTTCTAATCTTAGAGAAAAATTTGGCAAAGACATCAATGATCAGCTGCTTACTGATATCAATCAAAGGCCGCTCAGACTTTATCCTTTTTCGTCGAGCTTAAAAAAAATCACAACATTTAATACCAATCATTTTTACCAGGAAACTTCGGCTACATTAAAACAACAATGGCAAAAACAAGATAGTTTAACTAACAGTAAATCTTATTCGCTTTCTAATCGCAAAAGCAATTTTGCAAGCGACTATTTTCTTCCGGCACAAATAAGCAAGCAGTATATTTTAGCTCTTAAACAAAGCAAGGCCGAAACCTCTAAATTTGTACTTATAGACAGTGTTAAAAATGAAAGAACTTTATTTCATATCGGCTACCAAGAACAGCCTTGGTTTAGTTATGCCAACCATAAAATTGTTTGGGATGAAACACGCTATGATCCTCGATACAAGCAAAGAAGTTATAGCGTAATCTGTATCTACGACTTTCAAACCAAAAAGAAACGTCAGATTACTTTCAAAAGCAGATTATTTGCGCCAAGCCTTTCTGGTAATGGCGAGAAACTAATTGCCGTGAGCATTGACAAATCCAATCGATCTGAATTAGTGTTTGTGGATCTCAATAGTGGAAAACTCATAACAGCTTTCTTAAATAATGAAAATGATATCCTGCAAACTCCTGCCCTGAATTTTGACGGAACCGAAATTAGCTGGATCAGTGTTTCTGAACAAGGAAAAGCACTTTGGCTAAAAAATTTGGACGGGAAAACAGAGAAAGTTATTGATTATACAAGAGCCCAGTTAAGCAGACCTGTATTTTCAAACCGCCAAATCGCTTTTAACGCTCATTACAACGGAATTGATAATATTTACAGCATAGACCCTCAAAACAAAAAAATAGTGGCGCTAACAGCCGCAAAATATGGCGCCTTTAATCCAACGTTTAACCACAATAAGAATTCCATCCTTTTCAATCTTTATACCGAGCAGGGCTACCAAATAGCAGAAACCCCACTTGAAACTCTGCCTTTACAGGAAAATCATTTTGTTTATTTTGCCCAGACAGCCCAAAATCAGGAAAACATCCACCCTATTTTTGAAAATATTCCTGATAGTACTTTTAAAAGCAAGCCTTACAAAGCATTCTTTCACACTTTTAACCTGCATAGTCTTACACCCACAACAGACGAAAAAGAGAAAATAGGTCTTGAGCTAAGATCTAATGACCTGTTAAATACCACCAGCCTTTATGGAGGTGCATCATACAACACCAGCTTGAAAAGATTTGAATACAGTGCGGGTTTAATTTACAAAGCACTTTATCCTGTTTTCAGCGTAAATTTCACGAACAGGCCCCGTACGCAGTTCTACAGATACAAAAACCAGATCAATCAGGCTAACTGGCGTGAAGATTACATCAATTTTAAAGTCAATCTGCCTTTGAGCGGCAGCTATTTAAATCATAACTATGGCATTAATCCCGAGGTCAGTACCTACTATGTCAAACGTTTTTTCGAACCTAAGGAACAAGGTGTTTTACGCGATGCGGTTAAATTTCCGATGAAATACAGGCTCAACCTGAGCCACAGCTTACGAATGGCCCAACGAGATATTGCGCCCAGATTTGGCCAAAACATCATTGTACAATATCTGAACCAACCTTTTGACAAAACTTTAAAAGGCGAATTGTTTTCGTTTGAAAGCTATTTCTATTTCCCCGGTATAGCTAAAAATCACTCAGCCATGATCAGCTTTAATTATCAGAATGAAAGTGGTATTTTTAATGGATCAACAGAAATCCAAACAGTATTTGGCTACAGCCAGATTAAAGCAAAGAGTCTGTTAAAAAACTCTTTGTTATTTAACTATCGTTTTCCTTTCTTGTATCCCGATCTTGAAATAGGTCCTTTAGCTTATATCAGAAATGTAAGAGCTACCCTATTTAGTCATTATGAAAATTTTGGTACCGAAACCAATCTTTCACAACCTAAAACCTATGGTTTTGAATTGAGAAGTGACATGAATTTGCTCAGGTATCAACCCATCGTAGATTTAGGCTGCAGAGTTATTTTTGTTAATAAAATCTACAACCAAAACCCTATATTCGAGTTATTATTTAATTATAGCTTTTAAAACTCCTTAATATCCTTAAAAATGAAAGGAAAAACTATTTTCATTATCGTTGTAACCGCTTTACTGACCATTTTCTTAATGGTTAACAACGAACCTGTTGACTTTAATTTTCTAATAGGCTCACCCGTAGCTGTTTCAAAACTGATTGTAATCGGTGTATGTATTCTTATTGGTTTTATTTTAGGTTTTATTGCCGGCCGACCAAGAAGCACTATGAGCAGTTACAATGATGAAATCGAAAAAAATCAGGAAAATGAGCAAAACAAAAGCACTTTATCTGACGAAGACCGTGACTATATCAATTAATAAATAATTCTCATACTCACCTTGATACTGAATCTTTGCAAAAAGTTTATAGATTCTTAAAAATAAAGTCGCTGATATACTCCATTTTAGAATATTTCAATATTAATATTACTTACCTAACCTCTTTAAAAACACATTTTTAAAAACTGTTTTGCTATTTTTGCTATATAAAATATAGTCCCTTGCTTTCTTTTATATTATATAAAACACCACAAAAATATTTTAAGGCCTTTGATACCCACTACAGCTTAATAAATCTTAAACAAGTTAAAGTAATCAGTGCCTGTATTTTGGTTTTAGCTTTATTTGCCCGTCTTATAGGGGTTCTTTTTTATGCAGAAACAAGCAGAATACCAAATTATGATGAATACTCTCTCAGCAATTGGATACAATTATTAGGCAGTGGTCTGTTTTGGTCTGTTAGCTCATACATCTTAAATGTTCAAAAAAACAGCCTTACACAACGCAAAATCACTGTTTTTCTTTTCATCCTATTTCAGTTACTTATTTCATTAGGTATAAGCTATACCGTTTCTCATCACAATACTAAAAATACACTTACAATGCTATTGGTAGGCATATTGGTGGTGAGCATTTTTTTCGTCATAGAATTGAGAGAAATCATTTTCATTTCAATCTTCCTTGCTTTAGCTTTTATTTTTGCCATTGTTTTTCCCAAAATAGCATTAGAAGAAAAGCTTATCAATATTATTGCAGGTGTTACATTAAGTTTTATTCTCTTTTGTTTTTCAAGGCACACTTATCAATCAAGGTCGGCACATTTTATTAAAATCAAAGAATTAGAAGAGAAAAATGAAGAAATTGCTTTATTGAACACACAAAAAACCAATATTTTATCTTTTGTAGCTCATGATCTGAGAGGACCTTTAAACAACATTGATGCACTTAGCAGTTTAATGCTTTTGGAGAATGAAGACAATGCTGAAGCTAAAATGATCCAGTCCTCAGCATCACAGGCAAAGAACATCATCAATGACCTGATAGAAGGTATTAAGCAAGGAGACGATGATTTTAAAAAGGAAGAGATTTCTTTAAATGACCTGTTGCAACAAATTGTAAAAAAATGGAAGATCAACAGCGACAGATTAATCAACTTTACGTTACCAGAAGAAGAAACTTTTATTATGGCTAATCCTTCTAAATTAGAAAGGGTTTTAGATAACCTTATCAGTAATGCTTTAAAATTTTCACCTAAAAGCACTGCCATTAAAGTTAATTTATATCAAGAAGAAAACCATGCTGTTGTAGGGATACAAGACTTTGGTATTGGCATAAACCAGAATATGCAGAATTATATTTTTGATCAGTTCTCTAAAGCTGGCAGAAAAGGTTTATTAGGCGAAAAATCCATTGGTTTAGGCCTTTATATTTCAAAACAACTTATTGAAAAACATGGAGGAAGTATTCAGTTTACAAGCGAACAAAACCAAGGGACTACTTTTACCATAAAACTACCTATCGCCTGATTAAAAATCTTCCTCAATTCTATCTTTAAAGAATGATTTACCAAAGTTTACCAAAAACAACTCTTTTTTGGCACGGGTTACAGCAGTATATAACCAGCGTAAGAAATCCAGATCAAGCATATCTTCCGTTAAATACCCCTGATCTACAAAAACCGAATCCCATTGCCCGCCTTGTGCTTTATGACAGGTTACGGCGTAAGCAAACTTAATTTGCAGCGCATTGTAATAAGGATCCTGCTTTATAGCAGCCATTTTAGCCTTACGGTTAGTAATATGATCATAATCCAATAAAAGACCTTCATACAATTGCTTAGCAGCAGAGAAAGGAAGATTGGGACTCTCAACCTGAAGCGTATCCAATATCACCTTACAAGTTATAGCGCCTAAATCAGGATAATCCAACAATTCTATCTGTGCTTCGGCAAACCTGAATCCATAACGTTCTTCTTCTCTACGCACCCGAATGATTTTAGCCATATCTCCATTTGCGATAAAAGAAGCATCACTATTTTCGGGCAACCAGAAATAATTGTTACGTACGATCATGATCAGGTCTCCGCCACCCAATTCATCATCTTTATACAAGATACGAGCACGAATTTGGTTATTATAAGCATTTGCCGATTTGTTTGACCTGCAAACCACCAAAGTACTTTCTACGCCATATTTGCGGTAAGCATATTCCAAACCTTCTGTAAATTTATGCCCATTCATGCTAAAAATGTCTTTATAAGCCTTAGTTGCAAATTTTGGAACTCCAGACTCACGATGTTGAGAAAGATGGATCATTTTTCGCAACATCGTGGCATTTTCAAGTATGCCCGACTTCTTTTCCTGCCTCACCACTTCTGTTAGCTCTATGCTCTGCGTATCCAGTCCAAAGTGATCAGCTAAATATTTTTCATTTAACGCGGGGCTTTCTATGCTGCCTACTGGCGGAAGCTGTGCCGTATCTCCAACAAAAAGCAGTAAGCAATTTTTCTCACTCCCATCTTGAGCAGGCTGATATACATATTCTATTAAATCCTGCAGGAGAGAGGAGCCATTTTGTGTATTATATTCATCCGCAATCATCGAAGCCTCATCTACAATAAACAAGGTCTGCTTAACAAGATTTGGTGCCAAACCAAATCGTGTATCCATTTCGTTAGAAGTTTTTTTCCTATAAATTTTCTTATGAATGGTATATGCTTTCTTTTGCGTATAACTGCTCATCACCTTGGCCGCTCTACCGGTTGGCGCCAATAATAGGGGTTTATATCCAAATTTTGGGAGAGCTTTTACCAACGCCGCAACCGAAGTTGTTTTTCCCGTACCAGCATAACCCCTCAGAACAAAACAGCTTTCTAGCTTTCTAGCCGTTAAAAACCCAGCCATTGCTTCACAAAATTGCAATTGTTGCTTAGTTGGATTAACATTGTAAGCCTGTGCTATAATTTGTCCGTTTTGCATTTGGCAAATATGCAATGGTAATCTTATAGAAAAAAACTTATTTTTGCCTAACATGAACGAGAATAACAGCATTTTATTGATCGATCCCAATTTTCATCCTGAAACAGCCGCATCTTGCAGCCTGATCGTAAAAATAGGTTCCGGTAATTTATCATATGCCATCATCAATAATGACGAAGCCCGGGTTATTGCTCTTTATGACGAACCTGAATGCACAAACAGCATCCAGAAATTTAACCAGCTCTTAAAAACCGATACTTATTTGACCTTGCCTTATGCAAAAATCAATGTAGCGGTAAATACAGGTAACATTGCCTTTATTCCTAACGAACTGTTTGATGAAGATGAAGTAAATACATATACCCAGTATTTTTCAGAAGACAGCGCCAAGCAGGTTTTTCTACAACCAGACCATGCTGCTGGTTTTACTACTGTTTTTTCACTGCCTTTACTTACCGAAAAAAGTATTTCGGGTGTATGGTCTCATTATAAGGTGTATCAACAAAATCAGGGATTGATTGCATTGGCAAAAAACTTTGAAAAGCAGAACCTCCTGCTGGATTTTTCGGCCAATACTTTTGAAGCTTTGGTATTTAATGATGGTATTTTGCAATTTCAGCAACATTACGAGTTCGACAACAACGAAGAGTTTGTGTATTACCTCCTGCTCATTACGCAACAATTAAATCTTGATTTTAACCAAACTAGCGTTTCAGTAAGCGGAATTATCCATTTAAACGATGAAAAATGGAGTAGCATCAAGAAATATTTTACCAACTTAAATTTCTTGAACATCGATATTCCTTTAAACAGTTATGTGATCGAAGACATGCCTAAACATTATTACGCAGGACTATTATCTATTTACACATGCGGATAATTGGCGGAAATCTTAAAGGAATTTTTATAAAAGCACCCGATAAGCTTCCTGTAAGGCCTACTACCGATATGGCTAAAGAAGCCTTGTTCAATATTCTAAACCACTCTTTTGATTTTGGAGAATGTGATATCTTAGATTTGTTTAGCGGAACGGGCAATATCAGTATAGAATTTGCTTCACGTAACGCAAAGCGTATTACATCTGTAGATAAACATCCTGCCTGCGTGCAATGGATCAAAAGTATTTCGCAAAAGCACCAGCTTACTCAAATTCATCCTTTAAAAGCTGATGTGTTTAAATATCTGCAACAGGAAAAACAGCAGCACGATATTATCTTTGCCGATCCCCCTTATGATCTACCTAATATACCTGCAATTGCACAATTGGTTATTGAACACAATTTATTAAAACCTGATGGCCTGTTGATTATAGAACATCCTTCTATGCTTAAGCTAGACCAAAAACCGGGCTTTTCTGAATGCCGTAAATACGGAAATTCTTCATTCAGCTTTTTTAGGAATTAGTTGATTGGTTATCGTTCTGATTTCCAACCTCAGACTTCCGACTTTTAACTCTTTACTTTTTAAAAAGGCATGCCTATACCAAAATTGTATTGTAAAAAGCGGTACCTATCCGGGCTATGTGTAAGCTCATAAGCTGCTTTAAACGCTTTTGCTCCACTCAGGTATTTGCTGATAACCCACTGTTCTCCTGGCGCAAACTGAGGGTCTTTCAACTTCAAACCCACATCAAACCTAAAAACAAAGTACTGCACATCATATCTGAAACCTAAACCTGTTCCCAAGGCAATTTGTTCATGCAGTTTTTTAAAGTTAAAATAAGTTTGCGGTTGCGGGTTGCCCGGTGCAATATTCCAGATATTTCCGCCATCTAAAAAGGTAGCACCTCTCAATTTACCACCAAAAAATTTCGAGGCTAAGATAAATCTGTATTCCAGATTGGCTTCAATACGCATTTGCCCTAACTGGTCAATACCAAAAGAAGATGCACGTACTTCTGGACTTGAAATCACTTCACGGTTATAATTACCCGGACCTAAAGTACGGGCCTGCCAGGCTCTAACCCCACTTGAACCACCTGCATAAAACAATTTATCAAATGGCATGGCTAAAGAGTTGCCATATGCATAACCTACACCTGCGTTTATACGTGCTACAAATTGCTTTTCATTATCAAAATTCTTATACCATCTAATATCTACTTCAGGTCGTAAGTATTGATTATACGGCAAACCTAAAACCTTTCCGTAATTACCGGTTGTGGGATCAGGTTTTTTGCCAAAAACCCTGTTGCTTAAATACAAAAGATTACCGCCTATTTCCATATTTCCTTTAAAGTAAATGAAAGTGCGCTGCTGCGAAAGCTTTTCAGCATTTAAGCTATAGGCATATTTCATACCCAGCGTTACGTCTTTACGTCCAAGCAAAGTGATGTTATAGGAGTTTTTCTCGAAAAGTTCTTTATTATCAAGATACTGCTGATAATTTGTCTTATCAGTAGTATCTATCAGCACACTACCAAATCGGTATTCAAAATTTAAAGGGGTAAATGAATGTAATTTAGATTTGGTTTCAACCCAGTCATAACTAATGGAATTGATAAAAATACGTCTTACCGTTATATCTTTCTGTAATGCATAAAGATAACTACTTGAAAAAGTGGTATAAGGAATACCATTTTTACCCATAAGCGGAATGTTAAACGGCACCATTAACCTTGGCACGGTTAAGCTTGCACTTACAGAGAAATCTCTCTGATAAATATCCGAAAACAAAGAAGTTCCTTTGGTATTTCTAGCCTGCAAGCCCCCTTTGATCTGGAACTGGAAACGCTCTGCGCCTTTAAAAATATTATTGTTTGTATAAGTGTTACTGATGTTAAACCCTACCGTAAAATCATTAAAAGGTATTTCGCCCTCAATACGGTTGCTCATTCTCTTTTGTGGCGTTAGCATTACCACCGGATTTACCTTATTTGTACTGTCTTTAGGCTTGTAATAATCTATTTTAACATTTTTAAAGACATTGAGATCATACATCCTATCATAAGTCAGAGTTTCTTTATCTATATCATAGATTTCGCCGGGTTTAATGAAGTTATAACGTATAATGGGGTTTCTTCTGTATTTATGAGAGAGATCCGTAAATCGTATATCTCTGAAAACACGTTTGTTAAGTTCTATAGAATCTGTAAACCCTTCATAGCTCGGCGCAATGATAATATTAGTCTCCCCTATGGTATAAATCTTGTGTTTGGCCGAGCTGTCTATAGGATTATCTATGATCAGTTTTACACTTACCTTATTGTTGTTCTGGTTAGAATCTGGTTCATACCTTACATAAGGGCGCACAAAATCGAAATATCCGTTCTGGCGCATGAGCTTATAGATATTTTCACGCTCGTAAACCAACGAATCTTCATCATATTGCATGCCTTCACTCAAATGAGTAAATCTCGATTTATTTCCCATATAAAGGTTTTTCACCTGTTCATCAGGTATTTCATAGTTAATTTTATTAACCATGAAAGGAGCACCTGTATTAGCTTTAAACTTAACGGTAGCCAGTTTATTTTTTACCGAAATTTCTGACTGTACTTTTGCATTAAAAAAACCTTTACTTCTCAGGTACTTTTCAATCTGTGTACGCGAGATTTCTACCAGCGCACTATCTAAAATTGCCGGAGGAGTGCCCAGAGGTTTAATGTTATGCGTTTTGTATTTTCCGTCCTTGGTATTAAATATATTATATATACCTTCGTTAAGTCCTAACCAACCGGCAGGCCGTATATCTTTCTGAACATAATTGTAGGCCGCTTCTTCATAAGGTTTTGAAATACTGTCTATTTCTACCTTTTTAACTATAGACTGGTAACTTTCAATATATTTAGTTGATGAGCATCCTACTGTAAAAAGCAGAATTAATAGTATTATTGCAAAGTGAAAATTCTTTTGCTTATAGTTTAGGTAATATGCTTTCAAAATCTCAAATCAGTTTTATAAAGTCGCTACATCAAAAAAAGTACCGCAATATAAACGGGTTGTTTATTATTGAAGGTATAAAAACATTAACAGAATTTTTAAAATCTGATTATACCCTACAAAGCATCTATTTTACACCCGCTTATGCCAAAGCTATTGCCACACTTAAAGTTGATACAAATATAAATTTATTTGAACTAAGCGATGCTGTATTAGAAAAGATTAGTACACTGCAAACACCACAAGGTGTATTGGCCATAGTTGAGATACCAAATACAGGAGCTATTGATCCTCAAACCCTAAAAAACAAATTTTCGTTAGTTCTTGACAATGTTCAGGATCCTGGAAATTTAGGCACTATTATCAGAACTGCCGATTGGTTTGGCATACAGCACATCATCTGCTCTGAAAACACTGTTGAGGCTTACAATCCTAAAACGGTACAATCTACCATGGGTTCTTTATGTCGGGTAAATATATCCTATACTTCATTAACCGATTTCTTAGGCCAAACCGCTTTACCTGTATTTGGAGCCTTGCTTGAAGGTGAAAATATTTACAAGGTAAATTGGAGAAATGAAGGACTAATTTTATTAGGTAATGAGGGACACGGCATTTCGCAGGAATTGATCAAAAAAATCAACATACCTGTAACCATTCCACGGATAGGCCAAACAGAATCGCTAAATGTGGCTGTTTCGGCAGCTATTTTTTGTAGTGAATTAGGCCGATTGAAATTTTAGTATAAATTATTCTAATTTTTCTCATTTCTAATTTGCAACCTCGCAATTAATTGTTATTTTTGCAGCCTTGAAAAAGGTCGAGTGGCCGAGTGGCTAGGCAGAGGTCTGCAAAACCTTGTACAGCGGTTCGAATCCGCTCTCGACCTCAAGATTAAAAATAATAAAAGGAATTAAAGCTTATTGTTATGGGAGTTACAAGATTAAAAAGAAAAGACAGATATAATAAAACTGTTTCTCGTTTAGAAGTTCAAGGGTTAAAATTAGCTACTAACTTAGAATTGGGAAGCCGTTCTAAACAATCTACAACTGACCAGTTAGCTAAAAACAACGCTATTTTAGCTGCTTTGTCTAAATAATCTTCTTTAAAGGAATTTAAAAAGCACGTGCTTATACGTGCTTTTTTTATAATCTTTATATTTTTGCTAGGCAATGATGTCTGCCTTGAACCGCCCTGGTGCTGATGATATCTACTTAACATACTATTAAATTAGTGTAGATTTTTTATCATGGACATTAAAATTTATAATTTCCTGTTTTACATTCTTAAATGGCTGTTTATTGCTCTGCTTATCAGTGTTCTGGTGGGTTCTGCTTCAGCTCTGTTCTTATATACTTTAGACCTAGCAGGAAACTTCAGAGACGGTCATCCTTTAATTATCATTCTACTACCTTTTGCCGGCCTGATAATCGGCTATATGTATTTTAAGTATGGTAATGATGTAATTAGAGGCAACAACCATCTAATTGATGAGTTTCACACCCCAAGATCGGTCATTCCCTTTAAAATGGCTCCTATGGTTTATATAGGAACCTTACTTACCCATTTATTTGGTGGTTCTGCAGGACGAGAAGGAACAGCTGTACAAATGGGCGGAGCCATAGCTGATCAGTTTACGGCTCTATTCAAATTGTCAAATAACGAACGCAAAACAGTATTGATCATAGGCATAAGCGCAGGATTTTCATCTGTTTTTGGAACACCTCTGGCTGCAGCTGTTTTTTCCCTAGAAGTATTAAGTTTCAGAAAGCTGAAAAGTTTAAATGTATGCTTAGCGCTGGCTGCTGCTTTTATAGCCGATTACATCTGCCGTTTATACCCGATACAACACAGTCATTATACCCTATCTTCTTTCCCATACTTCAATTTTAAGATTTTATTTTGGTGTATCGCTGCAGGTTTAATATTTGGCTTAGCTGCTTATTGTTTCTCTGGTTTGCTAAGATTTTTTGAAAGTACATTTAAGAAATTAATCAAACATGTTGTTTTAAGACCTGTGATCGGTGGAGCAATTATTGTCATAGCGATATATTTTATGGGCACCAGATATATAGGCCTAGGTGTGCCTGTAATCAATAGCAGTTTTGAGAATCTCCAGAACAACTATGATTTCTTACTCAAGATATTATTTACCACTTTTACTTTAGGCGCTGGTTTTAAAGGAGGAGAAGTTACGCCTTTGTTTTTTATTGGTGCCACATTAGGTAATATCTTAAGTTGCTTTGTCCCTTTGCCTATGGCTCTTTTAGCTGCTATGGGTTTTGTTTCTGTTTTTGCAGGTGCAACCAATACACCTCTGGCCAGTTGTTTTTTAGGGTTTGAACTATTTGGTGCTCCTGGTATTTTATTTATCTCTATTTCCTGCATAACGGCTTATTTATTTTCCGGCAAAAAAAGCATTTACCATTCTCAGTTACCTTTAGGCCCTAAGTATCTGATCTATAAAAAGCTCAGAAATTTTAAAAAGTAAAGCAAATTGCTTAATTTAAAAGTTATGAAAAATCAGGATATAGAAATAACCGTTTCAATTAAAGCACCCGTAACGAAGGTTTGGAATGCAATTTCTTCTGCTGAAGAAATGAAGAACTGGTATTTTACCCTGAAAGATTTTAAGACTGTGTCTGGATTTAAATTTGAATTCTGGGCAGGTCCGGCTGAAAAACAATATTTACATTGTTGTGAGGTAATTGATGTAGAACCTCTCCAAAGACTTAGCTATACCTGGCGTTATGAAGGTTTTCCCGGCAACTCTTTAGTTATCTGGATACTTGATGAACAGCAAAATGGCCAAACACTACTTACCTTAAAACATGTAGATGTAGAAACACTCAAAAATGAAGATCCGGCTTTTGATGCTGAAAATTTTGTGACTGGATGGGAAGCCATCACCCAAAATCTAAAGGCATACTTAGAACGTTAGCACAAGGCTTTACATATCCGTTTGATCAAACCCGGCCCTTCGTAAATAAAACCGGTATACAATTGAACCAACGAAGCGCCTGCCTCCAGTTTTTCTTTTGCATCCTGAGCTGTGTGAATACCGCCTACGCCTATAATAGGGAATTTACCTTCTGATTTGGTTGAGATATAACGGATTACTTCAGTAGATTTTTTAGTTAAAGGTTTACCACTTAATCCACCTGTTTCACGTTTTAACCCATCTGCTGCATATAAACCATTCCTGTCAATCGTGGTATTTGTTGCAATTACACCTGCTATTTTGGTTTCATTAACGATTTCTACAATATCGTCTAATTGCTCAATAGTTAAATCAGGAGCTATCTTTAATAAAATAGGTCTTGAAATGCCTTCTTTATTGTTTCTAAGTTGCAGCGTGTTAAGAATATGCATTAGAGGTTCCTTTTCTTGTAATGCTCTTAAACCCGGTGTATTAGGTGAACTTACATTCACCACAAAATAATCTACCACATCAAAAAGCCTGTCGAAACATTTAATGTAATCATTCACAGCTTCCTCGTTAGGTGTATTCTTATTCTTGCCAATATTACCACCTACCACAATGTTAGAATGCTTACATTTTAGCAACCTCAAACGCTCGGCCATTACATCCACACCTTTATTGTTAAAACCCATGCGGTTAATGATCGCTTCATCTTCTTTAAGCCTGAACATCCGCGGTTTATCATTGCCTGGTTGAGGTAAAGGCGTAACTGTACCCACTTCAATAAAACCAAAGCCTAAATTGCTCAATGCCTCTACAAACTCTCCGTTTTTATCAAAGCCTGCAGCCAGTCCTACCGGGTTTTTAAACTTCAGTCCAAAAACCTCACGTTCCAGCTCTTTACTGTGCAGGTGATATGATTTTCGCAGAATTTTCTTTCCCAAAGGGAAAAAGTCATGAAACCATTTTAAACGCTTAACCACAAAGTGATGCACCCTTTCAGGATCAAATTTGAAGAAAACAGGTTTTACCAAACGATACATGGCACGAAGATAGAAAAAAGCCCGATATAATTTTTAGAAAGCGCTTGCTAAACAGCGTATATCTGTGTGCAAATATAATAAAATGAGCCTGATACATTGCAAAGAATAACTTTATCAATTTGTATCAGGCTCTGAAAATCTATTTAAGGTTTATTGCTTAGGTTTACTTAAATAATAAACCGGAATACCAATTAACATGATCAGCACGCCCCAACCGCAGGTACTGGTTTTAAATACCAATAAAGAAACACTGATTGCACTTGCACAAATAATATATAATGCAGGTAGAACCGGATAAGCAAAAGCTTTATATGGTCTTTCTGCATCCGGCATTTTCTTTCTTAATATGAAAATACCTAAAATGGTAAGGATGTAAAAAATCATTACGATGATGATCACGAAATCAAGCAGATCACCATATTTACCAGTAAGACATAATGCCGAAGCCCATACACACTGTGCCCATAAAGCCCATGCAGGCACATTGAATTTATTTAAATGGCTTGCTTTTTTAAAGAACAATCCATCTTTAGCCATCGTATAATACACCCTTGCCCCTGCCATGATCAAGCCGTTGTTACAGGCAAAAGTAGAAATCATGATCATGATAGCTATAATATAAGTCCCCATACTACCAAATATAGGCTGAGCGGCTGCAACAGCTACCCTGTCATCGGCAGCGGTTGCTATTTCCTGTAAAGGCAATACAGCCAAGTACATCACA
This sequence comes from Pedobacter montanisoli, assembly GCF_022809115.1. GTDB lineage: Bacteria > Bacteroidota > Bacteroidia > Sphingobacteriales > Sphingobacteriaceae > Pedobacter > Pedobacter montanisoli. The sequence continues at coordinate 323,335 of NZ_JALGBH010000002.1, read as the reverse complement.
TTGGCTAAAATATAGATTACGCTTACAATTAAAGTACCCAAAAACAAACTCAAACCTACATTACGCTGAGGGTTTTTAATTTCTCCGGCAATAAAGGTTACGCCATTCCAGGCATCACTACTAAATAAAGAACCTACCATTGAGGCTGCTATACCTGATACCAGCGCTACTCCTGTAATGTTAACCCAGTCACCCGTTCCCATATCAAATGCTCTTGGTGTCCAGGCATCTTGCCAGTTGGCATTCCATACCTCAGCTTTGGCACCTAACATAAATCCAAATACGATAAGGCCGAATAGTGAAAGGATTTTGATAATGGTTAAAAAGGTTTGCAAAATCTTACCGTCTTTAACACCTCTACTGTTTATAAATGTTAAGATGATAATGGTTACTATAGACACTAGCTGAGCTGCATTCAATTTAAAAGAACCGATTTCATACAGTACGTTTTTATCACTGAAAGCCGGAAAAAGATAGGCTGCAAATTTAGAAAAAGCCACACCTACCGCTGCAATGGTACCCGTTTGAATTACGGCAAAGAAACTCCAGCCATACAAAAAGGCAATCAGCTTATTGTAAGCTTCTTTTAAATATACATATTGTCCACCTGCTTTGGGAAACATGGCGCTTAGTTCGCCATAGCTTACAGCAGCGATCATGGTAATTACCGCGGTTAGTACCCAAATTAAAATAAGCCATCCGGCAGACCCTACCTGTCTGGTAATGTCAGAGCTCACAATAAAAATACCCGAGCCAATCATTGAGCCCACCACAAGCATGGCGCCATCAAAAAGTCCTAATTCGCGTTTAAAAGATTCTTCTTCTTTTGGATTTTCCATAATTCAGTTTAGTTCTGGTTAATAGTTTAGTAATAGCGAATATAAAAGAACCCTTTAATTTTTTTACATCCTGTAAGCATATTAATTATAATTTTTTTATGACATAGACCAAATAATCTTTGGTTCGAGCTAAAACTACAATTACTTTTCCAATGTAAAAAAGCATTTTTTATTTCATTTTGAGAAAAATTTGTTTATTAAGCAAACAAAATTATCTTTGTTTAAACCACTTAAACTCAACCTAAAACTAAAAAAACTAAAACGTAAGTATGACTTTTTTACAAACCAATTTAATTTATCTGATACCCGTATTAGGGCTCATAGGCATTATGGTAATGGCCGTAAAAAGCGCATGGATCAACAAACAGGATGCTGGTGATGCCAATATGAAAGAACTTGCCACTTATATTGCCGATGGCGCCATGGCTTTTTTAAAGGCCGAGTGGAGAATACTAAGCATATTTGCTGTTATAGCTGCCGCTCTATTGGCTTATTCAGGTACTATAACCCATATTAATGGTAAAGAAATACACTCAAGCTGGATCATTTCCATTTCCTTTATTATTGGAGCTGTATTTTCGGCAACAGCCGGATATATAGGAATGAAAGCTGCTACAAAAGCCAATGTAAGAACTACCCAAGCAGCCCGTACCAGTTTAAAGCAAGCCTTAAAAGTTAGTTTTAACGGCGGTACGATAATGGGATTAGGTGTAGCTGGATTAGCCGTTTTAGGATTAGGCGGTTTATTTATCGTTTTTTTAAAATATTTTAACGTAATCAGTCCTAACAGCAATGAGTTAAGAACAGCTATAGAAGTATTAACCGGATTTTCATTAGGTGCAGAATCTATTGCCTTATTTGCCCGTGTAGGCGGTGGTATCTATACTAAAGCTGCCGATGTGGGTGCTGATCTTGTAGGGAAGGTAGAAGCAGGTATACCTGAAGATGATGTGCGTAACCCTGCTACCATTGCCGATAATGTAGGCGATAATGTAGGCGATGTGGCCGGTATGGGTGCCGATTTATTTGGTTCTTATGTAGCTACGATCTTAGCCACAATGGTTTTGGGTCAGGAAATTGTATCTACCGATTCTTTCGGCGGTATGGCTCCCATATTGTTACCTATGCTGATTTGCGGTTTAGGTATTTTAGCTTCTATTGTAGGCACATGGTTTGTAACTATTAAAGATGAAAAATCGAACGTACAGAATGCCCTTAATTTGGGTAACTGGTCTTCAATCATCATCGTTGCAATCACATCTTTCTTTTTAACCAAATGGATGCTACCAGAAACACTTAGTTTACGTGGTTATGAATTTAGTAATATAAACGTTTTCTATGCAATTATTGTAGGTCTTGTAGTGGGTACAATTATGAGTATTGTTACCGAATACTATACTGCTATGGGAAAATCTCCTGTAAATTCTATTATTCAGCAATCGTCAACCGGACATGCGACCAATATTATTGCCGGACTTTCTGTAGGGATGAAATCTACCGTAGTTCCGATCTGTGTTTTAGCAGCAGGAATTATGGCTTCTTATCACTTTGCAGGTTTATATGGTGTTGCTATTGCAGCCGCAGGTATGATGGCCACTACTGCCATGCAATTGGCTATTGATGCTTTTGGCCCTATTGCCGATAATGCAGGTGGAATTGCCGAAATGAGCCAATTACCTCCCGAAGTTCGTGAAAGAACAGATAATTTAGATGCAGTAGGTAATACCACTGCCGCTACAGGAAAAGGTTTTGCCATCGCTTCAGCTGCTTTAACTTCTTTAGCATTATTTGCCGCTTTTGTGGGTATCGCAGGTATTACGGCTATCGATATTTATAAAGCTGATGTTTTAGCCGGTTTATTTGTAGGCGGTATGATTCCATTTATATTTTCTGCATTATGTATCCAAGCTGTTGGAAAAGCTGCTATGGATATGGTACAGGAAGTACGCCGCCAGTTTAGAGAGATACCGGGTATTATGGAGTATAAAGCCAAACCTGAGTATGAAAAATGCGTTGCCATTTCAACACAGGCTTCAATCAGAGAGATGATGCTTCCGGGAGCCATTGCTTTGATTACCCCAGTAGCCGTTGGCTTTTTATTTGGTCCTGAGGTTTTAGGCGGCATGTTGGCTGGTGTAACGGTTTCGGGCGTTTTAATGGGTATATTTCAATCTAACGCAGGTGGTGCATGGGATAATGCCAAAAAATCTTTTGAAAAAGGTGTTGAAATTAATGGGGAAATGCATTATAAAAAATCAGAGCCCCACAAATCTTCGGTTACAGGCGATACAGTGGGCGATCCTTTCAAAGATACCTCTGGCCCTTCTATGAACATTTTGATTAAACTGATGTCTATCGTATCTCTGGTTATTGCGCCTTACATTGCTGTAAATGCTTCAAAAACAGGAAATCAGGTAGAAATCAAAAAAGAAGTCAGGATCAGTAAAACCATAGATTCTTTAGGTAATGAGAAAATTGATACCCTAAAAAATGAGACTGATACTCTCTTGTATCAATAAATTGTTACTCAAAAACGAGGCTGTAAACAAAATCCGTTTTTCATTTTAAATAATTTTTATTTAGGTTTACGCCTCAAAAACAATCAAACTAATCAAAACTTAATAACGTATTATGAATTTGAAAAAGCCCATTGATGTGCTAGTTGCCGAGTCGGCAGAGAGTGGAGAGGGCACACTTAAGCGAACCCTAAGCAGTACCAGTCTTATTGCGCTTGGTATTGGTGCCATTATTGGTGCTGGCTTGTTTTCTTTAACAGGAATTGCAGCAGCAGAACACGCTGGTCCTGCAGTTACATTATCTTTTATTTTAGCCGCTGTGGGCTGTGCATTTGCAGGTTTATGCTATGCAGAATTTGCTTCTATGATCCCTGTTGCAGGTAGTGCGTACACTTACTCTTACGCAACAATGGGCGAGTTTATGGCTTGGATTATTGGATGGGATTTAGTACTTGAATATGCCTTGGGTGCCGCAACAGTTGGTGTTTCTTGGTCTGGTTATTTCAACAAATTACTACATGAATTTGGTTTAGAGATGCCACTTTATTTAACTAAATCTTTTGCTGAAGTTGATGGAGGTGGAATTAATCTGCCTGCCGTAATTATCGTTTCTTTATTATCACTATTATTGATGCGTGGCACTAAAGAATCGGCTACTTTAAACAACTTTCTAGTAATTGTAAAAGTTGCAGTTGTATTATTATTTATTGCCTTAGGCTGGAAATTTATTAACCCGGCAAACCATACGCCATACATTCCTAAAAACACTGGCGTTTATGGCGAATTTGGTATTTCTGGTATTGCTGCTGGCGCTGCATTAGTTTTCTTTGCCTTTATCGGCTTTGATGCTGTATCTACTGCTGCACAAGAGGCAAAAAATCCTCAAAAAGGTATGCCAATCGGTATCTTAGGCTCTTTAGTAATCTGTACTATCCTTTATATCTTATTTGCTCACGTAATGACTGGTTTAGTTCCTTTTAGTGTTTTCAAAGGAGACGCTTCACCAGCGGCAACGGCATTTAAAGTTACGGGCTATACTTGGTTACAAATGGGTTTAATCATAGCTATTTTGGCTGGTTATACTTCTGTAATACTCGTAATGTTAATGGGTCAGTCTAGGGTATTCTATACGATGTCTAAAGATGGGTTATTACCAAAATTCTTTGGAAGCATACACGCAAAATTCCGTACGCCATATAAAACCAACTTATTTTTCATGGTGTTTGTGAGCGTTTTTGCAGGTTTTGTTCCTGTAACTGATTTGGGTCATATGGTATCAATAGGTACTTTATTTGCATTCTCTTTAGTATGTATCGGTGTAATGATTTTACGTAAAACAGACCCAGATAGAGAACGTCCTTTTAAAACTCCATTAGTGCCATTAGTTCCTATTTTAGGTGTTATTGTTTGTGTTTACTTAATGTACTCATTACCTTGGGAAGCTTGGGTGCGTTTAGCAATTTGGATGGCTCTAGGAGTTGTAATTTATTACTTCTACGGAAAGAAAAATTCAGTTTTAGGGAAAAAACAATCAGAAAATTCTTAAATAGTTATCAAACATAACAAGAAAGCCACCTTAAAGGTGGCTTTCTTGTTTTTATATATTGACGTTTTATAACAATAAATCTAAACTTACTTATTTTCTTTGCTCATTTTCTTAATCCAGGAATAAACAGAGAAAATAACGGTAACAATAAATAATAAGATAAAGATCACACGGTTCTGATAAACAAAATCGTGAAAACAAGCTCCTACCAAAATATAGGCGCTAGCAATACATAACTTTAATGGAATAAATTCTCCATTAGACCATGTGGTTTTACGGTTAAAGAAATTCATACAATCATATTTTCAGTAAACAAATTGTTAATTAAATATACCAATAACTGCATTCGTTCTACCAACCCTTTACACCCTGTTCCAATTTTTCTAGCATAGAGCGATCATCAGGGGTAATTACAATTTTTTTATGCTGCTTGGTTATAATTAAAATCCTGTTTTTTCTTTGAGTGGCATATAAGGTCATATTCCCTATTTTATTCGCATAATATTTTCCAAAGTACCCAAAAAGACCTCCAACACCAAATGTCCGGATCAGACCATTCATTTCTCCTTCTTCAACTGCACGAACCTGATCTAGATCATCAAATTTCAGATTGATCTTACCAATTATTCTGTTAACAGAGAGTCCTGTTTCATCTATACTATACGACTGAGGTGCATAGAGGTAGCAAAACAGTAGTGTAGCAACGAGAAACAAAAGTATAGCAGCGTGAATAAGGATTACTCCTCGGTCTGCACCTGCATGTATAATGGTACGGACATTATTTTGCCCTATAAAAAGAAAAAGAATCAGTACCCCTGTAGATATGATCTTAACAGGTTTATCTGTAGATGCGCTGTATTTCATATATGGTTCATCAATTGTGTAATCTAGTTTACAGCTTTTTAATTAATTTGTAACAATTTAAATTTACTTTTGTAAAAAAATTGAAACAATGGAATATCTGAAATTTGACTTCAACCAGATCTTATCTACCTCGATGATTTTATTTGCGATTATTGATATTTTGGGTTCTATCCCCGTTATCATCTCGTTGCGTACAAAAGCGGGTCATATACAATCTGAGAAAGCTTCGATAGTAGCAACGGTTTTGATGGTGTTGTTTTTATTTGCAGGTGAATCATTGTTAAGCGTAATTGGAGTAGATGTGCAATCTTTTGCTATTGCGGGATCTCTGGTTATTTTTTTCATTGCCATGGAAATGGTGTTAGGGATTAACTTCTTTAAAGAAGAAGCTCCTGAAACCGTATCTATTGTTCCCCTGGCTTTTCCTCTTATTGCAGGGGCAGGAACTATGACTACCTTGCTTTCGTTAAAAACAGAATATCATACACAAAATATATTGATAGGTATTTTATTAAACATGCTTTTTGTGTATTTTGTACTTAAGAATACGGCCAAGCTTGAAAAACTTTTAGGTAAATCGGGCTTAAATGTTTTAAGAAAAGCTTTTGGCGTAATCTTATTAGCTATAGCGATTAAATTGTTCAGATCAAACGCTGGTCTGTAACAAATGTGGCTAAGCAGCATCTTATAACAAAAGACATTTGATTATGAACCCTTTCGAAAAATATACCGTTGTAATTGGCGCATTAGCCATACTACTGGAAGCCGTTCAGTATATCAAGAATAAGATTAAGCGTCTGTTCTAATCTGTTTGCCTGATTAATCGGGCAGCAAACATGCTGTCTGCTTTATGGTTATAACCTTTGATCAGTTCCATTTTTTCTAATTTTAAAGGATAATTTTCCAGCAGATAAGCCACTACATCTTCATTTTCGGCCTTAAATACCGAACAGGTCATGTATATTAAAGGTTTCCCGGGTTTGAGGTACTTAATTACATTACCAGCAATGGTCTTCTGTAAGTTATTGAAATAAGACACCTTTTGCGCATTAAAACTGGTCAGCATTTCAGGGGTACGTCCCCATGTGCCCGAACCCGTACAAGGGGCATCGAGTAATATGCCGTCAAAACTAAAATCATGCAATACCTGATCATTGTTCTGCAAAAGATCCAGAACTTTTTTCTGGTATTTTTTTATACCTGCGAGTCTAAATCTTTCTTCGAGGTTAATCAGGCTGCTTTCTCTTACATCACTTACCAAAAGATTAATATCAGGTTGTAAATCATGTAAAAGCAGTGATTTCCCACCGGAAGCAGCACAGCAATCCCACCAATATTCGTAAACATGAGGTTCAAAAAAAGCAGAAGTTTGCTGTGAGGATAAATCTTGTATGTGATATAAGTGTTGATCAGAGATTATTTGGTCTAACTTGGTACCATTAGACACACTTAAGGTAACGGGCGAAATTTCATTTACCGGTACATCATGGTCGGCAAGCATATTTTTTACCAAAAGCAAATGCGCTTCTTTTACTCGGATAAACAAATCGGGCTGAATAAAGAAAGAACGCAAAAATGCTGTTTTATCTATTGTAGCAGATAGAGTTTCGGTAAATGGAAATACCTGTTCTATGTTAAAATCTTTATAGATTTCTTTTATATGATTAAGCTTAACTTCTAAAAACTGTTCAATTTCTGAAACAAGGCTTGGGAGGTATTCGCTGATGACAAGGCTCAATGTAGGATTACATAAAAAGTCTGCAATCGCTAAACGCTCAACCAAAGGCAAATCTGATAAAGCATTACCCAACCTAAAATAACTGTATAAATACCTACTGGCCCATCTCCTGTCTGAAGAGCCCATCTGCTTATTTTGTTTGTAGTAACTTATCAAAAAGCGATGCAGAGGGAGTTTATGGTCATATTCTGCTAATATCTTTTCGAAGGTTCTGAGCTGATGATGTACTTTCATAAAGATTAATCAATTACATTAAGCATCAGGTTTCTATATTGTAATAGCATCAGGCTTTTATTATAGTAACCATAAAGAGGATCAAAATCGAACTCAAAATCATTGTGTAGTCCCTTATATTTCTCTTTCCTGATGAAATCAAGATAATTACGACCATGTTTTACCATCAGTTTACCAAAATAAAAACCAATATCAAAGCCTTTAAAAGCATATTCAGTTGGTTCTACCTGATATTTAGCTCGGTATCTTTTTACAAAATTTACCACCTCTGTAGATTTGTAATCTACAAAATAAGAAGAGCTTATAATAGCATTCAAGCTCTGTAATTGTTCAGTACTATAATTCTGCTTTATCCAGTTCGGATGCCCAAAAAGATTAATCTGATAACCTGTATTAGGTAAAGTTTTCAGTTTATACAGTTTTGCTATAGATGGTGTTACAAAAGGTACATCCTGCGAACAAATGATAACTGCGTACTTTTTATCCTTGATCATCTTTGTTTCAAAAATATTTACAGAGGTATATTCTTGTACCAAGAAGTTAGGATAATGCTTTTTAAACGTTTCTTTTATGGGATCAGCAAATTGCTTGTCTAAGGTTTTTTGTGTGTTAATTAAAACCACAATACTGTTTGCAGTATTGTAATGCTTGGCGATATATTCGGCTATTTTAATGCCATGTTGATCAATATCATTTACTATAGAAATCAGATTAGGGTTATTAAATTCCGAAGGCTTTGAGGCTGCCAAAGGTGACACTACCGGAAGATCATTGGCAATAGAGAAATTGGTCATGTATTTTAACCCATCAGGAAAAACAGGACCAATAATCAGGTTACTTTGCTTAATGGTATTATCTTGCAATAAACTACCTAAACGGGCATTATTATCCCTAGTATCAAATACATTTAATTTAAAGTTTAAGCCTGAATTAGCTGCCGAATCAAAACCATAGGTTAAGCCCTGATAAAAATCAATGGGCATTTCAAATTTCTCGAACTGCTTTTTGGTTACAGTATTTGGGTTAAACTCATTGAGTTTAAAAGGAACAAGTATACTTACTTCTGCCTGCGTAAAATTATTAAGGCCTACTGTCTTTTCCGGTTTAACTACAGGAACGGTTACAGGCTCTTTTTTTTGCACTACCTTAGGTGAACAGGCACCTAAGGTAATTATGCAACACAGTATGATTAAAAACTTATTCCCATTCAATTGTAGCCGGTGGTTTTGAGCTAATGTCATATACAACCCGATTAATTCCTCTTACTTTATTGATAATTTCATTAGAAATTTTTGCGAGTACATTATATGGTAAATGGCACCAGTCTGCAGTCATTCCATCTAAGGACTCAACTGCTCTCAGGGCAATCACATTCTCATACGTACGCTCATCACCCATCACGCCTACAGATCTTACCGGTAAAAAGATTGCACCCGCCTGCCATACTTTATCGTATAATCCGGCTTCTTTTAAGTTATTGATATAAATATGATCTGCTTCCTGCAATATAGCAATTTTTTCGGCAGTAACCTCGCCAATGATCCTGATACCTAAACCTGGACCCGGAAAAGGATGACGGCCTAAGATGAAACTTTCTAAGCCTAAAGCAGCTCCCACTCTTCTTACTTCATCTTTAAACAAAGTTTTAAGAGGTTCTACTACTTTTAGTTTCATAAAGTCTGGTAAACCACCCACATTATGGTGCGATTTAATGGTAGCTGACGGGCCTTTTACCGAAACTGATTCGATCACATCAGGATAAATGGTACCTTGTGCCAGCCATTTTACATCTTGTATCTGGTGTGCCTCATCGTCAAAAACCTCGATAAATACACGACCAATTATCTTGCGTTTTTTCTCAGGATCTTCAACTCCGGCAAGTTCGCTTAAGAACCTGTCTTTTGCATCAACACCTTTGATATTTAATCCAAAATTTTTGTACTGCTCAAGTACACTTTCGTATTCATTTTTACGCAAAAGACCATTATCGACAAAAATACAGTGTAAATTTTTGCCGATGGCTTTATGTAATAATACGGCTGCAACGCTTGAATCTACTCCTCCCGAAAGGGCTAAAACCACTTTATTATTACCTAACTGTTGCTTCAAATCTGCAATTGTAGTTTCTACAAAAGCATCAGAAGTCCAATCTTGTGCACAACCACAAATAGTTGTAAGGAAATTACTTAACAAAATTTTTCCATCTACACTATGAGTTACCTCAGGGTGGAATTGAATCGCGTAAATATCTTTCCCCTTTAGCTGATAACCGGCTACCTTAACATCTGCTGTACTTGCAATAATCTCGAAATCTTCAGGGATATGTGTAATAGTATCGCCATGGCTCATCCAAACTTGCGAATCTTGCTGAACGCCTTTAAACAATTTGTTATCAGCGTTTACATAGTTCAGGTTAGCTCTGCCATATTCTCTGCTTGCCGATGCTTCTACATTACCTCCATGCTGTTGTGCAATAAACTGCGCACCATAACATACGGCCAGAAGCGGATAATCTTTAAACAAATTCAGATCAACATAAGGTGCATCTTCCTGTCTTACCGAATAAGGGCTACCTGATAGAATGATGCCTTTAACAGTTGAATCTAACTCTGGAATATGATTAAAAGGGTGGATTTCACAGTACACGTTTAATTCGCGAACGCGACGAGCAATAAGTTGTGTGAACTGAGAACCAAAATCGAGGATAATGATTTTTTCAAGCATGTGCAAAGGTAGGCTTTTTCAATGATTTTCACATCAAAAAAGCGGCAAAAACACAACAATTTAAAGATGTATTAAACTTTTACCTGTTATTTTTCAAGCTGGGCGATATTAACTCCAAAACGTTCTAAGAAGTCAACACCTTCATCGCTATTTAAACCTTTATATGCGGCATATGAATCTTTGTAGTACACCTGACTAATACCTGACGATAAAATCAGCCTTGCACAGGCAATGCATGGTGAAAGCGTAGTATATAAGGTTGCACCTTCTATCTTGGAGCCATTTTTTACAGCATATAGTATCGCATTTTCCTCTGCATGTAAAGCCAATGAACAGCTTCCTTTGCTATCACGATCGCAACCTTTTTCAGGCCACTCTTCATCACAATTATGCGTACCTGACGGCGGACCATTATACCCTATAGAAATGATACGGGTATCTTTGGTAAGTACAGCACCTACCTGGGCTCTCACACAATGTGAGCGCCCAGCCAGGTCTGTAGCTAAATTCATGAATATCTGGTTAAAACTAGGTTTATGCATCTTTTAAGCCTGCTTTATAACCTTTAACTGCGTAATAGAATATATAGATATAAGCAGGCAACATGCAAATTAAGAATGCCATGTTATTTGGAACACCAAAGTCTTTTTTCAAATGTCCGTAAATTTGCGGAATGATGGCGCCACCCGCTATACCCATGATTAACAGGGCAGAACCAGTTTTGGTAAAACGACCTAATTTATTAATGGCTAAAGGAAAAATAGCCGGCCACATTGGCGCATTTGCTAACCCTAATAAAGCTATAAAGGTAACCGCTGTATAACCATCAGTAAAATAAGCGCCTAAGGTAAATGCAATCCCTAAGATTGCTGCTAATTTTAAACTGGTTTGCTGACTGATAAATTTAGGAATAGTAAGAATACCGATAATATATCCTGCTAACATTGCGATCAAGGTAAAAGTAGTAAAGTACTTGGTTTCATCTAAGCTCATTCCCATAGAACGACCATAGTTACCTATAACATCACCTGCCATTACCTCCACTCCTACATATAAAAACAAACAAATTACACCTAACACTAAATGAGGATAAGAGAAAACCGATGATTTTGCAGGTAAAGCTGTACCTGTTTCTACTGTTTCTTCTTTATCTGTATCAATTTCAGGCAATGCTGATTTTTTAACTAAAAATGCAACCAATGATAATACTGCAGCTAATACAATGTACGGCATAATTACTTTTCCTGCCAGTTCATTTAATAAAGTAGTTCTTTCATCAATTGTGATACCTGTCATATTGATTTTTTCCTGAACAGCATTTGCGCCACTTAATACCAAGGCACTCAATACCAACGGACTAAGGGCTCCTGCTATTTTATTACAGATACCCATAATACTTATACGTTGGGCGGCACTTTCCATTGGGCCAATAATTGCCGCATAAGGATTAGATGCTGTTTGTAATAAAGCTAAACCAGCGCCCTGAATAAATAATCCAGTTAAAAACAAAGTAAAATTACGTTGCTGAGCAGCAGGTATAAAAACCACACAACCTATAGCCATTACAAAAAGACCTAAGGCCATTCCATTTTTAAATCCCGTTTTTTTTAGGATTGATGAAGACGGTAGAGCAAATACTGCATAAGCAATATAAAAGGCAAAGGTTACAAATAATGCCTGATGTTCATCTAAATCACAGGCCAGTTGTAAAAAAGGTATCAGTGTACCATTAAGCCATGTTATAAAACCAAAAACAAAAAATAATGCACAAATGATTACCATTTGCTGAACATAATTGGAAGATCTCTTTTCCATAAAAATAGTTTAGGTTGTTTGAAATTTTGGCCTAACTTAAAAAATTTATAAATGCTAACCTATTTTTGTTAAAAATAACGTAAAAAGTATCGCTTTTTTTCAAAAAGAAAGTATCGAAACAAAGGGGCTTTTACAGATGTTAAAAATTAAAAAATGTATTTTTAACTTACAAAAGTGCATATTAGCAAAAATTTTTACGGCAGATATTAATGTTTGAAGCGATTATTTTAGGTCTTGGTGCAGGGTTAATTTCCTCATTTATAACTGGTCCGGTTTTCTTTGCCATGATTAAAACAGCTATTGAAAGAGGCTTTAAAGCTGGCTTTTCTTTAGCCATAGGTGTTTTTATCAGCGATATTATTTTAATCAGTATTGTTCTTTTTGGCAGTCAGTTTTTTGTGTACAGAGAAAATTTAGATAAGTATATTGGCATTATAGGTGGTCTTTTTCTACTGGGGGTTGGTATTTATTATATCTCCTCTCGTATATCGCTAAATTACCAGGAAAACAGTCTGGTTAAGATCAGTAAGCGGGGTTATATCATCAAAGGTTTTCTGATGTGTATCTTAACACCTTCTACCTTCATGTTTTGGGTGGTAGTAAGTGGTATTATCTCTGTTAAGCTTAACAATTTAATGTATGAGAAAATTATTTGTTTTATCATAGCTTTATTTACTCAGCTTAGTATTGATGCCGTTAAAACTTTTTATGCGGGCAAATTGCGTTATCGTATTCATGAAAGCCATCTTAAACTGCTTAACAAACTGGCCGGGGTCATCATCATCGCTTTTGCTGTATGGCTTATTTCAAAAACCTATTTACAGTTTTATCTATAGTTACAAATAAAATAAGGCATCATAAAAAAAGCAGTGTTAAAAACACTGCTTTTTTTATTTATGGGGAGTTTTAATATGCTCTTTGGTTGTTACCTTCTTTCCAGTTTACAAAAGCTTTATTTACCACTTTATTTCCTCCGGCAGTAGGGTAATTCCCTGAGAAATACCAGTCGCCAGTATGATGGGGCGTAGCCAGATGAAGATTATCTAAAGTCTGATAAATCAATTGTACTTCTGCGTTTGTGCCTTCAGGAGTAATAATTTCAGCTATTTTATCAGAAATTTCCTGTTGTTTAAACGGTTTGTAAATTTCTTTTACGTGATTTACAATCTGATCTTTAGGCAATAATAAAGAAGCCTTACATTTCTGGTAAACTTCTTCAATAATATGTTCCATCCCTCTTTCTTTCAATAATTGTATAGCTGCATCAAAAGCCACAAATTGTCCCATTCTAGACATATCAATGCCATAACAGTCAGGGTATCTGATCTGCGGAGCAGAAGAAACGATAATTATTTTTTTAGGGTGTAACCTGTCTATAATTTTAATGATACTTTGTTTAAGGGTTGTACCTCTTACAATAGAATCATCTATAGCCACCAAAGTATCTACATGGTTTTCTATAATACCATAAGTGGTATCATATACGTGCGCCACCATTTCACTACGATCTGCATCCTGCGTAATAAAAGTACGCAACTTAACATCTTTGATTGCCAGTTTTTCAACTCTTGGCCTTAATGACAATAATTCATCCAACTGCTCATCATTTAAGTTTTCTTTATTCTTAATGAGCTTTTCTTTCTGGAGATTTCTGATGTATTCATTTACACCTTCTACCATACCATAGAATGATACTTCGGCAGTATTAGGAATAAAAGAGAATACTGTATTTTTAATATCGTGATTAACCGCCTGTAAAACCTGAGGGCAAAGTAATTGGCCTAATTTTTTACGTTCTTTATAAATATCTGCATCACTTCCTCTTGAAAAATAGATACGTTCAAAAGAACAGGCTCTTTTTTCTACAGGATCGCGGTATATTTCCTGACTTACTGTTCCATCTTTCTTTACAATCAGCGCATGTCCGGGTTCTATTTCCTTTACATCTTTAATTGGGATGTTAAAAGCGGTTTGTATAGCCGGACGTTCTGATGCTGCCACTACAATCTCATCATCTGCATAATAAAAAGCCGGTCTTACTCCAGCCGGATCACGCAGTATAAAAGCATCGCCATTACCTACAATACCACAAATGGTATATCCTCCATCCCAGTTTTTGGCCGAGCGACGTAAGATATTAGCAATATTAAGATTTTTAGAGATTTTTTGAGTGATTTCTACATTGCTTAAGCCTTCTTTTTTATATTCATCAAAAAGCTCCTGATTTTCATCATCTAAGAAATGGCCAATCTTTTCTAATACGGTTACGGTATCAGCTTTTTCTTTAGGATGTTGTCCCAGTTCATAAAGCTGCTCTAACAATTCATCTACGTTGGTCATGTTAAAGTTACCAGCTATAACCAGGTTTCTGGTCATCCAGTTATTTTGACGTAAAAAAGGATGGCAGTTTTCAATACTGTTCTTTCCATGCGTACCATAACGCAAATGCCCCATTAAAACCTCGCCAACAAAACTTACATTTTGTTTAAGGTATTCAGCATCTTTCATTAACTCAGGTGTTTCTTCCTGTATGCTTACAAATTTGTTTTGTACATAGCTGAAGATATCTGATACTGCATTTTGGGCCATTGAGCGGTAACGGCTAATATAGCGGTTACCTGGTTTCATATCAAGTTTAATGGTAGCGATACCCGCGCCATCTTGTCCGCGGTTATGCTGTTTCTCCATTAAGAGATAAAGTTTATTCAGGCCGTAAAGTGTTGTACCGTATTTTTCCTGGTAATATGAGAGAGGTTTTAACAAGCGGATAAAGGCTATTCCGCATTCGTGTTTGATCTGATCGCTCATTGATTTGTATTGAAGCGCAAATTTACCCTTTTAAAAATTAAAAACTAAAAACAAGGGTGATAAAAATTCAGTTGCATCATCATTTTTATGTTATATTTCTGGATCTTAATTGTTTACCACTCCATTTTTAAGGATGTTATAGCCTGTTCTAAGAAAATGGCTGCATGCTGATCAAAATTTTCTGTATCTCCTGATGTATAGAATACACGCTTCTGGTTTTGGAGCAATTCATTTTCTATTTCAGGATGTCTATATAGATAATTAAGAAGGCTTTGGGCTACAATATCTGCTTGTGCCACTATTTTAACTTGTTCAGGAATATATTCGGCTATTTTAGAAATCATTAAGGGATAATGTGTACAGGCTAACAACAACGTATCTATATCTTTAGATTGAACAAATAATTCATCTAAATATTTTTTCACAAAATAATCTGCTCCTTCATTCAGATGCTCATTGTTTTCTACCAAAGGTACCCACAAAGGGCAGCTTTGTTGAAATACCTCAACATCAGGAAAAAAATGACTGATTTCTATAGGATAAGAGTTTGAACGAACTGTTCCTCTTGTGCCTAATACACCTACTTTTTGGGTTTGGGTAAAATCTCCTATAATTTCGGCAGTGGGTCTAATTACCCCTAAAACTCTGTGTCCGGGATATTTTTCAGGCAGAACCAGTTGCTGTATATTTCTAAGTGCTTTTGCTGAGGCTGTATTACAAGCTAGTATAACCAGTTTACAGCCTTTATTAAATAACCATTCTACACTTTGCAGCGTATAATGATAAACGGTTTCAAAGCTATGGTCTCCATAAGGAGAACGGGCATTATCACCTAAATAAATGTAATTGTAGTCTGGCAGGGTTTCTATAATAGATTTAAGAACAGTTAATCCACCGTAACCTGAATCAAAAACACCTATTGAAAATTTTCTTTCCATAAAAAAACGGAATTGAAGCTATCTTCAATTCCGTTTTCAAATTTAATAAAATCTGTTACTAATTTTTAGGTTTTGTAGTTCCTGCAGCTGGTTTAGTGGCAGCTGGTGCTGTTGTAGCTGTTGCAGAAATACCTAATTTTGATTTAATTTCTGCAGTAAGATCTTCTCCTCCATCAGAATAAATAATATTGTTGAAACCTTGAGAAGCAGCAATATCAAATACATAAGCGAAACCTTTTTCTTTCGCTACAGTTTTAATGATGTTTCCTATTTTGGTATGCAAAGGTGAAAACAACTCCTGTTGTTTAGTTTCAATGTCTTTTTGAGCTTTTTCTCTTGCAGCCTGAATTCTGTTTTGCAAATCATTAAGCTCTTTACCCATTTTCTCTAATTCCTGGTTAACTTGCGCCTGGTTAGAAACACTTCTTGAATCTTCTTTATCCTGAGCAGCTTTAAGCTTAGTCTGGTACTCGCCCATCATTTTATCGATCTCTTGCTGCTTAGTATTAGAAAGGTTATTAATTTCTGTAGCCGCTTTTGTCCAATCTCCCCAAACACTTAAAATTGCTTCAGAATTGATGTGCCCTAATTTTTGTTGTGCATTTGCCACACTTACGCTAAGCATCAAACCCGCCGTTACGCAAATTACGTTAATTAACTTTCTCATTTTTTCTTATTTTCCTAATTTAATTTTCTAAAAATACTATTTTACTACAGTTCCTGGCTTAAAGCCTAATTTAACAATCACATCATTACTGATATCAAATGATGCACTTGCATAAATCATCATGGTAGATTCGCTGCTTTTATCAAAAACAAAATCAAGGTATTTGATTTTAGCAACCTCTCCTACAGCTTTCGCCACTTTTTCCTGAATAGGTTTTAAAAGCTTGGTACGCATTTGAAACAGATCTCCTTCCGGACCAAATTTTTGTCTTTGAACTTCTTTTGCTTTTTTCTCTTTCTCTATAATCTCATTCTCACGTCTTTTGCGCATATCGTCTGTTAATAATACCTGATCTGCCTGATATGCACGGTACATTTTATCTACCTCTGCAAACAACTGATCTACGTCTTTCTGGTATTGCTGCGATAATCCTTCCAGTTGTGTTTGTGAAGATTTATAATCTGGCAGATGTTTTAAAATATATTCTGTATCTACATAGGCAAACTTTTGTGCCGATACAGTTAAACCACCTAACAGAAATAAACAGGCTAAAACAATTTTTTTCATGTGCGTTATTTTTTGTTTAGTTAAAACCTCCCAGCTGTTGCGCTATACTAAAGTGGAATTGTCCTTTATTAGCATCTGGCAAACCTGGTATTTTATCAAAACCGTATCCATAATCAATACCTAACAATCCAAATATCGGCAAAAATATTTTAGCTCCAACACCTACAGAACGTCTAACATTAAACGGATTGAAATCACTAAATCTGTTCCACGTATTTCCGGCCTCTGCAAACGCTGTTAAAAATGCTGTTGCCTGTTGCGAATTGATAACCGGATGTCTTAACTCCATTACATATTTAGTAAAGATAGGACTTCCTGAACTTTGCGCAATGTTAGGATCTGCTCCAACCGGAATAACAGAGTTATTTGAATAACCACGCATTGCTATAATTTCTGATCCCTGTAAAAAGTCAAAACCTTGCATACCATCACCACCTAATTTAAAGCGTTCAAAAGCCGACTGACCTACCGCACTATTATATGAACCTAAGAAACCAAACTGAGCCTGTCCTTTAAACACCAGTTTACCAACCAGGGTTTCAAACCATTGTGCTTCAAATTTCCATTTGTGGTATTCAGTAAACTTATAACGTTGTTTATCGGATGCTATTGCATAGTTAACGTTATTCAGCAATGAATATGGTGGAGTTGCCTGTACTGTAAATTTAATATAAGAACCTCCGGTAGGGAAAATATTATGATTTCTTGAATCACGGCTGATCTCCTGAGTAAAGTTCAGGTTGTATGATGTACCTGTACTAAATAAATATCCCGGATAATTCTGTAATATATATTGGTTCAGGTTAATTGAATGCACTAAGGCAAACCAGTTATCAGGCCATTTTAATTTTCTCCCTAAACTTACCGAAACTCCGTTTAAGCGTATTTTATAGAAACTTGCATTAGATGATGATAAACCATTTGACTGCAATGATGTAAATCCACTTAAACCAAAGCTAACTGGCTTCTTACCTCCAAACCAAGGTTCAGAGAATGAGAAACTGTATGACTGGTAATATTTTCCGTTGGTTTGTCCGCGTAAACTTAAACGTTGCCCGTCTCCTTTAGGAAGTGGTCTGTAAGCTTCGCCTTTAAACAAATTTCTTAATGAAAAATTGTTGAAAGTTAAGCCCAAGGTACCAATTACACGGCCACCGCCAAAGCCTCCTGATAATTCTATCTGGTCTGATGGTTTTTCCTCAACATGGTAAACAATATCTACTGTACCATCTGCAGGGTTTGGTTTTGGAACCGGATTGGTTTTAGCCTCATCAAAGTTACCTAACTGGCCAATTTCACGAACACTTCTAATTAAAAGGTCTTTAGAGAATTTCTCGCCCGGTTTGGTACGGATCTCTCTGATTACTACTCTATCGTTAGTAATGGTATTACCCTGTACAGAGATTCTATTGTTGGTATATTGCGGACCTTCATAGATACGCATTTCTATATCAACCGTATCTTTTCTGATTTTGGTTTGCACCGGATCTACATTAAAGGTCAAGTAACCATCATTCAGATAAAGACTTGATACGTCATCGCCATTTGCACTTCCACGAAGTTTCTTTTCTAATTTTTCTTCGCTAAATATCTCTCCTTTTTCTATTCCAAAAATTTTCTCTAATACGCTGGTAGGATACTTTGCATTACCTATCCAGTTGATATTTCCGAAATAATATTTAGGCCCTTCGTATAGATCTATTTTGATACCAACAGTCTTATCATCGTATTTGTAAAGACTGTCTTTGATGATGGTAGCGTCACGGTATCCTTTTTCATGCATTTTTGAGATAAGTTTCAGCTTATCTTCTTCGTATTTTTCTTTATTGAATTTACCACTACCAAAAATCTTATAAAATGCACGCTGTTTGGTCTTTTTAAGATATGACCTCAGTTTTCTTGACGAAAATTCTTTATTACCGGTAAATTCTATCTTCTGTACTTTAACTCTACGTCCTTTGTTTACATCAACTACAAGTATAACGCTGTTCTCCTGATTTGGATCAGGTTTTTGTTTATAATCTACTGATGTATAGAAAAACCCTTTTTCATACATGTATTTGGTTATAACAGATTTTGTAGTATTAAAAAGGTTATCGTTTATGATACTTTTACCTGCTTTATCTGCTAATTTTTCTGAGATATCATTCTTTTGAGATTTGGTTAAACCCACAAACTCAAAACCACTTAACCTGGGTTTTTCAACAACAGCTATGTTAAAATATACGGTATCGCCGTTTACTTTGTCTACGTTTACCTCAATATCATCAAACAAGCCCTGTACCCACAGGTTTTTAATAGCATTGGCAGTAGCTTCACCTGGCAGCATTACACTTTCTCCTTTAATAAGTTTGGATAATGTAATGATCACGTCTTTATCCAGATATTTAGTTCCGGTTAAAGTTGTTCCGCCTATTATATATTCTCTCGGATTAAAATAATCTAAATCAGAGCCTTGCACCTTTAAAGAAGGCATGGTTTGCATATTTCTGATTTGCGCCATTGCAGGCAAACCAAAAAACACCAGAAAAATGAATTGATAAAAGATTCTCATTTATAATTTGTAATAGGTGGCTAAGTTAATTTAAAGTCATGTTAAAAAGTGTTAAAAGAAAAATTAGTTTAATTGCTCACTAATTTTGCCAAATCTGCGTTCTCTTTTTTGATAATCTACAATAGCTTCAAAAAGATGTTCGCGTCTGAAATCAGGCCAAAGCGTTTCAGTAAAATAAAGTTCTGTATAAGCTAACTGCCATAACAGAAAATTACTTATTCTGTGTTCGCCACTCGTTCTGATCATTAATTCCGGATCTGGAATGTTATGTGTGGTTAATTGTGCGGCAAACTCCTGTTCATTAATGTCATTCAGGGCTAATTCGCCGGTTTTAACTTTTGCTGCTATTTTTTTTGCGGCTTCAACAAGCTCCCATTTAGCGCTATAACTCAATGCCAATGTAAGTGTACATTTATCATTATTCTTGGTTTTTTGCATGGCATCATGCAAATCATCGATACACTTTTGCGGTAAAGAATTGATATCACCTATGGCATTAAGCCTGATATTATTTTTGTTCAGAGTTTCTGCTTCCTGGTTGATAGTTGAAATGAGTAATTCCATTAATGCATTTACTTCTTCAATTGGTCTGTTCCAGTTTTCTGTAGAAAATGCATACACGGTAAGATATTTAACGCCCACTTCTATACATCCTTCTACAATATCTTTTACGGATAAAACACCACTCTCGTGTCCAAATACTCTAAATTTTCCTTTATTTTTTGCCCATCGCCCATTTCCATCCATTATAATGGCAATGTGCTGTGGTAATTTGGTTAAATCAATTTGTTCTTTAAAGCTCATGTATATTTAGCGATCCTATTAACTTAGAAGCACTTTTGGCTCACAAAGGTATAAGTTATGCCAATACCAACAAATAGATAAGTATCTCTTTTTCTAAAATCTCCACGTTGTGTATTGGGCTTTCCTATATAAATTCCTGTATTTTCGCCAGACCTGTCTGAAAAAACTTTTTGCAAGTGCGATATATTGCTGTCTTTACTCAACTGCGAAGGATCAGGGTAATACCCACTTACATCATCCAGGTAATCGGTATAGGCATTTCTATACCCGAGGCTTGCTGTTGTGCTCCAGTTGCCTGCTATATTGTATTTTACGCCAACTCCATAAGGAATGGCCAATGCGTAATTCTCATACATTTTGTCCTGCCCTTCTGTTAAGTAATATCTCAATTCATAGGTTTTATCCATATACCTGGTTTTTGGATTAAACAGTGCCATTCCTACACCAGCATATAAATAAGGTGTTACTTTATGACGTCCTCCTTCAAGAATATAGTCTAAAAAATTAAAATCAACCATCAAGGCAAATTCTGTTAAAGGTGTATAGAAACTCAGGTTACGATCTCTGAATTGTTGATTTTTTGAGGTTGCATCATCCCCTTTTATTTTTGAGGTAGTAACGTACAAGCCCAGAGACCAGTAAGGGTTAAAATTATTTTTGATAAAACCACCTGCTGCAAATCCACTTATTTTTAAGGGGTTATCAGGGTTTAAGTCTCCCATATAACCTGCGCCACCACCAAAGCCTCCAATCTCTAAAGTTTGGGCAAAACTTACGGTTTTAATGGTTAATAAGAAGAGAAAAATAATTAAAGCCTTTTTAAGCATGCTAATAGTTTCGCGTATCTATACCCCAAAGCAATTTATTCCTTAACGTAGTTAAAAAGGTTTCATTATTTAATCGTACTAAATTTATATAAAAATTAGCTTTACTAATGTTTATTTCTATTTTGCGATCAACCGTTTCGGTTCTTGAATCGCAGGTTAAAAGAAATTTTGTACTTCTGGCTTCTACCTGAAAAGTAAGGCGTACATCATCGGGTACAACAACAGGTCTTACATTTAAGTTGTGCGGAGCTACGGGGGTAATAACAAAATTTTGCGCACTGGGTAAAATGATAGGGCCACCGCAGCTTAAAGAATAAGCGGTAGATCCTGTTGGCGTTGCTATGATTAAGCCATCTGCCCAGTAAGAGTTTACAAACTCTCCATTCATATAAGCATGAATGATCATCATGGCAGAATCATCTCTGCGATGAATGGTAATATCATTTAAAGCAAAATTCTCTTTTCCAAATAAGTTATTAGGCGATTCGAGATTTAATATACTACGTTTATCTAAAGTATATTCTCCATTTACAAGTGCCCTGATGGCTGCTTTGATATCAGCTTTGTTGATACTCGCTAGAAAACCTAAACGTCCAAAGTTTATCCCTATTACAGGAATTTTAGAATCTCTTATCAGCGTTAAAGTATCTAATAAAGTACCATCGCCTCCTAAACTTAAAAGAACATCTGTACTATTTAACAATTGGGTGTGTTCCTGAAAAGTTTCTGTATCTGCAGGTAGTTGTACTTTTTGGTGTATGAAATTGAAAAACTTTTGAAAAACTGTAATCTTTATATTGTACTCAGCTAAGCTATCAAATATCTCCTGTACATAGGGTAGTACATTATCATTAAAGTCTCTACCGTAAATAGCTATTTTCATAGGTTTATACATTTAAATAGTTCATAAAGGACTGGTATCTGTCCCATGAACCATCATCATAAGCGGTATTGTTAAATACTGCTCTTATTTCGTAATCATATCGTTCAAAAGAGGCTATAATAGCCGAAAGATCTGTTTTATTTATCTTTAATGTAACTTCTAAACGTGTAGAGTCTGGAAAAGACCTGATATAGGATGAAAGGATTTGTGCGTTATCTGATTCTACAATCTGCGCCATGTGTGCCAATGAGTTATTTCTGTTGCTTATGGATAAAGCAATAATACCTCCCGGTTCATTCACAGAAAAGATAGAGGCCGTATAATTGATCAGGTTATTGATCGATATAAGCCCCAGATAATTATTCTTTTGATTTAAAACAGGCATTATCGATAACTGCAATTGATGAAACAACTTTATAACATCATATATATGCGAATTATCAAATACAAAAGGATTAATAAGGGATAATGATAATGCCCCTATTGGTGTTTGCGGATCTCTTACCTCTATCAGTTCTTCTTCAGATACCAAACCCAGAAACTGGGCTTCGTTTACAATAGGAAGGTGAAAAATTTTGAACTCACTCATTCTCTCTAAAGCTTTCTGAGCCGTATCAGAGGTCTTTAGAGGGGGTATAATATCCGAAATGAGTTCTATAGCAAACATTATTTCAATAATACTCGTTTTAAAAACTTATCTAAATAAGCATTAAATTCTTCAGGATGCTCCATCATTGGAACGTGCCCACATTTATCGATCCAGTTAAGCTCAGAATTAGGCAGGCATTCATGAAACTCATTGGCTACCTCTGGCGGTGTGATTTTATCCTGTTTACCCCAGATCAAAGATACAGGGATTGTTATTTTTGTGAGCTCTTTAGACATATTATGCCTGATAGCCGATTTAGCCATAGCTAAAATCCTGATTACTTTTGCCCTATCGTTAATGGTAGCAAAAACTTCATCTACCAGTTCTTTGGTGGCAATAGCTGGATCATAAAAGGTAAAAGCAACTTTCTCACGCACATAATCATAGCTCTCTCTTCTTGGAAAAGAGCCTCCAAAGGCATTTTCATATAAACCCGAACTTCCGGTTAATACGAGTGCTTTTACGTATTCCTGATGGTTGACTGTAAAAACCAATCCTACGTGTCCGCCTAAAGAGTTACCTACTAAAACAGCTTGATTTATTTTTTTAAATTTCAAAAATTTAAGTAAATATTTAGAAAGCGCTTTTACGCCCAGCGTAAGTATAGGTAAATCATAAATTGGCAGAATTGGCACAATAACCTTATAATTCTGCTTAAAGTGGTTTATTGTATATTCCCAATTGCTTAACTCTCCCATCAAGCCATGAAGTAACACCAGCGGATCGCCCTCACCTGTCTCAATGTATTTAAAACCATCTTCTTGTATTACTTCGTATGTCATAAAATCTGCGTTATATAAATTTGGTATGTGTCACTAAGTTAACAATATTCGGATAGAGTAATTTAAATTTATTACAATTATAATTATTCTTTAAGAATACGAAATATTAAGATAACCTGCTTTTTACAATTTCTCCGATCAGTTTGCCTTCTGCCTTACCTGCCAGTTCTTTATTAGCAAGGCCCATAACTTTGCCCATATCTTTAACGCTCGTTGCTCCGGTTTGGGTAATGATATTTTGTATAATCTCCTCGATCTCTGCTCTTTCCAGTTGTTTAGGCAAATACTGACTAATTACATCTATTTCTTCCTGTTCTACCTGAAGCAGATCTTCTCTACCCTGACTTTTATAGATATCTGCCGATTCTTTACGTTGTTTTACCAGTTTCTGTAAAATTTTTATTTCGGCATCTTCTGCCAGGTCTTCTGCTCCTCCTTTTTCTGTTTTTGCCAATAAGATTGCCGCTTTAATAGCTCTTAACCCTCTTAGCTTAACCTGGTCTTTGGCCAGCATAGCCTGTTTTATTTCCTGATCTATATTTTTTGAAATCATTTTTCTGTTGTTTAATTTCTGTTTACAATTGAACCATTGGCCTGTGCAGTAGGCATAATTAACATATCATTAATATTTACATGTGGAGGTCTGCTAACCACAAACCAGATTGCATCTGCAATATCTTGTGCAATTAGAGGTTCCAAACCATCGTAAACTTTTTTTGCCCGGCCTGTATCTCCTTTAAATCTTACAATTGAGAATTCAGTTTCTACCATACCCGGATTAATCGCCGTAACTTTAATTCCATGTGGTAATAAATCTATACGCATACCTTTGTTTAATGCATCTACCGCATGTTTAGTTGCACAATAAACATTACCATTGGCATATACTTCTTTTCCTGCTATAGATCCAATGTTGACGATATGGCCTTTTTTTCTTTCAACCATCCATCCCGAAACTGCCTTGGTAACATATAGTAAACCTTTAATATTGGTATCTATCATCGTATCCCAATCGTCTGTGTTACCTTTATCAATAGGATCTAATCCTTGGCTTAAACCTGCATTATTCACCAATACATCAACTTCTTTCCAATGCGCAGGTAATGTTTCCAATACGTAAGAGATATTCTCTTTATCTCTTACATCGGCCTGTATCTTTTTAACCTCGATCTGGTGTTTTTGTTTCAGGGTTTCAGCTAATTTCTCAAGCAATTGCTCTCTCCTGGCAATTAAAATTAAATGGTATCCCTGTTCTGCAAACGTGTGTGCACAGGCTTCGCCTATACCTGAAGTTGCACCGGTAATTAATGCAATTTTAGCCATTACTCTAAGATTTTAATGCAAAAATAAAGTTTTTATCAGAAGGTCTTTACTCGAAAAACAAACTAAATGTAAAATTGCGTAATATCGCTTTCTCTATTGGGGTTGCATAAGGTGTATTTTCTCTTTTCATTACATTTCCAATGGAATGAGAAATTTTTATCTCGGGCGACATTTTAAAATATTCAAAATAGAGGTCGAAACCGATGCCCGCTTCATAAGAAAAGAATGCTTTCTTATTCTTAAGGAACTTATCTATAGCCGCAAAATCTTCATCTTTGGCTTTTTTACCCGATGCTAAATCCATTGAGTATTTACCACCTCCAAAAAAATATGCTCTAAAATTATTTTGACGGTTCGATTTTACTTTTAACAGTAA
Source organism: Pedobacter montanisoli (assembly GCF_022809115.1). Taxonomy (GTDB): domain Bacteria; phylum Bacteroidota; class Bacteroidia; order Sphingobacteriales; family Sphingobacteriaceae; genus Pedobacter; species Pedobacter montanisoli. The sequence continues at coordinate 297,881 of NZ_JALGBH010000002.1, read as the reverse complement.
AGGCAAATCTAACATGGTTGACTGCACTTTTTGCTGCTTTTCTGAGAATGCTGTATTGATAACAGATGGGATTTCGTATTTATAATCAACAAGCCTATCGTTAAAAACAATTGAAGGTGTAAATCTAAGATCTGTGTTTTTGTTTATGCTGCGATTTAATACAAAGCCTATTCCAAAACCGGCTGATAAAGGAGAAGATATAGAGCTTAAAGGGTCTGTTACCGGAATGCCTCCCTGTTCTGCATCCTTAAAAGGCGCTCTCCAGTTAGGTGTTTTTATAATCTTGAATTCAGAAGCGACGTATTGAAAGGTAAAGCCCCAGTTAAAATCTTCATCATCTATCCCTCCACCCCAGTTCTGAGCTTTAACATATAGGCTAAAACAAGATAATAATAAAAAGAGGGTTAAGAGTTTTCTCATTTAATACCGGTATAAATGGCACTTATACCAAACGTTAAAGAACGATGTTTGGTATTTTTATAGCCTATTTTTTGCATCAGATCGGTAAAACGCTGCCCATCTGGAAAAGCGACAACCGATTCTTGTAAATAGGAATAAGCTTTTTTATCCTTAGAAAATAATCCTCCAAAAAATGGGGTGAGGTATTTAAAGTAAATATGATAAGCCTGTTTTACTGGAAATGCAGTAGGATTCGAGAATTCTAAAACAACCACTTTACCTCCAGGCTTTAACACCCTTAGCATATCAGACAGTCCTTTTTCAAGATTCTCATAATTTCTTACACCAAAAGCTACTGTAATGGCATCAAAAGTATTGTCTTCAAAATGCAGACCTTCAGAATCTCCTAACTGTACAGTAAATACTTCTCCTAAATTTCTGTCTGCTATTTTCTGTCTGGCTACTTCTAGCATACCTTCAGAAATATCAACTCCCGTAATTTTGTTAGGTTTTAAGATCTTGATCGCCTCAAAAGCAAAATCTCCCGTACCTGTGGCTACATCTAAAATATGCTGAGGTTTATCGGTTAAAAGCTCTTTGATCGCTTTTTTACGCCATATAATATCAATACCTAAAGAGAGAAAATGGTTTAAAAAGTCATAGGTCTTTGAAATGTTATTGAACATGCTTGCAACCTGCTTTTTCTTGGTATCGTTACTTGCGTATGGGGTGATTTCTGAATTCATAATATGCTGCAAAGATAGAAAAGAATGATCTATTTTTTTGTGAAATGATGAAGTAGCCTATGCATCTTAAGCGCTTTATCTGACTTCACCAACTAAATTACTACCTTTGCCCTATGCTTATTAAATCAGCAACATTTGTTGTCAGTAACACTAAAATTTCGGCTTTGCCTGCTCCAGATATGCCCGAATATGCTTTTATTGGGCGTTCAAACGTAGGCAAATCTTCATTGATCAATATGCTGGTTAACCAAAAAGGATTGGCCAAAACCTCTCAAAAACCAGGTAAAACGCAGCTGATCAATCACTTTTTAATTAACGGTAGTTGGTATATTGTAGATTTACCTGGCTATGGTTATGCAAAAGTTTCTAAATCAAGCAGAGAGAAATGGGAAAAGTTCATTAGAAATTACTTGACCAAAAGAGAGAGCTTGCAATGTGTTTTTGTACTGGTAGATAGCAGATTGGAGCCACAACAGATTGATCTTGATTTTTGTTGCTGGTTGGGCGAATGTGGTATTGCTTTCGTTATTGTTTATACAAAAGCCGATAAACAGTCTATCAATAAATCAAAGCAAAATATGGCTGCTTTTAACAAAGCTTTGAAACGCTGGTTTGAAGAGGTGCCTGCTTCTTTTTTAACCTCATCTGAAAGCGGACTGGGCAAAGACGATATCTTAACTTTTGTAGAAGAGGTAAACAGCAATTTTGTATTGCCTGATGTAGCAATTAAAAATCCCGAAACAGAATAAATTTAAAGATCAGAATTGAACATGAAGAAGTATTTTTCATTGGTATTATTTGCACATTCTATTTTTGCTTTACCCTTTGCCATGATCGGTTTCTTTTTGGGTGTAAATAGCACCGAAAAACCCTTTAACTGGCTGTTATTTATTGCTGTGCTTTTGTGCATGGTATTTGCGCGAAATGCCGCAATGGCATTTAACCGTTATTTAGACCGTAGTATTGATGCTAAAAACCCACGTACGGCCACTCGTGATATTCCTGCCGGTAGAATAAGTGCAAAAGAAGCTTTAAGTTTTGTAATCGTAAACTGTATTCTGTTTATTGCGGCTACATGGTTTATTAATCCTTTATGTTTTTACCTTTCTCCTATTGCTTTGTTTGTAGTGCTTTTTTATAGTTATACCAAACGTTTTACCGCTTTATGCCATTTGGTTCTTGGAGTTGGTTTAGGCCTTGCCCCTATAGGTGCTTACATTGCCGTAACCGGTCATTTTAGTATTGTACCTGTTCTTTATGCTTTTGCTGTATTGTTCTGGGTTAGCGGTTTTGATATTATTTATGCCCTACAGGATGAAGAGTTTGACAGAGGCGAAAAATTACACTCCATACCTGCTGCATTAGGCAGAAAAAATGCTCTGCGTTTATCTGAATTCTTGCACCTACTTTCGGCTACCTGTGTTATACTGCCTTTAGCTTTTTACAACTTCGGATGGGCTTATTATATCGGCATTGCTTTCTTCTGCTTTATGCTGATCTATCAGCATTTATTGGTTAAGCCTACCGATATCAGCAAGGTAAATAAGGCATTTGCCACCACAAATGGTTATGCTTCTTTGGTTTTTGCCATTTGTTTTCTGACGGATGCCTATTTAAGAACGCATTAAACAGGCAATCTGTTCAATTCTATATCATCAGGCGATACAAAAATTAAAGGTACTTTTTCTACTTCAACATAACTGGAATCGAGCCCAAAACTTGATACCTCTGATAAAGCAAAACGTTTAAGTATGAAATAGTAATCCATGATGCTTCTTTCATAAAAGCTCAGATTTGTAAACTTGCTCAAGTGTTTTTCTAAAAGCACAAACCTGAAATCTCCTGCTATTTTATGCTTGTTTAAAGAAGTGTACTGGCTGGTAATATCAACTTCGTTATTTTTAACAAGTTCTTCAATTACTTTACGATATAATAGGTTTACACGTTGCTCTATTCTGAAACCTAATTTAAAATCTATTCTGATCAGTTTACCCGGTATCAGGAATTCAACCTTATAATCCATGGTATAAGGCTCATCCATTACATCAACATGCACCAACCAGTAAACATCTGCCCTTTTAGGTTCTTTCTGTATAATAGAATAAATGATCTTTGATTCGATTTCTGTTTTAAAATTAGCACTTGTTAAATACACCAATTGAGAAGAATATTTAGGTACACTCTCATCAACACTTAGCTCTTTAATAATTTCGAAATAATCTTCTATCTCTACATATTTTACAAATCTGTTTTTGATTTTTCTTGAACTATACCAGGTCCACATTACACTTAACAAAACCGAACTGATGAGAAGTGTTACCCAGCCTCCATGTACAAATTTAGACATGTTACCTACCAAGAAGGCCATTTCTATCACGCCATAAATCAGTACAAAAAGAACAATAAGGTATTTTGGGAATTTCTTTCTCAGCATAAATACGGTTACCAAAATGGTGGTCATTAAAAAGGTAAGGTTTATGGCTAAACCATACGCTCCCTCCATATTGTCTGAAGTTTTAAATACACTTACCACAATTATACAGCCCACAAATAAAATCCAATTGATTGAAGGCACATACAATTGTCCTTTTTGAATGCTTGGGTAATTGATCCTTACTTTTGGCCAAAGGTTTAAACGCACTGCCTCTGAGATAAGGGTAAAAGAACCAGATATCATAGCCTGAGATGCAATTACCGCTGCCGTTGTTGCCAAAGCAACCATATAAACCACTAAACTTTCTGGCACAAGTTCAAAAAACGGATTTACCACATGCGGGTCATAAGTAGGATTTTTCAATACCCATACGCCTTGTCCTAAATAGTTGAAAATGAGCATGAGCTTTACAAAAGTCCAGCTCACTCTTATATTGTCTTTACCGCAGTGACCTAAATCAGAGTAAAGTGCTTCGGCACCCGTTGTACAAAGGAAAACACCACCTAAAATTGCTAAAGCACCCGGATTGGTAACCAATAAATGTACTGCGTAATAAGGATTAAGTGCTTTAAAAATACTTGGATCGTGAATGACCTGTGCTAAACCTGCCACACCCAATGTGGCAAACCAAACAAACATTATAGGGCCAAAAAACTTACCAACCAGATTAGTTCCAAATTGCTGTATAATAAACAATACCGTAACAATAGCCAGTACAATAGGTAATACTTGTACGTGTGGAAATTTTACTTTTAACCCTTCAATAGCAGAAGTTACCGTAATACTTGGGGTAATAATTCCATCGGCAAGCAAAGCAGCTCCGCCAATAATTGCTGGGATAACCAACCATTTTGCTCTTTTACGCACCAACGAGTACAGAGAGAAGATTCCTCCTTCACCTTTATTATCGGCTCGGAGTGTAATCAGTACATATTTTATGGTTGTTTGCAGCGTTAAAGTCCATATAATACAGGATAAAGCACCTAATACCAGATCGGGATTAATGTAATTACCAGCCGCATGTGTAGTTTCTGAGACCTCTTTTGCCGTTTTAAAAATAGCTTTTAATGTATATAGCGGAGATGTTCCTATATCACCGAAAACAATACCTAAACTAACTAAAACACCTCCGGCAGTAAGTTTATTTACGTTACTAAATTTTGACACTTCTGTTTCTTTAATTTTGCCACAAAATTATGAAAATATAATTCACTTTATCTCCTGCATATCATAAACACCATTCTGTATTAAAAGTTTATATTATCAGAAACTTAAACAAGGCTGTTAAATTTTGTTAAAATGCTTTCAAATACGTTTCCCGCTTGATAATTTCAATATTTTTTTTATATTTTTGTTGCCATAAATCAATGAGAAACTACTTAAAAATAGCGCTCAAAAATAAAGTCATTTACCTTTCGGTATTGCTGATGAGTTTTGCTTTTGCTGTTTTTGCCCAAAAAGTAGACTCATCATCAATAAAAAGCGGTTTCAAAAATTTTATTCCCAAAACACCACAGATCAAAGCCAATATTACACCTTATAAACCTAAAGCTTATATGGGTGCATTATCTGCTGCAAAAGAAACGAACATTACTGCAGCTTCAAATAGTAAAAGTGGTAAAACATTAACCGTATTAAAAATCTATCCTAATCCGGTGGTTGATCAGTTAAATGTTAACCTGAGGCTCGATAGAGAGGTAAATCTTTCTATAAAAATTACTGATTTACTGGGTAATGATGTAGTAACATTAGCTAATGAAAAAGCCCCTCATGGTGAGCAGACCAAAACTTATACGCTGCCCAATAAATTAAATCCCGGCATCTATTTTCTTAAGATCATAGCAGGAGGCGAACCTGTAATAAAACGTATTTCAGTACTCTAAATATCTTTTCTTTACTATTTTTGTTTATGAAAATTATTGCAATAGGCAGAAATTATGCCGCTCACGCTAAAGAATTAAACAACGAAATACCAACCAAACCTGTTATATTTTTAAAACCCGATACAGCAGTACTTAAGGATAACAAGCCTTTTTACATGCCCGATTTTTCTTCAGACATTCATTATGAATTGGAAATCGTGCTGAAAATATGCAAAGAAGGCAAACATATTTCCGAGAAATTTGCATCGGGTTATTATGATGAAATTGGATTGGGAATAGATTTTACCGCTCGTGATATACAAACTGAGCACAAGCAAAAAGGATTACCCTGGGAATTGGCCAAAGCTTTTGATCATTCGGCTGTGATCAGTAATTTTTTACCTAAAAATAAGTTTAAAGATTTATATGATTTAAATTTTGAGCTGGACATCAATGGCGAGAAACGACAAAAAGGACACACGGCTAATTTGTTGTTCTCTTTCGAAAAGATAATTGCTTTTGTATCTCAATATATCACCTTAAAAAAAGGTGATCTGATTTTTACAGGAACACCTGAGGGTGTAGGGCAAATTAACATCGGCGATCATTTAACAGCTCATTTAGAAGGCACCGAATTACTTAATTTTCATATCAAATAAAAAATGCATAACTGGCGTTTATACAAATTCAATATATACACTGGCTTATTACTGTTTTCAATTACCTGTTTAAACATCAGCTTAAGTAAGGCTCAACAAGTTTTCAGTAATAATAAATATCCTTTAACAGATTTCAGATATCCACTTGATATTGTTCCCCCTGAGCTTGCCGGCTCATTTGGTGAACTAAGGGCTAATCACTTTCATTCGGGCATTGATTTCAGAACCAACCAACGTACTGGTTATCCTGTTTATGCTACTGCCGATGGATACGTTTCAAGGTTAAGGGTACAAAACAGCGGTTTTGGACTGGCTCTTTACATTACACATCCCAACGGTTATACTTCTGTTTACGGACATTTATCAAGATTTAACCCTAAAATAGCTCAAATTGTAAAACAGTTACAATACGCAAAGAAATCGTATGAAATTGATGAATTTCCTAATGCAGATCTGATTCAGGTACGTAAAGGTGAGGTCATTGCCTATTCTGGCAATACAGGTAGCTCAGGTGGTCCTCATTTACATTTTGAATTACGTGACAGCAAGACAGAAGCTACGATTAATCCGCAGTTATTGGGCATTGAAATACCAGATCATATTCCTCCGGTTATACATGCCATGTATGTTTACCGTTTAAATGGCCTGACTTTTAATGAATTTACACCTAAGCAATATTTCCAGGTTGCAGGTGGCAACGGAACTTATACACTTAACAAGGTTAACACTATAAATTTAGGAGGAGAAGTAGGTTTTGGTATTGTAGTTAACGACAGACATGATGGCGCATCGGGTAATAATGGCGTATATAGCATTGAACTGTTTGTAGATGACATTGCAGTTTATACTTCTGCTCTGGAGCGTTTCAGCTTTGAGAATAGCAGAGCTATCAATTCACATATAGATTATGCTACAGCACTTAAAACCAAACAAAATATTCAGAAAAGCTTTGTTGACCCAGGCAATCCTTTAAAAATCTACTATAATCTGGTAAATAATGGGCGAATTGACTTTGCAGATGAAAAATTACATAAAGTAAGGTATGTAATTACCGATGCAAAGGGAAATAAAAGCACACTTTCTTTTAACGTACAGGCTAACAATAAAGCAACAATAGCTTCTCCTAAAGCTGGCGATGGTATTTTGTTTCCTTACAGCCAAATGAATGAATACACTACTGAAGATGTTAAAATTGTACTACCTAAAGGCACTTTATATAACGATTTGAGTTTTGTTTATAAAAAACACAGCCGTCCACAGGGTAACGCTTTTTCAGCTATACACCAAGTACAAAACACCTTAACACCATTGCATACCGGCTTTGATATCTGGATTAAACCGGATAGTTCTTTAAATAAATATCAAAGTAAAGCACTCATTGTAAATAGTAGTTATGTTTCGCAGGGTGGCATTTTTGAAAATGGCTGGGTTAAAGCAAGCCCAAGAACTTTTGGAAATTTCTTTGTTGCTATAGATACCATTGCTCCTAGTATTGTTCCTGTTAATATTTCAAATGGCAAGAATATGGCTGGACTGGCTAAAATGAGTTTCAGAATTAGTGATAACCTTTCAGGAATAAAAAGTTTTAACGGTTACATTGACGGAAAATGGGTCTTAATGGAGTTTGATACAAAAACAGCAAACCTGTGGCATTCCTTTGATGAAAATACTAAAGCTGGAAAACATAGTTTTGAGCTGATTGTTGTTGATATGAAAGATAACGTAAAACGTTATGCAATTGATTTTTACAGATAAAGCGAAATAAAATGAACGAGTTAAAAGCAGGCGACAAAGCGCCGTCATTTACAGCAAAAGACCAGGATGGTAATGCCATTACGCTTGACCAATTTAGAGGCAAAAAAGTAATCTTATATTTTTATCCTAAAGACGATACCCCGGGATGTACAACGGAAGCCTGCGATTTTAGGGATAATTATCAAAGTTTAAAAGCTAAAGGCATGGAAGTTTTAGGTGTAAGTGTTGATGATGAAAAATCTCATCAGAAGTTTATCAGTAAACATAGCTTACCTTTTACCTTATTAGCCGATACCGACAAACAAATTGTTGAAGCATATGGCGTATGGGGCGAAAAAAATATGTATGGCAAAAAATACATGGGTACAAACCGTAAAACATTCATTATTGATGAAAATGGCAATATTGCTCATATCATTAATAAAGTAGATACCAAGAACGCTTCGCAACAGGTTTTAGAAGCTCTAGCTTAAAAATAAAAATACTGTCCTGTTTTTCGGGACAGTATTTTTTTAAATGATTTCTAAGAGCTATTTAGAATCCAATAAGGATGTACCTGTATGCTTTATCAATGCAACAGGGGTAATTTTAATAATCTTAAATTCTGTACGACGGTTTAACTGATGCTCGGCTTCCGTACATTTAACACCATCTGCGCATTGATTAATCAATTGCGTTTCGCCTTTTCCAATCGGTTTTAGCCTTTGTGCATCTATACCTTTTCCAACTAAGTAATTCATAGCGCTAATTGCTCTTTTTTCAGAAAGCTTCTGATTGTAGGCAGCGGTTCCTCTTGCATCTGTATGAGCTACCAGTTCCAGATTAATCTGAGGCATGTTGTTCATAAACTGATCAACCTTATTTAATTCTGCCTCTGCATCTTTTCTAATATTCCACTTATTAAAATCGTAATAGATATTATTGAGAGTAATAGTATAAGCATTCTTAGATTTTTCTAGTTCAAACTTGATTTCAAATACCGTAGACTGCTTAATACCTTTTGTAGAAATATCACCTTTTTGGGAGGTAAAGTATTTATCTGAGTTACCGCTCAGCACGTAATCTGTTTCTTTATCAAGCTTGAAACTGAATTTCCCCTGATCATCAGAATAAACACTGGTTTCCTGGCCGTTATTTTTATTACGTAGAATAACCTGCAAACCAATAATAGGTATATTACTACCTTTCTCAACAGCAATACCCTGAACTACATAAATGTTCTCAAGAGGTTTTTCTTCTACTTTGATTCCTAATTTAAAGCTATAAATATCGTCCATGCCAAGCCCTCCTGCTCTGTTGCTTGATAAATAGCCTGTTAAGTTATCTTCATTAAATACAATGCCAAAATCATCTTTGGGCGAATTAAGCGGAGCCCTTAGATTTTCTACTTTTGAAAAGTTATTTTTAGAACCTTCAGCAGAAAAGATATCTAATCCGCCCATACCTATATGTCCTTTTGAAGCAAAATAAAATTTCCCATCTTTTCTTACCGAAGGAAAAACATCATCTTCAGAAGTATTGATTTCACTCCCACAATTTACAGGTGCAGACCAAGTACCATTAGTCTGCTTTTCTGCATAGTAAATATCCATTCCGCCATAACCACCAGGCATATCAGACACAAAATACAATATCCTGCCATCGGGTGATAAAGCCGGGTGTTGAACAGAAAACTTGCCATCGGCATTAAAAGGAAGCTTGTCTTTAACCATCCAGTCGCCGTTTTGTTTAACTGCCATCAAAAGATACTGGCGCCCTGGATTATTACTGTTATTCTTATTTTTAAAAGGTACTGAACGGGTAAAAATCATTGTATCTGCCGTTACATTAACAACTGCCGGGCCGGTATGAAAACCGCTGTTTATTTTCTTATTTAAGGCTTCTATCTGCTTGTTTTCACTATGCAATGCATATAATTTTAAATAGGGATTACCCGTCCATCCATACACTTTCTCTCCCTTCATCTCTTTTTGCCAACGGTCTGATACAACTAACAAATCTTTGCCTGCCCATACCGGACTGAAATCTGAATTTTCAGAGTTCAATGCTTTTTCGTTTTTAATGCTGGCTCCAACATCAGGATTTTCTGTCCAGAATTTAGCTGTACGACAAACTTCTGCCTGTTGTTGTGCTTCTGTATTTACACTTTGATCTTTTTCTCCCCAGGTTAGATAGTTATGTTCTGCTTCTTCAAACTTGCCATTTTGCTTAAGCACATCAGCTAAATACTTATAATTATAAGCAGGTGCATCTGGGTATTTCAATGTTTTTTTGTACCAGGTTTCGGCCTTTTCGGTGTTATTGATAAATCTATAGCAGTTGGCAATCTTTTCGGCTACTTCCATACTTGGACTGCCTTGCATTACTTTTTCATAGATCTCTAAGGCAAACTTATAATCGAGAGATTTATAGAGCTTATCTGCATCCTTAATATCGTCTGAAAATAGCAGCGAAGGCATAAGGTAAACCAAGAGGAAAGCAAAAAAGAAACGTGTAAATTTTCTTAGTGACATAGGATGGGTTTAAAAGTAACGCGGAGAGGTCAAAGCGTTATATTTTTCTTTTTTACCTATGGTAAGTCCTACCGAAATTTCATGACTACCACCGGTATAACCATTTAATTTTGAAAGACTATAATCAAATGCGTAACCAACACGTACGCTTTTAGCAATAAAAACTTCAACCAATCCTATCAGCGAATTTTGCTGAAATGTTTTATTTATATCCTGGTTATTTTTCAACATATCAACACCCATACGATACGAAGCTCCCAACCATAAAGTTTCTTTAATCAGAAAAGAAAGATTGGTATCAAAATTACCATAACCATTAGGATCTTGACGTAGCATTAAAGAGGGCTTGAATTTGAGACTTTCATTTACGTTTAACAATCCTCCAACTGTTAAAAAGAAGTTTGTTGGAGGCAATATCACATATTTAGCTCTTTCTTTATTTTCATTCAATATTTTGGTTAATGCATTGTTAACCGAAGCACCCGCATAGAAACGGTCGTTACTAAAGTAAATCCCAAAACGGGCGTCTGGAGAGAAATAGGTCTGTTGTCCTGAAAAATTCCGGTCACTTCCATCTCCAACCACGGCATTATTTCCATTCAGCGTAAATTGTATGGCACCCAAACCCAATCCAAAGCTTAATCTTGAATTTTCGCCAACAGGCAATCTATAGGCATAGTTTGCCATAAAAGAGGTTTGCCCCTGTATGCCTACTTTATCATTCATTACAGACAAGCCCAAACCCACATTTTTGTTATTAAAAAAAGCTCCGTCTATAATAAAAGACTGGGTAGTTGGCGCATCTTTTATGCCCACCCATTGGTTGCGATTCAATAAAGTAATATTGATATCTTCTTTATATCCTGCATAAGCAGGATTGATCAACAGGTTATTGAACATATATTGGCTATAAATCACCTCATGTTGTGCACGAACCAGACCTGCACTTAAACAAAGAAGCAATAGAAAGATCATTTTCTTCATAGCACTATTTTTTAACAACAGTTACAGTTCCTTTATACACCTTATTCTCTCCATTAATACCAACTCTTAGAAGATAGATATAAGTTCCTGCACTTACATTTGAAGCATCCCAGGCTGATGTATTCTGATAATTAGTTTTTTTGTAAACAAGATTTCCAGATCGGTCAAATATCTTCAGATCATTATCGGGGTACAGATCTATATTTTTAATTTCCCATCTTTCGTTTACTCCATCACCATCAGGTGAAAAAGCATTATAAAGTTCTATAGAATTCAAAGTTGCAGAAAAAGCAAAAGGTATTTCTTTATTGTTTGATGCCATTAATTTATAGACAGCAGCAGCATTTAGCTGTGGCAATAAAGTTGCTACATCTTTTCTAAATATAGCCGGTGCGATATCCCAAATGTTTTGATCGGCCCAGCTTACCAGATTATTGAACTCATCTGCTTCTGTACCCGCATAAAACAATAAATCGGCATTACTTTTACCTTCTGCCTGCATAATCTTATGATAAAAATTATCATTGATACTGCCTATTCCTGATTTTTTAACCATTCTGCTATAACCATCATCACTTGGGTCTCTGTCTATAAATGAAGCTCCATAAGTATTTACAGCCGCATCTTTGGGGGTTATAGCTACTGGCCTTTTTAAATTGAGTTTATCTGAACCAAAAGGAAAAATATAGGTTCCGGTTTGCCCTGTTTTGCGGAACAAGAAACTTCCTTTCTGAGTATAAAAGAAACCTTTATTATACATTAAAGCCTGTACATCAGGATTAAATATGCTTAAATTATAGCCATTTGTTCTTATTTCGGTATCTCCAATGCTGATATTATCGCCTACTTCTATATGGTTATTAAGATCAAAAACCCCATCTCCCGTAAAGCTTACTTTAGGAAAGAAAGTAGACTTTTTCCCATCTAATATTCCTTTTCCACCTGCAAACCTTACTAAACCAACTGAGCCATTATCCAGTAGCTTTGAACCTGTATTGTTTATCCATTTATTCTCAACTACGATCTCTCCGTTATTAATCAATGTACCATTGTTATGGGTATAAGATTCATTCACATACAATAAACCCTGTTTTTCTACACTAATTGTAGTTCCTGTATTGGTAACCTGCGCATATGCAATGTTAACCAGGAAATGCAATACTATTATGATAAGGTTTTTTTTCATAATAACTATTCAACAGCACTGATATAAAATTGCATAGATGGCAGATCTATACTTGCTCCGCTCAGATTTGTAAATTTAATTTCTACAACTCCGGTAACCGATACTCTTGCATAAGCGATCAATAAACCATCAGGAAGTTCTTGCGAAGAGGATACTGAAACACTTGCTGTTTTAGCAATTCCACTTATAGAAACAGTTTGTTTATATGAAGCTCCTGCGGCAATTAATGGCAGATCTATAGTATTTGTACTTTTGTAAATAGCAGTTAGAGGTGTTCCATTCTCTCCTATTTTTACCTGTCCATTTATTTTTATTCTTATGGCCTCTGCTCGATTAGCCGCAATAACAACTTCTTTATCATCGGTTGTGCCAATAAAATCTCCAAAAACACCTGGATTGGTAGTTCCTCCAGTACTTCCTAAGCCATTTCCTGTTCTTAGCCAGGCGGCCGCACTTCCTGAAGGACCTTGTGGGCCTTGAGGACCAGCTTCTCCTGCATCTCCTCTGTCACCTTTATCTCCCTTATCACCTTTTGGACCGATAGGACCTATTGGTCCGGCTGGACCTGTATCACCTTTAGGGCCAACTGAACCTGTTGGTCCGGCAATACCCTGAGGGCCTTGCGCTCCAGCATCGCCCTTATCTCCTTTGTCACCTTTTGGTCCGGTTGGCCCCTGAGTTCCAGTATCGCCTTTAGGGCCTGCTGTTCCTTGTAAACCTGTATCTCCTTTGTCACCTTTATCACCCTTAGGACCGGTAGGACCTGTTGGTCCGGCAACACCTTGAGGACCTTGTGCTCCAATATCTCCCTTATCACCTTTATCGCCTTTAGCTCCGGCAGGACCTTGAATTCCTGTATCTCCTTTTGGACCTGTGGCCCCCTGCAATCCTGTATCTCCTTTGTCACCTTTATCGCCCTTAGTACCTGTAGGGCCTATTGGTCCAGCAACACCTTGAGGGCCTTGAGCGCCAACGTCTCCCTTATCGCCTTTAGCTCCGACAGGACCTTGCGGGCCTGTTAAACCTTGTGGACCTTGAGGGCCCTGCGGGCCTGCCGCACCTTGCAAACCTGCAGGGCCTTGATCTCCCTTATCGCCTTTATCTCCTTTAGGTCCAACTGGGCCCATTAAACCTTGCGGTCCTGTAGCACCTGTTAAACCGGTTGGACCGGCAGGACCAATAGGGCCTTGCAAACCCTGTACTCCCGGCAAACCAGTATCTCCTTTATCTCCTTTCGAACCTGCAGGACCTTGCGGACCTGCATCTCCACGATCGCCTTTCGGGCCTTGTATTCCCGTGGTTAAATTCGCTATAATGGCCCAAGTTCCATCTGCCTGTCTCTTGTAAACATTACCTGTATTATTGTTGAGATACAAATCTCCTTCTTTCACTCCTGCGGGCTCTGTAGATTGGGCCGGAGGATTTAAAGCCCCGTTATACCATTGAGCTCCGGCAGGTCCAACAGGGCCCACTACACCTGTAGTTAAATTTGCTACTTCAACCCAACTGTTATTTACTTTTAAATAAACTTTGCCATTATTGTTATTCAGATAATAATCACCATTTTTAGCAGATGAAGGTTCAGATGCAGCAACGGGAGGATCTAAAGTACCATTATACCATGCTGGCCCTGCGTCTCCTTTATCGCCCTTATCGCCTTTTATTCCTGGGTCGCCCTTATCACCTTTCTGCCCATCTAACCCACTTTCTCCCTTCGGCCCCTGAGGTCCGGTAGCTCCGTTAATGCCATTCACACCATTTACCCCTACCGCTCCAGCGTCTCCTTTATCTCCTTTTACTCCAGGATCGCCCTTATCTCCTTTGTCACCCTTATCGCCTTTATCACCCTTTGCTCCTACATTATTTCCACTAAAGATTTCTTCCCAATCCGTATCTTTCCAAACATTAAATCTATTTGTAGTCGTGTTAAAAATCAATAATCCGTTTATCGTCTGATTATTAGTTCCTGGAGCCTGTAGTGCATCACGCTGTACTGTGGATAATCGGGGTATCAGTAAACCTTTTTCAGTAGACGAAATATCTAAAATAGATTTAGGATTTGGATTTTCCGTTCCTATACCCACGCCTCCCTTTTGGCCAAGTGCAGACAGGCCAAACATCAAGAGTGTTAATAAAGCAAAGATCCTCATAAAAGCGAAATATTTGTTGATTTTTGGGTAATTATTTACTCAAATATAAACAGTTTAAATAAAACAACAAACTTATCAACAAACATTATTTGAAAATGTTGATAAACAGCCTCATACAATCTATTTTTAAATGTTAATAAACTGAATTTTCACACAAAATGCCTGTGCTTTATTTATTTAGCTTAACTTTGCTAGTAATCAACTTTTATTTTAATGAAACATACTATCAGCGAATTAGAAAACATCGCATCGCAAGTTAGAAGAGACGTTTTAAGAATGGTACATGCCGTACAGTCTGGTCACCCCGGAGGGTCTTTGGGTTGTGCCGATTTTTTTACGGCTTTGTATTTCGAAATTCTTAATCACAAGCCTGAATTCAATATGGATGGGATAGGAGAAGATCTTTTCTTTTTATCGAACGGACACATATCTCCGGTTTGGTATAGCGTTTTGGCAAGATCAGGATATTTTGAAGTAAGCGAACTGGCTACTTTCAGAAAGATCAATTCGAGATTACAGGGCCACCCTACTACCCATGAAGGCTTACCAGGCATACGCATTGCTTCGGGTTCTCTGGGACAGGGCACATCTGTAGCTATTGGCGCTGCTTTAGCTAAAAAACTCAATCATGATAAATCGTTAGTATATGTTTTAACGGGCGACGGCGAGTTACAGGAAGGCCAGAATTGGGAAGCTTTTATGTTTGCTCCTCACCATGAAGTTGATAATCTTATTTTAACTGTTGATTACAACGGTCAGCAAATAGATGGTCCTACCGAAAAAATATTATCACTAAAAAGCCTTCAGAACAAATTTGAAGCTTTTGGATGGCAGGTAATTTCCTGCGACGGCAATAACATGGAAGAAGTTTTGAAAGCCATGCATTATGCCAAATCATTAACAGGTAAAGGAAAACCTATTGTTAACTTGATGAGCACACAAATGGGCTACGGAGTTGACTTTATGCAGGGCAGCAATAAATGGCACGGTGCTGCGCCTAATGATGAACAACTTGCAAATGCTTTAACTCAGCTTAAAGAAACCTTAGGAGATTATTAAAAACTGCTCTTTTATCAATTAAAAGCTTCTATTATTTAGTTACAGTAATGAAAAAATATACATATACAGAAAAAAAAGATACCCGTTCTGGTTTTGGAGCCGGCTTACATGAAGCAGGTAAAAGAAACGAAAATGTTGTTGCGCTTTGTGCCGACTTAGTGGGTTCTTTAAAAATGGACGCCTTCATTAAAGATTTTCCTGAACGTTTTATCCAGGTTGGTATTGCAGAAGCAAATATGATGGGTATTGCTGCCGGGTTAACTATTGGCGGAAAAATACCTTTTACGGGAACTTTTGCCAATTTTTCTACGGGTAGGGTTTATGACCAGATTAGACAATCTATTGCTTACTCAGGCAAGAATGTAAAAATATGTGCTTCACATGCCGGTTTAACGCTTGGTGAAGATGGCGCAACTCATCAAATTCTGGAAGATATAGGCATGATGAAAATGCTCCCTGGAATGGTGGTCATCAATCCTTGCGATTACAACCAGACTAAAGCAGCTACTTTAGCCATTTTAGAACATGAAGGTCCTGTGTACTTACGTTTTGGCAGGCCTACAGTTCCTGTATTTACACCTGAAGATCAAAAATTTGAGATTGGTAAAGCATGGATGGTAAACGAAGGAACAGATGTGACTATTGTTGCTACAGGCCACATGGTTTGGAGAGCTATTGAAGCTGGTGAAAAACTGGCTGAAATGGGTATTGATGCTGAAATCATTAACATCCACACCATAAAACCATTAGATGAGGAAGCTATCTTAAAATCAGTTAAGAAAACCGGATGTATCGTAACCTGCGAAGAGCATAATAAATTGGGTGGTTTAGGTGAAAGTGTTGCACATTTACTGACAACTACTTATCTTGCACCTCAGGAATTTGTTGCAGTAAATGATAGCTTTGGCGAGAGTGGAACACCTGATCAATTAATGACCAAGTATAAGCTAGATCCTTCTGATATTGTTGCTGCCGTACAAAAAGCAATATCAAGAAAAACCAAATAATTTAAATGAAGCAGGTTGAAGACGAAGAAATTCTTTTGAAATTCAAAGATGAGCAAACACGTACGTTAGCCTTCAATCTGCTTCTTCAAAAATATCAGCAAAAAATCTACTGGCATATCAGAAGATTAGTTATAGATCATGATGATGCAGATGATTTAGTGCAGGAAACCTTTGTTAAGATCTGGAAAAACCTGGCAAATTTCAGGAACGACTCTCAACTCTACACCTGGATCTACCGCATAGCCACAAACGAATCTATTACCCACCTCAACAGAAAAAAAAATAAAAACAACATTTCTATTGATGAGGTAAACACAGAACTGGCTGAAACATTGGCCGCATCTACTCATTTTGATGGCAATAAAATTCAAAGGCAATTGCAGGCCGCCATACTTACCCTACCTGAAAAACAGCGTATAATTTTTAACATGAAGTATTTTGACGATATGAAATACGATGAGATTTCTGAAGTATTAGGTACAAGTGTAGGTGCATTAAAAGCCTCATTTCATATAGCAGTCAAAAAAATTGAGCTTTTTTTAAAAAATGTTGATTAAAGTATTAAACCTTTTACAAAAAAACGCATCAATAAATGTGTAATGAATAGAGTTGATGAAAATATGGAATGGAAAGATGAAGCACCAACACTCGCTCAGCTACCTGCAAGCAATCCATATCGTGTGCCCGATAATTATTTTGACACCTTAACAGAACACATCCATAATAGCATTTTTATAGCTGAACTGGATAAAAATTCAACTGGAGGCTTTAGTGCCGGAAAAAACTTTTTTGAAGAACAGAAGCAGCAGATTCTTAATCAGGTTTCTCTTTTAAATCAAACTACAGCCAATACAGGTTTTAATGTACCTAAGAGTTATTTTGACCAGTTAAATAGCGCTATACTTGCTAAAACGGCCAACACGAATACTTCCAGACCTAAAACAGTTAAACTGTGGATTTCTGTTACAAAATATGCTGCTGCTGCTTGTGTAATACTTATTGGTTCAATATTCTTCTACATCAATCAGCAGTCAAAAATTGAAAAGAAAAAATTCTTAGCCGATACTGCTACAGAACGTATGCTTTATGATATAGATGAAACCGCAATCATTGATCATATACATGAAACACAAAAGACACCGGTTACCCAGGTTTCTAATACTGATGTAGAAAAGTATATCCTAGAGAATTTTTCAGCAAACGACATTACCAACAATTTGTAAAAAATGAAGTATTTATCAATCTTATTTCTATTGTTTTTACTTCCTTTTTGTTCAAAATCTCAAGAATCGAGAAGCGAGATAGAAGAAAAAATGGAAGCCAATAAAGTGGCATGGCTTACCACTAAACTGGACCTTAACCCAGATGAGGCTAAGGTATTCTGGCCTATTTATAATGATCTTGTAAGAGAACAAAAAGCATTGAGAAACGAGCGCTTTCAAAAAATGATCAGCTTTAGAAAAATCAAGGAAATTGATGATTTAAGTGATAGCGAAATCCAAACCTTGATTTTAAACGACTTTGACTTTAAGCAAAGGGATTTAGACATCGAAAAGAAGTATTATAACAGATTCAAATCCAGATTATCTCCTAAAATAGTAGGCAAATTTTACAGGGCACAAGAAACCTATAAAAAAGAACTGCTTAAACAATACAGAAGAGGCCCGCAATCTTGATTATAAAATCTTATTAAAACTGGAAATCTGCCTTAAATAATAATGTTCGCCCTCTTAATGTATAATTAGAGTTGAGCAAATAATTATTTGTATAGCTGTAACTTGTATAATTTTTTACATTAAAAATATTTGACAAAGTTGCTGAAAGATCAATTTTCTGTTTTTTAAGTGTTTTTTGAATTCCAAAATCAGCAAAGAAATAATTAACCGGTTTCAGATACTTTGCGTCATTATAATAGTGTTCTAAATTTAATTTAGCTGTATAATCGTTGAATAACGAAGCTTTGAGATTACAGTTCTGGTTAAAAAAATGAACCGGATCATATTCAATATAATTCCCATTTTGTTTTGAAGTATTTTTATATCTGGTAAATTCTAAACTATGATTTAAAACAAGCCATTTATTAGGTTGGGTATTAATTCTAACAGTCAGTTTCGATGTTTTATTTAAAAAATTATTTATAGCTCCCTGTTGTATTTCTTTAAATTTAGTAAACGCATAATTTACACCAATATCTATCCCTGTTTTAATAGACAAATAGTACTTATTCACGTTTCCAGAAAAATTCAGTTTATCAGAAGGATTATCCTGAACAATAGCTGTCTGGGTTATCAAATCCTGATCAAACTTAGATTTCATTAAGATATTGCTATTCTTTCGAGAAAAGCTTATGCCTAAATTGGCAAACATAGCTGTTACTATATTTTTATAATTCAGGCTATAATTAATGCTCTTATCCCATGTCTTATATAAGGGAATTTCATAACTTACCAAACTTCTATAGTTCTGTAGCACAAAACTGGCATTGGACATATATGTTGCATCTCTTTGAACTGTTATATTAAGGCTATTGGTAAAAAATTGATTAATATCATACTTTGATCTGATGCTATAATTAAAAAAGATTTCATTTTCACTTTGTTTAATTCCTCTATCATTATTGCTCAAATGAGTAGGACTTATATTTAGGATTGTAACAATACTGGCTTTTTTCATTCTATAGGTTAATGCTGTTTCATTATATAATTTAAGCTGATTTCGCTCAATATCATTTTGAAAAGAACCTGTAGGTGAGAAAATGACATCTCCTGTAAATAAGTCTAAATTATTGTTCAGGTGTTGCAGATTAGCTAATACTCCTAATTTATTATTGACATATAATTTATTGATTTTTTTGCCAAAGGATACAGAGTTATTTAAAAAGAAAGTTCTTGATTGTATTTTCTGCAATAAGCCATCATATTCCTGATCATTATTAAGTAACTTCTTATATTGACCGGGAGTAACATTTAAATATTGTGGTAAATCACTATAACTTATATAAGAATTAACTCCTAACAGATTATTCTTAATCTTAATTACTGAACTAAAGTCATTATATAAATTAATAAACGGGTTACTCAATTTCTGGTTAACAGCATTAGAAGAAATATAATTATATTCTGAGCTCCAAATCCTTTGGAAGTTAAAAATATCTTTAAAAAAGATTTTTTGTGTATTAGCTTCTATGCCTAATCTGGAAATCAGTTTATGATATGTATTATACCCAGTTTGATTTTCATTTATAACAATTGTATCTGAAGGAAGATAAACCTGAGTAATAGCATCTGAGTTATTTATTAGTTTATCGTTCTCATATGCAATGTTATATTTTAAGGTAAATAATTTGCTAAGAGGAAAAATCTGATTACTTGATGCTAATGTATTATTATTAAAAGTATATCGTTCGGTATTTACAGGCGGGGTTGGTGCTTTAATAATGTTTACCAGATTTTGTGTAATACCTCCACTCAGTATCGTATTCAAATTTAGATTAAGATCATTTAATTCTTTATCCAGGTTTACGCCAACATTATTATTTTTTACAGCGTTGATGTACTGCATGTTTTGGTTAAACTTTAATAAGGCCACATTGTTATTACGAAGAAAAGGGCTTAAACCTAAACCTGCATTTACATTCCCTATTAATTTCATTCTAGCATTTGCATTTAACTTTATATTCAATGCTGCTCTGTCTGTTTCTTCAATTCCCTCAAGCATCCTAACTGGCTGGTGATTTTCTAATATCTGTACAGCATCAACAGCATTAACAGGAAGGTTATTAGTTGTTAGGTTATATCGTCCCTCCAAAAGATCCTGTCCTTCAACATAAAATTTATTGATAGCCTTATTCTGATATAAAATCTGCCCGCTTTCAGTTACTTTTATGCCTGGCAAATTTTTAATAACATCTATAATAACTCTGTCGTTTTTATTAGCAAAGGATTTAATATTATAATTAATGGTATCCGATTTTTTAGTAATCGGACGCTCATCTTTAATAATAATCTCTGGCAAAGTATTTACAGCCGTTTTAACCTGAACATTTACAAGCTGATAAGACTTGGAAACTAAAAAAAGTATTTTTCTTTCATAGGCGAGACCTATGATTTCTAACCTGATACTATCCGTAGCAACATTTGGATATTTAATTGTAAATCTTCCTCTTTCATCTACTCCCCCATATCCTAAAATGTTTTCTCCTGTTCGCGGATATAAGATCAGATTGATATTGTTTACTATTTTACCTGTTTCATCTTTTATGGTTCCTTGAATAACATTTTGACTATAACCCTCAAATGAAATGGTTACAAGCAGGCAGATAATAATCTTATTAGGAAGAAAGACTGTAAGATTTAGTATTATTCTGTATAAAAAAAGCACATTAGTTTTGTTTTCTTCCGGTATTAGGCGATGCTCCCCCTATCTGACGTGAGGCTTTTGCGTTTTCAACTGCTTTTTTAAAATCAGTTTCACTTACCAATGCATAATCGATAATGTCCATTTTCTTTTTATCATCTTTATTATAAGTGATACCTGTTAATTCTGATTCCCATCCGTCAGAAGATGAAGTCTTAACAATCAGGCCGGGTAATCCAAAGAAAGAGAAGGGTCCTGCCTGAAAAGGTATATCTTTACAAAACCACCCTGTAATTATAGAAGAAGATCGCTCCAATATTGCTTTTTGGCATTTCAATCCATTTATACTCATCGTATCCGGTTTTATTTCCCAATTATTGGTATATCCTGCATCAACATATCCCAGCATCTGGTTACCAACACTCTGTATATTAATTGTTTCTTTTTTACTAAATGAATGTAATTTATAGAATCTGTAAATTTTAGTAATAACAAAATCAGCAGCATTAAAATTAGGTTTTACCCCTGTTGCACTTGCCTTTTCAAAAGCTTCTTTCATTTTAGCTATATTTTCGGCTACATTTTTACTGTAAAAAAAACTATAGTTTTTACTTATGTCCATCAAGCATACATCGTTTATTAATGTTTGTTGATTTCTTACCTGGCTTATTTTATAAGTTACAGTAGCCAAAACTGTTTCATTTTTCTGAGCATAATTTTTTTGAGAAAATGCAAAGAGCAAGATTAAGATTAAGTACTTCTTTAAAACCATTTTATTGATATGAGTATGAGTGTGCATTAACTACGATTTATATTTAAAGAATTACCGCTAGACAATAAGATTGCCTAACGGTAAAATTGACCTTTTAGCAGTCGTTACCTTCTTCTACCTCCACATAATCTACAGCGGTACCACATGCGGCTTCCATTTTCGCCCATAAAGCCATATGGCAACCCCATGAAAGTCCCTCAGAAGTAGTTACATCCCACACTTCTCCACAACTACTCGTATACGTGTAGTCTGCAAAGAATTTTTCTGAAGCAACTTGTTCTGTTTTTGGAGTTTCGCTTTTAGCAGCATAAGCGCCTACCGATAGGAAAGCGAAGCAAGCGAGAATCATTAATTTTTTCATAGCTTTTAAGTTTTGAAGGTTAATTATTTGATTAGTTAATTCTAATTTAATTATCCTATTTGCCGAACTCCAAATATTTAATGTGAATATTTTTCACAAAAAGAAACTAAAAAATAAATGCCTTAACTTTGTAAAATGCTAACACAACGTCAATTATTTTTAAAACATAACGCCCAAACTTCCCCTAGCCCACTTTTATTAGCCTTTACCCGTGCCAAAGGCATTTACATGTATGATAAGGATGACAAACCTTATATCGATTTAATTTCAGGCATTGGTGTAAGTAATGTTGGCCATTGCCATCCCAATATTGTAGAGGCAGTGCAATTACAGGCACAAACCTATATGCACCTTATGGTATATGGCGAATATGTACAAAGTCCACAGGTAAATTTTGCCAAAGCTTTAGCCGAAGTATTGCCTGAAAATTTAAACTGCACCTATTTTGTAAACTCAGGAGCAGAAGCTGTGGAAGGCGCTATGAAATTGGCAAAAAGATACTCTGGAAGAACCGAAATCATTGCCTGTAATAACAGTTATCATGGCAGCACACATGGAGGTTTAAGCTTAATGGGCAACGAAACATTTAAGCAAGCCTACCGTCCATTGCTACCAGGAATCAGTTTTATTAAATTTAATCATCTACCTGATTTAGAAAAGATCACTACGCAAACTGCAGCAGTTTTTATAGAAACCATACAAGGCGAAGCCGGAATTGTTGTTCCTGAATTGGATTATATGCAGCAATTGCGCAAAAAATGTACTGAAACAGGAACGTTGCTCATATTAGATGAAATTCAATGCGGTTTTGGTCGTACAGGAAAATTGTTTGGGTTTGAGCATTTTGACATTGTACCAGATATTTTGTTGTTAGCCAAAGGTATTGGTGGTGGCATGCCTATAGGTGCATTTATTGCATCTTCAGAAATCATGTCGGGGTTTACAGAAAACCCAGTATTGGGTCATCTGACTACATTTGGTGGGCATCCGGTTAGCTGTGCTGCAGGTCTGGCTACGCTTCATACCATTTTACAGGATCAATTGGTTGATGACGTTGAAAGCAAAGGACAATTATTTAAGGATTTGCTAAAGCATCCGGCTATATTAGAAATCAGAGGAAAAGGGTTGATGTTAGCCATAGCGTTTAACAGTTATGAAACCAATAAAAAGATTATTGATGCCTGTATTGAAGATGGCGTAGTTACCGATTGGTTTTTACATTGCGATAATGCGATGCGTATTGCTCCTCCACTCATAATTACAAGTGAAGAAATCAAAACTGCATGCGAAATCATTTTGCGTAATATTGAAAAAATCTGCGGATAAGTTATATTAGTAATCACAAACAGGCAAAATATGAATGTACTTATTGTAGAAGATGAAAAAAGTCTGGCTTTGGAAATGAATGAGTTTCTGAGTAAGGAAGGTTATATTGTAGAACATGCCTGGAAAAAATCTTCGGCAGAAGAAAAAATCTTCGTTAATAATTATGATTTTGTACTGTTAGATCTGGGTTTACCCGATGGAGATGGATTTGAAGTACTGGAGGGTTTGAAAAAATTGAAAAACCGGGAAGATGCCGTTATTGTTTTAACTGCCCGCAGTGCTGTTGACGATAGGATAAAAGGACTTGAAGCCGGTGCAGATGATTATTTACCCAAGCCTTTTTCTCTAAATGAACTTCTGGCTCGTATGCATGCCATTATTAGGCGCAAACATAAATTAGAAAAAAACGAGGTAAGAGTACATGATTTTGTCTTAGATATACAAAACAGAACTGTATCATACCAAGCAGAACGTGTGACACTTACCAAAAAAGAATTTGAAATTCTGAATTATCTGGTATTGAACAAAAATCGCGTGGTATCCAGGGTAAGTTTAACCGAACATGTTTGGGGCGATATTCTTGAAGTAAATTCTGATTCTAATTTTGTAGATGTCCATGTTAAAAACCTGCGCAAAAAACTAAGCCAGTTCACTAAAATAGATTGGTTTGAAACCGTAAGAAGTATAGGCTACAGGGTAAACATTTAAACAAATGAAACTCCAAGCAAAATTTGCACTGTACAATGCCATAACCAAAGTAGGTATTATCCTTGTTTTGGGCGTAATCATTTTGCTTTCTATCGATAAAATCTCTACCAACCACTTAGATAACCGCTTAAATAAAAAACGATTAAAGATTGTAGAGAATTTAAACGAAGAAGAAATCAAAAATCTCTTACAAGAAAACCAGACTTTTACCGATTATAACATCTTAAAAGACGAATTCATTGTACTGAATGTAATCCCCAAAAAGAAAGCATTAAACAGTGAACTTTTCTTTTCTACCGAGCATCGTGAGATTGAGAACTATATAGAAGTTTACAGGATTTTAAGTGAGGAATTTGAATATAACGGACAGCGTTACCAACTGGAAATTGGTGAAAGTATGACCGCCATGGAAGCCATTAAAAACACCATTGGTTTTTACATGCTCATTGTACTCTCCTTAGCCATTTTTGTTACGCTGATTATCGATTTTGCTTTTACTCATTACCTGTTAAAACCATTTTATAAGATCATAGATCAAAAAATCAATAAAGTAAATGATCCGATTTCTTATAGTTATGATCATATACCTACTACCACCACAGATTTTAAAATTCTGGATAACAGTATTAATTCGTTAATGCAAAAACTTTCGGGTTTATTCTTATTAGAGAAACAATTTATAGCCAACGTTTCTCATGAATTGCTTACACCTATATCGGTATTGAGTACACGTTTAGAAAATATACTTGCCGATGAAGGTTTGAGCGAACAACATGAGAATAAAATACTGTCTTCTCTCAAAACATTGAATCGTTTAAAAGTAATCATCAACAGCTTGTTACTCATCTCTAAAATTGAAAATGAGCAGTATGTTAAACACGATCAGATTTCTATTAAAACGGAAATAGAAGAAATTTATGAAGAGTTAGAAGACCGTATAATCGGCAAGAACATCACTTTTGAAAATAACATTGCTACAGATTTTATTTTTAAAGGCAGTCAGCCTTTGATCCGTACACTTTTGATCAATGTGATTAACAATGCCATTAAGTACAATCAGGTTGGAGGTAAAATAAGTATTGATGCAGAAATGGAAAATCATCAATACCTGCTTCATATAAAGGACACAGGAATTGGCATGAACGCAGAGGAAATTAAAAAAGCTTTTGAAAGATTTGAACGTGTTCAAAACGAACATGAAGAAGGATTTGGGCTGGGCTTAGCTATCGTAAACAGTATTGCCAAATTTCATAATTTAAAGCTCAATATAGAATCTGTCAAAGATTCTCATACCTTGTTTACCATTACTTTTCCAACAACTTAAACTCTTCATCAAAACTTCATAAACAAGCTACATATTTGTTTTAACAAAACATCAGAAATGATTTTGTTTTGTGATCTAAAAAATATCCATATATAATTTTTTAGTTTTCCGGTTACCTTATCTAACCTCCTCATAAAACCTTATGTGGAGGTTTTTTTATTAAGCCATTTTCTGTCTTTTGATCAAATAAGCCTGCAACATCTGCTCAAACCCTTCCTCAATATTTGCATCAATGAGATCTATTTTATATTGGGCACATTTTAAGGCCAGGTTTTGACGATAGTTTTCTATCTGCTTAAAATACCCTTCTTTAACCTGGTTAGGATGCAGTTTAACTTCATCACCTGTTTCCATATCTACAAATAAATAAGGCCGGTTATCAAAGCTAAAATCGAGCTCTTTAGCTTTATGTACCACGTTAAAAACAATCACTTCGTGTTTATTAAATTTAAGGTGTTGCAGGGCAGAAAACAATTGGTTCTGGCTTTCTTCATCATGATGATTTTGAAACATATCGCTCAATATCACCACCAAGGATCTTTTATGAATGGTATCTGCTATCTGATGTAAAGCTTCGGCTGTATTGGTTTTTAATGGTGTTTGCGGCTGCCTAATAAGCTGCTCTAAAATGGTAAACAAATGTTTTTGATGTGCAGTAGTAGATCTAGCCGGTGTATTGATGTATAAATTATCATTGAAAAGACTTAAACCAAAGGCATCGCGTTGTTTCTTAAGCAGATAAATCAATGCAGCAGCGCTTTGTATAGAAAAGATCAGTTTATTATACTTTTCTTCAGGAAAATACATGGAAGAAGAAGTATCTATTACAAACTGGCATCTTAAATTGGTTTCTTCTTCAAAACGTTTGCTAAACAGCTTATCTGTTTTAGCGTACAGTTTCCAGTCTATGTTTTTTACGTTATCACCAGTATTGTACAAGCGATGCTCGGCAAACTCTACCGAAAAACCATGAAAAGGGCTTTTGTGTAAACCTGTAATAAATCCTTCTACTACCTGTTTAGCCAAAAGCTCCAGGCTGGTATTAAACTGTACACTATCTGGTTTCAAAGCGGTTTGCATGTAGTAAAGCTAAAAAAAGATTTTTATTACTTTTGTAAAAAAACTCCATGAAAAAACATTTACTTATCGCTTTCTGTATTCAATTGAGCGTTTATGCTTCTGCCCAAACCATCCAAGGTGGAAAAGTAAATACCGAAAGCGCAAAATTAGCAGCAAAATTAGATACAGCTAAGAAAGCTGAAGGATGGACAGTTAGAGGTACCAATACCTTACTTTTAAATCAGGCAGCATTTTCAAACTGGGTATCTGGTGGTATTAACTCTGTTGCGCTTACCGGAAGGATTGATTATGAATTTAACCTTAAATCAGGTAAAAATCTTTGGGAAAACAGAATTTTAATGGGTTATGGCTTACGCTCTGAAGAAGGTAACCAAGCGACTAAAGTAGAAGATGTAATTGATCTTACCTCTAAATATGGTTATCAATTAGGTACAAGCAATTGGTATACCGCCGCCGCATTAAATTTAAAAACCCAGTTTGCCAAAGGTTACGATTATGGTAATCCTAATCAGGGTTATATTTCAAATTTTATGGCTCCGGGTTATGTAACCTTAGGTGTAGGTCTTGATTATATTCCAAACGATAACTTCCAGTTAAGCATACACCCTTTAACCTCAAGATTTACCATTATTGCCGATAAAGCTGTTTTTGATCCTGATCATGATGGCATTTTAACCGATGCCTTTGGGGCAAAACCTACTGAAAGTCTGGTTTACCAGTTAGGTGCTTACATAGGTGGGCGCTACAAGGCAAAATTAATGGAAAACATTTTATTGGATAACCGTTTTGGTGTGTTTAGCAATTACCTGAAAAAACCTCAGAATATGGTTCTTTCTTATTCGGCAATTTTAGATATGAAAGTAAATAAATTCATTTCTACACAGGTTACCGCAGATCTGTTTTATGATGATAACCAGATTGGCAAACTACAGTTAAAAGAAACTTTAGGTGTAGGAATAACTTATAAGTTTGGCAAGTATTAATCGTTTCAAACTTTATTAAAACAAAAAAAGGCCGGATGTACGTACATCCGGCCTTTTTTGTAAGGTAATTTACCTTTATATCTTATAATTGACTGTTCAATTTACCTGCTAAAACAGATTTAGGCACTGCGCCTACTTGTTTGTCAACTACCTGTCCATCTTTAAAGTATAAAAGCGCAGGGATATTACGGATACCAAACTGCATAGAGATTTGCGGGTTGTTATCTACGTTTACTTTACCTACAATCGCTTTACCTTCGTATTCTTTAGCTATCTCATCAACAAGAGGACCTACCATACGGCAAGGACCACACCATTCTGCCCAAAAATCTACTAATACAGGTTTATCTGATTTTAATACTACTTCCTCGAAGTTAGCGTCTGTTATTTCTAAAGCCATAACTAAATTTATTTAATGTGTTACAAATATATAATCAATTGTGGTGCCAACAATACACTTATGTCATTTTGACACTAATTCAACCTGTAATCAACTACGTTAAGTCGTTGTATCTGAGCTAAAAACTGGTTGTTAGGGTTTATCTTTAAATTTTTAGATGGTAAATCCAATTTTAATCCCTTTTCTCTATCGTAAACCTCAAAGTTAAGTTTACAATTCTGATTTTCGCTAATTTCTTTATTTTCCTCTAAGATATAAGCTATTTTATCCATCAGGCCGGTATCTACAGATTCAATAGGGAATAATAAAGTTAATGATTTGGTAAGTTTATCTCTTAAGCCCGACAGCAAATCTATAGCAGTAATTTTAAACTCCCAATCTCCTTCTTTGCCATAGCGTAAACCTACTTTTCCTCTGATCTGTAAGAAATAGCCTTCTGTTAAAAACTGCTTGAATTTCAGAAAATCTTCTCCAAAAAGAGCAATCTCGCAACTGTCGTCATAATCTTCAAACGTAAAAGTTCCAAAAGGTCGCCCGGTTTTGGTAATACGCTGTGATGCCATGCCAACCAGTCCGCCTACCACCAATTCTCTGTTCTTTAAGCCTTCAAACTCTGCCAATACTTCTTCATTGGTATCGCCACTACGCACCTTATTGATGATACTGATATCTTTTACTTTATGCTGGCAGAACTTTTCCAGTTCAAACCTGTAATCATCTAAAGGATGGCCAGAAAGGAATATACCGATGGCATCTTTCTCATATTTTAGCTTATCAATTAAGCCCCACTCCTGCGCCGCTGCAAAGGTAGGCTCAAGAATAAGATCTGCTTTTGAACCACCAAATAACGAAGATTGTGCCGAATTCTGGTTATTCTGAAAATCGTTCGCATATTTGATCAGCTTTTCTATGCCATTCATTTTATCGTTTGCACCAATATAAAAATACTGGGCTCTATTGTAGCCAAAAGCATCGAATGCCCCACTGTACACAAAACTTTCATAGGCTTTTTTGTTTACGATACGGGTATTAGAACGTTTTGCAAACTCAAAAATACTTTGGTAAGGGCCATTGGCCTGGCGTTCTTCTATGATACTCTCTACCGCTTTCTCTCCTACACCTTTTACTGCCGATAAACCAAAACGAATTTCCCCATTAGCATTTACCGAAAACTTAAGATCAGATTCATTTACATCTGGCCCTAAAACTGTAACTCCCATTTGACGACATTCTTCCATAAAGAAGGCAACCTGTTTAATATCGCTCATGTTATTGGAAAGTACGGCAGCCATATATTCTGCCGGGTAATGCGCTTTTAAATAAGCAGTTTGGTAAGCTACCCAGGCATAACAGGTTGAGTGCGATTTATTGAAAGCATAAGAAGCAAAAGCTTCCCAGTCTTTCCATATTTTTTCTAATATAGCTGGAGCATGACCTTTTTCTGCGGCCTGTTGAACAAATTTTGGTTTCATTTTATCCAGCACGTCTTTCTGCTTCTTACCCATCGCCTTACGCAAAACATCGGCCTCACCTTTGGTAAAACCAGCCAGTTTTTGCGATAAAAGCATCACCTGCTCCTGGTAAACTGTAATACCATAGGTTTCTTTCAGGTATTCTTCACAAGCATCTAAATCGTAGGTAATGGGTTCTAAACCATGCTTACGCCTTACGAAACTTGGGATGTACTCCATTGGCCCTGGTCGATACAGCGCATTCATGGCGATCAAATCTCCGAAAACCGTTGGCTTAAGCTCTTTCATGTATTTCTGCATACCCGGACTCTCGTACTGGAATATACCAATCGTTTCGCCGCGTTGAAAAAGCTCATAAGTTTTTACATCATCTATCGGGAAATTATCAGGATCTAAATCTCTCCCATGTCGCTTTTTAACCAGTTTTACAGTATCTTTTATCAGGGTCAAAGTCTTTAACCCCAAAAAGTCCATCTTTAACAAACCGGCGCTTTCTACCACCGAGTTATCAAACTGGGTAACATACAGATCAGAATCTTTTGCCGTAGCTACAGGCACAAAATTCGTAATATCATCGGGCGTAATGATCACCCCGCAGGCGTGAATACCTGTATTACGCAACGAGCCCTCTAATACTACAGCCTGCTCAATAGTTTCAGATGCCAAACTTTTAGCTCCTGCTATGTTTTTAAGTTCATTTACTCTTTCAAACTCATCGGGCCGTAAAGCAGATTTCAATTCTTTTTCTTCAAGATTAAAAATCTTAGCCAGCTTCATATTAGGGATAAGCTTGGCTATTTTATCGGCTTCGAACAAAGGCAGATCCAGTACACGTGCTGTATCTCTTATGGATGATTTTGCAGCCATAGTACCATAAGTAATGATTTGTGCCACCTGACTGGAGCCATATTTATCAATCACATAATCCATTACACGACTACGACCCTCATCATCAAAGTCGATATCAATATCGGGCATGGAAACCCTATCTGGATTTAAGAAACGCTCAAAAAGGAGATCATATTTTATCGGATCTATATTGGTAATACCCAAACAATAAGCAACCGCTGATCCTGCTGCCGATCCACGACCCGGCCCAACAGATACATCTCTGTTACGGGCTTCGGCAATAAAATCCTGTACAATGAGGAAATATCCCGGATAACCGGTTTTTTCAATGGTCTGTAATTCAAAATCCAGACGTTCGGTAATATCAGGTGTTAATTCTTCATATCGTTTTTTAGCACCTTCGTAAGTTAAATATCTTAAGTATTTGTTCTCTCCTCGTTTACCTCCATCCAGTTCATCTTCGGCCACCTGAAATTCTTCAGGAATATCAAATTTTGGTAAGAGTACCTCACGGGCAAGTTTATAAGCTTCAATTTTATCTATAACTTCCTGTATGTTCAGAATAGCCTCAGGCAGATCGGCAAAAAGCGTTTTCATCTCATCGGCCGATTTAAAATAATACTCTTGGTTAGGCATACCAAACCTAAAACCGCGACCACGACCTATAGGCGTTGTTAATTTCTCACCGTCTTTAACACACAGCAAAATATCGTGTGCATGTGCATCTTTTTTACCAATATAATAGGTATTGTTAGTTGCAATCAGCTTAACACCATGTTTGCTTGCAAGTGGTATCAAAGCTTCATTTACACGGTCTTCATTTTCCTGACCATGACGCATAACTTCAATATAGAAATTATCGCCAAATCGCTCTTTCCACCAAATCAGTGCTTCTTCTGCCTGTTTCTCGCCAATATTTAACAGCTTACTAGGTATCTCTCCGTACAAATTACCAGATAATACAATGATATCATCTTTGTATTGTTCTACCACCTTCTTATCTATCCTTGGAACGTAATAGAAACCTTTGGTATAGGCAATAGACGACATTTTAGCCAGATTATGATAGCCTTGCTTATTTTTAGCCAGAAATACAACCTGATAACCATCATCTTTACGGGTTTTATCGGTATGGTCATCACAAACAAAAAACTCTACACCTATAATCGGTTTAATGGTTTGCCCTTCGGGCTTTTCGCCCTTCTCTATGGCTTCTGCATTTTTGGCTTCAATACCTTTGTTGTATTTCAGCACTTCGTTCACAAAATGAAAGGCTCCCATCATGTTCGCATGATCGGTTAAAGCAACTGCGGGCATATTTTGTGCGGCCGCGGCTTTTACCAGAGCACTTATGCTTATGGTACTTTGCAGTACAGAAAACTGGGTATGGTTATGTAAATGCACAAAGGTAGCATCGGCCAGAGCCGCTGCATCAGCAGCAGAAGTTTTTCTTTCTGCACCTGCTCCACCAGCCTGTGTACGTTTTCTGATTTCATCAGAGGCTGCTTTTAAATTAATATGCTTTAAACCTACCGGTTCAAATGGTAAAGGATTGGCGTCTTTAAAACGTAAGAAGTAATCGGTATCTACCTGCAGTTCTTCTTTTGTAAAAATGCCTTTTTTTACCAGTTCAAGAAAACAACGGGTGGTAGCCTCTACGTCGGCAGTAGCATTGTGTGCTTCGCTAAAAGGCACGCCAAACAAATACGAATGTAGCTCGGTTAAGGTTGGTAATTTAAACTTACCTCCCCTACCACCGGGTATTTTAAGCAATTCGGCTGTAATTTCGGTACAGGTATCAAGTACCGGCATGTTAGCCAGATTATTTTCTATACCTAAACGGTAAAATTCACAGCCTATAATATTAACATCAAAGCCTACATTTTGCCCTACAATAAATTTAGCCTTGCCCAAAACTTCTTTAAATTTTTCCATTGTTTCGGCTAGGCTAATACCCTGTTCATCGGCAAGTTCTGTAGAAATACCGTGAATACGTTCAGAATCATAAGGGATATTAAATCCATCGGGTTTAACCAGATAATCCTGATGTTCAATTAAATTACCTAATTCATCATGCAGTTGCCATGCTATTTGAATACAACGCGGCCAGTTATCCGTATCGGTAATAGGTGCATTGAAATTACGGGGCAAACCGGTGGTTTCTGTATCAAAAATCAAGTACATAATCGGGAAAAATTTAGCTATCAAAAATAGCAAATTACCCTAGCTAAACCGTCAGTTAATTATCAACAAAGAGAACGATTCCTCTTACAGAGAATTTAAATATAATATTTGAGTATTTTTAAACACAAAATCATGCATTAGCTTATGAAAAAACTATTAACCCTATTTTGCTTCCTTTCTTTCTTGGTTATTTCAGGCTATAAAAGCGATGGGAAATCCTTAGAAAAAAGCCAGAAATATTACATCGATGCAGAATCAGGTAAAGATTCTAATTCCGGAACATCGGCCGATCAGGCTTGGAAAACTTTAGAAAAAATCAATTCATCTGTTTTTAAACCAGGAGATAGGATTCTTTTAAAAAGAGGTTCGGTTTGGATTGGTCATATCGAATTAAAGCAATCTGGATTATTTAAAAAGCCTATAACTATTGCCGATTATGGCGATGGCGATTTACCTAAAATAAATGTTAACGGAACTGCAAGAGATGGCATTTTGCTTAAAAACATAAGCCACATTACCGTAAAAAATGTAGAAATCACCAATTTTGATGCTTCAGTAGATGTTCAGAAAAACGGCCCAACCGGTGTTAGAATTTTAGCAGAAAACATTGGAACCATCTCCTACATTAACTTATCCGGCTTGTATATTCATGATATAAACGGCGATAATAAAAAAGGCAGCAATGAAGGCAATGGAATTTACTGGGAATGTAAAGGTCCGGCAAAAAGCAATATCGAAAACTTAAAAATCGAAAAATGCACCATTAAGAAAGTAGATAGAAACGGAATTAGGGGCAATGGAACTTTCGCTTTTAGAGACAATTGGTTTCCAAATAAAAAATTAACTATAAAAGATTGTTTATTAGAAGATATTGGCGGCGATGGCATTGTGGTTAAAGCTTTTGATGGTGCTTTAATAGAACATAATAAACTTTTTGGAATGCGGGCCAGAGCCAAAGATAACGCGGTTGCCGTTTGGCCACATAGCAGCGACAATACGGTTATTCAATATAACGAAGTGGCTTTTACCAAAAACCAAGATTGGTCTAACGATGGGCAATCTTTTGATATTGACGGCAATTGTAATCATACCACCATACAAAACAATTACAGCCACGATAACGAAGGTGGTTTTATGCTGGTAATTTCTGATGACATCAGCGCAAAAAGTATGCTAACCAAAAACAACGTTATCAGATATAACCTCAGTGTAAATGATGGTTTAAACCGAAAACGGCTCTTCAATTTTGCAGGTACAACAGATAGCACCTTAGTTTACAACAATATTTTTATAAACAACAGTAAAACCAGTTTAGAGATGGAATTGGTAGATTTAGAGCACAGCTTACCCAAAAATATTATTTTTAAGCAAAATGAGTTTAGATATAACGATGGTGTATCGGCAAAATTCAGCAAGTCGAACAAACAATATCAAACCATACAATGGATAGGAAATCTATTTACAGGTAAATTTTTAAGTAAAGATTTATTGGTAAATAATGTTGAAGGAAAGGAAAGTTTACCCGTAAATTTAAAACGTTTTCCTTGGAAATTTATGCCAAAAACAACGAATTAAGCCACAACATAAAAATTACATAACATATAAATAATTACAAAAAAACATTTTTAAAACTAACTCAAATCAATATATTAGACCAATAAACATTAAATCTTAAACCTATCCATAATATGAAAATTACTGTAGTAGGTGCTGGCGCCGTAGGAGCCACATGTGCCGATAACATTGCAAGAAGAGAATTAGCTGAGGAAGTTATTTTATTAGACATTAAAGAGGGTTTTGCAGAAGGTAAAGCAATTGATATGATGCAAACTGCTACCTTATTAGGCTTTGATACTAAAATTAAAGGTGTAACCAACGATTATTCTGCTACTGCAGGTTCTGCCGTTGCTGTAATCACTTCAGGACTTCCACGCAAACCGGGTATGACCCGCGAAGAACTGATCGGTATCAATGCGGGTATTGTAAAAGGTGTTGCCGAAAATATTCTTAAACATTCACCTGATGCGATTATCGTTGTGATCAGCAATCCAATGGACACCATGACTTATTTAGCCTTAAAATCTTTAGGCTTACCTAAGAACCGCATTATTGGTATGGGCGGAATTTTAGACAGCTCACGTTTTAAATATTATTTAAGCCAGGCTTTAAACTGCAATCCTAATGATTTACAAGGCTTTGTAATTGGCGGACACGGCGATACAACCATGATCCCTTTAACCCGTTTTGCAACTTACCAAAGTTTGCCGGTTAACAATCTATTAGATCATGCTACTTTAGAAAAAGTTGCTGCCGATACAATGGTTGGCG
The DNA here is from genome assembly GCF_022809115.1 of Pedobacter montanisoli. Classification (GTDB taxonomy): domain Bacteria; phylum Bacteroidota; class Bacteroidia; order Sphingobacteriales; family Sphingobacteriaceae; genus Pedobacter; species Pedobacter montanisoli. Next base: position 262,984 of record NZ_JALGBH010000002.1, on the reverse strand, counting down.
GGGCTACTTTAACAGGCTTATTGGGTACTTCTGCCTGGTATGCACCAGGTGCCGCAGGTGCGGCTTTAGTTGAAGCTATTGTACGCGACGAGAAAAAATTATTTACCTGCTGTGTAGCTTTAGATGGCGAATATGGACAGAAAGACATTTGCCTGGGCGTTCCGGTAATTATTGGGAAAAATGGCTGGGAAAAAATCATTGATTTTAAATTAAATGATGATGAACAGGCCAAATTCAATAAAAGTGCAGATGCGGTACGCAACATGAACAATGTACTTACAGAAATGAACTTGATTTAATATGAGAACAGTATCTGTTCCATTACATCTTATTAATTTACAAAACGACGGTTTCCACCTTTTGGTGGAAATTGTTGTTTTTAACGAAAAAGTTTTTGCCGTTTTAGATACCGGAGCATCGAGAACCGTATTGGATCAAAGCCTAATGAAAAGGCATTTGAACGATCTTGTACAAAATAGTGAAACACAGGCCGCAACTATTTTTAGCAGTGCCACAACCATACACGGTATCATTCCGGTTTTAAAAATAGGTAGCCTTAAACTTAAGAATTATGAAGCCGTTGCCATTGATTTGCAAAGTGTAAGCGAAACTTACTTACAGCTTGGGCATCCTGAAATTCATGGCATTATAGGTGGCGATATTTTAATGAAGTATCATGCCAAAATTGATTATAAAAGCAAAATATTAAGATTATATGTATAAAAAGATTTTAATGGCTACATTATTTCTAAGCAGTTATACAGCTTCCTTTGCGCAGCAAATTAAAATAGTTGATAAGCCTATCGTTTTTGACAGCACTCGTGTAAGGCTATCATTAGAGTATTTAAAAAACAGACATGACATTGTTAAAAGTACGCCTACTATAGAACCCAAAATCATTGTATTGCATTGGACCGCAGCCAAAACTTTTTCTTCTACGTTTAATGCTTTTAATACCGCTAAATTACCTGATGGAGACCGTAAGGATATTGCTACCGTGAGCAGTTTAAATACTTCTTCGCAATTCTTAATAGACCGCGATGGCACCATTTACAGGTTAATGCCCGAAAATTATTTTGCACGCCATGTAATTGGCCTGAACTATTGCGCTATAGGTGTTGAGAATGTAGGTAGTCGAGATTTTCCTTTAACGCCAGAACAATTAGCTGCAAATGAAGCTCTGGTAAGGTATTTAACTGCAAAATATCCTATTGAATACTTAATTGGGCACTACGAATATACTCGTTTTAAAAACACCCCTTTGTGGAAAGAAACCAATCCCAATTATCAAACCGGCAAGGACGATCCGGGAAAAGATTTTATGGAAAAGGTGAGAGAAGATCTTAAAGACCTCAATCTTAAAGGCGCACCTCAGCAAAAAAACAATTAAAATATTAAGGCTAATGTTTATCTTTAAGTAAAATCAAATACAACCATATGAAATTTTTAAAAATTCTTTTAGCAATTGTAGTAGTATTGATATTACTATTTTTTGTAGTTGGTGCATTTTTACCGAAAACCTATTCGGTTAACCGTTCTACCACCATTAATGCACCTGATAGTGTTATTTATGGAAACATTGCCAATTTTAATGAGTTTAACAAATGGAATCCGTGGATAAAGATGGAACCTACTGCCAAAACTACCATTAGCGGAGCAGTTGGCCAACCGGGTCACCTATTTGAATGGACGGGAGACAAAACCGGATCTGGACAAATGAAAATCTTAAGCGCTACGCCTTACAGCAATGTAAACATCGAATTAAAATTCATTAAGCCTTTTGAAAGCTTAGCCAATTGTAAATTTGATATCGTAAAAGAAAACGATGGAAACAAAGTTACATGGACCATGAGTGGTGAAAATCCGAATACTATGAGCAAATGGATGAGTTTAATGATGGACAGCATGGTAGGAAAAGATTTTGAGAACGGATTGGCTTCGTTAAAAGAAAAATCTGAAAAAGGAGAATAAAAATATCCTGTTCAAAAGGTGTCTAAATTAAATCCGTCATCCTGAACTCGTTTCAGGATCTTAAAGTATCCAAGATTTTTTAGACACCTTTTTTATGAGTGATACTCAAAAAAATAATGTTTTTGCAACTTAAGTAACTAATTTATTAAAATTGTTATTGCACATTTGCATAAACAACACACACAAATGATTTTTTTAGGTTACATCTTTTCGGTATTCATAGGCATATCATTAGGGCTTATGGGTGGTGGAGGCAGCATTTTAACTGTACCTGTACTGGTATATCTTTTCAATATTAATCCTGTTCTGGCAACCACTTATTCACTTTTTATTGTGGGCATGGGCAGCATGTTTGGTGTTTATGCTTATTTAAAGCAAAAATTGGTTAACCTTAAGGCTGTGCTTAACTTTGGTGTGCCTTCTGTTATTGCCATTTTCATTACACGTAAATTTTTACTCCCCAAAATTCCTTCCGTACTTTTCACGATCGATGGTTTTATGATAACCAGAGAATTGTTTCTAATGTTATTGTTCTCTGTTTTAATGATAGGCGCTTCTTATTCCATGATCCGTAAAGGCAGAACAGACCTATCTCTTACCGGAAAACCCAAACCTGCCACTATGGCTTTTCAGGGTGTAATAGTAGGTTTTCTTACGGGCGTTGTAGGTGTTGGAGGTGGTTTTTTGATTATTCCCTCATTAAATATACTGGGTAAATTATCTATGAAAGAAGCCATTGGCACCTCTTTGGCTATTATTGTATTGAATTCATTGGTAGGTTTTACCGGTAGTTTAGGACATTTTACCCCAGATTGGACTTTCTTATTATCTGTAACGGCAGTAGCTGTAATTGGGATATTTATTGGCACACAGTTATCTAAGAAAATTGAAGGTGCAAAATTAAAACCTGCCTTTGGTTGGTTTATCCTTTGCATGGGCATTTACATTATTGCCAAAGAAACCTTACTCAAATAATCAAAAAATGCTCAATCAGGATTACTGGCAAGATAGATGGCAGAACAAACAAACGCGATGGGATATTGGCTATGCCTCTCCTGCCATAACTACTTATATTGAACAGTATCAAAATAAAAACGCAGCAATCTTAATTCCGGGTTGCGGAAATGCCTACGAAGCCGAATTTCTGGTAAAAAATGGTTTTACCAATATTACTTTAATTGACATTGCACCCAAAGCTGTAGAAATATTAAAAGAAAAATTCTCAGCCTACCCTACGGTTAAAATCATCTGTGAAGATTTTTTTAAGCATGAAGGAAATTATGACCTCATCATCGAGCAGACTTTTTTCTGTGCCATTAAATCCAATGACAGAAAAGCTTATGCACAAAAATCAGCTGAGTTACTAAACCCTGAAGGTAAGCTTATAGGTCTGCTTTTTAACCGAATGTTTGCGCATGAAGGCCCTCCGTATGGCGGACAAGAAGTAGAATATCGAAATATTTTTTCGCCATACTTTGAAATCCAAACCATGGAGTTGTGTTATAATAGTATAGAAGCCAGAAAAGGTACGGAGCTTTTTGTTATTTTGAAGAAAAAGCTATTCTTTCTTCAACCCAAGACCTAATAATTATTGCGTTCGCTTGGCTGGCTTCAAACCATTGCTTATCTTTTTAAGTTTTTCTAGAAGTAAAAGCCTGTCTTGTTTAAGAAAACCATTTGCTTCGCTTTGTTTCCACCTGCCGATTATAGGGTCATAGAACCTTGCGCCATAATCGTACTGCGCTAGTTCATCCTGCAGCTCCTTGCCATTGTAAAGGTATTGGTTCGTACCTCCTACTTTTACTTCTTACGTTTGCCAAAGGCATAGTAATAATCAACATAACAGTCAATAGAAAATATCCATTTACACTTTGAAATATTGGCCAATAAAAAACTGGTACAGCTGAATGAAAAGTATAATTGAAAATGGTGAAGAAAAAATCACAAAAAACAGGCTGCATTTCTTATTTTTTACCACAAATTCTTTTTTAAAAATCCATCCTATTATTATTATTAGGGTCATTACTGTAGAAATTAACATTGCATTTATAAAGTACCCATAATTTTCATCGTATTCACTAAAATGTGCCCACTTCATTAATATATATATATATATGACAACTAAGAATATTAGAAACCTAAAAAAAACTATCATAATTCACCAACTAAAACATTTTGAATTTTTTTCTTTACCTCTTTATATACCTTATCGGGGATATTTCCATGGTTAACACCAGCACCTGTTTTGTCCTGATTATTAACTTTAGTCATTTTTGAATCTTTTGGCTTATTACGGCCTCCGTTTGATCCAGGAGAATTAGAAGTACCACTATCGCTATTTTTTTTGTTTTCACTACCTGATTTTTGAGACCCCGACGATCTTCCTGAATCTTTTGTTTGAAAAAAATTCAGATTCTCTCTTACATTGTTAGGTATATCTGTATTTACTGTAGCGTTTTGTAATGGTCCATCTGAAGCATCCACTGTAATAAGCAAATTAACATCAATTCCTTCTTTTTTTAATGCTTCTGAAAGTTCTACAGCAAAATCTCCCCCATAACTATATCCATAAATAATTACTTTCTGTCCTTCTGTATAATTTTCTTTTATAAACCCAATTGCATTATTAACCGAACTACCAGCAGTCCAACCTGGCGTGATTACTCTAGTATGTAATTCGATACCATTATCATCTGCAAATTTTTGGGCATCCATTATTACTCTTCCTGTAGATCCAGCATCTTTAGAGCTAGCACTTATTGTCTTTCCTCCTCCTGTAGGACCACCTGTAAAAGCCACTATGATATCTTGACCATCGATATCGACATATGCCAAGGGATTATTTATAGCATATGCATACGGCGAAAATTGGTGGTATTTTTCTGCTTTGTTATCTACCCCATTCCACCTACCAACAACCGGATCATAAAACCTTGCGCCATAATCATACTGCTCCAGTTCATCCTGCAGCTCCTTGCCGTTGTAAAGGTACCGGTTCGTGCCGCCTGATTGGACTTCCTTGCGCTTGCCAAAGGCATAGTAGTCATCCCGCTGCAGCATCCGCACAGCATTGTTATAAATATCGAAACTTGCCCGTACATTTCCAAGGTGGTCCGTAAGGTTGTACTGGTAGGTGTAAGTGCCGCCGCTGTTCAGCGCCCTGCCCTCCTCGGTCTGGATAAAGTCTATCGCTCCGTTAGTGTACTGGATGCCATTTATATAGTCTGTAGTGGTGGTACTGGTACCCGTGGCCGTTTTCCTCAGTTTCCTGCCCGTGGCATCATAGGTATAGGTGATATTGACCGGTCCCGTTACCGTACTCGGCAGGTTCAGGTAATTATAGCTCAGGGTTACGCCGTTCCTGCCATCGGTGGTCGCGTTGCCGTTGCCATCATACTGGTAATTTGTACCGGTCAGCCCCGTTACCGAGGACAGCCTGTTGCTTAACCCTCCGTTCTCATAGTTATAGGTCTTTGCCCCGGCATTGTCCCTGTTAAGGCTCGTAATGTTGCCCATCACATCATAGCTGATCACCTCGCTCATGCCCGTGGCCGCTGCCGTTGTCAGCCTGTTCAGCCTGTCGTACTGGTAGGTAAAGCCATTGCTATTGCTATTGGTGTAGGTCTGGTCTGCAATGTTGCCGTTGTACTGCGGGTAACTGCCAGTTTCATATTTCAGCTCCATGCTGAACTCGTTGCTGCTGCTCGTTCTCAGCCAGCCCCGTTCGTTGTAGCTGTATTGTGTACTCTGTCTGCCATCGGCCAGTTTCTTCTCCTTTAACTGCCCCAACTCATTGTAGCTATGCTCAGAGAGTACCGTGGCGGGTGCCCCGTTGATGCTCTGGCTGGTGGTCTTCTTCCTGCCCATGTGGTCATAGGTATAGGCAGTAGCAACCGTGGTAGTATTTGCCCCGGCATGGTGCACTCTCTCCGTACTGCTGAGCGTCCCATCAAATTCCCAGGTACTGGTCACCTCATCGTAATTGCCGCTGCTTACCGTACCGCCTTTATAGTGCTGGCCAAAGGTCTTCTTTACCCTGCCGTAGTCATCGTAATAGGTAACCGTGAGCAGGTTGTCTGTAGTGCCCAGCACGTTGACCAAACTGCCCGTGGCCAGTCCTTTGGTCATCTCGCTCCTGGCCGGATAGGGATAGGTGGAAGCACCGGGGAAGTCATAGCCGTCATAGTAGCTTACCGTAAGTCTGGTACAGGGGTAATCTGCGGCACGTGGGTAGGCCGCATCGGTATAATCGCTATTTAAAGGGCGGCTCTCCCATAGGGGGTGCTGTCCTGTTTCGGCATCTACTTCCGCCTGCATCTGCTGCTGGGTCATACTGGTGTTTTTGGCAAAATAGCCGGTCATCACCGTTCGCCCAAGTGCATCGTATTTGGTAAAGTACCATTTGTTCACCTGCCGCTGGTTGGCATCCTGGCTGAGCACCAATTGGTCAAGTGTATTATACACCATATATTCCCAGCCCTTGCCGGGCAGCTTCTTCTCTACAAGCCTCCTCCTGCCATCGTAACGGTAGCCGTAGATGTAGCTGTCAAAAACTGGCTGTGCCTCGGTAAAGCCCGTGATATTCTGTCCGTTCTCGTTTACCGCCGGGGGCAGTACGTAGCGCAGGTTACCGTAGCTGTCGTACACGTAATAGGTGCTCAGGCTCCTGGTATGGGTCTCCCAGGTCCGTTTCAGTACTACGCGGCCTTCCTGGTCCTTGAATTCTTCCATGGTCCCTGCATTGCCATCGGCCTGCTGCCAGTTCTCGTCCTTGCTGATGGTCTTATAAAGTTTACCGGCCTGGTAAGTGGTGGCATTCGCACCATTATTGGTACCGTTCAGTGTCCAGAGCTTTACCTCTCCATTGGTATTGGTGCCATAACCTGTTTTTACGCTGTGGTCATCGGCAGTGCCCGCAGCGGGCTGCCAGCTTGTGCCAGAGGCTCCCTGCTTCAGTACCCGGTTCAGCGGGCTCGGTTCGAATACGGTCTGGATGTAGGGATTGGCCGTCTTTGTTGCACCAGCGTCCCAGCCGCCGCCGGGCTGGTAGAACAGGCCCTGGTTGGTTATCCCGGACGGCTTATAGCTGCCGTCGGCAGCGGTCTGCTCGGCATAGGGCAGGTATTTTTTCACCTCCCTGCCCAGGGCATCATACTCGAATACCTGTACCAGGTCCCTGCCCGTGGCACTCCCCTGCCACTGCACCGTCTGCAGCGGACGGCCCAGCCCGTCAAAATACTGGATACTGCGGTTGGCCTGGCTTACGGGCAGCCCGTTCAGTGAGCTGATGGTGGTCTTGCCCGGTACCTTCACCACCGTCTCCATTACATAGTTCTGTGAAGTAGTGGGGCTTTGTGAATGAGTATAAATTGCAGATAAGACAGCGCTGAATATTAATATGATCTTTTTATACATAGAGCATTAATTATTGGATCTACCTATACAAGTATAATCAATTAATTAATCGATGCAAAGAAGTATTTAGTTAAGGTGCGGACGAACTTAATTTAACCAACCAGGTTGATGAATAATATGCTTTTGAACAACTATTACTTGATATAATTTTTGAAATAAATGCAGCCCTGTATATGAGCTGCATTCATTAAAATCGCATTACTTACTCTTCTTTCCACCACCAAAGAAGAAACCAATCTTAGCGGCCAAGTAACCGCCATCTTTAATCATATTATACTCTCCCGACATGCGAAAATGACCTGTTTCAAAACCTACTCTCGGAAAAAATCCAAATTGGGTTTCGCCGGGTATAATCTCTGTATTGCCATTTTGCATCGTGCTTTCATTTAAAGATACAGAAGCCGATTTAAAAAATCCCAAACCAGCACCCGCAAAAGGTCTGAAACTGCTTTTACCGAAATAATAATCGCCAGTAGCAGTATAAGAACTCAATACAGAAACTTTTGCATCCGAATCATCATTACCCGTATTATTTACACGTGCCAAAGCTGCGCCTTCAAATCTTAAACCCACCGCCAACTCATCAAATAAACGATAGTGAGGTTCTATGGTAAAAGTGAGCCCGGCTTTAGTGCCTTCACCCCCTCCAGTTGGTGTGGCATAGCCTAAACTCAGATCAACTTTAAAAGCTTTGTACTCTTGTGCAAAAACTGTAAAACTGCTACCGATGAAAAGAAGTAAAAAGAATAATTGTTTTTTCATTACTTAAATTGTTTGTAATTGGTTAATAAATTTGTTTGTTCGACAACTCAAAAGTAGATAGCCTCTTATACAAAAAAGGCTCACTTTATAAAGTGAGCCAAATAGTTATCAAACTGTATAACAATACATTACATACAAATACAGAACAAAAATGTTTATTCCTTATAGTTTTCAACCAAATTTACAGAAAGCATCAGGCTATATGCCTTAACTCCAATTCACGGTAAGTGCTTGGGGTCATGCCCGTATATTTTTTGAATGCCCGCTGAAAAGACGCTTTTGAATTGAACCCGCACATATAAGCCAATTCTTCGAGTTTAATATGCATAAACTGTTTATCCAGTAATTTCTCCTTAAAAGCATCAGTACGGTATGCATTTACGAAATCAAAGAAATTCTTGCCGAATTTCTGGTTGATGACCTGCGATAAAGAATGTGAAGGAATTTGAATCCGGTTAGCTAATCCCGACAAATTTAAATCTGGATCTAAATAACATTTTTCTTCATCAAAAAAGGTTAGGATTTGCAAAGCATACTCCTCAATTTTAACTGCTGAGAGATTAGAATGCGAATATTTTTCCTTTTGCTGATGCAGATACTGATTTAAAGGTGCATATTTTTCCTGAAACAAACGGTAATCATTTTCAGAGAAGATCATTCCGTAATTGTAACTCTTATACACAATGTAGAGATACATTACATTACCCAATAAAGGTATCCACACCAAGTCTATATAATAAAATGAAACAAAAGTAGAAAGCAGGATTAAGAGCACAATTTCTGCTATGATGATGATATTAAACTCAAAAATGTAGCCTATTCTTAGGCTTTCTAAATTAGAAAAAACCTCTTTGTATGATGCAATATGCTTAAAAACTATATGAGCAGAAGCCGCCACATAAATCAATACTATAGTTATGGGTGCCAAAGAAGACACCAGCATAGGCCAGGCGCTATAATTACCGTTATAGAAACTTTGCTCAAAAGCAATCTGTGTTTTATGTCCGACCAGTAAATAACAGGTAAAAAGTACAAGTACACTAAAAGACGGTAGCAGATGAAGTAATTTCCTCTTATCCATTTTAAATGGCTTACCTATCATCTGCAAGCAGTAGAACAGGTAAACGGGACCAAAAAAGCTAAAAATAATTTGCGATATAAATAAAGATGGCACAAAATATACCGAAGGTCCTTGGTAGAAAATATAATTGGAAATGATAGGGAATACCGGCAGCAATATCAACAAAGCTAGCATACGGTTTGCCAAAGAATTGTGTTTCCTGAAAAAGAAAAGCGGAAACAACAGTACTTTATTAATGATGGTGAAAATATGCAGGAATAAAATCCAATCCATTTTGGTATGCAGCGCTGATTATATATAAGCTAAATTGCTGATTATTTAGTTATTACGGAAATATATTTCACATTTATACAACTTTTAAGACTTAATCTTATTGCAAAATCATACAAACCTTTTAAAAAATAATATAAAAGATATACGGGGCATTGTGCCGACCTTTGTTTACATCATTGAAAAAATATCATGACAGCAAAAGAACAAGTTATAGAAATACCTTTACAAGATGTTGAAAGTGAGCATTGCGCCCTTATTGTTGATAAAGGTTTAAAAGATATTGATGGTATTGCCACACATGCGGTAGAATTGAACAACAGAAAAGCACTAATTACAGCTAAACAAAACCCTAAAGAAGTGGTACAAAAGGCTGTAGAAAAAATACGTGATCTGGGTTACAATGTGCCTACGGTTAAAAAAAGTTTTCCGGTATTGAGTTTATCTTGTGCATCATGTGCTGGTAATACTCAGGATGCGCTTAACAGTGTAACCGGTGTAATCAATGCCGAAGTAAATTATGCCAATGCCGTAGCCAAAGTAGAATATATACCGGGCTTAACCAATCCACAGGCATTGAGAACAGCCGTACAAGCTTCGGGCTACGACCTCATTATTGATGAATCTGAGGATGCCAAAGACGAATTGGAAAAAATTAAAGAAAACCATTACAAAACCTTAAAAGGCAAAGTAATCGGTGCTATGATCTTTGCTGTTCCTTTGTTTGTTATCGGTATGTTTTTCATGGATATGCCTTATGCCAATTACATGATGTGGGCCTTGGCTACGCCTATGCTTTTTTATTATGGCAGGCAATTTTTTACAGGTGCCTGGAAACAAGCTAAACACCGTTCTGCCAATATGGATACCTTGGTAGCCATTAGCACCGGAACGGCTTATATTTTCAGCGTTTTCATCACCCTGTTTCCTGATTATTTACATCACAAAGGTATTCATGCCCATGTTTATTTTGAGGCGGCCGGTATCGTCATTGCTTTCATTCTTTTGGGTAAATTACTGGAAGAAAAAGCCAAAGGCAACACCAGTTCGGCCATTAAAAAATTAATGGGATTACAGCCTAAAACCGTAACAGTTGTTCATGATGGCGGCCATCAAATGGAAATGCCAATCAGTTCAGTTAAAGTAAACGATGTTTTATTGGTTAAACCCGGCGAACGTATAGCCGTAGATGGGGAGGTGATCAACGGTACATCTTATGTTGATGAAAGCATGATCAGTGGTGAGCCTATTGCCCTTGCCAAAAATCAGGGCAGCCCGGTTTTTGCAGGAACCATTAACCAAAAAGGAAGTTTTCAATTTAAAGCCCAAAAAGTAGGTTCAGATACTGTACTTGCCCATATCATTAAAATGGTTGAAGATGCGCAGGGTAGCAAAGCGCCTGTACAAAAACTGGTAGATAAAATTGCCGCCATTTTTGTACCTGTTGTAATGGGCATTGCTTTGTTAGCTTTTATCCTATGGAATACTTTGGGTGGCGACAATGCTTTTGTACAAGGACTTATTGCATTTGTAACGGTATTGGTCATTGCCTGTCCTTGTGCCTTAGGATTGGCAACCCCTACCGCAATTATGGTTGGTGTAGGTAAAGGTGCCGAGCAGGGTATTTTGATCAAAGATGCCGAAAGCCTTGAGCTGGCTAAAAAAGTAGATGCCGTTATTTTAGATAAAACAGGAACCATTACCGAAGGTAAACCTACCGTTACTGCCTTAAAATGGTTTACTACTGCAAATGAGGAACAAAAAAACATCTTGTACAGCATCGAAAAATCTTCTGAACATCCGCTTGCAGATGCCATTGTTCATCATCTTAAAGAAGAAAGCAGGTTTATGGATGGCTTAACTATCGAAAACATGAGCGGTGAGGGTATAAAAGGTCAATATGGTGCTAACACCTATTATATCGGCAATCAGAAACTCATTTCTGGACTTCATATACAAGCAGATGCATCGCAGCAACAATGGATTGATGAACATTTGAATAAAGCGCAAACCGTAGTGCTGTATGCCAATAATCAAAACTTATTGGCTGCCATTGCTATTGCCGATCAAATCAAAGACAGTTCTGCCGAAGCCATCAATCAATTGCACAAACAAGGCATTAAAGTTTATATGCTAACCGGCGATAATGAGCATACCGCAAAAGCTGTTGCAAATCAGTTAGGCATAGATGCTTACAAAGCCAATGTTCTGCCTGCAGAAAAAGCTCAATTTGCCAAAACCTTACAACAAGAGGGCAAAGTGGTGGCCATGGTGGGCGATGGTATAAACGACAGTAATGCACTGGCACAAGCCGATGTAAGCATTGCCATGGGCAAAGGCAGTGATATTGCTATGGATGTAGCCAAAATGACCATTATCTCTTCTGATCTTTCTAAAATTGCAGATGCCATACGCTTATCTAAATATACCACCAATGCCATTAAACAAAATCTGTTCTGGGCCTTTATCTACAATGTAATAGGCATTCCAATTGCTGCAGGTCTATTGTATCCAATAAATGGTTTTCTGCTCGACCCTATGTGGGCCGGTGCCGCTATGGCATTCAGTTCGGTAAGTGTGGTTGCCAACAGCTTGCGCTTAAAATGGAAAAAGATATAGGCTTAAAAGCATATCTTTACCCTAAAATTTGGCGTTAATATATAAACAAGGCTTAAAAACTGTTTAAAGAAAGTGCACGTCATTCTGAACTTGTTTCAGAATCTTTTATAGAGCAGACCCTGAAATGAATTCAGAGTGACGGAGTATGTTATGATGAATTAAATTTAAACAGCTTTTCAAATTGAGACGGTTTCTTTTTTACAAGCAAGCATAACATGACAAAGATTATCATAGCAGGAATTGGCGGTGTTGGCGGTTATTTTGGTGGCCTGTTGGCTAAAGAATTTCACAACAACCCAACAGTAGAAATTGATTTCTTAGCCAGGGGCGAAAACCTTAAGGCTATCCAAACCAATGGCCTAACCATTACAAGCGGTACCGAAGAATGGCTTGTAAAACCTAAAATAGCAACAAACGACCCTGCTACTTTAGGAAAAGCAGATGTAATTATACTTTGCACCAAAAATTACGACCTTGAAGAAACTGTTTTACAGCTAAAACCCTGCATTTCTGATCAAACCATTATCATTCCTCTGCTCAATGGCGTAAACAGCAGAGAAGTTATTAAAAAATGTTATCCCAACAATCTAGTAACCGAAGGTTGTGTGTATATCATTTCGAGATTAACTGCAGCTGGAAGAGTTGAAAATACAGGTAGTACCGAAAACCTATTTTTTGGTTTGGATCAAAGCGAAGATGAACGTCTGGTACAACTGGAAAGTTTGTTTAAGCAAGCTGGAATCCATGCAAAGTTATCAAACGACATTTTAAAAATCATTTGGGAGAAATTTATCTTTATCTCTGCTACGGCTACTTCTACCTCATTTTATGATCAAGGTATGGGTGCTATACTCGAAGATCCCGAAAAGAAAAACTATCTTTTACAATTGGTTAAAGAAGGTGTGCAACTGGCAAAAGCCAAACAAATTCCAGTTTCAACAAATATCGAGGAAATTACCTTGAACAAATTGCAGGCCATGCCTGCCCTAGCTACTTCATCTATGCATGCTGATTTTGCAAATCATAAACAGCATACCGAATTAGAGTCGCTTACGGGCTATATGGTGCATGAATCTGAAAAACTGGGGTTACAAGCTTCAACATTTAAAAAAATGTATCAGGGCTTAAAAAGTTAATTTCTATACGATGAAAGCTGTTATCCTGAAAACGTTTGGTCCCGCCGAAAACCTGGAATATACCGAGAAAGAAATTCCTGTTATGGGTTCCGAAGAGGTTTTGATCCAAATAAGATCCATCAGCATAAATCCTATTGATGTAAAAGTACGTGCCGGCCAAAGACCTGCCTTTAAAGACAAGTTACCTCTAATATTAGGTTGGGATATTGCTGGTGATGTAGTAAGTACAGGTAAAAATGTACAAAATCTTAAAGCAGGTGACCGTGTTTTCGGGATGATCTGTTTTCCAAATCCGGGCAATGCCTATGCAGAGTTTACGGTTGCACCTGCAAAAGATTTAGCCCTTATACCTGATAATGTGGATTATGCTATAGCCTCATGTGCCGGTATAGCTGCACTTACGGCCTTACAGGCACTCAGAAATTTTGTCCCTGTACAAGCTAAGCAAAGAGTTTTGGTACATGCCGCAGCAGGCGGTGTAGGACATTTTTCCATACAACTGGCTAAACATTTTGGTGCTTACGTAATCGGTACGGCATCAGCAAGCAACAAAGATTTTGTTTTAAGCTTGGGTGCAGATGAATGCATCGATTACAAAACCACAGTTTTTGAAGACCAGGTAAAAGACATAGATCTTGTGATTGACACTATTGGTGGCGATTATATAGAAAGGTCTTTAAAAACCATGAAGCCCGGAGCCACAATAGTAAGTATTCCCAGTATTTTAAATACGCAGGTTGCTGCCTTGGCACAAGCACAAGGTAAACATGGCTATCCTTTACTGGTTAAACAAAATACGGAAGACCTGAATTTTATTGCCGAACTTTTGGGTAAGGGCATCTTAAAACCTTTCATCAGTCATGTTTTTGCTTTTGATGAAATGATAGCTGCGCACCAACAAATAGAAAGTGGTAAAACACGAGGTAAAATTGTAGTGAGCTTTTAAAAATTATGCCCTTCACTAAGAGATCTAAGGCATTTTTACTTTAGTCACCTAAATAAATATTCCAAATTTGAATTTTAAAATAGTAAAATTAATAGCCGATTACTATATTTATATTCAGGAGTTAACGCTACATCTTCAGATCGGTTATTACCGCAATCTACTTTAAATTATCAGAGTTGTTAACGTTATTCCTTTTGAGGCAACTCATAAGTATTATAATTATTTGACAATCATAAAATTAGGGATAGCCATGTATTTAATAGACTTTTCTTCCAGAGTTTCAAATTTTGTAGATGCAGCTGATGTAAATGGCAATATCAAGCATAATAGTTTAAGTTTACAATATTTAAATCAGATAGATAATGCCTGTAGAAAAGCAGAGATTAACAAACGGTATTTCTATAGGTGGTAGGTTTAATAATCAGTTACCACCATTATCCAATAGTGGATATTGTTCTTTCAGGCTTTATGAAATTATTATATTCAATAAACAACTAGACTTAACTCAGGTGGCACAAGTGCAGACATACCTTAAAATTAGATATAACAGATAATGATACTATTAGATAAAGGAAGATTACTGGTAGATTTTGATAAAGATGCTGAAAACATTATTAAGATCATTAGAGATGTTGATGGGGTAATGTTAACCGAGCCTGAAAGACTTTATGTAAATCATATTGTTAGTGGATTAAAAGGAATTGGTGTATGGACTAAGATAAAAGCCTTGTATGGTTTTGTAGGTGGAACAGCAGCCACTCATAAATGGAATTGGAAAGATATGAGAGATGCTGATAATGCTTTTAGAATTGCTTGGATTGGTACGCTTATTCATAACAACTTAGGTATAAAAGGAGATGGATTAACTGGAGAAGGCAATACATTTTTAAACGCCAATGCTGTAGGATTGGGTTCAAAAATTACTTTAGGTGCCACCAGTAATGAGGGTGATCAACAATTTTTAATTGGTGCGGGTTCCGGGCCAACCAGTATATGTGCATTATTTCAAGGGTCTTGTCATTATGATGCTAATGGAGCCTCGAACAGAAATTACAGTATTGGTAAAAGTACAAAATCTACATTTTTTTCTTATAATGTCCTTAATAATCCATATGTTAATTTTGATCATATAACCAATTATGCAAATACCACTGCCGGTACTCCTACAGGGATAGGGAATACAACTTTCGGAATACTTAGGCGCAGAGGTGCTGAACAATGGAGTAACGCCAGAATAACTTCATGTATCATAGCAGAAGTTACAACTCAAATAGAACTTAATAATATATCTCATATTATGAATACGGCACAAGGAATTTTGGGACGTAAATAACATTTATAAATATGATCGTAACATCAAGTGGAAAAATACTAGCAGGGCCAAACCGAATAATTGTAAGCGATACAATCAATGAATTTTTAGGTATTGTAAATAATTTATGGAATAATCCAGCCAACTGGAGTTTAGGTATTGTACCTGCAGCAAATCATATTGCGATTATAAAAGCTGATTGTCTCTTAAATACAACAGGCTCTGTAAGACAGTTAATTATTAATAACAATTTTACATTTACAAAGAGAGGAGCACTAACAATTGAAAACATAAGAATATATGGTACATTCAATGACAATAATGGCAATCAAACAACCATAACAAAGGGAAATGACAGTTATTGGAACGGGTATATAAGAACTGCAAATAGTAATATACAATTTAATAATTCTGGCCCTGTAATACCAGCTATTGATTATTATAATCTATATATAGGTTCTAATTTAACCAGTCCCATATTATTATTAAATAGTATCAGTGTTTTTAATACTTTAAGTGTAGGTGGGAATAGTCAATTTGATCTATCTGTTTATAATATAGATACCAATGATTTATCCCTTAGTAATAATAGCTATCTGATAGCTAAAAATAACAATTATATACGTATTAATAATTTAGCAACATTTAATACCAATACATTATTAGCTACTAATTTTGCATCGGGAACAGTTTTTGAATTTGTTAAAGGCATTCTTACCAATGCATCATCAATAAATGATTTCGGTCAATCAAAAATTATTTTTTCTACGAATAGTAAAACAATAACGACAAATTCAACTGAAAATGTTAATCCGTTTGTTATGAGAAATGTAGAAATTAAAGAGAATATAGAGGTTACATTAACAGGAAAGAAATTTACCTTATTTGAAAAAATAATTGGTTTAAATGCATCATCAAAATTAGATACAAGAGGAAATATTGACTGGCAAGGTAAATTAAATTCAGATTTACTTGTTAATAGTTTATTTTATGCCAATCAAAGCGATAATATTTTTTCATATAATTTTTCAGGTAATCAGGAAATAAGAATACCCAATGATGGAGGTTACAGAGAACTTAGATTACAAAATGCCGGAGTAAAAAAACTAACTGGAAATACAACCTGTGAACACCTTTATTTTGCCGGTACTGCAACTCTAGATTTAAATGGTTTTACGCTGACTGGATATACAAAATATACCGATGCTCGTAACAGAGCTTCAACAGTACCCTTAGGTAGTTATACGAATGTTGAGTTTAAAGATGAAAATTTAAATACTGTTCAAACATTAACAAGCGGTTCTACTGTTGATGAATTAATTTGGCGTGGAGGAAATTTTACTGTAGGAACTAATACACCTGTATTTGCCTTAAATGGTGTAAACCCGGCTCAATGGAGATTTATCAGACAGTTTTCCCAACAAATAAACAATATTGCTTTTACGTTTTCTAATGTTAGACTTGAAATAGAGAGTGGTACTCCAGGTGGACTAACATTGAACAATTCTAATATAACTATAACCGGTACACTAGATTTTAAAAGAAATGGCCTGATGATATTAAATGGTACTTCGTCAATAATCTGTAACACATTGTCACTTAGTCTTACTGGTGCTCAAGATATTCCAGCTAATGTTGGATTTACTAACCTTACAATAAGTGGAAGTGGAATGAAAACTTTAACAGGAAATATAGTAGTAACAGGAACTTATTATAGAGATACTGTTAATACAACATTTAACAAAAACGGCTTTACCATTAAAAATAGTAGTGGCGTAGATTTAGAATAAAAATCAATAAATGTTTTCCATAATTTCGACAGACTCAATGTGACATGTTAAGAAAGATTTATCCCAGACCGCCACTTATGATATAGAAATGAGCATTATAAATTTTCATGTATCAATTTTGCAAACAAGTTTGTACATGCTTGGGTAATTCAAACTGCTTTTATAAATATGAAAGCATAAATACACTAAGAGCAAATATACATCCGGCACTTAATGAAATCAACCAAAGTGCAGTCTTTCCTAACCCCAAATTATAATAAAACAGATATTCTCCTCTTCTACTGTAATCATAGAAGATATATTGATAAAATAAACTCAAGGGAATATAAGCCAATGCCACTCCCGGAACAATCTTATTTGTGGGCAGTGAAAATACAGCCAATAGCAATGCCGTAACTAAAGATGGCAAAATCAGTTTTTGATAGAAAATCCACCAAGCTTTAAATAAACGGCTGTATTTCATACTGCTTTAATTTAAACCAAAGCTTCCCACAAAATTTCTACCGGGTGTTGGGCTATACGTTGCGTACCATCTTTGATCTGGTGGCGACAACTTGTTCCGGCCGCTGCAATAATGGTATCGGTAGCTTGTTTTCTTACCTCAGGTAAAAGTACCAGTTCGCCCACTTTCATAGAAACATCGTAATGATCGGCCTCATAGCCAAATGAGCCTGCCATACCGCAGCATCCCGAAGGAATAAGCTCTACGGTATAATTTTGCGGTAAAGCCAGTATTTTTTCAGTTGGAGTTAAAGCATTCAACGATTTCTGATAACAATGTCCATGCAGTTTTACCAATTGTGTTTTTTGGGTAAAGGCTGAGGTATGGATGCGTCCGGCTTCTACCTCTTGCAATAAAAATTCTTCTACCAAAAAAGCATTTTTAGCCAAATGATTGGCTTTTTCTACCAAATGATCGTCAACCAGCTCTGGGTACTCATCTCTAAAAGTAAGCAAGGCCGAAGGTTCTATACCCAGTAAAGGTGTTTCTTCGGTAATTAATCTAGTTAAAAGCGAAACATTTTGGTTGGCCAATTTCTTGGCATCTCTCAGCAAGCCTTTAGATAAATAAGTTCTGCCACTTTCTTTATGCTGAGGAATAATCACTTCGTAACCCAGTTTCTCCAAAAGTTTTATGGTGGTAATTCCTATTTCAACATCGTTATAATTGGTAAACTCATCGCAGAACAGATAAACCTTTCGGTTTTTAGGTTGAACTACAGCTTCTTTATCATGTTTTTTCTTCCAGTGGCGTAAGGTGGTTTTGCCTACTTTGGGTAATGATCTACCTATAGCGAAACCAACGGTCTTTTTGATCAGTTTTGAAGTAAAACTATTGCTGATCAATGCATTGTACAAGCTCGGAAAAATTGTTGCCAGTTGCTGTGTTTTGGTAAAGTTGGCAATCATTCTTGCCCTGAAAGGTACACCATTGGCATCGTAATAATGCTGCAAAAATTCTGCTTTTAATTTGGCAACATCTACACTTGAGGGACATTCTGATTTACAGCCTTTACAACTCAGGCACAAATCCATCACCTCTTTTATTTCTTTATGGTTAAACGGATTTTCTTCTGTAGAATTGGTTAAAAACTGTCTTAATATATTGGCTCTGGCCCTGGTGGTATCTTTTTCTTGTCGGGTAGCCATGTATGACGGACACATGGTACCTCCTGTTACATGGGTTTTCCGGCAATCGCCAGAACCTGAGCATTTTTCTGTTAATCTTAATATATTTTCGCTCTTGCTGAAATCAAAAATGGTTTTTACGGGCTTGATCTTTTGATCGGCTTCGTAACGTAAAAACTCATTCATTGGTGGTGTGTCCACAATTTTATTGGCATTGAATACACCTACCGGATCAAACAGGTTTTTAACGTCTTTTAATAACACATAAACCTCTTCGCCCAATACGTCTTTAATAAACTCGCCACGCAAACGTCCGTCGCCATGCTCGCCACTTAAAGAACCGTTGTATTTTTTAACCAGCTGTGCGGTTTCTTTAAGCACCTGCCTAAAAATCTCTTTTCCCTCACTGGTCTTGAGGTTGATCATAGGCTCTATATGCAACTCCCCTGCTCCGGCATGTGCGTAATAAGAAGCATGTAACTGATAGCGGTTAAGCACTTCCTGCAGATCTTCTACATAAGCGGGCAAATCTTCGGGCGATACGGCGCAATCTTCGATCAGGTTTACTGGCTGTGTATCGCCTGGCAAGTTCCTGATCAATCCCAAGCCTGCTTTCCGCACATCCCAAGCCAACTTGGTTTGCTTATTCCCTTTTACGATCGGATAAGCATAACCCAATCCGGCAGCTTTCAGATCGGCAATCAATGCCGATGTTTTGGCTTCTAGTTCTTGTTCTGTATCGGCAAAAAACTCTACCATTAATAAAGCTTCTGGTTCGCCTTCTATAAAAAAGCGGTTATGCTGGTAAACAGGATGGCCTTTGGTAAAGTCCATGATGTATTTATCTACCAGTTCAGAAGCCATCGGCTTATGCTTAAGAATAATGATATTGGCCAAAAGCGATTCGGCCAGCGAATTAAAATGCACACATACCAAAGCTTCCTCTTTTGGCGGCAAAGGCAGCAGTTTAAGCTTGGCTTCGGTTACAAACGCCAATGTGCCTTCTGATCCTGCCAAAAGCTCGCATAAGTTAAAAGTTTCTTTTCCTTCCTCGGGGATTAAGAAATCAAGCGCATAGCCTGTATTTCTGCGGGTAAGTGTTTTTTTGGGATAACCTTTTTTAATGGCTGTTATATTTTCGGGTTTATTTACCAGTTCTTGTATGCCTTTGTAGATTACACCTTCAAGACTGTTCAGTTCAGCTTTTTCGGCTACCTCTTGTTTATTTAAAGCTTTAAATTCCGTTTCATCGCCATTGCTCAAAAGTACTTTTGCTTCGAGTAAGTTTCCACGGGTATCTCCCCATACAATAGAATGCAATCCACAGGAGTTATTGCCGATCATCCCTCCTATCATGGCTCTGCTGGCGGTTGAGGTTTCAGGGCCAAACATTAAGCCATAAGGTTTTAATACTGCATTCAAGTCATCTCTGATTACACCGGGTTGTACTCTTACCCAAGCTTCTTCCTGATTGATCTCTAAAATTTGCGTAAAGTATTTCGAAATATCTACCACGATACCATTCCCTACTACCTGTCCGGCCAAAGAAGTTCCTGCCGCACGCGGAATAAGTGAAACGCCTTGTACATTGGCAAAACGGATCAGTCTTTTGAGGTCTTCTTTGGTTTTAGGAATGGCCACTGCCAAAGGTTTTTCCTGATACACCGAAGCATCGGTTGAATACACCTTTTTCAATGCTTCATGTACGGTAGAATTATCATAGTATAACTCGCCTTCGAACGTGGTTTTTAAATTTTCGAACATCTTAATTTCAGCAATAATGGATTACAAAAGGTAAAATTAGAAAATAGTTATGGATAAAAACACCGTTTTTGGCAATAAAAAACAGTTCTAAATTAGCTATCGAACGATTTTGTATAATTACAAAATTGCAATCTTACTCCTGCTCAAAATAGGCTTTTTGTTCTCATTGTAATTGAGTTTAACGATTTTGGTTTATTATGAGATTAAAGGCAGTTCATGTATGTTTTGACCTTATATGAATTGCTTTTTAATCCATTCGAATTTTGAATATCATAAATTCAATAAAAATTTATCACACTATATATCAGCTATTTAACAGAAGTTACCATAGAAGAAAAGATTCGTATATTTGGGTGTTAGCTGACATTGCTAGACGAACCTTTCCCCAATGACTAAAAGAATAGACTACTACTACCTACCAAAAAAGTTTAGAAAAAAACACGACTTCTGTGAATTTGTAATTAATGACATTGAAAGATTAGTCATTGACGAAACTTTTGTAGAGTTAAAGACACAAATTATAAACCTTCCAGAGAATTTGAAAATCGAGAATGACACCCAAGACCACATTTTCGATATATTGCAGGCAAATGGGCTAAGAGTTGAACACAATCAAATTATAAGAACGCACCTACTTCTTTCACTCATAATGGAGACTTGTTATTTTCTCCAAGAAAGTCTTTTATGTAGTTTGAAGATGAGAATGACTGTTTGTTTTACGCTATTGAGAAAGCCTTTTTTAGAAATTTCGATATTGCTAATGCGAATATTGAATGAAAGTGATTTCATTGAAAGGTTTAGTAATGAAGATGGTTTTGACCCAATAAAAACGACTCCTAATCAAAAAAAGGGACTTATTGAGAAAACAAACAATTTTCTAAATAATAAGTTTCAACCTGACGATTTATTTGACTACATATTTAGCAAAGAATTTGGCGACAGTTTATTTAATTTAACAAACAACGCAATCCACCTTTACACAGACAGAAATCCAATCGTCGCAACAGAGAAACAAAATTTAAACTTCATTTTTAGCACTTGGGAAGACATTGAAGCACAATGGGAATATATCTACGAAAATTTACCGATGCTAATTTCTTTTATAGCGGACGTTATTGAAGTTTTAGTATTTAAATCAACATCTGTTGATGAGAAGATTTTTATTGGTAGATTAAAAAAAAGAGACAAAATGAGAAAAAAATACAACGTCAGCTAACATCGTATTAGCAATAAGCTGGGTTAAATGTATAATTGAAAAATTCTCCCCACTCTGGCGCAAGCATCCGCTTGTGACTAATCCGAGCACAAGCACCGCTACGCTCATACTTGCGCTAGACGAGTTTGCCAAAAGCGGGGCTGAAGTTTTTCGATCGAGCATTTGTTCAAGGTTCAAGATTAGTAATTCTATTGAACTTTTGTTCTAAAAATCCCCGCCTTCGGCAAGCCCCGAAACGTTATGCCCAATATTACAGCGACACACAACACAATTAAAAACGACAGACAAACAATGAAAAAAATCATTCTCCTATTGACAATTGTTTTCGGACTTTCGACCTTAAGTTACGCACAGACACAAACAAAAGAGATTAAATCTAAAGGAGTTTTTAAAGAAATTAACGTTGCTCGACACAATGAAGCAATTGAAATCTTAAACGGTAAAAACAAAAAACTTAAACAGCAGATAGTTGATAGTATTTTGAAAAACCCTAATTTCTATAATCCTCCAGTTATATACGCATTATCTCGAGAACTTTTTAACCAAGACCAAAAAGACGATGCAATGTATTGGTTTTATGTAGCACAACTAAGAGCAAGATATGACGCTAACTTGTGTGTGGACAATTCAGCAAAGCAAGCTGTTTCGGTTTTGAATGGAGAGTATGGACCAGACATTAATAAATATGCATTTCAAGACATTGACAAACTTGAGAAAACAGTAACTAAAGTAGTTGGCTTCGTTAGAGCCAATGAAGAAAATTACGACCAAAGATGGATAAATCTTCACGGTATGGACGCTGTTTTATCAGGCATGGACGACAACTCTGAAAAAAAAGAATTAAGTCAACCAAAAGAAAAATGGACTGAAATAAAAAAGAAAACAATAGACGACTATTACAACGGATTTATTGAATATGTTAAGAGCAAGAAGTAGAAGAAATACTAGGCATAACACGGGTTTTGCGTCAGCATAAGACAAACAACCGTTGACAACAAGTTAACACTAAAATGGATATGAGGAAATTTTTAATTTTTATTGGAGGTTTCGTTACAGGGATATTAGCAACGTTTTTTGCAATTTATGTATACTCAGGAGCCAACAAACCTAATGACGGTGGCTTAGTAGGTCTTACCATTTTTGAAGAAAGTGGGGAATGTATTTCCAAAAACGAAATAGAAATTTTTCAGGTAATTAATCAGAATACTGCATTAGCAAAAACAGTAGAATATGGGAAGTATGGTATTAGAAACTACTCTGATGAAATCGTAGTTTTAATCATTGATTATAATGGTAAAACATTCTACGATGAGCAAAAGATAAAAATACCCAAAAACAAATGTGCAAGACAAATAGGAACATATCAATACGAAACTAAAAGCGAATTTAGGAAAACTGTTCCAGCAGTAGTTATTGAATAGAAAATATACTATTTAAAAATATGTAGAATATGAAACCAAATAAATGAAGTATGTTGACATATAACGAACGTATCGAATTAAGGGAAAAGTTGACTAATGGAGAAATTTCATTAGAACTTGCCAAGGAACTATATTGGAAGGATTACAAAGAAGGACAACGGTCATGGCACACAAAAGATTGGAAAGAAAGACGAGCTAAAATTCTTAAAGAAAAATGCGAGATATGTGATAGTACAGACACTTTAACAATTCAGCATCTTTCGCACCCAAAAAAATATTCCGACTACGAAAGAGAAATAACAAGAAAATACACTCAAATTTTTAAAGAAACTAATTCTGACATTGATAAATCAGAATTTAAGAAACATATTGCAAAAAACTATGATTACATAGCCGTTCCTTTATGCACAAATTGTGGAGACAACCGACCTAATAAGAGAGTGAGGAAATTACCACAATATCGTTGCGCAGTATGCCAACACGAGTTTGATGAACCAATTTATAAATCCTTAGAAGAACTCATCACAATTTTTTATATAGACGAAGAAGCTCTTGATGTTCGAGACAAGTGTTTTGTATCTAAAAAATGGAAAAACAATCACAATTTATCGAATATAAAATATTGGTTTCAAAGAGAAAAAGCTAAAAACAAAGATGAAGAAATAATCGGGAAAGAAGCATTTTTACTCTATTTAACTGACGACATAAAATATCTGTCATTTGAAGACACAATAACAGCTTGTAGAAGATGTGCCTCTAACTATGATTTAAAAAATATGGAGTTATGCCCTAATTGTAAAGTACATTATAAAGGCATTCAGTATCCAACTTGCATACAATGCCTGCCAGAAGACAAACGAAAAGCTGTATTAGAAATGATTGAATTTGGGAAAGAATGGCATACAATGCACAAAGAACTTGGAATTGACTAACAACAAAAAATGCCGGACACATAACATCGGTTTGGGCAATATGGCGGCTGAAGTGCTTCTATGAAACATTTGAACAAGGTTACACAATAGTAATTTTATTGAATTTTTGTATTAAAAATCCCCACCTTCGACAAGCCCCGAACCAATAAATACAATAAGTCCCAAAAATTCCGCACAATTTGTTCAATAGAAAATTTGTACATATATTTGTACAAATAAAAATACAAAATCATGTTAATTGCAAGTGTTTCTGATTTTAGAAAAGACATAAAATCTTATTTAGATAGAGTTGCTAAGAATTTCGAAACTCTAATCATCAATCGTGGAAAAGATTCAGGAATTGTTGTCATGTCATTAGAAGAATACAATTCTCTAATGGCAACTAATTACGAATTATCTTCTCGGAAAAACGAAATGCGATTAGATTCCGCAATTGAAAAACTAAAAAGTGGAAAATCGTTTTCAAACGATTTAATTGAAGAATAAGATGAAGTACACTTTTGTTGACGAATCTTGGGACGATTATTTATATTGGCAGAAAACAGATAAAAAGAAATTAAAGAGAATCAATGATTTATTAAAAGATATTTCAAGAAGTCCATTTGAAGGAATTGGAAAACCAGAGCCTTTAAAACATAAATATTCTGGATTTTGGTCTCGTAGAATTGATGACGAACATAGATTGATTTACAAATATCAAGAAAATGAGATTCTCATTGCCAAATGTAGATTTCATTACGATTAGAAAAATTCTTACTGCTGTCAACAGCCTATTAGTAATAGGCTGGGTTAAATTCTCCCCTTTGGTTTAAATGTTTCGTAAGGCACTTAAATCTATCCTGAAAATAAGGTCTCCAGATTGGAATACACTACAAAACAATATTGATACAAGTCCTTTCCTCATAATGTACTTACAACGCTAAGTAGATAACCAAGCTTGATGTTACCGGATCCTCGTTCAGGTAGTTCAATCTTTGTACTATCTTTTTGTTTGTATTGATACCATTCCGGCCAAAATCTCCTTTCATTAAAAACAGCCAAAATTAGCCCAATATCACAAGCTAAATCCAAACCATTTTCAAGGCCAATTTCAGCAAACTTCACAGCACATTTTCTGGTTTTAAGCAGAAAATTAATATCAATACAATGCAAGCATAATATTTGAACCAAATACCAATTCTATATTTGGTTCAAATATTATATTTTTATATTCCTAAAAATAAAAATAAATCAAAATATAATTTCAAAAAACAACAAAAAAACCATCAATAATACTTTTTAATTTTAATTAAAATATTCTATTGCATTTAAATGAACCAAAAACTAAATTGGTTTTTGTAAAACACAGCGATTTTAAAGCAGCAGAAACACCCATTTAAAAAGAACCTAAAAAAGGGTGTTTTTTTCAGCAAAAAAATTGTGTTCTACCCCACACACAACTTGATAAATTAAAGGAAGCTGTTTAGACCTTTGAACTAAAAAAAATCCGTCATGCTGAACTCGGTTCAGCATCTTTCTGAAAGCCCTGAAAATAAACCAGCGCTTATTCAGAACAACGAATTAGAAACTGCTCAAGGTTAAATGGCTTTTAGAAAAATTCTTTTAAAAAGAAATTTATGAATTATTACAATTCGAACACGGTAATTTATTTGGACGATGAATTTGTTAAAGCACGGGATGCCAAAACAGATTTGTACGGACAATCGTTGCATTATGGCTATGCAGCTTTTGAAGGCATAAGAGCCTACAAAACACACAATGCTACCCGCATTTTTAAAGCCAGAGAGCATTTTGAGCGTTTAAAACGTTCATGCGATCTTACAGGCATTCCTTTTAATTGGGACATCAATGACCTGATTGGAAAAACCTACCGTCTGCTCGAATTGAATAACCTCAAAGACGCTTACATACGACCTTTGGTTTTCTGTGAACCCAATATGAGCTTAACCACCCCCAAAGCAAGCAACATTATGATCTGTGCTTGGGAATGGGGTTCTTATTTCGGCGACAAGCAATTAAAGGTATGTATATCCCCTTATGAGCGTCCTAACCCTAAATCTATTCATATAGAAGCTAAAATGAGCGGTCATTATGTAAACGCAATTTTAGCCAGCGGCGATGCCAAGAACAAAGGTTTTGATGAAGCACTTCTTTTGGATGCAAAAGGATTTATTGCCGAAGCACCCAGTGCAAACATCTTTATTGAAAAGAACGGAAAGCTTTATACGCCCGCTTTAGGCAACATTTTACCGGGCATTACCCGTGCAACCATTATTGAACTTTGCAAGATTTTAGATATAGAAGTAATCGAGAAACAGATCAGTACAGATTTTCTACACAATGCAGATAGTGCTTTCTTCTGCGGTACCGCTGTTGAAGTAGTGGGCATCCACACTATTGATGATGTGGTGTACCGTCCGCGCTGGCGCGACAGCATTGGTGCTACTTTGCAAAGAGCCTATAAAAATCTGGTGCTCGAAAAAGTAAACTACGAAGTAATTATTTAAAAGTTCTTTGTTTTAAAATTTTTGTTGTTAGTTTTGGGTTTACAAAAGCGAAGTAAAGTGATTTTAAACACCAATATTATTAACAACATTATTATTGTCATTTCTCAGAAAGAGAGGTGGAAACCGTTGTTTATATAATATTGATAGAAAAAATATTCAACGAACCGCCTCCTGCAAAGGGGCGGTTTTTTTTTGCCCTATTTTAAAATAAACCAATGGAATTAAACAAGTACAGTCGCATTTTTACACAAGACAAAACACAACCTGCAGCCAAAGCCATGCTTTACGGAATTGGTTTAACCGATGCCGATATGGATAAAGCGCAGGTAGGCATTGCCAGTATGGGTTACGATGGCAATACCTGCAATATGCACCTTAACGATTTAGCCAAAGTGGTTAAAAAAGGGATTTGGGACAACGGAATGGTTGGTCTTACCTTTAATACCATTGGCGTAAGCGATGGTATGAGCAACGGAACAGAAGGTATGCGTTACTCGCTGGTAAGTCGTGATGTAATTGCCGACAGTATTGAAACCATATGTGGAGGCCAGTATTACGATGGTCTGATCACCATTCCCGGTTGCGATAAAAACATGCCAGGATCATTAATGGCAATGGGTCGTTTAAACCGCCCTTCTATCATGGTATATGGTGGCACGATCAAAGCTGGCCACTACAAAGATGATCATCATTTAAATATTGTTTCTGCTTTTGAAGCTTTGGGACAAAAAATAGCAGGTACCATTTCTGATGAAGATTTTGATGGGGTAGTTAAAAATGCCTGTCCGGGCGCAGGAGCCTGTGGAGGCATTTATACCGCAAATACCATGGCCTCGGCTATCGAAGCTTTGGGCATGAGCCTTCCCTATTCTTCGTCCAACCCAGCTTTAAGTGAAGATAAAAAGCAGGAATGTTTAGCTGCCGGAAAAGCTATCCTCAATTTACTGGAAAAAGATATTAAACCTTCTGATATCATGACCCGGGCAGCATTTGAAAATGCCATTGTTACGCTCATGGTTTTAGGTGGTTCTACCAATGCCGTTTTACATCTTATTGCCATTGCAAAAAGTGTTAACGTAAAACTTACGCAAGACGATTTCCAAACCATCAGTAATCGTATTCCGGTACTGGCAGATATGAAACCAAGCGGCACTTACATGATGGAAGACCTCCACAAAATAGGCGGTGTACCTGCGGTAATGAAATACCTGTTAAAATTAGGTTGGATAGATGGCTCTTGCTTAACCGTAACCGGAAAAAACATTGCCGAAAATCTTGCAGAAGTACCTGAACTAGAGTTTGATGATCAGAAAATCATCATGCCTAAAGAAAATCCAATTAAAGCTACCGGACACCTTCAAATCCTATACGGCAATATTGCAGAAAAAGGTTCTGTAGCTAAAATATCAGGAAAAGAAGGCGAACGTTTTGAAGGACCTGCACGGGTATTTGATGGTGAGTTTGAATTGATAAATGGCATCTTATCAGGCAGGGTAAAAGCCGGAGACGTTGTGGTGATACGTAATGTAGGCCCTAAAGGTGCGCCCGGAATGCCCGAAATGCTAAAACCTACTTCTGCCATATTCGGTGCTGGTTTGGGCAGCAGTGTGGCACTCATTACCGATGGCCGTTTTTCTGGCGGAACACACGGCTTTGTAGTAGGTCACATCACACCCGAAGCTTATGATGGCGGCAATATTGCCATTATTCAGGATAATGATCCAATTGAAATTGATGCAACTACCAATACCATACAGCTTAAAATAAGCGAACAAGAAATAGCTGCCCGCAAAGCGCAATGGCAGCAACCCGAACTAAAAGTAAAAAGAGGCGTACTTTATAAATATGCAAAAAGTGTTTCAGATGCTTCTGAAGGCTGCGTAACTGACGAAGGATAAAACCAAAATACCTAAAACAATGGAACAAGAAACAACCTTTGAACCCACTACAAAAACTGCAACTTCTACTGTAAAAACAGTAAAAGCCAGTGGCTCTCAAATTTTATTGAACGGACTTATTGAAGAAGGCGTAACAACTATTTTTGGTTATCCCGGCGGTGCGATCATGCCCATTTATGATGCGCTTTATGATTACAATGATAAACTTAAACATATACTGGTGCGCCACGAACAGGGCGGTATCCATGCTGCTCAAGGCTATGCCCGCTCAAGCGGAGATGTAGGCGTGGTTTTTGCCACCAGCGGCCCTGGTGCCACCAATCTGGTTACGGGTTTAGCCGATGCACAAATAGACAGCACACCCCTTGTTTGTATTACCGGACAGGTTTTTGCACACCTTTTGGGTACAGATGCCTTTCAGGAAACAGATGTAATTAACATTACCACTCCGGTAACCAAATGGAACTATCAGGTAACCGATGCCAAAGAAATACCTGAGGTATTGGCAAAAGCATTTTATATTGCTAAAAGCGGTCGCCCGGGACCTGTTCTAATTGATATTACCAAAAATGCGCAATTACAGATAGAAGATTTTGGGCCATATGTAAAGTGTAATCACATCCGTAGTTACAGACCAAAACCACAATTGCGTTTTGAATTTATAGAAGAAGCTGCAAAGCTCATCAATGAAGCTAAAAAACCTTTTGTACTATTTGGACAAGGCGTAATATTAGGCAAAGCCGAAAATGAATTTAAAGCCTTTATAGAAAAGGCAGGCTTGCCTAGTGCCTTTACCATTATGGGCGATGGCGCTATTCCTACCTCCCATCCTTTAAATGTAGGTATGTTGGGCATGCATGGCAATTATGGGCCCAATGTGTTAACCAACGAAGCCGATGTGATCATTGCCATAGGGATGCGCTTTGACGATCGCGTAACCGGACGTTTAGACAAATATGCCAAACAGGCAAAGATTATACATCTAGATATTGACCCTGCCGAAATCGACAAAAATGTTAAGGCCGATGTAGGTGTATGGGGTGATTGCAAAGAAACCCTTCCGGTACTCACCAATCTGGTTCATAAAGCCGAACATACAGAATGGTTAGTCAAATTTAGAGATTACAACCAACAGGAAATAGATCAGGTAATTACGCCAGAACTTTATCCACAGGGCGGTGAAATGACCATGGGTGAAGTTTTACGGGTATTGAATGAAATAACCGGTGGCGATGCCATTGTGGTAACAGACGTAGGTCAGCACCAGATGGTAGCTTGCCGCTATGCTAAATTTAACCATACCCGCAGCAATATCACTTCTGGTGGATTAGGCACAATGGGCTTTGGCTTACCTGCAGCAATAGGTGCAAAATATGGAGCGCCTGATAAAACTGTAGTGGCCATTATTGGCGATGGTGGTTTCCAGATGACACCACAGGAATTGGGAACCATTATGCAATTTGGCGCAGAAGTAAAAATCCTGATCCTGAACAATAGCTTTTTAGGCATGGTGCGCCAGTGGCAACAACTGTTTCATGATAAGCGCTACTCTTTTGTGAACATTACCAGCCCCGATTTTGTGGCTTTGGCCAAATCATATTACATAGAGGCCAACAAAGTAAGCGAAAGAGCCAATCTGAGAACAGCTTTGGAAAACATGATTAACCACAAAGGTGCTTATCTGTTAGAAGTAGTGGTTGGCAAAGAAAACAATGTATTTCCAATGGTTCCACAGGGATGTAGCGTAAGTGAAATCAGATTGAAATAAAATTAAAGGCGAAAAGCGAGTAACGAACCACAATCAACGAAAAAGCAATGAGCAACACCATACAACACATAGCTGCCGACCCAAGTTACCAGGGCAAGCAGGAATTTACCATAACCGTTTATACCGAAAACAGGATAGGGATCTTGAACAGGATTTCTATCATTTTTTCGAAAAGGAAAATCAATATTGAAAGCCTGAACACTTCCTCTACAGAAATTGCAGGCATACACCGTTTTAATATCCTCATTAACGAGAGTTATGAGGTGGTAAGGAAATTAGCACGTCAGATAGAAAAACAGGTGGAGGTACTTAAAGTATATTTTAACACAAATGACCAGATCATTTGGCAGGAACTGGCCTTGTACAAAGTACCTACAACAGAAATAACCGAAAAAGTAACAGTAGAACGTCTGTTACGCCAGTATGGAGCCAGCGCAGTAGTAATCAGACAAGACTATACCGTTTTTGCGGTTACCGGACATAAAGAAGAAACCGATGCATTGGTAAAAGCCTTAGAACCTTACAGCCTGATAGAATTTGTACGCAGTGCCCGTGTAGCTATTATTAAAGAAAGTGCTGGTTTCCACGAAAAACTGAAAGAATTTGAATCTGTAGAACCTGGAGAAGAACTGGTTAAAAATGAGTTCTTAGACGAAGGTGATAAAGTATTTACGATGTGAGTGTTAGATATTAGATGTTAGACTAATAATATAAAACGATCAACAGAAAACGATAACGACCAACGAATACCATTTAACGTAAAACGAAAGACAATCAACGAATAAAGAACAAAAAAAATTAACCAATAAAAACAATGGCAAATTATTTTAACACCCTACCTCTCAGAGAAAAACTTAACCAATTAGGCGTATGCGAATTCATGGACAACAATGAATTTTTAGACGGCGTAAATGCGCTAAAAGGTAAGAAAATCGTAATTGTAGGTTGCGGTGCGCAGGGGTTGAACCAGGGATTAAATTTAAGAGACAGCGGACTTGATGTAAGCTACGCTTTACGTAAAGAGGCTATTGAAGCCAAACGCGACTCATGGAAAAATGCTACCGACAATAATTTTAAAGTGGGCACCTATGAAGAATTAATTCCAAGTGCTGATCTGGTAGCCAACTTAACACCCGATAAACAACATACTGCTGTGGTTAGTGCCATTATGCCTTTAATGAAAGAAGGCGCTACATTATCCTACTCACATGGATTTAACATTGTTGAAGAAGGTATGCAGGTACGTAAAGATCTAACAGTTATTATGGTAGCACCTAAATGTCCGGGATCTGAGGTAAGAGCCGAATATTTAAGAGGTTTTGGCGTACCTACATTAATTGCTGTACACCCTGAAAATGATCCGCAAGGCAAAGGCTTAGCGCAAGCCAAAGCTTATTGTGTAGGTACTGGAGGTCATAAAGCAGGTGTACTGAGATCTTCTTTTGTAGCTGAGGTTAAATCAGATTTAATGGGCGAGCAAACCATTCTTTGTGGTTTACTACAAACTGGTTCTATCCTTTCTTTTAATAAAATGGTTGAAAAAGGCATAGACCCGGGATATGCATCTAAACTGGTACAATACGGTGTAGAGGTTATTACAGAAGCTTTAAAACATGGTGGCGTAAGCGGTATGATGGATCGCCTGAGCAACCCTGCAAAAGTTAAAGCCTTTCATGTATCAGAAGAATTAAAAAAGATCATGCGCCCGTTGTTCAAAAAACATCAGGACGATATCATGAGTGGTGAATTTAGCCGTACCATGATGGAAGACTGGGCAAATAACGATGCCAATCTGTTAAAATGGAGAGCCGAAACGGGCGAAACCGCTTTTGAAAAAACCCCTGCCGGCAATGTGAAGATCAACGAACAGGAATACTTTGATAATTATACCCTTATGGTTGCCTTTGTAAGAGCAGGTGTTGAACTGGCTTTTGAAACTATGGTAGAAGCAGGTATTAAAGCAGAAAGCGCCTACTATGAATCATTGCACGAAACACCTTTGATTGCAAATACCATTGCACGTAAAAAATTATTTGAAATGAACCGTGTAATTTCCGATACAGCAGAGTACGGATGTTACCTGTTTGACCAAGCTTGTAAACCTTTATTGGCCGATTTCATGAAAACTGTTGATACCGACCTTGTAGGTAAAAACTTTAATGAAGGCAAAAACGGTGGCGTTGACAACAGGGAATTGGTACACATCAATGAAATTTTACGTGAGCACCCTGTTGAAATTGTAGGTAGAAAATTGCGTAAAGCCATGACAGCCATGAAGTCGATCAAGACAGCTTAACGAATAACAACTTAACTAAATATTTAGAACGATGTCAAAAACATTAGTAGAAAAAATTTGGGATGCACATGTGGTAAAACGTCAGGAGGGTTTTCCTGATATTTTATACATCGATACCCATCTTATTCACGAGGTTACATCACCGCAGGCTTTTGATGGCTTGCGCAAACGCGGTATTCCGGTTTTTAGGCCAAAACAAACCGTAGCAACTGCCGATCATAATGTTCCAACCCTGGATCAGCACCTTCCTATTAAAGAAGAACTATCAAGATACCAGGTAGATATGCTTACCAAAAACTGTAAAGAATTTGGTGTAGAACTTTACGGCTTAGGCCACCCTTACCAAGGTATTGTACACGTAATAGGTCCAGAATTGGGCATTACCCTACCGGGAAAAACCATGGTTTGTGGCGACAGCCATACCTCTACACATGGCGCTTTTGGAGCTATAGCTTTTGGTATAGGAACCTCTCAGGTAGAACAGGTTTTTGCTACGCAGTGCTTGCTGCTATCTAAGCCTAAAACCATGAAAATTGAGGTAAATGGCGAGCTTAAAAAAGGTGTGGGTGCCAAAGACATTATCCTTTACATCATTTCTAAAATCTCTGCTGCAGGTGGTACCGGATATTTCGTAGAGTTTGCCGGATCGGCCATACAATCATTAAGTATGGAAGCTCGTATGACCGTTTGCAACATGAGCATAGAAATGGGTGCCCGTGGTGGCTTAATTGCTCCCGACGAAACTACTTTCGAATACATCAAAGGCAGAGAATTTGCCCCTAAAAGCGAAGAATGGGACAAAGCTTTAGCTTACTGGAAAACATTATACAGCGATAATAATGCCCTATTTGATGCGGTACTTACCTACAATGCAGAAGATATTGAGCCCATGATCACTTACGGAACGAATCCGGGTATGGGTATTGGCATTACCGAAAATATACCAGCCACTACAGCACAGCCTAAAAGTGAACAGATATCTTATCAGAAAGCTTTGGATTATATGGGCTTTGCTGACAATGAACCTTTAATAGGAAAACCTGTTGATTACGTTTTTATTGGCAGTTGTACCAATTCACGTATCGAAGACTTAAGAGCCGTAGCTACTTTTGTGAAAGACAAACGCAAAGCCGATCATGTAGAAGTATGGATTGTTCCGGGTTCAAAACAAGTTGAGGCACAAGCTAAAGCCGAAGGTATAGATAAAGTTTTTGAAGCAGCTGGTTTCCAATTACGCGAGCCGGGTTGCTCGGCATGTTTAGGCATGAACGAAGATAAAATTCCTGCCGGGAAATACTGTGTTTCTACTTCTAACAGAAATTTTGAAGGCCGTCAGGGGCCAAATGCCAGAACA
The DNA here is from genome assembly GCF_022809115.1 of Pedobacter montanisoli. Classification (GTDB taxonomy): domain Bacteria; phylum Bacteroidota; class Bacteroidia; order Sphingobacteriales; family Sphingobacteriaceae; genus Pedobacter; species Pedobacter montanisoli. The sequence goes on along the minus strand of NZ_JALGBH010000002.1, from coordinate 228,897 downwards.
TTGTTGGCCAGTCCTTTAACTGCCGCAGCCGCTGCTGTTACGGGTAAAATAACTGATGTAAGAGAATTAATTTAACGGATACCAGTAAATGAAAAAATTTGAAAAATTAACATCAGCCGTTGTGCCTTTGAGTATCGAAAACATTGATACAGACCAGATCATACCGGCAAGATTTTTAAAAGCCACCACCCGCGAAGGTTTTGGAGACAATCTTTTTCGCGACTGGCGTTTCGATAGTAACAACGAGCCCAAACCAGAATTTGTGCTTAACAACAATGCTTACAAAGGCAAAATTTTGGTAGCAGGAAAAAATTTTGGCTGTGGTAGCAGTCGCGAGCACGCTGCCTGGGCTATACAAGATTATGGTTTTGATGTAGTGATCAGCAGTTTCTTTGCCGATATTTTTAAAGGCAATGCCTTAAACAATGGTTTGTTACCAGTACAAGTTAGTGATGGTTTTTTAGCTGATATCTTTAACGAGGTTGCTAAAGATCCTCAAACACAGCTAACGGTAGATTTAGAAACGCAACAAGTTACCATAGATGCAACCGGAAAATCAGAAAGTTTTGAGATCAATCCTTATAAAAAATCGTGTTTACTTAATGGTTACGATGATATTGATTTTATCCTGAACCAAAAAGATTTGATAGAAACCTACGAAGAAAATCGTCCGTTCAAATATTAAAATATGCATCAACCGCTGGTCCACATATCAGGTTTATCTATAAAATACGGTAACAAAACCGTGTTAAGAGATTTGAACTGGATAATAAACCGGGACGAAAACTGGTATTTGGGTGGAGAAAGTGGCAGTGGGAAAAGCGTTTTACTTACTGCAATAGCCGATAAGGATAAAAAGACCGAAATACAAGTCAATGTACTTAACAAAAGTAAGCTTAAACCTGTCTGTTTATATATATCGCAATGGTACCAGTTTAAAAATCTGGAAGGCGTCGCAAACTTTTATTACCAGCAACGCTACAATAAACAACAGCTTAAAGATACCCTTACCGTAGGACAGGAATTGGCACTTTACGGCAAAGAAAATCAACTTGATTTTACCGAACTGGATCAAATTTTAATTGCCCTTAATTTTAGCTCATTTAAAGACGCACAACTTATTGAACTGTCTAGCGGCGAGCATAAAAAGCTCCAACTGATCAAAGCAATATGGTTAAAACCCCAGTTGCTGCTATTAGATCAACCTTATACCGGTTTAGACATTAATTCACGTACAAACCTCAACATTTTACTGGATTACCTTGCCTCACAAGGTGTGCGGTTTGTTATAGCTTGCAGTGAACATGAATTACCAAAATGTATCAATAAATACGCCTGCATAGAAAACGGCCAGATCAAAGAACTTAATGGAGTTTTACCTGTAGTTAGAACCATTCCCTTGATCACAAAAGTTCCTTCATTCTTGCAACAAACTCCCAAACCAAATGCAGATGTGATGGTAAAAATGGTAAACGTCAACATCAGCTATGGCGATAAACAGGTCATCAAAAACCTAAACTGGGAGGTAAAAGCTGGCGAAAAATGGTTATTACAAGGACACAACGGTTCAGGAAAATCTACCTTATTAAGTTTAGTTAATGGCGATCATCCACAATCTTATGCCAACGAACTTTATTTATTTGGCAGCAAACGTGGGTCGGGCGAAAGCATTTGGGATATCAAATCTCACATTGGTCTGATCTCGCCTGAATTGCACTGGTATTTTGATAAAGAAGCCAGCGTATGGCAAAGTATAGCTTCTGGTTTCTTTGACAGCGTAGGCCTGTTTAATAACCTGGGCTACCATAAAACCCAACAAGTTAACGAGCTGCTCGATTATTTCGGGTTAACCGAAGATAAAAATGAACTCCTGGTAAACTTATCTCTTGGCAAGCAACGCCTGGCTTTATTAGCACGCACGCTAATTAAAAACCCTGAACTATTGGTTTTGGATGAACCTTGTCAAGGGCTTGATGAGCAGCAAACCGCACATTTTAACCAATTGATAGACGGAATTTGCAGTACAGAAAGAACATTGATTTACGTATCGCACAATCAGCAACAATTGCCACAAAAACTTACGCACCGTTTAGTATTGAATCAGGGCGAAGTAATAGAAAACAGCACATACAACTTAGAAAAAGAATTAGCATGAAGAAAAATATATTAGTTATACCCGGCGATGGCATTGGCCCCGAAGTAACCACATGGGGAAAAGCCGCCTTACAGCAGATTGCAAAAGATTATGGTCATGACTTTAGTTTCGATGAAGCCTTAATGGGGCATATAGCCATTGAGCAAACCGGAAATCCCCTACCTGATGAAACATTGGAAAAAGGAAGAAAAAGCGATGCTATTTTGTTTGGCGCTGTAGGTCATGCCATGTATGACAATGATCCTTCCTTAAAAATAAGACCTGAGCAAGGACTACTCAAAATAAGGAAAGAACTGGGTTTATATGCCAATCTGCGTCCTATTCTTTTATTTGATGAATTGTTACAAGCATCGAGCATAAAGCCCGAAATTTTAAGAGGTACAGATATTCTCTTCTTTAGAGAACTTACCGGCGATGTCTATTTTGGAGAAAAACAACGCTCTGATGATAGAAATACTGCTTCAGACCTGATGATCTACCATAGATATGAAGTAGAACGCATTGCACATAAAGCCTATAAAGCAGCACAACAGCGTAGCAAAAAAGTATGCTCTGTAGATAAAGCCAACGTATTGGAAAGTTCAAGATTATGGAGAGAAACCATTCAGGAAATTGCAAAACAATATCCTGATGTAAAAACTACCCATATGTTTATTGACAATGCGGCTATGCAGTTGATCAAAGATCCTAAACAGTTTGATGTAGTGCTTACCGCAAACTTGTTTGGCGATATTCTAACAGACGAAGCTTCTCAAATTGCCGGATCTATGGGCATGCTAGCCTCTGCTTCTGTGGGCGATGGTACAGGTTTTTTTGAACCTATACACGGCTCTGCACATGATATTGCCGGAAAAAACCTGGCAAATCCGCTGGCCTCTGTACTTTCTGCCGCATTAATGTTAGAAATCAGTTTCGGACTCAAAGAAGAAGCACAAACCCTAGTAAAAGCCGTAGATAAAGTATTAAAAGAAGGCTACAGAACCAAAGATATTGCCGATAAACAAACAGCCAGTGATAAAGTATTGGGCACCCGCGAAATGGGCGATCTTGTTTTAAAATATTTAGCTAAGTAAAACCTAAACCTGAAGATTATGTTACACGACCCGAACAAAGTTTACATTTTTGACACCACCCTTCGCGATGGCGAACAGGTACCAGGTTGTCAGTTAAGCACCGCGCAAAAGATCGAGATTGCAAGATCATTAGAGATATTAGGTGTTGACGTGATAGAAGCAGGATTTCCGGTATCGAGTCCCGGCGATTTTAACAGCGTTGTAGAACTGTCAAAAGCAGTAACCAATCCTGTAATCTGTGCACTTACACGAGCCAACAAAAACGATATTGACGTGGCTGCTCAAGCATTAAAATATGCTAAAAGACCTCGCATACATACCGGAATCGGTGCATCAGATATGCACATCAAGCATAAATTCAACAGCACACGTGAGGAGATTTTAGAACGAGCAATAGCCGCTGTAAAATACGCTAAGCAATATGTAGAAGATGTAGAATTTTATGCCGAAGATGCCGGACGTGCAGATATTGAGTATCTGGCAAAAATGATTGAATCGGTGATTGCTGCCGGAGCCACTGTGGTTAATATCCCCGACACAAATGGTTATTGCTTACCAGATCAATACGGTTCAAAAATCCGTTTTCTTAAAGAAAACGTAAAAAACATAGACCAGGCAATCATCTCTTGTCATTGCCACAATGATTTAGGTTTAGCCACAGCAAATTCAATTGCTGGTCTGCAAAATGGTGCCCGTCAGGTAGAATGTACCATAAACGGCATTGGTGAAAGAGCAGGAAATACTTCTATGGAAGAAGTGGTCATGATTTTAAAGACACACAAAAATCTAGGATTGCATACCCATATCAATACCATGGGCTTTTACGAAATCAGTCATCAGGTACGCAACCAGATGAACATGCCTGTACAGCCTAACAAAGCTATTGTGGGTGCCAATGCCTTTGCACACAGTTCGGGCATACATCAGGATGGTTTCTTAAAAAACAGAGAGAATTATGAGATCATCAAACCCGAAGATGTAGGTTTTCCTGATGCTACTATTGTACTAACCGCAAGAAGCGGCAGGCATGCACTTAAACATCACTTAGAACGCCTAGGTCATAATCTAGACAAAGATAATTTAGCACTCGTATATGAACAATTTTTGCTTTTAGCAGACAGTAAAACAGGCATAAATGACAACGATTTAAACCTACTGGTCACTACCCATCTGGTTAAAGCGTAAATAAACAACAAAACTGTAAAATGAACACCACGCAATATACTTTAGATTTCAGCAGTGCAGCACAACGCCTTAAAAATATAGTAAGACGTACTGCCCTAGAATACAATGCCGGCCTCTCAAAACTATTTGAGGCCAATATTTACCTTAAAAGAGAAGATCTGCAAATTGTAAGATCTTATAAACTGCGTGGTGCCTATAATAAAATTAGCAGTCTGCCGCAAACAGAACTGGTAAACGGTGTAGTTTGTGCAAGTGCAGGCAATCATGCTCAAGGCGTAGCCTATTCATGCAATAAGCTTAACATCAAAGGGGTTATTTTTATGCCCGAAATTACCCCCAAACAAAAAATTACGCAGGTAAATATGTTTGGTGGTGACAACATTGAGATTGTACTGGTAGGCGATACTTTTGACGATTGCTTAAAAGAAGCACTGGCTTATACAGCACAAAAATCAGCAACGTTCATCCCTCCTTTTGATGATGAAAAAATCATTGAAGGGCAAGGAACCGTGGGCATGGAGATTTTTGAAGATCTGCCAGAAGTTGATGCTGTTATTGTTCCTGTAGGCGGTGGCGGACTGGCATCGGGTTTAAGTGCTTACCTTAAAACAGTAAAGCCCGATGTAAGCATATATGGCGTAGAACCCGAAGGTGCGCCTTCATTAACCAGAGCTTTAGAACATAATCAACCTTTTACTGTTGAACATATCGATCGTTTTGTTGATGGTGCTGCCGTAAAACGCATAGGTAATTTAACCTTTGAGTATTGCAAAGATTTATTGGATGAAACACATTTAGTACCCGAAGGCAAGATCTGCACCACCATATTAAAATTATATAATGAAGATGCCATTGTGGTTGAACCTGCAGGAGCATTATCTGTGGCGGCACTCAGCCAGTTTAAAGCACAGATCAAAGGTAAAAATGTGGTTTGCGTAATCAGCGGTGGCAATAACGATATCGAAAGGATGCAGGAAATCAAAGAAAAATCTTTGTTATTTGAAGGACTAAAGCATTATTTCTTAGTTCGTTTTCCGCAACGACCAGGGGCCTTAAAGTTATTCGTAACCGAGGTTTTAGGGCCGCATGATGACATTACGCGTTTTGAGTTCATCAAAAAAACCAACCGCGAAAATGGCCCTGCACTTGTAGGGATAGAACTAAAACACAAAGAAGACTATACAGGTTTGCTCAATCGTATGAAATCAAAATTTGACATCATAGAACTGAATCAGGATGCTACGCTTTTTGAATACCTTGTCTAATATCTAACCCCGTCATGCTGAGCTTTCCAATTAAATTTAGGACAAGCTGTTTCGGCATCTTATAAAAACATGACAAAAAGCAATAGACTCTGAAATAAATTCAGAGTGACGTTAGAAGAAAATCATTGAAATCCATTCGTCATACTAAAAATCCAAGTACGTCATGCTGAACTTCCCGATTAAATTCGGGACAAGTGTTTTAGCATCTTAAATCTAATAGAAGCCTTAAGGCATGAATAAAGTCAAAACAAAATTTGCAGTACTTTGTTTAACCATTGCGTATAATTTGGTACAGGCTAATGCGTAACTGTACTAAATTTTGGTAACATTTAAATCGAAAAACATATTTGGTGTACAGACTAAAGTATTCAAAAAGCAAATTTCTTATGAGCTTAAATTAAGCCCTAGAACTTGTTTTCAGGATATTAAAAGAGAAAATCTTATGATTTAAAGCTTATCATGAATATGAAATGATAAATAGGAACTTTTCAGTTGCATTTTTTGGCAATGGTTTTGCATTAACAAGTCTGACACACAAATAAAACTAATCGTATGAGAAAATTAACCTTACTACTCCTTTGCATTGTTACACTGGGTTTAGCATCATGCAAAAAAGAAACTTATGTACGACCAAACAATTTAACGATAGTTAAATACATTGAAACCAATCAATGGGCTTTAAGTTCAGACGGTTTAACGTACTCTGCTACTATTAACGATAGCAGGATAGATCCAAGAACGTTTGAAGATGATGGTATCTTGGTTTACATTTCAAGGGGCGATACCAATATTTATGAACAATTACCTTTTGTATATAATGTAGATGCTTTCAGTTATTCGGTAAAAGCTGGTTCATTAACCATTGATGTTCAAAGCTCAGATAATCAGGATACGCAACCTATTAAACCTAGCAGCAGAACAAGGGTAAAAATTGTACTGATAGAATCGTACCAATAAGATAATTTAAAATTCAAGAAAACGGCCAATGTTTACATAAACATGGTCGTTTTTTTTGTAGATGCCTGTATCAAACTGTACCGAACGGATATGAATATCCTCTTTTTCTAAGATAAGCTCTTCATAAAAACCCTTAAACTGCACATCTTTAACTTTCATCAAAACACCTTCTTCTCTATTAATCTTTACCCATTCAGGATAAAAAGCAATATGAGATGCTTTGGATGCAATGCTCAGTTTATTGGTCTGCTCTATATTTAGAACTATCGCATTCCCTAAGATTTTAGCGGTATAATAATGATTAGGATGCGCATAAACAGTTTTGGGCTCATCATTCTGCAATAATATGCCATCTTTCAAAATAATTAACCTATCTGCCATAGACAGTCCGTCACCAGCATCATGAGAAACCAAAATAATGGTCAATCCTGTTCTTTCTGCCAGATTTTTAATATCTGCTCTTAACTGACTTTTCAGAATAGAATCTACCTGGCTAAAAGGTTCATCCAATAACAAAACTTTTGTATCACTTACCAAAGCTCTTGCTATAGCTACTCGTTGTTGTTCGCCACCACTCAGTTCTACAATTCTTTTATTCTTTAAATGAGCTATATGCAAGTTATCAAGCATGTCCAATGTTTTCTGCTCTTTTAAAGCCACATTGGTATTGGGTAACATTGAAGCAATGTTATCATATACTTTTGCATAAATATTAAGCGAAAAATCCTGTGTTACCATTTTCATTTCAGCATGACCCGGAATTAACTGTTCATCAGGACCTTTTACTCTTTTTCCGTTAAAGAGCACTTCTCCTTCATCTAACTTCAATAAACCATAAATAGACTTTAATAAAGTCGATTTCCCACTTCCGCTTTCGCCTATAATGGCAACAATTTCACCCTCAAACACATCAAAGCTAATGTCTTTGATACCTGAGTGTAATCCGGGTTGGTGTTGTTTGGTTAAGTTCTTAACGTTAAGAATTTGCTTGTTATTCACGTGTGTAAAGTTAACAAAGGTTTCTGAATTATATTTCAAATGACCTTTTTCTTTATCGCTCTACAATTTCTCGTTTAAATATTTCCAATATCTTTTAGGTACATGTTGCATATGCAGTTTGGTATTTTTTCGCTCTTTTATATTTACAGATTTAAAATATAAATTCCACAACTTACCATAAAAAGCTTCTTCTTCATGCCAGCCATTAGCAATACTTTTTTGGTTAACCATAACATCTTCTTCTCCGAATATGACCTCATTCACTTCATGTAGATCATAACTAATTCCATAATTTCTTTTGCCATCATAAATAATCCATTGCTGATCGGCATAGCGTTCTTTAAAATGCTTTACAATTAAGGGCAATACATTAAAATCGGGTTCTACAAGCGCAAAGTAAATACCATCTGATAAACGCTGAAACCTTACAAATGCTTTCATGCGGTGCCTTTCTCTCGAAACAGACTTTACGATTTTCTTGATTTCAATAATCTGCGGATGCGCATAATTTTTATGACCAGCCTGTTGCAAGGAAAAATAATACTGAACCGCTTTTAATATCAGCATTTCAACTCCCTTAATTTCAGAAAGATAGGCTTCATACAACTCTGTTAAACCCTGTGCACCTGTTTTAGCTTTTAGCCCTTTCATTACCCGCTCTGCTTTTTGTTGATTGGTGGTTATCCTTGCATTTTGGGCAAAAAAATCTGATTGCAACTCTGCTCTCTGATGGTTAATGATAGCACTTACCTCATATTTGTATTCATACACTTCAAAAATGAGTGTTAAAAGCCCGTACCATGAACCGTCATATTCCAAAACTTTGCATTCCATGTTAAAACAACTGCATTTGCTGAGAAGTTCCTTTTATGTATTTACTGGTAGATTGCGACAGGATATAATGCTTAATCTTATCGGCCTGCAGATGTACAAACTGTTGTTGATAGCCCTGGCAGGTAATAAAATATTTGGCCTTACTTAAAGAGATACCTATTTTTTCTAAATGTATAACCCGCAGCTTTGAAAATTTACGGGCCGCAACAATCTTCTTGGCAGAAGTAACCCCAATACCCGGAACCCGCAAAAGCATTTCATAACTTGCCCGGTTAATATCTACTGGAAATTGATGCATATTTCTCAGCGCCCAACTTAACTTGGGATCAATATCCAAATCTAATAAAGGATTTGTCGGATTTAGGATTTCACTTGCTTCGAATTTATAAAAACGCAGTAACCAATCGGTTTGATACAGTCTGTTTTCTCTAACCATGGGTACAGCTGTTCCTAAAGCAGGTAAACGTGTATCATTTGAAATAGGCACATAACCTGAGTAATACACCCGTTTTAACTGGTAAGTCTTATAAAAATGTTGTGCAGCGTGTATAATCTGCCAATCGCTCTCTTTTGCAGCCCCAATAATCATCTGGGTACTCTGACCAGCTGGAACGAATTTTGGCGTACTTTTAATAATCTTTTTTTCTTCTCTGGTCTGTATAATGGTATTTCTGATGTAGTCCATCGGTCTTGCCATTTGTTGATGGTCTTTTTCTGGTGCCAGAAGCTTTAAACCCGATGTTGTTGGTATTTCAAGATTAATGCTTAAACGATCGGCGTACAACCCTGCTTCGTAAATCAATTCTTGTGAAGCACCCGGTATGGTTTTTAAATGGATATAACCATTAAAATTATGCTCATTTCTCAGTTTCTTAGCAATGCGTACCAGACGTTCCATGGTATAATCAGGATCTTTAAAAATCCCCGAGCTCAGAAAAAGACCTTCAATATAATTTCTCCGGTAAAAATTAATAGTCAAATCAACCACTTCCTGTACCGTAAATGCCGCACGCTTAATGTCATTAGAACGCCTTGAAACACAATAAGCACAATCATAAATGCAATAATTGGTCAGCAGGATTTTTAACAACGAAACGCAGCGTCCGTCTTCTGTATAAGTATGACAGATCCCTGCTCCGGTATCACCCAATCCTTTATTTTTATTTTTCCTGTCGCTTCCACTCGAACTACAGCTTACATCATATTTAGCTGCATCGGCCAGAATAGCCAGTTTTTCTAAAGCACGCTCGCTCATAAACTATCTAATTTAGCAAAACCAAAGCTAAATTACTAATTTATTTAGCAAAAATTAAAGCGTAGTTAAAATTGTTGTATAAAATAAAAAGCCGCCCAAATACAGGCGGCTTTTTGATTTGTGTGTTATGCTATTTCTTTAGATTAATATCAATTGGTAAAACCACTATTTTCATAAATCTCTCTTGGCGATTTAATGAAGATATCTTTCCACGAATTTGCTCCATGTTTTTGTACGTATGCATCTACAATTTTATAGCCGATATAATAACCAATAGCTCCTGGTAATTTCTCATTTAACTTTGCTCCCCTGTTTCTAAAAAGATTTATGACTTCGCGGTCTGCAGAATATTTATTGGCAAGAAAGAATTTCTTCAAAGCCTCTATATTTTTATCGCATACTTGTAGGCCCTCTTCTGTATAACCCAGGTTCTGAGCTAGTGTAAATTTCTGTTTCCAGTATTTTTGGTTCATCCATACGGCAAAGCCTTCTCCAACTATTGATGATATAGCTGTGGTATCACGATGAGGGTTTACATTGGTCATGATCTGGTGCGTAAGCTCATGTGGAAACATTTTTACAATAGCCTCATTAGAATTATTTTGTGGATGTGCTAAATCTATCAGCATGGCAAAATCACCTAAGCCTCCTAAATCTGTCCATGCTGGTCCGTACACCACATACCATTTACCTTTAGGTTCGTAACCTGTAAGTTTGCGCATTTCTTTGGCCATTTGCTTAAATTGCTTAAGTAATGCTTTGCCATCAACATTTTTATTTTTTTCTTGCCACTCAGGTAATTTAGATAGGGCTTCATTCATCCATTTGGCCACTGCCTCACCATTTCCTAAATAACCCTCCCAAAATGCTTTATAAGGCGTATAAACCGAATCTATGAAGATTTTACTACGGCTTGCCGAGTCCTGGTTTTTATAACGGTTCATAAGCCTTAACTCCATCTGAGACATATCGTATAACTTTAGGTCTTTTTGGGCAAAAGCCTGTAAGCCCACAAGTAAAATAAATGCTAAAAGAACGTTTCTCATTTCTGTTGATGTTAAATTTTAATTGTAAGAGCGTTAAAGAATCAATTAGTTAAGCCCGAAAGTTACACCGAATGACATATTTTTCAAACCTTTTTGCGGAGCACTGTCAAACATATCATTTGCATAATATTTGGCAAATACGCCTAAACCTCCGTAACCTAATCTGATTGCTCCTCCGTATCTGAACGGTGCAAAGTTATAGTTGTCTTTTTGTTTTACTTTACCGCGTTCTTCGCTAATTTGTTTTACTTTACCATTAAGCAGGAAACCTATTTCTGGGCCTACCACTAATCTGAAACGTTTACCATAACGATTTTCCTGTGTTCTAAACTCAAAGTTTAAAGGAACGTGTAAGTAACTGCTAGAGAAACGGTTTTTGCTAAATTCTACAGACTCATCAATGTAAGTTAAGACCGGTTTATCTTTTTGCATGGTAATGTCTTTATTTAAGCGGATGTGTGTCCAGTCAAAACCACCAGCGAGATAAATTTTGAAATTTTTATTAAATCTGTAGCCTAATTGCAATACATCAAAAGATACCGTACTTGTTTTTCCGCCTCTATAGCTTAGAAAGCTGTTTGTTGGCGATAAAGAGAAGCTGCCATTGTCTATTAATCTTGAAAAACCAATATCTAAACGGGTAAAGGTTATTCCGCCTACAAAGCGTGCATCACTGGCTTTTTGATTAGCGCTGTCTTTGTTCTTTTTAATGTTTATGGTTATACCTACGCCGTAATCAATTTCTCCTGCTTTACGTTTTACGCTATCTGTTTGCGCATTAACTTGAAGTGAGCTCAATAAAGTAAGTCCGCCTACTAAAATTGAAGTTAAAAATCCAGGTTTCATAATATGTGTGTGTTTATATTCTTAATTATTTTGTTTGTTCTTTTTTGAGTTTAATTTCACAAAGCCAATGTTTATCCCGATGATAGATGAGTTATCGTCATCGTCTGTGCTAAATCTGATCAGCTTCTTTTCTCTTTTATCTACTTTGTCTATTACATAGTTGACTACATCGCCTACGTTTCTAAATCCTTTTTTACTTTGGGTACTTTCAACTTCTTCTGTTAAATCGGCACTTTGTGTTTTGTGATCTACCTGTGCTATCATTTCCTGATTAACAGGATTGGTATTTCCTACATTTGCTATGGTTACAGTTGTTTCACTTTTAGTAACATCATAAGGCATAACATCTAGAGGTTTAACAGGAAGACGTTCTATGTTTTCTTTTGGTTGCAAGTCTGTTTGAATATTTTTTATCATTTCATCAGACTGTTGTTTATTTGATGCTAAATGAAAGTTTGTTTTAGCAACAGGCTCTCTATAATCTGTTTTAACAGCTGTTTCCGGCATTTGTAGATCTTCCTTAACAATTGTATTTGCATCTTCTGTTTTAGCTAAAACCTGTGCTTTGCCATGTAAACGTATAGTTCTCTTTTCCTGTGTAAGAATGAGACCGGTAACGGCAATCAGCACGCAGGCTGCTGCTACCCAATAGATTGGGAATACACGTTTACGCTTAGGTTCTAACTCCTGCTTAATGTTGTTCCATAAATCTGCAGAAGGTTCTATTTCTGCATCCATAAATTTGTCTCTAAACAAATTATCAAAGTCTTTATCCGGCATGTGTTGCATAACCAAAGCCCTCCAATTTTAAAATTTCTTGTTGTAATATTGCTCTTGCTCTTGATAGTTGTGATTTGCTAGCACCTTCGGTAATACCCAAAGTTTCTGCTATTTCTTTGTGCGAATACCCTTCTATGGCATACATGTTAAATACCATGCGATAGCCATCTGCAAGTTTTTGTATCACTTTTAGCAGATCCTGCATACCCAAACGGCTAAAATCGAACCCTGCAGAGGGTTGCTCATAAGCCTCATCAATTGCCACTACATTTAATGAACGTACATTTTTACGGTAACTCTCTATTGCCGTATTTACCATAATCCTTCGCATCCATCCTTCAAATGACCCTTCTCCTCTGTATGCTTGTATTTTCTGGAATATTTTAACGTACCCCATCTGCAGAACATCCTCTGCCTCCATTCTGTCTTTGGCATAACGCATACAGATAGCCAGCATTTTAGAAGCAGTCTGCCTGTACAGCTGCTCCTGCATTTGCCTGCTGCCTATCTTACAGCCCTCCAGTAATTCTTCTAAAGTATAGGTTTTCGCCACTTTCATTTGTTTGTGTTATAGAGTAGATGGCATTTTAAAGTGAAAGGTTGCATCAGATTCGTATTTTTTTTAAAAATATTTTCGCCTTACTTTTTCATAAGTCTTTAGCCTTATTTCAGACCATTAAAAAAGGCAAAAACTATTCTCACTTTCAAGCACTTAACCCTATAAATCGTTTAAAATTAGTTTTTAATTTTAAGTAGTCTAAAATCTTGCTTGTAGGTTAAAAATAAAGAATGATTAAATTGTAGATTATTGGCTTTCTCATCCAGATCAAAATGAGGCTCAACCCTAACATCTAAATAAAGGTGTGGCAAAAGCTCATGCTGATATGCATAACGTATAGCCACTATGTTGCGTTGATTACGCGTATAACCGTATTCGTAAAGGTTTTCAGAAACCGATTGATACAATGGCATACCCTTAATGCTAATAAAGTTATTTCCTTTCCAATAAGTTGCCATTAAGGTTCCCCAACGTGTACGTGTACCCAGGTTAAGCCATAAGCCAAAACCTCCTTGATAAGCCCGGCGTTTTTCAGACGAAAAATCTTTATATACTGCTAAATAATTGTGCATGAAGATTTGTTTAACGTTATATCCCAGGTCTTTTTCTATTTTAAAACCGGCAGCTCCGTTAAACAATGTACTAATAGGAATGTCTTTTAAGATATCTATTTGTCCGCCTTGATGGTAAGCTAAAAATTGTACAGGAACACTCAATTTCCAGCCTTTATCTTCAAGAAGTGTAGTTTGTGTAATTAAACCTCCTGCAATTTCTTCTTTTGCAGCTTCTCCTTTATAGATCATTTTTTGCCACGACACCCAGGTATCAAGTTTAAATTTTGGCTTTTCTACCAATAGCTGAGTACCATATTCAACAGGTGTGGTAATCTTACGTTCAAAATCGTAGATAGGTTCTATATAATCATGCGCAATATTTCCTTCTAAATTACCAAAAATAAGGCTGAGGTCTTTTTTATGATAAGTAATATTAAATAAAGGCTTGGCATCTTCAAGTCCTCTTTCGTTACCAAAATCTTTACGCAGATATGCACCCGCAGTAATGGCTAAATTAGCATTGGCATAATAGGTAATCTGAGGTTGTAGTTGTACGCCAAATAGCGTGTAACCATCATGAAAATTATTACTGTATTCATAATTTCTGACGTAGTTAAAATTATAGAAATTAAAATGGAGTTCTTTAGATAAACTATCTGCAGGTCGGGTTCTATTGTACAAATAACTGTTATCAAATTGGGCTTTTACATTAAAGCCAGTAAACAGCGTTACCAGTAACAGCAGAAATAATTTATTGATCATATAGGTGATAATGTTTGGATATTTTTGTTAAAAATAAAAAAACATGTTCACTATAAATTATTTTTCTCCCGGTAGTTCTTATAAAGTTTAACCGCTAACATAATTACAGCCGAAAAAATAATTAAGCCGATTAAACCGTACAGCCAGTCTATGGCACTTTTTAAAATCACTGTAAATACAATGGCCACAAGTAAAACGGTAGCCACTTCATTCCATAAACGTAATTGCGTAGAACTTCTTTTAAAAATGCCGTTGCGCAACTGTTTCATTATACGCTGACAGGTAAAATGATAAATTAACAGAAGTGCTACAAAAGCCAGTTTTACATGCATCCAAGGTTGGTACAACCATCCGGGTACAATATAGATCATGGTTAAACCTGCTGTAACAGCTAAAATCATGGCTGGTGTAGCTATGATACTCCACAACCTTGCAGTAATTTTACTGTACTCTTTTAGCAGAATACTACGTTCAGGTTCATCTTTCTGATTGGCTTCTGTATGGTAAATAAACAAACGTACACCATAAAAAAGCCCCGCCATCCAGCTTACCACAAAAATAATGTGTACAGCCAATATGTATCTGTAGTATGCTTCCATTTAATTTATTTGTTACGCTAAAACGGATTTTGCATGCAAAATATGAAAAAGGTCTAAAAATTTGTCCTATTCTTTTATCTCAAATCCCAAAACAGGTTCAGAATAACGAATAAGACAATTTTTAGACCCCTTATAATTAATACTTAAATTCTTTTATTACGTCAACCGCATATTTCACATGGTCAAAAGGAATATCAGGCATAATGCCATGTCCTAAGTTGAAGATAAATCCTTTTTCGCCTCGCATGCGCTCAAACAATTTATGTATCTGTGCTTTTATTACAGGTTTATCTGCATATAAAATATGTGGATCTAAATTACCTTGTACAGCAATTCCTTCTGGTAAAGCTTTTTTAATATTCAAAAGATCAGCATTCCAATCAACAGAAATTACATCTGGTTTGGCCTGAGCCATAATTGGTGCAAAAACAGAACTTCCTTTACAGAAAGAAATTACAGGGATATTTTTTCTGTTTAGGCCTGCTATGATCTGTGCATTGTACTGATGCGAGAACTCCTGATAATCATTCCATGATAAGGCTAAAGCCCAGCTATCAAATAACTGTAAAGCATTTACACCTGCATCAATCTGCATATTCAGGTAATCAACCGTTACTTTAGCTATTTTGCTTAATAACTGATGTGCAAGCTCAGGATGATTATGGATAAGTAATTTGGTTAATTTAAAGTCTTTAGAAGATCCTCCTTCTACCAGATAGCTCATTACGGTAAACGGAGCGCCGGCAAAACCAATTAAAGGAATACGCCCATTTAAACGTTGTTGTATTACTTTAATGGCATCGGCCACGTATTGCAGTTTATCTAAAACATCGGTAGCCAAAGCATCAATATCTTTTTGCGTACGTACCGGATTGGCAAATTTAGGCCCTACACCTTGTGTAAAGCTCAAGTCGCCACCCATAGCTTCTCCAGTTACTAAAATATCAGAGAATAAGATCGCTGCATCAATTCCCAACAAATCTACCGGCAGCATGGTAACATCTGCCGCTACTTCGGGAATTTTGCACATCTCCAAGAAAGAGTATTTGTTTTTAATTTCCCAATACTCAGGCATAAAACGGCCTGCTTGTCTCATCATCCACACGGGTGGTCGTTCTGTAGCTTTAGAAAATGCTGCGTCTAAAAATAAGTTATTCTCCATGTTTTAATTTGCCAATTTAGCGGCTTCCTTCTCTATTACGTTTATAATGTCTGTTGCCCGGCTGGTAGTTGCCAGTTCTTTTGCTTTTTCAATATAGGCTAAGGCTCTGGTTCCGTCTTTTTTACGTAAAGCCAAATTAGCCAAATGGATCAGTACATAGGCTTTATCATTTTTACCTCCTAGCGGAAAACGACTGGCTATCTGAAAATGTCTTTCTGCAGATTCAAAATCGTCTCTCTTCAAGGCAATATTGGCCCGCATAAATTCATAAAAGCCTCTGCGGGTTTTGGTAAGCCTATCGGGATTGTCAACCTCGTCTAAATATTTCTCTGCTCTTTCATAATCAGAATTTTTGAAATATTTAGAAGCAATCAATACCGAGCTGTGCTTAAAATGGCTCCAGATGATGAAACCTAAAAACACACCCACTATAGATGCTAGCTGATATTGTTGCCTGTAAACGAAAAATATGCAGACAATTGCAAAAAGCGCCATAAAACAATAGCGCCCGATTTTATTGTACATTAGTTAGCCTCTGTAAATTTATATCCAACACCTCTTATTGAATGAAAATAGATTGGATTCTTTTGATCCGGCTCAAAATATTTACGGAAAGTAAGTATAAAGTTATCTATAGTTCTGGTTGATGGATAAACATCATAATTCCAAACTGTTTCCAAAATCTGCTCACGCGAAACCGCTTCGTTTTTACGCTCGATAAGCAGTTTTAACAACATGGTTTCTTTCTTGGTTAAAGGAACTACGGTACCATCATCTTGTTTAAGCTCAAATGAGTTAAAATAAATGGTTTTATCACCAATTTTATAAGAGTTCAGTTCTTTCAGGTCATCTGATTTTAAACTGCGTTTAACCAAAATACCTACACGAAGAATAAGTTCTTCAAGGTTAAATGGTTTTACCAGATAGTCATCAGCGCCTTTTTTAAGACCCATTACACGGTCTTCGCTTGTATTTTTTGCTGTTAAAAATAAGATGGGTACTTCTGTATTTTCAAGACGTATGGTTTCACAAACCTGGAAACCGTCCATTTCAGGCAGCATTACATCTAATATTACCAGATTAAAGCGTTCTTCTTTAAATATTTTCAGTGCAGTTTTACCGTCTTTTACAGCATGCACTTTATAACCTTCAAGTTCGAGGTTTAATTTAATGGCATCCAACAAATGATCTTCGTCTTCTACCAACAATATTCTTAGCTTTTGTGACATATTTTAATTAAATGTTACTTCAAAAATCGCCCCGTGAGGCACATTATCTTTAACGCTTATGTCAGCGTCGTGGTTTTGTAATACTTCTTTAACAATAAACAAGCCAAGACCTGTTCCTTTAGATTTACGTACATTTTCATCACCCACACGGTAAAATTTATCAAAAATATGCAACTTCTCGCTATCAGGAACGCCCATTCCTTTATCTGCAACACTCAAAAACGGTTTACCGTCATTTTGACATAATTCTACTGTAATTTCGGCACAAGGCCCTGAGTATTTAATGGCATTTTCTACCAGATTGGTTACTACAGAGGAAAGTGCAAATTTATCGCCTATAACTTTTATTTCATGTTCTATCTTGGTTTTGATCAACTGCTCACTTCCACAGGCATGTACCTGTAAACGATCAATAATTTTGGTAACCAAATCAGAAAAATCAAATTCTTCTTTAGGGAAAGAATAGGTACGGCTTTCTATCTTGGTAGCCAAAAGCATATTCTCAACCAGATCATCTAAACGCTCAACATCTTTCAGAGAATTCCTGATCAGGGAAATCTGCATCTCGCGATCGAGTTCTCTTTTTGCGATGGTTTGCAATGAAAGTTTAATAGCAGCTAAAGGAGATTTTAGTTCATGCGTAACTGAGAGCAGGAAATTCTGCTGGTTTTCATGCAGTTTTTCTTCTTTGGTAATAGAAGAGTGAATAAAATAGGCTCCAATACCCAATAAGAAAAGGAATACGGCCCCCTCACCCATAATCATAGGTAGCCTGCTGGCATCTATTTTTACCACAAGCATACCCCAGCTAATAAGCTGGCCTAATGCATAAAACAATAAAACATAGAATATGATAATGGATTTCTTCATCCTTTTAACTTTTAGGGCTTTATATTATTTTGCAAATACTACATCCAAAGCTTCAAAAATAGCTCTCTTTGCTTTCTCAAGTTCTATTTTGCTGTGCGCAGCCGATACAAATCCTACTTCGTAACCAGAAGGCCCTAAATAAACCCCTCTGTTTAACAGCTCTCTGTGCAATACCTTAAATTTCTCCATGCTTGCAGGATCAATATCTTCCGCAGTTTGAATTTTATCTTTATCTATAAAGGCAAACCAAAAAACAGAACCTACAGTAAATACTTTAAATTTATAGTTTCTTGCCGAAGCAAAACGCTGTATGCTTTCTACAAATTCCTGAGCTTTTGCATTCAGGTCTTTATAAAACCCAGATTTAGAGAGTTCTGTTAAAGTAGCAATACCTGCGGCCATAGCTACCGGATTACCCGATAAAGTACCTGCCTGATATACGCCGCCATCTGGTGAGATATGCCCCATAATTTCTGCTGAAGCGCCATACATACCTACGGGCAAACCTCCACCTATGATTTTACCATAAGTTACAATATCTGGCGTAATGCCGTAATAAGCGGCTGCCCCTTCAAAACCTACCCTAAAACCTGTAATTACTTCATCAAAAATGAGTAGTGTTCCGTTGGTAGAGCAAATTTCTCTCAGGAACTCGATGTACTCTTTATCCTGGATCAACAAACCGTTATTTGCCGGAATGCCTTCTATAATTACCGCAGCAATCTGATCTTTAAATTGTTCAAAAACCTGAGTTAGTGCAGTTTTATCATTTAAGCCAATTACAATGGTTTCTTCTGCAAATGCTTTAGGCACACCTGCCGATGAAGTTTCGCCAAAAGTAACCAGACCAGAACCCGCTTTTACCAAAAGTGAATCGCTGTGACCATGATAGCATCCTTCAAATTTTACGATTTTATCTCTACCGGTGTAGCCTCTTGCCAAACGTATGGCCGACATTACGGCCTCTGTGCCCGAACTGGTAAAACGGATTTTTTCTACAAAGCGGTTATTTTTAATGATCAGCTCTGCCAATTCATTTTCTAATGCCGTAGGTGCGCCAAAGCTCATTCCATTTTGCATAACCTCCGCAACTTTTTCGCGGATTTTTGCATGGTTATGTCCTAAAATAAGTGGGCCCCAGCTTGCACAGAAATCAATAAACTGGTTATCATCAGCATCCCAGATAAAACAGCCATCTCCTTTTTGGATGAACAAAGGCGTACCATATACTGATTTGAAAGCTCTTACCGGAGAGTTTACTCCTCCCGGGAAATATTTTTTAGATTTTTCATAAAGGGCAGCAGATTTTTCTCTGCTGATATCAGGTTTGGTATGTGTGTTTACCGGAATTTCGTCTTCGTTACCTGTAAATATCTTTTTTAACTGCTCTAACATTTCCTGTGTGTTAATAATAATCTTCTGCTTCTGATTAGGTTATAGAACCTGCAATTCTTTTATATCCAGTTATTCTCTACCATATCTCTGATATGGTAAGTGGTGATTACGCTTGCTCCTGCTCTGGCAAAAGCATGCAGGGTTTCCATCACTACTTTCTGCTCATCTATCCAGCCTTTTTGTGCTGCTGCTTTGATCATAGAATACTCTCCTGATACATTATAGCAGGCGATAGGCAGATCTGAGTTTTGTTTTAATTTAGCTATAATATCCAAATAAGCCAAAGCTGGTTTTACCATCAGCACATCTGCTCCTTCGCTTTCATCTAACAAAGCTTCTCTTACAGCTTCTGCCGGATTTCTGAAATCCATTTGATAAGCTTTCCTGTCGCCTTTGTTCGGTGCACAATCTGCCGCTTCTCTAAACGGACCGTAATAAGCCGATGCAAATTTGGTAGCATGGCTCATGATAGCCACATTTTCAAAATGATTGCTATCTAATTTCTCTCTTATAGCTAAGATACGTCCGTCCATCATATCAGAAGGTGCTAACATATCTGCTCCTGCCTCTGCATGATTTAAAGCCATCTTAGCAATCAGATCAACTGTAACATCATTCTGAACGTAATCATCTTTTAAGATACCGCAATGCCCGTGATTGGTATAAGAACAAACACAAACATCTGTTACGATATACAGGTCATCGCCAAAGTTTTTCTTTAACTCTCTTATCGCTACCGGAACCAACGAATGCGGATCATAAGCTGAATGTGCATCTTCGCTTTTTTCATCGCCCACACCAAACAGCATGATCTTGTTTACGCCTAATTTCAATCCCTTTTCTACATCTTTAATTAAAGTATCTGTAGAAAAATGGCTGATGCCCGGCATAGCATCAATCTGGTGTATTACATCTTTACCCGGCACTACAAAGTATGGGTAAATAAACATATCTTTTGATAGCCTGGTTTCTGCTACCATCTCTCTCACTATACTGTTTTTTCTTAACCTGCGTGGCCTATATAACATATCTTAATTCAAAAGTTAAAAATCAAATTAAAATACAGTTCTTTCTAAAGCACTGTATTTTAATCGCAAACAAAAATGCAAAGACAGCGGCATTGTTTTTTTATGCCTCTGTCATTTATAAAGAGTTTACTTTGGGTTAACAATCGTATTATTTTATTTCAATACCAAAAACAGCTTCTGCCAATCCAATTTCATCAGGAGAATACGGCAATTCATAGCTTACACCCATTTCGTCGAACTTTTTACCTGTAGAATTCCCAATGGCAATCACCTTTTGCCCAGGAATTAGAAGGTTTTCAGCAAAATAAGCGTTTACATTGCTCGGACTGGTAAACACCAATATTTCGGCTTCGGTTTCTTCTACTTCATCCAAAAGAACCGTTTCGTAAATAGGTAGATCTATTATTTTTGTGCTTTCAGTAAGATAAGTCTGCATGGTTAACAGCGAATCTTGTGCTCTTGGAAATACAACAGTTTGTCCATCCACCACTTTTGCCAGTTCTTCTGCTACTTCTAAAATATCGCCACCTTCGCCTACAAAATCTGCCAGATGGCCAACTTTGCGCAATGAATCTTCAGAACCACGACCAACAACAGCATATTTTACTTTTTTAGGCAGTACCAGATTTAACTGAAAGAAATACTCTACACTGTTACGACTGCTAAACACAATCCAATCGGCATTTTTCAAAAAGAAATCATCCAGCACGTGCACAATAGGTGTGGTGCGTATCAATGAGCGATCGTCTATTTCGATATGATGCTTAGTCAAAGCTCTTCTGAAATAACTGTTCTCTCCTACTTCTCTTGATATGAAAACTTTAGTTGGTTTTTTACGTTCAGGAGCAAATTTAGCTACAATTTTTTCTGCCAGTCCTTCGGTATCTGCTTCACGCAAGAACAAACGATCCGGAAAATCTTCATCATCATTTGCTTTTGATGTCCACACCTCAAACTGTCCGTCTTCTTGTTTGCAATAACAACCCAAAGGCATATGACAGCCGCCTTCAAAAAGGTTAAGCACTTTGCGCTCTACCTCTATTTCTTGGGCTGTAGCTTTATTGTGTATTTTTTGCAACTCATTAAAGAGTTCGGTATCATTTTCTCTGATCTGGATAGCCAAAGCGCCTTGTGCAGGTGCAGGTACAACCTCAGTGGTATCGATTACTTCTACATGAAATTCGCTCAAATCTAAATTTAAACGGTTTACGCCTGCTTTTGCCAACACAATGGCATCGTAATTCTCATCACGTAGTTTTTGTATACGTGTAGGCACATTACCTCTCAGATCATCTATATTCAAATCAGGTCTGAGCGATAGTAACTGGGCTTTTCGGCGGTTTGATGAGGTACCCACCATAGCGCCTTTTTTTAAAGAAAGCTTTTGCTTAATATCTACACAATCTTTAAGAATGAGCAATAGCTCTGAAGGGTCTTCACGCTCAGGAACAGCGGCTATAATCAATCCCGGAGGATTTATAGTAGGCAGATCTTTATGTGAATGCACTGCCATATCTATACTTCCATTTAGCAGTTCTTCTTCAAGTTCTTTGGTAAAAAAACCTTTACCTTCTAATTTATCTAATCTTAAATTCAGGATCTTATCGCCCTGCGTTTTAATAATCTTTAACTCTGCCTCTATGCCAATCTCCGCTAATCTGTCTTTAGTGTAGTTTGCTTGCCAAAGGGCTAAATCACTACCTCGCGTACCGATGATTACTTTTTTCACTTCTATGTATAAGGTTTCAGGCAAATTTAGTAAAAATTAGCCTGCGGTTTGTATGAGAAAATCTAGTATTTTAAAGCTTGTACTAGCTGTTCTTAGCCAAGATCTCTTTAGCCATTACCATTGGAACGCTGATATATTTTTTCTCCATATAATCTATAACGCGTTCAAGCACTGCCTTTGAACTTTCATCTAAGGTATTGATCTCGTTTGCAAAAACACCCTGTAAAGCCGTTTGTTTGATCTCCTTGATTTTTTTAGGCACCTCGCTCATGGCGATTTCTATACGGCGCTGACGTAAAACAGATTCGAATTCCTGGATATTTGTTTCAATGATACGTTCGGCATGCACCAGTTCATCGTAACGCTCCTGTATATTTTTACGAGCTACTTCTTTTAGCGATTCCACTTCGATGTAGTGAATTGGGAACTGCTCTCTTACGGCTAAATCTGTATCATTAGGAACGGCTAAATCTACAATTACTTTTTTGCCTGTATCGCCGTTTAAAAGCTTAAGATAGATTTCTTCTGTAATTACAGGTTCTGTAGAGCCTGTACAAGTAATGATTACATCAAAACCTTTATTATATTGAGCAATTTCTGAAAGCGCATAAGCTTCGCCATTTAATTCTTTAGCTAAGGCTTGTGCTTTTTCTATGGTACGGTTAAATACCACAAAGTTTGAGTAGGTATGTTTTTTAAGATATTGCGCAATGTTGTTATTGGTTTCTCCGGCACCAATAATCAGTAAACGCGAGTTACCACAAACATTAAGTTCTTTCAGCTTTCTGTAAGCTAAAGATACTACCGAAACCGGGTTGCGCGAAATATTGGTATGGGTATAGACTTCTTTGGCAGTTTTTACCACTCTGTCCATGATCATACGCATATAATCGCCAGTAAAACCACTGTCTTTACATGCCTGATAAGCTTTGCGCACTTGTGCCAAAATCTCTTTCTCGCCTACTACAAGGCTTTCTAAAGAACATGACATTCTTAACAGGTGATTAAAAGCTTCTCCTTTTTCATAAACAGAAACATTGTCAACAAACTTTTCGAGATACTCTTCTGGTAAGCCCATATTAAGCACCTGTAAAAAACGTCTAGTAAAATTGTTGTCTATGGTTTGCGCAGAAGTAAAAATAAACTCCACACGGTTACAAGTTCCTACATAAAAGATCTCTTTAACCTGAAGTTCCGACTGGATATTTCTT
The DNA here is from genome assembly GCF_022809115.1 of Pedobacter montanisoli. Lineage (GTDB taxonomy): Bacteria > Bacteroidota > Bacteroidia > Sphingobacteriales > Sphingobacteriaceae > Pedobacter > Pedobacter montanisoli. Next base: position 205,404 of record NZ_JALGBH010000002.1, on the reverse strand, counting down.
AACCTATCATCTAATGTTTCTTCACAGATAACCAGTTTACCTAACGATTTCAGGTCTATCTGTTGATGAGTAAAAGCAATGATCTTTAAATATTCCAAAATGGTTACCCTATTATTTCAGCGAACAAAAGTAACAAGGGAAACACGCTTATCTGTCATTATGCTGTAATTTAGGCTAATTTAGAAAGGTTTTAAATTAACATTAACTTAGCATCACTTACCTTTAAAGTTTGTTATACTGTTAAAAACCGCTTTGATATGAGTTTGCACCAGGAACAGTTTTCTATCATCGGCGCTTCGGAAAAGCCAATTTACGGCGATTTAACCTACAATCCTAAGAACTCAAATATGCCTTTAGTCATTTTTATACATGGGTTTAAAGGTTTTAAAGATTGGGGGGCGCATAATTTAGTAGCCAAACATTTCGTACAGAATGGCTATCGATATCTAAAATTTAATTTATCACACAGTGGAGTTGATCAGGAAAACCCGAACGATGTAAGCGACCTTGAAGCTTTTGCTTCAAATACTTTCAGCAAGGAAATGACAGATGTTGACATCATTATTAAACATGCCGTAAATTATTTGGGAGTTGATAAAGTTTTTTTAATTGGTCATAGCAGAGGCGGTGGTCTGAGCATATTACAGGCCGCTAATAACCCTTATGTTGGTGGTTTGATTACCTGGAGTTCTATAGCTGATTTTAGCAGTTTATGGAAAAAAGAACAGGAAAAGAAATGGCACAGAACAGGAAAAATTGAAGTAATAAATGCCCGGACTAAAGAGAAAATGCCGCTTAACGTAACTCTTTTAGAAGATTTTGAAGAAAACCAGGATAAGCTGAATATTTTAGCTGCTGCAAAACAGTTAAACATTCCCTGGTTAATTATTCAGGGCGATAACGATGTGAACGTGCCTTTTGAAACCGCCGAAAAGTTGGCTAATGCCAATCCTGCCAGCAGATTGCTAAAAATCAAAGACGCCAATCATGTATTTGGCGCATTTCATCCTTATATAGGCGACAGCTTACCTGCTCACTTGTTTGAAGTTTGTGAAAAAAGTTTAACCTTTTTAAATAGTATTGAAAAGTAATTTTGCGAAATATTGAAAGTATATACTAAAAATATATACCTTTGTAATAGTTCAAGAGGTTAAATATGAAAACACTTTCATTAAAATTAGATGATGATATTTTTAACGAAACCGAAGAGGTAACGGGTATGTTAAAAATTGCCCGTAATCGTTACATTAACGAAGCTTTAAAAGTTTTTAACGAATATCAAAAGAGGAAACTATTGAAACATAAGTTGCTACAAGAATCAAAAGTTGCTTATGGCAATTCATTAGATATATTGGAAGAATTTGAACGGATCTTAGATGCAGATTAGGCAGTTTGACATTTGGTTAGCTAATCTTAATCCTGCCAAAGGTACAGAACCCGGCAAAACACGCCCTGTTGTGGTGGTGCAAACCAATCTGTTAAATGGTGTACATCCATCTAGTATTATTTGCCCTATCACAACAAATGTACTACCTGATCTTGAAATCTTGCGTGTACACCTTAAGGCTAATCAGCTAGATAAAGAAAGTGATGTTTTAATTGACCAAGTACGTGCCATTGATAACCGCCGATTAATTACCAAACTTGGTGAACTGAACAGAGAGCAGATTAAACTGGTAAAACAGAATTTAAAAATTGTATTGGATCTGTAACAGAAGCATTTTTTAACGACTTGGATTAGCATTATCATACCAAGATAGTTTCTTAAACAACCTTGCTTTTTTAAAATAACTACTTCATTTTCAAAAAGATTAAAACCTATTCAATTAAAATTATTTTCTTTTTAAAATCCAAGAGATCTAATATGGTGTTTAATCCATATCAATATTATTAAATTTACTTATGCATTTTTTCCAGAAACGACTTAACTTAAAAGAGCGTTCGCGTGGCTTTCATCTCATTACTGATGAAATTTTGCAGATCATACCCGAAATTGTTGAATTAAACACAGGTATGTTACAGGTTTTTATACAACATACTTCTGCTTCTTTAACCATTAATGAAAATGCTGACCCTACCGTAAGAATAGATTTTGAAACCTGGTTTAATAAAGCTGTACCTGAAGGTGATCCCGATTACATACACAATTACGAAGGTGATGATGATATGCCTGCCCATCTTAAGTCTTCACTTACAGGGGCCTCTGTTCTTATTCCGGTTACCAACGGACAACTTAACTTAGGCACCTGGCAGGGCATTTATTTATGTGAACACCGCAACCATGGTGGCAGCAGAAGAGTAATCATAACAGCTTGGGGTATTTGATCAATTCTCTTGCAAACATCTCATAGCCTGCTGCTTATAATTACGTCCAATTGGCAATTGTTTTCCCATAATCTCTACTGCATATGAATAATAGGCATCTACTTTATCTATAGAAATAATAAAGGATTTATGTATTCTGCAAAACTGTTCTTCGGGAAGCAGGTCTTCCAAAACACTGATCTTTTGTTTGCTTAACAATACCTTATCTTCTAAAATTACTTTAACGTAGTCTTTAACGCTTTCTATCCAGTAAATATCTTTTACATTAACTTTTACGGTTTTGCGGTCTACTTTAAGGAACAGGAATTTATTCACATCAGGCATTCCTACAGTTTCTTTAGCTAACATCACCTGTTGCCTAGCGCCCATGCTGGCCAAAACCTTATCCATAGCTTTTAAAAAGCGATTAAGTGCAATGGGTTTTAAAAGATAATCTACGGCATCAAGCTCAAAACCTTCTATAGCATAATCACTATAAGCAGTGGTAAAGATTACCTTTGGCGGATTTTTAAGACTTTTTAAAAGCTCAACACCTGTAACGCCTGGCATTTTCACATCTAAAAACATCAGGTCTATAGTATTCTGCTGCAAAACATGAAATGCGTTGATACCGTCTCTGCATTTGGCAACAAGGCTTATTTCTTGAAAATTTTCAAGGTATTTTTCGATCACCTCAATGGCGTGAGGTTCATCATCAACAATTATGGTTCGTATTTTCATCAGTGCAATTAAACAGAAACTCTTTTATCAAGATCAATGGTCAAGATTACAGCAAACAGTTCTTCTTCATCTATAATTTTAAGCTGGTGTGCATTAGGATAAATAAGTTGAAGTCTTTTATGCACATTCTGTAAACCTATATGTCCCACGCCCAGGTTGTCTTTTTTAGTTACATGGGTAACCTTGCCATTCATGATTTTAAATTTAAGTAAATTGTCATTTACAGACAGCTCCATATTAATCCATGCCTGCCCTACTTTTTCATTTGCTCCATATTTAAATGCATTTTCAACCAAAGGCAGCATTAACAGAGGAGCAATTTCATAATGATCCAAATCTCCTTCTTTGGTAAAATTGAATTCGAGCCGATCTTCATATCTCATTTTTTCAATGAGGATATAGCTATCTAATATTTCAATATCCTTCTTTAGTTTTACATGTTCGGCATTACACTCATAAAGCATATATCTTAGAATATCAGACAATCCCAATACTATTTCTGGCGATTTTGGCGAATTACTGAGCGTATGAGCATAAAGGTTATTTAGAGTATTGAATAAGAAATGCGGATGGATTTGTGCTTTCAGTAAATTTAACTCAGCTTGTAAAGCGGCCTGCTGGCGTTTATACCATAAGTTAAAAAATTTTAAAGCAATGGCAAACCATACAATAAGGTTAACAGATTTAAACGCATTGATGTAATATAAAACATTGGTAAATCGCTCTAACTTTGTTCCACGTACTTTCTCCCAGTTGTAAATCTTGTTGTCAATCAAATATTTATTCAAACTGGGTTCTACAACAAAAATATCCAACAACCTGCTAACCAATGGCATTGCCGCCACAAATAGAAGCAGGATTAAAAAAAATTGCAGATACTTTTTAGTAAATAAATAGCGGGGAATAATAAAATAGGCTATTGTATAAAAATACAGCATGTGAACCGGCAATAAAATAAGGTTATGTTTTAATGCCATGGAAACGGTCTGCTTTTGGTAACCGAATAAGATGGAGGTAAATATCCAAACCGATATCCAAAAAATGATATGCTGAATTATACGTTTTTTTGGATCTGAAGTATTAAGGTAATTGTACCATGCATGCATATTCAAATATAATTAGCAACTGCTCATATCGAAGATTTTAATAGACAAACAACAGGTTTTGGCGAACAAACAGCAAGCATATCAAAATCAATTTCTTCTATTTTAAACACAAAGCCACTCATAGCCTTTTAAGTAAGGATTGTAATCTGAACACTTGTAATGGACGACCATTGTTTTTTTAAGGTTTGAGGGTCTATAAGTTTGAACTATTAAAATAACAGATAAACACCATAAAAAACCTGATATATGAAAAAGTTAATTCTTACAGCGATTACCATTTTTATAATGGCCGCTTGGGCAAAAGCACAAAACAAAGCTGATTTCGCAAATTGGGTGGTTGAGAGCAATGTTAAAACTCCAAAAATCCAGTCGATTAAATTTTACAATGCTCAACAGGAACTGATTTACGAGGAAGAAGTAAAAGATTTTAAAGTAAAAATCAGCAAGAAAAAAATAAGAACAGTTTTAAATGCCATACTTGATGAAGTATTACAAAAAGACAAAGCTATACAAAAAGAAAACCTGGTTATGGCAAGGTTGAAAAAGAATTAAGACATAAGCAAGGATTGCCAGAAATTACAACTTACATTTAATGTTTTTCATGCTCTTTAAATATAAGATTTTGGCATCCTTTTTTCTTCTTATTAATCTTCTTTTTCTACCCAGTTTCCGTCTGTTCTTATAATCTCGATCAGCTCGTTAATCGCTTCGGCTGTTTTAACGTTCTTCTTCACTACTTCTTGCCCACGGTAAAGCGTAATTCTATCAGGACCTGCACCTACATAACCATAATCGGCATCAGCCATTTCGCCCGGGCCATTTACAATACAGCCCATAATACCAATTTTAACACCTTTTAAATGCGAGGTACGTGATCTTATAGCCTGTGTAGTTTCTTGTAGATCAAATAGAGTACGTCCGCAGCTTGGGCATGAAATGTATTCTGTTTTTGAAATACGTGTACGCGAAGCCTGCAATATGCCAAATGAAACAGAGTTGATTACTGAAAGTGGCGTATCCTTTGAATTGAGCCAAACTCCATCACCAAAACCATCTACCTGCAAGCCACCTATATCTGTAGCGCTGTATAACTGTAAATTTTCATCGCTTATCTGCTCAAAATCACGTCTGATGATTACAGGAATTTTGATTTCTGCATTGCATAGATCTATAAAAGCTTTTCTAAGTGTTTGCAATGCATTTTGCTGTTCAGTATATAAAATCAGAACAGTATTGGTAAGTGTTTTTATTTCATCAACAACCAGCTCTTCGGCTAGTACCTGAACAAAATTGAGTTTACTATCTTTTTGCTTAGCGCCCTTAAATTCTTTTAAAGTCAATAAAGGATGTGTATTCTCTTTATTGCTTAAATTTAGCCATGTTTGGTAGTTATAAAGCTGCTTTAAGCCTCCCGGAAAAGAAAAAGATGGTAATTGGTCTCCTAAATAAACCATATCGCAGGCCTGGTCAGAAAGATTGTATTTATCAAGCAAAGCAGAATAACTGAAACCCACCCCATTTAAAATAGCCGGATCTTTTAAATTCTGTCCTGTCAAATCAATCACTACTCTTGGTACCTGATGACCACCAAAGTTTACAACTTCTTCTGTTTTTCTTCTTTGGTAATGATAAGGATTGTAACCAGAAGTCTGAAGTCTGAAGTTCGAAGATAGGATGTTATCAGTCTGAGCTTGTTGAAGGCCAACTTCAAACCTGTTAACCAGGGCCTTTGCCACTGGCGCTTCAAATTCAGGGTCTTCGGTTAATGAAACTCTTACTGTATCGCCTAAGCCATCTGCTAAAAGCGTACCTATGCCTACGGCAGATTTTATGCGTCCATCTTCGCCATCTCCAGCTTCGGTAACGCCTAAATGTAAAGGGTAATTCATACCTTCTTTAACCATAGTTTGCACCAACAGGCGGTAAGCCTGTACCATTACCTGCGTATTGCTGGCTTTCATGGAAATAACCAGGTTATAAAATTTCAGGTCTTCGCAGATACGGATAAACTCCATGGCAGATTCTACCATTCCCTCTGGCGTATCGCCATAATGGCTCATGATACGATCTGATAACGATCCATGATTGGTACCAATACGCATAGCTGTACCATATTCTTTACAGATTTTTACTAAAGGCGAGAATTTTTTATAAATCCTTTCGAGCTCTGCCTGATAGGTACTTTCTGTATATACTAAATTTTCAAACTTCTTTTTATCGGCATAATTTCCAGGATTTACACGCACTTTTTCTACAATACGTGCCGCAGCTTCAGCAGCATTAGGTGTAAAATGAATATCTGCCACCAAAGGCACATCGTAACCACGCATACGAAGTTCCTTTTTTATGTTAGCCAGATTTTCGGCTTCTTTAACACTTGGCGCCGTGATACGCACATATTCACAGCCCGAGTGAACCATTCTTATGGTCTGCTCTACGGTTGCCATGGTATCCATGGTATCGGTAGTGGTCATAGATTGGATACGGATAGGATTATGCCCGCCCATGGGCACGTTTCCTATGTTCACTTCTCGTGTTAAAAACCTTGAATATTGGGTTAAACTATTGCAATAACCACCTGGCAAACCGGCCATTTTCTCTATATTCTGCATGGTTTAGCAAAGATACGCTAAATGTTAGATTGTTAGATTGATTGATTGTTATTTTATTGATGCCTGACAAACCTAAGGCTGGTTTAAATTTTTGGATATTTTTATCACGAACTTCTCGATTGAATTCGGGACAAATTGTTTCAGAATCTAATTTTAGATTAACCTATCTTTAACCACCAATGTATTGGCCATTACATCATGCAGGCATTGCTGCTTCTTGTTAAGAAAGCTGTATAAATAGCCAAAGAAAAGAGTAAGAACAGAAAAGATTTTCAAAAAATTCCTCAGTAAAGAAACACCTAAACTAAGTCTGTTTCCGAACATATCTCCTACTTTTATGGCCAAAATTCGTTTGCCAATAGTAGCCTGTTTTATAGAGGCCTCGGCTAAAGAGCTGTATAAAAATTTTGCTATGGGTATTACAATTAAGGTCGATAACAGGATCATCAACATTTCTTTCTGATTGTTTACAATTAAATAAACAACCACCATTAAAGACACGTAGATTAGTACAATAAAGAAATAATCTATTGCCGAAGCAAGTAATCTCTGATCAAAAGAAGCAAAGTATTGAGGTACAGTTTGCTGAAAGCGAAAACCCATAAGCTCCCGCAATTCGGGCAGCTCATGGGCTTCTTTATAGTCATCCATCCCCGGTTTTCTGATAAAAGTTCCCGGTTTGATGTTCAGCTTTCTTAATTCATCTAATGTATAAGGCCCTTGTGGCTTACCATCTATTACTACTGTGTACAAGGCAAATAATTATTTTTATAAAAACAGCGGCAACTAATATCTGCTTACATTAAAGTTGCTTAATCCGCCATTTAAATTTATAAAAACTTTTTGTTTTGTTTCCTTATAACCTGGTGTTTCATAAACACCGTCGCTGATTTTGGTAAATCCTTCAAAATCCCTGTTAGACAGACCTGTTTCTGTTTTAATACGACATCCCGATGTTTCAGGCACACTAATTTCTACATTTGCCACTCCTGTTTTAACATTGATATCGCTAATCGGCATCAACTTCCCTACTTTAAGAACAACATCTGCAGCACCTCCATCAAAATTCAATGTGCGTACTTTATAATCGCTTAAATCAAAATCTAATTTACCTGCGCCCATTGCCAGGTTCAAATACCATACAGGAGTAGTGCTTAGGTTCAGCTCAACGCTGTTATTTCTTCCTGAACCAAAAGACCATGATTTATTTCTGCTTCCTTTATCCTGCATTTTAAAGGTTAATACATTAGTGGTATCTGTGGTATTCTTGTTTAAGAAGAATCTACCCGATCTGCGTTTTACCTTTGCATAAAACAAGCTATCTGAATTGCCTTTCAGTTCAAAAAGCGTACCTCCGCCTGAAAGATTTAAAATTGTTTTTTTAGCTGTATCTGCTGCAACAATAGGTTCAAAAAAAGTTAAAGTTTCACCTTCATTTCTTTCATTATCTATATCAAGATTAAAATCATTGTCGCTATTCCTGTTACCTCCCCAGAAATATCTATTTCTTGGATTCTCCTGTCCTTTAAAGAAAAGGAATGATAAGGTGATAACCACCACAACCAACGATAATATGCTACCTACTTGCGAGTTGTTACGGTTAAACAGCATATTTAAGCCACCAACAATTAAAAATATTGGCCAAAAATGCCATACGTTACGCCAGTAAAAGTGTATGATATTTAAATTATCTAATAGTAATATACCTCCTATAAAAAGTAATATCACTCCCCAAACTATACGTTCAAATTTCATGTGTATGCTATTTAAAGTTAAACCTTATTAATAATTACGTTACTGAGCGCTATCAGATTGTTCGTCTTTTTTCTGCTCTTCAATTATTTGTGCATCTTCTATGGTAGAATCATTGGGCTTTCCAGGCTGTTCTTTTTCCTGTTGAGCAGTTTCTGTTTGGCGCTTAAAATTCTCCCAATCGGCTTTACCTCTACTTCTAAAAATAAGGCTTACACCCAGAACTACAATAGCAAGTGGCCACAATTTGTAAATTTTAAAGATGCTAAACCAGTAAGGGACCATGCCCAATTCTCTTAATAGAAAATACACTCCAAGTGCCAGTAAGATTAAACCTACCACAGTTCTACTGGTGTCATTGCTCTTTTTGAACTGGTTTAAATTGGGTTGTTGTTCAAAATTAGGCGTATTCCATTTGGTTTGCTCTTCAGACTGATATGGGTTGCTGAAAGCTTCTGAGGAATTGAACATCGAATTAGGCTGTTTATTCTTAAAATAATCATTAAACTGTTTATATTTTAAGGTAGGATCATTATTTACAGGAAGTATAATCCATAAAACAATATAAGCTATAGCGCCTAAACCGGCAGCAAATATGGTAGTTAAAATAAATAACAATCTTATAATGGCAATATCCACACCCATATAATCGGCTAAGCCCGAAGCTACACCTGCAACATATTTATTATGTTCGTTTCTATATAATCTCTTTTCCATTTTTTCGAAACTTAAAAATTCAACGGAGTTAACATAATTTCATCAACATTTACACCTTTACTCAAATTTAACACACAGGTAATTAATTGTGCAATATCCTGTGGTTGTACAAATTTTTCCGGACTAATGGTTGTTCCCTCCCATGATGCTGTTAATGTTGAGCCCGGTAAAATGGCTGTAACTTTGATGTTGTGCTGAGCTAACTCATCTCTTAACACGTTATTAAGACTGAGCAATGCTGCTTTTGTTACACTATAACTTCCAGCTCCTTTAACCGGACCTTTACTGGCAACAGAGCAGATGTTAAAAATATGCCCACTTTGCTTTTTACACATCATTTTACCCAAGCGTTTTGCCAAGTAATATGCCGCATTTACATTAATCTGCTGCTGTATTTCAAAGTTTTCATCCTCCTCATCCAGAAGATTCTGCGGCAGAAAAATTCCTGCATTATTTACGAGTACATCAACCTGATCAAAAGTATTTTCTACCTTTTCTGCAAAATTAATTACATCTGCTTTTTGGGTACAATCGGCTTGCATGGCCAATATATTTATAGGATAACTTTCTAATTCCTGTTTAAATAAGTTGAGTTCATTTTGATTACGTGAACATATAGCCAGATGGTAGCCTTGTCTAGCCAGTTCTACCGCAATTGCTTTACCTATGCCCTTGGTTGCCCCTGTAATAACTGCATTCATTTTTTATTGCTTAACTATAAAATACGAACAATTATAAACTAAATCGTAATATTTTTTAAATAAAAACAACCTGCCAGAACATTTTTGTTGTTACTTTGTATATTAATAGTTTAAACTAAGCAAATTCCCATAAATGAATTTTACCAATTTTGGACGTTACATTTTATTGCTAAAGGCAGCCTTTAGAAAGCCTGAAAAGTGGAGTATTTATTTGAAAGCTATTTTTCAGCAGATGAATTTTATAGGTTTAGGTTCATTAGGTTTAATCAGTATTATCTCTACATTTATTGGGGCCGTAATGACATTACAGATTGCTTTCCAGCTGGTAAGTGATTTCATTCCTAAATCTATTATTGGTTCTGTTAACCGTGACTCAACTATTTTGGAGTTAAGTCCTACCATTAGCGCTATTGTATTGGCAGGTAAAATCGGTTCGGCAATTTCTTCAGAAATTGGAACTATGCGGGTTACCGAACAAATCGATGCTTTAGAAATTATGGGTATTAATGCTCCGGGATACCTTATTTTACCTAAAATTCTTGCAGGTATAACCATGGTTCCTATTTTGGTTATTTTTTCGATGGTATTAAGTATTACCGGAGGCTATATTGGTGGTACTTTATCAGGAGCTGTAACCGCAAACGAATATATACAAGGTATCACTACTGATTTTAATCCTTATACCATTACTGTAGCATTGGTTAAAGCTTTTGTTTTTGGCTTCATTATTACATCAGTACCCGCTTATGAAGGGTTTTATGTTAAAGGCGGAGCACTTGAAGTAGCACAGGCCAGTACAAGGGCAGTCGTAATTAGTTGTATAAGTATTTTAGCCTGCGATTACATTGTAACCCAATTATTATTATGATCGAGATCAAAGACATCCATAAATCATTTGGCGACAATGAGGTTTTAAAAGGTATTTCAGGCAAATTTGAACCAGGTGTAACCAATCTGATCATTGGAGGCTCAGGCTCAGGTAAAACCACCCTTTTAAAATGCATGATCGGGTTACATCACCCTGAACAAGGCAGCGTAATGTACGATGGACGTGAGTTTACCCAGCTCAATACCGAGGAACGAATAGAAATCAGGAAAGAAATAGGTATGCTTTTTCAAGGTTCTGCGCTTTTCGATTCGATGACGGTTGAAGAAAACATTATGTTTCCTTTGAATATGTTTACAGATCAAACCAGAAGTGAAAAGTTAGACCGGGTAAATTTTTGTTTGGATAGAGTAAATCTTGAAGGCAGAAATAAATTATTCCCTGCCGAATTATCGGGCGGTATGAAAAAACGTGTAGGTATTGCACGGGCTATTGCCATGAACCCTAAATACCTGTTTTGCGATGAACCTAACTCGGGACTTGACCCTAAAACCTCTATCGTAATTGACGAGCTGATCAAAGAAATTACGGAAGAATACAACACCACAACCATTGTGGTAACCCACGATATGAACTCTGTAATGGGTATTGGTGATCATATCCTGTTTTTACATGAAGGCAAAAAATTCTGGGAAGGTTCAAATAAAGAAATCGCCAAAACAGATGTACCCGAACTGAACGATTTTGTGTTTGCCAGCCGTTTTATGAAAGCTGCAAAAGATAAGTTATAATTTTAGAATGATACAACTACTTACGCCAACGCACTGGAAAGATTACGAGTTAATAGACTGCGGCGATTTTGAGAAGCTGGAACGCTTTGGCAATTTAATATTATCAAGACCCGAACCTCAGGCGGTATGGAAAAAGGTTCTAACTGAACAGGAGTGGAAAAAAAGAGCACACATTCATTTTAAAGGCCGCTCTGCAACTACGGGCGACTGGATAAAATTCGCAAAAAACGCACCCGATCGCTGGAACATCAATTACAAAAACAACGATATTAGCATTAATCTTCGTTTAGGATTAACTTCATTTAAACATGTGGGCGTTTTTCCTGAGCAGGCAGTTAACTGGGATTACATTTCTTCTTGTGTTAAAAAATTTAAATGTGAGCAACCTAAAGTTTTAAATCTCTTTGCTTATACAGGAGCCGCTTCTTTGGTTGCCCGTGCAGCAGGAGCCGATACTACTCACGTAGATTCTATAAAGCAGGTAGTAACCTGGGCTAATGAGAACCGGGAACTATCAGACCTGAAAGACATTAGATGGGTAGTTGAGGATGCTTTAAAATTTGTAAAAAGAGAATTAAAGCGCGGAAAGAAATACAACGGTATTATTCTTGATCCACCTGCGTTTGGTCATGGACCTAATGGTGAAAAGTGGAAACTGGAAGACCATATACAAGAAATGATGCAAGATGTTGTTCAATTATTAGATCCTGAAGAACATTTCTTAATTCTGAACACTTATTCACTCGGATTTTCATCGGTGATTGTAGAAAACTTAATTAAGACCTCTTTTCCACAGGTACGAAACCTCGAAACTGGCGAGCTGTTTTTACAGGCAACTTCAGGTGTAAAGTTACCTTTGGGCGTTTTTGGCAAATTCAATACTTTTAAATAAGATCTTATTTGATTATAAAAGGGTTGTTACTTGAAAGTAACAACCCTTTCATTTTATCAGTTACTGATTGCCTGCATCGTTTGCACTACAATCTCGGTAACTTGCTTCTTTAAACCTTTTTTAGTTTGGTAGCTTAAAGATTGTAAGCGCCCTTCAACTGTTAAACGGGTTCCTTTTTTAATGGTATCTAAGGCTCTATCTGCATGTTCGTTCCAGAAAACCAATTGAAACCAGTGCGTTCTTTTTACAGGCTCTCCTTTGATGTTTTTATAATACTCGTTTACTGCCAAGCTAACACGTGCTAACTTTTGTTTTTCAGTAAAATTTTTGATCTGAACTTCTGTTCCTGCATTACCTGTAAGGGTTACTTTGTTGATTACATTTTTCATAAAAATACATTTAGATTAAGTGATTAACGACCAGTAGCTTTTTGCTTACCGACGATACAAAGTTGTTGACCTTTTCAAATTTTATCCGGAGTTTATACAGTTATATCCGTATATAACCGATTACAAACGGATAACGCCTGTTAATAATATTAAGGATTAATGCTATCTTTAAGAAGTATTTAATTTATGGAACAACGACTTTGTTTAGATTGTAATACCGAAATTAAAGGGCGCTCAGATAAAAAGTTTTGCGACGACCAATGCCGTAGCAATTACAACAACAAGATTAGAGCATCCGACAATGACTTTGTCAGAAAAATCAACCAGATATTAATTAAGAACAGGAAAATATTAAAAGATGAAAATCCTGAAGGCAAAGCTAGGATCAATAAAAACAAGTTGCTGAAAAAGGGATTTAATTTTAACTATTATACCCATGTTTACAAAACACAGACGGGAAATCTTTATACTTTCTGTTATGAATTTGGCTTATTACACCTCAATGAAGATCAGGTTCTTATTGTAAGAAAAGAAGAAATGTAAAAGCTAAAATCATATACCTTATCCCACAACCTCAATGATCAATGGAAACTACGACATTACAAGATTTTAAACTGATTGGCATTAAACTTCCTCATAAAACTACTAACCTAAACGGACAGTCGGGCATAGATTGTGGTAACTTCTGGCAAAAATTTGAAACCGGAAATTATATTGAACGTATACCTGGTAAATTAAGCAATGAAATCTATGCAGTTTATTTTGAGTACGAAGGGGATCATCTTATGCCTTATTCGTACTTTATAGGTTGCAGAGTTAATCCTGATACAGTCACCCCTGCAGATCTAGAAGCTTTAAGTATACCCGAATCTGTTTATACAAAGATAATAGCAAAAGGTAAAATGCCCGATTGTGTAGCCCATACCTGGAAAAAGATATGGCTAAGCGATACCAACAGAGCTTATCAATACGATTTTGAAGTATATGGAGAAAAGAGCGCCGACTGGCAAAATGCAGAAGTTGATATTTTTTTATCCGTTAATGTTTAAAGCACATCTTATTCAATTTATAACCCATGAAAAAAGTATTGATCATAACCGGGGGCAGTAAAGGCATTGGGGAAGGGATTGTAAACGCTTATCTAGCTGATGGTTTTAAAATATATTCCATTGCACGCAACGTTAATAAAGATTTATCAACTGCGGTAAAGCAATTTGCTTTTGATTTAACCTTAATTGAAAATATAGAAAGACTATTTGAAGATATTTTCAAAGAAATTGATCCAAAAGAAACCGGGCAGATTACACTCATTAACAATGCTGGTACCTTAGGAGAAATAGCTCCTCTTGCAAGATTAAAACCTTTAGATATGCAGCAGACAGTTGCACTTAACCTCACTTCTGTATTTGTAAGCTGTGCAATATTTATTAAAAGCTGTCAATCCTGGTCATGCAAAAAAAGCATCATAAATATCTCATCTGGTGCAGCTCAGAAACCTTATTTTGGTTGGTCTGTATATTGTGCCACCAAATCTGCCATTGATATGCTCAGCAAAAACATTGCGCTTGAACAGGAAGAAGAAAAACATCCTGTAAAAGTATTGAGTATAGCTCCAGGTGTGGTTGACACAGGTATGCAGGCAAAGATCAGGAGCAGTAGTAAAGATAACTTCAAAACCATAGATCGATTTATACAGCTCAAAGAAGATAATCAATTATTAAAACCTGATTATGTTGGCCATTCTATTTTACAAATGAATCAGGACGATCAACTTATTTCAGGCAGTATATTAAGAGTACAATAAAATATGCAAATCATAAATCCACCTATGTCTGATGGCACTACTGTAGAGATTATAGCCGACCAATATATTATTAATAATATTGATGATGGAGCAGATCTGTTGGGAAATCTTTATTATCAGGGCTATGCTCAGGTTATAATTCATGAAGAAAATATCAATCCACAATTTTTTGACCTTAAGACCAAAATAGCCGGAGAAATTCTACAGAAATTTGTCAATTACAAAGTAAGACTATGCATTATAGGAGATTTTGCGAAATATAACAGCAAAAGCCTGAATGATTTTATTTATGAAAGCAATAAAGGAAAAGCTGTTAATTTCTTATCACATACAGATCAGGCAATTGAAAAATTTAAACATTAATATTAAAAAAGGCGTTTGAAAATATTTCTCAAACGCCTTTTTATATTTCGCTCTGCTTTTATCTAAGCATCAATTTTTGCATACTTGGCATTACGCTCAATAAATTCTCTGCGTGGTGCTACTTCATCACCCATTAACATAGAGAAAGTATAATCGCATTCTGCTGCATTTTCAATCGTAGCCTTCATTAAAGTACGTGTAGCTGGGTTAAGTGTAGTTTCCCAAAGCTGCTCGGCGTTCATTTCTCCCAAACCTTTGTAACGTTGTACGTGCACACTATCCTCCTTACCTGCGCCTTTTAAACGTTGTATAGCAGCATCACGTTGTACATCATTCCAGCAATATTCAAAATCTTTACCTTTTCTAACCTGATATAATGGCGGTGCCGCAATGTAAACATAACCAGCCTCTATTAGGGCCTTCATATAACGGAAGAAGAAAGTTAAGATCAGGGTAGTAATGTGCGAACCATCAATATCAGCATCGGTCATGATAATGATTTTATGGTAACGCAGTTTGGTTAAGTTCAAAGCTTTATCATCCTCTTCCGTTCCGATACTCACACCTAATGCAGTAAACATATTCTTGATTTCGTCATTTTCGTAGATTTTATGCTCCATAGCTTTTTCTACGTTAAGGATTTTACCTTTTAAAGGTAAAATAGCCTGATAATTACGATCACGTCCCTGTTTAGCGGTACCACCCGCCGAGTCACCCTCTACCAAGAACAATTCGCATTTTTCAGGATCGCTATCTGAACAGTCTGCCAGTTTACCAGGTAAACCAGAACCTCCCATTACACTCTTACGTTGCACCATTTCGCGTGCTTTACGTGCCGCAGCTCTTGCAGTAGCAGCCAAAATAACCTTATTAACGATCATTTTAGCTTCTTTAGGATTTTCTTCTAAGTATATACCTAAAGCTTCACCTACAGCAACATCAACCGCTCCCATCACCTCAGAGTTACCTAATTTGGTTTTGGTTTGTCCTTCAAACTGAGGTTCAGCTACTTTAACCGAAACTACAGCTGTTAAACCCTCTCTAAAGTCATCCCCTGTAATCTCGAACTTAACGTTTTTAAGCAACCCCGATTTCTCAGCGTAAGCTTTTAAAGTACGGGTTAATCCACGTCTGAAACCTGCAATATGCGTTCCTCCCTCGTGCGTGTTAATGTTGTTTACATAAGAATGCACGTTTTCAGAGTAGCTGTCATTGTACTGCATAGCCAACTCAACCGGAATACCACTTTTTATCCCTTCTACATAAATAGGTTCAGGAATTAAAGAAGGACGAGTACCGTCCAAGAATTGTACAAATTCTTTTAATCCACCTTCAGATTTAAAAGTTTCTGAAAGAAATGAACCATCTTCGTTTACTTCCCGCTCATCGGTTAAAGTTAAACTAATGCCTTTATTTAAGAAAGATAACTCACGTAAACGCGATGCCAATGTATCATAACGATATTCGATAGTTTGGGTAAAAATCTCATCATCTGGCTGGAATGTTTGTATCGTTCCAGTTTTATCTGATACGCCAATTTCTTTTACGTCAAAAAGCGGTTTACCTCTTTCGTATTCTTGCGTAAAGATTTTACCCTCACGGTGAACAACCGTTTTCATATGGATAGACAAGGCGTTAACGCAACTTACCCCCACACCGTGTAAACCTCCTGATACTTTGTAAGTATCTTTGTCAAATTTACCACCGGCATGCAATACGGTCATTACAATTTCTAAGGCCGATTTACCTTCTTTTTTATTGATGCCTGTAGGAATACCACGACCATTATCTTCTACAGTAATGGAATTTCCTTTATGTATAGTAACAAAAATATCGGTACAATATCCTGCTAAAGCTTCATCTATGGAGTTATCTACAACCTCATAAACCAAATGGTGTAAACCTTTAACTCCGGTATCTCCAATGTACATCGATGGACGCTTACGTACAGCTTCCAAGCCTTCTAGTACCTGAATATTATCTGCAGAATAATTTGAGTTTTGAACTGTTTCTTCGCTCATAAATTTAATTAATACTTAAAGATTCAAAAATAGCGATTTTTACCGTAAAAACGGCAGGTGTGGATAACTATTTACCTATAAAAATTGTAATAAATTCATGAAAAAAAACTTGCTTTTAGGATTTCGGTTTTGATTTCTATATTTGTTAAAATTTAAAGTAGTAGAATGAAAATAAACGGATTAAAATTAGGTGGAATTGCAACAGCCGTAGCATTGGCTTCTGTAATTGCCTCTTGTAGCAACAACGCCCCTAAAACTGAAAGTGGTGTTGCAAAAACAACCTCAACCGACGTTCAAAAAGAAAGTATTGTATATGTTAATTCAGATACGCTTTTAGCTAAATATGAATATTCGAAAGATATACAGAAAAAAATGGAAACCAAAGGTAAAGCAGCCGATAATGATTTAGCTGCAAAAGGTCAGGCTTTCCAACGTGAGGTACAACAATATCAATCGCAGGCTAACACTTTACCTGCAGATCAAAGAGCTGCTACTGAACAAAGATTGGCACGCAAGCAACAGGAATTACAGGCTTATCAGCAGAATGCCGGTGCTGCTTTGCAAAATGAGCATGCAAAAGAGCAGGAAGCTTTATACAATAAAGTAACTGAGTTCTTAAAAAGCTATGCCAAAGATAAAGGTTATAAAATGGTGTTAACCTATGCTAAAGGTAACAGTGCTATTTTATATGCTGAACCTGGTTTAGATGTAACCGCAGAAGTACTAAAAGGCTTAAACGACGCTTACACAAAAGATAAGAAATAAGCTTTATAAGCTCAATAAAAAAGGCGCCTAGAGGCGCCTTTTTTATTGAATAACGTTCTTTTATTTTGTTTCTTTGGCAAGACTGATCATT
Source organism: Pedobacter montanisoli (assembly GCF_022809115.1). Taxonomy (GTDB): domain Bacteria; phylum Bacteroidota; class Bacteroidia; order Sphingobacteriales; family Sphingobacteriaceae; genus Pedobacter; species Pedobacter montanisoli. The sequence continues at coordinate 187,529 of NZ_JALGBH010000002.1, read as the reverse complement.
ACATCCAGCTCTTTAACTGTAGCATCTGCTGACCCGCCAAAACCTACTTTTTTAAATCTGATATTCCCGTTTGGATCAATAATATACTTTTGAGGAATACCATCTCCATTTAAATTGTAACTATCTATCACATCAAACTTGCTTGGATCCTGCTTATTCTTTGTATCCAGTAGCACATTAAAGGTATATTTTGAATTTGCTGCCATAAAATCTTTCACTACTTTTTCTCTGTTCTCTTCGGTTTGCCATGTATTTACAAATAAAAATTCAACCTTAGGGTCATCTTTGTATTTCTCAACAGCCATTTGCATACCCGGAAAAGAAGCTATACACGGACCACACCAGGTAGCCCAGTAATCTACAATTACAACCTTACCTTTTAGTTTTTCAAGACTTACAGTTTCTCCCTTTAAATTAACCAAAGTAAATTTGGGAGCTGGTCTGTTGATCATTTCTTTTACAAATTTTTCACGCTCTTTCTCTAAAGCCTCACGCTCCAGTTTGGCATAGTAAACATCAAAACCTTCATTACCCTGATAAGCTTTCTTCAATGCTCCCTTAATTTCAGCTCCTCCTTTTCCTTCCTTAATAAATCTTTCTCCATATTCTCTGGCATCTTTAAATCGGTTATTGTCTGCTAAAAAAACAACATAACGGCTGTTCATATCGGCACTGCTAAAATTGTTCATTTTAACAGCTTGTTTCTGGTATTTTAAGGCTTCTGCTTTATTACCGGAATGATTTAGCAATAATGCATAAGTATCTGCATATGAAGCCCAGTTACTTTCTAAGTTCTTCAGATAATCTTCTTTTGAGTTATAAAAAGCAGGAACGGGATCTTGCTTAGCGGCATCTAACAAATCCAGTGATTTTTTTGAAATCTGAGTAGCAAAAACAACGTTTTCGTTCTTTTCTGCACAGGCCCATGCAAAACTGTTACAAATACTAGCTAAACTTGTTTTATTCTTTATTTTATTAGCATAGTCTTCAAATTTTTGGTTATTCTTTTCTTGACCAAAAGCACTTGCCAACTCCATGTATAACCCCTCTAACTTTTTGTAATCTGCTTCATTATTAACATTCAGTTTAAAGTTTTTAACCAGTTCATTCAGTTTTTCTTCTTTTTTTACAGCTGATGTTTCACGATATATAACATTAGCAGTTTGTCCAAACATATAGTTACCATGTGGATATTTGGTTTTAATAATATTATATACTGAATCTGCAGATGATTTTAATTTCAGCGCATTGTACACCAATGCTATTTTGTTCAAATCACTTTCAGATGCATCACGTTTCTGATTAAGCTGTTTAATATAAGCATGTGCTAAAGATGAACCTTTAGTTTTATCAACCCCATTAACCAATCCCAAATAGTTTACATAATAAGTTTCTTTAAGTTTGGTATCTTCTGCAAAAGCACTTTCGTAAGCCTTTATTGCTTTTTCCTTATCGGTTTCTGCTCCTGAAAGCGATTTACCCAATCCGCTATAGAACTGTGCCTGCCAGTAATAAGACATTGCCGTTGGCTTACCATTTTGATAAAACAAAGTATAATAACCTGCCGGATTTTCATCTTTGGTGCCGTCTGCCGAAAATACCAACACAGCAATAGAAGTACTATCTACCGGAACAAAACTTCCTCTATAGACACTACCTTCTTTTTCCAGTTTTATATCAACTTTTTTATAACGGGTATTGACAAATGTTTGAGCAATGCAAGTTACATTGGCTAAGCCTTCTAACTTAGTTCCTTTAGTATTGTACTCAAAATTTAGTGCTTTTCCAGCCTCGGGTTTATCAGGCAAGAATTTTACGTTTTGTGCAAAGGCTGTTATACCTGCAATGAATGCACAAATCATTAATGTGATTTTTTTCATAATAGGGTTCTTTTAGGTTAACTAAATATATAGTTTTATTTTTGATAAAACAAAATTTACTCAACCTATTTAGGTATAAATCAATATGATATACACTTAAGACAATTATGAATTACGGTAATTTATAAGTAAGATATCAGCGAAAATACATTCGGATTAAAAGTTTGCAGTCGCTGTTTTCCGTTTAAAAATTCAAGATTAATGATAAAAGAATAACCAGCCACATGTGCACCCAATTTTTCAATTAGCTGTGAGGCTGCAACAACCGTACCTCCTGTAGCCAGCAAGTCATCATGGATCAATACTTTCTGACCGCTTATAAAAGCATCCTCATGCACTTCTAAAGTTGCTGTTCCATATTCTAAAGCATAAGATTGCTGAATTGTACGGTAAGGCAGTTTGCCCGCTTTTCTAATGGGCACAAAAGGCACATTCAAAGCCTGAGCTAAAGACATCCCAAACAAAAAACCCCGGCTTTCTATACCTGCTATTACATCTACGTTTAAAGACTGAAGCTGCTCTGCTAACGCTTGAGTAATCTCTTTACACAAAACAGGATCTTTTAAAATGGGTGTTATATCTTTAAAAATTATTCCCGGTTTAGGGAAATCTGCAACATCGCGAATGGTATCTTTAATTTTTTGCTCCAGCATTTTTAAAATTCAAGGTAAGGAGAAATCTTTTGAATGATTTCGGGGCTCAAGATAAGTACTTTATTTAAATCTTCGACACTTTTATAATTGCCATGTTGCTTTCTGTATTGTATAAGCGCATTGGCCTGTTTACCCGTTAAATAAGGATGATTTTTAAGTTCATCATATTGAACGGCATTGATGTTAAGCTTTTTTAAATTTTCTCTATTGATAGCGATCTCATCTTTGATCTGGTTATATTTTGCACTGTCTATACCAAACACTTCCATCAACTGTTCTTTTTTATAAAAGCCGCCTAATCTTTCTCGGTATTTTGCAATGCGCCGGGCAAATGCTGGGCCTATACCCCTAATCAAAGTAAGTTCAATCGTATCGGCATTATTGATTTCAACCAGTACAGGTTCTTTTTTTGTAAAAGCGCTTTTGAAAGTATTTTCCTGTTTCGGCGCTGTAATCTGCACATAAGTCAACAACTCCTCATATTTCTGGGGAGAAATGGTGTACATTTTTTTCAGGTCTTCGGGTTTATAGAACCGACCACCTTTTGCCACATAATTTACAATAGATTGAGCCTGTTTCAAGGATAAACCCAACAACTGCCATTTGTTAGCGTCTATAATATTGGGGTCAAAATAAAAGTAAGTTATCTCAGACTTAGACTTTCTTTGCGGGTAATCTTTTGGGGCATAAGTATGCGGATATAATGAGGTTTTACTATCCGCCAACTCTAGCTTTTGTATGGCGGCTACATCATTAGCATTCAATACGTTTTCTTTATGATAGTAATACCGATAGATAAAAGGGAACAAATAAGACAGCAATATTAAGCTCAATAATAATATTAAACCATTAAACTCTGCTTTTGTAAACACAATGTACTTATTCAACCAATTTTTCATTGCGCAAAACGTTTAGTATAAATATAAATCTTATTTTTGAAACTGCTTATTAAAAAATAAGCCTGCCTCACACATGAAAATTATTACTACTAAAGAATTTGCTCAGGCAACAAAAATAGATAAGTTAGGCGTTCCCGGTCTTGCCGCTTTATTAATGGAAGTAATGAAACTTAATGATATTAATAAAGTTTTTTCGCAGAACCAACACTTTGAAGGATTAGAATTTGTTGATAAGATATTAGAAACCATTGGGGTTTCCATAGATTTTGATGAAGAAGACCTTAAAAACATTCCCAAAACAGGCGGTTTTATAGCTATTGCCAACCATCCTTACGGAGGGGTTGAAGGTTTAGCCCTGGTAAAATTACTTTGCGCAGTACGTCCTGAAGCTAAAGTAATGGTTAACTTTATTTTAAAAAAGATACCTAATTTAAGCCAGTTCTTTGTTGCGGTAAATCCGTTTGAAAACATACAGCATTCATCAAGTATAAGTGGTTTAAAAACAACTTTTGATTTATTACAAAGCGGTACACCGATTGGTATTTTTCCTGCGGGTGAAGTTTCTACTTTTAATGTAGAACAGCAGGAAGTAACAGACCGTTTATGGCATCCTGTAGTTGGAAAACTGGTAGCCAGAGCCAAAGTACCTGTTGTTCCTATATATTTCCACGGCAATAATGGTGTTTTATTTAACATCTTAAGCTTTATACATCCTACATTACGTACAGCAAAACTACCTTCAGAGTTTTTAAATAAACAAGGACTCAAAATAAAGGTAAGGATTGGTAAACCTATCAAAATAGAAGACATTTCTTATAACAGGGATACCAATAAATTACTTGATTTCTTACGTGCACGCACTTATGCCTTAGGTACCAGTATCGAGGAGGAAAAGAAATTGTTCAACCCTATCAGCTTGTTCAAGATCAAGAAAAAGCCTGCAGAAATTGTTGAAGAAACAGATAAAAACTTAATCGTAAACGAAGTTTCCCAACTTGAAAACTATAAAGTTTGGGAAGAAAAAAATTACGAGGTATATATTGTGCCTACTACCGGTATTCCTTATATACTGAGGGAAATTGGCCGTTTAAGAGAAATCACTTTCAGACAGGTGGGCGAAGGCACCAACAAAAAGATAGATCTTGACAATTACGACATCTATTACAATCACCTGTTCATCTGGGATAAAGAAGCCCAAATGATTGTGGGAGCTTACCGTATTGGTAAAGGCGATGAAATTTTGAACACAATGGGCAAAAGAGGTTTCTATATTTCTGAGCTTTTCAAAATCAAGGAACCTTTCTACCCGGTTCTACGTCAGGGTATTGAATTAGGTCGTTCGTGGATCAGAAAAGAATATCAGCAAAAACCGCTACCTCTTTTCTTATTATGGAAAGGCATTTTAAAGTATTTACTGCTAAATCCGCAGTACAGATATATGTTTGGTCCGGTAAGCATCAGCAACAGTTTTTCTAAGTTCAGTAAAGCCCTTATTGTTGATTTTATTACCAAAAATCACTTTGATTATGAGATGGCGCATTATGTTAAGCCTCGTAATAAATTCAAGGCAGACCTTACTTCTATTGACAAAGATCTGTTGATAGAAAACAGCGAATCGCTTAAAGATCTGGATGGCCTGATTGCCGATATTGAATCAAATCACATTAAAATTCCTGTTCTGTTACGACAGTATATGAATTTAAACGCCAAGATTATCTGCTTTAATATAGACCCTAAGTTTTCAGACTGTCTGGATGGTTTTTTAGTCGTCGACACTCAGAAAATACCAGCTGAAATGCTGGAAAAGATTGGAAAAAACATGTAATAAATAGCAAAAAGCCCTGACATCCATCGGGGCTTTTTACCATCAACTAACCTAAACTGTATGAATAAAATACTACCAAATATTTTACGCCTCAAAGGTAAAATTGTAGTATTAAGCTTCTGTAAAGTACAGGTTATCTTATAGTCTTAACAGCAAATTACATTGAAAAACTGTTGCTGATCTTTCCATAAAAGAGCCATGCGCTTTATTTTTCTATGTTAACTCAAGCCAAAATCGCTTATACTTTACATTAACTTAACCCTAAAAATCTTTTTTGGGTAAAATGGTAGTTTTTCCAGCAGATTTGTTAGGTATCTTATGTTAATATTATTTAAATTCATTGTTAACTCAATATTAATAAATGTATTCAGCTGTAAAATATAAGCTATTCTGGTTATTGGCCCTACTGATAAATTTATGTCCTTTTACTCACGTAAAAGGACAACAGTACAGCTTTGAATTTTATAACGGAACTTTTAATTTCCGTGCAGACAGCATATTCCAAAAGAATTTTTCTGCAAATCTCGATGCAAACAATGTTCAGCGGTTTTACCAGCAGCTCAATAATGCCAACACAGAAGAATTGATCTCTTCTCTAAAGAGTTATAAGGAGAAATACCAGCTAAATGACTGGCTGTATTATCAATTGGTAAGAAAAACCGCAGAGCAACTCAGCCCAAAAGCAAAAAATTATCCTAGTTATACTTTGTACAAATGGTTTTTGATGACAAAATCGGGTTACGATGCCCGAATTGCAATAGGCAACAACCAGATTATCTTTTACATACGTTGTGATGAAGATATTGCTGACATTCCCTTTTTTATGATTAACGATAAGAAATATATGTGCCTGAATTACCACGATTATCAAAAAATGTTTAAACAGGCCGATACGTATATTCCCATTGACATAGGAGTTAAAGGAGCAGAAAAAGCTTTCAGCTATAAAGTAACTAAAATGCCCGAGTTTAAGCCTGAAGATTATAGTGAAAAACAGATCGCTTTCAATTATAAGCATAAAGCCTATCATTTTAATGTGAAGGTAAATAACGAAGTTGCCCAGATCTTTGCAAATTATCCCGGTGTTGATTTTGAAACCTATTTTAACATTCCCTTAAGCAAAGCAACTTATCAGTCTCTTATTCCATTGCTAAAAGAAAATGTAAAAGGAATGCCTGTTAAAAAAGGGGTAGATTATCTGATGCAGTTTACAAGGTATGCGTTCTTATATGAAAACGATCAGGAAAATTTTGGTAAAGAGAAACGCCTATCTCCCGAGCAAACTCTACTTTCTGCTTACAGTGATTGCGACGATCGTGTAGGGCTGTTTTTTTTACTGGTTAAAGAAATCTACAACTTACCCATGATTGCTATTCTTTATCCTACCCATATTACCATGGCTGTAGCCTTTGATAAGCCCATTGGCGAAGGTATAAAGTACAATGGCAAGCTCTATTCTGTTTGTGAGCCTACTCCCCAGAAAAGAAATCTTAAAATTGGCGAAATAGCTGATCATTTAAAAAAACAAAAATATGAAATTGTATATGCTTATGAGCCTTCTTTATAAGCATAATGTTTACAAAAAAGCCTCAAAACATAATGTTTTGAGGCTTTTTATTTTAAGTTACAAGTATTATTTTACTGCTCCTGGAGTGGTATAAGCCAATGATTGCGGATCAAAATGTGCCCATCCTGCTGTCCAGTCAGTTGCGCCGAAAGCACCTTTATAAGCTACAGTTTTATCAAAGAAGGTATCTCCTGTAAATTTAGCATCTGTAAACAAAGCTCCCGTTGCTGCAATAGAACCTGCTTTTAAAGTAAAATCTGGGCGACCAACTTTAGTACTTAAATCTTTAGAGAACAAGTTTGGAGCATTGAATAAATCTGCTGCATATAATGCATCGTTAAAGACGTTATTAGCTCTTAAGCTGGTTTCAAATAATGCTTTGTTTTCGCCTTTTACTTCATTTCCTTTAGAGTTACAAGAAGCAACAATATTGTTCATAAATTTTAAAGCGCCAGAAGTATAGTTTGTAGAAGTAGCACCTGCAGTAGCAACTTTACTATCATCTATATATATTCCTTCAGGGAAACCTGCAAAAACACTGTTAAATGTGCTTAATGAAGAGTTACGGCGAATTTGTGCTGCATGCTGAAAGTTAGCGTTTTGTTTACCTTTATCGCCAGCTGCTGAAATTGGACCAATGATAGTGATATTAGAGAAAATAGCACTTGTTTTTGGAGTTAAGTTTGAGCCTGATCCATCATTATCTGATTCAAAACCGTTTGAACCTGATTGATCGGCTGTAACGATTAAACGCTGACCTACTGCAAACTGAATTTTACCAGAGTAACCGAAGTCAGTATCAAAATCATCATCCCATCCATCAATAGCAACTAAGTGTTTAGCATTTACAGTTCCACCAAACCACTCAAAAGAATCATCTCCTGAACGGTAAACTTGAACGTAGTCAACTGTAGTACCATCACCCACGCCACCAAAAGTAACACCGTTGATTTCGTTATCCGGACTCAAAGGAATACCTGCGAACTCTACACGTACATATTTTAATACACCTGAGTTATCATGCGGATCGTTACCTCCGTATTTACCTTTACCAGAACCGTCATCTGCTATACCTTCTATAGATACGTCTGTTCCCTGATTAACCGGTGCTTTACCTAATAAAATCAAGCCACCCCAATCACCTTCTCTCCTTGCGCCAGCTGGTTGAGCCGAAGTAAATACAATTGGTTTATCAACCGTACCTTCAGCCATGATTTTTCCGCCACGAGAAATTACTAAAGCGCCTTTTGTAACTTTATCACCTTTAATAATAGTACCTGGCTCAATAGTTAAAGTAGCCCCAGAAGTTACATAAACCGTACCTTTCAAGAAATAGATCTTATCAGCGGTCCATTTAACATTTGTAGAAATATCTCCTTTTACCTCTACCATACCATTTCCTTGATCAATAGGATCATCTACTACTTTTTTTGAACAACTTGTTACGATTAATAGTAATGCAAAAGCTGCAAATAATAATTGTTTTTTCATCAGATTTTATTTGTTTTAAAATTCTTTTTTGTCGGTCTTAATGTCCGTTCTCTGTTTTTTTATTTTGGTTTATACAAATATCCATATGATGTTTAACCTGCCTGTTAATGCTAATTTAAATTCATGTTAAGATTAACAGGCCAATGTTAAATTAAAAGACATACGAGAATGATAAAGAATAATTACTGCCTGCTTTGTAACTGCTTATGGTCTGATCATTTGTGCTTGATACCGCATTTGCCACAGGGTTATATGTTTTTGAATTGTCTTTATCAAAATACAATACATTTCTCTGATTTAGAATGTCGCCAGCATTGAATTTAAGCTCCGCTTTTTTAGAAACCTTATAGCTTAACTGGAAGTCTATAACATCGCGTGGGTTTTCCCATACACTTGGAAACTGCTGTCCACCTGCTTTATAAATTTTACGGCCTACTCTGTTATACAGCACATTAATTCCCATCTTATTTTCTAATAAGTTATGTTGTATACCAGCATTGATTACATAGGGAGCCTGTCCAACCATAGGCCTTTCCTTTTCCAGTAATTGCGGATTGTTAGGGTTTTCTACTTTTGATTTAATGATGGCTACATTTGCATAAAGCGTTGTATTTTTCAAGAAATCTGAAGTACCTATAAAATCAAGTGTTTTTCTTCCTTCAAATTCAACTCCATAAGTACTGGCTTTTTTAGAATTGAAATAAGAAACAATAGGTGTTGAGTTTACGTCATCTATATATGATTCTATAGCATTATTAAAGTTTTTATAGAAGGCTGATACCGATAAGATTTGTCCCGCTGAAGGATAAAATTCGTAACGTAAATCTATATTATCAATCAATGCACGTTTTAAGTGTGTATTTCCGGCCTGGATAGCTAAGAGTTCATAATCATAATACTGAAACGGAGCCAATTCTCTCAGTTCAGGTCTGGCTAGAGTACGTGCATACGATACTCTGAAATTAGCTTTTGGTGTGATACTGTAAGTAAAGTTTGCCGAAGGCAGGATATCAAAATAATTCTGTTCTATAGGATCTATTAAAGTACTGAAAGTATTCAGGTTAACTTTAAATTGCTCAGCCCTTACTCCCCAAACTACTCTCATTTTCTCGCCAATCTTATTATCAAGCATTAAATAAGCCGCATTATTAAGCGAATTTGCAGTGTACTTATCTCCCGCATTGGCAATTTCATCTAAACGATATTTACCTGCATTTACCAAATCACTTCCAAATAGAGTATTTAATGGACGTATTCTGATATCATTAGCCTCAGTAGGATCATTTGTATTTAAAACCAGACCTATAAAACGAACATCAAAATCGCGATCTCTGTATTGTGAATTCAAACCTGCTTTTAATGTTGCACTTTTAGAGAACATGGTTAAGGGTAATGAATAGTTTACTGTTCCTGCATAACCATTTTCATGCATTTTAGAGAATAAACGAGTGTTAGCTTTACCTAAACCAGTTATACTGGCTCTAAAACCATTTGGATCATCCCTGTCTGCAACGTTTCTAAAATATTCTACTTTACGCTGATCTGGCTGATCATTTAAAACATCATCAAAAGATAAAGACCAGTTAATCTTATCGTTCTTGCCACTCACTTTATGGTTACCTTCTATAGTAGATTTAAACAAAGTTTTTTGCAACAGGTCAAAAGCATAGAATCTAATATCACCTCTTGATACATCATTACCTTCTCTGTATAAGTAAGTATCATCAAATACTTTGTTGTAAATGTTTTTAAAAGTGATTTTGCTATTGCCATAACTATAAGCGAAATTGGCTAAAGCACCTAAGCTGGTAGAGAATTTATATTGATTATCAACAAGGTTGTAAACGTGAAAGCTTCTGGTTAAATCAGGTGTAATGCTTTGCGAATTTCTGTAAGTCAATGCAAAAATAGCTCCCAGTTTTCTGTTGTTCTCAAAGTTTTTGGTCTTACCCAAACTCAATTGGTAGTTTTGAGTAGGTAAAGCACTCATAGAATATTTATTCCAATCGTTAGGTAGTGTTTTAATGGCAGCTATATTTTTAGCCGGATCCAAGCCTGCCGATATTGCATTGGTGCTTGGGAAATTAGCGGCCAGCTCTCTGTTTCCACCATCAAAGCCTAAATAGTTAATACCAGCACGTGGGCCACTGATAAAATCTTTAAAAGTAGAAACGGTGTTATATCCTGCTCCTATTCCTATTGAGATAAAATCATTGTCAGGTACATCTTTTGTAATCACCTGTATAGCACCTCCTGTAAAGTTACCTGGAAGATCAGGAGTAGCTGTTTTATTAATGATCAGATTATCTACTAACGAAGAAGGAACAATATCAAAAGAAAATGCTTTTCTGTTAGGTTCGGTACTTGGAAGTTCTGCATGATCTAATAGTGCAGTATTATAGCGATCGCCAAGTCCGCGTATCACCACAAATTTATTATCCTGAATATTGGCACCACTAACACGCTTTAATACATCCGATGTATTTCTATCCGGAGACCTCTTAATCGATTCTGAAGATATACCATCACTTATTGAAGCACTATTTTTCTGTTGAGCATACAGGGCGTTTACACTTTCCTGTTTATAGCTTCCCGTAATCACCACTTGTTTCAGGGTTTGAGAATTAGCTTCTTCCATTACCACATTTAAATTGGTAACAGCCGCCTCCTTTACCTCAACATCTGTAATTCTTTTGGTTGCATAACTTATATAAGATATTTCTATGGCATATTTCCCAGGAGTTAATCCTGTTAAAATATATTTACCATCTATATCGGTAGCTACGCCTCTTGTGGTTCCGGCAATTTTAACAGAAACACCTATCAGGGTCTCTCCTGTTTTTTTATCCGATACAGTTCCTGAGATTTTTCCTGTTCCCTGAGCGAAAACAAACGCACTGCTCAGTACCATAATGGTAATCAGAAATGCTTTTTTTAGAGTTAATTGTGATTTCAATTTTACTGTTTTTTTGTTTCAGCAAAACTATTATCACAATGTTAGCTCTCTATTAACAAGATATTACGATTTAATTATCGTAAAATTAAGCCAATGTTAAATGCCTTAGCAGTTAATATTTTAGCCCTATTTTTTTACATATAAAATGTAGCAACCAGATTGGCCCTATTAACAGGAATTTAACATCATCTAAGAATGAAGGCTTTTTTCCTTCTATTTTGTGCCCGATAAACTGACCTACCCAGGCCAGAACAAAAATAACAGCAAAGATGATCCAGGCTTGAGGTCCGCCTTCTTTTTCCCAGATTTCCAGTTTTACAATGCCAAAGCTCATAGCAAAAATTACCCATACCATTAAAAAGAACAATACGGGCGAAAGTCTGAAATAATAGTACATGGCAAAAGCAATTAAAAAAGATGCCCAGTTAAAAAAAGTCTGATACTGTCCTAAAAAGCTTAATTGTGGAAAAGGAATAAGCCAGATTAGGCCTAACAGACTGAATACGATTAATGGCACACAAATCCAGTGAATCAACTTATTTGTTTTATTCTGGTGACTTTCAGCATATTTGTCAAACAGGATATCAACAGGTTTTTTAGGGTTTGTGGCAATAGTCTTACTCATAATCTGCAATTTTAATCGTTCTATAAAAATAGAAAAAGCGACGGAGATTTCCATCGCTTTTAAAATTATGTTTAGAATTTACTTTCTTCTTATTTAGCAAATGCAACCGAACGGGTTTCTCTGATTACGGTTACTTTAATTTGCCCTGGGTAAGTCATTTCGGTTTGGATACGGTTCGAAATATCAGCGGCTAACAATTCTGCTTGTTGATCGCTTACTCTTTCACTTTCTACCACTACACGTAATTCTCTACCAGCTTGTATAGCGAAGGTTTTTTCTACGCCAGGGTATGATAATGCCAGTTCTTCCAGCTCTTTTAAACGTTTGATATAACTTTCAACTACTTCTCTTCTTGCACCTGGTCTTGCGCCTGAAATTGAGTCACAAGCCTGTACAATCGGCGATATTAAAGAAGTCATTTCTATCTCGTCGTGGTGAGCACCAATCGCATTACACACTTCAGGATGCTCTTTATATTTCTCTGCTAACTGCATACCTAAAATAGCGTGTGGTAATTCAGGATTATCATCAGGCACTTTCCCTATATCGTGTAACAAGCCTGCACGTTTAGCCAGTTTTGCATTTAAACCTAACTCTGCTGCCATTGTAGCACAGAAATTAGCTACCTCGCGTGAGTGGTGCAACAGATTTTGTCCATAAGATGAACGGTAACGCATACGCCCAATCATTCTGATCAACTCAGGATGCATACCATGAATTCCAAGGTCGATTACTGTACGCTCGCCAATCTCGATGATTTCTTCTTCAATCTGTTTTTTGGTCTTGGCAACGATTTCTTCGATACGTGCCGGGTGAATACGCCCATCTGTTACCAAACGATGTAAAGCCAAACGGGCAATTTCTCTTCTTACCGGATCAAAGCCTGATAAGATGATTGCTTCGGGTGTATCATCTACAATAATTTCGATGCCTGTTGCTGCTTCAAGCGCTCTGATATTTCTACCTTCACGACCAATTACACGTCCTTTGATTTCATCATTTTCAAGATGGAAAATTGAAACTGAGTTTTCAATAGCTGCCTCTGAAGCGGTACGCTGTATGGTTTGTATCACTACCTTTTTAGCTTCTTTGCCAGCGGTAAGTTTAGCTTCGTCAACAATATCTTTGATCTGCATCAAAGCCTGCGAACGGGCTTCACCTTTCATATTTTCTACCAATTGGTTTTTAGCCTCGTCGGCAGTTAAACCAGCAATAGTTTCAAGTTGTTTAACATGTTGCTGCTTTAAAACATCTACTTCTTCCTGCTTTTTTACAGCCAAATTGGTTTGACGCTCTAAATTTTCACGTTGTTTATCTAATTCCTGTTCTTTACGACTGGCATTCTCTAAACGTTGGTTTAAAGACTGCTCTTTTTGTTTGATGGTGTTTTCACGCTGACTGATCTCTCCATTGCGAGATTGAACCTGCTGCTCATGCTCAGCTTTTAACTGTAAAAACTTTTCTTTGGCTTCGAGCATTTTATCTTTTTTAAGCATTTCTGCACTGCTCTCAGCATCTTTTAACATTTTCTTGATCTTACTCTGTGCCGCTATCTCCTGCTGCTTTAACAGATTACGCAATAAGAATCTCCCTATTGCTATGCCAACTACCAGGCCGGCCAAAACATATCCTAAAATTTCAATAATACCCATGTGTTTTTATATAAAAAAACCGTAACTAAATTAAAATGCTTCGTGCGCTGGTAATTGCAGGGCAATAAACCCAAAATTGAAACATTATAATCTAACTACGGTCAAATTATATTTTAGCTATATAAGTTTTCAGAAGCCTTTCTGCTTCCCAAAACATATAAAGAACGATTTATTTTATTAAAAATCCGTTAAGCAAACTATCTAATTCTTCAACTTTATCAGCTACAGACGTATCTTGCTGCTGCACTTTTTGCTCGGCTCTTAAAACTGCCGTGGCATAATGCAATACAGCCATTGATAGTAAATCCTGTTTATCTCTGACCGCATAATTTTCTTGGTATTCTTTTATACGCTCATTAATAATCTTAGCTGCACGTCTTACAATTTCTTCTTCTTCAACATTTACCTTTAGCGGATAAATGCGATCAGAAATAGTTATTTTAATCGAGATTTCTCCCATTTTTTAGCTTTGTTTCAATTTTTTGCCTTCACTACTTCTTCAGCAAGGCTACACACTTATCAATTTCTCGCACAAATTCGTTAATTTTTTGCTTTATATCAAGAGTCTTTTCATTTGTACCCTCAATACTTTTTGCCAGCTTAAGAACTCTGAGCTTTTCATCAAGATCAGTTTGCTGTACTCTTAAATCGGCTAAAGCTGTTTTAGTCTCCTGATTTTCACGCCTTAATAAATTATTTTCCTCCTGCAATGCTCTGCAAAGCTCAATAAGCTGAGCCGTTTTAAGGAAAACACCATCGAGTTGTTCTGAAACTGAAGACATCTTAATTTTTTATTTCCGTGATTACTTTATTTTCAATTTATCTAACTTCTGCTTGCACAGTCTGAGCTAAGTTAGTAATTATCTTTTGCATAATTGCATCTATCTGCTTATCTGTTAAGGTCTGCTCTTCATCCTGTAAGGTGAAATTAAGTGCATAAGATTTTTTACCCTCAGGTAATTTATCTCCCTGATAAACATCAAATATCTGCACTGCTTTTACCAGTTTCTTTTCTGCTTTTAAAGCAATACCTTTCAATTGGTCAAATGTGATATTTTGATCAACTAAAAGCGATAAATCTCTGCGTACTGCCGGGAATTTAGGTACTTCTTTGTTTACAATTTTATTTTTACGTACCGCATCAATCAGTAAAGCCCAATCAAAATCTGCATAAAAAACTTCTTTATCAATTCCAGCTTGCTTTTTGTCGTTTTTAGTAGCAGCACCAAAAGTTACCAGTGTTTTATCTCCTCTGTAATATTTCAATCCATAAGCAAAGTCTTCGTTGGCTATTTCTTCAAACTGGAAATTTGTAATACCCAAACGGCTCAAAATTGCGTCAACAGCTGCTTTGATATGGTAAAAGTTAGTTGGTTTTGCACTTTGGTTCCATTGCTCAGCTTGTTGAGCACCACTGTTAACCAATAATAAACGCGGACGCTCTATATATTCCCCATTGATCAGATGATAAGTTTTTCCAAACTCATAAAATTTGATATCGGCATTTTTACGGTTCTGATTGTAAGCTACGCTCTCTAAAGCGGGTTGCAACAAGCTTTGGCGCATTGCATTTAAATCTGAGCTCAGCGGGTTTAAAATCTGTACAGCTTCATCTGGGTTTTTAGAGTACGCCAGTTTGGTTAACGAGTTGCACCATATCTCGATATAATTATTAGCCGTTAACATATCGGCCACTAAATTTTGCAGATTCTCTTTATTAGGTTTCTGCGTATAAGCCAGAGAAGCATTAACTTTTGTGGGGATATGGATATTGTTATAACCGTAAATCCTTAAAACCTCTTCTGTAATATCGCATTCGCGAGTAACATCTACTTTATACGGTGGCACTTGTAAACTTAATCCCTCGGAACTCTCCTGAACAACCTCAATACCCAATGCTTTAATAATAGACCTGATCTCATCTTTAGGAATATCCTGACCAATTAATCTGATAATGTTAGCATAAGTAACCTCAACAGAGAAAGGGCTTACCTTAACCGGATAAATATCTGAAACCTGCGATGAAATTTGTCCACCTGCAACTTCTTTAATTAATAAAGCGGCACGTTTTAAAGCCAGAACAGTCATATCAGGATCTGTACCTCTTTCAAATCTGAAAGAAGCATCAGTCTTCAAAGCATGTCGTTTTGAAGTTTTTCTAACTGAAACCGCATTAAAATAAGCACTTTCTAAAAAGATATTGGTTGTATTTTCGCTCACACCCGATTGTTTGCCACCAAATACACCTGCTATACACAAAGGTTTTTCTGTATCGGCAATCATCAGATCTTCTGAACCCAGTTTACGCTCTACCTCATCTAAAGTAACAAAAGGCGTATTTTCAGGGTATTTTTTTACAAGAACATTTTTGCCGGCAATCTGGTCTGCATCAAAAGCGTGTAAAGGCTGTCCTAATTCATGCAATACATAATTGGTCACATCAACTATATTATTTATAGGTCTTATACCAATTACGGCCAATTTATTTTTCAACCAGTCTGGCGAAGGTTTTACAGTAACCCCGCTAATGGTTACACTGCTGTAACGAGGACAAGCTTCCTGATCTTCAACAGTAACATCAATGATCAGGTTTTCATTTTCGATTTTAAATGCAGAAACATCAGGCATTTGATAACCAGAACGCAGATATGCTGCAATATCACGGGCAACTCCTAAATGAGAAGCTGCATCTGCACGGTTAGGCGTTAATCCAATCTCAAACATGTAATCATCTTCAAGATTAAAATATGTTTTTGCCGGCAAGCCTATTTCAACATTTTCAGGTAAAACCATGATACCTGCATGCGAAACACCCAAACCAATTTCATCCTCGGCACAAATCATTCCTTCAGAAACTTCGCCTCTGATTTTTGATTTATTGATTTTAAAAGGTTCGCCTCCTACTGGATATACAGTTGTACCTACGGTTGCTACCACAACTTTCTGACCTGTGGCAACATTAGGGGCTCCGCATACGATCTGTAAAAGTTCTGTAGCGCCAACATCTACCTTAGTTACCCTTAAACGATCAGCATTTGGATGTTGCACACAATCTGTAACATAACCAATTACCAATCCTTCTAAACCTCCTGCAACGGCTTGTACTTTCTCTAAACTTTCTACCTCTAAACCTATATCCGTTAAGATCAACGAGAGTTCTTGTGGGGTTTTATCGGTTTGAATAAATTGTTTTAACCAGCTATATGATATTTTCATGAAATTTATGGTTGCGCTTTAAGTTAAAAATCAAATTTCTATGGCTTTTAACTCAGAAAAATAAATAAAATGCAAAGATATTATTTAATAAAGTAAGTTTTAGCACATTTTTATTTAAAACTGATTTTTACAAAAACCGGCAAATGATCTGAAAAGAAACGCTGGTCTTTACTATCTGTTAAAACAGCATATTTAACCACTTTAAAAGCATTGTTCACAAAGATGTAGTCTATCCGCTTTTTTAATGGACTGCTATAATTGAAGTCGTTAAATGTGCCGTTAGGCCCGTAAGGCGGCTCCTCTGTAATCTCTTTGCTATCCTGTAAAAAAGATTTAATGGTTGCCACTGCCTCGGTTTCGGGTGTAACATTCAGATCTCCCATAAAAACAACCGGTAATTTAGGCGCTATTTGTTGGATTTTTTGTTTGATCAGCAGAGCAGATTGAATTCTAGCCTGTACACCTTTATGATCATAATGGGTATTGAACACCAAAAATTCTTTTTTATTCTGCTTATCATATAAACGTAACCAGGTACAAATACGATTTAAAGCCGCATCCCAACCTTTACTAGGTGTTTCAGGCGTCTCTGAAAGCCAGAAAGTACCTCCATCACGTTTTATAAATCTTTGCTTATTAAAAAACAAGGCTGAGAATTCCCCTTGTCTTTTTCCATCATCTCTCCCTACGCCAAATGCTTCAAAATTTGGCATAGCCGATAAAAAATCAAATTGCTCAGGCAATGCTTCTTGTACACCTAAAATATCTATATCATGAAACTTAATTAAGGCTTTAACATTTTCTTGTCGGTTTGGCCATGCATTTTCGCCATCATTAGACGTATTCAACCTGATATTATAGGTTAATACATTAATCGGCTGTTTTTGAGCAAGGGTATAAACAGATAAAAAACAAAGTGTAGTTAATAAATAACAGATCTTTCTCATATTATAATTTTAATCAACCAAAATTATAAATTCATTGATAAGATTACATTAGTCTTTCATCTCTAAAGCTGAGATATTCTTTATTCCCTAAAATCAGATGATCTATAACCGATATTTCAAGTAATTGCCCCGCCTCAATAAGCTTTTTGGTAATCTGCATATCTGCAGTACTAGGTTTTAAACTACCCGAAGGATGGTTATGTGCCAATATTACGGAAGCGGCATTATATTCTAATGCAGTTTTAAAAACAATTTTTGGATCAACTACCGTTCCTGATACACCGCCCTTACTCAGAAAATGTTTACCCATTACCACATTAGCCCTGTTCAGCAGTAATACCCAGAATTCTTCATGATGCAAATCACTAAGCAAAGGCTTTAAGATATGATAAGCATCAATAGAAGTAATCACCTTATTGGACTTTGCAGCTTCCAGCTCTTTTCTACGGCGACCTAATTCTAATGCGGCAACAATAGATATAGCTTTGGCCTCGCCTATTCCTTTAAATTTAGAGAGTTCTTTTATACTGAGACGTGCAAGCGAATCGAGATTATTGTCATATGAATTCAGTATCCTTTTACTTAAATCAACAGCTGTTTCATTTTTATTACCTGAACCGATTAAAATTGCGACAAGCTCGGCATCGGTAAGTTGCCTGCGCCCTTGTAAAAGCAATTTTTCACGAGGTTTATCGGCCTCTGCCCAAGCTTTAATTCCTAGTTTGTTTTGGTAGTTAGACATAAAAAAACGGCATCATCTTTTAGATGATACCGTTTCTAATATCGTAATTAAAAGCTACTATTTCAAACCGTTAACAAACTTAGTTAACTTAGATTTGTTGTTAGATGCTTTATTTTTGTGAATTACATTCTTTTTAGCTAAACGATCAAGCATAGAAATTACTTTTGGTAATAATTCTAATCCAGCTTTTTTATCTTCAGCAGCACGTAATCTTTTAATAAAAGTACGTGTAGTTTTTGCCTGATATCTGTTGCGTAAACGTTTTGTTGCGTTTGCTCTAATTCTTTTAATTGCTGATTTATGATTTGCCATTACTATTTAGCCTTTATTTCCTTTGTTTAATATTTTCGGACTGCAAATATAGAAGTATTATTTTTAAATTGCAAAATGGTATTTAAAAAAAATCAAATAATTATTTACAGATAAGCAAAGCGGGTTTATCAACCTCAAACCTATTTTTGATTTGGAAGCTAAGTACTTATCCCTTATCTTTCGGCAAATTTAGGGTTAAAATTCATTAAACCCCGCTTGAAAACACTATTTTTGACAAAAACTTTTTTTAACAAGTGAAGAAACGTATTGCCATATTTGCTTCAGGCTCGGGTTCTAATGCCCAGAAAATAATGGAGCATTTTAAACGCAGCGCCGATACCGAAGTTGCCTTGGTTCTAACCAATAACCCCGATGCTTACGTGCTGCAACGTGCCGATAGCTTTGAAATTCCTTCTCATGTTTTTGACAGGAACGAATTTTACCATACCGATACCATTTTAGAACTACTTAAAAATTTGGATGTCGATCTGATTGTGCTGGCAGGTTTTTTATGGCTTATTCCCCAAAATCTACTTAGGGCTTATCCCGGCCGTATTATAAATATACATCCTGCCCTCCTTCCTAAACATGGCGGCAAGGGCATGTATGGCGATTATGTACATCAGGCAGTAATGGCTGCAAAAGACCCCGAAGGCGGTATCACTATCCACTATGTAAATGAAAATTATGATGAAGGAGAATTCATTTACCAGGCTAAATACCGTATAGAGGAAGATGACAATCTGGAGATGATTAAATTCAAAGGTCAGCAGTTGGAACATCTGCATTATCCACGTATAATAGAAGGTCTTATTAAGAAGATCAAAAAGTAGTAAAAATTGCTAAACTGTAGCATTGTTAAATCGCTGTATGTCCGGCCAGTAATAAACAATTTAGCAATAGAATATTTTTCTTTTAAAACCCCTCTAAAAATCGTCTCGTTTTCATACCTTTGCGGCTTATAAAAATACCCTTCCATGAGCCAATCAGTAAAGATCAAAAACGCTTTAATTTCAGTTTATTATAAAGATGGTTTAGCACCATTAGTAGAGTATTTAGCCAAACAGGGCGTAACGCTTTTCAGTACAGGCGGAACCGAGCAATTTATCAAAGATTTAGGTTGCCCTGTAACAGCAGTTGAAGACTTAACCGGATACCCTTCTATTTTAGGTGGCCGTGTTAAAACTTTGCACCCGAAAGTTTTTGGCGGTATCTTAAATCGCAGAAGTCTGAACGATGATCAGCAGCAGATTGCGCAATACGAAATTCCTGAGATTGACCTGGTGATTGTAGATCTTTACCCATTTGAAGAAACTGTAAAAAATGGTGGCACCGAACAGGAAATTATTGAAAAAATAGATATTGGTGGTATCTCATTGATCAGGGCCGCAGCAAAAAATTTTAACGATGTTGTAATTATTGCTTCTAAAAATGATTATACAACTTTGTTAGATCAATTACAGGAACAAAATGGTGTTACCACGCTGGCTCAGCGTAAAGCATATGCTCAAAAAGCTTTCCACACCTCTTCTCATTACGACACAGCAATTTTCAATTACTTTAATCAGGAAGAACCTTTAAACGTATTTAAGCAAAGTATTGCTCAGGCACAAACCTTGCGTTATGGAGAAAACCCTCACCAGAAAGGTTCATTTTATGGCAATCTGGATGAAATGTTTTCTAAACTGAATGGCAAAGAATTAAGCTATAACAATCTTGTAGATATAGATGCCGCTGTAAGTCTAATTGATGAATTTACAGAGCCTACTTTTGCAATTTTAAAACACACCAATGCTTGTGGTGTGGCTTCAAGAAACAATATAGCACAAGCCTGGGCAGATGCTCTGGCTTGCGATCCGGTATCTGCTTTTGGTGGTGTATTAATTGCCAACAGAAAAATAGATTTGGCTACCGCAGAAGAAATCAACAAATTATTTTTTGAAGTTTTAATTGCACCTGATTATGAAGAAGCTGCTGTTGAATTATTTAAAACAAAGAAAAACCGGGTTATTTTAAAACGTAATGAGGTTGAGCTAAGCAGCAAACAATTTAAAACTTTATTAAACGGTGTAATTGAACAGGATAAAGATTTAATTATTGAAGGTCCTGAACAAATGACCACAGTTACTCAAAAAGCACCTACCGCAGCAGAATTAAAAGACTTACACTTTGCCAACAAGATTGTAAAGCACACCAAATCTAATACCATTGTCTTGGTAAAAGACGACGTTTTAATTGCCAGTGGAGTTGGACAAACTTCGAGAGTTGATGCTTTGAGACAGGCTATTGAAAAAGCAGGTTCTTTTGGATTTAGTGTAAAAGGTGCAGTAATGGCTTCAGATGCATTTTTTCCTTTCCCTGATTGCGTTGAAATAGCGGCTGATGCAGGCATAACTGCTGTTTTACAACCGGGCGGTTCTATAAAAGATACTGATTCTGTTAATAAAGCCAATGAAAAAGGGATTGCAATGGTAACAACCGGCGTAAGACACTTTAAGCATTAAGATATAGCAAGGTATTTTATTCGGGGAAGCAAAGGTTCCCAACCAATTTTTTACCTGAAAAAAAATACCATAATACAATAAAATACCTAATTTTACATTTTAGGTATAATGAAATTTGTTTAATTAAAATACAATAACAAAACCTTACATGGGATTATTTAACTGGTTTACGCAGGAAGTTGCCATTGATTTAGGAACTGCGAATACCCTTATCATACATAATGACAAAGTAGTGGTTGACGAACCCTCTATTGTTGCTTTTGACAGACAAACTAATAAGATTATCGCCATTGGCAGACAGGCCATGCAAATGGAAGGTAAAACCCACGATAATATCAGAACCGTAAGACCTTTAAAGGATGGTGTAATTGCAGATTTTAATGCTGCTGAGGCCATGATCAAAGGAATGATCAGAATGCTGAACGGTGGCAAAGGCTGGATGTTCCCTTCGTTAAGAATGGTAATCTGTATCCCTTCTGGTATTACCGAGGTGGAAAAACGTGCGGTTAGAGACAGTGCAGAAATTGCAGGTGCAAAAGAAGTTTATCTGATCCATGAGCCTATGGCAGCGGCCGTTGGTATTGGAATAGATGTAGAAGAGCCAATGGGTAACATGATCATTGATATAGGTGGTGGTACAACAGAAATTGCAGTTATTGCTTTATCTGGTATTGTATGTGATCAGTCTATCCGTGTTGCCGGAGATAACTTTGACTCTGACATCGTAAATTATATCCGTCGTCAGCACAACATTATGATCGGTGACCGTACTGCCGAGAAAATTAAAATCGAGGTTGGTGCTGCTTTACCTGAGTTAAGCGATCCACCTTCAGACTTTGCTGTACAGGGAAGAGATTTAATGACAGGTGTTCCTAAACAGATCACGGTTTCATACACAGAAATTGCGCACTGCTTAGATAAATCAATTTCTAAAATTGAAGAGGCAATTTTAAAAGCGCTTGAGATTACTCCTCCAGAGCTTTCTGCTGATATTTACCAAACAGGTATTTATTTAACAGGCGGTGGAGCTTTATTAAGAGGACTGGATAAACGTATCGCTGCAAAAACAAAATTACCTGTTCATGTGGCCGAAGATCCTCTTCGTGCAGTAGTAAGAGGAACGGGTATAGCTCTTAAGAACATTGGAAACTTTAAATTTTTAATGCAATAATTTGAATTTAAAAGATGTAAGGTTTAAACCTTACATCTTTTAAACCTATAAACATAAACCTAAATGCGTAACCTTTGGATTTTCATAAATAGATATAGCGCATTTTTTCTTTTCATTATATTCTTTACCATTGGTATTGTACTTACCCTTAAAAACAACGCCTATCAACGTAACGTTATCATTAACTCAACCAATTCGGTTGTAGGTAATGCTTATGCCAAGCTTAATGTAATTAAAAGGTATCTGAACCTGAGACAGGTTAATGATAGTTTGGCACTTGAAAATGCTCAGCTCAAAACCAGAATTTTAACCTTTAATAGTATAGATAGTACCAAGACTTCGGTTATTAAAGATACAGTTAATCATCAGCAGTATACCATATTAAGTGCCATGGTGATTAAGAACTCCATAAACTTGGCAAATAACATCATTACTGTTAACAAGGGTAGCAACGATGGCATTGCAAAAGACATGGCGGTAATTTCGCCACAAAAAGGAGTGATTGGTTTTGTATTAGACGTTTCTCCTCATTTTGCTACGATAAGAACACTCCTAAATAAAGATACTTACATTAGCGTAGTGCTAAAGAAGAACAATGCTTACGGCAGTTTGGTATGGGGTGATAAGAATTTCGATTTCAGAAAAGCATATGTTAAAGAAATACCTAATCATTTTAAAGTAAATGTAGGTGATACCATCGTTACTTCAGGTGCTGGTGGTTTTCCTAAAGGAATAGAAGTGGGTCGTATCAGCAAGACCCAGATCAGTACCGGCGATAGTTTTATGACTCTTGAAATTGCTTTATTTAATGATTTCAGCACATTGCAATATGTATATATCATTAAAGACAGATATAGTAGTGAAATAAAAAACCTCCAGGAAACTTCAAAAAATGAACAGTAAACTTGTATTCTACAATATCATCAGGTGGTTTTTGCTCTTATTTGTGCAAATTTTCCTGCTGCGCAACGTGATATTTTATAATCTGTCTACTCCTTTTCTTTACGTGTTGTTTTTATTGGTATTGCCTTTTGGTATTCCCAACTTTTTGCTTTACCTCATTGCATTTGGTACAGGTTTAACGCTGGATGCATTTTATGATACTCTGGGTGTACATACCAGTGCATGTGTAGCGTTAATGTACGTGCGTATTGCATTTATAAACCTCAGTTTAAATCGCGATTCTATAGACGAACCAGAACCCTCTTTAGGTAATATGGGTTTCAAATGGTTTACTTTATATGCAACCCTATGCATATTTGCCCACCATATAATATTGTTCTTTTTAGAAGCTTTTAAGCTAAATGAGTTTATATATACACTAACACGAGCTTTATTAAGCATGGTTTTTACTTTGTTTACAGTATTGTTAACCGAGTTCATTTTCCATAATAGAAAGTCAGCATAATGGATCAACTGTTTAACCGGAAATATATTATTCAAGGCCTGTTCATCTTGCTTTCGCTTATTTTAATAGGCAAGCTTTTTTATATGCAGGTACTTAGCGATAAATATTTTCTGAGTGCAAACAGCAATGCTTTAAGAAAAATATCTATCTACCCTGCACGGGGTGTTATTTACGATAGGAATAACAAAGTTTTAGCACAAAATCAGCCTACGTATGATTTAATGGTTACTCCTAACCAGGTAAAACCATTTGATACTCTTTCGCTTTGCAATATCATTGGTATCACTATGGAAGAGTTCAGGGAAAAATTCCATAAGGCAGTGGTTCATTCCCGTAATCAGGCATTTATTTTTCAGAAATTACTATCTGTAGAAACCTATGCAACCTTGCAGGAAAAAATGTTTAACTACAAGGGCTTTTACGTACAAAAAAGAACTATAAGATACTATCCGGATAGCATTGCCGGACAATTTTTGGGTTACATCAGAGAAGTAAACAACAATGAGATTGAAAAATACCAAGGTTATTATAAATTAGGCGATTATATTGGTAGAACAGGGCTTGAAAAACAATACGAAACAGATCTGAGAGGTAAAAAAGGCATCATCAACATGCTTTATAACGTACATAACGTTCCGCAAGGAAGTTATGCAGATGGTAAATTTGATTCTCTTGCCGTTGCCGGAAGTCAGATCATTACCACAATAGATAGCAGAATTCAAAAATTAGGCGAAGAATTGTTAGCCAATAAAGTGGGCAGCGTGGTAGCCATTGAACCTTCTACCGGAGAAATTCTAGCTTTTGTAAGTAGTCCTGGTTACGATCCTAATAAAATGGTGGGTAAAGGAACAAACGATAGTTACAAAAGTTTATTTGCCAACCGTTATAAGCCATTCTTTAACCGCCCTTTGCGTGGGCGTTATTCACCGGGTTCGGCATTTAAACCTTTGGATGCGCTTATTGCTTTACAGGAAGGTGCTATAGATCCTAACACTACTTTTAATTGTCCCGGATATTACTGGGCAGGTAACCGTAAATTTAAATGTGAACATATTGACGGAGACATCTCGTTAAGAAGAGGTATAGCCCGTTCATGTAATACTTATTTCTATTCCATTTTTGCCAAAATGATGACTAAAAATGGTTTAAAGAAACAACATGCTACTTATGATGAGTGGCAAAACAAAGTAAGAAAATTTGGAATTGGAGATACTTTAGGTATCGATTTTCCGGGGGAAAGCTCTTATAAGCTCTTTACTGCAGAAGATAATACCAAACGTCACGGAAAATACTGGGGTTATACCACTATTCTTTCAGTAGCCATTGGACAAGGTGAGATTAGTACTACACCTTTACAAATGGCCAATATTATGGCTATTATTGCTAATAGAGGGTATTATATTAAACCACACGTGGTAAAAGGCATCGGTAATGACAAACATATAGACCCTAAATACAAAGAAAAACATTATGCAGGTATAGATGCCCGACATTTTGAACCTGTAATAGACGGGATGCAGGATGCCGTAAACAGTTCTATAGGTACAGCTAAAGAATCTCAAATACCCAATATCTTAATGTGCGGCAAGACAGGAACCGTACAAAATAACCAAGGTAAAAATCACTCTGTATTTATTGGTTTTGCTCCACGCGAAAACCCTAAGATTGCGATTGCTGTAATTATAGAGAATGGTGGTTATGGGGGTGCTTACGCCGCTCCTATCGCCAGTTTTATTACCGAAAAATATTTAACAGATACTTTAATGGGTCGTCGTATTAACGGTGCCACCATAGACCAATACAAGGCTGCAAATTTATTGCCTCAGTTAAAAGAGAATATTGCTAAGCCTAAATTAAAAACCGATAGTTTAAATCAGGCTACTGATACCACAAAACGCGAATTACCGATTAAACCAAAAATAAATCAGCATACCTTTAATAAAACAGCAGTAGAACCTAAAGCAAATGCAACAGCAACAAAGTAACAGATTCTTCTTTAAAGTAGATTGGATTACCATATTGATATATATGGCTTTGTGCACCATAGGCTGGGTTAATATTCACTCTGCCGTTTACAATCCTGATAAAGCTTTTTCTTTTAGTTTTACCGCAGTTGATGGTAAACAATTAATTTTTATCATTTCTGGTCTTATTTTAGGCTTTGTTATTTTACTGCTCGAGTCTAAGTTCTTCAGCATATTTGCTCCTATAGTTTATGGCATTACCATTCTGCTTTTAATTACGGTGCTTGTTGTAGGGCGTAACGTGGGTGGTAATCAGGCATGGATACCCATAGGTACGTTCAGGCTGCAACCCTCAGAATTTGCAAAATTTGGTACGGCTTTGTTGTTAGCAAGATATATCAATACTTTTAACCCCAAGCTTACTTCTTTCAAATCTATAGTAGTCTGTGTTGCAATTATAGCCTTGCCTATGGGACTCATTATGCTTCAGCCTGATGCAGGTTCTACTTTGGTATTTTTATCTTTTATGTTTCCTTTATATAGAGAAGGATTACCAGGGTATCTACTGGTTATTTTTTGGGTAATGGTATTGCTCTTTATCCTCAACTTATACATAAGCCAAGTTACGCTAATCATCAGTATTCTGGTTATTGGCATTGCCTTTATTTTCTTATACCGTAAAAAAATACAGAAAATCATCCTCATAGCAATCATCACTGTAGCTTCTATAGGTTATCTTTTTGTGGCTAAATTCGTGTTTGAAAATGTATTGCAACCGCATCAGCGTACACGTATAGAAGTTAATTTAGGTTTAAAAACCGATAACCGAGGGGCTGGATATAATGTGAGACAATCCAAGATTGCTATCGGAGCCGGACAGGTAACCGGGCGTGGTTATTTGCAAGGTACCCAAACCAAATATGGCTATGTTCCAGAACAAAGTACCGATTTTATTTTTTCTACCGTGGGTGAAGAATGGGGTTTTGTAGGTTGCACAACGGTTATTATTTTATATGCTTTTCTGCTTTTGCGCATTATAAATATGGCTGAGAGACAACGTTCTACCTTTTCAAGAGTATATGGCTATTCTTTAGCCTGCATCATTTTTTTCCACGTTTTCATTAACATAGGTATGGCCACGGGCATTATGCCGGTAATAGGTATTCCTCTTCCTTTTATCAGTTATGGGGGTTCGTCTTTATGGAGTTTTACAGTTCTTCTGTTCATCTTTCTTAAACTGGACTCGAACAGGATGGGCTTTATTTAACCAGCCGTTGCACGAATTATTTTCTTAATCAGTGCAATTTGTCCTAAATGGTAATGGGTATGTTCAATAATGCCGGAAAGGTTACGATAGTAATTACCATATTTTGGATCAGTAAAATCTTCCAGCAATTGTTCTTCGGGTAAATTCTCAAACTCACGAGTAAACAAAGCTGCTTCTGTTAAAGCTTTATTTATCAAGGCCTGCCATTGCTCTTCATTGGTTACAGGTTCAAGATCAAAACTGTATTGATCGCTGGCATTTAAGGGCTTACCCTGTAAAACCTTTAACACCGCACTTACATAGTAATTCATATGAAAAACCAATACAGCTATGGTATTTAGCTGATAAAGTTCTGTGGTTGCTTCCTGCCAGGTTACATCGGCCAACAGATTTTTGAGGTTAACAGTAGTCCAATTACCACCAAAATGAACATCATTAAAATGCTTTGCTATCTGTTTAACCAACATCTGTAAAATTTGAATTAGCTATTGCTTAAACCGCTGGTTAAGCACATTGTAAAATTTATCTACTGTAGATTGTTTATCTGCCCAGTTATTTTTAGCGGCATAATTTACTTTAAAAAACTGGTCTGCGGCTTCAAAATCAGGAAGTTTGTTAGCCAGTTCAATAGCTTCAGCATAAGCTAAATTGTAACCGTTAAACAGATCTTTAATAAACAATAATTTGTCATTTAAGCTTATACCTTGTTTAAGGTCTGCTATTGGATTTAAATTTTGCTGGCTGTTGTTTATACTTGCACTACCTTTACTGGCCAGCATATCATTTAAAGTAGGCCTGTAATCTTCTTGCTGTACTGGAATTTCTATTTCTGTTTTTTCTACCTGTACGGTTAATTCCGTTAGTGCTTGCGGTTGTTCCTCCTCCACAGGTATTACAATTGGTTCTTCTTCTTTAATCAGGAAAGGTTCTGGTCCAATTTCGTCTTCTTCCAGTTCTTCTGTATTTCTGATTAAGTTTTCTTTGACTTTTTTCTTCTGCTCTAATATTTTTTGCTCTTCTTCACTCAGCGCCCTGTCAAATAATTCGTCTGCATTTTTTTCTTCAAAATCAAATTTATCATCCGCACTGTACTCTGTATTTAATACAAACTCAAATGTTTTTTCCGGCTCGGTTTCTAAGCTAAAAATCTCTTTTTCAAATACAGGTTCTTCATCTACAATATGAATATCTTCCTGTTCTTCTGCACTTGTATATTTTACAGCATCTGTTTTTTCTTCTACAGGTTCATCTTCAGTTAATACAGGCTGAACGGGTACATTCAGAATTTCTTCCTTTGGCTCTTCTTTCTCTTCATGTTCTGTGTTGACCGTGTTTTCCTTAACGATCATTTTTTTTACAATCTGAATATGATCAACCAGAAAATTAGCATTGGCCTGCAATAACTCAAGCTCTAATTCATTAATCTGCTGTGGATTTTGAGCCAGATACTGGTAATGCTCATTTAACTCGGTAACTATGGTTCCTAATTTTTTGAAAAGAGATTCCTGTTTCATCATAACTAAGTAACGAAAAAATTGAAGCTTTATGTTGGTAAATGATAACCAAAAATACTATAAAATTCCCTTATATTTGGCTAAAATACGGTTACAAATGTTATTTAGCGAGAGAAATTTCAGAAGAGGTGAATTTAGCGGAAGTATAGAGGTTATTTGTGGTTCTATGTTCTCGGGTAAAACCGAAGAATTGATCAGGAGATTAAAAAGAGCCCAGATTGCCAAACTAAACGTAGAAATTTTTAAGCCAAAAACAGATACCCGTTATGATGAAACAGCCGTAGTATCTCACGATTTAAATTCCATACAATCTACACCGATAGAAAGTTCTGCAGCAATATTATTATTAGGCACCAATACACAGGTAGTAGGCATTGACGAAGCGCAGTTCTTTGATGATGAGTTACCCGAAGTTTGCAACAAACTTGCTTTAAAAGGCATAAGAGTTATTGTTGCCGGATTAGATATGGATTTTCAGGGCAAGCCCTTTGGCCCAATGCCTAATTTAATGGCTATAGCAGAACATGTTACCAAGGTAAATGCCGTATGCATGCAATGTGGTAGCCCTGCGGTTTATTCATACAGAACCGTTGCCAGTGAAGCAAAGGTATTACTGGGCGAAAAAGACAGTTATGAGCCTCGTTGCAGAGCTTGTTACCATAATTTAATCTGAGCATCTTCTTTTTAACAGGAAACTCTAAGGGCCAAAAATCCGATTTTCAATTTATCTTGATAGATGAGTTTTGAATTCAAGGCTATTTTATACCCGATTAGTTTTGTAACTTCACGTACAATCAACTCTAATATATTATGACCAAAGAGATCTGGCTTAATTTACCTGTAAGCGATGTACAGCAATCTACTATTTTTTTTAAAGCAATTGGTTTTGAAGTTAATACGCATGCGCCAAATAGCGAAGTAATGGTTTCTTTTAAAATTGGCAGCAAGAATTTTATTGTAAATCTGTTCAGGAAAGATGTGTTTCAAAGCTTTACGCCTTATGCTGTTGCAGATGTAAGCGATAGCCTAGAAATGCTGATTTCTATTGATGCCGAAAGTACTGAAGAAGTAAATGAACTTTTAGAAAAGGCAGAAAAAGCAGGCGGAAAGGTGTTTGCAAAAGTTGCCGAACAACAAGGTTGGATGTATGGTGGTGGTTTTACCGACCTCGACGGACATAAGTGGAATATCCTGTATATGGATTTCAGCAGAATGCCACAAAAGTAATTCGTTCTTTATCGCTTTAATTTTATCTATGACCAAAGTACAATCATTTAACAGTGCTGTTTCGAATAAAGAATTTCCTGCAGCCGAAAAAGTTTTAGGAAGTTCTATAAGGAATTCCATTTTTAATTTCATCCAAAAAGACTGCCCTACGTTTGACAGAACAAGTGCCCTATCTATTAGCGAGCTTAATTATTACCGTCAGAAATATATTTCTGAATACCTGGTTAAAGAAATTGGCGAAGTAGGCGAACTGGAAAAACAAGTCATTAATGCTTTGGTTGATACCGATACAGTTACCGATAAGTTAAATGATGCCAACGATAGACAAGGATTGACTCGCGGACAGGCCATCGCTGATAAAGTGGCATCTTTTGGTGGAAGCTGGACTTTTATTATTTCTTTTGCTGTGTTTTTACTCCTTTGGATTGGTGCAAATGTATATTTTCTGGCCAACAAAGGTTTTGATCCTTATCCTTTTATTCTGTTGAACCTGATCTTGTCTTGTTTAGCGGCCATACAGGCTCCCGTAATTATGATGAGCCAGAACCGACAGGAAGAAAAAGATCGTGAAAGAGCTAAGAGCGATTACATCATCAACCTTAAATCTGAGCTAGAAATCAGGACTTTACATGAAAAGATAGATCATCTGATCATGAATCAGCAACAAGAACTTCTTGAAATCCAAAAAGTACAGATAGAAATGATGACCGATATTTTGAAGCAACTTAAAAAGGCTACCTGATCTTTTTCATAAAGTTTTTCACGCTTTCTTCAATATGGTTGGCATCAATATTTTTTACAAATGCGCTGCCTATAATGGCTCCGCTGGCGTAGGTATTAGCGGTATCATAAGTGTTTTTATCTGAAATACCAAAGCCGATAATTTGTGGATTTTTCAATTTTAAAGCTGAAATATGTTGAAAATACTGAGTAGCTTGATTTGAAAGCTCTAAACTATTACCTGTAGTTGAAGATGATGAAACCAGATAAATAAAAGCGTTACTTAGCTCATCTATTTTTCTGATGTGTTCTTCTGTAGTTTGAGGTGTAACCAAAAAGATATTGCTGATGCCGTATTTCTTAAATACAGGCTGATATAACTCTTCATATTCATACATCGGCAAATCTGGTATGATGCAACCGTCAACGCCTACTTCAAGGCATTTTTTGCAGAAGTTTTCTACGCCATATTGAAGTACCACATTTACATATCCCATTAACAAAACCGGAACAGTTACCTGTTTTCTCAAATCTTCCAGCTGTTCAAACAACAGGGCTAAAGTCATGCCGTTATCCAAAGCGGTTTTGCTGCTTTGTTGTATAACCGGTCCATCGGCCACAGGGTCTGAATAAGGAAATCCTATTTCTAAAAAATCTGCTCCGTTTTGCTCTAGAGCCTGTGCTATTTTTAAGGTATCATTTAAATTTGGATAACCTGCTGTAAAATATATAGAGAGTAGGTCTTTCTTTTTATGCTGAAATAATTGCTGAAGTCTGTTCATTTTGCAAATTGTAATTTTAATGATGTTCTCTTAATCCTGTAAATCAAAATATTTCATATAGGTATCCATGTCTTTATCTCCTCTTCCAGACAGGCACACTACCACAGTATCTGATGGATTGAGCTGCATTTTTTCCAGTTGAGCCAATGCATGTGCACTTTCTATAGCAGGTATAATACCTTCATATTGGGTAAGCAGTAAGCCTGCATTCATCGCTTCATCGTCTGTAATTGCAACATACTGCCCACGACCACTTTTGAATAAATGCGCATGTTGAGGGCCTATTCCCGGATAATCCAAACCTGCCGAAATAGAATGTGGCTCTACCACCTGTCCATCATTGGTTTGCATTAAAATACTTTTACTACCATGCAAAACGCCTTCCCTACCCAAAGTTGTGGTTGCTGCCGAAAAACCACTGTCAACACCTTTTCCTGCTGCTTCTATGGCAATTAATTTTACACTTTCATCATCAATAAAATGATAGAACATACCCATGGCATTGCTTCCACCGCCTACACAGGCCAGTACATAATCAGGCAATTCATTGCCCGTATGTTCTTTCAGTTGCTTTTTTGTTTCAAAAGAAATGATAGACTGAAATTGCGCTACCATATCAGGATATGGATGCGGACCAACTACAGATCCTATAATGTAATGTGTATCTACCGGATTATTGATCCAATCTCTCATAGCTTCGTTTGTGGCGTCTTTTAATGTTTTACTACCTGAAGTGGCTGCCATCACTTTAGCGCCTAACATTTTCATCCGGGCTACATTTGGCGCCTGACGTTTGATATCTATTTCGCCCATATATACCACGCATTCTAAACCACGCAAAGCACAGACTGTTGCAGTTGCTACTCCATGTTGTCCGGCTCCGGTTTCGGCAATAATGCGTTTTTTGCCCAGTTTTTCTGCCAATAAGATCTGCCCGATGGTATTGTTAATTTTATGTGCACCGGTATGGTTTAAATCTTCTCTTTTCAGAAAGATATTTGCACCATATTTTTTAGATAAGCGCTTAGCCAAATACAATGGCGAAGGGCGACCTACATAATCTTTCAAAAGTTGTTTAAATTCCTCCTGAAAACTGGGTTCATTGATAATATGAAGATAATTTCTGCGTAATTCTTCTACATTTGGATATAACATTTCGGGGATATAGGCTCCACCAAATTCTCCATAATATCCACGTTCATCAACAAAATAATTCATATTCCTTTATGTTTACTAAGCGTTTAAAACGCTAAATTCTTTAATCCTGTACTTCAATTAATTCTTTCAAAAATCTTTGCAGTTTATTGATGTCTTTCAATCCAGGCTCTATCTCAAACCTGCTGTTCAGATCTATGGCATACAAACGTTTATCATTGATTTTCTTGATCTCTTCTACATGTTGAAGGTCAATTCCGCCGCTTAAGAAATAAGGTTTCTGCAAATTATATCGATCCAGTAACTGCCAGTTAAACACTTTACCTGAACCTCCATAATTTTGGGTTTGGGTATCAAAAAGAAAGAAATCAACCGCATCTACATAAGATTCTAAAACTGTAAAATCAAAGTCTTCGTCTATGCCAAAAGCTTTAATAACTTCTACATTAAACGCTTGCAGGGTTTTACAATATTCTGGGCTTTCGTTGCCGTGTAACTGTATGGCTTTTAGCCCATGCTGCCTAATCATTGCTTCTACTTTATCTATTTCTTCGTTAACAAACACGCCTGTTGTTTTAATGGGTTCAGGGATGTAACGGATCAGTTCTGCAGATACTGGTGTAATCATTCTTGGTGATTGCGGATAAAAAATAAAGCCCATATAATGTGGTTGGAGCTCTGCAAGTTCTGCAATATTAGCAGCCCTGCTCATACCACAAACTTTTATTTTTATTTCTCCCGGTAACATCATTTTATTAAGCGATAAGGTTTTTAAAACTGTGGTAAGCTCTTTTATTCACTAACGATTCTTCTGCTTTGTAATAGCAATCGGCAAAAGAAAGCTCTTTTTCTATGGTTTGTATAGCCAGCGCTGCATTGCAAAGCACTACATTGGTCTGGCTGTCTGTGCCTCTACCTTCAAGCACATCTAAAAATATTTTTGCTGAAGATTCTACCGTATCACCTCCTTTAATTTCTTTTTCATCAAGGGTTTCAAAACCCAAGCTTTCTATGGTATGCAGTGCTTCTCCCTGCCTGGTAAAAGTTTTAAAATCGCAGGTTAAGGATACTTCATCAAAACCATTTACAGCATGTAAAATGGTATAGTTCTTATCTGTTTCCTGGTATAAATAAGCATAAATGCGGGCCAGCTCCAAGCTAAATACGCCTATAATCTGGTTTTGGGGTTGTGCCGGGTTTACCATTGGACCCAGCATATTAAAAAAGGTTTTTACGCCTAGTTCTTTACGCACCGGCGCAATGGTTTTCATAGCAGGGTTAAAAAGCGGTGCATGGATAAAACAAATCCCTGCTTTGTCTAAACTCTGTTTCAATGCGCTTTCATTATTGGTAAAGTTATAACCTAAATACTCAATTACATTGCTGGAACCGCAGCCTGATGATACGCCGTAATTACCATGTTTGGCTACTTTATACCCTGCTCCTGCCACTACGAAAGATGCTAAGGTAGAAATGTTGAAGGTATCTTTTCCATCTCCGCCTGTGCCACAGAGATCAACCAGTTCAAAATCATTCAGGTTTAATTTTATACACAATTCAAGCATGGCATCTCTAAATCCCTGAAGTTCTTCTACCGTAATGTTACGCATGGCATAGGCGGTAAGAAATGCGGCCATTTGTGCGGCATTAAACTCTCCTAAGGCTATAGAGGTAAGTATTTTTTGTGCTTCTGCACGACTAAATGTTTTGTTCTCGAATAAATGGTTAAGAATTTTTTTCATTCTTTTTTATTTTATCGGGACAACCTGAAGGCAACAAAAAAAGGATTGCGTTTCAGGCAATCCTTTTTGTTTATCAATATTTTTAAATTAAATACATAGAGATTGGCCTAACAAAAATTGTTATGCCACCACCAGTTTGTATTTAACATTAATGTTCTCATCGTTTAGGCAAATATGAAACAGTTTTTTATCAATTGCAAGATTTTTGAAAAATTTATGCTTTTTTATTTTGGTCAAAACCTTCCAGTATAAAAGTGAAAACGGTTCCTTTACCTACTTCGCTTTCTACATTAAGCTCACCTTTATTAGCCTGGATAAACTCTTTACAGATGATTAATCCTAAGCTGGTGCCTTCTTCCTGCGAGGTTCCCTTTGTACTTGTAGAAGATAAATTAAATATGTTGTTGATTCTGTTAGGCGCAATACCTACTCCCGTATCAATCACTTTAAATTGTACTTTATTGTTTGCCATCGCTTCGGCTTCAAGCCTTACTGTACCTCCGGTCTGCGTAAATTTAACTGCATTTGATAAAAGGTTTCTGATCACAAAATCAAAATGGTTTGAATCTGTTTGCAACATCATACCCTGTGGCACATCAAGATGAATACTGATGTTCTTTTGCATTGCTGATTCTTTAATCAATGCTACGTTTTTCTGAATATTTTCTATAGCATTAAAAGTAGTTACATTTAAACGTATGCCTTTAATTTGCATTTGACCCCATTTGAGCAGTTTATCTAATATTTCAAGGCTGCTTTCGCAATGTTCGCTCAGTTTCCCGATAATTTCCTCACGGGTAGAAGCATCTATATCTCCATCGTTAACCAGATTTAAAAATCCGATTGTAGAAACCAAAGGAGATCTGATATCATGTGCAACGATTGAAAAGAATTTATCTTTCTGACTATTATTTTCTTCTAATCTGGCATTAGCCTGCTGTAAAAGCTTATTTAAATGTCTGGTTTTATAATAATTGGCAAAGATGATTGCTAAAATGATGAGTGCTGCCAGCGCTATAGAAATGGTCACATTTCTTACCATAGTGGCTTTGCTGCTTTTTAATTTGAGCTCTTTTACCTGTGCGTTTGATTTTTCGAGATTATAAGCGGTTTCAAGACTGGTTACCTGTTGCATCATATCTCTATAATAAAACTGATCTGCCAGACTATAGCTTTTGGCTTTGCATTCGAGCGCTTTTTTCAAATCGTTTTTCTTTTCATACAGTTCAGACATTTTGTTTAAAATAGTAATCTGCTGTATGTACAATTTATTTTCTTCAACAATACGCAAGGCCTGTTTAAAATAATACAATGCCTTATCGGCATCAACCTTCATATAAACTTCTGCAAACTCGGTTAAGGTGGATTGCTCTCTTAATACATTTTTAATCTGACGGGCAAATGATAAGGCTTCCAAAAAATACTTTTCTGCTTTTGCCTGATTGCCTTTTTGAAAATAAGCAATTGCCAGCACCTTTAACAAACTAATGCGCAATCCATTGTATTCAGTTTTATTGCACTTTTTTAATCCGATTTCTAAATAACGTATCGCATTATCATATTCTTTCAGCTTTACATAAGTGTAACCATAACTGATATACATGTTAAAAGTGAAATTAGATAGCGGAATTTCGCTGTCTATCTTTTGTGCGATGTCCAGATTCTTTAAGGCACTGTTGTAATCGCCTACGCTGTAATAGGCTTCTGATAATACAACACGAGCTTCGAGTAAGCCCAATTTGTCGTTATTTTTCTCACTTAACCTTAAAGCATCATAGAAATAGGCCAGCGATTTATCATAATTTCCTTTTCTTTTTTCTACAACTCCTAATCTTACCAGAATGGTGGCTTGTCCTTTTTCGTCTCCCAGCTCACGATACAAGGCTTCGGCCTTTTCATATTGCTCTTTAGCTTCTTTAAATCGTGTGGCATTATCATCGATCATGCCGTTCTGGTTATACAGAGCAGCCAAGGTTTTTTTATCATTTTTCTTTTTTGCAAATGCTATCCCCTGCTTAACAAAATACAGTGCAGAATCTGGTTTAAGGTACCTGTAGTATTTTACCATTTTCAGGTAATCTTCGCCTGTCTTAAGTTTTTTAGGATTTACGGGCACATCACTTGCATACAGATTTTGTAAACCTGTACAAAGTATTAATCCCAATAAGATAAGTGTTCTCGTTATAATTTTCATCTGCCGAAGCGCATTTTCCTTCACTTGTGTACTAGCTTATTAAAGGATTTTTTTCTTTGGCAAAAAGTTCAAATACTTTTTTATCGGCAAAAGCCGGAAAGAGTTTATTTACCCATACCGCCAATTTACCTTGTCTGGTCATAATAAGCGTACGCTTTCTTTTTTCAATTCCATCACATATCCTTTGGGCAACTTCTTCGGCACTCATCATTTTTTCTTCTTCCATACTGGTTTCGCCATGTGCCAAACCATCTTTTGCCAATGCGGTAACCCTGATGTTAGATGCGGTAAAACCCGGGCAGGCTACCATTACATGTACACCCGTTTTAAGCAGCTCTGTACGCAGGGCTTCCATAAAACCATTCATGGCAAATTTTGAAGAAGAATAGCCCGTACGACCCGGCAAACCTCTGTAACCTGCAATTGATGATACACCTACCACGCTCCCTTGATTTTTTAAAATCTCAGGCAAAGCGTATTTGGTGCAATATACAGTACCCCAAAAATTCACATCCATCAGGTTTTTAATTACCGAAAGGTCTAAATCGTTAAATAAAGCCCGCATAGATAAACCCGCATTATTAATGAGAACATCTATACCCCCAAAAGTAGTTTTTGCCTGCTCTATGAGCATTTTACAATCTTCTTCCTTACTTACATCGGTTTGTACAGCCAGCGCTCTGATACCAAAATCTTTTTCCAGAACAGCGGTGATCTCACACAAGCTTACAAATTGCCTTGCACCAAGTACCAGATTAGCACCTCTTTTGGCCAGTTCAAAAGCCAATGCTTTACCAATACCAGATGATGCACCGGTAACTATAACTACTTTATCTTTTAAGTTCATTTTACTTTATAACAGTATGTTTTTATAACCTAACCTTTAATTAATGTGTTTTCATAGGGTACACGGGTAATTATAGATCTGCCTAATGTAACTTCATCGGCATATTCAAGTTCACCGCCAAAAGCAATACCTCTGGCAATTGTGGTGATTGGGATGTTAAAATCTTTTAGTTTTTTATGCAGGTAAAACAAAGTGGTATCACCTTCCATATTAGCGCTTAAAGCCAATATAATTTCTTTTACCGGATGTGTTGCCACACGTTTAACCAAGCTTTCTATCTGCAGGTCTGAAGGTCCTACTCCATCCATAGGCGAGATCAGTCCGCCTAAAACATGATAAGAACCAAAATACTGGTTTGTATTTTCGATAGCCATTACATCTCTTGTATCTTCAACCACGCAAATAGTTTCATGATCTCTTTTTGGAGAAGTGCAAATAGAACAGGTTTCATCATCAGATATATTATGGCAAACAGTGCAATATTTAATGTCTTTTTTTAAGGTAACCATAGCTCCTGCAAACCTGCCAATCTCAGCCTCATCCTTATTTAGCAAATGAAGCACCAGTCGCAGTGCCGTTTTCTGACCTACTCCCGGGAGCTTACTAAACTCATTTACTGCCTCTTCCAATAATCTGGACGAAAAATTCATAGTACAAATTTATTATTTATTGGTTGATATTTGATTTTTAAATAGGCTTTTTACTACATTTATCTCTTTAAACATAAGATCAAAGAATGTCACCTACTATTTTACTTTGCTTTTTAATCGGCTACTTCTTAATGCTGATTATTATTTCATTCGCTACCTCAAAAAAAACATCTGATAATTCTACTTTTTTTATTGCTAACCGAAACTCCAAATGGTATCTAGTTGCCTTTGGTATGATTGGTACGGCCTTATCTGGTGTAACCTTTATATCTGTACCGGGAGAAGTTGGCGCTCCTGCCGGAAACCAGTTCCAATACTTCCAGTTTGTACTGGGTAACGTAATTGGTTTTATTATTATTGCCACCGTACTTTTACCACTGTATTACCGCATGCAGCTTACTTCTATATACAGTTATATAGAAAAGCGTCTGGGTTTTTACAGTTACAAAACCGCAGCAACTATTTTCCTGATCAGCCGTACCATTGGTTCTGCTTTCAGGTTATATCTGGTTGTTATTGTGTTACAGCACTTTATTTTTGACAATTACGGCATACCTTTCTGGGCAACCGTTCTTTTATCGCTTTTGCTTATATGGTCGTACACTTTTAAAGGTGGTTTAAAAACCATTATTATTACAGACACGCTGCAAACATTCTTTCTTGTGCTATCTGTATTTTTAACCATTTACTTTATTACCAAAAGTTTAGATCTAAACATTTTACATGCTTTTGAAACTATTAAAGAGAGTAATTACTCTAAAATATTCTTTTATGAAGACTTTATTGGCAGTAAATTCCACTGGGTAAAACAGGTATTGGGCGGAATTTTTGTAACCATTGCCATGACTGGTTTAGACCAGGATCTGATGCAGAAAAACTTAAGCTGCAAGAATATTGGCGAAGCACAAAAGAACATGTTCTCGTTCACTAGCGTTTTCTTGGTAATCAACTTGTTCTTTTTAAGCGTGGGTGCGCTGCTTTACATTTACGCTGCAAAAAATGGTGTTGCCATTCCTACCGATGCTACAGGCGCATCAAGAACCGACTTTTTGTTCCCTGAAATTGCTTTAAACTATTTGGGTGTTGTACCTGCCATTGTATTTATGTTAGGTTTAACCGCAGCAACTTTTGCCACTACAGATTCGGCTTTAACTGCATTGACTACCTCTTTTTGCGTGGACTTTTTAGGAATGGACAAAAAACAGAGCGCTGATCCCAAGAAAGACATTAAAACACGCCATATTGTACACGTGGTGTTCTCCTTACTCATGTTTGTCGTAATCATCATCTTTAACTCGCTGAACGATCAATCTGTAGTATCTAAAATATTTCAGGTAGCTTCTTACACTTACGGACCGTTATTAGGTCTTTACAGTTTTGGGTTATTTGTTAAAAACAGAGGATTACATGATAAGCTGGTGCCTTTTGTCTGTCTGATATCGCCAGCGGTTTGCTATGTATTAAACAGCCATGCCAAAGACTGGTTAGGTGGTTATGTATTTAGCGTAGAGCTGATTTTAATTAACGGCTTAATAACCTTTTTAGGTTTAATGCTGATCAGTAAAAAAACTGACCAGCAGACCAAATTTTAATATCTAATTATGAATAGTGAAGAAAAAATAAGAAGTGCTTTTGCCAATAAAGACTGGCAGGAAATAAAAACTACGGATAGCTGGCAGATCTTTAAGATCATGGCTGAATTTGTAGATGGATTTGAGAAACTGTCGAAAATAGGTCCCTGCGTAAGTATTTTTGGTTCGGCACGTACTGCAGAAACCAATCCTTATTACCAAATTGCCGTTGAATGCGGTCGCTTGTTAACCGAACGTGGTTATGGGGTAATAACAGGCGGCGGACCGGGCATTATGGAAGCCGGTAACCGTGGCGCACACATGAACGGTGGAAAATCTGTAGGTTTAAATATTGAATTGCCTTTTGAACAGTTTCACAATAAATACATTGAACCAAGCCGTTTACTTCAGTTTGACTATTTCTTTGTAAGAAAAGTGATGTTCATGAAATACTCTCAGGGTTTTATTGTATTGCCTGGTGGTATGGGTACCATGGATGAACTTTTTGAAGCCTTAACACTTATACAAACCGGTAAAATTGCCCGTTTCCCTATTGTTTTAGTGGGTACTGCTTACTGGGGCGGATTAGTTGACTGGATTAAAAATACGATGCTTGAAAAAGAGCGTAATATCAATGCTGAGGATCTTAACCTTTTCAGACTGGTTGATACGGCCGAAGAAGCTGCAGAACATATTTTCAGGTTCTATGACAAATATGTTTTAAAACCAAACTTCTAATAAAAAACTTATATTTTGTAACTGTCTTACATATTTTTTGTCTAAAAATAAACTTTAATTATATGCGAGTTTTAACCTGGACAAAAAATGTGTTTGATAGTAACTATCAACTTTTTTCAGACAATCAGATTATAGGCAATCTTGTTTTCAATATGTGGCAGCATAGTGCTACAGGATTATTTGAAAACCAGACCTTCTTTTTTAAATCTTCAGGTTTTTTAGGCTCAGATACGCAGATTTTCGACATTAATCATCAGGTATTAGGTAAGATTAAGGTGCATAGCTTAGCTTTAAATGCAACCGTAGAACTAACCAACGGCGATCGGTATTTATGGCATGCCAACAGCATGTTTCTTAACAGCTGGCAATTGGGTGCAAGTGAGGATAAAATGGTTAAATGTAACGGTGCTTCGGGTTCGGGT
Source organism: Pedobacter montanisoli (assembly GCF_022809115.1). Lineage (GTDB taxonomy): Bacteria > Bacteroidota > Bacteroidia > Sphingobacteriales > Sphingobacteriaceae > Pedobacter > Pedobacter montanisoli. Next base: position 146,888 of record NZ_JALGBH010000002.1, on the reverse strand, counting down.
TTTATTACCGAGCAAAATGTTGATCAAAGTATTGTGTTGCTGGCCGGCCTGTTCATTAAAGAAACATTTGCCAAAATGTTCTTTTTTATCATTATGCTGATTTTTATATGGTTCTGCTTATATAAATTTTAAAAACCGCTTACACCACCGCTAACTACTAATTTCATGGCTTCGGCAGCCGACATATCTAAAGGTTTTACACGTTCTTTTGCCACTATATAAACTACGCCGGCAAAAGAATAAGAGAAAGGGAAGTAAACAACCACATCGCCGGGCAATGCAAGTTTATTGAGATCTTGCTGGGTTAAAAAGCCAATGCGTTTTAAGCCTTCTTTTACTTCTACCAGAACTGGGTGGTTAAACTTTTTCTCATCGCCCACAAACGCTTCTGTAAGATCTTTTATAGAAGAATAAATAAAGTTAATCAAGGGTAAACGGTTCAACATCCGTTGAAACCAGTTATACATGGGTGCGGTTACAAAATTGGTTACAAAAACACCTGCAACTAGGATCAACGCGATAACCAAGGCCAAACCTAGACCGGGAATATTTCTGCTCATCCCCGTTTTAGGGTCAACACCTAAAATATTATTGATGTTTAACCAGCTATCTACGGTGGTAACCGCCCAAACCACAATAAAAATACTTAATGCAATAGGTACAACTACGAGCAATCCTCTGATCAAATAATTTAGTATGGCTTTTCCCAACTTGTTCATGGCGCAAAATTAGTAAAATGTTTTTACTTAAATTTTAACACGCCCTATCCCTATCCTTTTAACCGTATAAATATACCCGTTTAACTCTTTGCGAAACGTTGGTCAGTATTTCATACGGAATGGTTTCAATTGCATTTGCAAGATCTGCAATGGTATGTTCGTGGTTAAATACAATTACTTCATCTCCAACTTTGGCTTCAATACCAGTAATATCCAGCATACACATATCCATACAAATTGAGCCTACGGTTGGCGACAAGTGTCCGTTTACCAGCATTTTACCTGTACCATTACCAAAATTACGGTTGTAACCATCGGCATAGCCAATTTTAACCGTGGCAATTTTGCCGCCATGTGACAATACGCCTCTACGGCTGTAGCCCACGGTTTCTCCGGCCTTTAATGCTTTGATCTGAGAGATGGTTGTTTTAAGACAAGCCACCGTTTCAAGACCTTTGCTTTTTGGCAATGCGGCATCAAATCCGTACATGCCTATACCAATACGCACCATATCAAATTGCGTATTTGCGTGACGGCTGATACCGGACGTATTTAATACATGCCTTATAGGTTGATCTGGGAGAACAGTGAGCAATTCATGATAAAAAGCAAGGTATTTTTGCACCTGCATCTGTGTAAAATCATCGTGCAGGGTTTCATCAGCTCCGGCTAAATGGGTAAAAACAGATACCACTTTTATTTTATGGTTATGGGTCAAAATTTGCATTAGAGATTTGAGGTCTTGCTGTTCAAAACCCAATCTGTGCATACCTGTATCTACTTTTATATGGATAGGAAAATGCTGAACGTTGGCAGGTAATGCTTTGATAAAATCAGTTAAAACTTCTGTGCTGTAAATCTCAGGTTCTAAATTGTATTTAACTATGGCTTCAAAAGCCGAAACCTCGGGGCTCATTACCATTATAGGCAAAGTAATACCTGCTTTACGCAAAGCAATGCCCTCATCGGCATATGCAACCGCCAAATAATCTACTTTATGGTATTGCAGTAAATTGGCAATCTCAAAGCTTCCGCTACCGTAAGAAAAGGCTTTTACCATAGCCATTGTTTTAACGCCCGGTTTTAATTGTGCCCGGTAAAATTGCAGGTTTTTAACCAATGCGTTAAGGTTAATTTCTAAAACCGTATCATGTACTTTTTGCGTGAGTAATTTACCTAAGGCTGCAAACCCAAATCGATCTTGTCCTTTTAAAAGAATGGTTTCATTGTTAAAATTAATCTCGGGTAGTTTAGCAATGAGTTCTTCTATTGTTTCAAAGTATAAGCTGCTTTTATCAAACAAGTTTGCAAAACTTGAAATTTCGGGGCCTATGCCTATCAACCGTCCGGCATGCTTATGTTTAAGCAACGTTGCTACTTCCTGGTAAACCTGTGCTGTTTCTTTGCCTTCTGGATTAAGATCTGAAAGGATCAAAGTTTTACGGTTATGCTGGTTTTGTTGATTCAGGAAATCGAGCGCTATGGCTAAAGATGAAATATCGGTACTGTAATGATCATGAATAATTGAGCATTGGTTAATTCCATTAAGCAATTGCAATTGCAACACTACGGGGCTCAATCGTGTTAATCGTTCACTGATCAACGTATTTTCATAACCTAAAGCTAAAAGCACCGCCCAGCAAATTATAGCATTTTCTACTGATGCGGAATCGGTAAAAGGGATAGTCAGCTCAATTTGTTTGCTTTTATAATGAGCTTTTAAATACGTGGTTTCGTTCTTATTTAAACGTTCAAATACCTGCAGATCCGCTGCATTTTCTGTACTCCATGTAAAACTTTGTTCAATGGATAAATTTTCCATATCTATCCCTTTTACATATCCGGGATTGTAGATTAGCAATTTTGCATTTTCAAATAATTTGAGCTTTTCCTTAATTTTTTCAGTACGGTTATCAAAGCCTTCATCATGTTGCGTGCCTATATTTGTTAATATGCCAATATCGGGTTTAATCATATCATGCAGAGCCTGCATTTCGTTAGCCGTTGAAATCCCGGCTTCAAAAATCCCCAGATTATGGTTTTCTGTGATCTGCCATACAGATAATGGTACTCCTATTTGCGAGTTATAGCTCTTTGGACTGCGAACAATATTGTAATCTGTAGCCAAAAGCTGGTATAACCATTCTTTTACCATCGATTTTCCTGTACTTCCGGTTATACCAATGGTTTTTAAGTTAAATCTTGAGCGGTGGTATTGTGCCAAATGCTGTAAAGCAGCCAATACATTGGGTACAAACAGAACGTTTACATCGGCATACTTTTCTGTAAAACCTTTTTCTGATACTACAAAATTCCTTACTCCATTTTGGTAGGCTCCGTCAATAAAGTCGTGCCCGTTGCGTTGCGCTTTTACCGCGAAGAATAATCCCTCATCAGGTGCGGCAATGGTACGGCTGTCTGTAAGCAGTTTTTTGATTTTTAGCTCCGGATTAACCAATACAGCTTTGGCATTCATTATCTTCGCAACCTGTGCTATGGAGTAAGTTTCGTTATCCATCATAGAAAAATGTGTTTTACTCTTATTTTTTTACGAATTTCAGCATTTAATTATGAAAAGTGCTAAAGAAAACAAAATAGCTTTAGATCAGAAGTCGGCTTTGCTAAAGGCTGAGCAGTGGTGTGCTTATCAGGAAAGATCGCAGCATGAAATGAGGAGCAAGCTTTATGAATGGGAACTTAAAATCGCCGAAATAGAAGAAATTATTGCCGAACTGATTGCCAATAACTTTTTAAATGAGGAACGGTTTGCTTTAAGTTATGCATCGGGCAAGCATCATATCAAGAAATGGGGCAAGCTTAAGATTAAACAGGGCTTAAAATTAAAACGTGTTCCTGATAAGATTATACAAAAAGCCCTGAGCAGCCTGGACGAAGAAATTTACCTAAAAAATTTAACACAGCTTTTTGAAAAGAAAGCGAGTACCATTACTGAGAAAAATGCTGCTAAACGCAGTTACAAGCTCTTAAATTACCTTTTAAGCAAGGGTTATGAAAAAGATTTAATTTTTCTTTTACTGAAAAACAATGAGTTAGATTAAACATTTAAAAAAATGTAAAATATTTCTTGGCAGCAATATAAATCTGTGTATATTTGCAAACCCAAACGGAAGAACGGTATATAAAACGGTAACATTTGGGTCTTACATCGGAGATGTAATTTAAGCGAAAGTAGCTCAGTTGGTAGAGCACAACCTTGCCAAGGTTGGGGTCGCGAGTTCGAATCTCGTCTTTCGCTCTAAATGCCTTCCTACCAGGAGGCATTTAATTTTAAAAGCAAATGCTTTTAAGCTGAAGTGGTGGAACTGGTAGACACGTCCCGATTTAAAATCGGGATGCCCTCAACAGAAACAACACATCATGCTCAGATGGTGGAACTGGTAGACACGCAGGACTTAAAATCCTGTGCCCTCAACAGGCGTGCGGGTTCGATTCCCGCTCTGAGTACAAAAGACTTTCCAAAAATGGAGGGTCTTTTTCATTTGAGGTAATTCCTAGAAATTTTCTATGTTCATCGTGTATATCTTACAATCTGAAAAAAGTGGACGTTTTTACATAGGCCAGACCGAGGATATAGCTAAGCGGCTATATCGTCACAGCAACGGTCATGTAACGGCAACCAGAAATAAAGGTCCATGGGCTGTTGTGCATACCGAACAATTCGGCACACGTGAAGAAGCAATCAGAAGAGAACTCGAAATTAAATCAAAAAAGAGCAGGAAATATATTGAGACATTGATGGCTGGCAATTGAACTGGCAGACACGTCCCCGATTTAAAATTGGGATGCTCTATTCGATTCCCGCCTTCAGTACAAACAAAATCGAAACGAAAGCCTTTCAAATGAGAGGCTTTTTTTATGGATAGAAACTGGCAGACACGTCCCGATTTTAATCGGGATGCCCTCAACAGGTGTGCGGGTTCGATTCCCGCTCTGTACAAAGACCTTTCAGAAATGGAAGGTCTTTTTCATTTAAGGTAATTTATAGAAATCTACCGTAATTAAGCTATTTTATATATATTTATAATTTACCAAGTTAAATACAGCATGAAACACTTATTCTCTCTGATATTTGTTGTTATACTACTTGTGTGTACTGCAAATGCCCAAAATGCGCCAACAAACTTAAGTGCCACCAATATTTCAGACAAGATTGCTACTGTAAACTGGCAGGCTTCTATCACAACTCCTACAACCAATATAAAGATAGAGGGCTTCGAACAAGCATTTGGCACTACTTCTTGGAACAGTGGGGGCTATAATTGGGTTTCTACCAATACTGATATCAGAACCTATAGTGGCACAACCCATTCTGGTAATGGTAGTTTGTTTATTGTCCGTACTGATAACCGCCTAATTTTTAACATACCCGTTACTTTAAAAGGGTTATGGGTCTATCCGCAATATTTAACCTCTTATACAATTAAGGGCTATAGCGCAAACAATATCGAGTTATATAGTAAGACCGTAAATGTGAGCTCTAGTATAAGCTATGAATATTTAACTCTTAATTGGAGCAACATTAAAGCAATTAACATTTCTTTTCCAAGTATTAATGATCACAACGAAGTTATAATTATAGATGACCTCGAATACTCCCCCTTAGAAAATGTTTACCCCTATTATCTTTCTACTGTTAATACAGCTCCGGCTAACAACGAAACCGCAAGTGGGCTGGCTACAGGTACAACTCTTAACTTAACAGGTTTACAGCCTTCAACTACTTATTATGTGTGGATGCGTACTTACAATGGCAACGGATATGGCAACTGGACGACTAGTCCGTTAACATTTACAACATCGGCCGTATTGCCTATAACGCTACAATCTTTTAGTGCAGAAAGAAAAGGTAATGAGCTGTATGTAAATTGGAAAACAGCTAGCGAAAACAACAATAGTCATTTCTTAATACAAGCATCAGTTAATGGCAGCACCTGGACCAACTTAGGTAAAGTAAATTCTAAAGCGACAAATGGCAACTCCTCAGCAGCATTAAGCTACACATTTACTCATTCACTAAGTCAGTTGGCTTTGGCCGGGTTCAGCTTATTAGGATTATTACTTTTACCTGCCACCAGAAATAAGTTCTTAAAGTTTGCAATGTTATTACTGGTAATAACAAGTATAACTGCTTGTGCCAAAGTTGATGTTACATCTCCACAATTAGATAAAGGCTTAACAACAGCACAATCTGTGTATGTGCGTCTTGTACAGGTAGATTTAGATGGCACGCTTACCTATAGCGACGCAGTTCAGGCAAAGAAATAATTATTACAGATACAAATTAAAAGAGAAGCAATCTACACAGATTAACTTCTCTTTTACTCTTACTTAATTTTTATAACCTACCTCTCAAGCCTGCCTTTTGGCATTTCATAAATATTACATTTTCTGTTTCTGGATCCCAAGTTTCATCAGAACACCATCAACTATGCGGTCGCACCTATCCAAATGAAATTGATAAGTATGCGCTTTCATATAACTCCCTAAAGTATCTTTAAGCATAGTTTTGGCTCGGTTTAGACGAACTTTTACATTGGGTTCATCAATTTCAAGTGTTAGTGAAGTCTCGCGTACAGACAGGGCTTCCAATTCTCTCAATACAAAGACCAACCGGTATTTTTCAGGCAGTTTCCAGATGGCCTGTTCCAAAACTTTATTAAGCTCTTTATTGATCAATACCTTTTCAGGTGTTTCGGAATAGGCCGCTTTTTCAGGATGTTCCATGCCTGTTAAGACTACTTTTTTCATTTTTTTCTGTTGCTGAAAGCATTGGTTCAACATAATTTTGGTTAACCAGGTGCCAAATGAAGAGCGTTTCTCGAATCTTTTCAGGTGTTCATAGGCATTCATATAAGCCGACTGCATGGCATCTTCAACTTCGGCTTCTTCTCCAAGTATAGACATACCTATGCGAAAAAGTCGTTGATTGTAGCGACGTATAAGAACTTCAAACAAATGGTTTTTGCCTTGTACAATTTGTTCAATCAGTTCTAGATCATGTGTTTCGTAATAATTTCCCAAAGATTTTTGCTTCATTTTAATCTGAGAGTTTTACCATAAAAAGGTAACAAAAAATTTCATAAAATTCTTTGTTACCTTTTGAATACTGCTTTCTCTATTTAAATAAACAATTGATCATGGCAAGTATTAAACAACTACAGGCTACCTTAAAACTTACATACGGACTTGTACCTATTGTAGCCGGATTGGACAAATTTACCAATCTCTTAACCAATTGGGGCGATTATTTGGGTAACAATCGCAATTTGCTTCCTTTTGACCCTCAAACATTTATGCATATTGTAGGTATCATAGAAATTATTGCCGGCATCCTCGTATTGCTGCGTCCACGCTTTGGTGCATATCTTGTTATGGCCTGGCTAATTGCCATAGCTTTACAGCTTGTAATAGGTGGCGGCTTTTATGATGTTGCTGTTCGCGATCTGGTTATGGCTATTGGCGCTTATACATTAGCCCAACTTACCCGGTTATTACCTGCTTCAAATTAAATACAATAAAAATCTGAAAGCTCTTGAAAAAAGCCCGTTTATTGAGCGGGCTTTTATAGACCAATTACTTATACCGTAAAAATACCTGTTTCTTCATCAGGAAAATACCTTTTTAAGTTTTGTTGCATTACGGTAATTTAGTAACCAACATAATTTATTAAAAAACCCGGCAAATGAAAACAGTAAACCTGCAACTGCCTTCAGAACAGTTACCTTCTAAAATTGATTTATCTGTTTATTGCCCAAATGCAAAAGGTCAATACCGCTCAACTTGTTACGCCTATGCTTTTGCTTATACTGCTTTAAGTATTAATTATTGTGTAAAGCATAACATCACCGAGAGAAAAGAGGTTGAAGAGAATGCTTTTTCTCCAGGTTTTATTGCGAGTCGCCACAGGCAGAACACCAATTTTAATTATTGGTGTGGTCGTCAGGGTAATTACGATATTGATCTGGATATTTTTGGTAAAGATGGTTGTCCAAAACTGATCGATTTTCCACCTGATTGTACTGCTACAATACCTGATAATATTTTTGCATTGGCCAGCCAAACACGTTTAGATAAATATGAATATATTCAAACGCAAAACGACACCTCAGTACAAGCTATTGAAAAAATAAAAATTGTGCTGGCGCATCAGGTTCCTGTTTTAATTGTGGTTAATCTTACCAAAGATTTTTCAAACAAACTTAAAAACGATTGCAATACAACTTTACCTTCTTTATATCATGGCAAGAAAGCCTCAGGATATCATGATATTTGCGTTATAGGGTATGATGACGACCCTAATTCAAAATATTTTGGCAGGTTCCTGATTAAAAATAATTATAAAACCTGGGGTGATAGCCGTAATATGGCCTGGGTACTTTATAATGATATGATGTATATGATCAGTCAGGCTCTTTATTTTACGATTTTGTAATAAATACAAGGTATTTGATTACACAACTATTACTTAACAATTGTTATTTTGATACTTTTATCCAACTGTTACCTTTACACCTAACTTTCAAAGGGGAAATCATGGATAACGGTTTACAGCCATTCTTTATATTAAATCATTAATTCAACAACATCTGTTAAACTGTTTTTTTCATTGAGTTAGCAGTTAGTCCTGACTATCAACCATTAACCTTTCACAACCTAAATTTCCAGCCTGACTGGCATTCTTTTTAACACTTTTCAGTTCTTTTCAAAGTAGCTTATAAGTTTTTCAAACACTAAAAGAATACTGCATAAGTTTAATAGGAATATTATGTATTTTACCATAAAAAAACCTGTACTTGTAATTAATTAATATAAGTTTATTCATTGCATTTAATATATTTGCAATCTAAATTTATAATTAAAGCGTTTGCTTTAAGTCTCGCTCGAAACGTAGGAAATTTCATTGGCAACAAGACTTAAGTGGAAACGTCCATGCTATGGTGTGGGCGACACTTACGTTGCCTGGTATCCTACGACCCGAAGAGCGTAAAGATGTTGCCTGCACCATAGCATTTTATTATTAATAACGCTATGAACGCAGAACCAGAATTCAAAGGATTTAATCACGCTATTTCGGATGTTGTAAGGTTCTTACCATCCCATGATTTCTTTACCATTATGCTTAAGAATGGCAAAATTGTACACTATAGTCCCGAAAATTATTATGACTTTTTAGCCTGGCTACGTTCCCATAAAATTCCTGATGTACGTGAAAGCTGGAGTAAGGAGCTTGGATAAATATACCTTGCCTATTGGTGAAGAGATTTTTTGATCATTATATGGCTAAAAGCCGGAACTGCTCTAAGTATCGTTGTACATTTTTTGTTAATGCACCCTATTGGCAGATAGCTAAAGGTTAAATTAAAATTCACTAATTCAATTATTTAATCTATATTTGTAAAAATAACAAGGTTCTGTCTTTGCTTCTTCTGATATATTTGAAGTAAATTTCTTCATCAGTCTTCGCTTCCCCAGCTACCACATTTTTAACGATAACTTAAGGTTGTTTAGTAGGCGATTGAATATCTATTACATTACCCAGGTTAATAGATTTTGCCGTTGAAACGGCGCCCAAATAATGAACTTTAAAGCATTTAATTTAAAAGAAACTCTTCTCCGCTCAATTACGGGGATTGATACTGAGGAATTGTCTCATCTTGTAAATTACGAGCTTCCAAATAGCTCTGAAACTTATGTACATAAAATTGGCAGAACAGGCAATGCCGGATCTGCTGTTGTGGCCGTATCTTTTTGTGACGCTACAGAAGAAATAACAGATTTAAACAACATACAAAAGCTAATTGGTTTTAAGATACCCGTTGCAACCCCGGTTAGCACAGATCATTTAAAGAAAGATTATATATGAGTGAATCGTTCGCTAAGAAAGAAAAAACGAAAAAAAAAGCAAAAAAGAAGCAGGATAAGGCGCTAAAAATGATGAATCGCAAAAGCAGCAATACCCAATCTAAAACATTTGAAGATATGCTGGCTTATGTAGATGAAAATGGAAATATCAGCGATAAGCCTTCTACTACGTCTGTAAAAAAAGAAATTGATGTAAATGACATTGTACTTGGTGCAGCGGTGCGTACACCGGAAGAAGTTCAGCTAAGCGGCACAGTACTATTTTATGATGAAATAAAAGGATATGGATTCATAGCTGTTGATAGAACAGAAGAAAGAATTTTTGTTCACAATAGTGCATTATCCGAATCTATCAAACAAAAAGACAAGGTTTTGTTTGAAAAAGAAAAAACCCCTCGTGGGTTTAGTGCCGTAATGGTGAAAAAAGTAAAATAATAAATTATCAAAATAAATATTAATAACAATGCAAAAAGGAAAAGTAAAGTTTTTTAATGAAACAAAAGGATTTGGTTTTATCACCCCTGCTCAAGGTGGAGCAGATGTCTTTGTACACATTTCGGGCTTACAAGATGAAATTCAAGAGAATGATGAAGTTACTTTTGATGTAGAGAATGGTAAAAAAGGTCTCAATGCCGTGAACGTTAAGATCGCATAAGTTTAACGATTAAGTTCTAAAGGCCCAGAAGGAAATTTTATTTTGTTTTTAAGGCTCCTTATATTTTTTTACCATAATTAAAATAAGTTGTTATAACATCAAAATGAATAATAACTGGTGAGAATTGGTCAGGCTGTTCCTTCAGTAAATAAACTGACCTTATTAACCCAAACCGGCAAGTAAATCTGCCGGTTTTTTTATTAATATAAAAAACTGTCTTCTATAAATCTAGACAAACAAGTTAATAAGGCTTTATAACGAGTTGTTTTAAAACATTTTTTTTAAATATTTAGTCAATTATATAATATTTAATATTATTTGTCGTATAATTGTACGAGAGCGTTAATTTAGATGTTAGCGGGAATGGTCGGAGATCATTTCCGCTTTCTTTTTTTAACAGCCTTTTCAATCAATCCACTTAATCAGCTTAAAATTTATTACGCATAAAAAAAAACTGTCTCAAAAGTTGATCGTCATACTACAAAATGTATTAGATTCTGAAACAACTTGTCCCGAATTCAATCGGGAAGTTCAGAATGACGAATCTCAGGACTTTTAAGACAGCCTCTTTATTTATCTGCCGGAAAGATTATCCTTTTAAGATCTGGTGTCCCATTTTATCTCTCTTAGCCAACAGGTAAGAGCGGTTATAAGGATTGCTTTCTATTTCAATAGGAATATTCTCTACCACCTCTAATCCATAACCTATTAAACCAGCTCTTTTGGTTGGATTATTAGACATTAAACGCATTTTGGTAACGCCTTGTGCTCTTAAAATCTGGGCACCTACACCATAATCGCGTTCATCACCTCTAAAACCTAATTTGATATTGGCCTCTACGGTATCTAAACCTTTATCCTGTAAGTTATAAGCATGTAATTTATTAATCAGGCCTATGCCTCTGCCCTCCTGGTTCATGTAAACTACTAAGCCTTTACCTTCTTTTTCTATCATTTGCAGCGCCTTGTGCAATTGCGGACCGCAATCGCAACGGCATGAACCAAAAATATCGCCTGTTACACATGAACTGTGTATGCGGGTTAATACCGGTTCGCCTTCTTTCCACTCGCCTTTTGAAATAGCTAAATGGGTAGCTCCGTTACTTAATTGGGTATAAGCAGTCATTTTAAACTCGCCAAACTCTGTTGGTAAGCTTACACTTACTTCTTCTCTGATTAAGCTTTCTGCTGCCAAACGATAGGCAATCAGGTCTTTGATGCTGACAATTTTCAGATCGTGTTTTGCAGCGATGTGCATCAGATCTGGTAAACGGGCCATTGTACCGTCTTCATTCATAATTTCTACCAAAACACCTGCAGGTTCAAATCCGGCTAAGCGGGCAATATCAATGGTAGCTTCGGTATGTCCGGTTCTGCGCAATACGCCTTCTTTACGTGCTCTTAGAGGGAAAATATGCCCCGGGCGACCCAGGTCTTCCGGTTTCGTTTCAGGATTGATTAAAGCCTGAACGGTTTTAGCTCTGTCGTGCGCCGAAATTCCGGTGGTACATCCATGCCCTATCAAATCTACCGAAACGGTAAAGGGGGTTTGGTGTAAAACGGTATTATTCTGCACCATCAGGTTCAGTTCCAGCTTATCGCAAAGTTCTTCAATTAAAGGAGCACATATTAATCCACGTCCGTGTTTAGACATGAAGTTGATGATTTCGGGGGTTACATTTCGGGCTGCAGTAACAAAATCGCCTTCGTTTTCGCGGTCCTCATCATCTACAACTATAATAATTTTACCGGCTTTAATATCTTCTAAAGCCTCTTCTATGGTATTTAATTTGATTTCCATTTTAGCTAAAAATGTGTTGCAAAGGTACAACCTTTAATGTACAATTAATGATGTTTTACCATTATTTTGCCATGGTTTACACAGTTTTACAATGCTGTGTATTTTAAAACTTACACTATTGCTTGTCTTTCTTTTTACGTATAAAGAAACGGGTAATGGCCTGCTTGTAATAATCTACATCAAATAATGCTGAATCTACTGAAGCTTTATAGGTTAAGAAAATGCCTACTGGTGTAAGGACAATAATGGCTAGCCACATGCCCGCAATGGTAGTTAAAGAGCCTTCTTTAGCCGATTTCTCTGCCACAGTTGAAATGATATGGTAGATCAGGAAGAAAATTACAGAGATAACCACCGGCAAGCCCAGGCCTCCTTTACGGATAATTGCGCCTAAAGGTGCCCCGATAAAAAATAACAGCAAACAGGATACAGCAAGGGTAAATTTACGCTGGTATTCTATCTGTGCTCTGATGATCTCTTTTTGTTTAAGGTCAAATTCTACAGTAGCATTCTTTAAGCTCTGCCGCATGGCATCGGCCTGATCAAAAGCCAGTTGCAATACATTATACCGGTCTCTTTCGGGTACTATATTAATGATATTGCCTTTTATGGTTTTTACAGCCTTGCTTACTTTGGTATAGCCTTTTAAATAGTTATTCTGTTTTAAATAGGCTCCTGCGTTAACGCTTACCGCTTTGCTGATGCTATCTACATCTTTTCTCAGCGAATCTTGCCGGTGCAGCAGCTCTTTACGGTTAAGCATAGGGGCATTATTTTTAAAGCTCTCTTCCTGCGTACGGGTTAGGCCTTTAAAACTGCTGAAATCAAACTTAACTTCGGTTTCTTTAAAACGCATACGGTTAAAAGTCTGCCTTGGATTGTAATAACCGCTGTTTGAAGGTGCTTCTTCATAGCGCACCCCATTAATTAATTTTAAGATCAGGTAATTACCGTCTGATGTTTTAGACATCTGCCCTTTCTCTGCCAGTGTAATTTTAGGTACGCCATTGGTACCTTTATGCTCGTAAATGGTAATACCGTATAAAGAATCTACCGCGCCTTCGCCTTTGCGTTCAACACGCATGGCATAATCGGTAATGCTGTTATTAAATATGCCGGGTTTAATTAAAAACGAAAGTTTCTTATTACGTACGTCCCAAAGTAATGAACCATATTTTAAATTGGCTTTGGGCAACATGTAATCTGAAAAGAAAAAGGATGCCACCGATAAGCAGACAATAAATACAAAAAGAGGCTGCATAGCTTTTCTAAGCGAAATACCTGCCGATTTAATGGCTACCAGCTCATAATTTTCGCCCAAACTACCAAAAGTCATGATAGAAGATAAGAGCACCGAAAGCGGCAAAGCCATAGATACATTGGATGCCGAAGCATACAGCATCAGCTCGGCAATGGTGTACCACTCAAAGCCTTTCCCGATCAAATCATCTATGTATTTGAAAAGAAAGAACATCAAGAGGATAAACATCACAATGAGAAATGTGACGATAAAAGGCCGTATAAACGCTTTAATTAAAAGTAGGTGTATCTTTTTCAACGATACAAAGATAATTAAAGCTTCTAAATTTAAGCACCCAAAACGCTAACGAGGTAATCAATCTGGTTATCCCAGATCTGTTTGCGTTCCTGTATGGTTTCTTCTGTGGCAAAATCGGTAACAGCGAGCGCTACATCGTTGGTAAGTTCATCCTGCACAATCTCCATTTCAAAAAAGCAGTGCGGTTCATCGTCAATCCATTTAAACTTAACCAGTTTGTTTTCTTTTAAGCTTAAAAGCTTGGCTTTCTGCACCTCTCCGTCCCAAGAAAATGTATATGTCTGATCATTGAAGGTAACATCATCGGCAAACCATTGCGCCAAACCGTTAGGCTCACTTATAAAACTAAATAAGATACGCGGAGACGACCGGATTGCGTACTCTAATGTAAATTTCTTTTTTTCTGACATATTTAAGGTCTATGAAGTCTTTGTTTTTAATCTTCTATCTTTTGCTAAGAAAAGTATTTTATTTTTAAAAAGCAACTGTTTACTTAAGTAACAGCAAATTAACTTTATACAGCTTAATTTTTACCCTGATCTTATTTTAGCAGACCTTTGAAATACGCCTGATTTTTATGGAGGGCAAAGCTCAACATATCATAACCCTAAAATAATTTTCAAATATTATTTTCTCCTCAAGTGGAATTATTCTATATTTGCATCTCGAAAAAACGGCGGGGTAGCTCAGATGGTTAGAGCGCAGGATTCATAACCCTGAGGTCGGCAGTTCGATCCTGCTCCCCGCTACTACAGAAAGCTCACAGTAATGTGGGCTTTTTTGATTCTAACAGTTCTATGCAATCCAATCTTAAGAGCAGACTGTTTCAAACAGGGCAATAAGTAAGTATTCCTATTTAATAGATATTTATACCTAGTTGCTTAAATGTATTTAATGTAAAACTAGAATATTTGTTAGTGTTTCTTTTTATTTCTTTGCAATAACTATTGTTTTTTCGCTATAATTATTTGTGTCGTAAGTATATTCTACTCTATAATTCCATTCTTCATTTGCAAGTTCCAGTTCAGAGCCTTTTATATTACTTGAATTAAAGAAGATTGAAATTCCATTAAGAACAACCTTTTTACCGTCTCTGTTTTTTAAAACAGTTGGATAAAAACCCATACTCTGTTCTTCTGATTTTACAGCCTGTCTCCTAATTTCTAATGAGATACCATATTCACTTTCCGAAATATGTTTAATATCATCGATAAAAAAAATGTTTTTATAAATTGAATAATGATGTCCTAATGGTGGTTTGTCTGAAAAAATAATAGTTGTATATTCATATTTTTTTCCATTATTTAATTCTACCTTGCAGGGAACAATTTTGTCTAAAGACCAATTATTTGTCAAACCAATTTTTTCAATTTCAATTTTTAAATCATTTGGGCAAACTAAATTTCTTTTACTCCACTCTTTTAGAAGTTCAATTTGTCCGTCAATAATCTTTTCATACATGTTTCCTTGTATATAAAATTGGGCCTTACATTTTTCACATTGATAAATTTTAATTTTTCCAATTTCATCTGTCAGTTTAATTGAAGAAATGAAATTGCTTTTCAAGTAATCTATCCCAAAACCAATAATGTTTTTTTCAAAGCAATTTGGGCAACCATTTTTCTTATATTTTTTGAATAGATTGAACAAGTTTTCTATTTTAAGGTTCATTTTTCTATCGAGGTTAAAATAATTGCTTAGCGGTTTATTGTCTGTAGAGTAGAAATTCTGATATAAATCAGTAAATCGCATATTTACTTAATCAAAATTATGCAGTTATACTTAGTCATGCGTATATCAATCTCCATTTTTCATCTCTTCTGTCAAGCCCAAGAATCCTTAACTTAAACTCTAATAAAATCTTTCAACATAATTATCTCTTTGTTAGGTAGGTAAATATGTAAATAAATATTACAGTTAACGGTTCGAATGCTATTACCAGCCTCTCTTTAGCAATATTTTGCGTGAAGGTGCTTTTAGTTCTCTCTTTTATCAAAATAAACTTCAACCGCTTTATGGAAAATAAATTTTAAGTCAAAGTTTATTACACACGGTTCTTCAGTCCTTTCTCTATGCTTAAAATAAATTTTTGTAGAACCAAACTCTGAATTATCAAAATTACCAAGAATACTATAATCGAAAAGGTGAGATATTGTTAATTCTGGTTCATAGTCTAATCCTGTCTTTTTAAACTCCTCTAAAATTTGAGACTTAGTTAATGGCTGTTTGGTTTTAATATTTTTTAATGATAAAAAAATTTTATTGATATCGCTTTCAGTAAAATTTGCAGAAAGTTCATTTTTTATTTCAAGTATCAGTTCCTCTACATAGGCACTGACTAAACTCTTAGAATTATTAAAATTTAATGGAATTTTAAAGGCGTTTTTAGATAATGGTTTAAATAATAAAATTAAATCTCTAGGTCTAAAAAATGTATAATCTATCAAGTGTTTAAAGCTACTCCCATTGTATTGATAGTCTTCTTTAAACAAACTACTCCAAGGATCAGATTTGTGATATGTTAGATTTTCTTTTTGAAAGTTTACCTCTATTCTTTTATTTATCAGTTTTTTTAGTCCAACTAGATTTTCATTACTTTTAAAGTTCTCATGCTCATACCATATTAATGGTATTTCATAAGATGAAAATAGTTTTGCTGTGTCTGCATTGTACTTAACAATAATTCTTTTTAAATCATCTCGTAGAAGTATTATAATTTTCGCTTTAAGATTATTTTTACCAAAAAAATCAATGTTATAATCTTTAGCAACCCTAAGGACATTTGTAACACTTTCTATACTTTGTATATCACTTTCCTTAAAACCTATATCTAAATCGTCAAAGATTAAGTGGTATTCATTTTCCGAAGTAACATTATCTTTTAAAAGTTTAATTACTACTTCTTGAAGTGGACGAAGAATTTTATAAAATGGAGCCTTATGTTCTTTTATGCCAATATCTTTTTTAAATAATGAAGTAAAAACACGTTTAAAATATTCAATGTTAACTTCAAAAGATTTTGTTCTAATGATTTCTGCGATTTCAAAATTTTTAATATCTACCAACCCAGAATTCCTTTTAAGAAATATCCCTAAATCTTTAAATTCTTTAATTTGTTGAACGGATTGATCTTGAGTAAATAAACTAATTAATTTTGTTAGGATTATCCATTCGAACAATAATTTTTCCTCCAAAGGTAATCCTTGTTCTTTCCCAATTTGTACAATTTTATGGCTATCTAAGTCTCTTGTCTTAATAAAATCACAAAATGTATTGGGGTCATTTGATGCTGAATAAAATATAAACTCTGCTATGGCTGATTTACCAGCTCCTTTACGTCCCGTTACTATAAATTTTTCACTATTTAATTCTGGAAATACATTTAAATAATCTCCAAAAATTTCTCCAAGTTTAATTTTAGAATTATAAGTTGTTTCTCCTTCTGCCTCTGGTGTTCCGATAAAAAAATTACGTGTTGTACCATTCTCATAAGTATTGGTGTTACTTAATTTATTAAAAAAGCTCATTTGTTAGTTTATTTTAATGATTTTTATAGTATGCTACCAACTAATCAATTATACTTAGATAATTAGCAATAATTTGTAAAAAATTCGGTAAGTCTTTTTGAGAAATCCGAGCTGTTAATTAATTCCTAAACTAGCACTTCCTTTAGAGATTTACAAATGGTTTCACTCAATTTTTGAATAGAAAAATTACTCCTAACAAAAAACGCCCTTTGGTAAACCAAAGGGCGCTCAATGCTATTCATTTGTAAATTATTGAGTACTCAATTTGGCAAGTGTTGTATTTTTCTCGTCGTTCAGCATTAAAACATTACCTTCTATGTGGTAAGTTTTTACTTTTTTCATGGCATCCAAAAATTCGGTTTCTACAGCTAAATTAGGGCAGGCCATCATGGTTGCGCCAACTTGTGAAAGTTCGATACCGTTGCTGTCTTTCAGTTTAAAACTGCCCATAAAATTATTACAACCTGCATTTCCGTTAAATTTGTTGGTTTCTTTTTCAAACACCAGATGCGGTTCTTTTTTGAAAGCTGTATCCAACTTAATGGCTTTGCCATTTAGCTCGTTTAGTTTCCATTGCGTACCAAACAGATCAGCCGTTACTACCGCTTTAGTTTGCGTTGCCAGGGTGTCTGTTGTTGTTTTACTGTTGGTGTTTGTGTTATTGCAGGCTGCTGCTACAACAGCCAAAGCAATGATGAGAAAGCTTTTTTTCATCTGTTTTATTTTTGTTTTTCTGTCAGATGGAACCTTTTGATGATTAAAAATAATCCTGATGGGTTCGTAATTCAATTTCCCTTAATTATCAAAAATCAAACCATAAAAATATAGCTTGAGCGAATGAACCGCACCGAAGCAGGAATTACAACAGACCTCTCCCTAGATTAACTGCTCAAATACTTTACATAATCTGCTTCCGGCTTTCTAAAACATAAAAAAGAGGATAAATTTTTCAACTTACCCTCTTTTCATTTATGATGAAAAATTTTAATTGGTTATCGTAAAGTTATCAGTATGCATTACAGTCTGACCTCCAGTTACTACACTTAGTTTCATGGCACCAGGTGTAACATTTGAGGGTACGGCTACTACAATAGTATTGTCTGTAACACTAACTGGTGTAACATTAATTGTTCCGAATCTTACGTAAGTATTGTAAGTACCCGGATAAAAATTAGCACCTTTTATGGTAATCAGTGTACCAGCTACACCCGATACTGGTGAAAATGAAGTAAAAGTAGGGCCAGTAATTTCAAATTCTCCCGGAGCAACAATTTTCTGGTTAGGTACATCAACGCTAATTTTTACTTTGCCTGCATTTATTCCCGTAGGAACAGTTACCCTTAAATTGCTCGCCGAAGTTGCCGTTCCGTAAGAACTTACGGTTCCAAAGTTTACATAATAGCTATTGCCTGCAATAAAGCTACCACTAAGGTTCACCTCACGTCCAGGACCACCTAATACCGGTGAGAAACCCGTAACCGTATAAGCTGTTACTTTAACTTTTTGAGGTGCTTGTACTTCATGTGGACCTACTCTTAAGTATATAGCATATTCGCCTTCGGCTGTAGAGGCTGGAATATTTAATGCATAAACATTTGTATTCTGTAAATAAACACTCTGGTATTCGCCATTGCCAAATTTAATCATCGGCCTGCCAGAACCACCATCTGACATGGTAGGATAATTAACGCCTGATATGGTTATGGTTTGTCCTGGCAGCGCACTTTGCGGATTTACCGAATTGATCTGCGGTGCAATTACCGTAAACTCTCCCGGTAAAGTTATTTTTGTTCCGTTAATCACTACTGAAACCGTCGATTTTTCGCTCACTGCAAAAGGAACCATCACTGTACTACTGTAATAGTTGGTACTGGTTTGCACATTATCAAAATACACCGGAATATTTCCTGAATAAGAGGAACTGTTAGGCAGGTTATCGCCTGTTAAAGTAATGCTAGAACCTACTATACCTGATTTTGGCGCATAATCTTTAATATTGGCCAATATCGTAAAATACATAGAAGTATTAACCGCAGCGCCACTAACGAACATGTTAACCGTAACCGACTGACCATGAGCCGCAGTTATACCTGTCGGAACTTCAACCATTATTTCGCTATCTGATGCGGTGATTACTTTAGCTCTAATGTTACCAAAATTTACGATGACATTCGCAACAGAAGGATTATAAAACTTACCCGAAAATTTAACCAGATCTCCGGCTTTTCCCGAAGAAGGCGTAATGGCACTACTTGAAGGGCGTGGCAGTGCTGCAGAAAGGGCTGAGCCAAAAACAGTACCGTTTTCATCTGTAATATAAGCTCTTACCAAGATTGTGTTAGAATAAGGTGAATTAACATAATCTATCGTTTTGCTGAACTCACCTTTTGAGGGACTATTGCCTAATGATACTTTTGTACCATTATTTTCATCAACTTGGTAAGATGCAGTGCTGTAAATAAAACCATAATCTTTAATTTTCTGGTTACCTGTGGCAAGAATATTACCCCTAAATGATATACTGTTCGGCGAGTTTGCCGTAACAGACAAGGTCTGAATTTCTGGTGGGGCAAATTTTTCTTTCTTACAACCCGTAATTACAAGCGCAAAAATGCAAAGAAAGCTAAAAAGAGTTAATTTTTTCATGTCTATAAAACTGTTAAAATACATAACCCACACGGATACCGTTAACCAGTGAGGTTCCGAATTTGCTTATAGAATTGCTGCTATAATAATTCGGTGCCGGTACATTCTGTCCGGTTACTTTAACTTCAGGTGTTTTGTAATTTATTTTTGAATAACCCAAGTTAAATTCATAGCCTAAAAAGAAGTTCTTAGCCATATAAAAATCAAATCCTGCCACTGCAGTTATGCCAAAACGATTGTAAGCACCCTGAACTACGCTTGTGGTAGTATAATACGGCAAGCTTGTTCCGATCTGGTAATACACAATTTCGAGCCAGCCATTTTTAACCGATGTGGCATAAGAACCGTTATTGCTTTCTTGTTTTGCGCTTTTTGTACCCCATGTAACATCCAAGCCCACATACGGAGACAATCTTTTGGTTCCTTTAAAATGTTTTTCTATTCCTATATTTAAACCAAAGCTCGTACTGCTTCTTTTATCAGAATTATAGCTGGCCTGTGCTCCGTAAGGGTTGCCATAATTTGAATTAGAGTCAAGGGTATTTACATTAAACCCTAATCTTAAAGCCAGTTGTGAATCTATAAAATATCTTCCTTTTACTTGGTTAAGTACATTGTTAAAACTCAGGTTTCCTTTAAAAGGATTAAAGTTCAGTTCTGTAGAAAAACTGCCTTTTACAGGTTTAAGATCTGTAGTTTCTGCAGTTTGAGATTCCTGCGCGTTGGCACAGAACGTAACTATTGCCAAAGCAATACATAAAAACAATTTCTTCATGGTTGGTTTATTTTACCGCGAAGATAATCGTTATTAACTAAATGAGAATTAATTCTTTAAAGTTTTATTTAGTTATAAACATATAGGGGTTAAAATATAGCTTTAGAACTCTTGAATGCTATATTTTATACTTAAATTGCATGGCTATGAAACGTACCTTAATCCTGTTTGTTTTTCTATTCGGTTATATGATCTGTTATGGGCAAAGCTCAAAATTAGATCAGTATATTAAAAACATCATGCAGGAACGGCGCATTCCCGGTTTGCAACTGGCTATAATACAGCATGGAAAAATTGTAAAACTACAGCAATATGGTCTGGCCAATATTCAGGATTCGATTAGCGTAAATCAGCATACTTTGTTCCCCATTAACTCTATTACCAAAGCTTTTGTAGGTGTAGCCGTCATGCAATTGGTTGAGCAGGGAAAACTGGATCTGGAAAAACCGGTTTCCGCTTATTTAGATAGTTTGCCTGGGGCGTGGCAAGCGGTAAAAATTAAACAATTGCTGAGCCACCAATCTGGGTTACCCGAAATTTTTGGAGATGAGCCTGTGCCTGAAGGCGAGGAAAAAACGGCATGGAAAAACGTACAAACGATGCCCATGCAATTTAAACCCGGCGAAAGTTTCAGCTACAACCAGACCAATTACCTGCTCATCGGAAAAATTATAGATAAGTTGAGCGGAAAACCTTTTGCCCAGTTTATACAAGAAAAGCAATTAGATGCCGCAGCATTAAAAACCACCTGCTTTGGCGATGCACATACTGTGATCAGGCAACAGGCAAGAAGCTATACTTTTTTTCATAAGGTAGATGGAAAAACTATCCGTACCAGGGAAATCGGGAATGTTTTTGAAGAAGTACCTCCGTTTTTACGTACGGCTGCCGGAATGAACTCAAACGCGGAGGAACTGGCCAAATGGATCATTGCGCTGCAAGCTGGCAAATTGCTACAGAAAAACAGCTTGCAAACACTTTGGAAACCTACTATATTGAACAACGGAAAAATCGCCGGATTTAGTACCATGTTAAACGGTTATGCTTTGGGCTGGCCGGTTGCTCAACGTGAGGCACATCCTGCCCTGGCCCCTATCGGCGGTGGACGTTCTGCTATATTTGTTTACCCGCAAGACGATCTGACTGTAATTGTACTTAGCAATATGCAAGGTTCTAGCCCTGAAAGTTTTATGGATGAAATTGCAGGTCATTTTGTACCCGGGATGCTCGCTGAAAATGGTTTTGGTCTCCCTCCTGCTATACAGCGATTGAGAAGTAAATTACTTGAAAAAGGCTTTGCCCATGCAATTGAAATGGTTAAGGCCGAAAAGAAAAAGAATGCAGATTATACACTTGCCGAAAATGAAGTCAATGCCTGGGGTTATCTGTTGGTATCGCAAAAGAAACCTGCCGAAGCGTTGGAAATTTTTAAACTGAATGTGTACCTCTATCCTAAAAGCGGTAATGCTTACGATAGCCTGGCCGAAGCCTACCAAAATGGAGGTCATAAAGCACTGGCCATCTATAATTATGAGCAATCGCTAAAATTTGATCCAAAGAACAGCAATGCGATTAAACAAATAGAACTGCTCAGAAAATAAGTAATAGCAAAATGATTAACCCTATCCAGGCAAAACCCATCAGCTTTATTGCGCAACTGTATATACCTGCACTCAAAGGTTTAAAAACACAGACCCGTCGTCTGATCAGAGGTTTAGATGAAAAAGAAGGATGGCTGGTTAAAGAGCTAGAAGGAAATCGTTGCAAACTGTATCATCCTGCTCAGGGTATAGAAACCGAAATTAGCTCTGCCTGGGAAAAAGACGATATCCTGTTCCTGCAAAAATATACAGATATGCCTTTAAGCGAAGCCGAAACTTTTTTCAGGGTAAGCGCTGTACGGGCCGAAAATTTGCAAGAAATCAGTAATGCCGATTGCGAAAAAGAAGGGATCTTAAAATGTGAAACATCAGGTTTGTATCAGGGAGCCCTCCTGCCCCAAAGCAAAGATTATGCGTATTATGCCGAAATTAAAGATGCCTACCGCTCGGTATTTGAAGGAATTTATGGCGATGGTTACTGGAACCTGAACCCGCCTGTTTGGGTATATGAGTTAGAAATAAGAAGTTTATAGACCGAAGTTGGATGTCTGAGGTTAGGTGTTAATTAGTATGAAGTCCGAAGACCGAGGTCAGAAGTTGATAGACCAATAGCCCGGGATCAGAAGAGTAGACTGAAAACTAAATGCTAACTACTGAATACTAAAAACTAAAAACCAACTCTCTAATCATTAATGCCTTTACCACTCAAGATCTGCGGAATATACTTTTCTACCCTTGCCTCACGTGTTTTGGCTTGTTTGGGTTGCGAGAAGTGGAACAAATAAGCTCTTTGTCGGCCTGGAGTAAGTGCCTCAAAAGCCATTTTTAATGCAGGTAGCGCATCTAACTTAACCTGCAATTCTTCAGGAACATCAAAATCTTCAGTTTTCTTCAAGGCTACTTTTAAACCTGCTTTCTCTATTTCAATTGCTTCAAAAATACAGGCTTTGATGTTGTTTCGCTGCGTTTTGATCTGTTCAACATCTGTAAAACGAGCCTGCCTTGCTGCCTGTACATTTTCAGTCTGTTGAATTAGAAGACCATCGGCATTGCTCAATAAAGCGCCTTTAAAAAACAATAGAGCACAATATTCTTTAAACCCATGTATCAGCACAATATTTCTTCCGTTTAAAGTATAGCAGGGTTGTCCCCATTTAAAATCTTCAGTAAGTCCGCAGTCGAGTATTATATTTCTCAGTTCTGTAAATTCCTGTTGCCACTGGCTGGCCTTACTGATCATTGCATCTACTTTAGGGTTCATCGGCTCTTTTTTTGATAAAAATAAGAAAAGTTTAAAATTTGTTTTACTCTTACCCTTTTCGCCAGTCCGAACCTGTTTCGGAATCTATTAAGGGAAACGCTAAGATGCTGACCTGAAGCGAAGCAGAAAGCTACGTAGTAAAATAAATTCAACAAAACACTCACTCTTATCGTCTCCCTGAACTCGTTTCAGGGTCTTTATCTATGATGATTAAAGATGCTAACCTGAAGCGAAATAGAAAGCTACGCAGTAAAATGAACCCTATAGCTATCGGGTCAGCATAACGATTATTTTTTGTATCGGCATGACGAGCCACCACTTGCCGTCATTCCGAACTCGTTTCGGAATCTATTTGACAATATTATTTAAACTGAAATCCTTTCGGCAATTTTGATATATCCAAATCTTTTGGATCTGCCCCATTGATTAACGAAGCAATGACGTATTCTTTTTTAAAGCCCTCAAACTCATCATAGCTTAAATCAAAAAACGATTGCAAATTGACACTTTCCAGTCGCTCTCCCTTATCTACAAAATCATCTTCGTAAATTCGTAAAAACTGCTTTTTCAGTATCTCTCTGACTTCAAAAAAATGATACTTTATAAAATCCCCCTCATTAATCCTGAATATTCTTTTTAACACAGTAAAATCATATAATTCATTTTCAGAAATAGAATCGTCTTCGAGAATAAAATTTGCATAACTGATTAGGTATTGGAGCGTATCTAATTTTGCATCACTGATATTACGAATACCATATTCTAACAGAATAGATTCTATATCATCAAGTTCTGTTTCGGGTTTTGTTAAAGCTTTACCAATTCGTTTAATATAATCTTTGCACGAACTTATAAATGTTTCATCATTACTAAATTCTATAAAAGAGGCAGATAATTTATACATCTCAAAAGTTAAACTTCTAAAATACAAAAAGTTAAAAAGAAATCAAGGTAAGCTCTGAACTTATTTTAGGATCTATAGATGCGGCATGAAGTGTAATGAAAAGCCACTCAATATCCTTTGCCGTCATTCCGAACTCGTTTCGGAATCTATTTGACAATATTAAGATGAATTTTGTAATTGTCACATTGAGCCTTCGGGGAGTTGTTGAAATGTAAATGCTCTATATGAAGGCTTCGACAAGCTCAGCCTGACATACGATTGCTATGAATTCATCAACTCTTGAAACCTTTCTACAAAAATTCCTACGTGGTAACCATCTGCCAAACCATGGTGTACGTGAACCGAAATGGGCATAGTTCTTATTTCGTCGTTAATGGTCATCTTACCAAACGATATTTTAGGGCAACTATCAGGAAAAGAAAAACTACGGGCATGAGAAAGTGATGTAAAATCTAACCAGGGCAAAGCCGAGCAATGGATTACGTTCTCTCCCGAAGCAGAAGGCAACAGACCTGTGGCCGCCTTTACCTGCTCTGTTTCTTCTTTAGCCATACGGTAAAAAAGCTCCTCATCGGTATTGTAATCCATATAAGCAAAGCCAAAAGTACCATTGGGCCGGGCTATGGTAGGCGAAGCGTTCACCTGATCAAAAAGGTAAACTTCCTGATCTATGATGCGGTAACGAAAGTTTTCTATTTCATTGGCTGCTTTTAAGGCCCGGTACAGATAATACAGAAAAAACGAACGCCCTGCGGCTTTAGCTTTTTGGTAAGCTGCTGTGCAATCTATGGTAACGGTAACGCCAAAAAAAGGTTCTTCAAATTGAGAGAAAAAACGAAAATGTTCTTTTCGGATCCATTGCTCTATGTTTACAGGTGTTTTCATGCTTAATCTAAATGTTGTAAAATGGCATCTATACTTTTAAGTTCTATAAATTGCTCGTGTTCTATATTAATGTCGTGCTGTTCGTGTATCCAGGTAATATGATACGGAATGTGTGCTGCATAAGCACCTAGCTCCAGTACTGGCAGCACATCAGATTTGATGGAATTGCCTAACATGAGAAAATTTTCTGCCTTGCAATCCAGATGTTTTAAGAGCTTACGGTAATCGGCGGTCTGTTTATCGCTCATGATCTCTATATGATGAAAATAATGTTCCAGCCCTGATTTTTTAAGCTTGCGTTCCTGATCAAGCAAATCGCCTTTGGTAGCTACCACCAGTCTGTATTTATCTTTTAATTCACTTAAAGTTTCATGTACGCCCGGCAGCAGTTCAAGCGGCTTTTGCAACATTTCCTGTCCTAAAGCTATAGCTTCGTTAACCAAAGTTATCGGGGCGGTATGGTTAGAAACGCGACCAATGGTTTCGATCATGCTCAACATAAAACCTTTTATGCCATAACCATACAGGTGCAGGTTATCCATTTCAGTTTTGAACAGTTCCTTCAAAACGCTGTGCTGTGGCAGATAGTCTTCAAGCAATGCACAAAACTGGTTTTCTGCCTCCCTAAAATAGGGCTCATTTACCCAAAGGGTATCATCGGCATCAAAGGCAATGGTTTTTACCTGGTTTCTCATTAAAATTTGTAATTTTCTACCTGCAAAAATCGGCAGTTTCAATTTCTTAACAAAGGACATTTGTCCCGAAAACTTATGTTGCGTACCAATTCTAATTTTCTGGCTTATGCCGAACAGCTTTACAACCAACAGGCAAACAAAGCCGATATTATACTAAAGTCTTTTGCCAAAGGCGAAAGATTACTGACCCAGCATGAAAAACCCACTAAAATTATGCTGATCAAAGAAGGCATTACCAAATGCTTTTTTACCGAAACAAACGATAAGGAGTTTATTGTTGAATTTCTAGGTAAAGGTGAAATTACCGGAGAGATTGAACTGATCAGGGGTGGCAATTGTTTATGTAGTATAGAAGCTTTAACCGATGTAAGTGTGTATGCTTTTTCCCTGCCTTTTTTCAATGAATTGCTTAAAAAAGATCTTGCTCTAAATCATTTGCTACTCAAGGCCTTTGCCGGACGCATTATCGATACGGCAAGCCGGGCTTCTTACCAGCAACTACATACTACCGAGCATAGTCTGGCTAAACTATTAGAACTGCAATCTAAACAGGATATGGCGATTTCTAAAGAGGATATGGCGGCTTATCTGGGTATTTCTTTAAGAAACCTGAACCGGGCTTTAAAGAAGTTGTAATTTTTTAAATCCAGTCTAACGTACTCGTCGTGCTGAACCGTCCTTATTCGTCATGCTGACCCGATAGCTATCGGGTTTGTTTTACTTTGCGCTTTGCTCCAGATCAGCATCTTTAATGAGGAGGAAGTAAAATAATAAGCTGCATTGTATCAAATACTATTTTTACTATTAAGTATCTGTATCGCTACCTCGGGTTCTACTTTTTTCATAATGCTTTTATTATTTTTTAAGGTATTCAAGCTTGCTTCGCAGGTTTCCTGTAGCTGAAAAAGTAGACAAAAAAGCCACGGCTGCGCCTGATGCTTTAAAGCCTATGCGCAGGCTTATTACTATTTACCGCATCAGCCAAGGCCGATTTAGCTGAACGGAGAGATATTGATTAGGCTTGATACAACTTTAACTACATTAACAGTCTTTTAATGGTGGTAATTACTTTATACAGAACTCATTTCATTCTGTAACTTAATAGCCCTTAATCATTGCAAAAATTATTAAGGATGCTAACCCTACACAAATAAGAGCGGGTAACCACACAGCACGTTTTCTATACTTGAAATCTGTGGGAATAAATTTTTCCCAAGAGTAGTGTAAAACTATTGCACCAAGTGCAGAAAGCAAAAATGTTCTTCCTGTAAGTATAAAGTTTATTTTATCTAAATATTCAGACAAGATAACCTGAAATGTAGTGTAAACTACTCCAAAAGCAACTACCCCAAAGGCTGTCTTTTTCTGGTTTAATTTTGCCAGATTTATTGCTAATAAAATAGAACCTGTTATAACGCCAAAAAGTACGCTGAAGATCCAGATTACCCGCTGCGAATATAATGGCATTGCAGAATCGTCTTCAACTGCATTTTTATCCCAATAAGTTTGTTTAGCAGGTTGTTCATTCTCTTTCTGTTCTCTCTCCTCTATTAACGCTTTGATGCGCTCGGTTTCATGCTCGTCAAAGTTTTCTCCCCTACTCTGTAAAATTTCAAAAGCATATTGAACGGCTTCGCTGAGGAATGAATTTTTAGCATTAAGGTATTGATATAGTTCTTGGGTCGTCTTTTTCTCTAAAACGCTTTTTTTAACGCTCATAAATATGTTTAGTGTTTGTTTGGTGGGTAAAGATATTAGATTTAGAATGAATTGGAATGACAAAAAGAATAATCGTCATGCTTAATCATTCTTATTCATCATCTGAACTTGTTCCCAAAAATTTAACTAACAGGAATAGACCCTGCAATAATTCCGATAGCTATCGGAACAGGGTGACGGCAGGAGAAAATCTAAATATTAATACTTCTCAAAACGCTCCCAGAAACCATCTACAGGTAGAGGCGCAAATATGCTTACAGGTTCTTTTTTTACAGGATGCAGAAACTCCAGCTTGCGGGCATGTAAACAAATGCTGCCTTTACGGCTGGCCCGAGGGTAGCCATATTTGTTATCGCCAACTATAGGACAGCCCATAGTTGAAAGCTGTACCCTTATCTGGTGCGAGCGACCAGTAAGCGGATTTACCTTTAACAGGTAATAACCATCTAATTCGGTCAATTGCTGGTAACTCAGTTCACAATACTGACTACCGGGAACTTCGTTATCATAGGCTTTTACCACATTTTTTTGTGGATTTTTAATAAGCCAGTTTACCAGTTTGGCCGTAGCTTTAGCGGGTTTTTTACGCACAACGGCAAAATAGGTTTTGGTAACCTCGCGGTTTTTAAATGCCGCATTCATGCGATCTAAGGCTTTACTGGTTTTAGCAAATAAGATTACACCGCTAACCGGACGATCTAAGCGATGTACTACGCCCAAAAATGCCGCTCCCGGCTTGTTGTATTTTTGGGCAAGGTAATCTTTTACCATTTCATCGAGCGGTTTATCGCCGGTTTCATCTACCTGCACAATATCGCCTGCTCTTTTGTTTACTGCTATTAAATGGTTGTCTTCGTATAATATATCCTTATCGGTAACGGGCATTAGTTGGTTAAATGTTTAAATCGATAAAATGATCAATCGTAGTTTGCTGCTCGGTTTGGGTTGGTTGCATTTTTTTTTGTCAACTAAACCCGATTGAAGTGTAAATACCTTTTGTTTATCCTTACCAATTATTTTGTGTCGCGCTGAGTTTATCGAAGCGTTTCTGCTATGAAAATCCTTCAACAGGCTCAGATGACATAAGTACTTAACAAAAGATTGAGACGAAAAGCAGATGGTTTAACCGGTAAACGCTGAAACTACTTTTCAAAAAATCTTTACCCCTTGTTCTTTTATTCTTATTACAAATTAATACTGTTCTTTCTCGTTAGGAAAATCAACTGCTTTTACATCTCGAATGTAGTTTTGTGCTGCGCCTTTAATCCCCTCATACAGATCCAGGTACTGGCGTAAAAAACGCGGCCTGAAACCTTTGGTTAATCCAATCATATCGTTCACTACAAGCACCTGTCCATCGCAATGTGGCCCCGCTCCTATTCCTATGGTAGGTATTTGTATAGATTGGGTTACCTCTCCTGCTAATTTTGCTGGTATTTTTTCTAGTACAACGCCAAAGCAACCTGCTTCTTGCAAGGCCAATACATCTGTTTTCAGTTTTGCGGCCTCTTCTTCATCTTTGGCTCTTACGCTGTAAGTTCCAAATTTATAGATAGATTGCGGTGTTAAACCCAAATGTCCCAATACTGGTATGCCTGCTGCAACAATACGCTGAACCGATTCTACCACTTCTGTACCGCCCTCCAGCTTAACGCCGTGCGCTCCAGATTCTTTCATGATACGGATGGCCGATTTAAGCGCTTCTTTTGAATCGCTCTGGTATGAACCAAAAGGAAGATCTACTACCACAAATGCCCTGTTAGCACCTCTTACCACCGATTGTGCATGATAAATCATCTGATCCAAGGTAATAGGTAACGTAGTTTCATGCCCTGCCATTACGTTTGACGCAGAATCGCCAACCAAAAGCACGTCTAAACCTGCATCATCCAAAATGGTGGCCATAGAATAGTCGTAGGCGGTTAGCATGGCAATTTTCTCGCCACGTTGCTTCATTTCCTGTAGAATATGCGTGGTAACACGCTTTACTTCTTTATGTACCGACATGTGTTTTGTTTTGATATGTACAAAGGTAAACTTTTGCTTTTGTAAATGTACGTTTTATTAATTTGTTACAAACTTGGAGGCCTTTGTTAAAAAAATTAAAAAACTGATTTTTTTTCTTTGAAAAAATGTACTTTTGTGCTCTGAAATGAATGAGTTCGATCAGAAAGTTCAGGCTACTTTAATACACGAGGAAATTACGATAAGGCCTCATTCTTTATTTTCTTTTTTTACCCACAATTTTTATTGTTTTTTAAATGACTAACTACGCAAAATTACCTGCAATTTTGTTACTGGCCGATGGCACAGTTTTTTACGGCAAAGCGGCCGGAAAAATTGGTACCACAACGGGAGAAATTTGTTTTAACACCGGTATGACGGGCTACCAGGAGGTTTTTACCGATCCTTCTTACTTTGGGCAGATCTTAGTAGCCACCAATGCACATATTGGTAACTACGGCATACATAAAGATGAGGTTGAATCTGATTCGATAAAAATTGCCGGACTGGTTTGTAAAAACTACAACATACAGTATTCTAGAAAAGAAGCAACTGAGTCTATCCAGGATTATTTTCAGAACGAAAATATTGTGGGCATTTCTGATATAGACACCCGGGCTTTGGTTCGTCATATAAGAGATAAAGGCGCAATGAATGCTATTATTTCTTCGGAAATTACCGATTTGCAGGAGCTTAAAAACAAGCTTGATGAAGTGCCGCCAATGAGTGGCCTGGAGCTTTCTTCTGTAGTTTCAACTAAAGAGCCTTATTACTATGGTAATCCTGAAGCTCCTCTTAAAGTAGCTGCTTTAGACTTAGGTATTAAAAAGAACATTTTGCGCAACTTTGATGACAGAGGCGTTTATGTAAAGGTTTTCCCTGCCAAAACTTCTTTTGAGGAAATGGAAAAATGGGGTGCAGACGGTTATTTTATTTCTAACGGCCCCGGCGATCCTGCGGCTATGCCTTATGGTATTGAAACCGTTAAAGCTGTTCTGGCTGCCAACAAACCTATGTTTGGTATTTGCTTAGGCCATCAGTTATTAGCTGAGGCTAACGGTATTGGTACCATGAAAATGTTTAACGGACACCGTGGCTTAAACCATCCGGTTAAAAATATCATTAAAAACCATTGCGAAGTTACTTCTCAAAATCATGGTTTTGGTGTAATTCCTGAAGAGGTTAAAAACTCTGATAAAGTAGAGATTACACATATTAACCTTAATGATGATTCTATTGAAGGGATAAGAGTTAAAGGTAAAAAAGCGTTTTCGGTGCAATATCACCCTGAAAGTTCTCCGGGCCCGCATGATTCGCGTTACCTTTTTGATGATTTTATTGCAATGATCAAAGGAGAATTGGTTTGGTAACCCCAAACCAATTTTTTTATGGGCAGGTTAATTCCTGCTCTTTTAAATAAGCGGTTGGTGTTAAACCGGTTGTTTTTTTAAATGCCCGGTAAAACGCTGCCTTAGAACCAAAACCACAATTGTAGCCCACGGCTTCTATCGTAATATTGGCACTTTCCATACACAACAACTCTGTTTTTGCTTTTTCTATACGTGCCGTATTGATCAATTCAAAAAAACTTTTCTCAAAATAACGGTTAATTGCTTCCGATAAGATATAGGGTGGTATATTTAAAGTATCAGCCATTTGTTTAAGGCTTAAATCTTCATCGTACAACAAAGGATTTTGTGCCAGAAAATCTTCAATTTGCTGTCCTAAACGATCTATACTTTCACTGGTTTGAAAAGAATTCTGGTATTTATGTTTTTCTGTGATTGCTTTTGGCTGAGGATCTGGGGTCAGGCTATTGTTAAACAACACAGAAGTGTTTAACGATTTAAGCACGATAATAAAGTAGATCAGCGTACTGAAATAGCCTAATATCAAACTGCTCTGGCTTACATTGGCATAATATAAGGTAAAAGGCACCAGCAAGAAGGAAAATGCCAGCAAAGCAATTACAATATCCCTGAACCATTTTAGCCTGAGCTCTTCTGACCTGGCATAGGTCTGATTTATTTTTTTAAGGTAACGGTTAATCACATTTATACTGGCCAACAGATATACGGTAAAACATAGTAACATGCCACACAACAACAGTACATTTATAGAGGTATAACGTTTTGCTTCTGCTGTACCTGTATAATAATAATCGGCAAGGCTCTCTCCTTTTTTAGAGAACAGCAACATTAAAAGGTGTATAACTGCCGGTAAAACAATAAGGAGATGAAAAGCATCTTTTTTTACCAAAGGCTGTGCCGTTAAAGCACGTGTATAAAAATAGAACAGCGGGCCCAACCCACTTAAAATAACACCACACAAAGGATCGAAAAATGGTATATGACTTAACCAGCCCATCTGTAACAGTACATGTTGCACATGTATAAATGAAAAGCAAAAAAGAAAAAGTGCCAAAAACCGATTGGCCGTATGGTTATTTCTTTTTACTGCCAAAACCACAGCAAAAAACCATAAGTGCGCCCAGCAAAATAAAGACAGGTAGAATGAAAATGACGGAGACACGTTGCTATACATCTGTTCTGGTTATTGAATTTAAAAGTACAAAAGTTTATGTTCATTTTTTCATGTATCACTTTATAAAATGAGCCGGTTTTGTACTTACAGGCTTATAATTTTGGTTTCATAAAACCGACTTAAAACAAAAAAACATGAAAAAATTATTCATTCTAAGCTGTGCATGTGTGTTACTTTTTACGCTTTCATGCAAAAAGAAAAAAGATAACGTTGAGGAAGTGTACGTATGTACCTCATGTTCTCAAACCCCTGAAGGTGTGGCTGCTAATGACAACAGCAGTAAGGGTATTTATAAAGGCGTGATCATAGGCCCATCTGGAACCATTAAGTTTGATATAGCCAATACCAGCAGTAATTCTATTACAGCAAGTATGGTTATAGATGGCACAAAGGTTACTTTAACCTCTACCGTAGCCTGGGTTGCAGGTCAGCTTTATGTAGCACCATTTAAAGGTACCTTAAACGGACAGGAAGTCTCTGTTACCTTTTCGGTTAGTGCTTCAGGAACCGGAGCTACCATTGTTGCGGCAAGTATTCCCGGCCATTCAAATGCCATATTCAGTATAGCCAAAGAAACCTCTACCGCATTGGTAAGATGCTTTGAAGGTACTTACCAAACTTCTACCAATAAAAAAGGCACGTTCAATATCATTGTCTCTACCCTATTAAAAGGCTGGACAGGTAAAGCAAGAGAAGATGGCGCACAATCTACTGAAGATATATCCGGAACTTATGTAAACAATATTCTGATTGATGCATCGGGAGCTACCATAGCACCTATTAACGGTGATGAGTTTTCGGGTTCTTTTAAAGACAGGAGCAATACCACCATTACTGTAAAAGGGAAAAGGACTTTGTAAGAAGATAGAACAGGTTCATAAATTCAATTAAAAAACGATGAAAACAAAAACCCTTTTTAAAATCTTTCTGGTAGCCGTATTAATGGTTACATGCAAATTGGCTACCGCACAAATATACCTTACAAGTAGTTCCAGTAGCACTTTTGAATTTCCAAATGGCCCTACAGAATGGTCTAAGCCAGTATTATTAAAATTAACCTCCGAAAAATTTGAAAAGAAAGGCTTGGAAGGCGTTCCACTTGAGTTCAAGATCAAAGTGACCAAAAAGGCCTCGTCTAAACTTGCTCCCTGCAAATATGAAGTTGAGGTAAAAAATTTATCCGATAAACAAGGAATTTCTTTCGAAGCCAGAAATGATTATACCGACCCATCTAACAAATACATCTACCACAAAGTAAAACTCAAAGCAGGCGAAACCGCAACTTTTGATATTGCCTATTGGCATTTGGGCTGGGATGTAAAAACCATGGAAGGTTGTACCACCTGCAGTTGGAACTTTGTTTTTGTAGAGGTTAAGCCTAATTAACCTCTACATGAAAAGATTTATAAAAATTTCAGGTAAAATAACGTTAGGGTCTGCTATCGTAGCAATTATTGGCGGAATCTGTTATGAATTATTAAGGAATACTTCACTAAATAAAGGAAATGCCTTAAATGTTATTTTTATAATCTCTTTTTACTTTATGTTATTGAGCATTTTAGGGTTGATTATTTTTTTAATTTCATTATTCATCAGTCTAATCCAGAAAAAAACACTTTAGCAATTCATATAAAAATCTAACTCTTAAATTATCTAGAAAGAAACTAATGGCTAATCCATAAATAATAAGATTGTGCCTATTAAACCCTGTCAATTAGTTTAGATCGATTGTATTTTTCCCGGTATTCTAAAGGCGACATCCCGGTATTTTTTCTAAATACTTCTCTAAAAGCTTTTGCATCTGAATAACCCACATCGTACATCACTTCATGCACGGTTTTGCGATTGGTTTCAAAAGCCTTTTTAGCTGCTTCAATTTTTACCCTTTGCGCATATTCAAGCGGCGTATTACCTGTGGCTTTGATAAATCTCCTGTCAAAGTTACGCCTGCTTACTGCAAAATTAGATGATAAGGCTTCAACAGAGATCCTTTCTTGTAAATGAGTTTCAATATGCAATTGTGCCCGTTCTACCATTTCATCACCATGCAGTTTTTGCCCGGTAAAAATGGCAAATTCAGATTGACTGTTCCTGTCAATTTCAATTTGAAAAACCTTTGCACAGAAAACTGCAGTTGAACGGTCGTAATATTTTTCTATCAGATAAATCATAAGATTTAAAAAAGAATAAGCCCCTCCATTGGTATAAATACCATTCTCGTCTGTAATTAAACGGTCGGTTTGTAAATTTACCTGCGGAAACATTTTTCTGAAATGATCTGCAGCAGCCCAATGTGTAGAACAGCTTTTGTGATTAAGCAATCCCGATGAAGCCAATAAAAAGGCTCCCGTACAAATACTGGCTACTTCTGCCCCGTTTTTATATTGTTTTTCAATCCAGTCTGTAAGTGCACTATTTTGTGACAGGGCCTGTTCATAATTGTGATTTAATGAAGGAATAATGATCAGGTTGGTTTTGCTGATTGCTGAGATGTTTACATGTGGTTTTACAGCAAATAAGCCTTCATAGTAATCTACCTGTTGCGAAACCCCTGCCACTTCAATTTTATATAGCTCATCTTTTCCTGTACTTTTACAATAAGCATTAGCCCGCATAAACAGCTTATACGCACCTACAATGCTGCTCAGGTTATTTCCTTCTCCCTCGGGTACTACTATGGTTATATGTTTCATCAGCTCTTTTTTACAAAAATAAGAAGATATAAAGTCCAAATCAACCCGTCATAAAGTCTTATTTACACACCAATCAATTCATTTTTAGCCAGCATCTTTGTTAAACAAATATTTTATTTATTCTTAAAAAACTGAGTTATGACAGCTATTCTCCACAAATTATCTATAAATGCTCCCATAGAAAAGGTTTATGAAGCCATTACCACTCAAGAAGGTTTATCTGGTTGGTGGGCTAAACAAACCACAGCCAAACCTGAATTAAATTTTATCAATACATTTACTTTCGGCAACAGCCTTACAGAAATGAAAATCGTTCAGCTTATTTCCAATAAAAAAGTAGAATGGTTATGTATCAACGCTAATGAGGAATGGATGAATACCCACATTTCTTTTGATCTGGAAGAGAAAGATGGAAAAACCATTGTACGTTTTTCTCATGGAGGCTGGCAGGCGGCCACAGATTTTTTTGCCGATTGTAATTTCAATTGGGCAAAATTTTTGTACAGCTTAAGACTATTATGTGAAACAGGCTCAGGAAATCCAGTTTAAAAATTATATAAATCATGGAAAACAAGAATTACACAGCAAGCTTTCTCGTAGATCAGGATGCAAAGACTACTTTTAATGCCATCAAAAACTTTAGAGCCTGGTGGTCTGAAGACATAGAAGGAAACACGGATCAACTTAACGAAACATTTTTCTATCATTATAAAGATGTTCATTTGTGCAAACTGAAACTGATTGAAATGATACCCGATCAAAAACTGGTTTATCTGGTATTGGACAACCAATTCAACTTTATTGATGATAAAACCGAATGGGTAAATACCAAACTTATTTTTGAAATCGATAAAGAAGGTGAACAGACAAAAGTGGTTTTTACGCACGAAGGACTTACACCTGCAGAAGCTTGTTATGAAATCTGTAATGAAGCCTGGAGCAATTACATTAACAACAGCCTATTTAAATTGATTACCACAGGTAAAGGCTTACCCAATCCAAAGGAGAAAGAGGGTTTTAATGCAGAAATCGTTAAAAAATGGCAACTTGAATAGTTACTTATTCCCGCTCATCATATCTATCATTTTTTCAATTTTATTTTAACCGGTGTTAATTCACCGGTTATTTTCTGCATTTGGCTGGATTTTTAAAGGCGTTAACTTAAAAATTCATTTTCTTTTCATGCAAAGCTTCTTACTTTTACAGGTATGAAAAATAACCGTGCTATAATTAGCGTAAAAAACTTGGTTAAAAACTACGATGCCTTTGAAGCTGTAAAAGGTATCAGTTTTGAAGTTTATGAGCATGAGATCTTTGGTTTATTAGGTCCTAACGGTGCAGGCAAAACCACTACACTCGAAATTATTGAGACCTTACGTGAAAAAACATCAGGAGAAATTCTGGTTGATGACTTAGATGTTGACAAAGATGCCAGCGCCATTAAACGCATTATAGGCGTACAGTTACAGGCTGCAGGCTATTATCCTAATCTTAACCTTACTGAACTTTTAGAGCTTTTTGGCGGCTTGTACAATGTAAATATCAACCCGGCAGAAATGCTGGCTAAGGTAAACCTTCAGGATAAAGCTAAAGCCAAGTACAAAGAACTTTCTGGTGGACAAAAACAACGTTTCTCTATTGCCACCACTCTCATCAATTCTCCTAAAGTTATTTTTCTAGATGAGCCTACCACTGGATTAGATCCACAGGCCCGTCGCAATTTATGGGATCTTATTATCGAGATCCGCAATAATGGCACTACCGTTGTAATTACCACCCACTACATGGATGAGGCAGAGCAGCTCTGCGATAGAGTAGCTTTTGTAGAATCGGGCGAGATCATTGCTTTAGATACGCCTGATCATTTAATTGATAATTTGGTTGCCAGTGGATTTGAACGCAAAAAAGAAGTGAAGAAAGCCAATCTGGAAGATGTATTTATCAACTTAACCGGCCGGGCATGGCGTGACAATTAATCCTTAAAAATCAAAAGACTGAAAAAGAATGCAACAAAAATACAATAACACCAAAGCAACCCTAGCACTAGCTAAAGCCAGTTTCCGTTCCATTACCCGCAGCCCTTCGGCTGTAGTGTTTACACTGGCCTTTCCCTTAATCTTTATCCTGGTTTTTGGATTCTTAGGGAGCGGAGGCACTAAAATAGATGTAGCCGTAGATCCTAAATCTGATATGCAAAATCCGGTCATAGCGGCTTTACAGAAGATTCCGATGATAAGGTTAGCCACCAATGATACCGAACAGAATATTAATAGCAGCTTGCAAAAAGGCAATTACGATGCAGTAATCAATATACAGAAAAATCCTTCGGGCTTACCTGCTTATTTTACCAATGTAACCTATACATCTGCTTCTTTAGATAAAGGCAACATCTTAAAATCGGTATTAAATGAACTTACCTATCGTTTAAATATGGTAAATCAGGTACCTGCGGTTACCGAGATCAGAGCCAGCACGGTTACAGGCCGAGAATACCGTACAATTGATTTTATCTTACCCGGACAATTGGGTTTCTCTTTACTGAGCACAGGCGTTTTTGGTACTGCTTTCGTGTTTTTTAGTTTGCGCCAAAACCTAGTGATCAAACGCTTTTTTGCTACTCCTGTAAAACGTTCGAGCATTGTTTTTGGCGAAGGTATTGCCCGTATAGGTTTTGCCTTATTGGGTGCCTTATTTATCATTTTGATAGGTCATTTTCTCTTTAAATTTACTTTAATAAACGGGGCGGTCACTGTGATCAATATGCTAATCATGGCTTTGCTTGGGCTCATTGTTTTTATGGGATTTGGTTTCGTTGTATCGGGGCTTGCCAAAAATGAAAGCACCATACCTCCTATTTCAAATATCATTACACTGCCTCAGTTTTTGTTATCAGGCACGTTTTTTTCAATCAATGCTTTTCCTAACTGGCTGCAACCTATTAGTAAAGCCTTGCCATTAACCTATTTAAATGATGCCATGCGCAAAATTGCTTTTGAAGGTGCAGGCTTATGGGATGTAAAACACCAGATCTTAATTATGTTAATTTGGGGTGTGGTTATTTATGCCGTAGCCGTAAAAACATTTAAATGGGAATAAACTTGTGTATTAATCCATATGTTATTGTAATTTAAGGGTATTAAATTACAATAACATAAAATATGGAAAGTAAACACATCTTAATCATATCTGCCAGTGTACGTAAAGGCCGCCGTAGTCATAACGTTGCCTTATTCTTTCAGAATTTTTTACAGGAGAAGTATCAGATAAAGGCTTCTATAGCTGATCTGAAAGATTACCATTTTCCCATCTTTGAAGAACGTTTAAGGTTTTTAGAAAATCCTTCAGCGCAAGTTCTTGAATTATCTGATCGGATAAAACAGTCCGATGGACTGATCATTGTTTCACCGGAGTACAACGGCGGTTATCCTGCCAGTTTAAAAAACGTTATTGATCTTTATTATGATGAGTGGAAACGTAAACCCATTGCTATTTCTACGGTATCAGATGGAGGTTTTGGTGGTGCGCAGGCACTTACTTCCTTACAATTTCAGTTATGGAAAATCGGAGCACTCACTATACCGGCCATGTTTCCAGTACCTAATGTAGGGAACAATTACAATGATCAAGGCGAGCCCACGGATAAAGAAGGCGCACATAAACGAGCCACTAACTTTATCAATGAGCTTTTTTACTGGATCGAAGCTAAAAAATTGAAAGAGGCGAACAGTTAGTTATTTAATAAGATACTGTCCGTTTTGCTGGCTTATTTGCAGCAAACGTTTATGTTGGTTAAAATAATCATAGCCTTTTTTAAGATTTTGCCAGAATGTTAGATTTTGCGGAAAGCTTTTAGCATACTTCTGCATATTATCATCTTCCATTTTAAATGGGAAAATATAAACTGGAATATTTTCCTGTCCGGCATTTTTGGCCTCTACTGCCAACACATATACCTCTCTTATTTTATCGTCTGTTAAAGGTATGCAACCTACGGTTTCGCATGCGCCATGAATATAAATATCTCCTCCCGGTTTACGGTCTTTTCCTGTACGGGCAAGATCAACCTGGTTAGGGTAATCAACCCCTAATGATAAGTGAAAACTACTTAATGGATTAAATACATTGATGGTATAAAAACCTTCAGGTGTTTGCAGGTCACCTTCCATTACTTTAGGGCCTAAAGTACCCGAGAATTTGCAAAAATCATATGTTTTAAACAGCCTGAACTGCTTTTCATCTCTTGATTTAAGCCATAATTCCAGTTTATTTTCTTGTTTATAGGCAATCATTAACAACTGGAACGAGTTACCTGCTTTGAATTGTTTCAGTTCATTACTTAACATGTTCCATTTTAGCTCATAAGCAGTCTTTACACGGTCAAAACCGATTTGATAGGTTTTAAAACTGTTTTGGGCATCAACTTTCATAGCCAACATTAAAATATAAAGGAAAACAATAACTTTTTTCATCTTTTTAGTGAACTTACCGATAGGCAATTTAGTTTAAAATTAGCATCTTTACGCTAACGGCTATGAATAATTTTTTTACGGCAGGTACAGCTTTAGCAATTTTAGGATGCCTGATTTTAGGTAGTTTGTACGCATGGTTAATGTATTACAGTAACCGTCAACTCGACCATCGTCTTAAAATAGCTTTGACCATAGCCAGAGCTTTGGCCGTAAGCTTAATTGCTTTCCTTCTATTTGCACCCTTAATTAAAAAGGTATCTCATACACTTGAAAAACCACTGATTGTAATTGCGCAAGATAATTCACTTTCGGTAGTGCAGGCAGAAGCACCTTCTTTTAACGCAAAAAAATACCAGAATGACCTGCAGCAGTTAAGTAAAAAATTAAGCGAAAAATTTGAAGTAAAAACTTACAGCTTTGGCGATAGTGTAAGGCAGGGCCTAAACTTTTCTGGAAAAGACAAGACTACCAATGCAAACGCACTTATTACTCAGATTAACGATGAGTTACTCAACCGTAATGTAGGTGCTATCATATTGGCTACCGATGGTATTTTTAACCGCGGCGGAAATCCGGCTTATGAGCTGAATAAAATTAAAAGTCCGGTTTACACCATAGCACTTGGCGATACGCTTCCTAAAAAAGATGCTTTGGTGGCCAATGTAAACTACAATAACTTGGTTTACCTTGATAACGATTTTACTTTGGATATACAGGTGCAGGCTACAGATAGCAAAGGTGAAGAAACCCGACTTACCATTTTAGAGGATGGAAACAAAATAAAAGAAGAACCTATTAGTATCAATTCTTCTGCTTTTGTAAAAGATATTGCTGTTAAATTAAAGGCAAGCAAGATGGGTATGCATAAATATACCATCAGCATTGCCCCGCTCAAAAATGAAATTACCACCCGCAATAATAGCCAGACCATTTTTGTAGAGGTTATAGATGGCCGACAGAAAATTCTTCTTGCCGCAGCTTCGCCACATCCGGATCTGGCTGTAATCAGGCAGGCCGCAACACAGAATAAACATTACGAAGTAGATGTAGTTTTAGCTGATGAACTAGATAACATCGATCTCAGCAAATACAATTTGGTCATTTTACATCAGCTACCAAGTGCAGTATTTAACAACAATGCTTTTTTCAATAAGTTACAGCAAAGCAAATTATCCTGCTGGTTTATTTTAGGCGCACAAAGCAATGTCAATGCTTTAAATCAGATACAAAAAAGCGTACAGTTTGTCAGGTCGTCTAACAATACACAGGAAGTTTTTGGTTACCTGACCAATAACTTTACCTTATTCAATATTGAGCTACCTGATGTTAAACAGCTTCAGCAGTATGATCCACTGATCAGCCCAACTGCTAATTTCCGTATTAACGGAGCAAATTATACGGTTTTAAACCAACGCATTGGTAGGGTAAATACCGAAAGTCCTTTATGGTTCTTCATGACAGATGATGATAAAAAACTAAGCTTTTTACTTGCAGAAGGCATCTGGAAATGGAAACTGGAAGAAGCCAAGAGCGAAAAAAATTATCCTTTTGTAAATGAGCTGATCAATAAAACTATTCAGTATTTATCTGTTAAAGATGATAAGCGAAAATTTAAGGTTTATCCCGCCAAAAGTACTTTTGAAGAAAATGAGAACATTGTATTAAATGCAACTTTATATAACGATGCTTATGAACCAGTAAATACACCTGAAGTAAACGTGGTTTTAAAAAATACTGAAGGCAAAACATTTAATTATGCTTTCTCTAAAACTACCAATGCCTATCATTTAGATGCAGGCATGTTACCTAAGGGAACTTACAGCTATACGGCTTCTACCACATTAGGTGAGAAAAAATATGAAGCCAAAGGATTAATTTATATCAATGAAACAATTGTTGAATATCAGCAGACCACCGCAAACCATCAGTTACTGAGCCAGATTTCTGTGCAGAGTGGTGGAAAAATGTACCTGCCTGATAACCTGCTTAAGATTGCTGATGAAATAGAGAAAAGTGATAAAGTAAAAACAATAAGTTACGAAGACAGAAAGTTTGAAGAACTGATCAGTTTAAAATGGCTTTTTATACTGATATTGCTTTTACTAAGTGCCGAATGGTTTTTGCGTAAACGTAATGGAGAAATTTAATGGAGATCACAACCACTTATACCATTGAAACTTTAGGTACCATAGCCTTTGCTATCTCAGGTACATTTGCGGCCATGCAAAAGCGCCTGGATCCTTTTGGTGTGCTGATCATTGCCTTTGTAACCTCTATTGGTGGCGGTACTGTACGCGACATGCTTTTGGGAGACACTCCGGTAGCCTGGATGCGTAACGTAAACTACTGTCTGTTGATCTTGTTCACTTCAATTGCTACCATATTTTTTAAAACTCATATCAAAAAATTCAAGGTAACACTTTTCCTGTTCGACTCGCTGGGATTAGGTTTATTTACGATGGTTGGTGTAGAAAAAGGATTACTTTTTGGCCTGAGCCCAGGTATGTGTGTGGCTTTAGGCACCATTACGGGTTGTTTTGGCGGGGTTATTCGTGATACCTTATTAAATACTATTCCACTTATTTTCAGGAAAGAAATCTATGCAACAGCCTGTATCATTGGGGGGGCACTTTATTTTGCGCTTGTCTATTTTAATGTAGAAAATAATTTAGCCCGCTTTATTGTAATCGCTTTTATTTTTAGTTTACGTGTAATTGTAGTGAGGTATAAATTAGCACTACCTAAATTTACGTACTGATAGTTATCGATCTATTTGTTTCAGAAATTCAGCAGTTTTATTCTGCTGGTAAGCATCATTTAACTGCCAAAGCAGGTTGGGCCATCTTTTTTTATCACTTTCTTTATTCAGATAGGGCAATACAATATTAACGGCCCCAAGAGTCTGCTCGTTTTTATCTTTTATCTGCGGATGTTCAAGCATAAATTTAGTAAGCGCAGCCATGTACATTAACAGTATATCAGAATCGAAACCAAAAAGATTCATCTCTCTGTCTTCAACATAAAAAGTGTAATCGGTTGTACCATTCATCCAGCGGATCAGAAAATTACCGGCTTCAATGCGCTGCTGGTTTCTCCTTTCTATAGAAGTAGCAAAAAGATAGTTACTTACTTTTAAAGCTGTAGGTTCGGCAGTTTTATAGTTTGCACTTTTATTCAGCTTTACAGCTTTGAGATTAGGCAGCTCCTGTGCCCGGCAAATAGAAAATCCTAACAGAAATACAGTTACCAAAATAAAAAGCTGTTTCATGCTATTCTTAAACATATGCCTATTGTAATGTTAAAAGCAGGCTTTGCTATCGCTTATTTTTTCTCTTCAGCTTTTACAACCACAAAAACATCTTCATTATCTTTTTTCATGAAATATTTTTCGCGGGCAAATTTTTCAGCTGTGGTGAGATTGCTGTCTAACTCTTTCAGATCTTTTTTTACCTGGTCTGTTTCTTTGGTATAAAAGTCTTTTTCCTGTTTAAGTTTATTCAACTGTGTACTGTATTCATATTGTGAAATCACATCGTTTTTATCAAAAAACAACATCCACACGGTAAAAGCCACCACAGCTATGAAGTACTTATTTTTAAAAAGATCTAAAAGCTTTTTCATTCAAAACAAAGATATAAATAAAAAACGTTCGAAGATTTTATTTCTCCGAACGTTTTGCAAATCTGTTTTTCAACATATTAACTTTTACTTTCTGGCATATTTAAAGTTTTTACCGATAAATTTTGCCGCACTACCCAATTCTTCTTCAATACGCAATAATTGGTTGTATTTTGCAATCCTGTCGCTACGCGATGCAGAACCGGTTTTAATTTGTCCGCAGTTTAAAGCCACTGCTAAATCTGCAATGGTTGTATCTTCAGTTTCTCCTGAACGGTGGCTCATTACTGAAGTATAGCCGTTGGTTTGTGCCAAACTAACCGCATTAATGGTTTCTGTTAATGACCCGATCTGGTTTACTTTTACCAGGATAGAGTTTGCGGTATGTGTATCAATTCCTTTTTGTAAACGCTTAACGTTCGTTACAAACAAATCGTCTCCTACCAATTGTACACGGCTTCCGATTTTCTCTGTTAATAATTTCCAGCCATCCCAGTCATTTTCATCCATTCCATCCTCAATAGAAATGATCGGATATTTTTCACTTAACTGAGCCAGATACGCTGCTTGTTCTGCGCTGGTACGAACGGCACCTTTATCGCCTTCAAACTTGGTATAATCGTATTTTCCGTCTTTGTAAAACTCAGATGATGCACAGTCTAAAGCCAGGCAAATATCTGATCCCGGTTTATAACCTGCTTTTTCAATCGCTTTAAGTACAGTTTCAATGGCATCTTCGGTACCTTCAAAAGTTGGTGCAAAACCACCTTCGTCACCTACAGCAGTAGATAAACCTCTGTCGTGTAAAATAGCTTTCAGGTTATGGAAAACTTCTGTACCCCAACGCAAAGCTTCAGAAAACGAAGCTGCACCTACCGGCATGATCATAAATTCCTGGAAAGCAATAGGCGCATCTGAGTGCGAACCTCCGTTAATAATGTTCATCATCGGGATAGGTAAAGTGTTGGCATTTACCCCACCAATATAACGATATAGAGGCTGCCTGCT
The DNA here is from genome assembly GCF_022809115.1 of Pedobacter montanisoli. Taxonomy (GTDB): domain Bacteria; phylum Bacteroidota; class Bacteroidia; order Sphingobacteriales; family Sphingobacteriaceae; genus Pedobacter; species Pedobacter montanisoli. The sequence continues at coordinate 102,923 of NZ_JALGBH010000002.1, read as the reverse complement.
TTCTTTTGCCGCAGCTTTTGCCACTGCTAAAGAAACACCAAGAATGGCATTAGCTCCTAAATTTCCTTTATTTTCAGTTCCGTCTAAATCAATCATTAACTGATCGATCAGGTTTTGTTCAAAAACATCAACACCCTGCAAAGCCTGGGCAATTTTTGTATTTACATTTTCTACCGCTTTTAACACGCCTTTACCTAGGTAAGTGCTTTTATCTCCATCACGTAACTCTACCGCTTCGTACTGCCCGGTACTTGCACCCGATGGTACGGCTGCACGTCCCATGAATCCGTTTTCGGTCATTACTTCAACTTCGATTGTTGGATTGCCTCTCGAATCGAGAATTTGCCTTGCATGAACATCAATAATTAAACTCATATGAAAGATTTTTTTGAATAATTAACTTAGTGTAAAAAGTACAATTAGTAAGCTTTACCCAAAGTTAAACTATTTTTTAAATTTTGCTAAGCAAACCTAAATATTTTTGCATTAACAATGCATAAAAAAAGCGGAAATCTTTGTGATTTCCGCCTGTATATCTGTTGGTTCTGTTTTAAAAATTTTAAAGCATACCTCCACAAACCGATAAAGTCTGTCCGGTAACGTAAGCGCTCATATCTGAAGCCAGGAATATGCAAACATTAGCTACATCATCCGTTTCGCCAGCACGTTTTAAAGGAATTCCTGCTTCCCATCCTTCAACTACTTTAGGATCTAAAACATCTGTCATCTCTGTGCGGATAAATCCTGGAGCAACTACATTTGCACGGATATTACGTGAACCCAATTCTTTTGCTACAGATTTGGTAAATCCAATGATGCCTGCTTTTGAAGCCGCGTAATTGGCCTGTCCGGCATTACCCTGCACACCTACTACAGAACTCATGTTAATGAAAGTACCCTTACGGTTTTTCATCATAATTTTTGAAGCCGCTTTGGTAACATTGAAAACCGATTTAAGGTTTACATTGATCACTTCATCCCAGTTTTCTTCTGTCATGCGCATCAACAAACCATCTTTAGTGATACCTGCATTATTTACCACGATATCAATTGTTCCAAAGTCTGCTACAATATCGTTGATCAATTGTTCTGCTTCTGCAAATTTAGAAGCGTCAGAACGGTAACCTTTTACTTTTGTACCAAAACTTTGCAGTTCTTGCTCTAAAGCCTGTCCTTTTTCTACTGATGACAAATAAGTAAAAGCCACATTTGCACCTTGCTCGGCAAATTTTTCAGCAATTCTTCTTCCTATTCCTTTAGATGCACCTGTAATTAAGGCGGTTTTTCCTTCTAATAATTTCATTTATAAAATGTTTTTATTTGGTTTTGTCAGGCTGACAATATTATTCATTTATCCTTCGACAAACTCAGGATGACAGCGGCAATCGTTTGTCAGGCTGAGTTTGTCGAAGACTGTACAAAGTTATTATTTCTTTTTAAGGTTGGATAATCTTTTTATCTCGTTCCAATCTTCATTAAAAAGCGCCTCTTTCTTTTTTCTATTCCAACCTTTTAATTGCTTTTCAAATGCTATGGCTTGCTCTATGAATGTAAAACGCTGATAATACCTCAGAATTACTGGGCGTCGATTAAAAGTATAAGCCGTTGGGTTATAACCCGAATTATGTTCTTCTAACCTTCTTTCCAAATCATTTGTTACGCCTACATAATAACTTCCATCAGTACATTCTAAAATATAGACAAAGTAATTGTGAATGTTAGGCATAGTTTAATTTTAGTTAAAGCTTGTGCTGGATTTATCCTTCGACAGGCTCAGGATAGCACCTATTCAAGGAATTGGTTCTCTCCGTGTCAGTCTGACTCTTTGCAACTTACTATTCAATCAAAATCATCATTAAAAACACCTTCAGCCTAAGCTTGCCAAGCCTTTTTCAATGTACCCTTCGACAAGCTCAGGATGACACATAATCCGAACTTGTCAACTTCAAGCTAAACCGCTGGTTCTTGCTGGCTTAGACAATGGAAACTGCCTAAACCCCAAATGATGTCGGTTGAATCAATACCGATCACATCTCTGTCTGGAAATGCTTTTTGTATAATCTCTAAAGCAATTTTATCGTTCACATCTTTAAATGTAGGCACAATTACGGCAGCATTGGCAATATAGAAATTAGCATAAGAAGCCGGTAATCTTGTGTCTTCATAAATAACCGGCGATGGCATGGGCAATTCAATGATATTCAGTTTTCTGCCATCCAATAACGTCATTTTTTTTAAACGTTCCAGATTTTCCTGCAACAGCAGATAGTTTTCATCCAAAGGATTACTTTCTACTACTGTAAGCACTGTATCTTCATTCACAAAACGGGTAATATCATCTATATGCCCATCCGTATCATCTCCAACAATACCGTCGCCCACCCATAAAACCTGTTCGGCTCCATAGAATTCTTTAAGATAGCTTTCTATTTGTTCTTTATTAAGATGAGGATTGCGGTTTTCGTTCAACAAACAAGCTTCGCTGGTTAAAATTGTACCTGCGCCATTAAATTCTACCGAACCACCTTCCATTACAATATCCGGTGTAAATAAAGGTAAGTTGAAATGTTTTGCAATTTTGGTCGGAATAACATCATCCAAATCGTACGGAGGATATTTGTCTCCCCAGGCATTATAACCCCAATCTACTACCGCTTTCTCGTTTCCTTTTACCACGAAAGCAGGTCCGTGATCGCGACACCAGGCATCATTACTTTCGTTAAAATAAAATTCGATCTGACTCAAGTCTGCTTCTACTTTTTCTAATTGAGAAACTGCAAAAGCTTTCATGGCCTCATCTTTTACATTGATACGTACTTTTTCGCCTTTTGCCACTGCTTTAATGAACAGGCAATAAGGTTCATAAATAGTTTCTATTTTTCCCGGCCACGAAGCTTCTTTATGTGGCCAGCTTAACCAGGTTGCCTCATGCTTAGCCCATTCTGCAGGAAAAGTGTAACCTTGAGCTTTTGGGGTGTTAGAAAAGTCGGATGTCTGATGTCCGATGTCCGATGTTAAATCGTTCATATTTATTTAAGTGTTTTTATTAGTGCTGATAGCATTGCTAAGATTTCTTCGCAGCTAGCATAATATTTATCGAAAATCTCTTGTGAGATATAACCTCTCTTTAAAGCCAGGTGAAGACAGTTGACTACTTCTATATCGCTTCTTAAAGCATAACTCAAAAATCTTTTAAATTCGGGATTACTTTGTCCGGTACTACCTTCGGCAATATTGAGTGAAATCGAATCAGCAGCTCTTTTCATTTGAGAAGTTAAAACATAAATCTCATCCTTTGGAAAAGTCTTGGTCAACTTATCTATCTCATCAGCCAAATCAATTGATTTTTGCCAAACTTTTAGTTTTTCAAATTTAAACGACATAGATTGTAATTTAGATAAACCTGAATATACAACTTTGCCTTGAAAACTCTCTTATGACTTACGGACTAAAAACTTCCCGACTCTAATCATCGGTCTTCCGCCTATAAACTAATCCTCATCAATATATCTCTTCGTAATGGGCTGATAAGAATCAATCCTTCTGTCTCTTAAGAAAGGCCAGTGCTTGCGGATATAGTCACTTTGTGTAAGGTCTATATTCACTACTTCCGTTTCTTCATTTTCATGCGACGCCAGGTACAACAATTTACCTTGTGCATTGGTAGCAAAACTACCTCCCCAGAATTTCATGCGCCCTTCTTGTTCAAAACCAACACGGTTTACACTGATTACTGGTAAGCCGTTGGCCACAGAGTGCGAACGCTGTATGGTTTGCCATGCATTGTACTGATCTTTGTTGGTCTCTTCATCCTGATCGGTAGCCCAGCCAATAGCCGTTGGATAAAATAATATCTCTGCTCCCATCAATGCGGTAATCCTTGATGCCTCTGGATACCATTGATCCCAACAGATCAAGATGCCGATTGTAGCGAATTTGGTTTTAAAAACTTTATAACCCAAATCGCCCGGAGTGAAATAAAACTTTTCGTAATAAGCCGGATCATCAGGAATGTGCATTTTACGGTATTTACCTAAATAACTACCATCTGCATCTAATACGGCGGTTGTATTGTGGTATAAGCCTTCTGCTCTTTTTTCAAAAAGAGAAGCCACGATAACTACGCCCAGTTCTTTAGCTACAACCTGCAAAGCATCTGTAGAAGGTCCCGGAATACTTTCTGCAAGTTCAAAATTATCGTAATCTTCTACATCACAAAAATACAGAGAAGTGAACAGCTCTTGTAAACATACAATCTGTGCGCCTTTTGCAGCGGCTTCTCTAACTTTTACAATTGCTTTCTCTAAATTTTCCTGTTTATCTTTAGTACAGCTCATCTGTACCAAGCCAACTTTTACCTGTTTCATTTACAAAAAATTTAAATGCAAAGGTAGGCAAAAAGGGGGATAGTTTAATATAAAGATCGCCAAACAGGTAATTGCCCACAGGGTAATCTCTCGGTTTTACTTTATCCTTTCTTTAATTTTCTCTTTATAAGATGATCCGCCTATGGATATTGGTATTTGATTTACATATAACCTGTTTTTTTCTACAGAAGTTAGGTAATTTATGTTGATCAAATAAGACCTGTGAACCCTCAAAAACTGATCAGCAGGAAGCAATTCTTCAAGATGTTTCATGGTCATATAAGTTATAATGTTGCCTTTAAGCGTATGCAGCAAAATGTAATCTTTTACCGATTGTGCATAGTACAACTCATGATGTTCTACTTTAAGCAACTTGCCCGACGCTTTAAAATAAGTATAAGTTTTATCTGACTGTTCATTTCGGGGTTGTTGCTTTAAAACCCTCTCCATACTACGATTAAATCTTTCGAGTGTAATGGGCTTTAACAGATAATCTATTGCATCTAATTCATAGCTCTGTACTGCATATTCTGAATAGGCAGTGGTAAAAATAACTGCCGGCGGATTTTTTAAAGTCTTGATAAAATCTATGCCGCTGATAGAGGGCAGTTTAATATCCAAGAAGATCAATTGAATATCATGCAGATGCAAAACTTCAAAAGCTTCTAAAACGGTACTGCATTTCTTGATCAGATTTAACTGTTCATATGCATTAATGTAATGTTCCAGTACATTCTGGGCCAAAGGCTCATCATCTATAATCAGGCAGTTGATCATAATTGTATGCTTAAATTAACATAAAAAGCCAATTCATCTGACTGTACTGTTAAAGTATATTTATCCGGATAAAGCAGAGCAAGGCGCTTTTTCACGTTCACAAGCCCTACTCCTTCTCCTGTATGTTCTTTTTGTGCTATGCTGTTCTCTACTTCCAAAATCAGCTCATTGGCAATCTTACATATTTTTATGGTAATGTATCCTGTAGTCACTTCTTCCTCTACACCATGTTTAAAGGCATTCTCTATAAAAGGCAAAAGTAATAAGGGTGCTATAGTTGTATGTTCATCAATTCCCTGAATATCTAAACTGATATTGATGTTAGAGCGGTACCTGATCTGCTCAACCTCCACATAATTTTTCACAAAAGCAATCTCATCTTTTAATAACACCAAAGGCCGATCTGTTTTATAGAGTATATAACGCATCATATCTGCCAGTTTAGCCACCAGAGGTGCAGTATCTTCAGACTGTTTTAAAGCAAGCGAATAAATATTATTTAAGGTATTGAAAAAGAAATGCGGCTGTAACTGACTTTTCAGATAAGTCAATTCTGACATGAGCTGCTGCTCCTTAAGTTGTCTTACTTTTTCATCTTGCTTCATAGAATGGATTACAAAAGCCAGACAACCCACTGCCAGAAATTCTTTAAACATATAAGCGAAACTATAGCCTATAGATTTAGCTCGATAAGCATTCGTTGCTAAGCGTCTGAATTCATCTGAAAGAAAAGGCAATTGACTGTAGGTATAGTTTACAGCTTTCTGATACAAAGCATAAGCTACAAGAAATAAAACAAGGCAAGCAATCAATCTGAAGAATTTTCTATTAACTAAATAGAATTTGATGATCTGATAAAAAACAATAAAAGCCAAAAGGCCCGAAGTGCCGTATAAGAAGGAAAACTCTATATCAATCCCTGAAAATCCTTTCAATTTTCTTTCCCAGAAATTATATTCTAGGTTACTCAGCAATTTAAAAACATAAAAATAGACGATAAAAAAAGTTAGCTCTATTTTTGCGTACTTATCTAATTTCATGATCTGCATCTAAGGTAAAAAATTATGCAATCTTGTCATGTTTATGCAACTGGTTTTAGACAAAGGTTATCTTTTTTTCGACAAAAATACATTTACAGGTATTCTTCTAATTTTAGATCTGCTACATCTAAATTGCTTTGTATATAAATTGCAATCTCCCTATGTTTGGTTAAAAATACGGATATGAAAAAGTTCATTCTTTTGGTTTTTATGACAACGGCTTACCATGGTTTGTCGTTTGCACAGAGTTTTAAAATTAATGGCACCTGCGAAGGTCTTGCAGATGGCACCTGGCTCTATTTGAAAGAGGCAAACACCAACCGAACATTAGATTCTACCCAACTCCTAAAGGGTAATTTTGCTTTAAAAGGCAAAATGAGTGAAGAACCTGCCAAAGTATTGTTGCATACCGATAAGTTTAGTAATTATGTTTTTTTCTGGTTAGAAAGCACTCCGCTAAGTATGCATCTAAAAGCAGGCGAATTTAAGAAAGGAAGCATTAAAGGTTCAAAAACCCAGGATGAAGATCATAAGCTGATGTCGATCATACAACCTATAAAGGATGAACAGGAATCATTAACTGCATCGTTAAAGAAAACTACTGATTCTAATGCGCAAAAAGTCCTTAAAAATCGCCTCAAACAAACCAATGATAGCGAAAAACAGGCCTATATGAATTATGTAAAAAATAATCCCGGCTCTCTCATAGCCGCAAATATTCTAAACATCTATGCTTCTACATGGGGCAAAAAAGTAACTGAAAGCCTTTATGCAGCATTTACTCCTCAAATAAAACAAAGCAGATTTGGCAAAGACATTAAAACATTTATCAGTCTTAACCGCGAAATTAAGATTGGAAGTAAGTTTGTTGATTTTGAGCAAAGCAATGCTGCTGGCAAGAACATTAAACTATCTGACATTAAAGGAAAATATATTTTATTAGAATTTTGGGCTTCATGGTGTGGTCCATGTCGTGAAGAAAACCCTACGCTGGTTAATACCTTTAAGGAATTTCAAGACAAAGGTTTTAATATATTAGGTGTTTCGGCAGATAATGATAAAAACAACTGGCTCAATGCCATAAAGCATGACGGTTTGTTATGGGAAAATGTAAGCGACTTACAGGGCGATAAAAATCATGCTGCTTTAATGTATGGCATTAGTGCTTATCCTACTAACTTTCTCATTAATGATAAGGGAATAATTATTGCAAAAAACCTGAGAGGAGATCAATTAAGAAAAAAATTACTGGAATTATTACCTTAAAAAAGACCTGTAAAATTAAATAGAAAATAATTTCTCTCACAGCTCTGTTTAACTTTAAAGGCATTATATTTTCACGTATTTTTGATATAGTTATTAAAGTCTTTTTACTTCATTAGCTATGATCAATTTCAAAGATAATTTTTCAAAACAGGCTGATATTTATCGCCAATACAGACCTTCATACCCAGAAGAGTTGTTTAATTACCTGCAATCGCTTACTCCAGAGCATGATCTGGCCTGGGATTGCGGAACAGGTAACGGACAATCTGCGGTAAGCCTTGCCAAATACTTTAAACAGGTTTATGCCAGCGATCCGAGTGAAAACCAAATCAGCAATGCCACTCTTCATGAGCGTATTACTTATAAAGTTGAAAGAGCTGAACATAGCGAATTAAACGACCATTCTGTTGATCTGGTAACCATTGCACAGGCCATACATTGGTTCAACTTTGATCAATTTTACAAGGAGGTAAAAAGAGTACTCAAGCTCAAAGGCATTATTGCTGTATGGACATACGGGCTAACTTTTATTACCGATGAAATAGATGCGGTTACACAACATTTTCATGACCATGTGGTTGGCGATTTTTGGCTACCCGAAAACAAACTGGTAGAACAGGAATACAAAACCATTCCTTTTCCTTTTAGGGAAATCACTCCACCTTCGTTTACAATTGAATCAACTTTAAATCTCGATGATTTATTAGGTTATTTCAGAAGTTGGTCTGCAACCCAAAAGTTTATGGATAAACACCATAAGAACCCTCTTGAACAATTAAAGAAAGACCTATTACCTCTGTGGGGTGAAGAAAATACCAAGAGAAATGTTACCCGAAAGCTGATTTTAAAGGTAGGACAAGTTAACTAGCATATAACATGGCCTATTACGACCTATCTAAAGAACAACGGGCAGACTTATCTGCTGCCATTAAAGCAAAACTATTAGAAGAGCTTCAAAATAGCCAATATGAACATGCTATTACCTATTTCGCAGATGAAGATACTTATATCAGAAAAGCCGCTTATTTAGCAATAGGCCGTATCTATTTAGAAAACAATAAGCTAAGAACAGAAATTGTTAAGTTGTTGGAGGCTTTATTAAACCACGATGATTTTAAAGTAAGGCAAACAGTGATCAATGCTGCCGGAGAAATTGGCAAAAAATATTTTGAAGAAGTTTCTCCTTTCTTTGATAAAGGCCTATTTGATTCGCATCATTCGCCCCGAAATGCAGTAATTGGCTCAATTAAAAAAATGGGTGAGGTAAATCCCATTCCGGTTCTAAACTGGGCAAAGAACTATCTTCACCACCCCGATAAAGAAATAAGAAGAGAAATTTGTCATGGCATAGAACTGCGGGGAAGAAAATATCCCCAAGATATTTTACCCCTGCTCAAAGAGCTCGAACACGATAAAACAGCCCGGGTACGTAATACGCTTGTTCATGTAATTGGCCAGATTGCTTACAAGAAAGGTTGTATTGAAACGGTAATTGCACATCTTAAATCATGGCAAAACAAGCCTTTAGTTGCCCAGGCCATAGAAGAAATTATTGATGTGCACCATCGTTACCGTAATTTTTCGGTATTAACCCAAGATCAGGCCCGTCAATATATTATAGACCATTACCAGGAACATAACAATAGTTAATCCTAGAAGAGATTGCTATAACCATGAATTATGAAAACAATCCCTTAAAAGATATTGTTAGTTAATGCATATGTCTTTTTCAGTATCATAATTTATAACCATGAAAAAATTATTCTTGTTAGGCGGTCTGGCTATAGTTTTACTTGCTGCCTGCACTTCAAATACCAGGAAAGAAACTTCTTCTACTCAAGATACCACAGCTATTGCAACGGATACCGTACATACCTCACAAAATTCTTTGGATTGGAGCGGTACTTACAAAGGTATTCTACCCTGTGCAGATTGTCCGGGTATTGAAACCACAGTAGTTTTAAATGCTAACGATACCTTTAGCTATATGGCTAAATACCAGGATAGGGATTTTAAAACAGAAGATAAAGGTAAGATCATGTGGCACGACAACGGTAGTGTAGTACATTTAAAAGGTCAGGAAACCGACTTGAAATACAAAGTTGGCGAAAACCAATTGATCCAGTTAGATACCGAGGGTAAAGAAATAACAGGAGCACTCAGCAAATACTATATTTTAGCGAAACAATAGCATGAGCCCTATAAAGCAACAGCCCAGGCATATTGCCCGGGCTGTTACTATGATTTTCATTTGTATTGAGTATTATTGACCCATTCCGCCCATCTGGCCACCACCCTGTTGCTGCTGCTGGTCTTGTTTAATATCATCATTTTTGATCTTTTTCTTCTCAGTAAACTTCAACTTACCAAAACTGTAGCTAAAGTTAATGCCGAACGATCTTAAAGGATAGTAAATATTCTGAGTTTGGTAACTATCTGCAGAGGTAGTTTCCATTTTTATATGTAGATTTTCTGTAAATGGATTAAGCACATTTAAGCCAATAGAACCTTTTTTGTTCAGAATTTCTTTTTTCACTGCTGAACCATAAAAAATCATACCATCTGTTTTACCTTGCGATGTTCTGCGAGGTGAAGTAGCTACCCCAAAGAACTCCAGGCTCCATCCTTGTTTAAAGGAAGTAGCAGATCTAAGGAAAAAGTTGTAGTTATAAAACACATCTGATTTTACATGTGTAAGCTTGTTATCGATCTGGTATGTATTTAAACCTACGTTACCCATTAAAGTCCATTTTGGCAACGGATTGTATGAACCAAAAAGGTTAAATCCATAACTATCAGAAATACCTACGTTTTCATAAGTGGTTAAGATCTTGGTTGGATCTTTGTCGTAAACCAAGTTATAATTTTCAATAATTCCGTTTGTACGACGATAAAACACCGAAGCATTGATCATAGAACCTCCTTTTAAGAAAGTTGAATAACCTAGCTCAACGTTATCACTCAATTCAGGGTCTAAAGTTGGGTTACCTTTCATTACGCTGAACTGATTAGCCTCATTTAAAAATGGGTTCAGATAAGCTAAACTTGGGCGTTGTACCCTGCGGTTGTAGCTCAATTTAATTGAACTCATTGGGCTAATTTCTTGTGATAAGATTACACTTGGGAACAAGTTAAAATAATCATTCTTATCGTTTTCAAAATCTATGGCAGTGTACTCTGCTCTTAAGCCACCTTTAAGTTTCAATTTTTTGGTCAAGTTAAATGCAATGGTACCGTATGCCGCACCTACATTTTGATGGTAGTTAAAATCTTTAGCCGAGTTTACACTGTATTTACTCAAAATATTTCTGAAAATACCTTTAGCTCCGGTTTCAAAAATTACGGTTTTGCTAAACGGATAAATATAATCTGTTTGCGCGGTGTACTCGTAGTTTTTACCTACGTTTGAACTGGCTGAAATAATACTACTTGGAAAACCTACAACTTGATAATTGTTATCAAAATCATTGGTATTTCTTCCACTGGTTAACTGACCTGCAATAGAAAACTCTTCGCCTTGGCGTTTAGATGTTTTTCTATAATCCAAGTTCCAGTCTAAGTTACCCATACTTGCATCTGTTTTAGAAGTAATGGTAGCTGCAGTTCCATTGTTATCTACCTGCGAATGGCCAGGACCGCCATTGTAAAAACGGTTATATTTAGCGTTAGTACTAATATTGTTATAAGCATTAAAATCATAATCCAGACCTAAACTACCGTTAAACATTTCGCGTGTCCAGTCTGAAGTACCATCTTGCAATACGCTATTGGTATTGCCATTAGATTGTGTACGGTTGTAAAATACCACTCTTGTACCCTGAGGATAAGCATACATAGCACCTATAGCCGTATTCATACTTAAACGTCCGGTTTTTGCGGTAAGGTTAAAGTTACCTGTATTTTGACGGGTACCTGCAGAAACGTTTGCCGATCCACTTACACCCTGAGCATTTGATTTTTTAGTAATGATGTTAATGATACCTCCCGAACCTTCTGCATCATATTTAGCAGATGGGCTGGTAATTACCTCTACACTTTTAATCTGATCAGCCGGGATCATTTTCAAAGCATCGGCAACACTGTTTGCCATAGTACCAGAAGGTTTACCGTTGATAAGCACTTTTACCGCACTTCCTCTTAATTGAACGTTTCCGTTAATATCAACAGATAACATCGGCACTTTACGCATTACGTCTGTTGCATCGCCACCAGCATTGGTTGCATCGGCTTCGGCATTGTAAACCATACGGTCGATTTTATTTTCGATCATGCTCTTTTTACCTTCAATGGTAACCTCGCTAAGCGTATTGGCAGTACCTTTCAATTCAATATTTCCTGCATTGCCATCAGGTTTTTCAGGTGTGGTTTTAATTTCTACGCTTTTTGCAGTATATCCAATAAAACCTATTACAAGCTTATATTCATCAGGTGTGATATTTTGTAAGGAAACCTTACCTTTTGCATCAGTTACCGATCCGTTTACAGTTTTATTATCTTTTTTCTTTACTAAAGAAACGGTAGCATACTCAATAGGTTGCTTAGTAGCTGAGTCAATAACGGTCGCACTTATTCTTCCTGTAATCTTCGGGGCGCCACCACCTCCTGCCATCGGGAATTGGGCTTTTGCACCTAAAATCATAAATACTGCAACAAATAGAAGTATTAGTCTTTTCATATAAAATGGTTGTCTTTTTGTGTTATTATGAATTAGTCTGCCAAAATTAAATTTTGTTACATCATCTTTAAATCATTTTCTAAAAACCACCCTAAAATTATCGGTGAACGCCTGTTTTTATACGGTAAAAACAATTCTGCTTTATTTACAATTAATAAATAGTAATTTCTGCCGCAAAAGAAATTTAAATCGGCTAATTTTGAACGCATCATAAAAATCAATCGCCCTACCTATGAAATCTGCATTTTTATGGATTATCCTTTTATCATCCTTTAGCTGTAATAAAGAAAAAGAGACACCTACGGACCATGCCAACAATGGCAACCTCGTAAACACCGCCATTCCTTTTAAAAATTACCTGGGCATTAATCTCTTTGAATGGGATTATGTAGAACCCCAACAGGAAAACCTGATCAGTGAACGAAAAATGCAAATCGTTAAAGCATTTGGAGGCATACGGCATTATCTAGATTGGGAAAGAATAGAGCCCGATCAGGGAAAATTTACCTTTAACCCTTCTCATTTTGGCAACTGGCGTTATGATCTGATGTACGATCGTACCCGAAAAGAAAATATAGATATTCTAACCTGCTTAAAAACTATCCCGTCATGGCTCATGAACACCTATCTTGAAAATGAGCGTGATTATGAAAATGTTCCTATGCCTTACGGTGCAGATAAAAGTGATCCTGCATCTTATATTTTACAGGCAAAAGCAGCATTCCAATTTGCAGCAAGGTATGGTTCTAATTCTAATGTAGATAAGAGTCTAATCCAGCTAAACACTAAGTTACGCTGGCCCGGCGATGAACCCAATACCATTCAAACAGGTTTGAATCTGGTTAAATATTTAGAATGCGATAATGAGCGTGATAAATGGTGGAAAGGCTCGCAGGCCGAGCAAAGTCCCGAAGAATATGCTGCCAATCTTTCTGCTTTTTATGATGGGCATAAAGGTAAACTGGGCAAGAATGTGGGCGTAAAAAATGCCGATCCTTCCATGAAAGTGGTTATGGCCGGTTTGGCTGTACCCAATATCGATTATGTGATAAAAATGATCGAGTGGTGCAAAAAAAACCGGGGATTAAAGGCCGATGGAACCGTAGATTTATGTTTTGATGTGATCAACTATCATATTTACCCTAACGATTCGGATTATAGCAAAAACAGTGTTGCTACCGTTGGCGTAGCGCCTGAGCTTTCTCTAATTGGTAAAATAGCCGACGATTTTCTAAACATGGCTAAAAAATATGCAAATGGCCTAGAAGTATGGATGACAGAAACCGGTTATGATATTGGCGAAAAAAGCCGACAAAGAGCTGTACCTGTAGGCAATAAATCTGCTCTGATTACCCAAGCCGACTGGAACTTGCGTACAGCCTTGTTGTATGCCAGACATCAAATAAACAGGGTAATGTTTTATATGCTGGATGATGTAAATGCCAGCAACGATATACAACATCATTCATCCGGCTTTGTCAATCCCGATTTTACCCCGAGACCTTCATGGTATTATATGCAACAAGCCAAAACCATTTTGGGCAATTACCATTATACCAAAACCCTAAGTGATGACCCTGTTGTTGATCTGTATAAGTTTAACAATAAAGAAATGTATGTACTTACCATTCCTGATCAGAAAGACAGAAAAGCCAGCTATGTCTTAGATTTAGGCAATGCCAAGCAGGCTGTGATCTATGATCTTCAAACCAATAAGGACAAAGCAAATGCTACTACAGTTAATACCAATGATGGCAAGTTAACTATAACGGTTAGTGAAACCCCTCTTTTTGTAGAAAAGTTATAAAAGAAAAAGGCTGTCTGGAAACCTTACGTCATTCCGTACTTGATACGGAATCTTTAAAAGCATTTGCTTTGTTTTAAGATCCTGAAATAAATTCAGGATGACGAAAATAACTCTTCAGACAGCCTATTAAATAAGTTTTATCAGGCTTAAACTACAATATTTACAATTTTGCCTTTTACAAAAATAATCTTCTTAGGTTCTTTATCTTCTAAGTAACCCTGTATTTGCGTATTGCTCAATACAGCTTCTCTTACCTGTTGCTCATCTAAAGTTAAAGCAAGATTAAGGTTCATCTTCATTTTACCGTTTATCGAGATTGGGTAGGCAAATTCATCTTCTACAAGATAAGCAGCATTAAATACAGGATAAGCAGCATAAGATAAAGTTCCTGCCGCATTACCCAATAAGCTCCACAATTCTTCACAAATGTGAGGCGCATAAGGAGATAAAACGATAACCAGATCCTGTAATATGCTACGGTTTTTACATTTCAGATCTGTAAGTTCATTTACAGCAATCATAAAGCTTGATACCGATGTATTGAATGAAAAACGTTCAACATCATCCTGTACTTTTTTAATGATTTTATGTAAGGCTTTTAATTCTGCTTTAGAAGGTTCTGCATCAACTACGCTAAATTCCCATGCATCGTTATGGAACAAGCGCCAGAATTTGCGCAAGAACTTAAACACGCCTTCTATACCATTGGTATTCCAAGGTTTACTCTGTTCTAATGGTCCTAAGAACATTTCGTACATTCTAAAAGTATCTGCGCCGTACTGTGCAATCAAAACATCGGGATTAACCACGTTATATTTTGATTTAGACATTTTTTCTACTTCAACACCGCAAATGTATTTGCCATTTTCAAGAATAAACTCGGCATTGGCATATTCATCTCTCCACGCTTTAAACTTATCTACATTCAGCACATCATTCTCTACAATGTTTACATCTACGTGAAGCGTTATAGTCTTATACTCATTGCGCAAGCCCGCACTTACAAAGGTGTTGGTTGCTTTGCCTTCCTCATCAACCAGTCTGTAAACAAAGTTACTTCTACCTTGTATCATGCCCTGATTAATCAGTTTTTTAAACGGTTCCTCTTCTTGTACCAGACCCAAGTCTTTTAAGAATTTGTTCCAGAAACGGCTGTACAACAAATGACCTGTGGCGTGTTCTGAACCACCTATATACAAATCAACATCTTTCCAGTAATTAACTGCTTCCTTCGATACAAATTCTTTATGATTTTGCGCATCCATATAACGGTACCAGTACCAGCTACTACCTGCCCATCCCGGCATTGTACTCAACTCATACTCATATTTTCCGTGGTATTTCCAATTTTCGGCACGGCCCAAAGGTGGTTCTCCGGTTTCCGTTGGTAAATATTTATCAATTTCAGGTAGCACCAAAGGCAATTCTTCTTCTTGGATCAGATAAGGTAATCCGTCTTTAAAATATACCGGAATAGGTTCGCCCCAATAACGCTGACGACCAAAAATGGCATCGCGCATACGGTAGTTTACTTTCGCTTTACCTATGCCTTCTTCTTCTAACCAGTTGTTTAATTTAGCTACAGCTTCTTTATAATTTAAACCATTGATAAATCCAGAGTTAATGTATTTTCCTTCTTTGGTTGGATCTGCCTGTTGATCCAGGTTTTTTTGCGCATCCGAAACCTGTATAATCGGCAAATTAAAATGCGTTGCAAAAGCAAAATCACGCTGATCTCCGCTCGGTACACCCATAACGGCACCCGTTCCGTAACCTGCCAAAACATAATCGGCAATCCATAACGGCAAACGCTCATTATTTGCAGGATTGATTACATAACTACCTGTAAAAGCTCCCGATACGGTTTTGGTATCGGCCATGCGGTCTAATTCAGATTTCTTTTTAGTTTGCGCAATATAATTCTCAATCGCTGGGCGTTGCTCATCTGTGGTTAACTCTGCCACCCACTCATGTTCAGGTGCCAATACCAGATAAGATACGCCAAAAATGGTATCTACACGGGTAGTGAACACTTCTATATAGTCCAATGCCTGATGTCCGATGTCTGATGTTTTATCTTCCGAATGATGATTTTCAATCATAAGACTTCCGTCTTCGGTCTTCGGTCTTTCTATTTTGAACTTTACAGATGCACCTACGCTTTTACCAATCCAATTACGTTGCATCTCTTTAATCGGCTCAGGCCAATCAATAGTATCTAAACCTCGCAACAAACGATCGGCATAAGCAGTAATACGCATGCTCCATTGCATCATTTTCTTTTGCTCAACCGGGTATCCGCCACGCTCAGAAAAACCACCTATTACTTCATCATTCGCTAAAACGGTACCTAAAGCCGGACACCAGTTAACCGTACTTTCTTTTAAGTAAGTTAAACGGTATTTTAATAGTTCGGCCTGTTTTTCTTCTGATGTAAAGTTAGCCCAGTCGCTCGGTAAGAATGATTGGGTATCTTCATCGCATACGGCTCTTATACCTGCGCTGCCCGAAGCATTGAACTTTTCAATTAAGGTAGAAATATCTTCTGCTTTGTCTGTTTCAAGGTTGTACCATGAATTAAAAAGACGCATAAAAATCCATTGGGTCCATTTATAGTACTCAGCATCAGAAGTTCTCACTTCTTTGCTCCAGTCAAAAGAAAACCCAATCTGATCAAGCTGACGACGATAAGTATCGATATTGGCTTTGGTTGTTACCGCCGGATGCTGCCCGGTTTGGATCGCGTACTGTTCAGCAGGTAAACCAAACGAATCATAGCCCATCGGGTGTAAAACATTAAAGCCTTTTAAACGCTTATATCTCGAAAAAACATCCGAAGCAATATAGCCCAGCGGGTGCCCTACATGTAAACCCGCTCCAGATGGATAAGGAAACATATCTAAGACATAATACTTAGGTTTATCGCTTTTGCTATCAGCTTTAAAAGTTTGATTCTCGGCCCAATGTTTTTGCCACTTCTGCTCGATCTCTTTAAATTGGTAATCCATTAATATACGTTTTTAAATCGTTTGCAAAAGTACAGAATTAAAGCATTTTAACGAATAAAATTGGTGCTTTAAGCAATAAATTCGACATCTGCTTTGCCTTGATTATACAGAAAGTTTACCCTGTGCATACAACCGAAAAGTAAATCTTCAGCAACAAGCTATGTTAAACAATCACAATAAACAATGCACTTATAATCAATAGCTTAAACAACAAATACTCAAACAAACAAGTATAAAGATTCGTATATTTGGTGTAGTACGTGTGTATTCTATGCAAATTATATCTTCAACCTAAATGGCATAAAAATGAAAAATAAAATCTTCATTACCTCATTATTTTTATCCCTTGCCTGCACGGCTTTCGCCCAAAAGAATTGGTTTAGACTACAGAAAGACTCAACTGCTTTGATACAGGAAGCAACGTTAATTAAAGACCTATTCGTAAGTGATATTAATTCTATAAAGCCTGGATGGAATTTTTCTTTGAAAACAACCATAAAAACCACCCCTATGCTCGTTTATTACGACTCACAAACTGCACATCTGCCATTATGGAGTCAACTTCCTGAACAAATACAGAACTGGTTTTATGAAATAGGGGAAAATAAAAATGATGGACAGGAGATATTTGGACTATTTTTCAACGGTTTTTACCTGCCTCATGAATTAGCTCATGGTTTTGAAGATACGCTTGGAAAATTAAATCGTTCTTATAAAAATGAATATTTTGCAAATACCATCGCTATTCTTTGGTTTCGTAAACACGGCTACTTGAAAGAACTGGAAAAATGTTATGAAACCGCAAAAGTTATAATGGCTAAAACTCCCAACCCCGTACCAAACGGTCAAACAGCTGAAAACTTTTTCACTAAAAATTACAATGAAATTCTTCTAAGCGGCAACCCATCTGTTTACGGCTTTATGCAATTTGGGCAGTTCATTAAAATATATGAAGATAAGACCCTCCCTGATTTTGACACTTTTATTAAAACTTATTTAAGTAACTGACCCAAAACAATCTACTCATCTGTTTTATAGGGCCTACGGGGGCAAACTATTGTACTATTGTTAAATAACGTTAAATAGATTTACCTTGCATTGCTTTAAATATGGGCTTTGCTAACTTTGAACTGCGTTAGTAATTTATCGTGGATTTATACCCTATTTTTACTTATCTTTCTTTATTTTCGCAAAAACAAAAGTATATACATGGAAGAATTTGAAGTAAGTACAGCCTCTAAAAAAACCAAAACCGTATATGTATCAACCATATTCAGCATTGCTTTGGTTTTGTTAATGTTGGGTATGCTAGGGTTAATTCTGGTACATGCCAAAAACTTATCAAACTACGTTAAAGAAAACATTGTTTTAAACATCATTGTAGATGAAGGTGCAAAAGAAACCGAAATCCTGGCTTTTCAAAAAGAGCTGAACAGCAATGCTGCCGTAAAACAAACCCAATACATTAACAAGGAGCTGGCTCAACATAATTTAACCAAAGATCTGGGTGAAGATTTTGTTAATTTCTTAGGTTATAACCCACTGCTTTCTTCTATAGATGTATATCTAAAAGCAGATTATGCCAACAACACCAATATTGAAACTTTAAAGGCAGAGATTTCTAAAAACCCGATTGTTAAAGAAGTGGTTTACCAAAGTTCATTGATAGACATGGTAAACAAAAACATCAATACCATTACTTTAATTGTTTTAGGTTTTGCACTTATTTTATTGGTAATAGCCATTGCATTGATCAACAATACCATTCGTTTGGCTATCTTCTCACAACGCTTTTTAATTAAAAGTATGCAGTTGGTAGGCGCTACCAAAAACTTTATCAGAAAACCATTTATTCTGGTGGCAGCCCTGCATGGGTTAATTGCTGCTTTTATAGCTATTCTTATTTTATTAGGCCTGCTAACTTATGCACAAAAGGAGTTGGGCGAAATAAAAATATTAGAGAACTATACTGAATTTGGCTATGTATTTATCAGTTTGGTTGTGGTAGGCATTTTTATTGCCGCAATCAGTACCTGGTTTGCAGTAAGCAAATATTTACGTCTAAAAATTTACGACCTGTACAGATAATGACACAAAAACATACAACTCCAAACAAAGAAAACCAAAACACCGAAATGGTTTTTACCAAGAAAAACTATCAGTTATTGCTGATCAGCATAGCTATTGTAGTGGTTGGCTTTTTATTAATGATGGGTTCTGAAGGTGATATTTATGACACACGCCGCACTTTAATTGCGCCTATAGTGGTGTTATTTGGCTTCACCTTTGGCATTTACGCTGTATTAAAAAAATAAGCATAAATGAACTACTTACAGGCGCTTATCCTTGCAATTATTGAAGGATTAACGGAGTTTTTACCCGTGTCATCAACAGGGCACATGGTACTTACCAGCTCTATTATGGGTATTGCCCATGATGATTTTGTTAAATTATTTACCGTTGCCATACAGTTAGGTGCTATCCTTGCAGTGGTAGTAGTGTACTGGAAAAAATTCATCAACCTGAACAGCATAGATTTTTATGTAAAATTGGCCATTGCTGTTGTTCCGGCCCTGATCTTCGGTTACCTTTTAAATAACTTTATAGACGATAAATTGGGTAATCCCATATTTATAGCCATTGTATTGTTTTTAGGTGGTATTATTCTGCTTTTTATAGACAGGTTTTTTAAAAACCCGACTATTACCAGCGAGAGTGAAATATCTTACCCCAAAGCCTTTAAAATTGGTTTATATCAGGTATTGGCCGTATGTTTTCCGGGCTTAAGTCGCAGTGCAGCTACCATTATTGGTGGTATGCAACAAAAGCTGACCAAAAGTGCCGCAGCAGAATTTTCTTTTTTTCTGGCTGTTCCAACCATGATTGCAGCCACCGGTTACAAGTTGTTAAAAGGCCATGAGCTGTTAAATGCACAAAACATCAAAATACTTCTTTTTGGAAACGCAATTGCATTTATAGTGGCCATTATTGCCATAAAATCATTTATAAACTTTTTAACCAAACATGGTTTCCGTATTTTTGGGTGGTATAGAATTGTTGTGGGATTGCTGATCATAGGATTATATCTTGCCGGCGTAGAGATTAATGTATTTTAATGGTTGAAGAAACAGAAATCCATCATTTTCCTGATTTTAACTTTGCCGAAGGCGAGTTGCTTTTAATTGATAAGCCTTATCAATGGACTTCTTTTGATGTAGTGGGTAAGATCAGGAACTCATTAAAACCCCAAAAACTCAAAGTTGGTCACGCAGGTACTTTAGATCCCCTGGCTACAGGTTTGTTAATTATTTGTACAGGTAAACTAACCAAACAAATAGATACTTACCAGGCCGAAGAGAAAGAGTACACCGGCACCATGGTTTTAGGTGCCACAACGCCTTCTTTTGATTTAGAGACTGAAATAGACCAGACTTTTGAAATAGCTCACATTACAAGCGAACAGATTTATGCTAACTGCCACCAGTTTATAGGTAATATAGAACAATACCCTCCTGCCCACTCTGCTGTAAAAGTAAATGGCGAACGCTTGTATGTTAAGGCTCGCTTAGGAGAAGAAGTTGAACTTAAAAAACGGGCTGTAACTGTTAGCACTTTTGAGATTACCCGTATTGCCCTGCCCGAAATAGATTTCAGAATTATTTGCAGCAAAGGCACTTATATAAGATCTTTAATATCTGATTTTGGAAAAGCACTGAATAACGGAGCATATTTAAGCAAGCTTACGCGTACCCGCAGCGGTAACTTTAAGCTGGAAAATGCTTATCAGCTTCCAGATTTAATTGCACATTTACGTAAATTAAGAGAAGAACAAAAAGCAAGTTCATAAAGCAATGAAAGAAAAACTGAGCTTGAAAAACACCTTAAAAAGTTTCTTTTTAATAACCTTGGGGGTATTGTCTGCTACCTTCGGATTAAAGAGTTTTTTATTACCCGAGCATTTTATTGATGGTGGCGTAACAGGTATTTCTTTATTGGTAAGTACTTTAACCGGGTGGAATTTATCCTACCTTATTATCATTATCAATATTCCTTTTATTATTTTGGGCTATCACCAAATCGGGAAATTGTTTGCATTTAAAACCACTTTAGCCATTGCGGCACTTTCTATTGGTTTGCTCATTTTACCTTTTGAACCTATTACGCATGAAAAAGTACTGATTGCCTTTTTCGGTGGTTTTTTCCTTGGAGGCGGTATTGGTTTGGCTATGCGAGGCGGAGGTGTAATTGATGGCACAGAAGTTTTAGCTCTGTACATCAGCCGTAACAGCCGCTTAACTGTGGGTAATATCATTTTCATTTTAAATGTTATAATTTTTCTTTTTGCCGCTTATTTCATCAATATAGATACTGCGCTATATGCTATATTAACCTATCTTTCGGCCACAAATACAGTAGATTTTATTGTAAACCGTTTAGAGGCTTATACAGGCGTAACCATTATTTCTGAAGAGAATGAGGCCATTAAAGACTTTATCATTACCGAAATGAAGCGTGGCGTTACCATATACAAAGGCAAAGGTGGTTATCAGGAACAAAATGATATCGATATCATCTACACAGTAGTAACCAAACTTGAATTGGGCAAACTGCAAGACAAAATAAACGAAATAGATCCAAGCGCTTTTATTGTACAGCAACAGATTTCTGATATAAGAGGCGGCGTAGTAAAAAGACAAGCTCTCCATTAATTTTTTAAGACCTTGAAAATTTATCATCAACTAAGCGAGTTTAAAAAATTGGATAATGCCATTGTTACCATTGGCACTTTTGACGGTGTACATTACGGACACCAGAAAATTATCAAAAGGCTTTGCAATCTGGCTAAAGCTTCTGGTGGAGAAAGTGTACTTTTAACTTTCTTTCCTCATCCCCGCATGATCATCAATCCTGAGAACCAGGAATTGAAAATGATCAACACCATTAACGAAAAAGCTGAAATACTGGCCAATCTGGGGGTAGATCACTTGATCATTACACCTTTTACCCGCGATTTTTCTAATCTCAGCCCTAAAGATTATATCAAGAATATTCTGGTTGATGCCATAGGTACCAAAAAAATCATTATTGGTTACGATCACCGCTTTGGTAAAGACAGGGAAGGTAATATTAAACTACTCGAAAGTTTTGGCAACGAATATGGTTATGAAGTAGAAGAAATTCCTGAGCAGGATATTAACGATGTAGCTGTAAGTTCTACCAAGATCAGAAATGCCCTGTTACAGGGTAATGTAGATCTGGCAAACGATTATTTGGGTTACAATTTTTCACTTTATGGCCCGGTAATTAAGGGCGATAAAATAGGTCGTACCATTGGTTTTCCAACCGCCAATATTTTTATTGAAGAAACTTATAAACTTATTCCCGGCGATGGTATTTATGCGGTTACGGTAGAAATGTATGAAGTTGAAAGTCCAAAGTTGAAAGTTGAAAGTTCAAAGTTGAAAGTTGAAAGTCAAAATACCAACCCGAATACTGCTCTTTCAACTTTAAACGCTCAACGCTCAACCTACAAAGGTATGGCTTACATTGGACACAGGCCTACCATTAATGGAATGACCCGCAATATAGAAGTCAATATTTTTGATTTCAATAAAGAGATTTACGGTCAGAACATTAAAATGAATTTCTTACATTTTTTAAGACCCGATGTTAAATTTACAGGGCTTGATACTTTAACCCAACAATTACAGGCAGATAAAGAGGCAACGCTTGCATACTTTAACGGTAAATAAACTTTAAGGTATTTTTCTTGTCAAGGTCATAAAGCGGCCGATTGCTGAATTGAGGTCGATTTCATTCCCAAAAACGAGTATTTTTTCTTATATTGGGGCAATGAGGGGTTTATTTGTTGTAATCTGTTTTTTTCTTTTACAAGGTTTTACAATAAGCAAGACCGGCTCTCTTTCATTGGATGATACTCATCTGGTTAGGGTTGATACACAAAAGTTTATTATAGGGACCAAAAACTTGCCGGGTACCAACAGGAAAAAATTCTCGCCTGTAAACCAACATAAGATAACCAGTAAGACTCAGTTCCATGCACAACAAATCAGTGATGATGTTAAGCTAAATACAGCAGACAAAAGGAGCTGGTTTATCTACACCAAACAAAAAATCCGTACAATCTTTAAATTTAATTTCAGGTTTCAATATATTTTCAATCATTTATATCCTAAGCACGTTTTTTGGTGATTTTTTTTCTAGAACAATACCTATGACTAAAAATCTCATATGCTAAAAAACTTTATAAATGACACACTTACCCGTACTTATTACCGATTTAGGACTTATACTTGCCGCCGGTGGGATTACCACCATTATTTTCAAAAAAATTAAACAACCTTTGGTGCTGGGCTATATTTTAGCCGGTTTGCTGGTTGGCCCTCATTTTAAATTTGTGCCTACTGTTTCAGATAATGCGAACATTACAATCTGGGCAGAGATAGGTGTTATTTTCCTGCTCTTTAGTTTGGGCCTCGAATTCAGCTTTAAAAAGCTTGTAAAGGTTGGCGGTTCATCGTCTATTACGGCTCTTGTAGAAATTATAGGCATGAGCATTATCGGTTATTTTGCCGGTAAGCTCATGGGTTGGCAAACAATGGACAGCATATTTTTAGGCGCTGTGCTTTCTGTGTCTTCAACTACCATTATTATCAGGGCATTTGAAGAATTAGGCGTTAAACATAAGAAATTTGCCAATCTGGTTTTTGGGGCGCTTATTGTTGAAGATCTAGCCGCCATTCTCATCATGGTTTTATTGACCACTTTAGCCGTTAGTCAGCAATTTGCAGGCGCCGAAATGTTCAGTTCTATTTTAAAGCTGGGCTTCTTTTTAGTGCTATGGTTTTTGGGTGGTATTTTTATCATCCCCACCTTCTTAAAATACACCAAAAAATTAATGAATGATGAAACCTTACTGGTGGTTTCTCTTGCTTTATGTTTAAGTATGGTGTTATTAGCTGTTAAAGTAGGATTTTCTGCCGCTTTGGGTGCTTTTATTATGGGCTCCATTTTAGCAGAAACTACCTTTGCCGAAAAGATAGAACATCTTACTAAATCGGTAAAAGATCTTTTCGGGGCTATATTCTTTGTTTCTGTAGGCATGCTTATAGATCCCAATATCTTATTGCAATACTGGCAGCCCGTTCTTATCATTACAGCTGTAACCATTGTGGGTAAACTGATCACTACAGGCGGAGGCGCTTTAATATCAGGGCAACCGCTCAAAACATCGGTGCAAACCGGAATGAGCTTAACACAGATTGGTGAGTTCTCCTTTATTATTGCCACTTTGGGCCTTACCTTAAAAGTTACCAGTGATTTTCTTTATCCGATTACAGTAGCCGTATCTGCCATCACTACCTTTACTACTCCGTACCTGATCAAGTATTCAGAAAATTTCTATAATGCATTAACCAAAATACTACCTGCAAAATGGTTGCGAGGCATAGATAAATATTCATCAAGTACAGAGGGGATCACCACTACAAGTGATTGGAAAATCCTGTTGAAATCTTACCTGATTAACCTTGTTGCACATAGCGTAATCCTAGCAGGTATCATCTTACTTTCTACCAAATATCTTTATCCTTTCATTAACAACAATATAGCTGATGGCAACAAAGGTATTATCATCAGTCTTATACTGATTTTGTTCTTAATGAGCCCGTTTTTATGGGCACTATCCATAAGGCGTATTTCTCGAAAAGCTTATTCTCATTTGTGGCTGAATAAAAAATATACCCGTGGGCCTTTGGTTGCTTTTGAACTATTCAGGATTGCACTGGCTATTTTATTCGTATCTGTAGTGATCGTGCAATTTTACGATACCTGGATTGCCGTAGCTACGGCTATAATCCTGATTGTAGGGGGTATGATTATTTTCAACCAACGTTTACAACGTTTTTACGAACGCATGGAAAGCCGTTTTCTGGGTAACCTAAATGCCCGTGAAGAAGCTAGCAAACAACCCGAAATTTTGCCCTGGGATACGCATTTATTAGAGCTTACCGTAGCTCCCGAATCTGAAATGGTGGGTCAAACGTTGATAGATCTTTCCATCAGAGAAAAATATGGAATCAATATTGCATTGATTGAGCGCGGTAAAATTATGATCCCTACACCAAAACCAACCGAAAGGCTGTACCCTAATGACAAGGTACTGGTAATTGGAACAGATGATCAGTTAAGTTCGGTTAAACCCTTATTTGAAGGCAGCGGCATAACGGTAGATGAGAATATTTTTCCTAAACATGACATGGCACTCCAGAAAATTGTGGTGAACAGTAAATCTCCCGTATATGGGCAAAGCATCCGTAATTCGGGTATAAGAGAAAAAACACAAGGATTAGTGGTTGGTATTGAACGGAAAGACCAGCGTATCTTAAACCCACCTTCTGACTTTGTTTTTGACAACGAAGATATTGTGTGGGTAGTAGGAAACAACAAAAAGATAGCAGAATTGTTAAAATAAAATCCAGACAGGATTGTTTGATTAAAAACGATCCTGTTTTTATATCCTATAATTAGTAAATATGAGAAAGGTTAATGCAGATAAAGCTCAGTTCTTAGACGAAATGATAGATTACTGGAAAGCAGAAGATCTTATTGATGAGCAAACTGCAGATAACCTTCAAAAAAGCTTTATCTCCAAAAGTTTTGATTGGAAAAGACTTGCCAAATATTCTTTTTGGATTGCCTTAGCCTGTTGCTTTATTTCATTAAGCGCTCTGTTACTGGACGAGAAATTGTTAAAGTACCTGAAAAAGATTTATAATACCCCTGATATTGTAATCAGTTTACTTTCGGCAGTCGGTGCAGCTATAGCTTATTATTTTGGCCTGAAATTTAAGCAGAGCAAACCCCAGAATATATTTAGCAACGAAGCCTTGATCCTTACAGGTGTTATACTCACGGCAAATGCCATTGCTTATTTTGGGAAATCATTGGATAAACAATCTGGTCATTTTTCATTGCTTATTTTATTTGCCCTCCTACTCTACTTATTATTGGCTTATAAGTTCAAATCTGTTTTGATATGGCTCTTCTCCATGTTGGTTGCAGGTATCTGGTTCGGAACAGAAACCGCGTACCTATCAAATTATGGTGGTCATTTTATAGGCTTAGGTTATCCTTTGCGCTATGTAATATTCGGAGCAATAATTATCCTCATTTCAAGATGGGTCAAAAACAGCAAAATCAGCTTGTTTTATGAAGTAACCTATTTTAGCGGATTGCTCTATTTCTTTATGGCTTTGCTCTTTCTCTCCATATTTGGAAACTATGACAGTTTTGAGGAGTGGCACAGGATAAGACAGTACAGTTTATTCTATTGGGCTATTTTATCGGCAGGGCTTTGTTTATCTGCTGTTTTTTATGGCTTAAAATATAACGACAAGATGGCTCGTGAATTTGGGCTTATCTTCCTCTTTATTAACCTTTATATACGTTATTTCGAATATTTCTGGGATAATATGCATAAAGCCATTTTCTTTTTGATTTTAGGTCTATCTTTCGTTTTCATTGGCCGTAAAGCAGAGAAAATCTGGAATTTGGAGTTTATCAAAAAGAAATAAGTTTGCTCTTTTAGCTTAGCGCAGATAAATAACAACTTGTTTAATGATTAGATAAGCAGCTAATACGTAAAGAAAAATAGCAATACTTTTATTGATCAGTCTGCTGCTCAAAGCAAATTTTTCCTGTATGTAACGGGCAAAATGTGCATAACCATAAAGTGCCAGTCCAGACCCTAAACCAGACCCTATGCTAAATATGATCAAAGAGAGATAATCTACCTCTATCCACTCATGAAGGATTACATAATTACCAAAGAATAACCAGAATGGAATTTGCACCGGGTTAAGTACCCCTAAAAGCAGACCGTACAAAGCACTGTCTCTTTTATTTCCATCTTCTTCTTTGGTTACCGGGACTTTATTGCGGTGTTTCCAGGTTATGGTAGCCATTACCAAGAATAGACTGATCATGAAAGCATCCACAAATGTGCTGATCCGCACATCGCTCACTTTGCTGTCTATATTTACATCGCTAGATACCCAACGGGCAAAACGCATCATACCAAAGGTAAAGGCCACCTCTACACATGAAAATGCAATGATAAAAGACCATGCCTGACGCATGCCTTTATTGATGGCTATTTTGGCTACGGTAAGGTTAATATTACCCGGAGGTATATAACCCATAGCATTTATGATTATGCCTAAAAATAATGTCAAAATGAGCATAGCCCGCGAAGTTAAGGTTTCAAATGCGCTTTTAAAAATTGACCTGTATAAGATTTTTCAACGTTCAGCAGATCTTCTGGTTTTCCTTCAAAAACAATATCTCCGCCTTTGTCTCCTCCTTCAGGGCCAATATCAATTATCCAGTCGGCACATTTGATCATATCCATGTTATGCTCAATAACAATTACGGTATTTCCCTGCTCTATTAATGTGTTTAAAGCTTTCAATAATTTATTGATATCATGAAAATGCAATCCCGTTGTAGGTTCATCAAAAATAAAAACTGTTTTTTCGGCCTGATGTCCCTTGATTAGAAAAGAAGCTAGCTTTATACGTTGCGCTTCTCCGCCCGATAAGGTATTTGACGACTGGCCTAAATGCACGTAACCTAAACCCACATCAACCAAAGGTTTCAGTTTGTTTAATATTTTAGTCTCTTTTGCAAAGAAATCAACAGCTTCATCAATGGTCATATCTAAAATATCAGACACATTTTTATCCTGATATGTTACATCCAAAACTTGCTGTTTAAATCGTTTTCCGCCACAGGCTTCGCAAGGCAAATAAATATCTGCCATAAATTGCATTTCAATCTTTACTTCTCCTTCACCTTGGCAAACATCGCAACGTCCACCTTCTACATTGAAAGAGAAAGCGGCAGGCTTTAATCCATTGGCTTTAGCCGCTGGCAAATTGGCAAATAAAGTACGGATATCATCCCAGGCTTTTACATAAGTTACCGGGTTAGATCGCGATGAACGTCCTATTGGGTTCTGATCTACCAGCTCTACCTGCCCCACCAATTCAATGCCACCAAAAATTCCATCATAAGATCCGGTTTGTTCGCCCGCATAATTACCAATAGCTTTTTGCAAAGCAGGATATAAAATACGTTTCACCAAACTGGTTTTACCTGACCCCGACACTCCCGTTACACAAGTGAAAATGCCTAAAGGAAATTTAACATTGATGTTTTTAAGGTTATTTTCTCTGGCTCCTTTGATCAGGATATGATCTCTCCACTCTCTACGTTTTGCCGGAACAGGAATTTCGGCCTTGCCCGATAAATATTTACCGGTTAAAGAGTCTGTATCTTTTAGAATTTCTTTAAATGTACCGCTAAAAACAAGATTACCACCATGTGTGCCCGCTTCCGGACCTATGTCTATGATATGGTCTGCAGCACGCATCATCTCTTCTTCATGCTCTACCACCAAAACCGTATTGCCTACATTACGCAGCGATTGCAGAACACCAATGAGCCGGTGCGTATCACGTGGATGCAAACCTATGCTCGGCTCATCTAATACATAAACAGAGCCCACCAAGCTACTACCTAATGAAGTAGCCAGATTAATACGTTGGCTTTCTCCACCCGATAAAGTATTAGACAAACGATTTAAGGTTAAATAACCCAAGCCTACATCATTCAAATATTGTATCCTGTTTTGAATTTCGGCAAGTAATCTCTTGGCTATTTTTTGTTCAGATTGGTTCAGCTTAATTTCGTCAAAAAATTTGAGCAGATTTGCAAGTGGCATCAATACCAAATCTAATATAGATTGATCATTCACTTTTACGTACGAAGCATCTTTACGCAAACGTGTACCTTTACAATCGGGGCATTTGGTTTTGCCACGATAACGTGACAACATTACACGGTATTGGATTTTGTAAGTCTGTTCTTCCAATTCCTGAAAAAACTGGTCTAAACCAGCAAAATATTCATTTCCTGTCCATAACAATTGTTGCTGTTCGGCAGTCAGCTCGCTATAAGGCCTGTGTATAGGGAAATCGAACTTAGCGGCGTTCTTGATAAACCTTTTTAACCACTCTCCCATTTTCTCGCCTCGCCATGGCGCTATGGCACTATCATAAACGCTTTTGCTCTTATCAGGAATAACCAGATCTTCATCAATCCCTATTACGCTACCAAAACCTTCGCAACGTTTACATGCACCATAAGGATTGTTAAAACTAAAGAAATTGGGCGTAGGCTCTTCAAACCTAAGTCCGTCTAATTCAAAACGGTCTGAAAAATGATAGGTTTGATCAGCATGTTCTATATAACAATCGCCCTTACCTTCAAAAAAGGCAGTCTGTACCGAATCTGCAATACGGCTTAAAGTTTCGTCACCATTACCTATCGTAATCCTATCGATAATAATCTTAACGATATCAGTATCATTTAACGTAAAATCTTTAATGGTACTGTCTTCTAGGATGTCTTCTATTTTCCTGATCTTCTGATCAAAATAAACCCGTAAAAAGCCTTTTTGCAATAAAACAGCCAGTTCTTCTTTTAATGTTCTGTTGTTATGCGGATGCAAAGGTGAAAAAACAGTAATCGTTTCATCATTACCCAATTTAAGCACAAAATCTACCACATTGCTTACGGTATCTCTTTTAACCTCCTTACCTGATATGGGCGAAAATGTTCTGCCTATTCTTGCATATAGCAATTTAAGATAATCGTAAATTTCTGTAGAGGTACCTACTGTAGAACGCGGATTTGAAGTGATCACTTTCTGTTCAATAGCTATTGCAGGTGCTATCCCTTTGATGTAATCTACATCAGGCTTGTTCATACGCCCCATAAACTGCCTTGCATACGATGAAAGACTTTCTACATAACGTCTCTGCCCTTCTGCATACAAGGTATCAAAAGCTAAACTCGATTTACCCGAACCTGAGAGGCCGGTAATAATGACTAATTTATTTTTTGGTATGGCAACGTCTATATTTTTTAAGTTATGTACTCTTGCCCCTTTTATGATGATATTCTGGTGTGGATCTTTTTCTGTTTCCTTACTCATAGGTAACCCTTTGCGGTAATTTACAAAGATAATATCTTTTGCAATTCGGCCCTTATTATTCGATACTTTAGAAGAGGTTAAATTACAGTTTTTAGCGATGATAAAATTTGAAAAGGGTATTTTTATATGGTTATTTTATCAATTAATTAACACTCTTTTTTAGAATTTAAGACAAAGTCAACAATATGTAAAATTCTATATCACAAATAGTTACAAAAGCAGCAAAAACTTACATTTTTGTGGAGTCTTTATAACTATCCGCATTTTTTAACATAAAATTTGTTGTTTTTTCGCAAAAAAACCTTTCTTTTGAAAATATAACACAAATTTAACATTCTAAAAACAATAATAGGAGAGCATTTATAGGTTAAACATCTACGCGTTTATTCATTTAACATTTGAGTTTTAATATGCGCACGCCTATAAGAATTGGTGAAGCAAGCGATCACGATTTAGTAACGTTCTATATAAAGGGCAACGAGTCTGCTATTGAAGAATTGCTTCGAAGACATAAGACAAAAGTTTATACTTCTATTTATTTACTGGTTAAAGACCAGTATCTGGCTGAAGATATTTTTCAGGATGCTTTTATTAAGGTAATCAATACCCTACGTAGTGGCAGGTATAACGAAGAAGGTAAATTCTTACCTTGGGTTATGCGTATTGCGCATAATCTGGTAATAGACTATTTCAGGAAAGAAAAACGTTCGCCTACTGTTACCAGTGCCGATGGCACTACAGATGTGCTTAACTTTATACAAATACATGAAGAAAGCGCCGAAGAACGCATGTTACGCGAACAAACCCATGCCGATTTACGTGTAATGATTCATCGTTTACCTGATGAGCAAAAAGAAGTGCTGATCATGCGCCATTATGCAGACCTGAGTTTTAAAGAAATTGCAGAGTTAACTGATGTAAGCATCAATACCGCATTGGGACGTATGCGTTATGCTTTGAGCAATTTACGTAAAATGATGAATGTGAAAGAGCTGAGTAACAGCAGGCCAAACCTTTAATTTACAACGAAATAAAGTTCATACCATAAAGCTGCATAAAATATGCAGCTTTTTTTATTATATTTAAATTAGCTGAACAGTTCGTTAATTATTTTTTATAATCAGCATAAAATAAACCCCTAACACGGGCGTTTAATTAATAGTTTAACATTAAAAAAATTATTGCGTATGACAAAAACCTCTACCCAAACAAACTTTACTGAACAGACAACAACTCAAAGCACAATTATTGTTGATCATCTAATGAATGAAGAACAATTTTACGAAAACATTAAGTCTAGGTTGAACGAGCTGAAAAAAGATCCTTCGGATGAAAGCGTAGCCAAGATATTAAAGCATGCTCAGCTCAAGTAAAGAAAAAACCGGTTTAAAGACCGGTTTTTTTTATAAATATTGAATTTATTTCAACTGTTATTTCTCATCAGGAACAAAACGCATTGAAATAGAATTTACACAATGGCGGGTATTTTTCTTGGTGAACATTTCTCCTTCAAATACGTGCCCTAAGTGTCCTCCACATTTAGCGCAAACTATTTCAGTACGCTGACCATCTGCATCGGGAATACGTTTAACGGCGCCTTTAATTTCATCATCGAAAGCCGGCCATCCACAATGTCCATCAAATTTGGTTTCTGAACGGTATAAAGGCGCATTACACCTTTTGCAAACATAAGTTCCTTTCTCAAAAAACTTATCATATTTACCTGTTCCAGGATATTCTGTTCCTTTGTTTACAATTACGTATTCTTCTTCGGGGGTTAACTTATTCCATTCCATTTTCTTCGTCATTTTATGCGGTGTGGTCTCGTTGTTCTGTTTTTGCGCACAAGCTACAAGACTTGTACTTAATACCAGCAAGCCCATAATTACCACGCTATTTAAAATCGATTTCATTTGTAAATAATTTTGTTCCATCAATTAAGGTGAAGCTCTAAACATTAAAAAAGACTTTATGTCTTCAAACAAATATAATTATTAAACTCCTTCTGATTTTCATGTCAGTGTATAATT
Source organism: Pedobacter montanisoli (assembly GCF_022809115.1). Classification (GTDB taxonomy): domain Bacteria; phylum Bacteroidota; class Bacteroidia; order Sphingobacteriales; family Sphingobacteriaceae; genus Pedobacter; species Pedobacter montanisoli. The sequence goes on along the minus strand of NZ_JALGBH010000002.1, from coordinate 70,872 downwards.
ATCGAGAACTAAATATCAGATATAACTCGTTACCAAAAAAGAAAAGCGTTCCATAATGGAACGCTTTTCTATATATTTTTGTTGTTGATATTATTTTTTTAACAAAGCAGCCATAGCAGCACCAATTTCTGCCGGGCTCTCTACTACTGTAATACCACACTCACGCATAATTTTCATTTTTGCAGCAGCAGTATCATCAGCACCACCAACAATAGCACCTGCGTGGCCCATTCTACGTCCCGGAGGCGCAGTTTGACCAGCGATGAAACCTACTACTGGTTTAGTGCCATGTTCTTTGATCCAACGCGCAGCTTCGGCTTCCATACCGCCACCAATCTCACCAATCATGATGATACCTTCAGTTTCTGGATCGTTCATTAATAATTCTACTGCTTCTTTAGTAGGTGTACCAATAATTGGATCACCACCAATACCAATAGCTGTAGTAATACCTAAACCTGCTTTAACCACTTGGTCTACCGCTTCATAAGTTAAAGTTCCTGATTTAGAAACCACACCTACATTACCTTTTTTGAAGATAAATCCAGGCATGATACCAATCTTAGCCTCATCAGCAGTGATGATACCCGGACAGTTAGGGCCAATTAAACGACTATCTTTATCTGAAAGATAAGATTTTACCGCGATCATATCTTTGGTAGGAATACCTTCAGTAATACAAACAATTACTTTAATTCCAGCCTCAGCAGCTTCCATAATGGCATCAGCTGCAAACGGAGGTGGTACGAAAATAATAGATACATCAGCACCAGCTTTATCAACCGCATCTTTAACGGTATTAAAAACAGGTCTGCCTAAATGCTCCTGACCGCCTTTGCCGGGAGTTACACCACCAACTACGTTTGTACCGTAAGCTATCATTTGCTCAGCATGGTAAGTACCTTCGTTACCGGTAAATCCCTGAACAATTACTTTAGAATTTTTATTTACTAAAACACTCATTGTATCTATATTTTTGTGCAAACTTAAGGTAATTGCGATATAATGTCAAATGCAAAAGCCAGTTTTTTGTATTAATGGCTTTACTGAAATTTTATTTGCATAAAAAAATCATCTGTACATGGCTAAAAGCTTACAAAGTACTTTTTTAGCAAAGCATATTTAATAAACAATCATTTGATTTTAAGAGTTGTACAAATCTGTTTTGAGCGTTTATCTGGTCTTCACAAACTACTATATATGATACATTATTGAAGCTTTAAATTTACTTTATTTATATTTGATCCTATATCAGTACTGATGAGAATGTATAAATTGAGATATTTTTTACTTTGCGTTGTTCTTTTAGGCTTTGGCTGCAAAAGAGAAAAGTTAGACGATCAGCAGTTTGTGCAAAAATACCTGACCGGAAAATGGAGCACTCCGTTTTATGTGAAAATTGACTTAAAAAACGGAGACACAGTTAAAAAAGATACGGTAAAATTTAAGTCTGCCGATACCGTTTTCTTTACATCTTCGCAAAAGTTTGTGAAGCATAATGACAGTATTGGTTTTCAGATAGATGCTGCCGGTGAGAACATTGCGTTTATGACCAATCCCGACAGCACCTGGTATATTCCTTATGTAAGAAGTACTTATTTTAAGTTGATTTATAGTCGTAAAGTAGTTTCAGGCACCGATACTTTTTACTATAAAATAGAACAGCAGTTTAATAAATAACTAAGGTTTAATCTCAAACACATCTCCGTTTGTAAACAGACCAAATTGTACTTGGCTAAACTTAATCAGTTTACGATCTGTTTTAAGGTTAACGGGATTTGCTATCCTGATAACCTGACTATCGCCACTTACTCTTGCCTGATTTCCTTTTACTACAATAGCCGTTCCTTCATCTATGCCCACACAGGTAAATGTTGGTTTATCTGCAAGCGCAGAAATTAACCTGTTATAACGGTTTCTTTTGATGAAATGCTGGTCTATAATGGTATTTTGCAATAGCCCCAATCCTTCTGAAAATTCGATATTCTTATCTAAAAGCTGATTAAATGTTTCTTTATACTCGCTTTCGAGCAATTGTTTTCCTGTAATCATATACCTGCTCATCACAGCAGCTCCCGCACTTGTTCCCGCAATGGTAGAGCCATTTTTATAGGCTTCATGAATTGCTGTATAAACAGGTGTATTCAATACCGATTTCATGAAGCGGCTCTGATCGCCGCCCAATATGTAAATCATTCTGGCCTTTTTTAAAGAATCTATCCATTTGCTATCATTCACATCATGCTTGGCAAAATTGAAATTCCTTACTTTTAGAGCTGTATGTTTTTTTAATTGCTGATTAATATATTTAAAACCTGTATCGGGCTCCTCGCTTGCCATAGGTAAAACAATGATATAATCATTGGCACGAAATTCGGCAGTATTCACCAGATCTTTAATCAATGCATCAGAACGGGTACCGCCACCAATAATAAATAGTTTACCTTTTTGTGTTTGCTGGGCAAAAGCTAAAAAGCTCATCAGACTAAAGGCAACCATTAAGAAATAAATCTTTTTCATGCTATCTGTTTGTTTATTTACGGTTAATATTTATTGTGCCTTTTTATGTAATATGCCATTACTGACCCACCACCAATAACGTGTACCACCTTTTGCCTGATCAATGGCAAAGTTCTTTACGTCAAACTCTCCACCTCCGTTTTCTGAAGCTGCAATTTCATATACATCTAAAGCTTTTTCTTGTTGGCTCCAGTTCACTTTATTATTCGGTACAAAATTTTCAGGTTGTTTGTTTTTATCTAAACGGATAAAATAAGCGTAACTATAAGGTCGGCTGGTAGAGTAATCGCCATATACCTTAGCAACACCGTTTTGATCAATACATACAGCCACTCTTTCATCTGCGGCAATGGCATTTGCAGCGATATTCCAATCTTTTAATATCCTACCTAAAAACACAGCTGATCTGCCTTCTCTGCTTCTGGTAAGGTAATGCTGATCTGTAATTACATTTTCAAGATAAGGTGCTTTTAGAAAATCTTGCTTATATAAGGTTACGTTAGCATTGTAAGGATTTTCCAGTGCTTCTGCAGAAGTAAGTCCGCCTGTTTCTCCACTGTAATAAAACGCACCTAAAATAGCACATCCTGCGCTTGTACCTCCTACAGGCGCTTTCTTTTCTGTTAAAAGATAGTTTAATGCTTTATCTACTTTTGTACCTTTCCAGTATTTCATGTAATCAGATTGGTCACCGCCAGCGATAAATACCATTTCTGCATTGCGGATAATATAGGCTACAGTGTCATTATTGGCCAATTCTCTGCTATTGATCAGTAAAGTTTCTACAGAATTTACATTACCTAATCCGTTGATATAGCTGTTATAAGCATCTGTACCAGATGCCCTCAAAATAACGACATCGCCTCCCCCACTTTTTTCAATCATCCATTTAAAAGCAGCCGATACATCTGTTCCACCTCCCATTAAAACCATGCCTCCTGTTACGGCCTTGTTTACATTAGCTGTATCACCTATAATGCCTATAGATGCGGGCCGTCTTTTTACATTTCCAATTCCATTATTACCATTTCCTGGTTTTGTGTCTGGTTTGTTTTCTTCTGATTTACCGCAACCGTAAGCCACACCACATAAAAGCAGTAAAAAAGCCACTAATATTCTTCTCATATTAATTTTTTAAATAGGTACTGTAAATGTTCATCCCTCTTGGCGGGATGAACATCAGATTAGTAGTCAGGGTTTTGTTTTGTATTTTTGTTAATCAGCATTTCTTGTGCTGGTATAGGGAAAGCATACTGGGCTTTTGTTGGCAACAATTCAACAGCTCCTGATGCATTTACCGCATCTGCTGCCAGCCTCTGAACCGGCATACTCCTTCTTCTCAGGTCATAAAAACGATGTCCTTCAAAAGCAAGCTCTTTAAATCTCTCCGCATAAACCGCTTCTATAAGTGCATTTTTATCTGCAAAATTCTGATCGGTATAACCATTAATTCTTGCCGCACGTAAGGTATTGATATCTCCGGCTGCATCTCCTGAAGATTCTGCTCTTGCTTCGGCTCTGATCAGGTACATTTCTCCGGTTCTGTAAAGTTTAATATCAGTTAAGCCTGGTGCAGTGGCCGTACCACCTATATATTTATTGACAAGATATTTTGATTTGGTACCTGTACGCGTAGCATCATACTTAATGTAGGCCGTATAACGTAAATCGTTAGTCTGATCAAATGTATTGATTAATTTTTGGGCTGGCGCATACAATACAATACCTCCCGTCTGTCTGTAATAAAAATCGCCTACTCTCGAATCAGTAGTACCCACACGTTTAGCTTTCCAGATGACCTCGCTGTCATTGGCATCTGTCCATAACCCCGGAAACTGTGTTTTTGTTGCCAATGGAAAAGCATTGATCACTTCTGTAGCATAAGTAATGGCATCGCCCCAGTTTTTTTCATATAAAGCAACCCTGGCCTGTATAGCAGAAATAGCTGTTTTGGTAATACGTGTTTTATCATTAAAAGCAGAAGGCATCAATGGTTTAGCTTCTACCAGATCGTTTTTAACTTCTGTTATTACCTGATCAAAATTTAACCTCGCAGGATAGATTACGCCTGAGCTTTTCATATATGGAATACCCAAAGCTCCGGTTTCGTACTTAGCCGCATAATTACGTAACAGCTCAAAATGAAAATATGCTCTAAGACCTAATAATTCTGCCTTGTAACGATTAGCTAAAGCAAGATCTCCTGATGCTATTTCTAATTTGCTCATACCTTCAAGAGCCCTGTTAACTCTGTCTATACCTCTAAAATATTCATAATAAAGTGAGGTAACAGAGCCATAACTGGCATTGTATAACCACCTGAAGGCATCGCTATTTCCAACTGTATTTTCAGTTGGATACATGGCTTCATCTGATACAGTTGAAACCAGGCTTATAGGTGTATAATCTACTACTGCGTATGCACCTATGATACCCATATTTACATCATTGAGATTTCTGTAGGCTTTATCAGGTGATATACTATCTGTTGGTGCTAAATCTAATTTAGCACATGATATTGTTAAGATTAACAAAGAAAATATAACGCTATATAATTTGTTTTTCATTGCTATCGTAATTAAAAGTTAACATTTAAACCTGCTGTATATGTTCTGGTATTCGGATATTGAAAACGGCCATATATTGCATTATTTTCAGGATCAAGTCCTCTCCATTTTGTCCAGGTATATAAATTTTGCCCCTGTACAAATACTTTTACAGCTTTAATAAAACCTGTTTTGTTGAGAAGTTGCTGAGGAACCGCATATGAAATATTCACATTTCTCAATCTCAGGAATGAAGCATCCTGAATATCTTTTGATGTAAAGTTTCTCGGAATATCAAATCGCTGTAAGGTGGCATTGTCTCCAGGCTTTTTCCATCTGTCGTTTAACATTCTTACCGTTTGATTACTGGTTGCATAGCGTTGATTCTCGTTATAAAAATCTTCATTGTTCCAACGCATTACATTTGATACGAAAGAGAATAAAGCAGAAGCCGTAAAACCTTTATAGCTTAATGAGGTATTAAAACCACCTGTAAAGCTTGGGTATAAACTTCCTGAATTGGTATTGTTTTGAGTAGCGGCATCATAAACTGTAGTAATAGTACCGTCTAGTTTATAATATTGAGCTTCTCCTGTTTGTGGATTTACTCCCGCCCAATCCGGAGCATAATATGTACCCACAGGATAACCAACTTTATAAACACGGGTATCACCATCAAGTAATAAATCAGCTAAAGGAGTAAGGTATAGTATCTTATTTTTGTTATATCCGGCGTTTACTCCTACCGACCAGGTAAAAGTGTTATTCTTGATCACATCTCCATTAATTTCAAACTCTATCCCCCGGTTGCGCATTTTTCCGGTGCTTAAAGGTAAAGAGCCTCCGGCACCGGCACCAGCAACTGCAGAAACCGGTTGGTCAAAAAACATATTAACCGTTTTTCGATTGTAATAATCAGCTGATAATCTTAATCTTTTTGATTTGAGCAAAGACAGGTCAAAACCTATGTTTAATTCATATACATATTCCCAGTCATAATCTGGATTACCTATTGCTGATGGCCTTATCCCGGCAACTCCTCCATAGCTGGTACCCACAAACGTTGGAAGATAAGAAAAATCACCAGACAACGGACTAGCTGTTTTTCCATAACTGGCACGTAGTTTTAAGTCTGATATAAATTCAGCTTTCTGCATAAAATCTTCTGCTTTGGCATTCCAGCTTGCACCAAATGAATAAAATCCTTTCCATTTGTTTTTAGGAGCTACTTTTGTTGATCCATCATAACGATAACTGGCATTAAGGGTATAACGGTTATCATACGTATATCTACCTATACCTATAATTGAGGCCAAGGCACTTCTGGTTTTATTACCTTTAATAGCAGGTAAGAAAGTTGAACTTGAGGTTACTCCGGCTGGCGTTTCAGGCAAACGTCCATCTATGCCATAAGCATCAAATCCAAAAGAAGAGAAATTATTATAAACATATTCATAATAACCTGCCAGCTCCACATCATGTTTAACATTAAATGTTTTATTAAAGACTAAACCCGAGGTAGAAATAATATTAAAATTCCTGCGACTAACATCTGTAAGCCTGCCTTTTCCGCCCAAAGTATTGGAATTACTCCTTGAGCCATAATAAGAATCAGGATTGATAAAAGTCTGATCTGCTGAATTACGGTAATCGATACCCGCCCTTGTTGTAATTTTTAATTCGGGTAAAATCTGGTATGCAAAAGAGGTACTGAGAATGGTCTTTAATTGATCCGTTTTATCAGATGAGTTGTACAAACGTTCAAGTCCCTGGCTCCCTTCTCTTTGATCCAAGATAAAATATTTAGATTGGTTACCCGGATGTATCAACGTTCCATCAGGTGCGTAAGGGTATTCATAAGGTAGTGCATAATATACCGATGCCATTGCCGTACCAGCTCCCGTTCCTCCTTCTCCTTCTGTAAAGCTTGATTGAGAATAACCTAAAGAAAGGTTTACGTTTCCTGAAAACTTGTTATCATTAAAATCTACATTGCTGCGTAAAGCATACCTGTCCATACCGGTACGTTTAGCCACGCCATCTTGTTTATAATAGTTTAATGAATTGTAAAAACGGATTTTTTCATTACCTCCACTAATACTTACCTGTTGCTCTTGGAACTTACCTGTCTGGAAAAACATATCTCTCCAATCTACATTGATATGCCTTAAACTATCTAATATACGATCTGCATTTGCCTTGAAAGCAGCTGTTCCTGAAATATAATTTGGATTTTTTGGTGAGTAGGTCCACCCTGGCCCCAGATTTCTTCCGTAATTTAACCCTATTTCTTCCTCAAATTGAAGTCTTTGGGTTGTATTCATCATCTCAAAATTTGGGCGACTTAAATTAGAAAAACCATATTGTGAATTATAATTAATAGATAATGCTCCTGATTTTCCTTTTTTAGTTGTAAGTATAATTACACCATTTGATCCTCTTGATCCATATAAAGCTTTAGCCGAAGCATCTTTAAGTACTGAAGCACTTTCTATGTCCTCAGGATTTATCGTTTGAAAATAATTACCTTCAATAGGTACCCCGTCTAAAACATATAAAGGTGTTGATGAACCGTTTACACTACCTATACCTCTGATTACCACAGCAGCGCTTTGCCCTGGCTGACCAGAAGTAGAAATTACACTCATACCCGGAACACGACCTTGCAAAATCTGATCTACCGTTAAACCCGGAACCTGATTAATTTTATCTGCACTTACGGTTGATACCGCTGTTGCAGATTGCGATCTGGTGTAATTGGTATATCCCGTAACAACCACATTTGCCAAAGTATTGGTTTGTGGGTTAAGTTTAATGTTTCCCAATTGTGCTTTTGCCTTAACTTCTCGTTCTTCGTAACCAATGTACGAGATGACCAGTGTAGCCTGCTCATCTACATTTTTCAGAAGAAAATTTCCCTGATTGTCTGCAATTACTGCAACAGAACTTCCCTTTACACGTACAGATGCTCCAGCCATGGGCAATCCGTTTTCATCTACCACTGTACCCCTTACATCGATATTGGCTACGTTAGCTGGCAACAAAGGTTTGATTAAAATTGTGTTGGCCTTAATTTCAAAATCAAAAGGCTGTGTTTTTAATGCCAGCGTAAGTACTTCTTTGATATCGGCATCTTTAACCGAAATATCTACCGGTTTTGATTTTTGTTGCAATAAATCGAGGTCATATAGAAAAAAATATCCCGTTTGACGTTTTATTTCTTTAATAACCTTTTCTAAAGGCATGTTTTTTTGATTAATGGTTACTTTCTGTGAAAAAACCGCCGCATTTAACTGCAAACAAAAAATGGTAAAGAAAACAATGGTTAATTTCATCACTCTTAATAATTTAAGGTTAACAATCTTTTTAAAATTGTAAGTAAGAGGACCTGCGTTTGCTTGATGATTTTTTAGGTAATCTTTTAGCATGTGATTTGGTTTTGGTTTGTTGATTAGTATTCTATTATCGGGTTTGGTTTATATACAGTTTTCTGTCTTGCGTAAGCTCAAATTCAATGTTTCCTGTTAACGACAGCATGTTTAACACTTCAGAGAGATTAGCCTTGCGTGATATAACTCCATTGTATCTCTTATTGGGCACATTTTTCATGTCTGCATCTATGTTATACCAGCGTTCTAATTGTAAAAGAATAGATTGCAATGAAGCGTTATTAAACCTGAACAATCCGTTTTTCCAATCTATTTCATCTTCTACATTTACAGGGTACACCTGTATTTGGTTATGTGTTAGGATAGACTGGTAAGACGGTGCTAAAATTTTTGATACATTTCCATTAGAAACTCTAACGCTTCCTTCTGCAAGTGTGGTTCTTATAGCAGAATCATAACTGTTAATGTTAAAATGTGTTCCTAAAACTTCTACCTCCTGCTTATTACCTGATATTAATGAGCTGGTTTTTACGATAAAAGGGTGTGCTTTATCTTTTTCCACTTCAAAATAGCCTTCTCCCTGTAATTCTACTTCGCGAGTTTTTCCATTAAATACCTCTGGGAAACGCAAAGAGGATAAAGCATTTAGCCATACCTTAGTACCATCGGCAAGGATGAGCTGAAATTGATTGCCTTTTCTGGTTTCTATGGTATTAAAGCTATGTGGGTTTTGTGAGCCAGAATTAGCTGCATTTACTTGATATACCAATTGCCCTTCTGCATTGGCAGAAATACTCAACCTGCTATCTTTTAGCAATTTTTCGCGGTTATTTTCATTTAAAGCGATGGTTTCGCCGGTTGACAGTGTTAAAAGAGCAGCATCTTCACCCGGTAAAACATCCAGCTTGCCCTTATGTACCACCAAAGAGTTTACCTGTGACTGCTTTTGGGTATTCAAATAATAAAAACCTGCTGCTGTTATGCCCATCAACAATACTACCGCAGCAGTGTATTTTTTCCAATTAAGGTTTCGATTGGGCTTATGTGCCAACTTTATTCGATCCTGGATCGCACTTAATCCCTTATGCTCTAATTGGGCAAATTCTTCTGCTCCCAATGCTTTTTCTGCATCTTCTTGAGCATCAAGAAAACTATAATAGCTTTCTATGAACCTAATTTCGTCTTTAGTCGCTTTTCCTTTAATGTATTTATTGATGATCTTTCGAAGTTCTTCTTCCGAATCAAAAAAAGTGCTCATGATACATGGGTTTATATACTATGTACCATAAGTAAGCATTTATCCCGTTTTTTTTTTGAAAAAAAGAAAAAGAATAGGTTGTTAAAACAAAAAGAAAATAATAACCAATAACAGAAACATGTTGGTTATCCTCAATTTTAATAGTCTTCCGGCAGCGGCTAATTGGTTTCTAACCGTCTTTTCTGAGATATCAAGTGTAGTGGCTATCGTTTCAACCTTTAATCCATCTAAGTAGTACATTTCAAAAATCTGCCTTCTTTTTTTAGGAAGTGTTGCAATAAAAAGTTCAACGATCAATTTAACCTCTTTCTCTAATACTGCCTCATCTGTTTTTAAAGGAGAGATAATTTCTTCATCAAAAACATTAAAAAACTTACCTTTTCTGCTATCTCTGCTAATGAATTTGAGTACCTGGAATCGTACTGCTGTATGTAAATATGCTAAGGGCTTTTTTAAATCCAGTTCGTTTCTTCTGTTCCACAGATCTACAAAAACATTTTGGATAATATCCTGGCATTGCTCTTTTTCAGGCAGCCTTTTATAAGCTGCATTAAATAACTCTTTCCAATATTTATGATAAATTTTGACAAAAGCATTTTCATCGCCCTGCTTAAGCAAAGCAAAAAGAGTTGCATCGTCATTATTTTCAAAATGAATTTTCAAAAAGAGTTAGTATTTAACCAAATTTAGTTATTTATACTAATCTTTTGCAATGCCTACAGACGAAAACTGCAATTCATAAAGCTTTTTATAATAACCATTTAATTTTAAAAGCTCTTGGTGCGTTCCCTTTTCCTTGATTTCTCCTTTATCTAAAACAATAATCTGATCGGCTTTTTGTATGGTTGATAATCGGTGTGCGATCACAATAGATGTACGTCCGTGCATAAGATTTTCTATGGCGTGCTGTATCATCAGTTCTGTTTCTGTATCTACAGATGAAGTGGCTTCATCTAACACCAAAATAGCTGGTTTGTAAACCAGTGCTCTGATAAAAGAAATCAATTGAGCCTGTCCGGCAGAAAGCGTAGCGCCACGCTCCATCACATTGTAATGGTAAGCTCCGGGCAAACGTTCTATAAATTCATGAGCACCTACTTTCTTTGCAGCCTGTATCACTTCTTCCAAAGAAATATCAGGATTATTTAACGTAATGTTATTAAAGATGGTATCTGAGAATAAGAATACATCCTGAAGCACTGTAGCTATTTTACTTCTCAAATAACCCAGTTCATATTGTTTGATATCAACATCATCTATGGTAACAGCACCTTTTTGAATTTCATAAAACCTGTTCAGAATATTGATGGTTGAAGATTTGCCTGCTCCTGTTGCTCCCACTAAAGCAACGGTTTGTCCGGCTTTAACCTCAAAGGTGATATTTCTTAAAGCATATTCGTCTTCTGCTACTTCTGTATCTTGGTTATAGCTAAACCACACATTATTAAACTGAATATGTCCGTTAAGATGTACCGGTTTTAATGTTCCTTCATTGGCGGTTGTTTCCTGAGTGTCTAATACACTAAATATACGATCTGCACCCACCATACCCATTTGCAGCGTATTAAATTTATCTGCCAGCTCACGTATTGGCCTAAACAGCATGTTGATGTACATGATAAAAGCCGTAATTACACCCGGCTCTACATCTAAGGGTTTTAGCAATACATTTTTAGAACCGTACCATATCAACAGACCTAAAGACATGGCAGAGATAAGCTCTACAACCGGAAAGAAAATAGAATAATACCAGTTTGAGCGAATGTTCGCATCGCGATAGCGGGTATTGATTTCTTCAAATTTTTTATATTCCTGCTTTTCGCGGGCAAAATATTGTATAATGGCAATACCGCTGATATGTTCCTGTAAGAAGGTATTGAGATTAGAAACTTCTGCTCTTACTTCTTGAAATGCCTTTTTTATGGCCCGCTGAAATATACGGGTAGCAATGATCAAAAGTGGCATAGGGAGCAGTACCACTAAAGTAAGTTCCCAATCTATGTAAATCATTACCCCAACAATTACGATCACCTGCAACATATCGCCAATCATGGCAATCAATCCTTCCGAAAAAATATCGGCAATGGTCTCCAGATCAGAAACGGTTCGTGTAATTAGCTGCCCAATAGGAGTTCTATCGAAATATTTTAGCCGCAACCTAGAAATATGGTTAAATACATTTATACGCAAATCTCTTATAACCGATTGGCCTAAAGTATTGGTAAGTAAAGTATGCAGATATTGAAAAACAGTTTGCAGTAGCAATAGTACCAGAGCAAGGATGCTCATTTTGATCAGACCGTTATAATCTGCCTTTAAAATATATTGATCTAAAGTATAACCTACTAAAAATGGTCTTACAGGAGCTAAGGCCGCCAAAATTAGCGTTAGTGCTACCGACCATACAAAAATGCGCTTATAAGGTTTTACATACGTGAATACACGCTGTAATAAGTTTACATTAAAGGCATCTCCGGTAACTTTAGACATGAGGCAAGAAAGAATTAAATTTTAACGGGATATGTTTCAAATTTAAGGCAAATGCTTAAAAAGAAAAAGGTATCCGGAAATATATTAAACATTACCAGATACCTTAAGCTCTATAATATGATTGGGTATTAAACGCCTTTTTTGCTGGTCATATTAGCTTTTTTAGCTGGTGCCGAAGCTTTAGTTGTTGGTGCTTTGGCATTTGTCGGTTTTGCCTTTGGTGCTTTAGCTTTAGTTTCGCCCTTAGCTTTGATTTCTGATTTTTCTTCAGTTTTTGAAGCTTCGGTTGCTTCTTCCACTTTCTCAGTAAATAAAGGCAAGTCTTTTAACTGGTTATACCATGCTAAGATTTTCTTCATATCTGAAGCATATACCTTTTCTTGATCATGACCAGGTGCTACTTCCAGGAAAAACTTTCTAAGCGTAGTACCATCAGCCTTTGCATCAGGCACAGCTGTTTTGGTTTTTGAAATAGCTCCCAATACATCAGAAAGCTTTATTTCTTCTTCTTCGCCGTAAACCGTAATATCTTCTAACGATGCTAATTTTGTATTGGCAAGGTTAGCAACAATTTTTAATTTCTGCTCGTCAAGACCTTCTAAAACATACCCTGCTTTATTTTGACCGATCAATTTAAATAATCCCGGTCGGCCAGAAACAGCTACAATTCCTCTTAAATTCATATGATTTGGATATTAATCTTCAATTACTTCAATTGTTAAAATTCTATCGCCCTGACGGATGTCATCAACAAGGTCAACATTTTCAACCACTTTACCAAAGCAAGTATGGTTTCTGTCTAAGTGAGCTGTATTATCCCTGCTATGGCAAACAAAGAATTGTGAACCTCCGGTATTTCTTCCGGCATGAGCCATAGATAAAACCCCACGATCGTGATATTGGTTATCACCTGTTAATTCACAATCAATTTTATAACCCGGACCACCTGTACCCGGTATGCCTGTAGCACCTTCTTTAGAGTTTGGACAACCGCCCTGTATTACAAAATTAGGAATTACACGATGGAAAGTTACTCCATCATAAAATCCTTCTTTAGCTAATTTTTTAAAATTGGCAACTGTATTGGGAGCATCTTTTTCGTAAAACTCCACAGTCATGTTACCTTTTTCAGTTTTTATAATCGCTTTACTCATAATCTTTTTTTAAGGTTTCAAATTTAGCAATTTGCCTGATATATGCCATTAAATAAAAATATCATCATATCATTTAATAATTTTTAACGTTTTTAGCATACATAAATTTTAAATACGGCCTTTTTACGTTATTTTTAGCTTCATACTTTATCATGGTTTTTAAAAAATTAGGTTTATGGCTGTTTCTTATGACCGCCGCTGTAATAGCTAAGGCTTCTTCTATCCTTATCCATATGGATGAAGATCAGAAAAATCACCTTAAAGCTTATGGTATTGCTTATTGGACCATTAAAAATCAATTAGAGGTTGACTGGCTACTAAACTATCGTGGCGGAAGCTTTCTGATCAAATATGCCAAATCTGTTGAAGATGAATGCAAAATAAGAGGAGTTTCTTATGAAATTTTAGCAGATGGCAAGGTAACTTCCATCTTAAATGAAATTAACAAGCCCGATGTGAATATGGAAATGGTGAAACTTGAAAAAGCACCAAAAATTGCTGTTTACTCTCCTAAAAGCAAATTACCCTGGGATGATGCAGTAACCTTGGTACTCACTTACGCCGAAATACCTTACGAAGTAATCTATGATGATGATATCTTAAAAGATAAATTGGTTGCATACGACTGGTTGCATTTACACCATGAAGATTTTACGGGTCAATACGGCAGGTTCTGGGCTGCTTATCAAAATGTAAAATGGTACCAGGACGATGTGAAATATCAGGAAGAGGCTGCCAAGAGAAACGGATTTAAAAAAGTATCTGAAATGAAACTGGCAGTTGCCAAACGCATTAAAGAATATTGTGCCGGAGGAGGCTTTTTATTTGCCATGTGCTCTGGTACAGACAGTTTTGATATTGCTCTTGCAGCAGAAGGTGTGGATATTGCAGACCGCATGTTTGATGGTGATGGTGTGGACCCGCAGGCACAAAGTAAATTAGATTTTAGTAAAACCTTTGCCTTTACAGATTTTAGATTGGATATGAACCCTTATAACTACGAGTTTGCAGATATTGATGTTACCCAGACCCGCAATTTTAATGTAACCAACGATTTCTTTACCTTATTTGATTTCTCTGCCAAATGGGATCTCGTACCTACCATGCTTACTCAAAATCACGAAAGGGTAATCAAAGGTTTTATGGGACAAACCACCGCTTTTAGAAAACGTCTGGTAAAACCAAGTGTTACGGTTATGGGCGAAAATAAGGCTGGTGAAGAAGTACGTTATTTACATGGTGAAACCGGCAAAGGCCAGTTTACTTTTTATGGCGGGCATGATCCCGAAGATTACCAGCACCAGGTTGGTGATCCTCCTACAGATTTAAGCCTTCATCCAAACTCTCCGGGCTATAGGCTCATTTTAAACAATGTGCTTTTTCCGGCAGCTAAAAAGAAACCACAAAAAACCTGATTAGAAATCCTGCTATTAAACAATCTGGATTAAATTTTTCTATTTAAACTTAAAAAATTCAAAACAATATTAAATCTTAAAAACATGGCTACTGTAAATGTTTATTTAACTTTTGAAGGAACTTGCGAGGCTGCATTTAACTTCTACAAATCTGTTTTTGGTGGTGAATTTGCGCATATTGGTAAATTCAAAGATATTCCACCAAGTGAAAATATGCCACCAGTGGCTGGTGCTGATGCTGACAAAATCATGCACGTGAGTTTACCCATCAGTAAAGAAACTGTATTAATGGGCAGCGATACAGCAGGCGAATGGTCTGGCACCCTTACAGTTGGAAATAATTTTGCAGTTTCTATTAATGCTGAAAGTAAAGCAGAGGCCGACAAATTATTTAATGGCTTATCTGCCGGAGGTAAAATAACCATGCCTATGGCAAATACTTTCTGGGGTGCTTATTTTGGTATGTTTACTGATAAATTTGGCATAAGCTGGATGGTAAATTTCGATGAAATGCCTCAAAAATAAATTCTGATTCGATAGGTATTCAAAAAGGAAGATAGTCTAATTTTTTGAATACCTTTTTAAAGGTAAGCGTTATTACTTTCTCTTGTTAAAGCATTTGCACCACGTCACTTTAAAAACCTTTTCTTTGTATGCTTTACAGCTTTATATTCTTTTAAAAATTAGTATTATTAGCCAATGTGGTTAAAAAGACTTGCTTCAGTGCTTTCCTCTATACTTATTTATTCGATAAGTATTGCTCAAAGCAATCAGTCCAGTATTTGGTCTCCACAAGTAAGGATTGACGGTTCTGATCTTCCTGTTACTGGAGTAACCATAGATATTAATTCAAAAAATTATTTCCCTTCAAATGAGCTCGGTGTTGTTCCTATTCCTCTTGCAATACTAAAAATTTCTGATACGATCAATGTCAGGCACATAGGGTTTGAAACAAAGAAAATCATTGTTACAAATTTAAATGAGCTACTATCAGTTATACTACTTAAGGAGGCAGCAATAACATTAAATGAAGTCAAGATCATAGAGAACAAGAAAAAGAGCAAAACGCTGGAATATGGGCCAAATAGCTTTTCAATAAGTCATTACCTAACCGCATTCAACAGGAAATATGCTTTATACCTACCTAAATATGAAAATGAGGGCTACATAAAAGAGATTATTATCAATATGAGTAATAAGGCTAATGGCATCAATGCTCCTTTCAAAATTAGTTTATATAAAAAGAACAATAAAAGCGAATTTCCATCTGAACAATTAATGGAAGGGTTTATTGTAAGTAATAAAAAATCGGAAAAATCATTTAGCATCGACATTTCTTATTTAGGGATAAAAATCCCCGATGAAGGGGTTTTTATTGTATTCGAAACACTTCCTCAAGAATACTATTCAAACGATATTTTAAAAATCCATGGATGGCAGCTAAATAAGCTACCCTCGTTAAAATACAGTTCGTTTCCTAAAAAATTTAACAAAGATTTTTATTCATTAATTCATTTTGGCAATGCTGGATGGGTAAAAATGCCAAACTTAGAATTTCAATTTCAAGCAAAAATATTAACCTTAAATGATTAATATTACTCCTATTTATGTTACAGCATTCGTCCTGTGTAAACATATAAATAACATGAATGAAAAAATTAAGTGCTTATGTTTTATCCAACATTAATTTAGCTCTTCTTTCAAATTCTGACCTGTTTTAAGCACTATATCTGAAAATTAGCACATCGCTTAAAAACCTTAAAAAACACACTGAAAACCAATACCTTACAACAAAAACACGCAAATAAATCTCGTTTTTGGCACAGCTTTTGGAACTTCTTTACTGTTTTAATATTTAAAAAATTAGACATCAAAACAGAAAGTTATGAAAAATTTAATTGTAGCAACAGCATTTACGTTTCTCTCAATAGGGACCTTTGCACAAACCACTAAAATGTCGGGAAACGATGCCCGCTTTGGCGTAAAAGCAGGGGTAAATTTATCTAGTTTAAAATATAGCGGAGAAGACGCAGGCCAATTAGATCAGTATTCAAAAAATATTGTGGGCTTTAACGTTACTGCTTATGGTGATTTTGGTGTAGCCAATAACTTCTTTATCCAGCCAGGTATTTCATTACAGAATAAAGGCGGAAAAATAGAGGGCAACATATTTGGTGGCACAGGTAAAATAGAACAAAATGTAATGGCTATCGAGGTTCCGGTAAATGCCGTACTTCGCATTCCTACCGGCGATGCAGGTGCATTTCAGATTAGTGCCGGTCCTTATGCAGCTTTTAATATCTCAGGGAAATACAAAAACAGCGTAACCGGGTCTTCTTCAACCATTTCTGGAGACAGGGACATGAATTTTGGCAGTAAAAACTCTGACGATATGAGCAGCATGGATTTTGGTGCTAACTTTGGTTTGGGTTACCGCCTTGCCTCGGGATTTTCACTGGGTGCTAATTACGGTTTAGGTCTAAGTAACTTAATTCCAAGCGACCAAAAATCAAGTGATAACAAAATAAGTAACCGTGTATTAGGTTTTACTGTAGGTTATTCATTTTAAGCTTTATTGAAAGCTATAAAAAAAGCAGACCGAACTGGTCTGCTTTTTTTGTTAGTCGTAAAAATTCCAGCTTACCCCTACTTTAAATAACCTATCAGGCATTGGGTATTGGTTAACTGTATAATATCCTTTGCTAAATACGCCTTGGTTTACATATTCATACTTTGCAAAAAGGTTAGCTCTTCTCAAACCTGCTTTGATCCATACATCTGCTACGGGTTTTGATCCAAATACCACATTATCGCCGTTATAAAACTGTGCAACTGCCGGAGCGTAAGATTTGGCTACATAGGTTGAGTTATATCTTACATCGAAACCAATTTGTGTTTTTAGGGTTTTAAAAAAGGTTTGGTCTTTATAGATACTTGCAAAAGCATAAAACTCAGGCGTTCTTAAAATATTAGCATAATCTGTTTTCTGGTACACGCCATAAACATCAAAATGAAAACTTCCTAAACTTGTGCTTTTACCTAAATTGATCTGCAATAAGCTGATGTTTCCGCTCTCTTGTGTCGGACTAATTACATTAGGTGCAGTTTGCGTGAAATAAGTATAATTTGAAATGAGATAATAAGAAGCTTTTGTATCAAGCCCCAGCAATGCATTTATGTATCTGAAAGAAAAACTAGCTGTTTTGGTTCTGTCCAGGTCTCTTCTAAAATCCCAGTTATAATAATTACTGTTGTAAAAGGTATAGATACTCTCTGGCGATTTATTCTGAATATAAGCATCCATAATAATCTTACCTGCCTTATCACCTAAATTTATATTAGACTTTGCTTCATACAGAAAATCTCCGGCATATTTACCCTGAAAGATCTGTTGTACATCTAAATTCAAATCGATCTTATTGCTAAACCTATAACCTAAAGCTCCCAATAAGGTAAGGTCTTGAAAAGTTGTTCTATCGTCAAAAAACGATGTTTTATCTTTCTTCAAAACAGACTGTCCAAAACTATAGTAATTATGCCTAATTCCTGCATCGATTTTTAATTCATTTTTGATGAAAGAACTTGATTTAGATCTTAGAAAAAATGAATACACAAATTCATTTTGTAACTGCTTTACAAATGTAGTATCGTTGGTAAATACCAGATCTCTGGCTGTGGTAGGCAATACCTTAAACTCATCTTCTTCATCTTTTTTAAAGTTATACGAGTTGGTATTATAAATCAGCGTATAAGATATTTTATTGGTTGGCAATATATTTTGCGAATTCTGGGTCTGCGTACTGTCTATACGGCCCACAAAATAATCCTGCTTAATCATGATACTGGTATTCCTGTACAGCTGCTTAGCTGTATTCAGTTTTACCGGTTCAGCCTTTTTGCTTACCAAGTTATCGCCCTCATACGCAAATATATCTCCTTTTACCACCGACCCGTTTTCCTGGGCTTTTAGCGTATTAAAAATCACATCGGCCATCAGGTTATAGCGTTTATTAGGTGATTGATACCATGTAAAGATTGCGGCATTCAGATCATCTCCACGCTGGTGGGTATAAAATCCGTTAGCACCTATACGGTTGAAATTAGCCCCAAAATTCCAGTTACGTTTGATGTTTTGCGAATGGATAATCTTTAGAGTCTGCTCATTATCAGATGCGGCAGTATAATTTAAGCTGGTAAAGGGTGATCTTGCTCTATAAAATTTAACCTCATCATGTGTGAGTTTATAAAAATCAAGCGAATGAAAGCCTGCATCAAAACCTATATTTTTTAAGGGCGCATACAGCATGGGTGCAGCTGCTAATCCCAAAACTCCCGTGCCTATAGTGGGCATATGAGGTTGTTTAATAGGACTAAAATTCTGGATCCCTGCCAATGTGGTATCAAGAGGTATGGTTTGCACACTATCTCTCATTAATTTGAGTGTAGTATACCTGATATATTTTGAGTTAAAAATAACCGTATCTTTTCCTGCTTCTTCCTGTTTCCTTAAAGAATCTAATTCTTTGTTACGTCCCACAGAAGTTTTCAGATCCTGTGCCTGTACATAACCAGCGCTTATTATAAGCAGCAAAAGAATAATAGATGCAATGTGTTTACGCATTATAAACCAGATATAAGCTTGCTTAAGATAAGAGTCATTTTAGGCTCTGCTTTTGCGGCTGTTTCAATAATTTCTTCTACGCTTACCGGTTTAAGATCGGCAGGAAAACCTTCATCTGTTAATACAGAAATAGCGAAAACAGGTAAACCCATATGGTTAGCCACAATGATCTCGGGTACAGTACTCATCCCTACCGCATCTCCGCCAATTACTCTTAAATATTTATATTCTGCTTTTGTTTCAAGATTTGGTCCGGTAACGGCTACATATACACCTTTATGACAGGTTATATGGGCTTCTCTAGCTATGTGCAATCCTTTTTCAATCAAATCGTGGTTATAAGGCTGACTCATATCCGGGAAACGGGGTCCTAAATTGGTATGGTTTAATCCTCTTAACGGGCTTTCGGGTTGCAGATTGATATGATCGTGAATGATCATCAGCTCACCTTTTCTGAACTCTGGGTTTAAAGATCCCGCAGCATTTGATACAAATAAATGCGTAATGCCCAGCAGTTTCATTACTCTTATAGGAAAAGTAATCTGCTGCATACTATAGCCTTCATAGTAATGTAATCTGCCTTGCATGGCTACTACTTTTTTACCATTTAATGTACCAAAAATGAGTTTTCCTGAATGGAATTCCAGCGTTGATATAGGGAAATTAGGAATGCTTGAATACATGATGCTGTGCGGAATATCTATTTCATTCACTAAAGCACCTAATCCTGTACCTAAAACAATACCTACTTCAGGTGTAAAATCTCCTATTTTATGTTTGATATATTTAACTGAATCTTCTAAAGCTTGCAACATAGTTTAAAATTTTTTGGTCAAACGTTTGCTTATCTTCCTCTTGTACAACCATGCTTATAGGCAGGCAGTAAACAGGCAAATTTAAAAGTAAATCTCTTAAATTATTATTTAATAAACGCTGGGCATCCTTTTCTGTTGTAATTATTATTTTTTCCTGCGCAGGGTTTTGTTCAAAGGCCTTAACCAGTCTGTTTATTTCATTTACGGTAAAGTTATGGTGATCTGCATATTTAAAATGATGCAGATTAACCGGAAATTTATTTAAATATTCTACCAGTGGTTTGGAGTTGGCTATAGCGGTTAATAAAAAGACTTCTCCACCAATGCTTTTGTTATACACTTCTCTTTTGAACAAATGAACTGGTTTTTCATAAGCAATACCTGCAAAAGCAAGGTTTTGATGACTGGTAAGTTCAAATTTATGTGATACAGCCAGCTTTAAGTTTAATGATGACAGAGGCGGACATTTGGTTACCAGTACACTATCTGCTCTTGTTACACCATCAAAAGTTTCTCGCAGGTTTCCGGCAGGCAGTATAAATTGAAAGCGGCTAAGCTTGTCAAATTCAAATAGCAGAATGCTAAAACCTGGCTTAACTCTACGATGCTGAAAGGCATCATCCAATAAGATGATATCATGCTGCTCTTTTAGTAAAGAAATTCCTTTGATCCTATCTTCGCAAACGGCAACGGTTACCTGTTTAAATTTATGGTAATACTGCATAGGTTCATCACCAATGGTAGCAGCTGTTGCATGTTCATCGGCAAGAATAAATCCTTTGGTTTTACGCCCATATCCCCTGCTTAAAATAGCAATTTTATAACCACTTAAAAGGCGAACTAGATATTCTGTTGCTGGTGTTTTGCCCGAACCTCCTACGGCCAGGTTGCCCACACTAATTACAGGTATATCAAAACTAACTGATTTCAACAGGCCTTTATCGTACAACCAATTTCTTATTGTTGTAACCAAACCATAAATGAATGAAAGGGGCAGAAGGATTAAACGTAAATATTTTAGCATGCAGGTTTCAAAAGTAAATAATTATTTGATGGCAATGAAACAAAAAAGCCATCCCCGATGGCGAAAAATATTGCCTGCCCGGGGATGACTCTGCTTTTAACTATTTGTCTATATTTTGGGTGGCATCAATTTATAAACTACCGGCGTTACTATTCTCGACAATAAAGTTGAACTAATCAAGCCGCCAATCATTACAATAGCCAATGGCGATATCAAAGGATTGCTCGACAAGGCAATAGGCAACAAGCCTCCTATTGCAGTAAAAGTAGTTAAGATGATAGGCAGAAATCTCACCTCGCCTGCTTCTTCAATTGCTTGGTTTAACCCCTTACCTTCGGCCCTCAATTGATTGGTAAAATCTACCAGCAGAATGGTATTTTTCACTTCTATACCCGCCAGTGCAACAATACCGATGGTAGCTACAAATGACAAGGAATTTCCAGTAACCAGAAGCGCCAGAACAGCTCCTACTATGCCTAAAGGAATAACCGAAAGTACAATAAGTGTACTTTTAAAGGTTTTGAACTCAAGCACCAGCACCGCTATAAACAAGAATACCGTGATTAAAATAATACTACCAAAACCACCAAAAGATTGATTTCTACTTTCTACCTCTCCGCCCATGGCAAACTCATATCCCTTAGGCAATTTCATTTTTTGCATTTGCTGTTCGACCTCTTTAATTACACGATCATTTAAATAGCCTCTTTTTACAAACGCATTTACAGAAGTAGTTCGCTCTTTATTCTGGTGATTGATGCTGATGGCAGAGGTTTCTAGCTTTAGGGTAGCAATTTGTGATAAAGGAATAGAAACACCTTGGTTGTTATTCACATATAGATTTTCTAAAACCTTAAGCGTAGGATTTGCAGGCCTACTGGTGGTAAGTATAATGCTATAATCATCGCTGTTTGCATTAGGATTTACAAACTTCCCTACTTCTACACCCGCTAAAGCCATACGCACAGTACGGTCTATATTAACCGTAGCAATGCCTAAAGCATTTGCTTTTTCTTTATCAATTTCTACCTTAATATCAGATTTTAGATTTTTAAGCGGATTATTTACATAAATAGTTCCTTCTGTCTGCTTTAAGAGCTCTTCTACTTTCGCCGATAAATGTCGTAATGTATCCAGATCATCGCCAAACAAACGCACCTCTACTGGCGAAACAATAGGCTGCCCTTGTTCAAAGTCTTTTACTTCTATTTTAGCTCCCGGATAAGGCGACCATTTCTTACGAAGATTTTCAATGAGTTTTACCTTTTTATCGGCCGTGATATCATCTTTTAAGAGCACAAATATTTCCGAAAAATCTGATCGTTCGTTTTGCTGTAAAACATTATAATAAATTCGTGGATTTCCTTTACCCACATTTGTAGCAAAGTATTTTACTTCTGGAATGGTTTTAAGCTCTTGTTCTATCTGCTTTGCTATAGAATCTGTATAATGTAGATTAGATTGTAAAGGCGTAGATATATTGATCAAAAACTGTGGTTTTTCTGATGAAGGGAAAAGACTGAAACCAATAACCGGTATTAATGCCAATGATCCACCAAAAATTATTACGGCAACAATGATGGTTACCACAGGTTTATGCAAAGCTTTGTCTAACAATCTGGCATAGGTACCATGAATTATTTTTTGCAGGGTTTTTAAAACGATGTTTCCAGCAGGATCTTGGTGTGGTTTTAAAATTTTGCTGGATAAGAATGGCACAATGGTCAATGCTACAAACATAGAACCCAGCACCGAACTCATTACCGCTACAGGCAAGCTCCTGATAAATTCTCCTGATGCCTCGGGCATAAACATTAAGGGCATAAAGGCAATAATGAGCGTTGCCGTACAGCCGATAACAGCTAAGCCAATTTGCTTGGTGGCTTTAAAGGTTGCTTCTATACGACTATGCCCCTCACGCATCCAGCGTTCTATATTTTCTACTACAACAATGCTATCATCAACCAACAAACCCAATGAAACCACTAAGCCTACAATACTCAACTGATTTAAGCTAAAGCCTAATAAATTAACCAGGATAATACCGATAGCTAAAGATAGTGGAATAGAAACCATTACTACAATTGATGCTCTGGTACCTAAAGGCAGCAAGGTAATCAGTACTAAGGTAATGGCAATCATAAAATCGACACCTAAACCACTTAATCTTGTATTTACATTTTCGGCCTGATCAAACATGACCTGCATATCTATATTATTGGGTAAGGTATCTTTAAACTGATTGATTGCCGGTAAATATTTATCCTGCGATTGTGATATGTTGCTTCCTGATTTTAACGCCGCCACTACAAACACACAACGATAACTGTTTAAACGGGTAAGGTGTTTATCCTGCGAATAATCAAAATAAACATTAGCCACATCTTTAAGCATAATGTTTTTACCTCCTGCACTAAATACAATGGTATTTTTAATCTCATCTATATTCTGATAATTGCCACTGGTTTTAATGTTAAACGATTTATTGCCTGCATTTACACTACCTCCGGGGATATTAGCCACCTCGCTTTGGATAGCGTTGGCAATAAAGGTTACGGGCAGCCGCAGCTGGGCCATTTTATCCAGATTTAAATCTACCCTAACTTCCTGATCTGGCAAACCCACAATAGCTACATTTTTTAAGGTGGGAACTTTTTCAAGTTCACTTTGTAATTTTTCTGCAGCCGTTTTCAGGTTACTTCTCGATGCATTCTGAGAAATGAGTGCGATTTGTAGCACATTAACATCAGATGGACTTACTTTCTGTACTTCGAGACTGTAAATCTCTTTTGGCAGATTTGCTCGTTCTATATTGATCTCTCTAATCAGCTCCTGATACTTGTTCTCTACATTTACATTGTATTTATATTCTACAAAAATTACCGCTAAACCATCTCTTATGGTAGTTTTGATGCTTTTTATATTATCTAGTCCGTAGATCCGTTTTTCAAGTGGTTTAACCACCAACTCCTCCATGTCTTTAGGACTGGCTCCCGGATAAACTGCCACCACCGGAAAATTAGGTGCGTTCATATCGGGATCTTCGGCACGCGGCATGTTCAGTACCGTTGTAATACCCAATACCAATAACATGAGCATGATGATGAGGGTAAACTGGTAATTTTTTACGGCATATTCAGATATCTTCATTTTCAGTTTAAGCTTAGTTTAACACCTTGATCTTTGAATTGTCTTCTAAATAAGCGCTCCCCGAAATGATAACTGCTTTCGCTTGTTCTAAACCTCCGGTTATTACCACTCTGTTTTGCTGTAAAGCTCCTAAAGAAACCTTGATTTTCTTGGCTGTATGGTTATCATTGGTGATAAAAATATAGCCTTCGTTTTCATTGGCATCTAAAAGTGCATCATAAGGAATACTGTATTGGGTAACTGCTAATGTTGGAAAAACTCTGGCCTTACCAAACAAGCCGCTTGCCAAGCCTTTTACAACAGCATCCTGCAACTTCAATTCTACACCGAAAGTTCCGTTTGAAGGATCTATACTTTCGGCTTTCCTGCTTAATACAGCCTCAAAAGTCTTACCTAGTAGTGCATCTGTACTGATTTCTGCTCTATCGCCTATTTTTAAAGCAGCCCATTGTTTATCACTCAAACCAGCTTTTAAAATCCAGTTATTCTGTCCTGCCCCATTAACCTGCAAAACCGGAGTTCCAGGACCTACGACTTGACCTTCGTTTGCTATTTTTCTAAGGATATATCCATTTTTCTGTGCTCTTATTTCTGCATAACCCACATTGATATTGACTGCATTTAACTGTTGTCTGGCAACCTCCAAAGCTGTTTTGGCATTTTGCATCTGTTCTAAAGTAGCTACGCTGTCTCTAAACAATTTCTGCGCTCTGTTATAATCTCGTTCTGCCTTTTGAAAAGCCAGTTTAAGCTGATTAGCCTGTGCAGAGATTTCATTTTCGCTTACCGCTGCCAGTAATTGCCCCTGACGTACTGCATCTCCCTCTTTTACATAGATCTTTTTAATTACGCCACCATTTTTAAATGACAGAATGGTTTCATCATCGGTAGAGAATTGTCCCGATACAGCAATGGCCTGTTTAACATTTTCTGTTTGTAAGGTTTCTACTTTTACAGGAATAACATTTTCATTGTTTATCGTGCTTTTACTTTCCTGGGCATGCCTGCAGGCCAGGCTCATCAGCACAGCAAAAAAGCCTAAGGCGTAAAGTCTTTTATTTGTGATAGCTTTCATGATCATTTTATAGCATAAGCGGCAGTTTCTCTTTCCAGATCTGCAATCGCGATTAATACTTTATATTTATTTATTTGAGTTAATATTCTAGAGCCTGTAAACTGATTACGGGCATCGATGGTTTCTACAAAAGAATTGGAACCAGCCAAATAGCCTTTATCTATTAAGCGCTGGTAAGCTGCAGCAGCTTCAAATTGCTTTAAAGATGCCTGATAATTCTGATTAGCTGACAGGAGGTTATTCTGTGCCACTTTTACAGCCAGGTTTAATTGCTGTGTTACTAAACCGCTGTTTAGTTCGGCATTTTTAAGGTCTAAGTTACTTTCCTTGATTTTATAGTTATTCCTGTTACCAGAAAAAATCGGGATTTCTAGTTGTAGGCCTGCCATATAATACCTCGAATTTTGATTAAACTTAAAACCCTCTGCTTGCGAACCCGCATCGATAAAAGCGCCAAGTTTAGGTACTGCATATAGTTTATTCAGTTTGTTTACATCCCGGTTAATGGCCACAGCCTGATTTGTAAGCTTAATCTCTTCACGTAAATCAGCCCCATTTCCGGTTAAAAGCAAAGTATTCACTTTATTCAGTTCATCATCAACTTTAAAATCGGCCTCAATCTCTTTATCCTCTGTTCTGTTAAGTAAGAAATTAAAATACATTTTGGCATTTTTAACCTGCTGTTCTGCAGTAACAATCTGGGCTTTAACATTTTCTATTTCACTTTTAGAACGTAGCACATAAGCGGGCAATCCTTTGCCATTTTCTAACAGTTTCTCATTAACCCGTAAGGCTTCCTGCGTTAATTTCATAGCCGATTGATAGATTTCTACAGCCTGCAAAGCACTTAAATAGTTATAATATGCGGTTTTAACATTTCTAACCAGTTCTCTCTTGTAAATAGCCACTTCATATTCTTTAAGTGTATATTGCTTCTGTGCAATTTTTTTATTGTAAGTTAAATCAGCATTGATCAATGGCATTGTAGCCCGCAGCTTGGCATCATAAAAATTTCTAGGAAAAAAATTAATCTGTTCATTCTCCAGCATAGGAAACTTATCAGATTGAGTAATCTGATTCAAAGTGCTATATACAGGATTTAGTAAATCGCCAAGTGGCAAAGGAATATTTCTTCCTCCATCTGCGGTTTGGTAAGTACCTTGAAAACTTAACGAAGGTAGAAATAGGCTGTTGGCAGTTTTAAGTGCCATCTGCGCTTTTTCCAAGCTTATATTTTTCTGCATCAGTACAATATTGTTTGTACAGGCCTGCTCTATATAAGCATCTAATACGTTCTGCGCCTTTAAAAAAGCCGTACTACCGCATAAAAGCATTATGTTGATAGTTAGAAAACCATTTTTTATTAACACCGTTAATTTCATTACCTTAAGCTGCTTATCATTAATATTAAACCATTATAGGCATCATCTAATACATCTCTTTGCATATCTTCTCCTAAATGTGCTGCCGCAACATGATCTAAATGTCCTTGTAGTTTTAAACTACATAAACCATGTACAAGCGCCCAGATGTTAAGTGCTACTATTCTTTCGTCCATTTCCTTAAAAAAACCCTCTTTTTTGCAATCTGCAACGGTATTGAGCAAGCTGTTAAAGGCTTGTTCTCCTTCTTCCCATTCACACGTATCTTGTTTGCTCAAAAATTCTATGGGCTCTTTCATAATGAACATAATTTCATAAAAATCAGGGTTTTCTAAAGCAAACCGAAGATAAATCTTCCCCATAGCTTTTAATCGTTCAAAAGCATTCTCTACACTTTGCAATACCATAAATTGCTTACCCAGTATTTTAAAACCTTCTTTATGCAAGGCATAGGCCATATCGCTTTTATCTTTATAATAGAGATAAATAGTTGTAGGACTTATACCTGCCCCCTGTGCAATTTTTCTCATAGATGTAGCTTCGTACCCATCTTTAAGAAACAGGTTTTTAGCCTCTTTTAATATCATTTGCCTGATACCTTCGCGCTGTTGTTCATTTTTTTCTTTTCTACCCATAATGCAAAAATCAAACAAATATAATTAACACTGTTAATTTAAAAAATAAAATGATAAAAAAAGAGGAAAGATTTGGTCTTTCCTCTTTTTCATAGCTCAGGTAAACTTAGAGTTTTACGATTTTCTTAGCTAAGTCGCCTGTATTTTTCAGTATTCTCAATGTATATACACCTGGTTTAGCATCGCTGATATCAAATGCGATAGGTTGCGAAGTATCTGCCTGTTGTACCTTAAGAATTCTACCGGTTACATCTACCAGTTGTAATTTAACCAGCTCTTTTTCTGCCGAAGTTACATTTACAAAAAGCTTTGATGTAGTAGGATTTGGATAAGCGGTTACGCTTACACCATCATTCAATCCTTTTACAAATCTTGTTAACTTATCGTAAGTGGTAGGTTTTCCATCTGCATCTATCTGTGTTAATCTATAATAAGCAGAATTTAAGAAAGTTAAATCGGTATAACTATATTTTCCTGCACCTTTGGCATCCAGTCTTTTCAGTTCAAAGAATTTCTTACCATCAAAGCTTTTTGTAATCACAAACTCTTTATTCTGGCTTTCAGCCACCGTTTCCCAGGTAATTAAAGCTCCGTTATTCGCACGAGTTGCTTCAAAAGCAACAAGGTCTACCGGAAGAGTAGTTCCTGTTCCAAAAGTAAATTTACCAGAGATGGTATTAATAGGGTTTAAATCAGAAGTTACACTAAACTTATTACCTGAAGCAGTTTGTGAAGTTCCGCCATAGCTAACCCACTCTGTACCACCATAAAATGCCACTTCTGTAATTAAGGTACCCGAAATGCCACTACCGCTTTTATCGAAAGTAGTTAACGAGACACTCCCTACTGTACCTGTACTGCTTACATCCCAATATTCTTTATTACTTACAGCTGTAAGCGAAGATCCTGCCGCAATAGTTGAGGTATTACCTGCATCTGTATTAAAATACTCGGCAGTTATGGCAGCTGTAGGGTTATTAAACGAAATTAAAGTCTGTACACCTCCTTTTCCTAAAGGCATATCGTAAATAGCAACAGCACCTGTCAATTTTAAGGGACCATCAACATAACCTGCGCCACTAACAATAGAATTAGATGCAGTTAAAGTATTGGTTGCTGTTGATTTAATGTTACTGCCCGCAAATTCTATAGTACCATTAAAAGTAGCTGGTTTTGCAAGGGTTAACATCGTGTTATTTCCGTTCAGTTTTAAATTTCCATTCACAACAATTGTAGCATTATCTGCATCAAGCGTTGCATTTACTGGAATATCTCCTCCCGAATTTATGGCGGCATCTTTTAATAAAATAGTTCCTCCAGGGTTTACAATTTTAGCTGCTGATGAAAGTCGTGGTGACAATGTAGCCAAAGGGCCTCTCTCAAAAACCCAAACCTTAGTATCATTAGGCTGGTAACCTATTACCGGATCCGTATCTGTGTAATTTTCCAAATCAGCTGAATAGTCTATTCTGTCTGAATGAGCTCCGCAAATCATGTAGGAACTACCAGGTGCAGTAGCTGATCCACCAAAAGCAACAGGAATTTGTGCAGCATAACCCGGTTCGCCCGAAGGATTTGTAGAAACTGAAGGTGCCACTCCTGGAGTCTGACCTAAATTATTTGCACCAAAATTAAGTACATTAATATTATCTCCCCTGAACTCTACTTGCGAGTACCAATTATCTGTGATATTATTTTTAACAATATCTGCTGCCGTAGCTTGTGCTGTTACTGGAGGATTGGGAGGACTAGAAGGATCATTAAATAAGAATCCCATTGTCCAGTTATTGGTTATATTATTGTTTCTGATAATAGTTCCAGATATATTGTTTGCAACCTGTACACCTGTACGGTTATTGCTTATATCACAATATTCTACCAGTACATTTTGACGTCCGTTAATATACATCCCATTTCTGTTACCTGTAATAAGCAATTTTCTGGCGGTAGTATTGTTGGCATCCATAGAGACTCCTTGTTTATTCAGAACTCCATAGCTATCATTCCAATCTGTTATGTTATTTCCTTCTCTTGTAATGGTAAAACCTTCTACTATAGCCCCATCGGCAGCAATAGACAATGTAGTTGCGGAAGAATTTCCTTTGATACCAATAATTTTTGTAGTCTGTTCATTTGCCCCTATAAGTTTAAGCCCCTGTTTATTTACCACAACATCTTCAAAATAATTACCCGCCGAAACATTTATTGTATTTGCTGCACCTGAATTGTCTATTGCATCTTGAATGGTGATATAGCCCGTAAAAGATGGAGAGGATGAGCTAATTGCTCTGCATAATGCTGGCCCACTTATGTTAGCAGTGGCAGCATTTAAAACTCCTATTGTTGTAATTTTAGCAGTTGCATCTCCTGAAACAGCATTAGGATAACCAGTACTACTATTATCTGTAAAGTGATATTTATCGTTATCATAATCACTGTTTATGTTATGATCATCTACCGTAAACCCACCATTGGTACGGCCATTGCGAATGGTATTATTTGTTTCATCAAAATAATTACCCTGAAGAGTAATTGCAGTTGTAGGGTTTGATGAGTTTAGCTCGAAACCGCCAGCAAGATTCCCAATAAAATCGTTATAAGCAATATTTGCCGTTACTTGTTCAGTTATAGCCGCATTATCTGACGACCCCAAAAATATAAACCCGTAACTTCTGTTCCTGAAAAATTTATTACGCTCAATTTTAAGACCAGTTACTGATGGACTACCCGAAGGATCTATAACGAGCCCCGTCCTGTTATTTTCAAATTCGTTGTCACTGATTACGTGATTGCTACCTTGTAAATAGATAGCCGTACGATTTCCAATAAATTTACATTGAGTAATAGAAATATTATTGCTCCCACTATAAGTTGAAACAGATATTGAGTTACTTATACCAGGCCTGGTAACGGTAACACCGCTCAAGGCACTATTTGATTGCAATTGAATATTTCCCGAAGTTTCCAGAGTCGTTAAACTGGCACATTCACCTACCAACCTTACTCCCGAAGGAATAGAAACACCAGATGTTGTGTAAGTACCTGCAGACAGCTTAATATATTTCAATGTTATTGATGGATCCACTATAGCTGTTATGGCAGCAGACAAAGATGCTTTAGCCGTGGCTAGGGTTTTCCCATCATTTCCATCATTTCCTGATGGCGATACATAAATCTGTGCCCTTATGCCAAAAGAGCAGAGCAACAGCAATGCAAGTAAAAAACAACATTTTTTTAAGTAAAGTTTTTTCATATTATTTCAGTTTATTGGTGATTGGATTGATTTTTTAGTGTTAAAAATTAAATTACAGGCCATAAGGAATAGGAAAAAAGATAGCAAATGCCATCAAGCATAACGATGATTTGGCCTGGCCGTTCAGGTAGTTATTTTACCAGGCACTAACCGTATAAATGGTAATTCCCCTGGAATTGTATCGCAGTTAAAAAGAGCATTAAAACAACAAATAGCATAGGTAGCGCTTTTTGTAGATTTTCTTTCATGGAACCTTATTTTAAAGGCAAAACTATTTTGTTTAAAGGTAAGAATTAACTATTTAAAAATAAACAACTTAACCTACTTTTTTTTCAAGACATCATAAACATTTAAGTTTTAGGCCCTGTAAGTACTCCCTATGCCATAAACCGGAAGAAAAATTAATAATTGATCTTTTTAAAAGATGATAAATTGACCGAGGTTGTGCTATTTACAAACAAAATGATCCACAACTTAATACAAAGGAAAAACTAACTGTAATTAACCAGTATTTATCGTTAATTATCATTTCAGTTTACTTTTACATACTCATCAGACTTTTTACTTCATAAAAAGCTATATTTGTACATTAACTACTTATTTCACGCATGTTAAAAGGATTTTTTAATGTACCGGCTCCGGTAAATGAACCTGTTTACAATTACGCTCCGGGTTCTCAAGAAAGAAAGCTGCTTAAAGAAGCTTTGGCTGATGCCCGTTCTAAAGTTTTAGACATACCTATGTATATTAACGGTAAAGAGGTTTTTACCGAAGACAAAGGAAAAGTTAACCCTCCACATGATCATCAACATTTATTGGCTACTTACAGCAAAGGAACCAAAAAACATGTTGAGCAAGCCATTGATGCCGCCCTTGCCGCTAAAGCTGACTGGGAAAACCTAGCTTGGGAGCAAAGAGCAGCCATTTTCTTAAAAGCTGCTGATCTGATTGCTGGACCTTACAGATATAAATTAAATGCCGCCACAATGTTGGGGCAAAGTAAAAACGCTTATCAGGCTGAGATTGACTCTGCCTGCGAGATTATAGATTTCTTACGTTTTAACGTAAGTTACATGGCCGAAATCTACAAACAACAACCTCCTGTATCGCCTAATGGCAGTTGGAATCGTGTAGAGCAACGCCCTTTAGAAGGATTTGTATTTGCGCTAACACCATTTAACTTTACCGCTATTGCAGGTAATTTACCTTCATGTGTGGCAATGATGGGCAACGTAGTGGTTTGGAAACCCGCAAATACTCAAATCTATGCTGCCAATGTATTAATGGAAATCTTCCGCGAAGCAGGACTTCCTGATGGCGTAATCAACCTGATCTTTGTTTCTGGCCCTGATGCCGGTGATGTAATCTTTAACCATGCCGATTTTGCCGGTATTCACTTTACCGGATCAACTGGTGTGTTCCAGGATATTTGGAAAACCATTGGTAACAACATCCATAAATACAAAACCTATCCTCGCATTGTAGGCGAAACGGGTGGAAAGGATTTCATTTTAGTTCATGGTTCTGCTGATATAGAAGCCGCCAATACGGCAATTGTAAGAGGTGCTTTTGAATACCAAGGACAAAAATGCTCTGCTGCTTCAAGGGTTTACATTGCAAAAAGCATCTGGCCGCAGTTAAAAGAGCTGATGGTCAGTGATCTTGCTTCATTGAAAATGGGACCGACTGAAGATTTCAGCAACTTCATCAATGCAGTTATCGATGAGAAATCATTCAATAACCTGGCAAAATATATAGATGCTGCTAAGAAAGACAGCGGTGTTGAAATCATTGCCGGAGGTAATTACGATAAATCTAAAGGTTATTTCATTGAACCTACTGTTTTAGTGGTTAATGATCCTAAATATACGACCATGTGCGAGGAACTTTTTGGCCCCGTACTTACCGTATATGTATATGATGACAAAGATTTCGATCAAATTTTAGATATCATTGATACCACATCTATTTATGCTTTAACAGGAGCAATTATTGCTCAGGACAGATATGTGATTGCACAGGCTACTCAGGCATTAAGAAATGCGGCTGGTAATTTCTATGTAAACGATAAATGTACCGGAGCTGTTGTTGGTCAACAGCCATTTGGCGGAGCAAGAGGCAGCGGTACCAATGATAAAGCGGGTTCTATGATCAATTTATTGCGCTGGGTTTCTCCTCGCACAATCAAAGAAACATTTAACCCTCCAAAAGATTACAGATATCCCTTCTTAAGCGAAGAATAATATAAAAGCCCCGAATTCGGGGCTTTTTTGTTTTTATAACTATATATTTTCCAATTAAAAGTAGTATAACAGGTCGAAATAAATAATAATAAAGTAGTTTCAATAATCAATAAAATCCTTAAGTTTTCATTCATTCTTATTTCTTTGTTAAGATGGCTATTCTTTAACCAAAATGATTCTACAAAATATAATGAGTAGCAAAATCTAACAATCTTTAATTTTATCTTATAAAGTATTTGTATATAGCATAGCTCAAAGAGAGAGTACCAACAATCACAAAGTATTTCCAGTATTTTTTTATTGGTACCCATCCATCATTAATTGAAAACCTAGCCATAATCCCAATCAACAAAAATCCTATAGATGATAACAACTTAATTATTAATCCAACGTTCATAATAGCTTTAATCAAATATGTGACGGTAAAGATTGCAGTAAGAATATTATGCCTAAGATAGCAAATACTATAACCCCACCCCATAAGCTAACATAATTTGAACCTGTCATCCCATTCCAGTTAGTTTCTTTAGAGGATGGTCTCCTCCCTTTAAGCATAAAACGATAAGTTAAATATGCAATTAACAAACACCCTATTCCTTCAAAAAACAATTTAATGTCCATTTATTTTTTATCTGTTTCTTTTAATTTTTCTACCGTTTTATCCGTTTCTTTTTTAAGTAATCTTTCAAAGATACCCATAGTTTGTTTAGTTGCTTCTTTAATTTCACCTGAAAGACCGGGTATATTTATAGGAATTGCCTGATCCACAGCTTTAGAACCTATTTTTCCTACAGTTCCGTATATCAATTCATTTCCTGCTGTTGTAACTGCGTTAGTTTTACTTCCTGCCGCACCCTCTACTACTACCTCCAATCCTATTCCTACCCAAGAGACGGCTTCTCCAAATGTTGCAATTGCTGCTCCTGGAGTAGCACCTACACCGGCAATAGGAGCTCCTGCAATGGCTGCAACAGCTCCCGCATTAGTTGTTTTTTCTCCAAAATCCTGTAACGTTTTTGCCGTAGTTAAAAGGTTTTCCTTATTTTCTACAGTCCATTTTTTAACTGCCGTTCCGGCATTTGATACGGCTTTCGCTGTCTGGTTATAGGCACTTTTAACACTTGCTTCCGCTTTCGCATAAGTAGACTGGACTTTAGCAACAGTATTATTAAATAGAGATTGCGCACTACTCCAAGGATTTGGCCATGGCCACATTCCATCTGGGTCAATAAACCTTATAGGGTTGTTGAACGCATAGCTGTAAGGATTAAACCTCCTACCAAGCTCTGCTTTGGGGTCTATCACGTTCCATCTTCCGATAACCGGGTCATAGAACCTAGCCCCGTAATCGTACTGCCCCAGTTCATCCTGCAGCTCCTTGCCGTTGTAAAGGTATTTATTTGTCCCCCCTGCCTTTACTTCCTTACGCTTGCCAAAGGCATAGTAGTCATCACGCTGCAGCATCCGTACAGTGTCCCCATAAATATCGAAACTTACACGCACATTTCCAAGGTGGTCCATAAGGTTGTACTGGTAACTGTAAGTCCCGCCACTGTTCAGTGCACGCCCTTCCTCGGTCTGAATAAAGTCTATTGCTCCATTGGTGTACTGGATGCCATTTACATAATCTGTAGTGGTGGTACTAGTACCTGTAGATATCTTCTTCAGTTTTTTGCCCGTGGCATCATAGGTGTAAACCATATTCAAGCCTGTCTTCTTTGCCGTATCCGGCAGGTTCAGGTGGTTATAGGTCAGGGCTACGCCATTTCTGCCATCGGTGGTCGCGTTGCCGTTGCCGTCGTAGCCATACGTCCCTGTCAGGCCGCTTACCGAGGACAGCCTGTTGCTCAGCCCTCCGTTCTCATAGTTATAGGCCATCGCCCCGGCATTGTCCCTGTTCAGACTCGCGATGTTGCCCATCTGGTCATAGCTGATGGTTTCATTCATGCCCGTTGCCGCTGCCGTTACCAATCTGTTCAGCCTGTCGTAGCCGTAGGCAAAGCTGTTGCTGCTGCCGTTGGTATAGGCCTGACCCGAGATGTTGCCGTTGTACTGCGGCTGGGTGCCGTTATCGTACTTCAGCTCCATACTAAACTCGCTGCTATTGCTCTTGGTCAGCCAGCCACGCTCATTGTAGGCGTAGCTCGTGACCTGTTTGCCATCGGCCAGTTTCTTCTCTTTCAGCTGCCCCAGCTCGTTGTAGGCATATTCAGAAAGGGTGACCTCAGACTGGCCGTTGATCTGCTGCCTGGTCCTGAGCTTCCTGCCCATATGGTCATAGTCATAAGTAGTGGCTATGGTGGTAACCGTGCTGCCCTTGGTATGGGTACGGGTACTGCTGTTCAGGCTGCCGTCAAAGTTGTAGGTGTTATCGGTTACATCGGTACCGCTTAAATGGTGCTGGCTCTTGGTCTGCACTACCCTGGCCTCATCATCATAGTAATGGGTGCTCAGCAGCAGGATACTCGTGCCCAGGGTATTTACCCTGGTCCCGGTCAAAAGGCCTTTGGTCCTGGTACCGCTTACCTGGCTGCCTGTTGGCAATCCAAAACTGTTGCTGTAAAAGTCATAATCGTCATAGTAGTTCAGCGTATGGTACACGGCGATGTCCGTGGTGGGAAGGCTCAGGTTGCTGTAGCCCGTCCCCGTACCGTTGCTGTTGGCATTGTCCCTGCCCTCCCAGAGGGTGCCCTGGCCGTCTATGTCCTGCTGCAGGCCTGTACGGCTTTTGCTGCTGGTATGGATGCCCGTCATAATGTTCCTGCCGAATGCATCGTATTTGCTGAACAGCCACTCGGGGCTGCTCTTTGCCCGCTGGTTGCTGTCCTGGCTCAGTACCAATTGGTCCAGCTTGTTGTACACCATGTACTCCCAGCCTTTACCGGGTAGTTTCTTCTCTACCAGCCTTCTCCTGCCATCGTAACGGTACTGGTAGCAGTAATTATCGAGCAGGGCCTGGGTAGGAACATTTGCATCGGCACCGGCTCCCGGTGGCAGCACGTAGCTCAGGTTGCCAAAATCATCATATACATAATAGGTGCTCAGAATTTCGATCTGGCCGGCCTTGTAGTTGAAAGCCCGCTTGAGTACTACCCGGCCTTCCTTGTCCTTGTATTCTTCAATGGTACCGGCCTTGCCATCGCTGCCCTGCCAGTTCTCATCTTTGCTGATGGTCAGGTACAGCTGGCCCGTACCATAGTACCCGTCGCTGCCCAGGTTACGGGTATAGCCGGGCGTGCCCGGGTTGGCTCTGTACAGCCTTACCGCATGGCCCGTGGTGCCATAGTTGGTATCGCTGTTGTTGGTGCCGTAGCTCAGCCTGCCTGTATGCTCGGTGCCTGCGTTGCCGGTAGGCTGCCAGCTCGTTCCGGGATAGCCCTGTCTTTCTACCCGGTTCAAGGGACTGGGCTCGAATACCGTCACACTGAAGGGACTGCCGGTGGCCTTGATGCTGCTGCCCGTGCCCTGCCCTGTATAGTAGCCCAGCTGGCCGGCTATGGCCGCAGCGCGGTAGCTGCCATCGCCGCTGCTCTCCATATAGGGCTGGTACTTGATGGCTTCCCTCCCAAGGGCATCGTAGGCCACGGGGGTTACGATATCTTTATAGCTTGGGCTGGCGCCTATGGCAATGTTCTGCAGAGGGCGGCCCAGGCCGTCAAGGTACTGGATGCTATGGGTCTCCTCCCCGTAGGTGCGGGCATCGTTAAGATTGACGGCATTTACCCCCGGCACCTTGAAGGTGCGGGTGAGCACGTAGTTCTGGCTGCTGCTGGGTGCGGTGGCCAGCGGGGGCGCCGGTACCCCGATGTACACCCGAAGGCTGCTCCCCGAAGGGGCATAAAAACCCGGCAGCAGGGTAACGCTCCCTGATGCCGACAGTACCGCCTCCCCGTTATACTGTGAATAGCTCTTGTGGTCCTGCGCATCGACTGCTAGGCATAAAGTCAATTGGGTCAAGAGGGCTAATATATATTTCTTCATCTTCCGGTTATTTTTGAATGATAAGGTATCTCGTTATATATGTTAAAATCAATTCATACAGTATTCAGCAACAACAATAAGTTTGTTTCCTGATGCCGTAAATTTCACATTAGATAAGCTGATTATCGTACTACTCATCCCAATTTGAGCACATACCGTAGGCTTTGAACTAACGATGCTGAGCATTCCATTATAGGGTGTACCACTTCCATCTATAGTAAATTTTACCGAATTGTATTCGCCCTCGGGGATACTGATTGTTTCTGAACTGCCAGAATTAGATGGAAAAACCTCATATGATGGGCTTGAGCTACCATCTTTGTAAAACTGTATCCTGCTAATGGTACCATTCCAATCTGTAATTTTCTGGATTTCTACATCTACATAAGGTACGGTACATGTTCCATTTGCATCTGCATAGTTCTGACCATTTGCTGTTATATCTGCCAAAGCTTGATTATCGGCATCTGCCTGACTGATCGCTGAACTGTATTTACCCGCTGGCACAAGATAAACCACTTCGCTACCTTGCCCGGTTGTACATGCCTTGGTAAAGCTTTGCGATTTTTGGACACTGTGATAGAGCACTTCAGGTTGCTTAAAGTTATATACAAAGCTATTGATGATATTTCCTTGCTGATCTTTAACAAATTTCAAACGCTGAGAAACGTCGTACTCATAAAAGGTTTTCATCCCTTTGGCATCTGTTTGGCTACTCATACCCACTAAAGGTTTATAGGTAAATGTGGTAATCTGAGCATCCTTTAACAAAGCATTTATGCGTAAAGGTGACAAGAAGGTATTTATTTGAAGATCAGTAGGCCAGTTTTCTGCAAAAGAATCTATATAAATTTGTCCCTGTATATTTACCAATGTATTATAATCTGCATTCTTGATTTCAGCTATAGGATACTGACCTCCATAGCTCCACAAATAGCTTACAGGTATACCTGCCTTTGATTTTAATTCCAAGATATTGCCCTTATTGTCATACTTACTAATTCTTAGTTCCTCTGTTTTTAGATTAGTCTGCATATCATGAACCTCAAATAAATAAGGTAATATCAATCCTTTTGATATTACAGGGTCGTTTGTATAGTTATTTTTCTCTAAACTTACCATGTTTCCATTAACAGAAACTGTCTTTTCTATTATTGGACTTAGCATATTTTTAGCAACCATAGTTTGATAAACAGGATCTACATAGTTTTCAGGGTATTTATAATCTGTAGATACAATTCTCTGGTCTATACTGGTTCTTTCTTCAGTTCTAATAAGTTGAGGGTCGTTATAAAAAAAATCTTTATAATTTGATATTGTATCTACACCATGATATTCATTAATAATGCTTCTTTTTAAGCGGTTATATTTTACACTTATGTTATACAACAATATGTTGTATTGTGGGTTAAACGACGAATAGCCATCTGTAGGTAGTACACCACTATTTCCATAAAATGAATAAGGATATAGATCTGGTCCCGGATGGATCAGCGTGTTATAAATTAAATTTCTATCTATAATTGCTGAAGGAATACTAACAGAAGGATTAACAACTTCATATACATTTTCTTCCTTCTTAACAGGTTCGTAAATGGCGCTTTTCTTTTTAAAGAAAGTTGTACTTATCAACTGTGCGCCTTCATTAAACAAATTATCATAGCGAAACCTATATGGGCTTTTAACCGATTTAGCGTTTAGCCCCCATGTAAGGTTATAGGTTTCTTCTAATGAAAAATTATATTGGGTTTTAAGTTCATCATTTACATATTCTGTTACTTGGCTATACCATATGGGGTTTTCATATACAAGAAATTTAGCATAGTTTGATAAGGCATTAATATTCATAACACGGCGTGTTCTCCAGTATGCATTTACACAATTGTTTGGCCCGGGAGGATTTTCATTTATTTCCCAATATTCATCTATAAAAGTATCGAGAGTAGGTACCACGCTATTATTAGCTAATCCATTTTCATTAATTCCATATTTATAAGTTTTAACGATAGGATTTCCATTAAGTGAGCTATATATTTTTATTTTCGAGACTCTTAATCCTCCACCAAATTTTATTGGCTCGGGTTCTACTGTAAACAATGGATCTGTAGAAACAGAATGTACTGAATGGCCAGGAAATTCATGGGTCTCATACTCATATTCTGAATAGCCTCCTGTAGGATAATAAATTTTATTTAATATAAAAGCCTTCATATGTTCTTCGCTAATCGATCTATCAGCATGTCCTACTATAAGATTTACATCAGGGGGTAAGCTCATGTTTACAGGAAAGGAGATATTTGACCTAATTTTAATGCCCATTTTAGGTAGCAATGTATAATTGTTATCCTTACCATTATAATACCCCCAATAGTCTAGACCCGTTGCATTTTTATAAAAACGATGAGAATCATATTGAAATCTATAGGTTTCGCCATTTACATTTAGTGATTGAAGAAGCAAATGATCCTGTTGTGAATTATTGGCTCCATATGTAAAGTTGATATTTTTGACAGTAGTATTTAATTTATCTTTAACTGTTATTGTTTGAAGCATCGGGTCAATGCCCAATTTATAATCAAGTTCTACTGTTCCGTATGGATATTCAATTTTTTTTAACATTAGAGCCTCAACATAAGTAGATGAGAAATAATCTACCTTACCTCCTATGTCTATCACTTCATAATTTCCAACGTCACAATCCCAATTTTTATAATCAACTACAGAAATAGGAATATCTGTTTGAACGGGAATGCCATTTGTATTTCTCTTTATCCAAGCGTATTTGATTTTCTCATTGTTAAGTAAAGTAATCTCTTTCAATGCCCAAGTAGTTGTTACACCCGTACTTCCAACATACTCTTTATAATCAGATAATGTTTGTTGGTAAACATCATCTCCAAATATGTAAACCAGTCCATTTTGGTCGGTTACCTTAAACCCTAAAATATAAGCATTGCTCTTATCTGGGGTAGCCCAGTGTATTAATTCAATTTTTATTTGGTGCCCAATCGTAACTGCTTCATAAATATTTCCCGTTCTTACGAGAACAAACTTAAAATTTCCTGAAGGCAGGCTCAATGTAAAGATATCTTTTTGTGTATCATATAAATCATCGCTACTAAGTCCATGAATATTGGCTATCTGTTCATCTAAAATCCCTTTTTTCACAGTTTGATATTCTTCGCTCCCATATAGTTGTTTAAATTCAAACCTATCATCTGGCCGTCCTAAAACAGTTCTTGTAATTCTATACCCTGCTGAAAAATTCCAGCCATAACCCAAAGGATATGGGCTATCCATTAAATTAATTCCTGCAGTATGGTA
Source organism: Pedobacter montanisoli (assembly GCF_022809115.1). Lineage (GTDB taxonomy): Bacteria > Bacteroidota > Bacteroidia > Sphingobacteriales > Sphingobacteriaceae > Pedobacter > Pedobacter montanisoli. Next base: position 30,597 of record NZ_JALGBH010000002.1, on the reverse strand, counting down.
ACGAATATTTAAAGGAATGCTAATACCCGGTGCTTTTACTTCAAACAGAGAGATTGGAATATCAACATTACCAGATTGTAAACTAGGTTGGTTGTTTCCATACATTGTAAAGGCATATGAGGTAGGAGAAGGACCGATAACAGGTGTTCGATAATCATTTTGCCCAAATGCAGTTAAACCTGTACTTATAAAAAATAGTATAAAATATATTCTAAAAGGGATTATGTTAATTTTCATATAAATTTACAGTATAATAATATTTTTAAAGTCTTTTTTTATTTTCAAGCTTCTTTAGCCTTTTTTCTATTTCCTTATTTAAGATCAATTGATTTTCAAGTTGTTTGTCCTTCTCTATCAAATGCAAGGTCAGCTCCTCTATCTTCTTCAACAAGATCTTGTTCATCTCGCCCAGTTCGATGCCTTCTTTCTCTGCCATTGCCGCTGATGGTACACCGGGCAAGTGCTTGTTCGTTTTGATGAATGTTTCTGTCTCTTTTAGATCTGGCAGTTTGTAATCGTTACTGAATACATAGTCTGGCCAGTTGGCGGTTTCTACCTTGATCTCCTTGGCCCTGATCTTGCCGTTTACAGATAGTTTTTCTTGGGGAATATCTGTGCCGATACCTACAAAATCGCTGGAATTGATGTGAAGCGGAACTTTCTGTGTCGTAGAATTGTAAAGACCAAAGCCAGAATAATTAGCATATAGAGAATAATAACTGGTATTATCCTGTTTCTTCATTACAATTTCTGTAGAGTTTACCCCGTTAGAATTCATAATGATAGTTTGTGTAACCGTTTGCTGGCCTTTAGCGTAGGCCATAACTGTAATCAATAAGAAAAAACTAATTTTAATTTTCATAAAAGTTTGTTTTAGTGTTTATAGTATTTATTTATTACTTAAGCAATAGAAATAGCCAAAGTATTGAAACTTAATATCCTTAATTTTATAGAAAGAAAGTTAGATTACCCTAACTTATACGGAGTAAACAAAGCGTTAATCATAATCATATCAGGGTGTTGGTTTATAATTTTGAGCCAATATAGGCATAAAACAGCAAACCCCTAAAAGGAATATTTAATTACTCTTTTTAGGAATAAAAATTACGGTTTTGTATATCTTCTATCATCAAGTGCTTCAATCATTTCTGTTATAATTCTTTAGATGCATCAGAAAGCTTAATTTTTTGTTTTCTAAAGTAGTATTTTAGCCCCCCAATTAGACGTACAAACTTTAACCATCTGTTTCTTTGGAAAATACTGAAAACAAGAAAGAGCTGAAAAGAGGCTTACAGAACAGGCACATACAGCTTATTGCATTGGGCGGTGCCATTGGCACGGGATTATTTTTAGGTATTGGTCCGGCAGCGGTATTAGCTGGTCCTTCTGTTATTTTAGGATACGCCATTGCAGGTTTTATTGCCTTTTTTATTATGCGCCAGTTGGGCGAAATGGTAGTACAGGAACCTGTTTCTGGTAGTTTCAGTCATTTTGCTTATAAATATTGGGGACCTTTTCCCGGCTTTGCCTCGGGTTGGAATTACTGGATGTTATACATTTTGGTGAGCATGTCTGAGCTAACTGCAATTGGTGTATATATTCAATTCTGGTGGCCTGATATTCCGCTGTGGGTATCGAGCTCATTTTTCTTTATTGTAATCAATGTACTCAACCTGGCTTCTGTAAAAGTATATGGCGAGGCCGAATTTTGGTTTTCTATTATTAAAGTAGTGGCTATTATAGCCATGATCCTGTTTGGTTCATATCTGCTGATTAGCGGCACAGGTGGCGAACACGCTAGCCTTTCAAATTTATGGAACGATGGTGGCTTTTTACCTAAAGGCTGGTTAAATACAAACGGTAAAGGCGGTTACGAAGGTCTTTTAGCCGCAATGGCACTCATCATGTTTTCTTTTGGAGGTTTAGAATTGGTAGGAATTACTGCTGCCGAAGCCGAAAACCCTGAAAAAAATATTCCAAAAGCAACCAATCAGGTCATTTATCGAATCCTGATTTTTTATGTGGGTGCTTTGATTATCCTGTTCTCTTTGTCACCCTGGAAAAACATTACCGATGGCAGCAGTCCTTTTGTAATGGTATTTGAAAGATTAAAAGGTTTCCAATTTGATCTTTTTGGTCGCACTGTTTACTTTACGAGTCTTATTGCCAATGTTTTAAACGTTATTGTGCTTACAGCAGCATTATCTGTTTACAACAGCAGCGTTTACAGCAATAGCCGTATGTTATACGGACTGGCTGAACAAGGCAATGCGCCTAAGTTCTTATCTAAGCTCAATAAGAATTACGTACCTGTAATGGCTATCTTGGTTTCGGCTGTGTTTGCAGCTATTTGTATTGTTGTAAATAAAGTCATTCCTGAAAAAGCACTGAGCATATTAATGTCGTTAGTAGTATCGTCATTAATCATCAACTGGTTAATGATCAGCTATACCCATATTAAATTCAGACAGGCATATCGTAAAGGAGCAACTAAATTCCCTTCTTTTATGTACCCTGTAACCAATTATATCTGTTTGTTCTTTTTGTTAGGCATACTAATTATTATGTGGCTTACCGGTTTAAAAATGTCTGTTGAACTTATTCCGTTATGGCTGGTGTTTTTATACCTATGCTATTTACTGGTTAAGCGTAATAAAAAGAAGTCTGCAAACTAAAAAAGCCCCGAATTTCGGGGCCTTCAGACTAAAACAAAAACTAAAAAATTTAATCGAATTTGAGCTTAAATACCGGAGAAACATCATCGGCACTTGAAGCACTAACTTTTAAATCGGTTATCAGACCTGTTTTTAAGCTGTATGCCCAGGCATGAACTGAAAGTGATTGCCCAGTTGCCCAGGCGTTCTGTACAATTGAAGTGCTCATTACGTTTGCAGCACCTTCTATGGCATTCAGTTCTACCATTCGGTCTGCTCTTCTTTGCGGATCTTTAATGGTCGACATTTCTCTTTCGTGTATACGGTAAATATCTTTGATGTGGCGCAACCAGTTATCAATTAAACCAAATTCTTTATTACTCAAAGCCGCAGCTACACCGCCACAGCCATAATGACCGCAAACAATAATATGCTTTACCTTTAATACATTAACTGAATAATCCAGTACACTGAGTAAACTCATATCTGAGTGCGTTACCACATTTGCAATGTTACGGTGCACAAAGATGTCGCCCGGTAAAGTATTGGTGATCTGATTAGCTGGTACACGGCTGTCTGAGCAACCAATCCATAAAACCGGAGGATTCTGCCCCGCAGCCAATTTATCAAAGTATCCTTTATCTAATTTAAGGGTTTCTTCAACCCATGCTTTATTGCCTTCTAATAAGCTATCGTAAGTGATATTTTCCTGATGTTTATGTTGATTTGCCATAAATTAATTTACGTTTTCTTCTATTTTAATATTTAATTTTGGGATGGTATAACTCTTCTGTATGTTTTCTAAAGTTACAATTATGCCTTTAGAATAAGCGCTGTGTTTGTAATTAAAAATCGTTTCCAAAACGTCAGGATCAATATATCTTGAGTTAGATCCATCAATAATTACATTCGTTTCTTTAGGCACTTCTGATAACAAAACCTGAATGGATGCCTTGTTCAAAAACGAAACCTCTTCGGCCAGTTTAATTCTTAAATTTTTCTTACTGCCTTCGTGCTGTATTCTGTAGAAATATGGGTTACGCATATTGTTGCGCAATAAATAAAAGACAGATACCAGCATACCAATAGCAACTCCTTTGAGCAGGTCGGTAAATACAACTGCAAGAACAGTTACCACAAAAGGTACAAACTGATCCCAGCCTTTATGATACATATGTTTAAACAATGCAATACGGGTAAGTTTATAGCCGATAACCAATAAGATAGCAGCCAAAGCAGCTAAAGGTATCATATTAATTAAACCCGGAATAAACAGCAAGGATAGTAACAACCAAAAACCATGAAATACTGCCGACATTTTTGACTTTGCGCCTGAGTTTACATTGGCAGAACTGCGTACAATTACCGATGTTATAGGTAATCCGCCGATCATGCCGCTGCTAATATTACCAATACCTTGTGCAATAAGCTCACGATTGGTTGGGGTAACTCTTTTCTTAGGATCTATTTTATCTACCGCTTCAACACCCAGTAAAGTTTCGAGACTGGCTACAATAGCTATCGTACCTGCTACAATCCAAACTTCCTTGTTTAAAATTTCATTGAAGTTTGGCAGACTGAACAAGCCCATAAATTCATTCCATCCGCTAAACAAAGGTATATTTACCATCTGCACTGTTTTAAGCCCGTAAGATGTACCTGCAAAAGCAAAAGATAAAACAACACCCGTTACTACTACAATCAACGGAGCCGGAACAACCGATAGTTTTTTAAACTTAGGCCAATAAATTAAAACCAGAACCGACAATAAGCTAATGACAAAAGCTAAAGGCGTAATCTTACTCAAAGCGCCTAAAATTGCACTGAAAGTATTCTCGTGATTGCCTTGTGCAAACGCTTCGTCTCCAAAAAAATCGCTGTTTACCCCAAGTGCATGTGGCAATTGTTTAAGGATCAAAATAATGCCAATTGCGGCCAACATTCCTTCAATTACACTCGAAGGAAAATAATTACCAATGGTGCCTGCTTTAATCATTCCCAAAACCAATTGGAAAACTCCGGCCAGAACCAAAGCCAGTAAAAAGGTTTGATAACTACCTAACTGTGCTATAGAACCTAAAACAATTACGGTTAATCCCGCGGCAGGTCCGCTCACACTTAGTTGAGAACCGCTTATAAAACCTACCACTATTCCACCTACTATACCTGAGATTAATCCGGCAAAAAGCGGAGCACCCGAGGCAAGCGCTATTCCTAAACATAAGGGCAATGCAACTAAAAATACAACTATACTCGATGATAAATCGCTCTTTAAGTTTCTTTTAAGCACATTACTTTTTGCTCCGAACCTAAAAAAGTTCGAATTTTTCTTTTTCATAAATTAAATTCTTAATCATATCCATCTGCGTTACAGGATCTGATTAGACAAAACATATCTGTCCTCATAAAACGCAGTTTTACTAATACCATTTTAAATTCAGATTAAGCGCATTGGCTTAACCCTAAAAATATTGAATTAAGAAAAGTTAGGAGGAGGTGTGGGCACCTGTGGATGGTATGGATCTACATACCGGCGCGAATGTTCAATAAAGCTATTGGTTACGCCATAATCGATATCTTCACTTACATAGGTAAGCTCTGTACGCTCAAAATAAGCCTTATGATCGGCATATTTAATACTCGATTTGCCATCTTCACCATGATGCTCGTTTTCAAGCTGCATGATAACGGCATTCATAAACTTGTTGTCAAGTTCGCCAGAAAATACAGGAGCAATCGATATAACCATCTTAGCTACAAAGATGCTTATAAACGCAATTGCAATAAAAACCTTAAATTTTCTAACTGTCATCGAGTTCGATTTGATACAAAAGTAAGACCGCAAATTAAAAATCAAATAAAAAAATCGTAATTAAATTGTAATTTATCTTTAAATCTCACTTGAAATCGGTTTAATCTTTATGCATTTTTTATGCATTTCTAATTCAATACAGCAAAATTTGCAGTAATTTAACACCCTCAAAATCTGACGAATGAAAAAGATAATTGCTTACCTCATTACCCTTACACCTTTTACACTTTTTGCCCAGAACAACAATGCACCCTCATCAAAAGATATACACGATATTAAAATAACGGGTTACCTGCAAACACAATATCAAAAAGCGCAATCTAACGGTATTGTATCTTTTTCTGGAGGAGATTTTTCGCAAAACAGCGATAGCAGGTTTATGATCAGGAGAGGTCGCTTAAAAATAGATAGGGTTGATGAATACTCTAACATTGTTTTCCAGTTAGATGCTACTCAAAATGGTGTAAATTTAATGGATGCTTTTATACAGCTTCACCTACCCAAAGTTGAAAGTTTTCTTTTAACCGGCGGATTATTTAACCGACCTTTCGGCTATTCAATTATTTATTCATCGGGATACCGGGATTTTCCTGAGCGAGCAAGGGTATTTCAAACCTTAATGCCCAGAGAGCGTGATTTAGGTGCAATGATTAGCTACAAACCTCATCAGGTTTTAAAATATTTATCGGCTGATCTGGCTGTAATCAATGGCAGCGGCCTTACAGCCCGTGACTACGATTCTAAGAAAGACATTGTAGCTAATCTGGCTTTCGATTTCGATAGTTTGGCCAATAAAACCATGTCTCTAGGTTTTGGTGCTTCTTATTACGGCGGTACGGTACGTAGCAATACAGATACCTATTTTACTTTTAAAGACCATGGTTTTGTAGCTTTAACCAATAGCCAGAATGTTGGAAAGAATTTAAAAAGAGAATATTATGGTGCAAACCTACAGTTTCAGTTTGCCAATCCACTGGGAAAAACCAGCTTTAAAACAGAATATGTAGAAGGTACCCAACCCGGTATTGCAGCATCAACAACTGTTAACGGCCCAACGGCCAGCACCAGTTTTAACAGTCAGCCGGCAAGCAATCTTTACCTCAGAAAATTTAACGGCTACTATTTCTGGTTTACTCATCAGATTGCAAAAACCAATTTAACCGCTCTTTTAGCCTACGATGTTTACGATCCCAATACCGAAGTAAAAGAAGCTGAAATTGGTAAAGCGGGCAACAATACCACTGCCGGCGATATAAAATATGCTACATTGGGTTATGGCCTTACCTATGCCATCAATGGTCGCATAAAATTAACTTTATACAATGAACACGTTAAAAACAATCCTACACAAGCTAACGGTTATCAGGAAGATCTGAAAGATGATGTGTTCACTGCCCGCTTACAATATAGATGGTAAATTATGGAAAATAACAGACCAAAGTTAAAGCTTAATTTAAGCAAATTCGATATTATAATTGAAGTGATTAGTATAATTGTACTCTTAACATTGGCTGTTTTTACTGTTGTAAACTATAAAAATCTTCCCGATACGGTTCCTGTTCATTTTAATCTGGCAGGTGAAGCAGACAGGTTTGGCAGTAAAAAAGAAATCTTTGCCCTGCCTTTAATCGCTATTGCTATTTATACCTTATTAACTATTTTAAACAGGTATCCTCATATTTTCAATTACCCCACACAAATTACAGAAGCAAATGCCTTACGGCAATATACAAATGCTACCAGATTGCTACGCTACCTGAAACTCATTATAGTTAGCATTTTTTTACTGATCTTTTATTTTACAACAAAAGCTGCAGATGTAAAAAACACCGCATTACCTCCATGGATTTTATTATTGGCATTTGCCAGTGTTACTATTTTAATTATTACATTCGTTGCTAAATCTCTCAAAAAAACCGATAAATAACCTGTATAATGAAAAGTAAGATCGACTTATTACAAGATAAAATAAAGAAAGCACACCTTGGCGGCGGACAGGCCCGCATAGACAGTCAGCACAAGAAAGGAAAACTTACCGCTCGCGAACGTATTCATTTCCTGTTAGATGAGGGAAGTTTTGAAGAAATTGGGATGATGGTTACGCACCGCAGTACCGATTTTGGCATGGAGCGCGAAAAATATCTTGGCGATGGGGTTATTACAGGTTATGGAACCGTAAATGGTCGTTTAACTTACGTTTTCTCACAAGATTTTACCGTATTTGGAGGTTCACTATCTGAAACACATGCCGAAAAAATCTGTAAAATCATGGATATGGCCATGAAAAATGGTGCTCCTATTATAGGTTTAAATGACAGCGGCGGTGCCCGTATTCAAGAAGGGGTGGTTTCTTTAGGCGGTTATGCCGATATTTTTTACCGTAATGTACAAGCTTCGGGCGTAATTCCGCAGCTTTCTGCTATTATGGGTCCATGCGCTGGCGGAGCCGTTTATTCGCCGGCAATTACCGATTTTATTTTAATGGTAGAACATACTTCATATATGTTTGTAACCGGACCAAATGTGGTAAAAACGGTAACTCACGAAGAAGTTACTTCAGAAGAATTGGGTGGAGCCTCAACACATGCCACCAAATCGGGTGTAACCCATTTTGCCTGTGCCAATGAAATTGAGGCTATCGGTCATATTAAAAAACTCTTAAGCTATATCCCTCAGAACTGTGAAGAAACTGCTGTGCAGCTTCCGTATGAAAATGCAGATGAAACAAGATCATCTTTAGATGAATTGTTACCTCAAAATGCAACCCAACCTTATGATATCAGAGATGTAATTCATGAGGTAACGGATACCAATAGCTTTTTAGAAGTACATGCCGCTTATGCAGAAAACATTGTAGTAGGATTTGCACGCCTTGCTGGCCGCAGCATAGGTATTGTAGCCAATCAGCCAGCTTATCTGGCAGGTGTATTAGACAATAATGCTTCGGTTAAAGCTGCACGTTTTGTACGTTTCTGCGATTGTTTTAACATTCCTTTACTTGTTTTTGAAGATGTACCAGGTTTCTTACCAGGAACAGATCAGGAATGGAATGGAATCATTACAAACGGAGCCAAATTGTTATATGCTTTTAGTGAAGCCACCGTACCTCGCGTTACAGTAATTACCCGTAAAGCCTATGGCGGTGCTTATGATGTAATGAACTCTAAACATATTGGTGCCGATATGAATTACGCATGGCCAAGTGCTGAGATTGCTGTAATGGGTGCTAAAGGTGCTGCTGAAATTATCTTTAAGAAAGAGATCAGTGGAGCTGAAAACCCTGAAGAAAAATGGTTGGAAAAAGAGAAACTTTATTCAAACATCTTTGCAAATCCTTACCGTGCCGCAGAACGAGGCTTTATAGACGAAGTAATTGAGCCTTCGCAAACAAGAGCAAAATTAATTAAAGCCTTTAAAATGCTGGAGAACAAAGTGGTAAATGCACCTCGTAAAAAACACGGCAATATTCCTTTATAAGATTTATGTTATTTTTTTAAATCATAACCCCTATTCAAAAAGCCAAATGCTAAATTTGGCTTTTTATTTTTTATGCAAGTTTCAACTACCTTAAAAAGAGCCGATATTCTATTGATGGCTTTTTGCACCGGTTTAATTGTAGCCAACATTTATTATTGCCAGCCTCTGGTAATTTTAGTGGCTAAAGAGTTCAATCTTACCGAAAGCAGAGCCGGGAGTATCACATTTTTAACACAGGCCGGTTATGCAGTGGGCTTATTTTTATTGGTACCATTGGGCGATATGTTTGAAAGAAAAAAACAAATCCTCATCATTACCGCTTTGGCCATAGCTTCTCTATTAATGGCCGCCGCCGCCAAAAGTTTTTTGGTACTCGAAATAGCCAGTGTATTAATAGGTGCATGTTCTATTGTTCCGCAGTTAATATTACCCTTAGCCGCTAATTTAAGCAGCGATGAAAATCGCGGACATAACATTGGCATTGTAATGAGTGGTTTATTGGTAGGCATTCTGGCATCAAGAGCTGTGAGTGGCGCGGTGGGCGATCTGCTGGGATGGAGAGCCATGTTTCTCATTGCGGCAGGTGTATGTGCCTTACTGATTGTACTGATGGCCCTTCGTTTTCCTAAAAGCTTACCTTCTTTTAAAGGAAGTTACAAACAGCTCATGGGTTCCATGTTTTCTTATATCAAAACGCAGCCGGTTTTACGCGAAGCTTCTTTAATTAATTTCTTTGCATTTATTGTAATCATGGGTTTTTGGACCACCATGGTACTGTACCTTGCCAATCCTCCTCATGAGTTTAGCGCTTACCAAATTGGTTTGTTTGGTATTGCCGGAGCCGCAGGTGCATTAGCAGCCCCATTAGTAGGTAAATTAAGTGGCGGAGGTAACAATCCCCGTAAAAACATCATGATTGGTTTTATTTTAGAATTAGTCAGTGTGGCTTTGTTTTACTTTACCGGTCATAGTGTTTTCCTTTTTGTGATAGGAATCATCCTTATAGATATAGGTCAGCAGGCCATTCACGTAACCAATCAAACCCGCATCTACACTTTGGTTCCTGAAGCCAGAAACAGGTTAAATACCATTTTTATGTCGGTAAGTTTTGTGGGCGCCAGCTGTGGTTCTGCTTTAGGCTTATGGCTATGGTCTGTAGGCGGTTGGGCTATGTTTTGCTATGGTATTACAGCTACTATCATTTTAAATATACTGATCTATCGCTTGTACTCCAGAAAATTATACGCAGAATAAACAGGTAATTTTCCTGCTTCGATCATGAACGTTGTCATAGAACAGACTTTCCCTTCGCTTACATGGGCCATAAGACAAGAGGCCATGTATCCCGGCAAAGATCTGGAAGCGGTAAAATTAGATGATGATTTTAACGGAATACATTTTGGCCTTTATGTAAACCATGCATTGACCGGAGTAGTTTCTTTATTTATAGATCAAGACCGGGCACAGTTTAGAAAACTGGCTGTTTTACCGCATATGCAACGAAAAGGTTTAGGAAACCTAATTATACAAAACCTCATCAGTTTCTGCAAAACTGAGAAGCTTTCTAAAATCTGGTGCAATGCCAGAGTTGATGCCATTGGCTTTTATGAAAAAAATGGTTTCGTAACTTCAGGAGAACCTTTTTCACGAAACCATTTACAATATATCAAAATGGAATTACTGCTTGGGTAAAGTTTTATGTATATCCATAACCGGAGTTAACCCTTCTGATGGTACATAAATAATCTGCGGAAGGCTTCCTTTGTCTGCCAGTTTCTCTAATGTTCTGATAAATAAATACTGGTTGTAAGTAGGGGATAAAGTGCCATTTTCTACTTTCATCGCTTCGGCCATACCTTTAGCTCTTTCAATTTCGGCAGCTGCGTTTAAGCGTTCGGCCTCTAAACGAGCTTTAGCTTCTTCCACTAAAATTCTACGGTTCTGCTCGGCCTTAGCCATTTCTGCTTTACCCGCCATTTCTTGTTGCCATACATTGTATCGGGGCAGCCCCCACATTAAGCCCACAATCACCAATACAATGAATACAAATCCAGGAATAATAATTTTTGTCATGTTCATACCTATCTATTTTTTGGCCTTAAAATAATGATTTTGCTGTCAAAAATCAATAAATTGGTTTCAAAATATGGGTCTAATATGTACATTTACTCATTATCATAAAAAAACGTTATGGCAAAGAAAGAAGCAGACGAAAAAAAGAAAAAACATACTCCTGTAGTAACTAAAAAATCATTACAATTTTTTGAAGAATATATCAATAATGCATCGCCTACCGGATATGAATGGCAGGGACAAAAGCTTTGGTTAGAATATTTAAAGCCCTATATTGATGATTATTTTGTTGATAATTATGGTACTGCGGTTGGCGTAATCAATCCTAAAGCCGATTATAAAGTAGTTATTGAAGCGCATGCCGATGAGATTTCATGGTATGTAAACTATATTACGCCCGATGGCCTGATCTATGTAATTCGTAACGGCGGTTCAGATCATCAGATCGCACCTTCAAAGCGAGTAAACATTCATACAGAAAAGGGTATCGTAAAAGCTGTTTTTGGATGGCCCGCTATACACACCCGATCAGGCGAAAAAGAACAGGCTCCTGAATTAAAAAACATTTTCTTGGATTGTGGTTGCACCACCAAAGAAGAAGTAGAAGCTTTAGGCGTACATGTTGGTTGTGTAATTACTTATGAAGATGAATTCATGGTGTTAAACGATCGTTATTATGTAGGCCGCGCTTTAGATAATCGTGCAGGTGGCTTTATGATTGCCGAGGTAGCCCGTTTATTAAAGGAAAATAAAAAGAAACTGCCTTTTGGCTTATATATCGTTAACTCCGTACAGGAAGAAATTGGTTTACGCGGTGCCGAAATGATTGCACAGCGCATTAAACCAAATGTGGCTATCGTTACCGATGTTACGCATGATACCACTACGCCTATGATCAACAAAAACACACAGGGCGAATTATTTGCAGGTAAAGGACCGGTAGTTTCTTATGCTCCGGCAGTACAAACTAATTTGAATAAGCTCCTGATCAAAACCGCTGAGGAAAATGAAATTCCATTCCAGCGCCAGGCTTCTTCACGTTCAACAGGAACCGATACAGACGCTTTTGCATATTCAAATGGTGGTGTACCTTCTGCATTGATCTCTTTACCGTTACGCTATATGCATACCACAGTAGAAATGGTTCATAAAGAAGACGTAGATAATGTAATCCGTTTAATTTACGAAAGCTTATTGAGCATTAAAGAGGGACAAGATTTTAGAGAGTTTTCTAAACTATAAGGTTTATTTAAAAACATATCTTAAAAGAAAAGCCCGGGTTTTAAATCCGGGCTTTCTTTTTAATTTTATCAATGATTATTTGCTGAACTCAGCAAAATACTTATGGAATAACGGTAAGGTCTCAATACCTTTATAGTAGTTGAACACATCGTATTTCTCGTTTGGAGAGTGTAAAGCATCGCTGTCTAATCCAAAACCTAATAATACAGATTTAATACCTAACACATCTTCAAACAATGCTACAATAGGAATACTACCACCACCTCTTGTAGGTATAGCTTGTTTACCAAAACTATCTTCAATTGCTTTTTCTGCTGCTTTGTAAGCAATACTATCGGTTGGCGTTACCACAGGCTCGCCACCATGATGAGGAGTTACCTTTACCTTTACATAATCAGGAGCAATACTTTCAAAATGCTTAGTAAACAAATCACTGATCTCTGTAGAGTTCTGATTTGGCACCAAACGCATTGAAATTTTAGCATTGGCTTTACTTGGCAATACGGTTTTAGCACCTTCGCCAATGTAACCGCTCCAAATACCATTAACCTCCAAGGTTGGTCTTATACCTGTACGTTCTAAAGTAGTATAACCTTTCTCACCCCATTCGGCATCAATATCAAGGTCTTTTTTGTACTCGTCCAGATCAAACGGAGCAGCATTTAAAGCTTCTCTTTCTTTAAGAGTAAGTTCCAATACTTTATCATAAAATCCCGGTACGGTAATATGGTTGTTCTCGTCATGTAGAGAAGCGATCATTTTACATAAGATAGTTGCCGGGTTAGCTACAGCCCCACCATAAACGCCAGAGTGCAAATCGCGGTTTGGACCGGTAACTTCTACTTCCATATAAGCTAAACCACGTAAACCCGTTTCGATAGATGGATTTTCCATGCTGATCATCGAAGTATCAGAAATCAACACGATATCTGCTTTTAAACGTTCTGTATTGGCTTTTACAAAAGTAGCCAGATTAGCAGAACCTACTTCCTCCTCCCCTTCTATCATGAATTTAACGTTACATGCCAGCGTATTGGTTTTCATCATCAATTCAAACGCCTTAACATGCATATAGAACTGGCCTTTATCATCGCAGGCACCACGTGCATAAATTTTACCATCTCTTATTGTAGGTTCAAAAGGAGGTGTTTTCCAAAGCTCCAAAGGATCTGGTGGTTGTACATCGTAATGACCATAAATTAAAACGGTAGGTAAACCTGCATCGATGATTTTTTCACCATACACTATCGGATAACCCGCTGTAGGGCAAATCTCAACTTTATCAGCTCCCGCATCTTTAAGTTTTTGCGCCACAAAATCGGCGGTCTTTAAAACATCGTCTTTATATTTAGGATCGGCACTTACCGAAGGAAAGCGCAATAACTCAAACAACTCGTCTAAAAAACGTTGCTTGTTATCCTCCACATATTTTTTGATTTCTTGCATGAGATTTTGTTTTTTGTAGAACAAATATAGCTTTTTTGTAATAAGCCTAAGGAATTAGCCAGAGCTTATTTAAATTATTAGAAGTAGCTGATAATTTATTTCTTTATTAGCTATATTTGCTTTTGAAGAGATATGTTGCTGAGCAAATGAATTTTAGATATTTTGCCTGTACCCTGGTTTTAGTTTTAAGTAGTTTTCTTTATACCAAGGCTCAAACTACAGGTGCCAGTTGTCCTGATGCGGCACAATATTATGCCAAAGACAGTATTAATGTGGTAACTTTTGGCGCAAGTACTGTTGAAGGCGTTGGGGGTACAAATTTTCAATCTTATTTAACCAATAGCTTTACATCATGCTATCAGGGTAAAGTAGTTAATGTACAGAATTATGGCGTGGGTGGCGAAACCACTATACAGGGTTTACTAAGAATTGATCAGGTAATTTATGGCAAAACCGGCTTTATTGTTATTTTAATGGGTGCCAATGATGCTATTCAGATCGAAGATGGCAAACAAACCTTGGCAGATACGGAAGCCAGTATGCGGCAGATCATCGTAAAAAGCCTGAACCAAAGACTTATTCCCATTATCTGTACGCTACAAAATTTTGATGACCGTAACAACCGGAGGCTTTTTAGAATAAACGGCCATGTACGTCTCATCAACAATTTATACCGGAAATTAGCCGTTGAGTACAAAATTTATTTGTGTGACCTTAATCAGGTACTTAAGCGTGATTTCTCACTATATCAGGATATTGTGCATCCCAACGCAAGGGGCAACAGGTTAATCAGCTTTGCCATATTTGACACCATTAATAAGATTATTGCCGAACGTTTCCTGCAATTTACAGTTACCCAGAATTATCCTAATCCTTTTGCCTCGCAAACTAAAGTAGATATTGTAATGCCCGAAGCTGATAAGGTAGAATTGAAAATATACGATATACAGGGCCGGGTGGTTAAAAATGTTCTGAATGAGTATATGAATGCGGGTAAACATGTGATACAAATGGATTTGAGTAATCTGCCTCCTGGTATCTATATATATAAGGTCACTTCTTCTTCTGGTACATACAGGGCTATTAAGAAACTCATCCTGGCCGCTCATTAAGTACCTGCTCCATCTTTCTGCTTAAAAATTTATTGATTATCTTGTATTAGATATATCATTAATGCTCTTAAAATGAAGAAATTATTTTTATACCCGGCTTTATGCTGTTTGGTAGTACTTTGTACCTCTTGGGGATTTTTTGCGCACAGAAGAATTAACCAACTTGCCATTTTTACCTTGCCTCAGGATATGATCAGGTTTTATAAAGCCAATCATAAATACATTACTGAACATGCTATAGATCCGGATAAACGCAGATATATCAATCCAGCCGAAGCCGCCCGTCATTATCTGGATGTTGAAAACTATGAAAATCATATAGATAGTATTCCTGAAAAATGGGATGATGCAGTAAAAAAATATGGTTCGAAAAAACTGGATGAAGACGGTATAGTTCCCTGGCAGATACAACGTACTTATTATAATTTGGTAAAAGCTTTTAAAGAACATGATTCATTAAAAATTTTGAAATATTCTGCAGATCTGGGTCATTACATTGCAGATGCCCATGTACCTTTACACACTACCCGTAATCATAACGGACAACTTACCGAACAAGTAGGCATACATGCATTTTGGGAAAGCAGAATACCTGAGTTGTTTGCACAGAACTATAATTTTATAGTGGGCAAAGCCTATTATATTAATAATCCTTTAAAAGAAGCCTGGGATATTGTAAGGCAATCTCATACTATGGTAGATTCTGTTTTAAGATTTGAAGCAACGCTGAATAAAGCATTTCCTTCTGATCAGAAATATGATTTTTCTCAACGAGGTAATGCCGTAATGAAACAATATTCTTCTGCTTACTCTAAAGCTTATCAGGATAAGTTAAACAGTATGATAGAACGGCGCATGAAAGCTTCCATATTAAAAGTTGGCTGTTTCTGGTACTCTGCATGGATAGATGCAGGACAACCAGTACTTAAAAACCTGGTAAAAACAGAGCCTACTATTGAAGAACTGCAACAGCAGAAAGCAATTGATCAAAAATATAATGAAGGGAAAATATTAGGCAGAGATATTTAATTCTCTTCAGATACCTCTGTTTTCTTTTTAAACAGCGGTTTAATTGCTGCCCACACTACCGGAGCAAAAGTACCCAATGCAATTGCTACAATCACAAGTTCAAAATTGCGCTCTATAAAAGGCATTTTACCCAATAAGTAACCGGCAAATAGTAAACTGAATATCCATGCAATACCTCCTACAAAATTATAGAACGTAAATCTGCCAAAAGACATACGGGCTGCTCCGGCCACAAAAGGTGCTATAGTTCTGAATATAGGTAGAAATCTGCTGAAAACTACTGCTTTTGAACCATGTTTTTCAAAATACTCATGCGATTGATGGTAGTATTTAAGTTTGAGTATTTTATTTTCTTCTTTAAAGACCTTAACCCCGAAATATCTGCCTAGTCTGTAATTTAAGGTATTACCTAAAATTGCAGCAGCACTTAATAGCAGAGCCATATACCAGATATGTAATCCTGTATCGCCGGCTGCAATCAGTGCGCCCATAGCAAAAAGTAATGAATCTCCGGGTAAGAATGGCGTAACCACAAAACCTGTTTCAGCAAAAATAATGATAAAAAGTATAAGATAAGTCCAGGTTCTATATTCTCTGGTAATTGCCGCTAAAGTATCTTTAGTATCGGTAATAAGTTTTAATAACAGGTCTAAAATTTCCAAGGTTACAATTTTTGCGCTAAAATAGAAATATAGTGCTATTAAACAAGTACCTTGTTTGCATTTTGACACTAATTATATGATAATTTATTAACCGTAAGATTAGTATTTGAGGTACCACTTAACCATAACAGGTAATTCTTTCCTTCCTCAAAATCGTTAGCATTAAGTGTTTTAATTGTTGAACCGGCAACAATTTTGATTACTGTACCCTTTTCTATAATAAAATTATCTGTATAGTTTTTAAAAGGCAAGGTACTTACTAAAAGTTCTTCATCAGGTAATAAAACATTGATATTAGAAGTTACTGTAGGGCTAAGATTTACCAGCTTTAATTTAAATTTACCAACTGGTGCAGCTCCCAGATCATCTTCCATGATCAAAACATCAGGATTAGAATTTCTGTCTGTCAGGGCAAATAAAGTATAAGAAATACTGGTAACAAAAGTAAACTTATTATCAGGGGTTGTTTTTGTATTATTTGAGACCGATACGTTACGTTCTCCCGAAAATACATCCAGATAGCCTGTACTTTCACCAAAGGTTAAGTTATTCTGAATTACTTTCTGATCATCTAAAAAAAAGTTTACCTCTCCAGATGCCTGTACAGCATTTACAACCCTTACTTTAGCTTTAGGCTTTTCTATACCCTCTGGTGTATCGTTTTTCTTACAGGCAGTAGCACTAAGTAGTACTAAAAAAACTACAAGAGCCTTAGTCCGGATAAATAATTTCTGTGTTTGAGAGGCCATTTTCATTACAATTTAGTTTAAAACAACAATGGCTCGGTCAAAAACCAAGCCACTATTTTAAAATATGATACAATAACTATTAATAGCTATTGTTTAACATTACAGGCATTACAAGCATAAGAACATTTTCATTCTCATCATTAGTTTGAGGGATTAATAGACCTGCTCTGTTAGGTGTAGAAAGCTCTAAAGTAACTTCCTCTCCATTTAAATTATTTAACATTTCTATCAAGAAACGAGCATTAAATCCGATCTCTAAATCTTCACCATCATACTGGCAGCTTAATCTTTCATGCGCTTCATTTGCAAAATCTAAATCCTCAGATGAAATATTCAATTCGCTTCCATTGATTTTTAAACGCACCTGATGCGTAGTCTTGTTTGCAAATATCACTACCCTGCGTAATGTATTTAAGAACAGTGCTCTGTCAATAATCAGTTTATTTGGATTATTTGCAGGTATAACCGCTTCGTAATCAGGATAACGCTCATCAATTAAGCGACACACTAAATTGATGTTATCAAATTTGAAGAAAGCGCTGGTAGCATTGTAATCAATAGCTACATTAACATCGCTGTTTGGTAACGCAGATTTTAAAAGGGTAAGGGCTTTTTTAGGTAAGATGAAAGAAGATGCCTTATCAGCTTTGCAATCATTACGGGTATATCTCACCAATTTATGTGCATCAGTAGCTACAAAAGTAATATTTTGAGGTGAAAGCTGACAAAAAACACCTGTCATTGCCGGACGTAACTCATCATTACTTACAGCAAAAATGGTTTTGGTAATGGCTTCACTCAAAACAGAGGCTGGTACGTTTAACGACGACGCATTATCTACTACAGGAATTTTTGGGAAATCATCTGCATTCTCGCCGCTTAACTTATATTTACCATCTCCGGCACTGATCTCGATAGCGAAATTATTATCGTCTATAATAAACGTAATAGGCTGGTCTGGTAATGTTTTTAAAGTATCCAACAAGATTTTAGATGGAACAGCTACTCTTCCTTCTTCTTTAGATTCTACTGATAAAGAAGTCGTCATACTGGTTTGCAAATCAGTAGCTGAAATGGTCAATAATCCATCTTTGATTTCAAACAAGAAATTTTCTAAGATAGGCAGAACCGTACTGCTGCTCGAAGCACCATTAACTATTTGTAAATGTTTTAATAATGTTGAAGTTGATACTATAAATCTCATAGCTTGTTAAGTATAAATTCAAAAGTATGAAAATTACTTTGCATACTTAAGTTTACGGTAATAATGTTGAAAAATTGCAAAAAATATTAACAAAGTAAGCGGCAAAAGGGTGTTAATCAGTTGCCATTTTATTTTTTCTTTTCTGATTAATGACTTATCTAACAATCTGATCTTAACTTCCTTATTTCGCAGTTCTATCAGGTTATCGTGATTTGCCAAATAATCTACCAAGTTTAACAGTAAGGCCTTGTTTCCATAGTTTTGCTGAGTAAATCTATCAAAACCCAATGAGAAAGGTGACCCATCTGTATTACTGATCTGGTTTACAAAAATATCTCCATCTCCTATAACTACCATTTTGGCAGGTTTACTAGTTTCTGCAGGATTAAATTGCTCAGTAATTTTGGCGGGTACAGACCTGTTTAAAAATACCGATTTAAAGTTACCTTCAAGCAAAACACCTACAGTTTGAGGTTTACCACTCAGCTCGCGGGGTTTAGGTTGCTGTTCAAGCTCCTGCAAGGAAAGTACTTTAGGTATATTATGTAATTTATTGTAAGGAGAAGTGGTTAGAATAATATGCTTTACAACATGCTTAACCGCAATGGTATCAACAGTACTTGCAAATTCACCTTTAACATGATCAATATTTTTAACCACACTTTGTGCGGTATCAGGAAATAACAAGGGGTAATAAACCCAAGGAGCCAATTGAATGTCGCCACCCGGGCTTCCCGGTGTCGATACTGGAATTTCGGCACAATTTAGATCTGCTATCAGATTGTAATTAATTCTGGCGCCATATTCAAACAGCATATCATCCAAATTGAGATCATGGGCAATAGCCATGTGAGGTTTGCCATCAGCCAGTTCCTGCAAATCAAAGCGTACCTGATCTAAAGACCAGATCACACTTCCGCCTTTCATCACAAAATAGTTGAGCTTATATTTCTGTTCTTCTGTAAATGCTTTTTGCGGTTTAGCAATTACCAGAACTCTTAAACTGTCTAACCCTTCTTTAGTAATCTCATCTAAATTTACCCTGCCTACAACGTAACTTTCTGAAAGTGTACTGATGGCATCATATAAATAAGCATTAGAAGGCTCTCCATTTCCTTCGGTAAAACCAATACGTGGATTGTATCCCGATATTACTTTTTTAATAGACGAAGTAAAGATGTACTCAAGGTTCTGAATGGAGTTATTGATGCTTTGCTCATAACCTGAAGCTTCTCCACCCAAGTTTTGGAGGAGTTTTACAGGCATTTGTTTACCATTGCTTTCTATTAAAGCCATAGGAAATACTAATTTTTCTGCAAAACCAGCATCACTTTTGATCTTAACATTGGTAGGCTTAATACCCAGTTCAAATAAATTATGAATAACAGTATCTCGTTCTTCTGCATTAAGACCTGCCAGAGGGTCAACAAAAACTATTTTAAAATTGCCTTTGGCATAAGCCCTGTAATCATTTAAGATATCTTTAGTTGCATTTTTCAGTCTTTTAAAGGCCGCAGGCATTTCCCCATCCAGAAATACAGTTATGGTTACACCATGCTTATTGTCTTTTAAAAGTTCTTTTGTTTTTTGTTGTAAGGTAAACTTCTTTTCTTTGGTAAAATCTATCCGTGTATAAACAAAACCTGCACCCCAATTAACAGCAATGATTAACCCGATAAATAAAATTACTTTAATGAGTTTAACTTTGTTTACCATTTTCTACCTCCTAAAATCAATCGAGTAAGTCCCAAAAACACCATGATAAACGATATGAAATAAACAACATCACGGGTATCTAATACACCTCTGCTTATAGACTGATAATGTTCATTAATTCCCAGATTTGCAATAAAAGCTTCAATGCCCTGCAGAGCCTGAATCTTACTAAGTGAATTAAAACCTGTATAAGTAAAAAAGCACAAAAATACTGCTATGGCAAATGCAACAATCTGATTTTTGGTAAGGCTGGAAGAAAATACACCTGCGGCTGTAAATGCACAACCCAGTAAGATCAAACCTATATATGAACCAGTTACTGCTCCGCTATCTATATTTCCTTTGGGTAAACCCAACTGATAAACACTATAATAATAGATTAGCGTAGGTAATAAAGCGATCAGTATTAAAACAACACAAGCCAGATACTTAGCCAGGATAATCTGGAGATCTGTAACAGGTTTGGTAACCAGCAAAACATAAGTACCTTCTTTTCTTTCTTCGGCAAAAGAACGCATGGTTATGGCGGGAATTAAAAACATAAATAAAAATGGCACTAAAGAAAAGAAACCATCCAGCTCGGCATATCCATAATCTAAAATTGAAGTATCGGGAAAAAACCAAAGCATTAAACCACAGGCCAGAAAAAAGAGGCCAATAGTAATATAAGCCGTTAATGAATTTAAAAAACTAAATAATTCTCTTTTAAATACTGATAGCATGCGCCTTTAAATATGGTTGACGAAGTTATATATTATATGTTTAAAACAAAAAAGCCCCGGCAAAATTGTCGGGGCTTTTTTACTTGCAGTATTTTATCTTAGAACATAAATCCTAAGCCAACAGAAAATACCTTATTTTTAATTTTAGCATCAAATCCAGAACCACTCTCATTACCTAAATTACTTAAGCCTAAACCATAGCCAGCGTGAATATTTAAGCCATTATTTAATTGATAGCCAGTTAAAAAGTTAAGACCAAAATCCATTCTTTTCATGTCATCTGGTCCTGAACCAAATTTAATATCCTCTTTAACACCTCCGTCTTTAGTGTTTCCATTTAATGCATAAGCAACATATGGTCCTGCACCAATAAAGAATTTACCAGTACCAAGTTCAAAGTTACCTATTGCGTTTACAGGAAGCTCAAGATAAGAAACATTAACACTAGAGCTTTCTACTTCAATTTTCATATTTTCATCACCAAAAGTCTGGTTGCTTGATTTAGTACCTTTGCTCATAAAAGTTAAGCCAGGTTGTACAGAGAAAATATTAGATACTTTAAAATCAGCTACAGCTCCTACATAAAAGGTAGTTTTAGCATCTGCACTTGCAGATATTCCCATAGTAGAAATAGTCATGTTAGGAAAAGCAACACCTGCTTTAACACCAAAAGAAACAGATTTGTCTTGTGCGTTTGCAGCAACATTAAGGCCAGTGGCTAGCGCTAATAATAGAAAGATTTTTTTCATTTTTTTATTATAATTCATTGATGAACTGCAAAACTAATAAATTAGTCGATAAAGTTGTATAATTTTTAAAAACAATTAGCTTTTAACCAATAAAAAAGCCTCAGCTAAATAGCTGAGGCTTTTTTATTTACACTTTTAAATCTGGCTTACAACCCAAAATTCAATGCCGCTCTTAAACCAATGAAAGAAGTAGTCCCGTTATTTGACCAGCCTTCATAGCGTGCTCCTAAATCGACAGCCATTTTATTTGCTACCGGAAACTCAACTCCTAAAGTAGGTGCATATAAAAAAGCTGTACCTCCACCAGTTTCGGTTGAGAAAGCTGCTCCTAATTGCGCCTGACCATAGAAATTTTCTGCAATGAAATATCTTACACCAGCTTTTACAGGTATTGAACCTGAACTAAATGTATTTCCAAAAGCATCTTTCTTAGTGGTAAAACTTAAATATCCAGCTTCACCTACAAAATTCAATTTACTTGCTATCGGAGCCTGATAGTTTAACGAACCTCCTACTCCAAAGTTGTAAAAGTCTCCAAAGCTTCCCATTGGAAATGCAAAATCAGCACCAATCCCAATTTTTGAACCGCTCATAGCTGGATCTTTTTTGCTTTGTGCATTAGCTGCAAAACCTAAAGTTGCTACAAATGCTAATGATAATAAAATCTTTTTCATACAATGTTTTTATAGTTTTATTTCCCTTAACGCTGCAATTTTTAAACCAGTATATATTCCTAAAATAAATATTCCTGAAAATTGACAAACAAATTACTATTAAGCGCTGTTTTTTAAGCTTCAAACAGCTTACATATTAAAGTTGTAAGCTGCCCTCAATGCCATGAAGCCAAAGTTTGTACTTTTTAACTGAGTTTCATTATTTGGGTTTTTCACAGTCCATGCCTCATATCTTAAACCCAAGTCAATCAGATTGTTGTTTGTTTTAGATTTTAACAAAGTGCCCAAACCAGGTGACCATATAAATGAATTTTTAGTATTATCAGAACCAGATAATGCTACACCTAACTGTCCTTCAAAATATACGCCTGCTGTCGGATAATATTTTACACCTCCTTTAAGAGGAAAAGCATGGATAGATTGTAATTTGCTTCCAAAATAATTACGGCCAAAGAAATTAGAAAAACCAATGCTACCAGTTAGCGCTATGTTTGATTTTACAGTTACTTCCAGTTTAGCACTTGCACCGAGTCCAATAGCGCTTACATTAGATGCGTTACCTGAGGGCAATAACATTTCTGCTCCCAAGCCCATATAAGTTTGTGCCTTTATCTTAACCGTACAAAAAAAGAAAAACAGTATAGATAACAGGCTTACAGTTCTGATAAACTTCATGATGTTGTAAGTTGTTTAAAAATAGATTCGAGATGATCGGTATGATATTGCTCTTTGAGTGCCTGTACTGATGAATTAGCTACCAGCTTTCCCTTATTTATGATAATGATATCATCGCAAAGAGCTTCAACCTCCTGCATAATATGAGTAGAGATGATAAGGGTTTTATTTTTTCCTAGGTTTTTAATGAGATTCCTTACTTCTGTTAACTGATTAGGATCTAAACCCGAAGTAGGTTCATCTAAGATTAACACTTCCGGATCATGGATAATGGCCTGTGCCAAGCCAACACGTTGTCTGTAACCTTTTGAAAGCATACCTATTTTTTTATGCTGTTCAACGGTAAGACCAACCAGTTTAATCACTTCTTCTACCCTTTGTTTTATCTCTTTAATTCCATAAGTCTGTGCAACAAAGCTCAGAAATTCTTTTACATACATCTCTGTATATAAAGGTGTATGTTCTGGTAAATACCCTATTCGTTTTTTTACTTCTAGGGGTTGCTTAAGTATATGTTTACCACAAATTTCTGCATAACCAGAGCTAGGCGTTAAATAACAGGTCAGCATTTTCATGGTAGTAGATTTTCCTGCTCCATTAGGTCCCAAAAAACCTAAAATGCGCCCCGGTTTAGCCGAAAAACTGATCTCATCAACTGCTTTTTGGTTATTGTAATGTTTAGCTAAATTAAATACTTCAATACTCACTTTATTTTACAATTAAATTCTTAAACTTTAGCTGATGTCTCGCTCTGTAATCATCAAGCTGTTTGCCTGCCAGCGCTAATTCATCTGTTGATAAAACGTCTGCTCCGTTAGCTACTAAACGCTGAAAAATATTCTGGGGTAAATTAGCCTTTGCACTGCGGTCTAAGTTGCCCATAGTACCTAAAATAGTGCTAATCCCCTTCTCATTCAACAACTGATACAACTCTTTATCCGGTTCTGATACACCCACAAATGCAATGATCTTATCATTTGGTACGCCCATATCATTCAAACGTTTCAAATCTTCAGCATTTTTAACTGTTGCAGAAATCATAAGATCGGGAGCAAGCTGGTGTACTTTGGCTGCCTGATTGGCATTATAAGTAATGATGATAGAATTATTTTCTGATTTGGTTTTACGAACAGTCGCTATGATCTTTTCATAAGGAACGCCTTTTTTAATATCAATAGTAAACAATACTTTATTTTTACCCCAAGTTAAAACCTGTTCTAGGGTAGGTATTTTAAAAGTGGTTACTTTACCTCCATTATCTTTAAGTGTTAGCTTTTGTAGCTCTTCATAAGTGTAATTGTTAATAGGCCCTTTACCGGTACTTGTTCTGTCAAGGTTATCATCATGCATAATTACCAGAGCAGAGTCTTTACTTAAGGCTACATCAAACTCTATAATAACTGGATTATACAATGTTGCGTTTTCAAATGTTTCTATAGCATTTTCAGGGTATCCTGCCATGGGTCCACCTCTGTGTGCGCTGATAAGTGGGTATTTATCGATTTTACGGTTTAAAAAAGATTGAAATTCCTGAGCCGATTTAAAGCTGATATAATGATGTTTTGTTGCTGTTTTAGGTGGTTGGCATGAGGCAACAACAGCCACCATCATCGCTAAGCATAGATTAAAAAATTT
The DNA here is from genome assembly GCF_022809115.1 of Pedobacter montanisoli. Lineage (GTDB taxonomy): Bacteria > Bacteroidota > Bacteroidia > Sphingobacteriales > Sphingobacteriaceae > Pedobacter > Pedobacter montanisoli. The sequence goes on along the minus strand of NZ_JALGBH010000002.1, from coordinate 5,966 downwards.
CATATTCAAATGTAAATATTATTGTTGTATTGCCTAAATTTTAGTCCCTAACAATGAGATTAATTATAAAAAAAGCGGGAATTAATTCCCGCTTATATTTCATTTGTTAATAAAAACTTCCGTCTCCCCTACGTCTAATTTGCATGCCATTTCTTGCTTTGGCTCCTGTCCATTTTTGCAACCTTACACTGGCTTTGAGCATAAAATATCTGCTTAATGCGTTAGATTTGGTTTCGGTGGTAACCAGACCGTTTACATCTACATTTACAAAGTTATTTTGTTTTAAAATATCAAATGCCTGGAAGCTAACTGTAGCTCTACGTTTCCATAATTCTTTTTGTACATACGCGTTGATTACCAAAGGATTTGAAGTAAGGTTTGCACGAATTCCGCTTACAAAATTCTTACTTGCACTGTAACCGAGTATCAACGTTTGCCACATATAAAAACGTCCATCTACATTTAAAGCCCAGGTTTTTGTATTAACCTCGCTCAAATCAAGGGTATTGTTGCTTTTTAACAACGTATAAGAAACACTTGGGTTAACTTCCATCCACTCTGTTGGATTGATACGTGGCCCAAAACGCTGGCTTACATTCCAGGTTTGCGTAACGTTCTTTACATCATTACTCATGGCAACACCATTATTATAAGATATATTACCACTGTAAGAAAGGTTGTATTTTCTATTGTAAAATTGCTTTGATATCGAATAATTTCCACCTGCACGATATGCACCGTTCATATTTAAAAAACGGGTTTCATATTTAAAACTACCATAACTATCCGGAATGGTTACCCGGTTTCTTACAACAGAATTATCAATGAAAGTTACATTGGCACCTATGCTGTAATTTAATTTCTGGTTAGCTAAGTAATTATTGTAATTCAGGTTAATTGCATGGTTAAACGTTACTTTCAAATCTGGATTACCAACCACTGGGTTTTGAGGATTTGAAACATCTCTTACAGGTTGTATCTGGTCAAAAGTAGGTTCGGTGGCATTTCCCGAGTAATTAAGCTGGATGCTATGCTGTCTTGAAAACATATACTGGAACCTGGCAATAGGTATCAGATTAAAACTGTTTCGATGCGTAGTTGTACCTAAACTTACTTTTGTTCCGCTTAAAACTCCCGGAACCGCAGTTAAACCTGCAGAAAAACGAACTTTTGAAGTGTTGTTAAGCCCATAACGGTAATTAAAAGCTAAACGTGCCTGGGTAAATGAATAATCATAAATATTACTCAATGAATCAATTGGTTTAGAAATCCCTGCAGAATTAATATTACTTGTTATTGCCGTATTATCATACCCGTTATAGTTTATCTGTCCATTAAACTCAAATTGCGTATTTGCAGATAAAGGTTCTGTAAAAGTTACACTGGCTCTGTAATTTTTGGTCAGATTATCTCGCTCTACTATGCGGTGTACCAATGAGTCTTTAACCACTGTATTACTCGCATTAGCATAATAAATAATATTCGAATTTCTTTCCTGATCGCTTTCTTGCTTACGGCTATTTAAGCTGAGTTGTAAGCTGAAATTACGCCTAGGTTTCTTAAAAACATGCTGGTAAAATGCCGTAATACCTAAACTTGGATTTTTACTGGTACTGCTGTTTCCTCCTATCTGATCCTGATGTATAAAACCTGTTTGTAGCGTAGAGAAATTACTTCCGTTTAATGAGTTTGATAAAGATATCTCGGGTGTTATACGGAGAAAATTATTGCTATCTAAGTCTGCCTCCAGCTCAAAACTAAAACGATGATTTTTTGAATTGCTGGTACTTTTGCTTTCATTTGAAGAATAAGTAGGTGCATCTGTACCTACAATGGTTGAAATACTGCTATTTAAAGAAGTTGAATTATTATAATTATAGCTGTAATTGGTATTGATCTGAACTTTCTTACTCAACTGATCGCGATAAGAAAAACCGGCATTACCTGTGGTGGTAGTTCCGCCACTGCCGCCCGAAGAGCCTCCGCCACCCATATTTCCACCCACCATTCGTGGACTGCCACCGCCCTGGCCGCCAATAGAAATTACCTCCATACTACCACCACCCATATTTCCTGATGATGAATTAGCAACCCCTGTTACGGTATTATTAAGTCTGAAATTGGCTGTAATATTCTGATTCCCATTAATCCGGGTTCCAAAAGCAGATCCCTCATATCGTTTATTGTTACCTGCACCTGCTGAAATATTTGCCGTATTTCCCACTGATTTATCTGTACGGGTTACAATATTTAAAACCTTTTGAGGATCGCCATCTTTGATTCCAGTTCTTGCAGCCTGATCTCCATAATCATCAACAATCTGTATCTTATCTACAATGGATGCCGGCAGGTTTTGTATAGCGGTGTTTACTTCTCCACCCGAATAGGTTTTCCCGTTAATTTTGGCCTTGGTTACATTATTACCTTGATGTATTAAACTGCCATCATTACCCACTTCCATGCCTTCCATTTTTTTGAGCAATTCATCCACTGTAGCATTTTCTCTAACAATATAATCACTCGCTTTATACTCTACAGTATCTGTTTTGTAGGTAATTGAAGGGCTGCCATTTATTTCAATCTCTTTCAGCATATTAGCTGAATTGTGCATAATAACAGGATCCATTACAATTCTTGGAATGGCATCATTTTGTTTGTATTTAGTAATCAATGGCTTATATCCTAACATCGTAATGTTTAAGGTATAAGTAGCCATCTTCACATTTTTAAATACAAATATACCATCGGGATTAGTGCTGGTTACTAAAGTATCTTTTTCTGAAGTTAACCTGATGGTTACCCCAGGTAAACCCATATCCAATGAATCTTTTACAATACCACTAATTTCACGCGTAGGTAAAGCATTGGGCAAAGTTTTTGGCTTTGCCTGTGGGTTTTGCGCATAAACTGTTCGAGGTAATAAAAGCGAAATAAAAAGACAGGCAATTAACAGCAGATACCCTGCTTTAATTTGAGTAAATATAGATTTCATATGGCTGTCTATTTATTTTTTTGAAAAATATATTTACCCCAGAAATCAGTTGCCGCAAACATATCCTGTCTGGATGCATTGTTTTTAGTGTTGCCTCCTCCACCACCACCTCCGGATACTCCACTTACTGGCACTGCTCTAAAAACCATCTGTCCACCAAAACCTGCACCCATATCTATTCCATTTAATTTAATCTGATAGGCAATTTCAGGAGCTTGATCTAATTTGACACCTAAAAGTTCTAAAGGAACAGCGAATTCACAAAAGAAAAGACCCTTATCATCAAATGAAGCAGCCGCTTTTAAGCCATATTCGTTATAAATTGAAAGTGTGCTATCGGCAATGCTTTTAAACCCTGAAATCCGAATTTCTTTAACGCTTGCCAGTTGCGATTTGTGTAATGCTAATTGAATTGAATCTCGTTGAGCCTGAGTTCTTTCAACTCCTACTTGTCCACCCCCAATAATAGCTATCTCTCTTGACATCTGCATACCTTGTCCACCCATTACTTGCACACTACGTCCTCCGCTATTTCTTCCAGTGGCATTTCTAACCACTAGGGGATAGGTAATTACAAAAGCATCGTTATTTTTCTTTTTTCCTTCGGTATTTATCGTGAATGAAATACCTCCTCTTAATATTTTTGTAGCCATTTCTGTATTAGTAGCTCTTAAAGCTAAATACAGGTTTTTTTCGTCATTACATACAGTATATTGCAATTCTGTACGTTTGTTTTCGGCAGCAAAACCTGCTCCCCACTCTTGTAGTTTTCCATCGGCTTTTAAATTGGCTGGTGCCCAAAGCGATGTATTTTGTATATCAGGCAGTTTCTGCGCATAGGCGCAGTTTGTGAGTGCCATCAAAAGCAAAAAATAAAATGGTTTTCTCATAATAAATAGTTTTAGGTTTACATTTGTTTGTGTTGATTGGTTTATAGACTTATAAAAGCCTTAAAGGATTAATATCTCAAGAAAAACTCCTCAAAAATTTGAGGAGTCTATAATTTCATATCTTATTTTTTGTATTGTTCAGCTAATTTTAGCGCATTATAAGCATTCACAATTCCACCACTTACACACAGATCAGAAAAGTTTACCCTAATCGTTTCATCCCGTTCATTTTTGTATTTTATTTTATGATTTACTTTGGTTACAGATTTCATGATGATATCTTTAATCTCCAAAGCAGTTAAATGAGGATAATAACTCCATATCAAAGCGGCTAAACCTGATACTACCGGAGCAGCCATACTTGTACCATCAAATTCATCATATTTATTTCCCGGAACAGTAGAATTGATCTTAAATCCCGGAGCAAAAACATCAACTGTATATTTTCCATAGTTAGAAAATGAAGCTTTTAAATTATCATCATCCTTATAAGTACTTGCACCAACCTCAATCCAGTTTTGTGCTCTTGGCAATTTAAATTTGGCAGAATCCAAAGCAGGTTCCTTATTGATCAGGTCCTGTTTTCTCATATAAGGATTATTGGTCCCTTGCTGCATATTATCTCTTTGTATCAAAGGTATAAAAGGTTTATCTTCTGCTTTTTTATGCTTTTGAGCATATTCCTTAGCTTCAGGACTATCATAAAATTTAGTAGGATAGCTCTCAACAACATCAATATTTTCATTATCATTTCCAGCAGCGTGAACCAATAGAACGCCCTTACTTTCTGCATATTTTACAGCCTCGTCCACTACCTTTTTATCCCATTTATAAGCTTTTCCAAAGCTCATGTTAATGATTTTAGCCCCATTATCAACCGCATATCTTATTCCATTAGCCACATCTTTATCTCTCTCATCACCTGCAGGAACTACTCTTATACTCATAATACTTACATTATCCGCCACGCCCATTATACCCATATTATTCTTACGGTTAGCACCAATAATACCCGATACATGCGTTCCATGCTCAGCATCCGGGCCAATTACATCATTATTTCCATAATATCTTTCATTAGAATTACTGTAGTCATCGCCTACTAACTCTGCACGCATGTCATATTTCTCATTAAGGTTGTAATTTAAGGTCTGGTCTAATTCTTTGTTACCTTTAGCAATATTGTGGTAAAATTTCTCGATGTTCCCATCTTCTTTAGATCCCTTTCTAATCACTTTCTTAATAAAATCATCAAATTCATCATCTGTTTTAAAGCGATCTATGTCTTCTAATGAAGGAATGGTTTTCTTGTTAAGAACAGCCGCAGAATCCATCATTTTTTTAATGGCAATATAGATAGGGTAAGCCTCACTGGCTTCCTGATACTTTTTACCAAAATCGCTAACTACGCGTCTGTAAAGCTTATATTCTTCTTTTTCTGCACTATCTAAATTAGTGCTTGGAAGTGTCGATTTATATTTAGGCTCTAAATATCTCTTTATCCTTACCAGCTCTAAATTATCGTAATGTAAGTTTCCTTTCTTAGAACCTATGAAATTCCAACCATATACATCATCTACATACCCATTTTTATCATCATCAAGCCCATTTCCTGCCATTTCTTTTTTGTTGGTCCAGATTACATCTTTCAAATCTTCATGATGTACATCAGTTCCGCCATCTATAACTGCTACAATTATTTTTTGTTTAGGCTGCTTATTCTTTAATAATTCCTGGTAAGCCTTTTCTGTGCTGATACCAAAATAGCCATTGGCTGTAAGATCTAAATTGAACCAGTTTGGCGGCAATACTACATTTTTATCTTGTGCAGCTACAAATTGCACCGATATAAAAGACAACAGTATAACTAAGAAAGATCTAAAGAATTTCATAAAGCATAATTGATTTTAAACAAAAATAAGGGTTTAACACAAATAGCATGTAACAAGTCTGGGATTTAACAGACGTTAACACTTTTCTGTTTGCGCGGGGAGGTGCTGTCGGGGGAAGGGGACGGTCACGGCTGCCCCTGGGCTGGAACGCCCTTAAACAGAAAAAGCCCTCCGTCAATGACGAAAGGCTTC
>NZ_JALGBH010000001.1 GCF_022809115.1 Pedobacter montanisoli | reverse complement strand
CAACCTCCCTTCTCCATCGCCTGCCCTCTGTCCTTACCTCCGTAAGCGGAGTGCAAAGGTAGAAATCTTTTCGGCTTCCGCAAAATATTTCTGAAAATATTTTGAAGTTTTTTTTCTCTGCCACTCCATCTACATCCCTCTCCAAAACTCCCCTTAAGTATCTCTATTAGCTCTTCAACCTGCGTCCCTTACCTCCGTAAGCGGAGTGCAAAAGTAGAAATCTTTTCCCGCTTTCCAAACCAGAACCAAACATTTCCCCATAACAAAACCATAACTGCATAGCTATCAACGAGAAAAAATTAATCTTTAATTTACATCTGCATCATATCTATATAATATAGCAGCTTAAAACAGGGGTTTTAATCCGAAAATGATGTCTTTAAAAGATGGTTTGAAGGTTTGTACTATACTATATATAACAGATTATATAGTTTATGAGACTTAAGGACTATAAATGGCAGAAAGAAATACTGTTGTATAAGGCCTTCACCTTTTATAATAGCCCCGATTGCAACAATAGCCCCGAAGGGCTAAAATATAAAGCGGGAGTTATTACGTTAACCGGAGCTACCAAATTGCGCTCATTATATTAATATTGCCCGGTAGTTAATAAAACCAATGTACACGCTTCTACAGCTTCTATACCATTTTGCTCCAGCATATCCTCTAACTCTGCATTCTCTGTACCTGGATTAAAAACAACTCTTTTAGGTTTGGTTTCCAGGATATAATTATAATACTGAGGTTGTGTTGGCACACCTATATATAATGTAATGGTATCTACATCATGATAGGGTTCTGATGGCTTCTCTATTTTAACCCCTGCCACTTCGCCTTCTTTTACGCCAATATTTATAATAGAATGACCTTTTGCTGTTAACATGTGTGCAGCTTTATAGGCATATCTTTCTGAATTGGTACTTGCACCGATAATTAATGTCTTTTTCATGCTGATACTTTGATATGATTATAAACGTTATTTACCATTAAAAGTTTATTAGTGCATTGGCACAATTTATTCCGTCTATTGCTGCTGATACGATACCTCCTGCATAGCCTGCTCCTTCGGCACAAGGGAATAAACCTTCTACCTGCGGATGCTGCAAAGTATCTTTATCACGAGGAATACGCACCGGTGATGATGTTCTGCTCTCTACTCCTACTAAAATAGCTTCATTAGTATAATAGCCTTTTAATTTTTTACCAAACTGTGGTAAGGCACCTTTTAAGCTATTGCTTACAAAATCTGGCAGGATATTATCTAACATTACACTTTTGGTACCTGGCAGATAAGAATTTTTAGGAAGATCTAAGGATAAGCGATTCTCAACAAAATCTACCATACGCTGTGCAGGTGCTACCAAATTACCACCTCCGGCTTCAAAAGCTGCCTGCTCTATCTGTGCCTGAAAATTTAACATGCGTAGCGGATCGTACCCCGGCACATCTTCTAATGTGACCTGAACTACAGTACCTGAATTGGCATAAGGATTATTTCGTTTAGATGGCGACCACCCGTTAACCACAATTTCATTCAAATCGGTTGCGCAAGGTGCAATAATACCACCTGGGCACATGCAAAAAGAAAAAACACCTCTATCGTTTACCTGCTGTACCAGACTGTAATATGCAGGGGGCAAAAATTCGCTCCTGATATCGCAATGGTATTGAGCAGAATCTATAACAGACTGCGGATGTTCTATACGTACACCTAAGGCAAAAGGCTTTGCTTCAATCAGAATGTTTTTTTGATTTAATAGATGATATATATCACGTGCCGAATGTCCAGTTGCCAAAATAACAGATTTGGCAAAGATCTCTCTCTGGTTATTAACTTCTACTCCCTTTACTTGACCTCCTTCAATAATTAAATCGGTTAACCGGGTATCAAAATGTATTTCACCCCCTGCGTTTAAAATAGTTTCGCGGATGGCTGTGATAATATGTGGAAGTTTATTGGTGCCTATATGCGGACGGGCATCTATCAAAATATCTGCTGATGCCCCATGATCTACAAAGATCTGTAGTACTTTATTGATATCTCCGCGTTTATTTGAACGGGTGTACAGTTTACCATCTGAGTAAGTACCTGCCCCCCCTTCGCCATAACAATAATTAGATTCGGTATTTATTACGCCTTGTTTGTTAATAGCTGCCAGATCGCGGCGACGTTGCTTAACATCTTTCCCTCTTTCTATAATAATAGGTTTTACACCATTTTCAATGCATTGCAAAGCGGCAAATAACCCAGCTGGACCAGCCCCTACTATAATTACAGATTTTGCAGAACCGATATTAGGGTAATGTGTTGCAGAAGTTTCAGCAATAAAATCTTCATCTATATATACACGAACCAGTAAGCGAAAAACTACTTTACGCGAACGTGCATCAATAGATCTTTTTAAAATCACATGCGACTTTATGCGTTCCGGATTAACATTTAAGGTTTCGGCTATTTTTTTAAGGATGATAGATGATTGCTCTACCTGATGCGGGAGCAAGATTATCTCTATATCTTTTTGCATATCTTGGTCGAGTTTTTATCCCGATATACAGCAAAGATACTAATACTCTTTTCTTAAATAAAAAACTAATCATCAATTCGTGTTTCCGATCAAACCGTTTATAACAACTGTCAATTGAAAAAATTAGTTCTTTGAAAGTATGATCTTAAGTATAAACTTCATTCCAATAAAGAGAATTTGCTGAAATAACTACCACGTGGTCTACGGTGCTATAAGCCAAGTGGATAAAGCTACTTCAACAAATTCTCTCCGTCTATAACAAAAATGTATTATTTACTTTCAGTCTTCTTATTTTTCACATACTTTTCTAACCAACGATCCTGCTCCCAAAAAGTATGCAATACTGATTCTCTACTTCTATATCCGTGAAATTCATTTGGTAACATTACTAATCTAACTGTACCTCCATGTCCCTTAATTGCACTGTATAAACGCTCACTCTGAATAGGGAAAGTTCCTGAATTATCATCAATACTTCCATGTGTAAGTAAGAGTGGAAGTTTAATTTTATCGGCATAAATAAAAGGCGACATTTTGTTGTAAAGCTCAGGAGCTTGCCAATAAGTACGGGTTTCTCCTTGGAAACCGAATGGTGTAAGTGTACGGTTGTAAGCCCCGCTACGTGCGATACCCGCAGCAAAAAGTTTAGTATGTGCCAATAAATGTGCGGTCATAAATGCGCCATAAGAGTGTCCGCCAACGCCAACACGGTTTCTATCTACAACCCCCATACCGGCAACATAATCAATTAATGCTTCAGCATTTAAAGTAATTTGCTCTATAAAGGTATCATTAGGCTCTGTTTTTCCTTCGCCAACAATAGGCATATCTGCTTGATCTAATATAGCATAACCTCTGGTTACCCAATATACCGGTGAACGGAATGCCAATCTGGTGAAACGATAAGGAGAACCTTTAACTTGTCCTGCTGCTTCGGCAGTTTTAAACTCACGAGGATAAGCCCAGACTAATGCAGGCAAAGGACCATCTTCTTTTTTATATCCTTTTGGCAAATACAGCACAGCCGATAATTTTATACCATCTTTACGTGGATAAGATAATAATGTTTTTTCTACCCCTTGTAAACTTGGATAAGGATCTCCAAAATTGGTCAATACCTGTTCTTTCCTGGTTTTTGCATTGATTACAACGTAGTTGGCAGGTATAGATGCGGTTTCTCTTGAAATGTAAATACTTCCGTTATTGTTAAAGAATACAGGGCTCTCAAAATAAGGTGCTTTAGATTTAAATAGGGTATCTTGCTTATTAGTCATCAAGTTCCATTTCATTAAGAAAGGACGATCACCCAAAGGAGATGCGCCAGGTCCTATCGTAAATACAACAGGTTGGTTGCCTTTATCAAATAAAATAGTACCATTGGCATTTTGCACAAAACGTCCCGGATCGGTATAGGTATTTTCAGAAGACCTTTTTTCCATCTCTTTAATAATGGCACCTGTTTCTGGATTAATTACCATCATTTTCTCTGTTCTCTCTTTTCTGTTGTTTTCAGAGATGATGGCATATTTTTCATTTCCCCACTGAACGTTCCCTAATCTTTGTCCTTCGCTAGAAGTAAAAATTTTGGTTCCTGTACCTGTAAATGGTGCTTTTAAAGTATATAGTGAAGTGCGTTCTGTATTTCCTTTTCCTTCTGTTTCAGTCCAAACAATTGTTGCTGCAGCATCACTTCTCCACGAGTGTCCTCTTTGACCACCTGTTGCACCATCGAATCCTGTTGCAGACATGGCCAATTCTTTTACAAAATTGCCACTAGCATCTAACACCGCTGTTTGAAAAGGGAAAGAGTTAATAGGAACCAAATAAGAATAAGGTCTTTTTACAGTTTGTACCATTAAGTAATTACCATCTGGCGAATACTTGGTGCTACGATAAATAGCTGGGGTTCCAACTTTAGTGGCTTGTCCGTTAAAATCAACCAATTGAAGTTGGGATGTTAAATAGTAATCCATTAAAACCTCATCATATTCATTCTGTAATAAATACTGATAAGTTCTTGAGGGTGTAACCACTCCAAGGTTTTCTTGAATGATTGGCCCTGTGGGTACAATATCCTGTACTGGTTTGGCCCCACGGGTAGCTGGTATAAATTGAGCAAGAATATGTTTGCCATCAGGAGCCCATTGCAGAGTTTCACCATAGGCATCGTTAAGCAAACCATTGGTTAATCTTGTAGCTTTTAATCCAACAACATCTGCAACCCATAATTCTACACCTGTATAGGTGTTGTTACTAAAGGCAAAATGAGTACCTGCATCGTTCCACGAGATATTAGTTATTCTCATGTCTTTAGGCATTCCGGTAATTTTCATTTCTTTCCCTGTTTTCACATCCTTAAGTACCAGATCCTGATAAACTCCAGAAACCTCTGCTTCAGTAGAATTGTTTGCCGGATTAACTTTAATTCCGGCAATCCCTAAAATAGGCTGTGCAACTTGTTTTATTGGAGCGTAGCCCGGGGCCTGAACCAATAACATCATGCCACCATTTTTACTAAATATGGCAATAGGGGTTTCTGGCGCATCTACAAGTTCCACAATACTTTTTGGGGGCTCTTGATACTTTAAATTTTCTTGCGCAAAACTTAAGACTGAAAAGCCAGTCCCAAGTATTACGACCAAGAATGATTTTTTTATAAACGAACTATATTTCATCTTCTAAAAATTATTTTTTCAGGTATAAATTATTAAATAACATCTTAAAAGTTCCATGTGACTGGGCACGGAAAGTAATTTCAGGTGTATAAACATGAAGTGCTCCTTTACCTATCGGTGCAACAAAAGCAACTACACCTTCTTTAAGATACGATTGTCCCCAGGCCCATCCACTTCTTAAAGCTTCTTCTTTTCCAAACCAAGCCAGAGACTTAATACCTTTAGCGTCTGCATCGATTTTGAATAATGGACTATTGTCGAAAACCATATCAACCTCAGCAGGCATACCCCAATTATCTGGTGCTTTTGTATCAACATACGCTTTTAACAAACTACCTGGAATATAAAACTTATCAGATGGCAGGGATGATTCTTTACCATTTTTTGTTTCTACCAAGGCATTTTTAACCGGTAGATTTAAATGATAGGCTAAGGCTGTACTGCTACCTACAGTAACAATATTCCCCCCATTTTCCATAAAGGTTTTAAGTTGCGGGATAGATTTTTCGACAGTAATGCTACCCAATCTGTTTCTAAATTCTTCTGGAACATCTTCTGGTTTTGGTCCACGACCCATTCCTCTACCCGGACCTGCGTTACCATAAGGCGGAATTCCTCCTCCTATAAATAGGATTACATCATATTTAGCATTTAAATTTCCATTATCAATATCTTGTGGATAGATAACCTGGAAAGGAAAGCGGAATTGTTCGAACATCCATCTAACCCAACCAGATGGCATAGAGCCTCCATATTGATCAAATAAAGCAATACGTGCAGGGTTCAATTGCAGCATATCTGCTGGTTTCTTGCTTACGCCTTTTGCAGCTGTTCCAAATTCCGATCCTGCATTTTTCAAAACGTTATAGCCTTTAGCAGGAATATAAAATGATCCTTCAGGCATATTGTCCTGGCTTTTATTGATTCTATATACAGGTATATTGGCTTTTAAAAGTTCATTTACAGCTATAAAAGAATTGTTAACGTTTGCACTCAATAAGAAACCTGCTGACGACGCAGTGGTTGTTTTTGCAGGCATTGGCTGCAATACTCCATAACCTACCCGTTCAAAAGGTCCATTAAATGCATCTAAAACACGATCAAATTTTACACCCATTGAGAAAGCAAGGGTCCAGCCCGCAGCGTCATACGGACGTACCGGTGGTCCACCCGGGTATTGAAAATCATTTGGATGATCTTGTGGCTCAAACATATCTAGTACATGAGGACGGAATGCCTGATTTGTTTTCACAATATAAGAACCTGCAGGGTAAGTTTTTCCGTTAACCGTAAAGGTAGCTGTAGCACGTTCTACCAATACCCCAGATTTTATCAAGGCATTAACAAACTTCACAGCAGTTGGAAAATCAGTCTGGTCGGCAGAAATAATATATCCTCTGGCATCACGATATATAGGGTTTTTCAGTACTTCATCGTAATATTTCATAGGAATTTGAGCACTTCTACCTCCATCAGCTGCTATTTTCCCATCTTTTTTGTCTTTCTCATAAGCAGCTTCAATAGCAGCAATATATTTAGGCTGTAAAGTCCATGTATCTTTATTTCCCTTCTCTATTGCATTACGGCCCATTACATATATATTATATAGCAACTCGTCGCTCATTCTTCTGGCATAGTCAAGTACGCCATAATTTAAGGATACAGAATAATCGATAGAGTTTCTAAATTTCCAGGCTTGTGGTAATACCGGAAATGGCGTAGCATTGTTAGGAATCAACCTCTGTGGAACAAGTGGAATTTCAGATGGCGTAGGGTTACCTGTAATTTCTGTAAGTAAACCAATCATGTTGTGAAAATATGGAGTAGTTCTAAGCCCACCATTCCACCATGTTGAATACACAGAACCGGCTAATCTGGTATAACCCGGTTTTCCTTCGGAATTCAGTCTATTGATCATGGATGCAGCAACACCATCAATGCCTGTGATCAACAAAGGATCATAAACAAAGTTAAAAGGATCACGATAGGGAGGCCCCGCTACTACCGCTCCTGCAGGAGCCGATTGATGGTGATTATAAATAATCTGAGGCATCCATTCTATATATTGCTGTCTTGCAATATTGGCAGTTTCGCTCATATTCATCATATAAAAATCGCGATTGTTATCATGACCAACATATTTTTGATACAAACGAGGAACACTCATATTCTTTTTGGCATTGTCTTTTTCTGACATGTACCAGTTGGAAACCAATTCTTGTCCATCGGGGTTTACCTGAGAAAGTAGAATAATCACGTTATCCAAAATCTTCATCGTTTCGGGATCTGTACGACTGGTTAACGTATAATAGGTTTCCAAAAGCTGCTGAGTTGCTACGGTTTCAGTAGCATGCAAGCCGCCATCAATCCATATGATAGGCTTACCTTCTTTTGCAAGCTGTGCTGCTTCTTTATCACTAAGGTTCTCTGCTCTTGCTAGTTTCTGGGAGATTTCTTTATAACGATCAATTTTTTTCAGATTTGCTGGTGAAGAGATAACCATTACATATTGGTTACGACCCTCTTCTGATTTTCCGATTTCTTTGAGCAGTACCCGATCAGAAACCGAGGCTACTTTTTTAAAATAAGCCTCGGCCTGCGTATAATTTGCCAATTTATAGTCATCACCTATATTAAAGCCGAAAAACTCCTTAGGTGTTGGAACGACCTGAGCTTTTGTTGGCATAATGCCAACAAAAGCTACAAAAATCGAACTCCAAATAATTTGTTTATAATTCATAATTTATCTGGTTTATTTATTGTCTGTCATCAATTTGTTCAATATCAGTTCGTCAATCGAAATCGGATATATATAATTTGGAGCCGAAGGGGCGGCTGCAGGAACAGAATGCGCCGGTTTAGCAGGAATATCGAGTCCTAAACGCATAATATCCGAATTTCTAATGCCTTCACCTAAGAACTCTATTTGCCTTTCTTTAAGAATTGCTGCAAGAAATTCATCATTATTGGCAAAACTAGCTACAGTATAAGTAGTTGTTTTATCAGACCTGTTTCTTACCGCATTAAGTAAGGCAACTCCTCTTGCATCTACAGTGGTAGTTGTACGTGCAATCGCTTCTGCAAGATTTAACATCACTTCTGAATAGCGGATAACAGGAGCATAATCCAAATAAGGCGTAGCCTGACTAAACTTGGTTAACCATAATTTACCAGTAATCGGGCCCTTAACAAGAAACTTACGTCTATCGTCAGCAGTAGTCCATGTTAGATCGGCAGGAATGCCATTTGGATTAAGCGAATAATTGGCAGAACCATTACTCGTAGCTGAACCTCCATCTGTTTTTCCTGGAAGATAATAATTTCCTAGGGCAGTACCAGGTCTGTCATTGGTAGTAAACGGCATAGATAAAATTGATTCTGTTGTGTTATAAGATCCACCAAATACAGCTTGTATGCTTGCATTTAATGTGTTTTCTACACCTGATGTTGCTTTGAACGGTGCTGCTAACGATACAATTTTATCAGCCTCTGTTTTTACCATAGGATAATCTTGCATACTCAAATACACCTTAGTCTTTAAAGCAATAGCTGTATTTCTGTGTGCTCTGGTTGTGTTAAAATCTGCCGTTGAATATTTTAAAGGCAAATTTTGTTCAGCAAAATTTAAATCATCTAAAATCTGTTCATACGTTTTTTTCACACTACTTCTTGCTAAATCAAAATTGCCGCCACCGGTAATTCCTTTTAATCTTAATGGCAAGCCAGGTTTAGAACCTGCTCCATTCCAAAATGGCTGGGCGTAAAGTTGCAGCAGATAATAATATGAAATTGCTCTTATTAATCTGGCTTCTGCTATATAATTTTTACTTTTCGCATCACCTACTACAGTTGTTCCGTTAAATGTTGTCATGCCGTCAATAAAAACATTGGCAGCATTAATAGCCTGATAACCGGCTTCCCATATATCCTTAACATCATTTGTGGTAGTTTGGGTCTGTAACTGATAAGTTGTAGCTCCAACAGCCGCGTTCAGGTTTGTTGAGATAAAATCTCCAGAGCGGATATCTGTTGCAATAAAGTAAAATGAGCCTAAAAAGCTACCAGACTTTAATCTAACATACAAACCATTTACCTGAGCCTCAATACGCTCAGGGCTTGAAAATGCATCAACATCTGTTATTAATGTAGTTGCTTTCGGATTCAATTTCTCATTTTTCTTACACGAGGTAAAAAGCATCATTCCTATACCTACAATAAGTACGGCTCTGAAATTAAATCTATATATTGTTGATCTTTTAATCATGATCTTTAAAATTAATGTATATTCAATTAATTACCTTCTCTAATTTAGAAACCAAAATTTAACCCAAAAACAATAGTTCTGGCATTTGGCGACTGGTTTTTATCTATACCCTGAGAAATTGCGCTATTTGCGTTTGTAGTAACTTCAGGATCAAATCCGGTGTATTTGGTTAGAATCAATAAGTTTTGTGAACTTACATATACTTTAGTGTGAGATAATTTAAGTTTGCTCAGAAAGCTGCTTGGCAGGTTATAAGATAACATTGCACTTTTCAATCTTAAATAATCAGTAGAACTCACATTAATATCTAATGGAAGTGTGTTACCGTTAGAAACATTATCTCCATTTACAATTCTGGCAATGTCTGTTACATCTCCTGGTTTTTGCCATCTGCGCATCATATCAACTGAGTTGTTCCAGAAACGGTTATCACGCATGGTTGCTTGTGTACCATCCATCATGTAACCACCTAACTGATAGGTAATCAATACATTTAACTCGAAACCCTTATAATTAAATACGTTTGAGAAACCTCCAAATACTTTAGGTGCCGATTGTTTATAGATCACTGCATCAGCAGCAGGTGTAATTGCAGGTGCACGGGTATTATCTTCATATGACCATTGATATGGAGAAGGCGCTCCTGCACCAATCACTTGTTGATACAATACTTTTTTACCTTCGCCATTAATGAAAATACGTCTTCCTGAAGCCGGATCAATACCTCCGGTACGGATTGCATAAATCATACCAGCCGAGTAACCCGGTAAAGTAATGGTAAAGCCATCATTAGAACCTACAATGATACTAGGTACACCATCAGCAAGTTCCAACACCTCATTTTTATTAGTGGTTAAATTAAATGAAGAATTCCAGCTAAATTTATCTGTTCTTACAGGATAGCCACTCAATGTGAACTCAAGTCCTGTATTGTACATTTTACCCACATTTTTAAGGATGGTATTGTTAGAAGAATTAGGTAAACCTACTGAAGGAGGAAGTGGAACAGCGAAAATCAATCCGTCGATATTATTTTTATAATAAGCAATCTCTCCGGTTATCTTACTTCCGAACAGGCCAAAATTTACTCCGATATCTGTCTTTTTACTGGTTTCCCATTGCAAATCAGCATTTCCGGTTGCAGAGTATGATAAGCCTGCTTGTCCGCCATATAAACTGGCCGAATAAGTATTGATGGCTCCAAAATCACTTAATCCGCCAATATTACCTACTTTACCATAACTGGCACGCAGTTTAACGTTGTTAAATACTTTATTTATACTTGAGTTAGCCCAGAAATCTTCCTTGGAAATATCCCATCCACCAGACACACCCCAAAAAGTACCTTTTTTATTGTTGGCTCCCAAAGCAGAGTATTCATCTTGCCTGTAATTGACTGTAGCATAGTATTTCTGTTTATAATTATACTGTAATCGACTAAATAAAGAGAACAAATAATTATCAAACACGCTGTTTGCTGTACCACTTATAGCAACATTTTGCCATCCACCTTGAATATTAGTATATAAAGGATCTGTTTGCCCGGTACGTGATAAGCCAAAACGATTACCTTTAGTAGTCTGTTCTTCTTCTCCTAATAACAACGAGAAATTATGCGATGTTCCAAGCGTTCTATCAAAAGTTAAAGTATTGGTCCAAACCACACGTTCTCTTGTAGTTTGTATGCTAGAAGCACTACCATTGCTTGATATGGCCTCTCCACTATACGGACTCGAGTAATTTTCATTTGTTCCATACCTATAATCAATACCATAAATTGATTGAGCAGTTATCCATTTTAACGGGTTAATCTTAACAAACGCACTAGATTGGATGTTATTTACTTTACTATTTGAGTAGTTGGCATCCATAGAGACTACAGGATTATAAAATCCAAGTCTCGATTGCGAAGATAAATGCCCGTTATTGTCCATAATACCAATAAACCCGGCCGAATTAGAATTAAACGATCCATTGGCATTATAAGGTCCTACAATTGGAGCACTGATAAGGGCTATTCTGGCCATACCACCTGAAGCAGAAGAGTTACCTCTTGATCCGCTAGACATGGCCGAACCATTTACTTCATTATTATAATTTATTTTAGCTCCAAGACTTAACCAAGAAGTGGTCTTATTATCAATATTAAATAAAACTGTTTTTTTGTTAAAATTGGTTTGCTTAAATATCCCATTCTGATCAGTATAACCTATCGATCCATAGTATTTTGTTGTTTCACTAGCACCAGAAATATTAAGATTATTAGCGGTCGAAATACCAGTTTGATATACATAATCAGACCATCTGGTATCAATTTGATTTCCATTCGCATCTAATGAGTATCCATAATAATTAGTGGTTGAATTATAAGTTCCTTCATTTCTTAAGCCCTCGTTTTTTGTTTCGATATACTGAGCAGCATTTAACAATTTAGGCAGATTACTTGCCGTATTAATTGATAAGTTTGAAGAGAAATTAATTTTGGCTTTACCTGCTTTACCTTTTTTAGTTGTAATAAATACTACACCATTTGCTGCACGGCTACCGTAAATACTTGTTGCTGCTGCATCTTTTGCAATGTCAATACTTTCAATATCATTTGGATTGATAGAAGATAATGGGTTATTTTCTGTATTTCCAGATCCTGAATCATCATCCGTTGTAAAACTAGGTATTCCATCAATTACAATAAGCGGGTAAGAACTAAGCGATAAAGAGTTTGTACCCCTGATACGAAATACAGGGGCCTGGTTTAAGTTTCCCGAACTGGCAACAATGTTTACCCCTGCTGCTCTACCGCCTAATGCGCCTTCAAAACTTACCACAGGCTGATCGGCTACGTCTCCACCTTTAACATTTGTGATACTGCCCGTAACTTCAGATTTCTTTTGGGTACCATAACCAATTACAGTCACTTCACCTAAATTTGAGTTATTCGGTTCTAATCTAATGGTTAAATTTGCACCAGCCTTAACTTCTTTTGATTGGTAACCAATATAGGAAACAATCAAAACTGCTTCAGCATCCAGAGCTTTAATAGTAAAAACTCCATTTGGATCTGTTACAACGCCTTGTGTAGTACCTTTTACACGGATGGAAGCGCCTGGTAATGGAAGCCCTTTTTCATCCAAAACTTTGCCCTTTACATCAATTGCAGGGGCTGTGTTCTGATCTTCTTTTCTAGGGGTAATCACTACGGTATTATTTTTTAGCTGGAAGCTAAAAGGTTGCCCTGCTACAGAAGCTTTTAATGCTTCTTCTACAGAAACGTTTACTACATTAATAGACACAGGACTTGCTTTTTGTATCATATCAGAATTGTATAATACTCCATATCCGCTTTGTTGCCTAATTTCAGATAATACATATTCAAAAGAGACATTTCTTTTGGATAAGGTAATGTTGTTTTGTCTTTGTCCATTTGCATTTACCTGAAGAAAGGCTATACTCAAAATGAAAATGGCCAGTTTTTTAAAAGTATGGAGGTTAATGGTAGATGTAGATGTTAAGTTTTCCGGTTCAGAACTGCAAAACATCCTCTTAAACGTGTTGAAAGACTTCATACGCCAATTGGTTTAGGTTTTTAGATACTTAGGGTTGATTGTTGTGATAATATCACGGTTAGTTTTTGTTTAGATAATTTTTACGAACTCACATGGGCAATAAATTTTAAAGATTAACACATTATTTTTTTAGAATTTCTATTTTGTCTTTTCCTGTAGGAGACTTTGTAATCTTGAATTTTAAATCTCCAGCCATTTCCAGCATTTCTAACACCTGAGCCAAAGTAACTTTTCTAGAAATCAAGCCATGATAAGATGAATTGGGCATATGATTGTAGCTCACTTCCATATCATACCAGCGCTCCAACTGTTTCATAATATCTGTCAATGCCAAATTATTGAACATGAAATTTCCCATTTTCCAAGCCATAACCTCTTCTATATTGGCCTTTGCTATTTGGGTGTTCTTTTGGGTTGCTATTGCCTGCTGACCGGGCAGCAAAATATTTGTCTTATTCAAATTCAGATTGGTAATCTGTACACTTCCTTCTATCAATGTAGTTTTAGTAGCTGCATCATTAGCATATGATTTGATGTTAAAATGCGTACCCAAAACTTCTACTTCCTGGCTTCTGCCATCTATATAAGATCGTACTTTAAATGGCATTCTATGTCCATCTCGTTGCTGTGAATTAATTTCGAAATAGGCTTCGCCAGTTAATTCTACCACCCTTTCTTTACCTACAAATGCAACTGGAAATTTCAAAGAAGATTCGGCATTAAGCCAAACTTTACTGCCATCTGGTAAGTTAATCTGATATTGAGTTCCTCTGGGTGTAGAAATAGTATTTATTTCAGGAATATAATTCCGGTCTTTAGTATTATCCTGACGACCTGTTACAGTATATACTAACTGTCCATCAGCTATTTTAATGATGCTTATTCCGGCTTTGCTAGCAATTTTACCAGCAGAAACATCATCTAAGTCAATTTTAGTACCATCAGATAATGTTAGAGTAGCTTTATTTTTCCCAGATGTGATCTCTGTTTTGTTCTTTGCAGAGTGTTCTTTTTCATTACTAGCTGTAAAAATTTGTCTGGTTTGATTTTTAAAAATTTTAATGGATACTGAAAAAATCAGCAATAAGATTGCAGCATAACCTAAAAATCGTTTCCAGGTAATTAAAGGTTTAACTTCTCTATTTATGGAAACAGGCTCGTGGTCTGCTGAAGCATCTGTAAGGATTTTATTGAAGAGCGCTGTGCTTTCTGTTTCGTTAAAAACAGGATTTTTAGGCTTATACTCAGCCCAAGCCATTTGTATTAATATTTTAGCCTCTTCTTTGTTTTCATCTTTTACCAGTAAATCCAGCAGCTCTTCCCTTTCATTATTAGAAAGTTCTCCTGATCGTAGTAATTCAAATAAGTAAAATAAACGAGTGTTTGGCATATAATTCTTCTGAGATATATACCATAAAGACACACAAAAAGAAAAAACGGGATATTCAAAAATATTTAATTTACGAGATTCTCTGTATGTAACAACAATGTTAACAAAGTAATCAGAGATTGATGCATTTTAACATGCTTAACAAGCGCTGTTAAAGCAAGCTTATAATATTTCCGAACCGACTCAGTAGAAATTCCCATCTTTGTTGCAATTTCAGGGTTTTTAATCCCTTTCATCCTATACTTGAACACTTGCTGTTGCTGACTTGGTAACAAATCGATAGATTTTCCCAATAACTCATCAAAATCTCCGTAATCTATTTCATTTGTACCCCAAGAATTTAATTGCTCATTTTTATATACACTATCTGCTTGTTGTGTTTTAGCTATTTTACGAAGTGTATTTAAGGTATGATTGCGACAAATAATAAATAAATAAGCAGTGAATTTTTCTATCTGATCTAAATCTTGTCTGTTTGTCCAAATTTTAACAAATACATCATGTACAATTTCTTCGGTAACTTCCTTAGAATGCGTAAGAAAATACACGTGCTCTGCCAGTTGATTATGATAGGCCATAAACAATTTCCTAAAAGCTTCCTCGTTACCATCAGCAATTTGAGATAGAATGGTAGCTTCATTATGTATCGCTGTTAATGACATGATTTACAAAAGATTTTGTAAATGATTAAATTAGAATAAAAACCTGCCAATGCAAATTCTGGAATGTAACAATTTCTTTAACCAATAGAGACAGTCTGTCAGTTAAATGTTGAGTTATAATATAAGGTATAAATTTTGCGAACAATAGCTAGATATTGAATATATTTAAATTCAATTTACTTTACTAAAAGACATATTATATGAAAAAAGTTTTAATTGGGATTGTTGCCATTGCTGCAACACTAGTATTATTTAGCGGATGCGGTTATAACAGCATGGTTAAATTAGATGAAGATGTAAAAGCCAAATGGGGACAGGTAGAGGCACAATATCAACGTCGTGCAGATCTTATTCCTAATTTAGTTAATACCGTAAAAGGTGCTGCAAAGCATGAACAATCTACACTAACGGCTGTGATTGAGGCCCGCAGTAAAGCAAGTCAAATTACTGTTGATCCAAACAAACTTGATGCAGAAAGCATGGAGAAATACCAGGCAGCTCAGGGGCAAATTTCTCAGGCATTAGGAAGACTGATGGTTTTAACAGAGAACTATCCTGAATTAAAAGCTGTACAACAATTTACTGATTTATCTGCTGAACTGGCAGGTACAGAAAACCGAATTGCAGTAGCGAGAAAAGATTTTAATGAATCTGTACAATCATATAATACAAAAGTAAGATCATTTCCAAATAATATTACAGCAGGTTTATTTGGTTTCGAACAAAAAGCTGCTTTTAAAGCAGATGCCGGTGCTCAAAATGCACCAAAAGTTGAATTTTAGTTTTGTTAAAACATATATTATATAGCCGGGCTGCCATGGGTCATGTCCGGCATATTTTATGATTAATACACATCAGCGCTTCTTTTAAAAAAATTTAAAAAGCATGTCTATTTTCACAACTCAAGAGCAGGAACTTATTACACAGGCTATTGCACAGGCAGAAAAGTCAACATCAGGCGAAATACGTATAGCTTTAGAAAAGCATTGCAAAGGTCATAATGCCTTTACAAGAGCTACTGAATATTTCTTTGAAATAGGAATGGATAAAACAGCACAACATAATGGCGTTTTAATTTACCTTGCTTATGAAGATAAGAAATTTGCCATTATAGGTGATAAAGGCATTGATACCCTGGTTCCCGAAGATTTTTGGGAAACTGTTCAGGTTGCCATGAAAGCGCATTTTTTAAGCGGAAATTTAGTTGAAGGCATTATTGCCGGAATTAGTCTTGCCGGAGAGAAACTGGCTATATACTTTCCTTATCAAAGTGATGATATCAATGAAATTCCTAATGATATTGTTTTTATTGATGAACAAAAGGTTAAATCTTAAAAGTTTTAACCTACTATAACTTACTGAAAAACTATACGATGAAAAAGATCATCACTTTAATTTGCTTTCTGGTATGCTTTAAACTGGGTTTCGCACAAGAAATTCCACCAAAGCCTACTACTCTGGTAAATGATTATACCCATACTCTAACTCCTGAACAAATTAACAGCCTCGAAAATAAACTGGTTGCGTTTGATGACTCTACATCTAACCAGATTGCGGTTGTTATACTCAAATCTGTTGGCGAGTACGATATTAATGATTATGCATTGGCATTAGGTAGGAAATGGGGAGTTGGTGGGAAATCAAAAAATAACGGGGTAGTACTCTTAATTGCTTTAGGCGACAGAAAACTTTCTATACAAACTGGTTATGGATTAGAGGGTGCTTTACCAGATATGTACACCAAACGCATTATAGAAAATGATATTAAGCCTTATTTTAAGGATGGAAACTATTATGAAGGCATTAATGTTGGTACAAATTCCATAATTTCTTTAATTAAAGGAGAATACAAAAACGATAATCCTAAACGCAAAAGTTCTTCTGATAAAACCGGATCGGGTTTAATTGTTTTAATCATTATTATTGTCATCATCATCCTATTAAAACGAGGTGGTGGCGGTGGCGGTAATCAGGTTATTGGCGGACGCGGAGCTGCAAATGCGTTGTTTTGGGCTATGCTATTTGGTGGTGGCCGAGGAAATTCTGGAGGTGGTTTTGGAAGCGGAGGTGGTTTTGGTGGTAGTGGAGGCGGTGGCTTCGGCGGATTTGGTGGTGGTAGTTTTGGCGGAGGCGGAAGCAGCGGAAGCTGGTAAACCGAGTTTCTTCTTTATAGTTAAAGAAAAATTTATCATACTACAAGGTTATATTGTTATTCACTTTATAACCTTGTTTTTTTATTATTGCAGCATGTATCGAAGAGATCTTTTAAAATCAGAAATTGAAAGACTGGCTCAGGTTTTAGCACGGATAATGGGATTAAAGCTTGATGGAAAACCTGATGAAGCGTTGGCTATTTTCAATGAAACCATACAAACCGCCTTTCTTCTCGATGAAACTATTTTAAATAATCCTGATTTAGATCATTTTAAGGATTGGCTGAACAAAGCAGAACTTAGTTCAGAAAAGTTAGATTCATTAAGCGAGTTTCTTTACTATGAACTTGGAACCAGTGCCGAACGTAATAAACTCATTGCTCCAAAACTTAATCTTATTTATCTTCAATTATCAGAGCAATACAAAGTGGTCCATCTGGTTAACTTACATCGTCAGGAAATTATACAACAATATTTATAAGCATAAATTATACTTCATTTTTATGGAAATAACCAAATGGAAAAAACTTGCATCCAGATATCTGGTAAAAGAAAGATGGGCTACTTTAAGAGTAGATACCTCTGAACTTCCTAACGGCACTGTAAAAGATGACTATTATGTTTTAGAATATCCAGATTGGGTAAATGCCATAGCTGTAACTAAAGATCAGCAAATTATTATGGTACGCCAGTATCGTTTTGCCGGAGATATTATTTCATTGGAAATACCAGGCGGTGTTATTGATGATGGAGAAACACCTGAAGAAGCCATTAAACGTGAACTTATTGAAGAAACAGGTTATACTTTCTCAAACTGTGAACTATTGTGCTCACTTTATCCTAATCCTGCAACGGCCAATAACCGGGCTCATACTTATTTACTTACCGGCGGAGAAAAAACGCATGTCCAGCATTTAGATGAGCATGAGATTTTAAATGTAGAACTTTATTCTATGAGTGAAATAAAGCAACTGATCAAAGAAAATAAAATCGATCAGGCTTTACACGTTGCAGCCTTGTTCTATGGCCTTGAAAAAATTTAAATGCCTAAAGGCTCACCATTTCATCAAATAATTGCTCCAGCGTAGCTTGCGCATCGGTACAAAGACCCGGATGTACTTTTGAAGTTTGGATAATTGTACTTCTGGCTGCTGTTAACCACCTAAAACGCGAAGGTTGGTCTAACAAACCAATTGGGGCCGCATCATTCCCTCCTTTACAAATACGACTTAAGGATTCTAAATTTTGTGCTAAAATATCCATCTCCAAATCAGCGCATAATATTTTTAATCTATGCTCATCAATAACATATTTAGTGCCTAAAAACCGTTGTTTGGCACAATATAAAATCACGCCTATATTTAAAAATTCTTCGCGTTCAACTTTAGGCATTACGCGTATAATGGCATACTCAAATAAGTTTCTCTCTTGCATCTTCAGCTTCCTTTACAAAAATTTGAGAATTTGCTACTCTGGTATTTAGAAAATAAGCATAAGCTTCTCTCTGTTCGGCACTACTGTTAAAAAAGTTATCATCAAGCCATTCTTCAGGAATAACATTTAGAACCGCTTCTATAATCTGAGGAGTAAGCAGTGATTTAAATTCCTGATCTACTTCTTCCATTAAACTCACCTGTGGTAATAAGACATGATCTTTAACCAATGTAAAAGGTTTTTTGGCCTGCTCCTGCCAGTTTTGCCATGAGTGGTGAAAGTACATTGAAGCCCCATGGTCTATTAACCAAAGTTCTTTATGCCAGTAAAGCATATTGGTATTACGGGCTGTCCTGTCCATATTCATTAAGAAACAATCCAACCACACTATTTTTGAAGCCAGTAAGGGATCTATTTTAGCTACAACCGGATCGTAAGTTATAGCTCCTGATAAATAATGTACTGCCAGATTTAAGCCTGTACTGGCTTTTAGCAAATCCTGTATCTCTTCATCGGGTTCGGTTCTGCCAAATGCTTCATCTAAATGTGCAAAAACTATTTCAGGCATTTTTAAGCCCAGTATTCTAGCCAGTTCGCCGCCAATAAGCTCGGCAATCAATGCTTTTTTACCTTGTCCGGCTCCTCTAAATTTTAAGACATAAAGAAAACCGTCATCTGCTTCGGCAATAGCCGGCATAGAGCCTCCCTCACGTAAAGGCGTTACATACCTGATTACGTTAACTTTACGTAATTCAAGATTTTGCATATTTTTTAAGTTCACCACAGACATT
Organism: Pedobacter montanisoli; assembly: GCF_022809115.1. GTDB lineage: Bacteria > Bacteroidota > Bacteroidia > Sphingobacteriales > Sphingobacteriaceae > Pedobacter > Pedobacter montanisoli. The sequence goes on along the minus strand of NZ_JALGBH010000001.1, from coordinate 1,715,659 downwards.
TAGCCAAAAATAAGGAAAAAGTAAATAGGCCATAAATTGATATTAATTTCAAATAACAAACAGCAATTTATAGCTGTAAGAATTTCAAGGTTTTGAATTGCGAAAGCTTATAATAGAACAGGTATAAAAAAAGAAACGGAGATAAAGCCTAAGCCTTACCCCCGTCATCTAAATTAACGCTCTCAGGGACAAATATAACTACTTTTTTTAATTTACAATACAAGTGAAGTTTTTTTTAATATTTTTTTCATATTCTATTTTAGAATACCACGAATTATCACTTTGAAAAATACGTATAGATATTCAAAATATACCTTTATAAATTGCTTTAATTACATATTTAACAAATTAATAAAGTAAAAAATACCATTTATTAGCCAAAAATTACCTTTATATCAAACTCTATTTACCCTAAATTTGTATTAATATTTTCTTACAAAGAATTCACATGAAAACCAATATCCCCGTTTACAATATGAGTAATCTCAGATCGTATAAGAACGATGGGATTTTAGTGAGCCGCTTTGAGTATTATGCCGAATTGCATAAACATCTTCATTCGGCACATAAACATGATTTTTACCATCTGGTTCTTTTTACAAAAGGTAAAGGTAAACACCAAATTGACTTTAACACTTTTGATTTAGCCGAAGGGCAAATCTATTTTATGATACCGGGTCAGGTTCATAGCTGGAGTTTTGATGACAAGCCATCGGGTTATATAGCTAATTTTAACGCAAATTATTTTTCATCCTTCTTGCTTAAGCCCGATTATTTAGAGCAGTTCAGTTTTTTTAGCGGAGATCCCCAACAGCAAGTGATTAATCTCAATACAGAAACCATTGCCAAAATTTCTGGTATTTTTGAAGAAATGCTCAAGGAGGGGTCTAATGAAATCCCTATTAACGACGATCTGGTTAGAATTTTATTGCTTCATCTTTTTACCGAAGTAAGCCGTTCTATTCAATACATATTGCCTAAACAGGTAAATCCTTATAATCATACACTTCTGAAAAACTTCCAACAGTTAATTGAAAAGAATTATGCCAGCTTAAAGTTACCTAAGCAATATGCGGCTTTACTTTATATCACACCAAATCATTTAAATGCTTTATGTAATGATTTTTTGGGCCAATCTGCCGGAAAATTGATTAGAGATAGGGTTATATTAGAAGCCAAAAGATTATTAATTAATAAAGACTTACTGGTAGCAGAGATTGCAAGAATATTAAATTTCGAAGATCAGAGCTATTTTATCAAGTTCTTTAAAAAATATGAGGGAGTTACGCCCGATAAATTCAGAAAATTAAACACGATACCATCATATGGAATTACAGCACAATAATGTTATATATACCTCGCAATGGAAAGGTTTTTCTCAGGCCAAATGTCCGCGTTGCAGAATAGGAAATGTATTTATGGGTCCGGCTTACAGCTTGAAAGAGAGAAAAATGAATACTTTTTGTCCGCATTGTGGATTAAAGTTTGAACGTGAGCCCGGATATTTTTATGTAGCCATGTTTGTAAGTTATGCAATGAATGTTGCCGAAATGGTTACTGTTGCCGTTGCTGCTTACGTTTTGGGCTTAAAATTAGATTATGATAATCTTTGGTACTATGTAGGTTTATTGATCTTAACCAGCGTACTTTGCTCACCATTCAATTTACGTTACTCAAGAATGGCCCTGTTATACTGGTTATCTCCTGGTTTACATTATGAGCCTGAAAAATATGCTATTAACACTACCGAAAAATAAGCTAAAAACAAGAGGCATATCTTTTAAAGATATGCCTCTCTTTTTGAAGATTGATCAAAGAATAGCGTATCTGTAATTGATCAGTTCATGCCACACTGTTTTAATTTTAGTGGCTTCATTTTGAGTTTCGCAATAGTTTTCATTAACAACAGCTTCGCTCATGTTATTTTCAAAAATTTCTTCAGTAAAATCAGTTTGATTAACGGGTTTGCTAAATTGCTCGGCATTAGTATAACTATTATCTAATACAGAATTTTTAAGCCTATCCATAACATCTCCTTTTTAAAAATCAGTTGAATAAAAGCCTTCCGGTAATAATGGTATTAAGATAGCTATTATATTTTAACTTATCAAGAGACCAGTTTTAACCAAAGGCTGTTTTTTGGTTAAATAATGGTTAAGAAAAATAAAATGTGCCTTTAAGATGCTGAAACAAGTTCAGCATAACAATTAAGTAAAGAGTTCCTTCTATTTTGTTACATAGCTTATTAAATATCTCATATAAACAAAAAGAGTTTTAACCGCAGCTAAAACTCTTTCTCTATTTGAAATAAGAAATATTACACTAATGCATTTTGTTTCATGATTGTTTTGATCACTCCTAAAGCATAATCAACATCTTCTTTTGTGGTGAATTTACTGAAAGAGAAACGAACTGCCGGACGATTCGGATCTGCTTTTATGCCATTAAGCACATGTGAACCAATATTTGAACCAGATGAACATGCACTACCTCCCGATGCACAAACCCCATTAATATCTAAATTAAATAATAGCATATCTGCCATATCCATTTCAGGGAAAGATACATTTAAAACAGTATAAAGGCTTTTATCCGCATCTGTTTCGCCATTAAATTCAATTCCAGGTATTTCTTCTTTAAGCTGTGCAATAAAATAATCTTTCAATCCCTGTATATGAGCCTGGTGCTCAGCCATTTCTGCATAAGCAATTTCCAATGCTTTAGCCAAACCTACTATACCATATACGTTTTCTGTTCCGCCACGCATATTACGTTCCTGAGCCCCTCCATAAATCATTGGTGGAATTTTAATACTATTGTTCACGTATAAAAAGCCTACTCCTTTAGGTCCATGCAATTTATGTGCGGCACAAACCAAGAAATGCGCTTTTAATTTACGTACGTCATGCGCATAATGCCCCATGGTTTGTACGGTATCTGCATGGTAAATTGCATTGTATTTTTCGCACAGATCACCTACCCTTTCCATATCTGTAAGTGTACCCAGCTCATTATTGGCATGCATTAATGAAACAAAGCTGCGTTCATTATTTTGTAAAAGCTCTTCTAAATGGTTGTAATCAACATTTCCTTTCTCATCAATATTTACAAAGCTCAATTTATCAATTACACCCTCTTTTAGCAGCATATCTAAAGTATGCTCTACCGCATGGTGTTCTATTTTAGATGTAATGGCATGTTTGATACTATATGCAGCAATTCCGCATCTTATGGCTGTATTGTCTGCCTCGGTTCCTCCGGAAGTAAAAAATATTTCTGCCGGACTGGCGTTTAACAGTGTCGCAACCGTTTTACGGGCTTTTTCAACCAAAGTTCTTACTTCACGACCAAGTGTATGGATAGCAGAAGGATTTCCGTAAAAATTCTGCATTACATTGGTCATTTCAGCAATTACATCGCTATCAAGTGGTGTGGTTGCGGCATTGTCTAAATAAACTCTTTTCATTTGTGTGTTTTATGGTGTTATTTTATTAAAAGGCAGATCAATCTAATTTTAAGATCTCTTTTATATCAGTTATAATCTTTTTAGCTAAATTATCTGCAATGGTTTCACTTTCTGCTTCGCTGTAAATCCTGATGATAGGTTCTGTATTTGATTTTCTCAGGTGTACCCATTGATTATCAAATTCAATTTTTAAACCATCTATTGTACTGTGCGGTTGATTTTTATATTTATCCTGTACCTGTAACAATAACGCATCAATATCCATTTCAGGTGTAAGCGTGATCTTATTTTTTGAAATAAAATAAGCCGGATATGTATTTCTCAGAACCGATATAGGTTTAGCCGATTTAGCTAAATGCGTTAAAAACAAAGCTATTCCCACTAAAGCATCACGTCCATAATGCAGTTCAGGATAAATAATTCCACCATTACCTTCTCCCCCTATTACAGCATTTGTGGCTTTCATCTGGGTTACTACATTTACCTCGCCAACTGCCGCTGCGTTATATACACAGCCTGCTTTTTCGGTTACATCTCTCAATGCTCTTGTTGACGACAGGTTTGAAACCGTATTACCCGGTGTATGTTTAAGCACATAATCTGCCACAGCTACCAATGTATATTCTTCTCCAAACATAGAACCATCTTCATTTACAAAGCATAAACGATCTACATCTGGATCTACTACAATCCCTAAATCAGCGCCTTTTTGCTGTACCAATTTAGATATTTCTGTAAGATGCTCTGGCAATGGCTCAGGATTGTGCGGAAAATGTCCGGTTGGTTCACAATACAATTCATATACCGTATCTACACCTAGAGCTTTTAACAAAGCCGGCACAAAAATACCACCCGTAGAGTTCACTGCATCAACAGCGATTTTAAAACCTGCTTTTTTAATGGCTTCAGTATCTACCAATGGTAAATTCAGAATAATATCTATATGTTTTTGCAGATAACTATGATCTAAAGTTACTTTTCCCAGCTCATCAACCGAGGCAAAATCAAAATCAGGATTTTCTGCTAATTCTAATACTTCTTTTCCATCCGCATCACTGATAAATTCTCCTTTGGCATTTAAAAGCTTAAGTGCATTCCATTGTTTAGGATTATGACTTGCAGTTAAAATAATACCTCCGGCAGCATTTTCTAAGGGTACGGCAATTTCTACCGTAGGCGTGGTTGATAAGCCTACATCTATCACATCTATTCCTAATCCTTGTAAGGTTCCTATTACCAGATTATTTACCATTTCTCCTGAAATGCGGGCATCTCTTCCTACTACAATTTTTTTATGTTGCGATTTTTTCACCACCCACGAACCAAAAGCCGCAGTAAATTTAACGATGTCTATCGGGGTAAGTCCGCCACCTGCTTTACCTCCAATGGTACCTCTAATGCCTGAAATAGATTTTATTAGTGTCAAGATTGTTAGATTTTTTAATGTTCAAAAGTAATAAATTTTAAGCTACGTTTTAAAAGTTGTTTGCGGAAAGTTTGAGCAGATCTGAACAACCAGACAATCATGGTTTATTTTTAATTAAAAATTCTTTAACAGGTTTGTCAGGATTAACAATTTTAATTGCACAAGCATCAAAATTGCTATCTTTGCTCATTAAACATATATCAGCTCATGCAAAGAAAATGGTTCCAAAATTGGTTTAATTCTCCTTATTATCACATTCTTTACAGTCAGAGAAATGATGCTGAGGCCGAGCTTTTAATGGATAATCTATTGGCCTATTTAAAACCTGGTGTCGACAGTAAGATTTTGGATATTGCATGCGGCAGAGGCAGGCATTCTATTTACCTCAATAAAAAAGGGTATGATGTAACAGGTATAGACCTGTCTGAGCAGAATATTAAGTATGCCCAGCAGTTTGAACAGAAGAATCTGCATTTTTATGTGCATGATATGCGCAGACTTTCTTACATCAATTATTTTGATATTGCTCTGAATCTATTTACCAGTTTTGGTTATTTTGAAACTGAAAAAGAACATCTGAACGCTTTAAAGGCTTTTAGAAAGAGTTTAAAAAGCGATGGAATTTTAGTGCTTGATTATTTTAATACACGAAAAATTATCAATAACCTAACCAACCAGGAGACCAAAACTATTGATGGCATCGAGTTTCATCTGCATAAATTTGTTGCCGACGGTAAAATCATCAAACATATTAACTTTGAGCATAAACTTAAAACTTATGCTTTTGAGGAACGTGTGCAGGCTTTTCTATTAGAGGATTTTAAAAGAATGTTTGAAAAAAGTGGCTTAGAAATCATAGAAACTTTTGGCAACTACCATTTAGAGCCTTATAACGAAAATTCTTCTGACCGTTTAATCTTAATCTGCAAAAAATCATAATGAACGAATTGCTTCACCTGGATACCGAACTGTTTTTAAAAATAAACGTTGGTTTAAGTAATGGTTTTTTCGACTGGTTTATGCCAATTATACGTAACATGTATGTTTGGATTCCACTTTATATTTTCATTGTTGTATTCTGTATCAAGAAATATAAAAAAACAGGAGTATATATTGTGGGAATGCTGTTGCTTACATTCGCATTGGGTGATCTCTCCTCTTCACGCCTTATAAAACCCAATGTACAGCGCTTAAGGCCCTGCAATAACCCAGAACTTTCTAGCCAGATGATCAAACGTGTTACATGTGGTACCGGATATAGTTTCCCTTCCTCACATGCAACCAATCATTTTGCCATCGCTGTATTTTTGATCTGCGTTTTTTACAGACAGTGGAAAGCTATTTTACCCATAGGCCTTATCTGGGCAGCAATGATTTGCTTGGCGCAGATTTATGTAGGTGTACATTATCCTATTGATATTATTACCGGTACGCTTTTAGGAACTTCTATTGGTTTGCTAACTTATTATATTTACTGTAAAATTAAACCTGCTACCTAATGGAATTCTGGAAATTCGCCGTACTTTTTTTATGTGCCTTTTTGGGTGGCTTAGCCATTTTTATGGTTAAGAGCGATAGATCGCAGCTTTTAAAGCTTATTTTATCATTTAGTGGTTCTTATCTGTTCGCAATCACGGTAATGCATCTCATTCCTGATGCCTACAGTGGCGCAGACGCACATGAAATTGGTATTTTTATTCTGATAGGTTTCTTATTGCAGGTATTTTTAGAGCAGTTTTCTGAGGGTATTGAACACGGACATATTCACCATCATAGTCATACGCACAGTTATCCCTATGGCATTATGATCAGTTTGTGCTTGCACGCATTTTTAGAGGGAATGCCTCTTGCAAAGGATCAGCACAATGAACTGATTTTTGGTATAGCCTTGCACCACATACCAGCTGCTTTTGCCTTAGCTAGTATTTTAATGCAAAATCACTTAACAAGATCAAGGATTATTTTTAATATCAGCCTTTTTGCTATCATGGCGCCTTTAGGCTATTATGTAAGCTTAGGTTTAAGCAATGGCTCTATAGGTGGTATTGAGACCTATTTCAATAAAATAATGGGAATTGTTATTGGTATATTCTTACATATATCTACCACCATATTATTCGAATCGAGTGCCGATCATAAAATCAATAAAAGAAAAATGGTTGCTGTTCTAATTGGTATTGGCGTAGCCTTAATTGGTTTTTACGCAGGTGGACACGAACATTAAGCTGGCTTATCTTTGTCTTTTCTAATTTTCTGACCATAGTGCCATGGGCAGTGCTTACACTTATTTTTGCAGCAATATCCCCGTTTTAAGTGGTATTCTTTGGTAAAAACCATTAAACCTGCTTCATTAAAATAAAAGTCCTCTCCTTCTTTCATTCTAATCAGTTTAAAATCTTAACTTCTATCTGATCTTTAAAATGTGCCTGTAAATGCTTTCCTTCTCCATGCAAGGTCCATACCTGCTTAGGCCCAACTTCGGCTATAGTTTGCAGAATATCTTGCCAATCAACATGATCTGATATCAACAATTGTATTTCATTTTGCTTTTGCAGGTGATGCCATCCGCTAGCAAAAACTCTAACTACATTAATGGCCTTGATATAGCTGTTGTAAACCATTGGCGGCACCATATAAATCATATTGCCGGTATTCTGCTTCATTAATTTACGGTCGTAAACCTGATAAGTACCTAATGTAATGCCCAGTTCTTCGTATATGCGACAAAAGGGCATAATACTGTGATGCACCAATATAGTCTTAGTTTTACAATACTCATTGACCAATGCAATCAAACGCTGACTTTTACCCAAAGCATAAGCACCCAACATGATGTTGCTTTCTGTATGGTTAAGTTTCTTTATTTCTTCTATTACATCAGGATGCTGTGTATCTGGATGGGCAAAGGTAGTTTCAGTAATAAGCACATCAGCTTTTACCAGTTGTATAGCTTCACATGTGCCATCAGGAGTAAGCCTATAATCACCCGTATAAAGATAACGCACCTCTTTATATTCCATTAAAATCAATGCCGAGCCTAACATATGACCTGCGGGATAAAAAGTGATCTTTACATCATTGATATAGAAAGAGTGTCCGTAGTCTGAACAATGAAACTGGTAAGCAGCATTTTTCTTGTATCTATGTTGCATAAATGCTGAGGTTGCCGTAGTGCAATACACATGTGTGTTTCCGCTTACAGCATGATCTGCATGGGCGTGCGATACCACAGCATAAGGAACAGGTTGTTGAGGATCCAAATAAAAATTTCCGTATGAACAATATAAGCCAATTTTATTCAGTACGATAAAATCGTCGAGAATTATACCCATTGACCAGCCAGCTTTAAAAACGATTGATGTACATTTAAAACCTGCAATATTAGCGATTCTTTATCATTATTAATGATGGTATAGTCTGCAAAAGCTTGCTTTTGTTCATCTGTAAATTGTTTATCCATTCTGGCCAGTACCTGTTCTCGGCTTACCTGATCCCTTTGCATTACTCTTTTCAATTTTAGCTCTAAAGGGGATGAAACCAATACATTTTTATCGCACATTTTGTAAGAACCGCTTTCAAAAAGCAAAGCGGCTTCTTTTAAAAGGTATGGAGCCTTTGCTGTATGTTCACCAGCCCATTGGTCAAAAGCCCTGAACACCGCCGGGTGCACCAGCGCATTTAATTTATCGAGTTCTTTCTGTTGATTAAATACAATACCTGCAATATGTTTGTTATTGAGCGTTCCGTCTGCAAAATAGCTGTCGTTACCAAAAGTTTCTTTAACACCTTTGATTAAAATCTCATCGCTCACCATGATCTGCTTGGCTACAACATCAGCATAAAATACCGGAATACCCAGCGTTTCAAAAATCTGACATACTGTTGTTTTTCCACTCCCTATACCTCCGGTTATTCCTATTTTCAGCATTATTTCTCTATGATAAAATCTACTTTCTGAGGTACGATACTAATTAGCTTACAATAAGCTGGAAAACGGATCAGTTTTACCCTCAAGTTATTATGGCCTGAATTTCTCCACTCGTTAAGATCTACAGATGCCTGTATAAAATCTTCGTCAATTTGTTTGTAGCTTGATAAGGCTACCAAAAAAGTAATCTTAACGCGTTTTGGATAAAGTTTTATCGTGTAAAAACTATTGTTGTTGATTACTGTAAGCGGTATGTCCAACACTTTTTCAGTAAACTCATCAACGGGGATTTTAACCCCAACCGCTTTTGGATATATGTTGATATTATTAGTTGTACTTTGTTTCAGATTGATTCTGGTTTCAACTGAGTTATCTATACCTGTAGTCTTTAAGGTATCTGTGTACCAGCTCGCTATTTTCTGCAACTCTTCATGCGGACCAGATATATTTACAAATGCCGGAGTAAGCTCTACATTACCAGCAACTCCATATTGCAAAGCAAATCCTAATTTAGAGTTTAATTTTACTGGTACGCGTTTGGTAGTTCTTTTTGAGAAATCGAAATATAAGGTATCTGGCTTTATAGATATTACTCTTTGAGATGTTTCCAATTGCCCATTAATTTGCTCCAGTTGCTCTGAAAAAAGCACGTAGTTCCTGTTATTAAGCTTACGCAAACTCACCTTAATTGATTGTGGTTTTATACGCAATCTCGAGAACAGAAGCTGCCAGCCAGTGCCTTCAACTTTTAGATCTACAGTATCGGGTTGCAGCGCTTTAAATGCTTTTCCCTGTGGCTCGTCTTTATAAATAAGTTCTGTTTTAACCGTATAAGGGTATTTACGGTTTAATGCCATAAATAACCAAGCCATTACCGCAAGCACTACACATACCAGCATTATGCCAAATCTTTTGCGTTCGGGTTTTGTAAGTTTTATAAAGGGCATAAAGTAAAATTACAAAAAAGGCTTTTAATTACCCTTTATGGGAACTATTTAAATTTTTCACTCCTTATTTAGGTTGCACTGAACTTGTTTCAGTGTGCATATTTCATTCTATTAGATGCTGAAATGAATTTGTTGCGCAGCTACTTGGTGGTCAGCATGGCGTACACATCGCAGAACTCAATTGCTTCATTATTACTCGGTGGTCCCGTATAACGAAAGGATAGTAAACAGAAAACTTATTTACCTTTTTGCTTCATTTTACCATTTTTAAATCTCTCCGAAGCTGTTTGGTAATAAGCTATAGTAAGATTTTTTAAACTATCATTTACTTTACCCTTCATCTCGTTCATGCTCTTATCCTGATCATTCCAGTTAAAGAATTTTACATTCTTGCGGTCATCTATCTGTGTAAATACATTATGCTTAAGCAAACCCAAGGTGCGGTAATTTCCAATCAGGGCACGCTCATCTCCCGCATTCATTTTGTTCACATCTTTACCATACAATTCGGTTTGGTAATTCCAGTTCAAATAACCCAATAAAGTGGGTAACAGGTCTATTTGCGAACACAGTTTATTGATCTCTTCTTTTCTGTTATCTAAATTGTAGATTAAAGCTGGTATATGATGCTTTTCAATATTGATTTCCCATTTACCTGCACTGCTGGCGCAATGGTCGGCTACCACTACAAAAATTGTATTTTCAAACCAAGGTTTATTTTTAGCTTCGGCTAAAAACTTACCTAAAGCGTAATCGGTATATTTAACTGCACTTTCTCTTTCGCCTTGCTTTAAATCTATCTTTCCATCAGGAAAGGTATAAGGTTTATGGTTAGAAGTGGTCATTACAAACTGGAAAAATGGTTGTTTTTTCTGGTAAGCGCTATCTGCAAATTTCAATGATTGCTTGTAGAGATCTTCATCACATATACCCCAGGCATTTTCAAAAGCTACGTCCTCATCTTTTATAGGATAGCGTTTTGTTTTAATATTATCCGATAAAGGATTTCCCCTGTCTCTATCCACAATATCAAAGCCTTGTCCGCCAAAAAAGGTATTCATATTATCAAAATATCCGTCTCCTCCATATACAAATTTCAGGTCGTAATTCTTTTGCTTTAAAATACTGGCGATAGAAAATATATTATCGTTATTTGGACGCCTTACAATACTGTTTCCCGGAGTTGGCGGCACACTTAATGTTAAAGCTTCCATACCTCTTACTGTTCGGGTACCTGTAGCATAAATATTATTGAAAAAGATACTCTGCTTGGTTAGGGCATCATAATTTGGCGTTATATTTTGCTGGTTGCCAAATCTGGCCAGAAAATCAGCGCTAAAGCTCTCTATAACTACCATTACAATGTTAGGTTTACGATCTGAAATTCCTTCTACTTCTCTTCTTATATTATCAGTCTGTTCAGAAGTATATTTTTCATTTCGTTGTATCAACTCTTTTTTAAGCACATGGTAAGCTTCATTTTTTGGAAGTGTGGCATAAAAAGTATTGTAATCTAGCTCATTTGACCTGAAGGCGGCAAAGAAAGAAAACACGCCGTTTTTGCTCAGTTCGCTTTCATATAAATTCTGGCTCCACTCTGCTCCTGTATTTTTTACAAAGAACATATACAATAAAGCCAACACAAAAAGAGGCGCGATCATCATACTTCTGAGCCATAAAGGAGTTCTTTGCTGAAAAGTATTTTTTAGTACCCCTGTTTTTTTATACAACAAGATAACGCCTACAATTACCAATACCAAAACTCCAATAATTAACGGAATTGGGTACGATTCGTTAATGTTTTCTACTACTTCATAAGTATAGATCAGGTAATCTACCGCTATAAAATTAAATCGGGTACTAAACTCATCCCAAAAAGTAAACTCCGCTATACAAGCGAAAATGGTAATAAACAGGGTTAGGCCCACAATAAAGAAAGTACATATTTTATCGAATAATGTTCCGATCAGCTTTTTGGGAACAAGCCAGACATAGAGCGCATAAACCAAACTGAAAAATATGGCGACCCCAATATCGTAGAAAAGTCCTACTCCAAAAATCTTTATGAATGATAAAGGTGAAAAGCTAAGATTAGGCAGCGACCAAATATAAAGCCCTACACGCACTGCAAAAGACAGAAATATAAACGTAAACAGGTAGGCAAAAAGTAAGGATGTTCTGCTTTTGAAAAGTACTTTCATGTTAAAATCAATTATTTTGGTTAAGTAAGTCTGGTTTAAACATTCAAATTAAATAAACTTTAGTCGCTTACACTGATAGAACGTTTGAATTGAATACAAATTTACAACAATACAACAATTAGGTGCATTTTTACTTGTTGAATAAAATTATCTTTGCTGCATGCAACTGGCACAACAGGTAAAACATCTAGTAAAAAAAGAATTTGTTTTAGAGTGGCGTTCTAAATATGCACTCAATGGCGTTTTACTTTACGTGGTTTCTACTGTTTTTGTGTGTTACCTCTCATTCAAAGTAGTAGATAAACTTACCTGGAATGCTTTATTCTGGATCATTATGCTTTTTGCATCCATCAATGCCATAGCTAAAAGTTTTTTACAGGAAAGCAAGGGCCGTCAATTGTACATTTACACTCTAGCCAGTCCTGTGGCTGTTATTATAGCTAAGACCATTTACAATAGCATTTTAATGATGCTGATCAGCATTATTGCTTTTGCTTTCTACAGTTTGGTATTTAAACCCGAAGCAGACATTGATATCTTAATGTATTTTACAGCTACCGTTTTAGGCAGTTTAAGCTTTTCTACCGTGTTTACTATGGTATCGGCTATTGCCTCAAAAGCAGGCAATGGGGGCATGTTAATGGCCATTTTGAGTTTTCCGGTAATCATACCCGTATTAATTGTACTCATTAAACTCACTAAGAACGCTGTTGACGGGCTGGACAGAAGCGTAAGCTTAGATGAGATTGGGCTGATGCTGGTGGTAAACGTCTTAGTAGTAACTGTATCATTACTCTTATTCCCCTACCTTTGGAGAGATTAAAATTTAGCAACAAATAAACATACTATAAATAAAAATGAATAAAATCTGGTGGAAAATATTGGCTGCTGTACTTGTAATCTACAGTACTATTGCGGGCTTATTATTGGGTGTACCCCGCTTAGCCATATTAAATGAAACAATCAGGAACCTGTATTTTCATGTACCTATGTGGTTTGCCATGATCGTGCTTTTCAGTATATCTGTGTTTTATAGCATTAAAAATCTAAATTCTCAGAACGAAACCGACGATCTTAAAGCGGTAGAAAGTGCCAATGTGGGTATTATCTTTGGACTTTTAGGCTTGGTAACCGGAGCTGTATGGGCTAAATTTACCTGGGGACAATTCTGGAGCTTTGACCCTAAACAAAATTTCGCAGCAATTTCTATCTTACTGTACTGTGCTTATTTAATTTTACGTAATGCCATTGAAGAAGAACAGAAAAGGGCTAAAATATCGGCTATTTACAACATTTTCGCTTTTCCCATGATGGTAGTATTGTTATTTGTTTTACCTCGCTTGCAAGATTCGCTTCATCCAGGCAATGGTGGCAATCCGGGTTTTAACAGTTATGATCTGGACAGCCGTATGCGCATGGTTTTTTATCCTGCATGTTTAGGCTGGATCTTAATCGGTTACTGGATTTATACCATTAAATTCAGGATCAGAAACCTTCAAAACCAAGCTCAACAATTTTAACTCATTCCAATTATTTTAAAATTTAAATTCTAATGAAAAGAATTCTATCCATACTCGCTTTTTTAACACTTTTTGTTCAAAACATTTTTGCACAGAACAATGAAATTGAAATGGCAGATCATTTACGTGCAGAGGGCAAAATCTATGTTGTAGTGATTTGTATTGTCATTATTTTATTGGGCTTACTGGCTTATTTGTTCTCGTTAGATAAGAAAGTGAAAATGTTAGAAAAAAATTCTGGCCCAAAAAACTAATTTTAATGCCATAAGAGGCAGTTCTTTTGTTTTATCAAGCATGGTGTTTAACTTACACTAAGCAAAAAAGCACTTGCATTAGTCATTTATTTTACTGCAATTTTGTACAGTAATTGCATTAAACTTAAAACTTATTAAAAATAATGGCTAATACCGTAAATGAAGCAGGATTCTTTGCAGACGTTTGCAAGAATTTTGACAATGCCGCCAGATTTACCTCACACCCAGAAGGTTTATTGGCACAGATTAAAGCATGTAACAGCGTTTATCGTTTTCAGTTTCCTATACGCAGAGGAAACGGATTTGAAGTAATTGATGCGTGGCGTGTAGAGCACTCGCACCATATGAGTCCAACCAAAGGCGGTATCCGTTACAGTGATATGGTTAACGAAGATGAGGTAATGGCTTTAGCAGCTTTAATGACCTACAAATGCGCCATTGTTAACGTACCTTTTGGAGGCGCAAAAGGCGGTATCTGTATCAATCCTAAAAACTATACCGTTGCCGAGTTAGAAACCATTACTCGTCGTTATACAACAGAATTAATCAAGAAAAACTTTATAGGTCCCGGTATTGATGTACCCGCTCCTGATTATGGTTCGGGCGAGCGTGAAATGAGCTGGATTGCAGATACATATATTACCATGAACCCGGGTTCTTTAGATGCTTTGGGTTGTGTTACCGGTAAACCAATTGCCTTACATGGTATCCGTGGACGTAAAGAAGCAACGGGTCGTGGCGTGGCTTATGCCATACGTGAATGCGTTAGTGTTGCCGAAGACATGAAAAAACTAGGCTTAAAAGCCGGCTTAGGAGATAAAAGAGTAATTGTACAGGGCTTGGGTAACGTAGGTTATCACTCAGCTAAATTCTTAGCCGAAATGGGAGCTACCATTGTAGGTTTATGTGAGTTTGAAGGTTCGATCTATAATGCCAACGGTTTAAATGTTGACGAAGTTTTTGCACATAGAAAAAATACAGGTTCAATCTTAGGTTTCCCTGGCGCTACAGATTTTAAAAATTCAAAAGAAGGTTTAGAACAGGAATGCGATATTTTAGTTCCTGCTGCTTTAGAAAACCAGATTACAGCCGAAAATATTAAGCGCATTAAAGCAAAAATCATTGCTGAAGGCGCCAATGGTCCTTGTACGCCTGAGGCAGAAGAGATCTTTACCGGTATGGGTGGTATCATCATTCCTGATATGTACTGTAATGCCGGGGGAGTAACCGTTTCTTACTTTGAATGGTTAAAAAACCTTTCTCACGTTGCTTTTGGCCGTATGGAAAACCGTTATGCAGAAAATTCAAACGCCAACTTGATCAATACCTTAGAATCGTTAACCGGCAAAACCATACCAGCAGAGCACCGTTTAATGATTGTAAAAGGTGCATCAGAAGTTGAACTGGTAAACTCAGGTTTGGAAGACACCATGATCCACTCTTACCACGAAATCAGAGAAACTTTACAGATTAAACCTGAAGCTCAGACGCTTAGAACTGCAGCTTTTGTGAACTCCATAGATAAAATTGCAGTTTCATATATGAATTTAGGTGTTTGGCCTTAATCCTTATCGAAAAACCTTGTCAAAGCCCCACCTAGGTGGGGCTTTTTATTTATCAATTAATTGTCACGATATACAATTGAGCTTTAGTATCATACTCAAGCTTGTATTGTTTTTTTATCTTTGTTTGCTTTTAATATTAATCTATATCCCATGAGAAAAAGTGCCATTATTGGTTTAATAACCATTGCTTTGTGTATAGGTTTCTTAGTAAGCTTAAACGCAGATACAGACTCTTATTCTAACTTTGAAGAAGCCTCAAGATCTCAAAAAGAAGAACACGTAATGGGATATTGGGAGAAAGAAAAAGGTATGCATTATGATGCATTAAAAGACCCTAACCATTTTGCCTTTTATATGAAAGATGAAAAAGGTAAGGTTAACAAAGTAGTTTTAAACGGCTCAAAGCCGCAAGATTTTGAACGATCAGAAAAATTAGTATTGATAGGAAAAATGGAAAAAGATACTTTCTATGCTTCTAAAATACTGATGAAATGCCCTTCTAAATATAATGATAACCTGGTTGAAGTTGATCAGAACGGTCAGGTAAAACAAATCAAAAAGTCTTAATGGATATTCAGTTTATTGGCGAACATCTACTGCCTGGTAAAATAGGCCAGTTTTTTATTGTACTATCGTTTGGTGCTGCGTTACTTTCTACTATTGCTTATTTCTTAGCGGTTAAAAACAAAAACCCCGAAGATAATTCATGGCACCGCATAGCCAGAAGCAGTTTTATCATTAACATTTTTAGTGTTATTGGTATTGGTGTTACGCTATTTTATATTATCCTAAATCATTACAACGAATACAATTACGTTTATTCGCATACCTCAAAAGAATTACCTGTTTACTACATTGTTTCTGCTTTTTGGCAAGGACAGGAAGGTAGTTTTTGGTTATGGATGTTCTGGCAGAGTCTTTTAGGTCTGGTTGTCATTTTTAGAGGTAAAACCTGGGAAGATAGCGTAATGACGACCATTGCATTATCGCAGGCATTTTTGGGTTCTATGTTACTAGGTGTAGAAATTTTAGGTATCCGTATAGGTTCTTCTCCTTTTATCTTATTAAGAGAAGCAAGCAATCTGCCCGAAATGGCACCTATCTTTAAAGACCCTGAACACTATGCTAAATATTTAACTTTTATAACCGATGGCAAGGGCTTAAATCCATTACTACAGAATTATTGGATGGTGATCCACCCTCCTACCTTGTTCTTAGGCTTTGCCAGTATGGTGGTTCCATTTGCATATGCTATAGCCGCTTTATGGCAAAAACGTTATAAAGAATGGGTTAAACCTGTATTGCCTTGGGTATCATTTGCCGTAATGATCTTAGGCACAGGTATTATCATGGGTTCTTTCTGGGCTTACGAAGCACTTAATTTTGGTGGTTTCTGGGCTTGGGATCCAGTTGAAAATGCATCCATCATCCCATGGTTAACTTTAATTGGGGGCTTACATGTGATTATAGCTTATAAAAATACCGGACATGCCTATTTCACTGCTATCATGCTGGTAATGGTGAGCTTTATTCTGGTACTTTATGCCTCTTTCCTAACCCGAAGCGGTATTTTAGGTGAAACATCTGTACACTCATTTACAGATCTGGGTATGTTCTGGCAATTGGTTACTTACATTTCAGCATTTTTAGCCCTTGCTGTATTCTTTACCGTAAAACGATGGAAAGAACTTCCTATCACTAATAAAGATGAAGAAACTTACTCTCGTGAATTTTGGATGTTCATAGGAGCATTGGTAGTAACCGTTTCTTGTATCCATATTATTTTTGCAACCTCGGTACCTGTATTTAATGCTGCTTTCGGTACAAACTACGCGCCTATAAAAGATGCTGTTCAGTTTTACAATAAATGGCAGGCACCTTTTGCTGTATTAATTACTTTGATTTCGGGCTTTTCTCAGTTTCTTAAATACAAAAGAACCGATCCTAAAAAGTTCTACGGCAGTTTAATCTCTACCGTATTATTCTCATTATTGTTAACTGCAGGTATGGTATGGTTAACAGGTATCTATACCAACTCTATGTATATTATTTTAACATTCAGTTGCGTATTCGCCATATTATCTAACGCCCGTTTATTATCAACCGCATTTACTTCTAAAGGCAGTAAATTGGCTGGTGCCGCAGTAGCCCATATCGGTTTTGCCATCTTGTTGGTAGGCGCTTTAATTGCTTCCGCTACAAGTAATCCTATTTCAATCAACGAAAGTAATTTTATACCGGTTAAAGATTTTGAAAAGGCAGCCAAACCTGGCGAAAATATTATGTTGTATAAGAATGAGCCTAAAAAAATGGGCAAATATACCGTTACTTATATCAGCGATACAACTGTTAAGCCTAACACTTATTACAGCATAAACTTCAAGACTATTGACGAAGCTACCGGGAAAATCAAAGAAGACTTTACCTTAAACCCTCACATTCAGGAAAACGACAGAATGGGTTTAATTGCTTCTCCTGATACCAAACATTATCTTACCAAAGATATTTACACCCACATTACCAGTGCAGCAGTTGAAAAACCTGAGCACGAGGCACATGAAGGGCATACTGAAGACGAAAATTACAAAGCACCTCGCATAGCTTTGGTTAAAACCGGAGACACTTTACATACACCAAGTGGTGTATTAACTGTTAAAGCTTTAAACACCAAACCAATAGTTAAAGACTTAAAAGTAGAGAAAGAAGACTTAGCAGTAAGTTTACCTTTGGAAATCAATGTAAGTGGCAAGATTTATACCGTAGAGCCTTTATTCTTAATTAAAGGAAACAATACTTTTGATTTTGCCCGTAAAATTGACGACTTAGGTCTTCGTTTCAGATTTACCAAAATCATTCCTGAACAAAACCAGTTTGAGATCCAGATATTTGAGAAGCCTCAACAGGCTAAAGACTGGCTGGTATTTAAAGCTATTGAGTTTCCATACATCAACCTGTATTGGGTAGGTACCATCGTAATGGTTATTGGCTTTATTTTATCGATCATCAGACGTAATAAAGAGTTAAAAACCAAGTAATGAAAGCGGTCGTAATTGGTTCGGGCAATGTGGCAACGCATTTGTGCAAGGCTTTAAAATCAGCACAGATCAACGTTGTGCAAGTTTGGTCCCAACAGTTACAGAATGCAGAAAAACTGGCAAATGAAATCAATGCAGAAGCCATCAATGATTTATCACAGGTAAATGTTGATGCTGATTTCTGTATCATTTCAGTAAAAGACGATGCTGTTGAAACCATAGCCAATCAACTACAACCTTTTAAAGGTATAGTAGTACACACAGCAGGTGCTGTAAGTATAGATATTTTCAAACCTCTTTTTAAACATTACGGAGTTCTGTATCCGCTCCAAACGTTTTCTAAAGGCAAAGCGCTCGATTTTAAAGAAGTTCCTCTTTGTATTGAAGCTGGAGATGAACAGACTTTAAAAAAAATAGAACAACTGGCTCAATTGTTAAGCAGAAATGTTTACCCGGTAGATACCGAAAAAAGAAAGATCTTACATCTAGCGGCTGTATTTGCATGTAATTTTACCAATCATTTATATGCACTTTCGCAAGATATCTTAGCAGAACACCAGTTGCCCTTTGATATCATTAAACCTCTCATTGTTGAAACGGCCGAAAAGGTACAACACAATCTGCCGCGTGATGTTCAAACCGGTCCGGCAATAAGGCATGATGAGCAGACTTTAGCCAGACACAGGGCTTTACTAGCCAATCAGCCACACTTATTAAACATTTATCAAACTTTAACAGAAAGTATTAAAAAAACCAATTAATTACTTAATTCTGGTTTTACTATGTACTTTTGTATCTGATCATGAGCTTATTTAAATTAAAAATAAATTTCGAAGAAGAAGGAAAAGAATCGGTAGAATTACCTATAGCTGCCGGTGAAGATGTTTTAGACGTAGTACTTGATAATGGTATAGAATTACAGCACAACTGCGGTGGTGTTTGTGGTTGCAGTACCTGCCATATATATGTAACCAAGGGCATGGATAACATCCAGGAAATATCTGAAAAAGAAGAAGATTTTATAGACAGGGCTGTAAGACCTAAGATTACTTCACGCTTGGCTTGCCAGTGTGTAGTATTGGATGGCGATATAGAAGTTACGATCCCTGATCAATCGGGTTTCCTTGGTCATTAATTTTATATACATTATCCTTAACACATCAATATTCATTAAAAATGAACGATAACAAATTTGCACTACCTATATACTGGAATGATTACGAAGATATTGCACAGGAACTTTATGAAAAGTTTGGTGATAGTTTTGACGAAGCCAAAATTTACAGGATAAGATTTACCGAATTAATGGAATGGGTACTTTCTTTACCTAATTTTAAAGGAACCCGCGAAGAATGTAATGAAGGTCATTTAGAGCAAATACAATCTACCTGGGTTTACGAGTGGAGAGATAACCAGTAATTCATTTAGCTCTGCGATATATGTTTTTACAAAACCTCAAACATATTACCACTTTCATTTTTGATGTAGATGGCGTTTTAACTGATGGAACCGTAATTGCATCAGAAAGTGGTGAGCTTTTGCGCAACTTTAACATCAAAGATGGATATGCTGTACAACTGGCTGCAAAAAAAGGTTACCATGTATGCATTATCTCGGGAGGTAAGGGTACTGCTATGGAAAAACGCTTCAGCAATTTAGGCATAGCCGAAATCTATCTCGGTGTAGGTAACAAAGTAGAAGTATTTAATCAATACTTGGCGAAACATCAAATCGATGCGAAACAGGTTTTATATATGGGCGATGATATTCCCGATTTAGCTGTAATGCAATTGGTAGGCATAGCCACCTGTCCTGCTGATGCCGTAGATGAAATTAAAGCCATTTCTCATTACATTTCTGCTAAAAACGGTGGTCATACAGCCGTACGCGATGTAATTGAAAAAGTATTGAAAGCGCAAAGCAAGTGGATAGACCATAATCCTTCTGCAGAAGAAGCGAGCAGATAAAAATATCTCCCTGTATATTAATTATTTACAGGTTTTTTCAACTATTTTTTCTTGCCTAATTAAACTTATAAAGCTTTTACATCTCTAAAATCTCGAAGCATCGTGTAAAAGCAGGCTTCATTGAACCTAAAACAATATAAAATTTAATTACAATGAAAAAATTACTTTTAATCTGCACTTTCATTTTTGGTGTAATTGCATTTGCCAACGCACAACAAGGTGGTGGCCGTATGGGCGGAAATATGGGAAGAATGGACCCTGAAGCCAGAGTTAAACAATTAGACGAAAAATTAAAATTGTCTGATGATCAAAAAACCAAAGTTTTAGCCATTTTCAAAGATCAGGGCGAAGCGCAAAAGAAAATGATGGAAGAAGCACAAAATGGTGGCGACAGATCTGCAATGAGAGAAAAAATGCAGAAAATGAGAGAAGAATATGATGCTAAACTTAACGGCGTTTTAAACGAAGATCAGAAAAAAGCTTACAAAGCATGGCAAGATGAGCAACGTGCCGAAATGCAAAAAAGAATGCAGGAAAGAGGTGGACAATAATCACTGATTTTCTAATTTTATTCTTAAACAAAATAATACAAAAAGCGACTTTAGGTCGCTTTTTGTATTTTAGCGACAAATTATTTTGCCGATTATGTTTATTCAGAAATACCCCATTATACTCGCATCCAAATCTCCACGCCGACAAGAGCTGTTAAAAGGACTTGGATTAGATTTTACCATTGAACTTAAAGAAGTTGACGAAAGCTATCCCGAAGGTTTAAACCCGGCAGATATTGCGGTTTATATCTCAAACCAGAAAGCATTGGCATTTGGTGCTTCAAAAGATACCATCGTAATTACAGCCGATACCATTGTTGCTCTTCACAACGAAATATTAGGTAAGCCTAAAGACAAAGATGAAGCCGTTCAAATGCTCAGGAAACTATCAGGAAGTACCCACCAAGTTTATACTGGGGTAACCGTAAACTTTAACCGATCGGTTTATTCATTTTATGATCTTACCACTGTACATTGCAGTACCCTAAACGAAGAAGAAATAGATTTTTATATTGAAAACTACAAGCCTTTTGACAAGGCCGGAAGTTATGGTGTACAAGACTGGTTTGGTTTAGCCAAAGTAGAAAAATTAGAAGGCTCATACACCAATGTTATGGGTTTACCTACAGAGAAATTGTATCAGCTTTTACAGAAGCTCGCTTAACTGTTTTCTGCAGATAGTTTCTTTGTGCTTAGCAATAATAAAATAGCCGATAAAAATAATACAATCCATCCCCATTGAAAATGGATGGCCTTACCCAAAAGATTATCGGCTATTTTTACGCCAAAATAATTCTGTGATTTAAAATATACTGCCACAGCCATTAATATAACCCAGAAAAACATTACACGTGTTAACAATCTGTAAGCTTTAAGCTGTCTTACCATAAAACAAAGCGTTAATAAACCTGTTAAGGCGTAAGTAATCAAAAACAATCTTACATCTGTTTTATACATACCCCAGCTAACCCATTCAAATAAGATTTTAACCTGTAATAGAGGGCAAAAACCTCCAATAAATGCTAAAAATATACCCAGGTAAGCATTTGTTTTTTTAACTACGATCATATGGCTCACAGATAAATGCATAGCATCTAAGCCATGCTTATAAATTAATTTTATTTTCCGGTATCGATGCCCATTTTATCAGCAAAATGTGCACAATAATCTCTTAAATCTTCCACAATATTCTGCTCTCCTGTTGCTCTTAAAAAGCTATCTCCCATGGTTTGCAATGTTTCATAAAAAAAGCGTTTCATTTCATCAACAGGCATATCTTTAGTCCACAAGTCAATGCGCATGGCATTTTTATAATTATGGTCCCATAGTGCCAAGATCATAGCTTTTGTAGGTACACTTTCTTTGGTTTCGCTATCGGTAGATTCCCATAATATCGCCTCGGGAACATTTTTCTCATCTAACTCTACGGTTACTTTTATTTCCGCTTTTTTCATCTTTTATTATTTATTATCTTTTATCTATGAATTAAAGAAAAGTCCTTTCATTATCGACATTAAAACCAAAGTAAATATGATTACAGAAGTTTCCAGTAACCATAATCTTATTAAACTTGGCATCAATTTTCTAAACACCTGATCTCCTAAAAAAGCCAGAAAAAAAAACAAGAAACATACCGCAATCATTAAGCCACTATATTCCTGATTTACGGGTGCTAAAAGCCAGCTTTTATTCACTATCAAAGAAACAGCAATAACCAAAGCTAGAGCCGATACAATATTTAAAGGTGTAATTCTAACTTTCAACTATCTTTTGGGTTTAAATCTTTTATTTTGCTTTGTTTTAGCTGTTTTATCCTTAGCAGGGAATTGCTTTTTCTTCTCATGAAACGCCCCTTTAAATTCAGGGTTTTCCTTACGTTTCTGGCGGTCTATTTCACGGGCCATCTCCTGGCGCTCATTAAAAGGTGTTTCTTCTATAAAAACGCCTTCAGGAATATCTTCTACAGCAATTTGCTGCCTGATCAGTTTTTCAATCTTATCTAAGTAATAACGTTCTGCATGTGTGAAAAACGTAATGGCTGTTCCTTCATTAAAAGCCCGTCCTGTTCTGCCAATACGATGCACATAATCTTCTATTACAATAGGCACATCAAAGTTGATCACATGGCTAACCTGACTTACATCTATTCCCCTAGCGGCAACATCTGTAGCTACCAATACCCTAATATCGCCCTGCTTAAAACTATTAATGGAATTGATACGGGTATTTTGTCCTTTATTGGCATGGATAACCCTTACTGCATCTTCTCCGAATTTTCTTTCTATAAAACTGTAAATATTATCGGCAACGGTTTTGGTTTTACAAAAGATAATGAGCTTTTTAAACTCTTCATCGTTTTTAAGTAAACGTTGCAATAAATTGATCTTGGTTTTAAAATTAGGTACAGCATAGGCCACCTGCGTTACGGTTTGGGCTGGTGTTGCCTGAGCAGCCACTTCAATTTTTAACGGGTTTTTCAAGAAATCGCCCGCTATTTTTTCTACCAGCTCACTCATTGTGGCAGAAAACAACAGGTTTTGTCGTTTACGTGGCACCACTTCTAAAATACGGTGAATAGAGCCAATAAAGCCCATATCCATCATTTTATCGGCTTCATCAAGTATCAAAAATTGTAAACTACGGGTATTGATATCTCCG
Source organism: Pedobacter montanisoli (assembly GCF_022809115.1). Taxonomy (GTDB): domain Bacteria; phylum Bacteroidota; class Bacteroidia; order Sphingobacteriales; family Sphingobacteriaceae; genus Pedobacter; species Pedobacter montanisoli. The sequence continues at coordinate 1,692,141 of NZ_JALGBH010000001.1, read as the reverse complement.
GCAAGGTAAAGATCTAAAAAGCGGCCTGGTGTAGCTACTAAAATATCTAAGCCTTTAGCTATTTGCTCTTTCTGTGTTTTTGGTCCGATACCACCGAAAATAACGACGGTTCTTAAGTCGGTATAGGTAGAAAACAATTTAACCTGCTCTTCTATCTGCAATGCCAGTTCTCGTGTAGGTACCAAAATCAATCCGCGTACATGCTCTCCCTGCGCATATTTAAGTTTCATGAGCATAGGCAGCACATAAGCTGCTGTTTTTCCGGTACCTGTCTGCGCAATTCCAAACAAATCCTGACCTGATAAAACAGGTCCTATAGCCTTTTCCTGTATAGGTGTGGCTTCGGTGAAACCGGCCTCGGCAACGGCATTCAAAATCTGTCTGTTAAGGTTAAACTCTTCGAACTTTTTTGGCATAGCGGCAAATTTACAATTTATTAGTCGGAAGTGCGAAAAGTTTGATGTAGGAAGACCGAAGTCCGATGATAAGGCGTTTTAATATCGCAAATTAAAGCACCAAAATGTTGAAAAATATACGGCATAACTTCAAACATCAGACATCGGACATCGGACTTTATATTTACCTTTGAAACATGAGCACAACCCTGATAAAAGCCGCCACCATTGTAAATGAAGGAAAAACCTTTGTAGCAGATGTATTCATAAAAAATGGAATGATTGATAAGATTGCTCCTCATATTGATACCGCAGCAGATCTGGAAATTAATGCAGAAGGTTTATACCTTATACCGGGTATGATTGATGATCAGGTTCATTTTCGCGAACCAGGTTTAACCCATAAAGCCGATATTTTTACCGAAAGCATGGCTGCTGTAGCTGGCGGCATTACTTCTTTTATGGAAATGCCCAATACCGTTCCCAATACTTTAACGCAGGAATTACTAGCCGATAAATATGATATTGCTCAACAAACTTCGCTGGCAAATTATTCTTTTTATATGGGTGCCAGTAACGACAATATTGAAGAAGTCTTGAAAACAGACCCTAAAAACGTTTGCGGCATCAAGGTTTTTATGGGCTCATCTACCGGCAATATGCTGGTTGATAATGAAAAAACACTTGAAAACATCTTTAGCAAAGCACCTATATTGGTTGCCACACATTGTGAAGATGAAGCTACCATACGTCACAATATGGCTGCTTTCAAAGAGAAATATGATGATCAAATCACGATTGACATGCACCCTTTAATACGTAGCACTGAGGCTTGTTACAAATCATCATCCCTAGCTGTTGAACTGGCCAAGAAATACAATACCAGATTACATATCCTGCATATTTCAACCGCTAAGGAGGTTCGCTTGTTCGACAATAAAACACCTTTAGCTGAAAAAAGAATTACCGCCGAAGCTTGTGTACATCATCTTTGGTTTAATGATACCGATTATGCCACAAAAGGTAATTTTATTAAATGGAACCCGGCTGTAAAAACTGACGTTGATCAAGCCGGCATATTACAAGGTTTACTAGATGATCATATTGATGTAATCGCTACCGATCATGCGCCACATACCCTTGATGAAAAAAACCAGCCTTACTTACAAGCTCCATCTGGAGGGCCTTTAGTACAACATGCTTTACCTGCCCTTTTAGAAATGCACTTACAAGGTAAATTAAGCTTAGAAAAAATAGTAGAAAAAACCGCTCATAATGTAGCGATCTGTTACCAGCTTGAAAAACGTGGTTTTATACGAGAAGGTTATTGGGCAGATTTAGCTTTGATAGATTTAAACGATGCCTGGAAAGTGACCAAACTGAATACTTTTTACAAATGCGGTTGGTCTCCTTTTGACGGGCAAACTTTTAGCGCCAGCATTACCCACACTTTTGTATCTGGCGTTCTGGCTTATCAAAAAGGTAAATTTATGACCAATCAAACTGGAAAACGTTTAACATTTAACCGATAAATGGATAAAGCAGGCAAGGCGGGTATAAAGAAGTTTGCAATACTACTCTTTGTAGCTTTTCTTGTCTTCTTATGGGGATTAAACGAAATATGGGTAGAAAAATGGTTTAGCAATGGCCTCTACCCTCTTATTGCTTTATTTCAAAGATCCGTTTCTTCTCTCTTTCCTTTTGCCATAGGCGATTTTTTGTATGCCATACTTATTGTTCTGATCTGCTGGAAAACATTCAGTTTTTTCAGGAAAAGGCCTTTTAATAGAGATTTATGGAAAATACTGCTCATTTCGCTTTTAAATTTAGGATTAGGCCTGTATATCGCCTTTAAGCTTTTATGGGGTTTAAATTACAACCGTCCACAAATCCATACCCAGCTTCAAATCGGTAATCAACTTTACGATAAAAAGCAATTGTTAAAATTAGCCGACTTCTTTTTAAACAAGATCAATAATCTTCAAGCACAGCTTGATCAACAAAAAGATAAGCCCCTTTACACTAAAACACAGCTCTTTAATGAAACCAAAGCTGCTTATGATCAATTGGCAAAACATCAAAGCTTTTTTAAATACAAAATAGCATCTATAAAACCTGCCATTAGCGGATGGCTGACCAGCAAAATGGGGATTGAAGGTTATTACAATCCTTTATCGGGAGAAGCAAACGTGAACATGCTGATCCCTAATTTTGTACTGCCTTATGTTACCTGTCATGAAGTAGCACACCAGATTAGTGTTTCAAAAGAAGATGAAGCAAATCTGGTAGGTTATTTAACCAGCATACATAGCAACGACCTCTATTTCCAGTATTCTGGCTATTACAATATGCTTAGAAGTATCTTGTTTGAAATCATGTTAAAATATCCCGACCAATACCTTGCTTATCGGGAAAAACTTCCTGAAGAATTGTTAGCCAAATTCAAGATAGAAAGAGATTTCTGGGTTAAATACAATGGACAAATGTCGGCCTATATGAGCAAAACTTTTGACCAATTGCTTAAATTAAACAATCAACGAAAAGGCATAGACAGTTATCAGGATATTGTGCTATGGTTGTATAATTACCATAAACACGAACTTTGAAAACAATGATCATGAACAGCAGTTACAATAACCCGTTACCAAGCAATTTGCATCTTTGAACGTATAACCTTGAGGCATTTTAATTTCTATTTCTTCTTTTAAACATTCCATTCTCAAACATTTAAGACAACGAAAATGAACGTGGTTATGATGATGGTCATTTTCCTTACAATTTAAGCAAACAGCAAAATAGGTTCTGCCATCATCAGAAAAAATACGGTGTACATGACCATCTTCACAAAAGCTGTTCAAGATACGGTACATCGTTGCCCGATTCATCTCTCCTGCTACTTTCTTCTCAATATCATCTTGACTTAAAGCAACTTCAGAAGATTTTAAAATATTAAAAACAGCTTGCTTTGATGATGTTGTTCTTCTTTTCATTTTATTAATGCGACTTTGTTGCAATAATAAAAATAATTTCTAATTTTGCCAAACATTTTTGACTATAACTTTCAGTGATCATGACAGAAAATAAATATTTTGATGTAATCATTATCGGCGGAAGCTATGCAGGTCTTTCAGCAGCCATGACCTTAGGACGCTCAACGAGAAAAGTACTGGTAATTGACAGCGGATTACCTTGCAACAGGCAAACTCCTCATTCTCATAATTTCATTACACAAGATGGTAAAAAACCCAAAGAAATTGCGGTTGTGGCCAAACAACAGGTCGAAAAATATGACACCGTAGAGTTTTGTGAAGATGTAGCGATTAAAGGACAGAAAAACGGAAATCTTTTTGAAATATCAACCCTTTCTGGCAAAACTTTTACAGCAAAAAAACTGGTCTTTGCAACAGGTATAAAAGACATCATACCTGCTATTAAAGGTTTTGAAGCCTGCTGGGGAATTTCTGTAATTCATTGCCCTTACTGCCATGGTTACGAGTTTCGTCAACAAAAAACAGCTATTATGGCCAATGGCGCAAAAGCCGCTCATTACGTTTCACTTATTTACAACCTCAGTGCCAACTTAACTTTATTAACTTCTGGCAAAGCTGATTTTACCGAAGAACAAGTCGAAAAAATTAAAGCTCATCAAATTGAAATTATAGAAAAAGAGGTGCAGGAAATCGTGCATCAAAACGGTAAAGTACAAGAAGTTGTATTTAAAGACAATTCTGCCATTAAATTCGATGCGATTTATGCTGCAGTTCCTTTTATCCAGCATTCAGATATTCCTGAAACTTTAGGCTGTGAATTAACAGAACAGGGTTTTATCAAAGTTGATACATTTCAGCAAACAAATACCAAGGGCGTGTATGCCTGCGGCGATAACTCTTCGCCTATGCGCTCTGTGGCAAATGCAGTAGCCTCAGGAAATTTTACCGGAGCCGCAATAAATAAAGCGCTTAGCGATGAACTATTCTGGTAAAATTTATGTAATCAAGCTCAAATAAATTCTCAGAATTTAGATATTTGAGCATAAAAACATTTTCAAAGCCTAGCATGTATTAGATAGGTAATCTGCTTAAGATGGAAACAAACCAGAAAACAACAGAACCAGATAGCACAGCCATAAGAACAGCCTTGTGGAGAGCTTTGCACTTACAAGTAGATTCAAAGCCCTATATACTTGAGGATGAGGTGGGCTTAAAATTAGCTGCACCCGATGAAGGCTGGCAGCAACGCCCGGATATGCACCCTGAGTTTACCAAACGCCTAAGAGCATCTATCTTGGCACGAGCCCGCTTTATTGAGGACCTGATCATCGAACAAAGCAAAAAAAGCATTACACAATACGTAATCTTAGGTGCAGGTCTGGATACGTTTGCACAGCGTAGACCTGATATTGCTGCTAAATTACAGGTGTTTGAAATAGACCAGCCTGATACGCAAATATGGAAACAAAAACGCTTGATTGAAACAGGCTATGGTCTGCCCGAGTGGTTACATTTTGTAAGTGTAGATTTTGAAATTTCATCATGGTGGGAGCAATTACTAAATGCGGGATTTGATGTGAATAAGCCTGCAGTTGTGGTATGCACAGGTGTAAGTTTATATCTCACTAAAGATGCCATTATCTCTACTTTAAGCCAATTAACAGCACTTGCTCCTGGCTCTACCCTAGCCATGACTTTTTATTTACCTATAAAACTTCTCGATGAGGAAGATAAGCCTTTACAGCTGATTGCAGAAAAAGGCGCCAAAGAAGCCGGAACACCATTCATTAGTTTTTTTAATGCTGATGAAATATTAGCAATGGCTAAAGAAGCAGGTTTTAAACACATAAAAACTGTTTCGACCAAAGACTTGGAGCGAAGCTATTTTAGCAACCGCACCGATAACTTTACTCCAGCCAGTGGCGAAGTATTTTTATTGGCACACACTTAATTAAAAACATTGTTCAGCACATTATGGCATATTTATTTAGACAAGCTACAGCAGACGATTTAGCTCAAATCTGGGAGATCCTAAAAAAAGCAATCCAAAGACGTAAAGAAGATGGTAGCAATCAATGGCAGGATGGCTATCCCAATCCCACGGTTATTCAATCAGATATTGCAAAAGGTGCAGGCTATGTTTTAGCCGATGGGGATCATATTGCAGGTTATTGTGCAATTATGATCAATGATGAACCTGCATATGCAGATATAGATGGAAAATGGCTTACAGAAGGAGATTTTGTGGTGTACCATAGGGTGGCTATTGCCGAAGACTATTTAGGGAAAGGCTTAGCACAGAAAATGTTGGCTCATATTGAAGATTTTGCGTTAAGCAATAAGATAAACAGCTTAAAAGTTGACACTAATTTTGACAACAATGGGATGTTAAATATTTTAAATAAAATGGGCTATGTATATTGCGGAGAAGTGTCATTTAGGGGAGCACCGAGAAAAGCTTTTGAAAAGGTATTAACCACTTAATACCACAACTACATTTTAACAAACTATAATGCGAATTATAGGCCTTTGGCATTATGTCAGGCCATAGTACAAACCGTTAATATTCGTCAAATTCGGCCTCTGCTATTTGCTGTAGCGATGCAATTGCCCTATCACTTACTTTAAAGCAAAGAGCGCAGCCGAGAATTTTTGGGTACTTTTTATGGAAAAAAGTACCTGCCGTTGCCCGGCATAAGGGCAGGCAAGATTGTGAGATGGGCTACAAAAAGGGCTTTCAGTAAATAAAAACCAGTAAAACATACATAATTCACGTTAATAAAATCAGTGCACTATCCGTGTATGGCTTCTTTAGTACCAAAACTTTGAATCAGCTCACCTTCAAATTTTAACCATTCGGCCCAACGCTTTTCTACATCAACATCTGTACTATATTTACGGGCAAAATTTAAAAATGTAGTATAATGACCAGCTTCAGAAACCATTAAATCGTAATAAAACTTAGCCAGTTCTTTATCTTTAATATTTTGCGACAGCACCCTAAAACGTTCGCAACTGCGGGCTTCGATCATTGCAGCAAACAATAACCTATCAATAAAAGCTTGGTTACGACTTCCATCTTTTTTACTAAATTTTACCAAGCAGCCCACATAATCGTCTTTACGTTCCCTGCCCAAAGTATAACCTCGCTCCTTAATGATATTTACGACCATTTTAAAATGTTGCAATTCTTCTAAAGCAATTTCAGTAAGCTCATCAACCAGATCTTGGTGTTCAGAATTTTGCGTAATTAAGGTAATGGCATTACTGGCGGCCTTTTGTTCGCACCAGGCATGATCGGTCAAAATTTCTTCTAAATTTTCTTCGGCAATATTTGCCCAACGCGGATCGGTCAGTAATTTAAGTCCTAACATTTTACAGATAATGGCTTTAAAAAGCGCAAAATTACAAAATAAATAATCATTTAGGTTTATACCTTTGTATAACAGAATTATGGTAGCCCAAAAAGTATTATTCATCGGATTGGTATGGCCCGAACCCACCTCATCGGCAGCAGGTACAAGAATAATACAATTGGTCCGGTTTTTTAAGGAAAGAAATTTTGAGGTACATTTTGCTTCGGCAGCACAACCATCAGATTTTTCGTTCGATTTGCATAGTATTGGCGCCGAAACTCATCAAATCTTATTAAACCACTCTTCTTTTAATGTGTGGATCAAAGCACTTCAGCCCGAAATCGTAGTTTTTGACAGGTTCATGATCGAGGAACAATATGGTTGGCGGGTACAGCAAGAATGTCCCGAAACAATGAGGATATTAGATACCGAAGACCTACATTTTTTACGAAAGGCTAGAGAAGTACAACAAAAAGCCGGAGTACCTTTTACTGATGAAGCATTATTTTCTGACGAAGCCAAACGGGAAATTGCATCAATTTTACGTTGCGACCTGTCACTGATCATATCTGAAGAAGAAATCAGAATTCTTACAGAACAGTTCAAGATCAACGCTTCAATTCTGTATTACCTGCCTTTTTTGGAAGAAGAAATTACAGAAGATCAGACGAAAAACTGGAACAGTTTTGAGGAGAGAGAAGGTTTTGCTTTCATTGGCAACTTTATGCACGAGCCCAATTGGCAAACCGTTAAAACTTTAAAAACGGAAATTTGGCCCGAACTACGAAAATTATTACCTAAAGCCAGTATGAACATTTATGGTTCTTACCCACCTCAAAAAGCATTGCAATTAAATAATAAAACCGAACGTTTTTTTGTACATGGCAGAACCGATAATGCCCAAAACACCCTCGCAAAGCATCGCATCTTGTTAGCTCCCATTACTTTTGGCGCAGGTATAAAAGGCAAATTCATCGATGCTATGCAGACAGGTACACCCAATGTAACTACCTCTGTTGGTGCAGAATCTATGCACAAAGATTTACCTTGGGGTGGTTTTATTGAAAATGATTGGAAAGAATTTTGCCTAAAAGCGGTCTTGCTGTATAACCATAAAGAAGAATGGTTGAAAGCTCAACAAAATGGCACTCTCATTCTAAATAGTTTATATAGAAAAACAGCTTTTGAGGATTTGTTTCTAACCAATATCAAAGAGATTTATCATAGCCTTCCGCAACATCGCCAACAAAATTTTATGGGCGAAATCCTAAAGCACCAAAGCCTGCAAAGCACTCGCTACATGTCTTTGTGGATTGAAGAAAAGAACAGAAAAGATTACTAATTATTAAGCCTTTAAAAATCATAATAAGTATATTTGGTTAAAACCCTATCATACACCATGAGATTTAGGTCTGTTTTAACGCTATTGTCCTGTTTAATGTTCTTATCTGGGTGCCAACCATCTGAACGTACCACTAAAAAAGAATCAAAAAACATAGCACCCGCTAAACAGCAGAATGAACAAACGTATGATATTGCTGTTGATCAGGCTTCTATCTTAAAAGATTTCATTACATGGTACACCTATGACTACAAGAACATTAATTTAACGCAAAACTTTATCGGACTTGATGCTGATTCTATCGAAATTGATAAAGCTTTATTTCTAACAAAACTTAAAACGGGCAATTACATTCCCTTTAAAATCAAAATCGTTAACAATATCCCTGTTTATCAGCTCAGTAAGAATAATAATATTGGAAATGACGTAAGAAACACCATTAAACAAAAAGCCGAGATAGAAAGTTTCCATTTTCAAATGGAAGGCAAGGAATTTCCTGATTTCAATTTCACAGATCTACAAAACAGAACTTATAATAGCTCCAATACCAAGGATAAAGTTGTACTTCTAAAATGTTGGTTCATCAATTGTGTAGCCTGTGTTAATGAATTTCCCGAACTTAACGCCTTAGTAGATAAATACCCGGATAGGAAAGACATCCTGTTTATCAGTTTAGCCATAGATAACAAATCGGAATTAAAGGCATTTCTTAAGAAAAAAGAATTCAAATATGCTGTAATACCTGATCAGGAAAACTTCATGAGAAACAAGCTTAATGTTCAGATGTACCCAACGCATATTTTAATCAATAAAAAAGGAGAAATCGTAAAAGAGACCAATGACATTAATGACATTCTTCCATTTTTTGAAGAAGAGATTTTAAAGCTTTAATAATTTAGTCATTTCATAGTTTAAAAAACAAAAATCAATAATTGTTCTTTTTATGATTTATGTATATCTTTAGAATAACAAAAATCTAAACTAACAATGAAAACGCTCATCAAACATCTCAAGCCATTTATTATTAGAGGTATCTTTTTAAACTATAATTTGTTTAAAAGAAAAAATCAAGACATCTGAGCTGTTCCTTAAAAACAAATCAAGCTTCAGATATTGCCATATTCTCAAATATCTAATTGAAAGCATCCCGAAAGCTATAATTACAGTTTAAAATTATCTGAAACCAAATAATCAATATATGAGATCTATATTTTTTGCTCTGTCATCATTAATCTTTATTGCTATAATCTATAGCTTTACTTCTTCCAATAATGAGGACTATTATTATGCCTTTAATGAAAAGGTTTATCTTCAAAGATTAAATACTAAAATAGCTATCCGGTATAAAGATAGTAAAGTAGCACAAACTGCTTCTAAAACCCTATTGAAAGATGGGAATAGAGATACAGAAATTAAATGGCAGGACAACCGAACAGTTGTTCTAAATGTACTATCAGCTGATGAAACAGATAATTTTATAACTGAAGCTCAGAAAAATAATGATGTTAGTTCTGTGAATTTCGTATATCTTTTGAAGAAATCAGATCTGGAAATGATTGTTACCGATGAAATTTTAATAAAGTTTAAATCATCAGTATCAAATCAAAAAACGGATTCTATTACCAGACAATATAAGTTAACTTCAATAAAACAGACTAAAAATTATCGTCTTTATCAGGTTCCAAGATTAAGTAATGCTATACAAATAGCTAATTTATTTCAGGAAAGTGGTCTTGTTGAATTTGCTCATCCAAATTTTATATCAAAAGTTGATTTTTATCAATCTATTCCTAATGACCCTTATTTTCCATATCAATGGAATTTACATAATACTGGACAAAGTTTTAACGGGCATACAGGCACCATTAATGCCGATATAGATGCCCCTCAAGCCTGGGATATTACCTCGGGGTGTAACTCTGTTACTGTTGCCGTATTAGATCAGGGCGTTACATCTAATCATATAGATTTACCAAATTCAAGACAGGTTAGACTAACAGGAAGTAATTTTGGAGACGGAAGTACTAATGATCCCTCTCCTACCGGAAACGATAATCATGGAAATGCCTGCGCAGGATTAATAGCTGCAACTAAAAATAATAATATAGGGATAGCAGGGATAGCCTCTGAAGTAAACATCATGCCTATCCGAATTTTTAATTCCGATGGTTCTGGTATAACTGTTCAAGGAATAGCTGATGCGATTACATTTGCTAAAGATAATGGTGCGGATATCTTATCAAATAGCTGGGGCTATAACTCAAATAATCCAAATTTATATCCTGTAATTATTTCCGCTATCCAAGATGCAATAACAAATGGACGTGGTGGAAAAGGCTGTGTAGTTGTGTTTGCTGCAGGAAATACTGCAAATTCTGCTGCAGGAAATAATGGATATGTTACTTTTCCTGCAAATGTTAATATTAACGGTGTAATTACAGTAGGTGCAACAGACAGATATAATTCTAAAGCAAATTACAGTCCTTTAAGTTCGGAAATAGATATTTGTGCTCCATCGCATAGAGCCTACCCAAGTCAGATAACAGGCGAAACCTTTGAAGTATGGAGTATTGATATTCCCGGTAGTTCAGGTTATAATCCTTGGGCAGATACGAGTACCAATCCTCCTTCATTTGGTGAAAATTTACCTAGCAGTGGCATTAATTATTTAGATTTTACAGGAAGATTTGGAGGCACATCTGCTTCATGCCCTCAGATTGCTGGTGTTGCAGCTTTAATGTTATCTGTAAACCCCAGTTTATTACAACAAGAGATATTTAACTATTTAACAGGAAGTGCAGATAAGGTAGGTGGATACAGTTATGTAGGTGGTAGAAGCAATCAGTTAGGTTATGGTAAGGTCAATGCTTTTGCAGCAGTAAAAGCTGCATTGCCTAAAATAAACGGGACTTCTATATTTTGCAACACAGCCACTTATAATCTACCTGGCTTACCTACCGGAGCAACCGTAACTTGGAGCGTTAATGGCACTTATAGTATTAGTGGTTCCAATACTGCCAATCCCGTAACAGTACAACGTACCTCTAACGGTTATGGTACACTTACGGCAAATGTTATCACCAGCTGTGGTAGTTATATAATTACCAAGAGCCTAAATCCCTTAGTTATTACTGTTACACCTACCAATGATAATGGATCTTGCGGAGGAACTGCTACAGTGGAAGGAGCAACAGGTACTTTAACCTGGACTGTTGATGGTAATTTACTTATTAATGGTACATCAACGTCATTAACAACCACCTCTAATTCTATTGATTTTACAGGAGCAGCAGGATCTATACAGGTAACCGGAGGAGATTGCTCTATCAATTTAGGAGAATATTTTGCTCCATATCAACCGGAAATTCATTTCGCAGTAAATCCTGCTATTGGCAGCGAGCCTTTAAGTGCATCTGTCTATCCTTATAACCACAGCTATAGTGCCATAAGATGGTATTTAAATGGTGATTTGGTAGAAAGTGGTACAGAAATATATTTTAATTCAAGTCCTCCTTGTAATAACAGTGAAGTAACAGTAGAAATAGATTTGAATTGTGGCCTAACAGTATCCAGTTCTGCAACATTCGAGCGTTACTGCGGAGGCTGGTGGCGCACGATGATAGTTTATCCTAATCCGGCAAATAGTTACATTTCAATTGAGCCTGACAATGACAAGCTAAGAAAACTTTCAGGAAAAGAGAAATTAGCTATGAAAGAATATGAAGCTTATTTATATGACATAAAGGGTAAACTTTTGTTAAGAGGAAGAAGCAACAATTACAAATTACAACTGGACACCAAAAACTTAAAGTCTGATAACTATTTTCTTCATGTACATGTAGAGGGACAAAAAGAAATCATAAAACAGCAAATTATTGTAAGGCACTAAAACTTATCATGGAATGCTTAGAAATAACCTATCTCTAGGCATTCCTTTATTTTAAAGCTCTGTAATTATAATAATCATACAACTCCTTTTCTTACCTGTTTTGAAATGCTATTTTTCAAATGAGAAATTTAAATCGTTTTCACTTCGCAAAGCAAGGATTTTAACTTTACAACATTACAACAATTTTAAGCCCCAAAGTATGTAACTTTGCCGCATGGCAAAAATATCCATTAACCTGGCCACAGGCTCATTACAGAAAGAAGAAATTATCGTTGGTATAGACTTGGGAACAACCAATAGTTTAGTTGCGTTTATCAATCCCGAAAAAGAACCCCAGGTAATTAACGATGCCGGAAAGGGCGTTTTGGTACCCTCGGTAATCCATTTCAATGAACTGGGCGAAACAGAAATTGGTAATGAGGCCAAAGCTTACCTTACTACCGATCCTTCCAATACCATCTTCTCGGTAAAAAGGTTATTAGGCCGCTCATACAATGATGTATCTGAACATAAAGATATTTTTAGCTATAAAATTATAGATGATGATACCGATGCTTTGGTAAAAATCAAGGCAGGCAATAAGTTTTATACCCCTATCGAACTATCGGCAGAGATTTTAAAAGAATTGAAAGCCCGTGCTGAACACGCTTTAAAAACTCCGGTTAACAGAGCTGTTATCACCGTTCCGGCTTATTTCAACGATAGTCAGCGCCAGGCTACACGCGATGCAGGTAAATTAGCCGGGTTGGATGTGTTACGTATTGTTAATGAACCTACTGCCGCAAGTTTAGCTTATGGTATCGGTTTAGATCCGCAGGAACAAAAAACCATTGCTGTGTACGATTTAGGTGGAGGTACTTTTGATGTTTCTATACTACAGATACAAAACGGCATTTTTGAAGTGTTGAGCACCAATGGCAATACCTTTTTAGGTGGCGATGATTTTGACCGTGCCATTTTAAACTACTGGATAGAACAAAATAAATTAGATTCAGCTACACTTGCAGAAGATAATGCCCTAATGCAAACCTTGCGTTTACAAGCTGAGGCTGCAAAAAAAGCGTTGACCACACAAAACCTATACAATGAAAAAGTAGGCGAAATCTGGTGCAGTATTGATAAAAATACTTTTCACACGCTTATTGAGCCTAAGGTTAATGAAACCATACAAAGCTGTAAGCAAGCTTTAGCTGATGCAGATTTAACGATAAAAGACATAGATGAGGTAGTTTTAGTAGGTGGTTCTACCCGCACACCTTATGTTAAAAAAGCAGTAAGTGAGTTTTTCGGTAAAACAGCACAAGACAATATCAATCCTGATGAAGTGGTTGCTTTGGGTGCAGCCATACAGGCAGATATCCTAGCTGGTAACCGTTCTGATATTTTATTATTGGATGTTACTCCCCTATCATTAGGCATTGAAACCATGGGCGGTTTAATGGACGTGATCATTCCTCGTAACAGCAAGGTACCTACTAAAGCTGGTCGCCAATATACCACTTCTGTTGATGGGCAGGTAAACATGAAGATTTCTGTTTATCAAGGCGAACGAGACCTGGTACAAGAAAACCGCAAATTGGCTGAATTTGACCTGAAAGGAATTCCGGCTATGCCGGCAGGCTTGCCAAAAGTAGACATCAACTTTTTACTCAATGCTGATGGTATTTTAACCGTTCAGGCTATTGAACTGCGCTCAGGTGTAAAACAGGAAATTGAAGTAAAACCAAGTTACGGTTTAAGTGATGATACAGTAGAAAAAATGTTGTTAGACAGTATTGCAAATGCCCAAAGCGACGTAAGTCAACGTATGTTGATAGAAGCCCGCAGCGAAGCTGAGCAATTGGTTTATACAGCAGAACGCTTTATTGATAAAAACGGAAGCTTACTCACAGAAACAGAAATCACGGCAACCAAAAATTATATCGAAAACGTTAAACAGGCTTTAACCAGTGGCGATAAAGATTTAATTCTGAAGAAAACAGATGAACTGAACGAGTTTACCCGTCCGTTTGCAGAACGTGTAATGGATGCAGCTATAGGTCAGGCCATGAAAGGTAAAAGAGTTGATGAATAAATCTGCTGTTCCGAGATGATTTAAAGTAATTTGCAGAAAAAGCTTAAAATAAAAGGCACCCAAAATTTGGGTGCCTTTTTTGTAGCTATATGAAACCTTACAGCATCATCATACCTTTAATCTCGCCAGCTTTTTTGTAAATCCCGATTACTTCTTCTGCGTTCTGCACTTGTTTTTTTACGGTAACCGAAACATATTTACCTGTTTTTGAAGGAACCTTAGTAAATTCCTCATTAGGTAAAATAGCTTTTAATTGTTCTAACTGATCTTCCTGTCCTGTAATGATAAATTTAAAAGCATAAATACCTGGAAATTGCTGTACAGCTTCCAGTTTTTCTTTAAAGTTTACATAGGGATCATTATTGCTCCCATCCGGAATATCATGAAACTCGATATCTTTATTAAATTCTTTGTTGCTCATTATTTTAACTCCTCTTTTACTTAAATACAAATGTCATTCCCTTTTGTTTTTCATGAAATTTTGTCATGCAAAAAGATTATTTTAGTTGCAGTTTTTAAACGAGCATATGCTCCTTTTCATAAAATGCAGGATTTTACCAATCAACCCATTGATTTAGATAGTTTACCTCAATATCAGGAAACGCCATTAAACAAACCCAGTTCAAAGTACTGGAAAGTAATTGTAATCAATATTTTTATCTTTCTAATCCTTATTGGTTTGGGCATATCCGTTTTAGTGATGAGCGATCAGGATATAAAAGCTTATTTATACCTCATATTATCTGGCTATATCTTTTTAGCGCTTATATTGTTCATTATTTTCCGTATTTCACTTAACAAGCGTGGTTTTGCCTTACGTGATAAAGATGTAATCTATAAAGACGGGGTGATTGCCGAAACCACCACCATTGTTCCTCTAAGCAGAATACAACATGTAGAACTGAACGAGGGTATTTTTTCGCGGATGTTTGGCTTAGGTACAATTGAGATTTATACCGCAGCAGGTTCTGAAGGCAAAATAAGTTTAGCCGGTATAGAGATCGAACTGGCAAAGAACATTAAAGAAGCACTGATTAAACGGTTGGATTATACGCAAGCAGAACAATGATCTCAAAAGATTTTATTCAACCACAAAGACAATCGGTAGCAGGTATTCTAATCACAGCAATTCACCTATTGCGATTGGCCGTTAAAGTAATCATTTTTCCTTTGGTATTGCTTTTCATTAAGATTAAAGCCAATGTCTTTTATTTAATGCTTATTATAGCAACTTTATTCATCTTGTCGGTAATATATGCCTATTTTTATTTCATTAAGTTCACTTTTCACATCAATGCTTCCAAACAAGAGTTTATTGTTGATAAAGGTGTGTTTAACCGCACGCATTTAGGCATTCCTCTAGAAAAAATACAGCAGGTAAATATTGATCAAACCTTAGTACAAAAAATAATAGGTGTTTACAGTGTAAAAATTGACACCGCTGGAGCAGAAAGTAAGGAAGTAAGTATTGGCGCTATAGATGAAGAACTGGCCTATAACTTAAAACAGCAACTTCTACAAAACCCCATTCTCCATCAGGAAAATATACCTGTACAAAATGAAGATATAAATACATCGGCTTTCATAAAAATAAGCCCATTAACTTTATTAAAAACTGGCTTAACAAGCAATTACGGGCAAAGTTTATTGTTGCTTTGCGGTTTTATCTATGCCATTGTACACTATATCAAAGAAGTGCTCAAAGCTTTCAATAATGACAAGGGCCAGATAGAACATTTTATGAACAGCAGCTTAACCCTGTTTTCCATATCTTTCTTAATTCCTATTGTACTTTTAATCTTACTTGCAACCAACGTTATCCGAACATTTATAAAATATTTTGATTTTGAAATCAGCAGACACAATCATTCTTTACTGATATCTTCAGGATTATTTGCCAAAAAAAACACACTCATTACGCCTAACAAAGTACAAATTACTACCTATAACCAGAACTACTTTCAACGCAAAATGAAATTGTTTAATCTTGAATTAAAGCAGGCGCATGGCGGTCACGATCAGTCTGATAAAGAAAAGCGAAATGCAAACCTGATCTTACCTGGCTGCTCGCCTGTTGAAAAAGATGACATTATTAAGCTCATCTTGAGTCAGCTTCCTGCTAACGGTAAGGTCTATAAACCTAATTTCCGCTTTTTAAATCTGCCTATCTTTTTCAAGATTATTATTCCACTGGTAGTTTATACCATCCTTTATCTAAATACAGATGTAGTAAAACCATTCCTTTTAGCCGCAATACTTTATGCATTAATAGGAATAACCATGCTGTACATCAGTTATAAAAATCATCAGATTACCGTAACTGATGAGTTTATCATCAAACAAAGTGGAATTTGGGACATTACTCACGAAATTATTACTCCTCACAAAATACAAACTATAGCGGCTTTTCAATATCCTTGGCATAAGGGCTTAGACATTGGTCACGTAAATCTGCATACTGCTGCTGGTACCATCCATTTTAAATTTGGCAATTATACCCAGATTAAAAAACTAGTCAACTGGTGGCTTTTCCAAGTAGAAAGCAGCAATCAGAACTGGATGTAAGCTTTTACAGGCAAGTTCATTTTAATGACAGAAAACAACTTTTGGTGTGTACAATACTTACCAACATGGCTGTACATACGCACATTATTTCTTATTTTTGAAGTTTAAAATTAGGAGCAGGATTTGGACTATTTATCAGGATTAAACCCACAGCAGAGAGCCGCAGTAGAAACCACCGAAGGACCGGTAATGATTGTTGCCGGTGCAGGTTCAGGAAAAACCAGAGTAATTACTTACCGTGTTGCCCACCTTATCCAGAAAGGTGTGGATGCATTTAACATTCTGGTATTAACCTTTACCAATAAAGCCAGCCGCGAAATGCGTGAGCGTATTGAAAAAGTGGTGGGCAATGAAGCCAGAAATATCTGGATGGGAACGTTCCACTCTGTTTTTGCGAAAATCTTAAGAGTTGAGGCCGAAAAAATAGGTTATCCGAGCAATTTTACCATTTACGATACGGATGATAGCAAAAGTTTGTTGCGAACCATTTTAAAAGAAATGCAGCTTGATGATAAACTTTATGCTGTAAACATTGTACTGAATAGAATCTCTTCGGCAAAAAACAACCTGATCTCACATACCGAATATTTAGCAAACGAAACCATACAGGCAGAAGACATCAGCAATAAAAGGCCATTAATGGGCATCATTTACGAAACCTATGCCAAACGTTGCTTTAAAGCCGGAGCGATGGATTTTGATGATCTGTTGTTCAAAACCAATGTGCTCTTAAAAGACCATCCTGATGTGCTGAACAAATACCAGCATAAATTCAAATACCTGATGGTAGACGAGTACCAGGATACCAACTTTTCGCAGTACACCATTGTACGCAAACTGGCCGCTGCACATCATAACATATGCGTAGTGGGCGATGATGCACAAAGTATTTATGCGTTCAGGGGTGCTAATATTCAGAATATCTTAAATTTTGAAAAGCATTATCCTGATCTTAAAGTTTTTAAACTGGAGCAGAACTACCGTTCTACCCAAAACATAGTAGAAGTAGCCAACAGCATTATTGCCAACAATAAAAATCAGTTAGAAAAGAACGTATTTTCTGACAATGAAAAAGGCGACAGGATTAAAATATTAAGGGCTTTTACCGATAATGAAGAAGGCAAGATCGTTGCCGAATCTATTGCACAGGAAAGAGCCTTAAAAGGGCTAAATTATGCTGATTTTGCTATTCTTTACCGTACCAATGCCCAGAGCAGGGCGATGGAAGAATCGCTAAGGAAACTGAATATTCCTTATAAGATTTATGGAGGTTTGTCTTTCTACCAACGTAAAGAGATCAAAGACCTCATTGCTTATTTTCGTTTAACCTTTAATCCGGCTGATGAAGAGGCTTTAAAAAGAGTAATTAATTATCCTCGTAGAGGTTTGGGCGATACGACGCTCGAAAAAATCTCTGTAGCTGCAGATCAGCATGGAATTACCATGTGGGAAGTCATCTGCAACCCACATCAGTACCTAGATGGCAGAATACCAGCACAGCTAAACGATTTTGTAACCATGATCAAGAGCTTTGCTGCCGAGTCTAAAAAACTGGATGCCTATGAAAGTGCACTTTATATTGCCCAACATTCGGGTATCTTAAAAGAACTGCATAGCGACGATAGTGTTGAAGGACGATCACGTTTTGAAAATATACAAGAGTTATTAAATGGTATCAAAGAGTTTGCCGAACGTGAAGATATTGAAGACCGCAGCTTAGCTATATTTATGCAGGATGTAGCCCTCTTAACAAACGATGATAACGACAAAGAAAAAGATAAAGACACCGTTTCTTTAATGACCGTACACTCGGCCAAAGGTTTGGAGTTTAAAAATGTTTACATCGTAGGCTTAGAAGAAAATCTCTTTCCTTCACAAATGTCGTTAACTTCAAGAACTGATCTGGAAGAAGAAAGGCGCTTATTTTATGTAGCTATTACGAGAGCAGAAAAGAAACTGGTCATTACTTATGCCACTTCCCGCTATCGTTGGGGTACGCTTACCTCATGTGAGCCAAGCCGTTTTATCAATGAGATTAATCCTTCTTACTTAGAGCTGGAAGCCATAAAAGCTGCAAAACCAAGTTTCAGTAATGGAAGTTTTGATACCGAACGCAAAAGTTGGAGCCAGCAACGTGATCTTGCACCCAAATCTGCTACTACCAGTACCTCATCTCCTACTTTGAGGCCAAAAACCACAACCATTTTGCCCAAAGCGCATGTACCTACAGCTGGATTTACACCAAATGCCGCAAATGAATTTCAGAATGGTATGGAAGTAGAGCACGAAAAATTTGGTTTTGGTAAGATTGTAAACCTAGAGGGTACTTTACCGGATATTAAGGCAACCGTATTTTTTCAGGGATTGGGTAACAAGCAGTTGCTCTTAAAATTTGCCAAGCTTAGAATTGTAAAATAAAAGCTCCAATTAAAAAACAGAACATTATAAATTTTATTTGCCTATATTTGCAACTACAAACCATTCCGGTGAATTTCATAACTGAAAAACATCTTTGCAAGTTTAGGGGTTTTCCTTAGTCAACAACTTCTGTTTCAGTTATTTCATAATGGTTCTTAGCTAATTGGATGATTTCAATTAACAACACATGCGGATTAGCGATGTTTTTGTGGGCGTTGAATAGGCTTTTGTTCAATAAACCTGATGGTAGCGAAAATACTTTTTGTAATGTCATCCTGAGCCTGTCGAAGGATTTTGAGTTGTTTGCAGACGCTTCGATAAACTCAGCGTGACAGCGATGGAATATCGACATTTAACAAAAAGATTGTAGCGTACAGCAGGGCTACAGTTGCGATAAAAGCGTGAACGCTGTTTTTCAAATCATCAACATTATAATATTGGATAAAAGCTGTACAATTAATTTAAACAGAAAATGAATTTTGACTATAATACCACCCGTAGCGAACTGATATTGGCAGAATACGGACGGAACGTACAAAATATGGTAAAGTACATCATTACTTTACCCACCAAAGAAGAACGCAATAAATATGCGCAGGCTGTAATAGACTTGATGGGTTTCTTAAACCCACACTTGCGTGATGTAGCTGATTTTAAGCATAAATTATGGGATCACCTGTACATCATATCCAATTACCAGATAGATGTAGATAGCCCTTACCCAAAACCTACACCAGAAACCAAGGAATTCAGACCTGAGCATATCGGATATCCTCACCAAAGGATTAAATACAAGCACTATGGTAAAACTGTAGAGAAACTGATTGAAACTGCCATACAGGAAGAAAATCCCGAAAGAAAAGCCGTTATGGTTCAAAACATTGCCAACTTTATGAAAATGGCCTATGTACAGTGGAATAAAGATAATGTTGCTGATGAGGTTATCCTGAAAAACCTGGCAGAACTTTCTAACGGACAGTTAATCCTAGAAGAAAACGTTAACCTTAACAAAGTAGAGTTCAGACCACAGAACAACCGCAACAATAATAACAACAACCGCAACAGAAACAACAAAGGCCGTAACAATAACAACAACAATAATAACGGTCGTCAACGAAACAACAACAATAAGCAACGCCATTAAGGATTTATCCAAACCTTATACCGTTAAAATTTAAGATAAGAGAACAGATGAACGCATTTGAAATTACAGGGGGCAAAAAATTAAAAGGTGAAATCACACCTCAGGGCGCTAAAAATGAAGCGCTTCAGATATTATCTGCGGTTTTACTGACCGACCAGAAAATAACCATCAGCAACATTCCTGATATTAAGGATGTAAATAAGCTTATTGAATTGTTAGGAGATTTAGGAGTTACTGTTGAGCGTTTAAATAAAGACACTTATACTTTTCAAGCTAAAAATATTGATCTTGACTTTTTCCAGTCTGATGTGTTTAAAGCCAAAGGCGGAAGCCTGAGAGGATCGATTATGATTGTAGGTCCTTTATTAGCCCGTTTCGGAAAAGCAGCTATACCTAAACCAGGTGGCGATAAAATTGGCCGTCGCCGTTTAGATACACACTTTTTAGGTTTCGAGAAATTGGGCGCTAAATTTGTGTACGATAGCAAAAAAGCTTTTTTCAATGTAGATGCAACAGACTTAAAAGGAGCTTATATCCTATTAGATGAAGCCTCGGTAACCGGAACTGCCAATATTGTAATGGCCGCTGTTTTAGCAAAAGGTACAACCACTATTTACAACGCTGCCTGCGAACCTTATTTGCAACAACTTTGCAAAATGCTGAACAGAATGGGAGCTAAAATTTCGGGCATTGGTTCTAATCTGCTTACGATTGAAGGTGTGAAAAAATTAGGTGGAACAGAACATCGCATGTTGCCGGATATGATCGAGATTGGTTCTTTTATTGGTTTGGCTGCCATGACAGAATCTGAAATCACCATCAAAAATGTATGCTATGATGAGTTAGGCGTTATTCCTGAGGTATTTAAAAAATTAGGGATCCAATTAGAACGTCGTGGCGATGATATTTTTATCCCTTCTCAAAAGCATTATGAGATAGAAACCTTTATAGATGGCTCTATTCTTACTATTGCAGATTCACCATGGCCTGGTTTTACACCAGATCTATTAAGTATTGTATTGGTGGTAGCTACACAAGCCAAAGGCAATGTGCTTATTCACCAGAAAATGTTCGAAAGCCGTTTGTTCTTTGTAGATAAACTGATTGATATGGGCGCACAGATCATTCTTTGTGATCCGCATAGAGCAAGTGTAAACGGTATCAACAAAAAATATAAATTACGTGGCATCAGCATGACCTCGCCTGATATCAGAGCCGGAGTATCTTTACTAATTGCGGCTTTATCTGCCGAAGGTAAATCTACCATCTTTAATATAGAACAAATTGAACGTGGCTATCAGGATATCGATGCCCGTTTAATTGCTTTAGGAGCAGATATTAAACGCGTGGATGCTGCCGCACCAA
This sequence comes from Pedobacter montanisoli, assembly GCF_022809115.1. Lineage (GTDB taxonomy): Bacteria > Bacteroidota > Bacteroidia > Sphingobacteriales > Sphingobacteriaceae > Pedobacter > Pedobacter montanisoli. The sequence goes on along the minus strand of NZ_JALGBH010000001.1, from coordinate 1,670,603 downwards.
GTCACTAAGATTTAGTTTTGCTTGTTCTATCAAGCAGGACAAAATATTAAAAAGCAGGGTATTATATTTATAGCCCTGCTTTTTGCTTTTCCGTTCAGAAATCCCCCCTCAATCCGTTCATTTTTGCTTAAATCCAATTAAGCCAAAAATGTTAACAAAAGTTAAATTGTCGTCAACAGACAACCTTCTCTTAATCTTCATCGTCTTGAAATAAAAAACAAATTAAATTATGTATAAGCTTTTTTCCTTAGTACTGCTTTTTATTTCAGTTAATGTTTACGCCCAAACCACTATCAAAGGCATCGTTAAAAATCAAGATAACGAACCTATTCCCTACTGTTCCATCGGAATGAAAAATGCTACCATTGGTACCATATCAGATGAAAATGGCAATTATAAGCTTAGCATCCCTGATAGTCTTAACAATGAAATCGTTTTTAGTGCCATTGGCCATACAGAAAAGAAACAGTACAAAAACGAACTTATTAAGAATGGTAATATCGTTTTAGAGTACCATTCAACCGCTTTAAAAGCAGTTGTGATAAGCCATAAAAAAATGAAAGAGAAATTAATTGGTCAAAAATCAAGACCAATGTTAACTTTTTCTAAGATGTTTAACCAAAATGTGCCCACAATTGAACAGGGCAATATTTTCGACATTGAACCAAAAACAAGATTAAAGTCTTACAGTTTTTATGTTATTCCCAGTTCTAAATACCAACAGATCACATTAAAACTAAATATTTATGGGGTAGAAAATAGCATACCTGGCAATACGTTACTTAGTCAGAACATTGTATACACTGCAACAACCACAGGCTGGCAAAAAATTGATTTATCTCCATATAATCTTGTCTTTAATGATCTAAAACAAATTGCTGTAACCTTGCAGCTTGTAGATTATAAACCATTAGACAATGTAGATTTTGTATTTGGGGTATCTGCAAAGAAATCTCTTTCAAAAAATCTTCTGTTTCGTTACCAAAGTCAGGGAAAATGGGAGAAAAACGATGGTGTTTTTATTACCAACCTAGAAGTTGCCTATCTTAGGCATAACGAAGACAACGAACAATAAAGATATAGATATTATACAGTAAAGGCAGGGTTGTACATTAAATAATGTCAGCCCTGCTTTTTTCTTTCTTGATAAACTGTTATCCTATATTTAGACTATACAACCCCTGTTTTAAATAAATTCTGATATTTTTATAGGAAATTGAACAACCGAGCTTGCCCATTGGCATGAATATAAAATCAATCCCATAATGAAACAAACTATTTTAATTACCCTTCTTTTCTTATTTACACAAAGCATAACAGCACAAAAACCACAAACCCTACAAAGCGACATCCCCATTTTTTTTAAAGAGATTAAAGAAGCAACAAAAAAGAATACAAACCTTTGGGGCAAAGATTTATACGGAGCTATACTTTTAGTAGATCCGCAAACCCGCCAGCTTTTTGCAAATGAGCCCGATACTGCAAACATCTTAAAACATGATAGAAATATCTATACCGGAATACTGCCTAATAAAATCAATATTGCCAATACATCCATAAATTGGAGCGGAAAAAGATGGGCTATGATTATGCTTCCTCTTCCACAAAATAAAGAAGACAGAATCAATCTGTTGGCACATGAATTATTTCATAGTGCACAACCATCGCTAGGATTTACACTCAATAATCCAGAAAACAACCACCTTGACCAAAAAGATGGTAGAATTTACCTGCGCTTAGAGTTAGAAGCCTTAAAAAAAGCCATTCAATCAACTTCTGAAAAAGAATTGCAGCAGCACCTTACCGATGCATTGGCTTTTAGAAATTATCGCCATACACTTTATAATGGCTCAAACATAATGGAAAATTCCTTAGAACTAAACGAAGGAATAGCTGAATTTACAGGTGTAATAGTGAGTGGCAGAAATAAAACACAAGCTACAGCATTTTTCACCAAGGGTATCAGTAACTTCTTTACAAATCCCACATTTGTACGTTCATTTGCCTACCAGACTATTCCTATTTATGGCTATTTGCTGTACAACAAAGACAAAAACTGGAACAAAAAAATTAACTCAAAAACTGATCTAACAGATTATTTTACAAAAGCATTTAACATCAACATACCTACCTATTTAAAAAAGGCCGTTGAAAAAATAGCCGATGAGTATAATGGACAAACCATTATTCAGGAAGAAATCAAAAGAGAAGAAAAAATTAAGAAACTAATTGCCGACTATAAACTTAAGTTCATTGAGCAGCCTCATTTTGAAATAAGATTTGAGAAAATGAGCGTATCATTTGATCCAAGAAACATTATGCCAATAGAAGATAAAGGCACGGTTTATCCCAACATTAGAGTTACAGATTTGTGGGGTGTATTAACTGTTGAAAACGGAGCATTAATGAGTCCAAACTGGGATAAGATTTCAATAACCAATCCTATAAAAACAGAAGGTAAAAAAATAATTGGTGATGGTTGGACTCTTGACCTCACTAATGCTTATACCATAGAAAAAGATAAAATAAGCAACAACTATAAATTAACTAAGAAATAATACCCCACTAAACAAAAATTTAGAACGACAAGCCTTACTCTCAATATGAATACAAAACTATTAATGTCAACCAGTGCAATTTTAATGATAATGATCGGTTTGGTACTCAGTTTCATGCCAAAAGAAATCTTATCTGTTTTAGATATAACAACCACAGATCTTACAATGCCTCTGATCTTACAATTAACAGGAGCCTTATATTTTGGTTTTGGTATCATGAACTGGATGGCTAAAACCGTACTGATTGGAGGAATTTATGCTAAACCACTATGCATTGGCAATTTTGCACATTTTATGATAGCCGCACTTGCATTGATAAAAAACCTCATGTATAATTCAACCGCATCAAAATACATTTGGATATTAACTATAATCTATGCTTTACTGGCAATAGCTTTTGGTCTTATTTTAATGACAAATCCCGGCAAAAAGACTACTGATTAATCGACAAATGAACCTATTATTTATTTGCAGCAGAAATAAATGGCGAAGCCCTACAGCTGAAACAATCTATAAAAACAGACAAGACCATCAGGTTAAATCGGCAGGTACTGAACCCTCCTCAAAAAACAAGGTATCGTCAAAGCACATTCTATGGGCAGATATAATTTTTGTGATGGAAAGAAAGCATAGGCAAAGATTACAAGATAGATTCCCTAACGAAATGACTGATAAAGAAGTAGTCATTCTTGAAATTGAAGATGAATATCAATATATGAATGAAGAACTTGTTGAAATGATCAAGCTTTCAGTTGATCCTTACTTATAGATTGTAACCTTTCTTGCTCATACAACGTCGAAACCTTTCGAATTATCATAGAGAGACATATGGGCAATACAAATTTAAACAATCACCAAAATTTAGCTTTTAAACCAACATACTGGGTTGCATTTCTGGCCTTATGCATGGTTATGGGCGAGTTGCATGAACAAGCACATATACAAACAGGTTATTGGTTATGTGGTTGCTATGGTGAACGCAATTTTAATGTATGGGTTACTTGCTCAACTTGTAACGGCAACGGTTATATTGCTACACTCGCTGGCCCTTTATTTTCTTATGTCATCTATTGGCTCTGTGCCTATCGCATACGTTATGCTGCAACAACTACAGGTAAATGGTATGCATTTGCAGTGCTTTTTGCAACACTGCCCTTTGCACGTATTTTTACTGCGATTACTGGTGGAGGAGACGAGAAAGTATTTATTGCTTCGTTGATAGGAGAGTACTCTCCTACCACAGTACAGATAATTGCAATTCTTACGGTATTGATATTTTGCCTGCCACCTATTTTAATTGCAACCAGACAATTAACTGGAAAACGCAAATGGTGGTACCTACTGGCGCTGAACATCGGCCCATTGTTATTTGCTATGATATGGCAGTGGCAAATTATGAATAAGCTACTTGCGGCAGGAATACTGGCACAACCTTATGCCGGAACTCCATTATTGATATGGATTCATTTTCTGGTAATGCTGATCCTATTCTATTGTTTACGGTATAAATTAATACCTCAGACTAAAAGCAGATTATCACATTCAAGATCCTAAAATAAATTCAAGGCAACAGTATTTTAGTATCAAGACATCCCCTATAGCAAACCTGCGTCATACTGAACTTGTTGTTTCAACATCTAAATCTTAAAACAAAAATGCCCTTCTGTTTTTAAACAAAAGGGCATTCAAGAATAATTGATTATACCAATTATTTTTTATTATCTAAAGCTTGGTTAATTCTGTCAGATAAATCCTGTAAATGATATTTAGTCAATGTATCAGATGCAGATGCCGATTTAATGTTTTTCTCTAAATCACGCAATTGTCCTCTTACTACAGAAGAAACATCACTTAAGTTAACATCTAAGCCCGAACCTTGTGCTCTTGCAAATTGTTGTAATGCAGAAGAAGCTGGAGCTGGAGGAGCAATAACAGCGATCAATTTATCTACATAAGCTTTTTGTAAGTTTCTGCGGTAAGCATCAATAGCTGATCCACCTTTAAGCTCTGTAAAAATCGAATTATTCAAGCCATCAAACATATCAGAGATTTTATAGGCATTTGCTCCGTCTTTAGCTTCAGCAGTAATTAAGTTACCTAAAACTCTGGTCGATAATAAACGGTTAAGCGATATGTTCTGTAATCTTGAAACTACAGTAAGCGGGTTTTCGCCAATGTTATCTAATATCGTTTGATCTAATAACCATTTAGGTGTAGTAAATACCTGTTTAGATAAGAAATCCATTGCTTCTTTTTGTGTAGCGGCAGGTGTACGCTCATATACTGTACCCGGCTGATCTACAGTTTTAGGATTTTCATAAATACCACCAATATTTTTGCTTACATGACCTATATAACGACCTAATTGCGTAGTTAACTGACCATACATGTTACCTAATTCATCATAACTTTCTCCTGGCTGTTTAGTCCAGGCTTGTAGGTTCGATAAAATAACTTTTAAGTTCTTGATACCATACTCACTGGCTTTCATTGCATTGTCACTTAAATCTTCATTTTGTGAATGCGGATCATCAGGGTTAGTTTCGGTACCAAACCATAAACGTCTGTTTTTTGCAGCTTCTGTAGTCATTTTATCTAATATTTTCATATCAGACTCTACAGTCTTGCTATCAGGGAAATATTTATATCCCCATTCTATAGCCCATTTATCGTAATCGCCAATACGTGGATAAAGACCTTCTTTAGTAATATTATCTTCAGGTTGTGCTACATAGTTAAAGCGGGCATAGTCCATAATTGATGGTGTATGTCCATTAGCTTCAACCCATTTCTTGTTACGTAAATTCTCAACCGGAACGGTAGAGCTTGATCCATAATTGTGGCGTAAACCTAAAGTGTGACCAACTTCGTGAGAAGAAACGAAACGGATCAAATCACCCATTAACTCATCACTAAAGTTAACCGTTCTTGATCTTTTATCTACTGCAGCAGTTTGAATGAAATACCAGTCGCGAACCAGTTTCATTACATTATGGTACCAGTTAATATGGCTTTCCATAATTTCTCCGGTACGCGGATCCGAAATACTTGGACCACTTGCGTTAGCAATTTCTGATGGTTTATAAACAATTGCCGAGTTACGGGCATCATCTAAACTCCATGTAGAATCCTGAGCTTTAGTTGGTGCTACTTTACCAATGATCGCATTTTTAAAACCAGCTTTTTCAAAAGCTTTTTGCCAATCGTTAACACCTGCAATTAAATATGGCACCCATTTTTTAGGTGTAGCAGGATCAATATAGAAAACAATAGGTTTTGCTGGCTCAACCAATTCACCTCTTTTGTATTTAGCCATATCCTGAGGTTTAGGCTCTAATCTCCAACGTTTTACCAATTCGATATCTTTAACACCTTGAGGATTTTTATCGAAATCGATATAACCTACGGTGAAATAACCTACACGAGGATCAAAATAACGTGGTTTCATTGGATTTTTAGGAAGAATTACCAACGAAGTGTTCAACTCAACAGTAACAGAACCCGACGCAGCACCTCCACCCATAGCCGGGGCACCGCCCATACCCGAAGGAGCAGCAGTTTGTGCGTAAGTTTTTACAGTATTGATCTCTACATTGGTAGGAAAGCTCCTAACATCCTGGATATAGCTTCTGTCTGCAAGCTGAGCGCCCATTCTGAATCTGGTTTTTGCAGCAGGAGAACTGAAATAGAAAATGTCATTATCGCTGTTGATATAATCAGTAATATCAATTACACTTCCATCTTTACCCGGAGTATAAGCAGCAATATTAAAAGCAGCAGCAATAGGCTGAATACTAGAGTTTTTTAAAGACTGGTACATTGATCCAGTACTGTCTGCGCTATAAGCCCTGAAGCTCATTTTACGCATGAAGATTTTGTTATTAGGACCTTTTTCAAAACGGATAACAGCACCACCGATTTGATCGCCTGCGTAACCTTGTGCAGCTCTTACCTCTGCGCCTGATTTAGAGATACGGCTTACTACCAGAATATCTCTGTTAAGTGTAGTATCTGCTATCTCAAAAAAGTATTTATCCTCTATTTTATGGCTGGTAATCATCCCTTTACGTGTAAGGGCTTTATTGGTGATTACCTGATCATAAGGTTTTGGTTGTGGTTTTGCACTTGCAGCAGCTCCAGGCATTCCTGCCCTACGTGTAGTATCGCTGGCTGCACCACCCTGCGGCGGTCTAACCTGCGCATCAGCAAAGGCCACCACACTTGCGGTAATTAAGATTGTAAGTAATTGTTTTTTCATTTAAGTTAAGTAAGTTAAATTGTTTGTAAATATATACTTACAAAAGCAATAACCTCCATTAAAATAAATAACTTATTAGTTACAATAGAAACAAAAATCAGTGTAAAATTTTAAACAGCATTTCTTTCATTAAATCACCGTCAGTGGTATTTCCGGTGCTTTCGAGTCCTTTACTTTTCAAGTCATATTCACGCATCAGACTAATGACATCAAACATCTTTGGCAAACTAAATGTACGTGCTGCCTGTTCGTAATCTTTAATAAAATAAGGACTTACACCCAGTTCCTTTGCTGCATCTGCCTTATTAACAAGATAATGGTATTTAAGTATCTTAGTAAAGTATGAATTGAGATTGGCCATAACCATTACCATAGGATTAGCTTTGGGATTATTGGCAAAGTAATTAATGATCTGGTTACACTTAAGAATGTTTCGCCCGGCCAAAGCCTTTTGCAACTCAAACACATTATACTCCTTACTTATACCTATATTCTTTTGAATATGATCAGGCTCTATAAGCGTATCTTTATTGATGTTCAAACAAAGTTTTTCAACCTCATTTGCAATCTTGGAAAGATCTGCTCCTAAATATTCTGCCATGAGAGCAGCAGCCTGCGGAGCTATTCGATAACCTTTCTCTTTAATATAATCTTCTATCCAGGGCATTAATTTATAATCGCGCACCGGATCAGACTGAAACACAATGCCACTTGAACTAATGGCTTTGTATATTTTTTTACGTTTATCGAAATTACCGTACTTATATGCAAAAACAAGAATGGTGGTAGGCAATGGTTTCTCAAAGTAATTCAATACAAACTCTGCTTCCTTATTCCCCTCTCCTTCCTTTACCCATTTTAAATCTTGGGCTTCCTTAACAATGATCAGCTGGTATTCAGACATCATGGGATATCTCTTGGCCGCGTTAAGCACAGTAGCCATATCGGTATCTTTGCCATACAAAACGGTCTGGTTAAAACCCTTTTCTCCATCAGACAGGATATGCTTTTCCATATAGTCAACAATCTGATCTATGTAAAAAGGTTCTTCGCCCTGCAATAAATAAATAGGCTTAAATTTTCGTGCTTTAAGGTCTTTAATAATATCAACTGCGCTCATTGGCGGTAAATTTACAATTTAATTTATTTTGCTGCTATCTTTGTATCCGCTAAACTTATTAAAATACGGCATTGTAATGTTTAAACCCATTCCGTTAAATTTACCACCCTATCCTTTTAAAATTACCTTAAAAGATAATGGCCATTACATTTTTGACGAGATCAGGAAAAAACATCTATTCTTAACACCAGAAGAATGGGTAAGGCAGCATTTTATAAAGTTTTTGATCAATCAGAAAAAAGCACCCTCAACCCTTATCCAAATAGAAGGTGGCTTAAAGCTTAATCAGACCAGCAAAAGAAGCGATATTCTGATCTATAATAACAGTGGTGAAAAAATGATGCTGGTTGAGTGTAAAGCACCTCATGTAAACATTACACAGGCAACATTTGACCAGGCCAGCCGTTACAATATAATACATAAGGTAAAATGGCTTGTGGTTACCAACGGACTCCACCATTACTTTGCAAAAATAGATCACCAGCAGAATGCTTTTTCTTTTGTTGAAGAACTTCCCGATTTTGCAGAATTATAATTCTGACAACCGGGCTAACCTTTAAGGTTGTTAAAAATTGTTAAGTATTTTCTAGGTTTGCTGCCAATAATTAGTTTAGCTCTAATATTTTTAATTGACGGTATCGTATTATTAACTTATCTTTGCAGAATGTTTAAAATTAAACACTTAATTATTTTAAGTTTTACCCTGTCTCTCCTAACCTTAGGTGCATGTAAAAGCCGTTTCGAGAAACTACGTTTAAGTAACGACGTAGGCAAGAAATACCAGGAAGGGATCAGGTTTTACAATAAAAAGGATTATTCCAAAGCGCTGATACTTTTTGAAGGATTGGTTCAGAAATACAGAGGTACTGCAGAAGCAGAAGATTTAAACTATTATTATGCATATACACTTTACCGTTTAAAAGATTACACTACAGCCCGTTATAAATTCAAGGAGTTTGCTGATACTTATCCGGCAAGTAAAAATGCTGAAGAATGCAGGTATATGGCAGCTTATTGTTTTTATCTGGATTCTCCAAAATCATCATTAGATCAGGAGAACACTTATAAAGCCATAGACGCTTTACAGTTATTCATTAACTTGTATCCTAAAAGTGATAGAGCTGCACAGGCAGCAAAATATATTGGTAACTTAAGAGATAAATTAGAAACCAAAGCATTTGATAATGCTAAATTGTATTATGATTTAGGCGGATATGATATTACAAATTACAAATCTGCTGTAATTGCATTAAAAAATGCACAAACAGATTTCCCTGATATCAGGTATGCAGAAGAAATGAGCCTGCTTATTGTAAAATCGCAATATATGTACGCTAAAAATAGCTTACCTACACGTCAGGAAGAAAGATACAATGAAGCTATAGAATACTATAACGAATTTACCGAAGCTTATCCTAACAGCAAGTTTACTAAAGAAGCTGGTCAGCTAAAAGATGCCTGCATTGCAGGTATTGCCCAGGCAAAAAAATTAGTAGCTGAAGAGGCTAAGCTTATAGAAAAATACAAAGCTTTGAACGAGCAAAGCAAAACTGATACCTTAACAAAGAAATAAATTTAGCATACACGTTAATTAATATAAAAATGAGTACACCAAAACCTGCTATACCAAACACTACGGTAACCAGAAATATCCATGATCTGGATAGATCTACCGATAATCTTTATGAGTCGTTGGTAATTATTGCTAAAAGAGCAAATCAGATTTCAAACAACATGAAAGAAGAATTGCATAGCAAATTAGCTGAGTTTGCATCATCTAATGATAATCTGGAAGAAATTTTTGAAAACAGAGAACAAATAGAAATCAGCAAGCACTACGAGCGTTTACCAAAACCAACGTTAATTGCCATGGATGAGTTTTTGAATGATAAAGTATATTACAGAAACCCGTCAAAAGATCAAAAATAAGAATTTTGCATGGCGTTTTAAGCAATAGCGCATAAGCGCTATGCTTAACAGATACAAACACATGCTGGATAAAAAAAATATACTGATTGGCGTTTGCGGCAGTATTGCCGCTTATAAAGCTGCTACTTTAGTCAGGCTTCTGATAAAGGCTGGCGCAAACGTCAAAGTTATCCTCACTCCCGATGCGTGTAATTTCATTACACCGCTTACTTTAGCAACTCTTTCTAAAAATCCGGTATATACACAATACTTTGAACCCGAAACCGGTGTTTGGAGTAACCATGTTGAATTAGGGCTTTGGGCAGATTACCTGATCATTGCTCCGGCAACAGCCAATACCATAGGCAAAATGGCCAACGGTTTATGCGACAATCTCCTTACCGCGGCTTATCTCTCGGCAAAATGTACGGTATTTTTTGCTCCGGCTATGGATCTGGATATGTGGAAACATGAAACCACACAAGAGAACATACAAAGGCTGCAAGATTTTGGCAATATACTGATTAAGCCAAATAACGGAGAACTGGCAAGCGGATTACATGGTGAAGGTCGAATGGCCGAACCTGAAGAAATCATTGCATTCTTAAACCATCACATTAAAGCTTCATTACCTCTTTTGGGTAAAAAGGTATTGGTTACAGCAGGCCCTACTTATGAAGCCATAGACCCTGTTCGCTTTATAGGCAATCATTCATCTGGTAAAATGGGATTTGCTTTGGCACAGCAACTCTATCATCTTGGCGCAGAGATAACTTTAATTACAGGCCCTACGGTAGAAAAAATTGATCATGTAACCCGGATTGATGTAATAAGTGCAGCACAAATGCTTAATGCCTGTACAACACACTTTGCACAAAGTGATATCATGGTAATGAGTGCTGCGGTTGCTGATTATACCCCGGTTAATGTAGCCGAACAGAAGATCAAGAAGACCGAAAGCGAGTTCAATATTGCACTGAAAAAAACCACAGATATATTGGCTACTTTAGGTCAGCAAAAAAGAGAAAATCAGATTTTGGTAGGTTTTGCTTTAGAAACTAATGATGAAGAACATCATGCTAAAGAAAAACTGAAAAAGAAAAACCTGGATATGATCGTATTAAATTCTCTTAATGATAAAGGGGCAGGTTTTAAAACCGAAACCAATAAAATCACTATATTTAATAAAGAATTTAACAGCAAAAGCTTTAACATAAAAAGCAAAACTGATGTAGCTGTTGATATTTGCAATGAAATATTAAATTTAATGATTGCTAAACACCTCCTGCCTTAATGAAAAAGATCGCAGTTCTATTTGTATATTTTTTATTGGCTTTTAACACTTACGCTCAGGAAATCAATGCCCGGGTACAGGTTCTTGCACCAAACGTTACAAATTTAAATCGCCGCAATTTAGATGTTATGCAAAATAACATCCGTGATTTTATCAATAACAACAAATGGACAGCTGAAAGCTATCTGCCTCAGGAGCGCATAGAATGTAATCTCGTAATTACCATTACGAGCTGGGATGGCAATTCAACTTACAATGCCGAAGCACAGGTACAGTCTAACCGACCTGTATATGGCACTTCATATAACACTACCCTTCTAAATTTCAGCGATAAGGATTTTGCTTTCAATTATACTGAAGGTCAGTCTCTTGATTTCTCAGAACAAAATTATATAGGCAGTCTCAATTCACTGATTGGCTTTTATGCCTTTACCATTATAGGCTTAGATAAAGACAGTTTTAGCAAAACCGGAGGCAGTTTGTACTACCAGAAAGCACAAAATCTGCTCAATCTGGCGCAAAGCCAAGGTGGTAAAGGCTGGCGTGCAGCCGATGGTCTGAGAAACCGGTATTGGTTAAATGAAAATCTTTTGAGTAATCAGCTTAAGCCATTACGCATTTTCATTTACAATTATCACCTCAACGGATTAGATAAGCTCCAAAACAATTTAGGTTCGGGATTAAAAGGCATTATGTCTGCCCTTTCAGATCTGCAACAGTTCGATAAACAAAAACTAGGCTCTATCTTTCCTAATGTGTTTTTTGCAGGCAAAGCTGATGAAATGGTGAATGTTCTTTCAAACCTGAATGCTCAGGACCGTAACAAAGCCTTTAACCTGTTAACAGGCATAGATCCGGCCAACAATAACAAATACCAGGGCCTGAAAAAGCTATAATCAACTTATTTTTAACTTCTTATAATTTTTTCCATAAAAATATTTTGATATTACGAATATCTTCGTACATTTGAATACGAAATAATTCGTAGTAACAAATGGAGAAAAATAATATCAAACCAACGGAAGGTGAAATGGAGATTTTACAGGTGCTTTGGGCCAAAGGCAGATGTACAGTTCGCGAAGTACATGAAGCACTTGATAAAAAGGATGCGGGATACACTACTACGCTAAAATTAATGCAGATTATGCATGATAAAGGTATGGTAGAACGTGATACATCTTCTAAAACACACATCTACAACGCATTAATTAGTGAAGAAACCACTCAGCAGCAACTGGTAAATAAAATGATCGATAATGTTTTTAATGGTTCAGCTGCACGTCTGGTAATGCAGGCTTTGGGTAACCAAAAAACCAGCCATGAAGAAATAGAATTAATTAAAGATTATTTAAGCAAACTAGAAAACAAATAAATATGGAGGCAATAGTTCACAATTTGGTTAAAGCCTTAGGATGGAGCATATTACATTCGTTATGGCAGGGTGCAGCAATTTTTGCACTCTTATGTATTGGACTTGTTTTATGTAAAAACAGCACTGCCAGACTTAAGCATAATTTAGCATTTGGTTCGCTGGCACTCATTTTTGTGAGCTTTTGTATTACTTTCTTTAGTTTGTTTAAGTTACCGGGTAATGCTGTGGCTGGTTATGATGAAAACATAAATGCCCAGACCTATTATTTTTTATTGCAGCAAGCTAATTCACTCAATTTCAAAACCGAAAGATACTTCCCTTATCTTACAAGTCTCTATAGTATGGGAATTATTTTACAGTTATTTATCATTTTAAAAGGATATTTAGGTTTAAAAAGTTTAAAGAAAGCAGAGAACTTTGCAGTGCCTTCAGCATGGCAGAATGCTTTTGAGAACACCGTAGAACAATTAAATATCCGTAAAAAGGTAACTTTTTATCTTTCTCCAAAAGTTAATGTACCCTTAGTTATCGGCTTTTTTAAACCCGTAGTATTGTTTCCGGTTGCTTTGGCCACTCAATTAGATATACAACAGGTAGAAGCCATATTGATCCACGAATTATCTCATATTAGAAGAAACGATTACCTTATTAATTTAATGAAGGTAATGGTAGAAACCTTATTATTTTTTAATCCATTTGTTTGGTTAACCTCTCGTTTCATACAAATTGAACGTGAACATGCCTGCGACGATCTGGTTGTGAATTTCACTAACACACCCGTAACCTATGCACATGCTCTGTTAAAGTTAGAGTTAATTAAAAATAAACAAAAACCAAACCTTTCGCTGGCAGCGGCAGATAACAACTACCACCTATACCAGCGTATTAAAAGAATTACAAATATGAAAACCAATTACATCAACGTTAAACAGCAGTTATTTATACTGACTTTAACAATCGGCACAATCATATCTGTGGCATGGATCAATCCAACTCAGTCTGAAAAACATAAAACCATTAAAGCAAAATCAATACATGAGATTAAAAGCACGGCTACAGAAACAAAAAAACCTATTTCATTAGTACTTAAAGCCGATACTGATACCACAAAGAAAAAGAAAAGATCATTTAAACTGATTACTACTAATGATAAAGGCGAAACCATTACTTATACTTCTTTAGATGATGTTCCGGATAGTATGAGAGTTAAATTAGATGAGATGAAAAAAAGATTTGAATCTCCTGAGTGGAAAGAAAAAATGGCTAAGATAGAATTCAATGCTAAAGAGATGGAGAAAAAATTCAACTCCAAAGAATGGAAAGATCACATGGCAAAAATTGAGTTGAATGCCAAAGAAATGGAGAAAAAGTTCAATTCTAAAGAGTGGAAGGATAAAATGGCTAAAATTGAATTCGACAGCAAAGAAATGGAGAAAAAATTCAACTCTAAAGAATGGAAAGATCATATGGCTAAGATCGAATTTGATAGCAAAAAGTTAGAAGAAATGTTCAACTCTAAGGAGTGGAAGGATAAAATGGCTAAGATAGAATTCGATAGCAAAGAAATGGAGAAAAAATTCAACTCTAAAGAATGGAAAGATCACATGGCTAAAATTGAACTAAATGCTAAAGAAATGGAGAAGAAGTTCAATTCTAAAGAGTGGAAAGATCATATGGCTAAGATTGAATTCAACGGCAAAAAATTAGAAGAGATGTTTAATTCTAAAGAATGGAAAGATAAAATGGAAGAAATTAAAAAATTCCAGCAAACTCCTGAATACAAAGAATTAAGAAAGAAATATGAGAAAGACCTGGAAGAATTGAAAAAACAAAAAGGTATCTCAGGCTCTGCTTTCTTTTTTGAATCATCGGCATCACCTGTAAAATTAAGTTTGCCAGCAGTTTCTGAAAAAGATTTAGCTCTAGTTGCAAATTTAACTATCCCTACTCCACTGCCAGCTGTTCAGGTAATAGAGATTAAATAAACCAAACACACCATACAAACCTGAAGTGAAGGGTAGCTATTTTGATAGCTACCCTATTTTTTTGCCTGGACACTATTCCCAAAAGATAATTACTAAAATAGCGTTCTATTTATCTTCTTCGGTTTAACAATATTGAACTATAAAACCAGCTGTTATAAAAGCTTTTTAAATTCTTTTCTTTCCCTCAGTTTCATCTCACAATCAGAATAGGTTAATGATACCAAAAGAGATCAATCAACAAACTGTATTAAGAATTGGGAGATTTATATATGAGATTATGTTGGCAGAAGAAAAGTTCAATGATTGAAAATCATGCAAAAAAGAAAGCTTGGATAACATTCATTTAAAAAGAATTGCGGGAGATTATTATTGTTTTGGGTAAGTCTTACTTTTAAACAAAATCTATCATACTTTATTAGGTAAGAATGGAGTTTTGCAAATCTTTATGCTCAAGGCCAAACGATAAAATAATTATCCCTTTAACTGAATAATTATAAATGGTTAAAATATAAAAGGGCGTATAAAGGAGCTCAGATCCTGAAACAAGTTCAGAATGACGAGCCTTCCTTTTATACGCCCTCATTTATAAGCTTTGATTAAAGCTTAGTTGCTAGATTTCTTTGTATCGTCATTATTGATACGTCTTTCATTTTTCTTAATCCCGTCTGTAAGTTTCCCAAATTTCCAGTTCAAACTTGCAGTAAAACGACGGTAGATATTATAGTTTAAACGCTCTTGGGTAAAGTTGCTTCCCTCTGTTGAGTTTTTATAAACATTATACTGTTTAAAAGGGTTAGCTACCATAGCAAATAAAGTAAGTTTATCTTTAATCAGATCTTTACTTACGTTAAAGCCCATAAAATAGAAGCTGTTAGATTTACCCTGTAACATTACCGAAGGTGCTGAAAAATTAAATGAAACACTCGGTTTCCAGCCGTTATCAAATTTATAACTGCTGCTAAATGAAGTGTAACCTGTTAAACCGTTGTTCTTAGTATCTACTCCATTGATTACACCTTGTATCCATACCTGATTAAGGTTTCCATTAATGTTTGCATTCCATTTTGAGGTAATAGGATAATTGAAATTAATATTAAGGCCTAACAAGTTATTCTTGCCAATGTTTAATGAGGTTATCCGTGTAATATTTTGTGCTTCAAAATACTGATAAACGGTTTGTTGCGTATTGTTGGCAAAATTATAGCTCAAACTTAAGTTTAAAGATCCTTTTTTAAAGTTGCTATAGGTTAGCTCAAAGTTATTGCTGATCACAGCTTTTAAATCAGGGTTACCTGTATATTCAAAATTAGGCCTCGATTTATCTACAAAAGGATTTAAGTCATAAATACTTGGGCGTTGTAAACGCTGGGTAAAACCTAAACTGATGGCCTGGCTGTTCGCTAATTTTTTATTAAAAGATACAGAAGGCACTAAATTAAAGTAATGACTTTTTACCATTGAGTTTGTAGAACGAAAATCGCCATTAACATAGGTTGCTTCTAATCTTGCTCCTGCCTTAAATGTTAAAGTGCTATCTAGAACCAGTGTATAAGAATTATATGCTCCAAAAATATTCTGGTTATTGTAATAAATATTACTTTGCGTAGCATCATATAAATAAGTATTCTGGGCCCTATCTAAATTATAATGTTCAGAAATAGCAGAACCGTCTCTTAAAATTACCTTCGCACCTGCTTCAACAGTGATCTTTTTAAAAGGATTGATATAATCGAGCTGAAAAGTATGTTCTTTGGTTTTACTTTCATTATCCTGTTTATAATTGGTTCCAGAATAATTAACCTCGTTTAAAAAATCAACCTTATTATGTTGCGGATTTCCATAATCAGATAATTTATAAGAAAGGGTTAGTAAATGTTCTTTCTTCTTTTTAAATCCCAACTGGTAATTTAGATTGTATTCAATTCCGCCCCACTCATAACGTGTAATTCCGTTCATATCATAGTTACTTAGTTGAGATCCATCTCTCATATTAAAACGTCTGATAGAATTTTGTTCATTAAATCCACCATATGGATTAATCTCGGCAGTGATCAGGTTAAGTGAATCAATCTCATAACTTAACTCAGCACCTCCCCATGCCCATCGGTTATCTATCTTAGTTTCGCCCAGGGCTAAAAGACTTCCGGGAGTAAGGCCTGTTGTTAATCTCATATCCTGATTTCTTAAACCATCAACCTGCCATATTCCTGTTCCGCTATATACAGATGCACCAAAACTTCCCTGCTTTAAAGTTAAATTGCCATTTATACCAGGTCCGCCCGGTGTTTGGTTTCGCAGGTTAAGATTACCATTGTAACCATTGGTAGCTTTTTTATTGGTAATAATATTAATTAAACCAGCAAGCCCTTCACTTTCATATTTAGAAGGAGGTGTAGTAATGACTTCTACCTTTTGAATATTTGATGCAGGCATGGTTTTTAAAACCTCTTTTGGGTCTCTTGCCAGCATGCCTGATGGTTTACCATTGATCAGGATTTTGTAGTTGCCATTACCCTTCAATTTTATATTATCATCTGCATCAACAGAAAGCAAAGGAATTTTACGCATCATATCCAATACGCTAAGTACCTTACTCTCCGGATCAGCCTGTACATCATAACTCAACCTATCTGGCTCCTGCTTAATTACGGGTTTGCTGGCTACCACAGAAACTTCTTCCAGTTTATTGCTTTGAGAAATAACCAAGATCTTACCCAAATCAACTGATTGTTTAACTTCAAGTACTACATGCTTGGTATTGTAACCCAAAGAACCAATAACCAACAGGTAATTACCTGTACTGATCTTATCTATAGAAAAATTGCCATTCTCATCGCTCACTACACTTTTTAAAGCCGTTCCGTTTAATTGAAGAGAAACCGTAAAAAATTCGCCCGGTTTTTTAGTCAGAGAATCTAAGATGATCCCTTTTACCTGCCAGTTTTTTTCCTGGGCATTAGCCATGTTTACCGCGCACACGGCTACAAATAAAGAAAGTAAAAATAGTTTGATTGTTTTCATTTGTGCTTGTTTGTTATTTCAATGCTTTGAAGCATTTCTTTTTACAAGACGGGATTTTTTAGCCTGCGTTGCACAATAGGGTGATAAAAAAGCATACAAAGTTTTACCCAGCTGATTCCCTGATCTTTATTTTAGTTCCGGGTTTCATTTCATATAATCTATTTCAAAAGCCTGTCGTTTTTTGTTAATTTAGCACGAAGATATGCTACAAAAACTTTCTATTCGTAACTATGCTTTAATAGACAGCCTTGACATTACTTTTGGCAATGGTTTAAATATCATTACAGGCGAAACCGGAGCTGGAAAATCTATTATTTTGGGTGCCTTATCCCTCATCTTAGGACAGCGGGTAGAAAGCAAATATTTTTATAATCAAGATAAAAAATGCGTAATTGAAGGAATTTTCAAGGTTTCTAATAATGAACTGAAAGAACTTTTTGAAGCCGAAGACCTGGATTTCTTTGATGAAAATATTTTAAGGAGAGAGATTGCCATAGACGGTAAATCAAGAGCTTTTATTAACGATACACCTGTTAATCTGAATACCTTAAAATACATTGGCGAACGTTTAATTGCCATACACTCGCAACATGCTACTTTAGAAATCAACAGCAGCGATTTTCAATTACTGGTTTTAGATAGTGTAGCCGGCCAACAGGATATGCTCGTTAACTACAAATCTCAACTTAAGCAGTTAAAATCTAACGAGCAAACACTTAAAGACTTAGAAGATAAGGCTCTTGAAGCTTCCAATAAACAGGATTATGAGCAGTTTTTGTTTGATGAACTGGCTGCTGCCAATTTAATTTCAGATGAACAAAGTCAATTAGAACAGGAGCTTCAGAAACTCACACATGCCGAAGGTATCAAGATTAGTCTTAATAACTGCCTCCAACTTTTAGATGAAAATGAGCATAATGTTATCGGTCAATTAAAAGAAGCCGCTCATGCGTTAAGAAATGTAGAACAATACGATAAAGAGATTGAAACTTTGTCCGAAAGGTTAAGGTCTATCAATATCGACCTTAAGGATATCTCTTTTGAACTCGCTAAAATAGAAGAAAACACGCTACATAATGCCGAGCTTTTACAGGCTACCCAAGATCGCCTTAACCTGATCTATACTTTACAGCAAAAGCATAAAGTAAGTTCAGTTGACGAGCTCATTGATATCCAACAACAGTTAGAAACAGGTTTAAGTGAAAGTGCATCCTATCATGAAAAAATAGATGTGCTTAAAAAAACAATTTCAAAGCAACAAAGCGATTTATTTGAATTGGCAAAAAAAATAAGTGATAACCGTAAAAAAGCTACTGTTAAAGTACAAGAACATATAACTGGAGTTTTGCATAGCTTAGGTATGCCAAATGCCAAACTTTTGGTTGATTTAAAGGAAGAAGATCAGCTTAGAAAAGACGGCATTAACCAGATAGGTTTCTTGTTCAGTGCCAATTTAGGTCAGGCACCTGCGCCTGTACAGAAAATTGCATCGGGTGGTGAGTTATCTCGTTTAATGTTGGCTATTAAATCTTTGCTGGCAAAAAATACATCTTTAGCAACGCTTATTTTTGACGAAATTGACACAGGTATATCTGGCGAAACTGCTTTGAAAGTAGGTCTGGTTATGGAGAAATTAAGTGAAAATATGCAGATCATCTCTATAACACATTTACCTCAGATTGCAGCAAAAGGCAAAAATCATTATTTCGTTTATAAGAGTGAACAAGACCAGAAAACTTCTACCGGCATTAAAAAACTTGACGATAGTGAAAGAGTTCTGGCTATTGCAGAAATGTTAAGTGGTAAAAACCCTAACGAGTTTGCATTACAAAATGCAAAAGCCTTGTTAACAACCTGAGACTACTTCAGTATTTCTTAAAACTTCATTCTCTGTATCCTTATTGCATTCAATATGGCCAGAAATGCTACACCCACATCAGCAAAAACAGCTTCCCACATGGTAGCCAGTCCGCCTGCACCTAAGACCAGTACAATTAACTTAACCCCAAAAGCTAAGCCTATATTCTGATATACAATCTTTTTGGTAGCCTTACCAATCTTAATAGCCGATGCTATTTTACTTGGCATATCATTTTGGATCACTACATCAGCTGTTTCAATTGCCACATCACTACCTAAAGCGCCCATGGCCATACCTATATCACTTAAGGCCAGGACCGGAGCATCATTAATTCCATCCCCTACAAAAGCAACTACATTGCTTTGATCTGCTTTAATTTCGGTAAGTTTTGCCACCTTATCCTCTGGCAATAAATCTCCAAAAGCGCTGTCTATACCTAATTCTTTGGCCACTTTCTGCGTAATCGCATCTTTATCTCCGCTTAACATTACTACTTTTTTAACTCCATTTGCATGCAGATCAATTATTGCCTGCTTAGCATCGTCTTTAATTTCATCAGCAATGAGCACATAACCGGCATATACATTATCTACAGCCATCAAAACAATGGTTTCTACTTTCTCATCTATTTCTGCCGGATAAGCAACCTTCATTTTCTTCAATAACTTTGCGTTACCGGCACTTACCTGTTTGCCATCAATAACCGCAGAAAGTCCATGTCCTGCAATTTCTTTTACATCGCTTAAAGGTAAAAATGATTTTTCACCGTAATAAGCAACAATAGCTTTTGCAATAGGGTGGGTAGATTGGCTCTCTAAACTGGCCAACAAGGTTAAGAACTCCTGTTCATCTATCTCACTTTTGAGTTCCTTAACTTTAAAAACCCCATGAGTTAAGGTTCCTGTTTTATCCATTACAACCGTGTTCAATTGTGTGATCACATCCAAGTAATTGGATCCTTTAAACAGAATTCCGTTACCAGAAGCGGCACCAATACCGCCAAAATAACCCAATGGTATAGAAATTACCAATGCGCAAGGGCACGAAATCACTAAAAATACCAAGCCTCTGTATAACCACTGGCTAAACTCATAATCAGATACAAAAAAGTAAGGGATAAAAACCAAAGCAAGCGCAAGGAAGAATACAATAGGTGTATATACTTTTGCAAATTTTCTAATGAACAATTCTGTTTTGGCCTTTTTAGAAGTTGCATTTTGAACAAGCTCAAGAATTTTAGACAAAGCACTATCCTCAAATTTTTTTGTAACCTCTAAACTGATCACGTTTTCCAGATTCAGCATACCCGCCAATACCTGTTCACCTTTCCTAATGGTTTTTGGCTTACTTTCTCCAGTAAGTGCTGCGGTGTTAAAACTTGCGCTATCGTTTAAAAGTGTACCATCCAAAGGTGCCTTTTCGCCTACTCTAATCTGTATGGTATCTCCTATCTTAACCGTATTGGGTTGTACATCTTTATAATTGCCATTGGCTTCTAAATGCGCAATATCAGGTCTTACATCTAATAAGGCCTTAATGTTATTTTTAGCTTTGTTTACAGCCGCATTCTGAAAAAGCTCTCCTATAGAATAAAACAACATTACAGCAACCGCCTCAGGATATTCTCCTAAAGCCAATGCGCCTATGGTTGCTAATCCCATCAACAGAAATTCAGTAAAAATCTCTCCTTTTATAATGGTGCTATATGCCTCTTTCAATACAGGAAAACCTACGGGTATATAAGCTAATAAATACCAGGCTAACCTAATATAACCTTCGAAAAAAGAAGCTTTAACATAATCTAACCCTATACCACCTAACAATAAAAGCAAACTCAGCAGAGCAGGGATATATGTTTTAAATGAAGAAGCGTCACCATGTGAATGATCATGATCATCATGAGAGTGATCATGCTTAGCATGAACACTGCAACAAGCTGCTTCAGTTTCTGTATGCGCGTGTTTTGTGAATTCCATTTTTGTTATTTAGAATTATTCAAAACTAAGCATAATAAGTATTTTAAACATAGCTTCAAAGTTATTTTTATGTCAAACACAATAAAAAATGTTAAAAAATGTTAATTATATAAACTGCTACAAAAATGAAATTGTTTAAAATATCGTTTTTATATAATGAAATTTTCCGCAAGCTTGGCTTAGACAAAATTTATTACTGGTTTAACAAGTAATATTTCTATTGCTTTTTAATAATTGTTTCAAACATTTAATTAACTTTCGTGTCCAGAACTTAATTTAAAGGCATGAAAGTTAATTATCTTAAAAATTACTTTGCTGCTTTGGGTATCATTGCAGGAAGCTTTACAGCTTACGCCCAAAGTGCACCCAAAAAATTTATTGACCCGGCAAATATGGACTTGAGCGTTAAGCCAGGCAATGATTTTTACGAATATGCAAGCGGAACCTGGATTAAAAACAATCCTGTTCCAGCCAAAGAAACCCGTTGGGGATCTTTTAACGAACTCAGAGATTTTAATGTAAACGCAGTAAGAAGTCTTGTAGAAGCTGCTGCTGCCAATAAAACTGCTCCGGCAGGCTCAGTTACCAAACGTGTAGGCGATTTCTATGCTGCCGCAATGGACAGTTTAACCATTGAAAAATTAGGTTATACACCTATAAAAGCAGATCTTGAAAGAATTAAACACATCGCAAACCTTAATGATGTACTCAATCAGGTTACTTATATGCGCAGCAATGGCATTGGCAGCGCTCTATATGGATTTGGTGTGGGCCAGGATCGTAAAAATGTGACCAAGTATATGGTAAACATTTCACAGGGTGGTACTACCTTAAGTGATAGAGATTATTACCTAAAAGATGACAGTAGAAGCGTGAAAATAAGAGAGGCTTACGATGCTTACATGACCACTCTTTTTAACCTTATAGGCTACGATAAGGAAGAAGCTGCAAAAAAAGCTAAAACCGTTTTTGGGATTGAGAAAAAATTAGCAGAGGCGCAAATGAGCCGTCTTGAGATGAGAGATCCTTATAAAACATACAATAAATTGACCATTTCTGAATTCAATAAAATAACACCAGATATCAACTGGAGCACTACACTAACTAATCTAGGTGTAAAAGGCCAAGATAGCGTTTTGGTAAACTCACCTAGTTTCTTTAAATCCCTAAATGGATTATTGAACTCGGTTTCTGTTGCCGACTGGAAATCATATTTAGAATGGAATATACTTAAAGGAGCGGCCAATAACTTAAGCTCTCCATTTGTTAATGCAAGTTTTGCCTTTACGCAGGTTCAGACCGGACAAAAAGTACAAACTCCACGCTGGCAGCGCATGTCTTCGTTAACAGATGGGGTTTTGGGTGATTTACTTGGACAACTTTATGTAGCTAAATATTTCAAACCTGAGGCCAAAGCCCGTATGGATGAGATGATCAAAAATCTACGTAAAGCTTTTGAGATCAGAATCAAAAATCTGGATTGGATGAGCGATGCCACTAAGGAAAAAGCACTTGCAAAACTACATGCTTTTTATCCTAAAGTAGGTTATACCACAAAATGGAGAAATTATGATGGCTTGGTGATCAAACGTGATACTTATTTCCAGAACCTACGTAATGCTGGCATTTGGGGTTTCAAAGATAACATCAGCCAGCTAGGTAAACCTGTAGACCGTACACGTTTTGGTATGACTCCTCCAACGGTAAATGCGTATTATAGCCCAACCATGAACGAGATTGTTTTCCCGGCAGGTATATTACAATTCCCGTTCTTCCATCCTGGTGCTGACGATGCGGTAAATTACGGAGGTATCGGCGCGGTTATAGGTCATGAAATGAGTCATGGTTTTGATGATACAGGTAGTCAATATGACAAAGATGGAAACCTAAAAAACTGGTGGACTGATGAAGACAGAGCTAAGTTTAATGCCAAGACCAAACTTTTAGGCGAACAATTTGATGCTTATACAGTTTTAGATACTATTCACGTAAATGGTAAATTAACCATGGGTGAGAATATTGGCGATTTAGGTGGTTTAAACGCCGCTTATACCGCGTTTAAAATGACTAAACAAGGTCAAAGTAAAGCGAAAATAGATGGCTTTACTCCTGATCAGCGTTTCTTCCTGGCATGGGCGCAGGTATGGAGAGGAAATATTCTTCCTGAAACAGCTGCTCAGCTGATTAAAACCGATACACACTCGCCAGGCCCATACAGAACAATTGGTGCTCCTGTAAATATGGATGCATGGTATGAGGCTTTTGATGTGAAGCCAGGTGATAAATTATACAAAAAACCTGAAGACAGAATTAGACTTTGGTAAAATAAAAAAGGAGGCTTAAAGCCTCCTTTTTTATTGGTACTTAGCCTGTGTCTTTTTGGGCAATTTAGCCAAGATCAAAGCTCTGGAATCTTGAATTCTTTGTTTTAGCTCTTCTTCTTTTAAGACTTCCAGATTTTCTACTTCAATCCATTGTCTTTTAGCCATATGACTGGCCTGCTTTATTCCTGGTCTGGCAACCAGTTCATCAAATTCTTCAGGGTTGCATTTAACAGAAAATCTGCAATGGTCATCAATGGCTATAATGATAAAGATCTTCTCTTCTATCAAAAAACATAAGTGTTCCCATTTAATATCTTCTGTAGTACCGAGTAGCGATAAACAAAATTCTCTAAGGCTTTCTATATTCATACGATAATAAGTATTTCTATTCACCTATAAATTTAAAAACAAAAAGAGCATATTGATGTTTAATCATTAATTTTAGAGAATGAATGTTTTAGTACAAACTGCCGACGGGTCTAATACTTTATTTAATCCTATTATTGGCGAACATTACCATTCTTCGCATGGTGCACTGCAGGAAAGTGAGCACGTTTTTATCCAATCGGGATTAAAACATTTTCTAAGCTTAGAAGAAACCAACCATGTACGCATACTTGAAGTAGGCTTTGGTACCGGCCTCAATTTTATATTAACACTTGATTTCTGCCTGCAAAACAATATCAAATTACAATATACCGGCATAGAAGCATTTCCTTTATCAGTTGATATAATTAAACAAACTGGTTATCAGAATTTTGTTACTCCAGAAACCTGGGATATTTTTACTGAAAATTATGAAAAGGCTAAAACGAGCAAAGTACAACTTACAGCTAATTGCACACTTGAAATCAAACATTTGGCACTTGAACAGTTTACCAGTACAGATAAGTACGATATTGTTTATTATGATGCTTTCTCAGTAAGACATCAACCCGAAATGTGGAGCAATGAAATTATTGCTCATACCTGTAGTTTCTTAAAAAGCCGAGGTATTTTTATTACTTACGCTATTACAGGAAATTTGAAACGAGCAGTAAAAAGTTGTGGATTTGAAATAGAAAAGATCAAAGGAGCTCCTGGGAAAAGAGAAATGTTAAGGGCATTAAAACATTAAATATATCATACCATGAAAGACCTAAAATTACCATTTATTGCTCATTTTGCCTTAGTGTT
Source organism: Pedobacter montanisoli (assembly GCF_022809115.1). Taxonomy (GTDB): domain Bacteria; phylum Bacteroidota; class Bacteroidia; order Sphingobacteriales; family Sphingobacteriaceae; genus Pedobacter; species Pedobacter montanisoli. Next base: position 1,645,750 of record NZ_JALGBH010000001.1, on the reverse strand, counting down.
GTTAGCCATCCTGATGTCAGGGTATTTAGCAATCTTAGGTAAAAGTCTGTTAGCTCCTCTTCTATTTTCTTTACTGATGGCACTCTTACTTTTACCGTTGACTAATTTTCTTGAGTATAAACTTAAATTCAGAAGAAGTCTTGCTGCCATAGTAGCTGTGATTGCCATGATAGCTGTATTATATGCTATTATTTATTTCTTTGCAGCCCAGCTTAGCGAATTATGGACCGATTGGCCATTACTGGTAAAAGAGGTTACCAAAGCTTTTCATGAGCTTCAGATCTGGATATCCAAAACATTCCATATCAATACCTATAAACAACAATCTTATATTAGCAATACTGCCGAACAGGCCTTATCAAGTGGTGCTGCAGTATTAGGTACCACTATAATTACGCTCTCTTCCAGTCTTTTATTTTTGGGTTTTACTATACTTTTTACCTTTTTCCTGCTCAACTATCGTCGTTTGCTCTTTAGATTTTTAACTTCTGTATTTAAAGAAGAGCACAAAGAAAAGGTAAACAGTATAGTTAACGAAATACAACGCATCATTAAAAAATACATTACAGGTTTATTCATACAAATGCTTATTGTAACTACCCTAATGATAACAGCGCTGTCCATCTTAGGGGTTAAATATGCAATTTTACTGGGGCTTGTTGCCGGCATTTTTAACATTATACCTTATTTGGGCATCGCTATTGCATTGATCATAAGCACACTCATAACCTTTGCAACCGCTGGTGGCGCTCAGGCACTTGTAGTTGTGTTTATATTTGTTGGTGTACATGCCATTGATGGGAACATACTGATGCCTCTGGTTGTAGGATCAAAAGTTAAAATCAATGCTTTAATCGCCTTTATAGGTATTGTTCTGGGCGAAATGATCTGGGGTATAGCAGGTATGTTCTTATGTATCCCCTATCTGGCCATGATGAAAATTATTTTTGCCAATATAGATGAGCTTAAAGCATGGGCTATTTTATTTGGCGAGCAACCCAAAAGAAAAACAAGAAAACGCCGTAGTTTTCAACTTACCAAAAAAATACGCATAGAAGAAGCAGAGTAAACATATGTCAGATCAAAATCATCCAAAGGCACCACATTTACTAAGTACCTCAGCCAATTTGCTGGGCTTCTGTTTCATTGTTTTAACCTCTGTAAAGATCTCAAAACTCAATCAATCTACTTATATTGATGAAGGTGCCGCATTGGCCATTGTTATTTTTATGACCAGTTGTTTTCTTTCTTTCCTGTCCTTACGCAGTAAGGCACATGCAAGATCAAATAAGCTAGAAGGTGCAGCTGATGTTTTGTTTCTTTGCGGTTTAATTGTTCTTTTTATCACCACAATTTTGATTGTATTAAATATTATTTAAATAAAATGCCTGCAAATATAGCTCCTTTAAGTGCCGCAACACCCGAACTCGCTTTTCTACGTTTATTGAATGTGCTGGATACACTACGTACACAATGCCCATGGGATAAGAAACAAACCATGGAAACGCTGAGGCATTTAACCATAGAAGAAACTTACGAATTATCTGATGCAATTCTGGATGGGGATATGCAGGAGATTAAAAAAGAGTTGGGAGACCTTATGATGCATCTGGTATTTTATGCCCGTATAGCAAGCGAAACAAATACCTTTAACATCACCGATGTATTAAATGGTGTGTGTGATAAGCTTATTAACCGTCATCCTCATATTTATGGCGATGTGGAAGTAAAGAATGAAGATGATGTAAAAAGAAACTGGGAACAACTTAAATTAAAAGAAGGTAATAAATCTGTTTTGGCAGGTGTCCCTTCATCTTTGCCTGCTTTGGTTAAGGCCGGAAGAATACAGGAAAAAGCAAGAGGAGTTGGTTTTGACTGGGATAAAAAAGAACAGGTATGGCAAAAAGTAGAAGAAGAATTACAAGAATTTAAAGCAGAGTTCAATATAGAAAAGGACGAAGATATTGATACCGAAAAAGCAGAAGCAGAATTTGGTGACTTGATTTTTTCTCTCGTAAATTATGCCCGTTTTATCAATATAAACCCTGAAAATGCATTGGAAAAAACCAATAAAAAATTTATAAAGCGTTTTCAATATTTAGAGCAGAAAGCCAAGGAAAATGGAAAAGCTTTACAAGATATGACTCTTGCCGAAATGGATGTATATTGGAATGAAGCAAAAAGACATTGAAATGAATAAACCGCAAAACGTTGATGAGTATATAGCTACTTTTCCGGCTGATATACAAAAATTATTACAAGAAATCAGATCTTTCATTAAAGACCTTCTTCCCGCTGAAGCCACTCAGGTTATCAGTTATGGCATACCTACATTTAAGCTTAATGGTAATCTGATACATTTTGCCGGTTATATAAATCACATCGGACTTTATCCCGGCGCAGCAGCCATTGTTCATTTTGCAGATGAGCTTAAAAATTACAAAACTTCAAAAGGCACCATACAATTTTCAATTACAGAACCGCTTCCTAAACCATTGATCAAAAAGGTTGTATTGTTCTGCCTTCAACAAAATCTTAATAAGAAAAAATAACCCCGCAAAACAAACCAAGCCAGCGAGGTTATCTATTACGATTTTATACTTTTTGCTTAGTAAGCTGCCGTAAAACGTTGTTTAACATGTTTGCTTTGCTCCAGTTCATCTGCAATAACTACTGCAACATCTTCTACAGAAAGTATAGAGTGACCATTTTCATCAAACACTGGATTCTCTAAACCTAGTCTGTAATGTCCCGTTCTCCCTATCTCAATACCCGGATGCATTTCAATTGCAGGACTGAAATAGGTCCAGTCTAAATTATTTTCTTTTTTTAGGGTTTCAAGGTAGTCTCTGGCAGCTGTAGCACCCGGTTTAATATTTTCAGGAAAATCTATTCCGTCAACCAGTTGTTTACCATCAATATACAAACTGCCGGCCCCACCAATCACAATAAATCGTTTAACGCCAGCTTCGATTACTGCTTTTTGAATGCTTTCTGCGCCTTCAATAAAATCATGATAAAGATTAGGATTGGTCCATCCTGCGTTAAATGCACTGATTACCGCATCTGCTCCTTCAATTGCATGCTTTAATTCATCAGAATTGGTAATATCTATACTTTTAGTTTCAACATTCTCTTTTGCATCCACCTTCTCAGTATTACGGACAATCGCTAAAACTTGATGCCCCCTATTTGCCAGTTCATTTACCAGATTTTTGCCAACAAACCCTGTGGCTCCAATTACTACTACTTTCATATATCTATATTTTAATTATAATTGTAACTATTCTTATTACAGTTTAAGATAAAAAATTTTACTTAAACTTTTGCGCAAACTCCAATAAGGTTTGCTTTCCTAAAGCCTCAACCAAAGCCTTTTCTGCATCCCTATACAAAGTATCGAGATGTGTATTAATTTGCTTTCCTACTAAACAGTTTGGATTGGGTTGTTGTTTACTTCCTAAAATAGCTGTTTCTCTTATGCTACTATAGATTTGAGACAATATAATATCCTGAGGGTTTTTCGCTAAACTTACTCCGCCATGTTTTCCCTCCTTACTTTGAACAAAACCTTTTTGCTTTAAACCTTGTAAGGCTTTACGTACCATTGCAGCATTGATATTGATACTGCCTGCAATATATTCTGATGACAACAGCTCACCTTGGTTTTTAGTTAACAAAACCAGTATATGTAAGGCAATGGCAAATCTTCCGTTATTCATTCTGTATCAAAAAATATTACAGTTCAAAAGTAACAAACAATAATTAATCTTAAAAATCAATCAGACAATTCATTTTAAATATGATAATAGATTGACCTTAACTATTTTAAACTCTATCTTTGCAAAAGTTAACCCTACAACATTCAAATTGAAGAAGATCTTTAAAATTACTGGCATAACACTGGTTTCTATTCTGGCCTTATTATTCCTTATTCCTCTCTTAATTCCTCAAACGGTAAATCAAAAAATTACCAGTCTCATTAATAAAAACATTAAGGGCGAGGTTGCATTTAAAAGTACAAGTCTGTCTTTTTTTAGCCATTTCCCTTCCCTTACTCTAAACTTAAACTCATTTTTGCTCAAGGGTTCTGAACCCTTTAAAAATGATACTTTATTGTATGCCGAACAATTATCATTAGGTGTGGACTTGTTTTCTTTATTTGGCAAGCAGATTAAAGTGGACAAATTCTATATAGACAATGGCAAGATCAATATATTGGCCGACTCTGCCGGAAGGGCAAATTATAATGTTTACGAAAGCAAGCCAGCAACAGATAAACCTGCTGATACAAGCAGCACAGCTTTAAAGATCAGTGGTATTTATATCAAGAATACCAATCTGCTTTACCATGATAAATCTATACCCATGCTGATTAAGGCAGAAGAGCTCAATTATAGTGGAACAGGTGACTTAAGCCATGCTATATTTGATCTAAAAAGTAGGTTAAAGATAAAAAGTGCAAATATCTATTACGCAAACACACCTTATTTATTAAACAAGAAACTTAACGCTAAACTCGTTACCAAAATAAATACAAATTCTCTTGACCTTATTTTTGACGAGAACAATCTCCGTATCAATGATTTACCTATTCAATTTGTAGGTAGATTCTCTTTCTTAAAAGATGGATATGACTTGGATTTCAGGACCAAAGCTAAAGAGACCGATTTGCAAGGAATTTTTTCAGCTCTTCCACCTGAAATTGCCGATCGTATGGAGCGCACAAAAATTAAAGGATATGGAGAAATAGATGCAGCTTTAATTGGAAAATACATGGCCCACAATCACACCATGCCTTCTTTAACTTTTAATATGAAGATCAGGGATGGAGAAATCACCAATCCAAATACTCCACAAACCATTAAGAACCTATTCCTTAACCTGCATACCTCTCTGCCAGGGCTTAATCCGGATAGTTTAAATGTAAACATGGATAGTTTGTTCTTTAATATTGATAAAGACTTTTTTGCTTCGGTAACCAAGATAAAGGGTTTAAAAGAACCTGAGATTTATACCCGAACCCGTTCTAACATTAACCTCGAAAACTGGGCTAAAATCATCAATTTAGACAGCGTAGTTATGAAAGGTAAATTGGTTATGAACATCAACGCTGACGGAAAATTCAGTAGAAAAATTATTAAAAGTGGCATAAGAAAAACAGATACTGTTATCGCAACTGTACCTCGCTTTGATGCAGGCATAACATTAACTAACGGGTATTTCAAATATGCCGCTCTGCCATCTGCCATTGATAAAATCAGTTTTAATTTTACAGGTCATAATAATGACGGGGACTATAAAAACACGGTATTAGCCTTTAACGATGTAGATATTAATGCAATGTCTAATTATATAAAAGGGCACGCCCGTTTACAAACCATTAATAACTTTACCATAGACGCAGGATTAAAAACTGTAATCAATTTTGCCGAGATCAAAAATTTCTACCCGATTAAAGACCTGGTTTTAAAAGGGAAACTATCTATAGATCTAAATAGTAAAGGTTCTTATAACAAATCAAAAAAGCAATTTCCTGTAACTACAACCTCGGTTAAACTGGACGAAGGCTACATTAAAACTGCTAATTTTAGTGAAGCCCTTGAAAAAATCAATATAGATGCCATGATCGTAAACACAGATGGCACACTTAAAGGCACTACCTTAAATATTAAACCTATTTCATTTGAAATGGCCAATCAGCCTTTCTTATTAAAAGCACAGGTTAACAATCTCGACAATGTTTCATATGATATTGCTTCGAGAGGTAGTCTGGATCTTGAAAAGATCTATAAAGTATTTGCGGTTAAGGGTTATCAGGTTAAAGGCTTTATTTATACTAATTTTTCATTAAAGGGTATCCAAAGCGATGCCATGGCAGGTAGGTATAACAGGTTAAACAATAGTGGTATTATGCGCATTAAAGACCTGGATATTAATACAGATATTTTCCCGAAAAGTTTTATGATCAGCAGTGGGAAATTTTCTTTTACACCTTCTGTTCTAAAATTTGACGAATTTAAAGCTTCATATGGCTCATCAGATTTCAATCTTAATGGCGACCTGAATAATTACATCAACTATGTATTTGATGATAAAGAGAAGCTCAAAGGAAAGTTTGTGTTGAACAGCAATAAGCTCGTAGCTGATGAATTTATGGTCTTTGCCGATGGTAATGACACACAAGCGAATAAATCGAGTACCAAAGGTGTAATATTGGTCCCTAGCAACTTAGATATTATTTTCCAAGCAAATGCAAAACAGGTTCTTTATAATGGCTTAAATATTAAAAATGCCAAAGGAAATATGCAAGTTAGCAATGGCAGCATAAATCTTAAAGAAACAGGTTTCGAATTAGCAGGCGCAACTGTTAATATGAGCGCAATGTATAAAAGTATGTCTCCATTAACGGCTATGTTTGATTTTAAACTTGCCGCAGAAAACTTTGATATTTCAAGAGCATACAAAGAGATACAGCTCTTCAGAGACATGGTTTCATCTGCCTCTAATGTTAAGGGCTTAGTTGGACTGAATTATCAGTTAAGTGGTAAATTAAATGATGAAATGTACCCTATTTTTCCTTCTATTAAAGGTGAAGGTGTTTTAACTCTGAAAGACGTTAAACTTGCTGGATTTAAGATGATGAATGCCGTGAGTAAAACAACTGGCAGAGACAGTTTAAATAATCCTCATTTAAAAGATATAGAAGTAAAATCTACTATTAAGAATAATGTCATCACTATAGAACGCACCAAAATGAAAATAGCCGGTTTCAGACCGCGTTTTGAAGGGCAGGTAAGTTTTGATGGCAAAATAAATTTAAGTGGCAGATTAGGTTTGCCTCCATTCGGCATTATTGGTATTCCTTTAAGCGTAACCGGTACACAGGAAAAGCCCGTGGTTAAATTAAAACGTAATAAAGAAGGTAAGCTGGAAGAAACAGAAGAGAGCAATTAAAAATTGCCCTCTTCCTGAAAATAACTATTACTTTACTATTTTATTATTTTTATAAAACATTAAAGTCAGCTCAAATAATCGGTTATTTAGAAATGAGAGCAGGTTACTAAACCGCTTTATTATTTCCGCCGATCTCTTAGTTATAGACTCAATCATCAATAACTAACTACATTCTAATTTAAGCAAAAATGTTACAAAATCAAATACCAATTAGTAGGTATTTTGAAAAAACAAAAAATCAGTTTTAGATACCCCCTTATTCTCTTTTACGGTTCATAAAAAAGCCCCCGATTTTTAATCGGAGGCTATCAGAGAATACATTTTTATTTAACTCATTTTAAGCTTTTTCTGTATGTCATTAACATAAGCTTTAAACTTCTTGTCTGTTTCAATTAAGTCTTCTACCGTTTGACAAGCATAGATTACTGTTGAGTGATCTCGGCCTCCAAAAAATGCACCAATGGTTTTTAACGAAGATTTGGTATGGCTTTTAGATAAATACATAGAGATTTGACGTGCCTGTACAATCTCTCGCTTACGGGTTTGCGATTTCACCATTTCTACCGGAACTTCAAAGTACTCGCAAACCAATTTTTGGATATACTCCATTGATATCTCTTTGGATGTATTTTTAATAAAATTCTTAAGCATCTGTTTAGCTAACGCTAAATCGATGTCTTTCTTATTTAAAGTTGACTGTGCAAGTAAAGAAACCATTGCACCTTCAAGCTCTCTTACGTTATTGTCTATGTTGTGCGCAACATATTCTATTACTTCTCCTGGTAATTCTATACCATCGGCATACATTTTCTTTTTAAGAATGGCTACCCTGGTTTCAAGATCAGGCACCTGTAAATCTGCCGATAATCCCCATTTGAATCTGCTCAATAAACGTTCTTCTAACCCGGCTAAATCTCTAGGAGCTTTATCAGATGTTAAAATAATCTGCTTACCTGATTGGTGTAAATGGTTAAAGATATGGAAGAAAATATCCTGCGTTTTTTCTTTTCCGGCAAAATTATGTACATCGTCCATAATGATCACATCCATTGCCTGGTAGAAATTAACAAAATCGTTAATCGTATTATTCTTTAATGAGTCTACAAACTGCTGGCAAAATTTCTCACACGAAACATAAATAACCAGTTTATCTGGCAGGTTACGTTTAATCTCGTTACCTATAGCCTGAGCCAAGTGTGTTTTACCCAAACCCACGCCACCATATATCATTAAAGGATTAAAAGAAGTACCTCCCGGTTTTGCAGCCACAGCATAACCAGCTGATCTGGCTAAACGGTTGCAATCTCCTTCAATGTAATTATCAAAAGTATAATTAGGATTTAACTGAGGATCTACGTTCAGTTTTTTAAGGCCCGGTATAATGAACGGGTTTTTAATATCTTTATTAATGGCTACCGGAATAGGCATAGACTGATTTTTAGCTTCTGCTCCATTTCCGTTTGACGGCATGTTAGTGGTGTAAGGAGATCCTGTACTTGAAGAGTTATCGACTACGATATTGTATTCTAAACGTCCCTCCTCGCCCAATTGCTTTTTTACTGTTTTTCTTAACAGCCCAACGTAGTGCTCTTCTAACCATTCATAAAAGAATAAACTTGGTACCTGGATGGTTAAAACTTTACCTTCTAATTTTAAAGCTGATATCGGCTCAAACCAAGTTTTAAAACTTTGGTTCGGGATATTGTCTTTAATGATTTGGAGGCAATTATTCCATACTTCTGTACAAGTTTTTTCCATAGTAATTATTATAATTTATTGGTTTTCAGTCCTAAGAAGCGGCACTTATTAGAGCGCTTTTGCGAACTCGAATATTCAAAAAATTATCCACAAAAAAAATAAAATTTAGAATTAATTTGTAACTACTTAACCAGCAATATCATAATAGGCTTAACCTAAATTTTTAATGTGGATAACTATTTTTTAACATTAATTTTAATACTCTCCAAACACTTCCCTCATCGTATCTGCTATTTCACCAAGCGTAGCGTAGGTCTCTACCGCAACCAAAATAAAAGGCATTAGATTTTGATCAGATTTTGCAGCATTTTTCAACTGTTGCAATGCTTTATCCACTTCTTCGTTATTACGTTCAGTTCTTAAATTGATTAATTTCTGTACCTGTACCTGTCTAATAGAATCATCTATTTTCAGCACATCATTTAATTCCTCTTTCTCCTGAACGAATTTATTTACACCTACAATAATTCGTTCTGCATTTTCAATCTCTTTCTGATACTGATAAGATGAGTTGGCTATTTCCTGTTGTATATATCCGTTTTCTATTGCTGTAACAGAGCCACCCATCACATCTATTTTATCCATATATATATTAGCAGCCTGCTCTATCTGATCTGTCAGCTCTTCAACAAAATAAGAACCAGCTAAAGGATCAACAGTTTCTGTCACGCCGGTCTCAAAAGCAATAATCTGTTGCGTACGTAAAGCGATTTTTGCTGCCGCCTCTGTAGGCAAGGATAAAGCCTCATCGTAACCATTGGTATGCAAAGACTGTGTACCTCCCAAAACTGCAGCCAAAGCCTGGTTCGATACTCTCACTACATTATTTAAAGGTTGTTGTGCTGTAAGAGTAGATCCGCCAGTTTGCGTATGAAAACGCAACATCATAGCTTTTGGATCGGTAGCGCCTAATGACTTGGTAATATTCGCCCACATTCTGCGGGCAGCTCTGAACTTGGCTATTTCTTCGAAGAAATTATTATGACAGTTAAAGAAAAAGGATAGCCTTTTTGCAAATACATTAATATCAAGTCCTTTTTCTAATGCTGCTTTTAAATAAGCTTTACCATTAGATAGAGTAAATGCCAGTTCTTGCACAGCTGTTGAGCCCGCCTCTCTGATATGATAACCTGATATAGATATGGTATTCCATTTTGGCAATTCTTTACTACAGTATTCAAATATATCTGTAATGATACGCATAGAAGGCTTTGGCGGATAGATATAAGTACCACGAGCCGCATACTCTTTTAATATATCATTTTGTATTGTCCCAGAAATTTGCTGCAAGTCTGCTCCCTGCTTTTTGGCTAAAGCAATATACATTGCTAATAAAATAGAAGCTGTAGCATTTATCGTCATAGAGGTGGTTATCTTTTGCAGCTCGATTCCATCAAAAAGAATTTCCATATCTTTTAATGAATCTATAGCTACACCCACTTTTCCCACCTCACCTTCAGCCATCTGGTGATCTGAATCATAACCTATTTGTGTAGGCAGGTCAAAGGCAACCGAAAGCCCCATGGTCCCCTGTGCCAAAAGATAATGATACCGTTTATTAGATTCTTCTGCCGTTGAGAAACCGGCATATTGACGCATCGTCCACAAACGTCCACGATACATATCTTTTTGTATTCCCCGCGTAAACGGAAATTGTCCTGGCAACTCCTTGTTCTCTTTCTCAAAAGTATATACAGGTTTTATTTCAATACCTGATGTAGTTTTTATTTCTTTCTCTGTCATTCTCTAATATGTTTAGAACATTTTAGCCACGTCTTTTCTCAACATGCTCAATGTAAGTTCATAGGGGTTTTCATCAATATTGCTCATATGCTGGAGTATCCTTTTACTCATATCTACCCCACTTTTGTCGTCAGCCAAACCATGAATAGCATTGTTGATCATCGCAATGGTATCATCTTTCAGTTTTCTTATCACATTCCATGTAGTTGCGTCAATGTAAAGCTGTTGAGTTATATTGTGTTGATATTCTGCATTGATCTCATTTAACGCCACAGCTTGTAAAGTAGTCATGTCTATACCCTGTTGATGTAGTCTTATTAACAAATTAGCTGGATTGATTCTGTCTACAAATATGGTTAAACGCTCATAGGCTTGTAAGCGTAAAGATAATAGAGTTTGGTGGTCTTTGTTTTGGTTTTTATCTGCTTTTAATTTAAAGTAATCCTGAAGATCTCCTTTAATTAATAAATACCCCATATAGACTGTAAAAGATCCACCTAATGCTATGGCTACAATCTGTAATATAAGCTGATTAAGATTCATTGAATTTGTTTATTTACCGTAATATTAATAAAGCTAGGGACAAAAATGTACATAAATATTTATATTTGTTAATCGTAAATAGAAATAAAATGAGTAACTCAGTTGATACCACATTTGCACCAGTAACTTTTACAGAAGGGGCTATAAAAGAGTTAAAAAAGTTAAGGAGCCAACAAGAAATTGCTGACAACTTTGGACTACGTGTCGGAGTTGAAGGCGGAGGTTGCTCGGGAATGAACTATGTTTTAGGTTTTGACCAAAAAAAAGACGGAGATCAGGAATATATCATTGATGATATTAAGGTTTTTATGCATAAAGCCCACCAGATGTACCTGCTTGGAATGCAAATTGATTGGCAAGATGGCTTAAATTCTAGGGGATTTACTTTTAATAACCCTAATGCAGCGAGTACATGTGGTTGTGGAACCAGTTTCTCTGTTTAAAAATAATTTGTAACATTTAATCAAGTCTCGTTGTCTTAACAACGAGACTTTTTATTTTTACAATAAATTGAATAGCCTCTTTAACTCATGAATTATACCGAAAACGTAAGATTAGCATTTCAGTCTATAAAGAGTAACCGTTTGCGTACTATGCTTACCGCATTGATCATTGCAATTGGTTTATCAGCATTGGTAGGCATTTTAACAACTATTGCCGCCATAGAAAAGAAAATGACTGATGCGTTTTCTAGTATGGGAGCCAATTCATTTACAATCAGAAACCGCGGAACAGGTATCAGAATTGGTGGCCCCGGACAACGTCCCAAGAGTTATAAACCGATAAGATATGAAGATGCGCTGAAGTTCAAAGAACGTCTTAATACGCCTGCAAAAGTTTCTATAAGTGTATTTGCCAGTGGTGGTTCTACGGTAAAGTATGGTGATGAGAAAACCAATCCTAACACCAATATACAAGGCATTGACGAAAATGGATTAAATGCTCAAGGGCTTGAACTTGCAGAAGGCCGCAGCTTTAATGCAAGCGAAGCACTTAACGGACCGAATATCTGTATTATAGGTGGTGAAATTGCTAAAACCTTATTTAAGGGCGAGAGTGCTGTAGATAAAATAATTGCAGCCGGGAATAACCGCTTAAGGATAATTGGTGTTCTGGCTACCAAAGGTTCGAGCATGGGAGGAAGTGTTGACAGGGCCGTATATGTGCCTCTTTTCAAGGCAAAACTTATCAATGCAAATGCCAACCCATCTTATACCATTACGGTAATGTCGCCGAGCAGTGATATTATAGACAATATTATAGGCGAAGCAACTTCTACTTTTAGGAGTATAAGAAAAATCAAAGTAGGCGAAACCAATAATTTTGAGATTACAAAAAGTGATGCCATTGCACAAACGCTGATAGAAAACCTCCAGGTAGTGGTAATTGGTGGTGTTGTTATAGGCGTAATCACCTTATTGGGTGCATCTATTGCGCTAATGAATATCATGCTGGTATCTGTAACAGAACGTACAAGAGAAATTGGCGTTAGAAAAGCGATAGGCGCTAAACCTTCTGTAGTTAGAAAACAGTTTTTAATTGAAGCAATTGTAATCTGTCTTTTGGGAGGTGCATTTGGTATTCTTTTGGGCATTGGTATAGGCAACCTCATTTCCATGTTTATGGGTGGAGGTTTTATCATTCCATGGAAGTTTATTATCGGCGGATTTATCCTTTGTGTAATTGTAGGTATCGTATCTGGTTATTATCCTGCAAAAAAAGCTTCAAAATTAGATCCAGTAGAGGCTTTGCGCTACGAGTAATCAATAGCTATAGCAATATATTGCTTAACTGTGAGCTATTGATCAGCTTAGCTACATGCGGAGAAAACAGACTGGCTTTTAATGCATCTGCATGACGGGTATGGTGCATATCGCTCCCTAAAAAATCTATACAGTTATGATCAACCAGTTCTTCTGCTATCTTTTTACTTCCCTTTCCATAATAACCTGTTAAAGCTATGGTGTTGAGCTGAAACAAGCATCCTCTTTCTTTAATCTGCAGATAGTTCTCTATAGATCCATGATAAAAAGAATACCTTTCGGGATGTGCCAGAACGGGGTAAAAGCCTGCATCCTGTATCTTAAACAGAATATCAGTTAAATTAGATGGCGGATTGATATACGACAATTCGAAAAGCAGGTAATTATTTCCAAAGCTTAATATTTCTTTACGAGCGAGTTTATTAAGAAAAGCCTCGTCCAGGTAATATTCAGCCGCCGCATCTACTTCCAAATCAATATTATTAGCTTGCAAGGCCTCTCTCAATCTATCTAAGCCACGGTTGATGGTATCGGGCGTATTACGATAGAAATCTGCCATAATATGCGGTGTTGCAATAAGTTTACGGTAACCTAAGTCTATAAATCTTTTAGCCAGTTCAATAGAATCATGAATATCTTTAGCTCCATCATCTATGCCCGGGATAATATGCGAATGCATATCTGTACGAATAGTGCTAAAGTCTATCTCTGGTTCTTTAGGTTTTTTCTTAAATAGATTAAACAACACGTATTTATTTTAATATCAAATTTCTTTGGGAAGTTTCAATTCTTTAGCCGTAAAGGCTGCATCACTTTGGTATATATGTTCCAAAAGTTCATTAAAGTCTCCCGTCAGATCAAATCTCAAATCCTCATGGAGTTTCACAAATTTTTTATGAATATTCAAAACTGATTTTACTACATAACTAGCCAATGTTTGTTCATAATTTCTGGCAGAAGAAAAAAGTTTGAATTTAAATTTTAACGGAGCATGCTTTAAAACCTGAAGTTTTAGTCTAATTTCTTCAAAATCTGATTTGGTAACTTTTGCAAAATGATTGATTTCTTTATTGAGTTTACGCAGGCTCAACAGCACATCTTTTGCCGTTAACTTCGGTTGTGTACGTAGAGCTTCACATACATCCTTAATTTCTGCTTCCAAATGTCCAACCCTTTCTTCCAGATTACTTTCATCTTCTAAAAGCATGAAATGGAGCCGTTCTGTAAGCACTTTATCTTTGGCAACCAGTCTCAACAAAAGCTTATCCTTCTCCTTTACAGGTAAAGATAAAATAGCTTGTTTCAGTTCCTGATGCTCACTAAGTTTCATTTTAAAAAGGATTTTCCTTCAGATATTTTTCCCATCTCCAGGCAGAAGCCATCATTTCATTCAAGTCTAATTCTGTTTGCCAGCCCAAAACCTGTTTTGATTTGGTTACATCTCCGTAAATCTTTTCAATATCTCCTTCTCTGCGTGGTGCAATCTGGTAATTCAGCTTTTCTCCTGTTGATTGTTCAAAAGCATTGATGATTTCCAATACAGAAGAGCCTTTACCCGTCCCTAAATTAAATACATCATAGCCTTCAACTTTTCCTTCTTCCAATCGTTTAATTGCAGCAACATGGGCTTTAGCTAGATCAACAACGTGGATATAATCTCTTATGGCCGAACCATCAGGTGTATTGTAATCATCACCAAAAACCTTTATCGGACCTCTTTTACCGATGGCCGATTGTGTTATGAATGGTACCAGATTTTGGGGAACTCCGTTAGGCAACTCTCCAATTAAGGCACTGGCATGTGCTCCCACCGGATTAAAGTAGCGTAAAGCAATTACATTTAAACCTTTCGTTGCTTTAGCCGTTTCTACCAAAATCTCTTCGGCAATTTGTTTAGTGTTCCCGTAAGGTGATTCTGCTTTTTTAACAGGGTTATGCTCTGTTACAGGTAAAGTATCTGGCTGTCCATATACAGTACATGATGATGAAAACACAAAATTGGTTTGAGGATACGCAACCAGCAGATTAATAAGGCTGTAAAAGTTATTTTTATAATATTTTAAAGGTTGTTCAACAGATTCGCCTACGGCCTTATATGCTGCAAAATGAATAATACCGTTAATATCCTGGTTATTCTTTGCGAATTCATCAACCGCTCTACTATCTTGTAAATCCAGTTCTACAAACTCGTGTCTTTTGCCTGTTATTTTATATAGCTGATCTAATATTCTGATATTCGAATTAGACAAGTTATCTACAATTAGCACCTCATAACCTGCATTGTACAATTCAACAACCGTATGAGACCCAATATAACCAATGCCTCCTGTTACCAATATTTTTTTCATCCTACTTATTGTAAGTCGTAAAATCTTTATGCTCTATTTTTGCTAATGCTTCAGCAGATAAAGATTTGAAATATTCATAAGTTATCTTTAATCCTTCTGCTCTGTTTACTTTAGGCTCCCAGTTTAACAATTCCTTTGCTTTAGTGATATCAGGTCTTCTTTGTTTAGGGTCATCCTGTGGCAAAGGTTTGTAAACAATTTTCTGGTCTGTACCTGTTAATTTGATAATTTCTTCACAAAATTGTTTAATGGTTATTTCATCAGGGTTACCAATATTTACTGGGCCTGCATAGTCAGAATGCAGCAATCTGTAAATGCCTTCGATCAAGTCATCAACATAACAAAATGAACGAGTTTGGCTTCCGTCTCCAAAAACAGTCAGGTCTTCTCCCCTTAATGCCTGTCCAATAAAAGCAGGTAATACCCTCCCATCGTTTAGACGCATTCTTGGTCCATATGTGTTAAATATACGTACAATGCGGGTTTCTAATCCATGGAAAGTATGATAAGCCATTGTAATGGCTTCCTGGAAACGCTTAGCTTCATCATAAACCCCGCGTGGGCCAACAGGATTTACATTTCCCCAATATTCTTCAGGCTGAGGATTAACATTAGGATCTCCATAAACTTCAGAGGTAGAAGCGATTAACATCCTTGCTCCCTTGGCTTTAGCCAGCCCTAAAAGATTATGCGTACCTAAAGAGCCTACTTTTAAGGTTTGTATAGGAATTTTCAGATAATCAATTGGGCTTGCAGGAGAGGCAAAATGTAAAATATAATCGAGTTTGCCGGGTACATGCACAAATTTTGAAACATCATGATGATAAAATTCAAAATTTTCGAGTTTAAAGAGGTGTTCTATATTTTGGAGATCACCAGTAATTAGATTATCCATGCCAATTACATGATAATCTTCTTTAATAAACCTGTCGCATAAATGCGAGCCTAAAAAACCGGCTGCACCAGTTACTAAAACTCTTTTACGTTCCATTTAGCTAATAATTTTACGACCGATACTGTTATAATAATAACCTAAATCTATCATCTTTTGAAGATCAAAAAGATTACGGCCATCAAAAATCACTTTATTTTTAAGAATACTTTCCATCTTTTCAAAATCAGGATTTCTGAATAGCGACCATTCTGTAGCGATCAATAAAGCATCTGCTCCTTCTAAAGCTTCATACTGTGTTGAAGCGTATTTTATTTTATCGCCCAGTAATACTTTTACATTACCCATAGCCTCAGGATCAAAGGCAACAACTTCTGCACCTGCGTTCAGTAATTCATTAATAATATACAATGCCGGAGCTTCTCTTATATCATCTGTTTCAGGTTTAAACGCTAAACCCCATAATGCAAATTTCTTGCCTTTTAAATCTCCTTTATAGTAAGCTTGTAATTTGTCAAACAAGATTGTTTTTTGTTTCTCATTTACGTCCATTACAGCTTTCAGAATCTTGAAATCATAGTTATGTTCAACAGCGGCTTTTTCTAAGGCCTGAACATCTTTTGGAAAGCAACTGCCGCCATATCCAATGCCAGGAAACAAGAATCGTTTACCAATTCTGTCATCAGAACCAATACCCTTTCTTACCGCATCAACATCCGCACCTACAATTTCACATAGATTAGCAATCTCGTTCATAAACGTGATTTTTGTTGCCAAAAAAGAATTTGCAGCATATTTAGTCAGTTCAGAAGAGCGTTCATCCATATAATAAATAGGGTTTCCCTGTCTAACGTATGGTGCATATAATTCGCCCATCAGTTTACGTGCCCTTTCACTACGTGTACCAATTACCACCCTATCAGGTTTCATAAAGTCATCTACAGCAACGCCTTCTCTCAAAAATTCAGGATTTGAAACCACATCCACTTCTACACTGGTGTTTTCAGCAAAAACAGCAGCTACTTTATCTGCCGTACCTACCGGAACGGTAGATTTATTTACAATCACCTTATAATCGGTAATTAACTTAGAAATATCTTTTGCAGCACCTAAAATGTAAGACAAATCGGCTGCTCCGTCTCCTCCTGGAGGCGTTGGAAGGGCCATAAAAATAATCTCAGCATCTTTAATAGCATCAGCCAGATTTGTAGTAAATGACAATCTGTTTTGTGCAATATTACGATGAAAAAGCACATCCAGTCCCGGCTCATAAATGGGTAACTGACCAGCTTTCATTTTGTTAACTTTTTCTTCTATAATGTCTACGCAAATCACATTATTACCTGTTTCAGCAAGGCAGGTACCTGTTACCAAACCTACATATCCGGTACCGATTACAGCTATCTTCATATATTTATGAGCTTTAAACTTTTTATTATTTATCTTCGAGCGAAGATAATAAATTATGCAGCAAAATGCGTGTACTTTATAATATTGGTATTTTTTTTTACGGGTTGATCATTAAGCTGCTAGCTGCTTTTAATACTAAAGCCAAACTCTTTATAAATGGCCGAAAAGGTATTTTTACACAGATTCAAAACCGATTAAAACCCGAAGACAATCCTATATGGTTTCACTTTGCATCTCTGGGAGAATTTGAGCAGGGAAGACCTGTTCTAGAAAAATTAAAATCGCAATTGGCAAGTACTAAAATAATCATTACTTTTTTCTCTCCTTCGGGATACGAAATAAGAAAAAATTATCCTTTAGCCGATGGCATTTTTTATCTACCCTTAGACACTCCTCACAATGCTAAAAAATTTATAGAAACCGTCAACCCAAAAATGGCTGTCTTTACTAAATATGAATTTTGGCCTAACTATTTTGAAGCTTTATATACTAAACATATTCCACTTTATGTAATATCAGGTATTTTTAGAAAAAATCAGATTTTCTTTAAATGGTATGGTACATTTTACAGAAATGTGCTTAAATGTGTAAGCCATTTTTTTGTGCAGAACAAGGAAAGTTTGCTATTACTCAATAAGATAGGCTTGAACAATGTTGATATTAGTGGCGATACAAGATTTGACAGGGTTTATGAAAATGCACAAAATCCTAAAGACCTACCTATAATCAAAGCTTTTTGTGAACAATCTCCAATATTAGTTGCAGGAAGTACCTGGCCTGATGATGAGAAACTTTTGGTTGATTTAGCAGAGCAAAATCCAGATTGGAAACTGATCATTGCTCCACACGAAATTCACGAAACACACATTAATGCCATAACAACATTATTTCCTAATAGTGTTAAATTTTCTGATTTGAGAACATCAAAGGCTAATCGCCAAACACAAACCCTAATTATAGACAATATTGGAATGCTCTCATCTCTCTACCAATATGGCAGGATAGCCTACATTGGTGGTGGTTTCGGCGCAGGTATTCACAATACGCTTGAAGCTGTTGCTTTTGGCATGCCCGTTATTTTTGGCCCCCATTACCATAAATTTCAGGAAGCTAAAGACTTAATAGAAATCAATGCGGCTAAAAGTATAAATGATCGGACTGAGCTTGCTGCTGCTTTCGAGTATTTCAACAAAAACTCCTGTGGTCATTTGGCTAAATCGTATGTAATAAATAATACCGGAGCCACAGACAAAATCCTACAAAATATTATAAAATAAAACTTATCTGGTCAGATCAGCCAAAGCTTCAATAAATAAAGGGTGTGAATTTAAGCTTTCAACCAACTGAACTTTCTCACCTCCCAAAGCTTTAAAATCATGATCATATTCAACCCCTATTTCATGAATAGTTTCCAGACAATCTGCCACAAATGCCGGACTGAAAACAAGTACCTTTTTTATCCCTTTTGCAGCCAAATCTTTTAGTACTTCAGAAGAATAAGGTTTGGCCCATTCTGCCTTCCCTAAACGACTTTGAAAACAAACAGTATAATTTTCAGTCTTAATATCTAAATAAGCGGCTATTTTCTTTGAAGTATCATAGCATTGCGCTTTATAGCAGAATTTATTTATAGCAGTAAGTTGATCACAGCAATCTGGTCTTTGCAGACAATGTTTACCCGTATCGTCTGCTTTAAGTAATTGTCTTTCGGGAACGCCATGATAGCTGAAAAGATAATGGTCGAATTGCTTGTAATTCTGACTGATAGCGTTCTCTGCAAATACTTGTATCATCTTATCATTATCATGAAAAGAATTGATAAAAGATATAGGAGGGATAGTTTGCCATCTCTTCACCTCATCCATTACTTTTTCTATAACCGATCCGGTTGTAGCTGATGCATATTGTGGAAATAAAGGAATAACGGTTATACGGTCTACCTGTTTTGCTTTAAGGTTTTCTAATCCCTGCTTAATTGACGGGCTTTGATAACGCATGGCCAACTCTACATGATACTCATCACCTAAGGATTGTTGTAACAATTGAGCCTGTTCTAAACTGTAAATCATTAAAGGCGAGCCTTGTTCAGTCCAGATAGCCTCATAAAGCTTGGCACTTTTTGGCCCTCTGAAAGTAGTGATAATACCTTTAACGAGTAGTGCTCTATTAAATTTAGGGATATCTATTACTCTTCCATCCATTAAAAATTCATCCAGATACTTTCTTACATCTTTAACAGATGGGCTGTCAGGAGTACCTAAATTCACCAATAAAACACCTTTTTTAGTCATTATATATAGCAGCAGCTTGATTATCTATACCTGAAAGAGATTTTCTTTTTAACCTAATAGGTTTCGAGTGTATGTTTTACATTTTCCATTAACCACATTGGGGTAGATGTGGCCCCGCAAATACCTACTTTATCGTTTGCTTGAAACCACTCTTTTTCTAATTCATCAATATTAGACACGAAATAAGTATTTTCATTATGTTTCTTGCATACGTCATGTAACACTTTTCCGTTTGATGACTTCTTGCCTGATACAAAAATGATTTTATCGAAATCTTTTACAAAATCTGCCAGTTCCTCGTAACGGTTAGATACCTGTCTGCATATCGTATCATTGGCTTTCACTTCATAACCTCTGTTAATCAGCTCGTCTTTAATCTGGTAAAACTTATCTACGCTTTTTGTAGTTTGGCTATACAAAGTAAACTTTTGAGGTAGTTCAGCCCCATCCAACTCTGCTAAATCCTGAAAAACTATAGCATTTCCGTTAGTCTGTCCCTGTAGACCTATCACCTCTGCATGACCATGCTTTCCAAAAATCAGAATCTGTTCATCATCATCATGAGAATTTTTAATACGGTTTTGTAGTTTTAGAACCACCGGACAAGAAGCATCAATTAGTGTAAGATTATTTTTTAAGGCAAGTTCGTAAGTAGAAGGAGCCTCTCCATGTGCTCTGATCAGTACTTTTTCATTATGCAGATCCTGTAATTTTGTATGATCGATAATTCTAAGTCCCTTAGTCTTTAAACGCTCTACCTCTTCATCATTATGGACAATATCACCTAAGCAATAAAGGTACTCTTCATGATCAAGGATATCTTCTGCCATATCTATAGCATACACCACTCCGAAACAAAAGCCAGAAGATTTATCTATACTAACGTTTAAATTATAACTCATTTTAAAAATCTCTACACAAAGCTACAAATAAACATTGTGTTTTAGCTTAAATACACCCTGTCTTCTTCGCCTTCAACATCTATAATTACATCCACATGTTCTTTTAATACCGTTGAAAGCTCCAAGCCTACAAAATCTGTAGCTACAGGGAAAATTTTATGGCTTCTATCTACTAAAACAGCAGTACGTATTTTTTTATGCGGTGTATTGAGAAAAACACCTAAACCATAAGCTAGTGTTTTGCCGCTATTCAATACATCATCAACCAAAATAATTACTTTATTCTGCCAAGCACTTTCTTCCAAGTCGGTTTTAGAAATGAGTTTGCTACTTTGTCGCTCAACCTCAATTTTAAGTAAGGTTATTTTTAAAGCACTTATTTCGGTTAACACTTTTTGGAGTTTTAATGCCAGTTTATAACCTCTCTCCCACATTCCTGCCAGTACGATCTCTTTCTCATCAATACTATCTTCAAGTATCTGGTAAGCCATCCGGTTTATTTTTTGTTCAATCTGATTTTTATCTAAAATAAGTACTTGATTTTGCGACATATCTTATTGGGTTTTCCTCTTACAAAAAAACGATTTTAAAGGGGCAATTTCAAAATTTGATTTTTCTTTTAATTTTCATGCAACTTTTTACCCCCTCCAAGCGTCTTATCATTATAAAACCAATTTTATTATGATAAACAAATTTACTTTCAGACTTTCATTAACTATTCTTTTATTTACAATTGCTTCAGGGTTCAGCTTTGCTCAAGATAGCAGAAATGTAAATGCAAAGAATTTTAACAATATCAGCGTAAGCAGTGGTATTGATCTTTTCCTTACTCAGGGAAACACAGAAACCGTTACTATAAAAGGACGTGAAGAAATTATTAAGGATGTAATTGTTGAACAAAATGGAGCACAATTAACCATTAAATATAAAAGAGGTGTAAACTGGAGTGGTTTATTCAGGAACAGTAAAATAAACGTTTACATAACTTATAAAAAATTAAACACAATCTCTGCAAGTGGCGGTAGTGATGTTAAAACTGAAAACACCCTTAATACTGACATTCTTAACATAACTGCAAGTGGCGGCAGTGATATTTCTTTATCTGTAAAATGCAAAGATCTGTCTATTTCTGCAAGTGGTGGCAGTGATATTGACATAGAAGGAAATGCAGAAAATATGCAGCTTAACGCAAGTGGTGGCAGCGATGTAGATGCTTTTAATTTAAAAGCAAATTATGCTAAAGTTAGTGCAAGTGGGGGTAGTGACATCAATGTTAATGTTGAAAAAGGATTAGAGGCCAATGCAACAAGCGGATCCGATGTAAAATACAGAGGAAATGCAAGTCTTAAAAAGACATCTAATTCTAAAAGCAGTGACGTAACTCGCGTCAATTAATTTCCTCCAAACAAACTACTAAACAAAAAGGCTTTCTTGAACAAGAAAGCCTTTTTGTTTATCCCAAAGTTGAATTACTTTGGGTAAGGATAAAATACATAATTAGCCCCTTCGGGAACAATTACAAATACGCACATAAAATCCTGTGGGTTTTTATAATTCTTTAAGAAATGTTCTTTCTTTTCGGGTTTAATGATGCCTTTTTCAATAAACTCTTCTAATGTAGAAGCCTGTATGGTCCAGTTTGTATTTAATTCTTCTCTATTTAAGATCACCTCTCCTAGTTTAACTTCATGCTGATGGGCTATAAAAATTGGAGCTGTAGATATGCCTTCTGTTAAAATATCCATTGCCACTTCTTTTACTGATTCGGCATAAAAAGCTAAATCTTTTTCCAAACTCACCAAAGGACTTTCTTTCTTCTCTTTTCTATCCTGTTGCCCATTCTGTCCGGCTCCGTTTAATAATTCTTCCGATTCCATAATATTAAAATATATTGAAGCTATCTTATTTAATTAAGTTTAAAAGTACCACATTCTCCACATGCTGTGTATGCGGAAACATATCTACAGGTTTAATTCTGCCAATGTTATACTTTTCTTTTAACAAGGCCAGATCCCTTGCCTGTGTTGCAGCATTACAGCTTACATAAACAATTTTCTCTGCCTCTATTGTTAATAATAAATCAACCACATCCGGGTGCATTCCTGCTCTTGGAGGGTCTGTGATGATTACATCCGGTTTACCATGATGCTCTACAAAATCTCTGGTCAATATGTCCTTCATATCTCCTGCATAAAACAGCGTATTGGTAATACCGTTCAGTTCAGAGTTAAACTTTGCATCTTCAATAGCAGTAGGAACATATTCTACACCCACTACTTGTTTTACATCTTGGGCTACGAAGTTTGCAATGGTTCCTGCACCTGTGTACAGATCATACACCAATTCGTCTCCTTTAAAGTCTGCAAATTCTTTGGTAATGCGATAAAGCTCGTAAGCCTGGGCAGAATTTGTCTGGTAAAAAGATTTAACGCCTATTTTAAATTTAACTTGTTGCCCATTGGTAAGTGGCATCTGTTCAAATATAAAATCACGCCCCGAATAGGTAATCACTTCCTGATCAAAAATGGTATCGTTTTTCTTTTGATTGATGATATAAAGTAAAGAGGTAATTTCTGGAAATTGCTCTTTAATGAAGTTCATTAATGATTCTACCTGTCCTTCCTCAGGGTAAGCAAATACAACACAAACCATAATTTCGCCTGTTGAAGAAGTACGAATGATTAGGTTTCTCAAAGTGCCTTCGTGATTGCGCAGATCATAAAAACTATACTGGTTTTTTAACGTATAATCTTTTATAGCCAGTCTTATCTGGTTACTTGGATCTGCCTGCAGGTAGCAATGTTCAATATCTAAGATTTTATCAAAACGACCAGGAACATGAAAACCCAATGCTCTCATTTCTCTCCCTTCTGCCTCCACATCCATATCTTCTCTATCCAACCATCGCTTATTGGAAAAAGTAAATTCTAATTTATTGCGATAATATCTGTTCTCTGACGAAGCCAATATCGGCTCCATTTGTTGCGTATCGACCTTTGCTAAACGTTGTAAAGCAGCTTCTACGCTTTTTTGCTTGAATGTAAGCTGAGCATCGTATGTCATTTGCTGCCATTTACAACCTCCGCAGGTTCCAAAATGACTGCAAAATGGTTGTTCACGTAAGTCTGATGCAACAAGTGTCTTTTCAATTACAGCTTCGGCAAAATTCTTTTTCTTTCTGACGATCTTTACATCAACCACATCGCCTGGTACGGCTTTATCTACAAAAACAACTAATTCTTCAGCCTTACCTACGCCTTTGCCTTCTTCTGCAATATCAATAATACTTAGGTTAGGTATAATAACAGGTGCGGTATTCTTCTTCCTTTTATTCATTTGCTGCAAATATACATCAAAAACAGGATGAATTGCAGACTCTCTCTTGTTAAGCGTGACAAGAAACTTATTAATAAAGTAACTGGATTTTATTTGCTTAACCAGTTAAGCAAAGTACCTAATACACCATCGATCAAGTTAAAGCTCATATCAAAGCTTTGATCAACCATTACAGATATTTCTAACGTTTCTTTACTCATGGCTAATTTTTCTTCAAAAATAAAGAATTTGAACCAAAAACCAAAATGGTATTACGTTAAATTTTTGTTAATTTAAAAAGAAATTAAATCTGGTTATAAAGAAAAAGGCCTCGAAATTCGAGGCCTTTTTCTTTTAGTATATGATACTTATTAAGGGTTAAATGCCAATGATACATAGTACATTGCACCAACCTCAGGGTTACCATAAGAGGTAAAGTAGTATTTATTCAGGATGTTTGACCCTCCAACTTTAATGATAGAATTTACAGAAGGAACTTTTAAGTTAACCTGAGCATCAACAGTAGCGAATGCAGGTACTTCTCCACCAGCAAATGATGACATCCAGTTAAATTTATCCTGCCAACGATAGTTAATATTGAAACCAACATTTTTAAATACCTCTCTGTTACCTAAACCTAGGTTATAACGTATAGTAGGTGTATTAAAATCATTAACATAATCTGCAGGTAGATCTCCTATTTTATTGTAAGACACGTTACCACTTAAATTATACTTGCCAACAAGATAATCTAAACCTAAAGCACCTCCGTAAGTTTTAACCTTACCGTCAGCATTAACAGGAACACCAAATTTCACGAAACTTCCTGCATTGTTTTGGTAAACATTAATTCCTGTAATGAAATCCTTAAACGTGCTCATATATCCATATAAATCGATCATGAAATTAGAAGTGATCAATCCTTTATAACCTAATTCATAAGAAGTAACACTTTCTGGGCGTACACCTCTTGGATCAAAAGTATATTGCTCAAGTGGACCGGTTCCGGCACTTGCATTTCTAAAACTTTTTTCTGTATAAGGTTTATTGGTTAAAAGGCTGTATTTATTTAAAAACTCAGGAAGACCGCCTATTAAACGCTGACTACCACCACCAACTGATAAATCAATATATTGATTTTGGGTAGTTGGGTTACGATAACCGGTTTGATAAGAAGCACGAATGTTCTGGTTTTTCGCTACGGTAAGAACTCCTGTTACACGAGGTGTAAAGCGACCTTCAAAGTTTGTACTCTTGTCATAACGTCCGGCAAAAGTAAGTTTAAATATATCTCCGAATTTTTTACCAACTGTACCAAAAGCACCATATTCATTGATATCTATTGTTTTGTTTAGATCATCAAAAATAGTACCTCCTGAATTTAAGTCGAATCTACGAGCCGATGCGCCTACCTGAAACTCCACTACATTATCAAATAATCTTGAGAAGTTGTACATACCCTCGTAGTGGTATAAATTGGTTTTATCATTAAACTTAGCTCCATAAATTCCTTTAGCCATATCTGTTTGACTGATATAGGTATTTTTAATTTGTGAAGCATAGTTATTAAAGGTAGCTGAGCCTGGAGCAACTCTGTCTTTATCTGCATTTGCACGACTAAGCGTATGAGCCTGATCATCTGTTTGCCCACCTAGTTTAGCACCAATATAAGTTCCTATATAAGTTGGGAACCAAGAAGTAGATGCAGTAGTTTTTTCATTGATGTAACTACCCAAAATCGAAGAAATATAAGAATCTCCTGAGCGCTCTTGTGTAGTATAAGCTCTTAAATAGAAGTCTTCTCCTTTTAACTCTAATTTATATAAGCCTATATTAAAGTTGCGTAAAGAGTAACGGTCTGAACCAGTATATACTGATGTACCTGTACCCCAGTTAGCCTGAGCTATCAATTGTACAGTTGGTGTTATGTTATAATATAAACCTCCTGATAATTTCAATGATTTGGTATTGTAATCTACAAGATCCATCTCATTATATCCGGTACGAGAAACATTCTGATTTGGTAAAAAAGCAGGGTTTCTTGATGCATAGTAGAAAGGTAAATACTGGTTTAATAAAGTAGGTCTTAATGCAGCAGGTATACCTGGATTGGTATTAATCAGGTTTACATAAGTAGGATATGGTGTACCGGCAGGTAAAGCGTTGAATGTTGTTTGCGGATTAAACAATCCTCCTGTAGCAGCTAAAATAGCTGCTCTGGTCTGAGCTTCAACCGCACCATTTACACTTCTCATGTTTTGACTAACCTCATCACCATAAACATTCACGCCGTCATAATTTGGATCTGATTGACGCGTACCTGCTTTTGGAGCATTATTAGCCCTATCATAGTTCGAATAATTTGTTCCATACCAATCTTTAGCCTGTAAAAATGAGAAAGCAAATTTTACCCCAAACTTGTTGTTCCATGATTTTGCCAATCTAGCATCAACTTGGTTAAAAGGCTGAACTTTAGAATTATTGTCGCTTACGTGGTTGATACCTGTTTTAAATTGGAAACTTGCTCCCGGATATTTAAAAGGATCTTTTGAGGTCATCAACAAAGTACCACTAATACCACCTGCTCCATATAATGCAGAAGAAGCTCCAGGTAATAATTCCAGGTTATCTACATCCAGTTCAGTAATACCAACAATATTACCTACCGAGAAATTTAATCCCGGAGCCTGATTGTCCATACCATCTATTAACTGGTTAAATCTGGTATTACCATTTGCATTAAATCCTCTGGTATTGTACGATCTGAAAGTTAAACTCTGTGTACTCATTTCAACACCTTTAATATTCTGAATCGCATCATAGAAAGAAGGAGCAGCAACCTCTTTGATCTGAGCTGCACCCATACGCTCTATGGTAACCGGCGATTCTAAAATACGTTCAGGAGTTCTCGAAGCAGAAATTACCACTTCCTGACCTAATACTACTCCGCTTTCTTCAAGCTGGAAACTCAAATTGCCTGCATTTCCACTTACACTCTGCTCTATCGATTTATATCCTATGTAACTTACAGATAAAATGAAAGGAGGTTTTTCAGTGGTAGAAAAAGAGAATTTTCCGTTGGCATCAGTAGAGGCGCCAACATTCTTCCCTTTTATCGTAACGCTTACGCCCGGCATGGGCTCATTTGTTTGTTTATCGGTAACCGTACCGCTAACAATTGTACTTTGTGCAAATGTTGTTAAACTTACCAACAGCATTACAAAAAGAACAAAAAATGTTTTTGTAGAAGTTTTGTTCATACGTTAAAAGTAGTTTATATTGTTTATTAACTATAAACTTAGCACAAATTCCGATACTTACAAATTCTATTTAAAATAATATTGCATATATTGGCATTTAGAATATAAAACCTAAAAACCATCAAATAATTAGATTTATATCACATATATTTTATTATTTTAACGCTGATAGATTGTTGAATTTATGATGAATAAAATAAAAGCCCTGATTTGTATAATCATTCCTATTATTCTGGCATACCTGCTCAATACTAAATTTGGAGATACGCCTCCCCTTTTAAAATTCTTAAATCCATTTACTGGATTTTGGCAAAATGCCGAAAGTACCACAGTAAATAAAAATCATAACATCGTTTTAAAAAATGCTAAAGATAAAATAGACATCTATTTTGATGACCGCATGATACCGCACGTGTTTGCGCAGAATGATCATGATTTATATTATGCTCAAGGCTATATTACCGCTATGCACAGGCTTTGGCAAATGGATTTTCAGACGCGTTTTGCTGCAGGCAGAATATCTGAAGTGGTAGGCAAAAAAGCCATAGAGTTAGACCGTTACCAACGCCGGATGGGTATGCTTTACGGTGCTGAGAATTCGCTTAAGGGCATGATGGCCGATCCTAAAGCAAAAGAAATGATCATGGCTTATACGCAAGGTATCAATGATTATATTAAAAGCTTAAAAGATTCTGATTTACCTGTAGAATACAAGTTGCTGGATTTTAAACCCGAACCTTGGCAACCTATAAAATGTGCGCTATTGTTAAAACAAATGTCGGCCGTTTTAGCGATGGGTTCTGATGAGTTCTACATGACCAATATTTTAAACAAATTTGGCCCTGATGTAACCAAAGATTTGTTTCCTGATTATCCTTTTAAAGAAGATCCGATTATACCGGTTGGAACCAAGTGGAATTTTAAGCCACTGCCTATTCCCCAAACACCTAAATCTTTTACAGAGATGATGACCACAGGCATTATCACCAAACAAAAAGAGGAAGGTATCGGAAGTAACAACTGGGCTGTATCTGGCACAAAAACAGCTTCTGGATTTCCTATATTGGCTAATGATCCGCACTTAGACTTAAGTTTACCTTCAATCTGGTATCAGATCCAGTTACATGCACCCGGAGTTAACACTTATGGCGTATCACTACCTGGGGCTCCCGGTATTATCATAGGATTTAATAACCAGATTGCCTGGGGTGTTACCAATGTAGCTGCCGACGTACTTGATTTTTACCAGATCAAATTCAAAGATGAAACACATAAAAATTACTGGTATAACAACCAATGGAAAAACACAACTGAACGTATAGAAAGAATTAAAGTGAGGGGGACAAAAGATGAATTGGATACGGTTATTTACACACATCATGGCCCTGTTGTTTATTTTCAGAAACCAGTTTTCAGCAAAGCTGATAATGTACCTACAGGTAATGCCTTAAGATGGATTGCTCATGAAGAGTCTAATGAATTAATGACCTTTTATTATTTGAACCGCGGAAAAAATTATGATGATTACAGAAAGGCACTAACCTATTTTACAGCCCCTGCTCAAAACTTCATATTTGCCAGTGCAGATAATGATATCGCTATTACTCCTAATGGTAAATTTCCTTTGAAATGGAAAAATCAGGGCAAATTTATTCTAGATGGAACAGATCCTGCTTACGATTGGCATGGCTGGATACCTTCAGATCAAAATCCTACGGTTAAAAACCCTCCCCGCAACTTCGTAAGTTCTGCCAACCAATCCTCAACAGATACAACTTATCCTTATTATATCAACTGGGAATTTTCTCCATATGAAAGAGGTAAACGTATAAATGACCGATTAGCTGCGATGAACAAAATCAATGCTGACAGTATGCGAAATCTCCAGATGGATAGTTATAGTATTTTTGCAGAAAATCTGTTGCCTTACATTTTACCATTGGTAAATAGTTCATCTTTAAATGCTACTCAAAAAGAAGCATTTAATACCGTAAAAAACTGGAATAAGTTTTTTAATGCGCATGAAATTGGAGCAAGTGTTTTTGACTTATGGGCTAAACGTCTATTTTTTGAAATATGGGATAACAAGTTTACAGATCCGAAAGTTCCTATGCGCTATCCTTCAAGAGATCGTACCATAGAACTTATACAGAAAGATTCTAACTCTAAATGGTTTGATAATGTAAAAACCACTAAAAAAGAAACCTTAAACGATCTGGTTAATCAGTCTTTTATATTTACCTGCGATAGCTTACAACGCAAAAATGGGCCTATTGGTAAAGATTGGGAATGGGCAAAAATTAAAGATTCACACGTGCCACATTTAGCTAAAATACCGGGTTTTGGTTCTAAAACCTTGCTAATTGGCGGATCTAAAAGCACCGTTGATGCTTTAGGCGAAAGCAATGGCCCATCTTGGAGAATGGTTGTAGAACTGGGCAAGAAACCTAAAGGTCACGGCGTATATCCCGGAGGTCAGTCTGGTAATCCTGGAAGCCCTTTTTATGACAATATGATTGATACATGGGCCGAAGGTAAGTTATATGATTTATTCTTTATGCAATCACCAGATGATCAATCAGGAAAAATAATCTCTCATTATAAAATCTCAAAAAAATAAAACATGGTCTTTATTGTTATTATCATACTTTCATTTTTACTGCAGCTCATCTTACCTTGGTGGGTAATTTTAGTACTATCTTTTGCCGTATGCGGAATGATTGGAAAAACAGTTAAAATCTCTTTTTGGCAACCCTTTTTAGCCATTTTTGTGCTTTGGGTTGCGATGGCTCTTTATAAAAGCATGCCTAACAACCATGTTTTAGCAACCAGAGTAGCCGAAATGATAGGTATTAAATTATGGTTTATCATTTTACCTTTAACTGCCTTAATTGGTGGCTTAGTTGCAGGCATAAGCGGCTATTGTGGTTTTTGTTTCAGGAAAGCTGTTTTAAACGATAAAGCTAAAAACAACTAAAAATTGTATTTTTGCTCAGTGAACATGGTCGCTGAGCAATTTTTCTCCATAAAATCAGAAGATGATTTTAACAAAACTGCACTTGAAGTTTTTAACTTTCAGGTTAAAAATTGTTTAATATATGCTCAATATATTAAGCATCTCAACATCAATCCCGATCAAATAGATCATTACGAGAAAATACCTTTTTTACCTATCAGTTTTTTTAAAAGTAATACCGTGCTGAGCTCTGATTTACCTGTACAAATTACTTTTAGCAGCTCTGGAACCACCGGACAAATTACCAGCAGACATTTGGTAACAGATCTTAGCCTATATGAAAACAGCTTTAACAAAGCCTTTGAATTATTTTACGGTTCTGTTAAAGACATCTGCTTATTGGCTTTGCTTCCATCTTATTTAGAACGTGAAGGTTCTTCGCTTATTTATATGGTAGATGATTTATTGAAACAAAGTCAGCATCCTAAAAGTGGTTATTTTCTGCATAATCATGAAGACCTGCACAATACGCTTTCAGAACTTAAGCAAAGTGGACAAAAAACCATTCTTATTGGTGTAACTTATGCTTTGCTCGATTTTATTGAGCAGTATCAAATCGATTTTCCTGAACTGATTGTAATGGAAACAGGAGGAATGAAAGGTAAGCGAAAAGAAATGGTAAGAGAAGAGTTGCATCACGCCTTATGCGAAGGATTTGGTGTTCAAGACATCCACAGCGAATACGGGATGACAGAACTTCTTTCTCAGGCTTACTCAAAAGGTAAAGGAATTTTCTTTACTCCACCCTGGATGAAAGTTTTATTACGAGACACTTCTGATCCTCTATCACTAATTTCTTCTCAACAAATTGGTGGTATTAACGTGATTGATCTGGCCAATGTTAATTCCTGCGCTTTTATAGCAACTCAAGATTTGGGTAAAATACATAACGATAAAAGTTTTGAAGTCATTGGCCGTTTTGACAATGCCGATATACGTGGCTGCAATTTATTGGTACAATAAATTGGATTACATTTTCAATCGTTGATCAAAAAAGAAAGGCCTTACATTAAGTATCTTTATTTTCCTCGCATCTATATGATTAGGATTAATCACATAATTATATTCCTCCTCAACCAATACTGAGGGCACCCTCATTGCTAAAAAGTCGCCTTTTTCTAAAAAACTGGTACCCAATCGCTTTAAACTGCCCTCATTTTCAATTTGCTTCCAGTCACAGTTAAGCACACCAACATCTAAAAAATAGATTTTATCTTCAGGAATTTCAATAGCAGCTAAATTATATGACCTAACTAAGTGTCTTTGGCTAAGATGAACCAACACTTCCATTACAGCCATTGCTCTACTCGACGCTAAATATAAAGCAGGAACACCTTTTTCATTCCAACGCCCCCCATAAAGTTTTGCTCCGGTACCACTCAGATCATGAGTAAATGCGGGAGAAGATATCCTGTATAGTATCATCAGCTAAAAACCCCATGCTCTATTCTTCCCAATAAGTCTAGTATAATATCAAAGCCAATACTTGTATCTAATAGATTAAACGGAATTTCTCCATTTATAGCGTAATTAGGCGTTTTAACCCAATCTGTAAATGCAGTACTGCTCCCTAAAACTTCTGCTCCACGTTCATATAAGCGTGCTAGTTCAATAGCTTTATCTGCATACTCTGTTTTTATTAACGTTGAAGGTGTATAACGCTGTAAAGTTCGCTCAGAAATATGTAAGACTGTTGCGAGGTCTTCTATAGTGAGTGACAATTTTTTAGCTAATGCTAATAATGTTTTTTTTGAAATACCTTTACGTGCAAGATTTAGCAATTCAAAATCCGTTGGATTTGCAAACTGCCCTCCAAAAACAACTGAAAGAGGTGATTGGACAGTTTCATAAGCCATTAAAGGCTCATTAACTTGAGAATTATTTTCTTCTGATTTCTTTTTCATACCAGACAATTGTACACCAATTTACACATTTTGTCTGGTAATTTATAATATTTTCAAAAAATAATTCCTACAACTTATGAAACGACAACAGTAGCTTTTCAGGATATGGCTCTTATCAAGAAGTAATTTCTCTTTCCTTTTTGCACCACGATAAACTCTTCACTAATCAGGTTTGACAAATTATATGAAGTTGAAGCTTCTGTCACTTTAACTTTATTAATACTTAAGCCACCACCCTGAACCGTTTTTTTCACCTCTCCTTTTGATGGGAAAATAGAAGTCTTTTCTGCAAGCAAACTGGCTGCATCAATACCATCAGCAAGCTCAGTTTTGGTAATACGAAACTGTGGTACTCCTTCAAACATTTCCAGCACACTTTTCGAATCCAAAGTTTTCAAAAACTCCAGATCTCCGTTACCAAATAAAAACTCTGAAGTTTTGACAGCTGCATCCAAGGCTTCTTTAGAATGCGTTCTTACAGTAATATCTTCAGCTAAGGCTTTTTGCAAGATACGCAAATGCGGTGCTACATCATGTTCCTGCTCTAACTGCTCGATTTCTTCTTTATTTTTTAAAGTAAAAATCCTGATCCATGTCTTCACATCACTATCTGATGAGTTTAACCAGAACTGATAAAATTTATATGGTGAAGTTTTTTCTGGATCAAGCCATACAGCTCCACTTTCTGTTTTACCAAATTTAGTACCATCAGATTTTTTGATCAGTTGTGTGGTTAAAGCATATGCCGTACCGCTGTCTTTTCTTCTGATCAATTCTGTACCTGTTACAATATTACCCCACTGATCAGAACCTCCCATTTGCAACACGCAATTATAGTGCTTCCATAAATAATAAAAATCGTAACCCTGCACCAATTGGTAAGTAAACTCGGTAAATGACATACCTGTATCTCCTTCTAAGCGCTTTTTCACACTGTCTTTAGCCATCATATAATTTACGGTAATATGTTTACCTACATCTCTAATGAAGTCTAAAAAATTAAAGTTTTTAAACCAATCGGCATTGTTAACCATTACCGCACCATTACCTTCATCTTCAAACTTTAAAAACTTTGATAATTGTTCTTTCATTCCCTTTAGGTTATGAGCAACCATTTCTTCAGTTTGCAAATTACGTTCAGCCGATTTGCCCGAAGGATCGCCAACCATACCTGTTGCACCTCCTACCAATGCAAAAGGCTTATGTCCTGCACGTTGGAAATGAATTAAGGTCATGATTTGTGTTAAATGGCCAACATGTAAAGAATCAGCGGTTGGATCAAAACCAATATACCCAGCACACATGCCTTCATTCAGTTTCTCCTCAGTATTTGGCATAATATCATGTAACATGCCGCGCCAACGCAGTTCTTCTACAAAATTTGTCATCTTTTATTATTTTACCGCAAAGATAGTTTTTTTGACTTTCCTGCCAAAGATTCAGAAACAGTGCTATTTAACTTTTATATATAATTATCACAGATTTTTAAACGTATATTTAAACATGAACTTCCTTTCACATTTCTATTTTGACAGGCATAATTCCAATTCATATTGCATAACAGGCACCGTATTACCAGACCTGGTAAAAAATGCAAATAAAGACTGGAATTGTTATCCTCAAAAACATGAAGAATTATTTATTGGGGAAGGAAAACAACTGGAATTGTTAAAAGGATGGAAACGTCATCTAAAAGTTGATCAGCTCTTTCATTCGTCTGTTTTTTTTCAGGATGAAACGCAAAAGCTCAAACAATGGTTAATTCCTTTTTTAGAAGGCAGTCCTGTACGTCCATCATTTTTAGCACACATTGGCTTAGAATTGATGCTCGATCATCTTTTGGTAGAACAACGACTTATTGATATCCACCATTTTTACCATCACCTTTCAAGCAGTAAAGGTCAGCAGCTTGATTTGTTTTTAAGTAAATGCAATATTAACGATCTGCCTAAGTTCAATCATTTTTATGACAATTTCCTTTCGAGCAGGTATTTATTGAGCTACCAGAAAATTGATAACATCAGCTATGCTTTGCAGCGCATATGTATGCGTTTATGGAAAGATCCTTTTGACAAAGAAAATCTTAGTGAATTAACAGGTCAATTGCTTCATTACAAAAAGGATTTGGAAACCAATTTTATGAGTATATTTGATACCATTGAAAAAGAGCTGAATTAAAACATGCGCAAACCGTTACTTTTTTGTTTCTTTCTTTTAAGCATACAGTCTCTACATGCCCAAAAACGTAAATACAGTAACGAATTTCTCAATATAGGTGTTGGATCTGCTGCCTTTGGCATGTCTGGCTCTGTAATTGCCAACGTTAATGATGTAACATCCGGCTATTGGAATCCCGCAGGTTTGGCAAGAATGGAAACCCCAAAGCAAGTTGGCCTGATGCATTCTGAATATTTCTCAGGTATCGCTAAATATGATTATGCAGCTTTTGCTACTTCTGTTCAGGATAATACAGCCGTTGTTGGTGTTTCGGCCATTAGATTTGGCGTGGATGATATTCCTGACACTTCTGAACTAATAGACGCCGACGGCAATATCAATTATGACAGGGTTAAGAAGTTTTCTGCCGCCGATTACGCCTTTATCTTTTCTTATGCCCGAAAAAGTAAAAATGCAAGAAGAGATTTCACTTATGGGGCCAATGTAAAAATCTTACATCGCTTAGTAGGACAATATGGTAAATCATACGGATTTGGTTTTGATGCGGGTGTGCAATATAAAACAGGAAAATTTGTTTTAGCAGCTATGGGTCGTGATATTACAACCACATTTAATACCTGGAGTTATAATGCCGATCAGTTAAGTACAGTTTATACGCAAACGGGTAATGATATTCCTAAAAACTCAACAGAAACCACCTTACCCAGAATTATTTTAGGTGCTGCTTACAGTACAGCCATTAACGAACAGTTTAATATCATGGCAGAAGCCAATCTGAATTTCACTACAGATGGAAAACGAAATGTACTTTTGTCTGCCAATCCCATTAGTATAGACCCCACTTTAGGTCTAACTGTTGACTATAAAAAAATTATCTCATTACGTGCTGGTTTGGGGAATATCCAGAAAAGTACAGATTTTACGGGCAAGCAATTTTATTCTTATCAACCCAACATGGGTGTAGGTGTTAAGATCAATAATTTCTCCATAGATTATGCACTTACCAATATTGGTAATAGCTCTGATGCATTATACAGCAACGTTTTTTCGATCAGAATAGATTTCTCTACTTTTTAATAAATCCTGCCAAATTTTAATATACTCCTTTAGTATATTTGCTCGTATGGAGCTGAATGGTATTAAAGAAAAAATGGATGCGCTGGTTCAGGAATTAAACCAGCATACCTATAATTATTATGTGTTGGCTATGCCTACCATTGCCGACTATGAATTTGACAAGAAACTTGAAGAATTAGCACTATTAGAACAGCAATATCCTGAATTTGCAGATCCAAACTCTCCTACCCAAAAAGTTGGTGGTGATATTACCAAAAATTTCATAACCGTTAAGCATAAATGGCCCATGCTATCATTGGGTAATACTTATAACGAACAAGATTTAAGAGATTTTGACGAACGTGTGCGCAAGGCCATAGGCGATAATTTTGAGTATGTATGTGAACTCAAATTTGATGGTCTTTCTATGAGTTTAACTTATCAAAATGGTAAACTATTCAGAGCTGTTACACGTGGCGATGGCAGTCAAGGCGATGATGTTACAGCCAATATCAAAACCATTCAAACCATACCACATCAGCTAAGAGGTAAAGATATTCCACAGGAATTCGAAATCAGAGGTGAAGTTTTTATGCACCGGGCAGCATTTGAACGTTTAAACAGGGAACGTGAAGAGATTGGTGAAATACCTTATGCCAATCCTCGTAATTTTGCCTCTGGAACAGTAAAAATGCAAGACTCAAAAGAAGTAAAAAAACGCCCTCTTGATTGTTTTTTATATGCCTTTTATAGTGATCAAAATTTATTTCACAGCCATTGGCAAAGTTTAAACGCCGTTAAAGAATGGGGCTTTAAAGTTTGCGAACATACAAAGCTGGTTAACAACATTAACGAAGCCCTAGAGTTCATTGCCTATTGGGAAACAGCGCGTTTTAAACTGAGCTATGATATTGATGGTATTGTGATCAAAGTGAACAGTTATGCCCAACAGCATGAATTGGGTTTTACCGCAAAATCGCCAAGATGGGCCATCTCTTATAAATATAAAGCCGCAGAAGTAGAAACAGTACTAGAAAAGGTAACTTATCAGGTTGGTCGTACAGGTGCAGTTACCCCTGTTGCCAATCTTAAACCTGTTGTACTGGCCGGAACTACGGTAAAGAGAGCTACCTTACATAATGCAGATGAGATCAAAAGATTGGACCTTCATGAGCACGATACCGTTTATGTGGAAAAAGGTGGGGAGATTATTCCTAAAATCATCAAAGTAAATCTTGAAAAAAGGGTTTCAGACCAAGCTATAAATTATATTACCAATTGCCCTGAGTGTAATACTTTGCTCATTAGAAGGGAGGGAGAAGCTGCATATTATTGTCCTAACGAAGATGGTTGTCCTCCGCAGATTATTGGTAAAGTACAGCATTTTATAGGCCGAAAAGCGATGGATATACAGGGCTTAGGCGATGAAACCATAGAAACATTTTACCGTAAAAATCTCATCAACAATATTGGTGACCTGTATGATCTGCATTTAAAATATGAGGAATTGGTAAAATTAGAGCGTTTTGGACAGAAATCTATTGATAATATGCTCAAAGGCATCGAAGCTTCTAAAACAATGCCATTTGAAAAGCTGTTATTTGGATTGGGCATCAGGTATGTAGGTGAAACAGTTGCCAAAAAACTGGCTTACGCTTTTATAAATATAGATAACCTTGCAAAAGCATCTTTTGATGAGCTTATAGCTGTTGATGAAATAGGCCAGCGTATAGCAGAAAGCATTCAGGATTATTTCAGCAAAGCAGAACATCTGGCGCTGATTGATAAATTAAGAAAAGAGGGTCTGCAACTTGAAACTCAGGTACAAGTTATCAGCTATGATAGTGATGCACTTAAAGAAAAGTCTTTTGTCATTTCAGGTGTTTTTGAAAAACATAGCCGAGAAGAGTTAAAATCATTGATTGAAAGTAATGGTGGCAAAATTTTAAGTGGCATTTCAGCAAAACTTTCATACCTTGTTGCCGGCGATAACATGGGACCGTCAAAATTAGAAAAGGCAACCAAATTAAATATACCAATTATAAGCGAAGATGAGTTAATAGCATTAATAGACAACGCTTAAACGAAAAAGAATAAAATCACATAAATAAATGAAAAATTTCCACGGAACAGGTGTAGCATTGGTCACACCTTTCAATGCAGACGGATCAGTAGATTATCAGGGCTTGGAACGCCTGATTAATCACTTGGTTAATGGAGGTATAGATTACCTCGTATCTTTAGGTACAACTGGCGAAACTGCCACATTAAGCAAGGAAGAGAAGAAGAAGGTGTGGAATTTTACAGCCGAAATAAACAACGGAAGATTGCCCCTGGTTGCTGGTATAGGTGGCAATAACACACAAGAAATTGCAAACGAGATTAAGGAGTTTCAAAACAACAGTTATAGTGCTGTATTATCAGTAAGTCCTTATTACAATAAACCTACACAAGAAGGTATTTACCAGCATTATAAGTTTTTAAGTGAACTTAGTGCTATGCCTATTATGGTATATAATGTTCCTGGCAGAACAGGAAGCAATATCACTCCAGAAACCACTTGTCGTTTGGCACATGACTTTAAAAATATCATTGCTACCAAAGAGGCTTCGGGAAGCTTTGAACAGTTTAACCAGATCATGAGAGATAAACCCGAAGATTTTTTACTGATATCAGGTGATGATCCTATTGCTTTACCCATGATAGCAGCAGGTGCTGTAGGTGTGATCTCGGTAATTGGAAATGCACTTCCAAAACACTTATCAGAAATGATCAATCTTTGCCTTGAAGGTAAATTTGCACAGGCTCTGCCTCTGCATTTAAGCTTACTTGAAATTACCCGTTTGGCATTTATCGAAGGAAATCCTGCGGGTATCAAATCTGCTTTAAAACAATTAAATATTTGCGATGATGTGGTTCGTTTACCTTTGGTAAAAGCCAGCAATAATCTTAATGCACTAATTGCTGATCAGCTGAAGCAATTGATGTAAGCGGTCTTCATTAAATCTATACATAAGAACAAACTCCGGTTGAAATTCAACCGGGGTTTGTGTTTTTTAGCTCTCTCTTTTGCTATAAAAAGATGATATCAAATCATTTTTTTCTTACACATAAAAATGTTACAGGAAATATCTATAAAATGTCATTTAAGGGCATAATGATTGCTCTAAGCCTATATACACTTAAAACACACAAATGAAAAAATTATTATTAATTGGACTTGCAGCCTGTATTATGAGCTGCAAAGTACTCGGCTATGGTGAACCAACATTTCATATAGGAATGTCTGAAACCGAGTTTAAACAAAGCAACAGATATGCTTCTTATGTCTATGGCGATGATACGAATACTCGTATCTACAGAACATTTAATCAATATC
Organism: Pedobacter montanisoli; assembly: GCF_022809115.1. Classification (GTDB taxonomy): domain Bacteria; phylum Bacteroidota; class Bacteroidia; order Sphingobacteriales; family Sphingobacteriaceae; genus Pedobacter; species Pedobacter montanisoli. The sequence continues at coordinate 1,607,035 of NZ_JALGBH010000001.1, read as the reverse complement.
AGGGAGCGTACAAATTTTTCATCTTTTCTAAAGATAAGCTGGTGCGCTTTGAAGAAGGTTCTTTACCTGATGACTTCAAATATATGAGGTTATAATAAAAATGAAAGAAGCGCCTTGGTAATGGGGCGCTTCCTTCAGAAAAAACTTACAAACTTAGTTAGTTAAGCTTTGTTTTTAGTTTCTTGAACTTCTAAACGAATACTTTGTGCTAAGTTCTTTAAATCCTGCATGCCTTTACGCACCCTTGTTCCGGCTGCACTGTTTGATTTGTTATAGAACTTGTCAGCATCTGCTTCGATTGAAGATACCAACGCTTTTAATTCAGCAAATTTTTTCATTGTTTAAATACTCCTTTACTTAGTTTTTTAGGTTTTAATTAATACAGTATTACTAATGTAAGGTGTTTATTTAAATAAAAAAATAGCTATTCTAATAAAAGAATAGCTAAAAGTTATTTTTTTTCCACATTTTCTGATTTTACACAAAAAATGCCTCTATTTTGAGTAACATACAGTTAATCAGACACAACTATTCTGCCGTAGAAAATTTGTTTTGCTGATAATAACCTTTTTTCAATTTCTCAGCAACTTCACTAAATGCATCTAAAGTTCGCTGAACATCTTCTAAGCTGTGTACTGCCGTTGGTATTAACCTTAACTCGATCATACCTTTAGGAATAACAGGATATACTACAATAGAGCAGAATATACCATAGTTTTCACGTAGGTCTTGTGTTAAAGCTGTTGCCTCTAATAATTCTCCTTTTAAGAAAACAGGGGTTACAACTGTATTGGTTACTCCAATATCAAAACCACGTTCTTTTAAGCCATTTTGTAAAGTAGTAGCAACAGTCCATAAACGTTCTCTCAATTCAGGATTGTTTTTCAATAATTCCAGACGTTTCATTAAGCCTAAAACCATTGGCATAGGCAATGCTTTTGCAAAAGTCTGCGAACGCATATTATATCTGAAATAATCTGTAATTTCTTTGCTCGATGCTACAAAAGCACCTATACCTGCCATAGATTTAGCAAAAGTGGCAAAATACACGTCAACCCCATCTATACAATCCTGAGCCTCATGCGTACCTGCACCCGTTGGTCCCATTGTTCCAAAACCATGCGCATCATCTATTAATAATCTGAATTTAAATTCTTTTTTAAGATCAATCAGTTCTTTCAGTTTGCCCTGAGCACCAGACATACCAAATACACCTTCAGTGATCAATAATATTCCACCTCCGGTTTGTTCAGCCAGTTTAGTTGCTCTTTGTAATTGTTTGCGGGCATCTTCTACATCATTGTGTTTATATACAAAACGTTTGCCCATATGTAACCGCAATCCGTCTAAGATACAGGCATGCGACTCGCCATCATACACAACAACATCATTTCTGTCTAACAGGGCATCTATAATGGATACCATACCCTGATAACCAAAGTTTAACAGGAATGCATCTTCTTTGCCTACAAAAGCAGCTAAATCTTGCTCTAATTGTTCATGGTACTGGGTATTTCCAGACATCATACGGGCTCCCATAGGGTAAGCCATTCCAAAATCTATCGCTCCCTGAGCATCTGCTTTACGTACTTCAGGATGATTTGCCAAACCGAGATAGTTGTTCAAACTCCAAACCAAATGCTCTTTACCTCTAAAATTCATATGAGGTGCTATTTCTCCTTCCAGTTTTGGAAATGAGAAATACCCATGAGACCATTTTTGGTGTTGGCCAATTGGTCCCATACGTTTTGAAACTTTATCGAATATATCCAATTTATTATTGTATTAGTGAATCTTATATTAGAATTAAAATTGCGCAAATTTAACCTTAAAATAACTATTTATCAACCCACAACTTATATGCTTAGCAGACATTTAGGTTATTTTTATGTAAAAACGAAACGTATTTTTAAGATTTTAAACAAAAAAGCCTTAGCAACAATAGTTGCTAAGGCTGATCTATATTTATGTTTACGGCTTATTAGTCAACATTATCGTGTAAAAAAGAGTTGTTAGGTCTGATACCTGTTTCTCCATCTTCATCATTGCTCAATGTAAAACGCGAAACCTGCGATTCTGATGAATGTTGAATTTGTTGTAACTGCATTTGTTTACGTTTATAAGCAGGCTCATTTTCCAGCTCTTGTAAACCGTTAGAGGTACGCAGTTTCATGCTCAGGTCTTTTAACCTTAATATTCTTTCTTTAGATTTTCTCAATTGCTCTTCAATTGATTCGTCTGTTTTATCCTCATCAACATCATAACTCTGCGTTTCTGCAACCGGAACATAGTCTTCTTCAGGCTCGTTTATGGTAGCAACAGGTGTTTCGAAAACAAAATTCGTTTCTGATACCTTAACTTCAAATTCAAATCCAGCCTCATTATTATTCTGACTTTCATTAGCTGGCTCTTCTTCAACCAATTGATGGAAAACAGCTTTATTTTCAGGTTGTTCTATCTGCGATTGTGCTATGCTATTATTGAACAGATCTCCAAATAGGTTTGATTGCTTAGGCTCTTCCTGAATTTTTAAAACAGGTTCTTCAATTACCGGTTCAGACTTAGGTTCAATGAAAGTATTTACGGGCTCAACCGGTTTAATCAACGGTGCATCTTCAGGAGTTAGAAGAGATACCTTTTTGATATTTTCTTTTTCTTTATCGCGTTGTTCTTTAGTTTGGAAACCAGTAGCAATAATAGTTACTGAAATTCTGTCGCCTAAATTCTCATCGATACAATTACCCCAAATCAAATCGGCAGAAAGACCTGCTTTATCCTGAATGTAATCGGTAATCACAGAAACCTCATCCATGGTTACTTCCTTAACACCAGAACTGATATTTAGCAAGATATATCTGGCTCCTTCAATTTCATTATCTTTTAAAAGAGGTGAAGCTAAAGCGCCTTCAACAGCTGCCAAAGCTCTGTTTTCGCCTTCGGCTGCATAACTTCCCATGATGCATACACCACTTTCTTTCATTACAGTGCGTACATCTTTAAAGTCAACGTTGATATAGCCCGGAACAGTAATAATTTCGGCAATTCCTTTTGCTGCAGTTGATAAAATATCATCGGCCTGAGCAAAGGCAGAACCTAGTGTCAGGTTTCCGAAGATTTCTCTTAATCTGTCGTTAGAAATTACAAGGTAAGAGTCAACGTATTTTTTCAGTTCTTCTAAACCGTCATCGGCCTGCATTTTACGTCTTTTACCTTCAAAAGCAAAAGGTGTAGTTACAATAGCTACAGTTAAAATATCTAATTCTTTAGCTGCTTTGGCAATGATAGGGCTTGCTCCCGTACCTGTACCTCCACCCATTCCGGCCGTGATAAAAAGCATTTTGGTTGTACTGCCCAACATGTTCTTTAAATCATCTATATTTTCTATAGCCGAATTTTTTCCAACTTCAGGTATAGAACCAGCTCCCATACCCTCGGTTAAACTGGCACCTAATTGTACCTTGTTAGGAATAGGACTAAATTCTAAAGCTTGCGCATCTGTATTACAGATGATAAAGTCTACTCCTGTAATTCCCTGACGGTACATGTGGTTTACAGCATTACCTCCGCCACCTCCAACACCAATTACTTTGATGATTGAAGATTTATCTTTTAACATTTCGAACTGCATATGATTATGAATCAGTTGTTTAAAAAATTAGATTTTTCTATTCAACGCTACTGTAATATTAACACTTTTTTAACAGTCGTTTTCCACAATTGTTAAGATTGTGGAAAAATCCCAATTTGTGGAAAAATACTTACGGACGGATGTAATCTTCATCGCTTACATTCATATCGTCTTTAATAAATTCTGACGTTTTTTGAAGCAGCGTACTAAATAATCCTCGTTTTTTTACTTTATCTTTTCCTTCAGGCTGGGCAACTATTACACCTGGTTTTTTCATTTCCTCTAAAAGTTCTTCTGTTTTCTGAATACCTTTTATCAGCAAACCTACACTGGTTGCATACATAGGGCTTTTCAAATCATCATAAACAGTTTTAGGCATTTCTTCATATTTAGAAAGGTGCTCATTTGGATAACCCACACGGCAATCTAAACCGGTTACATATTCTACCAATTGGTTTAAATGCTTCAATAAAGCACCTCCACCTGTAATAACCACACCTCCTATCAGTTTCTTTTCATATCCCGATGACTTGATCTCGTAGTAAACATGCTCTACAATTTCTTCCATACGGGCTTGTATGATATAAGCGAGGTTTTTCACTGAAATTTCTTTCGGTTCTCTTCCTCTTAAACCTGGTACGCAAATAATTTCATTTTCTTTATTTTCTTCAGCTAAAGCAGAGCCAAATCTGGTTTTTAACAACTCAGCTTGGTTACGCATTACAGAACATCCTTCTCTGATGTCTTCTGTTACACTGTTACCTCCAAATGGAATTACTGCTGTATGACGAATAATACCCTCATGAAAAATAGCCACATCAGTGGTTCCACCGCCTATATCAACCAAGCATACCCCTGCTTCTTTTTCCTCTTCGCTAAGTACGGCTTCTGATGATGCTAAAGGCTCCAGAATAAGCTCCTGTGTTTGTAAACCGGCATTGGTTACACAGCGCATAATATTTTTTACGGCTGTAACTTGTCCCGATATAATATGGAAGTTGGCTTCAAGGCGTACCCCTGCCATACCTACCGGATCTTTGATGCCTGGTTCATTATCAATTGTAAATTCTTGCGGCAAAACATGGATGATTTCTTCTCCCGGAGGCATAACCAGTTTAAACATATCGTCAATTAATTTATCGATATCTTTTTTGCTGATCTCGCTGTTGAGCTCTCTGCGGGTTAATATACCACGATGTTGCAAACTCTTAATATGTTGTCCGGCAATACCCACATTTACCACCCTGATCTCTACATTAGACTGACCGCTGGCCAGATCTACTGCCGAGTTTATTCCTTGTACCGTTTTCTGTATATTAGATACCACACCACGTGTTACTCCTGCCGATTCTGCTTTTCCTATACCTAATACTTCTATCTTTCCATGTTGCGTTTTACGCCCCACAATAGCACAGATCTTAGTTGTACCAATATCTAAACCTACAACTATTGGAGACTGAACGGTAGTTTTCTCTTTGCCCATAACTCTATTAATTTATTGTTGCCTTTAATTTTTATCTATTTTTCTTATCGGTAGCAGAACTTACGTTTTTTACACTTTCTTTCTTTACCGGGGTATTTGCTTTTTGTTGCTTATTAGTATCTTCTTTGGTACTCTTTGTAACGGTTGTACCTGCTTTACTGTTATTTTTTTCTGCACTGGCACCTATTTTTTGCTCATGAACCTCAGCCGTAGCCTTTTTAATTTCCTGAGCAATTGATTCTTTTACTACAGAATCTATGGCCTGTTGTCTATCCTGGCTATTATTTGGCTCAACCACTTTTACCTGTTCAAGCTTCTTAATAGAAACAGAATCTCTTCTTTCGCATACCACCTGATTAGTGTATTTCAGGTTGATGGTTTTATAAGTATTCCACCCCACTTTAGGCATAGCCTGTTTATAAAAAGCCATTAAATTATTCAGCTTTGTATCTATATGGTCTGCATTGCCTAAAATTATGCGCTGGTTACCTATTCTTGGTACCAGTTCAAAATCATTTTTGTCATCTACATAAATCTGCTCAATCTGTGCATCCCACAGCGTATCGCTTTTAATATACAAAGCTGTTTTATACAGATCTTTTGCTAAAGGTGTAAAAAGCGTATCTATCTTACCACTAAAACCTTCTAAAATATTGCCATTTGCAACTAAAACGTTGGCCGTAAAATTTGCCGACACTGGCATTTTTAAACCTTCTTTATCTATATAATAGTCCTGCCCTCCGGCATTGATTACTCTAAGTACAGGCTGGCGTTGTTTAATTTTAACATAAATCACACCATCCATATCTGCATACACCTTAGCAAATCCTATATATGGATTGTCTTTGATGTCACGCTCAATACTGTGAATATTTATTTTTTCAAGCGATCTGCCCAGTAATTTCCCATCTTTATTAATGATCGCCTCTATTTCTTCTCTTTCAATAAAATTATCTGCTCCCGGAATTAATATCTGTACATCAATACATTTAGTGCTTTGTTTCTTAACGTTAATAAAACTCATTAATACCACAACCCCTGCCAGGCAGACAAGCCAGGCAAAACCTTTAAAAATAGCTCTCCAATTTATTTTTTTAAGCATTGTTTAAAGTTTCTTTTAGTGGTTCAACCAAAGTATCAATATCGCCTGCGCCAATGGTTAAAATTAACTCAGGTTTTTTATTTTTTATAAGACTGGTAACCAGATTTTTTCCACAAACTTGTTTGTGCTCTACTGTTATCTTATTTAAAAGCATTTCTGCATTTATCCCTTCTATAGGTAATTCTCTTGCAGGATAAATGTCTAACAATATTAAATCATCAACGGTACTTAACACTTTTGCAAAATCATCTGCAAAATCACGGGTACGTGTAAACAGGTGCGGTTGAAATATTGCTGTTAATTTCTTTTCGGGATAAAGCTGACGCACAGCATCTAGACAGGCTCTGATCTCTTCGGGATGATGTGCATAATCATCTATATATACTTGTTTTTCTGTTTTAACGATAGTTTCAAATCTGCGTTTTACTCCTTTAAAATGGGCAACAGCTTTTTTAATCAACGTAGGTTTAATACCCAAACTTAAAGCCACACCTATTGCAGCCGTTGCATTTTCTACATTATGCCTACCCGGCATAGCCAAAGTAATATCTTTTATGGTTGTAAAGCCATCCTCAAAATCAAAAACAAAATCCCCATTTACCACTCTGATGTTAATTGCTCTTAAAGCAGATTGCGATCCTGAACTATAAGTAATGCCATGTAAAGGCAATCCTTCTCTAACAAAGAGCTTTCCATCTTCTTTGATCTGGCTTACAAAAAGATGAAACGATTCTTGTAAGTGAGCCGCATCTCCATAAATATCCAAATGGTCGGCATCCATAGAGGTTACCACAGCAATATCAGGGTGTAGCGTTAGAAAAGATCTATCGTATTCATCTGCTTCTACAACCAGAACATTATTTTTACCATAAAGTACATTACTGTTATAATTGGTAGCGATACCACCCAAAAACGCTGTACAGCCATAACCTGTATGCGTAAGGATATGTGCTACCATTGATGAGGTAGTTGTTTTACCATGTGTACCCGCCACTGCAATACAAAACATGCCCTGACTAATGATACCCAAAACCTCAGATCTTTTCTTAATAGAAAATCCTTTATCTCTAAAGAAATTTAAAATCTTAGAGTCTTTAGGAATAGCAGGTGTATATACGATCAAAGTCTCAGGATTTACCTCATTAAAATCACTCGGTACCTGGGCAATGTCATCTGTGTAAGTAATATTAATGCCTTCTTCTTCTAGGGCACGTGTTAAACCTGTTTGTGTTTTATCATATCCACAAACCATACAGCCTCTTTTTGTAAAATAACGGGCAAGGGCGCTCATACCGATGCCTCCGATACCTACAAAATAGACTTTTTTAATGTTTAACAGTTCCATATTACTTCTTATGCTTTATTAACGCTTAACCAGTTTTAATACCTGCTGCGCTATGATGGTATCAGCATCGGCTAATGCCATTTTACTTATATTCTCGCTAAGCGTTTCGCATTTTTCACTATTATTTAACAGGTTCAGTGCCTCTTTTACCAATGTATCTTCTGCTGCATTATCTTTAATCATTACAGCCGCATTATTTTTAACCAAAGCCATGGCGTTCTTTGTCTGATGGTCTTCGGCCACATTTGGCGATGGAACTAGAATAACTGGCTTTTTAATAATACAAAGCTCTGCAATGGTACCTGCTCCTGCTCTTGATACAATCACATCTGCAGCAGCATAAGCCAAATCCATCTTGTTTAAAAATTCCAGGATGCAAACATTAGGATGATAGTTTAAGCCTATTCTTTCTATTACACCTTTGTAATAGAACTTGCCTGTTTGCCATATCACCTGTACATCACTGGCAATAATCTCATCAAGATGTTTTTCTATACTTTTGTTTAGGGTTCCTGCTCCTAAGCTCCCTCCTGTTACCAATATGGTTTTCTTTAAAGGGTTTAATTTTAAAAGCTCTGCTCCGGCATAATGCTTACCTGTGATTTCTACTACATCCCTACGGACCGGATTACCTGTTTTCAATATTTTATCTGCAGGAAAAAATTGTTCCATTCCATCAAACGCTACACAAATCTTTGAAGCGTTTTTACTTAACAGCTTATTGGTTACACCGGCAAATGAATTTTGCTCCTGTATCAAATAAGGTATTTTTCTTTTTGAGGCTGCATATAATAATGGTCCTGATGCATAGCCACCTACGCCTACTACCACATCTGGTTTAAACCTTTCTATAATTTTACCCGCTTTGCGCACACTTTCTATCACTTTAAAGGGTAAAGTCAAGTTTTTCAATACCGACCCTCTTTGTATGCCTCTAATATTTAAGCCCTCTATTTCATAACCGGCAGCCGGAACTTTTTCCATTTCCATTTTGCCTTCTGCACCTACAAAAAGAATTTCACATTGCGGTGATATTCTTTTTAATGCATTGGCAATGGCAATGGCGGGAAATATATGCCCGCCTGTGCCACCTCCAGATATGATAATTTTTGGGAAATTATTCATTTTGTTTTTGTTAATTATTTTTTCATTATTCTATTTTGAACCTCAAAAGGAACAAAAGAGAACAAAAACTTTATATTTTATTCGGGTAAACATCTAAACCCATCGTTTACATAAGTTTTCTGTCCTTCTTTATAAATGTTAATTACATTAAAATTGTAGATGATACCTTTGGGTGCTTCTAACAATTTCATATAGGTAAGAACTTGTGCTTCGTGAATTGGCATTATCTTATCTACTGCTTTCAATTCTACTACCAATATATCTTCAATAAACAAGTCGCATCTAAGGAGGGCATCAATATTTATCCCTTTATAACAAACAGGTACATTCAATTCGGTTTTAAATGTAATCCCCCTAAGAGCAAGCTCGTATTCCATACACTTATGATAAGTACTTTCTAACAATCCCACACCTAAAGTTTTATGAACTTCTATGGCTGCTCCATTAACTTGATAAGTTAAATCGGTAAGATATGTTTTCGTTACTAACATTATTTTCTCTTTGTATCCTTTTATGTCTTTTGTGGTAATACCTATGCCATTGCAGGTATTTCACCTACAATTACCTTATTACTTTTTTCACCGCCATTTTTTTCGCTTGTTTTTCCTTCATTCTCTTCAACATCTCTACTCACACTTAAAATAATGCCAAAAGCTATACTTGTAAAAATCATTGAAGTACCTCCCATACTTACCAGGGGCAAAGGAACTCCCGTTACCGGACCTAAGCCCACTGCAACCGCCATATTTGCAAAAGCCTGTATAGTTAAGCTAAAGCTCAGACCAGCAGCTAGTAATGCACCAAATGCTTTGGGACTTCGCGTAACGATACGTACGCACCGATAAAGCAGAACCAGATAAAGGGTAACGATTGCTAAACCACCTACTGTGCCGTACTCCTCAATAATAATGGCAAAAATAAAATCAGAGTACGGATGTGGTAAAAAATTCCTTTCGGTACTATTACCTGGTCCCTTACCAAAAAAACCACCTGTTGCTAATGCAATTTTTGCATGATCTGATTGGTATGTTTTATCAGAATGTTGTAATTCGGGATGAAAAAAAGCATTCATACGCGATTTGTAGGTTTCTCTTCTTGGTCCTAAAAACACTACAAATAGCAAAAGCACAAATCCAGCTGCACATACAGTTAAAATCTGTTTTATACTGATACGCCCAATAATTAGCAATAAAATACTTACTCCAAACAGCATCAAAGCTGTTGAAAGGTTAGCTAATGCAATTAAAATAAATACCACACAAACTGAACCCATAATAGGGACAAAAGCCTTCTTAACATCTTTAATGTTCTCCTGTTTACGGGTTAGCATTCTGGCTAAAAATGTAATTAACGCAAGCTTAGCCAAATCTGAGGTTTGGAAAGTAAGGTTAATGACCGGAATTTTTACCCAGCGTGATGCATCGTTGATATTGCTACCAAATATTAGTGTATAAATAAGCAATGGTATTGTAATGATCATTAATACTTTAGAGATACCTGCGTAATATTTATAATCCAGCAAGTGTGCTATATAAATCATGGCAATACCAAGCAATACAAAAATCACATGCTTATAAAGCAGGTATTTCTCTACTGTTACCCCTTTTTTATAGGCAATTGCTCCTGTAGCACTATATACCGCCATAACAGAGATCATGGATAACATGATTATAATTAACCATATCCATCTGTCTCCTTTGGTTTTCTCTAATAGTGTATTAATGTTAAACATATTACAACTCCTTTACAGCTGCTTTAAATTGGTTTCCTCTGTCTTCGTAATTCTTGAACAAATCAAAACTTGCACATGCCGGCGATAAAAGCACCGTACTTCCTTTTTTGGCTAAATGATATGCTACCTGAACAGCTTCTGCGGCAGAAAATGTATTTACAATAACTTCTACATCTTCTTCAAATGCTTCATGGATGCGCTTATTGTCTTTACCTAAACATATAATGGCTTTTACCTTGCTCTTTACCAGGTCTTTTAGCATGGTATAATCATTGCCTTTATCTACACCGCCCATAATCAGCACAATATCTGTGTTTACACTTTCTAGGGCATACCAGGTAGAGTTTATGTTGGTAGCTTTAGAATCATTGATATAGGTAACATCTGATATCTTGGCCACAAACTCTAACCGATGCTCAATATTCTTAAAGTTGCCCATGCTTTCGCGAATGGATTCATTACGCAACTCCAGAACCTTAGCTACAATACCCGATGCCATCGAGTTATAAATGTTGTGTTTTCCCTGTAAAGCTAAATCGTTGATTGACATGGTAAATTCCTGGTTTAAGTTTGTGTTGATGTATATTGTTTGGTTTTCTATATATGCTCCCATTTCCACTTTTTTATGGATAGAAAAAGGATATTTTTTTGCTGCTACTTTAAGTCGTTCCAACATTTTTAATGTTTCGGCATCATCTGCACAATAAATAAATGCATCATTAGCAGTTTGATTTTGTGCGATACGCATTTTTGATAATGCATAATTCTCCAGTTTATAATCATAGCGATCTAAGTGATCTGGAGTTATATTAAGTAAAACCGCAATATCTGCTTTGAAATCGTACATGTTATCTAACATGAAACTTGAAATTTCAAGCACATACCAATCGTATTCTTTCTCCGCTACCTGAGCTGCAAAGCTTTGACCTATATTTCCGGCCAAGCCTACATTAATTCCTGCATTCTTTAAAATATAGTAAGTAAGCATTGTAGTAGTAGACTTACCATTAGAACCGGTGATACAGATTGTTTTTGCATTGGTATAACGTTTTGCAAACTCTATCTCTGATATAACAGGAATATTAAGCTCATTTATGGCCTGTATGATAAAAGCTTTATCGGGAATACCCGGACTTTTGATGACTTCTACAGCGTTAAGAATTAAATCTGTGGTGTGCTGGTTTTCTTCAAATGGAATTTGTAAATCGGTAAGACTGGTTTTGTAAGCAGGGGCAATGGCGCCAAAATCTGACACAAAAACATCAAAGCCTTGTTTTTTTGCCAGTTTAGCTGCTCCTACGCCGCTTTCGCCTGCTCCCAATATAACCACTCTTTTATTTTCCATTTAGCGTAGCTTTAAGGTTACGAATGTGATTACCGCCAGTATAATTCCTATAATCCAGAAACGGGTTACGATCTTAGCTTCATGATACCCTTTTTTCTGGTAATGATGATGTAAAGGCGACATCATGAAAATCCTTCTTCCTTCGCCAAATCTTTTCTTGGTATATTTAAAATAACTTACCTGCAGGGTTACCGATAATACTTCAACCAGAAAAACACCACACATTACAGGAATTAGTAATTCTTTACGTATCATAATGGCAAAAACAGCAATGATACCGCCTATGGTTAAGCTTCCGGTATCGCCCATAAAAATCTGGGCCGGATAAGAGTTGTACCACAGAAAGCCTACACACGCACCTACAAATGCTCCGGCAAAAATGATCAGCTCACCAGAGTTGGGGATGTACATGATATTGAGGTAATCGGCAATTACGGTGTTACCCGATACATAAGCCAAAATACCCAGGGTTATACCTATAATAGCCGATGTACCTGTTGCCAGACCATCTATGCCATCGGTTAGGTTTGCTCCGTTTGAAACGGCTGTAACAATGATAATTACAAAAGCCAAAAACACTATAAATGCGTATTTTTCATAGCCAGAACCTAAAAACTTAAGTACTTTGGCATAATCAAATTCATTGTTTTTATAAAAAGGCACATTTGTTTTGGTCGATTTTACATCTTGTGTATAATAGTAGCTCTGACCTTTTTGTCTCAACACCATAGGTGCTGCGTTTTCTACTTTAGCCGTATCTATTTTTACGTTCTCATCAACCGTTTGTCTAACCACAATATTAGGATGGAAATACATGGTTACACCAACTATAACAGCCAAACCAACCTGTCCTACCACTTTAAATCTTCCGGCAAGTCCTTCTTTATTCTTTTTAAATACTTTAATATAATCATCTAAAAAGCCTATTGCACCCATCCAGATGGTGGTTACAATCATCAGAATTACATAGATATTGGTAATATTGGCAAATAAGATTGTTGGGATAAGAATACCCATCAAAATCATGATACCACCCATTGTGGGCGTACCTTGTTTTTGCATCTGACCTTCAAGCCCTAAATTTCTTACGGTTTCACCTACCTGCTTTTTATGCAAAAAATCAATGATCCTGCGACCATAAACCGTTGTAATGATCAACGATAAAATGATGGCAAGCGATGACCTGAAAGTAAGGTACTGGAACAACCTTAATCCCGGAAAATCATAGTGTTTATGCAGATATTCAAATAATAAATATAACATCAGCTTTTAGGGTTTAGTTGTTCTCTTAAGATTTCTTTATCGTCAAAATGGTTTCTTACACCTTTTATTTCCTGGTATTTTTCATGCCCTTTACCTGCAACCAAAATAATATCTCCAGGATTTGCTAAAAAGCATGCTGTTTTTATGGCCTCACGCCTGTCTACAATACTAATGGTTTTACGTTGGTTACTGGGTGATACTCCTGCCTGCATATCTTCTATAATCGTTTGAGGATCTTCACTGCGAGGATTGTCGGAAGTTAAAATCACTTTATCGCTCCAGTCGCAAGCCACCTGCGCCATTACCGGGCGTTTGGTTTTATCCCTGTCGCCACCGCAACCTATTACAGTAATTACTTGTTCATTTCCTTTTCTTACATCGGCAATGGTGCTCAACACATTCTGTACAGCATCAGGTGTATGCGCATAATCCACAATACCCACTATTCCTTTATCGGAAACCAAGTAATCAAACCTGCCTTCTGCACCATTCAGATTACTCAACAACGTTAATACCTTTAAGCTATCTTGCTCTAAAAGAACAGCAGTACCATACGCAGCCAAGAGATTGTAAGCATTAAAAGAACCAACCATTTTAAAATAAACCTCTTTATGATCTATATCCAGATGTAGGCCGCTAAACTTATTTTCTATAACACGTGCATGAAAATCTGCCATTTGTTTTAAGGCATAAGTTTTTTTGTAAGCCTTGGTGTTTTGCAACATTACCGTACCATTTCTGTCGTCGATATTGGTAAGCGCAAAAGCAGATTTAGGTAACGCATCGAAAAAGCCTTTTTTAGCTTTCAGATAATTGTCAAACGTTTTATGAAAATCTAAATGATCGTGCGTAATATTTGAAAATACTCCTCCTGCAAAGTTTAAACCGCTTATGCGATGTTGCGCAACTGCATGCGAGCTCACTTCCATAAAACAATATTCACAACCTGCCTCTATCATGCTGTTTAGCAAGCTGTTAAGTTCAACAGGATTAGGTGTGGTGTGACTGGCAGATACAATGCGATCATCTACATAATTCTGTACTGTAGAAATTAAGCCTACTTTATAATTTAAAGCTTTAAAAAGCTGATAAAGCAACGTAGTTATGGTAGTTTTACCATTTGTACCCGTTACTCCTACCAGTTTAATTTTTCGAGAAGGGTTATCGTAAAAATTACAAGCTGCAATACCTAATGCCTCTGCAGAGTTTTCAACTTCTACCCATGTTACTTCTTCGTTTAAATTGGCTGGCAGGTCTTCGGCAATAATTACTGTAGCGCCATTTGTTATAGCTTGTTCAATAAAAAGGTGTCCGTCTGCAGCAGTACCTTTAATGGCAAAAAATGAAGTACCAGATTTAACTATTCTTGAATCAAAAGCAAGGCCCGACACTTGTTCTGCCGTGTTTCCTTTGATACTTTTAATCGAAATTCCGTAAAGTAAATCTTTTAACTCCATGCTCAATTTATTTTATTGCAATTGCAACTCTACCATTAATCCTTTTCCTATGCGTGAACCGGCTTGTATAGATTGTCCCACAACTTTACCACTTCCTTTTACTCTGGCTTTCAAACCCACATTACCCAATAAAAACATAGCATCTTTTAATCCCATTCCATTCACATCAGGCATAATCCCTTTCTCCATTTCGGTATCATGATACGCCACGCCATTACTGGTGTCTATTGAATTAAAATATTCTGATTTTGCTGCATATAGCGGTTTTATACCTAAAGCATTATATACTTTCTTCACAGCCTTACTTTGACCAGCCTTAGCTTCTGGCGGCTGGGTATTACCTACATAATGAGTCTTTACATCAGGTTTATACATATCTATATCGCTTGCATAAATGCGATCTGCTATTTCTCTAAACACTGGCCCAGATACCAAAGCTCCATAATAGGCACCTTTAGGATCGTTAATTACCACTATCATTGAATATTTAGGTTTTTCTGCCGGAAAATATCCAACAAACGAAGCCTGATATTGTCGTTTAGCCTTATAACCCAGATTGTTATCTGCAACTTGCGCAGTACCCGTTTTACCTGCAATCTTATACAAAGGGTTGTAAACAATCTGTCTTCCGCTACCATTTGTAACTACCGCTTCAAGCATTTCCTGCATTTTTTTAAGCGTTACATCAGAGCAGATTTTCTCGTTGATTACTTTCGCTTTAAATTGTTCTATAGGATTACCCAGTCTTCTGATCTCTTTTACAAATATTGGCGCCAGGTATTTACCATTATTTGCAATAGCATTATAAAACGAAAGCATCTTTAAAGGCGTAAGCTGCATTTCATATCCATAAGCCATTTGTGGTAAAGACATGTTTTTATTCCAGCTTTTATTTTTTGGATTTTTAACTACCGGTTGTGCTTCTCCCGGAATTTGCAGATCCATTTTTTCATTTAAATGCCAACTGTATAAATGGTCTGTAAACTTAGATTGGTTATCCTTGTAATATTTATTAACCAAGGAAGCAATAGCCGCATTAGAAGATTGTTCAAAAGCTTTTTTAACTGTTACCACCCCAATACTTCCATGCGAATCTTTAATTACGTGTCCTGGTATAGGATACTCGCCAGTTGCTACCATGGTGTTGGTATCTACATATTTATCTTCAAGCAAAGCCATATAAGATGCAGCTTTAAAAGTTGAACCAGGATCCTGATTACCTGCTATCGCATAATTAAATTGCTCTTTATAAACACCTTGCTCTACACGGGTAAAATTAGCTACCGCTCTAACTTCTCCGGTAGCTACCTCCATGATAATTACCGCTCCATGGTGTGCATCGCTTTTAATCAATTGCTTTTCTAAAGCACTTTGAGCCAGATCCTGCATATTGATATCGATAGTAGAAATGATATCAGCACCATCTTTTGGCGCAACTTCTGCATCACTGTTTACCGGTATCCATACCCCTCCGCTAATCCGCTGCATTAATCTTTTACCAGATTCGCCATTAATATAATTACCATACGCACCTTCTAAACCTACACCATTCTTAACATTCTCATTCTTATAGCCTATGGTTCTTGCCGCAAGTGCTTTAAAAGGCAGAATACGTCTGTTTTGCTGAATAGCCATTAAGCCACCAGAATGCTTACCTATATTATATAAAGGAAATTGTCTTATTTCTTTCAGATCCTGATACGAAACTTTTCTTTTGATAAGCACATAGCGAGCACTATCTTGTCTTGCTTTTCTCAAAAGCCTCGAATAATCTTTTGCGCTTTTATCTTTAAAAAACTGCGCTAGTTTAAATGCAAGAGAATCAACTTTTGAGTAAAACAGCTCATTATCCTGTATTCCTCCAGCAAACATATCCATACGTAATTCATATTCAGGAACAGAGGTAGCCAGCAAACTACCATCAACAGAATAAATATTACCACGAGTAGCTTCAATATCGAACTCTCTAACCGACAAACTATCAGCCATAGCTCTCCATTTATGCCCCTGTCTAAACTGAACATCGCCCAATCTTAATACTACAGCAAGCGCAAAGAGTACAATAAGCCCGAAGGCCAAGTACACTCTCATTAATATGTTTGCTCTAATATTCATTTTTTGTCTTCAATTACAAGTTTTTGTGGCGGCTCTATCAATTCCCTGATACCTAACGTATCAACTTTTTTAGCCACCTCAGTCATTTTGCTCTTAAACATCAAATCGGCCTTAAGCGATTTGTATTCTGAACTCAACTCCTTAACTTCTTTACTTAACTTATCAATTTCACGTATGTTCTTAACTGCCATATGGCTGTTTGCGATGTAAATCATACCCAACACACATAAAAAAATAAGGTAAGGCAACACTCCTGTTGCTGTTTCTTTCGAAACCACCCCTTCCACAAAAAGCTTTCTGAAAAAGATGGTCAAACCACCTTCTTTAACTTCTTTATCAACTTTCTCTTCCCGTTCTACAATCTCTTCTTCGGGCTCTTCCGTTTTTATCCTGAATTGGTTATTCATAATTTTTCCCCAATTCTTAATTTGGCACTTCGTGAGCGTGTATTGCTCTTTAATTCTTCTGGCCCTGCCACAATTGCTTTTCTGGTGATCACCTGAAAAGGTTTTACATCATTACCAAAGAAATCTTTATCAACCTCACCTTTAAATTTCCCCTTAGCGATATAATTTTTAACCGGTCGGTCTTCTAAAGAATGATAAGAGATTACCACCAACCTGCCTCCCGGCTTCAAAACCTCAGCGCTCTGTTCTAAAAATTGCTCTAAAACCTCAAGCTCAGCATTCACTTCTATACGCAAAGCCTGAAAAACCTGCGCCATATATTTATTTTCTTTACCTTTAGGGATATGTGAAGCAATAACCTGCTTAAAATCGCCTAGCGTTTTAATCTCCTTATCTAAACGAGCCGTAACAATGGTTCTTGCAAGAGATTTTGCATTTTTAACCTCTCCATACAAACCAAAGATCCGATGCAAATCTCCTTCTGAATAGGTATTTAAAACCTTAGCAGCCGTAAGCGAGCGTTGCTTATCCATGCGCATATCCAGATCAGCATCAAAACGTATTGAAAAACCTCTTTCTGCTTCATTAAACTGATGCGAAGAAACTCCAAGATCGGCCAAGATCCCATCAACCTGTTTATAGCCCAGCAAACGGAGATTAT
Organism: Pedobacter montanisoli; assembly: GCF_022809115.1. GTDB lineage: Bacteria > Bacteroidota > Bacteroidia > Sphingobacteriales > Sphingobacteriaceae > Pedobacter > Pedobacter montanisoli. Next base: position 1,589,372 of record NZ_JALGBH010000001.1, on the reverse strand, counting down.
TTTTCAGGTAGCTAAAATTCTGATCAACAAATTTGAAACGAGGGTCTTCTATTTTATTTCTTTGCGCATCTGGATCCTGATCAAAAGCCACTAAAACCCCATCTTTGCCTAATTTCTCTAATATAGCCCTTGAATGTCCGCCACCACCAAAAGTCACATCAACATATACACCAGACGGATTGATATTTAAACCATCCAAACATTCATTTAACAGCACCGGAACGTGGTAATTATTTTCCATCTTCACCTCCTTTATTTTTTCCTCCCATAACTTCTTCAGCTAAAGCAGCAAAATTTTCAGGAACATCATCAAAAAGGTTATCATAAACCTTTTTATCCCAAACCTCAATTTTATCTAACTGGCAAGCCAACACAATCTCAGCTTCTATACCAGCATATTCCATCAAGGCTTTAGGCAACAATACCCTTCCAGCAGCATCCAAACTCAAAGGCATTGCCCCTCTTTGAAACGCACGCACAAACTCACGGTTCTTGCGCTCAAACATATTCAACTTAGCAAGTTCAGCTACTGTTTCATCCCAAACCTTTTTAGGGTAGATCACTAAATTCTTCTCAAAACCCCGATTCACAACTAACCCATCTCGCTCCACATCAAGCAATTGCTTTTTGAGCAAAACAGGCACCATAAGGCGTCCCTTTGCGTCAAGTTTACAATCAAATTCTCCGATGAGTTGGGTCATAATAGTAGCTACACTTTTTATGTAGTGTAAAATTAAACACTATCTACCACTTTTTACCACTTTTTACCACAAAAAGTTTTCAACATACACTTTCTCCCACAAAAGCTTTGTTTTTAACTTATTTTCATCATTTTTCAGACATAAAAAAACGGAGGCCTGAAATTCAGACCTCCGTTTTTATTCATTTTTTAAGAACCTACTATTGTTGTTGTATCGCTTTTACACCGGGCAATTCTTTACCTTCCATATACTCTAAAAGAGCACCGCCGCCTGTAGAAACGTAACTCACCTGATTTTCAAATCCAAACTTGGCAATGGCCGCAGCCGAATCTCCTCCACCGATTAGTGAAAAAGCCCCGTTTTGGGTAGCTGCCACTACTGCTTCAGCTACTGCTTTGGTTCCATGCTCAAAATTGCTCATTTCAAAAACCCCCATCGGCCCATTCCACAATACTGTTTTTGAATTTTTAATTACTTCACTAAAAATAGCTATGGTTTTTGGACCGATATCCAATCCCATCCAACCCAAAGGAATTTCTCCGATTCCTGTCTCAGATTTTTGGGCGTTATTGTCAAATTTATCAGCAATTATCGTATCTACTGGCAAAACCAATTCTACACCTTTCGCTTTAGCTTTTTCTATCAACTCTAAACAAAGTGATAGCTTATCTTCTTCTAACAATGAATTACCTATCTCTCCTCCCTGAGCCTTAGCAAAAGTATAAGCCATTCCACCACCAACAATCAGATTATCAACCTTATCTAAAAGATTTTCTATCAGTAATATTTTATCTGAAACTTTTGCCCCACCCATAATTGCCGTAAATGGTTTATTGGCTCCTTTTAAGACTTTGTCTGCATTTTCAATTTCTTGTGCCATCAGGTAGCCAAAGTATTTTACATTTGGAAAGAACTTTGCAACAATGGTTGTAGATGCATGTGCTCTATGTGCAGTACCAAATGCATCATTCACATAGACATCTGCTAAATCAGCGAGTTGTTTGGCAAAATCCTCATCTCCTTTTTCTTCTTCTGCATGAAAACGCAAATTTTCCAAGAGCAATACTTCTCCCGGAAATAAATTAGCAGCCATTTTCTGCGTTTCCTTTCCAATACAATCATCAGCAAATTTCACAGGGATATCCAGCATTCTTGACAGGTCTCCAACAATATGTTTTAAAGAATACTTTGGATTAACGGCTCCCTTAGGTCTTCCTAGATGAGACATCAATATTACTGAACCACCATCATTCAGAATTTTCTGAATGGTTGGAAGAGCTGCTTTCATCCTTTTATCGTCAGTAATATTAAAATCAGCATCTAAAGGCACATTAAAATCTACCCTCACCAATGCTTTCTTGTCTTTAAAATTGTATTGATCTACAGTATTCATATTTTATTCTAAGTTTAATATCATTTTATAATGAGGTCTTATCTGCTGAATTTAATCTGAGATGATTTCGAAGCCTAAAATTCTGTTAAAATTTAACCATAATTAAGGCTCATCTTTTTTACAACATCTATTAATCTGTTTGAATAGCCCGATTCATTATCATACCAACCTACTACCTTTACCAAATTACCTACAACTGATGTAAGCTGCGCATCAAACACACAAGAATATGGATTATTGATAATATCTACTGAAACAATAGGGTCTTCTGTATAATACAAAACATTTTTAAGTACTGTTTGTGCTGCTGTTCTAAATGCCTCATTAATTTCCTGAACTGATGTTGTTTTTTTTAGGGTACAGGTAAAATCAGTTAACGATCCATTTAAAACAGGAACTCTTATACCAGCTCCTCCTAATTTGCCTTCAAGTTCAGGAAAAACATAAGTAATGGCTTTCGCGGCTCCTGTTGTAGTGGGTATAATTGAAGAACTTGCGGCTCTTGCTCTTCTTAGATCTTTATGGGGTGCATCATGCAGATTTTGATCTCCCGTCATAGAATGAACAGTAGTGATATAGCCATCGTTAATTCCCCAATTATCGTTTAATATTTTAACCAATGGGGCTACATTATTGGTAGTACAGCTAGCATTAGAGATAATAGGTGCCGTAAAATCAATTGTGTTTTCATTTACACCGAAAACCACCATAGGAATATCTCCATTACCTGCGGGTGCCGATATCAGCACCTGTTTAGCTCCGGCCGCCAAATGTTTTTCAGCTCCTTCTTTATTGGCAAATTTTCCTGTGCTTTCTAAAACAACGTCAATATTTAATGCCTTCCAAGGAAGCAAAGCAGGATCTTTCTGAGCTATTACCCTGATTTCCTTACCATTAATAATTAAGCTATCCGAAGTATAAGAAACTTCCCCGTCAAATCCCCCGTGAACAGAATCATATTTGAAGAGATGAGACAGTGTTTTTGGCTCTGTTAAATCGTTAATAACTGAAACATCTAATTGATGCTTTAAGGCATTTCTTAAAAAAGTTCGGCCAATTCTACCAAATCCATTTATAGCTAAATTCATAACACAAAGCTACTTATTTAAGTATAAACGATTTATTTTTTTTCTAAATAATGAAAGTTATATTGCATTGATTGTATCTTTTAAAAACACATCTGCCAAGGTGTAATTTTTAGATCTTTTTTTCCCTTTTAAATAGGTTAAAGCAATATTAAATATGACACAAATTCCAATCTGCAAAATAATAAGAACAAAGTTTCCGAGCTTTTGCAGCAATAATGTAGAGAATATTGTAAGTAAGTTAAATACAACCAATAAAACAACAACTTGTTTATGACCTAGTCCGTATTTTAAAAGACGATGGTGAATATGATTTCTATCTCCTTTAAAAGGTGATCTCTTATTAATAACACGTATAAAAAATATCCTCAACGAATCAAAAACCGGAATAATTAGGATAGCTACAGCAACCGCCGGTGCAGAAAAAACTATAGGATGAGGATTTATTCCGATCTTATTCAGCTCTATGAATTTAATAGCCAAAACCACAGATACCACTCCTATAATTAATGAACCCGTATCGCCCATAAAAATTTTTGCTGGCGAAAAGTTAAAAAACAGAAAACCGATGATTGAACCTAATAAAGCAAAAGAGATAAATGCATAGGCCATTTCTCCCGCTAAGGCAAACAAAAAGCCAAAACTAAAACATACAATAGCACCGATCGTTCCTGCCAGTCCATCAACCCCATCTATTAAATTAAAAGCGTTAATAATGAAAATAATCAGCGCAACAGAAAATAATCCACCTGCAAGAGGATGAACATTCCAAAGCCCAAACACTCCATATAAACTACTTAATCTGAATCCTCCAAATATAACAAGGATAAATGCCACCAATATTTGAAGCAGGAATTTAGTACGTGCGCCCACACCATATATATCATCTTTAATACCAACCGCAAATAGTATAATGCATGAACTTAATAAGAAATTAGCTTCCTGGTAATTAACTACATTAGCAAACATTAATACTGTTATGGTAAAAGCGCAAAAGATACCTATTCCTCCTAAACGGGATATATCATGTTTATGTTCTTTACGATGTAAGTCTGATTTATCAAAGATATTGAGCCTATTGGCTGCATGTATAATTGAAGGGATAACGCTTATCACTACTACAAATGACAAAACAATTACAGCCACGTAATACGCCAGTGGGTAGTCTATAAATAGTTGTTTTAACATGTTGAGTAGTAAGGTTTAAGCGATCAAAAATAAAAGTTATTTACAACATTTAATATTTAATTACAAAATAAGCCATTTAACATTGAGCCGACTATACCTATTTATAGGTATTTATATTAAAAAAACTGTCTGATCTTTCTTGCTTTTTTTAACATTAGAGCAAGTATAGCGGCTTTAACCTCATTGTGTTTCAGAGCCTTATAATCATTTAAAAAAGCCTTGTAACGTTGAGACATATTTCTATTGCTCATTCCCCCTGTACGCATATTAACCATTAGTTTATTGAGGTATTGTACGTTAATGCGGTTTTTATAAAGCAACCGCAGCATAAATTCATAATCAGCCGCAGAACCAAAAGTTAATGAATAAGAACCAAAAGTTTGAAATACTGAACGTTTTAGATACAGTGTAGGATGAGCTGGCATCCAGCCCCATGCTAGATCTTTGGGATTAGAAGATGTGGACTTCCATTTTCGTATAACTCTTTGTGTATTATTTTTATCTACATAATTCAGATCGCCATATACCCCATCAGTATTAGTTTCTCTAAATAAGTTTGCCACAGCAGAAATCACATCTTTTCCTGCAAGCATATCATCAGCATTTAAAATTCCAACAATTTCTCCCGTGGCCATTTCTATGCCTTTATTTAAGGCATCGTACATACCCTTATCAGGCTCTGAAATTAAAATACTAATCTGTTCTTTGTATTGTTGGGCTATTTCAAAACTATCATCAGTTGAATTTCCGTCTATCAATATATATTCAATGTTTTTATAATCCTGCTCAATTACTGATTCGATACAGTATTGAAGATATTGCCGGGCATTATAAACCACTGTTATAATTGTAATCTTCATAATGAAAGCTACCTAAATTTCCTTAAGAGCGCCTGTAAAACTAAGGATTAATTCAAAGAAAGCCAACATAATATAACGTATACTGTTTTTAAATATTTCCTGATAAATTATAAAAAAGTAGTATTTTGCGAACTATTTCAAACAAATGATACACAACAGATTATTAAGAAGAATTTTTATTGTAAACCTGTTTTGTCTGTTTTTTTTAAGCTCGTGTTCATTTAAAAATAGGTTAGCTATTTTAAAGACACCTTTTGATGCCGATACAATTAAAAATGTAATGGTTGTCAATGATCACAACGAAACAGAAACTATCTATAATCTTATCAAGCCCGAAGATGAGCTGGCCATTAGGAATTACCAGAATATGGACCTAATTACCAAACCATTAACAGGAACTACCAATGCATATCAAGGCAATTACATTACTTATAAGGTTAATCAGAATGGTGAAGTGAGCATGCCTAAAATAGGATGGATTAAAGTAGCAGGTTTGACCAGAAATCAGGCTGCTAAACTCATACAACAAGCTTATGAGAAAGACGAGCTAAATGCCCCCTTAATTGATGTGCGTATTGTAAATGCTTATATTGTTCTATTAGGTGAGGTTGGTAAACAGGGTAAATACATTATTGATCGTGAAGATTATGAACTAATTGATTTATTAGGAGATGCTGGTGGATTATTACCAAGCGCAAACCGTAAAATGGTTCGTATTTTTAGGGGAAGCAGAGAAAATCCGGAAATTATCTTAGTTAATCTGAACGATTATGATTTTATTAAAAACCCTAAGTTAAAATTAAAGGCAAAAGATATTGTGTATGTAGAGCCAAGAAGTGCTTTTGCTAATAGTCAAAATCTTCAATCTTACAATCTCTTCATACAAACAGGTTTGATTGTTATTAACACTTTACTTATTATCTATAATCTCGCTAAATAATGGAACAGGTGCCAAACAAACAGGTTCAACAGGAGATTGATTACGTAAAGATTTTAAAGATAGTATTCAGTCGCTGGTATTGGGTAGCCAGTACAATTATTATAGCACTGCTTATTGGTTATGTTTACTTATGGTACACTCCTGATAAGTACAGTACTTCTGCTTCATTAAAATTTGAAGAAAAGCGTTCAGAAATATCTGAACTTTTAAACGTAAGGAACATATACGACCGTACAAATAAAATGCAGTCTGAACAATTTGTAATTCGTTCGAGACCTGTATTAATTAACGCCATTTCTAATATTGATTACAAAATATCTTTTTTCCTGAAAGGGCGTGTAAGAACTACTGATATTTATCCTCAGAAGCCTTTAAAAATCGATATTATTGAACAGGATAGCCTAGGCTTTACCCGTTCTTTATTTGATTATGAGGCCATATCCCCAGATAAGTTCACTTTAACTTATACGTATAATAACAAAGAGATTAATAAAACCTATTCTATTAATCAAATCATTAGTGTTCCGGGTATTAAGTTTAAAATCACTAACAGCACTTATAACGAAAAAAGCAACTCAGTTTATCAGTTTAAGTTTAACAGCAAAAATGATTTTTTAGGCCGGATTAACTGGGGTCTGAATATGAGTGAGACTAAAGGAACCAATATCTTAAGCCTTAGTCAGACAGACATCAACCCGTTTTTCGCTACTGATATTTTAAATGCTGTTTTAAAAGCATATGTAGATTACGACAGAAATCAGAAAACCATTTCTGCAACCCAGACTATACGCTTTATTGATACTCTCCAGTACAATATGTCTAAAGTAGTTAAATCATCTGGAACAGACCTGGAGCAATATAAAATCAACAATAAAATGCTTGACATCTCTACCACTAGTGCAGATGTAATGAATAAGCTAACCAAACTTGAAACCGACAAAAGTACATTGGCTCTTGAAGGGATTTTTATTGCTCAATTAGAAAAAGAAATTGTAAACAACAGAAATGCCAATATTATAAACAACAATTTGCAAGGCATTACAGACCCCATGCTAGAAGGTTTGTTACAACAGTATAATACACTTTTACAGAAAAAAGAAGAGGCTCTGCTTACTTATAAACCTTCTTCAGATTTTGTAAGCCAGTTAGATAAACAAATATTAGAAGTTAAATCAGCTTTTGTAACCAATGCCCGTAATCAGAGACAAAAAAATGATCGTTCAATCGCATTCCTTGATCAGCAAATAGCTGGGATTAAGCAAACCTTTAATACTATTCCAAAAGCCGAACGTGATTTAATTAATCTGCAATCTAATTTTGAGATCAACCAAAAGGTATATAGCTATCTTTCTGAGAAAAAATTAGAGGCACAAATCAGTAAAGCCGCAGTAACATCAGGAGCTACAATTGTAGATTTTGCTCAGATCAATACGCATGCCATAGAACCTGTTCCTCAAAAGATATACATCAATGCTTTAATTATCGGACTAATAGCAGGCATTAGTCTTATTTTTATTGTACGCATGCTTAATCCTTATATATATGATAAGGAAACTATTGAAAGCCTTACTAACATTCCTATTATTGGTGTAATCAGAAGATATCAGGATAAAATAGATGAGGATAACAAACAAATCTTATCTATAAAAAATCCCAAGTCCTTATTTGCAGAGTCTGTACGTTCTGTACGTACAAACCTGAGTTTTTTAGCTGCTGATAAAAAAAACAAGGTAGTTTGTATTACCTCCGAAATTTCGGGTGAAGGTAAATCATTTACTACTGTAAACCTGGCCAGTACTTTGTGCTTAATTGACAAGAAAGTAATTATTATAGCTGCCGATTTAAGAAAATCTAAACTACATCATACTTTTAAAGTAGATAATTTAAAAGGTTTAAGCTCCTACCTCTCAAATCAAACAGAACTTAGTAATGTGCTCTTTAAAACAGAAATAGAGGGCCTTAGTTTTATTCCTGCAGGCCCTGTTCCTCCAAACCCATCTGAATTACTTTATTCAGATAAAATGAAAGATCTTCTTGCTCAACTTACGCAAGAGTATGATTTTGTTTTTATTGACTCGGCTCCTGTTGGTCTCGTATCTGATGCGGTTCCTTTAATCAGAATGGCAGATATTAACCTGTTTGTTATCCGTTCAGGCGTATCCAGATATCACTCGGCCTCTGTTCCGGAAAGATTATCTAAAGAGTTTAACTTATCGAATATTGCTATTATATTAAATGCTTTTGATAACGATATTTTACATAGCAGATATTATACAACCAATTATAGTGGCAGTTATTACGCCAACTATTATTATTACTCTGATTACTCGTTGAAATCAGGTAAAAATGGTTATTATAGTGATGAATCGCATAAGAAATGGTGGGAATTTTGGAAAAAATAATCAATCATGATAGATAATTCTTATAAATGGTACCCTGTTTATACAAAGTCCAGAGCAGAAAAAAAAGCCTATCAAGAATTGCAAAAGAAGAATATTACGTGCTATTTACCTTTAAGAAGAGAGCTTAGGCAATGGAGTGATCGTAAAAAATGGGTAGAAGAACCTTTATTTAAATCATACGTCTTTGTACACATATCCAGCAAAGAATACCCTGAAGTTTTAATGACGCAAGGTATAAGTAGGTTTGTGTATTTCTCCAGTAAAATTGCTTCAATGCCCCAAAAACAAATTGAAGATTTAAAGTTATTACTGGCTAACGGCGACGAGTTAGAAATCATTGAACATGAAATTGAACCTGGCGAAAGAGTTCTCATTAATGCAGGACCTTTTAAAGGAATGATAGCTGAACTTGTTTCTATAAAAAATAAAAGAAGTTTAGTTTTAAAATTAGAAGCTTTAGGTTACGCAATACACATCAATACTTCAATGGCATATATTGAACCATTAGCATAGTATTGAAAATGCATAAAGAGAGATCTCCCATTTCAAAAAGTTTAGGTTTCTCTGTCTTATTAGTTTTGTAGGTCCCGGTAATATGCCATATGTGGGACTGAAAGGGCGAAGCTGTGCAAAGAAGTAAATAGTAAAATGAAAAATGTTCTTTTCTTAACATTAAAAACTTTCAGTTTTACAGGTGGAATAGAAAGAGCATGCAGGACTCTCATACGTGCCCTTTACTTAATTAAAGGTAACAACGTAAGTATTTGGTCCATGTATGATCATCAATCTGATTTAGACGACAGGTATTGTAACCAAGTCCTCTTTAAAGGTTTTGCTTCTCAGAAGCTAAGTTTTTCATTTTCGATTATAAAAAATGCTTTCAAGTTCGATCAAGTTATTTTAAGCCATATTAATCTCTTGATCTTTGGCCTTTTTATTAAGAAGCTAAAACCATCTGCTGAAATTATATTATGGGCTCATGGAGTAGAGGTATGGAGACCTTTATCATCATGGAAAAAAAGATTTTTACAACAAAATGCCACTATTTGGGCTGTAAGCAGTTATACCAAAGAACAACTTATGCTTCTGCATAACATTCCTGCATCATCTATTAAAGTGCTACATCACAGTATAGATCCTTTTTATCATATCCCTGCACATTTAGATAAACCAGCTCAATTGCTCAATACATGGAAGCTTAATCTTTCTTCTTATGTGTTTTTTACGCTTACCAGATTATCTTCTACCGAACATAAAAAGCATTATGATAGTGTAATCAGAGCTATTTCTCGCCTTAAAACAGAACATTCTGATGTTATGTATTTTATTGGAGGTAAAGCCAGTGATGATGAATATCTCAGATTAACCCATCTTATCAAAGAATGCAATGTACAGGATAACGTAAAATTATTGGGTTTTATCCCAGAAAATGAAATAACGACACATTACTTATTGGCTAACTGTTTTGTCCTTCCCAGTAAAAAAGAAGGCTTCGGAATTGTATTTACAGAAGCGGCAATAAGCGGGTGTCAGATTATAGGAGGTAATGCAGATGGCAGTACAGATGCTTTAATGAATGGAAAACTAGGGCAATTAGTGAACCCGGAGGATGAGCGTGAAATATATCAAGCGATGTACAACGCTATACAAAAAAACGATCATCAACGAGCAGAACAACAAAAATTAGCATTACAATATTTCAGTTTTGAAGTATTTAAAGAAAATACTCAACGGCTACTTAACGCTTCATAAGAAATACAATAATGAATCATCAGCAACATGATTGGACCATAGAGCCTCAAAGCTCGTTATTTGACTTAAAGCTTAAAGATACCTGGGCTTACCGCGATCTTTTATGGCTTTTAGTAAGAAGAGATTTTGTTTCTTTTTATAAACAGACTATTCTAGGCCCGTTATGGTTCTTTATTCAACCTTTGCTAACTACCATTATCTTTACGTTCGTATTTGGAAACTTAGCAGGAATTAGCACTGACGGATTGCCTAGGCCTTTGTTTTACATGGCTGGTATTACCGCCTGGAATTATTTTGCCGATTGTTTAACTAAAACATCCACTGTTTTTAAGGATAATGCCAACATCTTTGGAAAAGTATATTTTCCTCGTTTAATAATGCCATTAAGTATCGTAGTGAGTAATCTGGTACGATTTGGTGTACAGTTCTTACTGTTTTTAATGGTAATGGCTTATTATTATTTCATTGGAGCAAAATTTAGCATAACCTGGGCTATTGCATTATTTCCTGCAATAATTACCCTTATGGCCCTGTTAGGTTTAGGTTTAGGAATGATCATTTCTGCCTTGACAACGAAATACCGTGATTTAGCTTTTTTAGTAACCTTTGGAGTGCAATTACTAATGTATGCTACTACGGTAATTTATCCTTTAAGTACAGCCAAAAGCAATTATCCTGATTATGCATGGCTTATTGAATACAATCCTATGACTCCATTGATCGAAACATTCAGATATGGATTTTTAGGCCAGGGTACATTCTCTTGGTTTTATTTTGGATATACAGCCATTATAACCCTTGTTGTTCTGTTTTCAGGCATTATCATTTTTAATAAAGTAGAGAAAAACTTTGTAGATACTGTTTAAATGTCTCCGCTGTTCAGTGTACTTATTGCAAATTATAACAATGGCTTATACATTAAGCAATGTATTGACAGTATTCTGCAACAAGATTATTCTCGTATAGAAATCATTATTGTAGATGATGCCTCCACCGATAATTCACTTGAGATCATTACGCCTTACTTAAATCAATATGACCATATTAAGCTCTTTAAAAATGAAACTAATAAAGGTGTAGGTTATACCAAGAATTATTGTATTGCTAAGGCAAATGGCGATATATATGGTTTTGTTGATCCTGATGATACCATATCACCTGAAGCAATCAGTATAATGGTAAAAGCCCATCTGCAATATACACAGGCATCCTTAATCTATAGTAACTATTTTCTTTGCAATGCTGATCTTACTATAAAACAACTATGTAACTCAAATCAGGTTATAAATGGAGATCACCATTTTTTTAATGACACCAAAGAATATATAAGCCATTTTGCCACATTCAAGAAAAAATTTCTTGAGCAGACGCAGGGTATGAATCCTTCTTTAGAATATGCTGAGGACTTAGATTTGTATTTAAAACTTTATGATGTAGCACCATGTATTCATATCCCTCAACCACTTTACTATTACCGCATTCATAAAAATGGACTTTCATCGCTTAAAAACGGTAGTCGGTCTCAATATTGGCGATGGTTGGTAATGTCAAAACGGGCTGAGGAAAGAGGTATTAGTCTGGAACAAAAATTTTCTGATACCTTTATTAAGAAAGAAAGTATAAAATTTTACTTAAGCATTGACCAATTTATAAGAAAAAGCACCCTTTTTAAAGCAACAAAAAAGGTATTTAAACAATAGCAAATGCTTTTATCTATCATTACCGTAAACTTAAATAATGCTGAAGGTTTCTTAAATACTGCAAAAAGCATTGTTAACCAAACTACAAATCATTTTGAGTGGCTGGTAATTGATGGAGGCAGTACAGATGATAGTGTTAAACTTATTCAGTCATTTGAGCAATATACCAGCTACTGGATAAGTGAACCTGATAAGGGCATTTATCAGGCCATGAATAAAGGCATTGCACAAGCCAAAGGCGATTACCTGTTGTTTCTGAATAGCGGCGATGTTTTATATAATGAACATGTACTTGCAGAGCTTATTCCTATACTTCAGAAAGAAGGGGTTTATTATAGCAATGCGGCAAATCAAGGCTCACATACCGCAAAAATCAATACCATTAAATATCCAAAGCAATTAAGTAGTGACTTTTTTATTAAACGTTCTTTGAATCACCAAAACTGCATCATAAGTAGATCCTTATTTTTAAAATATGGTTTTTACGATGAAGGTTATCAAATATGCGCTGATTGGGATTTCACAGTACAACTCTTCATTAAGGGAGAAACATTTTCTTATATAGAAGATTTGATCATCAGTTGTTTCAATACAGATGGTGTTTCAAGTGATTATAAAACGGTAGCAAGGGAGCGAAAAGACATTATACAACAAAAATATCCTGCATATCAGTTGCAACACCAGCAATTATTAATTAAAAAAAACAGTTTGTTATTTCGGCTAAAAAATAAAATTAAACGAACGCTGTTATCTCGGTTTTCCATGCCTTAACCTCTATGCAGAATATTGCTATTAAAGTAGAAAATCTAAGCAAAGCATATCAGCTTGGAGAAATTGGTACCGGAACCATCAGTAAAGATTTAGCACGTTGGTATGCTCGCATACAAGGGAAAGAAGATCCTTTTCTTCGTATAGGAGAAACCCATGAAAGAGCAAACAAAAGAAATTTAGATGTTGTATGGTCACTAAAAGATATCAGTTTTGAAATAGAAAAAGGTGATACAGTAGGAATTATAGGTCGCAATGGAGCAGGTAAAAGTACTTTACTTAAAGTATTAAGCAGGGTTACCTCCCCTACTACAGGACGCATTACAGGTAAAGGTCGCATAGCGTCTTTGTTAGAAGTTGGAACCGGTTTTCATCCCGAACTGACTGGCCGAGAAAATATATACTTGAATGGCAGTATTTTGGGGATGCGTAAAAAAGAGATTGCCCGAAAGTTTGATGAGATTGTGGATTTTGCAGGGGTAGAAAGATATATAGATACGCCAGTAAAACGTTACTCGAGCGGAATGTATGTACGTTTGGCTTTTGCTGTAGCTGCACATCTGGAAAGTGAAATCCTCTTTGTTGATGAGGTGTTAGCTGTAGGAGATGCGGAATTTCAGCGGAAATGCTTAGGCAAGATGAATGAGGTAAGTAAAAGTGAAGGGAAAACAATTCTATTTGTGAGTCATAGCATGGATAGTATACATTCATTATGTCGTAAAAGTATTTTACTTAAACATGGACAGATGCACTGTTTCGATGCCTCTGAGAAAGTGATACCTCTTTATCTTAGCGACAATGAAGTTATGCCTAAAAAGAGCGGAACAGGAGAAATTAATGTAAGCTCTCTTACATTGAGGGATAAGAACGGAAACAATCTTGATTTTCTCAATGCCTATCAGGAAGTTTATCTGTCTTTAAACGTCCATTGTAAGGTTCCTGTTAAAGATGTGAGTTTTGCTTTATGCTTTAACAATATTCATAAATTAAGAGTATGCAGTTTATGGACAAATTTTACAGACAAAACTTACAATTTAGAACCTGGAGATTATACATTAATTTATAAAATACCAACATTAAATCTTATACCCGGTTCTTATGAACTGGTAACCTATATTGAAAGTAAAAGCCGTGTTATAGAACGTATTGATGATTTTAAGGAAATTACGGTTGGATTAAATCAGGATAGTCCAAAAAGGATAACAGAGCCTATAAGTACAACAGGTGTATATTGGCAGAACTTCACAGCCGAACTCCACAGAAATAATGCTTAAAAAATTATACAGAAAGATATCCAGGTTTTCTGTTCTTCATAAAAAGGCAATGCCTTATTGGTCTGAATGGGATCAAAGAATAGCGGATGTGATCTCTTCTGATGATAATCATTATATACCCAGGGTAACTAATGCAGGAAAAATATTTGATACCTATCAAATAATGCATAATGGTTTAAAAATAATTAAAGGAAGCTATTACGGAGAAGGGATAACCAAAATGCTTTTAGATAATAAAGGTGTTCATGAACCTCAGGAAGAAAAAGTATTTCAGCAAGTTCTAAAGACCCTGCCTCAAAATCCTGTAATGATAGAATTGGGATCATATTGGGCCTTTTATTCCATGTGGTTTTTACAACAATACCCAATGGGTAGATCTTACCTATTTGAACCCGATATCCAAAATCTGGAGTTTGGAATAAAAAATTTTGAACTCAATCATTTTAATGGGGATTTTACTCATGCTTTTATAGGAAAACAATTTCATAACAATATACCTCCTATTCTTACCATAGATCAGATTGTAGAAGAAAAGGAAATATCCTTTATAGACATATTGCATTGTGATATACAAGGTTATGAATTAGAAATGTTGATGGGGGCACAACACACAATTAAAGAACAAAAAGTAGGATATTTCTTTATTTCAACCCATTCAAATAAACTTCATAGAGATTGTTTAAACTTTTTAGAGAAGCAGGGGCTTATCATTGTATGCGAGTGTGATCTTAAACAAACCTATTCAGTAGATGGCTTAATTGTAGCTAAAAATCAAAGTTACAAAGGCATAGAAAACATAGAAATCAGCAAAAAAAGTGCCTTCAGTTAAGCGTTTTATTAAAAGATATATAGTTAAGCCTGTTTTTAACCAGCTTGGCTTTTTTTACTATTGCCGGCAAAAAGTTTTCTTTCCCAGAAATAGTCTTATTTTTCGCAGAGCTATGGATGAAGGCTATTATGAAGAAAAGAATATAGCCCTGATGCGCAGTCTTATCAAAGCAAATACTACGGTATTTGACATAGGAGCCAACATAGGCTTAATGTCTATTCCTATTTTAGCTTCTATAAACTCTGTTAAGGTTATTTCTGTAGAAGCCTCGCCTAATTCATTTCCATTTTTAGCAAAAACGCATCGTTTAAGTGATTTTCAAAACAGATGGACCATTTTAAATAAGGCTGTGTTCAATTATGAAGGAGAAATAAGTTTTAAACTTACCCATAAAAATAACGCTGCTTATGAAAGTATATTAGATACTAAAAGATGCAACTTTACAGATACCATACAGGTAGAATGCACTACTTTAGATAAAATTTGGGAAGATTTAGACAAACAGGAAGTATCATTTATTAAAATTGATATTGAAGGAGCCGATCTGCCTGCCCTACAAGGAGCAATTAATTGTATAACACATTGCAAACCTGTCATTCTAATGGAATGGAATAAAGAAAATATTATTCCCTTTCAATTAAAAAACACAGATCTGCTCTCTTTCATTAAGAAGATTAATTACACTTTATACACCTTGCCTTATTTTAACAAATGTGAAGATATTACAGATTTGGAACTTTTCTCAAACATCTATGAAAATTTTCTTTTATTGCCAAATAAAGGAGATGAAATTGCTGGTATTGATTATAAACCTCGTTTTCTAAATGTCTAACATAGCTATTAAAGCAGAAAATATAAGTAAAGCCTATCAATTAGGAGAAATTGGTACCGGAACTATTAGCAGAGATCTGGAGCGCTGGTATGCCCGTGCAAGGGGAAAAGAAGATCCTTTCTTACGCATAGGAGAAATCAATGATCGTAGTACCAAAGGTAATAGCGATATAGTATGGAGTTTAAAAGACATTAATTTTGAAATAGAACAAGGTGATGCTGTGGGTATTATTGGCCGGAATGGTGCTGGTAAAAGTACCTTGCTAAAGGTATTGAGCCGGGTTACGTCTCCTACTACAGGACGTATTACAGGTAAAGGACGTATTGCTTCATTATTAGAAGTAGGTACAGGTTTTCATCCTGAATTGACTGGCCGTGAGAATATTTATCTTAACGGGGCTATTTTAGGAATGAGAAAACGTGAAATCAGGAAGCATTTTGATGCTATTGTAGATTTTGCTGGTGTAGAACGCTATATAGACACTCCTGTTAAACGTTATTCAAGCGGAATGTATGTTCGTTTAGCCTTTGCCGTAGCAGCACATTTAGAAAGCGAAATTTTAATTGTTGATGAAGTACTTGCAGTAGGTGATGCAGAATTTCAAAAGAAATGTCTGGGTAAAATGGGAGAAGTAAGTAAAGGCGAAGGAAGAACAGTATTATTTGTAAGCCATAACATGGGAAGCATCAAGACTTTATGTAATAAAGGTATACTTCTTAAATATGGCCAGGTAGAATATCAGGGTGATGTAAATAAAGTTGTAAATAGATATAGCCAGATCAACGAGGATGAAACCAACATTGAATATCAAAACGATGGAAATCAAGAAGAAAAGATAAGTCAAATCTTTTTAACCAATTCCAAGAATGAACGAAAAGCATCTATATCTGAACTTAATGAAACTTATTTTTTAAACTTTGAATTTAAATTAACGAACAAACTGAATGTTAATTTTGGATATACCATATACACTTCTAGCGGAGAAGCACTGCTCTCAAGTCCAATTTTAGCAAATTTCAATGCAGATAAAGATTTATTCCATACTAAAATCGAACTTCCACACCGTCTTCTTAAAGCAGGCACTTACATGTTAGAAGGGGCTTTATGGAGAAACGGAGGAGATGTTATAGAAAAGAAAGATAACTTTATGCATATTATCGTTGAACCAAGAAATAAAATTGAAATGGAAGGTGGCTCTATTAGAGGTATTTTACAAAATCCTCACGATTGGATAATCTATGAATAATTTTTTAATTGTTGGTGCTGGCTTTTCTGGATCTGTAATTGCTGAACAACTGGCAAAGAATCCGAATAATCAAATTACGATTTTAGAAGAACGTAATCATATTGGAGGTAATTGTTATACCGAAAGGGATTCTAAAACCAACATAATGCTTCATGTGTATGGTCCGCATATTTTTAATACAGATAATATAGAAGTCTGGAACTACATACAACAATTCACAGAACTTAAACCCTATACCAATAGAGTTAAATCTGTTTATAAAGACAACATATATTCTCTACCTATAAACTTACATACGATCAATCAATTTTTTGGAAAAACATTAAATCCTGAAGAAGCAAAAGAATTCATAGCCGGCCTAGGAGATCAAAGTATTAATGATCCTCAAAATTTTGAAGAACAAGCTTTAAGATTTATAGGAAATGATTTATATAAAGCATTTTTTTATGGTTATACAAAGAAACAATGGGGTTGTGAACCTAAAGAACTCCCTGCCAGTATTTTAAAAAGACTACCTGTACGTTTCAATTATAACGATAATTACTACAGTACTTCATTTCAAGGTATCCCTATAAACGGATTTACAGAGATATTTGAAAAAATGCTTAATAGCCCCAATATTAAGGTAAAATTAAACACAAAATTTATTCCAACAGATTATCAAATAAGTACCTATGATCATGTTTTTTATACAGGCCCGTTAGATGCTTTTTTTAACTTTAAATATGGCAGATTAAGCTATAGAACAGTATATTTTGAAAAAAACTACGCAAAGGGAGACTATCAGGGTAATGCCGTAATTAATTATGCTGATGAAAGTATACCATATACACGCATACACGAACATAAGCACTTTACCCCGTGGGAGATACATGATGAAACCATTTACTTTAAAGAATACAGCAAAGAAACAGAAATAACAGATACTCCTTATTATCCTAAACGATTAAAAGAAGATTTAAAAAAATTAGAGCTTTATCAAACAGAAGTTCAAAAGCTAAACAATATAACTTTTCTGGGCCGATTAGCAACGTATAGGTATATGGATATGCATCATGTAATTGCTGAAGCGCTTGATATCGTAAAAAACTTCACCATATGATAAAAGATAAGATATTAATTTATGCGCCCATATCATATGACCAAAATGCAGGAGGTCCAACAGGTTTTATATCCCAAAATTTATTAGACAAACCAAGAGAGTTATTTACGCTTTCCAATGATTTAGTGAAAAAGTATGATTTATATAAAAAAATACTGTATAAACTAAATCAAAAGCTCACAAATAAATCATATTGGGAAAGGCATTTCGACAATATTAAAGCATACAAATATCAATACATCTATTTTCATGACTGTAATGTCTTTAATACCGTAAAACATAAAATATCCAGTAAACAAACTGTTATACTGCAGGCACATTGCCCTGAGTTGCCCTCAGAAGAAGGCAGGTCTTTGGGCTTTGATCAAGAAAAAATTAAAGAAATTATCAATGCTGAGCAAAGTGCATTTAACAGAGCCGATATATTGGTATTTCCTAACGAGCACATTTTACCCATATATTCATCTCTAATTAATAAAAACAGCCAGATAGAATACATATTATCAGGAGCTAAGGCTTCTGATAATTTAAAATCTTATCCTCTTGCAGAGCAAAAGATTAATTTGCTTTACATAGGCAGACGCAATAAAATAAAAGGGTTTGATCTTTTATTAGATACTTTCAAAATGGTTTCAAAAGAAAGATCTGATTTAAACCTTATTGTAGTAGGTAAAGGAGAAGATGTAACCAATCATGATCTGGGTATTTATGATGTAGGGTTTTCATCGACCCCTAATAACTGGTTTAACAGTGTAGATTATATTATCAATACCAACAGACAAAGCTATTTTGATTTATCGATTATTGAAGCATTATCAACCGGAACTCCAATTATTATGAGCAATAATTTTGGTCATAAATATTTTGAAAGTAAAAGTTCGTTGATAAGTACTTATGATATCAACAAGCCTACTGAACTATATAATATCTTAAATGGCCCTTTAAGAAAAAAAAGAGCCGACATGGATAATATACTCCTTTTTCAAAAGGAATTAACGGACAAAAAATATTTTTCAAGATTTGAAGCCTTCTGTAAAAGGCTTATATAATACAATTTTCATAAAACACTAATTTATCGTGTTTAAAATAAGCGCTGTAATTTCTGCTCATAACCCAAGAAAAGACTATTTTCCAAAGGTTTTAGAAGGGTTAAAAAAACAAGGAATGCCATTAAAAGAATGGGAATTAATTATTATTGATAATATGTCTAAAGAAAAACTGGAAGACATCTATCAAATAGATTGGCATCCTCATCATCGGTTTATTATTGAAGAAAACTTAGGGCTGGCCCACGCCAGAAAAAGAGGATTTGAAGAAGCTGTTGGAGATTTATTGATCAACATTGATGATGATATTATTCTGACTTCCGACTATCTGGAAAATGCTTGGCATATCTACAATAAATATCCCTTTATAGGAGTTTTTGGTGGAGAAATACACCCTGATTTCGAGGCTAAACCCACTCTTAAAATAGAATATTACAAAAATGCCCAAAGAATAATTGAAAAAGATATATGGTCTAATAATATTGATGAATTTTCTTCTACACCTTTTGGTGCAGGAATGTGTATAAGAAATGAAGTTTTCAAATCATATTTAAGGGTACTGGAAACTGATGAATTTCGTTTGAATTTAGGTCGAAAAGGCGAAGAACTGCTTTCTTGTGAAGACATAGATCTGGTATTTTTTGCCTGTCAGAAAGGTTACGGAAAAGGTATGTTTAAATCTCTCAGCTTTAAACACTTTTTTCCTGAAAATAAAATGGCTAAGAAACATTTGATCAATAACTACTATTGGAATACTTATTCAGCAACTCTACAAAATTTTCACTTATTTAATAAAATGCCTCGGAAAAGATCTTTAACGCAAAAATTAATACGTTTTTTAAGAATCATAAAAATGGATTCCTTTAAAAGAAAAGTAGAATTTGCTAAAATTAAGGCAGAAAAAGAAGCTTTAAAAAAACTAAAGATTTAAAATAATATTAATGTTCTATTAATAATATGCCCTTAAACCTAAGAAAAACAAAGATTTACTTTTTATTACCTGAGTATGAAAGGTTAAACGAAGACGCTGCTGTTTACTTAGCTGAAGGATTAAAAGAGTTAAACATTGATTTCTATTCAAATAGAAATTATTGGAAATTGGATAGTGATCACTATTTATTTGTAAAGAATCCAGCCTTCGATCCTTCTGAAGATGCTGACATCGTTATAATTACAGACAATTGGACAGAATTTATAGAACCTGGAACCTTTAAAAGAATTTCATCTCCCATTCCTCAATGGCTATATAAAAAGAATAGAAAATTCAAGACCGTTTATATCGACACGAAAGTTGGTTATAATACTATTGGTTTATCTGAATGTCTTAGAAATTTTGATTTTATACTACGTACAATGAAAAATAAAAAGACCAAAAGATACGATAACATATATCCTTGGGTCTTAGGCTTTCAAAATCGGGTATTAAATGAAAAGCTAAACCTACCTGTTAAAAATAAGCATTATGAAATTGCTTATAATTTTAATTTTTCTCACCCATACGTACATCCTTTAAGAGCACTTACAGAAAAAACATTTATTAATTTGTTACCACAAAATTTAATTAATCGAAAAATAACTCCACCTGATAAACCCAATAATACATATAGCGATCTTATGTGGCAAAACTCAGTAGGGCTGCATAATCCTGACTATTATCATCATATTGAAAATACCCTAATGGTAGCTTCATTTTGTGGAGAACTAATTCCGGCCTTACCTAATGATCCAAAAAAATATATGGCTGGAGGAAAAAAAGCTACTATAAAAAAGAAATTATATAAGGTCATCTCTACTCTTCTCAATAAAAATGAAAGACTTATCCAATGGGATAGCTGGCGATTTTGGGAAACATTAGCTTTAGGATCTGTACCAATTCACATTGACCTAGAAAAATATGGTGTAGAATTACCCGTAATGCCAAAAAATTGGGAGCATTATATTGGTATTGATTTAAATAATATTGATTATGCGATTAAACGAATATTAGAGGATAGGGAAAGTATTTATAAAATTGCAGCACAAGGTCATCAGTGGGCTATGGAAAATTATAGCCCGAAAGTGTCAGCACAAAGGTTTCTTCAACTGATGAATTCGAAATAACTTATATGCAAAGAATTAAATTTTTAGATGGAATAAGAGGTGTTTCTATCCTTATGGTTGTTGTTTCTCATGCTGCAAGTACAATTCTGTTCCCTTCAAATCTTTCTCCCATAATTAAATTTTTTTTTGATGGCAACCTGGGGGTAAGATCTTTCTTTGTATTAAGTGGATTTCTTATTACCTCCATTCTTCTCAACGAAGAGAATAAAAAAGGGAATATTAACCTTAAAAATTTTTATTTAAAAAGAACTTTTAGAATACTTCCTGTTTATTTCTTATACATCTTATCCATATTCATAATAGATACGACTAATGGAGCATTTACAGTTAATACAAATAGCTATATACAAGCTATTACGTTTACTACCGGATTATGGTTATGGGGAAAAGGCTCTTGGTTATTGGTACATTCATGGTCGCTATCCATAGAGGAGCAATTCTATCTGATTTGGCCATTAGTGATGATATTTAGTAAAAACAGGAAACAGATTTTAATATTAACATTTTTATCATTCCCTGTTATAAGATTATTTGCAGGTTATTTTAAATTATTAAATACCTATAATTATTCTATTTTTTTACAAGGTGACGGAATAGTAGCAGGATGTTTATTGGCTTTTTACTATAACGATGAAAAAATTCAAAAATATTTGAAGTTAAAGTGGATACCAATAGCATTTATAATAATCTATCTTATAAAAGTTCCATTTTATTTTCATTCCTTAGTTGCTTTGACTGCAACTTGTAATAATATCATACAGTCTGTATTGATTGCTTATATTATTGCTACTTTATTAAATCAACCCAAAGGTTTCATATACAATTTTTTAAACACAAGTATACTTATTTATATAGGAAGGATATCTTTTAGCTTGTATATATGGCAGCAATTATTTTTGGTACCAAAAGGTAGTCATCCACAAATAGCTATTTTTCCTTATAACATTATTATGAGTATTGCGATTGCTACTGTTTCCTATTATCTAATAGAACTTACTTTCTTAAGATTGAGAAACAAATATATTCCAGAAGTATGATCAACGCCATACCAAACAGTTTTCCGAAAATCCTTTTTATTGCAGATGAAATCCCTCAATCTGTAAATGCTGGTTCGGTCCAGTTTTATAGATTATTTAAAGATTACCCACCTGATAAATTATTAATTATAGGCAGAGCATCTGCTCCTTATGCTAAAACTTTAAGCTGTCTTTATTATACATTAAAATATCCTTTGATGGATAGGGTAAGAAAAAGCAGATTTAGCCCATATTTAACTGATTTACAGTCCATAGGGTTTTTCCTCCCTACCTTACCTCAGCGGATAAAAAAAGTAATTCATGAATTTGAGCCTGATATGGTTATAAGCCTAATGCAACTCATCACTTTTTATTATCCTGCCTATCATTATGCCAGGCAAAAACATATACCTTTTGTATTATTCTGTCACGATGATGCGGAGGATTTTGCAAAACCGCATAAATTCTTCAAAGAGCATTTAACTAGGTTAAATGCCAAAATTTACCAGTCTGCAAAGAAACGAGTATGTATCAGTCCGGAAATGACAAAATCTTGGGAGGAAAAATATAAAGCAAAAAGTGATTTTCTTTATCCTGTTTCATCTAAAAATATTAAAGCCAAAGCCGTTGAAAAAGTGAAAACTTTGGTTAATAATAATTATTTAACAATTGGCTATGCAGGCTCCTTAGCCTATGGATACAAAGAAGGAATTAATGAAATTATACCTGTATTAGAAAAGACCAACAGTAAACTAAAGATATATAGAAATAATGACCCTGGTATAATTAACTCATCTGTTATTGAATTTGCAGGATTTGCTGAAACACCTGAACAAACGTGGAACAGAATTACTGAAGAATGTGATGTTGTGATTTTACCCTATTCTAAAGAAAAAAAATTTGAAGATTTATACCGAACGCATTTTCCAAGTAAATTGCCTGAATACTTAGGGCTACAGATGCCTGTAATTATTAACGGCCCCTCATATGCCAATGGACTTAGGTATGGAAAAACAAATAATATATTTTTTAACACTACCACTAACACAGAATTGGAGGATGCATTGAAGAAATTGGCTGCTAACGCGGAGCTTAGAATAAAATCTATTGAAACTTCAAATAAAACCTATGATTTTGACCCAAAACTAATTATAAAAAAATTCTATTCAATTATTTATAAGGCACTTCAATAAATTAAATGAAAATATTTGGGCTATGCTTGGTAAAAAATGAAGCAGATTGTATTGAAGAGGTTCTTCAAAAAGCTTCTGTTTGGTGCGATAAAATATTTGTTTTTGATACAGGAAGTGAAGACGATAGTTGGGAAAAAGTATTAAATCTTGCTAAATCGAACAATAGTATTGTACCTTTTAAAAAAGAGATTAGAAAATTCAACAACTTTTTAAGAGGTGAGATATTTAATCATTATAGGGATATAGCTTCTGATGGAGACTGGTGGTGTCGATTAGATGCAGATGAAATCTATATTGACGATCCCCGCACTTTTCTGAAAAAGATATCCCCATTGCATCATGTAATTTGGAGTGCAAGTTGTCAGTACTATTTCACCGAAAAAGACTTGGAGCAATACAATACTGATCCGGAAGAATATGAAAATATTGAATTGGAAAAACGGATAAGGCATTATTTATGCAATCATTCTGAAGAACGGTTTTTTAAATATAGAAAAGATCTTATCTGGCCTAAGGGATCATGGCCAAGACATTTAGGGATCGTATCTCCTCATCGCATAAAATTAAAACATTTACAATATCGTTCTCCGCAGCAAATTCAAAAAAGATTAGTAACCAGACAAAAAGCAATTCAAGATGGTCATAAAAATTTCGCTAAATATTCTCTTGAGAAAAACTGGGAAGAAAAAGTTGTAGATTCAAAAGATTATCATTTTGATACATTAACCGGCAATTATATTATTGATGAAACAATACTGCCTAGGCATCTTGAACGCTGGGATAAAAGATTTTTAAAACATATACTACACTTTCTTAAAATTTTCCCTTAATGTTAAAACTAAAAAATGCTCCCTCAGAAAACCATTTAGGAGTTATTGATGCCTTCCGCGGACTAGCTGCCTTAGCCGTATGTGTTCACCATTTTGCGGGTGGTACATTATTGCCTGAAAACAACTTTTTGAGGATAATCGCTTCCTATGGCCATTTAGGAGTATATATATTTTTTATATTATCCGGATTTGTATTGCCATTATCTATGTATAAAAGTAATTACCGAATAGACAAATTTCATCTTTTCGTAACAAAAAGACTGCTAAGGTTAGACCCTCCTTATCTGATATCAATAGTAATAATCCTTTGCTTAAACTACTTAAGTACACTGTCCTCTCATTATAAAGGAGACGATTTTATTTTTAATGCCAAACAATTGGCATTACATTTTGCATATTTAAATGCATTCTTCAATGAAAAATGGCTAAATCCGGTTTTTTGGACATTAGCTATCGAATTTCAATTTTACTTGCTCATAGCATTTGTGTTTCCTTTATTAAGGAACAAAATTTCATTCTATTTTGTAATTGTAACACTTGCAGCTATTTCTTTATCTTCCGAATCATATAGTTTTATTATAAAATTTCTTCCTTTTTTTCTCTTAGGCATGTTAATGTTCAAGTTTTATGTAAGAGAAATCAGTAAGTCTATTCTCATTCTATCGATATCATTGATATATCTATTGATAGGTTATAAATTTGGGTTAATATATGTGGTATCTGCGTTATTGCCCCTGCTTATCATCATTAACATAGAAATTAAAAATAAAATCCTAGTTACTTTAGGCCATTTCTCCTATTCTCTGTACCTTTTACATGTGCCTATAGGAATGAGAATGATTCATGTGATAGAAATTTTCACGGATAATATTGGATTAAGAGTACTTATGCTGTTTATTGTAACTGTAATAATGGTAGGGATATCATACATTTACTATCTGATCATAGAGAAACCCTCCATTAGATTATCAAAAAAGATATCCTATCAACATTCAAACTTAAAAGCTGCATAATGTATTCAATTATTATAGCCACTTGTAATCGAAGAAATTCTTTACTTAAAGTGATTGATTGTCTCAATAAGCAGTCTTTTAAACCTGAAAAGCTTATAATTGTGGATAGTTCTGAAGAAAATCAAGATTATCTTTCTGACGATATATCTATAATTTATAGACATGTACGCTACAAAAGTGCAGCAAAACAACGAAATGAAGGAGCACAACTTTGCAATTCAGATTATATTGTATTTTTAGATGATGACGTAGAATTTGAACGAGATTTTTTTGAACGGATTTTTAATCTGGTAAAAGCAAAAAACATATTAATTGCTGGTCCTCGTCAAATAGGTGCGGAAATAAAAAAACCTGGTTTATTACTTAAAGGATATTATAGACTACAAGCCGGCTATAAGGATGAAACTTATGGAGGAAAAGTATTTGGTGCTGGTATTAACTGTTATCCCTGCTATGAACATCAACATGATGAGCTTCTGGAAGTAAGTTGGTTACCTTCAACTTGCCTTGTTATAAAAAATTCCATATTTAATGAGGTCAAATTCCCAGATTTTGAAGGATATTCTTATGCAGAAGATGTTTTTCTTACCGCTTCTTTAGCTAAAAAATATCCTGTTTATATCCTTAGAAATATTAGTTACCTGCATCACTCTATTACTACAAATTTCAAGGAAAACATATTGGCTTTAAATAAAATGAAGCTAAAAAATCAGAAAATTATAGCTGAGCAAATTGTTGGTTTGAAAGGAATAAAATTGCAATCTAAGGTTCTTCTACATAAGTTATTTTTGAGCTTGGCTTATCTTAAAAATAAAAAAAATAGTTTCTTACATATACGTTCTATCTGGCAGTAATGAAGATATTAGTAGGTATAGTTTCTAAAAACAGGGCTTCTTTATTACCTAAGGCTATTCAATCTGTTTTAAACCAATCTTATAAAAATATAGAAATTAGTATTTATGACGATTGCTCTGAGGACAATACTTACCTTTTAGAAAAAGAATTTCCTAATATCAATTGGATCTTTAATAAGGAACCCAAAGGGTATTTATATGCCAGAAATAAACTAATGAGAGAAACTAATGCAGATCTCTATTGTAGTCTGGATGATGATTCCTGGTTCATCGAAGGAAATGAATTACAACTTGCGGTAGAACAGTTCAAAAATCAACCAAATTTATCAGCCATTGCCTTTGATATTCTATCGCCGGATAAGCCATACCATAAAAGAATAGAAAAACCATTTTTTACAAATAACTTTATAGGTTGCGGGCATATATTAAGGTTAGAAGATATCAAAAAACTTAATTTTTATGAGCCAAACCCTGGCAATTATGGCGGCGAAGAAAAAGATCTATGCATGCGTATCTTAGATTTTGGAAAAGAAATTCTGTACATGCCAGGTGTACATGTGTGGCATGACAAAACTAACATCGCCAGAAATTTACCACAGCAATATCAGTCGCAAGTTTGGAATGACCTCACTAATGCTTATAGAAGAATGCCTTTTCCTATAGTCATCTACGCTATTCCGGGAAAAATGGCTAAACATATAATATATGGCTTTAAAAATAAACTTACCAAATCAGCTATTAGAGGAATTTTTAAGTTTATAAAGGGCTTTCGAACTATTCAAAAAACCAGATCTCCTATTTCAAAAGATACACTTAATCTTTATATACAGAGATCAAAAGAGAATATCAATTAATGTTTATTAAAGAATTTGAAGGCTTTCGCGGTGTATTGGCAATGTGGGTTTTCTTTAGCCATATTTTGGCTTTTTGTGGTTACCCATGGGCGTCGTTTAATCACCCGTTTAAATTATTTGTTACAGGAACTTATGCTGTAGATTGTTTCATTATTTTATCGGGCTTTGTGATTGCATTATTAATAGATCAAAAGGAAGAAAAATATTCCATGTATATAAAAAGGAGATTTTTAAGACTTTATCCCTTATACATTGTGTGTATTTTTTTAGCATGTTTATTATACATCTTTCATTTTACAGAAAATAAATATACCTTAAATGAATGGATAGCTCATATAGGATTGCACTTAACCATGCTACATGGAGTTATACCTGACAGTATAATTAAAAACGCTCCAGGAGCTATTTTAAATCCAGCCTGGTCAATTTCCTTAGAATGGCAATTTTATTTGGTTATTCCTGTGTTTTTTTATTTTTTCAAGAAGCATCAATCAATTACATTAATCTCTTCATTGATCTTGTCTTTTATTTTAATTGTAGTTACACCAAGACTGGATAATTGGCATCATCCTTCATTTCTTCCCTTAAAATTACATTTTTTCATTATTGGAATAACTTCGTATTTCATCTATAAAACATTCACAAAAGAAACATTAAAATCAAATCTTGTGTCTATTTCAGATGCGATACTGCCAATAGCATTATTTATGTTTCTAGTATTCATAGGTTATTCTAAAGAATTTGGCATATTGGTTTTCTTAATATTCTTTATTTCAGTAATGACTAATAGAATTAAACAGAATTTTTTTAATAAAACTGTTTCTGATTTTTTCAACTTAAGAACAGTACAAAATTTAGGAAAAATCAGCTATTCCATTTATCTCATCCATGAAATAGTTCTTATCATTATAGTTAGAACTATAAAAACGCACATACCTAATATAACAAGTTTATCTTTGCTAGTACTAACATCATTTATTGCCATACCAATTACAATTCTATTATCATCCCTTAGCTACAAGTATATCGAAAAGAGATTTATAAAAATGGGTAAAACCATATAAATTAAAAATTTCTGTTCTCATGCTAATTATATTTTCAACCCATCCCATCCAATATCAAGTTCCTCTTTGGCAGGCCATGGCTAAAGAAGGCATTGATTTTGAAGTTTGGTATTTTACAGATTTTGGCTTAAAAAGTAGCTTTGATATACAATTTGGTAAATCTTTTTCATGGGATTTACCCATGTTGGAAGGATATAAATACCGTTTCCTAAGAGTTAATGAAAATGCCGCTCCAAATAAAGGCTTTAGAGGAATCGTTTTAAAAGATAATTTAAAACGATTATTAAAAGAACGCAAAGCTACCCATGTTTACATTAATGGATGGCAGGTATTAGCTTATTGGCAAGTTTTATGGACAGCAAAGTCTTTAGGTCTCACAACAATATTTAAAGGAGAAAGCAATGATCTTAAACCTGTTTTTTTCTGGAAACAAAAAATCAAAAAATTATTGCTATCACAGTTTTTTAACAGAATAGATTACTTCCTTTATATAGGCGAAGCCAATAAACGTTTATATCTGAAACATAATATTAACCCATCAAAGTTATTACCCGGATTATATTGCGTTGACAATGACAGATTTCATACTTCTTCTCTATATTATAAAGCTCAAAATCAAACTATAAGAAACAATTGGGGGATCGCTAAAGGCATTTTTTGTATTTTATTTTCAGGAAAATTTATTCAAAAAAAACGTCCTTTAGACATCATTAAAGCTGTAAAATTAGCTCAGTTAACCAATCTTGTCCATATTGTATTTGTTGGTGACGGAGAATTGTATGATGAGATCAAACAGCATGCAAATGTCGTCTTTGACAAAGAAAATGGCATTATAAATACAATTAGGGAAAAGGAAGTTAACATTTCTATAATTGGTTTTTTAAATCAAACAGAAATTTCAAAAGCCTATGCTGTTGCTGATTGCCTGGTACTTCCCTCTGATTATGGCGAGACTTGGGGATTAGTTGTAAACGAGGCAATGGCTTCAGGATTACCTGTTATTGCAGCAAATGAATGTGGTTCT
Organism: Pedobacter montanisoli; assembly: GCF_022809115.1. Lineage (GTDB taxonomy): Bacteria > Bacteroidota > Bacteroidia > Sphingobacteriales > Sphingobacteriaceae > Pedobacter > Pedobacter montanisoli. The sequence goes on along the minus strand of NZ_JALGBH010000001.1, from coordinate 1,560,306 downwards.
GCCGAAGATCTGGTTAAACCTTTAAACCCTTCTTTAGTATATAAAACCGGAGACATTGAAGCATTGGCAGCTTCCATTTTAAACTTAATAAATAACCCTGCTGATCAACAAAAAATTCAGCAACACATTAACAAGTATACTTACCTTTCTACAATCAATTCTGTTAAAACACTATTAGGTAATGCACATAAATAGGCCTAGATATTTACTCTTTCTTATTCCTTTTGCCCTTTCATCTTTATTAAGTGATACACCTGTTTTGAGTTATATCACAGCTTGGCTTGGTTCATTTTATATCTTTTATCTTACATGGTTTTCAAAAAACAGATTCATAAAGAATGATCTGCCTGTAGCATCTCAAATCATGAGACCTATATTTCTTTTGCAACTCATTTTTGCAGGATTTATGTGCTGTACGTCCATTTTCTATTTTTTAGATCATTTAGGATATGAATATTTTGTAAAAGTTAACCCTGGAAATTTTGTATCAAATGAACAGACATATCTAATTGCCAAATGTCAACGTATATGCCTGCTGGCACATATAGGTCTAGTATGGGGTATGTTATACTATTCATCCCTAAAGAAAACCAAAATAAAATATATTTTTCAGCAAAAACAATCTGATTTGTATTGGCTACGCATTGCTTTATTTTTTTATATAACGGCAATAGGCTTCCAATTTTTGCCAGGTTTGTTACAGTTTTCTATTTATTTTAACAATATGGCTATTTTCTCTGCCTCCTTATTATTGTTAAAAGGATTACGAACAAAAAAAACTTTATGGATTGTTTATGGCACAACCATGTTTGGTCTTAATTTTATTAATGCAACACTTACAGGATTTAAGGAGCATATCATTGTGAATGTGATCATTTTATTTGCTTTATTATTTCCCTACTATAAACGCGCTATTACTCTCGTCTCTATTCCCACGATATATGTATTGTTATATATCTTACCTACATATGCAAGCATAGTTCGACAATCATGGAGTGGGGAGAAAACAGCTGTAGAGGCCAGATCCGAAGCTTTAGAAACTATCTTTCAGGAAGATAATGAAGAAATTATAGATAATACTAATTGGGGTTTTTTAACCAATCGTTTTTCTGAAATTGGTATGTTCACTCAATATGTAGATTATGTACCTGCTCACCATGACTTTTACAAAACAGAAATTATACACAATGCCTTAATTGCATTAATTCCCCGGCAATTTTATCCAAACAAACCTATAACAGAACAAGTTGCAATGGAACGTGTTTATGACGCAGGAGTAATTAGCCGACTTTCTTCTGTATCTGCTAAAACCCGTCCGGTTGTAGACGCTTATTTATCATTTGGTTATGTTGGCACATTTGTTTTTCTATTTCTTTTTGGATGCTGTGTTCAGTTTTTTAATGATACAGCAGAACGTTGGTTTGGCGGTTATGAATTTGGATGTATTGTAATGTTTAATGGTTGCTTTCAAGGCTTGTGGCGTGGTAATAATCTCGAATTTATGCTTAATAATATGCTATATGGATTTATAACTATGATTATTGTGTTCAGAGTTTTATTATGGGCCGGCTATGTAACCAAGAAAAGTAATCTATATAATCAAACTTCAGAGAGTTATTAAGTTTCCCCATTCTACTTTCTATCTTGTCAGTTCTTCACTTACAGTCTTATCTATTTCCTGTTTAAAGTATTTAATACCTCAAAAATTCCAACTTTATGGTATAAATTTTGTTCATAAACAAAAGAACCACCAATAACTTGCTCTATGGAAAAAGACCCAACTTTACAACTTGAAATTGAACGTTTACAACAACACATTAAAACATTAGAGCAACAAAATCAAATTTATAGAGAGCGCCTTTCCTTATTAAAGGACACAGAATTACAAACTGCAAAATTATCTGCCATTGTAGAATATTCAGATGATGCCATAATCAGTAAGAATTTAGATAGTATTATTACCAGCTGGAACAAATCTGCAGAACGACTTTTTGGTTATAAAGCAGAAGAAATGATTGGCAGATCAATTCTTAAAATTATTCCTACAGAACGTCAGCATGAAGAAGTAATCATATTAGAAAAGCTACGTTCCGGCAAACATGTAGATCATTTTGAGACGATACGGATGCGTAAAGATGGTAGTCTCATCCACGTTTCATTAACGATCTCTCCTTTAAAAGATGTTGAAGGAAACATTATTGGCCTTTCTAAAATTGCTAGAGATATTACAGATCGTAAACAAAATGAAGCCAATAAACATGACTTTGTTTCTATGATTAGTCATGAACTGAAGACCCCTCTTACTTCTCTTAAAACTTATATGCAGGTAATGCAGAAAAAAATTGAGAAACAACCTGAAATCAATGAGTTTATTCCTGTTGGTTTAGATAAAGCCAATCGCCTTGTTGATAAAATGGTTAAACTTATACATGATTTTTTAGACGTTTCTAAAATTGAAGCTGGTAAGCTTTCATTAAACAGAATAGAATTCGATTTAAATGAGCTGATTAACGAAATTATAGATGACCATGTTTTCTTAAATACAACTCATACCATAACCTGTCAGTTTCATACAGAAAAACTAACTGTTTTTGCTGATAAAGAGAAAATTACTCAAGTAATTATCAATCTGTTAACCAATGCCATAAAATACTCTCCCGCAGGTGGAAATATTATTATTGCCACGCAAAAGCTTAATAATAAAGCCTTTTTTTCTATAACTGATGAAGGACTGGGTATTGATCCTATTGATCAACATCAACTATTCCAACGCTTTTTCAGATGTAGGCGTTCTAAAGAAAAACAAATTTCAGGTTTTGGCATTGGTCTTTATCTGGTATCTGAAATACTGGCCCTTCATGGTTCTACCATTCAGGTTAAAAGTGTAGTAAATAAAGGTTCTACTTTTTCTTTTAAACTCGATTGTTATGCAAAATCGCCTGGACTACATGGTTTAACTAAACAAAGCCTATTTTAAAAACTGAATTTACAATTACAATCCATAACCTATATTTATCTCTTTAAAATTTACACATATGAGCTTGTCAGCCCTTCATAAAAAACAGCGTCACTATATCCCTCAGGATTTAAGTATAGACTGGGAAAACCTTGAACCTATCTTCAACGAGCTTTTAAAAAGAGAAATAAATAGCGTAAAAGAACTTGAGCAATGGTTACGTGATAAAAGTGAACTTGAAGCTGCATTAGAAGAAGATTTTGCATGGAGATACATTAAAATGTCATGTGATACTTCAAATGAGGAACTGGTTAAGAGTTTCCAATATTTTGCTACAGAGATCGAACCTAAAATTTCTCCAATAGCCAATCAGTTAAATAAAAAATTCTGTGAAAGTCCTTTTATTGATCAGCTTGATCAGGAAAAATACTTTGTTTATATCCGTAGCGTAAAAAAAGCCTTAGAACTATTTAGAGAAGAGAATATTGAATTATTTACGAAATTACAGGTTGCCCAGCAAAAATATCAGGCCATTACTGGATCCATGAGTGTTGAACTTGAAGGCAAGACTTACACTTTAGAACAGGCTGCTAATTTCTTAAAAGATACCAACCGCGAAACAAGAGAAAATGCTTGGAGAAATATTCAGCAACGAAGACTTGTTGATAAAGATGAGCTCAATACATTATTTGATGAATTGGTAAAAATGAGACATCAGGTAGCTTTAAATGCAGGCTTTGAAAACTATCGCGATTATATGTTCCAAGCTTTGGGACGTTTTGATTATACCCCTAAAGACTGCTATGATTTTGCTGCCGCAATAGAGAAAGAAATTGTACCTCTGTTAAAAGAACAAGCAGATAAACGTAAAAATGCGCTAAACTTAGCTGAGCTTAAACCTTGGGATCTGGATGTAAGTACCTCAGGCAAACCAGCTTTAAAACCTTTTCACAATGGTAATGAATTGATCGATAAATCTATTCTCTGTTTCAGTGCATTAAGACCTTCATTAGGAGAAAAACTTGCAATTATGAAACGGAACAACCTTTTCGATGTAGAAAGTCGTATGGGCAAAGCACCGGGAGGTTACAATTATCCGCTTGCAGAAACAGGAGCTCCTTTCATTTTTATGAATTCAGCCAATTCTCTACGTGATTTAACCACTATGGTGCATGAAGGAGGGCATGCTGTACATACTTTTTTAACTGCAAACCTGGAACTCAATGATTTTAAACATTGCCCGTCTGAAGTAGCAGAATTAGCCTCTATGAGCATGGAACTAATTTCTATGGATAAATGGAATGTTTATTTTGATAAGGAAGAAGACCTGATCAGGGCTAAAAAAGAGCAGCTTGCTGATGTATTGAAAACCTTGCCATGGGTAGCTGTAATAGATCAGTTTCAGCACTGGATCTATACCAATCCAGATCATAATGCAGCCGATAGAGAAGCAGCGTTTAAACAAATTTATGAAAGATTTGGTGCAGGCTTTGCAAATTGGGACGGTTTAGAACAGCAATTGGGAAATGTATGGCAAAAACAATTGCATCTGTTTGAAGTACCATTTTATTACATAGAATACGCAATTGCACAATTAGGAGCCATTGCTGTATGGAAAAATTACAAAGAAAACCCGGAAAAAGCACTCGATCAATATCTGGCCGCACTGAGCTTAGGTTATACCAAACCCATGAATGTGATTTATGAAACAGCGGGTATTAAATTCGATTTTAGTGCTTCATATATAAAAGACCTTGCTGCATTTGTTAAAGATGAATTAGAAAAATTGGAAGGATAGTTTGTTAATCATTTTTCGCTATTCCGTTGGTTGAAGTGTCCTTACTTCATTTTTCGTTGGTACTTATTTCGCATCTGAACTTAAGACTTTATACTTCATACTTTAACGGCGACCATAAATAGCGCTTTCATTTTTAACACATATTTTTTAAGTTTGGAGAATTCAACCAAGCAACCAGAATTAAATGCTGAATAACCTGTTTAGAAAAAAATCCGTTTCCAAAATATTAGAAGAAGCCTCAAAAGGTTACGGAGATCATGAAAGTTCACTAAATAAAACATTAGGAGTAAGAGACTTAACTGCTTTTGGTATAGCTGCTATTATAGGAGCCGGTATATTTAGCACCATTGGTAAAGCCAGTGCAGATGGCGGGCCAGCAGTGATTTTTCTCTTTATCTTCACTGCAATTGCCTGTAGTTTTGCTGCTTTTGCTTATGCTGAGTTTGCATCTATGGTTCCTGTTTCAGGAAGTGCCTATACGTATTCTTATGTTGCTTTTGGCGAATTAGTAGCTTGGATTATAGGTTGGTCTTTAATTATGGAATATGCCATTGGTAACATAACGGTGGCCATTTCCTGGTCTGATTATTTTACGAGTTTACTCTCCTCCATCAAGATAAAAAGCCTGGGAATAGATGGAATACATGTACCCGATTGGGCTACAATGGATTATCTTACCGCTTTCAATGGACATAAACATGCCGAAGCTTTAATCAACGCAGGTAAAGACATCGCCAATTTAGACGAAGCAACCAGCATTGCCAATAATGCCTGGGTTACAGCTCCGCAAATTGGAAGTTTTCATTTTGTAGCAGATTTACCGGCTTTAGGTATCATTATATTTATTACATGGCTGGTTTATCGTGGCATGAAAGAATCCAGAAATGCAAGTAATGCTATGGTGGTTATAAAATTAGCTGTTATTTTATTGGTTCTGTCTGTTGGTATTTTCTATGTGGATACAGAAAACTGGAATCCTTTTGCACCGAATGGGGTTTCAGGAATATTAAAAGGTGTATCAGCTGTATTCTTTGCTTACATAGGTTTTGATGCCATTTCTACAACTGCAGAAGAATGTAAAAATCCACAACGAGATCTGCCAAAAGGTATGATGTGGGCTATTATCATCTGTACCATTCTGTATATAGCTATAGCTTTAGTACTTACTGGAATTGTTAAATACAACACTTTAGCAGTTGGAGATCCTTTGGCCTATGTTTTTGATCAGATTGATCTTAAATTGATGAGTGGTATCATTGCAGTAAGTGCAGTTTTTGCAATGGCCAGTGTATTATTGGTTTTCCAAATGGGACAGCCTCGTATATGGATGAGCATGAGCCGTGATGGATTATTGCCAAAATCATTTTCTAAGATTCACCCTAAATACAAAACTCCTTCATTTTCAACAATTGTTGTAGGCTTTGTAGTAGCCATACCTTCATTGTTCATGAATCTTACCATTGTAACAGATTTATGTTCTATAGGTACCTTATTTGCATTTGTACTGGTATGTGCTGGTGTATTGGTATTACAAAACAGACCTGATGTACAAAGAGGAAAGTTCAAAATTCCTTATGTAAATTCTAAATACATTATTCCTTTATTGTTTGTAGCCTCTGTTATTTTTGGTTTAACTCAATTTAAAGCAGAAACACTTGCCTTCTTAAAAAATGAAACCAAATCAGTTGATGCAACCACATTTGTAACTTCATTAAATAATGAGGAGTTGCAAAATGTTAAGAATGAAATCGCTCAAAACCCTGTTGTTCTTCAGGGCAAACAAATAGATGCAGAAGCTTATCTGAATAATTTAAGTGCAGAACAATATGAAAGCTTTCTGACAAAGTCTTCTATTAGCTTTGACAAAAAATACGAAAGCGGCTGGAAACTCTTTAAGCACAAAATACCAATGTGGATATTTTTATTAATCTGTGTGGTAATTTCATATTTCTGTTTTACTAAAAATTTGTCTCTGATACCTGTTTTAGGATTAATCAGCTGTTTATATATGATGTGCGAATTGGGCATCAGCAACTGGATTGGCTTTGGTGTATGGCTGGCTATAGGTCTGATTATTTATTTCTCATATGGCTACAGAAACAGTAAACTTGCGCAAAACAAGACATAAAGAAGCCATAATGCTGCAAAAAACGTCAATACTTTTAATCGGTTACGACTCTAATCTTTGTCTTGGCGTTTTATATTGCCTAAAATCGCTTAATGCTGATATTTACCTGTTAACCGGTAACAAGAAGAATGCCGCCCGATTTTCTATCTACCTCAAAAAAGCTTATGAGGAATATGATAAAAACGGTGTACAACAGATTAAGGAAATCGTAAAAAAGCACAATATAGATCTTATTATGCCTATAGATGAGCTTGAAATAAGAAATATAAAGCTTCATACCGAAGAATTAAACAAAATTGCAGTGTGCAGTTGGGCTACCGAAGTGGATAGATTTGATATTGCTATCAATAAAATGAAACTGGCAAAATTTCTTACCGAAAATAAAGTTCCATGTCCAAAGTTTACAATCATAGAAAGTTTGGCAAAATTAGAGAAAGATGCAGCAGATATGGGCTATCCGGTATTAATAAAGCCAGATAGGGAAGCTTTTGGAAGATTGATACAACGTTTTGAAAATTGGGAGGAACTTAAAAATTTCTATATAAAGAATGAAACAAAACTTAACCGTTTTATTCTACAGCCCTTTATAATAGGAAGTGATGTTACCTGCAATGTGATATGCAGAGAAGGAGAACTCATTTGTTATACTATACAGGAATCTCCTGTTAAAACAGGAAGTGATTTTAGCTCAAATGATATTCTGAAGTTTCATGATGATGAACAGGTAATAACTGTAATTGCCAGAATGATGAAATTACTTAACTGGCATGGAGTAGCTTGTATAGATATGAGAAGAGACATTCGAGATAACTCAGTAAAGGTACTGGAAATCAACGGACGTTTCTGGGCATCAGTAATTAGTTCATATATACGTGCGGGGATAAACTTCCCTGTTACTATGGTTAAGTTGGCACTGAAAAAAGAAGTTGAACCATTCAATATCAAATCAGGTCAGCAATTAACTTTAAAACAGGTAGTCTCTTCAACTTTTACCAAAAATCGTAGTTCTATTAAAGACACTAAATATATGAGCTACTTAGCCGATCCATTTGCCAGAATTGCACAGTTACTGAAAATCTAATAACAGTACCGTCAAACTTAATAATCAGCCCTTTGAAGATCATCCAAATATGTGCAGCCTATAAACCCGCTTACATTTATGGTGGGCCAACCATGTCGGTCTCTAAACTGTCTGAAGAATTAACCAGATCCAAACAAGATGTTACCGTTCTTGCTACCACTGCTAATGGAAAAACGGAATTAGATGTTGCTGTTGGTACCGAAACATTGGTTGATGATGTAAGAGTTTATTATTTTAAGCGATGGACCAAAGATCATACCCATTTTTCTCCCTCACTACTAGGATATTTACATAAAATCCTAAAACAAGCAAAGAAAGATAACACTAAAATAATCGTACATATTCATGCCTGGTGGAATTTAGTTTCCATACTATCATGCTGGTTAGCTAAAATGCATAAAGTTCCGGTGATCCTTTCACCAAGAGGGATGTTAAACCACTATACAACCAGCAATAAAAATTCTTTGCCTAAAAAGCTTATACACTCAGGTATAGGTAAAAAATTGTTAAACTACACTTACATACACGCCACCAGTTTTAAGGAGCAGACAGATATTAAAGAAACCTGTACCACTAAAAGTATAAACGTAATTCCTAATTTCGTTAAGTTAAGTCATTTAGCTCTTAAAGAGGCCCCTCCCTACTCTCATTCTTTCCGGCTGTTATTCTTGTCAAGGATTGAACAGAAAAAAGGACTTGAAATATTATTTGAAAGTTTAAGTAAACTGGATTTTAACTGGGAACTTAGTATCGCCGGGAGCGGAGAAGAGCAGTATCTAGAAATGCTAAAAAAATATGCCCAAGATCTAAACATAGCTCATCATATTAAATGGATAGGTTATGTTAACGGCGATAAAAAATTTGAAATCATGGCCAATCATGATTTGCTGGTATTAACTTCTTTTAATGAGAACTTTGCTAATGTTATCATAGAAGCCTTAAGTGTTGGTACGCCTGTTTTAGTTTCAAAAGAAGTTGGATTGGCTGATTATATTTTACAAAATAATATGGGTTGGGTCTGTAAACATCATCCTAATGAGATTGCGCAGGGTTTAGAAGAAGCATTTCAAAGTAAGGATAAACGCAATCATATCAGGCAAAATGCACCAGAAACAATTAAAAAAGATTTCGATACTGATCTACTGGTAAATCAGTATATTAGCCTGTACCACGACCTAACAACCTATTAACCAGATATTCTATGTCAGAGTATAAAGACTACGGTTTTCACAATAACGAAAACAGCCATACACACAATTATCTTTTAATGCCCATAGTAAACCTTATAAGTACTAAAAAAACACCGGTTTTAGATCTGGGATGTGGCAACGGTTCTTTTGCCAATGAGTTAATTAAAAATGGTTTTGATGTATATGGAACGGATGCTTCAGAACAGGGAATAAAGCTGGCTAATCAGATTAATCCTGATCGTTTTTTTATTCAGGATTTAAGCTCTGAACTGCTTCCTGCACAGATACAGAATATGCCTTTTAAAACCATTGTTTCAACAGAAGTAATTGAGCATTTATATGCACCCAGAACCTTTGTATCTTTTGCAAAAAAAATTCTCTTAAAAAACGGTGGTGGCGAATTCATTTTATCTACGCCTTATCATGGTTATCTAAAAAACCTTACCATTGCGCTTACCAACAAAATGGATAGTCATATTAATCCCCTTTGGGATGGAGGTCATATCAAGATCTGGTCAAGAAAAACGCTTACGGCTCTGCTTAAGGAACAGGGCTTCCAGGTTACCCATTTTAAAGGATGTGGCCGTTTTCCTTATCTTTGGAAATCAATGGTTATAAGAGCAACAATAGCGTGAATACCGAGTTTAGCTTCATTATACTTACTTTTAACGAAGAACAACATTTACCCCGTTTACTTGATTCCATAAAAGGATTAGAAGCTGCTGTTTTTATTCTGGATTCAGGCAGTAAAGATAATACCCTGCAGATTGCCGAAACTTATGGTGCAACAGTACAGCAATATGCTTTTACTAATCATCCTAAACAATGGCATTTTGCTTTAAATAACTTTTCAGTTCAAACCCCTTGGGTAATAGGTTTAGATGCCGATCAGATTGTTACTCCAGAACTTTTTAAACGTTTACAAAGTTTTAAGAGTAAGGATTATGAAGCAATCAACGGCATTTATTTTAACCGTAAAAATATTTTTAAAGGTAAATGGATCAAATATGGTGGCTATTATCCAAAATATCTGTTAAAAATGTTCAAGTTTAACGTGGGTTATTCTGACCTGAATGAAAATATGGATCACAGATTTGTAGTTCCGGGAAAAACCATGACATGGAAAGATGGTCATATCATAGAAGAAAATCTTAAAGAAAACGATATTGAGTTTTGGATAGCCAAACACAACAGATATAGTACACTTGTTGCCCTTGAAGAGTTTGAACGGTTACAAACCATAAAACAATCAGCCACAGAACCTTCATTATTTGGAGACCCCAATCAGAAAATTGCATATCTAAAAAACATATGGTGGAAAATGCCTCTATATATCCGCCCGTTTTTATACTTTTTTTACCGTTACTTTATTAAGCTGGGTTTTTTAGATGGCAAAACAGGCTTCATTTTCCATTACCTGCAAGGCTTCTGGTTCAGATTAGTTATTGATATAAAAATTAGCGAGCTAAAGAAAAAAGCTCGCCCTTTTAATTAACTTGCTTTACAGAACTTTATTAATTTTGTTCCTATGACCAGCAAACTAAAACTTATTTATAAGAAACCATGGTTTTTTGCCTTAAGTTTTGTGGTTTTAGCCTTTGCTCTATATCGTTTTAACTACTTCTACATTGGTCTGGTTAATAAAGGAGGAGGATATTACAGCCCTTTTCTTGATCATTACTTGAATTACCCTCATTGGCTGCAACAAATACTTTTAAAAAGTGCCAGTGGCATGCTTCACCTGTTCGGAGTTGATAATTTTGTTTATCACGATAGTATTAAAATAAGCAGAGGAGTATGGGTAAATGTAGGTTACTCTTGTTATGGCATGGGTATCATTACGTCTTTTTGGGCTTTTGTAATTGCCTATCCTTATAAAACAGTAAAAAAGAAATTATATTTTATTCTGGCTGGTACGCTGATCATTATCTTAACCAACGTTATACGCATTGCTTTGGTTGGCTTCATATTCAGCAGGTTTAAAACAGTTAGACAACATGCCGATCTGCATCATGATTTATATAACATTTTTGCATATTTGGTAATTATTTTAATGATTTGGTTCTGGTTAAAAGAAAATAAAAAAAGTAATGTACATCCTGGGAATTAATGCTTATCATGGCGACTCTTCTGCCTGTATATATCAAAATGGCACACTCATAGCAGCGGCAGAAGAAGAACGTTTCAGACGCATCAAACATTGGGCGGGTTTTCCATCTCAGGCCATTCAGTTTTGCTTAGACGAAGCTGGAATTAGAATTACAGATGTAGATCATATTGCTATTTCAAGAGATCCCAAAGCCAATTTTAGCCGTAAAGTTTTTACAGCACTTAAAAATAGGTTAAGCATAAGCAATATGCTTAACCGCGTAAAAAATTTAAAAAAGGCAGCTTCCATAACCGACGAATTCTGCAATCATTTTAACATTGAACCTCAGCAGCTTAAAGCGCAAATACATAATGTAGAACATCATCGTAGCCATTTAGCCAGTGCATTTTTTGCTTCTCCGTATTCAAAAGCGGCATTGCTTTCTATTGATGGCTTTGGAGATTTCACCAGTACAATGACTGGTATAGGAAATGACAATCAGATCAAAGTACTTGAAACCGTTTCTTATCCCCATTCTATAGGTGTTTTTTATACCACTTTTACGCAATGGCTGGGTTTTCCTCATTATGGCGATGAGTACAAAGTAATGGGTCTTGCTCCTTATGGTAAACCTAAATATGTAGAAAAATTAAGAGAAGCTATTAAAGCTACAGATAATGGGCTTTTCGAGCTGAACTTAAAATATTTTAATCACCCCACAAAAGGTGTAAATATGGTATGGGAAGGTGGCATACCTGCGATGGACAGTTTATTTTCTGATGAGCTGATCAAGGATTTTGGTCCTGCCCGCAGATCTGATGAACCATTATCACAAGATCATAAAGACTGGGCTGCATCTATACAACGTATTACCGAAGAAATTATCTTTCATTTATTAAAACATCTCCATACAAAAACAGGATTAGATTCTGTTTGCATTGCCGGAGGTGTTGCACAAAATTCGGTTGCTAATGGCAAGATATTACTGAATACACCTTTTAAGCAATTATACATCCCTCCTGCCGGACACGATGCTGGTACCTGCATAGGTGCATCATTATGGGTTTACAATCATTTGTTACAACAGCCACGTACCGAACCCATGTTACATGGTTATTTGGGTAGTCAGTACAATAATGAGGATATCAAGGAGTTCCTGTCTGACAAAAATGTAAAGTTTGAAAAGTTGGAAAATCATGAACTTTTTGACCGGGTTACCGATTGTCTCATCAATGCAGGTGTAGTAGGCTGGTTTCAGGGCAGAGCAGAATTTGGCCCAAGAGCTTTAGGTCATCGTTCTATTATTGCAGACCCACGACGCACGGACGCAAAAGATATTTTAAATGCCAAGATTAAACGACGCGAATCGTTCAGACCTTTTGCACCTTCTATCTTAAAGGAGCATGTTGAAACTTATTTTGAACAAACAGATAATGTACCCTTCATGGAAAAGGTATTTCAGATAAAAGAAGAAAGAAAAGTACTTATTCCGGCAGTTACCCATGTAGATGGCACAGGTCGTCTGCAAACTGTAGATCAGCATATTGAACCTAAATATTACGGCTTAATCAATCGTTTTTATGAAAAAACGGATGTTCCAGTATTATTAAATACTTCTTTTAACGAAAATGAACCTATTGTAAACCATCCGGCTCATGCGCTAGATTGTTTCTTAAGAACTAAAATGGATATGCTGGTGCTGGAAAACTATATAATCACCAGAGAATAATCTAGCTTTCGGTTTCAGTATTGATGGCTTTCCAAAGTATGTCTTTAAGCTCAACCAAACCTTGTTGGGCAACAGATGAAATAAAAACATAAGGAAGTTTTGGCAGGTCATTTTTCATTTCCCGTTTCAACTCTTCATCCAATAAATCTGATTTGGTAATAGCCAGAACATGCGGCTTTTGCATTAACTCAGGATTATATTCATGTAATTCGCGTTTCAAGATCTGGTATTCTTCATTAATGCTTCTGCTGGTATCAGCCGGAACCATAAACAATAATACAGAGTTACGCTCTATATGTCTTAAAAATCTGAAACCTAGACCTTTTCCTTTTGATGCGCCTTCAATGATACCCGGTATATCTGCCATTACAAAAGATTTGGAATCCCGATAAGCAACTATACCTAAATTAGGTACAATGGTAGTAAAAGGGTAATCTGCGATTTCTGGTTTAGCTGCCGATACAACTGATAGCAAAGTAGATTTACCCGCATTCGGAAAACCAACTAATCCAACATCTGCTAAAACCTTTAACTCCAAGATCATCCATTCTTCTTTTCCAGGTTCGCCTGGTTGGGCAAAACGAGGCGTTTGCATAGTAGGAGTTTTAAAATGCCAGTTGCCTAAACCACCCCGACCTCCTGCTGTTAAGATTTCTGTCTGGCCGTCTTCCGTAATTTCAAACAAGGTTTCACCAGTTTCAGCATCTTTGGCAATCGTACCTAAAGGCACTTCCAGGATTTCATCTTTACCATTTCTACCAGATCTCAAAGCACTGCCTCCACCCTCGCCATTTTCGGCAATGATATGCTTACGGTATTTTAAGTGCAAGAGAGTCCAGATCTGTGCAGAACCTTTTAGGATAATATGGCCACCTCTGCCACCATCTCCTCCATCCGGGCCTCCTTTTGCAGTATGTTTATCGCGATGTAAATGCGCAGAACCTGCCCCGCCTTTACCAGAACGGCAACATACTTTTACATAATCTACAAAATTTGAACCTTGGGACATGAAGATGAATTTACGACTATTAAATTATAAATATCATTAAAAATTTTAACCTGCAGGTTATGCCCGCAGGTTAAAATTTGATGTGTACAATATATATTATTGAATTAAAAACTATCTATAACCTCACAAAGGCTATTAAAGATGATCTCAATCTCACCAATTCCGTTAACCTTTGCCAATTTTCCTTGAGCTTCGTAATAAGGTAACACGTGAATGGTTTTATCAAAATACTCTCCTATACGCTTTTTCAGTTTCTCAGCGTCATCATCTGGTCTTCCGTTAAGCTTATGGCGCTCAGCAATTCTACGGGTTAATTCTTCCTGATTTACATCTAAAGCAATTACACCGTTAACTTTAGCACCTTTACTTTCCAGGAAACGATCTAATTCTTCTGCCTGCGGAACCGTACGTGGAAAGCCATCAAAGATAAATCCTTTAGCTGTTTTATTCCTGTCAACTTCTTCTTCCAGCATAGCAATGGTAATGCTATCAGGTACCAGTTCTCCGTCTGCAATAAGCTGACTAACCTGTTTCCCTAAATCTGTCTGGTTTTTGATATGAGCTCTGAATAAATCACCCGTCGAGATGTGAACCAATTGATATTTATCAATCAATTTTTGTGATTGGGTACCTTTGCCTGCACCCGGAGGGCCAAAGAGAACTAAATTAAGCATTTAAGTATCTATCTTTTATTTTTAAGCCTTTACAAAGACTTTTTTTAAAAAAGCCTTACCTTAAAAACAAAAAGTAAAGCTGCCAATGTTTAATTATTTAAGGTTTAACAGTAAGATAGTGTATTTTTTATACTAAATCCTTAACCTTATTTTTGAGCTGCAAATATATAAATTTTAAAATATTATTTAGGGTATTAGATTCTACAAAAATTAACAAATAAGATATAATTTGTTTACAATGCTAACAAATGCTTACCTGATATTTGAGGGTATTTAACTTCAAAACCAACTTTCCTAAAGAAATAAGGAGGAATTGCATATTTGTTATTTCTTACAGAAACAGAAAAACACAAAGTATTAAGCATAAAAAAAGGACATTCAAATGAATGTCCTTTTGTGCACTCGTAGGGATTCGAACCCCAAACCTTCTGATCCGTAGTCAGATGCTCTATCCAATTGAGCTACGAATGCATTCTCGTTTTTGTAACGGTCTGCAAAGGTAATGCTTCAAAATTAATTTCGCAATTTTTTTTGTACAATAACAAGAAAAAATAATCTGTGTATCGGTTTTATCCTGCTACAATTGCTTTAATCTTTTCAAAATCAGGGAGATTTCCTGCTTCTTCTAAAACCTCAGCATAAATTATCGTGCCGTTCTCATCTACCACAAAAGCCGCTCTTTTGGCTACACCTTTCATACCAAATACAAATTCTTCATAAATGGCACCATATGCTCGGGCGGCCTCCTTATTAAAATCAGATAACAAAGGAAACTGGTAATTTTGATCTTCTTTAAATTTAGCTAAGGTAAAAGGCGAATCAATAGAAATACCCACAATCTCTGCATTAAGATCTTTATAATATCCAAAACTATCTCTCATTGTACAAAGCTGAGTTGTACATACTCCCGTAAAAGCCAATGGAAAGAAATGGATAATCAGTTTTTTACCTTGGTAGTCTTGTAAAGACACCTCTTTTAAATCTGAACTATAAAGTTTAAATGAAGGCGCTTTATCGCCTGTTTGTAATGCCATAATATAATTGTTTTAATTGTTGATTGGTTAGTTAGTTGATTAGTTTATCGGGGTAGCTGGGCAGGAACTTTTGTGTCTTTTGTGGTTCAAAAACAGCCAACTGTTTAGCCTTCTATCTCCAATCTTTCTTCAAAATTATAAAGTTAATTGGTTCATTTGGTTGGTTAATCGTTAACTGCTAAAAAATCTGCAGTACTGATATTTAAAATACTTCATCTTTAATCCTTATTCTTTATTCCCTAATTGCTTCCTCACTAAGGCTAACCCATCTTCAAAGCTATGAGGTCGATAATTTAATTCGGTCATTGCTTTGTCTAAAATAAAACCTGTTTTTAACGGCCGTTTAGCTTCCTGATTTAATGTGGCAGAACTGACTTCTTTAATCAGAGATTTATCCAAGTTCCAGAAATCAGCAACTTTATAAACAATATCAGCAATACGCATCATATCTGGCCCTGAAATATGAAAAATACCTTCTGCTTCTTTCTCTGCCACAGCAACACTTGCCCAAGCCAGGTCTTCGGCTAAGGTAGGCATACGCCATTGGTCATTTACCACGTTAACAGCTGTATTACTCAACAAAGCATTTTTAGCCCACAATACAATATTACTGCGGCTCATATCTTTTAAGATACCATATACCAATATGGTACGGACAATAGCCCACTTACCTTTCATCTGTTGTGTTAATCGTTCTCCTTCCAGTTTGCTCTCACCATAATAACTTACAGGATTTGGCAAATCTGTTTCTTTATAAGGTCCTGCTTTGCCATCAAAAACAAAATCGGTAGATATATATATAAAATGTATAGCCAGTTCTTCGCACAACGCTATCAGGTTAGCGGTGGCTTCTACATTTACTTTCTGGCATAATTCTCTATCGGCATGGCAGGTATCTACATTGGTAATTGCGGCCGCATGAATCAGCGTATCAGGTTTGTGTTTTCTAAGAACTTGGCTCACCTGTTCTATATCACAAATATTCATTTCTTCATAAGTATAATTTCCATCTGCAAAAACCCTGTTCTTTCCCTTACCTGTAGCTATCAGTTGCAGGTTATCTAAAGAAAGAATATAATCTGTTAATTTCTGCCCCAACAGTCCGTTGCTGCCGGTTACCAATATTTTTTTCATTTCTATATCTCAAGCAAATTCTCCTGTACTTTCAGCTACAGAAGACAAGTGAATTTAAGCCTAAAAATACGTTATTTACAACATTTAAAATGCATCGGTTTTGATGTTTAAATAATTGTTAAAAAACTTTTTATTTATCTGTAAAAATTACATTTAAAAGTTATAACTTTGCCAACCGAAAAGTAGGTGCGTAAAAACGCGTTTAACATTTTGATTTTTATAATTTTACCAAAAAGAATATATGCCTAACATTGGAAAAATAGCGCAGATTATAGGCCCGGTAGTTGACGTAAGCTTTGTTAACGATGCCCATTTACCTAAAATTTTCTCTGCTTTAGAGATTACAAAAGAAAACGGACAAAAAATCGTTTTAGAGGTGCAACAACACCTTGGCGAAGACCGTGTTCGTGCCATTGCAATGGACTCAACTGATGGTTTAGTACGTGGAATGGACGCTTTAGACACTGGAGCTCCTATTAAAATGCCTGTTGGCGATGAAATCAAAGGGCGTTTATTCAACGTAGTTGGTGAAGCTATTGACGGTATCAATAAAATTGATAATAGCAATGGTAAACCTATTCACGCTGCTCCTCCTAAGTTTGATGAGCTTTCTACTGAAACCGAAGTACTTTTTACAGGTATCAAAGTTATCGATTTATTAGAGCCTTATGCAAAAGGTGGTAAAATCGGTTTATTTGGTGGTGCCGGTGTAGGTAAAACTGTATTAATTATGGAATTGGTAAATAATATTGCCAAGGCCTATGCAGGTTTATCTGTATTTGCTGGTGTAGGTGAGCGTACCCGTGAAGGTAATGACCTTTTGCGCGAGTTTATCGAATCTGGTGTAATTAACTATGGTGATGATTTCTTACACTCAATGGAAAAAGGTGGTTGGGATTTATCTAAAGTAGATACTGAAAAATTAAAAGATTCAAAAGCAACATTGGTATTCGGACAGATGAACGAGCCTCCTGGTGCACGTGCTCGTGTAGCTTTATCAGGATTAACCGTTGCTGAATATTTCCGTGATGGTGATGGCGAAGGCGCAGGAAAAGACATTCTTTTCTTCGTTGATAACATCTTCCGTTTCACTCAGGCAGGTTCTGAGGTATCGGCTCTTTTAGGTCGTATGCCTTCGGCAGTAGGTTACCAACCTACATTAGCTACTGAGATGGGTTTAATGCAAGAGCGTATTACTTCAACTAAACGTGGTTCAATTACTTCGGTACAGGCTGTATATGTACCTGCCGATGACTTAACTGACCCTGCTCCGGCTACAACATTTGCTCACTTAGATGCTACAACCGTATTGTCACGTAAAATTTCTGAGCTAGGTATTTATCCTGCGGTAGATCCATTAGATTCTACTTCACGTATCTTAAACCCGGCTGTTTTAGGTGACGAGCATTATAATACTGCTCAACGTGTTAAAGAAATTTTACAACGTTATAAAGAACTTCAGGATATCATTGCCATCTTAGGTATGGATGAGTTATCTGAAGAAGATAAATTAACTGTACACAGAGCTCGTCGTGTACAACGTTTCTTATCTCAGCCGTTCCACGTTGCAGAACAGTTTACCGGTCTAAAAGGTGTATTAGTTGACATTAAAGAAACTATCAAAGGATTTAACATGATCATGGATGGTGAAGTTGACGAATATCCTGAAGCAGCATTCAACTTAGTTGGTACAATAGAAGATGCTATTGAAAAAGGTAAAAAATTATTGGCAGAAGCTAATTAGTATATAGTAGTTAGTACTTAGCATATAGATAACTCTTTAGCCTAAGTACTACCTCATTAATTCATTTAGTGAATTGGCTTAAAACTAATTACTAAATACTAACTACTAAAGAAATGAATTTAGAAATATTAACCCCAGATAAAAAAGTTTATGAAGGCGAAGTAACAGCGGTTACTGTGCCGGGAACATCAGGTTCTTTCCAGATTTTGAAAGACCACGCTCCTATTATATCAACTTTGGAAGATGGACCAGTAATAGTTAAAAACAGCAGCCACGAAGAAATCTTTAACATTAAAGGTGGAGTTGTTGAGGTTTTGGACAATAAAATCATTGTATTAGCTGAGGCAATCGTAGCTTAGTTTTATACATTAAAATTAAATAAAAAGCTCCGAAGTAATTTTCGGAGCTTTTTTTTAACCCTTATTTTAACATCCAATTCAAATCAGGAATACAATGTTAAAGTGTTGATAATTATCACAATTTTACTTGTTTAATTAGCTTACTTTTGACAAATTGGAAAAAACTAAATTTTATATATCTAACATGAAATTAAAAAGGATGGCAGGGGCATTGGCCTTAGCCGCATTAGTAATCAGTACATTTTCTTACTGTACTTCTGATGCTAAAAAAGTATCTGGTAAAGCTGGCGGTTCTAAGAAAACAGATAGCACAGGTACCGAACTCGTAGCTGAAGAAGAAATAGATACCAGAACACCTGTTGATACAGCAAAATACAATGAACTGGTAAAGAAACTGGCAAATGGTGATACTACTGGAAAATGGCCTGTAAAAAATCAACCTTATCCATTGGCTGGTGCTATTCTACCTTTTAAACGTATCGTGGTTTATTATGGCAACCTGCATTCAAAAAAAATGGGTGCTTTGGGCGAGTATGAACCGAAAGAAATGTGGAAACGTTTAAATGCAGAAATCAAGCATTGGGAAAAAGTAGATCCTAGCACACCTGTACAGGCTGGCTTGCATTATATAGCTGCCGTTGCAAGTGGCACTGCAGGTAAAGATGGCAAATACATTAACCGTATGGCTAACTCTCAGATTGATTCTGTATTGAAAATTGCTAAAATGCGTCCGAATACGATTGTATTTTTAGATTTACAAGTGGCATTGAGTAACATCAAATCTGAATTACCTCATATTGAGAAATACCTTGAACTACCTTATGTACATTTAGGTATAGATCCTGAATTTTCAATGAAAGATGGTTCTTTACCGGGTAAAAAAATTGGCACTTATGATGCTGCTGATATCAACTATGTATCAGGTTATCTTGCTGATCTTGTAAAGAAACACAACTTACCTCCTAAAGTATTTGTAGTACACCGTTTTACCAAGAAAATGGTTACCAATTCTCAGAGCATTAAATTAAGACCAGAGGTACAGATTGTAATGCATATGGACGGATGGGGAGAACCAGATTTAAAATTAGGTACTTACAGACACTTTATTTATGGTGAACCGGTACAGTTTACAGGTTTTAAATTATTTTATAAAAACGACCTGAAAAAAGCACCTAACCGCTTAATGACACCAGAGGAACTCATGAAATTAAAACCTGTTCCTATTTACATCCAGTATCAGTAATTGATCAAATTCTAAAAGAAGAGGATATTTAAAGTCTTTCGTCATTCTTAATTAAGATCTTGAAAATAAGTTCAGGATGACAACGAAGAAATGGACTTTAAATATCCTCTTATTATTGTATGGTTTACAATTAAATAGCAAACGTAAGTAAAGCATGTTGACTGGCTGTATGCAAATCACGCCATACCCTGTTTATTTCAGTTTCTTTTTTTGCCGCTTCGAGGCCGGCGTAAGGATAAAGCCTATCAACACTTGTTCTGGTTTGATGTGCCAGTTCCCTGCTCAATTTACTCACTTTAAGCAAGGCATGTTCATCAATAGTTCCTTTCCTGTTTAATTGTTGCCACGAATCATCAAAAGCTTGGTAAAACTGATTGCGAGCCGCATCCAATTCATTTTTATTCTTTTTAAGTTCCGTTGTAAAAACGCTGACCTGTTGTGGCTCATATCTTTTAGCTGCTGCTCTTGTAAAGAAGTGCTGCTCTACTAAATCTGTAAAATGTCTTGCCATTCCTAAACTATTTACGGAAAGCGTGGTTTCTGCCAGTTGAAGAAAAGGATAGTCAAATCCTCTATCGGTTACCTGTATATGGGTATTGATTACAAAAGAACGATTTTCAGGCACTTCTAATTCGTTTACCTCAAACGAATGGCTACCTGTAGCGATCATACCTATATATGACCAGCCCGGCAATACCTGTACTTCTGATTTTTTAAAAACAAATGATTTAATTAAAGGATTGCCTTCCCCATCTTGTATAGCATTCCCCTTTTCATCCTGCAAAATGCAATTAGCCGTAAAAACCGTAGCATGCAATGCGCCGCTTGCATACTGCCATCTACCATTAATGATATAACCATTTGCTGATTTCCTTGCCGTACCTCCTGTTGCGCCACTACCTGCAAAACAAGCCTGATCATCTGCTAAGATAGCTTTAACTAATGAGGAATCTATAAAACCGGTAAACCACGAAGCACCACTGCACAAAGTTATAGTCCACGCCAAACTTCCGTCTAAATAAGCCAGTTCTTCTTCCAGTCTTAAAATATCAGGTAGTTTCATCCCCGGGCCGCCATAAATTTCAGGCACAAAAAGTTTAAACCAATTGTGCTGATAAGCCATATCTAATATCAAGGGATGCAATTGACCCAGTTTTTCTGATTCTGCCGACAAAGACCGTATCAGCTCGCGATGCGCTTCGGTTAAAATATTTTTCATGCTTATGCCCATTGCTGTTAATATTGTGCCTTATATATTCTTTTCCAGTCTATAAATCCAAAAATGGCCACCACAAACAAGAAAGCGGTAAGTAAGGCCATCATAAGCAAGCCTTTATGTATAAGCAAAGGTATGGCCACGATATTAGAAACGTTCAGAAAAACCCAATTCTCTATTTTACGACGTGCCAGCAGCCACATACCAGCCCAAGCTGCAGATGAAACAAAAGCATCAAAAGCAGGTACATCAGATTTTGTAAATTTAACCAGTATGGTATATAATAAGATATAACCCCCAACAACTATTGAACAGGCCCTGAGCATTTCAGATCTGTTGGTCCATGATACGGCTAAGGTTTTTCCTTCCTGATTATTTCTTTGCCATACCGCCCAACCATAAATACTCATTACTAGGTAATATAGATTCAATAAGGCTTCGGCATAGAGCATAGTATGTACCAAAAGATACATAGACAACACCACAGATATGATACCTGCAGGATATAATAAGATATTGTTTTTACGTGCCAGTAAAACTTCGGCTACACCAAAAATAACGGCAAACCATTCTAAAAAAGAAGTTGCCAATACCTGTTCTTTAAATAAAGAAAACCACTCCTGAAATTCCATCTTCAATGAATTTTAATTCAAAACCTAAAAATTTATTGAAAACTGCTTTCAGGGCAAAACAGTATTGCAGTGTAACCTCCTTATCCCTACGTCGGTATTATCCGCATCAGGTGTGTTGTTGAGTTAAAAATTGAAAGTAAAAAATTGGAATTTTAATACACGTTCTTTTTAACTCAAAACTGGGTATAATCTCAGCCTGCTAAGTAATAGGTTTAATAAACAAGCACCCCTTTGAGTAAGGCAAATATAGTTTAAATCATTAAATTCGAATGTTAATATTCTAAAAAGGCTTTTTTTAGCAGTTCCTATACCACCTTAAGACTTGAATAAATCTCTTTGTACAGATTTGTCAGTAAAGGTGATTTTATTTTTCTTAGCTATTATTCTACTAATCTAAAAGGAACTGTAATCGAGGTACGTTGAGGGTAGTGTTTTCCTTCATTCATGGCTACATTCCACTTTGTTGTTTTAAGGATTCTTATCACCTCATCTGAACAGCCATAACCTATATCTTTAACGATTAAAAAATCTTTCACTGCTCCTAAAGTATCTATCGTAAATTCGATTTCAACATCTCCTTCAACATTATATTCAATAGCCGCTTTAGGATAAACAATATTTGTTTTTAAGAGTTGATAGAGTTTATTAAGGCCACCAGGATATGTTGCGGGTAAAGGATTATAAATTCCATCGAAATAATACTCTGGTTGTTTAATAACTTTTTTAACCAGAAGCCCCCCCGAATCAGTCGACTGTCTTTTTGCTGAAATAAATAATGATGAGTTATTACTATAGCTTTGGATCTTACTCCTTATTTTCACCAATAAGTACCTGCTCTTATTATTTATAATACGTTGATCATTTACACCATAAAAAAATATTAAAGTATCAATTGGCTTAACCCCACTTAGAAAAAAATATCCATTGCGATCAGTTTTTGCAGTTTTATATTGATATTTTTCATTTAGGTTCTTAGAAATAACTACTGCACCCTCCAAGGCTTCCCCTTTTTCATTAATTACTTTGCCTGAAATATTTATGGTATCAATTAATATAGATACGGTATCTCCAACTTTTTGGGCATAACACGTTACACTTAAACAAAGTATAACGATAATATAAATTAAATTTTTCATTATGCTTCAAGTATTTTATGTCTTCAAGCGTTATTTAATTAAACGTTTAAAAAAAACCCAACTGCCCCTTATCATCCATTTTGATATCATCAGGATTGGTAATTTCAAATGATATTTTCTTCTTTTCAGGTTTCGGTTCCTCGTTCTCCTGAGGCTTCGGTTCTTCACTTTCTTGAGGTTCCGGTTTTTCTATAACAGGTTCGGGAGTTTCAGTTTTAGCGGCCGATTTGAATGTAGCCTTAGCTTTAGGTTTTTCTTCTTCCTCAGTATCTTCTATTTCGGTCGTCTCTTCTTTGGAGTTGGTTTCCGTATCGTTTATTTCTTCTTCTGTAGTTTCTGCATCATTATCCTGTAGTGGTTCTTCCTCTTCAACAATACCGATCTCCAATTCGGCATCCATAAGTTGTACCTGCTTAACTACATGCGGAGTTAAACGGTTTCCATTTGCTTTCCAGCCTTTAATATCTATCAATCCGGTCAGTTCAAGCTCTAAAGTTTCAGGTGTTTTGGTTTTTCCTTTTTCTACATCCAGTATAATTTTGGCATCTGCTTTTCCGGTAATAAGGATCATTTTCGAACCATTTTCTTCGCTGATAAAGCTCACCACTTTACCAATAGGCTGAGTTTCAAAAACAAACCTCTTTACAAAATAATTTTTAGCCTTACCATCATAGTGTATAACACTGTAAACATGTTCAGGATTAAATTTCTGCATGAGTACAATGCCTTCATCAAAGTGGTTGTTCAGCTCAAATGTGCTCAGCTCATAAGTACCGTTGCCATATACCTGTAAGATTTTATCATCGCCATCAAATTCTCCTAGGTATTTACCACGCCCATCTACATTTAAGCGCTTTAAAATATCATCATACCATATTTTAATGCCCGCCAGCGTAGAAACCCCCTTACTCTTCAACAATACTTTTTTAACCGGAGATTTAACCACTATATTACCCATAGAGCCCCGGCCTTTTATGGCAACATTGGCAAAATCAACATCAACACTCAATTTCTTAAGTTTTGAATGCGGTTTTAACTGAACGGTAACAATCTCTGCCTCGCCATTTGGATTGGCTGTAAAGTACAACACTTTAGATCCTTTGGTACCTTTGGTTAAATCATATTCTTTATCGCGGGTTACCCCCAAAACAGAAAAGCGTTTGATATAACTGATACCGCTGGCCCCATCTTTATAAATCATATTATAAACCGTACGGTCATCACCTTTTTTAAATACCTGGGCATGTATAATATGTTTGCCCACAAAGGTTTTATCAGCTACTTTGGTTACAATAAAGCGCCCGTCTTCCCTAAATACGATAATCTCATCAATATCTGAGCAATCGCCCACAAACTCATCTTTTTTAAGTCCCGTACCAATGAAACCATCTTCGCGGTTCATGTAGAGTTTTACATTAGCTAAAGCTACTTTTGCCGCCTCTACTTTATCAAATAATCTGATTTCTGTTTTACGCTCGCGACCTTTACCATATTTATCTTTAATTTTCTGGAACCAGGCAATAGTATATTCAGTAAGATGACGCAGATTGCTTTTCACCTGTTTAATTTCTTCTTCAAGTGCTTTCATCTGTTCGTCTGCCTTTTTCACATCAAAACGTGTAATGCTACTCATAGGCTTATCAATCAGCTTCTTGAAATCTTCAGGTTGTATTTCACGATATAAAGAAGGTTTAAATGGTTCAAACAAGCGATGCAATACCGTAACTACTGTATCAAAATCTCCCGAGTTTTCATAATCGGTATGTTTGTACATACCTTCCTGTATAAATATTTTAAGCAAAGAACTAAAGAAAATCTTCTCCTGTAATTCATGCAACCTGATTTCGAGCTCTTTTTTAAGAAGTGCTTTTGTGCTTTTGGTATTTTGTTCTAAAATATCATTAACACTTAAGAAATAGGGTTTTTCATCTTTAATTACGCAGGTATTTGGTGATATGGATACCTCACAGGAAGTAAAGGCATATAAAGCATCAATAGTTACATCAGGCGAAATACCTGGCGCCAGATGTACCACTATCTCAACCTTAGCAGCCGTGTTATCTTCTATTTTTTTGATCTTGATCTTGCCTTTATCGTTAGCGGCAAGAATGCTGTCAATTACCGAGCCCGTAGTAGTGCTGTAAGGTACTTCGGTAATAATTAAGGTTTTTTTATCTCGTTCTGTTATTTTGGCTCTAACCCTGATCTTTCCGCCACGTTGTCCTTCGTTGTAGTTAGAAAAATCGGCCATACCCCCTGTAAAGAAATCGGGTAGTATGTTAGAACGATTGCCACGCAGAATTTCTATAGAAGCATCTAAGAGTTCTACAAAATTATGCGGCATAATCTTGGTGGCTAGTCCCACGGCTATACCTTCTGCTCCTTGAGCAAGCAACAAAGGAAATTTAACAGGTAAAGTTACCGGTTCCTGGTTACGTCCATCGTAACTCAGTTGCCATTCTGTAGTATCAGGATTAAATACCACATCATTGGCAAATTTAGATAAACGAGCTTCAATATAACGTGGTGCCGCAGCGCTATCGCCCGTAACCGGATCTCCCCAGTTTCCCTGACAATCAATGAGCAGATCTTTTTGGCCCAATTGAACCATTGCATCGCCAATAGAAGCATCACCGTGTGGGTGATATTTCATGGTATTCCCTATTACATTGGCCGCTTTGTTAAAACGCCCATCGTCCATTTCTTTAAGCGAGTGCATAATACGACGCTGTACCGGTTTAAAACCATCGTTAATATGCGGTACTGCCCGATCTAAAATTACATAAGAAGCATAATCAAGGAACCAGTTCTCATACAGACCGTTAATAGGCATTACGGTATGCTTATTATCCTGTCCGTTAGATTCCTGATTTTCGTTTACGTTATCTAATTCTTCACTCATGCGTTCAAAAATTTTTGGGATGCGTAAATATAAGATTTGAGGTGCATTTATGCGACAGAAGTTTTTAACATTCATTGAATAGGAATATGCTTCATCTTTACCTGTGCAATTTTATGATAATTTGACTTTCTCTCTCTGAAATATCCTATTATGCCCTGTATATTTCACGCCTTTTACCTATATTAATTGTAAAAATAGATTTTAACTGATATTCATCTTATTCATAGCGAAATATGGAAAAGCCTTTGGTAAACAAACAATATTTGCTTGAAAAGCATCCGGGTAAAGGTGGATGGACTTATGCCGCTATTCCCGAAGTTATACAGAGCAAAACAAGTACTTTTGGCTGGGTAAAAGTAAAGGGTAGTATAGATGGTTTTGAGTTTAAAAATTCCCGCTTACAGCCTATGGGTAACAACAGGCTTTTTTTCCCTGTAAGAGCCGAAATCAGAAAGAAAATCAAAAAACAGGCTGGCGATTTTGTACATATTATCTTATATGCAGATCATGACCCTGTAGAAGTTCCCGAAGAGCTTTTGCAATGTTTATCAGATCATCCTTTAGCGCAACAGGTTTTTTTAAGTTACACAGAAGGAGAACAAAAAGCTTTTATCAACTGGATTTATGCGGCCAAAACTGATGATACAAAAGTTGAGCGCATAAGCCAAATGCTAAACAAGCTTGAAAAAGGAGAAAGATTAAAAACGAAACAAACCCTGTAAAGCAAAATATGCATCAATTTAAAGCCCCATTAGATATCATTGGCATTAATCCTTTTGTCTATGTTCCTGTAGCTATTCTTGAAGATATCTTTGTAAAAGCAGGTAAAAACAAAGGACATATTCCTGTTTGCGGAATGATCAATCACCAGAATTACAAACAGACTTTGGTAAAATATGCAGGCGAATGGCGGCTATACATCAACACTAAGATGCTTAAAAACTCACCTAAAAGAATTGGTGAAATGGTACATATTACCGTTCAATATGATACTGATGACCGCAGCATAAAACCTCATCCAAAATTTACAGAAGCCTTAGCCGAAAATCCTGAAGCCGAAAAAATATTTTTAGCGCTCCCACCTTATCTTCAGAAAGAAATCATACGGTACATTTCAGGTTTAAAATCAGAAGAAAGTATTAACCGGAATATTGCTAAAGCAATTGATTTTTTATTGGGTAAAGGCAGGTTTGTAGGACGGGATAAACCTTAAGCCAATTCAACCTGATTAAAATTAAAACACCTTAAGCCTTTTTCAATTTTGGCCATGCCCATGCCTTGAAAACAATTATTGCTGTTAATATGCTTTCAAGAAATGAAAGAAACACATAAAAACTCCGCCATTCGGTTATTGAAGATATACCTACCAGCAGCGTAAACAGTGTAACGAATATTCCAACTGCAATATTTAACCATTTGGCTAATTTGACACTGAGCATTAATGATAAGAAAATCATTAAAGCCGGTATAGTTAATATAATAGTTGCCAGCAATAATTTTACAGGGCTATCTAACATGTTCTGCCCATTTAAAAGGCCTTCTACTTTTTTGGGCACATATAATTCAAAATAATCGCCATAAATATAACAGAACATTACTGATGTCCATATTGCAGCAAGTTTTATTCTGATGTTTACTTTGTGATCTTCTAAGATTTGTTTGTTGGCAAGCATATATTCCCTTTATTTTATTAGGACAGCAAAATCTGGTATTTGTTACGATTTAAGTCTAGCAGCCGTTGACCTTGTACAATTTAGATTTGGCATGAAGTTATTCTTTTAAATAGAGCTTATCCTTTATTTCAGATAAATTTATCTGAAATAAAGAATTTGATTATATTTGTTATTGGCAATAGAGAGTTTTAGCCTTAGTAAGTTTTTCATTAACTTTAGTATATGTACAGCTACAATACACTCAGCGAGGCCGTTAACGACCTGATAAAAAGAGGTTATACTACCGATTTTTTATTAAAATCTGATCAGGATTACCTGATATGCTCAGATAACTCTTTTGAATTATCTCCTGATGATTTTGTGATAGACGAAATCTATCGGTTTGAAGGTATGACCGATCCTGCCGACGAAAGCATTGTATTTGCGATATCATCAGATAAACACAACATAAAGGGTATGGTAATCAACAGCTTTGGTGCAGATTTTGGCTACAGGTCTTCTAAACTGGTAGAACATCTCAGAAAAGCAATCAAATAATGTACAGGGCAAAAATTAAAAGGGTATATGACAAGCCCGAAAAAACTGATGGTTACCGCATGTTGGTTGACAGATTATGGCCACGCGGTATCAAAAAGGAAGATGCTCATTTAGATGAATGGAATAAGGAACTTTGCCCTTCAACAGCACTCAGAAAGGCATTTAATCATAAAGAAGAACTTTTTGAAATGTTCGCTTTACGCTACCGGGAAGAGCTAACGGGCAAAGAAGAAGAACTACATCGCGTTAAAGCCATTTTGGATCATCAGAACCTAACCCTTATTTATGCGGCCAAAGACCCTAAAATAAACCATGCCATAATATTATTAGATGTTTTAAAGAATGTAAAATAAAAGCCCGTAATGAGTAATCCCCTAAAACGTCATCCTGCCCTACAACCCTTAAGCAGAGAACATCATTATGGACTGCTCTTAAGCTGGAAAATACGCGAAGGTTTTAAGCGTAATATAGCTCCCGAACGTATCAAAAAATACGCCAACTGGTTTTGGGAAAATCACCTGCATCCACATTTTAATACAGAAGAAAAATATCTTTTTTCTATTCTACCTGCTCAAAACGAACATATCAAAAAAGCTTTATCAGAGCACCGCAGGTTAAAGCGTTTGTTTGCCGAAGAGGGCGAACCTACCCGAACGCTAAGCCTGATTGAAGAAGAATTGGAAAATCATATCCGATTTGAAGAGAGGGTTCTTTTCAATGAAATTCAGCAACACGCAACTCCCGAGCAACTGGAACTAATTGAACAACAGCATCAGCACGTACCTGCCGATAACTGGAACGACGAATTTTGGAAATAATATCTGATCTTTAACTTTTTATAATAAATCTTCCACATTAAATCCTTATTCTACTAATTGAAAGTTGTTCAATTTTAGGTTAAATTACTCTACAGTTGCTCAGCGATTAAATTTTTAAACCACACAGAAGCTATAAGATATAAAAGAATATCTGACAAACTTCTTAACATAGATCAAAATTTAAATGCTTAATCGGCCCTATCTTTGTTAAAAATTTAAATGTTATGGAATTAGGTATCGGAATGTTTGGCGATTTGCAAGTGAACGCCAAAGGAGAAATACAACCGGCAAAACAACGCTTACAGGAAATCATTGAAGAAGTTAAACTGATGGATGAAGTGGGTCTTGATTTTTACGGTATAGGTGAGCATCACCGCCCTGATTATGCGGTCTCAAGTCCTGAAATTGTACTTGCTGCAGCGGCTACGGTTACCAAAAATATCAAATTGGGCAGTGCTGTTTCTGTACTGAGTTCTTCGGATCCTGTTAAACTTTATCAGAACTTTGCCACCATAGACCTGATCTCTAACGGACGTGCAGAATTAATGGCTGGCAGAGGCAGCTTTATAGAATCATTCCCCCTATTTGGTTACAATCTGGCAGATTATGATGCCCTTTTTGAAGAAAAATTAGACCTGTTGGTAAAAATAAATAAAAATGAAACCCTTAGCTGGAAAGGCAAGTTTAGACCTGAGCTAAATGAACAGATGGTTCTGCCCCGTGCAGATCACAACCATCTTAACATTTGGGTAGCTGTAGGTGGTACACCTGCATCTGTTGTTCGTGCAGGCAAATTGGGTTTACCTGTTATGTTCGCTATTATTGGTGGTAATCCGGCACAGTTTCAACCTTTGTTTGAATATTATAAACAGGCTTATGAAGATCATGGTCACGATATGAACAATTTTAAAGTTGGGGTTCATATGCACTCGTTCTTTGGAGAGAACAGTCAGGCCGTTGCCGATTATTATTATCCTGTATATGCGGCTCAAATGGATCGTATTGGACGTTCAAGAGGCTGGCCTCCTTTTCAAAAAGGCCAGTTCGATTTCGGGCGTTCAAAACATGGTGCTTTAATTATAGGTGATGTAAATGAAGCTGTAGATAAAATTCTGCAAATGCATGAGCTTTTTGGCCTAACGCGTTTTTCAGCACATATGGATGTGGGCGGTCCATCTCATGAACACATGATGAAATCAATTGAGTTATATGGTACCCAGATTGCCCCTAAAGTAAGAGAAGCATTAAAGAAATAAATCTTACAATAACCTTAAGAAAAGTAAACTGTCCGGAGAGATACATCATTCTTTTCGGACAGTTTTTGTATATCAACTTTTTATACTCAATAAATCTACGATATTTTCGTAATTTTTCTTGCACTGAAAAGTAAATCTATTTACCTTAGTTCACAAAGCTGATTATGAACTTCAAACGATTTATCTTATTCTTCCTGTTGCAGGTTAACCTTGTAGCAATGGCTCAAAACTCTTTTACCATAAGTGGTATTGTAAAAGACAAGAGAGAAAGTTTACCGGGTGCTGGTATATATATAGGTAATACTAAAATATCTACCATGAGCAATAATGAGGGTAAATTTCTGCTCCCGAACCTTAGCCCTGGTAATTATGATGTAATTGTAAAAATGATCGGCTATAAGCCTTTTGTTCAAAATGTAGAAGTTCTCAATAAAAACATTCAATTAGATATTGTTCTCGAAGAAAGCGAAATTGCTTTAAAAGAAGTTGTGATCAAACCTGATCCAAACCGACTGGCATACCTGCGTTTATTTTATGAATTATTTTTAGGTCAAAGCCCTAACGCCAAGCAATGCAAAGTATTAAACAGCGAAGTATTACAGGTTGATTACAACCAAAAAGATAAGGTTTTGAGCTTAAAAAGTGATGATTTCTTAATTATAGAGAACAAAGCACTGGGTTATCGTTTAAAATATCTACTGCAATATTTCGAATACGATTACCGTACGCAGATTATATTTTACGCTGGTTATCCTTATTTTGAAGAGCTACCCGCCTCTAAAACCAGGCAAAAGAAATGGCAGAAAATGAGAAATGAAGCTTATTATGGTTCATATATCCATTTTTTTAAATCGCTTGCAAAAGGCACTTCGCAGCAGGAAGGATTTATCATCAATAAGCTGATTACTATTCCTAACAAAAACCGACTCCCTGACAGTTTGATCAATGCCAAAATTAAGCAGATCACTAATAATATGCGTTCCATAAATGTGCTTACTTATACCAAATCAGATTCACTTGCTTTTTGGAGTAAAGAAAGGTCAAAACCTAAAACCATTAGCATGTTAGACCGGGCACAGGTAAATACCGACACCTTAGTTAAAACTTATAATGCCGATGTTAAATATATGAACTTTAGCGATGAGCTTTATATTGCCTATACTAAAGCACAAGAAGATAAAGAATATATAAGTTTAAATTTCAGCATGTCTAAACCTATGGATTATGCAAGTTATCAAGTTTCGGTTGTCCAAAAATTAAGTCCTCATATCTTTTTCTTTAATGGTGGCAATGTTGCAGACCCTAAAAGCATGTTATTTAAAGGTTATTGGTCGTATAAGAAAATCGCGGAGCTTCTTCCTCTTGAATTTGAACCAACGTTGAAAAATTAATTTTCATTTTGCTAAAAATTTTAGCATTTTTACTCAATGGAAAATGCTAATTCAACTGATTATCTAAACGGCAGAGGAGCCCAGATCAATACGCATAACCGCTTTGCCAAAAACAATCTGGTAATTGAACATGCAGAGGCTATTGATGACTGGGAAATAGAAAATCCTAAAACTACTTTTATACCTACCCATCCTAAAACCATCGTTAATAAAGTTGACAGCCCGGATACTGCCATGTTCTATTCATTAAATCCTTATCAGGGTTGTGAGCATGGATGTATTTATTGTTATGCCCGTAATTCTCATGAATATTGGGGCTATAGTGCCGGGTTGGATTTTGAAAGTAAAATTCTGATCAAGCATAATGCACCGCAATTGTTTAAACAATTTATAGAGAAAAAAAGCTGGAATGTAGTACCCATTTCAATATCGGGCAATACAGATTGTTACCAGCCCTGCGAAAGGAAATTTAAACTTACCAGACAGATTTTAGAGATTGCTTTGGCTTACAAGCACCCGATATCTATGATCACTAAAAATGCTTTGATCTTAAGAGATAAAGATATTTTGGCTGAACTGGCAAAGCTCAATCTGGTTCATGTAATGGTTTCTATTACCAGTTTAAATGAAAAGTTAAGACAAAAACTGGAGCCACGTACTACAACCGCCCGGCAACGCTTAAAAGTAATAGAAGAACTGAGTGCGCTCAATGTACCTTCAGGCGTAATGACAGCGCCTATTATACCAGGTTTAAATGACCATGAAATTCCTGCTCTGCTTAAAGCAGCAGCAAATGCAGGCGCCTTAGCTACAGGATATACTGTAGTGAGGTTAAACGGCTCCATTGCAAACATTTTTGAAGATTGGTTGAAAAAGAGTTTTCCAGATCGTTATGAAAAAGTATGGCATCAAATCCAAAGTTGCCACAACGGAAATGTAAATGACAGTCGTTATTCTGTGAGAATGCGGGGCGAAGGCAATATTGCTGACATGATACATGATACTTTTAAATTGCACTGCCGCATAAACCAACTGAATGTAAACCGTACTGAACTGCGCACCGATTTATTTAAGATCCCCACGCCGCAACTCAGCCTATTTTAAGCATTCTTAACGTTGCTATGATTTTTTGAACCGGGCATTTTTATAATTTAGCAAAAAATTGAATGATGAAATTAGCATTAATCACTTATCTAGATAAAGGTAAATACGCTTCTCCCACTGCCGAAAATGAAGATGATATCCTATTACGTTTTTTAAAAGGCAAAGGCTTAAATATAGAAAAGATAATTTGGAACGACCAGAACGTAAACTGGTCTGATTTTGAATATGCGATACTCAAATCGCCATGGGATTATTTTGACCTGATCAATGATTTTAATGCATGGCTTAATCAAATTGAAGCTTCGGGGGTTAAATTGTTGAACCCTTTTAATGTGGTAAGATGGAACAGCAACAAACATTATTTAAAAGATATTGCCGATGCGGGTTTAAACGTTACACCAAGTGCATTTTTACTAAAGGGAGAACCAGTTGATCTAAAAGCTTACTTTACTCATTTTAATACCCAACAACTGATTGTAAAACCTACGGTAAGCGGCGGTGCAAAAAACACGCTCAAAATCACTCCTGAAAATTTAGCGGAGGCAGAACAACAATTACATATTTTTCTTAAAGATGAAGATTTTATTGTTCAGCCTTTCTTAAAGGAAATTGAAGAAACCGGAGAATGGTCTTACCTCTTTTTTGGTGGTAAGTTTAGCCATGCTTTATTGAAAACTGCCAAACCAGGTGATTTCAGGGTTCAGCATACTTTTGGCGGAACAATTATACCTAAAACCGTTACACTGGATGAAACCAAAGCAGCAGAACAGTATATAAAACAGTTTGCGCAATCTTGTCTTTATGCCCGGGTTGACGGTGTGTACCTGAACGGTGTGTTCCATTTAATGGAATTAGAATTGATAGAACCGTTCTTGTTTTTAGAAACCGACCAAAACAGTTATGAAAGGTATTACCAGGCTTTACGTAATTTGATTGGTTTATAAGAATATCATTATCGTCATGCTGAATTTATCTCGACATATTTAGAAATAACAAGGCCTTATGGTAGACCCTGAAATAAATTCAGGGTGACGGATATTGAGAAAAGATTTTGAAATAAATTAACCTATCTCGTCATGCTGAACTCGTTTCAGCATCTATGGACAAACACTTTAATATAAGCAATAGACCCTGAGATAAATTCAGGAAGACGCGTGATGGGAAAAGACCTGAAATAAATTTACTCCGTAGCTTTACTTTTCACTCCAAGTCGGGGTGACGTAAAATAAATATAATATTAAACTTATCTCGTCATGCTGAACTCCCCGAAGTAAATTCGGGACAAGCTGTTTCAGCATCTTTAGTTTCCCTATGGGCAAACTGCTTAATATAAGTAATAGATCCAGAAATAAATTCAGGAACACATGATGAAAAAGCCCTTGAAACAAGTTCAGGGTGACGATTGAGGAGAAGGCATTTTACATTTAGACAAGCTCAATATGATAAGATAATTAACAAAAAAGGATGGCAATGCCATCCTTTTTCAATTCAATTCTGTGTGCTTAAGCGCCTTCTTCTTTTTTCTTTTTCTTACCACTACCTTTTGCCTGCACAATGATTTCTTCTTTCTCTTTGTTGAAATCAACTTCCAATGTATCCCCCTCGTGGATCTCTCCTTTTAAAATCTCTTCGGCAATTGGATCTTCAAGGTATTTCTGAATAGCACGTTTTAACGGACGAGCACCAAAACTACTATCGTAACCTTTCTCTGCGATAAAGTCTTTAGCCGCATCTGTAAGTTTTACTTCATAACCCAAGTTATGTACGCGGCTAAACAAGGCTTTTAACTCAATATCAATAATTTTAAATATTTCTTCTCTACCTAAGCTGTTAAACACCACCACATCATCTATACGGTTTAAGAACTCAGGGGCAAATGCACGTTTAAGCGCATTTTCTATTACATTACGACTATGAGTTTCGGTCTGGCTCATTTTGGCATTGGTAGAAAAACCTACACCTTGTCCAAAATCTTTTAGCTGACGGGCACCAATATTTGAAGTCATAATGATAATTGTATTCCTGAAATCTACTTTCCTACCCAAACTATCCGTTAATTGTCCTTCATCAAGCACTTGCAGTAAAATGTTAAACACATCAGGGTGTGCTTTTTCAATCTCATCCAATAAAACCACCGAATAAGGTTTACGACGTACTTTCTCTGTCAATTGCCCACCTTCTTCATAGCCAACATAGCCCGGAGGCGCTCCAACTAAACGAGAAACGGCAAATTTTTCCATGTACTCGCTCATGTCTATCTGGATCAGCGCATCGTCGCTATCAAACATAAAACGGGCAAGTTCTTTAGCCAGCTCAGTTTTACCTACTCCCGTAGGACCTAAGAAAATAAACGAACCAATTGGTTTTTTAGGATCTTTTAATCCGGCTCTTGTACGTTGTATTGCTTTAGTAAGCTTTTTAATCGCATCATCCTGACCAATAATTTTATCTGCAATGGTATCGTACATTTTTAACAGTTTGTTACTGTCTGTTTGTCCAACACGTTGCAAAGGAATACCCGTCATCATCGAAACTACTTCGGCTACATTATCTTCTGTTACCACATAGCGTTTAGCTTTGGTTTCAGCTTCCCAATCGGCTTTGGCTTTATCGAGTTCTTCTAATAAGCTTTTTTCGGTATCACGCAATCTTGCAGCTTCTTCGTATTTCTGGCTTTTTACCACACGGTTTTTTTCCTGTTTAATATCTTCTATCTTACTTTCGATAGCAATAATATTTTCAGGCACGTGAATATTGGTTAAATGGACACGTGAACCTGCCTCATCTAAAGCATCAATTGCTTTATCGGGTAAAAATCTATCTGTGATATATCTCGATGTTAAAGCCACACATGCTTTTATCGCATCTTCTGTATAAGTTACACCGTGGTGATCTTCGTATTTTTCTTTTATTCTGTTCAGAATTTCAATGGTCTCGTCAGGAGTAGCCGGCTCAATCATCACTTTCTGGAAACGACGATCTAATGCGCCATCTTTTTCAATAAACTGACGGTACTCATCTAAGGTTGTTGCACCTATACATTGTATTTCGCCCCTTGCTAATGCAGGTTTGAACATGTTTGAAGCATCTAAAGAACCTGAAGCCCCACCCGCACCTACAATAGTATGAATCTCATCAATGAATAGAATCACATCAGGTGATTTTTCCAATTCATTCATTACAGCTTTCATACGTTCTTCAAACTGTCCACGGTATTTGGTTCCGGCAACCAACGAAGCCAGATCTAAAGTAACCACTCGTTTGCCAAACAATACACGCGAAACCTTGCGTTGTACAATGCGTAATGCCAAACCTTCGGCTATAGCACTTTTACCAACACCCGGTTCACCAATTAAAATAGGGTTGTTCTTTTTACGACGAGATAAGATCTGCGATACACGTTCAATTTCTTTTTCACGGCCAACTATTGGGTCTAAACGACCTTCTTCTGCCGCACGTGTAAGATCACGACCAAAATTATCTAACACCGGGGTTTTAGATTTGATATCAGAAACCTTTTTAGGAGCAGAGAAACCGCCGCCATCTTCTTCTTGATAATCGTCATCACCTCCGGCTGTGCCTCCGGTCTGTGCTTCGTCTTTAAAACCGTTTTTATTGGTTTCTACTTCTTGCTTAAATAAGTCGTAACTGATATTGTACTGCATTAAAATCTGCGATGCAATGTTATCATCGTCTCTTAATATAGACAACAATAAATGCTCTGTACCGATCAGATCACTTTTAAATATTTTAGCTTCTAAGTACGTTATTTTTAAAATTTTTTCGGCCTGTTTGGTCAAAGGTATATTGCCCAAATTTACCGTAACACTTGAGGTGCCTCGTACAGCATCTTCAACTGAGCGACGTAATTTAGCTGTATCTATACCTAAAGATTTTAAGATCTTAATAGCCATTCCATCACCTTCACGTATAAGGCCCAACAATAAATGCTCGGCGCCAATATACTCGTGTCCTAACCTCAACGCTTCTTCCCTGCTGAAAGAAATCACGTCTTTTACCTGTGGAGAAAATTTAGCTTCCATAATTTGTTCATATCGAGACAATGCTAAGCTATAAATTTGTTTTATAAAACCTACGTCTCGATTTTTATATTTTATCAACAATTAAGCCATTTTGGTGGATTAAGGCGCTTATCTCTGGCACAGTTGGGTGATTATTTTAAATGGAAAGCATAAAAACAGCGAAAAATAGCACTGCAAAAGGCTTTGTCGGTAAATTGTAAGGTTTATGTAACAGTAAAAATCAGCCAAATTGCCAGCAAGAGCAAAGAAAACCGCTAAGTTGGCAGAAGAAGGAGGTTTCTAATCACTACACTAAAATGGCATAAAAGAGGCTGCATTTATATTTTTAGCTCTCAAGTTTTAACTGCATCTTTGTATGCTTAATTAAAATTGCTATGTCAGACGAGAAGATCATTTTTTCAATGGCCGGTGTAAGTAAAATTTACCCGCCACAAAAACAAGTCTTAAAAAATATATATCTGTCGTTTTTCTACGGTGCCAAAATTGGTGTTGTAGGTTTAAACGGTTCGGGTAAATCATCCTTATTAAAAATCATTGCTGGTTTAGATAAATCTATTCAGGGAGAAGTGGTATTTTCTCCAGGTTACTCAGTAGGTTACTTAGCACAGGAACCAGAATTAGACCCACATAAAACCGTACGTGAAGTGGTAGAAGAAGGGGTTGCTGAGATTACTGCTATTCTTAAAGAATACGAAGAAATTAATGAAGCATTTGGATTAGAAGAAAACTACTCTGATGCCGATAAAATGGATAAGTTGATGCAGCGACAGGGCGAGCTTCAGGATAAAATTGATGCTTCTAACGCCTGGGAATTGGACAATAAATTAGAGCGTGCAATGGACGCTTTGCGTTGTCCAGATCCAGATACCAAAATCAGTGTATTATCAGGAGGTGAGCGCCGTCGCGTGGCGATGTGCCGTCTATTGCTACAATCGCCAGATGTATTGTTATTAGATGAGCCTACCAACCACTTAGATGCCGAAAGTATCGACTGGTTAGAGCAGTTCTTGCAAAACTACGAGGGAACTGTAATTGCGGTAACCCACGACAGGTATTTCTTAGACAACGTTGCAGGCTGGATTTTAGAACTGGATCGTGGCGAAGGTATTCCATGGAAAGGTAATTACTCTTCATGGTTAGATCAAAAAGCGAAACGTTTAGCACAAGAAGAGAAAACGGAAAGTAAACGCCAAAAAGCATTAGAGCGTGAGTTAGAATGGGTTCGTATGGCACCAAAAGCACGTCATGCCAAATCTAAAGCCCGTTTATCTAACTACGACAAATTGGCGAGTGAGGATGGAAGAGAACGCGAAGAAAAATTAGAGCTATTTATTCCTGCAGGCCCTCGTTTGGGTAATGTGGTGATCGAGGCCAATAACATCTCCAAAGCTTACGATGGTAAACTGTTATTTGAAGATCTAAGCTTCTCCCTACCACCAGCGGGCATTGTAGGGATTATTGGTCCAAACGGTGCAGGTAAAACCACTTTATTCCGTTTAATTACCGGTCAGGAACAACCAGACAGTGGCGATTTTAAAGTGGGTGAAACCGTAAAATTGGGTTATGTAGATCAAATGCATAATGATCTTAACCCTGATAAAACGGTTTATGAAAACATTACCGATGGTTTGGACAACATGTTATTGGGTAACAAACAGGTAAACTCAAGAGCTTACGTTTCTAAGTTCAATTTCAACGGTGCCGATCAGCAAAAGAAAGTAGGTGTATTATCAGGTGGAGAGCGTAACCGTGTTCATTTGGCCATTACCTTAAAAGAAGGTGCCAATGTTTTATTACTGGATGAGCCTACCAACGATATCGACGTAAATAC
The DNA here is from genome assembly GCF_022809115.1 of Pedobacter montanisoli. Classification (GTDB taxonomy): domain Bacteria; phylum Bacteroidota; class Bacteroidia; order Sphingobacteriales; family Sphingobacteriaceae; genus Pedobacter; species Pedobacter montanisoli. The sequence continues at coordinate 1,521,599 of NZ_JALGBH010000001.1, read as the reverse complement.
TTTACGTGCTTTAGAGGAAGCTTTGGAAAACTTTGGTGGTTGTGCCGTAGTTATTTCCCACGACAGGTGGTTCTTAGACCGTATCTGTACGCACATTTTAGCTTTCGAAGGCGATTCGCAAGTGTATTTCTTTGAAGGCAACTACTCTGATTACGAAGAAAACCGTAAAAAACGTTTGGGTGATGTTGCGCCTAAGCGTATCAGATATAAAAAACTGGGATAATTTTTCCATTAGAGGGTGTTCAAATTCAACTTTTCTCAAGATCCTGAAACAAGTTCAGGATGACGAAGATGGTTAATTTTGAACACTCTCTTTTTTACCGTATATAAAAAAGGCATCCCCGTTCAGAGATGCCAGATTTAGTATAGGTTAGTTAATAGTTTTACTTTAAAATTTCGCGGGCAATTACAATCTTCTGTATTTCAGAAGTTCCCTCTCCTATTGTACATAATTTGCTGTCGCGATAAAATTTCTCTACCGGAAAATCTTTGGTATAGCCATAGCCACCAAAAATCTGAACTGCATCTGTAGCTACTTTTACAGATACTTCAGAAGCATAATATTTTGCCATAGCCGATTGCTTGGTTACCGGCATGCCGTTGTTTTTCAAATAAGCAGCCTGTCTGATCAGCAATTCAGCTGCTTCAATCTCTGTTGCCATATCTGCCAGTTTAAAACTGATTCCTTGAAAAGAAGAAATCGGCACACCAAACTGTTGGCGTTCCTGCGCATAAGCCAAAGCCGCATCATACGCACCTTTAGCAATACCCAAAGCCAGTGCAGCGATAGAAATACGACCACCGTCTAATACTTTCATTGCTTGTTTAAAGCCTTCGCCCTCTACACCCAATAAGTTTTCTTTGGGTACCCTGCAATTATCAAAAATCATCTCTGTGGTTTCTGATGCCCGCATACCCAGTTTATTTTCTTTTTTACCTGCCGAAAAACCGGGAGTTCCACGTTCAACAACAATTGCCGAAATACCTTTTGAGCTTCCTGCCTCGCCTGTACGCACCATTACCACAGCAACATCGCCCGTTTTACCGTGTGTAATCCAGTTCTTGGCTCCATTAATTACATAATGATCGCCATCCAATACAGCCGTAGTTTTCATGCGTAAAGCATCAGAACCTGTATTGGCTTCGGTTAAGCCCCAAGCCCCAATCCATTGAGCGGTAGCCAATTTGGGCAACCATTTTTGTTTTTGCGCTTCATTACCAAAAGCCAAGATATGACCTGTACACAAAGAATTATGCGCTGCTACAGAAAGGCCTATAGAACCACAAACTCTGGATATTTCTACAATTACATCCACATACTCCTGATATCCAAACCCAGATCCGCCGTAATTTTCTGGAACAAGTACTCCCATTAGACCCAATTCTCCCAGCTGTTTAAAAATCTCAACCGGAAAATATTGCTGTTCATCCCACTCCATTACATTTTTCCTGATTTTTTTCTCGGCAAAATCACTTACCATTTTTCTAATGATCTGTTGGTTTTCGCTCACTTCAAAGCTAAAGCCTGATTGCATAATTTATAAAGATTTAAAAACAAAAAACTGTTTAAATTAAAATGCATGCGAGCAAATGATTTAAACAGTTTTGTTAGATTTATATTTGGTTGAGAGCAATGATAAACAAATTAAATTATACTTTCAAATGCTTTAAAAGCGCTTTTTAGCAGAACAAATTGGTATTTGGTCTATTTGTGCCACCCATTATAATTACAGGTATTTTCAAAGAATTTTAATAGCCCAATATTTTTTAAAGATTTTTTATTATTCGTCATCCGCACCAAACCAATTGTCTAAAAGCTCATCGGTTTCTCTGCGTTCTTTCTTGGTTGGGCGGCCAGCTCCACGATCTCTGCGTAAAGTAGGTGCATGAAAAACAGACTTATACGCTCTGGTTTCTTCAATTGGCGTAAGGTCTTTGTATTTGGTAACCGCTATTTTGGCATCTGTACGGTTATAAGAAAGCTCTAAAACTTCTATAATCTTACGCTCAGGCCCTTTAGATAGATGGTAAACATCACCAATCTTTACAATAGCCGATGGCTTTACATTTTGGCCATTTAACTTTACTCTTCCGGCCTTACAGGCTTCTGTTGCCATGCTCCGTGTTTTAAACATTCTAATGGCCCACAAATATTTATCTACACGTAATTTTTCCTTCTCATCCATAAATAATTCAAAAATAAGCAACTAAAGCATGACCTATTACAATATTTTGATTTATTTTGTAAAAATTTAAATTTTATCATGGTTGCAGATTTAAAAAAACTTATAGAAGAGGCCTGGGAAGATAGAGGTTTGCTTATTTACAATAATTATTGCGAAGCAATTGAAGAAGTAATACAAAGGCTTGATAAAGGTGAGTTACGTGTTGCTGAGCCAGTATTGAACAGCTGGGGCATTAACGAATGGATCAAAAAAGCCGTAATCTTATATTTCCCTATAAAGCAGATGAAAGAAACAAAAGTTGGCCCTTTTGTTTTCCATGATAAAATGGATCTGAAAACCAATTACAAAGATGCCGGCGTAAGAGTAGTGCCACATGCCATAGCTCGTTATGGTGCTTATTTGGCTCCCGGAGTAATTATGATGCCTTCTTATGTAAATATTGGCGCTTATGTAGATGAAGGTACGATGGTTGATACATGGGCTACCGTAGGTTCATGTGCCCAAATTGGTAAACGTGTACATTTAAGCGGCGGAGTAGGTATTGGTGGTGTTTTAGAACCCGTACAGGCAGCTCCGGTAATTATAGAAGATGATTGCTTTATTGGCTCAAGAGCGATAGTAGTAGAAGGTGTAAGAGTAGAAAAAGAAGCCGTTTTAGGTGCCAATGTTGTACTTACCGCATCTACAAAAATTATTGACGTAACTGGCGAAACCCCTGTTGAATACAAGGGTGTAGTACCTTCGCGTTCGGTAGTTATTCCTGGTTCTTATACCAAGAAATTCCCTTCAGGCGAGTATCAGGTGCCTTGTGCTTTAATTATTGGAAAACGTAAAGAATCTACCGATAAGAAAACATCCTTAAATGACGCATTAAGAGAAAATAATGTAGCTGTTTAAGTAATTCTGAAATTGGAGCAACAAAACGATTTACATACTGCATTACAGGAGAGCTCAAAGCTGCCGAAAGGCTTTGGGCTTTCTGCTTTGAAGATTGGCTACGATGGCAAAAGAGCTGCCAATAACCTTACCGGTTTGGGCAATTACAGCCGTTCACTTATTGAGCAGTTAGCTGTGATTTATCCTTCACATAATTTTTATATCTATACGACTAAAATCAAAGAAAATCTCTTGCAATTGCCCCTATTTAAACTGGACAATGTACATTTAAAGCTGGCTAAAGTTAAAGGCTTAGCTCAGGTAATATGGAGAAGTTTTTCTGTAAAAAAGCAGCTCATTAAAGATCAGATCAATTTGTTTCATGGTTTGAGTCATGAGATTCCTTTTGGCATACAGCATACTCAGGTTAAAAGCGTTGTAACCATACATGACCTTATCTTTTTACGCATGCCGCAGCTCTATAAATTGATTGACCGAAAAATCTATACATTTAAGAGTCGTTATGCCTGTGTAAATGCAGACAGGATTATCGCCATAAGTGAATGCACTAAAAAAGATATTATTGAACTTTACAATATATCTCCATCAAAAATTGATGTAGTTTACCAAAGTTGCGATGATATTTTTAAAAAGCCTCTTACAGAAGAAGCCAAAAAATCGGCTCGCGAAAAATACCAACTGCCTGAGCATTATATATTAAGTATAGGCACCATTGAAGCCAGAAAAAATTTAGGACTGATCATAGATGCTTTACCTCATATTAACGAGAACTATAAACTGGTTGTTATAGGTAAGGAAACCAGCTATGCAGCGTTGATAAAAGAAAAAATAAAAAGTAAAAACCTGGAAAACCGGGTAATTTTTCTTAAAAACGTGCCATTTTCTGATTTCCCGGCTATTTATCAGAATGCAAGCTTATTTATCTATCCTTCCAGATATGAAGGATTTGGTATTCCTATTATAGAAGCTTTATACAGCAAAGTTCCGGTAATTGCAGCTACAGGCTCATGCCTTGAAGAAGCAGGTGGACCAGACAGCCTATACATACAGCCAGATGATCCTGATACATTGGCAAAAACAAGTAATCATGTTTTATCAGATCCTGCTTTGGCACAGCAAATGCAACATAAAGGTTATGAGTACGTTCAAAAGTTTAATAACAATTTAGTTGCACATAATCTGATGAATTGCTACCTTAAAACTTTAAGCAACTAAAACTAAGCCCTTTATTTATCCTTAAACAATTAAATCTCTTTACCGTTAATGAAAGTTGCAGGTTTTACATTTATTCGCAATGCTGTTAAGAATGATTATCCCGTAGTTGAAGCAATCACTTCCATTCTTCCCATTTGCGATGAATTTATTGTAGCTCATGGCAATTCTGATGATGATACCCTTAAACTGATTGAACAAATTGGTTCTGATAAGATTAAAATCATACAAACGGTTTGGGATGACGGCTTGAGAGAAGGCGGTAGGACTTTTGCGCAGGAAACCGATAAGGCTTTTAATGCCATCAGTACTGATGTTGACTGGGCTTTTTACATACAGGCTGATGAATGTGTGCATGAGAAATATTTGCCTGTCATCAAAAAAGAAATGGAGTTATGCTTAAATGATCAGCGTATAGAAGGTTTATTATTTAACTATAAACATTTCTATGGTTCTTATGATTTTTTTGCCCAGTCAAGACGCTGGTATAGAAGGGAAATCAGAGTAATCCGTAATATAAAAGGTATGCATTCTTATCGTGATGCCCAGGGTTTCAGATTCAACGACCGCAAGATCAAGGTAAAACATATTGATGCTTATATTTATCATTACGGCTGGGTAAAACCACCTAAAGGCCTTAACCAGAAGGTGAGAAATTTCAATAAATTCTACACTCAGAATGATCAGTGGATAGACAATACCTATCCCGAAGCCACTGATTTTGATTATGGCAATGCCGATGAATTGTTCAGGTTTACAGATACGCATCCCGCTGTTTTTAACTCAAGGGTACAAAATGGCAACTGGAAATTTAATTTTGACCCCACAGGTCTTAAAAATAAAATGCCTTTCAGACGTAAAGTACTGGCATGGATAGAGAAATTAACAGGCATCAGGTGCTTTGAATATAAAAATTATAAAAAGATAGCATAGGTAAATGACAGAGAACTTTAAAAGTATTTCGGTGGTTTTACCTAATTATAATGGTAAACATTTATTGGAAAAATATATTCCTTCTGTTTACCATGCATTACACCAAAGTCAGCTCAATTTCGAGTTTATTGTAATTGATGATTGTTCATGCGATGATTCGGTTGATTTTATACAACAACATTATCCCGAAATACAACTGATCAAAAACCTTTACAACGCTGGTTTTTCTTATACCTGTAATCAGGGCATACAACGTGCATCCAAAGACCTGGTTCTTTTACTGAACTCGGATGTTGAACTTACCCCTGATTATTTTGAAAAACAATTAAGCTACTTTAATCTGCCCGATACCTTTGGTGTAATGGGCTGCATTATGAATTTTGACGGAAAGAAAATCGAAGATGCTGCCAGAATGCCAAAATTCAAAGGTTTTAAATTTAAAGCCAACCGTTTTTATTATGTAGAAGATACCGATCATCAAACGCTTACCTGTTACCTATCGGGTGCCAATGCTTTAATAGACCGCAAAAAACTTATCATGTTAAATGGCTTTGATGAAATCTATTCTCCTTTTTATTTTGAGGATTTTGATTTAGGTCTTAGGGCATGGAAAATGGGCTGGTCTCTATACTATGAACATAAAGCTGTTTGTTTTCACCAGATCAGTTCATCTACCAATAAACTCAACAAATCAAACTTTGTCAAAATCATTTACAACAGAAACAGTTTTATTTTACAAAGTATCCATCTAAACGGAGCTAAAAGAAATTTATGGTATGTGCAACTGTTCACCCTTACCCTGCTTGGCCATTTCATAAAAGGTGATTTCTGGATATTAAAAAGTTTGAAACAATTTTTGATGATGCATACAGATATTGCCAGATCACGCCATAAAAACAGGCAACTTCAAAAACAGACAGGCGTAAATATCAGTTTAGAAAATATTATCGATACCATAAAAAATTCAATAACCGGTAAAAAAACCAAATGGTTGTAGTCATGAGAGAAGAAATTAATAAAGCGTTGGAAGTACTCAAAAACGGTGGTGTAATTCTTTATCCTACCGATACAGTTTGGGGCTTAGGTTGTGATGCCACAAATGAAACCGCTGTTGCAAAGGTAAACGCAATCAAAGGTAGAGCGGCAGATAAAAGCCTTATTGTCTTGTTAGATAATGACAACAAACTGGCTTCATATGTAAACGATATACCTGAGGTTGCCTACGATCTTATTGAATATGCAGAAAATCCTTTAACCGTAGTTTTTTCAAATGCTAAAAACCTTGCCCCAAGCGCAATCAATGCCGATGGCAGCATAGGTATCCGTATTCCGAAATACGAGTTTTGCCAACAGCTTTTACAACGTTTCAGAAAACCTATCGTTTCTACTTCAGCAAACATCAGCGGGCAGCCTACACCTCGTTTTTTTGATGAGATCAGTGATGAAATTCTGGAAGCAGTAGATTATGTGGTTAACTGGGAACAGGAAAACAGAACGGTCAAAAAACCTTCAACTATTATCAAACTGAGTCCATCCGGACAGTTTGAGTTCATCAGAAAATAATAGACTTTTTCTTTAAGGCTTATTTTTACTGTGTTTTATTAACTTTGCAGGAGCGTTTTTACATACAGGATTAATCCCTCAAATACACCCATCAACTTGTATAAAATTAATTTAGAAGACCCTGTTTTTAAGATATTAGCCGAAACCGCAGCTAAGGAAGGAACCGAGATATACGTAATAGGAGGTTTTGTAAGAGATCTATTCTTAAAAAGACCTTCTAAAGATATTGATATCGTGGTATTGGGAAACGGGATAGATTTTGCCGAAAAAGTTGGTAGAAAACTCAGGTCTACGGTTTCTGTGTTTAAGAATTTTGGCACTGCCATGCTTAAATACAACGAACTGGAAATTGAGTTTGTGGGTGCCAGAAAAGAATCATACCGAGCCAATTCACGCAAACCTATTGTAGAAAACGGCACTTTAGCTGATGATCAGTTGCGCAGAGATTTTACCATCAACGCTTTAGCGATCTCACTTAACCCAGGTAATTACGGGGAGGTCATAGATCCTTTTAATGGACTAGAAGATCTGGAAAATAAACTGATCCGTACACCACTTGATCCCGCAGTTACTTTTTCTGATGATCCCCTACGCATGATGCGGGCCATACGTTTTGCAACACAACTCGATTTTAAAATAGATCAGGTAGCTTTGGTTGCCATACATACGCAGAAAGAACGCATCAACATCGTATCAAAAGAGCGTATTACCGATGAGCTGAACAAGATTATTTTAGCCAAAACACCTTCTATCGGTTTTAATTATTTATTTGACACCGGTTTGCTACATCTTATTTTTCCGCAAATGGTAAAATTATATGGTGTTGATACAAGAAACGGAAAAGCGCATAAAGACAATTTTTACCATACTTTACAGGTTTTAGATAACATCAGTCAAACTTCTGATGATTTGTGGTTACGTTGGGCAGCCATCTTACACGATATTGCCAAACCCGCTACCAAGCGTTTTGAAGAAGGCCATGGATGGACTTTTCACGGACATGAAGATAAAGGTGCAAGAATGGTACCTCAAATCTTCGCTCATCTTAAATTACCACTTAATGATAAGATGAAGTTTGTGCAAAAGCTGGTATTACTTCACCTCCGCCCCATTGTTTTAGCGCAGGATAAAGTAACCGACTCTGCCGTGCGCAGACTTCTTTTTGAAGCTGGAAATGAAATAGAAAGCCTTATGTTATTATGCCAGGCAGATGTTACGACCAAAAACGAGTATAAAGTCAAAAAATACCGCAATAACTTTGAGCTGGTAAAACAAAAGCTTAAAGATGTTGAAGAACGTGATCAATTACGCAACTGGCAGCCACCTGTTACGGGTAATGATATTATGCAAACTTTTGGCCTAAATGCAGGCAAGGAAGTGGGACTGCTTAAGAATGCAATAAGAGAGGCCATATTAGAAGGCGAAATAAGTAATAATTATCAGGAAGCCTATGATTTTATGCTTGAAAAAGGCAAAGAAATGGGTTTAAATCCCCTATCAGAATAATTTAAACGCTCAAAAATCATTAATAATTTATATTTTTACGTTAGCAATTTATTTTAATACCCAGAATGGCAATTTACAGATTTAGAATATCTTTTGAAGATTTTGATGACATTAACAGAGAAATAGATATTAAACCTGGTCAGACTTTCGAAGATTTACACAGAGCGATACATAAATCAACGGGCTATAACGCCGAAAAATCTTCTTCGTTTTATGTAAGTACAGATAACTGGATCAAAGGCGAAGAAATTGCGCTTATGCCTAATCAGCGTAAAATAGATAATGGTGTGGTGTTAATGGAAAAAGCAAAGATCAGTAGCTTTATAGAAGACCCACATCAAAAATTTTATTATATCTATAATTTTGAACGTCCTTACGATTTCCATGTTGAACTGATCAAGATCATTTTGGAAAACGATCCGAATATTGAATACCCTTACATCGTAAAAAGTGTTGGCGAAGCACCAAAAATCATGGATAAAAGCGGTTCTGTAGGTGGTGCAAGTGTTGCCAGCAGTTCATCGTCAGATGATTTTGATTTCCTGAACGAGATGGATTTTGTACCTGAAGATACCGATGAACTTGAAGCAATGGGTGGCCGGGGTATCAATGCACAGGAAGAAAATGAAGAAGAGGAAAGTGATGAAGACGATGTATTTTCTAACGATGAGGATGAATATGGCAATGATGATTATAGCGAAGATCGCGATGATTATTAAATAAACTGCCTCATTCAACTTTAAAATATTACAACAAGCCCATGCCACAAAAAAATCTTATCGTTGTAGTTGGGCCAACAGCCATTGGTAAAACTGCCTTAGCCATAGAATTAGCTAAGGCATTTAATACCGAAATCATATCTGCAGATTCACGGCAGTTTTTTAAAGAAATGAGCATTGGCACGGCCAAACCTTCAACAGAAGAACAAGCTGCTGCTCCACATCACTTTATCAATTCGCATAGTGTCACCACTTTGTTCAGCACAGGCGATTTTGAAGTAGAAGCACTACAAATTATAGAAAAGCTTTTTAAAACGCATGATACTGTTATCATGGTGGGTGGCTCTGGTTTGTACATCAATGCGGTATGCAATGGTTTAGATGATCTTCCTGAAATAGACCTCAACATAAGAGAACAACTGAATCTTCTTTTTGAAAATGAGGGTATAGAAGCCATCAGAAGCAAATTAGCCTTATTAGATCCCGAGTATTTTGCGAAAGTAGACCAGAGCAATCCTCAACGTATGATCAGGGGCTTGGAAGTGGTTTTATCTACCGGTAAAAAGCTGAGTTCAATGCTAACCTCACAAAAAAAACAGCGACCTTTTAACATGATAAAAATCGGTTTGAATACCGAACGTGAAACCCTTTATAACCGCATTAACCAAAGAGTAGATTTAATGGTACAAGAAGGATTAATTGAGGAAGTTAAAAGCTTAGAAAAGTACAGAAATTACAACGCCCTCAATACTGTTGGCTATAGCGAAGTTTTTGAATATTTAGATGGTAAAACTGATTTTAAAACTGCTATAGAAAAAATCAAACAAAACACCAGGCGTTTTGCTAAAAGACAAATTACCTGGTTTAAACGTGACGCAGAGATCAAATGGTTTGAGCCCCAGCAAACTCAGGAAATCTTGTCTTATCTAAATACTGTTATTGTTTCTTAAGCGCCCACACTTAACCTATTCTCTACAAATAAGAAAGGCAACAGGCTTTTAATACCCTTAACTTTTAAAATTTTTCCACCTATACAGTAAAACAATACCGTTATCGGGGTATTTTGCTTCTGTTCAAACTCTGCCATAACCTGCAAACAGGCACCGCATGAAGTTACGGGTTGTTCTATCTTAAACTGATCTGTATATGCTGTAATAGCCATTTTGCTAATTACTGCATCAGGATATTTGGCACCTATGCCAAACAAAGCCACCCGCTCTGCACATAAACCCGAAGGATAGGCTACATTTTCCTGATTGCTTCCTAAAACAATCTCTCCATTGTTCAATAAAACTGCATTGCCTACCTTAAATTTAGAATAAGGAGAATAAGATGTACTTAAAGCAGCTTCAGCTTTTTCGCAAAGCAATCTGTCTTCATCACTTAATTCTGCTAAATTATGATAGGTTTCGTAGTTAATTGTGAACTCCAATTTTTCCATAATTGTTAAACATAATCATTATTCCAGTTTTTTAAGAAAAAAATCAATTTTTATTCCCCTCTCTAAACCTTTTATCGGCTTTTATTGTTTAAGTTTATAATATTTAGATAAGTCGATTTCAGTTTTATAAATTCTAATTCTTCCGTTTTGAAGCAGTTTTACAGCAAAAGTCTTAAAGTTTTTCTTTGGATTATAGCCGGGCTTTTGGGTTTGGTAATCTTGCTTATTATACTGATCAATTTTTCATTTGTTCAGAACATCATCAAAAATGAAATCGTAAGCTATTTAAAAGACAAAACAAAGACCGAAATCAGCTTAGAGAAAGTGCGCATTGCTTTCCCAGATGATATTTCCCTAAACAAACTATATGTAGCCGATCTTAAAAAAGACACCTTGCTTTATGCCGATAAACTTAATGTGAATCTCAATTTATTTGCGCTTATTTTTTCCAATAAGGTAGAGATCAAAGACCTTGAGCTAAGTACCGTTACCGCCAATGTAAAACGCGTTAGTCCCGATACTACTTTTAACTTCTCTTTTTTGGTTGATGCTTTTATGAGCGAACAGCAAAAGCCCGAAGAAAAGGTAAAAAAAGACAGCAGCTCTACACTAAAATTTGCAATAGACCAGATCAGTTTCAATAAAATAAATATCCATTATCGTGATGATGTAGCAGGTAATGATATCCGTTTCGGCTTAGGAAGCCTCAAGACAAAAATCAAGACTTTTGATTTAGACAACCAACATTATGTAATCAAAAACTTAGCGTTACAAAATACTTCTTTAAACTATTTGCAACAAAAGCCGTTGGTACATTTAGCACAACATATTGTTAACAGCGTTGACAGTACGCAAAAACAAACCGGAAAATTGCCTACCATAGAATTTGAAGCGCTTGATCTAAACCATATTAACATCAATTACAATGATGACTTAGCCGCAACTCGCTTAAAAAGCTTAATTGATACACTTGGTTTTACCAATTTAAAAGTTGATTTAACGCATAGCAAATACATAGCCGATAAAGCCTTTCTTCATCATTCAAATGTAGGTTTTGCTTTTAAACCGGCTCCTTCAAATAATCTCAGTAAGTTAAAAGATACTGTAAATAAACAACCTTCTTCTCTGTTGGTAATGATAAAACAGATAGACCTTAAGAACAATGCTTTTAAGTTTGATAATCTGGCGGTTAAACCAATTTCATCAGGAATAGATTTTAGCCATTTGGATGTGAGCAAACTATTCTTAGGTGCAACAGACCTGCAATACAATGCCAGTGCTACAAAAGTAAATGTGAAATATGGGTCTTTAACAGACAAAAGTGGATTTAAATTAGACCGGCTTAGCGGCGATGCCATTTACTCAGATAAACAGATCAAACTATCTGGTTTGATCCTTAAAACACCTTATACTAACATTGAAAATACAACCGAGGTAAATTATTCATCGCTTGATGATTTTTCTAAGCATCCCGAAAAAGTGAAGGTAAACCTCAGATTAAAGAATACCATCATTGGATTAAAGGATGCTGCTTATTTCAGCAATGCCATTCCTAAAAACTATGTTAATGAAAAGATCAAAGTAAATGGTAGAGTAAATGGATATTTGGGCAATCTGTCTATTCCTGAATTACAGATCAGCGGATTAAAGAATACAGAAATCGATATCAGCGGTCATGCAAAGGGACTACCCAATATCAACAAAACTTTTCTCGATTTAGACATCAGAAAATTTAACCTCACCAAAAGAGACCTGCTGGCTGTTATTCCTAAAAAATCACTACCCAAAAACATCGAGTTACCGGGCGTTATAAATGCTAAAGGTAAATTCAATGGCAGCATATCTAATTTTAATACCCGATTCGATATACGCACCGATATGGGCAATGCAAAACTGATTGCTAAGCTTGGCGGAAGAAAAGGTCATGAAACTTATGCCGCCGATATTGACCTGTTAAATTTTAATGTTGGCAGGCTCATTAAACAATCGCAAACCATAGGTCGTATCACTACAAAAGCACAGATAAGAGGCCAGTACTTTGATCCAAAAAAAATAGATGCAACTTTTAAAGCACAGGTATTAGCTGCTTCTTACAACAAGTACACTTACAAAAATCTTATCCTTTCAGGCAGTTATAAAAAACAAAATGTTAGTGTTAAAGGCGCCATGGCCGATAGCAATGCCAATTTTAACCTGAATTTAAATGCAGGATTGGCGTCGAAATATCCTTCTGTTAAAGGGGTAATTAACCTTAAGCAAATTGACCTGCAAAAACTGAATTTCAGCAAAACACCTTTAAGGATAGCCGGAAGTATCAATGCCGACATTAAAACAGCTGATGTGGATTTTCTGAACGGAGATATTTTTGCCACCAAACTGCAATTGGTAAAAGATGATCACCACTATGCTTTAGATACCATACAAATCAGCGCAACCAGCACAAGTACAGCCAATAAACTTACCGTTAAATCTGAAATACTTGCCGCGCAAGTGGAAGGTAAATATGAGCTAAGCAAATTGGGCAACGCTTTTATTAACCAAATCAACAAGTATTACCAATTTGGCGAAACTACTAAAATAGACCCGCAGTCGGTAAGATTTAACATTAACTTGTATTACCCTAAGTTTATCAAAGATTTTGTACCACAGCTTACCGCTTTCGCACCTGCTAATTTGAATGGATTTTTAGATACCCAAAAAGACAGTCTGGTGGTAAATGCTTCCTTTCCTAAAATTGTATATGGTAGTTTTAATATAGATACCGTTAAATTTAATACGCGGAATGAAAACGATAAGTTAAACTACAAGCTCAATGTTAATCATATCCAAAGTCCTTCCATTCAATTGTTTAATACAGAATTATTAGGCGATGTAGCCAATAACGATTTAGGTATAAATTTGTTCTTGAGAGATAGGCAGCGAAAAGATAAGTATGCATTGTCAGGTCTGTTGCAAGCGGTTAATAACGGTTTTAAATTTAACCTCGTTCCTGATAAATTGATATTAGATTATGAAAAATGGACCGTATCGCCAGATAATTACATACAATTTGGCAAAGCGGGCATCCTGGCTCATACCTTCAATATCAGCAGAAATGAAGAAATATTAAGCATAAATAGTACTTCAGATCAGCTCAATGCGCCAATAAATGTAGAGTTTAAAAACTTTAAAATAGAAACGCTTACAAAATTTGCCGAAACAGACAGCACTTTGGTTGGCGGAACTATTAACGGTTTGGTAAATGTTAAAGAGCTTACCGGCAGTCCTAAATTTGAAGCCGACCTTAGCGTAAACAAACTAAGATACTTAAAAGATGAATTAGGCAATCTGAGTTTAAAAGTTAACAACGAAACAGAAAATGCTTTTGAAATAAATGCCGGTTTAAAAGGTGTGCACGAACTCAATGCATCAGGTTTTTATTATACCGCACCTAAAAGCAGTTTAGATTTAAAAGTAAATATTGCTAAAATAGATCTGCAACAGATTGAGAGCCTGAGTATGGGGCAAATCAAACAAGGCCAAGGAACTTTAAGCGGTGCGTTTAATATAAAAGGAGAACCCACTGCACCACAGATTTTAGGTTCATTAAAATTTAACGATGCCTCTTTCAGGGTTGCTTACGTAAATTCATTCTTTAAAGTCCCTAATCAGGAAATAAAATTTGACACCGAAGGCATACATTTTAATCGCTTCAACCTGCTCGATTCTCTTGGTCAGGCCGCTGTTATTGACGGAACTATTTATACTGCCGATTTCAAGAATATCAAATTCGGTATCGATGCCAGAACCAATAATTTCAGACTGATCAATTCAACCGTACAAGATAACAATATGATCTATGGTACACTTTATCTCACAAGTACAATTAAAGTACGCGGTACCATGAACAGTCCTGATGTAAACATGAATCTGAAAATAAATAAGGGAACCAAATTCTTTTATGCACTTCCCGTTTCAGATCCTTCGGTAATTGACCAGGAAGGCATTGTGCAGTTTATTGATGAAGATGCTCCTCCATTTAATGGTGAAAAAAGCCTAAAGGTTGATAGCATTAGTAAATCTTCTTTCAAGGGAATGAATTTGGTAGCAGACATCAGTATTGATCCCGAAGCAGAATTAAGCGTAGTTGTTGATCCGGCAAATGATGATATACTTACTGCACGGGGTACAGCCGATTTGAATGCCACCATTGATCCGAGTGGAAAAATAAGCATGACGGGGAAATACGAAGTAGAAGACGGATCTTATAGCCTATCGGTTATTCCTCTATCCAAAAAACCTTTTAAGCTGGTTAAAGGAAGTACCATTATCTGGACGGGTGAGCCCACACAAGCCAATGTTAATTTAACGGCTTTATATGAAGTTAGTGCAGCACCAATAGATCTTTTAAATGATCCTTCAAATGTAACGGCAAAAACCAAAATGCCTTTTCAGGTGTATCTATATATAAAAGGAGAGTTATTAAAACCACTGATTTCCTTCAAGATAGATCTACCTGAAGAAGAAAGAAGTTCTGATGTGGGGACTTTAGCTTATACCAAGTTGCAGATCATAAATCGCGATGAGAATGAGCTTAACAAACAGGTTTTTGCTTTACTGGCCTTAAATAGATTCATTGCCGATAATCCTTTTCAAAGTCTTGCAGGCGGAACAAGCGTAAATTCCATGGCTCGTTCAAGTGTTAGTAAATTGTTAGGTGCACAGTTAAATAGTCTGGCTTCAGATCTTATACAGGGAGTAGATATTAACTTCGACCTCAATTCTACCGATGATTATTCTACAGGCGCTTTAGAACATAAAACCGATTTAGAAGTAGCCTTGTCTAAAAAATTATTTGACGATAGGCTTACTGTTACTGTAGGCAGTTCTTTTGCACTGGAAGGATCGAATACTTCTAACCAAAACGCGGCGAATATTGCGGGCAATGTAAATGTTGAATATGCACTATCAAGAGATGGAAGATATAGGTTAAGAGCTTACAGGCGCAACCAGACCGAAGCTGTGATTGAGGGCCAGATTATTGAAACAGGTTTAGGCTTCACAATGGTAGTGGATTATAATAAGTTTCGCGAAATTTTTCAGAAAAGAAGAAACCGGGTAAGAAATGAGACTGAACAGAAACCTAAAAATTAATTTAATTGCCGCAGCAGCTTTGCTATTTACCTATTCGGTTTTAACAAGTTGCAGTAATACCCGTTATTTAAAACCGGGGCAGGTACTTTATACAGGTGCTGTTGTAAAAGTAAATCCTGATAGCGCCAAAAAAGTAGATGATCAAAAACAACTGGTAAAAGACCTGGAGAGCAAGATCAGACCCGCTCCTAACAAATCTATATTGGGTTTAAAGTTTAAATTGTTTATTTACAATCTGGCCGGAGAACCTACAAAACCCAAAGGTTTTAGGCATTGGCTCAGAACCAAGGTGGGCGAACCACCTGTATTATTAAGTGATGTAAAACTCAAATACAATACAGATGTGCTGAAAAGCTACCTGATTAGCAAAGGGTATTTGCAGGCAACGGTAACGGCTGATACCATAGTAAAAAACAAAAAAGGCAAAGCCATATATACCGCTAATACAGATATCAGATACAAAATTAACCGGGTTACTTTTCCACCCGATACTGGTAACCTTACTACGGCTATTCAGCAAACCTCATCAAAAAGCCTAGTAAAGACAGGAAACTTTTACGATCTCGAAACCTTCAAAAATGAACGTTTAAGAATCGACAATGAACTAAAAGAACGAGGATATTTCTACTTTAATCCCGACTTTATTATCATGCAGGTTGATAGTACCATTGGCAAGAATATGACCAATGTAAACGTAAGAATAAAGAACACCAGTCCTGCCGAGGCATTAAAACCGTATCGGATCAATGACATTAATATTTTCCCTAACTACAATCTTCGCCGAGATAGTATTTTAAGAAAATTGACACCAGCTACTTATAAAGATTTTAACATCTACGATAACCGGAATACCTTTAAACCAAAAGTTTTTGATCGTTTAGTTTTCTTTTCAAAAGGTGAAACTTACAACCGTAAAGACCATAATCAATCGTTAAATCGTATGGTGAACTTAGGTACTTTTCAAGATGTAAGAATGGAGTTTATACCGCATAACGGTTTTAAAGATGATATTTTGGATTTAAATATTTATCTAACCCCATTGAAAAAGAATTCGCTTACTTTTTCTGTTACGGGTACAAACAAGTCGAACAATTTTATAGGATCTGAAATTAAATTAACCCAAACAACCCGCAATTTATTTAGGGGTGCCGAGCAATTAGATGTAAGTGTAAGTGGCGGTTTCGAAACTCAATACAGCGGACATACCAGTGGTATAAATTCTTATTCTCTTACTGGAAATGGAAAGCTAACTTTTCCAAGATTTATTATACCTTTTTTTAAGTTCGAAAGCACAACGGCCTTTATTCCTAAAACCCTCATATCGTTAACTTACCAATTACTAAAGAGAGATAGTCTTTATACACTTAATTCATTTAAGGCAGAATATGGTTACAATTGGAAAGAAAACCAGTTTAAAGAACACAATCTAAATCCTTTTGTAATTAATCTGGTTAAACCTAACAAAGGAGATAGTGCTAAAATAGAAAAACTAGAACAAGAGAACCCCGGACTTAAACAATCCTTGCAGAAACAGTTTATATTAGGCAGCACCTATAACTTTACCTATACCAATCAAGCTTTAACCAATCGCCAAAATAACATTTACTTCTTTGGAGGTATAGAAACATCTGGAAATCTATTGGGTTTATTCAACGTAAAAAATTCAGAAGGCGAAAGAACCCTATTTGGCCAACCTTTAACACAGTTTGTAAGAATAGAAACCGATCTGCGCGATTATTATAAAATTAACCGCAAGGTAACCTGGGTTAACCGCTTAAATTTAGGCTATGGCTATGCTTATGGCAACAGTACCTCAATGCCTTTTATCAGACAGTTTTTTGCCGGTGGAAGTAGTGATGTCCGTGCTTTCAGGGCAAGATCTTTAGGGCCGGGTACCTATCAGATACCTGATGATGTTACCTATGCAGACCAGTCTGGAGATGTGAAAGCGCTTTTTAATTCAGAATTAAGATTTAAATTAGTGAGCATATTTGAGGGCGCAGCTTTTGTTGATGCCGGCAATATCTGGCTACGCAAGGCTGATGAGAGACCTGGATCAGGATTTAAACTTAAAAATGCTTTAAGCGAAATGGCTGTTGGTACAGGTTTGGGCTTACGGGTGGATGCCAAAATATTTGTGATAAGACTTGATGGAGCATTCCCATTAAGAAAACCTTATTTACCTGCCGGAAATCGCTGGGTTTTGAATCAGATTGATTTTGGCAGTAAGAACTGGCGTAAAGACAATTTAATTTTAAACATCGGAATAGGTTACCCATTTTAATACCATGAAGAGACTATTTAGAAAGATAAAGTTATTTTTTCATAATCTGTACCAGCTTTTTGCTGCTGCAGGCCAAGGCTTTATTGATGATAGAGTGATGAAATTAAGCGCTTCATTGGCCTATTATACCATCTTTTCTCTAACCCCCCTCATCATCATTATTCTTTCTTCTGTTACTTTATTTTTGGGTGATAATCTAGACCCCGGCACAAAAATATTTGAAGGAATCAGTGAACTTATAGGCATGCAAGCTACAGGTCAATTAAGAACATTTGTAAACAACGCCAACCTTAGCGGACGAAGTACTTTAGGTTTAATCATTGGTATCGTTACCTTACTGATAGGTTCATCGGCTATTTTTGTAGAAATACAAGATAGCATCAACCTGATCTGGAAAGTTAAGGCCATACCTAAAAAAGGCTGGTTAAAATTTATCGTTAACAGGCTGTTATCCTTTTCGCTCATTGCATCGTTGGGTTTTTTGCTACTCGTATCATTGATTCTTAACAGTGTGGTGGTTGCTATTGGTGGTAAGCTCGATATTTATGCAAGACGATTAGGCATTGGTTCGGTTTCCGAACTTCTTATGCTCATTATTACCAACATCTTAACTTATGCTGTAATCACAACCATATTTGTGGTGATCTTTAAAGTTTTGCCAGATGTAAAACTGAAATGGAAGTCGGCCATTGTAGGTGCACTTTTTACCGCATTACTGTTTAGCTTAGGCAAATATCTTATTGGAATTTACATTGAAAAAGGTAATCCTGGCTCTACATTTGGTGCTGCAAGCTCTATCATCGTAATTTTAGTATGGATATATTACACCTCCATAATTTTATATTTTGGTGCAGAATTTACTCAGGCTTATGCCGAAAAATTTGATAAGGGAATTAGCCCTTCAAAGTATGCGGTACATTTAAAAACGGTAGTAATAGAAAAAGAAGTAAAAGAACTGCCACCTCAACACCCCGAAGAAATTACACCGGTAAAAAACAGCTAAAAGACATAATGAATACTATTGCTTACTTTG
The DNA here is from genome assembly GCF_022809115.1 of Pedobacter montanisoli. Lineage (GTDB taxonomy): Bacteria > Bacteroidota > Bacteroidia > Sphingobacteriales > Sphingobacteriaceae > Pedobacter > Pedobacter montanisoli. Next base: position 1,502,692 of record NZ_JALGBH010000001.1, on the reverse strand, counting down.
AGATACAATCTTCTGATCCGGCACGTGAGATTAAATTTTATCAGCGTGTTTTTAACTGGGTTTTTATTAAACAGGAAGGTTTACCTATTGAATATTACCGGATAGAAACCAACGGAATTGCTGGAGGATTATTAAAACGACCTGCGGCTCTTCCACCAACAGCATCTGGAACAAATGCCTATACCTGTTCTATACAGGTAGAAAATTTTGACCGTACCGCAACGCTTATTTTAGAGAATGGTGGCCAGGTAGCTTTACCTAAATTTGCCATACCAGGCAAATGCTGGCAGGGTTATTTTTTAGATGCAGACAATAATACCTTTGGCATTTTTGAAGCAAATGAAAATGCAGGATAAGTGATTTACCCGTCTTTAATTTATTTTCCTTAATCAGCAGAAATTTTAATTAATATACTTCGTAATCTTATCCATTAATTCTTTTTCAGAAAATGGTTTCAGTACTAAGTCATTAATTCCAGACGATAAATATTTAATCCTATCTTCTTCCAATACATTTGCCGTTATGGCTAAGATATGAATAGATGATTTGCTTTTATTTTTCAGCTTTCTGATTCGTTGTGTAAGCTCTACACCACCCATCTCAGGCATCTGAATATCGGTTAAAACCAGATCGTAATTGTTATGCTCAAATAAATGTAAGGCCTGTTTGCCATCTAGTGCAGTATCAATATTGATGTTATATTTCTTAATTACAGTTTCGGCCAAAAGAATATTCATTTTATTATCATCAGCCAGCAACACCCGTTTTCCTGATAAACGGTTTAAGTTCTCTACACCTATAATGTTTAATTGCTGGTAATCTTTTACTTCAGCATATTCATAGCCTATTTCAAAGAAAAAGTTAGATCCTTTTCCTAGTTCGCTTTCCACACCGATTGTTCCACCTTGTAATTCAATAATGCGTTTACATATGGCAAGACCTAAACCTGTACCTTTTTGTTTTACTTTAGAAGAAGAATAGTAAACCTGTGCAAACTCTTCAAAAATCATATACATATCTTCCTGTGCTATACCAACACCAGTATCAACAACCTGAATTTTTAAAATTTCCTGTTTTTTTGCACTCGCAACAATATCGGCTTTAAGTGTAACTGAACCCTGATCGGTAAACTTAATGGCGTTACTTAGCAAGTTCATGACCACTTGTTTTAACCTTAAAGAATCTCCTTTAAGATTAATACTATCATTAAAAGTAATAGCGGTTTCAAGTTTTAATCCTTTTGCAGATGCTTGTATAGAAATACTGCTAATCAGTTCTTTTAACAATTCGGCCGGATTAAAAACAACTTCATCAAAGCTGACTTTGCCCGTTTCATATTTGGAAAAATCCAGAATATCATTTACCACATCCAACAACATAATAGACGAGGTACGTATAGCATTTACCTGTTCAGATTGTTTAGGTGTAAGGTCCTGTTGTATGAGTTGTTCTGAAAAGCCTATAACCGAATTTAAAGGTGTTCTGATCTCATGACTCATATTGGCCAGGAACCTGCTCTTAGACTGTGCATATTGCGTAGCCTTTTTGGTATAATCGATCAGGTATTTTTCATTTTTATAAATTTTGAAAAGGTTATAGAGTATAATGATGCCCAGTAAGCAGAGTAGTAGGATAGCAATTCTATAAAGCTTATCTATTGTACTCATATTAGCATCTATATTATCTTTTAAGATTTCTTCTGTTTTCTCATGCAATATGACTTCGTTGGCTTTAAAACTTTTTAAAGTTTTTACTACATCTCTGATTATCGTAGTATTTAAACCTAGTATTTCAAGTTCTGCTTTTGATAAAAGATTTTTTCTTGAGTACAGATTTCTGAAATAATTGTTCATCCTTTTCAGATGAACAAGATTATACTGCTTACTCTGTAATGCCGTATCAAGCTTAACCTCTTTACGAACAAATGTTATGAGCGAATCCTGATTTCGTTTAGCCTTAAAAGCATCAACCAGGCGGCCAAGAAGTTTTTTCCTGTTTTTTTCCTGAACGGTAGTTCTCATCGTATCTACCGTAACCATGGTTTTAAATCTTCCAAATTTAAACTCACCATAAGTTTTAGGTTCGGCGGTTCTAATTGCAGTATCTATACCTGCCGAAACCTTAACCAAACTATCGGCAAGGGTCTTGAGTTTAAGATAAAGCGCTGTTTTTTGTTTTTTCTGTTCAAACAGATCTGCCAGTTTACCATTATTACTGGTATCTATACGGGCAATGATACCTGAAATTGTATCTATTTTTTTATTAAAGCTCTGTATGTATTTTTTATCAGCCGTAACTTCGTACAAACGGCAATCGTTATCTGCTCTGTAAAGTAAAACAACACATGAATCAACAGCGGCAAAATCAGTTTTATTTTGCCAAAGTTCCTTTAAATGGGATATCAATGCGGGCACTCTTTTTTTCTTCAGATAGAAGAAAATCGAAGAAACCAGCATTGTTAAAATAAGTAGTGCAACTAACCAGTAACGAAACGTACCGCCCTTTTTATGGTTAAACAATTTTATCTCAGTTTAATGATTTATTTAAGCATCATATCATCTTAAATAACATAAAGCAGAGATTATTATTCATTTAATACCAATTCTTCTGCTTCAGCTTTGCTCACTTCCTCGGCTTCATCTTTCTCAATGCGCAAATTTCTGATGATATGCTGCTGTCTTTCTGGTGTATTTTTTCCCATGTAATATTCTAAAAGACTTTTAATAGTTTGTTCTTTTAAAATCACAGGATCCAGCCGAATATTGTCACCAATAAATATACCAAACTCATCAGGAGAGATCTCACCTAAGCCTTTAAAACGAGTGATTTCGGGCTTGCCTCCCAGCTTCTCTATCGCATTCTTGCGTTCTTCGTCACTATAGCAATAAATGGTTTCTTTTTTATTACGTACTCTGAACAGTGGAGTCTGCAAAATATAAACGTGTCCGGCTTTAACCAAATCGGGGAAAAACTGTAGAAAAAAAGTCATCATCAACAATCGGATGTGCATACCATCCACATCCGCATCGGTAGCAATAACGATATTATTGTAATGTAAACTTTCAAGTCCATCTTCTATATTTAAAGCATGTTGCAAAAGATTAAACTCTTCATTTTCATAAACCACTTTCTTGGTCAGTTCAAAACAATTTAAAGGTTTACCTTTTAAGCTAAAAACTGCCTGGGTTTCTACATCTCTCGATTTAGTGATAGATCCGGAAGCAGAATCACCCTCCGTAATAAACAAGGTTGTTTCGTATCTTCTATCGTGATTAGAATTGAAATGTATTTTACAATCTCTTAACTTCTTATTGTGTAAAGATGCTTTTTTTGCCCGTTCATTAGCCAGTTTCTTGATGCCTGCAATGTCTTTACGCTCACGCTCAGATTGTTTGATACGAGCCTCGATAGCATCTGCCACATCTTTATGCTTATGTAAATAGTCATCTAATTCCTTTTTAAGGAAATCATTCACAAAAGTTCGCACCGTTTGACCATCGGGTGCTACCCTTTCAGATCCCAGTTTTGTTTTGGTTTGCGATTCGAAAACAGGTTCCTGCACACGAATGGCAATTGCAGCAATAATAGAAGCCCTGATGTCTGATGCATCGTAATCTTTATTGTAGTACTCTCTAATTGTTTTCACTACAGCTTCTCTAAATGCAGCCTGATGTGTTCCGCCTTGCGTGGTATATTGCCCATTCACAAAAGAATGGTATTCTTCTCCATATTGCTGGCCGTGTGTCATAGCTACCTCAATATCGTGTCCTTTAAGGTGTATGATAGGGTAACGGATTTCTTCCGGCTTGTTCTGACGAGATAGCAAATCATATAAACCACGTTCAGAGAAGTATTTCTGATTGTTGAAATTAATCGTTAAACCTGTATTCAGGAAAACATAATTCCAGATCATGCTCTCTACAAAATCAGGGATATAATGGTAATTTCTAAAGATGCTATCATCCGGATAAAAAGTTATTGCTGTACCATTTCGCTGGGTAGTTTCAACTTCAGGATGATCGGTAGTGATCAATCCTTTACTGAATTCTACTTTCTTGGTTTTGCCTTCGCGATAGCTTTGCACAATAAAAGTTGTAGATAAGGCATTTACTGCTTTTGTTCCTACCCCATTCATTCCTACCGATTTCTGAAACGCACTACTGTCATATTTACCGCCGGTATTCATTTTTGATACACAATCGATCACTTTGCCCAAGGGAATGCCACGTCCGTAATCACGTACATTTACTTTATGATCAGATACAGTAATATCTATTGTACGTCCTGCACCCATCATAAACTCATCAATGGAGTTATCCAGAATTTCTTTCAGCAAAACATAGATACCATCATCCTGTGCAGAACCATCTCCCAGCTTGCCTATGTACATACCCGGCCTACGGCGAATATGTTCTTGCCAGTCGAGTGATTTGATACTATCTTCGTTATATGCAGGATTAGCCATTATGTTTTGATTTTATAGTTTGATGAAAAACTAAAGATTTAACCATTATAAGCAAAAATAACTGTTTATTCTGTCTTTTGTTAGCAGAAATATCAACATTTATACATTTTTACCATATAGTGAGGGCTTATGCCAATAATTGTTAAATTGCAGATTGAAACCTAAAACTAAACTATAAATAATGGAAGAAAAGAAGCAACTTTCCCTCTTCGACTTATCGATGATCGTGGTAAGCCTGGTAATAGGCATGGGAATTTTTAGAACCCCTGTTAACGTAGCTGCCAAAGCCCAAATACCCGAGCTGTTCTTTCTAGCATGGATAGTTGGAGGTTTTGTAGCGCTTTGTGGAGCTTTGACTTATGCAGAAATTGGTTCGCGCTACCCCGTAACCGGTGGTTATTATAAGATTTTTTCAGTTTGCTACCACCCTTCCATTGCTTTTGCTATCAACTGTATTATTGTTGTGAGTAATGCAGCTTCGGTAGCAGGCGTTTCGTTAATAGGCGCAGAATATCTCAACAAAGCACTTTTCCCTGTAGAAATGCAAACCAATGATCACCGTATCCTCATCGGTTTAGTGAGCATTATCATATTTTACACCATCAACCTTTTAGGATTGAGAACCAGTTCCAGAACGCAAAACGTACTAACCATTATCAAACTGGTAATGGTCATCACTTTAATTTGTGCCATATTTTTTGGCGGACAAACCCAACAATTGCCATCGGTTTTTAGTACAGAAAGCGGTTTACCTGCTACTTGGAGCGATTATGGAAAGGCGCTCGGAATTTGTTTAATTGCTGTTTCATTTAGCTTTGGGGGCTACCAGCAAACCATCAACTTTGGTGGCGAAGCTAAAGAGGCAAAAACAGTTATTCCTCGTTCAATTTTAGTGGGGTTGGGAATCATCATCACTCTATATATGGCTATTAACTATGCCTATGTGAGAGTAATTGGTTTTGAGCAGCTAAAAACAGCACAAAGTATTGCAGCCATTTTAGCAGGACAGATATTTGGTCCAACCGGCTTTACCATACTTTCGGTATTGATATTCTTGTCTGTACTGGGCTACGTAAATGTAAATCTGTTGAGCAATCCAAGAGCCATGTATGCCATGGGCGAAGAAGGTGCGCTACCCAAAATATTTACTAAAAAAACCAAAAAGAACGATGTGATGGTGGTAAGCTTAACCCTTTTTACCATCTTGTCTATCTTCACCTTATTTTATGCCAAAACCTTCGACAAAATTTTAAACTACACCATTTTTATGGATGGTGCAGGCATGATTTTCTCTGCGGCTACCATTTTTTATCTGCGTAAAAAAACTGCGCATCTGGATAAGAACACCATTTATACGATGAAATTATATCCTTTAATGCCAATCATTTTCATAGCAGCCTATTTATTTGTTGCCATCAGCATTTACAACGATGATCCAAATGCCGCATTAAATGGTATTTATATTTTCTTGGCTTTTGTGGCGATCTATTTTATCAATAAGTTTTTAAATAGGCGTAAAACGACCTAATCCAATTTTAACTTTTGGTTTTTAACTTTTAACTTAACAAAGTGGATATTTCTTACATATTGAACGAACTAGGCGAAGAAAGGGAAAACTATTTCAACGCCATTGCTCCGCCCATTATACAAACAAGCAATTTTAAGTTCGATACAGTAGAAGCTTTTAGACAAGCCCTTTCGGATGAATATCAGGGTAATTTATATTCGAGAGGTTTTAACCCTACCATTGATATACTGAGGAAGAAATTGGCTGCATTAGACGGAGCAGAAGATGCCTTAGTCTTTGGGAGTGGCATTGCCGCTGTAACCATACCTGTACTGGCTTTACTGCAAAATGGCGACGAGGTTGTTTGTGTTGAAAATCCATATAGCTGGACCATAAAACTGTTCAATGATTTTCTCCCGAAATTTGGAATTAAAACCACTTTTGTTGACGGTAGCCATACTGAAGCCATTGAACAGGCAATTAATTCACAAACCAAGTTGATTTACTTAGAATCGCCCAATACGTTTAGTTTTGATGTACAGGATCTGGAAGCCATTGCCAAAATTGCCAAAAAACATGGTATTTATACCATGATTGACAATAGCTACTGCACTCCCTTATATCAGCAGCCCATTAGCTATGGCATTGATCTGGTAGCGCAATCTGCCACTAAATACTTAAGCGGACACAGTGATGTTGTAGCTGGAGTAGTTACGGGTACAAAGAGCTTAATCAAACAAATCTTTGAAAAAGAATACATGAATATAGGCGCTTCTATGTCGCCTCAAAATGCCTGGCTCATCTTACGCGGATTGAGAACCCTTCCTATCAGGTTGGAGCAAAGCAGTTCAACAGCCGAAAAAGTAATTCATTTCTTAAACTCTCATCCTAAAATAGATCAGGTTATTCATCCTTTTAATCCAGATAATGTAACCGTTGAGCTCGCAAAAAAACAGATGAAGAAATGCGGGGGATTGTTCAGTTTTACCTTAAAAGAAAGTAGCCTTAACCAAATTGAAGCTTTTTGCAATGAGCTGAAACATTTCTCTATGGCGGTATCATGGGGCGGCTATGAAAGTTTAATAATTCCAGCTTGTGCCGGGATTAGCAAAGCTGATTTTAATTCTGAAAACCAAAGGCATATCCTGATCAGAGTGTATATTGGTCTGGAAGATTCTGAATATTTAATTAAGGATTTACAACAGGCTTTGGAGAAAATATAAAAAATGAGAGCAAAACAATAAGTTAGCAATAATTTATGGCGATAGAAATAGAACACAAGTATTTGGTAAATCTAGACATTTGGAAAAATATCATTCCAGACAAAAGTGTTGAAATCAGGCAAGCATATTTACAAACTGATCCTGAGAAAACAATTCGTATTAGAACAAAAGACAAGTCAGGTTTCATTACGATTAAAGGTAAGACTGTTGGTGCCAGTAGACTTGAATTCGAATATGAAATACCAATTGCAGACGCAAATGAATTAATCAATGCATTTTGTTCAAATCTAATTGAAAAGACAAGACACATTGTAACTCATGATAGTAACATTTGGGAAGTTGATGAGTTTAAAGGGTTAAACGAAGGACTTATTGTTGCAGAAATAGAATTGACAAGCGAAGACGAAAAATATTCAATACCAAATTGGCTAGACAAAAATGTAACAGACGACCCTAGATATACTAACTCTAATTTAACAATCAAACCTTTTAAGGCCTGGTAAAATAAGCTGTCGCTAAAAAGACAATCTACAATATTTACTTACACCTGAGCTGGTTCTTTTGACCATACTAATTATCAAAAGGACATTTATACATTAATAGATTTATTAAGCAAACCTTAATTAATATGAAAAAGAAAATAAGCTTTAACTTTGGTTTTGCTTTACTCGCATTTCCACTTGGATAGACATTGCTCCGGGAATTTGACTTCGACACTTTCACATTTAGAAAAACAGCGCTAGGTATTCTTTATCTAATTACGTTCATGGTAATGATTTATCTGACATTTAAAAAGAAAACAAAATCAACAGAATAACAACTCGAACCAAGATATTATCAAAAAGGTACTCTTCGACTGAACTTTTATGCTAAAATCCCGTCTCAGATAATACCAAAACATAAGCGGTCATTGTAAAAATGACTTCTAAACAAAGAATTAATGACAGAGAAATTTCCGACAATAAATAGTACGCTTTCACCAAAGGAACTTAGTAAACTTATTCAACAAAAATATGGACTAAGCGATAAAACCAAGTGCAGTATATTTCGACTTGCAATGAACCATTTATACATTGTTCACGATGACGAAGTAAAATACGTTTTTAGAGTTTACACTCATAATTGGCGAAACAAATTAGAAATTGAAGAAGAACTAAGACTTTTACTTCATTTAAAAGAAACCGAACGACAAGTTGCTTTTCCAATTGCGGATAAATCAAAGGAATATATTCAAGAAATTGAAGCACCAGAAGGAAAAAGATTTGGTGTTTTATTCTCATATGCAAAAGGCAAAAAAACAGCCATATTTTCGGATCAAACAAGTTTTTTAATTGGGCAATCGTTAGCAAAAGTTCATCAAGCGACAGAAAATTTTGAACTAAAAAGAATATCTTATCATGCTCAAAACTTACTTAAAGATTCTGTTTTAAGAACACAAGAATTCTTTGGTAAAAACATCAGCGAAATTGACTTTTTAGAGAAACTGTCAGCATTTTTAATGCCTAAAATCGAAAACATTGACAAACAAAAAATCAGGTATGGAAGTGTTCATCTTGATGTTTGGTTTGACAATCTGCATATTGATGGTGAAAAAGAAATAACATTTTTTGACTTCGATTTTTGTGGAAACGGGTATTTATGTTTTGACATTTCTTATTTTCTATTTCAGTTATTTGCTACAAATTTAAACACAGAAGAATATCAAATAAAAGCAGAAAGCTTTTTAAAAGGTTACGAAACCGTAACAGAAATTAGTAGTGAAGAAAGAAAACTTTTACCTTTTGCCTGCTTAGCAATTATGATATATTACATTAGTGTTCAGTGCGATAGATTTGAATATTGGACAAATATTTTCTTAAATGAAGATCATTTAAAAAGAATGGTTGGAAATTTGAAGCGGTGGATTGCTTATAACGAAATTAAAATAGAATAACCAGAGAAAAGCACTCAGATTATGAACAACAACTGAAATAGTGGTATCAAGAAGCCATAAGGAATTTGAAAAAATTAAATGAAATAAATTTAAAAAACAGGGTTATCCAACAATACTTTTTAGCTATAACTAATAAAAACAACTCTCAACAAAATTTTCCATACCTTTACTATTCGAAGCAGAATTTCTTTAATCATTTAAAGCAACTCGCAAGTTAGTCCTTCAAATAAATGATTGTTCTGGCTTCTTCGAATTTTAAAAAGCGGTATATCCTCTTTTTAATTTTGACTTTTAACTTTTTCACTTAACAAAATGTTATTCACACAATTAAATCTAATTGACCCTATATTAAAGGCTGTTGAAGCCGAAGGATATGAAAAGCCAACCCCTATACAGGAAAAAGCCATTCCAAGCATTTTAAAGATCAAAGACCTTTTGGGTTGTGCACAAACTGGAACAGGTAAAACGGCAGCTTTCGCTATTCCCATGTTGCAGATTTTGCACATGAGGCACTTAAAAACCAATAAAAAGGCGATTAAAGCTTTGGTATTGACTCCTACAAGAGAATTAGCTATTCAGATACAGGAAAGCTTCAATGCTTACGGCAAAAATCTTCCTGTTAAAAATACCGTTGTTTATGGTGGTGTTGGACAACAACCGCAGGTAGATGCACTGAAAAAAGGTATTGATATTCTTGTAGCTACACCAGGCAGATTATTAGATCTGATGAATCAAGGTTACATTAGCTTAAATGACATCGAGATTTTTGTATTGGATGAAGCCGACCGTATGTTAGATATGGGTTTTATTCATGATGTTAAAAAAATTGTAGCCAAACTGCCTGCAAAAAGACAAACGCTGTTTTTCTCGGCTACTATGCCTCCAGAAATACAGAAGCTGGCCAACACCATTTTAAAAGATCCTGTTACCGTAGAAGTTACTCCGGTATCTTCTACCGCCGAAACCATTAATCAATCTGTTTATTTTGTAGATAAGCCCGATAAAAAGAAGCTTTTTAAACACCTTTTAACTGAACTTAAGATTGATCATACTTTGGTTTTTACACGTACAAAGCATGGAGCTGACCGTATAGCCAAAGATCTGGCCAGAGAAGGCATTAAGGCTGCGGCCATACATGGCGACAAATCGCAGGGTGCAAGACAAAGAGCATTAACCGATTTCAAAGACAGAAAAATCAATGTATTAGTAGCTACAGATATTGCTGCCCGCGGCATTGATATTGATGACCTCACCCATGTTTTCAATTTTGACCTACCCAATGTTCCTGAAACTTATGTGCATAGAATAGGCAGAACGGGTAGAGCCGGGATAAATGGAAATGCCATTTCTTTTGTTGATGCAGAGGAGAACGAATATCTGATTGCTATTCATAAATTGATTAAAAGAGTAATCCCTATTGTAGAGCAACACCCTTACCCGTTAAGCTGGCAAAAAATGATAGCCCAGAAAGAAGTAAGCAGAAAGCCTCAGAAAGATAGCAAAGGCAACGCAGCCGCGGCAAAAAACAAGCAAAAGAAATTTCACCGCAAAGGACAAAGACATAAATAACATGGGTTTACGGCGTCTCATCAAAAATATAATAAATAAAAATCTACCTAATTCTTTCGAATATTTAAATGAAGCATATTCACAAGAGGGAGAAGATTTAGTTTTAGCCAGAATTTTTGAACATCAACAAAAAGGTTTTTATGTTGATGTTGGGGCGCTCCATCCAAAACGTTTCTCTAACACTTTTAAATTTTATAAACAGGGGTGGAGGGGTATAAATATTGATGCTATGCCAGGAAGCATGTTAGAATTTGATAAAGTACGACCTTTGGATATCAATATTGAAACTCCTATTTCAAATAAAAATGAAACATTAAATTATTATATTTTCAATGAACCCGCTCTGAACACATTTTCAAAGGAATTAGCAGAAGAACGTTCTAATAAAGCTATTTATAAAATAGAAAAGTGATTCCCGTAGTCACTAGAACTTTATCCAGTATTCTTGACGAACACTTACCAAAAGGGCAATCTATTGACTTTCTAACAATTGATGCAGAAGGCTTAGATTTTCAGGTATTAGAGTCTAATAACTGGTCAAAATATTGCCCAAAGATAGTGTTAGTTGAAAATGAATTAAGCATTCAAGAAATTATAAAAGCTGATATAGATGCTTTTATGGAAAAGCAGGGCTATCAATTATATGCTAAAACTGTTAAGACCTATTTTTATAAGCATACACAATTCATCATATAACTTAAAAGCCTTTTAAATTAATTAAAAGGCTTTTTTTATATCCACTTCCTTTAAGGCGTTACTTCAGTTGATTTTTACTCCCTGTTAAATCAAGTTTATACCACTGCTTATTTTCATACAATACAGCCTGATGATCTCCTTCATGCTGGTTCACATCTACAGCCAACACTTTACCATTGTAATAAAAACTAATATTATTTTTTAAAATGGTATGTCCAACAATTATACGTTTTACCTGGTACATCTTTAAAGTCTGAACTACAACGCTTTCTTCTAAAGGAGGTTCCTTAAAATATCCTCTGTACCAAAACAAGCCTATTGTACTGCTAAATATATCCAGTATTTTTTTATCGGTAACCGTATTTTTTAGATCCTTCCATCCTATATAAGGTTTAGATAGCCTGTTTAATTCTGGTACACTTAACTTCAGGTCATTTACTTCTGGTGATAGGCCTCCATGAAGACATAAGTTATCTCCAATTTTTTCAATCAGATTTTTGCTTCTTAACCATCTGCCCAGCTCTGTATTTTCATCATACAGATTATTGTAAGAAACGTTCATCAACTCAGCACTTTTCAGGTATTTTTTATCCAGATATTTAAGATTACCTGCTAAATTCATGATATCATGATTGCCTAAAATGGTATGCACATAGCCTCCTTTGGTCTTTGCTGCATCTTCCAGTTTGTACAATAACCAGAGTGTTGCCGGAACTTCTTTTCCTCTGTCAAATAAATCACCACAAACCACTACATGACCTTTCCCAAACGTCCATTCGTATTTTTCGTTGATAATCTTATTAGCTAGTAACAGATTCCTAAAAGCATCAAATTCACCTTCAATATCAGAAATCACAAACATTTTTTCTGGTTGCTTCCACACAGAGGGTTCATTAGTGATATTCTTTCTTAAATCTACCTGAAAATTCTTATCTGGAAAATCAGAAAACTTAACTTCAATTTTAATATTTCCCTTATTTTTCTGAGCATAAGACCTTACCTGAACAGGTGCATTTACAGATTTATAATCTACTGATTTAACTAGAATACTGTCGCCTTGATAGATCAGATAAGGACCATCAAATTCATTATTATTTTTTTCTATCTTTTGAGCAATCGCATCAATAGTCATTAAGAAGAAAAAAATAAGAGATAAAGGTTTAAGATATGTAGGCATTAAGAATTTAATCTTGTCTTCCGAAATCATCCTGAACTCTAACAATATCATCTTCATCTGAAGGATGATCAGCATCAGTATGTTGCCAAATCTCGGCTACAATTGCCCAATCATCTAAGCCCACCAAACGATGACGCGTACCACAATCTATTTTAACTTGCTCCCCTTCATTTAAAGTTACTTGAGGGCCTGCCTCATCTGTTGGACTCGTTATAATAGCCACCTTGCCTTTTACTACCTGCCAGATTTCAGCTCTGCGATGATGATACTGCCACGATAAACGTGTATAGGGAGCCACAATTAACATCTTAGGGCTTAATTTGCCGCTTATCTTAAGTAAATCAACATCTAGGCCTTTAAAATAAGTATCTGCGAATTTCTGAGCCTGAGCTTCATCAATATAAAAAAAACCACCCCATGGCCGATTTTCTTCATAACCTGTTACCCTAAATCCTTGTGCTTGTAAATTTTCTGAAACTTCTTTAAATAATTGGGACTTCATCATGCAGAAATATTATTTAAAGACTAATATATCATTTTTTTCTCTTACGAAAAAATCCTGACCGTAAAGCTTACGATACTAAAAAAGCTTTTAATATGCTAAATCTGGATGAATCACAGCTTAACACCTTAGGTAAATATCATTAAAATTTAAAGAAAACTATATCAAGATTATAGTGTTTATATGCTTAGCAGTTACGGTTCTCTCTTAACTGTCTTAAGGGTAATTTTGATGTGATTTTGAGTGCTGATTTGTCAAAAAAACAGATCATTAAAACTCAGTACATCTATTTTTCCCTACTAGTTGAGGAAATGATGAGATAAAAACGTTAAGATATGCATCAGGAATTAGAATGGAAAGACTTAGCAAAAAGATTAGATGCTTTACTAGCCGATAAAAATAAGATTAACCTAGAAGAAGAATTAAAAGATGTATTGGAGGGACAGGCGACTGCCAATATAGCTCTTGCTATGGAAGAGTTATCACCTGAACATTCATGTCAGGTGATCGAGGCACTTGATGTTTCTACAGCAACCGAAGTACTCGCAAAACTAGAACCCGAAAGAACAAATAAAATTCTTGAATTACACCCTGAAAGATTACCAGATCTCATTAAATCATTGCCGCCACGTGAAGCTGCTGCAATTATCACGGATATTCCTTCTCAATTGAGAAAGGCACAACAAAAAATAGTAGATGTAGAAGCAGTTGAAGATGCTCAAAACAGGCTCTGCTATCCCAGAGGTTCTGTAGGAAGATTGATGACTACTCAATTTGTGCGTTTGGAGAAAGGCACTTCAATAGCAAAAGCAATAAATATCATTAAAAGTACAGATCCTGCTATAGACATACCTGATGATGTATATGTTGTGGAAGAACTTCAAGATTCTGCCCGTTATCATCTGTTGGGCGTAATTTCCATCAGAGAAATACTGATGAGCAATCCGCATTCAATTATAGATGATGTAATGGCTACAGATGTGATTTCTGTTGCTGCAGTTGTGGATGAAACTGATGCAGCGGCTATTCTTTCAAAATATAAGTTTATGAGTTTGCCAGTAACAGATCAGGATGGTTATCTGGTTGGAGTTGTACCTGCAGATGATCTCATGCCCATCATTGTAAACAGGTTACGTCAGTTATACACTCAGGCCGTAGGTACCGACGCAGAAAATATGGAAAAGCTAAGTCCATTACAGGCAGCAAAGATACGAGTGCCCTGGCTTTTAGGCACAATGCTGATAGAACTTATCGCAGGTATGATCATTTCTCATTTTGATTCTGTACTTCAGAAGATTATCCTGCTTACCTCATTTATGCCAGTAATATCAGCAATATCGGGTAATGTAGGATTACAGGCTGCCGCTATTACCGTTAGAGCATTGGATATGAAGTCAACCAAAAAAAATATCTGGATATCCCTAAAAAAAGAAGGCTTAACAACTTTACTAATGGCCGTTGCCTGTGGTCTGGTGTTAGGTACCATAGGAGCCATATGGGCAAAACATATCCCATTTGGTATTGTAATTGGCATAGCGCTTACCTGCTCTATGCTTACAGCTGGTTTAATGGGTACCGTTATTCCTTCAGTTTCTAAAAAATTAGGCTTTGATCCGGCTACTACGGCAGGCCCATTTGAAACGGCATTTCAGGACATTATAGGTTTTGGTGTGTTTCTTGGCTTAGCTACTTTTCTGCAGCATTGGATAATCTAAAATCTGCTTATACAAATAAAAAAGCGTAAAAGATAATGATTATCCTTTACGCTTTAAGTGGAGATTGCCGGATTCGAACCGGCCACCTCTTGCCTGCCAGGCAAGCGCTCTAGCCAAATGAGCTAAACCCCCATTGCGACGGCAAATCTAAATATTTTTAACAATTTAACAATTGTTTATTGAAAATATTTTAGCCAAGATTAGGCTTGCGCTGTTGGTCCGCCAAAACCCATCGGGAAGCCTGAGTTGTCGTCAAAAGTTTTAATTCTTCCGTTGGCTTGTTCAAACTTATCTATATTATCCTGTAATGCCTGTGCTAAACGTTTGGCATGTTCTGGGGTTAAAATAATTCTCGATTTTACTTTAGCTTTAGGTATTCCCGGCATAACCCTAATAAAATCCAGAACAAATTCTGTATTAGAATGAGTAATAATCGCCAGATTAGAAAAAATACCCTCTGCTATTTCTTCAGATAGTTCTATGTTTAATTGATTGTCATTTTGTTGCTCTTCCATCTCACAAAGCTAATTATTTTATTGAAAAAGGGATTGGCTACACATAAAAAAATCCCTAGCGTTTTCGCTAGGGATTTTGGTCAAACCTTACGGTCTGTTATATGATTAGGCTTCAACTTCTTCTTTAGAAGCCAATAATTTATCATATTCTTCCTGAGAACCTACAATGATGCGCTCGTAGCCACGTAAACCTGTTCCCGAAGGAATTAAGTGACCTACAATTACATTCTCTTTCAGTCCCAGCATACTGTCTTTTTTACCTGCAATAGCAGCTTCGTTCAACACCTTAGTGGTTTCCTGGAATGAAGCAGCAGAGATAAACGACTTAGTACCTAATGAAGCTCTGGTGATACCTTGTAAGATAGAACTTGCCGTAGCTGGTCTTGCATCACGTACTTCAATCTGAGCTAAATCCTGACGTTTTAATTGAGAATTTTCGTCTCTTAATTTACGTAAAGAAATAATTTGACCAGGTTTTACAGTAGTTGAATCGCCAGCTTCAACAACAACTTTCTTATCAAAGATGTCATCATTCTCATCCATAAAGTCCCAACGATCTACCGCATCATTTTCTAAGAAACGGGTATCTCCCGGATCTTCGATATGAACTTTCTGCATCATCTGGTGTACAATTACCTCAAAGTGTTTATCATTGATTTTTACACCTTGTAAACGGTAAACCTCTTGAATACCATTCACTAGATATTCTTGTACAGCAGCAGGTCCTTTAATAGCTAAGATATCCGCAGGAGAAATAGAGCCATCTGATAAAGGCATACCCGCTTTAACAAAGTCATTGTCCTGAACCAGGATATGTTTAGAAAGTGGAACAAGATATTTCTTCATTTCACCATCTCTTGATTCTATCGTAATCTCACGGTTACCACGTTTGATACCACCTAAAGTTACCACACCATCAATCTCAGTAACAACTGCAGGATTTGAAGGGTTACGCGCTTCGAATAGCTCAGTTACACGAGGTAAACCACCCGTAATATCTCGGGTTTTACCAGTAGCACGAGGTATTTTAACTAGCACCTGACCGCTTTGAACGTTTTCACCATCATCAACAGCAATGTGTGCGCCTACAGGAATATTATAAGATCTGATCAGTTCACCTTTTTTATCCAATACCTTGATAGAAGGGTTTTTCGTTTTATCACGGGTATCGATAATTACTTTTTCACGGTGACCAGTTTGTTCGTCAGATTCTTCACGGAAAGTTACACCTTCAATAATTGCATCGAATTCAATCTTACCGGCAAATTCTGAGATGATAACCGCGTTATATGGATCCCAAGAAACAATTTTATCGCCTTTAGCTACTTTATCACCTTCCTTAACAAATAAGAATGCTCCGTAAGGGATGTTGTTATTAACGATAACTTTGTTAGTTCCCGGTTCAACAATTCTGAACTCACCAGAACGACCTAATACTACCTCAACTTCTCCATCTTCAGTTTTAGTTGGTACAGTACGTAAGTTCTCAAATTCTATAACACCATCAAATTTTGCAGTAATTTGAGACTCAGCAGCAATGTTACTTGCAGTACCACCCACGTGGAAAGTACGAAGTGTTAACTGTGTACCCGGCTCACCGATTGACTGTGCAGCAATTACACCAACAGCCTCACCTTTTTGAACACGTTTACCTGTTGCTAAGTTACGACCGTAACATAATGCACAAACACCACGTTTATTTTCACAAGTTAATACCGAACGAATTTCGATACCTTCTAACGGAGATTCTTCAATTGCTTTGGCAATATCCTCGTCAATATCCTGACCTGCACCTACCAATAACTCACCGTTTAATGGGTTATACACATCATGTAATGACGTACGTCCCAAAATACGCTCGTATAAAGGCTCTACAATATCTTCGTTATCTTTCAACGCTGTAGTGTACATACCTCTTAAAGTACCACAATCTACATCGTTCACAATCATATCTTGCGCTACGTCATGCAAACGACGGGTCAAGTAACCCGCATCCGCAGTTTTTAACGCCGTATCCGCCAAACCTTTACGGGCACCGTGGGTAGAGATAAAGTACTCTAATACAGATAAACCTTCTTTAAAGTTTGAAAGGATCGGGTTTTCAATAATATCACCACCTGAACCAGATTTCTGAGGTTTAGCCATTAAGCCCCTCATACCTGCTAACTGACGAATCTGCTCTTTAGAACCACGGGCTCCAGAGTCAAGCATCATGTAAACAGAGTTGAAACCTTGATTATCTGATGATAACTGGTTCATTACAAACGTAGTTAAACGGTTGTTGATACGAGTCCAGATATCGATAATTTGGTTGTAACGCTCGTTGTTGGTAATGAAACCCATATTATAGTTGTTTCTTACCTCTTCAACTTCGTTAGCAGCTTGTTCTAATAAAGTATGTTTTTCAACCGGAATGTTTACGTCTTGTAAGTTGAACGATAAACCTCCGCGGAATGCACTTTGGAAACCTAATTCTTTGATATCATCCAAGAATTTAGATGAACGGGCCATACCAGTCATTTTTACTACTTCACCAATAATATCTCTTAAAGATTTTTTGGTTAATAGTTCATTGATATAACCTACTTCTTCAGGTACTAATTGATTAAATAACACACGACCTACAGTAGTATCAATTAACTTGTTTACGATAGTTCCGTCTGCTTCTTTAACGTTTGCTTTTACCTTGATCCAAGCATGAAGATCAACTTTTTGCTCATTGTAAGCAATAATTACCTCTTCTGCCGAATAGAAGTTCATTCCCTGACCTTTTACTACTCTCTTATCATCTGTTTTACGGCCTTTAGTGATATAGTAAAGACCCAAAACCATGTCTTGAGAAGGTACAGTAATAGGCGTACCGTTAGCAGGGTTTAAGATATTGTGAGCAGCTAACATCAACACTTGGGCTTCCAAAATTGCAGCATTACCCAATGGTAAGTGAACTGCCATCTGGTCACCGTCAAAGTCGGCGTTGAACGCTGTACACACTAACGGGTGTAACTGGATAGCTTTACCCTCAACTAATTTAGGTTGGAAAGCCTGAATACCTAAACGGTGTAATGTAGGTGCACGGTTTAACAATACCGGGTGTCCTTTTAATACGTTTTCAAGGATATCCCAAACAATAGGATCTTTTCTATCAACAATTTTCTTCGCTGATTTTACGGTTTTCACCACACCACGCTCAATCATCTTACGAATGATGAACGGTTTGTAAAGCTCAGCAGCCATATCTTTTGGTAAACCGCACTCGTGTAATTTAAGGTTTGGACCTACAACAATTACCGAACGAGCAGAGTAATCCACACGTTTACCTAATAAGTTTTGACGGAAACGACCTTGTTTACCTTTCAAAATATCTGAAAGTGATTTTAAGGCACGGTTACCTTCAGTTTTAACAGCGTTTACTTTACGTGAGTTATCAAATAACGAATCTACAGCTTCCTGTAACATACGTTTCTCGTTACGTAAAATAACCTCTGGTGCTTTGATTTCGATCAAACGTTTCAAACGGTTGTTACGGATAATCACACGACGATATAAATCGTTCAAATCTGAAGTAGCGAAACGACCACCTTCCAATGGAACTAATGGACGTAACTCTGGTGGAATAACCGGAACAATCTTGATGATCATCCACTCTGGATTATTCTCGATATTTTTTCTTGAACCACGGAAAGCTTCAACAACCTGTAAACGTTTTAACGCTTCATTTTTACGTTGCTGAGAAGTTTCGTTAGCTGCTTGGTGACGTAAATTGTAAGATAAGCTATCTAAATCAATACGTTTCAATAAATCTTCTAACGCCTCTGCACCCATTTTGGCAACAAATTTATTAGGATCTTTATCGTCTAAATATTGATTTTCTTTAGGTAATTTATCCAAGATATCAAGGTACTCTTCTTCAGTTAAGAAATCCATGAACTGGATACCCTGCTCTGCCATTAAACCAGCTTGAATTACTACATAACGTTCGTAGTAAATAATCAAATCTAGTTTTTTGGTTGGCAAGCCTAAAAGATAACCGATTTTGTTAGGTAAAGAACGGAAATACCAGATATGCGCAACGGGAACCACTAAGTTAATGTGTCCCATACGCTCTCTACGTACTTTCTTTTCAGTTACTTCAACACCACAACGGTCACAAACAATACCTTTATAACGGATACGCTTATATTTACCGCAATGACATTCGTAATCTTTTACCGGACCAAAAATACGCTCGCAGAACAAACCATCACGTTCTGGTTTGTAAGTACGGTAGTTAATGGTTTCAGGCTTTAAAACTTCACCGCTAGAACGCTCCAGGATATTCTCTGGAGAAGCCAAGCTAATGGTAATTGAAGTGAAGTTACTTTTTAATTTATTATCCTTTTTGTAAGACATATTCTTTTTTGAGTTTTAAGTAGTAAGTTTTTAGGTGATACGTTGCTTTACTTACAACGTACCACTTATAACTTAAAACTTTTAGTCTAACGTAATATCTAAACCTAAGCCGCGTAACTCGTGTACCAATACGTTGAACGATTCTGGAACACCAGGAGTTGGTAGGTTTTCGCCTTTAACAATGGCTTCGTAAGTTTTGGCTCTTCCAATAACATCATCCGATTTAACGGTTAAGATCTCTTGAAGGATATTAGCAGCACCGAATGCCTCTAATGCCCAAACCTCCATCTCACCAAAACGCTGACCACCAAACTGAGCTTTACCACCCAATGGTTGTTGTGTAATTAATGAGTATGGTCCGATAGAACGGGCGTGCATCTTATCATCAACCATGTGACCTAATTTCAGCATATAAATAATACCTACAGTAGTTGGTTGGTCAAATTTATCACCAGTTAAACCATTGTTTAAGTAAGTTCTACCAGAAGCTGGCAAGCCTGCTTTAGCAATCCAGTCTTCAACCTCATCGCTCTTAGCACCGTCAAAAATTGGAGTAGCAAATTTAACCCCTAATTCTTTACCAGCCCAAGCCAATACGGTTTCGTAGATCTGGCCTAAGTTCATACGTGAAGGTACACCTAGTGGGTTCAACACAATATCAACCGGAGTTCCGTCATCTAAGAAAGGCATATCTTCATCACGTACAATACGGGCAACAATACCCTTATTACCGTGACGACCCGCCATCTTATCACCTACTTTTAACTTACGTTTCTTAGCGATATAAACTTTAGCCATCTGCACAATTCCTGATGGTAACTCATCACCAACACTAATTGCAAATTTTTCACGTTTATATGCACCTAATTCCTCATTAACTCTGATACCGTAGTTATGTAACAAAATCTTGATCTGCTCATTTTTATCCTCATCAGTAGTCCATTTAAATGGATTAATGTGATTGTAATCAATATCAGATAATAATTTTTGCGTAAACTTAGCACCTTTAGCAATAAGCATTTCCTTGTACACATTAAATACACCCTGAGATGTTTTACCGTTTACGATCTGGAACAACTTATCAACTAATTCGTTTTTAAGGTTTTCAGTTATGATGTTATATTTCTTATCTAATTTCTCAATAGCAGCTTTTTCTTCTGCTTTAGAAGTTTTCTTTGCTCTTGAGAACAATTTAGTATCGATAACTACACCTTTGATTGATGGAGGTGTTTTTAAAGATGCATCTTTTACATCACCAGCTTTGTCACCAAAGATTGCACGAAGTAATTTCTCTTCTGGTGAAGGATCTGACTCTCCTTTTGGTGTAATTTTACCGATAAGGATATCGCCTTCTTTAACTTCGGCACCAATACGGATGATACCGTTTTCATCAAGGTCTTTAGTAGCCTCTTCAGAAACGTTAGGGATATCCGGAGTTAACTCCTCTTCGCCACGTTTGGTATCACGCACTTCAAGCTCAAACTCTTCGATGTGTAAAGAGGTAAAGATATCTTCTCTAACAATACGCTCATTAATTACGATCGCATCCTCAAAGTTATATCCTTGCCAAGGCATGAAAGCAACTTTTAAGTTTCTTCCTAATGCCAATTCACCATCTTGAGTTGCATAACCTTCACAAAGTACTTGCCCTTTAGTAACTTTTTGGCCTTTCTTAACAATAGGTTTTAAGTTGATACAAGTATTTTGGTTGGTCTTTTTGAACTTGGTTAATTTATAAGTTCTGCTATCACCTTCAAAAGAAATCAAACGATCTATTTCGTTTCTTTCATATTTAATAGTGATCTCATTTGCATCTACATATTCTACAACACCATTTCCTTCTGCATTGATCAACGTTCTTGAGTCACGGGCTACGCGACCCTCTAAACCTGTACCTACAATTGGAGCTTCAGGACGTAACAATGGTACGGCCTGACGTTGCATGTTCGATCCCATCAACGCACGGTTCGCATCATCATGTTCTAAGAACGGAATTAACGAAGCTGCAATTGAAGTAATCTGGTTAGGTGCAATATCCATCAAGTCTAATTTCTCAGGCTCAATGATCGGGAAGTCACCCTCGTAACGTGCTTTAACACGTGGCGTAGCAAAATTACCTTTTTCATCATACTGAGCGTTAGCCTGAGCAATGGTCTTACCATCTTCATCCTCTGCAGAAAGGTAAATCACATCTTCATTAACTACAACTTTACCATCAACTACTTTTTTGTAAGGCGTTTCGATAAAACCTAAGTTATTGATCTTTGCGTGAACGCAAAGTGATGAAATTAAACCAATGTTTGGTCCCTCCGGAGTTTCGATAGTACACAAACGACCGTAGTGCGTATAGTGAACGTCACGAACCTCGAAACCTGCACGCTCACGAGATAGACCACCTGGGCCTAAAGCCGAAAGACGACGCTTGTGCGTAATCTCTGCCAATGGGTTGGTTTGATCCATGAACTGTGAAAGCTGGTTGGTACCAAAGAAAGAGTTGATCACAGATGATAATGTACGAGCATTGATTAAATCTGTTGGTGTAAACACCTCGTTATCGCGGATGTTCATACGCTCACGGATAGTTCTAGCCATACGAGCTAAACCTACACCAAATTGTGCGTACAACTGCTCACCTACGGTACGTACACGACGGTTAGACAAGTGATCGATATCATCTACCTCTTCTTTAGAGTTGATTAATTTGATCAAATATTTAACAATCGCAATGATATCTGCCTTTGTTAAAACTTTAACATCTTCAGGCGTATCCATTTTTAATTTACGGTTAATGCGGTAACGACCTACATCACCTAAATCATAACGTTTGTCTGAGAAGAACAAACGTTCAATGATACCTCTTGCTGTTTCCTCATCAGGTGGTTCTGCATTACGCAAAGCACGGTAGATGTTCTCCACAGCCTCTTTTTCAGAGTTTGAAGTATCTTTCTGTAAGGTATTATATATAATGGTGTAATCAGCTTGCGATGCACCGTCATCTTTAGATAAGATAATGGTTTTAACACCAGCATCGATGATTAAATCAATATGCTCGTCTTCTAAAATAGTATCCCTATCTAAAATTACTTCGTTACGGTCAATTGAAACTACCTCACCAGTATCTTCATCTACGAAATCCTCAACCCACTTTCTTAAAACTCTGGCAGCTAGTTTACGTCCGATATATTTCTTTAAACCAGATTTGCTCACTTTTACTTCGTCAGCTAAATCAAAAAGTTCCAAGATGTCTTTATCAGAATCGTAACCGATAGCTCTCAATAATGTAGTTACAGGGAATTTTTTCTTACGGTCAATGTAAGCGTACATTACGTTGTTAACGTCTGTAGCAAACTCGATCCAAGAACCTTTAAACGGAATTACACGGGCCGAATAAAGTTTTGTTCCGTTAGTGTGGCGGCTTTGGCCAAAGAACACACCTGGCGATCTGTGTAACTGCGATACAATTACACGTTCTGCTCCGTTAATCACAAAAGTACCTTTAGGAGTCATATAAGGGATGGTTCCTAAGTATACATCTTGGATAATCGTTTCAAAATCTTCGTGTTCTGCATCGTTACAAGAAAGCTTAAGCTTAGCTTTTAACGGTACACTGTACGTTAATCCGCGGTCTATACATTCAGGGATGTCATAACGTGGCGGATCAATAAAATAATCTAAGAACTCTAGAACAAAGATGTTTCTAGAATCTGTAATTGGGAAATTTTCGGCAAAAACCTTAAATAAACCTTCTGTATGACGGTTATCTGAAGTGGTTTCTATCTGAAAAAATTCTCTAAATGATTGCAACTGCACATCCAGAAAATCTGGATAATCGATAATGTGCTTACTACGTGCAAAATTTACTCTTTGGTCTACTTTGTTTGCCAAGGGACTAAATTTTTTAGTTTAAGAATTAAACTATTTTTTGGTTTTAAAAAGGGGACATTCCATCAACCAAACAAATGAAATGTTTATAAACGGGAATAGACTCCGACTTTGCAGTCGGAGTCTTTTCTTAGAGTTTCGCTATAATTAAGTGATTACTTAATCTCAACTACAGCTCCAGCTTCTTCTAATTGTTTTTTAAGAGCTTCTGCTTCGTCTTTAGCAACACCAGCTTTTAATTCTTTAGGTGCACCGTCAACTAGATCTTTAGCTTCTTTTAAACCTAAACCAGTTAAGTCTTTAACTAATTTAACAACTGCTAATTTCTGACCACCAGCATCTTTTAAGATTACATCAAAAGATGTTTTCTCTTCAGCAGCTGGAGCATCGCCACCAGCAGCAGGAGCAGCAACAGCTACAGCTGCAGCAGCAGGCTCGATGCCATACTCGTCTTTTAAAATTTGAGCTAACTCATTAACTTCTTTAACTGTTAAGTTTACTAATTGCTCAGCAAACGCTTTTAAATCTGCCATTTTATTAAGATTTTAAAAATTTACGTAAAAATATTTTGTTTAAATTTTGCGAACTTAAGGTGTTCGTTAACCTCTTTCTTGTAATGTTTTAACAATACCTGCAAGTTTACCACCGCTTGATTGCAATGCCGATAGAACATTTTTAGCTGGCGATTGTAATAGACCAATGATTTCTCCAACAAGCTCTTCTTTAGATTTCAAGCTTACTAAAGCATCTAATTGATTATCTCCAACAAAGATTGCTGTATCAACATAAGCTGCTTTTAAAAGAGGTTTATCAGATGTTTTTCTCAAGGCTTTGATCAGCTTAGCTGGTCCGTTACCTACTTTTGAAAACAATAATGCTGATTGCCCTTTTAAAGCAGGGAAGATCTCTTCTGTATTGCCATCCAATCCTTCGATCGCTAATTTGATCAAAGTATTTTTAGCAACCTTCATCTCGATCCCGCTTTCGAAACATTTGCGGCGGATATTATTTACATTCTCAACAGATAAGTTAGCAGTATCAGCAATATAGAAATTGCCATACTCCTTAATTTTCTCTTGAAGTGTTAAAACTACTTCTTGTTTTTCTTCTCTGTTCATAATTAGATCCCCACTACTGTTTTAGTTTCAATTGCAATGCCAGGACTCATTGTCGAAGAAACGTGAATGCTCTTGAAATAAGTTCCTTTAGCAGCAGATGGTTTTAATTTTGAGATGGTTTGAAGAACCTCCAAAGCATTCTCATATATTTTCTCTGCCGAGAATGATACTTTTCCGATTGAAGCGTGGATGATACCAGTTTTGTCAACTTTAAAATCAATCTTACCACCTTTTACATCAGTTACAGCTTTACCAACTTCGTTAGTTACCGTACCTGATTTAGGGTTTGGCATTAAGTTACGAGGTCCTAAAACACGTCCTAACTTACCTACCTTTGCCATACATGCAGGAGTAGTGATTATAATGTCAACATCTGTCCAACCGCCTTCAATTTTAGCCACATACTCGTCTAAACCTACGTAATCTGCTCCTGCTGCCTTAGCTTCTTCTTCCTTGTCAGGAGTTACCAAAGCCAAAACACGAACAGTCTTACCAGTACCGTGAGGTAAAGTAGCAATACCTCTAACCATTTGATTTGCTTTACGAGGATCAACACCTAAAGCTACATCAATATCAACTGATGCATCAAACTTAGTCATGGTAATTTCTTTCACCAAATCAGCTGCTTCTTTTAAAGAATACAACTTACCGGTTTCTAGTTTAGCGTGTGCTATTTTTTGATTTTTTGTTAACTTAGCCACTGTTGTAAACTGTTTTTTTGTGAATTAATTAGTCCAAGGCGCATCACCGCTAACAGTGATACCCATACTGCGAGCTGTTCCAGCTACCATTCTCATAGCAGCTTCAACGGTAAATGAGTTTAAATCGCTCATTTTATCTTCAGCAATCGCCTTAACTTGATCCCAAGTCACCGACCCTACCTTTTTACGGTTAGGCTCAGCAGAACCACTCTGTAATTTAGTAGCTTCTTTTAATTGAATAGCTACCGGAGGGGTTTTGATGATAAAATCGAAAGACTTGTCAGTATATACAGTAATCACAACCGGCAATACCTTACCAGGCTTATCTTGGGTACGAGCATTAAATTGCTTGCAAAACTCCATAATGTTAACACCTTTAGCACCTAATGCAGGTCCTACCGGTGGTGATGGGTTTGCCGCTCCACCTTTGATTTGTAATTTAACAAGTGCACCGACTTCTTTTGCCATTTTCTAATTTGTTAATTGTAATACTCAATGTTAAATTTGGAAGCATGTAACATTTAAGACTTTTTATTTCTATAAATAAAAAGGACTGCAAAGATATAAATTATCTTGCAGTCCCACAATACTTTCTGAAAATTTTATTTTTATTCTTTTTCTACTTGCATATAGTTAAGTTCAAGTGGTGTCTTTCTACCAAAAATCTTAACCATAACTTTCAATTTCTTCTTCTCTTCGTTCACCTCTTCAATGATACCACTAAAACCATTGAAAGGTCCATCCATTACTTTTACGTTTTCACCAACATAATAAGCAACGCTCATAGTTTCACTTTGCTGGCTCATTTCATCAACCTTACCTAAAATACGGTTAACTTCTGCTTGACGCATTGGTATTGGGTTTCCTGCATTGTCGCCTAAGAAACCGATAACACTATTGATACCTTTAATTACGTGCTCTAATTCTCCATCTAAAGCTGCTTCTATTAAAACATATCCCGGATAATAGTTACGCTCTTTTGCGATCTTTTTACCATCTTTCATTTGGTAATATTTTTCCATAGGGATTAAAACCTGCGGAACCAAATGTGTAATGCCCAAACGATTGATCTCAGCATCGATGTATTGCTTTACCTTCTTTTCCTTACCACTTACAGCTCTAACTACGTACCATTTTAACTGATCGTTCATTTGCCGAAATAAATTTAAATTGATTTATAAAAAGTATCTAACACATAGTGCGAACCTTTATCCATTGCAAAGATAACAAGTGCAATAATTAAAGAGGCAACTAAAACGAGTACTGCAGAGTTTTGTAGCTCACCCCAAGTAGGCCAGGTAACCTTTTGGGTCATTTCTTCGTATGATTCTTTAATAAACTGAACTACTTTCATATTTATTTGATTATTTGCACGGGAACAAGGATTCGAACCCTGATCAAAGGTTTTGGAGACCTCTATTCTACCATTGAACTATTCCCGTGTATAAAAAAGAGCTAGCCTTAACCAGCTCTTTTTGTATGTTTATAGCTTAAGATTAAGCTAAGATTTCAGTTACCTGACCAGCACCTACTGTTCTACCACCTTCACGGATAGCGAAACGTAGACCTTTTTCCATCGCGATAGCGTTGATCAATTTTACTGTAATTGTAACGTTATCACCTGGCATTACCATTTCAGTACCTTCAGCTAGTGAAATTTCACCAGTTACGTCTGTAGTACGGAAATAGAATTGAGGACGGTATTTGTTGAAGAATGGAGTGTGACGACCACCTTCTGCTTTTGATAATACATAAACCTCAGCTTTGAAAGTAGTGTGAGGAGTTACTGAACCTGGTTTACAGATAACCATACCACGACGGATATCAGTTTTTTCAATACCACGTAACAATAAACCTACGTTATCACCAGCCTCACCGTAATCTAAGATTTTACGGAACATTTCAACACCTGTTACTGTAGATTTTAAGTTCTCAGCACCCATACCTAAGATCTCTACTGGATCACCAGAGTTGATCACACCACGCTCGATACGGCCAGTTGCTACTGTACCACGACCAGTGATTGAGAATACGTCCTCAACTGGCATCAAGAATGGAAGGTCTGTTAAACGTGGAGGGATTGGAATGTAGTTATCTACAGCGTCCATAAGCTCCATAATTGAATCTACCCATTTAGGCTCACCGTTTAATGCACCTAAAGCAGATCCTTTAATTACAGGGATATCATCTCCAGGGAATTCGTAGAATGATAATAATTCACGAACTTCCATTTCAACAAGCTCTAATAACTCAGGGTCATCAACCATGTCAACTTTGTTCAAGAAAACTACCAACGCTGGTACACCTACCTGACGAGCTAAAAGGATGTGCTCACGAGTTTGTGGCATAGGACCATCAGTTGCAGCAACTACAATGATAGCTCCGTCCATCTGAGCAGCACCTGTAACCATGTTTTTCACGTAATCCGCGTGACCTGGACAGTCAACGTGCGCATAGTGACGGTTAGCAGTCTGGTATTCTACGTGTGAAGTGTTAATTGTGATACCACGCTCTTTTTCTTCAGGAGCAGAGTCAATTGAGTCAAATGAACGAACTTCTGATAAACCTTTATCAGCTAAAACTTTAGTAATAGCTGCAGTTGTAGTTGTTTTACCGTGGTCAACGTGACCGATTGTACCGATGTTTAAGTGCGGTTTGCTACGGTCAAATTTCTCTTTTGCCATTTTTGTATACTATTAGTAGGTTAAATTTTTTATTTATTATTGTTAAAACACAATCTTAACACAAAAAACCTTGTTTAGTCTGTACATTCTTTACAGATTAACAAAGCTGTTTTTATTGAGCCAAAGATGGGACTTGAACCCACGACCTCTTCCTTACCAAGGAAGTGCTCTACCGCTGAGCTACTTCGGCTTTTTTCTCTTCTAAGCAGCAGCATTTAACCGTGGTTAAACTTACCGCTACAAGTGCCAACTGCCCATCTTTATTTGAGCGGAAGACGAGGTTCGAACTCGCGACCTATAGCTTGGAAGGCTATCGCTCTACCAACTGAGCTACTTCCGCTTTTTGATTTATGATTAAAAAGAGTTCCGGTTATTCTAAAATCGTCAATCTACAATCTAAATCTATTGGTGGGGAGAGAAGGATTCGAACCTTCGAAGTCTTGCGACAACAGAGTTACAGTCTGTCCCATTTGGCCACTCTGGTATCTCCCCCCTTTTACTCCAAAACTAACATCCTGAAATAAAAAGAGCCTCCTATCGGAATCGAACCAATGACCTACTGATTACAAGTCAGTTGCTCTACCAGCTGAGCTAAGGAGGCTTTTATTTTATGTGGCGCAAAGATATAAATAAATTGTTAATTACAAACTTCGCTCACATTTTTTTCACTTTTTTTCTCTTCAGAGAACAAACTCGTTTCTTTTAAAGGCAAAGCCCTTTCGGAAACGGATTGCAAATGTACACAAATATTTTTTTGTTAAAAATTTATTTTAAAAAAAAGTTGATGGATTTTCATCCATCAACCTTGTTTAACCGTATTTAAACAGCATTTATCTAATAATCAGCTATTTGATCTGGGCTCAATATCGCTTTATGTTCACTTAATTTTGATCTGGTTTTATCTTTATGTTTGTTAATCTGTTTTCTTAACGATTCGATTGCTAAATCTGTTGCTTCCTCAAAGCTTTTGCATTGTTCCTTTGCAAACATGGTCATCCCGGGCACTATTAACTTAATTTCGGTAATTTTATTCGCTTCGTCTTCTACGTTTTCCAGCTTTAAATAAACCTCACCTCCTATAATCTGATCAAAAAACAAATCTAATTTGTCTACTTTCTTCTGAATAAACTCTAATAATTTTTTGTCAGCATTGAAATGAATTGATTGAACTCTGATTTTCATTTTTCCTCCCTTTTTTATGCCTTTGGATGGGCTTGTTTATATATAGATTTTAATCGCTCTATTGAATTATGGGTATAAACCTGGGTTGCAGCCAGATTGGCGTGCCCCAGCAACTCCTTTATTGCATTTAAATCTGCTCCCCTGTTTAACAGGCTGGTAGCAAAACTGTGTCTTAAAACATGGGGACTTTTTTTAGATTGTGTGGAAACCAAGCTTAAACATGCATTTACAATCCGGTAAATTAACTGCGGGTAGGCTTTTGCACCTTTGTTGGTTACGATTAACCATTCATGACGAACCGGAAATTCTTGCATGTTTTTAGCTTTATTATAATCTGCTATCGCATTCAATATATTTATATTTAACGGCACAATCCTTTCTTTGTTTCGCTTACCTAATATTTTTACAGTATGGTTATAATGATCTATATCTTGATCTTTTAGCGAGATCAGTTCTGCCAACCTTAAGCCGGTTCCAAAAAGTATTTCAATAACTACTTTATTACGAAACCCTACAAAAGTATCGTCAAAAGCCAGCCCTTGATCTAAAAGCATTTCCATTTTGCCTTCTTCTACAAAAACAGGTAATTTAACAGATTGTTTCGGTGCTTTTAAAAGCTGAACTGGGTTGTGTTCTATCCTATTTTCTCTTAATAAGAATTTATAATACGAACGCAGAGTTGAGAGTTTTCTGGCTACAGTTGATGAAGAGTTCCCTTCATCTATTAAAGTTGCCATATAAGTTCTAATATGCTGCCCTTTTACTTCTAACAAAGAAACAGCAAAAGCATTTGTTATGAAGTCTGCGAACTGGATAAGATCTGTATGATAAGATTGCGAGGTATGAGATGAGTATCTTTTCTCATGTATCAAATATTTTAAAAAATCTTCTACATACATCATCTCTCACGCAGATTTGGTTCAAGAGTGAATATACAAAATTTTTAATCAAAGTCAATAAAAACAAAAAAGCCTTTAGATTTTAAAAATCTAAAGGCTTTTAAAAATTTTATGCTGTAATAATTACGCGTTAACGTCTTTATTCATACCCTGTACATAAATTGCATGTTTAACTTCGGTACGACGAGTTACAGATTTTTTTTCAAACGCCTGACGGCTACGTAGTTCTCTTAAAACTCCTGTTTTTTCGAATTTCTTTTTAAAACGTTTTAACGCTTTATCTAATGATTCACCGTCTTTAATATTAATAATAATCATATCGTTGAAAATACCTCCTCTCGTTTTTTTTATTTTTCTTGGGGCTGCAAATATATAAAAAAGAAATCAAAAATTAAATTAGACAGAAAAAAATTATTGAATATCTTATAGTTACATCCACATTTCTAGGAATTATAGTTTCAGCAAAAAGATTTTGTTTCTCAGAAAGCGTATTTTCAAATTTTAAAAAAATAAATTAAACTGATTTTTTTTTACGTTGTTATTAATACCATGAAACAAACTATATATTTGCTGCCGTATGAAAAAAATACTTGTTGTTGACGACGATGAAGATGTTTTAGAAACGATACAGTTAGTGCTTGAGATTGGAGGATACGATGTTGAACCCCTTGACAATGCCGAACGTATTTTTGAAGCTATAAGCGACTTTGAACCTGACCTGATCTTATTGGATGTAGTTTTAGGTAAAATTGACGGTCGTTCTCTTACACACCAGCTTAAATCCAGCTCAGTGTATAAACATATACCTATACTCCTGATGTCTGCTTTATATAATGAGCAGGAAATTTTAGCTTCTACCGAAACAGCTCCTGATGATTTTTTACCTAAACCCTTTAAACTGGATAATTTCTTAAGTAAGATTGACCGTCTTACGCATCAGGAAAACCACAATTAAACTTGTTTTTCCTCTTTAACCCCGCGTTTATAAATTACCAAACCATTTAAAAAGTTACGTAAAATCTGATCTCCACATTTTTTAAAGTTAGGGTGATCTTCTTTTCTGAAAATATCGCCCAACTCACTTTTGGTAACTTTAAAGTTTACCAGATTACATATTTCAATAATTTGTTCTGAAGTTAAGGAGAGTGCTACTCTCAACTTTTTCATAATCTCGTTATTACTCATCTTACATTAGATAATATATATATGATCTTAATTTAAATAGCCGATTCAATTCTGATCTTTTTTTGCTTGATTTTTTCATCAGCTACAGATCGCAAAACTTCGCCAACCTTATCTCTTTTTACAGCAACATAGGCATCATAATCTTTAACTTCAATCAAACCAATATCATCTTTATTAAGGCTGGCCTTGTTTATCAATAAACCAACAATGTCTATTTTGTTTACTTTATTTTTTTTACCGGCATTAATATAGAGTGTTTTCCAGTAAGGATCTTGCGGCATCCCATAGTGTCCATCCAGATTTTCCTGTTTTATATCAGGTTTCAGATAATCAACCTGCTCATTAGTATCTAAAAAAAGATAAGCATTACCATCAGCCTGCATACGTGCCGTTCTTCCGTTACGGTGTATAAAGGCTTCTTCTGTTTTGGGCATCTGATAATGAATTACATGCTTAATTTCGGGTATATCTATACCTCTTGCCGCAAGGTCTGTAGTGATCAAAACCTGATTGCTCCCATTTCGTACTTTAAGCAGAGCTCTTTCTCTTTCATACTGTTCCATTCCGCCATGAAAAATATCATGCACCAGATTTTTATCAATCAGATAATCGCTTACCTTATTTACTTCATCTCTGTAATTGCAAAATATAATAGTGGTCTGGTTGCCAATCTTGCATAGCAGTTTAAACAACTTTTCATCTTTATCAATCTCATGATGAAAAATAACTTTCTGGTCTAATCTAGAATTTGAATTCTTATCACCTAAAAAATTTAATTCTTTTGGCTCTGAAAGTTTAACAAAATCGGGGATGTGATCAATTCCAGTTGCAGAGGTTAATAAGCTTTGCTTGTTTTCTGGCAATCTTAACAAGATATATGACATGTCGTCTGCAAAACCGTATTCCAAAGATTTATCAAACTCATCAAGCACCAACAAGCGTATATTAAATGCTTTAAAATTACCGCTGCTCAAATGATCCGCTATTCGTCCGGGAGTACCCACAATTACTGCCGGTGCATGAGAAAGATTATTTCGTTCTGTTTTATAAGCATGCCCTCCATAGCAACTGTTGATCTTAAAATCTGTAGTAATTTGCTTAAACACTGTTTCTATCTGTAATGCAAGCTCACGGGTAGGTACCAAGATCAATGCCTGTACGCCTGAAATTCCATGCTGCAATTGCTTAATAAGAGGTAGTAAAAATGCTAATGTTTTGCCACTACCTGTGGGCGAAAGTAAACACACATCATTACCTTTATCAAACACCTCCATTACTTTTAACTGCATGGTGTTTAATTGCTCTATTTTTAATTTGGATAAAATCTGAGGCAAATTCATATTACATCAGCAAAGGTAATGCTTTACTAGCATAAGCTTGCATCTTACGTTTCAAATCGTTGAAGGCAGGAACAGCAAGAACTTCACAGACATATCTTGTTGAAAAACAAGATATTGTTAAAAAATAAACCGCATTAAATTAATATATGTTTAACAACAACCCCTTATTTTTATGATATGCAGGTATAAGATATCATCAATTTTAAACTTATATGATTATGACTTGGAAAAAATTTAGTGGAGAACTTATCCATTCAAGCATTTTAGAAGAAGTAGAACAGGCCATTATTCGTGAAACCCAAAACGGCTACAAATTGAAAGTTTGCATAGGTACAGATTCGCAGGTTAAAAGTAATCACATTGATTTTGCAACCGTGATCGTGTTACTGAGAGAGCACCATGGCGGTTTTATGTATATTAGCCAGGACAAGGCAACCACCAACATGGGCATTAAAGAGCGTATGCTTCTAGAAGTACAAAAATCAATAGAAACAGCTTATTCTATCTGCGATCTGTTAGACATTTATGATGTAGCTCTTGAGGTGCATGCAGACATCAATACAAACCCTATGTTTAAATCAAACAAAGCCTTGAATGATGCAATGGGATATATTTTAAGCATGGGTTTTATTTTTAAAGCAAAACCAGAAGCTTTTGCCAGCTCTACCTGCGCCGACAAAATGGTTCACTAAACTTTAGAAATAATCTTTTAAGTCTTACTTGTATAAGCAGAGCCTTGTACTACACCTCTGCGCTCAATTTCTTTATCTATGTAGGTTTGTATAGCCGATTTGTTTAGACCCCAATTTGGTGCAATTAACAAATCCCAATCAGAAATACCAAATAAACGCTGTATCACAATATCCGGGCGCAGTAAAGGAATAAGCTCACACAACAGATCCGTATATTCTTCGAGCGTAAACAATTTAAAAGGCTCTCTTTTATATTTAACACCCATAATAGAACCCTCTACAATATGCAAGTGATGAAATTTCACAAATTTAATTTGAGGGAAACGATTGATTTCATGGATATAACCTTTCATCATTTCGCGGGTCTCCCACGGAAATCCGAAGATGGTATGGACACACAAATCCAGTTTACTGTCTTTTAGCAGTTCAACCGCAGTTACAAATTCTTCGTGGCTACAGCCTCTGTTTATCTTTTCAAGTGTTTCATTGTAGATCGACTCCATCCCCATTTCCAGATCCACATCATACTTATCTGCATAACTTTCTAACAATGCTACCTTTTCGGCATCAAGGCAATCTGGACGGGTACCAACGGCAAAACCTACCACATCTTCTTTATTTACAGACAAGGCCTCATCGTACATCATTTTTAAATAATGTGCAGGTGCATAAGTATTGGTGTTGGGCTGGAAATAAACAATAAATTTATCTGCACGGTACGAAGTTTTTGCCCGTCTAATGCCTTCTTCCAGTTGTTCTTTTATGGTTGGCAGTTTTCTCGACGGCTCGGGTGTAAAACTATCTACATTACAATAGGTACATCCACCATACCCTTTACTACCATCCCGGTTAGGGCATGTAAAACCTCCGTCAACAATCACTTTAAACACGCGCTGCCCTTTATATTTCTCGCGTAAGTAATTGCCGTAATTCTTATATCCTTTAATTCCGCTATCTACCAGTGTTGCCATTGCTGCAAAAATACAAATGATTTGGCATATAATTATAAGTGGTTTTCTTTAAGGCTTTTATCCCTCAACCTTTTTCCGTACCTTTGCACTTTATTTTTTCAAGCATGATTTCAGTTTCAAATTTATCTTTGCGTTACGGAAAACGCACTCTTTTTGAGGAAGTTAACCTTAAATTTACACATGGCAATTGCTATGGTATTATTGGTGCAAACGGTGCAGGTAAATCTACTTTCCTAAAAATTTTAAGTGGCGATGTTGCCCAGACAGGTGGCTCAGTAGCCATTACACCTGGTGAGCGTATGGCTGTTTTAAAACAAAACCACTACGAATTT
Organism: Pedobacter montanisoli; assembly: GCF_022809115.1. GTDB lineage: Bacteria > Bacteroidota > Bacteroidia > Sphingobacteriales > Sphingobacteriaceae > Pedobacter > Pedobacter montanisoli. The sequence continues at coordinate 1,468,015 of NZ_JALGBH010000001.1, read as the reverse complement.
GATGAATTTACCGTAATTGAAACCGTAATGATGGGGCATAAACAGCTTTATGATATCATGAAGGAAAAAGATGCCATTTACATGAAAGAGGATTTTACGGAAAAAGATGGTGAACGTGCCGGAGAACTGGAAAATCTTTTTGCAGAAATGGATGGCTGGAACATGGAAAGCAACGCTGCTACCCTATTAAGCAATCTAGGTATTAAAGAAGAATTTCATTATAAAACCGTAAAAGAATTGGACGGTAACCAAAAAGTACGTGTGTTATTGGCACAAGCTTTATTTGGTAACCCAGATATATTAATTCTGGATGAGCCTACCAACGACTTAGATATTGATACCATTGCCTGGTTAGAAAACTTTTTAGCGGATTACCAAAGCATTGTTTTGGTAGTGAGTCACGACCGTCACTTTTTAGATGCGGTATGTACGCATATTGTTGATATTGATTTTGGTAAAATGAGCATTTATACCGGTAACTACACTTTCTGGTATGAAAGTAGCCAATTGGCATTAAAACAACGTGCCGACCAGAATAAGAAACTTGAAGATAAAGTAAAAGAATTACAGGAGTTTATCCGCAGATTTAGCGCTAATGCCAGTAAATCAAAACAGGCAACTTCACGTAAAAAAGCTTTAGAGAAAATAGATATCAGCGAAATTAAAGCTTCTAACCGTAAATATCCTGCCATTATGTTTAACAATGGCGCCAGAGAAGCGGGCGACCAGATTTTACAGGCTGAGAACTTAACCAAAGTAGTAAATGGCGAAACTTTGTTCAAAAACATTACTTTTATGGTTAACAAAGGCGATAAGATTGCCGTTATTTCTCAAAACAGCTTAGCCACTACTGCATTCTATGAAATCTTAAACGGTAATGACAAAGATTACAGTGGCGAATTTAAATTTGGTGTAACCATCAGTTCGGCTGATATTCCAAATGATAACGCTAAGTTTTTTGAAGGTAAAGACGAAAATCTAATAGATTGGTTAAGAGAATATTCAGGTACTGAAGCCGACGAGCAATTTGTGCGTAGCTTTTTAGGCCGTATGTTATTTAGTGGAGAAGAAGTACTTAAAAACGTGAAAGTACTTTCAGGAGGAGAAAAAATGCGTTGTATGTTCTCTAAAATGATGCTGCAACAAGCTAATTTCTTAATGTTTGATGAACCTACCAACCATTTAGATCTAGAATCTATTACAGCATTAAACAATGGCATGAAAGATTTTAAAGGCACCATCTTATTTACCTCACGAGATCATGCCCTAACAGAATCTGTTGCCAATAGAATAATCGAAATTACGCCAAACGGAGTAATCGATAAACTGATGACTTACGATGACTACATCAGCAGTGAAGAGATTGCCAAACAAAGGGCTGAAATGTATAAATAATAAAAAGGCTGTCTAAATTCTTTAGACAGCCTTTTTTCATTAAACCTTATTTTATCGCAGTATTTAAGCACAGAAGTAGCAAATACTTTACACGCCTTACATTTTTTACTTTAACGCAATAAATTATTTTTGTGACAAGGCTAAAAAAATGATCGAAATAAAAGATATAAAGCATCAATACAACAACAATCAGGAGATTGTTTTTAAAGACTGGCAAATCGAAAATAACCAGCAGTGGTTGCTTTTAGGTGAATCGGGCAGTGGAAAAACCACACTCTTACATATCCTAACAGGCATTTTAAAGCCAACACAAGGCAGTGTCAAAATCAATAGTACTGAAATTTACCAGCTCTCGCCTAAAGCCTTAGACCGATTTAGAGGTCAGCATGTAGGCATTGTTTTTCAAAGACCTCATCTCTTAAAAAGCCTTAGCATTACAGAAAATCTTCAGCTTACACAGAGCTTAGCCGGTTTAGAGGTAAACACCAATCGTATAGATGAAGTGCTGTATTCATTAAATATCCTATCTAAAAAAAATAACAAACCCGATCAGTTAAGTCAAGGGCAGTTGCAACGCGCTTCTATTGCCCGTGCCGTATTAAACAAGCCTACCTTGCTCATAGCCGATGAACCGACTTCAAGTTTAGATGATAAAAATGCACAGGCTGTACTTAATCTACTCTTAGAACAATCTCAATTGAATCATACAACTTTGGTTATCGCCACGCATGATCAAAGAATTAAAGAAGCATTTACCAATACTTACAGTTTATCATGAACCCTTTTAAATTAAGCTGGAAAAATTTATGGTCTAAACCCTTAAATGCTACGCTGAATATTCTTTTAATCACGTTCGGAACCTGTATTTTAACCGTACTTCTGCTGGCATCTAATCAAATAGAGCAAAAATTAGAAAACAACTCAAAAGATATAGATCTAGTTGTAGGAGCTAAAGGCAGTCCTTTACAACTTATTCTCAGCAGTATCTATTATATTGATTTTCCTACCGGAAATATTCCTTTGAAAGAAGCAAATGAACTGGCCAGAAATCCATTTGTAAAACGGGCTGTGCCTCTTGCTTTGGGCGATAATTATAATGGTATTCGTATTGTAGGAACTGATACAAACTATATAGGTCTTTACAAACTCAAAATTAAAGAAGGTAAATTCTGGCAACAGGATATGGATGCTACCATTGGTGCTACAGTAGCTAAAGAGCAAAACCTTAAAGTTGGCGATACTTTTTACGGAGGTCACGGACTTACAGAAATGAGTGATCAGCATAAAGAACATGCTTATAAAGTAGTAGGCATTCTGGCTCCTCAAAGAAATGTAACCGATCACCTGATCTTAACCAATGTAGCCAGCATCTGGCATATGCATGATGATGGAGAAGCACATGCTCATGAAGGACATAATCATACTGATTTTAAAAATGAGCAGGAAACAGAAGGTAAAGAAATTACTTCTTTACTTATCCAGTACCGTTCACCTATGTCGGTAGCCATGTTTCCACGTATGGTAAACCAGATGACCAGTTTACAATCTGCCAGCCCGGCTATGGAAAGCACACGTTTATTTTCTTTAATAGGCGTAGGCGTTGATACTTTGCAATGGTTTGCCGTATTGATCATGTTGGTTGCCGGTATAAGTGTATTTGTGAACTTATACAATTCTTTAAAAGAACGCACTTATGATTTGGCTGTAATGCGTACTTTAGGCGCATCAAGATTAAAATTATTTATCATTATTATTTTAGAGGGATTGATCTTAACTGTTATAGGTTCTCTGATTGGACTGGCAGTTGGACATGGAATTTTACAGGTTATAGGTGCTTATCAGGAAAGTAGTCAGGCTCGCTTAACCGGACTGATCTTTTTACCACAAGAGGTTTATCTTTTGTTAATTGGATTAGCCATTGGTATATTCGCTGCCATTATCCCAGCCATACAGGCTTATCGTTCTAACATTTCAAAAATTTTAGCAAAAAACTAATATCATGAAAAAACTCGCTTTTTTATTTTTAGCCTTTATCGGCCTTGGCATACAGGCAAAGGCACAGCACGACCCAAGTGACCAGATTATGTCTACAAACTGGGATGTTATTGGTTCGGTTGATTTTAAAACCGTTAAAGAAACAGAAATGTATGCCATATTTAACAATGAAATAAAAAAATATGCGAACAAACCTTTCGAACTTGAAGGTTATATTGTTCCTATAAAAGACGGCATGAAACAAACTAAATTTATGCTTTCTACCCTACCGATAAACCAATGTTTTTATTGCGGTAAGAACGGCGTACCTATTATGGTACAGGTAGATTTAGTTGAACCGGTAAAGTTTACCTACCAAACGATTAAGGTTAAAGGTATATTAAAACTAAGCACAGCCAATGCCATGGATCAGCCTCCGGTAAGTTTAGTGAGTGGTAAAGTACTTTAGATTAAAGTCCATATCATAAAAAAAGCATCCCTAAAAAGTGATGCTTTTTTTTATTTATAAGTAAATTGAATTAATGTCCAGAATGACCGTCTATACCGTGTGCATGACCGTGACTTAATTCATCTTCTGTTGCTTGTCTTACATTTAGAATTTTACCAGAGAAAATCAGGTTTTTACCTGCCATAGGGTGATTTAAATCTACAGAAATAAATTCTTCGTGAACTCCGGTTACACCTGCACGGAATTGGTTCCCTTGATTATCTTGCAAAGGAATAACATCACCAACATTTGGCAGCTCACCTCCTGCTTCTTTAAACATTGTAATGGGCAGATCAACATGTGCAGCTGGATCTATTTCTCCGTAACCTTCTGATGGCGATAATTCAAAACTATATTCATCACCTGCTTTAAGGCCTGTTAAATGCTCTTCAAATTTAGGCAGCATCATGCCTACTCCATATAAAAACACTAACGGGTTTTCATCGTTTGCTTTTTCTACAAAGACCTGGTTCCCCTCAGGGGTGGTAGTATGCAGCTCATAAGTTAAAGCCACAACGCTGTTTGAACTAATATTCATTCTTTTTGATTTAATTGATATAATTAACCGCCTCTTCTACTGTTTCTACAGGAAGCTGACAGGTCTTATTTCGGCAAATATAGATTTTTGTTTCGTCGCTTTGCTTATCTTTTAACAAAGGAAGTGTAGAATTTGTTCCTCCCATCATAATTTTGTTAGGAATATAAACCTCTGAAAATTCAGCTCTTACCCCCTCAATATCTTTACCTGCAATAGCTATTTCATTAATACCATATATTTCATTTAAAAGCTGTATGCACCAGTTTGAATAGCCCGAACCATAATTTTTTATACGTGGCAGTACAGATTTAACCATGGCCACAGCTTTTTCCGCATATTCAGTTTGGTCAAAATACAAGGCCAGTTTTTGGAGATTTTGTGCCATAACAGAATTAGATGCCGGTATTACATTATCCATAACCTCATGTTTACGTGCAATCAGTGCTTCTTCCATTTTATCAGTATAAAAGAACATTTCGGTTTCATCATCTGAAAAATGCTCCGTCACATAAGCGGTAAACATCAATGCTTTTTGTAACCATTTTTCGTTGAAGTCATATTCATACAGCGCAATCAATGCTTCTATGGTAAAAGCGTAATCATCTAAAAATCCGTTGATACTTACTTTCCCTTGTTTATAATTTCTGTATAATCCACCTTTGTCGGTAACCAAACTCTCCAAAATAAATTCCATTGCGCATTTAGCCCAACCATAATATACCGGGTAATTGAACACGTATGCAGCATCGGTCAGGGCTTTTATCGTCATTGCATTCCAAGCTGTAAGACATTTATCATCTAATCCCGGTCTTACTCTTTTGTTACGAACACTCAGTAGTTTTGCTTTTGCCAGCCCTACTTTATCATTCAGGGTTTCTTCATCTATACCAAATTGCGCCATTATAGCTTCGTCAGCGATCATCCTACGTAGTATATTGGTTTCTTCTTCTTCCCAGTTCCCCTGCTCCGTTACATTAAAATAAGCTGACATGAGTTCAGCATCTTCGCCCACTACTTGATCAAATTCTTTTTTATCCCACACATAAAATTTTCCTTCTATGCCTTCGCTGTCTGCATCCAGTGCCGAGTAGAACAAGCCACTCTCATCCATCATTTCATTAAACAACCAGTCTATGGTTTCAATAGCAATCTGCCTAAAAGGTTTATGTTTAACACATTGATAAGCTTCTGTATAAAGACTTAATAATTGGGCATTATCGTACAACATTTTTTCGAAATGAGGCACATGCCACTTATCGTCAACAGAGTATCGGGCAAAACCACCTGCAAGATGGTCGTAAATACCACCCATCATCATTTTTTCTAAAGTATGCAGGGTAGCATTAAATACAGATTGGTTCTCTGCTAAGAAACTATAACGCAATAAGAAAGCCCAGTTGTTGGGTAAAGGAAATTTAGGGGCTCTGTTATAACCTCCGTCTGTTACATCAAAACTACGCTGCCAAGGGGCTACAATTTCTTCTATTTGAGCAAGTTCAAAAGTGATATCTTCTTTAACTGGAATAATTTTTTCTGCCTGCTGCACGCCTTCTATTAGCTTTTCAGCGTACGACATTGCTTTTCCCGGCTGTTCTTCCCACATTTGAGCCAGGTTTAGTAAAATATTTATCCAGTCGTTCTTTCTAAAATAAGTACCTCCGTAAACAGGTTTCTGATCGGGCAGACAAATGGCATTTAAAGGCCATCCCCCATTACCATTCATAAGCTGAACAGCTAACATATAAACCTGGTCTATATCGGGTCGCTCTTCCCTATCCACTTTTATGCATACAAAATGCTTGTTCATTACCTCAGCCACTTCATAATTTTCAAAACTTTCACGCTCCATTACATGGCACCAATGGCACGCAGAGTAACCTATACTTACAATAATAAGCTTGTTTTCATCTTTAGCTTTTTGTAAAGCTTCTTGCCCCCATTCATACCACTCAACCGGGTTATGAGCATGTTGCAATAGATAAGGAGAAGACGCGTGAATAAGGTTATTGGCCTGTTTTGACATGCAATAAAGGTAGGATTTTATGTTTTAGATAAAAACTTTTGTTATTTTACTTATTTTCTTGATTAATAAACAAAGTCGCAATACCTTTAGGTTTGCCAAATTACAATTTATACGATGAAAATTACGAATACCGAGATTTACCGCTTTAGTATTCCGATGGAGCCTTTTGTAATTGCAACAGGTACCATGGAATTTGCCCAGAATGTTTTTATAAGAGTACACACCGATGCCGGAATTTATGGTGTAGGCGAATGTTCTGCCTTTCCAATGATTGTAGGTGAAACTCAGGAAACCTGTTTAGCCATGGCCAAAGACTTCGCAGGGATCTGGAAAGGGAAAAATCCCTTAGAAATACCAGAACGTATGCAGGATCTACTGGCTTATGCAGATCACAATGCTACCATTAAAAGTGCATTTGATATGGCTTTGTTTGATATTTCAGCAAAGCATGCTCAAAAACCTTTGTACCAGTTTTTAGGAGGCAATAAAAAGGTAATCGAAACCGATATGACCATTGGCATAGATACACCTGAAGGAATGGCCAATACAGCACTCAAATACAAAGAAAATGGCTGCAGGATTATCAAGATTAAATTAGGCAAGAAAGTTCATGAAGATATAGAGCGTGTAAGACAAATTAGAAAGGCCGTAGGCAATGAGCTTACTTTACGCTTAGATGCCAATCAGGGGTGGAGCTTTGATGATGCGGTTTTTGCACTAGGCGAATTAGCTGATCAGGATATTGAATTTTGTGAGCAACCTATGCGTACTTGGTTTGACGATAGATTACCTGAGTTGGCTTTGAACTCGCCCATAAAAATTATGGCTGATGAAAGCTGCTACAACCATCATGATGCCAGAAAACTATTGAATTCAAAATCGTGCGAATACATCAACATCAAGTTTGCCAAATCTGGAGGTATTCTCGAAGCACAAAAAATACATGAAGAAGCCCTGCAACGCGGTGTAAAATGTATGATCGGTAGCATGATGGAAAGCAAAATTGCTTTAACAGCCAACCTACACTTTGCTTTAGCCAGTCCCAATGTCGTATTCTTCGATTTAGATACTTGTTTGCTTGGTCATTTGGTTGATCCAACTACAGGTGGTTTATCTTATGATGGTTATATTTTAGATGTACCCGATACCATTGGAATTGGAGCCGATGCCAAAGAAGATTTTCTTGCAGGTTGCGAAAAATGGGTGATTTAATCTTCATTTTAAGCAGCATATCTCTTTAAATTTTATTGATCAAATTCAAATCATTATTGCTGATCAGGCTAAATATTTAGTATCAGCTTATTTACTATCTTTGTGGCATTATGGCGCAGAAAAATAACGACGAACAATTTAAAAATGTAATCTCACACGCTAAGGAATACGGTTTTGTTTTTCCAAGTAGCGAAATATATGACGGGTTAAGTGCAGTATATGATTATGGTCAGCTTGGGGCTGAACTTAAAAACAACATTAAAACCTATTGGTGGAAAGCCATGGTGCAAATGCATGAAAATATTGTGGGTATTGATGCTGCAATTTTTATGCACCCTAAAGTGTGGAAAGCCAGCGGACACGTAGATGGTTTTAACGATCCGATGATTGACAACAAGGATTCGAAAAAACGCTACCGTGCCGATCAATTATTAGAAGATAAGATTGCCAAATACGAAAAAGATGGCAAAACAGATAAAGCTGCCAAATTACAGGCAGACATGGATGATGCCTTAAAAGCTGAAGACCTGCCTCGTTTAAAAGTATTGATTGAGGAAAATGAGATCGTATGCCCTATTAGCGGCACACGTAACTGGACAGATGTACGCCAGTTCAATCTGATGTTTAACACCCAGTTTGGGGCTATGGCAGAGGGCAGTGATATAGTCTATCTGCGTCCTGAAACGGCACAGGGTATTTTTGTAAATTTCCTGAACGTACAGAAAACCGGTCGCATGAAAATTCCTTTTGGTATTGCGCAAATTGGTAAAGCTTTCAGAAATGAGGTTATTGCTCGCCAGTTCATTATGCGTATGCGCGAATTTGAGCAAATGGAAATGCAGTTCTTTGTTCGCCCTGGAGAAGATAAAAAATGGTTTGAATACTGGAAAGAAGCTCGTTTAAAATGGCACCGAGCCTTAGGTACAGCATCTGAAAAATACCGTTATCATGATCATACCAAATTAGCGCATTATGCCAATGCGGCTACCGATATCGAGTTCGAATTCCCATTTGGATTTAAAGAGGTTGAAGGTATTCACAGCAGAACAGATTTTGACTTAACTCAACATCAGGAATATAGTGGTAAAAAAATGCAGTATTTTGATGCCGAATTGGATGAGAACGGCAAACCTTATGGCAATTATGTTCCTTATGTAATTGAAACTTCTATTGGTTTAGACAGAATGTTCTTATTAACCATGATCAATGCTTTAGTTGAAGAAGACCTGAGTACAGAAGAAAAACAAGATAGCAGAACCGTATTGAAGCTACATCCGGCACTTGCGCCTTACAAAGTAGCTGTTTTCCCGCTTACCAAGAAAGATGGTTTACCTGAAAAAGCCCGTGAAATCATGGATAAGCTGAAAATTGATTTCAACTGTATGTATGAAGAGAAAGATGCTATTGGTAAACGTTACCGCAGGCAAGATGCCGTAGGAACGCCTTTCTGTATCACGGTTGATCACCAGACTTTGGAAGATGATACCGTAACAATACGCCACAGAGACACTATGGAGCAACAGCGTATAGCCATAAAAGACTTACATTTTACAATAGACAGTAAAGTAAACTGGAGAACCTTGTTGGGTTAATCACCATTAACTTACGTCATCTGCAAAAGATGCTGAAACAAGTTCAGCAAGACGTATGGTCAAAAATAAATTAAAGTATTTAAAAAAATCCCTGTGTAAGAAACACAGGGATTTTTTTATTTATACCATTCTTGTTGATCTATTCTTGTAATTTTTGGTGTACCTATTTCAGTAAGCATTCTGCGGGCACTCACTAAAGTTCTGGTCTGGCCTTCATCGTAATTTGGTGCGTCAGGTAAAATACTGCTGATCTTAACCATTCCTGCCGACTGGATAAATTCTCCTTTGCCTATATAAATAGCTGTATGTGTTATTCTTCCTCCATTCATACCTCTCCGCTTTGAAGCAGAAAAGAACATCAGATCGCCCGGCTGTAAATTTTGCAGACATTTATTAACACTGATGGTATCATTTTCCATTACATCTACAGCTTTGCCTACCAAAGCTTGCTGAGAAGCATCTCTTGGTATAATAATTCCATTCAGGAAGAAAGCTGTTTTGGTAAAACCACTGCAATCTACTCCTTTTATAGAAGTACCACCCCATAAATACGGCACACCTATTAAGGTTTCGGCAGCCTGTAAAATATCTGTAGCTTTTGGATTAGGTCGTTTTACCCATTCAATATAATCAGTAGCTTGATTTTTCTGTATATAGGCTTCACGATGATCTGGATAAGCCACTTTGAGAAATGCGCCTTCAGTACCCACTAGCTTTAAAATATCTCCTTTAACCAGATCAGATACTCTTCTTGATTTCAGATCTTTTTCTGCATAACTATGTCCGTAATCATCTGTAAAAACAATTTTCTTTGCTTTCTGCCAGTCATTAAATTCGGTAGCAGTCATACTGGCCACACCACCTCCATCGGTCCAGGCTAAATAACCATCTGGCGATTTTACCAGATAAAATCCACCCTGTTTTTTTAGAACTTGTAGAGGGGTACCCAATAGAGTCTGGGTCATCAGCTCTGCACCATGCACAGGCTGACTGCGATGATTGGCAACAGAAATTGTAGTTACACCGTATATCTTCCCACCTAACTGAGTTCCTGGTAACAACTCTGTTCTTAATTTCGTCTGATTTAAAGCAGCTATCTGTTGTTTAAAAACTTCTAAAGCTTCAGCAGAACTGCTTTCGGCAATAACAGAATCTCTCTTAAACTGAATATTAAAATAAATATCTCTTTTATCTGGTGCATATTGTTTTTGCACTTTTTTAAAAATATCATGATAAGCAGTAGTATCATTTTGGGCAAAAACAGGGTATCCAAAACATACAAGTAATAAAGCTGCGAAAGAAAATGATTTCATAAAATCAAAGCTGGGTAAAAATATGTTAGTAACAAATCGGGTAATTAAATATTTACATTTATGGTAAATGAATTGCTAAATTTAAAAATTGGTTTTTCTATTTTTAAGAGTTAAAACATTTTTATGCTAAAAAAACTCCCTCTTCCCCTCTGGACGATTATCCTTCCTGTATTAGCATGGATTACATATATGCTTCCTCTGGCCGAAGCCGGTGGTTTTGCCATAGCTTTAAAAACCTTACTGCTTATTGGTAGTGTTTTAGCAGCGGTACATCATGCAGAGGTGGTTGCGCATCGTGTTGGCGAACCTTTTGGAACGCTTTTACTGGCGCTGGCGGTAACTGTTATCGAAGTATCTTTAATTGTTTCATTAATGCTTACAGGTGGTCCGGAAACTGCAGCTTTGGCTCGAGATACAGTTTTTGCAGCAGTAATGATCATTTTAACAGGCATGATTGGGATTTGTCTTTTAGTGGGTGGCGTTAAATACCGTGAACAATTATTTACATCAAGCGGTGTAAAAGCAGCTTTGGTAACCTTAATGGCTATTCTGACCCTAACTTTAATTTTACCCAATTATACCACAAGTATCCCTGGCCCTTATTATAATAATGCTCAATTAGTTTTCGTAGCTGTGATATCACTTATTTTATATGGTGCATTTGTAATGGTACAGGCCGTAAGACACCGTGATTTTTTTCTTCCTCCAGACGATGATGGTAATGAAGATCACCATGCTACGCCACCCACAACAAAAGTGGCTTTACTAAGTGGTTTATTATTATTGGTATGTTTGGGTATAGTAGTGCTTTTAGCTAAGGCTTTAGCACCCGATATTGAAAATGCAGTCGTGAATATAGGTGCCCCAAAATCATTGGTGGGTGTAATTATCGCAACGGTTGTATTATTACCTGAAGGTTTAGCGGCTTACCGTGCTGCTAAAAAAAACCGCTTGCAAACCTCTTTAAATTTAGCTTTAGGTTCTGCGCTGGCCAGCATCGGTTTGACCATTCCAGCGGTTGCTATTGTTGCTCTTATTACCGGAATGACCATTACTTTGGGTATCGATATGAAATCTATGGTGTTATTATTACTGGCCCAACTGAGTATCATTATTTCATTTGGCAGTGGTAAAACCAACATTTTACAGGGCATTGTTTTGTTAACCATTTTTGTGGCCTATTTATTTACCATTATTGCGCCATAAAGTATGGCCGCCTTTTGTTTCATTTAAAGCTGGGTTTAATTAAATTTGCGCCCTATTAAAATTAAATGTCCCGTTTACAAGAAAGAACTGCTAACCTCTATCCTGCTTTAATCTACAGGATTTTTTTAGTGTTATTATGCTATACCCTGTGTCGATTGGGTTTTTATTTAAGCAATTATTCCTTATTTAAGCATCTGTCTGCAAAAGAATTAGGTTTTATTTTTTTGGGGGGGCTTAAGTTTGATATTGTTGCTGTTCTTTATATCAATTCCTTATTCATTGTTTTACAGGCACTGCCTTTTAAAATAAAATACCGACAAGGTTACCAGATTTTTTGTAAATGGTTGTTTATCCTTACAAACACTATAGGTTTTATCGCCAATTTCTCTGATTTCGCCTATTACAAATTCACTTTAAAGCGTACAACAGCAAGTGTTTTCTCTCAATTCAGTAATGAACAAAACAAGGCCAAACTTTTGTTCGATTTTTTACTGGATTACTGGTACCTTCTTATTATTCTTATTTTATTCATTTACGGTTTTATCAAACTATATGATCTTGTAAAAGTTAAAAAATGCTACAGTTATCGCTTAAAAACATTCCTTTGGCAGACCTTTGCTTTGGTATTGATTGCCGGATTATTTGTTATAGGCGTTAGAGGCGGTTGGAGACATAGTACAAGACCCATTACATTAAGTAATGCCGGCGATTTTGTAAAAGTACCTGCAGATATGAGCCTGGTGCTTAATACCCCTTTTAGTATCTTAAAAACTTTAAAAGCCGCCAATTTAAAACCTGTACATTATTTCAGCGAAAGCGAATTGGATTCACTCTATAATCCTGTACATCAGCCACAACATAAAGGTGAGTTTAAAAAACTGAATGTTGTTTTTTTAATTATAGAAAGTCTGGGCAAAGAGCATATTGGAGCATTGAATAAAGATTTGCTCAATGGTACATATAAAGGTTATACGCCCTTCATAGATAGCCTGGCAGAGCAGAGTTTTACCTCTTCAAGAACTTATGCCAATGGCCGTAAATCTATTGATGCATTGCCTTCTGTTATTACAGGCATCCCTTCTATAAGAGAGCCTTTTGTACTGTCTAGTTATTCAAACAACAATACCACCAGTATTGCCAAACTTTTAGGAGATGAGGGTTATGAGACTGCCTTTTTCCATGGCGCACCAAATGGCTCTATGGGATTTTCGGCCTATGTTAATTTAGCGGGCATCAAACATTATTACGGTAAAACCGAATACAATAACGATAAAGATTTTGACGGTATCTGGGGTATTTGGGACGAACCTTTTATGCAGTATATGGCTAAGACCATGAATACTTTTAAGCCTCCTTTTTTTACTGCTTTTTTTTCGGTTTCTTCTCATCATCCTTTTAAAGTTCCCGAAAAATATCAGGGAAAATTTAAGAAGGGTCCATTACCGGTGCAGGAGCCTTTGGGTTATACCGACATGGCATTGCGAAAATTCTTTGAAACTGCAAAAAAAATGCCTTGGTTTAACAATACGCTTTTTGTGCTTTGCGCAGATCATGCTACCGTATCTTATTTACCCGAATATCAAACCATACCGGGTTATTTTTCTATTCCTATTCTTTTTTATTACCCGGGCGGCGATTTAAAAGGCAGAACAGATAAACTGATACAGCAGATTGACATTATGCCTACTGTATTAAATTACATGAATTATGATAAGCCGTACTTTGCTTTCGGTTTTGATGCGATAGATAAAACACAGAACAACTTTGTGGTAAACAATAATGATGGCAATTTTAACTTCTATAAAGGCGATTACCTGTTAATTAATGATGGTAAACAATCTCAATCTCTATATAACCTTAAGCAAGACCGTTTGTTAAAAAATAACCTGCTAAACTCAGAACCTGATACGGTTTTAAATATGGAGAAGTACCTCAAAGCTTTTATACAACAATACAATAACCGTATGATTGCCAATAAACTTACTGCCAAATAAATGAGAAAAGCTATTTTAAAGTGTATTGATTTCTTTTATCCGCCTTTTAAGAACTGGTTCAGCTTACACACGTTCAGATATATTGCCAGCGGAGGTTTTACAGCAGTTAGTGGTATTGTAGCCTATTTTATTATTTATAATTACATCCTTCATCAAACAGATATACGAATTGCAGAATACTTGATTACAGCTCCTGTTGCTGCCTTGGCATTAGAGTCTGTTTTTACTTTTTGTCTGGGTTTTGTGCTAAATAAATACCTTGTATTTACACAATCTAATTTAAAAGGGAGAATACAGCTGTTTAGATATGGAACCGTTGTGATTACCAATATATTACTCAATTATGCTTTATTAAAGATATTAGTTGAGGGTTTTGGTTTTTATCCTTCTGTATCAAAAGCTATTATCACCATATTATTAGCCATTTTCAGTTATTTTTCGCAGAAGCATTTTTCCTTTAAAGTGAAGAAATAAAAAAGGGAAAGCCATCCAGCTCTCCCACACACAACTTATTTAATAGCTAAACAAACTTTATTTGTTTTTGCCAAAAATAAGTCCATGTTAAATATTTACCAATACCCAGTACTGGGTATTTTGATTTAAACCAAACCTTATTTTCAGCCTGCCTGTTTATTCAAATTACTGTCGGAAACAGGCTATAACTAAATATGCCGTAATTTAAACAAATTTGTTACAATTCAAAAATCTCAATCTAAATCTTTTTATTTTCTATTAAAAAAAGACGTATCAGTTCAGCTGTTTTTTCTGATGCTCCTGCACTTCCCATTTTCAGTAACAACTCATTATAGTTGTTCAACATAGTAATTCTGCCTTCACCTTCAACAATATCTTTCAGTTCGCTGGTGATATTTGCAGTATTACATTTCTCTTGTATAAGTTCGGTTACCACTTTCCTATCCATAATTAAATTTACAAGTGATATGAATTTAATCTTAACCAAGAGTCTGGCAATGGCTATAGAAATTGATCCTCCTTTGTAAACCACTACCTGCGGAACTTTGAAAAGAGCTGTTTCTAAAGTTGCTGTACCCGAAGCCACTATAGCGGCATGAGCAACATTTAAAAGATTATAAGTATCTGCAAAGACAAGGCTCACCTGTTCATCTTTAATAAACGTCTGGTAATATTCTTTGCTAAAAGTAGGTGCCGCAGCTATAACAAACTGATAATTTTCAAATTGGGGCATAACCGAAAGCATAGGCAATAACAGGCGTTCTATTTCCTGTTTGCGGCTGCCCGGTAATAAAGCAATAATAGGTTTATTGGTAAGTTTATTGCGTTCTATGAAAGTTTGATCTGGTTTAAACCTGCTGATTTCATCTAATAAAGGATTGCCTACATAATCAACTTCCATACCCCATGTTTTGTAAAAATCTACCTCAAAAGGTAAAATACAAAACATCTTATCTACGATCCTTTTAATTTTTAAAACCCGTTTTTGATTCCATGCCCACACTTTAGGCGAGATGTAGTAGCATACTTTTATGCCATGCTGTTTCGCAAACTCTGCAATTTTCAGGTTAAATCCCGGAAAATCAATCAGGATTAAAACATCAGGTTGATAATTCAGTATATCGGCTTTGCATTGTTTCAGGTTTTTAAATATGGTGCGAAGGTTTATCAACACTTCCGTAAATCCCATAAAAGCCATTTCGGCATAGTGCTTTACAAGCGTACCACCTTCGGCAAGCATTTTATCTCCACCAAAAAACCTGAAATCAGCATTTTGATCGGTAGCTTTTAAAGCTTTAATCAAATTAGCGCCATGTAAATCTCCTGAGGCTTCTCCTGCTACCAAATAATACTTCATTTAAAAAAATTTAAGACGCAACGTTGATCTCCTGCATCAGTTTATAAATAAAAAAAGCAAAAGCCCACAGAAAAGTAACGGCCAATATTCCCCTTGCGACATGTTCTTTATTGACTTTAAAAAAATAATTCATCAAAAAAGCATTTACTGCAACACATCCAATGAGTAGTAAATCAGCTTCTTTTAATGCTTTAACATGATGCATTAAATACCAGGCTATACTAACCAACACACAAGGTATGGCAAAGCCAACTCCCAAGCCAATCCATACAGAATTTTTAAGCTTTGCAATCAAGCTCATACTAACCTAAGTTTGTACCGTCGGGTCCTGATATTCTTTCTATTTCCGGCTCTCCATTACCAAGGTCCCAGCTGTTAAGAATAGGTATTACATGATGAGCTGTTAAATCAAATTGTACCGGAACCACACTGGCATAGCCATGATTTAAAGCCCACACATCTGTATCTTCACCTTTATCATAATTTTCGAATACTCCTGTAAGCCAATAATAAGGTCTGTTATAAGGATCTTTTCTTTCATCAAAATCTTCGGCCCATTTAGCGTTAGCCTGCCTGCAGATTTTAATCCCTTTAATCTGATCGCCTTTAGGAAAATTTACATTCAGTAAAGTGGCCTCAGGTAAGCCTTTTTCCAACACCTGTAATGCAATTTGTTTAATAAACTTTTTGCAGTGTGAAAAATCTGCATCAGAATCAAAATCATCTAAAGAGAAACCAATCGATGGAATTTTCTCTATAGCTCCTTCTACCGCAGCAGACATGGTACCCGAATAAATTACATTAATAGAATTATTTAATCCATGGTTAATTCCTGAAACACACAGATCGGGTTTCTTACCTTTGAAAACCTTATTTACTGCTAGTTTAACACAATCAACAGGTGTACCTGAGCATTTATACATTTCCACTCCCTCGTACAAATCAACCTTGCTAAAACGTAAAGGCTTACCAATAGTAATGGCATGTCCCATACCCGATTGCGGACCATCGGGAGCAACTACGGTTACTGTTCCTATTTCCTGCATAACCTCTAACAGGGCTTTAATACCCGTTGCTGTTATACCATCATCGTTTACAACCAATATGGTGGGTTTGCTGTGCTTTTTCATGAAGGTAAAAATACGAGAAATAAATTGAAGCTAATGCCATCTATTTTTAACAGTTTGTGTAACTATTTATTTTGATAAGCATTATATTTGAGCTGTAGCTTTGTTGTTACATACAAAGTCTTATAATTAATATCACCAAATAACTTGAAAAAATCCAAGAACGAATGAAAATTAAACTTTTACTGTTTGTATGCCTATTATTTTTAGGCTCAAATCTGTTAGCCCAAACCTCATATCAATGGAAAACGGCAACCTCTGGCGGTTATACCTATAAATATGTAACTAACGACCCATCTAAAACCCGCTTTTACACTTTAAAAAATGGTTTAACAGTTATTTTATCTCCTAATTATGTTGAGCCAAAAATTGAATTCAGAATGAGTGTTAGGGCCGGAAGTAACACTGACCCAAAAAATGCTACCGGTTTAGCGCATTATCTTGAACATTTGTTATTTAAAGGCACTGATAAATTCGGAACGGTAGATTTCGCTAAAGAAAAACCTTATCTGGATAAAATTGATGCGCTTTATGAGAAATACAATAAAACCACAGACGCTGCTCAACGTAAAGAAATTTATAAAGAAATTGATAAAACATCTGGTGAGGCATCAAATTATTCTATTGCAAACGAATATGATAAAATGATGCAAAGCATAGGTGGTAAATCTACAAATGCCCATACATGGTATGAAGAAACCGTTTATAATGAAGATTTCCCATCTAATGCCGTTGATAAATTTTTAGCTATCCAGGCTGAGCGTTTCCGTCAACCTATTTTCCGTATTTTCCATACAGAGCTTGAAGCCGTTTATGAAGAAAAAAACAGAGGATTAGATAATGACGGTAATAAATTAGATGAGGCCATGATGGATAAATTGTTTCCAACGCATAACTACGGCCAGCAAACTACCATAGGTACTATTGAGCACCTGAAAAACCCTTCGTTAATCGAGATCAAAAAATACTATAACAAGTATTATGTTCCTAATAATATGGCAGCCATTTTCGCAGGTGATTTTAATCCAGATGAAATGATTAAAAAGATAGACAAATCATTTAGCTATATGGTTCCTAAACCTGTTACCTTATATAACCCTGCCCCGGAAAAACCACTTACACAAATACAAAAAGTAGAGGTATATGGTCCAAGTGCAGAAATGGTAGATATCTATTATCGTGGATTTGCGCAAAACACAAAAGAGGCATTAATGCTTTCTTTGATACGCAGCATTCTTACAAATGGCAAAGCAGGTCTAATCGACATCAATCTAAACAAGCAACAAAAGGTATTGAGAGCAAGTGCCGGATATCAACAAATGAAAGACTATGGCGTGTTTAATTTATCTGCACAACCTAAACAAGGCCAATCTTTAGAAGACGCTGCAAAACTTCTTTTAGAGCAGATTGATTTATTAAAACAAGGAAAATTTGATGATGATTTATTAAAAGCTATTGTAGCCAATAAAAAATTAAGTTTCTTACAAGCCTTCGATAACAATAACAGCCGTGCTGAATACCTTTCTACTGAATTCATTATGAATCGTGGTACTGAATGGGAGAAAAGCCTGAACGAAAATAATGACCTTGCTAAAATAACCAAGGCACAGGTAGTTGCTTTTGCCAAAACATTCTTTAAAGACAATTATGTAATTGGCTTTAAACATAAAGGAGAAGACAAAAATGTGATAAAAGTTGAAAAACCGGCCATTACACCTATTAATCCTAACAGTGATTTAAGTTCTCCATTTGTTAAAAACATCATCAATGCCCCGATAAAACCCCTTGCGCCTAAATTCTTGGATTATCAGAAAGATATTTCTTTCGGTAAATCTGGTATAGCAGAAGTAATGACAATCAAAAATACTGAAAATCCAATTTTCAGAATGTCATACAGATTTAATATAGGTGCTAATAACTATAAATTATTACCTTATGCCTCTTCTTACTTAACTTACCTAAGCACCAACAAATATTCTGCAGAACAGTTAAGTAAACAATTTTATGATATAGCATGTTCTTACAGCCTTAATGTAGGTAGCGATGTAACCACTATTAACATTAGCGGCTTACAGGAAAACTTTGAAAAAGCTGTAGGATTGGTAGAGCATATTTTCAATAATATTCAGGTTAATGAAAAAGCGCTTGCTGAGCTAAAAAGTAATATTTTAAAATCAAGAGAAAACAGCAAACTGAATAAAGGTGCAATCATGAATGCATTAACTTCTTACGCTCAGTTTGGATCATTAAACCCTTATAATAATGTTCTGAGCAATGATGAGGTAAAAAACATCAAAGCTGAAGACCTGATCAACCTGCTGAAAAACTTAAATAATTATGAGCATGTAGTTACTTATTACGGGCCAAAAGATCTTAATGCTTTCTCTGCTGATATTGCTAAATTACATACCCTACCAAAAGAATTTACACCTGCTGCTCCTGCTCATCAGTATAAATATACTTCTCAAACCGAGAACCAGGTATATTTTGCTAACTATGACATGGTACAATCAGAAATTCGCTGGTTAAGAAATACAGGTGTATATAATAAAAATGACGGTGGAACCATCGAAGTTTTTAATAGCTATTTTGGTGGTGGAATGGGTTCTATCGTATTCCAAACCATCAGAGAATCTAAAGCCTTAGCTTATTCTACTTTTGCAAGCTATGTAACTCCTGACAGATCAGATAAGGATTATAGTATGATTGCTTATGTAGGTAGCCAGGCCGACAAAATGAACGAAGCAGTTGCGGGTATGAACGAGTTATTGAACACGCTTCCTCGCAATGAAAAAACTTTTGAGGGTGCTAAAACCAATGTGTTAACCGGTTACGAATCTGCAAGAATTGTAAAAGACGCTATCTTTAATTACTATTTCGCTGATAAGAAATTGGGTTATAATTATGATTCAAGAATGGATCGTTATAAAGCTGCAAAGCCAATTACTTTCGACAATATCAATACCTTCCATGAGCAAAAAATTGCGCATAAACCTTATACATATCTGATCGTTGCATCAGATAAACGTGTAAAACAAGAAGATATGCAGAAATTTGGCAAGGTTACGACTTTAACTTTAGAACAGTTATTCGGTTATTAAGCAATAGTCTCATTGTAAAAAATGAGAAAACTGGGAGTATGACCACTCCCAGTTTTTTTATGAGAAAATTTTTAGAATCAC
Source organism: Pedobacter montanisoli (assembly GCF_022809115.1). Taxonomy (GTDB): domain Bacteria; phylum Bacteroidota; class Bacteroidia; order Sphingobacteriales; family Sphingobacteriaceae; genus Pedobacter; species Pedobacter montanisoli. Next base: position 1,448,120 of record NZ_JALGBH010000001.1, on the reverse strand, counting down.
TACTTTTAGAGCTATAAATGCGTAAACTATTTTTCTTCCTCTTTCTTTTTATCTTACACAGCTCATTAAAAGCTCAGGATCCTTTACAGCATAATTTTGCATGGTATAAAAAAGCCATTAACAGTGGAAGCTTATTTGTTCACTTTGATAAGAATGTATATGCAGGTAACGAGCAGATTTATTTTACTGCCTATATTCTAAAAGCAAAAGATCTTAACCAGCATCAGGTTTTATCTGTTGCATTGGTAAGAGATGCAGATAGCACAGTTATTAAACAGGAAAAGTTTGTAGCCGGTAATGGTCTGTCATTTGGGCAATTTGCAGTACCTGATTCTATTATTCCGGGTAATTATCACTTAAATGCCTTTACCAATGTTTTGTTGAACAACCAGCCTGAGTTATTTTTTTCTCAGCCTGTTACCATAAAATCTGCTTTAGATCCTAATTTTAAAGTAAACATGCAGTTCCTGTCTAAAGAAAATGGTTTTAACAATGTTTTAGTTTCTGTTCTTTCTGCCAAAAATACATTTCTACCTAAGCCTGCATCAGTTATTTATACGTATAATAACAAAATAAATAAGGCACAGACCAGTCCTTCAGGGCAATTGATCTTAAAAATACCAGAAACTATTAATCAGACAGATCCTAATTTATATGCTAAGGTAAAATACCTGAAAGATAGCACTTTTATCCATATGCCCTTACCTCAACCTAAAGGAAACGCATCGGTTAAATTTTATCCTGAAGGAGGTGATTTAATTGCTGGGCATAAAAATAAAGTGGGCTGGGAAGTTAAAGACCTGCACAAACGCCCTTTATCTACAAAAGCCATTTTATATCAAAATAACATTCCTATAGATACCATTGAGACTAGCGATTATGGAATCGGACATTTTTTTATCGTTCCTGATATAAGCAGCTCTTATCAATTAAAACTTTTGCATTCTGATGTAAAAGACAGTTTATATAAACTACCCGTTCCTTTAAAGAAAGGCTTAAATGTAATCATAAGAAATGCACTTCCTAATGATACTTTGAAATTTGTCGCAAATTCTACACATTCGCAAAAGATCATAATCAGGGTTCATAATTTTAAAGATGTTTTCGCTTATTTTCCTTACCAGGTCAATAAAGGAAGTACTTCTTTTAGTATACCATTAGATGAAGTTCCAAAGGGAATAAAAGCGATTACTATAACCGATAGTCTTGAAAGACCATTAGCCGAACGTTTATTCTTTGCACATTATAATAAAGAAAAGGAAGACATCCACATAGCAACAGATAAACCAAGTTACAATACCAGAGAAAAAATAACCTTAGACTTAGATTTAGCAGAAACAACTTTACCTTCCTTTGCTTCTATTGCATGCGTACAGGAAAACCGGGTAGAAACAAAAAACAAATTAGACATAGAAACCTATGCGTATCTGCAGAATGAGCTTGAAAATTTACCGGTAAGTTTGAACGGAACGGGTTATAAAAACGCTAATTATGCCGAACAGTTCTTGTTAGTTAAGGGATGGCGTAAATATAACTGGGATAAGCTTACTCATATTAAAGCAACAGACACTCTGGTAAAAACAAGTAATATGATTTTAAATGGCAGAGCTACACGCAACAATAAACCCTTAATCAAACCTGTGACACTTGGTACAATGGGTGCTGCTACCCTTAGTATAATTACAACTCAGAACAACGGAAATTTCAGTTTAAACAATGACCAGTTAGTTATGGCTTCGGGCAAGAAACTTTATCTTTTTGTAAATGGAAAAGATAATACGAACTATGACCTTATTATTGATGATGAAATGCTTAATGAAGGTATTCACACCAGTAAAAACTGGAAAAATCAGGACGGCATGTTACCTTCTGCCTTGATCAATAATTCTGAGCTTCTTTTAAAAGCCAATGAAAAAATCATTCAGCTTAAAGAAGTGGTCATAAAAACCAATAAAGACAATACATTTTATGGCGGCGGGCCAAATGCCTGCGGAGATTATGTATGTAGATATAATATTTTAAATTGTAGAAATCATATTGGTGATCCCGCAAACCGCGCTCCCGAGCAAGGTAAAAGCTACATGTTAGATGGGCGTACTACGTTATACACGGGTTGCTCCGTACCTGATAAAAAAACATTTCTTGAAATAAAAGGCATACAGGAAGCCAAAGAGTTTTATGTAAATGACTACAAAGACCCAATGGAACCAGCCTTCTTTTCTACTTTATACTGGAACCACGGTATATTTTTAAAACCTCAGGAAAAACAACAAATCAGCTTTTATGCCGGTGATATTTCCGGAAGATTCAAAGTCATTGTACAAGGAATAAATGCTAAAGGCGTCATTTATAAAGAATACACTTTTACTGTAAATAATAAGAAATAGAAAAGGCCTTTAACAAGGCCCTTTTCTTATTATAATATTTATAAATTTTATTTCAGTTTAGCTGCTGCTGCTGTAATCTCTTCAACTACAGCAGGGTCTAACAAGGTTGAAATATCTCCTAAGTTTGAAGTATCTCCTTCAGCAATTTTCCTTAAAATCCGACGCATAATTTTACCTGAACGGGTTTTTGGTAATCCTGAAACAAACAAAATCTTATCCGGCTTTGCAATAGCCCCTATCACACGACTTACAGTCTGAAGAATATCTTTCTTTGTCAGATCATCATCATGATGATGGTTAGGGTAAATAACAAAAGCATAAATTCCCTGCCCCTTAACATCATGCGGATAGCCTACAACTGCACTTTCTATTACTCCGGCATGCATATTAATGGCATTTTCTACTTCTGCGGTACCAATTCTGTGACCCGAAACATTTAATACATCATCTACCCTTCCGGTAATTCTGTAGTATCCGTCTTCATCACGTAAACAGCCATCTCCTGTAAAATATAAACCAGGATAAGCAGAGAAGTAAGTCTGACGGCAACGTTCATGGTCTCCATAAGTTGTTCTCAACATACCTGGCCAAGGAAACTTAATACATAAATTCCCACTTACATCGTTTCCTTCAATTTCTTTTCCATTCTCATCAACCAATATAGGTTGTACCCCTGGCAAAGGTAAAGTCGCAAAACTTGGTTTGGTTTGGGTCACCGTAGCAATTGGGGAGATCATAATGCCTCCTGTTTCTGTCTGCCACCAGGTATCAACAATCGGAGCCTGTTTATACCCTACTTTTTCATTAAACCAGTGCCATGCCTCCTCATTAATAGGTTCACCAACAGATCCTAAAACTCTCAAAGTACTTAAATCTTTACCCTGTAAAGGTTCTTCTCCAAATCCCATTAAGCTTCTTATCGCTGTCGGAGCGGTGTACAAAATATTAACCTTATGCTTTTCAACAATATCCCAGAAACGTGATGGAGTTGGATATGTTGGTACCCCTTCAAAAAGTAGCGTAGTTGCACCTTGAGATAAAGGTCCATATACAATATACGAATGACCTGTAATCCACCCGATGTCTGCTGTACAGAAATAAACCTCTTCTGGTTGATAGTTAAATACATTGGTAAAAGTATAACCTGCATATACCATATACCCACCGCAGGTATGTACCACACCTTTAGGCTTGCCTGTTGAACCCGATGTATACAAGATAAAAAGCATATCTTCTGCATCCATTTCTTCGGCTTCACATACGGCATCCACATGTTTTACCTCATCTTCCCACCATACATCTCTTCCTTTAAGCATACTTACCGGTGTTCTTACATGTGTAAGCACAATAACTTTCTCAACTGAAGGGCACGCGATCAAAGCATCATCTATCACTTCTTTCAAAGGAATAGGTTTTGCACCACGGTATACGCCATCTGCAGTTATTACCAGTTTACACTGCGCATCATTTATTCTGTCGGCAATAGATTTGGCAGAGAAGCCTCCAAAAACTACAGAATGTACAGCACCAATACGGGCACAAGCCAGTACCGCTATAGCTAACTCAGGCACCATAGGCATGTAAATACATATCCTGTCTCCTTTTTTGGCACCATTCCTTTTCAATACGTTGGCAAATCTGCAAACACGCTCATGCAGCATTTTATAGGTTAAAGTAATGCTTTCTTCTTCAGGATTATTAGGTTCCCATATAATTGCAGGCTTATCTCCATTTTTAGCTAAATGGCGATCCAGACAGTTTTCTGTAATGTTTAATTTAGCCCCTTCAAACCATTTTATATTGGGTTCTTCAAAGTTCCAAGACAGAACTTTATACCAGGGCTTTCTCCATGTAAAATTTTGAGCGATCTCGCCCCAGAATTGCTCCGGGTTTTCAACGCTTTTTTTATAGTTTTCCTGATACTGCTCAAAAGATGTGATCTGCATAATATTAAATCATTGTTTTAGTATCTGCTAAATTAATAATTTAATACTTAAACAATATGCTTTTTACTTTTAAAACAGAATAAAAAACATCCCTTTAGCATAGCCGTTTCGCTATATTGTAAAGGGATGCAAGAAGGTTAATTTCGCCTCTTCGTACTCAAATAAAGAGCACAAGCGTAAAGATGACGAGACTTTAAAAAGAACTTATTCAATTCTTTTTGAAAGCATTAATCCAGATTGTATATCACAAATGTAAGGCATATCGATTCCCTAAAGAATACCCAATTGTGGGTATTTTATCCAAAAAATTGAATGTCTATCACAAAAAATTATAAAATTTCAACAAAAACATCGTGTTAATTTCTCTGAGAATTTAAACCTTTTTATCAGTAAATACATTTCAATATGATTATATTTGATATTCAGGAACTAAAATCATATTAACATGAAGAGAAAAGTATTTTTATTATTTATTGTAGGGCTTAGCATTGCCAACATCAAGACTTTTGCATCTATTAGTTTACAAACAGATTCGGTTAAACCTTATACTGTAATTAATAAATCAGGCAATATAGAAGGCGTTTTAATTAGCAAGAAGAAAAAAGGTGATAATAAGATTTTTCTGATGGTAGGCAGCAGAGAAATTAAAAATAAAAATGAGCATGCTGCTTCGCTTGGCATATCAGGAACAACCGAATCTCAGGAAAGGAAAGACCAGACAGGCCCTATTTTCAATAAGATTGATATCTTAAGTGGCAATTATAGTGACATTAGCGTAGTTAAACAAACCACAACGCAAAACTTATATACCTTAAAAGACGTGGTATTCCCTTTACATCTGAAAATGCGAGATGGTAAAAATTTTATTGAATTTGAAATAAAGGAAAAAGGTACCTGGGATATAAATGTGATTTATAAAAATAATTAATTAATATCTGTTGCTATTTATAATTATTATTCAGATATTTGCACACTCTTAAAAAAATTAAGCGACAATAATTAAATAACAAAATAAAGTCATGTCAAGAGTTTGTGATTTAACCGGAAAGACTGCCATGAAAGGCCATAACGTTTCGCACTCGAACGTTAAAACCAAACGTAAGTTTTATCCGAACCTACAACTTCAGAAGTTTTATATCCCTGAAGAAGATCGTTGGATAACACTAAAGGTATCTACTTCTGCTATTAAAACTATTAATAAAATTGGAGTTTCTGAAGCGATCAATCGTTTCTTGAAAAAAGGATATTTGTAAAAACATTGGCCTGCTAAATAGCGGCTGTAATTATTATTAAAATGGCAAAAAAAGGTAATAGAGTACAAGTTATTTTAGAATGTACAGAGCATAAAGCTAGCGGAATGCCAGGTATGTCTAGATACATTTCTACAAAAAACCGTAAAAACACTACAGAGCGTTTGGAGTTGAAAAAATACAACCCGGTTTTAAAGAAAGTAACCGTACACAAGGAAATAAAATAATTAGATGGTTAAAATGAATAAATAAGTTTTCAATTGATAGCTTTTTATTCAATCATTAATTTTAAACAACATGGCAAAGAAAGTAGTTGCGACCTTAAAAACAGGTACTGGTAAAGAGTATTCAAAAGTGATCACTATGGTTAGATCACCTAAAACTGGCGCATATTCATTTAAAGAATCTATCGTTCATAACGATCACGTTAAAGATGCTATTGCTGCTGCAAACAGCAAATAGGTATAGTCTAAAATAACTTTAGAGCCGTTCCGTTACTTATGGAAGGGCTTTTTTATTTTTAAAATTATGGGTTTATTCGATTTTTTTAAGAAAAAGGAAACTGCTCCTGAAGCACAGGAAGCTTTAGATAAGGGTCTTGAAAAAACAAAAGAAGGTTTCTTTTCAAAACTAACTAAAGCTGTAGCAGGTAAATCAACCGTTGATGATGATGTGCTAGATAATTTAGAGGAAGTACTCGTAACCTCAGATGTAGGTGTTAGTACGACCTTAAAAATTATAGAACGCATTCAGGAGAGAGTGGCTAAAGATAAGTATCTTTCTACTTCCGAATTAAATCACCTATTGCGAGATGAGATACAGCTCCTACTAGCCGAAAATAACAGCAATGATTTCAGAAATTTTGAATATGGCAACCATAAACCTTATGTGATCATGGTTGTTGGTGTTAACGGTGTAGGTAAAACTACCACAATTGGCAAATTGGCTCATAAACTTAAAAAAGAAGGACTTAATGTGGTTCTTGGGGCTGCCGATACTTTCAGGGCTGCTGCCGTGGATCAGATCAAATTATGGGGAGAACGCGTAGATGTACGGGTAGTTGCTCAGGCAATGGGTTCTGATCCTGCTTCAGTTGCGTTTGATACGCTTCAATCGGCTGTAGCCAATCAGGAAGACGTAGTAATTATCGATACAGCCGGCCGCTTGCATAATAAAGTAGGCTTAATGAATGAATTAAGTAAAATCAAAAAAGTGATGCAAAAAGTTGTACCTGATGCTCCACATGAAATTTTACTTGTTCTGGATGGTTCAACGGGTCAAAATGCGTTTGAACAATGCAAGCAATTTACAGAAGCTACTGATGTAAATGCTTTAGCCATTACTAAACTAGACGGAACTGCTAAAGGTGGTGTGGTGATAGGTATTTCAGATCAATTCAAAATACCTGTTAAATATATTGGTGTAGGGGAAAAAATGGACGATTTACAATTATTCGATAAGAAAGATTTTGTGAATTCGTTATTCAAATAATATTCATGATTACTAAAAATAAATCTGCAAAGATAAAAGCAAGTGCTCAACCTAAAATAAACGTAATTACTTTAGGCTGCTCAAAAAATACTTATGATTCTGAAGTGTTAATGGGACAGCTAAAAGGAAACAATCTCAATGTAGAGCACGAATCTGATAAAGTAGGAAAAAATGATATTGTAGTAATTAACACCTGTGGTTTTATTGATAATGCCAAGCAGGAATCTATTGATACCATTTTACAGTACAGCCAGTTAAAAGAACAGGGAAAAGTAGGGAAAGTAATTGTTACAGGTTGTTTGTCTGAACGCTATAAACCAGAATTAGAATCAGAAATTACTAATGTTGATGCTTTTTATGGCACTAATGACCTGCAGAATATACTGCATAATTTAGGAGCAGATTATAAACATGAATTAATTGGAGAACGTTTACTTACTACGCCTTCTCATTTTGCTTATTTTAAAATAGCAGAGGGATGTAATCGTCCCTGCTCTTTTTGCGCCATCCCGCTAATGCGTGGCAAACATTTATCACGCGATATGAATGAGCTGGTAAATGAAGCAAAAATTTTAGCTGCCAATGGCACAAAAGAATTGATTTTAATTGCACAGGATCTAACCTATTATGGCCTAGATCTGTATGGCAAACGCAATTTAGATGAGTTGTTGAGGCGTTTATCTGATGTTAATGGAATAGAATGGATCAGGTTACAATACGCCTATCCTTCGGGTTTTCCGATGGAAATATTAGATGCCATGAACGAGCGTGAGAATATTTGCAAATATTTAGACATGCCTTTGCAACATATTACCGATAATATGTTAAAATCAATGCGAAGAGGCATCACTAAGCAAAAAACCATAGATCTGGTTAACGAGATAAGAGCTAAGGTTCCAAATATAGCTATGCGTACCACATTAATTTGCGGATATCCAGGCGAAACTGAAGTTGATTTCGAAGAAATGTATAACTGGGTAGAACAAACCCGTTTTGATCGCTTGGGTTGCTTCACTTATTCGCATGAAGAAAAAACCCATGCCCACACTTTAATTGATGATGTACCTGAAGAAATAAAACAGGAACGTGTAGATGCCATCATGGAACTGCAACAAGGCATTTCTTATGAGATTAATCAGGAAAAGGTAGGACATACATATAAAGTACTTATTGACAGAAAAGAGGGAGATTTCTTTATAGGCAGAACTGAATTCGATTCGCCAGAAGTAGATAATGAAGTTTTAATAGATGCTGCCACAGGTTATGCAGCAGTAGGTAGCTTTGTAAATGTTAAAGTTGACCGGGCAGAAGATTTTGATCTTTATGGTCATATTATACAATAAGCAATCGTTTTAAATTTCAAGATACTGTAAAAGCCGAAGCAAATGCTTCGGCTTTATTTGTAACTTACCTACCTGTGTACAGAATGTAAAATAACTTGACTTAATTATTTCATTTAGTAATTTCATTTAAATTAGCTGAACATATGAAGGCAAAATATATTGCATATCACGAAACACATTCATTTTCTAATCTTGTAATAGATTATGTTAACGATAACCCTTCTTTAAAGCCTTTTTATAGCTTCAGACCCGATATTGAAGGAATTAAAGAAGCCGTTAATAAAAGAAATTTTAAAGGCAACAGGCAAAAGCTTGTAGAAGTATTGCAAAGTCAGTATGCTAACATCAATATTAAACCTGCGGTTAGCAACAATATCAAACTTTTGCTCAATGAAAATACATTTACAGTAACCACGGGGCATCAGCTCAATTTGTTTACAGGCCCCCTCTATTTTATTTATAAAATTGTAAGTACTATTAATCTGGCACTTGAGTTAAAGATTGCTTATCCTGAAAAGAATTTTGTACCCGTATATTGGATGGCTACAGAAGATCATGATTTTGAGGAGATCAATCATATCAGCGTTGATGAAAAAAATATCAGCTGGATACAACAAACCAATGGTGCTACAGGCAGGCTTAGTACAAAAACGGTTACCGCAGCAGTACAGGCATATAAAGCTTATTTAGGTATAAGTGAAAACGGCAAGAAACTGGCCAGAATAGTTGAAGATGCTTACCTCAAAAACAGCAATTTAGCTGATGCTACAAGATCATTGGTAAACCAGCTTTTTGAAAAATACGGATTGGTAATTATAGATGCTGACCATGCTGTATTCAAACATGAATTTGCGGAAATTATTAAACAGGATATTTTACAGGAGAACAGCTCTGCTTTAGTTGATAAAGCCAGTACCGAATTGGCAAACCTAGGTTATAAAAACCAGGTTAATAGCAGAGACATTAATTTCTTCTACCTTAAAGAAAATCTGAGAGAACGTATTGTCAAAAACGGTGAAAAATACGAGGTTAACCATACGGATATTTCTTTTTCTGAGGATGAATTAATAAACGAAGTCAATACACACCCTGAAAGATTTAGTCCCAACGTAATTATGAGGCCACTCTATCAGGAAGTAATCCTACCTAATATTGCTTATATAGGCGGAGGAGCCGAAGTTGCCTACTGGATGCAGCTGAAAGAAAATTTTGATTTTTATAAAACCGATTTCCCAGTTTTGTTGCTAAGGAATTCTGCATTGCTTATAGATGAACGTAGCATGAGTAATATCCATTCTTTGGGTTTTAATCTTGAAGACATTTTCTTATCTGTAAACAAGCTCCAGGAGAAATGGATTAAAGAAAATAGTCAGGAAAAACTTAGTTTGGCAGACGAAGCGGCAATTATCAATGCAGGTTTCGACCGAATAAAGCTAAATGCATTTAAAATAGATAAAACATTAGAACATTCTGCCGAAGCAGCAAAAATCAAAACCAATAAGCTATTAGCCCAATTGGAAAAGAAAATATATAAAGCTGAGAAACATAAACATGAGGTATCTATAACACAGATTGAAAATCTGAAAAAACGTTTATTTCCTAATGGAGTTTTGCAGGAACGGATAACAAACATCGCTCCTATGTATGTAAATTATGGTGATGACTTTATTTCTACGTTAATAGAAAATTTTGAGCCTCTAGGTGGCGATTTTACGGTTATCATCCCCTAACATTAAGTTAAATGAATTACATCAATTTTACTGAAGATAAACTAAGAACATTTACTTACCATATTTTTAAACATATGGGCTGTTCTAACGAACATGCCAAATTAGCTACAGATGTTTTAATTAGGGCCGATTTGCGAGGCATCGATTCGCATGGTGTTGCCCGTTTGAGTGGTTATGTACGTTTGTGGGAGAAAAAAAGAATTAATACAACACCAAATATAAAGATTGTACACGAAACTGCTACCACTGCTACCATTGACGGTGATGCTGGTTTAGGTTTAGTTGTAGCTCCTTTTGCCATGCGGGTTGCCATTGAAAAAGCAGAAAAATACGGAAGTGGCTGGATTGCTGTTAAAAATTCAAATCACTTTGGCATAGCTGGCTACCACGCCTTAATGGCAGTAGAAAAAGATATGATAGGTATCAGTATGACCAATGCCAGCCCTTTAGTTGCCCCTACTTTTTCTAAAGAACGCATGTTAGGTACCAATCCAATGTGTTATGCTTTTCCTGCTTCTAAATATCCGCCTGTAATTGTTGATATGGCAACCGCTGCTGCTGCAAACGGGAAACTGGAAATTGCACAAAGAGCAAAAAAACACATTCCTTCCGGATGGGTGCAAAACCAAGCAGGAGAACCTTCTGTAAACGCCAGTGAGTTAAAAGAAGGCGGTTCTTTATTGCCATTAGGTAGTGACAAAGACCATGGCAGCCATAAAGGTTATGGTCTTGGTGCAACAGTAGATATTTTATCTGCTGTTTTATCAGGTGCTAATTACGGCCCTTGGGCCCCTCCTTTTGTTGCATTTTTAGAACCTTCAGCTAATCCTGTTGGACAAGGCTTAGGGCATTTTTTTGGTGCTTTAAGTGTAAATGGTTTCCGTCCGGCGCAAGAATTTAAGGATCACATGGACAACTGGATTAAACGCTTCAAAAATGCCGAAACCATTCATCCGGAGCAGCGTGTTATCATACCCGGCGAACCTGAATTTGAATTTGAACAGGAACGTAAAGCAGCTGGTATTCCATTAATAGATGTTGTGGTAAACGACCTTAACCAACTGGCAGAAAAACTGGGTGTAGAAAAGCTTTAAGAAATACACTTAAAACAAGAAAGCATTACCTTAAGGTAATGCTTTCTTGTTTTTTAATGAATGCCTTTCAATATTCTGCTCCACCTTATCTTACTAAAGAAGGAAGCATCGCTATCTATGCTCAACCAAATAAACAAGGCTTTGCCTACAATATGATCTTCAGGTACAAACCCCCAGTATCTTGAATCTGCAGACTGATGGCGATTATCACCCATCATCCAGTAATAGTTCATTTTAAAAGTATAGGAAGTTGCTTTTTTACCATTTAATAGCCAGTCATTACCAATTTTCTGTAATGTATTTCCTTCATAAACTCGTATTGCACGTTCATAAAGTGGCATATTTAAGCTATCCAGACTTACAGTCCATCCCTTTTTAGGAACAATAAAAGGACCAAAATTATCTAAATTCCAGGCACGTTTATCATCATGAGGAAAAATTAGTTTATCGTAATAACCTTTTTCTTCTATATTCTCTTGTATACTCTTTACAAATTCAGATTTCTTTAACTCTGCGATCATATCAGGTGTTCCATCCATTTGGTACATGTTGGGCAGAGCAGTTGGCGCTATTTTAAGACCTAAATCTTCAAATAATTTCAGGTTAATATCTGATGTTTTAAATTCTACTACATAAGAAAACCACCCTGTACCTTTTAGAGGTTCTTTTTTACCATTAACAATGGCCATGCCTCTATCCATACTTATGGTATCACCTGCAATAGCAATACAACGTTTGATAAAGTTTTCTCTTTTATCTACTGGTCTGCTTACCACTGTAAAATGAGATCTGATAGACTGAGGTGTTTCTCCTCTTAACTGCATCTGATAATAATTATCATCAGGTGCTTCAATCATGGCGGTGTCTCCTTCAGGAAAATTAAATACCACTACATCATTGCGCTTAATATCCTGAAAACTAGGCAATCTCCTGTATTTCCATTGTATGCCATCATAATAAGCTTTTGTGCCAATTATAGGCATGGTATGATGGGCAAATGGGAAAGCAACTGGTGTCATCGGAATACGGGCACCATAATTAACTTTACTTACAAATAAAAAGTCGCCCACTAAAAGCGAACGCTCCATAGATCCCGAAGGAATGGTATAAGCTTCAATGAAAAATACCCTGATTATAGTAGCGGCAATAACTGCAAAAACAATTGCATCTACCCACTCTCTGGTTTTAGTTTTTTTAAGTTTATATTTTTTGTTAAATTCTGGTGAGGCAGATTCTCCTAGGTATTCTAATTTTTTATCAAATCCCCATTTAGGAAAAAAATAAAAAGATAGAATTATAGCACCTACATGTTCTCCGAACGTAAATTTACCAAATGACTTAACAAAATCAATTGTTATTCCAATAGCTACAAAAAAGTTAACACCTGGAATAAAAAGTAAGAAAAACCACCAGGCTGGTCTGCCTGAAGCTTCTATCATTATATAATAATTATAAAACGGTATTAAAGATTTCCATCCAGGATAACCTGCTTTTTCAAATAATTTCCAAAGACCAATTTGATATAATATTATAATTGGTGATAAAAATAATAAGGTGATTAAATAAGCATGTAACTCCATTTTTAGTCTATTAATTTAAAATTAAAAACATCGGCTATATTGTAAAAGCCTTGTTTATTTTGCAGCCATTCTGCTGCTATTACTGCTCCTAAGGCAAAGCCTGCCCGGTTATGTGCAGTGTGTTTAATTTCTATATCATCTACTTCCGAACTGTAAAGTACAGAATGCGTACCCGGAACGTTTTCAATGCGATGAGATTCTATCAATAACTGGTCATTCTTTACCACTTCTAATTCCTGACTTCCTATCAGTTCATTAACCCACTCGTTTTTACGCTCCAATTGATCTATAATACCTTCTGCTATGGTCATTGCAGTTCCACTTGGTGCATCCAGTTTTTGGGTATGGTGAATTTCTTCTACCTGTACATCATATTCAGGATACTTATTCATTAACCTGGCTAAAAATTTATTAAGGTGAAAGAACAGATTAACACCCACACTAAAATTAGAGCCATATAATAAAGTATTGTTACTGGCCAGGCAATCATTTTTAATGTTCTGTAGTTCTCCATACCATCCTGTAGTTCCTACTACTATAGGCAAATTTACTTCAAAACATTTATATATATTATTGATTACGGCATCGGGAGTGCTAAAGTCTATGGCAACATCTGCTTTACTTAAATTTTCTTTAGTCAGATCATCCAGGTTATTCACTGTAATTTTAAGCACAATGTCATGACCGCGTTGCATTGCCATACGCTCTATCATTTGCCCCATTTTACCATAACCTAAAAGTGCTATTTTCATGTTTGTTTTAAATTTAGGGTTAAAAACGTAAAGTGAGTTTCATAGCCGGTACAGACTGATATCCATACATGGTAGCCGTGCCTGTTGAAATTACCGACGGAGATATCTTAAAAGACAATGTTTCATCTACACTAAAATACTTTAACCGAGCCGTAATATAAGCATCTAAAACATTTAAACCATATAAACCCACTAATGAAATGAGCACAACTTCTCTGTTCCGCTTATATATATTCTTAGCTACAATTAAAGCATCTGTATTAGGGTAATTCTGTAAATTACCTTCAGGATCGGGTTGGTTATTATGAGATTGTCTGTACTGAAGTTCGCGTAAAAACCGCTTATAGCTATTGTTGTTATCTATGTAGGAACTTACAAGTAAGGTTCCTCCCCCATAAATTGCAGCAATTTTGCCAATAATATATATTTTCTGACCTATCCTTTTAGTCTGTACTCTGCCACTTTTTATATCATCCACAATCAGACCATAATTATAAGCCTGACCTAAGCCCGGAAAAATCAATGAGCGGTAAACAGCTTTTTTACCAGCAATTTTACCTTGATTTACATATTTAGGTGCATTGAGTGTATCTAAAGTTCTTTCATTTTTTATACTATCTGTTACTTTTCCCTTATTCTGCTGGCCTTTTGCATAATAAAAAGTTAAAGTGAGTAAAAAAAATGTGAGCAGGTTTCGCATTACCAGTCTAATAATTCTAAAATTCGGTTAAGATCATTACTATTAACAAAAGGTATTTCTATGCTTCCTTTTCCGTTGTCTTTTACTTTTAACTTAACTTTAGTTGAAAATTTAGAGGATAAATCGTTTTGTAATTTCTGGTATTCAAAAGATACAGGTTCTGGCGTAGTTTGTGGTTTTACAACAACATGATTGATGCCACGAACCATTTCTTCTACTTTACGAACAGAAAGTCCTTTATCAATAATTTCATGGTGAATATAAAGTTGTTTGTCTGTTTCTTCAACACTGATCAAAGCACGGGCATGTCCCATAGAGATTTTTCCATCGCGAATGGAAGCTTGAATTACAGGAGGTAATTTAAGTAAACGCAAATAATTACTTACCGTAGTTCTGTTCTTACCTACACGCTCTCCTAATTGCTCTGCTTTAAGATTACATTCATCTATCATCTGCTGAAAACTTAAAGCCACTTCAATAGCATTAAGATTTTCTCTCTGAATATTTTCAATAAGTGCCATTTCCAGCATCTGCTGGTTATCTGCAGTACGGATATAAGCTGGTATTTCAGTAAGTCCGGCAAGTTTTGAAGCTCTAAATCTTCGTTCTCCAGAAATTAACTGGTATTTATCACCGTTTTTACGAACGGTTATAGGTTGTATAAGTCCTTGTACTTTGATAGAATCAGACAATTCATTTAATGCAACCTGATCAAATTCTGTACGTGGCTGATAAGGATTAGTTTCTATATCCTCTATTTTGATAAAACTGATGCTACCCACAGCAGGAGCCACAGCAACCTCTGCACCGGTTTTGGTGGCATTTACAGTTTCATTATCATCTAAAAGTGCACTTAATCCTTTTCCTAATCCTGTTTTTCGCTGAAATGAAGTCATTTAAATAATTTAAATTGTTGCGGTTTTAATCTCCTCATCTTCTGTTACCAGACCATTTTTACGCACAATTTCTCTGGCAAGATTTAAATAATTGATAGCACCTTTACAGCTTGCATCGTGCATAATTACCGATACGCCATAACTCGGAGCTTCACTTAAACGGGTATTACGTTGTATAATGGTATCAAATACCAAGTCTTGGAAATGCGTTTTTACTTCTTCTACTACCTGGTTAGATAAGCGTAACCTTACATCATACATCGTCAGTAAAATACCTTCAATCTCTAACGAAGTATTTAACCTGTTTTGTACAATTTTAATGGTATTTAACAATTTACCTAATCCTTCTAATGCAAAATACTCGCATTGTACCGGTATGATAACAGAATCAGCTGCAGTTAACGAGTTAATGGTAATTAAACCCAAAGAAGGAGAGCAATCAATAATGATAAAATCATATTGATCTTTTACTTTATCCAACACCGCTTTCATTTTATATTCACGCTCGGCCATGTTGATCATTTCTATTTCAGCTCCTACTAAATCTATATGAGCCGGTAAAAGATCAAGGTTAGGCGTATCTGTTTTGATAATGGCTTCAGTAGCCTCAATACCGTTTATGATACATTCATAAATACTGTTTTTGATGTTGCGGGGATCAAAACCTATTCCTGAAGTAGAGTTGGCCTGTGGATCGGCATCAACCAATAGAGTTCTATATTCTAAAACCGCTAAACTGGCAGCTAAATTAATAGATGAAGTTGTTTTTCCAACTCCTCCTTTTTGGTTGGCTAAAGCTATTATTTTACTCATTTGCTTTTATGAACAAAGCCATGGAAGGCCACGACTTATTTTAAAAATATTTTTTAAAAATGCTATTTTTGTAAGGTATACTGCACATTTTAACAGTTAGCTAAGATACGAAGTAAAACTAAAAATACGCACTTTACCTATAAGTGTTTTTCACATGTTATTAACATTTTTTGCATGAATACCATCATTGTTGGCACCAATCGCCCGAACAGTTTTTCCTTAAAAGTTGCCAATTTTTATCAAAAAGAATTGGCTAAAAAGGGGTTAGAAACCAATCTCTTTAACTTACAGGATTTACCAGATAATTTTATTGCCAACGACCTGTACGGAAAAAAAAGTGCAGAATTTGAGAAAATACAACTTATGGTTACACAAACCGATAAGTTTTTATTTATTATACCAGAGTACAATGGCAGTTATCCGGGTGTACTTAAAGCATTTATAGATGCCTGTGTTTTTCCTGAAAGCTTCTACAATAAAAAAGCATGTTTAACAGGAATCTCATCTGGCAGGTATGGAAATATAAGGGGTGTAGAACACTTTAACGGGGTTTGTGCTTATTTACACCTTAATGTAATGCCATTACGCATTCATATCTCTCAAATTAAGCAGGAACTTAATGAGAATGGCGATTTTTACAAAGAGGATACTTTAAAGTTCGTAAATGAGCAGATGGATAAATTTGTAAGCTATTAGAGTGTAAACTTTATCCACTTATCTCCCTCAAAACCAAAAATAAAATGCCCCGGATGTATCATTTCTGCAATATCTTCGGTTAAAGCAACCGCATCTGCAGGTTTGGCAGCCTGGTAAGCATCTGCCAATAAATAAACTCGGTTATATTTAACTGCAGACCAGTTTTCATCCAATAATGTTGGTACCAGCCGCATCAGTTCCTCAAGCGTTTTTCCTTCCTCATAAAAGATCAGAAAAGCGGCTTCACCTGCACTGGTAGTTAAAGCTGCTCCAGCGCCTTCAGCATAATCCATTAAGGTTAAACCCGGATGAGCAAGTGTGTCTAAAATACAAACCGGAACCTTATCCATAAACTTAATTTTATGCTCAACAATAGCCAAACGCTCTTCTAATTCTTCCCTCAGATTTGAATCAATTTCGCTTTTTATAAGTTTATTTAAACCAGACATGAGATTTTATTTATTAATTTGGCAAAAATACTATTCTAATTCCGATGCGAACAATAAAACCGTACTTATTTTGGCTTTTAAGTGTTGTTCTTTTTATTTCATGTAGCCGAAAAGCAGACCATGACAATAAAAAGGTTTTTAATATCAATCTAGATCAAAATCTTACCTCCTTAGATCCGGCCTTTGCACGTAACCAAAATGCAATATGGATGATCAATCAGGTTTTTAACGGATTGGTACAAATAGATAAAGATTTAAATACTGTTCCTTGCATCGCTAAATCATGGTCAGTTGATGAAGATGGTCTTACCTATACTTTTAATCTACGTAACGATGTGTATTTTCACGATGATCCACTTTTTAAAGACGGAAAAGGAAGAAAGGTAGTCGCCTCAGATTTTGCATACAGTTTTTACCGTTTAATAGATCCTAAAGTTGCTTCTTCTGGTGGTTGGATCTTTAGTGACAAGGTTAAAGATCAAAATAGTTTTACTGCAATTAACGACAGTACTTTTCAGATTAAATTAACCAAACCTTTTCCTGCTTTCCTTAATCTTTTAACTGCCCAATATTGTTCTGTAGTACCCAAAGAAGTGGTAGAGCATTATGGAAAAGATTTCAGGAATCACCCGGTTGGCACCGGCCCTTTTAGGTTTAAATACTGGAAAGAAGATGAAATCTTAGTTTTATTAAAAAACGACAATTACTGGGAAAAAGATTCTGCCAATAACAGACTACCCTTTTTAGACGCTGTAAAAGTTACTTTCATTAGCGATAAGCAAAACGCTTTCATGAATTTCATCAAAAAAGAACTCGACTTTTTTTATAGTGTTGATGGAAGTTACCGGGACGACATTTTAACCAAAAGCGGAAAAATGACCCATAAATATGAAGGTAAATTCCAGCTTTTTAAAGGGTCATATTTGTGTACGGAATATGTGGGTATTTTAGTAGATCCCAACAATGCACTGGTTAAAGGTTCTCCCTTGTCATTAAAAAAAGTACGTCAGGCCATTAACTATGCCATAGATAAACCTAAATTAATTAAATATTTACGAAACAGCATTGGCATACCGGCAACTTCCGGTTTCATACCTGAAGGAATGCCTGGCTTTGACAGCACTAAAGTTAAGGGTTATGTTTACGACTTAAGTAAAGCCGAGCAATTATTAGCTGAAGCAGGTTTTCCGCATGGTAAAGGAATGCCTGTGGTTACGCTTACCACCTCAACTACTTATAAAGATCTCATTGAATTTATACAAGGTGAGCTTACCAATATTGGCATGAAAGTAAAAGTAGATGTAATGCCCGCAGCTGGTTTGCGTGACCTGATGTCAAAAAATGAGGTTGCGTTTTTCAGAGGTTCATGGATATCTGATTATCCAGACGGCGAGAATTACCTTTCTGTTTTTTATTCAAAGAATAAGGTTCCTTTTGGCCCTAATTATACAGGTTATTTCAATAAAGATTTTGACCGCTTATTTGAGCAGAGTTATTATGAAAAGGATACTCAGAAACGATATGATCTCTACCATAAAATGGAAAATATGATTGTGGAAGATGCACCGGTTGTACCTTTGTTATATGACCAGTGCGTAGTAATGGTACAGAACAATATATCTGGTTATCAGATCAATCCTTTAGCTTTAATGATACTGAAAAATGTAAAAAAACAACAGTAAAAAAGAGGCTGTCTGATTTTTTCTTAGTGTCATTCCGTATTTAATACAGAATCCTCTACTCATTAGATCCTGAAACGAGTTCAGGATGACGAATAAGAAAGGTTTTCAAACAGCCTCTCACCATTATGGGTTTTGGTCAGTAGGCTTCATCGCCTTATTGGTATTTAACTCATCTTGAGGTATTTTATATTCCCATAAGTCATTCTTTGAAGCCTTTTCTTTAAACAAGGTAAAGGCAATAGTAAGATAGCTTACAGAACTTACTCTCGGATTATCCATTCCATTTCTGTCCATATCAGAATCCGTTCTCTTCAAATCGTAAAATCTAAATCCTTCTCCCCACAATTCTACTCTACGTTGAAACATAATCTCATCTATAAGAGCTGCCCCTGTCTTAGTAGAAAGTGTATAATTAGCATCCCTGTTTTTAGCCAGAATATAAAGTACCTGTGCTGCGTCTGCATCTCTACCTCCCATTCTTGCCAATGCCTCAGCCTCAATCAATATTAATTCTGCAGTTCTCATCAAAGGAATATCTCCTGCTCTGCTTTTAATATCAGGCACCATGAATTTTCTGTTCATGTATTTAACGTAAGCCGTACCACTTGGCGGATTTCCTGTATTTCCGTCTCTAACACCGAAATATTGTTTGTCACCAGCAGAACCATCCCACCATAACTTTTTCCGGATATCGGTTGAAGTTAGTCGGTTAAACAGAATGGAATTGATCATTTTGGGTTCAACCCTGCTAAAAGAAGAAGCGTAATTACCTGCTATGTAAGAATAAAATGCGCCGTAATTAGGTAACTGATCTCCTAGTTGGTTAATACTCCAAAGCCATTCTTTGTTATCCATTGTGGTAAACTTATCAACGTATTCTGTACCGGTCATCAAAGCTTTACCTGCTCTGGCTTCGCTGGCGTATTTAACAGCATTTGGCCAATCCTGCATGGTTAAGGCCACACGTGCTTTAATGCCTTTTGCCACATTTACATTAATGTGTGTATTAATTGTAGTATTGGCATGCCCCAGTAAAGAAATAGCCAAATCTAAATCTTTATTAATCTGAGTATAAACTGCCTCCACCGATGATCTTGGCTGATCTACTCCATCTGATGAAATTACGATAGGAATACCGGGCTGGGTATTTTGCTTACCAGCTTCATAGCGTTTGCCATACAATTGCACCAAGTTAAAGTGACACCATGCTCTCATAGCAAGGGCTTCGCCTTTAATTGTGTTTTTATCTGTTTCTGCTCCTTCTATCCCGTCTATATTATCAATAATCATGTTAGCATTACTGTTAATACGATAGTAAAGCATATAAGGATATTTAGCCAGCGCACTGGCAGCATTCCTGTGATCTTCCCAACGTAAAGCAGGCTTATGATAAGTATAGGTATTTCCAGACCATACCAGATCTTCTCCCATTGCATCCATATTAATCATCATGGCTGCATGCCCATCCTGCGACTGGTTACTGATTTGAAGATAAAGCAAACGGTACATACCGTTTACAGCTAATTTAGCATTGGTGATGTTTTCAAAAACGGTAGTTTGAGCCACCTGATCTGTTGGGAATGTATTTAAAAATTCTTTTTTGCAGCCAACAGAAGCCATTAAACTTCCGGCCAGCATAAATATATATATCTTATTTTTCATGTTACTCAAAAATTATAGTGTCAAATTAAGGCCAAGAGAGATTATTCTTACCGGAGCGTAGGTGTAAGAGCTGTTACCATTAAACGCCTGAGACGGATCAAATCCTTTACGTTTAGATAACATGAACATATTTTCTCCTGTGAGGTAAACTTTGGTTGGACCAATATTTAATTTTTGGATGAATGATTTTGGCAGATCATAGCTCAGACTTGCCGATCTTAAATATAGATATGATGCATCTACTAACCATTTATTGCTATCGTACATGGTTGTACCAGTTATCCTTTTAGGGATATCGGTAACATCTCCTGGATTTCTCCAAGGATTTAGAGCATCAACATGTAAATTACGCCCATAAGTACCGCTGTACATTAACGATTGATAATCCTTATCCATAGCAACACCACCGATCTGATAAATAAATCTAAAATCTAAGCTGAAGTTCTTATAGGTTAAGGTATTGTTTAAGCTCCCGTAAAAATCTGGTATTGACTGCCCTGAATAATCAAATTTGGCATCTGTCCCGTTTGGTGTTACTATCGTACCATCGGGCATTGTTTTTGCACCAGCCACGGTTGGACTGCTAGCCACATAGAGTTCACTTCCGGTGGCTGGGTCAACACCGTACCATTGCCTTAACCAATAATCATAGCGTGATTTACCTACCATGTATTTTTTGGTTCCATCGATATACTCATCAAAAGGAAGTTTGGCAATAACGTTCTTGAAAGAAGTAAGATTTACGCCTACATTCCATTTAAAGTTAGGGCTTTGTATAGCTACTCCATCCAATTGAATTTCTATCCCACTATTTTCTAAGCGCCCAAAATTTTGATATTGGTAATTCAGACCAGAAGATACTGCCAGTGGAACACTAAAAAGCAGATTATCTGTATGACGTTTAAATACCTCAACGGCACCGTTAATACGATTTTTAAAGAGACCAAATTCAAGCGCTATATCCATATTCTTATTGGTTTCCCAGATCAGGTTTTCGTTACCTAATGTTAAAGACTGTTTTAAACCAGGTTCATTACCATTTTTAAAGCCTGTATCATAAAAAGTTTGGTATAAATAATAGCTTCCCAGATCATCAGAACCTACTAAACCATAAGAAGCTCTCAATTTTAAGTTATTAATCGCTTTTACATCAAAAAACTTCTCGTTACTAATAGTCCAGCCAGCACCTACAGACCAGAAATTACCCCATCTTGAACTTGGCGAGAATCTTGAGGAACCGTCTCTCCTGAAAGAGGTAGAGAAGAAATACTTATTATCAAACGAGTATTCTGCACGGCCAAAATATGATTCTAGATTATAATTGTCTTGGTATGAATAAAGATTAGTTATGGTATTAAAGTTCTTTAATTCAGTAGAGCCACTTACGATTTGTCCTGTAGCACGACCATAACTGTAATCATATCTTTTCTGATAGGTTTCATGGCCAACAAGTACATCAATATTATGCTTGTCTATGCTTTTATTGTAATTTAATAACTGGTTAACGTTAATGGTTCTGGTAGTAGATATTGATCTTACCGAAAGACCTCCATTGGCTACACCATCACCAATTATCGGGTTATCAAAAATGTTGTATCTGTAATTATTCAGATCAATACTGAAGTTCGTCGTAAATTTAAAGCTCTTCAAAAATCTTGCTTCCAGATATGTTTTACCACTAAACAAGGTTCTTTCTGTAAAGTTGTCGTTAAAAGTAGTTTCGGCCAAAACATTTTTACCAGGAGCAATCGCTCTTGTAAGTCCATCATCAAAGATTTTTTCTCCTGTGGCATCCAGTTTATAAGATCCATCGGCATTAAGTTTGTAAACCGGATAGATAGGTGCAAATATCATATCTACATAAAATGGATTTTCCCATGTGCCACTATCTTCATTTCCTATTCTGGTTTTCTGAAAAGTACCGTATAAATTAGCACCGGTTTTTAACCATTCTTTGATCTGGCTGTTTATATTTACCCTGCCGTTAAAACGACTAAAATCTGTTAGTACTGAATAACCCTCATCTTTTAAGTAACCTGCCGAAGCAAAAAAATCACTCTTATCGCTTCCGCCTTTATAGTTCAAATTGTACTCACTACGTAACCCTGTTTTTCTGATGTTCTTTTTCCAGTCCAGAGCGTCGGGATTTAGCAATTTGGCATTAGGATTAATTGTTCCATTTTCCAATACCACCTGATTATCGGGAACATTAAAAGGGTTGTAACCTAAAGCAGCAACAATTTCATTGGTAGCTTTATTTGCCGCTACACTGCCTGTATTACCAGCTGCGAGGTAAGTATTTCGCATTGATTCCCATAGCAAAGGATAATACTGATAAGCGCTAACGGTCTCGTAATCTTGTAATCCTCTTGAGTTTAACCCTTGCGTTACTTTGGCCGTAAGTACAGGCTCTCCCTTTTTACCTTTTTTTGTGGTAATCAATACAATACCATTAGATGCTCTTGAGCCATACAAAGCTGTAGCTGAGGCATCTTTAAGAATAGAAATAGTTTCTATATCATCAGGATTAATGTGATTTAAAGTACCATCAAAAGGTGCTCCATCAACTACGTATAAAGGATCTACTCCTCCATTAATACTTCCGAAACCTCTGATCCTTATAGCAGGTCCTTCGCCAGGTTGCCCACTTCCGGTTGTGGTCTGTATGCCAGGTGCGGCTCCTACCAATGCAGTAGTCACATTAGAAATCTGTCTATTCTCAATTTCTTTTACTGAAATGGTAGAAACAGCATTAGTTAACGATTTCTTTTTTGTTACTCCATAAGCCTGCACTACAATTTCTTCCAGCTCATTGTTCACCTCTTTTAAAACAATGGTTCCCATATTTGCATTAGCAGTAAGCTCTTTGGTTTGGTAGCCCAAAAAAGAAATAACAAGGATATCTCCTTCTGATACATTTTTAAGAGTGAATTCCCCCTGTGTATCTGCTGACGTCCCGATTTTTTTCCCTTTAACACTTACATTGGCGCCGGGTAAAGGCAGACCTTTTTCATCCACTATCTTGCCCTTTATATCAATAGCAGAAAGAGACATAGAACTGTTAATTAATTCCTGTATATCTCCAGTCTTGGTTATCACTATTGTTTTTTCATCTATAGTGTATTTTACCGGCTGATCTTGCAGACAGGCTTTCATCACTTCATCAAGTGAAGCATCTTTAAAGTTCGCATTGATCTTTTTACTGGTATTTAAGATTTTAGGTAGATAGAACACATCATAACCGGTTTGTTTCTTGATTTCATCAAACACCAGACTAATATTTGCACCTTTTTGCTTTAATGTTAGTTTTTGTGCATAGCCGGCTGCGCTAACCTGTATGATGGTAACGATTAATAATAAAGTCGTTAGTTTCATTATAAGCAGGAGTTTAGGTATAAAGCATGTTTTTGGATAATTTTTATTCATTTCGTAATTAGTTGTAGAACAGAGCTTAGCAGCCTACGAAAAGCTTTTCATATCACCCTACCCTAGACCAGGTCCAGGGTAGTTTATTCCGGCAATATTTCCTAAGTTTGTCTGTCTTGTTGTTGGTCAAAAAATAGTTTACACATTTGTTTAATCAGGCAGGACATCTACCGGACTCCGATGGCCGTCGGAGTTTCGGTTTTTTCTACCTACAGACATTTGGTTAAGGATAGTTTCTCTTTTCTTTCATGTTTCATTTAGGTTTGGTTAATATGTTAATCAGTTTATTTATCTTTTTAATTACTCTACAATAATCTCTCTTGATTTAACCGTAAAGCGGAAAGCGCCTGTAAGCTCCATCTTTTTTAATACCTGTGTAATACTGCTGTATTTACTGATTGTACCAGCCAAAGGCTCATTTCTCAAAGCCGGATCTTTATACTGCACATCTACATTGTACCAACGGGCAATTTCTTTCATAGCCATGCCTAACGTTTTATCATTAAAACGGAAATAACCATCTTTCCAAGCCACAGCGTATTCTGCATTTACTTCAGTAACCTGCAAGGCATTATTTTTATTTACCGATTGCTGACCCGGGCTGAGTTGTATGGTTGAAGCAGAAGGCAGACTTACTTTTATACTTCCTTCCAGTAAAGTTGTTTTAATGGTATTATCATCATGATAAGCATTAATATTAAAATGAGTCCCTAATACTTCAACATCTTGCTCTTTTTTATCACCATTTACTGAATGCACACTTACCACAAAAGGAAGGCTTTTATTTTTAGCCACTTCAAAATACGCCTCACCCTTAAGTTGCACATGACGTTGTTTTTTTTTCGAAAAACTGACTGGATATTTTAAACTCGAAGCAGCGTTAAGCCATACAACCGTACCATCGGGTAGCTGTAATTGATATTGACCTCCGCTTGGTGTTTCTATGGTATTATAGCCATCATTTTTTTCTACAGTATTGCCCTGTACATGATGAGCGGTATAAATCAGCTGACCGTTTGTTGTCTTACTAATGGTAACTCCTGCTTGTTTTGCTATGTTTCCATTAGCAGCATCAGTAAGCGAAATGCGACTTCCATCAGCCAGCGTTAAAAAGGCTCTGTTTCCTCCCGGAATGATAACTTGATTTTGGGTAAGCTGTTTAGTATTCGCACGCTTAATCTCTGAACGGTAAAAGAGTAATCCGCTACAACTAATAATCGCTATCATAGCTGCCCACATTACCCTACGGAGCATACGATTACTTTGGGATTGTTTAACGGGTACCGCCTCCAGATAAATCTGCTTGTTGATGTTATGAAGCATTTTATCTTTAGCCAACAGCTTTTCAGATGAAGGCATCCCTTCAGCATATCTTTCAAATGACGGAAAATGATTATACCAGTTATCCAGCTCCTGTTTATCAACTTCAGATGCTTCGCCTTTTGCAAAGCGTTCCATAACCTCTAGAATATGTGCTTTATATTTTTCTTCGTCAAAATTCATATATGCGTATATATAATGTATTCGAAGAAAAGCTTATATGGTTCTATCCAAAATAGAAAATATTCTGAACAAAAACACAAAACACTGATTATCAGAATGATATTTTATCAGAAAGGAGAAATTATTTTTACAAGTACAATTTTAATCAGGAACAGGTTAAACAGGTTATTCTTAAACGTAGTTCTTAAAGTTAAAAGCGCTTTATGAATATGTTTTTTAACCGTACTTACAGAGGTCCCCGTCCGATCAGCAATTTCCTGGTTTGAAAGTTGCTCAAAACGACTCAGAATAAACACCTCCTTACATTTATCAGGAAGCTTATGGGTTGCTAACAATACCTGTTCTTTAATTTGTTTTACTTCTACCTGTTCATGAGGTGTAGAAGAACTACGGAGGTTATGTTCTGCTATTAATCCATCCAGATGTCGATAATACAATTGCTGAGAACGGTAAGCATCTATTACTTTATATTTCAGAGAAGCCTTTAAATAAGCTTCCAATGTAGATTTAGGAAAAAAATCCTGTCTGCGTGTGTACAGGCTTACAAATACGCTTTGCACCACTTCTTCCGCATCTTCACGAGAACGTAAACGTTGATATGCTGCATCCGCCAACATCTCCCAGTACCTATTGTATATTTCAGTAAATGCGGCATGATCGCCCATCCGTAAAAAGGCAATTAACTGGTCTTCGCTATAGCTGTGATAAGCCGACATTCTTGTTTATTAATTAAGACTAATATAAATTATTGTTATATAATCATCAATAAATAGTAAAGAGCGATTTTTTTGACCTTTCTTTAATCAGAAATGATTTGTATGAATATAAGCCTACAGATAATAGGTGGCCTGATACCCCTTAAATATTTGGTCTGGTTTTTTAGAAAGCATATATATAATACAGCCTTCTTATTACAAACCTAACATTCCTAAACACAAAAGAATATACTGTATTGTAACAATTTAGATAATAAAACTTATAAGAAGAGGTTTAATATAAAGATATGCCAGCCACGATCAGCCCTTATAATCTTCATTAAATTCCTCTTTTAAAGAAAATAAACACGCAGCACATAAACAGCCGTCATATAATTCGCTAATGTATTGTGTTTCATTAAGATTTAACGGTACCACACTGCATTGGCATTTAGTATACGCGTTGGCTTTACATACCATAGCTGTACCGCAGCGTTCGCAACTGATTGTTTCATGTTTTTCATGAGCTGACATAATGTAAAAATACAGACAAAAAATAAGGTTTTGCATTTTGTTGCAAAACCTTACATTATAACGATTTGTTAAAATTAATCTTTAAGATATTATCCTGAACAACTGATACATCCTTCTTCCATTGTACAAACCGGACCTGAGATGATTTCCTCAGCTGCGTTTTCAATTACTTCAGGAATAACCGCCTCCATAGCTTTACCAGCCTGGTTCTCTACCGTAAACTTAACTGCCTGTCCGGCTGCTTGTGTACGTAGATAATACATACCGGTTTTTAAACCTTTTTTCCATGCATAGAAGTGCATTGAAGTTAGTTTTGAAGTATTTGGCGAGTTCACGAATAAATTCAATGATTGCGATTGACAGATATAAGCACCTCTATCAGCTGCCATATCTATAATATTACGCATCTTGATCTCCCAAACTGTTTTATACAATTCTTTGATATAATCTGGAATTTCAGGTATATCTTGAATAGAACCGTTAGCTAAGATAATTCTATCTTTCATTTGCGGGCTCCATAAACCTAAAGCTACCAAATCTTTTAATAAATGTTTGTTTACCACAATAAACTCACCGCTTAATACACGACGTGTGTAAATGTTAGAAGTATATGGCTCAAAACATTCATTGTTACCTAAAATTTGTGAAGTTGAAGCTGTAGGCATCGGAGCTACTAACAACGAGTTGTAAACACCTTTTTTCACCACGCGTTTCCTTAAGCTTTCCCAATCCCAACGATTGCTGTCTGGTGTTACATTCCATAAATCAAACTGGAATTGTCCTTTTGATAAAGGAGAACCTTTAAAGGTTTTGTAAGCACCATGTTTCTCTGCTAAATCTGCTGAAGCAGTCATTGCAGCAAAATAAATCGTTTCAAAGATATCTTTATTCAATCTTTTAGCGGCATCGCTTTCAAAAGGATAACGCATTAAAATAAACGCATCAGCTAATCCTTGTACACCTAAACCAACCGGACGGTGACGCAAATTTGAATTCTCTGCTTCTTTAACCGGATAATAGTTATGGTCGATAATTCTATTCAGGTTCAAAGTAGCCTGATAAGTTACATCATATAATTTCTGATGGTCAAATTCTCCATTGATTACAAAGCGAGGTAATGCCAACGAAGCCAGATTACAAACCGCCACCTCGTCTTTAGAAGTGTATTCAATAATTTCAGTACATAAGTTTGAAGACTTAATCGTACCTAAATTTTGCTGGTTAGATTTACTGTTTGCGGCATCTTTATACAACAAATATGGCGTACCTGTCTCAATCTGAGCATCTAAAATAGCAAACCATAACTCTTGTGCTTTAACTGTTTTACGGGCTCTGCCTTCCTGCTCGTATTTAACATATAATTTGTTAAATTCTTCACTATGGCAATCTGCTAAGCCTGGTGCCTCATCTGGAGAGAATAGGCTCCAATCTCCATTTTCTTCTACACGTTGCATAAACAAATCGTTGATCCAAAGTGCATAGAATAAATCACGGGCACGCATTTCTTCTTTACCATGGTTTTTACGCAGGTCTAAGAATTCAAAAATATCAGCATGCCAAGGCTCTAAATAAATAGCAAACGCACCTTTACGTTTACCACCACCCTGATCTACATAGCGGGCAGTGTCATTGAAAACACGTAACATAGGTACAATACCATTACTTGTTCCGTTTGTACCGCCAATATAAGCACCTGTAGCACGGATATTGTGTATGCTTAAACCAATACCACCTGCACTTTGAGAAATCTTAGCCGTTTGTTTCAATGTATCATAAATACCCTCAATACTGTCATCCTGCATAGTTAACAAGAAGCATGAAGACATTTGCGGTTTTGGTGTTGCAGCATTGAACAAAGTAGGTGTTGCATGCGTAAACCAACGCTCACTCATTAAATTATAAGTAGCAATTGCACTATCAATATCTTCTTTATGAATACCAACAGCAACACGCATAAATAAATGTTGAGGACGCTCAACAATTTTACCATTAACTTTTAGTAAATATGATTTTTCTAAAGTTTTAAAACCAAAATAATCGAAGCCGAAGTCTCTGTCATAAATAATGGTACTATCCAAAATTTCTGCATTCTCTTCGATAACTTTCCATACATCGTCAGCAATTAAAGCCGAATCTTTTCCTGTTTTTGGATCCACATAGTTATAAAGCATCTCCATGGTTTTAGAGAAAGACTTTAAGGTATTCTTATGTAAGTTAGAAACAGCAATACGGGATGCCAGCAATGCATAATCAGGATGTTTGGTTGTTAAAGATGCTGCTGTTTCTGCTGCCAGGTTATCCAGTTCAGATGTGGTTACGCCATCATATAAACCTTCAATTACTTTTCTGGCTACATCGATAGGATCTACCAGATCAGCATTAAAACCATAGCACAGCTTCTCTATACGAGCTGTAATTTTATCAAATTTTACCGCTTCTTTGCGGCCGTCTCTTTTTATTACAAACATCCTTTAAAAATTTATGATGCATATTTTAAATAGCGGCATCAGTTTTAAAATATATTATTATAAGTATCGAGATATGAGATTTGAGATAAGAAACTTAACCTATATCTAAAACCTTATACCTTTTGCCTTAATTTAAAAATCTTCATCTAAAGAAAAAGCCTGAGCTTTATCTTCTGAAGCGGTTAACACACCACTTTTTTGGTAATCTCCCACACGTTTCTCAAAGAAATTGGTTTTCCCTTGTAAAGAAATCATTTCCATAAAATCAAACGGATTAGTAGAGTTATAGATTTTTGCATAGCCCAGTTCAGTTAACCATCTATCGGCTACAAATTCTATATACTGGCTCATTAATTTGGCATTCATACCAATTAACGCTACTGGTAAAGCATCGGTAATGAACATTTTTTCAATCTCTACTGCATCTTTAATAAGCGTATGTACTTGTTCCTGACTCAGTTTGTTTTTCAACATACTATATAATAAACAAGCAAACTCACAGTGAGATCCTTCATCTCTCGAAATCAATTCGTTACTAAAAGTTAATCCTGGCATCAGCCCACGCTTTTTAAGCCAGAAAATAGAGCAGAAACTACCGCTAAAGAAAATACCTTCCACTGCTGCGAAAGCAACCAGACGTTCAGCAAAAGAACCGTTCTCTATCCATCTTAAAGCCCATTCTGCTTTTCTCTTTACAGCCGGAACGGTTTCTATGGCGTGGAATAAGCGATCTTTTTCTTCCGGATCTTTAACATAAGTATCTATTAACAAAGCATAGGTTTCTGAGTGGATATTCTCCATCATAATCTGAAATCCGTAATAACAACGGGCTTCAGGAATCTGTACCTCACTCATAAAGTTAACAGCAAGATTCTCATTCACAATACCATCGCTAGCAGCAAAAAATGCTAGAATATGCGAAATGAAATGACGCTCACCGCTGTTCAGATTCTCCCAATGTTTAAGGTCATCAGACAGGTCAATTTCTTCGGCCGTCCAAAAACTTGCTTCAGCTTTTTTATACATTTCCCAAACTGCCGGGTACTTAATGGGTAATAAAACAAAGCGGTCTTTATTTTCTCTTAGTAGTAACTCATCTTGCTCCATATGTATAAATTTTTTAACGTTTAGAAATAGCTATTTTCAGAAAGCGGACATGAAGTTTATTTCATGATCACTTTTATTTACCTTATCGCAGCTTTATAGCGCATCGAAGCAGGCACATTCAACCGGATTTAAAAAGTTTAAATCGCTAAACTTTGTAACCTGTTAATGCCTAAATATTTATAAAATAAATGGGATGCTTTCTATTAAAGAACTCTGCTTAACAAATATAAAACTTACCTTACTGAATAACTTTTAAAGTTGTTAACATGACTCTGGCGAAGTGTTGATTTTAGCGCTTTTTAGAGTGAAGACCTGCGCAAAAAAATACTAATTAATTAATTTTAAGTACTTAGCATTTTTTTTAGGGTGTTAATAATTTTGAGAAGGCAGTTTAAGCATGTTATTTTGTCACATAAGAGATCTCTACCCTGGCATAACCTAAATTGAAAATACCTAGGGCTTTAGCTGCTGCTTTTGAGATATCTAAAGCAAATTTTTTGCTGAAAGGGCCGCGGTCATTAACACGTACTTCTACTGTTTTACCATTATGTAAGTTTTTCACTTTTATGATGGTTCCAAATGGCAGGGTTCGGTGTGCTGCGGTAAATTTAGAAGATCTGTACCGTTCTCCGCTTGTAGTTTTTCTACCTTCAAATTTTTTAGCATAATAAGTAGTAAAAATGGTTTGAACTACTGTATCAGGCTGTTTTGTTTGTATATCCTGGGCATAAGCACCAAAGCTAAACAAACAAAATAAAAGTATTAACCTCATAACATGAT
The DNA here is from genome assembly GCF_022809115.1 of Pedobacter montanisoli. GTDB lineage: Bacteria > Bacteroidota > Bacteroidia > Sphingobacteriales > Sphingobacteriaceae > Pedobacter > Pedobacter montanisoli. Next base: position 1,417,136 of record NZ_JALGBH010000001.1, on the reverse strand, counting down.
ATTGGGTAAACGAACAAATATACAAAAAAGGAGATTTGTATCTATATTTCTGCTTCTTCTGTTGAGGGGTAAGCTATGTTAATAAGATATAGTCCACATGCCGGAACCGATTGCCCTGCATTACTCCTGCTTTTGCTTTCTACAATTTTTCTAACTTCATCAATTCCAATATCTCCTTTACCTACCATAATTAAAGTTCCTACAATTGCTCTTACCATATTGCGCAAAAAACGATCGGCTTTTATGGTAAAGACCAATCCTCCATCTGTTTCTTCAAATTTTGCATGCATTAATTTGCAGTTATTGGTAAATGTTTGCGTTTTACTTTTACTGAAACAGGAAAAATCTGTATACTCCATCAAAGTGGCAGCTGCTTCGTTCATCTTAGGCAAATCTAACAACGACCACTTATACAGCCAGGATCTGTTAACCTTAAAAGGATCTTTATTAAAATGGATATAATATTTATAGGTTCTTGAAACCGCATCAAAGCGTGAATTGGCACCTAAATCAACCTCAAAAACATTTTTAACTGCAATACTAAAAGGTAATAAAGCGTTAATGCCCGTAACTGCAGCCTCAGATTTAAACTCAGGGGTTTCTTTCAGATCAAAATGCGCAAAAAATTGTGTCGCGTGTACTCCTGTATCTGTACGCCCGCAACCTACAGTGATTACTTCTTGCCTAAAAAATGTACTTAAAGCCTTATCTAAACAAGATTGTACGGTAATTGCATTGGGCTGTATTTGCCAGCCATGAAAATCAGTTCCATCATAACTGATCTCTATAAAAAACCTTTTGAGTAACACTCTGCAAAGTTAAAAGTTATTTATCTAAAAACATTTTTACATATTAAGCTTGTTAATCAAACAGCTTATTTTGATTACTTTTGAAGAAAAAAGAAACTCTATGATACAAAGAATACAGTCTGTATGGCTTCTTATGGCCGCCATCACACTAGCATGCTTATGCTTTGCTCCTCTTTTTACAGCAATAACTACCGATGCCACTTATGTTGTAATGGTTAAAAGCATAGAAAAACACGTAGGCAATACAACTGAAAGTACAACTAATATTCTGCTCCTTGCCAGTACCGTATTAGCTGGATTAATTAACCTTGTAAACATTTTTAATTATAGGAACCGTACTTTGCAAAAAAGGATTATTTTTCTGAATATTTTTTTAATTGTTGTTCTTTCTTTTTGGTTTTCGCAATTAACCAAACAGATTCCAGGCACTTTAACCAGTATTAATCTAGGGATTGGTATAGGATTGCCTTTAATTGCCATTATTTTTAATTTCTTAGCCATCAGAGGGATTAATCACGATGAAAAATTGATCAGATCTGCTGACAGATTAAGATAACAACTCTATAAAAAAAGGAGGCCTTATATAAAAATAAGGCCTCCTTTTTATTCAATAAAGATTTTATTTCATTAAATACCATAAAACTGCCAGAACTATAACGGTAACATATAATACGGCTTTCATATATTTTCTTTCATTCGCAGTATCAGTTCTAAACCTATACTTACGTTTATAATCGCTTGGTAACATAAAAACGGCTTTTGTTTAAAGATGCTAATTTTTTATAATTTCCATAATTACTCATGGTGATAGGGCTCATTTTTTAAAATGGTAAAAGCTCTATACAACTGTTCTATAAAAAACAATCTTACCATTTGATGAGAGAAAGTCATATCCGATAAAGACAAATTTCCGTTAGCCCGCTGGTAAATGCTTTGGTCAAAACCATAAGGCCCGCCAATAATAAAAACCAGATGCTGAATACTACCTACCATCTGTTTATTCAGGTAATCGGCAAATTTTACAGAAGTATACTTTTTACCTTTCTCATCCAATAGCACTACTGTATCACTATTACTTAATTGCTTTAAGATAAGCTCGGCCTCTTTTGCCTTTTGTTGAGCTTGTGTTAGGTTTTTAGTATTCTTAATATCAGGAATAATAACCAGTGTAAAGTTGATATAGTGCTTTAATCGGGTTAAATATTTCTCCATACCTTCAATCAGGTATTTATCTTCTGTTTTACCAATTGCTATTAAAGTGATCTTCATTAAAATTAATTACAAGTAACAATAAGCCCTTTTAAAAATCAAATTTGAGGTTATTGTTTATCTTTATCCTAAAACAATTCAAATATATAATGTTTAAAACGCAGTCTGAAGTATTAGCCTATTATAAAGAACAGATTAATCAGTGTACACAACAAATCGGATTATTAAAAAAACAAATTAACCGGCATTCTGTAGCCCGTTTAATAGCAATGGGTATAGAAATACTCTTCTTTGTGCTTTTGCTAAGTTCAAAAAATAATACAGTTATTGTATTTTGGAGTATAACGTTATTATTTCCTGTTATTGGGTTTATCCTAATTGTAAAAAAGCAAAATAAGTTAATTAGCCAAGAAGAATATGAAAGGCACCTTAAATGGGTTTTTGAGAATGAAATTAATGTTTTAACCGCTCAAGGTAATGGTTATGGAAATGGGCAGGATTATAATAATGAGCATCATCCTTACAGTTCAGATCTCGATATTTTCGGGCCAGGTTCATTATACCAGCTCATTAACCGTTGTGCAACCCAAAAAGGCAAAGACGAGTTAGCACGGAATCTGGATACAGAAAAAAATAAGCGCGAGATTATAGAAAGGCAAGAAGCTATAGCCGAAATGAATGGTGTCATTAAAAAAACATTTGAATTCAGGGCAAAATTAAAAGAACATGATGGCAATAAGATCAAACTGATCAAGCAAAAGCTCAATCATTCTTTACAGGAGCAGTTACAATTTACTAAAAACATCTACCTGCGCTTCTATTTAAACATCATTCCGTTTCTTTCATTTGGCATCCTACTTATTGCTATCGTATTTGGAGGCAAGTTCTGGTCTTTGCTAAGTCTTATCGCCATTTTAAATGCTTCGCTCATTTTCGGCTTTATGAAGAAAATCAATCAGGTTTATTTTGGTTTCAGCGGCAGCTCAGGCCTCATCAGTAATTATGCTGATGTAATTAACTGGACAGAAGAAAAAGAATGGCAAAGCCCTTATCTGGCTCGATATCTCTCAAGAAAAAACAAATTAAGCGTGCAAATCAAAGATTTATCAAAGATCATTCAGGCTTTTGATGCCCGTCTAAATATGGTAATGGTTATCATCCTGAACTACTTTTTTCTCTGGGATATAAAGTGCTGCATTGATTTACAAAAATGGTGTGATAAAGCTTCGGATAATGTCGTTGAAGGGCTCGAATCAATCAGCCATTGCGAAGAAATCATTGCTTTTGCTACCTTACATTTTAACCATCCTGAATGGAAAACTCCTCAGATTGAGGATGATTTCATCTTTAAAGCTAAAGCTGTAGGTCACCCGCTAATTGCACCTGAAAAATGTATTAAAAACGATTACGAATTTGAAACACATCCAACTACTGATATCATTACCGGTTCTAATATGGCCGGTAAAAGTACTTTTTTGAGAACGATAGGCATCAACATGGTTTTAGCTTATGCAGGTGCAAATGTATGTGCAGGCCAAATGCAAATCAGCATATTTAAAATATTAACCTATATGCGCATAAAAGACAATTTAAATGAGAATACTTCTACTTTTAAAGCAGAGCTTAACCGCTTAAAAATGATTTTGGCTAATGTAATAGAACATGGCAATGCTTTAGTATTGATAGATGAAATGTTAAGAGGAACAAATAGCAAAGACAAATTCTCAGGTTCAAAAGTGTTCATTGAAAAAATGATTACTCTTAAAACCCCTACTCTTTTTGCTACCCACGACTTACAGCTTTCTGAACTTGAAGATCAATATCCGCAATCTGTACGCAATTACCATTTTGATATCCAGATTTCACATGATGAAATGGAATTTGATTATTTAATTAAAAAGGGACCATGTAAAACCTTTAATGCTGCTGTATTGTTAAAACAGATTGGATTAGATTTAAGTTAACTTTCGAAAATTTCACAAATAGTTAACATCACATTAACTTAGTTATGGCAAATTGTCGATCTAAGAATACATATGCATTCATCAGATTTTGGCCCGGATTTTACATGGGGTATAGCAACCGCAGCCACACAAATTGAAGGCGCTGCCAACAATTATGGTAAAGGATTATCCATTTGGGATACTTTTGCAGGAAAACTAGGCAAAATCAAAAACGGCGGAAATCCAAAAATTGCCTGTGACTTTTACCATAAATATTCCGAAGATCTGGCTCTCGTCAAATTACTGGGGTTTAAAGCCTTCAGATTTTCAATAGCCTGGTCGCGTGTTTTACCTTTAGGAAGAGGAAAGATCAACAAAGAAGGTTTAAAGTTTTACCATGATGTAATTGATGCTTGCCTTGCCTTAGACCTTACACCATATGTTACACTATACCATTGGGATTTACCCGAAGCCCTTTCTAAAGAAGGAGGCTGGACTGTTTATTCTATAAACGAAGCTTTTAACGAGTTTGTAAGGCTTTGCGCTGTAGAATACGGCTACAAAGTAAAAAACTGGATTGTGCTGAATGAACCTTTCGGTTATACTTCTTTAGGTTATATGCTGGGCGTGCACGCACCGGGATTAACTGGTCTCGATAATTTTTTGAATGCGGTTAAACATACTGCAATTGCGCAGGCCGAAGGTGGAAAAATATTACGTTCAGAAGTTATCAATGCAAATATTAGCACCACTTTTTCTTGTTCTAAAATAATTCCTTATACCGATAAGCAGGCAGACCTCATGGCTGCAGAGCGGGTAAACTGTCTAATGAACAGGCTTTTTATCGAACCTGCTTTAGGACTGGATTTTCCTACGGCAAATTGGGATATTCTCGAAAAGTTTGCAATTAGTAATTCAATCTGGCGCTACAAAGAAAAAATGGCCTTCGATTTTGATTTCATTGGCTTACAAAATTATTTTCCCTTGGTAATCAAGTACAATACGTTTGTGCCCGTTGTTAATGCCTGGGAAGTAAAAGCCAAAAGCAGGCATAAACCTTATACTGCCATGGGTTGGGAAATTAATGCTGACAGCTTTTATGATATCATTATGCAGTTTGCTTCCTACCCTGCGATAAAGAACATCATCATTACAGAAAATGGCGCTGCGTTTAACGACAAAATGATGAATGGTGCAATTCATGATCAGGAACGTATCAATTACTTTAAAGCTTATTTAGCAGCTTTATTAAAAGCCAAAAAAGACGGAGCCCCTGTAACAGGGTATCTTGTCTGGACTCTTATTGATAACTTTGAATGGGCTGAAGGCTATAAGGCTAAATTCGGATTGGTTCACAATGATTTTAAAACTCAAAAAAGAACCATAAAAAACTCGGGATACTGGTGGCAGAATTTTTTGAAAAAGTAAAATAAAACGTTATTTTAGAATTTATGGGAGCAGATAAAATAATAATATATAAAAATTATGAAAACCCGATTGAAGCGCAGATGACCCTTACCCGTTTGCGGGATGCGGGTTTCGAATGTTTTCTTTCAGGAGAAAATACAGCCTGGTTACGTCCTATGTTAGACGCTTCAATAAGCGGCATACAATTGCATGTATTTGAAAAAGATGTGTCTGAGATTAGCAGATTTTTGCAGGAAGATCTTCCTTTAGAAGATTAAACAAAAAAGGAGGCAATTGCCTCCTTTTTTGTTTAATCTATTGTTTTTTTAAAAACCAAAACCTAATGCAATACCAGTTCTGATACCCATTCCATCAATTCCAGCTTTAAATTCAGGTTCTGTTCCGCTTTTTACCTTATAATTTCCACTGTTATAAGATGGTCCAAAGAATAAGTCTAAAGTAAAGCCACTACCATATACCCATTGGCGACCAATAAGAGCTCCCCCACCTACAGATGAGTAAGAACCTTCATCATCACCACTTTTTACATTATAGTTCTGATATCTTAAATAAGGCGCTGCATATACTCCGCTAATTGCTTTTTGTTTAAAATAGAATCTGTACTCGGGTGTAATCGCTATCCCTGTAAATTTAACATCATCCAGTTTTAAGCCGGTGTAAGCAACACCTAATTGTAGAGAACTATTATCATCTAATTTTCTTTCATAAAAAACAGATCCCACTCTGATAAGTGCACTTAAAGGATTGATTTTGATAGTGTTTTGAGCATCTTGTGCTTTAGCGTTCGTTAAGATCAATAAAGAGAACGCAACTAATAAAAGTTTCTTCATATAATTTGTAATTTCTGGTTAACCGGCAAAGCTACTGATATTTTTAATTAATACAACAAAAAAGAGTAGCTAACACTCTTTAAATCAATAACAAGCCTTATACAAAATAAAAAATCCCTCTCAGTTCAAAACCAAGAGGGATTTATCCAGAAAAATTATTTTTATTTCCCTGCTTTAGCAGCAGCTTCTCTTCTGATGATATTTAAAGCGCCTCCTGCTTTAAACCATTCTATCTGTTGATCATTATAACTATGGTTCACCACAATTGTATCTTCTGAGCCATCAGTGTGGTGCAATACCACATTTAAAGGTTTGTTAGGAGCAAATTCTGTTAAACCGATAATATCAATGATATCATCTTCTTTGATCTTATTGTAATCGTCTTTATCAGCAAAGGTTAATGCTAACATACCTTGTTTTTTAAGGTTAGTTTCGTGAATACGGGCAAAAGATTTTACCAATACCGCACGTACACCTAAATGACGAGGCTCCATAGCTGCATGTTCACGTGAAGATCCCTCTCCATAATTTTCATCACCCACCACAATTGAACCAATACCTACAGCTTTATAAGCACGTTGTGTAGCCGGAACTGCACCGTATTCTCCTGTCAATTGGTTTTTAACGCTGTCTGTTTTATCATTAAAGAAGTTTACAGCTCCAATTAACATGTTATTAGAGATATTATCTAAGTGACCACGGAATTTTAACCAAGGGCCTGCCATTGAAATATGATCGGTAGTACATTTACCTTTAGCTTTAATTAATAATTTTAAGCCTTTAAGATCTGTACCTTCCCATGCTGCAAACGGATCTAATAATTGTAAACGATGTGAAGTTGGAGAAACCAATACCTCTACTTTAGAGCCATCTTCTGCCGGTGCCTGATAACCTGCATCTTCTACGGCATATCCTTTTACAGGTAATTCATCACCTACTGGCGGATCTAATTTTACCTGTTCACCTTTATCGTTAGTTAAAGTATCTGTAATTGGGTTAAAACCTAAATCACCTGCAATTGCTAAAGCCGCCACCAGTTCAGGTGAAGTTACAAAAGCGTAAGTATTAGGATTACCGTCTGCACGTTTAGCGAAGTTGCGGTTAAATGAATGTACAATTGTATTCTTCTCTTGTTTCTCAGCCCCTACACGATCCCACATACCGATACAAGGACCACAGGCATTGGTAAAAATAGTCGCATCTAAATCTTCAAAAGTTTCAAGCAGGCCATCTCTGTTGGCCGTATAACGCACTTGCTCAGAACCTGGGTTAATACCAAATTCTGCTTTTTTACCCAAACCTTTAGCTATAGCTTGTTTAGCAACAGATGCTGCACGTGATAAATCTTCGTAAGAAGAGTTGGTACACGAACCAATTAAACCCCATTCTACTTTAGATGGCCATCCGTTAGCTGCAGCAATCTCTTTCATTTTAGAAATAGGCGTAGCCAGATCAGGTGTAAACGGACCATTCAAATAAGGTTCTAATTCATTAAGGTCAATTTCTATAACCTGATCAAAATATTGCTCTGGGTTTGCATAAACTTCTGGATCGCCTGTTAAGTGACCTTTAATTGCATTTGCCGCATCTGCTACATCTGCACGATTGGTAGCACGCAAGTAACGCTCCATACTATCATCATATCCAAAAGTTGAAGTAGTAGCACCAATCTCTGCTCCCATGTTACAGATTGTGCCTTTACCTGTACAGCTCAGGTTTTTTGCACCCTCTCCAAAATATTCTACAATAGAACCGGTACCACCTTTTACAGTTAAAATACCAGCTACTTTTAAGATCACATCTTTAGCTGAAGTCCAACCGTTTAGTTTACCGGTTAATTTAACACCAATTAGTTTAGGAAATTTAAGTTCCCAAGGTAAGCCAGCCATTACGTCGCAGGCATCTGCACCACCAACGCCAATAGCAACCATACCTAAACCTCCTGCGTTTACCGTATGACTATCTGTACCTATCATCATTCCGCCTGGGAATGCATAATTTTCAAGAACTACCTGGTGTATAATACCTGCACCCGGTTTCCAGAAACCAATTCCGTATTTATTAGATACCGATGATAAAAAATCAAATACTTCGGCACTTTCTGTTTTTGCTCTTGGCAAATCAATATCAGCACCTTCTTTTGCAGTAATCAAGTGATCGCAATGAACAGTAGAAGGAACTGCAACCTTAGGTCTGCCAGCTTGCATAAATTGTAGTAAAGCCATTTGCGCAGTTGCATCCTGCATGGCTACTCTGTCTGGGGCAAAATCTACATAATCCGTTCCTCTTACAAATGCCTTAGTAGCATTTCCGTCCCATAAGTGAGCATATAAAATTTTCTCTGCAAGTGTTAAAGGTTTACCAACTACATTACGAGCCGCATCTACACGACTGCTAAAGTTTGCATAAACCTTTTTAATCATTTCTATATCAAATGCCATTGATCGTCTTTTTATTAAAAGGTTATAAAATCTTATTTCCGAGCGAATTTACAAAAAAAATAGGGCTATGAAGATAATCTTAATCTCATTATATTATTTGGAATAATTCCAAACAACTCTAATGAAAGGCCTACAAGCATAGTAAAGAGCTTATTCTATCTATTTCTTACCCACATCAAATTGTACAAAAACGAACACCTTAGTACAAAAACGGACAGCCATATTTATAACGAATAACATTTACATACAGTTTGAGAATTAATTAACTTTTTGGCATAGCAATAGCTCAAAAGGCAACGTTATAACGTTTCAAACTGATAACCCTTATTGATGAGTGTTTCAATAGCTTTAGGCAATGCATATTCTAACCTGTCCCAGGCTTTCAAACTATCATGAAAAACAATGATGGATCCGTTTCTAACATTTTTAACAACGTTCTGGTAACATTTTTCTGGTGATAGGGAAAGATCAAAATCGCCACTTAGCACATCCCACATTATGATATGGAGTTTGGGTATATGTGATTTAAGTTCTGCGATTTGAGATTTCCTGATTCTGCCATATGGCGGACGAAATAAATGGCTTTGGGTAAACTCCTGACATTTTAAAAAATTTTCCAGGTAAGCCTGGTTATCTGTTTTCCATCCTTTTAAATGATTAAAGGTATGATTACCAACAGCATGCCCCTCTGTTTTTAAACGTTCATAAATATGCGGATGTTTGCTAATATTATCACCAATACAGAAAAAAGTTGCCTTGATGTTAAACCTTTTTAAGGTATTTAATACAAAATCTGTAACATTTGGTATAGGGCCATCGTCAAATGTTAAGTAGATTGTTTTTTTAGTGGTATCTTTATTCCAGACTAAACTTGAATAGTACCATTTTAAAAAGAAAGGTGGCCTGACTAAGTACATGGCATAAAAGTAAAAATTTTAGTGCTGTGCTTTAAAAATTTATGAAAACCTGAGGGTTTTATTTTACATGGTACAACAGTAATTTATGAAAAAAAACAAAAAATTTATTTATCTGGCGCAATTATGTTTATTAACCGGCATGCCTTTATTTGGCTTTATCGGACAATCCAAAGCGCAGGAAGTTATTACCATTCAGCAGGCTATTGACAGTACATTAAAAAACAATTTACAGATCAAACAAGCACAGTTTAATTATGCATTAAGCGATGAAAATTTAAAACAATCCAAAAATGCTTTATTACCTACTTTAAATGCCAGCAGCGGTTTCAATAAAAACTTTGGTAGAAGTATTGACCCTTCAACAAATCAGTACATCAGTCAACAGTTTAACTCACTAAACGGAAATTTATCTGCCGGTGTAGATTTATTTTCAGGATGGCAAAAATTAAATCAGATTAAACAGAATAAGCTGTTATTAGATGTAGATAAAACGAATGTAGATAAAATCAAAAATGATTTAATTCTTCAGGTTGTTACAGCGTATATGCAGGTTTTGTACAACAAAGATCTACTAAAAGTAGCCAAAGATCAGCTTGGTGTGGCTAAACAACAACTCAACCAACAGCAACAATTGCTTGAAGTTGGCAATAAAACTTTAGCTGATATCTCTCAGGCAAAATCTCAGGTTGCAACTTCAGAGCTTAACGTTACAAATGCAGAGAACAATCTGAATATATCTTTCCTTTCATTAACTCAGTTAATGGAAAAACCTGCAAGTTATACTTTTGAAGTTCAGGCTCCTTTGGTAGATCAACTCTCGGTGTTAAATGCTTATTCTGCCACCGAAGTATATAATACTGCCGCAGGTAATTTCCCTGATGTGAAATTAGCTTCTTTTAGAACCCTTGCAGCAGCTAAAGCAATTGATGTTGCCAAAGGTTCATATTTCCCACGCTTATCAATGGGTGGAGGTTTAGGAAGTAATTATTCAAGTAGTTTTACAAGTCAGAGTTTCTCATCCCAAATAAAAGACAACTTTGGTCAATATGTAGGTCTTAGCCTTTCTGTCCCTATTTTCAATGGTTTTAATGCAAGATCAAGTGTTAGAAAAGCAAGAATAAGCTATGAAAACACACGTATACAGGAGCAATTAACCAAAAACAATCTAAGCAAAGTAATCCATCAGGCTGTTGCCGATCTAAAAGCAGCCGAAAGTCGCTATACCTCAACAAAGAATGCATTTGATGCACAAAAAGATGCTTTTTATGTAATAGATCAGCGCTACCAGGTAGGTTTAGTAAATTCTTTGGACTACAGCACGGCATTAACCAATAAAAATAAGGCTGAAATTGACATGATACAGGCTAAATATGATCTGTTGTTTAAGGCTAAGGTTATTGATTATTATTTAGGCAAACAAATAGTATTTTAAACGAAACAAAATATCCATATCATTTAACATGAAATTAAAGCACATTTTGATAGCAATTGGCGCCATACTGGTGTTATTAATTGTACTTAAAGTAACGGGTGTAATAGGCAAAGAGCAGCTCGAAAAAGTTACCGTTGATAAAGTAACAGAGAACAAAATTACTGAAACTGTTACTGCCAGTGGTAAAATACAACCTGAAACAGAAGTAAAATTAAGTTCCGAAGTATCGGGCGAGGTGATTGAGCTTTTAGTAAAAGAAGGCGATGTAGTTAAAAAAGGCCAGTTGCTTTGTAAAGTGCGTCCGGATGTATTACAATCGGGTTACGAAAGAGCAGTTGCCTCATATAATGCACAAAAAGCCAGTGTAGCATCTGCAGAACAGCAGTTAATACAGGCTCAGGCAAATTATGATAACGCCAACGCTACCTATAAACGTAATGTGGAATTATATAACAGAAAAGTGATATCGGCTTCAGAATTTGATGCCGCAAAAGCTGCCTATTTAACTTCAAAATCATCTTTAGCGAGCGCTAAAGAAAATGTTGTGGGCACAAAATTTGGATTAGAGCAAACGGGTGCAAATGTTAAAGAGGCAGGTGCTAATTTAGCTAAGACCACCATTTACGCTCCTGTTAATGGTGTGGTTTCAAAACTATCTATTGAACTTGGTGATCGTATATTAGGTACCGCACAAATGGCTGGAACTGAAATTATGCGTATTTCTAATCTGAGCAATATGGAAGCAAATGTGGATGTTAATGAGAATGATATTAATCGTGTAAGTATTGGCGATAGCGCTACTGTTGAGATTGACGCTTTCAGTGATAAAAAATTCAGAGGTGTAGTAACTGAAATTGCAAGCTCATCAAATGCAGTTGGTTCAGCTACAACATCCGTTGATCAGGTTACCAATTTCTCTGTAAAAGTTAGACTTTCAGCAGATTCATATGAAAAAGTAAAAGGTGGTGCCAAAGATCTTCCCTCTCCTTTCAGACCAGGTTTATCTGCTACCGTAGATATCGAAACTGAAAGCGTAAAAGGCTTGGCCGTTCCTATTCAGGCGGTATTTACAGGCAATGATAAACCTGAAACAAATTCTTCTGGCAATAACAACACCAACTCTAATAACGAAAAGCAGAAAAGCAGATTAACTGATAAGAAAGTAAAACAATATGTATATCTTTTTGATGCCAAAACCAGTACCGTGAAAAAACAGGAAGTAACTACCGGTATTCAAAACGATCAGTTTATTATTGTTAAATCTGGTTTAAAAGCAAATCAGGAAATTGTATCTGGCCCTTACTCGGCAATTCAGAATAAATTAAAAGATGGTGCTAAAGTAGAGAAAACAACAAAAGACAAACTGTTTACTTCAGACAATAAAAAGTAATCTTACTTTATCTTAAATATTTAATTAATTTTGGAAAGGTTTAAATTGACTGTTAACAAATGGTTAATTTAAACCTTTTCGCTTTTTTAAAGTTGTTAATAAGCAGCTTGCTTTAACCAGACAAAAGAAACAAATCTGGTTAAAAGAATTAATTAAAGACATGACTAACAAAATAGCCGTTATAGGTGGTGGCAGCTGGGCCACCGCAATTATAAAAATGCTTTCAGATAATACTTCACCAAAAGAAATTTTTTGGTGGATGCGTGATACTGAAGCCATATCTTACATTAAAAATTTCAAACATAATCCTAAATACTTAAGCGCAGTAGAGATTAGTATTCCTTCTTCAAATGTTTCAGCTGATTTAAATTTTATAGTTGATCATGCAGACTATATCATCCTTAATGTTCCTGCTGCCTTTTTAAGGAGTACTCTTTCTGATTTAAAACCTGAGCAGTTAAAAGGTAAAAAAATCATTTCTGCTATCAAAGGAATGGTACCTGAATATAATCAGATCATTGCTACTTTTCTAAATGAAAATTTTGATGTTCCGTATCATAATATTTTAGTAATCAGCGGGCCTTGCCATGCCGAAGAAGTAGCTCTTGAAAAACTATCCTATCTTACTATTGCAGGAACAGATAAAAAATTGGCTGCTGTTTTCTCTGATTTTTTAAGCAACCGCTATATCAAGACAATTACATCTGATGACATATTCGGAACAGAATACGCAGCAGTACTCAAAAATATTTATGCTGTTGCCAGTGGCATTTGTCATGGCTTAGGTTATGGAGATAATTTTCAAGCTGTTTTAATTTCTAATGCTATCAGAGAAATCAAAGATTTTGTAGATGCTGTACACCCTATTGAAAGAGACATTAAAGAATCTGCTTATCTGGGCGATTTGCTCGTAACAGCTTATTCACAATTTAGCAGGAACCGTACTTTTGGCAATATGATTGGCAAAGGCTATACCGTGAAATCTGCACAGTTAGAAATGAACATGATTGCAGAAGGTTATTATGCTACGCATAGCATGTACCAGATCAACAAAAATTTCGGAGTAAATATGCCTATACTCAGCGCCGTATATAGTATTCTTTATGAAAAAGAAATTCCTCAGCAAAGCATTAAACTTTTAACTGAAAAATTAAGCTAAATTGCTTACAAACTTTTTGTTTTATAGCTTGTTATATAGGGTAAATTAAGGTTTCAATTCTAAAATCTAACCCTATGAAAAGGAAATATTTAATGAGCATCATAGCTGCTGTTATGATTTGCAGTGTTTCTTCTGCCTCTTATGCTCAGGAAAAAAAACAGGAAAAGAAAAAGACAGAGGTAGGTAAGGCTTTACAAAAAACAGGTAATGCGATTGAAAAAGGTGCCAAAGCCGTGGGCGATAAAACTGCAGAAGTAGCTGTAAAAGGAACAGCAAAAGTAGCAGATAAAGTATGGGAAGGCAAAATGGCTCCTGATGGTAGTGATGTTTATATAGACAGTAAAAACAGAAAGTATTATGTAAACAAGAAAGGTGCTAAAATCTATTTAAAATCAAGCCAGATTAAAAACAGACCTAAAAAAGATAACAATTAAAAGAAAATAAAAAAGCGAAGTTAAACTTCGCTTTTTTATTTATGATCTTCTTTTTCTATCGTTACCGCCTTCTCTCCTGCCACCTCCACTTCTCTCTTCACGTTTACGACCTGAAAAATCTCTAAATCCACCTCCGCTGTTACCACCTTCACGTCTTCCACTGCTACGTCTGTCGGTTCTTCTTTCTCCGCTGCCTTCTCTTCTGCGTTCAGATCCAAAACCTCCGCTGCCTCTTCTACGATCTCCACTACCTCTGCTTGTGCTTGGCTCTCCGCTCACTTCAATCCTTACCTCTCTGCCATTGTAGCTAACATCTTTAAAGTTAGTGAACAAGGTATCTACCTGGCTGTTTTCTACTTCAACAAAAGAAAATACGCCTTTTAAGTCTATCTTACCAATGGTTTTACCACTGATTTTACCATTATTGCACACAAAGCCCAATAAATCTCCTCTGGTAAAGTCATCTACAGATCCAACATTAATAAATAAACGGGTATAACCACCATTGTTTTCAAAAGTTCTTGATCCATTACGGCTGTTTCGCTCAAATTTTTCATCTTCTCTGATATTCAGATCAGGAGCATTTTGATAATATTCTAAAAAGCGGTTAAATTCAAGTGAAGCAAATTTCTTGATTACTTCTTCTTTGGTCAGATCAGCAAATTCATCATTAATACGAGACATGTACTTATCAATCTGCTCTTCATTTACCTCTACATTATGTACACGATGAATCAAGCCAAATAACTGTTTTTCACAAACATCAAAACCAGTTGGCAATTCAGCTTTAGTAAACTTTTTACCAATTATTTTCTCAATTTGTCTGATCTTACCGATTTCTTTTGAGTTGATGATACAAATTGAAGTACCGGTTTTTCCTGCACGGGCAGTACGGCCACTTCTATGGGTGTAACTTTCTATCTCATCAGGCAGTGCAAAGTTAATTACGTGTGTTACGTCATTAACATCAATTCCTCTTGCCGCTACATCCGTAGCAATTAAAAGTTGCATACTGCGCTCACGGAAACGCTTCATTACTTTATCACGTTGTTGTTGAGATAAATCTCCATGTAAAGCATCTGCATTATAACCGTCTTTAATTAAGTGTTCGGCAACATCCTGTGTATCCATTTTGGTTTTACAAAAAACCACACCAAAAATATCAGGATTGTAATCAACAATGCGTTTCAAAGCAGCATATTTATCACGGGCTCTTACCACATAATATTCATGCTCAATATTTGCATTACCTGTATTTTTGGTTCCCATGGTTAACTCCGTAGGGTTTTCCATGTAATTTTTGGCTATCCTGCGTACTTCAGGCGGCATAGTTGCCGAAAATAACCAGGTTTTTTTATCATCTGGTGTTGTTGATAAAATGCTGTTGATGTCTTCCTGGAAACCCATGTTTAACATCTCATCAGCCTCATCTAACACCACATAATTTACATTAGAAAAATCGATAGCTTTTCTATCAATAATATCTAACATACGGCCCGGAGTAGCAACTACAATCTGTACTCCGTTTCTGATTTCACGTAATTGCTGTACAATACTGGCTCCGCCGTATACTGCAACCACATGCGCATTGGCTAGGTTTTTAGAGAAATTTCTAATATCGTTAGCTATCTGCAAGCAAAGTTCACGCGTAGGGCATAAAATCAATGCCTGCGGTTTATTAACTTTAAAATTGATTAATTCTAACAGCGGCAATCCGAAAGCGGCTGTTTTTCCTGTTCCTGTTTGGGCCAAACCAACAAAATCGTTACTACCCTCTAACAGTACAGGAATGGCTTGTTCCTGAATCGGCGTTGGGTTTTCGAAACCTAACGCTTTAACGGCATTAACGACATCATCACTTATCCCCAATTTACTAAATGGGTTCGTCATTCTATTTTTTTGAAATTAAGGTGCAAAGGTACGGTTATTTTTCCAGATTTTAAGCGCAACCCATAAATAAAAACAAGATATAGTTTATTGATTATGAATTATTTAGCAAAAAGCCCTCCCCAGACTAAATACACCGCAATTCACCTTGCTCTTTATAAAAAACAAAAAGCCCTTCAGAATATTTCCTGAAGGGCTCTCATGTATATTAAACTGAATTACTCAGCAACAACCTCAAAAGGTACTTTAACTTTAACTTCTTTGTGTAAGTTTAAGTTAGCTACATATTCACCTAAAGTTTTAGGCTCAGTTTCAAAAGTGATACGACGACGATCTACTTCAAAACCTTTAGCTTTTAAAGCGTCAGAAATCATAATAGTGTTTACTGCACCAAAAATCTTTCCTGTTTCACCTGCTTTAGCACCAATAGTTAATTTTACCTCCGCTAATTGTGTAGCAATAGCTTCAGCATCTTTCTTAACTTTCTCCTGTTTGAAAGCTGCTTGTTTCAAGTTTTCTGCTAATACTTTTTTTGCAGATGGAGTTGCTAAAATAGCAAAACCTTGCGGGATTAAATAGTTACGACCATAACCAGGCTTCACCGTAACGATATCATCTTTCTCACCTAGTGATTTGATATCTTGTTTTAAAATAACTTCCATTGCTCAACTCCTATTTTAATTGGTCTGTAACAAAAGGTAATAAACCGATATGACGAGCACGTTTTACAGCTTGAGCCACTTTACGTTGGAACTTTAAAGAAGTACCGGTTAAGCGACGAGGTAAAATTTTACCTTGCTCATTAACAAACTTTAATAAAAAGTTTGCGTCTTTATAATCAATGTATTTGATACCGTTCTTTTTAAAACGGCAATATTTTTTTCTGTTATCGTCCACTTTTGGAGCAGTAACATATTGAATTTGTTCTTTTGCCATTATGCTGTAGCCTCCTCTTTCTTAGGTTTTTTGTTAAAGGCCCCACTACGTTTTTTCTCGTTGTAGGCAACCGCATGACGATCTAATTTTACAGTTAAGAAACGTAAAACACGCTCATCGCGTTTTAATTCTAGCTCTAACTTACTTATTAATTCACCACCAGTTTTGTATTCTGTAAGGTGAAAATATCCATTAACTTTTTTGTCAATCGGATATGCTAATTTTCTCAAACCCCAATTATCTTCTGCGATAATTTCGGCTCCGCCATCAGTAAGAATGCTTTTAAATTTAGCAAGTGCTTCTTTTGCAGCATCTTCTGACAACAACGGGGTAAGAACGATAACAGTTTCGTACTGATTCATTGTTGTTATTTAATTGATTTTTAATTTATTATCCGCCACTTAAAACGGGTTGCAAATTTAGATAATAATTTTCTATTTAACAAGCACTTAAAACAAGTTTTAGTACAATTTAACTTTAAACCTGTACTTTCCGTTAAAATATTCTTTCATCTTTAACACCTCCAGATCATTTTCATGCAGCCAGAACAAAGCATAATTGCCCTTTCCATAATCAATTTTTAAAATCCAGCATTTAGCTTTAATTCCTTGCCCAATAGTAAGATCTTCCTTAGCATATACCTCATAAGTATGATAAGAAGGACTTTGCTCATTTGGATCAAAAAAAGCAATATTAAACTTCTGACCAACTTTGGTAATAGGCAATAACGGATAGGTTTCCATATCTTGTTCCCAGCTTATTACAGGAATAGTAAGATTAACAGGTACACGCTTTAACGCCCCATTATGCGCAACAGTATCTGCAGGTTTCATTTGTGCACCTTCAAAATTGTATGCCACTACTCCTTTGCCATAAACTTGCGCAACATGATAAATTGGCGCTAATGTTTCAAGATCACAATAATTAACTGTATGTATTAACAGACTATCTTTATGATATCGTATAAAATCAAATTTTACTGCTTCTTTGCCATGAAACATGGCTTTTGAAGTTTTCCGCTTCCAGATTTCACTATTACCTATACGATTAAAGTTCGTATCTGTGAGATAAACCAGATACTCTGTCTCTCCGTATTTTAAACGATTTATTTTTAATTGTTTGTTTTGAGCATTAACGGGTGTAATCCTTTCCTGAGCATGGCTTAAATAGCTACAAATAATCAGGGCTAAAAAGAGGTATTTTTTCATTTGTTGTGATTTTAATTATTAGATCAACAAAGAAAACTCCAGTTACAATAAATTTAGAGAAAATAAATTGAGCAGATGATCTTGGTTAAACTATAAAGATAGGTTAGGAAACCTCCTACAAATTTCGAAAATTCAGCTATTTTTTTCATCCTGAGCGCTCTTGCTTTGAAGCGGCAAAGGTAGAAATATATTCCTGCTTATAAAACTATTTGTTGTATCTGATTGTTTTAAAGCGAGAAACATTTCTTCCTTGAGTCAAAGAGTAAGCTTACTCAAAAATTATTTTTCAACAGATTTCCGTTATTTTTAGCTTCCCGCTAAATTTTCCTTATTTTCGTGCCTGATGGAAAATTTTATTGTTTCGGCCAGAAAATACAGACCAGCTACATTTGAAACCGTAGTTGGCCAGCAACATATTACCGGAACTCTTAAAAATGCTATCAAAAACAATCAATTGGCTCAAGCCTTTTTATTTTGTGGACCTCGTGGAGTAGGCAAAACTACCTGCGCAAGGATTTTAGCAAAAACCATAAACTGTACCAATTTAACTCCTGAACAGGAAGCTTGCGGTACCTGCGAATCATGTGTTTCTTTTCAAAGTGGGCATTCTTTTAATTTCCATGAATTGGATGCGGCTTCTAATAACTCGGTTGACGATATTAGAAGTTTGATAGAGCAAGTACGCATACCGCCTCAGGCAGGTAAGTTTAAAACGTATATCATAGATGAGGTGCATATGCTTTCTGCAAGTGCATTTAATGCTTTTCTAAAAACCTTAGAAGAACCGCCTTCATATGCTATTTTTATTTTAGCTACTACCGAAAAGCATAAAATACTCCCTACTATCTTATCCCGTTGTCAGATATTTGATTTTAATCGCATTCAGGTTGATGATATTTCAGGACATCTGGCTAAGATTGCGGGTCGTGAAAACATCAGTTTTGACAATGATGGTTTACATATCATTGCACAAAAAGCTGATGGAGGCTTACGTGATGCCCTCTCTATGTTTGATCAGATTGTAAGTTATACTAACCGTAACGTTACCTACAAATCTGTAATCGATAACCTTAATATTTTAGATTACGACTATTATTTCAAACTGACAGATTACCTGATCAAAGGCGATGTAAGCAATACTTTGCTATTATTCAACGAGATCTTAAATAATGGTTTTGATGGAAATAATTTCATTAACGGATTAGCCAGCCATTTTAGGAACCTATTGGTAGCCAAAGACAAGCAGACCATCAGCCTGTTGGAAGTTAGCGAAACCATCAAACAAAATTACCTTGCACAAAGTAACAGCATTGAGCTGGGTTTTGTGTTAACAGCACTTAATTTGGCCAATCAATGCGATCTGAACTACAAAAACAGTAAAAATCAGCGTTTACAGGTGGAGCTTGCGCTCATCAAAATGTGCCACATTCCTTCGGTCATACAATTAGCGAATACGATTAAAGCAACTGACGAAGATCAGGATAAAAAAAAAACTTTAATTAAATCGCCGGAACCTGTTGTACATGATCTTATCACTAATACCAAACCGATAACCCCAAATCATACTGAGCAGCCCGGGCCCAAAAAAAATACAGATAATACCTCTGTCGAAAAAAACAAAACACAGGATTTACCCAATCCTATCTCTTTAAACAAAACTGTACCTGTTGAAGAGAGAGAAAAGCCTGAACCTGTGAATTATCTTTCGTCTATAGATATCAGTCATATACCCGTAAGCAATTCTATTAAGCTTAGCACAGGCACAAATACCAAAGCCACCGCACTAGTTCCTTCTTTAACAGATTTAGACCGAGCAGTAAACGGACAAGAAGTAAATGAACCTCAGTATATATATGGAACAGATCGCGAACACTTTACGGAAGAGCAGTTTTATTTTTACTGGGAGCAACTAAGTATTAAGGCTAAAAATGAAGATAAGATTAACCTCTTCACTTTATTAAGCTCAAATAAGCCTTTAATTGAAGGTACTGAAATCACCATATTGGTAGAAAATCTTGCTTTGGAAGGCACCTTTCATGATGAAAAAATTGATTTATTAAACTTTCTAAGAGCCAGCCTAAAAAATTTCGATCTGCAAATCCAAGCCAAAAGGATTGCAAGCAAGCAAAGCAACAGGATTTATACTAATAAAGATAAGTACAATTACATGGTAGAAAAAAATCCGCAACTTGAAGAATTGCGCCGCAGATTTAACTTAGACCTCTTGCCTTAAGGCTAATTTCTATTGAGTATCTTTTTTAGGATAACCTTCTTCATCTAGGTCATCTCTCAGGTCTTCATCTGTTCGGCCTAAAATTTTATCTTCCATGTTTAAATTTACACTTTCGCCTGTTTCATCTATATGCATAGCGTTCTCCTCCAACTCATCATGTATTAAAGCATCATTATCATCATATTCATCTCCTACATAAGGATTGGCTTCATCGTAGCTTGAATCGTCATTTACCGCTCCTGTTGAAACCGTATCATAATCTAAGGGATGTCGATATGTATCATCAGTACTTTCAGTATCGTACTCAAAACTTTGCTTCTCTTCATTAAAAGCCAGATTATCTATATCCTGCGATGCGCGAAGCTCATCATGCAATTTATCTTTTGCATCTTTGTTTGCTTTGTTATCCATGTCTCTACTCTTTTCGTTTAAAACGACTTAAAGCATTCTTTTGTTTTTAAAAGATATTAAGTTAAATTAACTAAAAATATAGTTTAATGAAACGCTTATATCCATACTTAATTATAATAGCCACAAGTGTATTTTATATAGCGTTTATCCCGTATATTTTTGGTGATAACGATTTAATAAAAATTAAAGGTAGTCTTCTCAAGACAAACAGCTATACCCGATTCGAAAAAAATAACAACAAGGATTCTACCAAATATGCTTGTTTAAGTTTCATATTAAAGAACAGTAATAAGTACTATCTCTTAAAATTAGATATCACTAATGTATATCAAGGTTTCAATATTTTGCAGGGTGTTAATTCAGATATGCATTACGCAGGTATAATTTACGTCTGGATCAAAAAATCAGATTTTAATAAGGTAAAGCCAAAAGTGTACCGCATTAGTGCAGATGACAAGATTGTTTATGAACGTATAAACAAACCTTTTAACTTTTCGGTATTCATATTTATTTACATCATTGCTCTTCTTCTAGGTTTTATCATTTCAAGACTTATCTTACTAAAACAAAACTATAAAAACACAAAAAAAGTCCGGTCATTTTAATTTACCCGAACTAGACAAAGCTGCATTAAAGATTTTATATAATAAATCAATTAAGGCAGGTATGAACAAAAAGCAAATAGAAGATTTATTAATCGTATATGTAAATGTTAAAATCCTGTGTAGTTTTAATGCTTTTTCTATTGTTTCATTTTTCCCTATCTGAAATGATCTGTTATTCTTCTCTTGTCTTCACTTTCCTTATCGTTCTTATGATACAATTCAATGAACGTAATTTTCTTTTCCTCAGGAAAATGAGCATAAATTAATCTCAATCCCGAATTTATCCCTTTTCCTTTTAACGCCTTACAAGCTATTTTCTTAACCTTTATGATACAGGTTTCTAAACCTAAGTTATCGATACGAAAACTAAATGGAGGTCTTTCATCCGGAGTAACTTCCAACACTTGTTTTACGACCTCTAAATCATCATTTAGTGTTCTGTATTTTTTTAAAAGGTATTTCAGATCTTTTTTAAACTCGATTAATTCGTTAAAGGTCATTACGCTTCAATTTAATCACCATAGTTTCTTACAGAAAAAGGAGCATCCCTATAAAAAGCCAATTCATAATTTATTTCCTCTCCTTCTTTTGAAGCCAGCCAAGGCATATCCTTATGAGAATAGTCGCTGATCGAAGCAGCAGACCAGTCGCTCATCTGTTCAACAACCTTATCGATGACTTCCTTTTCACTTGCCAGTAGGTCAGTCAAATCAGCTTTCTCTAATGGCAAATAACGTGTTTGGATAAAATCATGGTACTTTGTTTTTACCTTTTGTAATTGTCCATCCTCAATCATTTGTAAAATAATAGCATCTAAATTTTGTGGCACAGGTCCATAAGGCAGTTTTCGATATTTAGCCCCGGTTAGATGTTCTTCATACAATTCATAATAATTGAAATCAGAAAAATAGAGCAATTTGTAAAGAACCGTTTCACCAACATTGGGCTTGCCTGCACATCGTTCAAGGATATATAACAAAACATTTTTAAACTTATTGATCTGTAAGGTTGGCACGGAAACACGTTCTTCTACTTCTTTCTTTACTTTCTTTTCTTCTTGTACACCAACAACTTCCTTTATAAGAAAATCCTTAGACATAAAATCATCAACTGAAAATTTCAAGATCATTGACAGTTTTTGCAATTCAAGAACATCAAGACTTCTGTTTCCCAACTCAATTTGAGCTAAAACCGGACGGGAAACTTCAATGCTCTTGGCCAAATCTTCCTGAGACAAGCCTTTCGCTTTACGAAGGGCAGCTATTCTCTGACCAATTACGCTTTTCGACAATTCTAAACTCATATTCACTTCTGTTTCGGTATTATTCTACAAAGATAACATTTGCTTCAAAATAAAACAATATATTGTTACAAAACAAAACATATATCTCACGCTCTTTATGGTAGTAGCTAGCTTATTTTGATAAAGTTTCTTTATGGGTGAAAGCGAATAAGCATAATCAAAAAACATAAAAAAAGTCCGGCCATTTTAAAATAACCGGACTTTAACTAACAGCTAATTTCTGTTAAAAATTAGCTAAAGCATTATTTAATGTTTCACTTGGTCGCATTGCTTTGCTGGCCAATGTATTATCAGGATTATAATAACCTCCAATGTTTTGAGGTTTTCCTTGTGCACCTATTAATTCATCATTAATTTTAGCTTCATTATCGCCCAAAGAACTGGCTAAAGTTGAGAACTTACCTGCTAATTCTTGGTTTTTAGTTTGTGCAGCTAGAGCTTCTGCCCAATATAAAGCCAGGTAATAATGAGAACCACGATTATCAATCTGCCCTACTTTACGTGCTGGCGATTTATCATTAGCCAGGAATTTTTCAGTAGCCACATCAAGAGTCTCAGCTAATACCTGCGCTTTAGGATTATTTTGAGTTTGTGCTAAATGTTCTAACGATGCTCCCAAAGCCAGGAACTCACCTAATGAATCCCAACGTAAGTAGCCTTCCTGTAAGAATTGCTCGATGTGCTTAGGTGCAGAACCTCCTGCTCCGGTTTCAAACAATCCTCCTCCATTCATTAAAGGAACGATAGATAACATTTTAGCAGAAGTGCCTAATTCTAAAATAGGAAACAAATCTGTTAGGTAATCACGCAATACGTTACCTGTAACAGAAATAGTGTCTTCGCCTTTTCTGATTCTTTCTAGTGAAAATTTACAAGCTTCTATTGGTGAAAGAATACGGATATCTAAACCTTTGGTATCAAAATCAGGTAAATATTTGTTCACTTTTTTAATAATCTCTCTGTCATGCGCTCTGTTTTCATCTAACCAGAACACAGCCGGTGTATTTGATAAACGAGCTCTGTTAACAGCCAGTTTTACCCAATCTTGTATTGGCGCATCTTTAGTTTGGCACATACGGAAAATATCTCCTGCCTCAACCTGCTGCTCCATTAATACATTTCCGTTAGCCTCTGTTACACGAATAACGCCATTGGCAACTGCCTGGAAAGTTTTATCATGTGATCCATACTCCTCAGCCTTTTGCGCCATTAAACCAACGTTAGGCACAGAACCCATTGTACGTGGATCTAAAGCTCCGTTAGCTTTGCAATCATCAATTACTGCAGTATAAATACCAGCATAGCAACGATCCGGAATAATAGCAATGGTATCTTGTTGTTTACCTTCTGCATTCCACATTTGCCCTGAAGTACGGATCATAGCCGGCATAGATGCATCTACGATCACATCAGAAGGAACATGGAGGTTGGTAATTCCTTTATCAGAATTTACCATAGCCAAAGCAGGTCCGTTTGCAATTACTGCTTCAATGGCCGATTTTACTTCCGTTTCTTGCGGTGTACCTGCAATTTTAGCATAAACCTCACCTAAACCATTATTTTTGTTGATTCCTAAAGACTTGAATAATTCACCATATTTAGCAAAAACATCAGCAAAATATACCTCTACAATAGCTCCAAAAATAATAGGATCCGAAACTTTCATCATCGTAGCTTTAAGATGAGCCGACAATAAAACACCTTCTGCTTTTGCTTCTTCTTTTGCTTTAGCAACAAAAGTTTTTAACGCTGCCAAATTCATTACAGAAGAATCGATCACTTCGCCTGCTTTAAGATTTGCCAAACCTTTAAGTTCGGTAACTGTACCATTTTCTGCAACAAACTCTATTTTAAATTGGGTAGCATTTTCAACAGTCAGAGATTTTTCTGATCCGTAAAAATCACCTTTGTCCATAGAGGCTACTTTTGTTTTTGATTGTGCAGACCAAGCTCCCATTGAATGCGGGTTTGCTTTTGCATAATTCTTAACCGCTTTTGGTGCTCTACGATCTGAATTACCTTCGCGTAAAACCGGGTTAACAGCCGAACCTAAAACTTTTGCATATTTTGCTTTGATTGCTTTTTCTTCTTCTGTCTGAGCTTCATCCGGATAAGCTGGTAAAGCAAAACCCTGTGCCTGCAATTCGGCAATTGCAGCTTTTAACTGAGGAATAGAAGCCGAAATATTAGGAAGTTTGATAATGTTAGCTTCTGGAGTAGTAGCTAAATTGCCAAGCTCTGTTAAAGCATCTCCAATTTTCTGACTGTCATTTAAAAACTCAGGAAAGTTAGCTAAAATTCTCCCGGCCAGGGATATATCCCTAAGTTCTACCTCTATATCAGCACAAGCTGTAAAAGCCTGTATAATAGGCAATAGAGAATAGGTTGCCAGCATTGGAGCTTCGTCTGTTTTAGTATAGAAAATTTTTGATGAATTTGACATTTGTTATTTATGGTATTAAACGTTAAAGAATTAGCGCTAAACTTTTAGCAGCTTATATTAAAACTCGCTAAAGATAAAATAAAGCAATTAAATTTAGGGCATATTAGCATCATAATTACAGTAAAATTAATCCATTATTAATGTAGCCAAAACACTAAATGCTTTTTTGGCATAAAGCTTGTCAACTTGTGGGAATACAAAAGTTTTTGTTGAAATACTTAAAAATTTAACCATTTAATAGCTTATTTACCACATTTCTTTACTAACTTAAAACCCTGAAAACTTTAGCTTATGAGTAGCAACAAAGAAAATTTTACCCAAAAAATAAAAGCTTCTTATGCACCTTCTGGTGAGTTCATTTATTTAGGCGCAGGTATTCTTGATGGCGAAGTAATTGCTGAGGCAGAAATCAATCTGCCCTTACGTATGATGAACCGTCATGGACTGGTTGCCGGAGCAACCGGAACCGGAAAAACCCGTACTTTACAGCTTTTAGCAGAGCAACTTTCTGATGCTGGCGTACCTGTTTTTATGCTTGATGTTAAGGGAGATCTATCGGGTTTAAACCAGGAAGGCTCTTCTAATCCTAAGCTTGAAGATCGTGCCACACAGTTGAATAAACCTTTTACACCTAGTAGTTACCCTGTTGAACTATATTCTCTAAGTGGTAAACTTGGCGCGCAGATGCGGGCAACGGTAACAGAGTTTGGCCCAATCTTATTAGCTAAAATTCTCGAATTAAATGATACGCAAACAGGTGTTTTGGCTGTTATTTTTAAATATGCAGATGACAATCAAATGCCTGTTGTTGATTTAGGCGACCTTAAAAAATTACTTTCCTATTTATCTGAAGGTGATGGCGCAGCCGAAATAAAAGCCAGTTATGGTTCTATATCTCCTGCTACGGCAAGTACTATTTTACGTAAAATCGTAGCAATCGAACAACAGGGCCTGGGCGCTATGTTTGGCGAAAAATCTTTTGATATAGATGATTTATTTAACAAAGTTGATGGAAAAGGTCTGATCAGTCTATTGAACATATCAGATGTTCAGAATCAGCCTGTTCTCTATTCAACTTTCTTATTAAGTCTTTTGGCAGAAATCTTCCAGTCGATGCCTGAAGTAGGTGATTTGGATAAACCTAAATTGGTATTTTTCTTTGATGAGGCCCACTTGTTATTTAACGGTGCCTCAAAAGCATTCTTAGATCAGGTAAACACCATTATTCGATTGATCAGGTCTAAAGGTATCGGTGTATTTTTCTGTACCCAATCACCTATAGATGTTCCTGAGAGTGTTCTGGCCCAATTAGGTAATCGTGTACAACATGCTTTACGTGCTTTTACGCCAAATGATGTTGATGCACTTAAAAAAACCGTTAATACTTACCCACACTCAGAATTCTATCAGATAGATAAGGTATTAACTTCTTTAGGTACAGGTCAGGCATTAATCACAGTATTGAATGAAAAAGGTGCACCTACCGAAGTTTCTGCAACTATGCTGGCTTCACCTAAATCTATAATGGGTCCTATGACCAGTGCAGATTGTGAAAAGCTTTTCATGGCCAGTCCACTTTATAAAAAATACCAGGAAAAAATAGATCCGGTAAGTGCTTTTGAAATTTTAACAGATAAAATCAATCAGAAACAGGCAGAAGACAATCAGATCAAAGCCCAGCAGGAAGAAGCAAAACGCGAAGAACAGGAAAGCAAACGTAAACCGGGCGAAAAAACATTTATTGAACAGGTTATGAATTCTACAATGACACGTCAGATAGGTCGTGAAATTGTAAGAGGAATATTCGGTATGCTTACGGGTAAAAAACCAAGAAGCTAAGCAATATTACAAATCAAACTAATTAACGAATTTTAAATTATTATATCTTTTAATGAAACCCACCTTATTAATTTTAGCTGCGGGAATGGCCAGCAGGTATGGTAGCATGAAACAAATTGATGGTTTTGGCCCCAATAATGAAACTATTATAGATTATTCTATTTACGATGCCATCAAAGCAGGCTTTGGTAAAGTTGTATTTATCATTAAAGAAGAATTTGCAGATAGTTTTAAAGAACGTTTTAATGCTAAATTAAATGGAAAAATAGAGGTTGATTATGTTTTTCAGAATTTTGATCTGAAACAATTCGGCATTGACGAAGAAATTTATAGAGAAAAACCATGGGGAACCGCCCACGCCATACTCTCTGCACGAAATGTAATCAAAGAACCTTTTTGTGTAATCAATGCAGATGATTTTTATGGTTATGATTCATTTAAAAAAATGATGACATTTTTAACCACTGAAGCCAATGACGAGAATTATGCAATCATCGGTTATCAGTTAGGCAAGACCTTATCTGAATATGGATCAGTATCAAGAGGTGTATGTGAGGTAGATCAGGCCCAAAACCTGACCAATATTACCGAACGTACAAAAATCTACAAAAAAGACGCTGCTATCGTTTTTGAAGAAAATGAAACAGAAACCCCTCTTACATTTGACACACCTGTATCTATGAATTTTTGGGGATTTACACCTGCTGTTTTTAAAACAACCGAAGAACTATTCAGGGCTTTTGCTATCGAAAACAAAGATAAACCTAAGGCTGAATTCTTTATTCCTTTAATCGGTGAAAATCTAATCAAAACAGATGCAGCCAAATTTAAAGTAATTCCAACCAACAGTCAGTGGTTTGGCGTTACCTATAAAGAAGATAAACCTTTAGTGCAGGAAAGTATCAACAAATTAATTAATAACGGCGAATACCCTACCAGTTTATGGAGTTAGAAATTGCTGAAAATATTTTAAAAGAATACGGATTTTCTACAGCTGATGTACAAATCCATCAAATAGGTTCTGGACACATCAACAGAACCTATTTACTTAGTACCTCTGATCAAAAATATATCCTTCAGAATATCAATCCTGAAGTCTTTAAACAACCCGAAGCAATAGCGCACAATATTAGTGTTGTTGCCCAATATCTACATACGCATTATCCCGAGTATCTTTTCCCTTCTTCTATAAAAACAGCACAAGATCAGGAAATGGTTCAATATGAAAATGAATATTGGCGTTTAATGCCTTATGTACCTCATACTGTAGCTTTAGATACATTAAGTGATCCTAAACAGGCCTACGAAGCAGCAAAGCAATTTGGGAAATTAAGCAGATTACTTAATCATTTTGATAGCAGCCAACTTCAGCTTACCATACCAGGTTTTCATGATCTCGAATTAAGGTATGTGCAGTTCACGCAGGCTTTAGATCTTGCTCCTACTTTCTTAAAGCAAAGTTGTGAAAAAGAAATTGAGCAGGCCCTTCATCATCATTATATCCTAAATTATTTCAATTCATATCAAAACAATCCCGATTTTCAGGATAGGGTTATGCACCACGATACCAAGATCAGCAATGTTCTGCTTGATGCGCAAACTTTTAATGGTGTATGTGTAATAGATTTGGATACGCTTATGCCAGGGAAATTTATTTCTGATCTGGGAGATATGATGCGAACTTATCTATGCGCTTTTTCTGAGAATGAAACCGATCTAGATAAAATCAATATCAGATTACCTTATTTTTCAGCAATGATAGAAGGTTATTTATCAGAAATGAAAGACATTTTAACTTCTGTAGAGAAAGAATTAATCTTATTTAGTGGCAAGTATATTATCTATATGCAGGCACTCAGATTTTTAACCGATTATTTAAACGGAAACATTTATTATCCGATAAAATATGCTACACAAAATTTAGACAGAGCGAAAAATCAATTCAGGCTTTTACACGAACTGAATATTAATGAAAAAGAATTACAAGATATTATAGAAAGTTATCTAATATAAATACAAAATGTCGCAAGCCGGTAACGAATTAAAAAAAGAGTTCCAAATCGAAAGGATGATCCTATTTACAGATGCTGTTTTTGCCATCGCCATTACCCTTTTAATTATAGAAATCAAATCGCCTGAAGTTCACAAGGGCATGACCATCGCCGAAATGGCAGATCAGCTACTAATACTAACTCCTAAATTTATTGGCTTTTTTATCAGCTTTTTTGTTATTGCCATTTATTGGCGTTCACATCATCGTCTTTTTTCTTTTGTAAAAGACTACGACGACAAACTAATCTGGCAAAATTTCGCTTTTTTATTTTCAATTATTTTAATGCCTTTTAGTTCTGCATATTATAGTGATAATACCAGTTACAGCTTACCTTTTTGGTTTTACTCGTTTAATATCGCTTTAACGGGCTTTTTAAATTACCGGATGCTTGCCTATATTATTAAACACAAAGGAAGAATTTCAAATGGATTTGATGATCTAAAAGCACGGCAACTGGCCCGTTCACGAACCTTGATTGTACCTGTAATCTTTCTTTTAGGCGCTCTTATTGATATGGTATTACCTAAACAAAATGGCTTAAATATGCTGAGCAGGTTTACTCCGGCTCTGATATGGCCGGCCATTTTTATGCTCAACCACTATTTTGGTAAAGCAAACCACTTAGAGTATCATGAAAAGCCTAAAACACGGCACAGGAAATAGAAAAGTTGCATTTAACTAAATAAAAAAGCCCCAGTGATATCACCGGGGGCTTTTTTATTCTCTTAGAAACAGTTATGATTACTTCTTATCGTCATCTTTAACTTCTTCAAAATCTACGTCGGTTACGCTATCACCACTTCCTTGTTGAGGCTCTGCCTGAGAAGCATCACCCTGAGGTTGCTGAGCATCCTGTCCGGCTTTATACATTTCTTCAGAAGCTGCATTCCATGCATTTTGTAATTCAGTTTGTGCCGCTTCGATATCTGCAAAATTACGGGCTGCATGTGCATCTTTTAATTTTTTCAAACCTTCTTCAATCGGAGCTTTTTTATCAGCAGATAACTTATCTCCAAACTCTTTCAATTGTTTTTCGGTTGAGAAAATCAATGCATCAGCGCTGTTTATTTTATCTGCTTCTTCTTTAGCTTTAGCATCTGCTTCAGCATTTGCTTCAGCTTCTTGTTTCATTTTCTGAATCTCCGCATCAGTTAAACCTGAAGAAGCTTCGATACGGATTTTTTGTTCTTTGCCAGTAGCTTTATCTTTTGCACTTACATGTAAAATACCGTTAGCATCGATATCAAAAGCCACTTCAATTTGAGGCACACCGCGAGGTGCTGGTGGAATACCATCTAACATGAAACGTCCAATTGTACGGTTTTGAGCTGCCATCGGACGCTCACCTTGTAAAATATGGATCTCTACAGAAGGTTGGTTATCAGCCGCAGTAGAGAAAGTTTCTGTTTTTTTAGTTGGGATAGTTGTATTAGCCTCGATTAATTTAGTCATTACACCACCCATAGTTTCAATACCTAATGAAAGTGGGGTAACATCTAACAATAACACATCTTTAACATCTCCTGTTAATACGCCACCTTGAATAGCTGCGCCAATAGCAACAACCTCATCAGGGTTTACACCTTTAGAAGGCTCTTTTCCAAAGAAGTTTTTAACTGCTTCCTGTATAGCAGGAATACGGGTAGAACCACCTACTAAAATAATTTCATCAATATCACCAACTGATAAACCTGCATTTTTTAATGCTGATTTACAAGGATCTATAGTACGTTTAACTAGATCAGATACCAATTGCTCAAATTTGGCTCTGCTTAAAGTTCTAACCAAGTGTTTTGGACCGCTGGCATCAGCAGTGATGTAAGGTAAATTGATTTCTGTAGAAGTAGTGCTTGAAAGCTCAATTTTAGCTTTTTCAGCAGCTTCTTTTAAACGTTGTAACGCCATAGGATCTTTATGTAAATCCATGCCGTTCTCGTTTTTAAATTCTTCTGCCAACCACTCGATAATTACATGGTCAAAGTCGTCACCACCTAAGTGTGTATCACCATCAGTTGATTTTACTTCAAAAACGCCATCACCTAATTCTAACACTGATACGTCATGTGTACCACCACCACAGTCAAACACCACAATTTTCATGTCTTTATGGGCCTTATCTAAGCCGTAAGCCAAAGCTGCTGCTGTAGGCTCATTGATGATACGTTTTACTTGTAATCCGGCAATTTCTCCGGCTTCTTTAGTTGCCTGACGTTGGGCATCATTAAAATATGCAGGAACGGTAATTACAGCTTCTGTTACTTCCTGACCTAAGAAATCTTCGGCAGTTTTCTTCATCTTCTGTAAAATCATTGCTGAAATTTCCTGAGGTGTATATTTACGGTCATCAATTTCAACACGAGGAGTATTATTATCTCCTTTTACAACTTTATAAGGAACGCGAGAAATTTCTTTCTCAACTTCAGCATAGCTGCTTCCCATAAAGCGTTTAATAGAATATATAGTTTTAGTTGGGTTTGTAATTGCCTGGCGTTTTGCAGGCTCCCCAACTTTACGCTCGCCATTTTCTGCAAAAGCAACAATAGATGGCGTTGTACGTTTACCTTCTGCGTTAGCAATAACAACAGGTTCGTTACCCTCCATTACTGCAACACAAGAGTTTGTTGTACCTAAGTCAATACCAATTATTTTTCCCATATGATTTTAATATTTTTTACTTTTTATTGATTGTTATACAAGATTAACAAGCAATGTGCCAATTGGGTTTTGGCAGATTTTCAGTCAAAAACCCTGTTAAAATGTAAAATTTGACTTATTAACAAATGACAGCTTGGCAGAAATTAAAAGAGCAGTAGAGCTATAATTTGTGTAAAAAATAAAGAAACAATAGTTACCTTTAAAAGTGATGAATCTTAAATTACTGCTACTTTTCTTAAATATTTGGGCATCTCCAACAGCCATTAAAAGTGAAAAGCTTGAAGAAGCTTATATCTTTTGCAAGAAAAACCAATTAGATACAGCCATTTGCATCATGGTAGATATGAGCATTCCTTCAGGGAAGAACAGATTATTTGTTTACGATTTTAAACAAAAGAAAGTTATCATTTCGGGTTTATGTGCACATGGAGTTGGTGGTGGTAGTACTCCTACAAAACCTGTTTTTAGTAACAAAGTAGGTAGTAATTGCACGTCTTTAGGGAAGTATAAGGTAAATAACAGAGCTTATAGTAACTGGGGTATTAACATCCACTACAAAATGTATGGTTTGGAAAAAACGAATAGCAATGCTTTTAAACGAATAGTCGTACTACATTCTTACACTCCGGTTCCAAACTATGAAATCCATCCACAAACTTTATTCGGCCAAAGTGCAGGTTGTCCGGTCATATCGGATGATACCATGTCAAAAATCGACAAATTACTTATTAGAAAAAGAAAAGCGGTCCTACTTTGGATATATAATTAAAGTCCCAATAAACGTTCTAAATGATGATAACCTATACCAAAATAAGCCTTTGTTGCTTTAATCTTCTGCAAGATCTCATCTTTAGTTTTGATATTTTGGTTTTTAGTCTTAATTCCTACTATCAATACATTTTTAGGCGTATGCACGTCAGATACAAATTCAAAAACCTTTGTTTTATAACCAAAGTACTCGAGAATTAAAGCACGTAAACCATCAGTAACCATTTCAGACTGTCTTTCCAAAAATATACCATGCTTGGTTAGAAAGTTTAACTCGTTTTTTGCCTTACCCTTTTCTATTTCTCTACGTATTTGCTTGTGACAGCAAGGGGCAACTACAATCAAATCAGCACTGGTTTTTATACCTTTATAAATAGCATCGTCAGTGGCCGTATCGCAGGCGTGCAGAGCAATCAGTAAATTTATATTGGAACTATGATAGTTTTCAATAGTCCCCTGCACAAAAGAAAGTTGGTTAAAGCCTGCATTAATGGCAATATCATTACATAAATCAACCATATCCTTTCTAAACTCTACTCCAGTTACCTTAGCCTTTTGTTGATGGTTCAATAAATAATCATATAATGCAAAGGTTAAATAACCTTTTCCTGACCCCATATCCACTACATTTTTAATTGTTCCAAGTGGAAATTCCTTAATCAAGCTACTTAAGATCTCAATGTACTGATTAATCTGTCGATACTTGTCTTGCGCATTTTTAAAAACATTACCTTCCTTGCCTGTAAGTCCTAAAGCCTGTAAATAGCTGCTTTTTCTTTCAATCATCCGCTTCTTTTCTTTATCATGGGATAAGCTGGCCGTAAGAACTTTATCTAAAATTTTATTTCTGATCTTAAAAAGATACTTGTTATTGTATTCTCCTATGATTTCTTCCTGTAAAGTAAATATAGTAGCTATTCTGAAACCATTTTGCAGATAATCGGCTATTAAATTTACACCTTCATTCAGATCATAATTCTTAACGATATCTTTTGTTTTATAACGATAAGTAAAAGACAATTTCTCTATCTTCTTAATCAAAACTGGTTTAACATAGATATTTTTAAGATAATCTTCTTGGCCTTTATAATTTCCTAGCGACAGCTTAACAAAATGCTTATTAGCTAGAGCCTGTTCAAGCTGTTGTATAAAGGATATCAAATTAGGGTCATTTGTCATATTAAATACAAAATTGGTCATTCGCTTCTTTAAAAGCAAAAGCCCCTTAGTAAAACTAAAGGGCTTTTTTGTATAAAAATTTTTCTACTAATAGCTGAAAAATTATTTTGCTTCTTCCTCAGTAGCATCAGCTGCAGGAGCTTCTTCAACAGCAGGAGTTTCTTCAACTTTTGCTTCAGCAACAGGGGCATCAGCTTTTTTTGCTGTAGATTTGCTTCTACCTCTACGAGTAGTTTTCTTCTCTTCTGTTGAAGCATTTTTACCGTAAACTTCGTTGTAATCAACAAGTTCGATTAAAGCCATTTCAGCATTATCACCTAAACGATTGTTTAATTTGATGATACGGGTGTAACCACCTGGGCGGTTTGCAACTTTAGCTGCTACATCACGGAACAATTCTGTTACTACTTCTTTGTCTTGTAAGTAAGCAAAAACTGTACGACGTGAGTGAGTAGTATCGTTTTTAGATTTTGTAATGATCGGCTCTACATAAACACGTAAAGCTTTTGCTTTAGCTAATGTAGTAGTAATTCTTTTGTGTTTAATTAACGAAGAGGCCATGTTTGCTAACATCGCTTTTCTGTGCGATGCAGTTCTGCCTAAATGGTTAACTTTTTTTCCGTGTCTCATTTTTTAATTTTTAAAGTGCATACCGTCTCTTTGAACTTAATCTGAGGGAATTATGCACAGTGAATATTGAATTGTTTATATTCTAAGCCTTAAGATGCAGTTTCACAACCGTAAGCTTAAAGCTTTAAATTCCTTTACAGGAACTTAATTTTATTCTTCGTCTAACTTATATTTAGAAAGGTTCATTCCAAACGATAATTGTTTAGATTTAACCAGTTCCTGAATTTCAGTTAAAGATTTCTTACCAAAGTTTCTGAATTTTAACATATCAGCAACATCATAAGAAACAAGATCAGCTAAAGTACGGATATCAGCTGCTTTTAAGCAGTTTAATGCACGTACAGAAAGATCTAAATCAACTAATTCTGTTTTAAGGATTTTACGCATATGTAAGATTTCCTCATCAACTTCTTTAGTCTCTTCTTTAGCTTGAGATTCTAACACTAAATTCTCATCAGAGAATAGCATAAAGTGTTGTATCAAAATTTTAGCTGCCTCTTTTAAAGCTTCTTCAGGGTGAATAGAACCGTCTGTAGAAATATCTAAGATTAATTTCTCGTAGTCCGTTTTTTGTTCAACACGATAGTTTTCAATCGTATATTTAACGTTCTTCATTGGCGTGAAGATCGAATCGATAGCGATCACACCTACTACAGAATCATTAACTTTATTTTCTTCTGCAGGAACATAACCACGTCCTTTATTGATAGTTAATTCTACCTCTAAAGTAACTGATTTTTCCATATTGCAAACCACTAATTCAGGATTTAAAACCTCAAAATTATTTGAGAATTTAGTGATATCACCGGCCAAAAACTGCTCCTGGCCATTAATTACGATAAACACTTTTTCTGAATCACCTGATTCACCTACTTTTTTAAAACGAACTTGTTTTAAGTTAAGGATAATCTCAGTTAAATCTTCAACTACACCTTTAATTGTAGAAAACTCATGTGAAACGCCTGAAAAACGAATGCTTGTAATAGCAAAACCTTCTAATGAAGAAAGTAAAATTCTTCTTAGGGCATTACCAATTGTTACACCGAAACCGGGCTCTAAAGGACGAAATTCAAATTGACCATCGAAATCAGTTGATTTCTGCATGATTACCTTATCTGGTTTCTGAAATGCTAAAATTGCCATTTATAATGTTTTTAGATCGTTTATTAATGTTGTGTAACTAAAAAAGTTAAAGCCTTTACAGGCTTTAACCAATATGATTACTTAGAGTACAACTCTACTATAAGGTTTTCCTTAATGTTTTCTGGTATCTCATCACGGTTAGGGTAATTTAAAAATTTACCGCTTAACTCGCTAGCGTTCCACTCTAACCAAGTGTGTTTGTTGATCGCTTTACCACCTACTGAGTTTGTAATTGCTTCTAATGATTTAGATTTCTCACGAACAGCAATCACATCTCCAGATTTTAATTGATATGAGGGAATGTTTACAACTTCACCGTTAACTGTAATGTGCTTATGGCTAACTAATTGACGAGCACCAGAACGGCTAGGCGCAATACCTAATCTGTAAACTGTATTGTCTAAACGTGCTTCTAATAATTTCAACAAGTTATCACCTGTGATACCTTGACGAGCTGAAGCTCTTGTAAATAAGTTACGGAATTGTTTTTCTAATACACCATAAGTATATTTTACTTTTTGTTTTTCCTGTAACTGAATAGCGTATTCAGATTGTTTTCCTCTTCTTTTAGAAGCGCCATGTTGGCCTGGAGGATAATTTTTTCTTTCTAATACTTTATCAGGACCAAAAATAGGTTCTCTGAATTTACGGGCGATTTTGGACTTTGGTCCGGTATATCTTGCCATTTGTTGTTGATTTTAAAGTATCATCCCAACGCATTGGGAGACTCTTAGCTTTAAAAAATTAATTGATTAAACTCTTCTCTTTTTAGGAGGACGACATCCGTTGTGAGGAAGTGGAGTAATATCTTTAATAGATGTCACTTCTAATCCTGCAACTTGTAAAGTTCTGATAGCAGATTCACGACCTGAACCAGGACCTTTTACAAATACTTCAACTTTACGTAAACCTAAATCATAAGCTACTTTACCACAATCCTGAGCAGCTTGTCCTGCAGCATATGGAGTGTTCTTTTTAGAACCTTTAAAACCCATTTTACCTGCAGAAGACCATGAGATGGTTTGCCCATTGTTATTAGTTAAAGTAACAATGATGTTGTTGAACGTAGCATTAATATGCGCCTGACCAACAGGTTCAATATTAACAATACGTTTTTTTGTAACTTTTTTACTTTTAGCCATTTTTTCTTTTAGATTTTAGATATGAGAAGTGAGATTTGAGAATTTCGCATCTCGGCACTCTATATCTTAATTTTCTTTTTCTATTCCAAATCTGAGCAGATTAAAAGATATGAACTCATATCTCAAATCTATCATCTCAAATCTATCTACTATTTAGATGCTTTTTTCTTGTTAGCAACTGTTTTTCTCTTTCCTTTACGTGTACGAGAGTTGTTTTTAGTACGTTGACCACGAGAAGGTAAACCTTTTCTGTGACGTAAACCTCTGTAACAGCCAATATCCATTAAACGTTTAATGTTCAATTGAACTTCCGAACGTAAAGCACCTTCAACTTTGATAGTGTCATTAATGATAGTACGGATAGCAGCCAACTCATCATCAGACCATTCCTGTACTTTTTTATCAAGGCTGATACCCGCCTGAGTTAATATACTTTGAGCAGTTGATCTACCTATACCATAGATATAGGTTAATCCAATCTCGCCTCTTTTGTTTCTTGGTAAATCAATACCTGAAATCCTTGCCATATTTATAAATTGTTTTTAAATGAACGACCGAACGGCGGGCCACCGTTGTACGGAATTTCGTTCCAAA
This sequence comes from Pedobacter montanisoli, assembly GCF_022809115.1. GTDB lineage: Bacteria > Bacteroidota > Bacteroidia > Sphingobacteriales > Sphingobacteriaceae > Pedobacter > Pedobacter montanisoli. The sequence goes on along the minus strand of NZ_JALGBH010000001.1, from coordinate 1,380,115 downwards.
TGTTTTAATTATCCCTGACGTTGCTTGTATTTAGGGTTTTTCTTGTTGATAACGTAAAGTTTTCCTTTACGACGAATAACCTTGCAATCAGCGCTACGTTTTTTAATTGATGACCTAACTTTCATTTTATTTGTATCTATAAGTGATTCTTCCTTTCGTTAAATCGTAAGGAGACATCTCTAATTTAACTTTATCACCAGGTAAAATTTTAATGTAGTGCATTCTCATTTTACCCGAAATGTGCGCAATTATCTCATGTCCATTTTCAAGTTCTACCCTAAACATGGCATTAGATAATGCTTCTTTTATTACTCCGTCTTGTTCAATTGAGGCTTGTTTAGCCATATAATCTTGATTTTTACTTAATTAGCTTCTACACAACAAGGCTGCAAAATTAAGTAAAAATTTTTATTTTTTTACTTTTTTTCTTTTAAAACTTCTTCAATCAGAGAAAAAGATGATAAAACGTCTGCTTTGCCTTTTTTTACTGCCACTGTGTGCTCAAAATGAGCAGAAGGGCGGTTATCTTTAGAGGTTACGGTCCAACCATCAGCCCAGAATTTAACCGCTGCAGTACCAGCATTAATCATTGGTTCAATGGCAATTACCATTCCTTCTTCCAATTTAATACCACTACCTCTGCGGCCATAATTTGGCACTTCCGGTTTTTCGTGCAGTTTTACCCCCACACCATGTCCTACTAATTCTCTTACTACACCAAAACCATGTTGTTCCGCATGATATTGTACAGCAAATCCTATATCTCCAATTCGCATACCAACCACAGCTTTCTCAATGGCTAATGCCAAACACTCTTGTGTTACTTTGCATAACTTTTGCTTTTCTTCGTTAATTTCTCCGATTGCAAAAGTGTATGCAGAATCACCGTAGTAATTATTTTTAATTACCCCACAATCAACAGATATTAGATCTCCCTCTTTAATTACATAGTCATTTGGAAAACCGTGTACTACCTGCTCGTTAGGTGAAATACATAAAGAATTGGGAAAACCACCATAATTTAAGAAAGCTGGCACTGCGCCATGATCTTGTATGAACTCATATGCCAGCTTATCTAATGATAGTGTTGTTATTCCTGGTTTAATTACTTTAGCAACTTCTGCCAAAGTTTTTGAAACCAAAAGCGAACTTTCTCTAATTAATTCAATCTCTTCCTGAGACTTGTAATGAATTTTAGACATTCCTGATTTATAATGCAGCGCCTGTGGTTCCAGTAGCAGCAGGGATTCCTGTACGGCCAGTTACACGACCTGTTTTCATTAAACCATCATAGTGGCGCATTAACAGATAACTTTCTATTTGTTGTAAAGTATCTAAAACAACACCTACTAAAATCAATAACGAAGTTCCTCCAAAGAAATGTGCAAATTCTTGCTGAACACCTACTTTAATAGCTAAAGAAGGTAATATTGCAATAATTGCAAGAAATAATGCTCCCGGGAAAGTAATTTTAGAAATCACCTCATCAATGAAATTCGAAGTAGCCAGACCTGGTTTAATACCCGGGATAAAGCCTCCGTTCTTCTTCATATCATCCGACATTTGCATAGGGTTAACTGTTATAGCAGTATAGAAAAATGTAAATGCTATAATTAAAAATGCGAATGTTAAATTATAAGTCAATGAAGTAATATCTACATATTGGTGTAACCAGCTATCTTGTAGCTTAGGAAATACGCCTATTAATGCACTTGGAACAAACATTAAAGCCTGTGCAAAAATAATCGGCATTACACCTGCAGCATTCACTTTTAAAGGAATGTACTGTCTTACGCCACCAACTTGTCTGTTACCTACTACCCTTTTTGCATATTGTACAGGAACTTTACGCACACCTTGAACGATAAGAATAGTAAACATCACTACAGCATATAATGCTACAATTTCTAATACTAATCTTATCAAACCTCCATCATTACCGGCAAATACAGAGTTAACCTCTTGTTGAATTGCCAATGGCAAACGGGCAATAATACCCACCATGATAATTAACGATGTTCCGTTTCCTATACCTTTATCTGTAATTTTTTCACCCAACCACATTACAAATAATGTACCTGCGGTTAATACAAAAGCAGATATGATATAGAAAGTAGCAGGATCTATCACGATTGCGTTTTGGGGAACCTGTGTTTTTACATAACCAATTGCCTGAACAATTGTAATGGCTACTGTTAAATAACGTGTATACTGTGTTAATTTCTTTCTACCACTCTCACCTTCTTTTTGCATTTTTTGAAAAGAAGGAACTGCAATACCCAACAACTGAACCACGATAGATGCAGAAATATAAGGCATAACACCCAATGCTACAATTGATGCTTTTGAAAATGCACCACCTGCAAACATATCTAACAGGCCTAAAAGACCAGATTTTTCAGTATGTGCTAATTGATTTGGATCTACCCCTGGTAGTACTACCTGACAAACCACGCGATAGATGATAAGAATCGAAAGCGTAAATAAAATACGCTTCTTCAATTCTTCTATTTTCCAAATATTACTTAAAGTAGTAAATAGCTTCTTCATTTAATTTATTACAGTTTTACGATTGAGCCTCCGGCAGCTTCAATAGCTTTTTGTGCACTTGCAGAAAAAGCATGAGCTGTTACATTTAATTTTGCTTTAACTTCACCACGACCTAAAATTTTTACTAAATCGTTTTTAGAAGCTAAACCATGCTGTTGCAATGTAGCAAAATCAATTGTATTTAAGCTAAATTTTTCTGCTAAACCTTGTAATACATCTAAATTGATACCAACGTATTCAACACGGTTAATAGGTTTAAAACCAACTTTAGGTACACGACGTTGTAAAGGCATTTGACCACCTTCGAAACCTACTTTTGTAGATGTACCAGAACGTGAACCAGCACCCTTATGTCCGCGGGTTGAAGTACCACCACGTCCAGAACCTTGACCACGACCTATTCTTTTGTTAGTTTTAACAGAACCTTTTGCAGGTTTTAAATTACTTAAGTTCATTTTAAAAAAATTGTGTTGTCCCTTCGCTCTCACTAATCAGGAAACAACGTTAAACAAATAAAAATCTGTTTACCTCAAAAGGCAAACAGATCTTATAATAATTAAATAGATTCAATAGCTACTAAGTGATTAACTTTTCTTACCATCCCAATAATGGCAGCATTAGCCTCAACCTCTACACTTTGGTTTAATTTAGTTAAACCTAAAGCTTTCATGGTTCTTTTTTGGCGTTCGCTTCTATCGATCACGCTTTTTATTTGGGTAATTTTAATTTTAGCCATGATATTATCCGTTAAAAACTTTGTTTAAATCCACACCGCGGTTTTGAGCTACTGTATAAGCATCACGCATTTTAGTTAATGCATCAACAGTTGCTTTTACCACGTTGTGTGGGTTTGATGAACCTTTTGACTTTGCCAATACATTGTGTATACCGGCACTTTCTAATACAGCACGCATTGCACCACCAGCAATTACTCCGGTACCTTCTGCAGCTGGTTTTACCAAAACAAAACCTCCAGAGAATTTACCGATTTGCTCATGAGGTACGGTGCCATTTAAAATTGGAACTTTAACCAAGTTCTTTTTAGCATCATCCACACCTTTAGCAATTGCTTCGGTAACCTCTTTAGCTTTACCTAAACCGTAACCTACAACGCCGTTTTCATCACCTACAACTACGATAGCTGAAAAGCTGAAAGTACGACCTCCTTTGGTTACTTTAGCAACACGCTGTATGCTAACTAAACGATCTTTTAATTCAATTTCGCTAGTTTTTACTCTTTTTATATTGATAGTTGACATTATCTCTTATTTAATGATTAAAACACTAGACCACCTTCGCGGGCACCTTCTGCCAACGATTTAACACGTCCATGGTACAAGTAACCATTTCTGTCGAAAACAACTTCTTTAACACCAGCAGCGATTGCCTTTTCAGCAACCAACTTACCTACTGCTACAGATTGTTCGATTTTGGTTCCTTTAGCACTGAAATCTTTAGATAAAGATGATGCCGAAGCTATTGTGTTACCAGTTTCATCGTTAATGATTTGAGCATAAATACCTTTATTGCTTCTATAAACTGATAAACGTGGACGGTTTTCAGAACCAGTAAGTCTTTTTCTGATACCTTTTTTAATACGCTCTCTGCGTGATAATTTTTTTCCTGCCATTTTAATTATTTTTTAGAAGCTGATTTACCTGCTTTTCTTCTTAACACTTCACCAACAAACTTGATACCTTTACCTTTGTATGGCTCTGGTGCACGTAACGAACGGATTTTCGCTGCTACCTGACCTAGTAATTGTTTGTCGATACCTTCTAACACAATTTTAGGGTTTTGACCTTTCTCTGATACAGTAGTTACTTTAACTTCTTGAGGTAACTGGAACACATAGTGGTGAGAATAACCTAATACTAAATCTAAGGTTTGACCTTGATTTGAAGCACGGTAACCAACACCTACTAATTCTTGCTCAATTTTGTAACCACTTGTAACGCCAACAACCATGTTGTTGATTAAAGAACGATAAAGACCGTGTAAGGCTTTATGTCTTTTTTGATCTGACGGACGAACTACTGTTAAAACACCTTCTTCTTGAGAAATAGTGATATCGCCTTCTAAAACTTGGTTTAACTCTCCTTTAGGACCTTTTACAGTAACCACATTATCTTTTGATAAAGTAACGGTAACACCTGCTGGAATGTTAATTGGGTTTTTTCCTATTCTTGACATTGTACTGATCTCCTTTAATTAATAAACGTGACACAATACCTCACCGCCAATGTTTAATTTGGCTGCTTCTTTATCAGTCATTACACCTTTAGAAGTAGATAAGATTGCGATACCTAAACCATTTAATACTCTTGGCATGTTTTCTACACCAGCATATTGTCTTAAACCTGGTTTACTGATACGGGTTAAAGTACGGATTGCTGGAACTTTAGTAATAGCGTTATATTTTAACGCGATTTTAATTACGCCTTGAGCTGTAGTGTCTTCAAACTTGTAGTTTGCGATGTAACCTTTGTCAAAAAGAACCTTAGTAATTTCTTTTTTAAGGTTAGAAGCGGGAACTTCTACGATTCTGTGATTTGCTTTAATAGCATTTCTCAATCTTGTAAGATAGTCCGCTATTGGATCTGTATTCATTATAATTGAGTTGTGATAGTGGTATCCGTACGCGTCACCCGACTTCTGGACCTGCTATCGGTTAATATTCTGTTTTGCTGCTATATGTCAATGAGCCATAAGCTGTAAGGGCTGCAAAAATACAACTTACAACTTATAACTCAAAAACTTATATAGAATTATTGCTTACCAGCTAGCTTTTCTAACTCCCGGTATCTTACCTTCTAAAGCCATTTCACGAAATGTTACCCTTGAGATACCAAAAGTACGCATATAACCGCGAGGACGACCTGTTAACTTGCAACGGTTGTGTAAACGCACAGCCGAAGAGTTTTTAGGTAATTTATCTAATGCTTCATAATCGCCGGCCGCTTTTAATGCTGCACGTTTCTCAGCATATTTAGCTACCAATTTTTGGCGTTTAATTTCGCGAGCTTTTACTCCTTCTTTTGCCATTATTGTTCTGCTTTTTGATTTTTAAATGGTAATCCAAATTGTTTTAAAAGTTCCAATGCCTCAACATCGTTGGTAGCTGAAGTTACAAAAGTAATATCCATACCTAAAATCTTGTTGATTTTATCGATGTTGATCTCAGGGAAAATGATTTGTTCTGTAACGCCTAAAGTATAATTACCTTTTCCGTCAAAGCCTTTATCATTGATACCTTTAAAATCACGGATACGAGGCAAAGCCACAGCAATTAATCTATCTAAGAACTCATACATGTTGTTGTCACGTAAAGTTACACGTACACCAATTGGCATACCTTTACGTAATTTAAAGTTAGAGATATCTTTTTTAGATTTTGCAGGTACAGCCTGTTGTCCGGCTATGGTTGATAATTCTGCAATAGCGCTGTCAATAACTTTTTTATCAGCTACTGAAAAACGACCTACACCTTGGTTGATAGAGATTTTTTTCAACTTAGGCACTTGCATGGCAGATTTGTAGTTGAACTTTTCTTTAAGAGCGCCTACAATCTCCTCTTTATATTTGCTTTTTAATCTTGGTACGTATGCCATTATTTAATTTCCTCCCCTGAAATTTTAGCAACTCTAACTAATTTTCCGTCGGCATTTAATTTACGGCCAACACGAGTAGTTTTACCAGATTTTGGATCAACCAACTGAACGTTTGAAATATGAAGAGCAGCTTCTTTTTTAATTATACCGCCGTTAGGTGCGGCAGCACTTGGCTTAGTGTGTTTTGATACAAGGTTTACACCTTCTACCACCACTCTGCTTTTAGATACAAGTACTTCTTGTACTTTACCTTGTTGTCCTTTAGAATCACCTGCAATTACTTTTACAAGGTCTCCTTTACGGATCTTTAATTTTGCCGGTTTGTTAACTTTGTTTCCCATTTTATAATACCTCCGGTGCTAATGATACAATTTTCATGAATTGTTTTTCACGCAGTTCTCTTGCTACCGGGCCAAAGATACGTGTGCCACGAGGCTCATCTTGGTTGTTTAACAACACGGCTGCATTGTCGTCAAAACGAATGTATGAACCATCTTTACGACGGATTTCTTTTTTCGTTCTTACAACAACTGCTTTAGAAACAGTTCCTTTTTTAATGTTACCAGAAGGCAATGCGCTTTTTACGGTTACAACAACTTTGTCACCAATCGAAGCATATCTTTTGCCGGTTCCACCAAGTACACGGATAACCAATACTTGTTTTGCGCCGCTATTATCGGCTACGTTTAATCTTGATTCCTGTTGTACCATCTTATTTAGCTCTTTCTAAAATTTGTACTAATCTCCAGTTCTTGTTTTTACTCAGCGGACGAGTTTCCATGATTAATACTGTATCTCCGATACCGCATTCGTTTTTCTCGTCATGAGCCATAAATTTGGTAGTTTTCTTAACGAACTTACCATAAATCGGGTGTTTCACTTTACGCTCTACCGCTACAACAACAGATTTATCCATCTTATTGCTTACTACCAACCCGGTTCTCGTTTTTCTTAATTGTCTTTCCATTTCGACTCTAAAGTTATTTAGTTTCAGTAGCTGACTGAGCTTTTTTAACGCTAGTCAATTCAGTGTTTAATCGAGCTATTTCCTTTCTGATCGCTTTAATACGACTAGGATTTTCAATAGCCGAAATTGTATGCGCAAATTTTAATTTAGTTAAATTTTGCTTTTCTTCTGCAATCTTAGCTACTAGTTCTTCTTGAGAAAGCCCTTTGATTTCTGAGTTTTTCATTTTATTAAATTTTATGTTAGGTCTAGCGGTTGTAATAACAAGTTACTTACAACATTGATCCTAATCCTATTTTATGCTTCTACGTAATCTCTACGTACTACAAATTTTGTTTGAACTGGTAATTTTTGAGCAGCAAGTCTTAATGCTTCTTTAGCAATTGCCAATGGCACGCCTTCTGCTTCAAAAATGATACGTCCGGGTCTAACAACGGCAACCCAATATTCTGGAGCACCTTTACCTTTACCCATACGTACTTCAGCAGGTTTTTTAGTTACCGGTTTATCCGGAAAAATTCTAATCCAAACCTGACCTTCACGTTTCATATAACGAGTTACTGCAATACGGGCAGCCTCTATCTGACGACTTGTAATCCAAGTTGCCTCTAAAGACTTAATCCCGAAAGACCCGAATGATAATTCTGAACCACGAGTGGCCAGGCCTTTCATTCTGCCTTTTTGCATCTTTCTGAACTTGGTTCTTTTTGGCTGTAACATCTTATTTTATTATTATCGTTGAACGACTGTTAATTATTTACGTGGACCTCTGTTGTTTCCACCTTTATTATCTCTTCCATGACGACCGCCACCACGTTTATCGTTTCTTCTGTCGCCACCTCTGTTGTCTCTGCCACCATCACGACCACCGAAGTTACCTTCTGGTCTGCCACCTTTGCCTGGAGCATTGTTGGCTGCACCGATGTTTGGAGAAAGATCACGTTTACCGTAAACTTCGCCTTTACAGATCCAAACTTTGATACCTATTTTACCATAAGTAGTTAAAGCTTCTGCTAAAGCGTAGTCGATATCGGCACGGAAAGTATGCAAAGGAATTCTTCCTTCTTTATACTGTTCTGTACGAGCCATCTCTGCACCACCTAAACGGCCAGAAGTCATGATTTTGATACCTTCTGCTCCCATTCTCATGGTTGATGCGATAGATGATTTCATTGCTCTACGGAAAGAAATCCTAGCTTCTAATTGTTTTGCAACACCTTCTGCTACTAATTGCGCATCAAGTTCAGGACGTTTAATTTCGAAGATATTGATCTGAACTTCTTTTTTAGTCAGTTTCTTTAACTCTTCTTTAATTTTATCAACCTCTTGACCCGCTTTACCGATTACGATTCCCGGACGTGCTGTATGGATAGTAACAGTAATACGTTTCAACGTACGCTCAATCACTACTTTAGAAACACCGCCCTTAGCAATACGTGCTGAAAGGTATTTTCTTATTTTTTCGTCCTCAACTAATTTGTCAGCATAGTTGTTGCCTCCGAACCAGTTAGAATCCCAACCTCTGATGATTCCTAACCTGTTACCTATTGGATGTGCTTTTTGTCCCATTTCTGTTAATTAGTTTGAGTTTCAACGTTTTTACTATCTACTACTAAGGTTACGTGATTAGAACGTTTACGAATTCTATAACCACGACCTTGTGGAGCTGGTCTTAGTCTTTTTAACTGACGACCACCGCCTACCATTACCGATTTAACGAATAATTGGCTTTCCTCAGGGCGAGAACCTGCATTTTTTTGTTCCCAGTTATTGATAGCAGATAATAAAAGTTTCTCAACTCTGATTGCTGCTTCTTTATTGGTATATTTTAAAATATGTAATGCTTTCTCAACACGCTCACCTCTGATCAGATCTACAACCAAACGCATCTTACGAGGCGAGGTTGGACAATTGTTCAATTTTGCTACTGCTTCCATCTCTTAATTATTTTTTCTTTTCAGAGTGACCTCTAAATGTTCTAGTTGGAGCGAACTCCCCTAATTTATGGCCAACCATGTTTTCTGTTACGTATACTGGTATAAATTTATTGCCGTTATGCACTGCAAATGTGTGACCTACGAAATCTGGTGAAATCATTGATCTACGAGACCAAGTTTTGATTACAGTCCTTTTGCCTGAATCATTCATAGAGTTTACTTTTTTCTCTACGTTATGGTCAATATAAGGTCCTTTTTTAATTGAACGAGCCATTATTTCTTCCTTTTCTCTATGATGAAACGATTTGAATATTTTGTACGTGAACGGGTTTTGTAGCCTTTAGCTAATACACCGTTTCTTGAACGTGGGTGACCTCCTGAAGCGCGGCCTTCACCACCACCCATTGGGTGATCAACAGGGTTCATCGCTACCGGACGTGTACGAGGACGACGACCGATCCAACGGTTACGACCTGCTTTACCTAACACCTCATTTGCATGATCTGAGTTAGAAACAGCACCAATAGTAGCTAAACAAGTAACTAAGATTAATCTGGTTTCACCCGATGGCATTTTAATCGTTGCATATTTTCCGTCTCTGGCCGCTAATTGCGCATAAGAACCTGCGCTACGAGCTAACTGAGCTCCTTTACCTGGATGAATTTCCAAGTTGTGGATAATAGATCCTAACGGAATATTAGCTAATTTCAAAGTGTTACCTACTTCTGGAGTAGCTTTATCACCCGAAATTACTGTTTGTCCTACTTGCAATCCTTCTGGAGCAATAATGTAGCGCTTCTCACCATCTGCATAATGTAATAATGCGATGCGTGCAGTACGGTTTGGATCGTATTCAACAGTAGCAACTGTTGCAGGGATATCAAATTTATCACGTTTAAAATCAATCAAACGGAAAGATTTTTTGTGACCACCGCCCATATAGCGCATAGTCATTTTACCTGTATTGTTACGACCTCCCGATTTTTTAGAAGATACAACCAATGATTTTTCGGGCTTGGTTGCGGTAATCTCCGTAAAGCTTGCGCCTACTCTGAAACGAGTACCCGGAGTAACTGGTTTAAATTTTCTTAAGCCCATAGTTATTATTATATTCTATTTAAATTAAATATTTGCGTAATAATCTATTGTTTCTCCGTCTTTAAGAGTTACAATAGCTTTTTTATATTTAGGGCTACGACCGCTAACTAGACCACTTTTAGTGTTTCTGGTTTTAGTCTTACCAACAACAACCATTGTGTTTAATGATACGATGTTAACACCATACATTTGCTCAATAGCTTGTTTAATCTGCAACTTATTTGCCTTAGGGTTTACCTTGAAGGTAAAACGATTAGTCTTTTCGGTTAATAAAGATGCTTTCTCGGTTAATATTGGTTTTTGTAAGATTTCCATATTACTTAGCGAATGCTTCCTCCAAAGTTTTAAGCGAACTAGCAGTTACTAAAAGTTTACCAGCGTTTAATACGTCATAAGTATTTAAATCACCAGCAGTAGTTACTTTAGCTTTCTGAATGTTTCTGCTTGATAAATAGATATTATTATTTTGTGCAGGTAGAACTAATAACGTTTTCTCTCCAGTTAAATTTAACGCATTAACTAAATTGATATAGTTTTTAGTTTTTATAGTATCAAAAGTAAAATCTTCTAAAACCACGATGTTATTATCCTGAGCTTTATATGCTAAAGCAGATTTACGTGCTAATGATTTTAATTTTTTGTTTAATTTGAAACTATAGTCTCTTGGTTGAGGACCAAAAACACGACCTCCACCATTGAATAATGGAGATTTAATGCTTCCGGCACGTGCACCACCTGTACCTTTTTGTTTGTATAATTTACGAGTTGAACCCGCAATCTCATTACGCTGTTTAGATTTGTGAGTACCTTGACGTTGGTTAGCCAGGTATTGTTTCACATCTAAATAAATCGCATGGTCGTTTGGCGTAACACCAAAAACCGACTCAGGAAGTTGCACCTTGGCACCTGTCTCTTTTCCTGAAATATTTACTACTTTAACTTCCATCTGCTTACTTATCTAAGATTACGTAAGATCCTTTAGCTCCTGGTACGGAACCACTAACTACTAATAAGTTTTGCTCAGCATAAACTTTCAAAATCTGTAAGTTCTGAATTTTTACGCGATCTCCACCTGTTCTACCTGCCATGCGCATTCCTTTGAATACACGTGAAGGCCAAGATGAAGCTCCTAATGAACCCGGTGCACGCATTCTGTTGTGCTGACCGTGGGTCTGACCACCAACACCCGCGAAACCATGACGTTTTACCACACCTTGAAAACCTTTACCTTTTGAAGTTCCCACAACATCAACATAGTCACCTTCGTTGAAGATATCTACAGTGATGGTGTCACCAAGGTTTAAAGCATCTTCAAAGCCTTTAAACTCTACCAACTTACGTTTTGGAGTTGTGCTTGCTTTAGCAAAATGGCCTTTTAATGGTTGGTTTGTGTTTTTTTCTTTGGCATCATCATAACCCAACTGGATTGATGAATAACCATCGTTTTCTTCGGTTTTAACTTGCGTAACTACACAAGGCCCAGCTTCGATTACTGTACAAGGAATGTTTCTTCCTTCCGCATCGAAAATACTGGTCATTCCTACTTTTTTTCCAATAATTCCTGACATTTTCTTAATTAAATTAACACCCATCGAAGCAGTAGGGCTTCGTTCAAGGTGGATATACAATCCCGCTAAGGGACCGCAAAATTAGAAAATAAATATTAATTTTCAAATAGTTAGCTAAAATTTTTTAAAAATATTTCAGCTTCTTTGAGGAAGGGTTGAGATAGAGATTTTAATGAGCAAATCCCCCACTTAAACTCATCGCGATAATCAACAATACGATGATACATATAAGTACGTAAAGATAGTCTTTTTCTATAAAAAAACTAACAGCAGCCATAACTATTCTGGCAATTGGAGTAAATATAAGCATGAGCAATCCCAGCTGTATGATGGTAATACCTTCTAATGCAGGAAGGTTAGTAAAAATAGATTTGATGCTTTTGAGATGTACTTTTGCATCGTCAAACGTATGATACTCTACTGTTTTGCCCGCATTTCCAAATAAATAAATAACAGCGCCTATTAAAACCGTTGCCATAGATAAAACAACCCCTATTCGTAGCAAGTTTCCTATAACAGTTTGAATATCTTTATCTGTAACTCTATTCATATTAGCCTCCAAAACCTCCGGTTAATCCCTTATAGATCATTTGTATGGCTAATAGGGTAACAACTACAGCAAATACCATTTTAAGTTTGGTTGTATTTGCATTAACCAAAACCTTTGCACCTACAGTGGCTCCGCACAATACGCCTAAACAAACAGGCATTGCAATTGTAGGATCTATTTGCCCTCTGTGTAAGTAAACAATGGCACTTGCAGCAGCAGTAACACCCATCATAAAATTACTGGTTGTGGTTGATACCTTAAAAGGTAAACGCATAATATTATCCATCGCTACTACTTTTAACGCTCCACTGCCTATACCTAACAATCCTGATAAGGTACCAGCAAAAAGCATCATAAAAAAGCCTCCCCCCACATTTCTTACGGCATAAGGGGTTTCTACGCCCTGATTTGGGTAAGAGCTGTTCAATCTAAAGAACTTGGCTAACTTACTGCTATAATCCTGATTAACATGATCTACCTTTTTCCTTAAGGTCATAGCAGATGAAAAGATTAAAATCAATCCAAATATTACAGCTACATAAGATGCATTTAAATAAACCGCTATCACGGCCCCTAATATAGCCCCTATAGTGGTTGCGATTTCTAATAACATTCCTATACGCATATTGGTTAAACCTTCTTTCACATACGCTGCTGCAGAACCGGTTGATGTTGCAATTACAGATATAATGGAGGCACCAATAGCATAATGTATATCTACACCCAAACCTAAAGTAAGTAAAGGAATGATAATTACTCCTCCACCCAATCCTGTTAAAGAGCCTAAAAAACCAGCCAAGAATGAGCCAAGCAAAACTATTATTGTGAATAACAATGCGGTCATAAGATCAAATATACAATTATGATTCCTCGCTGTTTTAAAAATCAGTAAAATAACAAAGTTCTTACTTTAACATATACTAAAATACCGTTCGTTTTGTTTAAAATAGTGACATAATATTTTGTAGTTTATAAAAAACGCCTATATTGAGCAAGCTTTATTTAAGGTTGCCTGGTTTTACACAGGCTTCAATTGCTGGCTAATACAATTGTTTAACCGAGAATCATTAAGTATGAAGACCAAGAATTTCTTAGCTATCTTTTTAGTAACATTTACCCTGACAGGTATTCAAGCCAAAGCCCAAACTACCCCTGTTCCTATTCAGACTAAACCTGCAACAACAGCTCCTGCTAAAAGAAGTTACAGTTTAAAGAATGATACCATTTTAAATAAAGATAACAGTCTTAACGGGCAGTACCAGTTTATGCTCTCAAGATCTATAGGTACGGCAGATGGTTACAGAATGATCAATCCAAACAGGTTAACTACGCTTTGGAAAAACGTTACAGATAGTATAAGGAAAGAGAAAGATGAAAATAAAAGATTAAAAATAAAAATTGCCGACAGCGAAAAAACCATTAGTTATTTAAAAACTGAGATATCGGGCAAAGAAGCTTCTCTGAACGAGAACGTTGACAAAATAAACGAAATAAAGCTTTTAGGATTATCTTTTAATAAGAGTAGTTACAGCATTTTGGTATGGAGTATTATAGGCATATTAATTCTGGCTTTGGTCATCGTAATAACCCGCTCTGGAAAAAACATTACAGAAGCCAAACACCGTACGCAACTCTATAATGAAATAGCTGAAGAATATCAGAATTTTAAAAGTAAGGCTAATGAGAAAGAACGTAAGCTCGCACGCGAATTGCAAGATGAACGCAATAAACTTGACGAGCTGTTAAATCGTAAATAAATTATTTATTTAATTCGTTCATTAAAACCTCTGCAACTTTCTTGGCTTTCTGTTTTAAATAAAGCCTTGGGGTATTATCACCTACTTCATAGGTCAATGCCTCGGCGTTTAAAACTCTACCTAACCAGGCTTTCGAAACATTTCCCCCATTACCTGAAGGTTTTACCTCAGTCTTTTTTGAGCCTTCAAAATCATGCAATCCTTTTATCCAGTTATTAACTAACCCAGGCTTATTAGTATCCTTTCTATACTCATTAGTATAAAGAACATCATTATAAGTAGAATGAAAATCAAGTGCAAAATAAACTTTTGCATTTTGTTGTTTTACTTTATTTAATAAATATTCCTTAACAGCTTTTGTTTCCGGCTGTTTAAAATCTGTCCAGTCCCTATTCAGATCAACTCCGGCAAAGCTATGACGCCAGTTTCCTTCATCTACACCATCGGGATTAACCATTGGAATAATAACAAGTTCATAATTCTTTAAAAAATTGCGAGCTTCTTCTGTGTTGCCAGTTAAAGTTTCTACAAATTCAACCATTGCCATATAACCAGAAACTTCAGGCGGATGTTGCCTACTTAAAACAACTATGATCTTTTTACCATCGCTTTTGATTGTATTTAAAGCTACAATAGGTTTGCCACCTATACTATATCCTATTACCTGCTTATTTAAAGATCTTTCTTCTGCAAACTTATCCATCCATTGGTAAGATTGGGCAGCAGAAATAATTTCCTGAGCAGCTATAATTAATGTATCTGTTGAAAGCTGTACTTTAAAGTTAGCCTGCTTTTTATCAGTGCTCAATTTAACATTGGTAATATTTTTCCAATCCACGTAGTTTGTTGTAACCTTTGGCTCATACCTGTGTTTATCTTCAGGATATTTTAAATTGATATAAACATTTTTATGAGGGGTGCCCCAAACTTTAAATGCAAACCATGGACTAGGATTTATAGGTCTGTTTTCAGATTTGATAGTAATTGAATAAGTACTGTCATTCTCTTTTTCCAGCTGATTGATACGGGCAGAAGGAAAATTATTACTAAAATAAACACCCTGATCTTTAAATGTAAAAATCTGTTTTTGCTGGCGTGCTATTTTAATAGCAGCCTCATCAATTTTAGCTGTTTTTACCTCACCTGTCTGCCTTTTTACGGCACAGGATGAAATTACAAATGGAATGAGCGTCAGATAGAAAAAAGAATGTTTGATCTTCATTGCTTTCTGCTTATTTATTTAAGTTTCTTAATTTTTACCTGTTTTATTGCAAATCTCAGGAATAGGAATAATTAAGTCGTCAATATATAAAACCTTTTATTCTCCTGTTGTAACAATTTAACTTCTGAAGAAAACCAAAAGCTTATTCAACAAAAAAGGGTATCAAATTATTTGATACCCTTTTCGAATATTTTAAAAATCATTAAACTTTGATTTCTACTTCTACTCCACTTGGTAATTCAAGTTTCATTAAAGCATCAACAGTTTTTGAGTTTGAGCTATAAATATCTAAAAGACGTTTATAAGCACACAATTGAAACTGCTCACGAGCTTTTTTGTTTACGTGTGGCGAACGCAATACAGTAAAGATTTTCTTTTCTGTTGGTAATGGAATAGGTCCGCTTACAACTGCTCCTGTAGGTTTTACAGTTTTTACGATTTTCTCAGCAGATTTATCTACCAAGTTGTAATCGTAAGATTTTAATTTAATTCTAATTCTTTGGCTCATCGTATTTATTTAATTAATGTCGAAAGTTAGAGCTATTAATAACCAACGACGGATTTATTTTGGTATTGCGTTAAGCGTTTTGCGTATGACAGAAATATCACACGCAAAACGCTATCCGCTAAACATTATTAGTCTTCAATTCCTTTAACTTTTCCTTTTGATTTAGCTATAACCTCTTCTTGAACGTTACGAGGTGCTTCAGCATAGTGATCAAATTCCATTGTAGAAGTTGCACGACCTGAAGTGATTGTACGTAATTGAGTTACATAACCAAACATTTCTGATAGAGGAACGATTGCTTTGATTACCTGTGCACCATTACGTGTATCTAAACCTTGCATTTGTCCACGACGACGGTTTAAGTCACCCATTACATCACCCATGTTTTCTTCAGGAGTTAATACTTCTACCTTCATGATAGGCTCCATTAATACAGGACGACATTTTGGTAATGCTTCACGGTAAGCCATTTTAGCAGCTAATTCGAAAGATAACGCATCAGAGTCAACTGCGTGGAATGATCCATCAATCAAACGAACTTTCATTCCAGATAATGGATAACCCGCTAATACACCATTGCTCAATGAAGCTTCGAAACCTTTTTGAACTGAAGGAATGTATTCTTTTGGAATAGCACCACCCACAATTTCATTCACAAATTGAAGTGCAGATTTAGATGTATCAAAATCTTCATCAATTGGAGAAATCACAACTTTGATGTCTGCAAACTTACCACGACCACCTGATTGTTTTTTGTAAACCTCACGGTGCTCAGTGCTTCCATTGATAGACTCTTTGTAAGCTACCTGAGGAGCTCCTTGGTTAACCTCTACCTTAAATTCACGTCTTAAACGGTCAATTAAGATATCTAAGTGAAGCTCACCCATACCTGAGATTACTGTTTGGCCAGTTTCTTCGTCAGTTTTAACTACGAAAGTTGGATCTTCTTCAGCTAATTTACCTAAAGCAATACCTAATTTATCTACGTCGGCCTGAGTTTTTGGCTCAATCGCTAAACCGATTACCGGCTCAGGGAATGTCATAGACTCAAGAACGATTGGATGTTTCTCATCACAAAGAGTATCTCCAGTTTTGATATCTTTAAAACCAACTACTGCACCAATATCACCTGCTTCGATAAAAGGAATAGGGTTTTGTTTGTTAGCGTGCATTTGGAAGATACGAGAGATACGTTCTTTATTACCAGAACGGGTATTTAACACGTAAGAACCAGCATCTAATTTACCAGAATAAGCGCGGATAAAGCATAAACGACCTACGAATGGGTCAGTTGCAATTTTAAATCCTAATGCAGCAAATGGCTCTTTTACATCTGGTTTACGAGAAATTTCTTCACCAGTATCAGGGTTAGTACCTTTTACAGCTTCCTGATCTAATGGCGAAGGCAATAACTCCATTACTAAATCCAGCATAGTTTGTACACCTTTGTTTTTGAAAGATGAACCACAAACCATAGGAACAATAGAATTATCTAATACTGCTTTACGTAAAGCGTCTAAGATTTCACGCTCAGTTAATGAATTAGGATCATCAAAGAATTTCTCCATTAATGACTCATCATAACCCGCAACAGCTTCTAATAATTTTTCACGGTATTCAGCAACTTCATCAAGCATATCATCAGGAATTGGCACTTCAGTAAAGGTCATACCTTTATCATGCTCATTCCAAACAATACCACGGTTGTTGATCAAATCAACTACACCTTTAAAGCTGTCTTCAGATCCGATAGGTAACTGTAAAGCTACTGCTTCAGAACCTAACATATCTTTAACTTGTTTAACTACTTTTAAGAAGTCAGCACCAGAACGGTCCATTTTATTAACGAAACCGATACGAGGTACTTTGTAGTTATCAGCTAATCTCCAGTTTGTTTCAGACTGAGGCTCAACACCATCAACAGCCGAAAATAAGAATACTAATCCGTCTAAAACACGTAACGAACGGTTTACCTCTACGGTAAAGTCAACGTGTCCGGGAGTATCAATAACGTTAACATTATACTTATCACCACGGTAGTTCCAGAAAACGGTAGTAGCAGCAGAAGTAATGGTTATACCACGCTCAGCTTCCTGTACCATCCAGTCCATAGTAGAAGCACCTTCGTGTACCTCTCCTAATTTATGGTTAACTCCGGCATAATAAAGAATACGCTCAGTAGTAGTAGTTTTACCAGCATCGATGTGTGCAGCGATACCAATATTTCTTGTAAATTTTAAATCTCTTGACATCTTTTTATAATTAGCTGATCAGCTAATTTACATCAGCTGATCAGTTATATTTTATCTTAGAATCTGAAGTGTGAGAACGCTTTGTTAGCCTCAGCCATTTTATGCGTATCTTCTTTTTTCTTAACTGCTGCACCTTCACCTTTAGCTGCCGATACCATCTCAGCTGCTAATTTTTCTTTCATGGTTTTTTCTCCACGCTTACGAGCGTAAGTGATTAACCATTTCATACCTAATGCCATTTTACGATCAGGTCTAACCTCAGTAGGAACCTGGAAGTTTGCTCCACCTACACGACGAGATTTAACCTCTACAGAAGGGCTGATATTTGCTAATGCACGTTTGAAAACTTCTAAACCATTTTCGCCAGCTTTTTTCTCTGCAATTTCAACTGCATCATAGAAAATAGTGTAAGCGATAGATTTTTTTCCATCGTACATCATGTTATTTACAAATCTTGTAACCTGAACATCATTAAATTTAGGATCAGGAAGAATGATTCTCTTTTTTGGTTTTGATTTTCTCATTTCTATTGTCCTCCTAAATTATTTCTTTTTACCTTTTGTTGGTGCTGCAGCTGCCTGTCCTGGTTTAGGGCGCTTAGTACCATATTTACTACGACGTTGGTTACGACCTGCTACGCCAGATGTATCTAATGCACCACGGATGATGTGGTAACGTACACCTGGTAAGTCTTTAACACGACCACCACGGATTAACACGATTGAGTGCTCCTGTAAGTTGTGACCTTCTCCTGGAATGTAGGCATTCACCTCTTTACCATTGGTTAAACGTACACGGGCAACTTTACGCATTGCAGAGTTTGGTTTCTTAGGGGTAGTGGTGTATACACGGGTACACACGCCTCTTCGCTGTGGACAGCTGTCCAACGCTGGAGATTTACTCTTAAACTCCAGTGCTACTCTACCTTTTCTAACTAATTGTTGAATGGTTGGCATTTCTTGCTTTTTGTTTCAAATATTTATTTAATTTCCTTGTTGTTAGCAGTTTGCAACTAGCCTACATTAAGGGACTGCAAAATTAGAACAATTTCTTTTAACTATCAAGAGGTTACAATAAAAATTTTATAAGTTAAAAATAGCTTAACACAAGAGGGATTTATTACCTAAACTAGGAACGATCTGCTGAATAAAAAAGCCGCTATTCAAAATAACCTTTTAAAGTTTCATTACGCTAATACCTCAAGTCATTTTTCAGAATATCTAAATATCAGCGAGATAACCTATAAATAAAATCAACTTTTCTTATTACTTTAGTTTATAGCATTGTTGATTAATTGAAACAATAGACCAAAAAAGCAATTTTGGTTTGTTATCAACGCTCAATATGCCACAGAACCAGAAGAATGCATAAAAAAAGTTTCCTAGTTTCTTACATAGTTGTTATTATAACCACTATAATAACCATTATTACTATAAATTATTTTGCGCTTAAGATATTAGATGGAACGAGAGCATTTACTGCTGGTGAATCTTCTTTTACTAAGGGACAACAAGAAGCAACCAGATGTCTGACGCTTTATATATTTACTAAAAACGAAGATTATTTTAAAAAGTTCAATACAAACCTCCATATTCCTATTTCTGACAGCCTAGCAAGAATTAATTTAGATCAAAAAGGACCCGAAGAAATTAGCCGCAAACATTTTATTAACGGTGGGAACAGTTCTTATGATGTAGAAAAAATGATCTGGATTTATAAGAACTTTAAAGATGCCGCAGCCTTCAAATCTGCTGTTGATATCTGGAAAGAAGCCGATCTGTTAATTATGGATTTAGAAAAAACAGGCAATGATATACACCAGAAAATATTAAAACAGAAATTAATACAAGATCAGGAAGAAAAGAATCTGGCTTTACAGGTTAATTCAATCAGTGATCAGCTTACCAAAAAAGGAAAAGAGTTTGATGCTGTTTTGGCTAAAAGTATCAGATACATTAATAATGTAACCTTGTATTTTATAACTATAGGAGCTATCTTAATGATTTTATGTATAGTTCTTTACTCTGCTTTTTTTATTAAGAAATTAAGCGCTTTACAAAAAAAGACCAATAGTCAAAATCAGTTCCTAACCCAGATTAACAATGAACTGGACATGTTCACTTATAGTGTATCTCATGATCTGAGAGCTCCCATTACTTCCCTGAAAGGATTAATTAAACTTGCTGAAACAGAGAAAAAGCCAGAGGTTTTAAAAGAATATTATACCATGATGCATACGCTTACCTCAAGACAGGATGCTTTTATACAGGAAATTATTAACTTTTCTAAAAACAAAAGGATAGAAGTTATCAATGAAGACATTGAACTGATTCCTTTCTTTAATCATATCATTAGCGATCTTCAGTTTATGGTTGAGGATAAGGAAGTTGATTTTAGTATGGATATTAGTATAAATAAGATCTATTCAAATTTATTTAGGTTAAATATTATTTTTTCAAATCTGGTTTCTAATGCCATTAAATATTACGATTCTGAAAAGAAACTGATCAAAATTAAAATCAAAGCTTATCAGGAAGGGCAGTTTAACATATTTACCGTCGAGGATAACGGATCTGGGATAGAAGAACAGCATCAAGCAAAAATATTTGATATGTTTTTTGTAACCAATCATCATGAAAAAGGTACTGGTATAGGCCTTTATCTTGTTAAAGAAATCGTCACTAAACTCAATGGAACAATAGATGTTTATTCTATCTATAAACAAGGCACCTGTTTTACCATCAAACTTCCCCTAAACAATCAACTTGGTTAACTTCATCTTGTGAGATAGGGTTTTTATAATAATTGACATAAGGCTTACAAGTAGTAAAGTTACTTTATTAAGTTAATTTAGTAAATTTGTGTATGAAAATTGAAATCCAAGATATTTCTAAGTTAAGGGCCTATATTTTTAAAATCACCAGGCTAATTAAAAAGCAAAACCAGGATTTATTGTTCTCTGCAACCGAGATGAATATTATAGGACATTTAGATCGTAATCCACAAAGCCTGCCCTCAGATTTAGCTGCTTTAGAACAGGTATCTGCACAGGCGATATCACAATGTTTAAACAATCTTGAACAGCAAGAGTTTATCTTAAGAACCACCGATCCTAAAGATAAACGCAAGTCTTTAATATCTCTTTCTAAAAACGGACAGTTAAAGTTAAGCCAGCTTAAACATACCAGAGATATGTGGCTGCAAAAAATAATAAAAGAGAAATTGAATGAGAAAGAAATCGAATTGTTAAACCAAATCGTTCCCGTATTTGAAAAAATGACCAACCAGTAAAAGCCTTTCCTATGAAATCGATGTTCAGATCTTTTAATTACTACAATTACCGATTGCATTTTACAGGTCAATCCATATCATTAATTGGTACATGGATGCAGCGTGTTGCTGTAAGCTGGTTAGTGTACCGAATTACAGGTTCTGCTTTTATGTTAGGTTTAATCAGTTTCCTTGCTCTGATACCTGCTTTGTTACTGGGCCCTATTGCCGGTAATTTTGTAGATAAACGTAATAAATACAAAACGGTATTGGTTTGTCAGGTTATCTTTATGCTACAGGCGGGTGTACTTGCTCTTCTGGTATGGTTAAAACATTACAATATCACGCTTATAGCTATTTTAAGTTTGATACAGGGCATAGTTGCTACTTTTGAAACTACTGCCCGTCAATCTTTAGTGGTAGAGTTTGTAGATAACAAAGACGACCTCTCTAATGCAGTAGCTTTAAATTCATCTGCATTTAATGCAGCAAGGCTTATAGGTCCTGCTCTTGCCGGCATTATCTTAAGCACATATGGAGAAGATGCTTGTTTTATCCTCAATTTTTTGAGCTTTATCCCGGTAATTATCTGCCTGTTATTAATGAAATTAAACCTTAAAAGCAATAATGCATTAAATGAGGATATATGGACAGGCTTAAAAAAGGGTTATCATTATCTGGAAGATTCGCCTGATATTTCTTCTCTTATTATTGTGCTGGCTTTTTCCAGTCTTCTGGTTATTCCATTTTCTACACTATTACCCGTATTTGCAAAAACCGTATTCAATGGCGATGCAACTACATTTAGCTGGTTTGAAAGTGCTGGAGGTTTGGGTGCTCTTTTGGGAGCGATATATATGGCATCGTTAAAATCAGGAAAGGATCTGAGCAGAATTGTTATTTTATCCGCCATTATATTTGGTGCTGGATTAATTTTATTATCTGTTGCTCCAACTGTATGGATGGCGCTAATCAGCACAAGTTTGGCTTGTATAGGTATGATGATGCTCACTTCTGCAATTAACACTTACATACAAACCCACTCTGCAAACGAATTAAGAGGAAGAGCTATCAGTTATTATTTAATGGCATACCAAGGTATATTACCTATCGGGACTTTAGCCATAGGTTACTTTGCCCATGTTTTGAGTGCAAAAACTATTGTACTTATAGAAGGCATTTTAGCTTTTATTATTATTGTGTGCTATTATTTTTATAATCAGGGCAAAAAATACAATCAGCTACAAGACTAGCGTTTAACGGTAATGATTCTGCCGGTTACCAACGTAAATTCAAAAATCTGATAAAGGCCATCGTCGGTTATGTTAATATGATCTACCAATCCGGTTTTACTGAAAGTATCCGTTACCAAATCTCCCTTTTTAATATTAACAAGAATCTCTACAGGAGTATCATTTGTAAGCCTGATCATACTTTATTGCGTTATTAAAAATCCAAAGCCTAAATAATCTGCTTCTGTTTTATGCACGTATATTTTAGCCTGTAAAGCAAACCAATTGTTAGTTTTGTATTTAAAGCCGGTAGTCCAGTAGGTTTTCATCGGTTTTAAACTGTCATAATAAATATAATAACCATATTTAAACATAGCTGCCAAATTTCCCATCCAAAAATCGGGCCCCACGGCTATACCTACTCGCCAACGTTTAAATGATGACGCATTAGATTGATAGGTTTCCAGATTCCTGTTAGGGTCATAAATCGTATGGTAATATACAGCATCAATTCCAGTGCTTAATGCCCAAACATGTGATACTCTGTAATTGTATCCCGCATACAGACCTGTTTTATATAAACCGTCTTTACTCTCATAAACACCTCTTCTGCCTATGTTTGCACCCAGATCAAACTGATGCTTTTTAATAACATCTGTTTTTGTGGTAACAGTATCTATTCCAGGTCTGTTAAAATTATATTTGATCCCTAACCCGGCACTTACTACATTCATTCCATTATTAGGTACTCTTGTTCCGGCATTAGAATAATGCAGAATATCTATACCTCCCGTAAGATCTGTTTTATTATTAAGTGCAACACCTGTTTTTAATGCTATTCTCGATGCAAAGTTCAAATGCGCTCCTATAATTGGATTTTTGTTGGTAAACCATGTTTGGCTTGCATAAAGACCTCCAAATGAAGGAGCTACATCTATATAGAAATGGTTAGAACTGATCAAAGGAATGGTTATGCCTGCTAATAAGCCATAGCTATCACCAAATTCATTTTCAATAGGCTGATAAACCCGCTTTACCTTACTCATATTCTTATAATTGAAAATAACATCTATACTTTTGAGGTTCAGCTCACGCATCCAGCCAGCGGGATTGGTAGTGGTATATTTATGGTAAACCAGCTCAGCACCATAAACAGAACCTGTTAGCTTATTAATAGGATTAGCTGAGAAACGGGTTAAGCTTACTTGCGGAGTAAACTCTATTGATGCGTTATTTTGGGCATTTGCATCCGAAGTATGAATACAAAAAATGATCAATAGTATGAAAAGAAATCTGCCTGCTATTTTCATCATTGTAATTTGGCAACTAAGATATAAAAACCTGTATAATAAAATCTATCATCCGGAAACAAACAAAAAATCCCGAACAAAATATGCTCAGGATTTACTAAAAGAAAACTACTATTTTTTATTATTTTTTACTTTTTTGGAGTAGCTGGTTTTTCAGCTTTTTTCACTTCTTTCTTTGCTTCTTTTTTAGCCTCAGGTTTTTCAGCTTTTTTAGGCTCAGCTTTTTTCTCTTCTTTTTTAGCCGCTGGAGCTGTAGTAGTTGCCGGAGCTGTTTTTGCTGCTTTTGGTGAAGTTTGTGCGCTTACTGTGCTAACTGCGAATAATGCTACTAATGCAAATCCAAATAATTTCAAGTTTTTCATTTTTAATTTTTTTATGTTGATTAATTAATTTAATAACACTAAGTAAGCGCACACAAATGAAGAAACTATGAAGTTTTATTTTTCATAAAAAAGGCTCCAGCAGAATTGCTGGAGCCTTTTTGTTTTTAAAGATTCGAATTATCTTAATTCGCCGCTTTCCATTTATTATTATCAGGGTTACTATCTGGTAAAACTTTGTTAGGATCTAATGTAATTTCTGTAACCTGTTCTTTTGAGGTATAGTTAACAGTCCATGATACATTTTTCATCCACACATCAACAGGCAACCTTACGATCTCTGTTTTTCCGCTTGCAGTTTTAAACTCAACAATAATCGGCATCGGCATTTTTTCTAAATTATCAATACGAACTGCATAATGATAACCTTGATCATCTTTAGTTTCTTTAACATCTCCGATTGCCTGATCCATCTTCCAGCTGTTTAAGAACCAGCTTTTCCAGAACCAGCTTAAATCTTCACCTGCTCCGTTCTCCATTGCTCTGAAAAAATCAAAAGGTGTTGGATGCTTATATGCCCAGGCTTTAATATATTCTTTGAAAGCATAATCAAAACGATCTTTACCTAAAATCTCGTTTCTCAATAAGTGTAAACCCCACCCTGGTTTAGAATAAAGGTTAACACCAATGTTAGCCTCACGCATAGCATCAGGCATTAACATAATATTTTCATATCGGGGATTACCAATAACCGCTTTACCTATAGCATTCATATCAGCTTTACGTGGTTTGTACTCACCATTGTTAAAAGCCTCGCTCGATAGGTCATTAATAAAGGTATTGAAACCTTCATCCATCCAGCCAAATTTACGTTCGTTAGAACCTACAATCATTGGGAACCAAATGTGGCCAAATTCATGATCAATTACGCCCCATGCACTTCCTTTTTTAGCATTCCATCCGCAGAAAACAATACCCGGATACTCCATACCACCAATATTGGTGGCTACGTTTACAGCCATTGGATAAGGATATTCATACAATTGTTTTGAATAGAATTCTATTGCTCCTTTCACATATTCAACACCACGGCCATAACTGTCCATACCTGCGCTTTCTACCGGATGTGCTGAAACAGCTAAAGATTTTTTACCACTTGGCAAATTGATACGTGCTGCATCTAATACAAAAGCTTTAGAACTTGCCCATGCTGCATCTCTGGTATTAACCATTTTAAATTTCCAGGTAAGGAAATCTTTAGCCGGACGAGATTTCGGATCGGTAACTTCTTCTTCTGATCTGATGTGAATAGTTTTATCGCTTAATTTTGCGTCGTTCCATCTTTTTAACTGCTCGGCGGTAAATACTTCCTGAGGGTTTAATAATTCTCCCGAACCCATTACAATATGGCTTGCAGGTGCAGTGATGGTATAATTGATGTCACCGTACTCGCAATAGAACTCTCCTCCACCCCAATAAGGTAAAGTATTCCATCCTAATACATCATCATACACACACATTCTTGGAAACCATTGTGCAACGGCAAAAATTTCACCGTTTTTAGTGGTTAAATGCCCTGTTCTGTCTGAACCTAATTTTGGAATTACATAGTTGTAGTCTATTTTAATAGTAACTACATCGCCATTGGCAGCCATTGGTTCATTAAGTCTAATCTGCATTCTGGTATCTTCTACAATTGAAGAGAACTTAACTGCTGCATTTTTTTGACTTACACTTACATTTTTGATTTTGTAACCGCCGTCAATTTTATCTCCTTTTGCGCCATAACGGCTGTTATTTGGAGTAACTTGTTTACCTCTTGAGTTTTCTGCAAAAGAGTTTTGGTCTAACTGTAACCATAAAAATGGCAGCTTATCAGGACTGTTATTTTTATAAGTAATTGTAACTGAAGCCGTAACTCCATTACCAGCTTCATCTAATTTGGCTGTAATGTTATAGTCAACCCTATTTTGCCAGTATTTTGGCCCTGGATAACCACTTGCAGAACGAAATTCGTTACCGTTCTGGGTATAGAATAGCGGTCCGAAAGCATCTGCTGTACTGTAATTTGATGAAACAGCATTTGGTTGTTGTGCACCTGCTTTTAATGCAAATGTACCCACCAAAGCCATTACAAAAATTTTGGATATAAATTTATTCATAGCTGTTTTAATTTGCGTTAAATCTAGCTTTTCTGAAAATCATTTTCAAATAAATGGTTACATTGTTACCAATGTTGCATTTAGTTGGCTTTAAGCTTAGGAAGCGCAGGTAATTTCCTCGCCTCTGGAGGTAACTTTAACCATTCGTGAAAAGATTTAACGATATAATAAGGATAGTTGAATGGGTGTTCTGCTTTGATTTGTTCTGGTGTTGGACGGTATAGACCAATAAAGTCTTTGATGTCTTTTCCTTTATATTTAGTCAGGTCCAGTATTACCTTTTCATTAAAATTATCGTTGATCTCAGTAAGGAGTTCATCCTGTTCTTCAAGCTCTCTTACTTTGGCTTGCTGACGTTTGTATTTACCATAACCTAAATTAAAACCAATTCCTCCTTTTTCTTTTGAATAATCTATTCTTCTGGCAGGAGTGGCATTAGGATCTTTTGTATCTAAAAATGGAGATATTTTAGCCGTAGTAACATTTACTGTGTTTAATGTATTTACACTTGCTCTTAAGTAAATGTTTTTGGGAAAGAGATTGATCAGATAAACGGTATCGGTTTCATATCCCATCATACCAAAAGTAATCAGGTCGCCTGTTTTTGCTCCGATGGCAAAATGTCCATCTTTATCGCTAAAAACAAAGGCCTTAGTGCTTAAATTTCTAACGCTTACTCCTTCTAATGGAACACTTCGTTTTTCGTTATCAAAGATATTACCTGTAAGATAAGTCTGCTGCGCCATTGAAAAGAAAGGAGCAAAAGTCAACAATATGAATAGGAGCTTTCTAAGCATAATCAAATTTAACAGGTAATGCGATTTAATATACAGGTTTAACAATTTTTAACAGCTACTTTGCCAGTTTCGCTGTGTATGTATTTTCATCAAACCCTATAAGAACAGGTTCATTATTAATCTCAACCACAGGCCTTTTAATGGCACTTGTATTTTGCTTTAGATAAGCAATAATTGCATTTTCATTATTTAAAGCAGACTGCTCTTCTTTGCTTAGTTTTTTATAAGTAAGACCTTTCTTATTTAGAACGGTTTCTGCTCCAAAAGTTTTAAACCAGATTTTAAGTTTTTCGTTTGTAATTCCTTTTTTCTTAAAATCATGAAATTCAAACGCAATATTTTTTTCTTTAAGCCAGTCTTGCGCTTTTTTTACTGTATTACAATTTGGTATGCCGTATAAGATCATTGCAGTTTATTAAGATGTTGCATGTAAAGTTAGCAACTTTAAATTATTTTAAGCGGCATAATAACTGATGATTCTCTAAAATAATTATTGCATTAAATCCTATCTTAGCTTTATAATTTCAACCAATGATCAAACTTTCCTTTAAACAGCAAATATTTACCGGCTTTGCCGTATCACTAATATTTGTTTTGGTATCGGCAATGATGTCTTATTTTAGCATTACTTCTTTAACAGAAAGCGCTGCACTTGTTGAGCATACTCAGTCTGTTATTAAAAAAGCTGAAGAAGTTGAGGTCGAAATTATCAATGCCGAAGCCGGGCTAAGGGGTTTTGTCATTACCTTAAAAGATGAATACAAGCAACCTTATAACCAAAGCATAGATAAAATCATTCCTTCTATTGAGGAGCTTAAAAAGATAATAGGAGAAGAGAACTCAAATGCAGAACTTGTTGATAGTTTACAACATTATGCTGCCTTAAAAGTATATGATCTTAAACAGGTTATGGCTAAGGCCAATACTTTAGGCGATGACGCTGCCAAAAAACAAATTGCTACTGATAAAGGCCGAATATACAAAGAGCAGTTCTTAAAATTTAATGCCCAACTTATAAGATATCAATATAATCTCCTTGCTCAGAAAAAAATCGTTAATGAACAGCGTGCTCATAGAACCATTCTGATAGTCACCATAAGTTCCTTTATTATTTTCGGGTTGATATTGTTTTTATTCTCTTATATCAAAAGAACTTTTGATCAGCAGAAAGAGACTGAAAAGCTCATTAGAAATACCAATGATGAACTGGCTTTGCTCTCAGCTAAAAATGAACACAACAACTGGATGCTGCTGGGCGAAACCAAATTAAATGAGGTAATGCATGGTGAGCAATCTATGGATGAACTAACCACTAGGATTGTAACCCAGATCTGCACGTACCTATCTTTACCCGTAGGTTTATTTTTCCTTGTAAACAAAAAAGAACAAACCTTAAAAAGCAAAGGTGGTTACGCCTGTAAAGAAAAACCTGGCTTTTTTGAAGTTAAATTTGGTGAAACATTAGTAGGTCAGGCTGCCTTTGAAAAGAAAATAAAAATATTAGACAACGTTCCTAATGATTACATTAAGATTGAAACCGCTTTGGGCAATACATTACCTGCTCAGATTGTCTGCATACCTGTTTTATTTGAAAATGAAACAATTGCTATTATTGAATTAGGCTTCAGATCAAAAATAACCGAAGAACAAATTGCATATCTCGAAGCTGTGAGCCCAAATATAGGTATTGCCGTAAATGCAGTTATGGCAAAGGCAAAATTACAGGCTTTATTTGAACAGACACAACAACAGGCTGAAGAACTTGCCAGTCAGCAGGAAGAACTCAGAGTAACCAACGAAGATTTAATTCATAAAACAGAAGAACTACAAGCTTCAGAAGAAGAGTTACGGGTGCAGCAGGAAGAATTACAGCAGGCCAACGCAGAACTCGAAGAAAAGGCACAGTTACTTGAAGAAAAAAATGTTTCATTAAATCAGGCTAAAGAAGCTATTAGTTTAAAGGCCGAAGAACTAGAACTGAGCAGCAAATACAAATCTGAATTTTTGGCCAACATGAGCCACGAATTAAGAACTCCACTAAACAGTATTTTAATTTTAGCCAAAATATTAAAGGAGAACAAACCTTTAAATCTTAACGAAGAACAGATTAAATATGCCGGAGTAATACACAATGCCGGAACAGATCTGCTATCTCTTATCAATGACATTTTAGACCTGTCAAAAATCGAATCGGGCAATGTAGATCTGGTTGTGGAGCGAGTAGCTTTAGAAGCAATCAAAGAGCAAACCGATGCCTTATTTACTGAGGTAGCGAATCAGAAAAACATCAATTATCAGTTCAAACTAGCTGATGATCTCCCTGAGTTCATACAAACCGATGAAACCAGACTTACACAGATCATTAAAAACCTGTTGTCAAATGCTTTCAAATTCACCTCAGATAGTGGTAGTGTTACCGTTAATGCAGGTATAGCAGGAAAAGATCAAAAATTTTATCATAAAAATCTGAATAATGAAGCCTCGGCAGGCATACTTTATTTCTCTATAAAAGATACTGGAATAGGTATTGCAGCAGACAAACAACAAATCATTTTTGAAGCCTTTCAACAAGAAGATGGTTCTACCAGCAGAAAATACGGAGGTACAGGTTTAGGACTTTCTATCAGCAGAGAATTAGCAAATTTACTTGGTGGCGAAATCCAATTAGAAAGTCAGGCAGGATTAGGCAGTACTTTTACCTTATTTATACCATTACATACAGAAACCGCTAAACAAGAAATAAAACAAGAGAATGAAAGTACAGATATCCCTGTAGAATTGCCTGCAAAACCGGTCGCTGCCGAAGAAAGTGAAACTGATAAAAAACATACAAGGCTTCTTATTGTTGAAGATGATGAGAATTTTGCCGAGATTTTGAAAAATTATGCAATAGAAAAAGGATTTGAACCTGTTTTGGCCTATAGTGGCGACAAAGGGCTTGAGCTGGCTCAAACTCTAAAACCTGATGCCATTATATTAGATATCATGCTGCCTGTTATGGATGGATGGACCATTCTCAAAAAACTAAAAGCAGATCCTGATACACAGCATATTCCTGTGCACATGATGTCGGCCGGTGATGAAAAAGTAAAACAGGCTCAAAAAGAAGGTGCTATTGGTTTTTTAAAGAAACCAATAGAAAAAGAGCAGTTAGATAAGGCTTTTCGTTTATTATCAGAGCATAACGAATATCAGTTTAATAATGTTCTGGTTATAGAAGATCAGGTTCTACAAAGTAACGAGCTGAGTGCTCAATTAATTGAAAAAGGTGCCAAAGTAGCACAGGCCTATACAGGTGCAGAAGCACGGCAAATACTTGAGCATAATCATTTTGACTGCATTGTTCTAGACTTGAAATTACCAGATGTGTCAGGCTTTGATCTCCTTGATGAGATTAAACTGAACCCTAAATGGGCATCAACACCAGTAATTATCAATACTGCCATGGAGCTAGACAAAGAACAAATGGCCCATATTATGCGACACACACAAGCCATGGTACTTAAAAACAATAAATCTAATGACCGGCTACTGGACGAAGTAAATCTTTTTGTGAATAAAATCAAGAAAGAAGAACCTCAAAAGAAAAATTATAGTGACGGTAAAACACAGAAAGTTAAAAACGCATCTGTTACCATTGAAAAAGCATTAGAGAATAAAAATATCCTGATTACTGATGATGATATGCGTAACATATTTGCTTTATCATCAGCATTACAATCTTATAATATCAATGTAATTATTGCTACAAATGGCAGGGAAGCTTTAGAAAAATTAGAAGAACATCCGGAAATAGATTTGGTATTAATGGATATTATGATGCCTGAAATGGATGGATATGAAGCCATGAAAGCCATAAGACAACAAACCAAACTGGCTAAACTACCAGTTATAGCCCTAACGGCTAAAGCCATGAAAAACGACAAAGAAAAATGTATAGAGGCTGGTGCCAATGACTATATCGCTAAACCAATTGACACAGATAAACTATTGTCTATGTTAAGAGTTTGGCTCAGTTAACAATTAAATCTATATATACCTTATGCAAATTCATACTCCGGGAAATTCAGCTATTTCAGACAAACAGCTTCATGAACTGATCAGTCTGGTATTGAATGTACATGGATTTGATTTCAGTGATTATTCAGAAGCATCCTTAAAAAGACGTATCGTAAGATTAATGATCTTAAAAGGTTATACTTTCTTTGAGCTTTGCAATGCATTAATTAATCAACCCGATTTTTTTCAGGAATTTCTAGTGGAGGTTACGGTAAATGTTACCGAAATGTTCAGAGATCCGGGTTTTTATAAAGTTATCAACAAAGTTATTGTTCCTTATCTGAGCACTTATCAGCATATCAAAATTTGGAGTGCAGGTTGCTCAAGCGGGGAAGAACTTTATTCTTTAGCCATCCTGTTTGATAAAGCAGGTTTATACAAAAGAAGCTTTATATATGGCACCGATATCAATACCAGAGAGCTGGAAACCGCTAAGGAAGGTATTTACGACTTGCAAAAAATAAAACGATATTCTGAAAATCTTTCGCAGGTAGATAGTGGCTTATCTCTATCAGATTATTATACCGCTAAGTATGATGCAGCGTTAATTTCTCGGTCGTTAAAGAAAAATATCTTATTTTCGACTCATAATTTAGTTTCAGATGGTCCGTTCAATGAGTTTCAGCTGATAACCTGCCGGAATGTATTGATTTACTTTAATGCTGAACTGCAAAAAAAAGTAATCAATCTGTTTTATAATAGCTTAGCGAATTTAGGTTTTCTATGTTTAGGTAGTAAAGAAACCATTAGAGATACTGATATATTAAAAAAACTTAAAGTAATAGATAAGAAGTTTAACGTATATCAAAAAATAGCATAAACATCAATTGCATGAAAACAATCAACCTGTTAATTATAGACGACAAGCAGGAAAATATCATTGCACTGGAAGCACTCATTAAGAGAAGTGATATTAATATCATTAGTACTACCTCGCCTAATGATGCACTGCGTATCTGCTGGGAAAAAGATATTGCAATTGCATTGGTTGATGTACAAATGCCCAAAATGAATGGCTTTGAGCTGGTTGAGATCTTAAAGAACAATGTTCGTACAAAAGATATTATGGTAATTTTTGTAACGGCTATCTCTACTGAAGCAAAATATGCCATTAAAGGATTAAACGCCGGAGCCGTAGATTACCTGTATAAACCTTTAGACCCTTATATTACATCTGCAAAAGTAGATGCTTTTATACAACTTGTACGTACACAACGAGAGATCAAAAAAAAGAACGAACAGCTTGAAAAAATACAGCATGACCTGATCAAAGCCAAAGAAGATGCCGAACAGGGAAAAAGAGCCAAAGAAAATTTTATGGCTAATATGAGTCATGAAATCAGAACACCCATAAATGGTATTATTGGTTTATTACACCTGCTCAAGCAAAGTAGCTTAGACGAAAGCCAGCTTGAAATAGTTAACCTCATTGATGTATCATCAAGTTCATTGTTAGGTGTAATCAATGATATTCTGGATCTATCAAAAATAGAAGCTGGTAAGTTCAAGATCAGTCTGGCTAAAACCAACATATACGATATTGTAACACAGGCTGCCAATTTATTAAGTGTAAAAGCCAAAGAAAAAAACATAGCCCTCAATTTAGATATAGATCCTCAGTTACCCAAGATCATTATGGCCGATTCATTAAGACTAAGCCAGATCTTTATGAATTTATTGAGCAATGCCATTAAATTTACCAATCAAGGCGAAGTAACATTTAAAATTGAGGTACCTGAAAAGAACAATAATCTGGTACATATTAAGTTCATCATTTCTGATACAGGCATAGGCATTTCAAAAGAAAATATAGATACCATTTTTAACACTTTTGAACAGGCAGATAACATCAGCACCAAAGTTTATGAAGGCACTGGTTTAGGACTTTCTATTGTAAAGAAATTAATTGAACTTAAAGGAGGCTCTCTGGAGGTAAGCAGCGAATTAGGTAAGGGAAGTACTTTTATTTTTAGCAAATGGTACAAATTTGTGGACGATAACGAGAGTGAAAAAACAGAGCAGGAACCTCAAACACTCCAGAAATTTGATGGATTAAAAATTCTTATAGCGGAAGATAATTCTATAAATGTTTTCCTGATCGTTAAAATATTAAACAACTGGAATATAGAAACCCATGTGGTAACCAACGGGCAGGAAGCCATAGATGCTCTCGCTCAAGATCAATTTGATCTTATTTTAATGGACACTTATATGCCGGTAATGAATGGCCTCGAAGCCATTAAAAAAATAAGAGAAGGCTATGCCCCTGGTAAAGAAACTATTCCTATTATTACTTTTTCTGCCGGAGTATTAGATTCTGATAATGAAACCGCTTATAAAGCCGGCGCCAATGATATTATTGGCAAACCATTTAAAGTAAATGTTCTTCATGAAAAAATAGCCAAATTAACCCAAAAAAATTAATAGATTAATATTTACAGCTAAGATGCTGAAGCCTGTTTGGCCTGATCATTAAATTAATTTATTCAGTATTGATAGCATTTACTGATTAAACTGAGTCATAGTCATCGCTGGTCCAATAGTAGCAAAACTCTTAACAATAGTTATTGCACGGTTAATCAGAACCGGTAAATCTTTTTGTTCATTTTTATCAAATTTTCCCAGTACAAAATCTACCTGTCTTCCCTTCGGAAAATCATCGCCTATACCAAAACGTAAACGGGCATAATTCTGACCTCCACAAACTTCTTCTATACTTTTTAACCCGTTATGTCCTGCACTGCTTCCCTTCAGTTTTAAACGCATTTTACCAAAAGGCAGAGCCAGATCATCAACCAGTACCAAAACATTTTCAGGAGCAATTTTCAACTCTTTCATCCAGTAATTAACCGCTTTACCACTTAAATTCATATAAGTGGTGGGTTTAATTACGTGTATCTTTTTGCCTTTATGACTTACTTCTGCATGATAGGCTAATCTGCCAAACTCAAAATTACCCTCAAGGGCTGCAACAAGTCCATCGGCAATATCAAACCCAATATTGTGCCTTGTGCTCGCATATTCTGCACCTATATTACCTAAACCTACAATCAGAAATTTCATGGCGTAAAGTTATAAAATTTGATATCCTTTTATAAAAACAAAAACGGCGTAGAAAATCCACGCCGTTCTTTTTTAGAAGCTTTTTAAATTATTTTCCTTTAGCAGCGTTTTCAGCTTGTTTTAAAGCTCTTGACATACCTACAGAAACAATCGTATCTTCCGGAGTATTGGTTACCACGTAGTTATCTGTTTTAAGATCACGTACACGGAATAAGTTACCCACTTCTAATTTCTCAATGCTTACTTCTACTACCTGAGGCATATTTTTAGGTAATGCTTTAACACGTAGTTTACGTAATTTTTGAACTAATTTACCCCCCATTTTTACACCTGGAGAAGTTCCGGTTAATCTAACTGGGATCTCCATAGTGATTTCCTTATCGTCAAATAATTCAAGAAAATCAACGTGAACCAATAGGTCAGTTAAAGGATGGAATTGTAAATCTTTTACGATAGCTTTTGAAGTTTT
This sequence comes from Pedobacter montanisoli, assembly GCF_022809115.1. Classification (GTDB taxonomy): domain Bacteria; phylum Bacteroidota; class Bacteroidia; order Sphingobacteriales; family Sphingobacteriaceae; genus Pedobacter; species Pedobacter montanisoli. The sequence goes on along the minus strand of NZ_JALGBH010000001.1, from coordinate 1,345,413 downwards.
TCCACCTACATTGATTTCAACGAAGCTGGCTTCTGGTGAATAAATAGCATCGTTTAGTTCAGTACTGGTAAAAGCAAAATGCACCTGCTCTTTACCTCCGTATAATACGGCTGGAACTTTACCTTGGTAACGAAGCTCTTTAGCATCGCGTTTCCCTACGTTCTCTCTAGGAGAACCGCTAATAGCGATAGTTTTCATTTTTATTTATTTTTAATTGTTAAATGCTCTCAAAAGCGTTTGACGAAAGGCGATTAGCGTTTTTCGCTCACCGCTTAACGCAAAGCGCTAAACTTTAAAAAGGTCGCTAATTGAACCATGTTCATTCACATTAGCAATTGCTTTTGCAAATAAAGGGGCTGTACTCAGCACTTTAATTTTACTACATTCTTGTTTTAACGGAATGGTATCGGTTACGATCAGTTCTTCAAGCATTGAGTTTTCTATAGTCTCATAAGCTTTACCTGATAGAACCGGGTGTGTACACACCGCTCTTACACTCTTCGCACCATTCTCCATGATCAACGCGGCTGCTTTAGCTAAAGTACCTGCGGTATCACATATATCATCAATTAAAACAATATCCTGCCCTGTTACATCACCAATAATAGACATCGATTCTATTTCATTGGCACGTTTACGTCTTTTATCGCAAATCACCACCTCTGCATTAAAGAATTTAGCAAAAGTTCTTGCTCTGTATGAACCGCCCATATCCGGAGAAGCAATGGTCAGGTTTTCCAGACCCAGAGCTTTAATATAAGGCACAAAAATTACAGAAGCATCCAAGTGATCTACCGGGATATCAAAAAAACCCTGTATCTGCGCCGCATGTAAATCCATGGTCATGATACGGTTAATTCCTGCTGCTTTTAGTAAGTTAGCAACCAATTTAGCACCAATAGCTACACGAGGTTTATCTTTACGATCCTGACGTGCCAAACCATAATAAGGAACTACTGCTGTAATGTAATGTGCTGATGCTCTGCGAGCGGCATCAACCATTAACAAAAGCTCCATTAGATTGTCTGTTGGTTGGTTGGTAGATTGAACGATGAAAACATCGCAACCTCTTATAGACTCATTAAAAGAAGGCTGAAACTCGCCATCGCTAAATTTACTAATGGTTACATCACCAAGAGGTCTGCCGTATTCTTCGGCTATTTTTGCAGCAACAGCCTGTGTGCCGCTTCCTGCAAAAATTTTAACTGGGTTAAACTGCAATGGCATGATTTATCGATATCAATGCGGGTTAAAAAAAATCGGATTGTGAATATTCACAATCCGAAACGTTTGTTGTCCGACCTGGATTCGAACCAAGACTAAATGAACCAAAATCACTTGTACTACCCTTATACTATCGGACAATCAATTTCAAAACCTTCGTCCCGAAATGGAATGCAAATGTACGTACTTTTTTATTTTATGCAAATAATATTAACAAAATTTTTCACCGCTTTTTCTAATCCATTTATAATCACCTTTATTTCTCGTTAATATTTGTTAAAAAGGGTTTGGCATAACCCGTATGTCAATCTATTTTTTTATTTTCGGCAGCATTTATAATTACCAACAAAGTATTTTACTTCAAAAGTATGAACTATTCAAAAGTAAATAATATAGTAGGCTGGATATGCTTTGCTATTGCAGCTATTTGCTACACATTAACACTCGAACCGTCTAGCAGTTTCTGGGATTGCGGTGAGTTTATCGCTTCTGCTTTCAAAATGCAGATTGTACACCAACCCGGAGCTCCTCTGTTTTTAATGATCGAAAGGTTTTTCTCTTTACTAGCTTTTGGCGACGTAAAGAAAATTGCTTATTTCATGAACTTTGGCTCTGGAATAGCTAGCGCAGCAACTATCTTATTTTTATTCTGGACCATCACCGCCTTGGTTAAAAAAGTACTCATCAAAAAAGGTGAAGAAATCAGTAAAGCAAATTTAATTACCATTATGGGCGCAGGTGCAGTAGGTGCACTGGCTTATGCTTTCTCTGATAGCTTCTGGTTTTCGGCAGTTGAGGCAGAGGTGTATGCACTTTCATCTCTTTTTACAGCAATTGTATTCTGGGCAATTCTAAAGTGGGAAGCCATTGCTGATGAGCCGAGAGCCGATAGATGGTTACTATTCATTGCTTACACCATGGGCCTTTCAATAGGCATTCACTTGTTAAACTTATTAACCATACCAGCCATAGCTTTTGTTTATTATTTCAAAAAAACAGAAAAACCTACCACGTCAGGTATATTCAAAACTTTGGTTGTTGGTATATTAATTTTAGCCTTTGTACAATACGGCATTATCCAGTACCTCGTTAAATTTGGAGCTTATTTCGATTTATTCTTTGTAAATACTTTAGGTTTAGGTTTTGGCAGTGGCGTACTTGTCTTTTCAGCGCTTCTTATCGGTAGTTTGGTTTGGGGCATACTTTACTCGATCAAACACAGCAAAAAAGTATTGAATTTGGCTTTACTTTCTGTAGTACTGATTATTTTCGGTTACGGATCTTTTGCCATGATCTTAATCAGAGCACAGGCAAAACCAAATTTAAATAACAGTGATCCTGATAATGCATTCTCTTTTTTAGGATACCTGAACCGTGAACAGTATGGCGATCAGCCTTTACTTTTTGGCCCTAACTATAATTCAATACCTCAATATGAAGAAGACGGAAGCCGTCCTATTTATAAAGATACGGGTAAAAGCTATCGTAAAGGAGAGAAAAAATACGAAGTTTCAGGTATTAAAAGAAAAACTATCTATGGCGAAAACACCAATTTCCCTGATAGTATCCGTCGCTTACAACATGAAGTATTATTCCCTAGAATGTACAGCGATGAGCAAAGACATATCAATTATTATAAGGATTTAATGGGCTTTGACGACCAGCATTTCCCTTCTTTCTTTGATAACTTAAGCTTCTTTATACGTCATCAGGTTGGTTTTATGTATATGCGTTATTTCTTATGGAATTTTGCCGGTCGCCAAAATGAAATACAAGGTCAGGGTAGCTTATATGAGGGCCAGTGGATTAGCGGCATCAAACCTATAGATTCAATGCTTTATGGCGATCAAACCAATCTTCCACCGTCCATAAAAGAAAGTAATGCTTATAACAGGTATTTCTTTTTACCTCTTATTTTAGGAGTATTGGGTGCGGTATGGCACTTTAAACGTAAACCAGGAGATGCTGGTATTATTGGTCTTTTGTTTTTCTTTACGGGTATTGCTATTGTAATGTACCTGAACCAAAAACCTTTAGAACCCCGTGAAAGGGATTACGCTTATGTAGGATCTTTCTATGCTTTTGCCATCTGGATTGGTATTGGCGTAGTGGCCGTTAAGGAATGGATATTTAAAAAGTTAAATGCAAAAAATGCGGCTATAGCGGCTATTGTGGTTTCGATGTTTGCGGCACCTATACTTATGGCTCAGCAGGGTTGGAAAAGTCATGACCGCTCTACTAAAATGGTAGCTCATGATATTGCAGTAAGTTATTTGCAATCCTGTGCTCCTAACGCCATCTTATTTACTTATGGCGATAATGATACTTATCCGCTTTGGTACGCACAGGAAGTAGAAAATATCAGGCCTGATATCAGATTAGTAAACCTTAGTTTATTTGACACAGACTGGTATATTAATAATTTACAGAGAAAAGTACACGAGTCTGAAGCATTACCTTTATCGATGAAAGAGGCTCAGTATGTGAGTGGGGTAAGGGATGTAATGTACCATAAAGATATGGGCATTAAAGATCCTGTTGAACTTAAACAGATTGTTGATCTGTTATTATCAGACGATCCTAATGATATGCTACCTCTAAGCGATGGCAGCAAGTCAAATTTCATTCCGACAAAAAATTTCAAATTAACGGTTAATGCTGATGATGTGATCAAAACACAAACACTACCGGAAAGTGAAAGAAATAAAATTGTTCCTGCTATAGAATGGACCTTTAACAAACCTTATGTAACCAAAGGTACTTTGGCCATGTTTGATATCCTGGCTCATAACAACTGGAAACGCCCAATTTATTTCTGCAGTACAGTTCCTAGTGAGCAGTTCAATGGTTTAGATAAATATTTATATAGCGAAGGTTTAGCATTAAGATTATTGCCTTTACAGCCTGATACCAGTGCTTTAGAAAGAGGAGAAACTCAGGTAAATGTAAACCCTATGTATGACCATGTAATGAACAAATTCTTGTGGGGTAATATTAAAAATGCAAAATATTTAGATGAACAGTCGGCAGATGATATTGCCATTTTCAATAACATTTTCAACAATCTTACTTCTGAATTAATTAAAGCAGGTCGTTTAGAAGAAGCTAAAAAGGTGATGAAAAAATATGACGAGGTAATGCCTACCCGTATTTATGGTTTAAGAAATGTGATGGCTGTACCAACCATGGCTCAGAACCTGTATATTTTAGGTGAAACCAGTCGTGCCAATAAGCTTATTGAGAGATATGCTGATTATGTACAGAAAGAAATTACCTATTTGGCAGACGTTTCTGCAAGTAAGAAAACCATTATAGGCGGTCAGAACATACAGATTGGCTTAATGTATGGTTTAGATCCTATGGAGAAAGTTGCCGCTCAGTATAAACAAACTCAGTTAGCTGATAAATTGAAAAAACAATACGAAGCTTTATACGGAAGATTTAACCAGTTCTTCTCTAATCAATAAGCTAAAATCAGTTCAATATAAAAAAAGCCCGGTTCAAATGAAATGAACTGGGCTTTTTGTTTATAATGAGTTTAAAGATTCTGTATTACAGAAAGCTATATAATAAATTCATAACTACCATCCCGATTAGTTCGAAATATAATACAATAGCATAAATTTTCTCTTAAGATATTGAAACGAGTTCAGCATCACGTTATAGAAATAAGAAATCAGAAAGCACAGGCATAAAAAAACTGCCTCAAATACTTTAATCTGAGGCAGTCTAATATATTTTACAGTTTAACTTAACCTTCGTTAACTACGCCCATTGCGCAGAACTTATCAATACGTTTAGAAACCAATTTCTCTACTGACATAGATTTAAGTTCTTTAAGATCAGAAACAATATGTTGTTTAAGGTTAGCTGCCATCCATTCAGGATCTTGGTGCGCACCTCCCAATGGCTCTTTTACTACTCCGTCAATTAATCCGTTTTTAAACATATCCTCCGAAGTTAATTTCAGGCATTCAGCCGCTCTTTCTTTAAAATCCCAGCTGCGCCATAAAATAGAAGAACATGATTCTGGAGAAATTACCGAATACCAGGTATGCTCAAGCATATATACCTTATCACCGATACCAATGCCTAAAGCACCACCAGATGCACCCTCTCCTACAATAAAACAAAGGATTGGCACTTTTAAAACCGACATTTCTAACAAGTTACGGGCAATAGCTTCTCCTTGTCCTCTTTCTTCTGCCTCCAAACCCGGATAAGCTCCCATCGTATCGATGAAAGTAATAACCGGTTTATTAAACTTCTCAGCTAAGCGCATTAAACGCAAAGCTTTACGGTAGCCTTCAGGATTGGCCATACCAAAATTATGAAACTGACGTTCTTTGGTATTTTTTCCTTTCTGGTGACCAATAATCATTACCGTTTGTCCGGCAATAGTAGCAAAGCCACCTACAATAGCCTTATCATCTTTAACAGTTCTGTCGCCGTGCAACTCAATAAAGTCATCGCAAATCATTTTGATATAATCTAAAGTTTGCGGGCGTTCTGGATGACGTGACATTTGAACTTTCTGCCACCCTGTTAAATTGTTATATAGCGATTGGCTTGTGTCTGCTACCTTTTTATTCAGTTCATCTATAGTTGCCGACATATCAACTTTGGTTTTTTCTGCAATCTGCTTTACCTTATCTATTTGCTGAATTAAATCAGTTAAAGGCTTTTCAAAATCAAAAGATGTTTTTATCTGTTCCATATTGGGGCTGTAAAAGTAAGCATTTATCAGCAAAGATGTTGCAATAAATTTATTCTTAAACAGTCTGAATTGTAATTCAAGCCAATCGCTTATATATTAAATCAGTTCTTAAGCTTAAATTAGAACTTTGCTGACTGGTTAGGTGCTGGCAAAGAATCTTTAATAAACTCACGGATATGATCGTTAGCGGCAGCTAAATCAGGTTTACGTAAATACATCATGTGTCCGCTCTCATAACCTTTCCAGCTCATGCGATCTTTTAACTTACCGTTTAAATCCATTTGCCACATATTGTATTTGGCGTTAAAATAATCGCAGGCACCATCATAATAGCCAGATTGTACCATTAAATGTAAATAAGGATTTTGTGCCATTGCTGCTCGTAAATTCTCTCCAGTCCTGTTGCCTGTGTTATCCCATGGATATACCGGGCCAAACATGTTATATTTTAAATCGGTTTTATAATTAAGTGCATTACGCAGATACATATTAATAGCCGGCGTAAATGAGTGCAACCATGAAGTAAGCTCGGCATTATAATCTGGTCTTTCACCACCATCAGATTTATCAATACCTCTGTATCTTGAATCTAACCTACCTACGGTGTAACCTTTATCTCTCAATAATTCTTTCCAGAACAAATTGGTAGAAACATCTAGGTTATTTTGTAAAATAACTTTTTCGCTCAGGCCAGAGTATCTCGCCATTTTAGCTGCTATTTTCTGTTTATCTGCTGCTGATAAAAGCCCACCTTTTGCAATAGCCGGTAATAATTCATCAATCGTAAATTTTTCTACCTCAGGCAACATGTCTGTTAATTTTTTATTCTGCAAATCAGCAGCTAAAGCTTTATGGTACCATGCTGTTGCAGCAAAGTAAGGTAAACGTAGTGCAGCATCTGTAGTTACGCCTCGTTCTATACCCAATTCTGTAGGCGACACCAAAATTACACCATTAAGGTACATCCAATGGTTGCTCTGTAATTCTAAAGCCAATCCAGATACCCTTGTGGTTCCGTAACTTTCACCTATTAAGTATTTTGGAGAAGCCCATCTGTTAACACGGGTTACAAATGTATTGATCCACTCAGCTAAATATTTAATGTCTTGTCTTACACCAAAAAACTGGCTGGTTGGAACGTCTTTGCTTACTGTTCTTGAATAACCCGTATTTACCGGGTCTATGTACACGATATCGGCAACATCTAAAATAGAATTTGGATTATCTTTATATCCGTACGGTTGTACCGGATAACCTTCATCATCGATATTTAAAACTACCGGCCCTGTATAAGCAATATGCATCCACACTGAAGCGGATCCTGGCCCACCGTTAAACGATATGATTAAAGGACGACTATCTTTATTTTGAACATCAGTTCTTTCATAATAAGTATAGAAAAGTCCGGCAACTGGTTTACCTTCTTCATTCCACACTGGCAATGTACCAGCCGTTGCCTTATAAGGAATAGATTTACCCTTTATAGTTACCGTATGTTGTGTAACAACGGAACTTTCAGGCACTATAGTTCTTGAGTTTACATTTTGATTGGTACGTGGAGCATCTTCTTTTTGCTCTGTAGCAGCAGGTGCAGCAGTATTTGCAGGTCTTGACTGTTGAGGTCTGGCCCCTTGTTGTGCATTTACGACAGCCACATTTGCAGCCATTGCAAAGATCATAATTTTGAAAATCTTCTTCATTGTTCAGTCTTAGTCATTTAAGTTAATGAAGTTAAATTTATCAAAATGAAAGTCTGAATCTGTTTACGCACGAAAATTTTACGAAACGCAATCGCAATTATCTACTTCAGCACATCTTTAAGCACCTGGATATTACCGTCTATTTGATGGTAATAAGGCAACCCTAATATCCTAGCAATTAAAGGATAAACGTTTACATTTTCAAATGGAGGGATCTTTATCCCTTCTTTAAAAGCAGGTCCCCAGGCATAAAAAGTAGCTCTCATTTGAGGTAGGTCATTATCATAGCCATGTTTTCCGATGGTTATTTTCTTACCTATATCAAATACCTGCGGATAATGAGGCACTAAAATAATATCGCCAATACGGGCTAATTTATCTTCTTTACTAGAGAAATGCCATTTCCCAGGCGTATTGCCAGCCAGGTACACGTCAAAATTCTTCGCTTCTTTTTTTAGTTTTTGATAAGTGGGTTCTACGTCTTTCTTGTCTTTTGCATACAAATGCAGCAATACGCCATCATCCAGGGGAATAATAAATTTAGCAGTATCAATAGCGACTGGGATAGGGATTGCATTTTGTGTATCTACTGTAGCCATTCCATGATCAGAAACCAAGATGAAATTGATGGGCAAACCAGATTGTTTTCCAATATCGGCCATTTTACCAACGGTTTCATCAATCAGTTTTACGGCTTCTTCACTTTCTTTAGATTCAGGTCCAAAATGATGTCCGGCAAAATCTACCTGAGGAAAATACCAGGTAATGAGATGCGGCCTTTTATCTTCTGGCAAAGCCAGCCATTCTGCAAAAGCTTTCAGTCGATCATCCATTGTTATCTTCTCATTGTACATATACCAATAGGTAGGTCGATAGCCAGCTATGGCACTTTCAGAACCTGTCCAGTAGAAACTCGCCGAAAGCATATGATTTTTTTCTGCCAGAGACCATATCGGAATGCCATTATACCAGGTACTGTCCTGAACAGCGTTTTTATATCGTTTGTTATAAACCTGCTTTTTTTGAGGGTCAAAAAAACTGTTATTTACTAAACCGTGATGCGAAGGATACATACCTGTAACCAAAGTATAATGATTGGGAAAGGTTAAAGTTGGAAATGAAGGTTTCATGTACTCAGCTTGTACACCTGTTGCTCTTAATTCTTTCAAATGTGAAGCATTAAACCTATCTACCAAATCCCAACGCAAACCATCAACCGATATATAAACTACATAAGGTTTTTTCTGTTGATCAATTGCATTTTTTCTATTGGACTCTACCTGTTGGGTGAGTTCCTGTGCATGGCATATCGTAAATGAAAACAATATGGATAGCAGAACCAAACTTCTTAAAAAAATTTTCTTCATGGTATAAAAACTGGAAGGCTAAAATACGTTACCTGCCAAACAATAACGCAATAAAAATATAAAATGCAATGATGGATTACCGTCATTCGTAAAAATAACTGTAAAACTCATTGCATTAGTTTCTAAAACAGAATCTTAAATTTTCATCATGCCTATGTGGCTACCCGAAAAATCAGGGAAAAGAATTTTATCATTATTAATTCCTAAATGCAAGTCGGCCACCTCGCTAAAAACACTCCTGAAATCGGTGGTCACAGCTAGGTCTCTTCCATCTTCAAGGTTTTCTTTGGCCAACGGATTTACAGTACCGTGTACCATTCCTCCTTTTACATCATTACCTAAAATAAAATTACATGATGCTCTTCCATGATCTGTTCCACCTGTTCCATTTTGCGCTACTGTACGTCCAAATTCGGTCATGGTCATTACGGTAACCTGATCCTGGTATTTTTCAAGATCGTTCCAAAAAGCCATAATACTATTACTCAAATCATTTACATTTCTGGCAAAAATACCGGTATCTGTGCCTTGGTTAAAATGGGTATCCCAACCACCTGATTCTGCAAATGCAACTTCCATCCCCACATCCATTTTAATTAACTGTGCAATCTGTTTTAATGAATTTCCTAAGGCAGATGTTGGATATACCACATTATTTTCGGGTTTGTATGCAGCTACATTGGTTTTGTTCAACATATTGATTGCCTCAAAGCTTTCTTTTCCGGTAGTCTTTAACAAACCTGATGAAGTCTGGTCATATAAATCTTCAAAACTTTTTGATGCCAGATTTGCACCCTTAGGATTACCTCTTAACTGGATATTAAATTCGGAGAGGTTCCTAATGGCTACCGCAGCATTATCTCCATAAAAAGAACGCGGTAAAGAAGAAGTTAAGCTCACTGCCTGAAAAGGTGTAACCGCCTCGTGTCCCAACAAACCTACTGCCCTGTTCAACCATCCAGATGTAGTTCCTTTTTTAAATGGTGTACCAGATTCCATAAAATCCTGCGCATCAAAATGCGAACGGGTATTATTTGGTGATCCTATGCCATGAACTATAGCCAGCCTTTTATCTTTAAACACTTGTTCAAATGCACTCATTGAAGGGTGTAATCCATATTTTCCGTCCAGGTCAATCAGCGATTTTCCTTTTGCATTACTCGCAGCAGACATGAACAATGTAGGGCGAACAGCCTGCAGATACTGATCATTGAAAGGTGTTACCGCCATTAAGCCATCCATTGCTCCTCTTTGAAAAATACATACCAGTATTTTTTTCTTTTTAAACAACAAAGGACGGGTTGTAGCCGCAACGGCTTCTGCTAAAAATCCGGGAATACCGCCCAGGCTTATGCCAAATAATGCTAAGCCTCCGGCTTTTATAAATCCTCTTCTGGTAACCATAATTTAAATTATTTACGTTGAAATTCTGGAGAGCCGATAATTACCCCTACCACCTGTGCCAGTATCGTACTGTTTCCTGCCTGTTGTCTTACTACCGGATTTTCTATCGCTTTTTTGCCTTTTCCGGATTTCATCTTATCCGTATCAGCTGTATTCTGCATACTAACAGTATTATTCTGGTTATTCTGATTATTTTTTGCAGCAGCATCAGCTACTTTTTGCTGAAGCTCCGGATCATTTAACATCGGTTTTAAACGATCTATGGTTTTATCTAAATCTCTTTCGGGCATGATGAGCTTACTATAAGTTTCTAAAGCAGAAACTGCACTTTCGGGCTCATGATTGTCATTTAAAGCCAGTAAATTAATATTAATCCCTGGTATCTTTTGTGAGGCAAAAGCCAGACCAAAATTCATCCGGTTTAACAAAGATCCGGTATTAATCCAGTACTGTCCCCTATCAGGAAAACCGGTAGGCGCCTGGTAATAATACATTTGTTGTCCCATTCTGTTGATCCAGGTATAAAGCTGATAAGGTTGAGAAATATCTGCATTTAAGCTTCGTACTGTACTAATAGCTAACTCAAACGGCGATTTGGTTTTTTCTCTTAAGGCTTCTTTAGACCAGAATTCAGGAGAGTTTACCATGGTAATGATCACATCTTTAATATTACCATTTTTAGCCAGAAAGGTCTTAGCCAATTTATCTACCAAACTTTGTGGCGGATTATCGTTTACAAATCTCGTTGCAATTTTTTTAGAGATAAAGTTAGCTGTTGATTTATGATGGGCCAGCATTTCTAAAAGTGCTTTACCTTCTTCATATCCTCCGCCTGCTTCAAATTTCCTTCCTAAAACTGTTTTTTCCCCGTTATCATGTCTGTTCATGGCAAAGAAAAAATCGCCATCAATTACAAAACCCTTGTTACGCAAATTATTTTCACCAATACGATCTATGATTTTTTGTGTTGCTGCACCATATCCTTCATTACCCATAGGCGCAACGGTCCAACCTGTTAAAATTCTGGCCGCTTCTGTTACATCATTTTGGGTATATCCGCCATCAACACCTAAAGTGTGCAGCTCCATAACCTCACGGGCATAATTTTCATTTAAGCCTCCGTTACCTTTCCGCTGCTGTCGCACCTGTAAAAAGCGTTTTTGAATATTCTCTTTTATTTTTTGTCGCTGCTCAAGACTTACTGTATTTGCATTCTCGGTTCCGGGTACAGGTACATTTATGCCAGAACTTGAAAAATTATCCAGATACATCAGCATGGCAGGAGATTTTGCTGTTTTTAGCAGTAACTGATCAAAATCACCAAATACGTTCGGACGTATCACATCCCGCTCATAAGCAGGTACAAAAATGGCACATTGATTTTTGTTTAAAGCAACATTAAAATGATTGAACCAGAAATCGGTCATGATCTCACGAAACTGGTTTTTAGTATAAGCCGCTCTTAAAATTTTCTGATTAATCAACTGGCGGAATAATTCGCCTTGCGGACGATAACCTTTATCTTTCATAAAGGCAGCTACAGCTTCTCTCTGATATTTATTATTGCCGTTATTAACTGAATCTTTATTTACATAGCCCTGATTTATGGCCATTCTGTTAACCCTTGCTGGTTGCGGAAAAGCATCTTCTGCTTCTTTATTCGTTAAATTAATAGCATCATAAGAGTTTAACAGTCCGTTCAGTTCTTCATCTTTGGCATCGCCTTCTAATTGTTCTTTTAACCATTTATCCAGACCTTTTTTAACTACCTCTTCTACTTCTCCAACTTTAGCTCCATAAGTAAAGCGACTAAGCAAATGCGCCGCAGCTTCTTCTTTGGTTAAACCAGCTGCTTTGTAAGGCATATTTAATTTATTATCTGCATTTGATTCTGCTCTTACAAAGGAACAAAAGGCAATAACCAGTGCAAATAGAGAGAGCACAAGAGAAGGGGTTCGGTTATAGGTTGTCATAATGTATTGTTTATACTGAACTATAGACAATTAACAAGACGTAAAGATTAATGAAATAGTACTTTTTTTATTATTTTTTTTGAAGACAAAAAAGGATAAAAAAATTAAAAGAGATTTATGGTTTTAAGGAGTAGCCAAAATAAGACATGTAATGTCCTTAAAAACTGTATAAGTTTCACAATTTACTACAAAATAAATAAAGCAAATAATTAATTATTCTGCTGTTTTCAAAGGTTTTATTTCATTATCATAGATGATTTTACTTAAACGACTTAGTTTTCTTTTGTGAATAGGATGAACACCTTTGGCAGTAAAAAAATCAAAAGATTTTTGGTGTTTCAGGTACCAAATCTTTCCTATTGATCTTTCTGTTATTGTATCTACTCTTGTAATTTTTTTAAAATTCTTCAATAAGAATGTATCCAATGCAATTTTGTCAATATCAGCAGCTAACTTAATGTCACACTCTATTGCTTCATAATGATCTCCTTTCCAGTACATACATTGTTTACCAGTAATTTTGTCATCAGTTAAATGACTAACAACAAATCCTAAGGAACCAAAAAGCAACACTAGAAGCAAAGTGAATACAGATTTCTTTTTGTTAATGGTCTTTAAAAAAAACGGTCTTCTGACCTTAATATCCTCATTCTCTCCCATTTCTTCAGGCTCCTTAACTGGATTCTTTCCGTCTGTTTCCTCTACCTCTGGATCTCCATCCTTAGATTCAATATTCTCTTCATTTTCTGCTATCGGATCATTTTCCTCTTCCAAACTATACTCTTTCCCAAATTCATAAGGTCTTTCTCTAAAGTCTATCAATAAAGCAGCAAGATGTACCTGCTTATCATCAGGGTTATCCGTTAGTCCTTTTAAGAATTTAATCACTGGTCTAAACTTATCAATCTCAACTCTCCTTACAACTTTTGCATAAGCCGCTGCACTCTCATGATGACCAAAAAAAAGCTCCAGTGTTTGTTCATCTTTTTTAGGATCAAATCTTTCATTCAAATATTGAGTTAATTCTTCTTTTATACCTGCAGGAGTAGGTTCCAGCAACCGAAATGACAAAGATCCTGCAGCTTTCTTTCTGAGATAAGTTTGCAAGACAACTTGCTTATAAGTTGAAAACATAAAATAGGGTTTTGAACGAAAATACTCCGGAATATAAAGATTTTATTACGGTTTTCCGGATTCCTATCGGAAATATTAACACCATCGGAACCACTTACCAGTCAAGCGCTTAACACATCACAATTTTGTTTTCGAAATCTGAAGCGAGGGTATATGTATTACCCGAACCTAAGAAATCACCCGAGCAGTAACAAGCAGAAAAATTTGGTTGACCTGGGAAGCAAACAAATCTTTCCGCTCAAGCTGCTCAAAAACCTTCCCAACAAAGCGGCGCCGCTTAAAACTGCAGCAAGCTACCGATAGGGTTCGGTACGCCCTGCCATTAAGCAAAAATTATTTCTAAAATTATGTTACCATTAATAATTGCCATTTTATTGGGATTGGCATCCCCTTTACAAAATTCTTGCAGAAACCATCATGGTTCTAGTTCAGTAGCTACCACTAATGATACACCGCCTCCATCAGAAGATGACGGAACCGACGGTGACGGAAAAAGTGGAGGTCACAATGGCGATAATGGTCAAATTCCACCACCAAGACCATAATTATTTTTTACTAACCGGGTGCGCTATAAGTTGCACCCGGTTTTTATATAGCGGCTTAATTTAAATTAATGCATTGTTTTTTCTTATTTTAGGCAAAAACAAAAACATTGAGACGCATCTTAACATATTTTTTATTCTTAGTTGGCTTATTATTACTAGCCTGCTCTCCAGAAAAGAAAAGCCCCAAAGAAAAGCCCAACTTATCTAAGCCCCATCCATTAACTGAAAAAGCATACCTGTTATTTGATTCAAAAAAGACAGATAGTGCATTTAAGGTTTTTAATGAAGTTAAAGACATCTATCTTAAAAAGAGAGATAGTTTTAGGATTGCTAGTTCATTAACCTATATGGCGATCATTGCTACTGAATCTGGAGATAGTTTTGATGGACAGGAATTAAGCATAGAGGCGCTAAATTTTTTGAACAAGAAAAATAAGGAGCATCATCCTTTCATTATTTCTAATTTAAATAACCTAGGAGTCGCATCCTATGATCTTAAGAAATATAAAGAGTCTATCGACTTTTATTCACAATCTCTGCCCCTAATTAAAGATAGCTCAAACCTACATACAGCAAAAAACAACATTGCAAATGCATATAGAGAAGAAGGAAATTATGCACCTGCCATTAAGCTTTATCAAGAAATTCTGGTAAGAAACCCAAAAGATGAAACCAAGGCCAAAGTACTCACTAATCTCGCGAATGCACAATGGTTGCAACAACCCAACTTTAACCCTGTTCCCAGTTATTTAATAGCTCTAGCCATTCGTAAACGAATTGGGAACCAATGGGGTGTGAACTCCAGCTACTCTCATTTATCAGATTATTACCTTAAAACAAAACCCGACTCTGCTTTATACTATAGCAGATTAATGTACAAACTAGCCTTAATATTAGGAAATCCAGATAATGAACTGGAGGCCTTAAGAAAACTGATTGAATTAGATGCACAAAAAAGATTGATTTATTTTAAACGTTATAGACAATTAGATGATAGCTTATATAGCATACGAAATGCTGCTAAAAATCAGTTTGCTCTGATAAAGTATGAAACTGAAAAGCATAAATCAGAGAAAGTACGATTGGAAAAAGAAAATATCCAAAAAAAATATGAAATAGCTCGTAAAACTACAGCTTTATGGATAGCAATTTTAATTGCAGTAGTTACTGTAATTGGTGGCGTTATTTTTTACCGAAAACGCAAACAACGGTTGGCAGAACAGGCAGAAAAATCTATTCGGGAAAATAAATTAAAAGTATCTAAAGAAATTCATGATGTAGTAGCTAATGGCCTGTATCGCATGATGTCAGACGTTGAATATGGAGATGAGATTAATAAAGAACAGTTGGTTGGACAAATGGAAGATCTTTATCATAAATCACGAGATATCTCTCATGCCGTAGTAGCTAAACCTGATGATTATCTAGAGCGTTTAACCGGATTGATTTCTTCATTCTCAAATACTGAAAGGAAAATTGTTACGGTTGGATTAGACGAAAGTATCAATAAAATAAGTGAGTCTGTTAAAGATGAAATCTTTCTAGTCTTACAGGAGTTATTGGTTAACATGACTAAACATAGCCAGGCCAGCCATGTAGTATTACGTTTTGTATTACAAAGTAAAAACCTGGAAATAAATTACCGCGATAATGGAATTGGCATTCATAAAAATCCTGTCGAGGGCACGGGTTTACGCAATACGGAAACCCGTATCACAAGTTTAAAAGGAGTATTTACTTTTGAAAATCATGAGAGTGGCGGACTTAAAGTTAAGGTTCTCATTCCATTAAGCTAATTTAGATTATGTTTGAAAAAGTACTCGTTGCAGAAGATCATCAGATGAGCAGCAGAGCTGTTGCCAAGACGGTTATAGATTTACAGATACCTGTTTGCCACTATGTCTATTACTGTGATGATGGCTTAACAAGAATCAAAAAAGAACTGGAAACCCATGAGCCTTATGAATTATTGATTACGGATATTTCTTTTGTTGAAGATCATCGCACGCAAAAGTTAAAAAGTGGTTTAGATCTTATTCAAGAAGCTAGAAGAATCTGTCCGCAACTCAAAGTCATTATTTTTTCAGTAGAAGACCGCCCTGCCCTAATACAATCTTATTTTAAGGATTTACAAATCAATGGCTTTGTACATAAAGGGCGTCTTGATGCCTATGAATTAGAACAAGCTGTTAAAGCTGTTGCCAAAGGACAAAACTACATATCGCCAACAATCAACGAAAAAATCAGGCCAAGCAATAGTCATAAATTTACTTCTTACGATCTTACTATATTATCTCTCCTGGCAGAAGGTGCTTTGCTCAAAGAAATCCCCAAAAAGCTTGAAGAAATGAACATTACACCAAGCGGTATGAGCACTATGGAAAAACGTTTAAATCATATCAAAACAGTGCTCAATTTCAAAAAAAATGAACAGTTGATAGCCTTTTGTAAGGATATGGGAATCATTTAAAATCCTGCTATAAATTTTCTTTTCCTATTAAATATAATTGCTGGATTAAGTCAGTCAAGCACTTCCATTTTAGTCTTTTTAAGGGTACGGTTTTCCGTATAGAATGCTTATGTGTATGCTTTAGTTTTGGTAAAAATAGAATTATTAAAAAACCAATACGACTTTAAATCGTAAGCTAAAATCCAAACAAAAAAATGGAAAATCAGATTACCGCTGCATTACAAAGCCGTTTCTTAAGGCTTTATCAAATGGCATGTGCAGATGAAGATTTCGACACTCCTGAAATGAAACAACTTTATCTGTTTGCTGAACAACGGGGTGTAGAAACAAGCCAACTTGAAAAAATTTTAACAAATCCTCTTGCAAGGATTTCAATTCCCGAAACAAGAGATGAAAGAGTCGAATACCTTTATGATTTAGCGGTAATGACTTGGGCAGATAAAGAAGTAACAGATGATGAATACAATACTTTACAGAAATTTTGCCGTCGCTTTCAATTCGAAGACACCAACATTGACAGTATTTGTTCTTTCTTATTAAACTGCGCAGAACAAGAAATGACACTCTCACAGGTATTAACTAAAATTAATGGATAACTATGGAATCAATTAACAAAATATTTTCCTTAAAGAAACAAACTATTCCAGCTGTTAATTCAGATGCAGAATCAAATCATGATGAGGTTCAAGTTCGTATCACATATTATCAGAGTGGATATGGTGCCTCCCAAAAAGCTTCTGGGCAAGCACTTACTTTAAAAGCATGCCTTCAAAATGTTTACAGCAGCTTTGAAGAACAATGTCGCAAACTAAAAGAAGAGCAGCAAAAGTTAAAGCAGCCTTATATTGAAGATAAGATCAGACAGGAAAGCGAATTGAGAAATGCTGAAACAGCTTTATCTATTCATCAAGATAAGTTAGAGCAAAATGATCAGAAAGCAGAACTAATTAAGCAAGCTATCGAAACTGTAAAAAGTAATCCCGAGAAACATGGCGTAACAGATACAAAACAACCTCATGCTTTATTTTATATTGGTTTATTACTATTAATTCCAATATCTATCTACTTATTTGTTTTTTACATCTCTGCCACCTATTCTGCACTCTTTAAAACATTTTCAGATGATAGTTTAAGTACGGCCATTTTCGATGCACAAGCCCTCAACAATGCAAAGAGAGAAGGTTGGCTGGAAGGTGTTCTGGTTTTAACCATTCCAACTGTATTCTTAGGCCTCGGTTATATTATTCATATGATGCAAAAAGGAAAGGGTCTTAAAAATTTCTTCAGATTAGCTGCCCTTTTTCTAATAACATTTCTTTTTGATGGGCTCTTGGCTTATCAGATTGAAAAGAAGATATATGATTTTAGTAAAACTCCTACCACGCCACCATATAACCTCAAAGTAGCAATAGGAGAAGCAGAATTCTGGATGATCATCTTTGCAGGTTTTGTAGTTTATATCATATGGGGTTTAGTATTTGATTTTGTAATGAAGGAATTTGAAAATATTGATAAAATCAAAGCATTTATTCGAAACAAACAGCAAGAACTGAACAGACTTAACGATACGCGTTCACAAATTATAAAGGATATGGAAGATACCAAACAGTTAATCAGTACAATCAAAGGTAGAATTGAGGTGTTACAAAATAAAATTGACGGATTTATTCTCAATATAAAACAATATCTCCACTATCATAACCAATATGTAGAAGGGTGGTTTCAGGCTATCAATGCAGAACTAGCATTGCCAGAGGCTAAAAAAAATTCAATTCTTGCAGAATGCGAAGCTGTAGCTAACGAGCATTTAGAAAGCTTGGATCTTATTAAGCCAAAACACCAACATGTTATTTATTCTAAAGTTTCCTAATATGAAAAAGTTATACTTATTAATAATCATGATGGTCACGATCTTCATGTTTCAAACTGGTTGTGTAAGCAATGAGCCATCATCTGCTAATGAAAAAGTTAATTCACAAAAAAAGAAGTCTGATAAAAATTTAAATCTAAGTATCTTCTTAGACTTATCAGACCGGATAGACCTCAAAAAATACCCCAACCAAACGATGGAAATTTACCAACGTGACTTAGGGTATATCAAAAGTTTGGGTGAAGCTTTTCAGGAACATTTAAGCAATAGCAGAATTAGTGGTATGGACGATCAAATTCAGCTTTTCTTTGAGCCTGAACCAAAAGATGCTCAAATTAATGATTTGGCCAAACAAATGAGGTTTGTATTTAACAAAGCCACCGTCACTCCAAAAGCAATATCAAGCGTTACACCAACATATGTTTCATGTTCTAACAAGATCTATCAGATAGCGTTAAAAGAAAACAAATATATCGGTGCTGATATCTGGACATTTTTTAAGAATAAGGTTAAAGATCAATGTATCAAATCTAATCATCGTAATATACTGGTAATTCTTACAGACGGTTACATGTTTCACCAAGACAACAAGCTGAAAGTAAAAAATCAGACTTCTTACCTCACTCCAGAATTAATAAAAGATTTCAAATTAAACACCACCGACTTTGCCAATAACATGGAAAGTAAAAGAATAGGTTTTTTACCTGCTACATCAGGATTACAAGATCTTAAAGTTTTGGTTATTGGTATTAACCCACAAAAAGGAAAAAACTTTGAAGAGGATGTGATTAAAAAATATTGGGGCGATTGGTTGAAAAAAATGGGTGTACAGGATTATGAAATAAAAGGAATTGATTTACCAACCTACATGGATATAATCATCAAAAAAGCAGTCTTAACTAAATAAAAATATGGGCTGGATATTTTGCTTATGGTGATATTGAATTAAAAACCACAACAGGTTTAAACGAACGTTATTTATTCAGTTGTCAAAAGTATGCAGAGCTATTATACAAAGGGTTTTTAGCGTATCAAATCCGTTGATTAAAGTTAGATTATCTACCTGAAGCAAAACTGATTAATTAGAACTAACATATTTTAGCTTTTTACGCAGATACAAAAAGAGGTTAATTTTAAAAGTTGACCTCTTTTTTCATATACTAAACAAAAAACCAATTAAACTTCTTCACCCATCTTCATTTTATCTAAAAGTTCACTTAAAATGGCTTTTGCCTTTGGGTTTTCTGAATTTGTATCAAGAAGCTGTGTAATTGCGGTAATAGCCTTTTCTTTCAATCCATTTTTATAAAGGGCTTTTGCATAAACCATTTGATAAAATGGCGCAGCGTTTTTGTAAAAATCGATATCAGTTGCTGCAATTTGAACTGCAATTCCTGCCCATGTAACAGCTTCATTAGATTCTGCCTTATTTAATGGGATTTTTAAAAGATTTTCAACTGTAGTTGCCAAAAAATTACAAAGCTGTATAGATTGCGTGTGTTTATAACTATCAATATACTCCTTACTATTATATTTTTGATCGGCAGCGGATTGAATTTTCTTTTTCATTTTTTCATAAAATACCTGATCATGTTTGAGCAAAGTATCAAGTGGTATTTTAAGTAAATAGTTATTGATAAAAGTCCTGTTTTCGCTTTTAAACCTCACATAATCCCGTGTTTCATAACTAAACTTCAAGGCGATTGTTTGCTTATTATCAAACATGTTTTTAGAAAAATCTTCTTTAAGGGCCATTACTTTACGTAATAGAGCTTCGTTCTTTTCGGTAATTGCTTTCCTCAAAGTAACGGTCATCGCATTATCTTTTATGCTCGACAATGTTTCTCCATGTACCAGATTTTTTGCTGCCAAATCATTAAACAATCCCTGATTATTTTCAAGTGTAGTCATTGCAATCCCTAACTGCATTTTTCTGTTAAGCCAAGTGCCATTATCAACCAAAAGCTGAATGGTACTGTATGTTGATCTTTCGGTATCGCTTAACATGGAAATATAGTCATCCAATAAATCGCTTGTATTCATTTTAAGTCGGGTTAACTTCAATAAATAACTAAGTAAAAACGTCTTATCCTTTTTATGCGCTGGATATAACTTTTCCATGTCTAAGAGACTTAAAGGTTGCTGGGCTTCATCTATAGCATTTTTTGCATGTCTTATCAGCTCCGATGCTTCCATAGATCCGCCTGTACGATAAATAAGCGTACCTTCTCCATTGATAAAAAGATAGCTTGGATAAGATTGAATAACATATTTTTTCGCAAAAGCAGGGCCTTCACCTTTTTCGGCATCAATCTTATAATTGATAAAAGACTTATTGTACACGCTACCCACTTCTGTTAAAGGGAAAACTGCTTCATCCATCAGTTTACATGGACCGCACCAATCTGTAAATACATCTACAAATATGAGCTTATTCGTCCTTTTTGCTTCAAAAAGAACTTCTGACCATTTCTTGTTATTAAATTCAATCCCTTTTTGTTGGGCATAACTCGCCTGTACGGTAATCATGATTACCATAAGAATAATTCTTTTCATGTTTTGATTAATTTATATTTTAGAGAAAATACTTATTTAAGATGATGGAGGATTACAGATTAATTTTTAAACCTCAGCTATCTTGGTTTTTAATTATTTTCAGTCTTTCTTGAGAACAGTTTGATGATATGCTCTAATTGAGTTAGAATAAGGATAACGTAGCATATTTGAAAAACAAGAACTAGCGTTTTCACATCAATACCAGCTACTGTATCACCTAACATTGGCAATAGATGAGAAACTAATAAGCCAAAACCAGTTCCCAGGATAAAGAACACCAGTGATATTTTTGCATTATTAGTTAAAGATCTTGCTTTTTGAGCCTCCTTTTTTATATGATACATCACATTATCATCAAAATCTTTACTCGGAGCTTCAATCAGGCTTTTTTTGATTAAGCCGGCAAGCTGCTGATCTGTTAAAGGTGTTTTAGGCATCTTATGAATTATTTGATTTTTTTAGTAAACTTTTAATTGCAGCATGCATGTTTTTTCTTGCCCTATGCAATGTGACTTTTATGTAGATTTCTGTCCAACCCGTAATGGCAGCAACTTCTTTAATACTTTCTTCCTGAAGATAGAAAAGTCTTAGCACCAAACTTTCACGGGCGGGAAGAAGCTTTAATGCTTCATTAATAAGATGAACCTGTTCATTTTGTTGCAGAGTAAGCACCTCACTTTCATCAGCAATCTCTTCATCATAGCTGTGGCGAAAGTCCACAATCTCCTTTTGCATTTTTTTTAAGCGTCTAAACGCCTCATTTAATACGATTCTGTAAAACCAGCTGCTAAATTTTGATTTGAACTTGAAGTTTTTGATGCCCCTAAAAGCGTTGATAAATGCATCTTGAACCACTTCCTCTGCCACGAACTCATCTTTAACCACAGAAACAGCCAATGAAATAGATAATGCTTTATACTGTTCAACAAAATACCTGAAAGCTTCTGTATCGCCTGCACAAACTTTTCTTACATAAATGTCATCCATTCTGTAATGCTTAATTTCTTCGGTTTTCTATATAGTTTGCAAAAATCAGTGCACCTCCGCCACTTAGAGCAAGTATGGCTATGGGCATGGCATCTGATCTTCCTAATATGCCGAAGTTAGCCAAAAAAGCAATGACAGCTAAGCCAAAACCTAATCCTAAAATGACCAAGCCCAACTTCATGCTAAGAGATTGTACATTTTTATTCTTTTTCCCTTCTTCTGTAGGATTTAAACCTTTTTCAATCATCAACATTCTTTCTCGGTGTTTTGCTCTATGTGAAAAGAACCAAGCCAGAAATAAACAGATGCAGAATGATAACCATGCAATAACCCAAATAGCAAACTTTTCCATAATTTTTTTCTTTGTTTACTTATTAGAGGATGCTTTTTTCAAGAAGGTTACAAATTTTGAAATTTGTTGGTCAAATAATCTAACTTTCCAGCATTAGGACAATGGCTGTAACCCTTTAGTCTTCATTCACTCCCATTCATAGCTTCTTTCTTCAACGTAAGTCCTTAGTACCAAAACCACACACCAATCCACACTTGTACTTAGCTACGCCAATCCAAAAAGATATCCAGCAGAATTAATAAGTGCAAATTAGCTCACACTCAAAACTAGACCTCAAGATTTCGTCAAATGAAAAAACCCCATCCTATGAGCTAGAAATGGGGTTTTATTTGTCTGCAGACATGCAGACCAGCAGCTCCCGAAGCTGGGCTCGAACCAGCGACCCTCTGATTAACAGTCAGATGCTCTAACCAGCTGAGCTATTCGGGAATTTCCATAATGGAAAAATATTATCGGTTATCAATCTTTCAAATAAAAAGCCCTACTATTGTAAGGCTTTGCTCCCGAAGCTGGGCTCGAACCAGCGACCCTCTGATTAACAGTCAGATGCTCTAACCAGCTGAGCTATTCGGGAGTGCTGGTATTGCTAAAACGCCTTTAGATGCTCTGTTATGCAAAACACCCTCGTTCGTTTTGGGAATGCAATATTAGGGCTTTTAAATTATTTATGCAATATTTGTAGCGAAAAAAAATTTAAAATTTATAAAACTTAACGTATGAGCCTGATAATCATAGGTACAGTAGCTTTTGATGCCATTGAAACACCTTTTGGCAAAACCGATAAAATAGTAGGAGGAGCAGCAACATTTGCCAGTTTAGCTGCTTCGTACCTGTATGATAAAACAAAAATTGTTGCTGTTGTAGGTGATGATTTTAAAAAAGAAGATATCCAGACTTTAAATAACAGAGGAATTGATACCGAAGGGCTTCAAATAAAAGAAGGGGAAAAATCATTTTTCTGGAGCGGAAAATATCACAATGATATGAACAGCCGCGATACTTTGATTACAGAACTTAATGTACTGGAGAATTTTGATCCGATTATTCCTGATAGTTACCAGGATTGCGAATACCTGATGTTAGGCAATCTTACACCTCAAATACAACAGACCGTAATTAAGAGATTAAAGAACCGTCCGAAACTGATTGTATTAGATACCATGAATTTCTGGATGGACATTATGATGGGCGACTTGTTAGACACTTTGAAAATGATCGACGTGCTAACCATTAACGATTCTGAAGCTCGTCAGTTATCAGGCGAGTATTCTTTAGTTAAAGCAGCCAACAAGATCTTAACCATGGGGCCTAAATACCTGATCATTAAAAAAGGTGAACATGGTGCACTTCTTTTCCATGAAGATAAAATCTTCTCGGCTCCGGCTTTACCTTTAGCAGATGTATTTGACCCTACCGGAGCAGGTGATACTTTTGCCGGCGGATTTATCGGTTATCTGGCTAAAGTAGGCACCATCAATTTCAACAATATGAAAAATGCATTGATATATGGTTCTGCCTTAGCGTCTTTCTGTGTAGAGAAATTTGGAACCGAACGTTTAAAAGAATTATCTCAACAAGAAATCAACAACAGGATACAACAATTTGTGGCATTAAGCAGTTTTGAAATTATTCAGGATTAATTTCTTTTGCGTGCCCTGTTATTAGATTTTACCTCAGTATTTTCAGTGCTCCTCACATTGTTTGGAGCACTTTTACGATATCTTGATATGATTTCCTGTACCGAGCTATCTGTTTCTTTTTCATTCAAAACCTCTTCTTGCAAATGCTGAATTTTACCAGAACGAATGCGCATAGATGGTATCTTATTTTGAGGTATAGTATCTATCAAAATACTCTTTGAGTTCTCATTAGCTCGTATAAGACTATCCTTTTTAAGATTAGTATCTTTCTTTACCGGTAAATCAACTTTTCTTTTCTTAGACATCTGAGAAGGAAGAGGTAAGGTCTTTTCATTATCCTTAGTAGGAATAATCATGTATGTTCCAACGGTTACCATAGCTGCAGCGGGCAGTACATATCCCAACATACTAAAAAGCTTCGTCATAACGATCTTTAATACTCCCCCAGTCCTCACCGGTTCAGTAACCGGATAGTGGGTATTTAACAAAGCCTCCATATCTTCCCATGCCTGATCTGAATTTTCAGGTAGCGGAATGGAATCAATCTTCGTTTGCCATATATTTTCTTGCATTTGTCTATCCCTGTCTTTCATTTTCCCTTGATTGATTGTTTTCAGAAAGTATTTCCCTAAGTTGTTTTTTAGCCGATGATAAGTGCCACCTGGAAGTACTCTCCCCAATACCTAATAACTCTCCTATTTCTTTATGAGAATAACCATCTATTACTGATAAATTAAAGACCACCTGACTTGCTGTAGGCAATTTCCTGATAGCATACAATATATCCTGAGCATAAAGTTTTTCGAGGATAGCAGGTGTTATTGCGACTTCTCTCTCCTGATATTGCTGCATGCGTGTAAACCTAAACTCTTTCCTTTCCAAATCTATACAGGTTCTAATCAATATGGTTCTTATCCATGACATCAGATTTCCTTTTTCAGGATTGTATTCTCCTATATTATTGAATATCTTTAAGAAACCACTATTTAGGGCTTCTTTAGCAAGATCATGGGTTTTAAGATAGCGCATACACAACCTCATCATCTCTTCGTAACACATTTTATAAAGCGCTTTTTGCGCATCCCGACGATTCAGAATACATCCCTCAATTAATGTTTCGTAGTGTAGTTTATCCAATTATGAAATGATTGTTTTTAACAATACGCTTCAATTTACTTATTCGTTGGGTCTGTATATTATTTTATTTTTTGTTTTAACTGCTCCCAACATATAGTGCATTTAAAACGTATACTAAATTATAAAACGAACATTATGAAAATTAACTTAAAAAGGATTGGCATTGTATTTTTATTGATTTCATGTCTGTTAACATTTATATTAACCAGCTCGGCACAGATACCTGCTACTCTACAAATAAATATATCCCAATCTGGCACAGATACTCTTACGATCCAACTGACACAAAACAGCATAACCCGTTCATATAGTAAATATGACCTCCTGCTTGAAAAAAATGTTCTTATCCGCCAATGGCAAATTGAAACTCCTGCATGGCTATATATTAAAAGAGGCAATCAGATACTTTCAGGCCTTATTGAACCTGAAGAACGACTAATTCTAGATCCCGATTCGTTTCTCATTAGCAATATAGCTAGAGCAAAATTTATTGTCGCTACCAATTTATCAGACTTTAAAAACAGGCTATATCAAAACAAAAATGCAGGATTGAAAGCAAAAATAGCTAATGCAAAAATTAGCAAATACCCTCTCGATTATCTGTTCCGCTTTGCCGATTCAGCTATGAATGCAAATCTTGCATTGTTGCAAAGCCAACGGCACTATATGAGTGAACAAGCACACACACTATTAAAAGCTGATATTATGGGTACTTTCATGCTCTTAAAGTATAATATTCCCAGTTACATTTATCATGAAACCAATCAGCAAATCTTAGCGACGAAAAAAAATATACTATCTCCTAAAACAATAAAAACTATTGAAAATAATCTGACTTTTTATTTTGATGATTCTTTTTCATCTTCAGATCGATATGCCGAAAGTGTATATACAGTGCTATTTAAGGAATATCAATCGATGGTAATGAATAATAACACACATCAACTGTTGGATAAATACATATTTCTAAACAGTTTGCTCTCTGAAAAATTAAAATTACCAGTACTCACCTTATTTTTAGAGGGAGATCTTAGTCGGCTCAATCAGGGCGAAGATCTGGAAAAAATTATTGCACAAACAATGAAAGATAAGGAAAGTACCGTGTATGGCAGATACATTTTTCAAAGAGTGAATAATTTGTTTAAGCAGGGGATTTCAGCTCCAGCATTGGCACTCAATGATTCAAAAGGAAATATACTTAAACTAAGTGATCTTGCTGGAAAAGTAGTACTGCTAGATTTTTGGTTCAAGGATTGCGTTCCCTGTCATACTCTTTTTCAAAAACTAAAACCTGTAAAAGAGTATTTTAAAAATTATCCTGAGGTTGTTTTTCTAAATGTTTCCATTGATTCAAAACAAAACTGGCTAGAGGCACTTCAGCAATTTGACATTCAGGGAATTCATGTATATACTCAAGGGTTAGGAACTAAACACCCTATAATATCTGATTATAAAGTAGCAGCCTACCCAACTACAACATTAATTGATAAAAAGGGCAGGATATTTATGGCTACTCCATCCGACCAGCCTGAAGAACTTATTACACAGATCAATGCTGCATTAAAAAAAGAATAAACTATATGGTCAGCATTCCTATAATTTCGAATTTTTCAAACACTACCTCCGTATGCGGTGCATCGGCCAGTTCTTCGGTAAGGTCCTGCCCTGCCCAATGCTCATAATGTTTGCCGCTTTTCCACAAACGGCTTTCTGTAACATCGTATATCTTTCCCTTATAAGCAACCCAAACCTGAGGTTTATCCTGCCCATTTCTTAAGGCCAATTGCTGTTTTGTATAATGAGGCAGGTTATCCATTCAATTCTTTTTTATGCTTTACAGCTTCATAAGTATAAATACAAATCAAA
This sequence comes from Pedobacter montanisoli, assembly GCF_022809115.1. GTDB lineage: Bacteria > Bacteroidota > Bacteroidia > Sphingobacteriales > Sphingobacteriaceae > Pedobacter > Pedobacter montanisoli. The sequence goes on along the minus strand of NZ_JALGBH010000001.1, from coordinate 1,318,471 downwards.
AACATGGCAAAGAATAACACAATATTTTCTGTAGCTCCTCCAAATATGGCTACCTTTAGTGCATCACTATAAGGATATTTTACAATAGGTAACATCTTTAGCAAACCAAATACCGCAATAGCAGGGACCAGCATCAGCAAAAAGCTTCTGTAAAATTTATACATAAACCTTTGCTTGCCTACATATTCAACCAAAAATAAAATAAGCAGCATTAAGCTAAATGCAATTAAGGTAAAAGAGTACTTATGTGCAAAGAAAATAAAAGCCACACATACACCCAACAATAAATTACTAAATGCCAGGCTGTATTTCTGTAGATTATTATTGTTAAATTTTTGATTAACATAGCTATAAACCATAGCACCGCTAAAACATAAGGCAAAATTGAGCAAGTAATGTTCTACAGGAACATGTAAGACAAATATTTTAATTAGATATTGATCTTCATAAACCCACGAGCCTGCTGAAACAAAAAACACGGTAAGCAAACTATAAGGTACAAATGCAGCTACAGATGCCCATAAAACAGGTTTTCGCAAACCCTTAAATGTAACTTTTTTATCGGCCAAAAATAAAACCGGGAATATTAAGGCAACCAGACCAATAAAGAGGAAATAAAACTTCATGAATAGCAATATTAAGCAGCCCAAAAATAGAATTTTAATGCTGATTGCTATGATTAAAAAATAAAGAAAGCGCTTAAACAGTTAAAATAGCTCTAATCTGTTCAAACGCTTTTTATAATTAGGTATTTAAAAATGTTACTGTTGCATTTCTGTAGCGTAAGTTTTCAGGTATTTTTTTAAAATACCTCTTGCTACATGGATACGGGTTTTAACCGTTCCTATAGGAATATTGAGTTCATCTGCGATCTCATGATATTTAAAACCTTCAAAATATTTCACAAATGGCACCTGGTACTCAGGTTGTAAAGTAGCTAGCGCTTTATGAATATCTCCTAAAACAAACTTTCTTTCTGCCGTGTTCTTTGATGCACTGTAATAAAGATGCGCTGATGATATATCGTCGCTTTGCGTAATAATAGCATTGGTTTTAATGGTGCGTCTGTAGTTGTTAATAAACGTATTACGCATTATGGTAAAAAGCCATCCTTTTAAATTGGTACCCTCTTTAAATTTGTTATAATAGGTTACCGCTTTTAATAGAGTGTCTTGCACTAAATCATTAGCGTCTTCAATATCTTTTGTAAAATTCAAGGCGAATGACTGCAGAGAGCCTGAATATTCATTCAACTGGTTGTTAAACTGTACTTGTGTCATAGTGTAGGGTTTAGAATTAGAAAAAGACAGAATACTAAGTAAATAGTGTACTGTAATTAGTTACATAAAACCTAACAACTATGATACCAAAAGTTAAAAACCTAGTGAAATTATTACTCCCTGCGTTTTAGCTAAGTATTTAAAACACATTCACTTCGCGTTCTAAACATACGCCAAATTTAGTGTACACTTCTGTGATGATTTTTTCCGAAAAATTATACACTTCCTGTCCTGTAGCATTACCGTGGTTTACCAGAACCAGAGCCTGATTTTTCCAGGTTCCTGTATGACCATCTGTTATACCTTTAAATCCGCACTGTTCAATCAACCACCCCGCTGCAATTTTCACCTGATCATCAGGCACATCAAAATGTACCACATCCGGAAAATTAACAATCAATTGGTTAAATTGTGTTTTTGAAATCACAGGATTTTTAAAGAAACTACCTGCATTACCTATGGTTGTAGGATCTGGCAATTTACTCACTCTAATCTTAGCCACAACTTTTGATACATCTGCAATGGTAGGCTTCGTAATTTGCTGTGCTTCTAATTCTGCATTGATGGCACCATAATGCGTTTTTAAATGGGCTTCGGTACTTAAATTAAATGTTACAGATGTAACAATGTATTTGCCCTTATATTCATTTTTAAATACGCTGTCGCGATAACCAAATTTGCAGTCTTCGTAGCTAAAAGTCAGAAACCGGCCTGTTGCTATTTCAAAAACTCTACATTGCTTAAAAGCATCTTTAAGCTCTACTCCATAAGCTCCTATATTTTGTATGGGCGATGCTCCTACCGTACCTGGAATTAAAGTAAGATTTTCCAGTCCAGCAAAATTATTCGTTACGCAAAACATTACCAGGTCATTCCATACCACACCTGCACCTGCAATTAGTTCAACCACATTGCCGTTAAGTGCATAAGATATACCCTCTATAGCCATTTTAACCACAAGTCCCTTAAAATCTTGCGTAAACAGCATGTTGCTCCCTCCGCCTAAAATTAAAAGCTTTTCTTCTTTGGCTTCCCTGCTCATGAACAGTTCTTCCAGATCCTGTTCATTTTTAATTTCAGCAAAGTATTTAGCTTTAACATCTATACCAAAGGTATTGTAAGGCTTAAGTGAGATCTCTTGTTTTATTAGCATAACGAAGTGAAAATACAAAAGTATAAAATACAGCTCTACTAATTTTAAACCTTTCTGCTTTTTACAACATTTTTTAATGTTGTTCACCTGTTATTTCCGGCATTTCGCCGATACCAGTTAAAAGAGTATCATTATTTTAATTCTCTTTGTAAGAAGGAATAAAAATATAAACACTAAGATGACAAAATTTTAAACAAGGAAACTCTGGAATTAAAAAAAGTTTCCTTAGTTTTGCGCCCGGTTTATTTTAGGAGACAAGTTTGGATATTAAAGCACATATTATTAAAGAAGCAGATGGATTGTTTTGTCAATTTGGATTTAAAAGTGTTACCATGGATGACATTGCCAAACACTTAGGAATTTCAAAAAAAACAATTTATCAGCATTTTAAAGATAAAGACGAATTGGTAAATACCTTGATGACAGAAAAGATCGCAAATCACAAATGTGAAATACAGTATCAGATCAATAATTCTGCTAATGCTGTTGAAGAGGTTCTTTTTACTTTACAAAATGTAGATAGTATGCTTTCTACCATGAATCAGAAATTATTTTATGATTTACAGAAATACCATACCAAGGCATGGCTGATCTTTAAAGAGTTTAAACAACATCATATTAGTGAAGCCGTATATAGCAATTTACAAAGAGGTATTCACGAAGGGCTTTACCGAGAAGAGTTAAATATTGACATTATTGCACAACTACGCTTAGATCAGATAGATATAATTTTTGGACCACATGAGAGATATACTAAAAACAGATATAACCTTGCAAATGTTATCATAGAAATAACCAAACATTTTTTGCACGGTATTTGTAACGAGAAAGGACTCGCTTTAATCAAAAAGTACGAAAAAACAACAAACAAAAACTACACTCATAATTAATTAACAATAAGATGCTTAAAAATAAGATAGCGAAACTCACCTGTCTTTTGATTTTAGCGGGATGGCTTCCGCAATTTGCAAAGGCACAGCAACCCCTTACGCTTAAAGACGCCCTTAATTACGCTCTGGATAACAACTCCAACATTAAAAAGGCACTTTTAGATATAGATAAAGGAAAATATAAAACTGAAGAAGTAAGAGCTCAGGCACTTCCACAAATTTCTGGAAACACTGGTTTAACCTACAACCCTATTATCGGACAGATTGTGTTTGGTAATCAAGCCATTAAATTAGGAAAAACCTGGAATTCGCAAGCAGGTGTGCAGCTTCAACAGCAATTGTTTAACCAGCAGGTTTTTACGGGTCTGCAAGCAGCAAAATCCAGTGAAGCTTATTATGCATTGAACTCACAACTAACCCAGGAACAGGTAATAGAACAGGTAGCCAATAACTACTATCAAATTTTGGTAAACCGTTTACAGCTTAGCGTTATTGATACCAATATCAAAAATGTAAAAGTAGTTGAAAAAATCATCAACAACCAGTACAGTAATGGCTTAGCCAGAAAGATTGATGTTGATCGCATAAGTGTAAACTTAACTAATCTTAATACCAGCAGAACAGAGATTTTAAACGCAATTACGTTGCTTGAAAACCAGTTAAAATTATCTATGGGTATGCCTGTGGCAACCCCTATTTCATTGCCTGAAAAAGAGCTTACAGAAGTAACTGCCTTACCGGTTTTACCAGACACATTGAATCTTGCCAATCGTACAGAATTTAAATTGTTAGATGTGCAGAAACGCTTGCTAACCTTACAACGTAAAGCTTATGTTGCTGAGTATTATCCAAGCCTGGCTTTATCCGCTAATTATACTTATGCTAGTCAGTCTGATAGTTTCGACTTTCTGAGAAGTAGCAAAGATGCCATTGGTTTTGGATCTTCTGCCATAGGTGTTACTTTACATGTACCTATTTTTAACGGCTTCTTAACCAGATCAAAAGTTCGTCAGGCAGATATAGATCTTAAGCAGGCAGATGAAGACATCGTTTTAACTAAAAACTCATTGAACTTTGCTTATGAAAATGCAAAAATCCAATTGAGAAACAGCATCAACACCATTAAATCTCAAAAGAAAAATGCGGAATTAGCTAAAGAAATTTACACAAGTACCCAAAACAACTACAACAACGGATTGGCTTCTTTAACTGATCTTTTAGATACTGAAAATGCTTTAACACAAGCTCAAAATAGCTACACACAAGCATTATTAAATTATAAAATAGCAGAAATACAATTAATTAAAGCTAAAGGCGACATCAGAACCTTGGTACAATAAATCAAATACAGAAGAAATAACATCAGATAAAATGAAAAGAGTAATAACCATCATTCTCGTAGTAATTGTAGTATTGGCTGCAATTGGCTATGTATTGAACAACAATAAAAAGAAAGCACAAGAAACTACTGATTTTATTGCCAAAGGCAGTGGTGCAATTGCGGTAAAAGTAGCTAATGTTGAACGTAAAGAGATTAACTTAGACTTTACTGTAAACGGAACTTTTGCGCCAAATCAAGAATTGAATTTTAGTGCTGAAAACTCTGGTCGTGTAACCAAAATATTTGTAGAGGAAGGTAGTCGCGTAAGCAAAGGAACAGTTTTAGCTAGAATTGATGCTGAAATTTTAAACACAGACAGAGAAACTGCAGAAGCTACTTATCAAAATGCAGTGAGAGACCTGGCTCGTTATGAAAGTTCTTTCAAAACTGGTGGTGTAACTCAACAACAATTAGATCAGGCCAGACTTGCTGCAGAAAATGCTAAATTACGCCTGCAACAACAACAACGTAAATTAAGCGACGCCAATATCCGTTCATCTATCAACGGTGTTGTAAACAAGAAAATGATTGAAGTAGGAGCAGTAGTATCTCCTGGTACACCATTATTTGAACTGGTTGATGTTTCTAAATTGAAATTGAAAGTAAACGTTAACGAGGGGCAAGTGGCTAACTTGAAAATTGGTGATGCTGTTCAAATTCAATCTTCGGTTTTCCCTAACGAAAGTTTTTCGGGCAAAGTAACTTTTATTGCAGCAAAAGCTGATCAAACGTTAAACTTCCCTATAGAAGTTGAGGTAACCAATAATGTTAAAAACAGCTTAAGAGCAGGTATGTATGGCACAGCTTTATTCAAATTCCCTAAACAGGCACCGGCTATTTTAGTTCCACGTACTTCTTTTGTAGGCAGTGTGAGCAGTAATGAAGTTTATGTGCTAAACACCTCTAAAAACGTAGCTGAGTTACGTAAAGTAGTTTCAGGTCGTATTTTAGGAGAGTCTGTAGAAATTTTAGATGGCCTAAAAGAAGGAGAAACTGTAATTACAAGTGGCCAGATTAACCTAACCGAAGGTGCTCCTGTTACTGTAATTAAGTAAAAAAGTTAAAAACGAAAAGCTTAAGCAAAAGCAGAGTGCTAAAACTAGCAAATGCCAAATGCTAATCGTGATACGCCAAACGCAATACAAAAAAGATGAAAATTACTGATATATCTATAAAAAGACCTTCGCTGGTAATTGTGGTATTTACCGCACTCACCCTGCTAGGTTTATTGAGTTATTTCTCGCTAGGATATGAGCTTTTACCTAAGTTCTCTCCAAACGTGGTATCTATCTCTACTATTTATCCGGGTGCTTCGCCAAATGAGGTAGAAAGTACCGTTACTAAAAAAATTGAAGATGCAGTTTCTTCGATGGAAAACATCAAGAAAATTAACGCAAACTCTTATGAAGGCCTATCGGTGGTAATTATTACCCTTAACGAAAACGCACAAATAGATATTGCCTTAAATGATGCACAAAGAAAAGTAAATGCTATTTTGGCCACCTTGCCAGATGACGTGAAACAGCCTTCGTTGAGTAAATTCTCTTTAGACGATTTCCCTGTGATTACCATGTCTGCATCCGCCAAAATGGACGATATTTCGTTCTACGACTTGATGGATAAGCGTATTGCACCTATCATTTCTCGTGTATCGGGTGTAGCACAGGTAAACTTAATTGGTGGTTCTGAACGTGAAATTAAAGTAGCTTTAGATGCAAAAGCCATGCAAGGATATGGTTTATCTGTACCTGCGGTACAACAGGCCATTTTAGCTTCCAACTTAGATTTCCCTACAGGTAGCGTAAAAACTAAAGCCCAAGACATTTTGGTGCGTTTATCAGGTAAATACGCCAACGTAGAAGAAATGCGCAACTTGGTAGTAAGTACCAGCAAAGATGGTGCACAAGTGCGTTTGAGAGATATTGCCGATGTTCAGGATACACAAAAAGAAACTGAAAAAATTGCTCGTATCAACAGAGCCAACTCCATTGCTCTACAAATTATTAAGCAGAGCGATGCTAATGCGGTAACCGTAAGTGAAGGCACTAAAGCGATCATTGAAAAGCTTAAAAATGATTACAAAGACATCAATTTAGATATCAAGATTGTAAATGACAGTTCGGTTTATACCCTGCAATCTGCCGATGCAGTAATCCACGATTTAATGCTGGCGGTTGTATTGGTAGCTGTGGTAATGCTTTTCTTCTTACATAGCTTGCGTAACGCAGTAATTGTAATGATTTCTATTCCTGCGTCGTTAATCGCTACGTTTATTGGTATCTCACTATTTGGCTATACCTTAAACCTGATGTCTTTACTGGGTTTATCTCTGGTAGTAGGTATTCTAGTGGATGATGCAATCGTAGTTCTGGAGAACATCCAGCGTCACATGGAGATGGGCAAAAACAAAGTACGTGCAGCAACAGATGCTACTCGCGAAATTGGTTTCACCGTAGTTTCCATCACTTTCGTAATTGTGGTGGTGTTCTTCCCTATTGCGGTAAGTACCGGTATGGTGGCCAACATCTTACGCCAATTCTGTGTGGTGGTAATTATTTCTACCTTATTATCTTTGGTTGCGTCGTTTACCATTGTACCGCTAATTTTCTCTCGTTTTGGTAAATTAGAACGTATTGAAGGTAAAAGCTTCTTTGGTAAGTTCATTCTCTGGTTCGAAAAACAATTACATAGATTTACGCAGTGGGTAACCAGAGTGTTAGAATGGACTCTTAAACACAAAGCCATCACATTAATTACCATGGTGGTATTATTCCTTTCTTCTTGTGGTTTACTGGGAGCGGGCTACATTGGTTTTGAGTTTTTCCCTAAATCTGATAAAGGTGAGTTCTTACTGCAAATAGAGTTGCCTAAAGATGCTTCTTTAGAGCAAACTAACCTCTATACCCAAAAAGCTGAAAACTATTTAAGCACTAAAAAAGAGGTTGTTCAGATGATCACTACCGTTGGACAATCGAGTGAAGGCATGGGTGGTACTACAGCTACCGCTTATAAATCTGAGATTAACGTGAAATTGGTAGATAAACCAGAGCGCAACAATGTATCCTCTGATATCATCTCTACTACCTATACTCGTGATTTACAAAAAGTATTGGTGGGTGCTAAAATTAAAACGGTTCCTATCGGTATTTTAGGTACAGCAGATAATGCGCCTATTCAGTTGGTTGTAATGGGTTCAGAGTTAGACACAGTTTTAGCATTTGCTCAAAAAGCAGAGAAAGTATTGGCGAAAATTCCCGGAGCTACACAAACTAAACTTTCAGTAGAGAAAGGAACGCCAGAGATCAACGTTAAGGTGGACCGTGATAAAATGGCAGCCTTAGGATTAAACTTATCTACTGTAGGTACCACTATGCAAACTGCTTTTGCAGGTAACACAGATGGTAAATTCCGTCAGGGTGAGTACGAGTACGATATCAATATTCAATATCAGGATTTTGACCGTAAGGACATTGATGATGTTCGTAATCTGATATTCGTAAATTCTGCTGGCCAACAGATCAAACTTTCACAATTTGCTGATATTAAAGAAGGTTCTGGACCAAGTTTACTGGAGCGTTTAAATAAATCGACTTCGGTTACTGTACAATCGCAAACCGTAGGCAGACCTACAGGTTCGGTGGTTGCAGATTTCCAAAAAGAACTAGATAAAATGCAAAAACCTGCTGGCATTAGCTTCTTCTGGTCTGGTGATCAGGAAAACCAAAGTGAAGGTTTCGGTACTTTAGGTATTGCCTTATTAGCCGCAATTATCTTGGTTTACCTTATTATGGTGGCACTATATGATAGTTTTGTTTATCCTTTTGTGGTAATGTTCTCTTTACCACTGGCTTTAATTGGAGCTTTACTAGCGCTGGCATTAACCAATAATGCTTTAGGTATCTTTACTATCTTAGGTTTCATCATGCTAATGGGTCTGGTAGCCAAGAACGCGATTATTCTGGTTGACTTTACCAACCACATGAAAGCGCAAGGCAAATCTACTCACGAAGCCTTGATTTTAGCCAATCATGCTCGTTTACGTCCCATCTTAATGACCACCATTGCCATGGTTATCGGTATGTTGCCTATTGCATTAGCAAGTGGTGCAGGTGCCGACTGGAAAAATGGTTTGGCCTGGGTAATTATTGGAGGTTTAACGAGTTCGCTCTTCTTAACTCTGGTGGTTGTACCGGTGATGTATCAGATTTTTGATAACCTGTTACACAAGTTCGGTTTCGATAAGAAAGGGAAAACTATTGAAGAATTGATGGTTGAGCCTTATGACCATAAAGATGTAAATGAGTGGGAACATTAATTTCACATACAAATAAATCCAAAAAGGGGACCTGTTACAGGATCCCCTTTTTATTTTTATTGCCATCCTGAACTCGTTTCAGGATCTATATCCCTATAGATAAAGATGCCGAAATAAATTCAGCATGACGGGTTTATTTTTATTTATGACCTCGTAGCTAATCGTAGTCAGCATAACGGGCTTTCTTTTAACGTCACTCTGGATTTATTTCAGAGTCTATATTCTTCAAGTAATATGTTGAAATAGTTTTTGCCTCGAAGCCAATCGGAAAGTTCAGTATAACGGTTTATTTTTTATTTATGACCTTATGGCTATCTTCGTGGTTAGCATGACGCATTATATTAATTCAGTATAGCGTCATCCCTGCTTCTTCGTCGTCCTGAACTTGTTTCAGGATCTATATGGCCAATGGATAAAGATGCTCGAAATAGCTTTCCCCAACACTTCAGGAAGTTCAGCATAACGAAATAGCTTTTTTACCTAATCGCACTCAGTTTAGATACCATAGCCGTAATTAAGATGCCAAAACAACCTATCAAAGCATAAGAATACTTTAAGCTCGACAGCTCTGAAATATAACCAATAAGTGGCGGCCCCATTAAAAAGCCAAAATAGGCTATACTGGATACCATAGCAATGGCCACACTCGAAGGTACTTTCTGGTGGTTGCCTGCAATGCTATAAATCATCGGTATAATTACCGAAACCCCGATACCTACCAACATAAAACCTATAGTTGCCGAAATGAGATAAGGAAAAGCAACGGATATAGCCATGCCTACAGAAATAATAATACCACTAACCTGCAACATGCGTTTTCGTCCATAATTAGCAATGGCCCTGTCTCCCAGAAAACGACCAAAAGTCATGGTAGCCGCATAAGAAGCATAGCCTAGAATTACCCAACGGGCAGGAGCCTGAACAATTTCTTTAAAATAAACGCCACTCCAATCCATCATGGCTCCTTCTGTAGCCATACTACAAAATGCAATAATTCCCAGCTGTACCAGTACCGAAGGAGGTTTCACAAATATTTTGGTTTTCTTCTCAGCGGTAGGTTTGCTTCCTTTTACTAAAAATTTATGGTTAATGCTGATATGCAGCCATGTTAATGCAGCTACTACCGCAAAATGTGTAAATAAGCCGGCTTGTAAATTCATCATCAGTAAGCCAATCAAAGCTCCGCTAAACATGCCTAAGCTCCATGAACCGTGAAAAGAAGACATGATAGGTTTACCATAAAAATTTTCGGCCGCCACTGCCTGTGTATTTAATGAGATATTACACAAGTTACCCGATATGCCAAAAAACAATAAGGCTACAGGCAATTGCCAGCCTGCATTTACAAAAGCAATGGATACAAGGGCCAAAGCATAAAACGGAGTTGCAAACGTGAGTATTTTTTTACTACCATAGGTTGCCGTAAGCTTGCCCGATAAGGGCATGGTAATTAATTGACCTAAAGGTAAGGCCAGTAAAATACTTCCTAAAAGCGCATCAGATAAATGTAAGTTCGATTTAATATCAGCTATACGGCTGGCCCAGCTTGCAAAACAAACACCCTGCCCGTAATAAAATAAAGAAACCGCCAATCTGGTTCTTTTCTTCCCATAAGGATGATTTATTTCAGCATTTTGCGGTACGGTTTCATTCATTTTCTGCGACATTAAAGTAATATTTAAGCATAAGTCAACCGCAATAACCAAGCCGATAATCGGGTTAATTCCTTGTAAATAAAAATCCCCCAAGCTATGCTCAGGGGATTTAATTTATAATCAATTGATCAAATTAAATGTGTATTGCCCTGTTTGCAGTAGCTGCCAAAGCGGCTTCTTTCATCGCCTCTGTAAAAGTTGGGTGCGCATGGCATATTCTTGCAACATCTTCTGCTGCAGCTCTGAACTCCATGGCTACAACTGCTTCAGCAATCATATCGGCGGCACGTGGGCCAATCATATGTACACCTAAAATTTCGTCTGTTTGCTCATCAGCCAATACTTTAACAAAACCATCTGTATCCATACTTGCTTTTGCACGTCCGCTGGCTTTGAAAGGGAAAGAGCCTACTTTATATTTAACACCAGCTGTTTTCAATTGCTCTTCTGTTTGACCAACAGAAGCAACTTCTGGCCAAGTATAAACTACACCGGGAATTAAGTTATAATTGATATGTGGCTTTTGTCCGGCTATACGCTCAGCCACATAAACACCTTCTTCTTCAGCTTTATGCGCTAACATAGCACCCTTAACCACATCACCAATAGCGTAAACACCTGGTACAGTAGTTTCAAGATGATCATTTACCGGTACTTTTTTACCTCTTTCATCAAGCGCAACACCAATTTTTTCTAAACCTAATCCTTCAGTATATGCCGTTCTGCCTACAGCTACAATGCAATAATCTGCTTCTAATTTAACAGGTTCACCCTTAGCGTTATCAGCAGTTACGGTTACTGTTTTACCTTTAGCAGCAGCTCCGGTTACTTTATGGTTCAATAAGAATTCCATTCCTAAGGTTTTCTTAAGCACCCTTTGCAATTCTTTGCCTAAACCACCATCCATGGTGCTGATAATTGATCCCGCAAATTCAACCACAGTAACTTTTGTTCCTAAACGGGCATATACAGAACCTAATTCTAAACCAATTACTCCACCACCAATTACAATCATTGTTTTAGGCACCTCTTTTAAATTTAAGGCTTCTGTTGAAGTAATGATCCGTTTTTTATCTACTGGTAAAAATGGCAATGCTGTAGGTTTAGAACCCGTTGCAATAATTACGTTTTTAGCTGTTATTTTCTCTGTAGTTCCGTCAGCCTTGGTTACTACGATCGTGTTTTTATCTTCGAAAGAGCCTACACCTTCAAACGCATCGATTTTGTTCTTTTTAAACAGATAAGTAATACCTGCAGTATTTTGCGCCACTACATCATCTTTACGGGCAATCATCTGCTTCATATCAACTTTTAAGTCTTTTAAGTTGATACCATGTGTAGTAAAAGTATGTGCTGCATTATGGTAATGCTCTGAAGAATCTAATAATGCTTTTGAAGGAATACATCCTACATTTAAGCAGGTACCTCCATAGGTTTTATATTTTTCAACTATTGCTGTTTTTAAACCCAATTGTGCACAACGGATGGCACCTACATAACCGCCCGGGCCCGAGCCTATAACAACTACATCGTATTGCATAAGATTTTATTTTTTTATTAAGGCAAATGTACGTTTTAGCACTTAAACACCAAAAGTTAAGTGTTTTAATGTTGTAAAAACTTAGTTGTGGTCCTGAAACTACCGATAATACATTTTATAAAGTTCTTTTTTGAAAAGCAACATTAACTGCCCAAGCCAGGCTTTACTGCTGTTAAAAATTCAACTTCATGTCAATCTAGCAGGACATTGCTAAAAGTAAATATCTAAACAAAGAATAACCAAATACCAGAGCTATATATAACAAAGTTCTTTCTACTAAAACTTGAATGTTGTAGCGATATAAAAAAAAAGTATATTTATCAATCATATTTTCTGAATTCGCTTGAAAACAATTGCATTTATTGATACAGAGATTGAGCCCAAAAGTGGTAAAATTCTTGATATTGGAAGTATCAGGGATAATGGAGCTCTTTTTCACAAAACCTCAGTAGCTGAATTTACACAGTTCCTCAATGGAACGCAATTTATTTGCGGGCATAATATTTTCAATCATGATATCAAATACATTAGACAAGCACTTCAAGATGTAGGAATAAACTCAGCTAACATCATTGACACTTTGTTTCTTTCGCCTCTTATTTTTCCAACAAATCCTTATCACTCATTACTTAAAGACGATAAGTTACAATCTGAAGACAATAACAATCCGCTAAATGATTCAATCAAAGCTCGAGATTTGTTAAATGACGAAATCGCTGCTTTCAAACAAATTGATGATACCTTTCAGCAAATTCTCTACTTATTGTTGCATAGCAAAAAAGAGTTTCAGGCTTTTTTTCGCTTTATCGGATATTTCAGCTCCAGCACAGAAACTGAAAAACTAATCCGATTAAAATTTAAAAATGAAATTTGCGAGCAAGTTTCTTTAGAAAAAGAAACTTCAGAAAATCCAATTGAACTTGCATACTGTTTATCATTAGTCAATTCTTTCATTCAGCATAAAAAAATACATTCGATAACTCCTCCCTGGGTTTTAAAAAATTATCCAGAAGTTGAACGGATAATGTTTCGTTTACGGAACAACCCTTGCCTTAGCGGCTGTAATTATTGCAACGAAGTTTTAGACGCAAATAAGGGACTAAAAAGATTTTTTGGTTTTGATTCTTATAGAAAATACGGAGACGAGCCATTACAAGAAAAAGCTGTTAAAGCTGCGATTGATAACAAATCTATTCTTGCCGTTTTTCCTACAGGAGGAGGAAAGTCAATTACGTTTCAAGTTCCAGCGTTAATGAGTGGAGAGAATTCAAAAGCTTTGACCATCGTTATCTCACCCTTGCAATCGTTAATGAAAGACCAAGTTGACAATCTTGAAAAAATTGGTATTACAGATGCGGTTACCATTAATGGTCTACTTGACCCGATTGAAAGAGCAAAATCTTTTGAGAGAGTTGAAAATGGTTCAGCTTCCCTTCTTTACATATCACCAGAATCATTGCGCTCAAAAACTATTGAGCGTTTAGTTCTGGGAAGAAAAATTTCACGTTTTGTTATCGACGAAGCGCACTGCTTTTCTTCATGGGGACAAGACTTTAGGGTAGATTATTTATACATCGGGGATTTCATTAAATCAATTCAAGAAAAGAAAAATCTTGAAGACAGCATTCCTGTTTCTTGTTTCACTGCTACTGCAAAGCAAAAAGTCATTGAAGACATTCAAGATTATTTTCGAGAAAAACTTTCCATTAATCTGGAATTGTTTACTTCAAAAGCGTCACGAACAAATCTCCAGTATAAAGTTTATGCAAAAGGAGACGAAGAAGATAAATATCAGACAGTTCGCGATTTAATTGAGCTAAAAAATTGCCCTACCATTATTTATGTTTCAAGAACACGAAAGGCATTTTTACTTGCCGAAAGACTATTCAAAGACGGTTTCAGTGTAAAAGCTTATCATGGAAAAATGGATAAGGCTGAAAAGTCTGAAAATCAAAACTCATTTATCAACGGTGATACTCAAATAATGGTAGCAACATCTGCTTTTGGAATGGGCGTTGATAAAAAAGATGTGGGAATGGTTATTCACTTTGAAATTTCCGATTCACTAGAAAATTACGTTCAGGAAGCTGGCAGAGCAGGACGAGATGAAAGCATTACCGCCGAGTGCTTTGTATTATTTAACGAAGAAGATTTAAGCAAACACTTTATCCTTTTAAATCAAACTAAATTATCTATCAAAGAAATTCAGCAGATTTGGAAAGCAATAAAAGAAATAACAAAATTTCGTGCAAAGGTTTCAAATTCTGCTTTGGAAATTGCAAGAATAGCTGGTTGGGATGATAATGTTGCCGAGATTGAAACAAGGGTAACAACAGCCATTGCTGCGCTAGAAGATGCAGGATATTTGAAGCGGGGGCAGAATATGCCAAGAGTTTTTGCCAATAGTATTCTTTCAAAAAATGCCCAAGAAGCGATTGATAAGATCAATGTTTCGGAAAAATTTGCCGATAACAAAAAAGCAAAGGCCATTAGAATTATCAAAAAGCTTTTTTCTAGCAAGAGTAGAAAACATTTAAATGATGAAAGTGCAGAATCAAGAATTGATTACATTAGCGACCATTTAGGAATTGTTAAAGAAGAAGTAATAAACATTATAAACCTTTTACGTGAAGAAAAAATTTTAGCAGATGCAAAGGATTTAACTGCTTTCATAAAAAAAGGAGAAAACAAAAATCGCTCCTTCAATATTCTCGAAGCATTCAGTAAAATTGAAAACTTTTTGCTCCCTATTTTTGAAGAACAAGAAAAAGTACTTCATATTAAAGAATTGAATGGACAAGCAGAAGAAAAAGGACTGGTCGATATCAGTACTAACAAAATTAAAACCATTATCAATTTTTGGGCGATTAAAAATTGGATTAAACGAAAAAACCTAGAATCAAAAAACCACATTGCTGCTGCTTCTCTACACTCAAAAGAATTCTTAATTGATAAATTACAGAAACGACATGCGTTAGCAAAATTCATTGTTGAATTTCTCTACGAAAAAAGTAATGTAAATGCGTCGAAAGACGATTTGAGTAGAGACGAAGTATTGGTTGAATTTTCTGTTCATGAATTAAAAAAAACCTACGATACAAGTTCTAATCTATTTAAAGTAGATATCAATCTTGATGATGTCGAAGACACTTTATTTTATTTATCAAGAATTGAAGCTATAAAAATTGAAGGCGGCTTCTTAGTGGTATATAATCGTTTAACCATTGAACGAACAGAGCAAAACAATAAAAAACAGTACACAAAAGAAGATTATCAAAAACTTCATCAGTTTTACGAAAGCAAAATCCAGCAAATTCACATTGTGGGCGAGTATGCCACCAAAATGATTGACGACTACAAAAATGCTTTACAATTTGTAGAAGATTATTTTCAATTAAATTACTCTTCATTCCTCAACAAGTATTTTAAAGGAAGTAGACAAAACGAAATCAAGCGGAATATCACACCTTCAAAATTCAAACAACTTTTTGGAGAACTCTCTCCAACACAATTAAAAATCATCAATGACAATGAGACCAAGCACATTGCTATTGCTGCTGGCCCTGGAAGTGGAAAAACACGAGTTTTGGTTCACAAACTGGCTTCTTTGCTTTTAATGGAAGACGTAAAACACGAGCAATTGCTAATGATTACGTTTTCAAGGGCAGCAGCAACCGAATTTAAAAAGCGGCTGCTTAAATTAATTGGAAATGCTGCGAATTACATCGAAATAAAAACCTTCCACTCTTATTGTTTTGATTTGTTGGGTAAAGTTGGCAGTTTGGAAAAATCTAGTGAAATAGTAAAAAAGACTATTCAAAAAATAAAAAACAATGAAGTTGAAGCAAGTCGGATAACAAAAACTGTTTTGGTAATTGACGAAGCACAAGATATGGATGAGGACGAGTTTGGATTGATAAGCGCTTTAATGGAACAAAATGAAGAAATGAGAGTGATTGCAGTAGGCGATGATGACCAAAATATTTATGAATTTAGAGGCGCAAGCTCAAAGCATCTTGAACAATTTATTAATTCAAATAACGCAGCTAAACATGAATTAATAGAAAACTACAGAAGTAAAAGTAATCTTGTCGATCTTACAAACCAATTTGTCAAACGAATTTCTCACCGGCTCAAACAAATCCCAATTATTGCGAAACAAAACGATAATGGACAAATAAAAATAGTACGTCATCACAGCGAACACCTCATCAATCCACTTGTACAAGATATTCTTAAAACAGAACTTTCAGGTACAACTTGTGTACTAACAAAAATAAATGAAGATGCATTACAAATTGCTGGATTGCTTTTAAAAAATAATACACAGGCAAAATTAATTCAGTCAAATGATGGTTTCAACTTATATAATCTTAACGAAGTCCGATATTTTTTAAGTCACTTAAATTTGGCTAACGATGTTTATGTTATTAATGATGAAACTTGGCAAACTGCAAAACTAGAAGTAGTAAGCAAATATCGACATAGTACCAAATTGGAAATCCTTGGAAACATTATCAAAGAATTTGAAGCATCAAACCCAACAAGAAAATACAAGTCAGATTTAGAAGTTTTCATAAGGGAATCGAAACTTGAAGATTTCTACAACGAAAATGGTGAAACTATTTTTGTTTCAACAATGCATAAAGCTAAAGGAAGAGAGTTTGACAATGTTTTTTTAATGCTTGAAAACTTCAACCCAACGACAGACGAAGACAAACGACTTTTATATGTTGCAATGACAAGAGCAAAAAGAAACATGACAATTCACTTTAACTCAAATTTTCTTGACAACCTTGTAGCAGAGAACTTAGAACGTATAGAAAACGAAGAAATTCATTTACAACCTAATGAATTAGTAATGCACTTATCTTTAAAAGATGTTTGGCTAGACTATTTCATAAATAAGCAACATTTAATTGTCCAAATCACAAGCGGAGACGAACTTATTTTAAATGGAGATGAATGCTTAGATAAAAACAGAAAATCTATCTTGAAATTCTCTAAACAGTTTGTTGAACAAATTGAAAAAATGAAAGCTAAAAACTATAAGTTGAAAAGCGCAAAAGTAAATTTCATCGTTTACTGGAAAAAAGAAGAAACAGAAGTAGAAATAAAAATTATTTTACCCGAACTTCTATTTCAAAGAAATTAATCTCTCAAAATCTTCATCTATTGCCAAGCTCTAGTTGTTTTGACCTAACCCTCTTTAACAAAGCTTTTACTTTTAACTTTATTGATATTGCCTATATTTAAAAAACAATTATAACTGATCATGAAACTATTCAAGTCTCTTCTTTTTATTTCCTTTATTGTTTTATCCATTTCTGCATTTGCACAACAAACAGATTCTGCCTATGTAAGAGATAATTACACCAAAATAGAACGTTTAATTCCCATGCGTGATGGGGTAAAACTCTTTACCTCTATCTATATCCCTAAAGATCAGGGCAAGAAATATCCTTTCTTGATTAATCGCACACCCTATACCGTTGCCCCTTATGGTGAAAACGAGTATAAAAAATCATTGGGCAATTTTCCGGCTATGATGCGTGAGGGCTTTATTTTTGTTTATCAGGATGTAAGAGGACGCTGGATGAGCGAAGGTAATTTTGAAGATATCAGACCTCAAACCACCGAAAAAGGCAAAAAAGCAATAGACGAAAGTACCGATACGTACGATACCATTGATTGGTTGGTAAAGAATATTAAAAACAATAACGGAAAAGCGGGTATATACGGAATTTCATATCCGGGTTTTTATTCGACCACCTCTTTACCTAATGCACATCCTGCTTTAAAAGCCGTATCACCACAGGCTCCGGTTACCGATTGGTTCATTGGTGATGATTTTCATCATGGCGGCGCATTATTTTTAATGGATGCCTTTAAATTTATGAGCTCTTTTGGCGTTCCAAGACCAAAACCTATTACACCAGACCAGGGACCTAAACCGTTTAAGTTCCCGGTAAAAGATAGCTATCAGTTTTATTTACAGGCAGGTTCGGTAAAAAACTTAAAAGACAAATACTTTGCAGACAGTATCAAATTTTGGAACAATTTATTTAAACATCCTAATCTGGATACTTTCTGGCGAGCCAGACAAATTACCAGGCATTTAACCAATGTTAAACCTGCTGTAATGACTGTAGGTGGCTTTTTTGATGCAGAAGATGCATACGGCGCTTTTACTACTTATAAAACCATTGAGAAACAAAGTCCTGGTGCAAACAATATCCTTGTGGCTGGCCCATGGTTTCATGGTGGCTGGGTAAGAGGTGAAGGCAGCAGCTTTGGCGACATTAATTTTGGCACACCAACCAGTTTGTATTATCAGGAAAATTTAGAGCTACCTTTCTTTAAATTTTACTTAAAGGGTGAAGGCAGTTTCAATGCAGCAGAGGCCAATATATTTATTTCAGGCAGTAACCAATGGAAAAAATTTGACACCTGGCCACCTAAAGAAGCAGAAAACAGAAACCTTTATTTATGGCCTAACGGAAAACTTTCTTTTGAAAAGCCTTCGGCCAAAAACAGCTTTGACGAATATGTAAGCGATCCGGCAAAACCGGTTCCTTTCCAGGCAGGGATTTATGAAAACCGTTCAAGAGAGTATATGATAGATGATCAACGTTTTGCAGCTCAACGCCCTGATGTAATGGTGTATCAAACAGATGTTTTACAGGAAGATATTACACTTACCGGGCCAGTTATTGCCAATCTGATTGTAGCAACTACGGGTACTGATGCGGATTATGTTGTAAAACTGATTGATGTTCTTCCTGAAAATTCACCTAATCCTAAACCAAATCCTAAGAATTTAATTATGGGTGGTTACCAGATGCTGGTAAGAGGCGAAATTTTAAGAGGCAAGTATCGCAACAGTTTTGAAAATCCTGAACCTTTTACCCCTAATATGCCAACCAAAGTGAACTATGCTTTACCTGATGTGGGCCACACCTTTAAAAAAGGACACAGAATAATGATCCAGATTCAAAACTCATGGTTCCCACTGGCCGACAGAAATCCGCAAAAATTCATGAATATCTATGAAGCACAGCCATCTGATTTCCAAAAAGCGACGCATAAAATCTATCACGACGATCAGAACGCCTCATATATTGTATTACCAATCCTAAAACACTAATAACACACAATGAAGAAAACCTGTTTAACCATAGCATTAGCTTTCATCTTAATGCTTTCGTTCCAGGCCAATGCCCAGCTTTTGAGGGGCAATAGGCAATTTACAAAAGCAGATACTTTAAGGGGCATGCTAACTCCGTTGCGTACCTGCTATGATATCAATTATTATCACTTAGATGTTAAAATCGATATAGACAACCAATCTGTAAGCGGCTCTAACCTATTTGCATTTACAGCCACACAGGATTTTAATAAATTACAATTCGATCTTTTTGAAAACCTTAAAGTAGAAAGAGTAGAATATAAAGGTAAATCCGTTCCTTTTACCCGCGAAGCCAATGCTGTTTTTGTAACCTTCCCTTCTACGCTAAAAAAAGGAAGCAAAGACAATTTTACGGTTTTTTATAGCGGCAAACCCCGAGTGGCCAAAAATCCGCCATGGGATGGAGGTTTTATTTTCGAAAAAGACAAATCAGGCAATCCTTTTGTATCTGTTGCCTGCCAGGGTTTAGGCGCAAGCGTATGGTGGCCTAACAAAGACCATCAAAGTGATGAGGTTGACAGCATGTTGATCAGCGTTAGTGCACCTAAAGATCTTGACATTATAGCCAACGGTCGTTTACGTTCTATAAAACCACAAAAAGATGGCTATAAACAAGCCAACTGGTTTGTATCTAACCCAATTAACAATTACAACGTTGCTTTTTACATTGGTAAATATGCACATTGGACAGACACTTATGATGGCGAGAAAGGGAAATTAAGCCTTGATTTCTGGTCGCTTAAAGAAGATAGCGCAAAAGCACGCCCGCATTGGGATGCTGATGTAAAAACCATGCTGAAAGCATTTGAGTACTGGTTTGGCCCGTATCCATGGTATAAAGATGGCTATAAGCTGGTACAGGCACCACATTTAGGGATGGAGCACCAAAGTGCCGTTGCTTATGGCAATGAGTTCAAAAAAGGCTATAGAGGTGGAGACCTTAGCAGAACCGGCCATGGCTTAAGCTGGGATTATATCATTGTACATGAATCTGGCCACGAATGGTTTGGCAATAATATTACCTCTAAAGACATTGCCGATATGTGGGTACATGAAGGGTTTACCGATTATTCTGAAACCCTATTTGTAGATTATACACAGGGTAAAAAAGCTGGAAACGAATATGTAATAGGCTTAAGAAGAGGTATTGGTAACCGTTCCCCTATTATCGGTCCTTATAATGTGAATCAGGAAGGTTCTCAGGATATGTACAACAAAGGATCTAATATTATTCATACCATCAGACAACTTGTTGATAACGATGAAAAATTCAGACAGATCCTAAGAGGATTAGGTTCGACTTTTTATCACCAGACTGTAACCACCAAACAGATTGAAGATTATATTGCCCAAAAAAGTGGTTTAAAACTGGATAAAGTATTTGATCAGTACTTGCGTTACAGCAAAATCCCTACGTTGGAATACAAGATCAGTGATGGTAAATTAGCTTATCGCTGGGTAACCGATGTGAAGGATTTTGATATGCCCGTTAAGGTTTCATTGAAAGCTGATACCTACAGTTTAATATATCCAACCAACGAATGGAAATCTATTGCTGTTGATCCGTCTGTTAACAATGATAATTTTAAAGCCGAACAGAATTTCTACATTAATATTAAAAAGGCTGAATAATTTTTTTTATTCATGCAACTTTTAGATTAGAAAACCGTCTTATAGAAAAAACCGAATTATGATACATAAGTCTCTTAAACCACTATGGATATCGGCAATTGCTATAGGACTGGCTTTTTCTTCCTACTCTGTTTCTGCATTGCCTTTCAATACAAAATTTACCCAGAATGCTTCGGGTGATGAAAGAAAGGTGAAAAACTTTGAAGGCGTTGCCTCTGGCGGACCTTTACAGGTTGTGATTACCTTAGGCAATACTGAAAGCCTAAGATTTGAGGGCGATCAGGAAGCCATATCAACCCTGGTGAGTGAAATTAAAGGTTCTACTCTGATCATCAGACCTCAGATCAGCTGGACCAGTTGGGCAAGAAAATACCAAGGCAAGAAAATCGTTGCTTATATAACTGCTAAAAAGATCAGAAACTTAGTGATGAGTGGCGATGGTAGCATAACAGTTAATGGAACTATTAACGAAGATGCTTTAAATGCTACATTGAGCGGTTCTGGAAACATGAATGTAAAAGTAAATGTAAATAAACTGAATGCTGTAGTAAGTGGTTCGGGTACTTTAAATGTAACCGGAAAAGCTGATGATGCTTCTGTTACTTTAAGTGGATCGGGTTCTTTACCTAAATCCGGCTTTGAGGTAGGCGATTTGTCTGCTGTTATCAGCGGTTCGGGTAATGTAAATGTAACCACAAATGGCAACATTGATGCTTTAATTAGCGGTTCAGGCAGTGTAAACTATAAAGGGAATGCCAGTGTTACACAAAAAACATTTGGCAGTGGTAAAGTAAAAAGAATTTAATTTTTGAATACACACAAGTTTAATATCAATAATTGATACCAAACACCTGATAGATTTTAATAAGTTTTACAATTTAAAAGAGGGTGTCTAAAAACTTCACGTCATTCCGTACTTGATACGGAATCTTTAAGATCCTGAAACGAGTTCAGGATGACGGGGATTCACTTTTTAGACATCCTCTTTTTATTTTGTGATTTAATCTTTCTTAAAACTGAAAACCGATAGCGGTATAATTCTCCAGAAAACGAATGGTTTGTTGTGCTCCATCAATACTGTTACGGCCTGTAGTATGAATCTTATCAAGATCTATAAAGCCTGCTTTGGTTACATTCTGGAAGTACAGTTTTTTAGTTACATTAAATTTTAGCCCTGCCTTTACTGAAATTCCATAGCCTGCAAAATTCCAGAAATTATTCTCGCCCACATCAAAAAATTTCACATCAGATCTAGGGATAACAAAGCCCAACCCGGCTCCTGTTTCCATTGTTAGCATCTGCTTTTTGTTCCTGGCAACCCAGATATCATCATAACGTTCCAACTCTGCACTTACATAATTCAATCCATCGGTATGTTCAAAAGTTAGCATTTCTGGTTGTACGGTAATTTCCTGATTATGGTAAACACCAGCATATTTACCGGTAGCAATCTGTGGATCAGAAACCATAGGGTTTATATAACCATCTATCACAACTTTTTGGGGAATGTTCATCACATATTTCATATGATCCCACCCTAACGAAATGCTATAGGTATCGTTGATAAAATAACCAAACCTAAAATCAAACTGCGGCGTAGTCAGTTCCATGGGATTGATATAATCAAAACCGAGTTTAGACGGCCTGTCTTTAGCACTTACATTCTTTAAAGTGAAATCATATCCCGGACCTTTAAAGGTGATGTTACTTTTATCATACCATGAGAAATTCCATCCCCAATGTACGTACCAGTTACCTTTTCGTGAAAAATCTCTTGTGCTTTCTTTATTAAAAATGCTTTCACCGATTTTTTTATTTTGAGGAGCTTCTTGTGCATAGATTTTTCTGCCAAAAATCAGCACCATTAACAACATGAACGTTCTTTTCATCGCGCAAATTTGCGAAATAGAGACGTCCTATTTCTAAAAATGAGTTTTTATGACTTTATGCAAACTTTTACACTTCCGGGTTTTAAAAACGGGTATTTATACTTAGTTGCGCTACGTGATTATACGTCACATTTGAACTACCTTTTATATACTGATTAAGATAACCGGCCTCTACATCTACTTTAGGAGAAATACGGTAACCTAAAGCCAGAAAAACCCGGTTCTGGTCAAATAACCGGCCGTTTACCTGCTCTTTATGCTGAACGTTAAAAAATACTTCATCCTGTAAGGCCGCATATATCCCTTGATTAAATGCACCCTTGTTTTTGCTTAAAGGTTGCAGTACTCTAAAGAAGTATCTGAAACGCTGCATAAAAAAATCATCTGCATTAGAGCGCTCCATAAATCGCTGTTCTAATCTGAATCTATGTGTAACAGCCGCAGCTTGAAATTTGTGGGTAATGAGATATTGTTCCCAAATGGTATTTTCAGTTAATGTGCTATTAGATGCTCCTATTACTCTGCTGTAAGTTGGATTATATAAATATCCTGCCGTTACCCTTTGATTTTTATTGATAGAATAAGTTATACCTGGCCTTACCAAAATACGCCTCACGTATTCCCAGTTATCGGCCGATTGCATCTGAAAATCAAAGTGCAATGACCATTTATCGTTTATTTTAGTACTATTTAAAAACATTAGCCAACCTGCATGCTGGTTAACGGTTTGTGCAAAACCACATAGGGTAACTAGAGAAAGTATTAAGAAAAGTAAAAGTTTCTTCATCAATAACCGGTTATGAAAAAGGTTGTCTTAAATCCATTGGATTTTCTAAGACAACCTTTCTTTCCTTAAGAAAAAATAAAATTATTTTATACGCCCAATAATAATCTGGCCGGATCTTCTAATAATTGTTTAACTCTAACCAGGAAGCCAACAGACTCACGTCCATCAATAATTCTGTGATCATATGATAAAGCGATGTACATCATTGGTCTGATTACCACCTCTCCTTTTTCTGCCACCGGACGCTCTACAATATTATGCATACCTAAAATAGCTGATTGTGGTGAGTTAATGATCGGGGTTGACATCATTGAACCAAATACACCACCATTAGTAATGGTAAATGTTCCGCCTGTCATCTCTTCAATGGTCAATTTATTTTCGCGTGCTTTTAAAGCCAGTTCTAAAACTGATTTTTCCAACTCAGCTAAAGATTTGCTTTCTGCATTTCTGATTACCGGAACCACCAATCCTTTTGGTGCAGATACAGCAATAGAAACATCTGCAAAATTGTTGTAAACAATTTCTTCTCCTTCTATACGTGCATTAACCGCAGGGAAATCTTTTAACGCTTCTGTTACAGCTTTGGTAAAGAAACTCATAAAGCCTAAACCAACACCATATTTTTCTTTGAACTGATCTTTGTACTTAGAACGAAGATCCATAATTGGTTTCATGTTAACCTCATTAAAAGTAGTTAACATTGCTGTTTCGGCTTTAACAGCAACCAAACGTTTAGCAACTGTTTTTCTTAAAGGCGACATTTTTTCTCTGCGCTCATCGCGAGAACCCGTCATTGCTGATACCGATTGTGCTGCCTTAGACGCCTCTGCTTTAGCCGGAGCTTTACCTGCTTCTGCTTTCATGGCATCAGCTTTAGTAATACGGCCATCAACACCAGTACCTTTTACACTACCTGTATCCACTCCTTTTTCGGCCAATATTTTAGCTGCTGCCGGTGATGGTGTACCTGTAGCATAGTTCTCTGCCGATTTTTCGGCAACAGGAGCTTGAGCCGAAGCTTCAGCTTTAACTTCTGCCGGTTTTTCTGCTGCTGTTTCTTTAGCTGCCGGAGCTGCTCCACCTTCTTCTATAGTACAAACTACTGCACCTATTTCTAATGTATCACCTTCCTGAGCAACAATTTTTAAAGTTCCTGCTTTTTCTGCAGTTAATTCAAATGTAGCCTTATCAGATTCTAATTCGGCAATGATTTCGTCCATTTCAACAAAATCGCCATCATTTTTAACCCATCTTGATAATACTACCTCGGTAATTGATTCTCCTACCGCCGGAACTTTTATTTCTAAACTCATAATTTTAAAGTATGTTTTGTTCGCGTATAATCTATTAACCCGGAAACAAATCCTAACTAATTATACTAATCTATATTTACTGTTTTTTTAGTTGCTTTTGCTACTGTTTTTTTAATGTCGCTGTTTACAGGAATTTCAAAAGTTGTTGAAATGATGTAAGCCTGCTGTGTAGCATGCTGTTTAGCATAACCTGTTGCCGTACTGCTGCTTTCTTTTCTTGAAATTACATCGATACCAGACAGGGCTGTTTTTCTTAATCTGCGTAGCAAATAAGGCCATGCGCCCATGTTCTCTGGTTCTTCCTGCACCCAAACCACATCTTCTGCATTGGTGTATTTTTTATATACAGCTTCCATTTGTGCAACCGGAGTTGGATATAACTGTTCAACTCTTACTAAAGCCACTTCTTCATTCTTGTTATTTTTTTGTGCTTCAAGTAAGTCATAATAGATTTTACCAGAACAGAAAACCACGCGTTTTACTTTTGCCGTTTTAACATTTACATCATCGATCACTTCTCTAAAACCGCCGCTGGTAAACTCATCAAGCGGACTTACACAAAGTGGGTGACGCAATAAGCTCTTAGGACTAAATACCACCAAAGGCTTACGGAAATCGCGTTTAAACTGACGGCGTAAAGCATGGAAAAAGTTTGCAGGTGTTGTACAGTTGGTAATCTGCATATTGTAATCTGCACAAAGTTCCATAAAGCGCTCTATACGTGCTGATGAGTGCTCAGGCCCCTGTCCTTCATAACCATGAGGTAACAACATTACCAAACCGTTTTCTCTTTGCCATTTGGTTTCGGCGCTGGCTACATACTGATCTACCACAATCTGTGCTCCGTTAAAGAAATCGCCAAACTGTGCTTCCCAAATAGTTAGTGCATTAGGGTTAGCCATAGCATAACCATATTCAAAACCTAATACGCCATACTCAGACAAGTGCGAATTGTAAATATCAAAAGGTGCCTGTTGATCTGAGATATGGTTTAACGGTGTGTATTCTTCTTCTGAGTCTTCTAACGTTAATACCGCATGACGGTGCGAGAAAGTACCACGTTTTACATCCTGACCGCTAACGCGTACACGTTTACCTTCTGAAAGTAAGGTGCCGTATGCCAATTGCTCGCCCATTGCCCAATCAAAAACATGGGTAGAAGTAGCCATTTTAAGACGTTCTTCAAATAACTTTTCAATTTTTCTAAAGAACTTCTTGTTACTTGGAAGTGTAGCAATACGTTTAGCTATTTCAAGTAAGGTGGTTTTCTTAACTGAAGTATCTGGCGATTGATCAAAATCTTTAGCTGTAGCCAATCTCATATCTGCCCAGGCGCCACCAAATTTAACGTCGCTTAAACTGGCTGAATATTCCTTAGCTTCATCCAAACATTTTTGCAAGTGTGCTTTAAATTCTTTCTCTAAATTCTTGGCCCCATCTGCATCTAATTTTCCTTCTTTGATCAATTGCTCTACATAGATTTTTAAAGGGTTTGGATGTTTTTCTATGGCTTTGTATAATAAGGGCTGCGTGAATTTTGGTTCATCAGACTCATTGTGGCCATAACGACGGTAGCATAAAATATCAATGAATACATCATTCCTGTATTTCTGACGGTATTCCATTGCTAAATTAATGGCATACACCAAAGCTTCAACATCATCTCCGTTTACGTGGAAAACAGGTGAAAGTGTAACCTTGGCAATATCTGTACAGTAAGTACTTGAACGGGCATCTTTATAGTTGGTGGTAAAACCAATCTGGTTATTGATTACCAAATGGATCGTACCTCCGGTTTTATACCCGTCTAAGCCTGCCATTTGAATCACTTCATATACGATACCTTGACCGGCAACAGATGCGTCACCATGAATCAATATAGGAGCAAGACGACTGTTATCGCCTCCATATTTAAAATCTATTTTAGAACGCGACATCCCCTCTACCACACCGTTTACAGTTTCTAAGTGAGAAGGATTTGGACATAAACTTAAATGTACATTTTTACCTTTATCGGTAGTTACATCTGTAGAATATCCCAAGTGGTATTTTACGTCGCCGCCAAAAGGTGTTTCAGGGTTATAGCTTTTCCCCTCAAACTCGGCAAAAATATCTTTATAGCTTTTTTGCATGATATTGGCCAACACATTTAATCTTCCTCTGTGCGCCATACCCAATACAAATTCTTCGATACCTAAATCGGCTCCTTTTTCAATAACAGAATCTAAAGCTGGAATTAAAGCTTCTGCTCCTTCTAAAGAGAAACGCTTTTGTCCTAAGAATTTAGTCCCTAAAAAGCTTTCAAAAACAACAGCCTCATTTAATTTCTTTAAAACTCTTTTCTTTTCGTCTAAAGATAATTTAGGTGCGTTGCGATCAGCTTCCATTTTTTGCTCAAGCCATGACAACACTTCTGGTGTACGTAAATATTTGTACTCTACACCAATTGGGCCACAGTAGGTTTGCTCTAAAAAGGCAACAATATCTTTCAATTTGGCCGGACCTATGCCTAACTCTACGCTTGAGTTAAAAACAGTTTCCAGATCATTTTCTGCCAAACCAAAATTCTCTATAGCTAGAGTTGGTAAGTGCTTACGTCTTTCTCTTACTGGATTGGTCTTTGTGAATAAATGCCCTCTCTGACGATAGCCGTTAATTAAGTTTAATACGTTAATTTCTTTTAAAAAGTGCTCCGGTGCTTCGCTGGCAATATTTCCAGCATCTGCACCACGTCCAAAATCAAAGCCTTCAAAAAATTTTTGCCAGCCAAAATCTACTGAATTAGGATCTTGCTGATAGCTTTGATATAATGCTTCTACATACTCGGCATTTGTGCCATTGAGATAAGACAAACTATCCATTTATTTTTTTATATTCTGTTACTACAAGTAATGCAAAATTAGAATTTTACCTTTACAAAAGACAAGAAACTTAACATTTATTCAATATGTAAGAAAACTTATACTTTTATGCTCTAATTACGAGTCTGCAAGTAAAGAAAAAGTGCGTTTAGGCACAAGATTTTTCAGCTGTTTTTCGAAGTCAAAGTTCCCGTTCAATTTTGCATCATTCCCTACTCCGGCAATGCTGGCCCAATTGCCCCAATTGCTGGCCGGGCAATAATCAACCAATACCTCTTCAAAATACCAGGCGCCCAATATCCATAATACGTTAAGTTCATGGATAAGATAAGTGGCTACAAGCTGTCGGCCCTGGTTGCTGATAAAACCTGTATTTTTAAGCTCTTGCATGTATTCATTCACCAAAGGCTGATCTGTTTTGCCTTCTTTCCAGTTCTGTAGAGCTATACTATCGTTAACCTGTACCGGTGGCGTATCAACTTCTTCTTTACCGAAACCTCCGGTTCTAAAAAAAGCATTTCCATACTTTTTGAACATAAAGCGATAATAATCTCTCCACAGTAAACCTAATACAATCTGACTGTAAAAAGGTTTTGATCCGTGGATACGTTCTGCCTCTTTAATTTTCCAGTAAACTTCTCTTGGCGATAAACAGCCTAAAGAAAGCCAGGGCGATAGCGTAGAAATTACATCTACTTTTTTTGCCATAGCGGCAGTCAATTCTAAATTTTCGCTGGTATGTAGATAATTGTAAAGATGAGTTAGTCCCTCTTGCTCGCCGCCTTTAAAATCGTTACCTTTTGCAAGTAGCGAAAAATCTGCTAATGGTAAAAGTTCTTCGGCCTCCGGAATTTGACCCCAATCGGCCACCTCTACAAATTGAATGCTTTGCGGTGTAAGAAAGCAAGGTTTTACAACTGCATCTCGTTCTGTTTTTTTCTTGAACTGCGTAAATACATCAGGAATATCTTTAACCGGAAATGGAAGATCTTCTTTGTTGTAAAGCGTGTGGCCTATAAAATGCTTTAGGTTAAGTTTCTGCTTCCATAAAAGGTCTTCTACTTTAGAGCTCAGCAGGGTTTCTTCGCTGGCAACCTCGCGATGGTGGTACACTTCTGCAATGTCATATCTCAAAGCTAGCTCAGGCAACAACTCTTCGGGTTTACCTGTAAGCACCAAAATATTGCCATTTAGTTTTTTAAAGGAATCTCTTAAAGAAGTAACACTCTCTACCAAAAACCTGGTTCTGAGTAAACCTGTTTTGCTGGTAAAATAAGCTGTTTTTTCAAAGTGGCGTGGGTCAAAAAAATAAACCGGTAAAATCTCATCCGACTTCGCAATTGCTTCTGTTAACATTTCGTTATCATGCAAACGAAGGTCGTTTCTAAACCAAACCAAAATCCTTTTGCCCATATCCTTAAGCTATTGAAATAATAACTTGCAATTTGCTAAAAATTAGCACGAAAACCGGATTTACAGCACCATTTTTACATAGCATTAACATTACGTTAATCATATTATTGGGCTTAGCCGTAAATTAGAATGAGCAGTACTAAATCAGCTTGTTTATTTTTAGCCAGTTGGTAAGCCGCTCAAACCAGTTATCTGGTAAATTTTTATTACCTAAACCAAATCCATGACCTCCGGTAGCGTAAATATGCATTTCTGATGGTACACCTTTTTTGGTTAACGCTTCATTGTAAGCTATACTGTTTTTTACCGGAACCGTAGCATCATTATTGGCATGCACCAAAAATGTAGGTGGGGTTTGTTCTGTAACCTGCAATTCGGCAGAAAAATATCGCTTTTGTTCTAAGGCCGGTTCTTCACCCAGTAAATTATTCAGCGACCCTGCATGTGTAGGTAATACAAAACTGATCAAAGGATAGATCAGTATGGTAAAATCTGGTCTTAAGCTAATGTTTCCACTGTTTTCAATTTTAGCATCACGGTAATGAACGCTCAGGTTAGCTGCAAGATGACCTCCGGCAGAAAAACCTATAACCCCTATTTTTTCAGGATTAACACCCCAAATTGTTGCATTTTTTCTAACCAGGTACATGGCCTGCAAAGCATCTTGCAAAGGCCCGGCGGTTTTATCCTGCATAATGGCACTATTAGGCAAACGGTACTTTAAGACAAAAGCTGTTATACCCAATTCATTCAATTTCTTTGCAACGGCATAACCTTCTTTTTCTATGGAAAGAAAACCATAACCTCCACCCGGGCAAATGATTACGGCTGTACCATTAGCCTTAGCTGGCTGATACACCACTAATTCAGGCTTACTCACCCTGCTTAATTTCAATACTCCATTATTATCGGTAAGCGTTTCTTCCGTATAATTGGCGGGAACAGGTCTTGCTCCAGGCACCGCTGCGCCATACAAGGGTAATCTTTGTTGCGCTTTTACGCCTATCATAACTGAAAATAAAATCAATAGTGCAATTTTTTTCATGGCCTGTTACCGTTAAAATTCCATTAAGTATGCTTTGAGAAATTCGTTTATTTCGCCGTTCAATACGGCATCAGGATTAGAAGTCTGGTAATTGGTTCTATGGTCTTTTACCCTTCTGTCATCAAGCACATAACTTCTGATCTGCGAACCCCATTCTATTTTTTTCTTGCTGCCTTCTATGGCCGCAGTAGCTTCCATGCGTTTACGCATCTCTATTTCATATAATTGAGATTTCAACAAGCGTATAGCATTTTCTTTATTTTGTAATTGCGATCTCGATTCCTGGTTTTTAATAATGATACCCGAAGGTTTATGGTATAAACGCACTGCTGTTTCTACTTTGTTTACATTTTGACCACCTGCACCACCCGATCTGAAGGTTTCAAATTCAATATCCGAAGGGTTTACTTCTATTTCTATCGTATCATCAACCAAGGGATAAACATAAACCGAAGCAAAAGAGGTATGACGACGGGCATTTGAATCAAAAGGCGAGATACGTACCAAACGATGCACACCATTTTCGCCCTTTAAATAACCATAAGCAAACTCGCCGCTAATTTCTAAAGTAACTGTTTTTACGCCGGCTACATCTCCTTCCTGGTAATCCTGCTCTGAAACTTTATATCCGTTTTTTTCTGCCCACATGATGTACATGCGCATAAGCATGCTTGCCCAATCGCAACTTTCGGTACCGCCAGCGCCTGCCGTAATCTGCAAAACAGCATTGAGCTGATCTTCTTTGCTATTGAGCATATTTTTAAGCTCAAGCTCTTCAGTAACAGCTAAAGCAATTTTATATTGTTCCTCTACTTCTTCTTCAGAAGCATCGCCACTTTGCATAAAATCATACAACACGGCTGTATCTTCTATAGCATTATTTGCTTCAGCATATCCGGTAGTCCATTTTTTCTTCAGGGCAATTTCTGCTAATATTTGCTCGGCACGTTTAGGATTATCCCAGAAATTGGGATCAAGTGTTATTTTTTCTTCTTCGCTGATCTGATAAAGTAATTCATCAACGTCAAAGATGCCTCCTCAGAGAAGCCAGTCTATCTCTTAAATCTTGTAACTGTTCTTTAGTCATAGCTACAAATATAAGTCAATATGGCAATTAGTTGCGTATTTAGTTGAAATGATGCCTATTAAGGCAATTATACGGCTTTTTTATACCAGATAATGAAACCCGTAAGAGGTAGCGAACAACCAATTAGGCATACAATAAAATAGAAAATGATACCTTTTAATCCAAAAATCTCGCCGGTATGGAGGGGTTTAGCCAGTTCAGTAAATTGTTTGTTCAAAGGTTTTTGCGTAAAAAGATGTAAGGTTTTAAAGTTGCCTTCTTTATCAAAAGATATTTCATCTGGCAATAAAGCTCCTAGCCAGTTTTGGCTGTTGTTCTTCTGCACCACATACCTCGGATTTTTATCATCGGGCAATTGTAATGACAGTGTACCTTCATGTGGGAGCTTTTCTTGCGTAAGATTTATAATTTGATCCAAAGACACCGGCCTTACATCCTTTAAGGTATGGATTTCATTTTGCCGATCCAGCATATCTTTTAGAATGTCATTAAAAGCAGTTTCATCTGCCTTGCTTGCAGCACCATTCGCGTTACCAATAGATTGACCTCCTAAACTTACAATTAAACTGTTTTTTACCCAGGGATAGGTAACATACAAGCCCGTTAAGGCTATAAATAACAGAAAAATGGTACTGTAAAAACCTAATGTATTGTGCAAATCGTAATTAACCCGGTAAAATCTGGCTTTCCATTTTACGGTCAATGCTTGCTTAAGCTGCTTCCATTTTTTTGGCCACCATAATACCAAGCCTGAGAACAGTAAAAAGACAAACATCAATACCGCAGCACCTACTATTTGCCTGCCTGCATCGCCAAGTAATAGGTTTCTGTGCAACTCCAGAACGGTTTCAAAAAAAGTATTAAAACTATGGCTTGCAGTGCCAAGTTCTTTACCATTATAAGGATGGATATAAATTGTACGGACTTGTTGTTTGTTATTGACATTGCTGTAAGCAACAATGTAGCTTCTCTTTCTGCTTTCAGGAATGATAACAGACCTCAACACTTTTTCTTCAGTTTTGAGGCGATTATTTATTTGATCGAGAGAAATTTTGGGAGTTCCAGTCTCTGCATGTACAAAAACTTTATCTCGATTGTACAGATCAAAAAACTGATTTTTAAAAGCATAAATGCATCCGGTAAAGCATACCAGCATTACAACTATACCCGATAGCAGGCCCAGCCATAAATGCAAAATGCCCATTGCGTATTTAAAGAATGATTCGTTTTTGCGTTTACGCCGTAATAACGACCTGAACAATTTCTTCATTTCTATTTCTACTCAATGGGCTATGATCAATTTTATTTTTTATCCTCAAACGGTGGTGTTACCGCTTTTACAATTTCTTGGTATTTGGCAAACTGTTCATCGCTAAGTACTTTTTTTAATGCTTCTTTACGCTGATCATCGTATTTAAACCAGTATTCTCTTGCCAGTCCATTGTTGCCATGGTAAACATCGTGTGCATCTGAGAAAGATTTTTCAAAAGCATTGTTTACCGCTTCCAAAGCCTGGTACTGCTGATCGTTTAAAGCCAATTCTGTTTTAAGCTGTGCTAACAGTTCATCTGTATAACGAGGTCTTTTTCGTGAATTCTTATCTACATAAGTATTGAATTTGATCAGATCCTCGGCACTTAAGAATGCCGACATTTCTTCGCTTTGCTGCTTACGCAATGCCTCTAGCTTAGTTAAAAAACCTATTCTGTCAAACTGTGCGCCTTCTCCTCCGCTTGCAGTTCTGGCCTCAGCTGATAGCTTTTTATACTTATCAGCAACTTCATCAAATCGTTTTGATTGTTCGGCAGTTAAAGTGAGCTCACTTTTGATCTGGTTGTAATCAAGACCTTTGCCTTGTTTCTTTTCTTTACACGAAACCATTAACACGGATCCGATCAATAATGCAAATAATATTTTCTTCATGGTTGTATCTTTTAGTGTGGGCAAATATATATTTATTATTTTTAATTATTCTAAATAAAAATAATATCAGCTAGAATACCACTAAACTTCTACGCACTTTATGCGGATTAATGCCATAATAAGATTTATACGCTGTGGAGAAATGCGTGGCATATTTAAAGCCTACTTTAGCGGCTATTTCTGCTAAGCTACAATCAGAGTTGTGCAACATTTCTTTGGCCTTATTCATTCTCAGTTTAAAAAAATAACTGATTACTGATGTGCCATAGATCTGTTTAAAATATACTTTCAGATAAGTTGGATTGCTGTTTATACATTGCGCCAGTTCTTTTAGGGTAAAAGGATGTGCCAGGTTATTTTCTAATAATAATCTTACTTCTTCCATTTTTTCTGCTATACTACTTTGCTTTGGTTCCTGGTTATTTAGCCTAAGCAGTGTTTCATTAAAAAGATGGTAGATAAATTCTTCGCTTTTTAAATAAAGGAGTTTTTCCTTAAAGCAGGTATTGCTCTGGTAATAGTTGATAAAATCTGTCAGGATAAATTTAGTCTGCTTTGAAAGCTGTTTCATTAAACCATTAAAAGAAAATTGATGTGTTAAGTCTTGGTTCATCTTGAAAATTTCCTTATTCAGTTTAATCACAAGCACAGATACATTTTCGTGATGTGCCTTAATTTGTATCTCCGAAGGTTTGCCTGCACAATAGGCTTCCAGAAAACCTAATCTTTCTTCTCTTTCGGTATCATTAAAAAGTAGGGAAATACGACTTACAGTTAGGTTAATGATAAAACAGCATTCTTTTTCAGTTACCTGAATAACCTCATCAATCCGGTAATTTGCATGCAATACTTCATAGTTAACCCATAAGTGATATGGGCCTGTACTGTAAGTATTCTTTTGTTTTGTCTTGCTTTTAACCAGATCTGTATCCATTCTTATCCCATTTATCAAAAAAGACCGATTTCGTAATTTTTTCGTCCGCATGCGTTACCAATGCTACATATAAACGTTATACTTTTGTCGCAAATCTAGTCTTATTTTTATTTAATCTAAACAAAAATAACATCATGTTTAAAAAATTACTGTTTATATTTTCTTTGATGTGCGCTTTAACTGCTTCTGCGCAACAGCAATCCAATATCGAAGGTTTGGTTAAAGATCTTGATGGAAAACCTGTGGCCGGTGCAACGGTTAACCTAGCGCATCACAATATGGCCACCTCAACCAACGCCAATGGTGAGTTTAGCTTAAGCGGAGTAAATTATGGCCGCCAGACCCTTATTGTATCAAGTATTGGCTTTATTAGCGAACAGGTTGTGGTTAATGTTAGCGCAAATACCAGAAAGGTGTTTGTAAACCTTCGTTCTAAAGAATCAGACCTGAACTCGGTAGAGGTTTTTGGCAAAAGAAATGCTCAGCCCAAAGGTTTGGAATCAATTACCCGTTTACCTTTAAAACCCTCAGATCAGATACAGAGTATTTCTGTGATTTCTAATAAGGTAATTGAAGAGCAGGGGGCATTAACACTTACAGATGCTGTAAGAAATATTCCGGGCGTTACACTTTTTGGCAGCTACGGTGGGGTAAAAGAATCGATGTCAACTCGTGGCTTTAGGGGTGTTCCAGTACTTAAGAACGGGGTACGCATGGATTCGCAATTTCAAACCGCTTCGGGCGTGGTAGATATGCAAGGTGTTGAATCTATACAAATGATCAAAGGTTCTGCCGCCATTACACAGGGTGTAATTACAGATCTTGGTAACGCTGGTGGTGTGATCAATGTAGCTACCAAAACACCAGACTTTATCAATGCTGGTCAGGTAGGCATACGTGCCGGAAGCTGGGGACAATTTCGCCCTACTTTTGACATACAATCTAACCTGAATATCGACAATACCGTAGCTATCCGTTTAAACGGCGCTTATGAGCGTGCCGACAGTTACCGCAAAGGTTTAAGCAGCAATCGCGTGTATTTTAACCCTTCATTGGCCTGGAGAGCTTCTGAAAAAACCTTGATTACTATTGAAGGCGATTATTTTAATGAAGACCGTACACCAGTTACTTCGGCTGTTAATCTTAATCCATCGCAAGGTGTTAACGCACTCTATGTATTACCCAATGATAAGTTCTTAGGTTTCAGCTCTGACAATACCAATACCAAAATGAATAGTTTTATGGCAAGAGTAGATCATCAGCTGGATAATAACTTTAAGTTACGTGCTGCCTTCGCAACTTCTAACTATATGGTAGATAATCTTTCTACTTCTGTTTCTCTTTTGAGCAAATACACCGATTACGACATGTTCTCAAGATCCATGTCTAGGAGTGCCAGAAAAGACAAGAACACCACCTTACAGTTAGACCTGATCGGGCAGCAGTTATATACCGGACAGATCAAACACACTATACAAACGGGTATAGATTACCGTATAGCTGATGCCAATACCACCAGTTATACAGGTACCCTAAAAGCACTTGCAAATGGCGTAACTCTAGCCAATACAAGCGTTATCGATACCATCAATGTATTTGGAAATTACACTAATGATCTTAAATCTGTGGTATATAAAGATAAATCAGACCTTATAAGAACGGGTAAAAGCATAGGTTTTGTAGCGCAAAACCCGGTAGCTGCCAATTACAATGCTTTTGGTGCTATGTTTCAGGATGTAATAGAGTTTAACAAATACCTTAAAGCAGTTATAGGCTTAAGATATTCGCAGATCATTACGCCAGATTATACCTCAAACGGACAGAAAACAGGCTCGGCATGGAATCCAAGCGCAGGTGTAATTATAACGCCTAAAGAAAACTTTAATGTTTTTGCTTCTTATACTAACTCTACAAGTTTACGTTCTGAAGCCAATTTAATGAGCAATGGCGAAAAAATTGGCCCTTCTGCTACGCAACAGTTTGAAGGCGGGATTAAATCAGACTGGCTCAATAACCGTTTAAGATTTAACCTTACTTATTTCCATATTTATACCTCAAACTTATCTAATACCGAATATGTACCGGGAACCAATCAAACTACAGGTTATTATTTTAAAGCAGGTGATCTTGTACGCGATGGTATAGAAGCAGAGCTGAACGGACGTGTATTAGAAAATTTAACAGTGATGCTGGGTTATGCTTACTTAGATGCCCGTTATAAAAATTCACCCTCATATGTAAATGGATCAGCACCGATGAATGCACCAAAACATACCGGAAACGCATGGATCCAATATGTATTCAATGAAGGGAATTTAAAAAATCTGAGCTTAAGTGCTGGTTTCTATTATGTAGGCAAACGCCCGGTAAATGAATTTAGTTTAACGCCAGACGGGCATGGTAATTACGGAGGTACAGCACCTTTTGATATGCCAGCTTATTCTACTTTAAATGCTCAATTAGGTTATAAAATGAAGCGTTTTGATGTTAAACTGTTCTTAAACAATTTGACCGATGAAGTAGGTCTTAATTCTTATTTCAGAGGTGGGTACATCAATCAGATCGATCCAAGAAACTATGCTGCAGCGCTTTCGTATAGGTTTTAGTTAATGTGTTAATGGAGAAGGCTGCCCGGATCGGGCAGCCTTTCTTTTTTTAAAAAATGTCTTTCAGCTTGTCCATTAAGCCACCACCCTGCTGTTCGCCAGAATTGTCATCTTTCTTCCCAAACATTCCCAGTACATCGTTCATATCAAATTTTCCATCTGCCCCACCTGCTACTTTACCTAATATATCCTGAAAATTAAAGCCTCCGCCATTTGAACTGGCAGCACCGCTAAAAAATTTAGATACGATCATAGGAATTAAGGAAGCGCCTATATTCTTTGCGGTATCACTATTGATACCCAGAGCGCCTAACTTATCCGTAAAATTTGATGTAGCATTTTGCACTACTGAACTTGCCCCTCCCTGACTAAGCGATTGTATCATTTCTGAAATATTACCTCCGCTTAACTGGCTTTGCAAACTATCGATAATTGAGCCCGAAGCTGCTTTAATTACGGCTTCATTTTTTTCATCAGGTACGGCATTATTGTTAACTACCAGCTCCTGAGCATTATCTCTAACCAATTGTTCCAGATTTTCAAACATACTTTTAATTAATTTTAAAAAATTAAACCCTTATTTTAATTATACCAAACAATAAACCAATAGTGGTTTATAATTGTTTGTAAGATGGTAAATTGTATTTTTGTTTAAAGCAAATCTAAAGTCTTATGCTACCTAAAGTTAATTTTACCAAAACACAGGCCTATAAGTATCTAACCAGTCATTTTCTGACCTTAACCCATGATCACACCATCAAAAGCCTTTTTGAGAATGATCCGGACAGATTCAGTAAATTTTCAATCACATTTGAGGATATCTTATTTGATTATTCTAAAAATCTGGTCAATGCCGAAACTATAGCTTTGCTTATACAGCTTGCTCGTGAGTGCAAATTAGATGCCGCGATAAAAGCCATGTATGAGGGAGAAAAAATTAACGAAACAGAAAACAGGTCTGTTTTGCATATTGCTTTAAGAAATACAACCAATACACCCATATATGTTGACGGTAAAGATGTAATGCCTGAAGTAAATGCCGTACTGGCAAAAATGGAAAAGTTTTGCCATACAATTATTTCAGGAATCTGGAAAGGTTATACCGGTAAAGCAATTACCGATGTGGTAAACATTGGCATAGGTGGATCTGACTTAGGACCTGTAATGGTTACAGAAGCTTTAAAGCATTATAAAAATCATTTAAATATACATTTTATCTCTAATGTAGATGGTACCCAACTGGTTGAAACCTTAAAAAGCTTAAATCCTGAAACAACTTTATTTTTGGTAGCCAGTAAAACATTTACCACTCAGGAAACCATGACCAATGCCCATAGCGCACGCAATTGGTTCTTGGAAAATGGTGCAAAAGAGGCAGATATTGCCAAACATTTTGCAGCCCTGAGCACTAATGAAAAAGCTGTCGCCGCTTTTGGTATCGATATTGAGAATATGTTCGAGTTTTGGGATTGGGTGGGCGGACGCTACTCTTTATGGAGCGCCATAGGTTTATCTATTGCGCTAAGCATTGGCTTTGATCATTTTAAACAATTACTGGCAGGCGCACACGCCACAGATCAGCATTTTAAAACCACACCTTTTGAAGAGAATATTCCTGTTCTAATGGCACTCTGCGGTGTTTGGTATATCAATTTCTTTAATGCCGAGACGCATGCTATATTGCCTTATGACCAATACCTACATCGCTTTGCAGCCTATTTTCAGCAAGGTGATATGGAAAGCAATGGCAAACATGTTGATCGTAACGGCGAGGTAGTTTATTATGAAACCGGACCGGTAATTTGGGGAGAACCCGGCACCAATGGCCAGCACGCTTTTTATCAACTGATACATCAAGGTACTCGTATCATCCCTGCCGATTTTATTGCTCCGGCACAAACTTTAAATCCTGTGGGCGATCATCATCGCATTTTGCTTTCTAACTTTTTTGCGCAGACCGAAGCTTTAATGAATGGCAAGAGTGAAAAAGAAGTACGTAAAGAGCTTAAAAAAGCCGGACATACAGATGAAGAAACAGAACGTTTGGTTCCTTTTAAAGTTTTTGAAGGAAACCGACCAACCAATTCTATCTTATTAAAGAAAATTACCCCTCATAGTTTGGGCAGTCTGATTGCTTTATATGAGCACAAAATAT
Source organism: Pedobacter montanisoli (assembly GCF_022809115.1). Classification (GTDB taxonomy): domain Bacteria; phylum Bacteroidota; class Bacteroidia; order Sphingobacteriales; family Sphingobacteriaceae; genus Pedobacter; species Pedobacter montanisoli. The sequence continues at coordinate 1,279,420 of NZ_JALGBH010000001.1, read as the reverse complement.
TTGTACAGGGCATTATCTGGAATATTTTCAGTTTCGACCAATGGGGTGTGGAACTGGGTAAACAACTGGCACAGAAAATACAGCCTGAGCTGAAAGATAATTCGCTTGTAACCTCGCATGATTCTTCTACCAATGGTTTAATTAATCAGTATAAAGATTGGAGGTAATTTTAATAGCCGAATTGTTAAGTTGTTTGTAGCTAAATCTGCAAGTCTAAACGCAAAGCCAACAGTTTTCTCCTGCTTACTGCAGAAATGTTGTTTACAAAATAAGAGTGACAACTATATCTTGCCCCAGCACGCTTAATTTTTAATCGCCAATAGTTGATTTAGAGCCAACTATTGGCGATTTTTATTTATATCATATTTTTCATTTTATTTTTTTTCAAGACCAGGCAACCTTAATCGAAAAAACAACGTAATCGTTATCAAAAAATAATTTAAAATTTTGCTTACACCCGAAATAATTAATGGCTGTATAAGAGGTAATAGAAGATCTCAAAAAGATCTCTACAAGCTCTATTATGGTTATGCCATACGCATTTGTTTGCGGTATGCAAAAAACAAGGATGAAGCAATTGAGTTGGTTAACGATGGTTTTATGAAAGTTTTCATCAACATTAAACATTACGATACCGGCAAATCTTTTAATGCCTGGATTAGCACAATAATGATAAACACATCTGTAGACCATTATAGAAAACAAATAAAAAAAATAAGAATGGAAGAGCTTAACCCTAACCATGACTTGTTGGAAACAGACAATATTCTTTCGCACTTAAACTATGCCGATCTCATAAAATTAGTGCAACAATTATCATATGCCTACAGAACGGTCTTCAATCTTTTTGCCATTGACGGCTATTCTCATGAAGAAATTTCATCTATGCTATCTATATCAGTTGGCACATCAAAATCCAATTTATTTAAGGCCAGGGAGCACCTCAAAAAAATGATAGCCGATACTTTACCCACAGCACAACAAAAAATAAACTAAAAAATGAAAGAACTGGATGACAAAGACTTTGATAGAATCTTCAGATCGAGAATAAATGACCAGTTTCCCGATTTTGAGGAAGAATCATGGCTGAAGATGGAGAGAAAGCTACGCAAAAGAGATCGGGGTATTTTCTTTCGATATGCCAGTGTCATCCTTCTTTTTATTTCTTTTGGAATTGCAGTGTATTACCGAAACAGCAAATCGCCGGAAATGTCTGATATTGCCAAAAACAAAATCCAATCTTCTAAGCATAACAATTACACTAACCTTAATAGTATTGGTCAATCTCCTGTTTTGCCACCTAAATCAGATTCAGATCATACAAATAGGCTCTATACTTCAAAAAAATCAAACCAATTAGAAAACAATATTATCAACTATTCTATTCCTACTCAAACTAAACCAAGCGCTAACACAGCAATCGGTGAAGATTATACCATACAGAACATAATAGTTAATAACAATCAGATTATACCTAATGTAACCCAGTCCTCGACCAGCTTAGTTTTAGATACCACGCAACATTCTGCAAGTATAGTCACAGCGCCTCAAGAAAAAACAAGTCAAAACGAAGAAACACCTATAAAAAACCAGTTAAAGCTACCCCTTACTTTGGCCTTTACCGCAGGGCCAGATTTTAGTTCGACCAGTACGATGATTGGCGGGAAATCCGGGGTTTTTGCAGGCTTAAGCATCGGTGTTCAGTTAACCAAAAAATTGGCTGTTCAAACGGGTTTAGTCTATGGTTCTAAAAATTATGATGCCAGAAGCTTTGATTATACCTTTAACAATCCCAATACACAAAACATCATATCAAACATTAAAGCTGCTTGTAAAGTGCTCGAGATTCCGCTAAGAGCTTCCTACTCGGTTACAGATAATGCTAAAAGAAATATTACCATAAACGCAGGTTTGTCCAGTTATATAATGCTTAATGAAAAGTATATTTTTAAATATACCCCTGAATCTAACAGAGCCGATAGGATAAGCTCTGTAAACAATGCCAACCAACACTTATTAAATGTACTGGATATTTCAGCTACCTACAATATTAAGCTAGAAAATAAAAGATTTAGTGTAGGCATTGAACCTTACTTTAAAATTCCTTTAACGGGAATCGGACAAGGCAGTGTTCCACTTAAATCAAATGGTATATCATTAAAATTGAATTATGACTTTAGTAAAAATTAAAACAATAGCCCTTTTAGGCTTAATGTTGGGCATTAGCTATTTGTCGTATGCACAAACCTATATAGGCAAAGGCTTAAAAGTTAGCCTATTTTCATCAACACCTATTGAAGATATCAGGGCATCTAGCAATGCAGCCAATGCTGTTATGCTTTTACCAAAACAGGAACTAAACATCCAAATTCCCATAAAAAGTTTTGAATTTGAAAAAAAGCTGATGCAGGAACATTTCAATGAAAACTATATGGAAAGTGACAAATACCCGATTGCCAAGTTTAAGGGAAGTATAGAACCTTTAATAGATTGGACAAAAGATGGCGATTATACGGTAAGTGCCAAGGGAATTTTATCTGTACATGGAGTAGATGTAGCCAGAACCATTGCAGGAAAAATCAACATTAAAAACGGGGTTATCTCAATCAGTTCTAATTTTGATGTTACCTGCGCAGTCCACCATATTGAAATACCCAAGCTGGTATTTACCAAAATAGCCGAAATCATAAAAGTTAGCTTTCAGGGAACATTAAGCCCTCTAAAAAAATAATCATGAAAAAATCTAAACTCATTGTCTATTTAATTTTGCTGACACTGATATTAGCTTTAAGAGCTGCCGCCCAAAATACCGATTCTTTATTAAATACTTTAAACAGTTCAATGAAGTTTAATAAGGTTGAGGCAACTTTTAAATCTCCCAGATTAGTGCTATCGCAATCTACCGAAACACAAAAGAAGCATGATTTGGATCTTGTTATTACTCATCGCTTTGGCGATATTGGTGGTAACTTTGGTAGTTCACATACTTTATATGGATTAGATGTAGCTACAGATTTATACATTGGTTTTGATTATGGCATAACCAACAATCTAACCGTAGGTATTGGCCGTAGCAAGCATGATGAGTTATACAATTTGTTTATCAAACACAAAATATTACAGCAAACTAATGACGGCATACCTCTAAATATAACCCTACTGTTACAAGGTGCAGTTGCTACCAGAACACCATTTGCTAATGAGTTTATAAGTTTTAATCACAGAACCAGCTACCTGATTCAGCCCATCATTTCTAGAAAATTTTCTGAGCGTTTATCATTGCAGGCCATACCCTCTTATTTAATAAGATATATGACTACTGATATTTTAGATAGCAAGAATTTATTTACTATAGGCTTTGCTGGGCGTTTTAAAATCACCAAACGTTTATCTTTCATTGTAGATTATACTTTAATTAATGGTCTTTCGAGACCAACTCGCTTAAGCGTAGCTCAATACAATCCCCTGGGGGTTGGTCTCGAAATAGAAACGGGTGGTCACGTGTTCTCTTTAAATTTTATAAACGCCGAATATATTAACGAGAATAATTTTTTAACCGATACCAAAAAATCCTGGAAGAATGGAGGTGTAAGGTTTGGGTTCAGTATCTCAAGAAATTTTAGTCTTTTCAAATCTAAAAATCCAGATATAAAATCTACAATTTACTAAAAAGAAAAAGTTATGGAACGTAATGAATTTATCAAATCGCTAGGGCTTGGTATAGCCGTAGTATGCGCTGGAAGTTGCCTATCGGGCTGTGGAAGTAAATCTAATGACCCTAGTCCTGCTGGTGGTGGAACTCCGGGTGGAGGAGGAACATCGGGCACCAAAGTAAATGTTGATCTGAGCACGCAATTGTTAACCGTAGGCTCGTTTCTATCGTCTGGAGGTGTATTGTTTGTACGTACAGCCACAGGCAATACCACGTCATCATTTATTGCAACACAGGCAACCTGCCCACATCAAGGTGGCGCATTAAACTGGATACAGGCAAACAATTTAATTCAATGCAGCCTACACAGTTCACAATACAGTGCTTCTGGAAGCGTAATTACACAGCCCAATGATGGCGGTACCACCCAGGCTTTAAAGATATATAGTACAGCTATTTCGGGCAATACATTAACTGCAACAATTTCATAGTTTTCAAAAAGTTGACCAGAAACATTTTGTTCTCTGGCCAGCTTTTATTTATTTAAGCTTATGGATTTTATACTAAAATATTATCTTAATGAAACAAAACCCATAGTTTGAACGTATTATATTTAAAAGATTTTATCATGAAATCGCTCAAGTTTTTATTTGTTAGCCTGATAAGCATTTTTATTACTGCCCATACTTTTGCTCAAAAACCCGATGAGGCTATGATAGCCAAAATAGTTGAAGCTAAAAATTTCATTTTTATAGCAGACAATGCTACCCCTTCTAACTCAACAGAGCTTAATCGTATTATGAGCAAAATAGGTAATGGAATGGCAACTGGTTCTATTAATCTGAACGGACAGGGTTACACTCTTAAAATTGCTCCCGATAGTGTAATTGCATACCTGCCTTATTATGGACGTTCTTATAACGCTCCAATAGGACAAAATGAAGGTGGCGTAAAGTTTAAATCAAAAGACTTTAAATATAAAAGCAAAAAGAACAAGAAAGGCTCATGGGATATTGAGATAAACATTAACGATGTAAATGAGAATTACCGTATGAGTTTAAACATTGGCAAAACTGGTTATGCGTCTTTATCTTTAAGCAGTAATAACAAACAAAACATAACTTATAACGGCTATATAAGAGAAACCACAGGTAAAGATTAAGTTTTTAATTGGCTATTTTAATTTGATACAGCCAAGGCCATTTTTTGCCGGTTACATACAATGTTTGGGTAGCCGGATCATAAGCGATACCGTTAAGTACATTGTTATTTCGATCATCCTCTGTTTTGAAGTAGTTTTTAGGCACAAGATCTTTTAAGTCCAAGTATGCTTCTACAACTCCTGTTAAGGGGTCAATGATTATGATTTTAGTACTGGTATAAACATTGGCATAAATTTTACCATTGATGTATTCCAATTCATTAAGTTCATTTACAGGACCTGTATTGTCATAAACTTCTATATAGCCCTCTTCCTTATAATTCTGTGCATTTAATCGCCATATTTTGTTAGAGCCATCACTTTTAAGCAAGTTTTTACCGTCAAAGGTAAGCCCCCAGCCTTCTTTGCTTGCTCCATAAAGAAATGAACCTTTTTGTTTTAAGCTTTCGGCATCATAGATCAATCCCCTATCTTCCTGCCAGGTCAGCACAATAATTTCATTGCCAATTTTAACAGAACCTTCTCCAAAATACTGGGCATCGAGACTGGTTTCTTTGATCGCTTTTCCTGTTTGTATGTTTACGTATTTAAGTTTGGAAGAACCTTTTCTACCCGTGCTTTCTATCAAATAACCTTTATCAAAACTTAGCCCCTGCGTATAATCATCTGTATTGTGCGGAAATTTATTTAGCACTTTATAGCTCAGTTTTTTAGGTTCTATTGCCGATGTAATTACCACATTGGTTGCAATGGTATCTCGCATATTTTTCAATTTAACGATAGCATTGATCAATCTGAAACCTAATTTCATCTGATGTGTTTTTATAGTTAACGTATCAGCTCCCGATATGGTTTCATGGTATAAATTCCCATCCACAAAATAGCTTATGGTATCTGCAGTTAAATTTTTGGGCAGATCTAATTTTACTTTGATATCTGTTCCCGATTTAATGTTCTGTCCCTGATAAGGTGAGCTAAAACCTATATATCTTGAAGTACCTGCATTACAAGCACAAACCAGGAATAAACCCAGAAAAAAACATGAACTGATTAAATTAATACGGCCAAAATGCATCTTCAATATGATTTAGGGTTGCTTTACCCGAATGATCAAATACCACTGAAATGATATCGAACCGAATTTCACCATTATGCTCCATGATTTCTAGATAAGCCTGTGCCGCATTTTCTAACAGCTTTTCTTTAGCTTTTGTTACAAAATCTTCAGGCAGGCCAAAATCAAGATTGGTGCGGGTTTTAACTTCTACAAAAACAATAATCTTGTTAAGATAGGCAATAATATCTATTTCTGCTTTTTCTGTGTTCCAGTTGGTATCTAATATTTCATAACCCTTTTGCAGTAAGAATTCTGCGGCAAGTTGTTCTCCTTTTTTCCCTATTTGGTTATGAACGGCCATGCTATTTTACGATTACAGAGCCTAAAAAACGTGAAATGTCTCGTTCTACATTTTTAATATACGCATACCTCGTCATCAGGATTTCCTGGTTTGCCGGATCTTTTTCTTCTTTGATCTCTTTTAACAGATCTAATAGCATTTTATCTACTTTTCGTTTCTTAAGGTGGTATAAACCTCCCAAAACCGTATTCTTTAAATGATCACTTTCACTACGCACCAAAATCTGATGCCGGTTGTACCAATTATCGCTTAAAGTATAAGGAGAAGTAGATAAAGTAATTGCCAGATCAGCGATATCACGGTCGTTGGTTTTTAGGAATTGATTTGCAGTAGGCAAACTTCCGCCTTCTATCTCTGTCTTATAATGCGTAATGATTTTATTGCAAGTGGCATCTTCAAAACTTACATCGCTCAGGTTCTGAATAATGAAAGACCCCACGTACATATTGTCTATGCCGTCCCAGCTTACTAATTCATGCCCGTAAGCCAGTAACAAACGTACAATTTCCTGTTCTTGTATAACATCTGATGCAACCTGTGCAGTTTCTTTAATTTCATCATCTGCAAACAAATCATCAGGTGGCAAATCAGGATGTGCAGGAGCTTTAGGGGTATACGCTTTCTTTTGCTTAGCTGATTTAATGGTATTGAGTTCGCTCAATAAAATACGTTCTTCTATAGCCAATAAGTGACTGCACTCTCGTATAAAAACCGAAGCCTTGATGTTATCGGGTATTTTTGCGATACTTTCTACAATATCCCTGATAATTTCTGCACGTTTTATCGGGTCGTTCCCTGCTTCGGCCAATAAGATATTAGCCTTGTATAGAATAAAATCCTGACGGTTGTTTTCTATATAGTGCTTAAACTCAGAAGCACCCACATGATGCATGTATGAATCGGGGTCGTGCCCATCGGGAAAAGAAACCACTTTTACATTTAGTCCTTCTTCCAGGATCATATCCAGACCACGCAAAGATGCTTTTACTCCCGCAGCATCTCCATCATAAAGAATCGTGATATTTTGCGTAAAACGGCTTATTAATTTTATTTGCTCTATGGTAAGCGATGTTCCGGATGAGGCCACAACGTTTTCTACACCTGCCTGATGAACCGAAAGCACATCGGCGTAACCTTCTACCAGGTAACAGTTATCTAGATCTCTGGTTGCTTTCTTTGCATGATACAAACCATAAAGCACATTGGATTTATGGTAAATATCACTTTCGGGCGAGTTTACATATTTAGGAACATTCTTATCGGTTTTTAGCGTACGCCCGCCAAAGCCAATGATCCTGCCCGTAAAATTATGGATAGGAAACATGACCCGACCTCTAAATCTGTCGTATAATTTACCTTTATCATTTCTTATGGATAATCCTGTTTTTTCCAGAAATGTTTCGACATGTTGCTGGTTAACGGCTTCCAATGTAAGTGCATCCCATACATCGGGCGAATAGCCCAGGTTGAACTTGCGGATAATGTCTTCTCTAAAACCTCTTTCCTTAAAATAGCTTAAGCCAATGGCTCTTCCATCTTCGCTTTCCCAAAGTTGCTTTTCGAAATAATTTGCCGCAAACTGTGATACCACATAAAGGCTTTCTCTGGCGTTCTGTGCCTCTATGTTTTCTTTGGTTTCAACCGTTTCTTCTACTTCTATATTGTATCTGTTGGCCAAATATTTCAGGGCTTCAGGATATGAATACTTTTCATGATCCATTATAAAACGCACTGAATCTCCTCCCTTACCACAGCCAAAACATTTATAAATGCCCTTGCTTACAGAAACGTGAAATGAAGGTGTTTTTTCGCCATGAAACGGACAATTACCAATTAAACTGGTACCTCGTTTTTTTAAATGCACAAAATCGCCAACCACCTCTTCTATACGGGCGGTTTCCATTATCTTATCTATGGTTTCGCGATTGATCATTTGGATTACAAAGATATATAGAAAATAAAAGAAGCAGGCAGTAATGCTACTCCTTTTTATAAGGATTTTTCCAGCATAAAAGGTAAGATCGTTTCTGCTACCAAAGCATTGCCTTGCGCATTAAGGTGTACTCCATCTACTGTTAACAGACCTTCATTTCTTAATTCGGGATTGTATTCTTGTTCAAATTCCAGAAAAACTTTTCTTAAATCACACAACCGAAGCTGATTTTGTTTTGCAAGATCACGTATAGCATCGGCATATTGATCCAGTTCTTCATTTACCTTTGGTGCTTCTTTCAGATTTTCGCCGATAAGTGAGGGTGTGCATAAAATTATTTTGCTTCCTGCCTGTTGTATTTTATCAATAATGGCCTGATAAAATTTAATGAACTTATAATAGTCTGTACCTGTGCCTGAACTTTGTTTATGCCAAACATCATTAATACCGATATAGATTAATACCAGATCGGGCCTTTTGGCAATAACATCTGTTTCGAGACGCAGAAACAGGTCATAAACTTTATTGCCATTTATACCTGCTCCAATAAGTTCAAACGTATTGGTATCCAGTTTATTTTTAAGCAGGTTAATGTAGCCTGTTTTACTTATAGCCTGTTGAGTAATAGAATCGCCAAAAAAGATTATACGCATAGGGTTAACGATCAAAACTTTAACTAAGGTAATGAACTTAGTTTTTTATTAAGATTGGTAATAATATTTTTATCTTTAACTACAATTTAAACTTCATCAATGAAATTGCCATTTAAATCGTTTTTTGTTTTAGTATTTGTCTTATCTTTTTCATTACCGGTTCTAGCTCAGAAAAAAGTTATCTTTATTACTAAAGCTTATCTGAATAATCATGAAATCATAAAAGGCAAGCTTTCTAATGTGAATGATACTGCTATTTTTATTACAGACAGACAAGGGCAGGTTAAACATGCTTTGTTTAAAGATCTGACTAAGATTAAAGTATTAAAACGTCATAACGATTTAGGTTATGGCTTAATAACCGGAGCTTTAGCTGTAGGTACTGTAGCTTTGGCGCAAACAACCGATGATGGTGGTAAAGCAGCATTAATAGGCGTTGGTGGTACTATAGCCGTGGTAGGCTTAAGCGTTGCCCTGCATAATGTGTTTCACCCTGCTGTTTTCAAGGTTGATTCTAAACAAGAAGCGCTCACTTTTACCAATACAGGAAATAAGCTGAGTGCTTATATAACCAAATAAAGGCGAAGAAACTGCTTATTTTCTATGCGTCACCCTGAACTCGTTTCAGGGTCTTTTAACGAATGCTGAAATAAATTACCTTCGGTGAACTCACTTAGGTTTGCTTTGCAGCTACTTCATAGTCTATCTTCGAATCTTAAGCAGTTTCTCCTCTATTTCATATTTATTTCCTTAATTGAAAATCCAGATCCTGGAAATCAAAGCTAAAATCGGTTAGAGGTGAGATAGCTGCTATTTTAAAGCCGTTTGCCTTACCTTCATTATTGAGCGTAAAATTCACGTAAGCATCTGCGTCCAAACTTCTGTCGTACCATTTAACGATAAAAGTATTGCCTTTATAATAAGTCATATCTCCTCTTAACTTAGGTGAATTTTTGGCCTGAAAATGCATCTTGCCATTAAGGTTGGTGATCATCACATCTCCAAACCAGGTATCTGTATAAGTTCCCAGATAACCGCTAAAATCTATTTTAGTTGCGTTTTTCTGAGTTGCTGCAATATCTGCCCAAACTTTATCTGTAATTTCTTTAGCTTCTTTCTCGTTTTTTAAACGGTTATCGTTATAAGCTTTGATCCGGTCCATCCCTTTAATGCCTAAATAACCATCGCGTATTGAACTGGTAATGGCATTAAATGCTGCACCAGATTGCTGGTTGGTCAGTACAATGATTCCTAATTTTAGCTCAGGAATGATTGTTACCTGTGTTACGATACCTGATAATCCACCAGTGTGGGTAGCCTGAAATTTCCCATTGTACGAACTTAAGAACCAACCTAAACCATAGCTGCTAAAAGCTGTAGGATTACCACCGGCTATAAGGGTTTGTGGCGTCCATAATTCGCGTGCAACCGCCGGACTGAATAAAGTTTTTTCTAAGTTGTCTCCATATTTTCCGCCGTTGATCATGCAGTTTACCCATTTGCTCATATCAACCACGTTAGAGTAAACTCCGCCTGCAGCATTGGCAATCTGTCCAAAGCTTAAACCTACAGGCAACAGCTTTCCTTCATAAGGTGCATGTCCGTCTATTACATTAGATTTATCTTTTAACCTGTACCATGAAGCAGCTGTTTTGCTCATGTTCAAAGGTTTAAATATTCTGCTTTCAAGAAATTCATCATAACTCATACCCGATACCCTGGCAATAACCTCACCCGCCACGATGTACAATAAATTATCGTAATCGTATTTGGTTCTGAAAGATGATACGGGTTTTAAGTAACGTAAGTTATGAATAAGCTGACTTTTGGTTACGGTTGAAGAATCTGGCCAGATCATTAAATCACCTGCACCTAATCCTAAACCACTTCTGTGTGTAAGCAAATCTCTTATGGTAAACTCTGAGGTTACATATGGGTCGTGCATTTTAAACTCAGGTATGACATCTGTAACTTTGGTATCCCAGGTAATTTTCTTTTCATCAACCAGCATCCCTAAAAGTGCCGCCGTCATGGCTTTTGTATTTGATGCTACACCGAAAAGGGTATTTTCATCTGTTTTTAGATTGGTTTTGATTGAGCGTACACCATAACCTTTGGCATGAATCAGTTTACCGTCTTTAATTACGGCTACAGAAATGCCGGGGACATCAAATGTAGTGAGTGTTTTTTCTACCACACTGTCTATCTGTTTACTGCTCAATACCTGAGCATAAGAATTAAAGGCAAAAGCCAGACCCAATGTGGTTACTAAAAATGATTTTATAGTTTTCATTGTTTTATACGATCTTTTATTAATGATAAGGCATGACGTTTTCTCTCAGGTTTATCCTGCTAACAACACGCTCTTAATTAAGATCTGAAAACTAAATTACAAAAGAAATGGGAAAAGCCTATTTAGATTTAGCCAATCTGTAATCTTTATGTACAATCAGGAAACTTGCCCGTTCTTCTTTTTTGAAAGGATAGTCCCAGTTACCTTGATAAGTTATTTTGGTTGGCAGTTTTTCTTCTCCGAAATAACTCATTTCTATATTCATCTGCACATCAAAGTTAAAAAGCATATTGCTGTACTTCATATCTACATAGCGGCCCAGTATTTCAAAGTTGCGCTTGTCAAAAATGGTAACCAGTTCTTTGATCATTAAACCATCTTTGGTCCAATTGCTCAGATCGGGTTTAACGGCTACTTTAAAACGATATACAGGAATAGAATCTAAATAGGTACCGCTGTAAAATGTATAATCATAATACTGCCGCATATTGGCTGTAAAGATCTGTGTTTTGCTGCCTATAAAAGGAACACCCTTTATAGGACGACCCGGATTAAAGATCAGCGTTTTCAGTTTGTCTTTATAACCCTCATTGCTGCCACCTTTACCATTGCTTTTTGGGGCATTGGGTACAAAATCGGTGCTATAGGCATTCATAAAAATGTAATCGAACATTTCTACTGTATATAACTGGTATTTGCCATTTTTCTTATACAGGTTTCCCCAGTCTTCTTTAGCCAGATATTCCATTTTATAAGGCCCGTCATTATTGTGCCTGATTTTACGGTAAATGCGGCCATCTACCTTGTTCTTTTTATCGTAGGTATAAATCCTGTTTTCGGCAATAAAAGTATATTTTTTCATATTGCGAAAAGCCTGATAGAAACTGGTATCATTAATAATGGCATCTATAAACGTTTCTATATTTAAACGTTTGGCTTTGATGTTCACAACTGAATCAAGTGTAATGGTTTTGATGGTATCAGGATTAAAACGGGGTATCTGCTGGGCATTTACCTCAACAAAAAACAATAACAGCAATATAACAAAACTAAGTTTTTTCATAATTATTCAATTTCAGTTGGCAGTTTTTGAACCACAAAAGGCACAAAAGAATACCAAGGCTTCTGAGACTTTAATGATTTTATATCGGGCTGCACTCAAAGTCTCGAGACAGGTAGTCGAAACCCGATAATTTAACACTCCAACAAAAAACACTCCAACAATTTAACAATATATTCAGTTGGCGGTTAACAATTCGTAAATCAACTTAATTACCCATTTGTTTTAATGCCATATAAGCCATTAGCCCGGTTGATATTTTAAAGGCATCTTCATCAATATCAAAGTTTGGCGTATGTACCGAGTTTAGCGTATTCTTTTCTTTATTTCCTGTTCCCAACCTGTAAAAGCAGGCATTGGTTTCCTGCGAGTAAAAAGCAAAATCTTCGGCCGCCATCCAGATATCCAGGTCAATTACGTTGTCTTTTCCCAAATAATCTTGTGCAAACATTTTTGCATTATTGGTCAGTTTTTCTTCATTAATCAGAAAAGGGTAACCTTTGTGGATATCGAAATCGCAATGTGCACCCATGCTTTCTGCAATACCCTCGGCCATTTTTTTCATGATCTGGTGGGCTTCTTTGCGCCATTCTTCATTCAGCGTTCTGAAAGTTCCTTCTAATTTTACCTCGTTAGGGATAATATTGGTAGCACCATTGGCAGTTACTTTTCCGAATGATAATACAGATGGCAAACGCGGATCTGAACGACGGCTCACAATTTGCTGCAAGGCTACGATAATATGAGAAGTGATCAGAACCGGATCGATATTTAAATGCGGTTGTGCACCATGTCCACCTTTACCGGTAACCGTTACATACAATTCATCGGTTGAAGCCATATAAATTCCCGATCTGAAACCCACTTTACCAGTTTCAATAAAAGGCATTACATGTTGTCCCATTATGCCCTGCGGTTTAGGGTTTTCAAGCACACCTTCTTTGATCATGATACTGGCTCCGCCCGGTAGCAATTCTTCAGCAGGTTGAAAAATCAGTTTAACCGTACCTCCAAACTCTTCTTTTAACTGGTTTAGGATATAAGCTGTTCCCAATAAAGAAGAAGTATGCACATCATGCCCGCAGGCATGCATTACACCTTCTATTTTTGATTTATAAGGTTTATCATTGGTTTCATGAATAGGCAGCGCATCCATATCTGCACGCAAAGCAATTACCTGATCTGAAGGTTTAGCACCTTTGATCAAGCCTACAACTCCTGTTTTAGCCATTTCTGTAAACGGAATACCCCAATCTGTAAGTTTTTGCTTAACAAAACGAGCGGTTTCAAATTCCTGAAAAGAAAGTTCCGGATTTGCGTGTAAATGATGCCTGTAAGCAACCACTTCTTCAAAAATGGTATGGGCTAAGTGTTGTACTTTTTCTTTCATAATTTAATTATCGCTGCCATCTAACGCAGGGGCGTTTATTTTTTCCCTGAAAATAAAAAGGGTTGGATAAACGCTTTTGAACTCGTTAAGAAACTGCTGGGCTTCAAGACGTGTTCTGAAATCGCCCACCCGTAAAAAATAATTAGGTTCTTTGTAGGTAATATAGGTATTCAGCTTAGGATAATCGGCTTTAAATTTTGCCTGTTCTCCAAAAGCCTGTTTCCGGTCTGACCCGTAAAAAATCTGCACCCTATAGCCCATTGATGAAACAATGGTAGGGCTTGTTGGATTAGTAGTTGTTGGCCGGGCTTTGTTCAGTTCAATTCGTTTAGCAATCAGGCTATCTATTAAAGGGTCTTTCACTACAATAACTTCTCCCTTGCTTTGGGCAAAAGCCTGACAACTCACAAAAAGAAGAAGTATAGTTAAAAGCTTATTCATTTGATCTTTAAGAATTACTCTACTTTGAAGATGTATATTCTTCGCAAAATTCGGCATAATTGACGGGCTAAACAAATTAATTAATGTTCTTTCTTAGCATACAAAATGAGACTTTCATATAATTCCTTTTAATTGAATAATTAAAACTGCTGAACAGCTTTTAGTTTAGTTATCTCAGACAATCATTTATTTACAAGAAATAATTATCGCTTTTTTGTTTTAAATAAATACAAAAGTTATAACTTTATTTTACCAAAATCTAAAAATGAACTTTCAGCGTCTCGCACTCTTGCTCTTTTGTTGGTCTGTAGCTACCGCAAGTGCACAGGTTACCATTTCTAGCGGAACAAATTTTGTAATTAATACCGGAGCTAATGTTATCTTAAATGATCTGTCTTTGAATTATGGCAGTAGTAATCTGGTAAACAACGGAAACCTGATTTTTACCGGTAATTCTGACAATACCATTGCAGGATCTTCAGCATTGAACAAATTTACTTTGGCGAAAAGTTTTGGTAAAAAACTGATGCTGGGCAATCAGCTTTCGCTAACAGGTTCGGTTGATCTAAGCATCGGAATTTTAGATCTGAATGGCTATAACTTAAATCTGGGTACTACAGGACAGTTATTAAACGAAAATGCGGCTTCATACGTAACAGGAAATTCGGGCTATATTATTGCTACTGCAAATTTAAATGCCCCACAAAGTGTAAATCCAGGTAATATAGGAGTAGTGCTTACCAGCTCAAGTAACTGGGGTAATACTACGATCAGAAGAGGCAATTATGCGCTGAGCGATGGTACCCACCAAACCATAAAAAGATTTTTTGAGATTGAGCCTACGCTTAATACCAACCTTAATGCTACTATCAGGTTTAATTATCTAGATATGGAGCTTAATGGATTGCAGGAAAGTCAGCTCAAGCTTTTATATTCAGATAACAATGGTACAACCTGGAATAATTTAACCAGCGCCACCATCAATACAGCCCAAAGTTATATAGAAGTTTCAAATGTAAATACAATGGGTCAGTTTTCTGCCGCCAATGATTTTACTACGCTACCTATATCTGCTATTAATTTAAGTGGCATTTCCAACAATAGTAAGATTGTTGTTAAGTGGTCTACGCTGAATGAGATCAATGTAGATTATTTTATCATAGAGAAAAGCATAGACAGATCCAGTTTTAAAGAAATTGCACGTATGGCTTCTAAAAGCAATGTTTCTGCAAATAACGATTATTCAATTGAAGATAAGAGCCCTGTTCTTGGCGCAAACTATTATCGCATAAGAGGCATTGATAAAAACGGAGATGAAACAACTTCTGGTATTTTAGCTGTTCCGTTCAGTTTAACTAAAGATCAGACCGTTTCCATTTATCCAAATCCAACAGCAAAACTGATCAAGGCCAGTTATTATGCTTACAATAACCAACCTGTAACTTTATCTGTGATTTCCAATTCTGGTAAAACAGAGTTTAGTAAAGTATTCCCGATCATATCAGGATTGAACGAACTACCATTGGATGTTTCATTACTGCCGGCCGGTGTTTATTATTTAAAAATATCTAATATAACCTTTAATAAATCAATAAAATTCATCAAAAATTAAGTTCGAATGAAGCTTAGAATTTTACAATTAGCTGTTTTAACCTGCATTTCATTTTCGTTGAAAGCACAGAATGTAGGTATCAATACCGATGGCTCTACCGCCAATGCCAGTGCAATGCTGGATGTAAAAAGTACTGACAAAGGTATGCTGATACCCCGAATGACAGCCTCGCAACGCAATATGATAGCATCTCCCGCAACCGGTCTGTTAGTTTACCAAACCGATGGCACAAGCGGATTTTATTTTAACCAAGGCACACCAGCTAGTGTAAATTGGGTTTTACTTGGTGCCAAAGGTGATACTGGAGCTACGGGTGCTGCAGGTACAAGTGTCTTACAGGGATCAGGAGCTCCAGCCGGAGGTCTTGGTAATGTAGGAGATTCTTATATTAACAGTGCTAATGGCAGTTTATATTATAAATCAGGTACATCCACATGGACTTTATCGTCAAATATAACAGGGGCTACAGGAGCAACAGGTCCGGCAGGAATAAACGGTTACAGCATATTGCAAGGGACTACTAACCCTTCATCAAGCACTGGTGTAGACAATGATACCTATATCAATACTTCAACCTGGGATGTGTATAAAAAGTCGGGCGGATCTTGGTCATCACAAGGAAATATTAAAGGACCGCAAGGTGCTCAGGGTATCCAAGGCCCTCAAGGAAATACCGGGGCTACAGGTGCAACAGGTCCGGCAGGAATAAACGGTTACAGCATATTGCAAGGGACTACCAACCCTTCATCAAGCACTGGTGTAGACAATGATACCTATATCAATACTTCAACTTGGGATGTGTATAAAAAGTCGGGCGGATCTTGGTCATCACAAGGAAATATTAAAGGGCCGCAAGGCTTTCAGGGTATTCAAGGCCCTCAAGGAAATACCGGAGCTACAGGAGCAACGGGTGCTACCGGCGCAACAGGTCCGGCAGGAATAAACGGTTACAGCATATTGCAAGGGACTACCAACCCTTCATCAAGCACTGGTGTAGACAATGATACCTATATCAATACTTCAACCTGGGATGTGTATAAAAAGTCGGGCGGATCTTGGTCATCACAAGGAAATATTAAAGGGCCGCAAGGTGCTCAGGGTATTCAAGGCCCTCAAGGAAATACTGGGGCTACAGGAGCAACGGGTGCTACCGGCGCAACAGGGGCCACCGGACAAGGTTTTGCCAATGGAACTGCTGCTAACCAAATTTATATCACGGCTAGTATTAGCCCTTGGGCTCCAACTAGCCCGGTTACAGTTAGTGGTGATGCTACTTTAGCCAGTAATGGAACCTTAACTATCGCTAATAATGCTATTACCTCCTCTAAGATTGCCAATGGAGCTGTAGGTATTGCAAAAATTAATACTACGAGTGGAACGGCCGGCAGTACGACCTATTTAAGAGGTGATGGAACCTGGGCTACACCTAGTGGCAACGCTTTAAAAACGATAACAGTAAGTAGCAGTACAACACTTACTAATGAAACTCAATTTGTATTTATTAATGCAGATTGTACGGTTACTTTGCCTACTGCTCCTGCAACAGGGCAAATAGTTTACTTGTATTCTGATGCTTCTACTGCAAACCGTAAAATTGACTTCGGAGGAAAATATTTCTATAGCAGCGGTATTAGAAGCAATGCTCAAGCAAACTTTGGTAACCTAGGGTATGCTATAACATTCTTGTACAATGGCACTGATTGGTTTCTTATATCTCCCGCATTTTAAGAAATAGCTAGCAATTATGCCATGGTTTATAGCCGGAGGAGGAAAATCTCCCGACTTTTTTGTTTATACGAATTAAGCTTGTAGCTCAGCAACCATGATTTGCGGCTTACAAAGCTTGATGTGAAATGCAAATTCACAAAAAAGCCTCAATTGCTTTGATTGAGGCTTTTTATGTTAATAAAGGCTTGTGAAGTATAATAAACTTCACAAGCCTTTAGAGAATTTTTATGCATTTGCACCGTGGCAGTTTTTATATTTCTTACCGCTACCGCAAGGGCATGGCTCGTTACGGCCAATGGTTGCTTCTTTTCTGATAGGCTGCATAGGTTGTGGCTCGCGGGTATCGCCCACTAGATCCAAACCTGAGTTATCTCCGTATTCTTGCTTGGTTGCATTTAATTTAGGCTGTGGTTGCGGTGCTCTGGCCTCGCTTAAGTTCTCTGGCTCAGCCTGTACAGGAATACCGCCTTTAAACAAAAAGCTTACCACTTCTTTGTTTACGGTACTCAACATGCCTTTAAACAAGTTAAATGCTTCCATTTTGTAAATGATCAATGGATCTTTCTGCTCATAAACGGCATTTTGTACCGATTGCTTCAACTCGTCCATTTCACGTAAATGCTCTTTCCAGCTATCATCTATCAGTGCAAGGATAATAGTTTTCTCAAAAGATTTGGTTACTTCCCTGCCTTTGTTTTCAATTGCTTTTTTAAGGTTAACCGGAACCTGTACATGACGCATACCATCTGTAAACGGCACGATTACCTGCTCTATCATCTCTCCTCTTTCGGCAAATACCTGGCTCAGCACTGGCATAGCCTGATTAATTACGCCATCAGATTTACGAATGTAGAACTGCATTACTTCATCAAACAAACGATCGGTAAGGTCATGTATTTTTCCTGAGTTAAAATCCTGCTCGCTGATAGCTGTATCAACCGAGAAGTTCTTGATCACTTCAAGCTTAAATCCTTCATAATTGGTGTTCTCTTTATATTCGGTAACGATATCTTCAACCACATCAAAGATCATGTTGTTCATATCTACATCTAAACGATCGCCAAATAAAGCGTTACGTCGTTTAGCGTAAATTACCGTACGTTGTGAGTTCATTACATCATCGTACTCTAACAAACGTTTACGCACACCAAAGTTGTTCTCTTCTACTTTTTTCTGTGCTCTTTCAATAGAGTTGGTAATCATTGAATGCTGAATTACTTCACCTTCTTCGATACCCATTTTAACCATAATGTTAGAGATACGCTCTGAACCAAATAAACGCATTAAGTTATCTTCTAACGACACAAAGAATTGAGATGTACCCGGATCTCCCTGACGACCTGAACGACCACGCAACTGCCTGTCTACACGACGCGACTCATGACGCTCTGTACCAATAATAGCCAAACCTCCAGCTTCTTTTACACCAGGGCCTAACTTAATGTCGGTACCACGACCAGCCATATTGGTAGCAATGGTTACCGTACCTGCCTGACCTGCTTCTGCAACGATATCAGCCTCTTTCTGGTGTAATTTCGCGTTTAATACATTGTGCTTAATACCTCTCAGTTTTAACATACGGCTTAACAATTCCGATATCTCAACCGATGTGGTACCTACCAATACCGGACGACCTGCTTCTGTCAATTTCACAATCTCATCTGCAACAGCATTGTATTTTTCACGTACAGTACGATACACATAATCTTGCTGGTCTTTTCTTAATAAAGCTCTGTTTGTTGGGATTTCTACCACATCTAATTTATAGATAGACCAGAACTCACCAGCTTCTGTAGTTGCTGTACCCGTCATACCGCAAAGTTTGTGGTACATACGGAAATAGTTTTGTAAGGTAATGGTAGCGTAGGTCTGCGAAGCATCTTCAACCTTTACATTTTCCTTAGCCTCGATAGCCTGGTGTAAACCATCAGAATAACGACGACCTTCCATGATACGCCCCGTCTGCTCATCAACGATCTTGATCTTATCTTCGTCAATGATATATTCTACATCTTTCTCAAATAAGGTATAAGCTTTTAAAAGCTGGTTGATAGAGTGGATGCGTTCTGCTTTAATACCATAATCGCGCATTAAAGCATCTTTTCTTGCAATTTTTTCTTCGTTGCTTGCGCTCGATTTCTCGATCTCTGCAATTTCTGTACCTACATCGGGTAAAACGAAAAAGCTTGGATCTTCTCCTTGCTGAGTGATCAATTCAATACCTTTTTCGGTAAGTTCAACCTGGTTATTTTTTTCATCTATATAGAAAAACAGTTCAGCATCAACCTTAGGCATATTCTTAGATTGATCTGCCATATAATGGTTTTCTGTTTTTAATAAGGTTTGTCTTACGTTACCTTCACTTAAAAACTTGATCAATGCTTTATTTTTTGGCAAACCTCTGTGTGCACGTAATAAGGCTAAACCACCTTCTCCTTCTTCTGTACCTGTATTACCACTGTTAATAAGATTTTTTGCCTGATTTAATGCCTGGGTAACATAAGCTTTTTGTGCGTTTACCAAACGCTCAATACGTGGTTTTAATTCATAGAATTCATGCTGATCACCAAAAGGTACCGGACCTGAAATGATCAAAGGTGTACGGGCATCGTCAATTAACACAGAATCGACCTCATCTACCATAGCAAAGTGCAGTTTGCGCTGTACCAGTTGATCTGGTCCTTGCGCCATATTGTCACGCAGGTAGTCAAAACCAAATTCGTTATTGGTTCCGTAAGTGATATCTGCCAGATAAGCTTTTCTACGTTCTTCTGAATTCGGTTGGTGTTTATCAATACAATCTACACTTAAACCATGAAACTCAAAAAGAGGCGCATTCCATTCAGAGTCACGACGGGCCAGGTAATCGTTCACCGTAACTACGTGTACACCTTGTCCGGCCAGTGCGTTTAAGTACGAAGGCAAAGTACTTACCAAGGTTTTACCCTCACCGGTAGCCATCTCGGCAATTTTACCGCTGTGCAATACCATACCACCTATTAACTGCACATCGTAATGTACCATGTTCCAAACCACTTCGCTACCCGCAGCATCCCAACGGTTTGCCCACAGCGCTTTATCACCTACAATCTTAACATTGTTCTTACGGGTGGCCAGATCTCTGTCAAACTGAGTTGCAGTAACTTCAAGAACTTCATTTTCTGTTAATCTGCGTGAAGTTTCTTTTACTACAGCAAATGCAGCAGGTAATATTTCTTTTAATATTTTTTCAAGTTCTGTGTCTCTTTCTTTACCTAAAGCATCAACTTCTTCATAAACAGCAGTTTTCTCCTGTAGAGAAAGTTCGCTGTTCTCTCCCTGAGCTTTCAGGTCTGCAATCTTTGCATCAATATCAGCTAATCCTGAAGCTATGGTTGCTTTAAATTCGGTTGTTTTTGCACGTAACTCGTCATTACTTAAAGATGAGAGCTTGCTATATTCTTCGTTTATCTGCGCTACAATAGGCTGTAATGCTTTAATATCTCTTTCTGATTTGGTTCCAAATATCTTGGCTAAAAATCCTAACATTTTATGGGTTGTTTATATTGTTTTATTGCTGAATTGTTTTGTTGTTAATAGTTCTTGGTCAGCATCATGTTTATGCTTATGACCTTATTCATAAATCAACTGCTTCTGTTTTCAAGTGTTTCTAATCTTCAGACATGAGCCTGCCGACATCTTACACAACAACCAGGCCAGCAGCACAATACGGCCAACTTGACAGATGCTTTTATAAATTAACTATTGAAGTTGAAGGGGAAACAGCTAAGGACTGTTATTCTTGGTATGGCGCCCGGTAACGTTTTCATTAAGTCTGCTTGCTGTAAAATCAGGGTAGCAGGTCTTGATCTGAAACAAAGTACCGCTTAAAGAAAGATCGCTGTAAGTTAAAAAACCTGAATTAAGCTGTTCGGTTTGTTCGTAAGCTTTTACCAGTTGTATGGTAGCATTCTGATTTGCACATACGCGTTCACTCGAAAGATCGACGCTCTCCACACGCTGGGCCTGAGCCAAATGTGTTAAGCTAAAAAAAACAAGCGAAAGGGTAAACAGGTGTTTCATTAAGAGGGCAAATCTAATTTTAATCTTTAAAAAACCGAAAAAAGATTGCATAAAAGCCTGATTATTTGCAAAAACATTACCCAAACATTAAAAAAAATCTGAACAGATGCCTCACAAAGCACAGTTTTTATATAGCATTTAAGTTTAATGCAATATCTTTGCCTTATGAATATCCTATTAATCGGTTCAGGTGGAAGAGAATGTGCTTTTGCCTGGAAAATGAGCCAGTCTGAACAATGTTCTAACCTCTTTATTGCACCCGGTAATGCCGGTACACTAAATTATGGTAAGAACGTAAACATCGATATTAAAAACTTTGAAGCCATAAAAGAAGTTGTGCTGAAAGAAAAAATTGAGCTTGTTGTAGTTGGTCCGGAAGAGCCGCTGGTTTCAGGTATTCATGATTATTTTGTAGAAGATGAAGAATTGCAGAAAATACCGGTAATAGGTCCTAAAAAAGAAGGTGCAGTTTTAGAAGGCAGTAAAGATTTTTCTAAGCAGTTTATGGAGCGCCATCAGATCCCTACGGCAAAATCAAGATCATTTACAAATGAAAATTTACAGGCAGGCTTAGATTACCTTGCCAGCCATAGTTTACCTGTTGTTTTAAAAGCCGATGGATTGGCAGCTGGTAAAGGTGTGTTAATCATCGATAATCATCAAGAAGCACAGGACGAACTGAAACTAATGCTTGATGGCAAGTTTGGCAATGCGGGTTCTACTGTAGTAGTTGAAGAGTTTCTTACCGGAATTGAGCTTTCTGTTTTTGTATTAACAGATGGCGAGAATTATGTAACCTTACCCGAAGCCAAAGATTATAAACGCATTGGCCAAGGCGATACCGGCTTAAACACAGGCGGTATGGGTTCGGTTTCTCCGGTTCCTTTTGCAGACCAGACTTTTATGTCTAAAATTGAGGAACGGATCATTAAACCAACCATTAAAGGTTTAAAAACCGATAATATTGATTATACGGGTTTTATTTTCTTTGGGCTGATCAAAGTTGGTAACGAACCTTATGTAATTGAATACAATTGCCGTATGGGCGATCCAGAAACAGAGAGTGTTTTACCAAGAATTGAAAACGATCTTGTTGAATTGTTCTTAGCTACTGCTCATAAAAAACTTGGCGATTACCAAATTAAGATAAACCCTAAAAATGCAGCTACTATAGTAATTGTTGCAGGTGGTTATCCTGGCGATTACGATAAAGGAAAAGCCATAAGCGGTTTAGAAAACCTAAGAGATTCTATTGCATTCCATGCCGGAACGCTTAAAGACGGAGGCGTGGTAAAATCAAACGGAGGTCGCGTTTTAGCCATTACCAGCTTACAAAACACGCAATTTGAAGCTTTACAATGCGCCACTGCAGATGCCGGACGTATTTATTTCGATGGAAAATATTTCAGAGAAGATATCGGGTTTGATCTGGTGTAAAACCTTAGAGACCTAACAAAAAGCTTCGCAAAATTTGTGAAGCTTTTTTGTTACATTAGAAACTTCATAAAAGGATTTCGTCATCCTGAACTTGTTTCAGGATCTCTATTAAAATCTCTTAAGAACAATCCTTTCCCTGAAGTAACTTACATAAAGGCAATAAAAATACCATCGATATGCAAATTCATGGGTAATTTTTCCTACTAGTTTATTGTTAATGGATTAAACTTCAACCCTAACCGCCTTTTTTAACCAGCGTGTACGTTCCTGAAAAATCAGTAGCATATGTTACATAAAGATTATCTGCCCCTACAGTTGTTAGAACATTTCCCGAGATGGTTGGAGGAGCATAAGGGCTATCAGGTGCTTTTTCAGGCAGCCCGTTCATTTTAATATTATAACTGAATTTCTGTCCATTGTTGATAGAAGGCCCCAGATATTTCAACGGTATAGCTAGCTCATATGTGTACTGAAAGTGTTCATTAAGCTGTGCTGCTACCTTTATGCCTTCGGCATTGTAAATGGAAATTGAACGTTCTGGAATATTTTTTATACCAGTTACATTTATTTCTTTAAAGGTTTCATTGATGTATTTATTAGCAAAAAGCCTTAATGAATCCATCTTTTTCTTACCTGAATTTGTTGTATCAGCTTTTTGTTGTCTAATAGTGGTCATCGTAAGCCTAATAGGCGTAGTTTTTCGCACCTCGCTTAATGGTGGAAATGTGACCATTACATTTTCTTTAGATTTGCCACCCTTTTCACTAGGCAATTTTACAGTAAAGCTTATTCCAAAGATTGCCTTCTCATTACCATATCCATCACTGGTGCGTACAGTAAGATATAAATTGCTGTCATCATTAGATATGGTATAATAAATACGGTTATTTAAATTATGGGCCTGAAATTCGTCATTCCATTCCGTTGTCTTACCGTCAATTTTAATATCAGCGGGCGCAAGCTTACCCGTTTGCTGGATTTGAGGCAGCTTTTGCGATTTAGCAATAAAGGGAATGCTTCCGAACAGACCAATAAGAAATAGTGAAATATTGATGGTCGTAATTTTCATTGCAAATTGGTTATAAATCGATTTTAGAAAGACAATAATGAGCGCTAATATTTAAAAGTCAAGTACAAGTTAGTGAAAGATTTTTAATAACTAATAAAATAGTTTTAATATTTTATTATGATTGATATAACACAAAAAAATACTTACTTTCAGTAAATCAATCATTTAAACCTTAAAAAATGAAAACAACGAAATTAAACAATCTCACTTTTAACGGCGAAGCATTGTCTAGGGCGCAGTTAAAAGAAGTACGCGGTGGGGCTGCGAATTATGTTGATCTGTGCGGAGTAATAGGGGGACTTGTATGTGACTGGACATGTGACATGCCAAATCAATCTATACATTTGGGTGAGATGGCTTGTTTTGAAGCCGAAGCAGCCTGTCCTTTTGGCAACACTCACGGAAACGATTGTAGCGGAGCGAATTAGCTTATCAATTTAGTATTAAAAAAGCCGCTTGAGTCTCTCAAGCGGCTTTTTTAATATGATAGCAGAAATTTATTTACTTCTGTTCGTTAAAACTTCTTCTAATTTTTTGTGAAGTTTAGAACCTCTCAAGTCTTTAGCAATGATCTTGCCTGAAGGATCTAACAAGAAGTTAGCAGGAATAGAAAAGATTCCCCATTCTCTCGATACTTCGTTATTCCATCCTTTTAAGTCAGATACCTGAGTCCAATTCAAGCCATCATCTTTGATTGCTTTCATCCATGCTTCTTTTGTTGTTCTGGTATCACCTCCATCTAACGAAACACCCAAAATGGTAAAGTTTTTATCTTTGTACTTGTTAAAAGCAGCAACAACATTCGGATTTTCTCCACGGCATGGCCCACACCATGATGCCCAAAAATCAATCAGAACATATTTACCTTTAAAGTCTGATAATTTAACCGGCTTGCCATCTACATCATTTTGGGTAAACTCAATTGCATTTACTCCAATAGCGGTTTTCCTGGTTGAAGAGAATCTTGCAGGCAAAGA
Source organism: Pedobacter montanisoli (assembly GCF_022809115.1). Taxonomy (GTDB): domain Bacteria; phylum Bacteroidota; class Bacteroidia; order Sphingobacteriales; family Sphingobacteriaceae; genus Pedobacter; species Pedobacter montanisoli. Next base: position 1,254,533 of record NZ_JALGBH010000001.1, on the reverse strand, counting down.
AGCGCCAATCTTGCTTTGTTTTAAAGCCGGATCTAAAGCTGCATATAATTTTTCTGTTTGATCTATAATCTTATCATCGCCCGAGATACCACTCAAGGTAACTAAGCTAATGTATGACTTAGGGTTTTGCTTAATGAATTCTAGATAAATTGGTTTCTTTTCATTATCAACCTTATCATATTTCTCATAGAAAGCTTCCATAAAAGCTTCATCTTCTTTCTGCTCTTTGGTAAATTTTGCATACTCGTCATTAAGCACTTTCTCTTTTGCAGAAATGGCAGTAAGCATTCCTTTTAGTTTGGTATTATCAATGTTTGCGGCAGTACCACCAGCAACTAAAGATTTTACACTGTCAACACTGGTTACTGTAACGGTTCCAGGTTCAATATAAAAACCTGCAAAATCTAAGTTCTTGGTATTTGCTCCTTTAACAAAAGGGTTTACATTTTTAAATAATTGTGCAGTAGTTGGGTTTTCAATGGCCCCTTTAAACTCAAAGCTTCCGTTTGTAACAACAGCTGAATCAATTACACGCTGATTGTTATATGGGTAGGCTATATAAAGCTTGGTGCCATCTTTAACTTTTGCTAGTTTCCCTTTTACCGTAAATTGGTTTTGGGCAAAAATGCTCAGTGGTAACACAAGCATTGCCGATAATAATGTTCTTTTCATGGTTCGTTTATGCGTTGATTAAGTTTTTATAACGCAGAGTTTTACTCTAAATTGCGCTTTTTAATAAGTTAGTTTTTTCAAATATAAGCTTTTGAAAAAAACATATTCACATTTATTTAGGATAATTTTTGAAAAGTTCGCCACCATAAATTAGGCATTTCGCCATTAATGGCCATCTGATAATCTTCATATCTGCAAGGCACCAAGTGATATCTTTCATTTTTTGAGCCGCTTGAAGGATAAGGAACCTGCATCCACCAGCGATCCGATTTTTTGCTTTTTACAAAGTTCATTTCGCCCGAACCGTCTTTTAAACTTGCTCTGTAAATCAGATATTGTGATTTTGGTGTAAGCGGAAAATCTTGTTTACGGTTATAAAATCCATCTACAAAATACCACACCATCTGAGCCAGTAGCATGGCACTTTGCGCATTTTGATCAAAAGCCGGATTAAACTCATAAAAACCTATCGAAGTTAATTTATCGCTCATCCCCGCATAACGGGCAATCCTGCACGCATCCTGACCAAAAAAACCATTTGGCACAGCATTGTAATTAGCACATAGATCTGCCGAACGAATAGAGCCTACGTCAAAACTCAGCATATTGGCATTTCTTACGATCGGCTCTGCAATGGTCAGATCATTCATAAACTCGCCCAAACGATGTGCATCAAAATAAAGCTTGTCCATAACCTTTAGACTTTCCTGGCTCACAAAATAAGTCTGGTAACCAATATTGCTGAAATTGAACAAATAATTAGGTTGATGCAAAAATATTTTGCTCAGGTAAGATTGAGAAGTGGTTATATTACTGTCTGGTTCATCCTCTTCCAAGTCAAATTTAGAATCTACCACTACTAGATCTACTTTTTGCTCCAAAGCTTCATAAGCCATATATTGCGCATAAGTCAGATCCTGCCCCCCGCCAATAATTACCGGAACAATGTTCAGTTTAACCAGCTCTTCAACAGTTGTTTTTAAGGCAAAATAAGTATCAGATATGTTTTGTCCTGCAATGATGTTACCCAGATCAATAATGCGACTGGTATAGGGTCCTTCATGCAAAGTATAAAACTGCGATCTGAAATAATCAGGTGCTAAACCACAACCCGAATTTTCAACCGCTCCCCTATCTTCGTTAACCCCTATTATAGCAATATCGTATTTGCCTTTCTCCAGGTCAGGAAAATATTCGGTATGAAACTGAGCTTTTGCTCCTATCTGCGTTGTATAAAAACCTTTCTTGGGGGTGAACTTTTCTACGCTAAGCGGCGAAAAAAAATCTGACAAAGACATATGCTATTTAAATGTTTGAGCTCAAATATCTATTTTTGAAAGCATATTTTAACATCGTTTTAAAAAAAGATATGATATTGGTAAGCGGAGCCACGGGCTTTTTAGGTTCTGAACTGGTTAATCAGCTCACAGCTCAACATTTAAAAGTAAGAGCCTTAAAAAGGAACTCATCTAAAATACCCGAACTGCTTAAGAACAATCCTTTAGTAGAATGGTATAATGCCGATATCAATGAACCCGAAGATTTAGCCGATGCTTTTGAAGGGATTACAGCCGTTTACCATTGTGCGGCATTTGTTTCATTTGACCCAAAAGACAAGAAAAAACTTTTTAAAGTAAATATAGAAGGTACCGGAAACATAGTTGATCTCTGTCTTGAAAAACAGATCCGCTTATTACATGTAAGTTCTGTTGCAGCACTTGGTGATGCCAAGAAAGATGAGTTGATCACTGAACAACATTTTTGGGAGTACGACCCAAAAGTACATGCTTACGCCATTTCTAAATACGAAGGCGAAATGGAAGTATGGCGTGGCGTAGCCGAAGGGTTGGATGCAGTTATTGTAAATCCATCGGTAATTATTGGCAAAAATGCAGGGTTTGATGGCAGTGGAGCTATTTTTAAACTGGTTAAAGACGGATTAAAATTTTATACAGATGGCGCAACCGGACTTGTAGATATTGAAGATGTTGCAAAATGTATGATCAGCTTAATGCAAAGCTCAATTACCGGGCAGCGATACATATTATCTGCCCAGAATTTAGATTATAAAACTTTCTTCGCCCAAATTGCAAAAGGTTTTGGTATTAAAGCCCCGAGTATTGAAGCAAAACCCTGGATGTTAGGTCTTGCATGGCGGGGAGCAAAATTAGCTTCGCTATTTACCGGAAAAGCTCCTGCACTTACCAAAGATGCTGCCCGTAGTAGTTTTAATCATAGTTATTATAGCAACCAAAAAGTATCTGCTGCTTTAAATTTTCAATTCAGACCTATAGAACAAAGTATTACCGAAGTTTGCAAAGCACTTAAATAAAATGGACGAACAGCATTTCTATATCATAGATTTTGACAGCACCTTTACACAGGTAGAAGCATTAGATGAACTGGCCCGCATTTCTCTTAAAAATAATCCCGACCGTGAGGCGATCTACCAAAAAATAGAAGATTATACCAATCTTGCCATGGAGGGAAAGTTATCCTTTTCTGAAAGTCTTGCCCAACGCGTAAGATTGCTCGAAGCCAATGAAGAAGATCTGAAGAAGTTGATCAAGCACCTGAAAAAGAAAGTATCTAAATCGTTTTCCAGAAATGCCGCTTTTTTTAAAAAACATGCAGATGAAGTGTTAATCGTTTCGGGCGGATTTAAAGAATTTATTACGCCTGTAGTAAGTCAGTACCATATTAAAAAAGAAAACATTTACGCCAATACATTCATTACAAACAGTGAGGGTAAAATCATAGATTACGATCATGCCAATCCGCTTAGCAAAGAGGGAGGCAAGGTTAAACTTTTGCAAAACCTGAATTTAAAAGGCAGTTTATATGGCATAGGCGATGGTTATTCAGATTTCCAGTTACGCGAAAGCGGACTGATCAAAAAATTCTTTGCGTTTACTGAGAATATTGCCAGAGAAAGTATCATCTCAAAAGCAGACCATGTAACGCCAAGTTTTGATGAGTTTTTGTATGTAAACAACTTACCACGTGCAATTTCTTATCCAAAAAACAGAATTTTATGTCTAGTAATTGGCGATGTACCACAGGAAAGTATCGCTTTGCTCAAAAAAGATGGTTTTTCTATACGCCATAAAACAGAATTTGAAGAAAAGTATGTTAAAGATGTAGGCATGCTCATTTTAGCCGATGGAGAAAAGATAGAACAAGAAAAATTGCAGCGAGCGGCCAAGCTCAAAACCATTGGATATTTAGGCAATGCCCGCAACAAATTCTCTATAGAAACGTGCAACAATATGGGTATTGTGGTTTTTGATGATCCAAAAGCCAACCCAAGAAATGCCAGTTTTATTCCTAAACGGGTAATTGATTTCATGAACAAGGGCACAACTTATTTAAGCAGCAATTTTCCAAGCATACAGTTACCAGCTCTTGAGAGATCGCACAGGCTCATTCACATCCACCAAAATGTGCCTGGTATAATGGCTCAGATCAATACAGCCTTTGCTAAGCATGACATTAACATTGTTGCACAGTTTTTAATGACCAAAGACAATATTGGCTATGCCATAACCGATATCAATACACAATATGATAAAACCCTGTTCAAATCATTAAAAAAGATTGAGCACACCATAAAATTCAGAGTTCTGTATTAAATTTTAATTGTAACTTCAACAACATTTTTAAAGGATAAAGAAGAACTGAGTTTCGTTTTGTAAATATGACAATAGAGCGTTACCTTTTACATATAGCCCCTAAAAACAGTGCGGCAATTAACAGCTATAGTTCTGCAGCTTTATTTACCCGTTCTTATCCAATTCCTTTTCCATGTACCTGGATGTCTTTATGTGAATTGTGCTTAATTATAGACAGGCCAAGCTAAATAGGATTTGATGACTTGTAGCGCCTTTATTGGCGTTGATTAAACAAACATTCTTATCATTTTATTTAGACACATGGAACTTACGCCTGAAATAAAACAAAAAATAACCCTGCTTCAGGAAAAATATGAAGCAATGGGACAAGATATGGCATCTTATTTAGATGGCCTTTTATATGCTGATTTTCTCACTTATTGGGATTATATACATTTAGACACTTTATTAAGTCTTCAAAATCCTAAAACACCTTTTCCTGACGAGAAGATTTTTATCATGTACCACCAGATTACAGAATTGTACTTTAAACTGGCTTTACATGAGTGCGAGCAGATTGCAGAAAGAGAAAATCTGACCGCTGATTTTTTCACTGCAAGGATTAAACGCATCAATGCTTATTTTAATGCTTTAACCACCTCATTTGAGGTAATGGTTAACGGTATGGAAAAAGAACAGTTCTTAAAATTTAGGATGTCACTTTTACCTGCAAGCGGTTTTCAAAGCGGACAGTATCGTATGATCGAAATCAGTGCTACTGATTTTATACAGCTTATCGATAAAAGCAAGCGCGAAGAGCTTAAAAATGCAGCTATAGAACAGCAATTTGAATATATTTACTGGAAGTTTGGCGCAACCGAACTGGCTACAGGTAAACAAACCTTAACCCTTAAACAGTTTATCAGCAAATACGCACAACAGTTTCTGCAACTGGCTAAAGATCGTGTAAACACCAATTTCAGTGCACTTTACTTAAAATTAGAAGCAGAGGGCGAAGATGTAAGTCTGCTGGCCGAAGAGCTTAGAAAACTTGACCTTTATGTGAATGTAGAATGGCCACTTTCTCATTATAAATCGGCGGTACGTTATTTGGAAAAAGATCCTGAAGATATTGCGGCAACAGGCGGTACAAATTGGCAGAAATACCTACCTCCACGTTTTCAGAAGCGGATTTTCTATCCATTCTTATGGACCAACGAACAGATAGACGAATGGGGCAAAGGTTGGGTATTAAATGTGTTAAGCTCACTTAAAAATAACAAATAAATAACCTTACACCCATTTTTTTTACTAATTTTGCGGCACATTTTTTTCACTAAATGCCTGAAATAAAACCAATAAACTATTCGTTTAAACAGGCAAAAAATTGTTATATCATGACCGATACAATTGACATAAAAGTAACCAAAGTTGAACAAAGCCGTTTAACTGTTACTGATTTTTCTCAGCTTCCATTCGGTAAGGTTTTTACCGATCACATGTTCTTATGCGATTATGAAGACGGTGCCTGGAAAAATCCTCGTATAGTGCCTTATGGTCCAATACCGATGAGTCCGGCTATTTCTGCCCTTCATTACGGACAAGCTATTTTTGAAGGTATAAAAGCTTATCGTCAGCCTGATGGCAAGATCAGCATTTTTAGACCGGAAAAGAACTTTGACCGTTTCAACAAATCAGCAAAGCGCATGGCGATGCCTGAGGTTGATAAAGAAATTTTTATGCAAGGTATGGCCGAGTTGATCAATGTAGATGAAAAATGGGTACCTTCTCAGGAAGATTACGCTTTGTACATCAGACCTGTAATGTATGCTACCGAGCCTTATTTAGGTGTAAAAGCTTCTGATACTTATACATTTGCTATATTAACTACACCTACAGGTAAATATTATACCAAGTCTTTAAGGGTAAAAGTAGAAACTGAATTTACAAGAGCTGATGACGGTGGTGTAGGTTTTGCCAAAACAGCAGGTAACTATGCCCGCTCTTTATATCCTTTTGAAGTAGCTAAAAAAGAAGGTTTTGACCAATTGTTATGGACTGATGCACAAACACATGAGTTTATAGAAGAAGCCGGAACAGCCAATTTATTGTTCGTAATTGATGGTAAATTAGTTACGCCTTCTGTTAGAACCACTGTTTTAGATGGTGTTACAAGAGATACCATTATTCAGCTTGCAAAAGCCAATGGCATAGAGGTAGAAGAGAGAAGATTATCTGTTAAAGAAGTCATAGAAGGCATCGAAAACGGAAGATTAACTGAAGCTTTTGCTGCCGGAACTGCTGCAACGGTAACGCACATCGGTGTAATCAATTACAATGGTAAAGATTACCAGTTAACTGATCCTGAGACCAGAAAAGTATCTAACGGTATTGCCAAACAGTTGAACGATATTAAATATGGTTTAGCAACAGATAATTTTGGCTGGAACTGGATTGTATAATCCTGGTGATCAATTGATATAAAAGTAAAAAAGCAGCCTATTGGCTGCTTTTTTACTTTAGCTATAATCTTTGGTACGATGTCAAGCCTTAGCACAAACCATTAATACACGAAAAATCGGCCTCCGCTATTTGCGGTAGTCATGCAATTGCCCTATCACTTACTTTAAAGCAAAAAGCGCAGCCGAGAGTTTATTCACTGTTTTTTATTGTTCTTATGGTGTTCATGAGCTCGGCAAGGCCTCGGTTTTGGGTACTTTTTGTGGAAAAAAGTACCTGCCATTGCCCGGCATGAGGGTAGGCAAGATTGCGAGGTGGACTATAAAAAGTTTTAAGGAAATGAGCAGATCCCCCCATAACTCAAGTTGTTTTTACTTTTCTAACCTTTTCCTTTGCTCTCTTTTAAATCGTCGCAGATCTCTATCTTCTTTCATCTGTTTAAATTTGGCAATCTGTTGCTTGATCTCGGCTTCTTTTTGGGGTGTAAACCCAACGCTGTATTTAACACCCTGAAAAATAGTTTTCCACAAAAAATTAAAAAATGAAGCACTGGGCTTTCTTTGGTAATTTATAGGCGCAATAACATGTCGCCCATTTTCTGAAGGATTATCAGGAGAGATTACAATAGCATTAGCCAGTAACGATAAAATCCCCATTCCGGTTAACCCCTCTCCTTCTTCCTGTTTTTTCAGTATTTTTAACGATAGGTCGTTGAACCTGAAATCTATTTTACCCTTGGCTATATCTTTTTTCACATCAATATCAAAATCCAATTCCTTGATCTGGCATCTGTTTACCTGAACCATAGCTAAAGGCTTAGTCACATAATTCAGTTGTCTTGCATCCATTACGCCTAAATTTCCCTTATAACTAAAATCCCCATCAGGCGAAATGATGTTAAATTTAAAATCGACCTGAAGTTTTCCTTGTCCCATTAAATAACTGGTTAGTTTCGCTGTTGTAAAAGAATTTAGCTTTTTAAACTTCTCCTGATTGGTTACATTACTAAATTCTCCTGAAGTATTTTTAAATTCTACCCTACCTCGCTGTTTGGTAACCTTATCGTATTCGGCATAATCAATATCCAGATTATTGACGTTGATCTTATGGATACTTAAAGGAATATTAAGCTTTTGCAGTAGCTGGTGTGGAAACCGGCCACTTTTAGGCTCCGTATTTTTGGGATAAAAATTGTCGTTAAAAACCGAAAGTGTTCCATCGGCAATATTCATTTGCTTAGCAATAATTTCTCTCCTTCTGATATAAGCCAGAATATCTATGTCTGTAAGGTTAATATTATTCAGATTAAGCAGATAACGATCCTGTGCCATTCCTACTTTATGCGCAAAGTCTGCTTCACTATATCTAGGCTGAACTTCAAAGTTTTTAATGTTTACCTTTTTTGAGGTAACAGAAAAATCCAGTTGACTGAGCTTAATGTAGTACAAACTGTCTGGAGTAGCATAGCTATAATTATTAAGATAAATCTGTATATCTTTTAATAAAAATGTTCGGCTTTCATCTTTAGCAGATAAGGAATCTATAAGCCAATCTGTAAGGGTAATATTTAAATTAGCTATGGTATCTGTTTCGGGCTTTAAACCATTTTTATCTACATATTCAAAAAAAGCATTCCTGAATTCTATCTTATCTACATGAAATGACTTACAAATAGACTTGATATAATGGTAAGGTGAAATCTCAGGTCTCGAAGGTTTATTCTCGTTAAATTCAAATGCCTTATTGTTCATGCTTATACTGGCATAATCAAAACGCAAAAGCCCTATTTCTATTTCTTTTTTAAAGAAAAGCCTGAAAGGATGAAATTGTTTAATGGTTAATTTTTTAAGCTTGATCTGGTATAAATTATTTGGGGCTTTCTTATTTGTTACCAACTGTTTATAGGTATTGGTATCGGGATTTAGAGTTACATCTCTTAATGTGGCATTACCTGTTAATAGATTAGCATTGATGTCTTTAAAATCTATATCATAAAGCTTGCCCGAGGCATCTTTGATCAGTAGCTTAAGCTCCTCCCTAACACGGGGTTTTATGTTCATGAAAATAAGAACAGAAACACCATAAAGCAACAGTAAAGAACCCACAACAAGGGCAAGTACCTTATAAAGTAATTTCATTTTTGCTTTCTGTGGCATAACCTGCTTTTAAAACCAAGATAGCTTTTATTTGATGAACATCAATTAGCCGGAGCTTACTTTTTTATACCTTTTTTAGGCGGAGGCATTTTTTTCATCGGTATCATTCCTACACTTGCTGTTTCTCTGATTCCTTTAAGTACTGTTTTCCACATCAGGTTAAAAAAAGAGGCCTGTTTAACCCTATTATGATCAACATAGGCAATACGTTGCGGATTGTTTCCTGTTGGGTTATCATCTTTAATTAAAAGAGTATTAGCCAAAAATGATAACAAGCCCTTTTTCTTTTCTTTTCCATCTCCATCCTCTCCTAGCATCTTAATTTTTAATCCGTTATAAAGAAATACAATCTTACCACTAGCCTGATTAAAATTTGCATTTACATTAAAAGTTGCACTGTTTGCATGTCCGCTTTCAATTTCCATCTGTCCTAAAGGTTTTGAAATGGCATTCAACACTTTCATATCAAAACTTCCAACAGTACCATAATAACTAAAAGCACCATTTTTGGCAGCCAGGTTAAAATCTATCTTTACATTCATTTTTGCAGCTCCCATTATCATGGTGTTCAGATCTGCATAGGCATGATTATATTGGTTAAGACGTAAACTATCATTGGTTAAATTACTTAGCGTGCCGCTAAGCGCCTGTAATTTTACCGTTCCTTTATTATTGGTTTCAGGATTAAACTCTGTATAGGCAACATCAACCTTATTGAGTACTACCTGTTCAATAACCGTTGGCAAGGGTAATCGTTGCAAAGCAACATGCGGAAAATTTCTGCCTTTATCAATATCAGGAGGAGGCAAAGACCTATTCATAAAAACGGCAACTTTTGCGGGACCTATAGTCATCTTTTTAACCTGTAAATTCCCATTATTACTTAAACCCGTGAAATCAACTTTATTCAGGGTAATTGAACTAAAATCTAAATCGTACCTATCTTTTTGAACCTTGTATTGTCTACTGAACTCCAACTCAGGGTACATGGGAATAACTTTAAATCCTTTAACCTCCAGACTGCTTTTATTTAAAGATCCTCTTACACTGTCTATTTTAATCGTGTACATCTTATCTTGTGTCAGTGATTTATACCCACCCAATTCAAAGCCAATATTTTTACTGTAAAGCACTCGGGTTGTGTCCAATGATGTTAACGAATCAATCAGCAGATCTTCAATCCTAATATTTACATGTTTCACTGCACTGAGTTTGCGATCTGCATTATAGTAATCGAAATCAGCATCAATAACTTTAATCAGTTTAACCTCTATTGAGTTTAAGATATTTTTTAAGATTTGGTATAAATTTTCTGAGCTTGCTGTATCATTAGTTCTTTTTATCCCTTTATGGTAAACCATATCTATGGAAGGGTTATCCAAAAGTATGGCCTTAGCATGTAGCTCCTTTTTAAAATAAGCATCCAAAATCCCTATCCGAGTTATTTTTAAGTGTTCCAGTTTTACCCGAAATAGATGTACCGGAGCTTTCTTTTGCAGTTTAAGTTGATTAAAAACATTGCTATCCGGCCAAAAAACTACATTATCCAGCGTTACTGTTCCTCTAAGCGGGTTGAGATGCAAATCTTTAAAATCCAATGTATATAATTCGCCAGAAGCTTTTTTCACACCCTCTTTTAATTTACTACTTAATACAGGTTTCCATTTTACTGCTATGATGGTTATCCCCATAACCAGAATAATTAGCAAACTCAGCGCTATGCCTCCAAACCAATACCAAAACCTTTTTTTTGTATAAAAATGCTTACTCATTAAAATAAAATACAAAAAAGCTGTTTAATTGTTTTGAGGTAGGTATTGTAATATAATTCATTCGTAAAATAACTGCCATTCTGTCATTTTCTATTTATTTTTTGTATTTTTGAAGCCCGTAAAATTTTTATTTAATGATCGATTTTAAACTTCAGGACAAAAGTCACGACGAATCTCGTCAGGGCGAAGCCTTAATATTAGATAATCAGAATGCCGATAGCAAAAAGCTTTATATTGAAAGCTATGGTTGCCAGATGAATTTTGCAGACAGCGAGATCGTTGCCTCAATTCTTGCTGAAACCGGCTATCAAACTACAGGCGATTATCAAAATGCTGATGTGATCTTTATCAATACCTGCTCTATACGCGAAAATGCTGAGCAACGTGTTCGCAACAGATTATCGCAATTTGGAGTAGAAAAACGTAAAAATCCAAAATTGGTAGTTGGCGTATTAGGCTGCATGGCCGAACGTTTAAAATCTAAATTTTTAGAAGAAGAAAAACTAGTTGACGTAGTAGTTGGACCTGATGCTTACCGTGATTTACCCAAACTGATCAATGAAGTAGAAGATGGTCACAAAGCCGTAAACGTAATCCTTTCTCGCGAAGAAACTTATGCAGATATCAATCCTGTTCGTTTAACCGGTAATGGTATTAGTGCATTTATTTCTATTACCCGTGGCTGCGATAACATGTGTTCTTTCTGTGTGGTACCTTTTACACGTGGCCGTGAGCGCAGCAGAGATCCAAAGTCTATTGTAAACGAAGCCATCCAGTTATTTGAACAAGGCTATCGTGAGGTTACTTTATTAGGTCAAAACGTAGATTCTTACCATTGGAAAGATGGTCAGGAATTAAAAAGCAAAGCCGATGATTTGCAGGATGAAATGAACACCCTAACTGGCGATGCATTATTAGAGGCATTGGTAAATAAAACCGACCTGCCTGAAAAACGTGGACATCATACCGATGAACAAGTTGATGGCAGTGTAAATTTTGCACAGTTAATGGCAATGGTAGCAGAAATTAGTCCTGAATTAAGGGTTCGTTTCTCAACCTCGCACCCTAAAGACATTACTGATGAGGTGTTGCATACCATAGCTAAATACGATAATATTTGTAATTACATCCATTTACCGGTACAAAGTGGCAACAGTCGGATATTAAAGCTGATGAACCGCACTTACGATCGTGAATGGTATATGGACCGTGTAGATGCCATTAAACGTATTATTCCGGGTTGTGCAATATCTACTGATATCATCACAGGTTTCTGTACCGAAACAGAAGAAGAACATCAGGATACTTTAAGCATGATGGATTATGTAACTTACAGTTTTGCTTACCAGTTTGCTTATTCTGAACGTCCGGGAACACTTGCCGCACGCAAATACGAGGATAATGTACCTGAAGAGGTTAAATTGAGACGTTTAAACGAAGTTATCCAAAAACAGCAGGAAGGCTCACATGCCTACATCAAAAACTTTGTAGGTAAAACCGTAAAAGTACTCATCGAAGGTTTCTCTAAAAAATCTGATAAAGAATACAGAGGACGTAATGATGAAAATGTAATGGTGGTTTTCCCTATTACAGATTCGGTAAAACCAGGAGCGTATGCAAATGTTTTAATAGAAAGCTGCACATCAGCTACCTTAATTGGAAAAGTTGTTGACTAATTAACGTTTCAGGAAACCAGATTTTTTAAGAAACAAGCAGTCCGAACCCTAAACAGGAAAACACGAATGGACATACAAGACATTAAAAACAGGTTTGGTATCATTGGCAATTCGCCCTTACTAAACCGGGCAATAGATACGGCAAGACAGGTTGCACCTACCGATATGTCGGTTTTAATTACCGGCGAAAGTGGTAGTGGTAAAGAAGTCTTTTCACATATTATACATCAATTAAGCGCTCGTAAACACGGAACCTTTATTGCCGTGAACTGTGGCGCTATACCGGAAGGCACCATAGATTCTGAACTTTTCGGACACGAAAAAGGTTCTTTTACCGGAGCACACGAAGCACGAAAAGGTTATTTTGAAGTAGCCAATGGCGGCACCATCTTTTTAGATGAAGTAGCCGAACTCCCTTTAGGCACACAAGCCCGTTTATTACGTGTTTTAGAAAGTGGCGAATACCTGCGTGTAGGTTCTTCTAAAGTTCAGAAAACAGATGTGCGCATTGTAGCTGCAACAAACGTTGATGTTTACGACAGGGTTAAATCAGGGAAATTCCGTGAAGATTTATACTATCGTTTAAATACGGTTCCATTACGCATCCCTTCATTAAAAGAGCGTAAGGAAGACATCTATCTTTTATTCAGAAAGTTTGCGGCCGATTTTAGTGATAAATACCGCAGCCCCGGTATTGTTTTAGAACCCGATGCCATACAGGTTTTAAGTAATTACAGTTGGCCCGGTAACGTACGTCAATTGAAAAATATTGCCGAGCAAATCTGTGTATTAGAAAAAGACCGCAATGTAAGTGCACAGGCTTTACTAAATTATATCCCTAATGAGCAGGGTAACCAGCTACCTATGGCTTTAAATACGGGTAGTAAAGAAGATTTTTCAGAACGTGATATCCTTTACAAAGTATTGTTTGATATGAAGAAGGATATGATGGACCTTAAAAAACTGGTTGCAGAAATTATCCAGAATGGTGGAAATACTTCTCACATCGTAGCCGATAATTCGCCATATATCAACCAGCTTTATCAGGATATTGAATTAAGTAGTCCTAATGAACCTACTTTAACTATCAAGCATCCTTCAAACAACATGCCTACAGACTACAATTATGCGCATGATGCTGAGGAAGTTGAAGAATCATTATCATTGGTAGATAAAGAATCTGACCTGATTAAGAAAGCACTTAAAAAGCACAAAGGAAAAAGAAAATTTGCGGCTCAGGAACTGGGTATTTCTGAACGTACTTTATACAGGAAAATTAAAGAATTAAACCTGAGCTAAGATGAAAAAAATATGGGCCGTACTGGCTGCTATTATTGTTCTGTTTGGATGCAGCTATAAATTTAACGGAGCATCTATTCCAGCCGGAATGAAAACCGTTAATGTTCGTTTTTTTGAAAATAACGCTCCCTTGGTAGTTCCTGATCTAAGTCAGCAGTTTACCGAAGATCTGAAAGAGAGAATACGTACACAGAGCAGGCTGGTGGTTACCCAAAATGAAGCCGATGCTACTTTTGAAGGACGCATTACAGGTTACGATATTAAACCAATTGCTTTTACCGATAACAAAAATCCTGTGGCAGGCGCAAACCGTTTAACCATTACCGTTTTTGTTAAATACATCAATAACCTGGATACAGGAAAAATTAAGACCAGCTTTGAAAAAAGCTTTACCCAATATGAAGATTTTACTTTGGGTGGGCAGACATTACAAAGTATTGAGAGAGGCCTGATTAAGAAAGTAAATGCCAAACTTACAGAGAACATTTTTAATGATGCTTTTGCACAATGGTAAAAAATTGAGCTTTCAATTACTATCTTAGCAACATGGAGTTAGATTATCAACATAAACAGCAGCTTTCTAAATTACTGGCACAACCTTGGCTGGTAACATCTGAGCATGCTGAAATGTTGCATACACTTACTCAAAAATATCCTTATTACCAGCAATTATATCTTTTGCTGGCCAAGGCAGAAAGCAATACACCCGAAGCTGCAAAGTCACTAACTAAAGCAGCTATCTATAACAATGGTACAGTTCTGCACAGATTAATAAACAACCCCAGATCATTAAAGAAGTTTAATGAAATTGAAGTTGTAAAATACGATTCTGTTGAAACTGCCTTGCCAATTAGTACTGAAAATCAAGCAGAGCCTAACAATACGTATCAAACACATCAGGAAGAACCTGTTACACATCAGGAAAAGACAGCAGCTTATCATGAAACTATAGTTCTTGCTGCTGAACCAGATGAACAGGAAGTTTTTGAAGAAATCAATGAACTGATTATTCCGGAAGCTACAGAAACGCCAAAGGCAGACCCGGTTCATCATACAGAAGAAACACCTGTAATTGAAAGTTTAGACAGTACAAATACTGACATCCCTCAAGAACATTATGCAGATTTCTTAGAAGAACCTGCAAATGAATACGCAGGCATAAACCATACGGTTTCTGAAGAAAAAACAGACACTGACAATTTAAAGCCTGAGAGTTTAGCCAATACCGATTTTTTCTATTTCGACAGAGATTTTGTTTCGGAGAAGGTAGATGAAGACACAGAAACCGCAAGAGATGTTGAAGAAACAACTTCTGCTTTAAATATCACCGAGCCTGAAAAAAACAATGTTGATACCGAAGCCAAAGTAAGTAAATATGACGATGATAAACTTCCGTTTACTTTTCTTTGGTGGCTTGCTAAAACACGTAAACATTACGAAGCTGTTTTCAGACCTTTTGTAACACAGAAAACCAATACCAAAAACACAGGTTCTGAGCTTCAGCAACAATATGTAGAGCATATTTTCCATGCCCAGTCTCCACTTGAAGAAGATGAACATGGCGCTATTATCAGTATCACTACCAAAGAAAGTGAGCTGATAGATAATTTTATTAAAAATGATCCGCAGATCAAGCCTTTAAAACCAGATCAGATCAATAACGAAAATAAGGCCAAGAAAAGCGCTGAAGATAACTATGATTTAGTATCAGAAACTTTAGCGTCGATCTACATTGAACAGATGCTTTATCACAAGGCAATAGACACTTATCAAAAATTAAGTTTGAAGTTTCCAGAAAAAAGCCGTTACTTTGCCGACCTTATCCAATCATTAGAAAAGAAAATTTAGAATAACGATATTATGGTAACCTTTTTAATTATTTTATTAGTTGTTGTATGCATTGCTTTAGGTCTTTTTGTTTTAGTTCAAAACCCTAAAGGTGGTGGTTTAGCTACAGGCGGCGCTAACAGCAATATGTTTGGCGTACAACGCACAGGCGATGTTTTAGAAAAAGGAACATGGGTTTTATTAGCATTACTTGTTGTTTTTAGCATGGCTATTACAGTAGCTTCAAAAAACGGTGGTGCAGCTACAGGTTCAAAAATTGACGACCATATCAACAAAACAGCAACTCCGTCGGTAATTGGAGGTGGCTTACAAAAACAAGAAGCTACTCCGACTAAAACTGGTGACAGTACAAAAAAATAAGGCTTAAACATATTTTACATAAAACTCCGCAGTAGATTACTGCGGAGTTTTTTTGTTTAACATGGCACTGTCAGACTGACACTCCTGTGTTAAACTTATTTTAAGAAACTGACAGCTTTGCCAAGTTTTTCAGACAAAAGCCAATTGGCATAAAAACTGATAAAACGTTAACTGTTAAATTAAACATTTTAAATCAAAATAAATATTATTAGAGTTATGGCTTTAAATTTAAAACCAATTGGAGACAGGATTGTAGTAGAAGCTGCTCCTGCCGAAGAAAAAACAGCGTCGGGTATCTATATTCCTGATACCGCTAAAGAAAAACCTCAACAAGGAACTGTAGTTGCTGTTGGATCTGGTAAAAAAGATGAACCAATGACTGTAAAAGTTGGTGATATTGTGTTATACGAAAAATTTGCCGGTACAGAAATCACTCATGAAAGTAAAGAGTACTTAATTATGCGTGAAAGCGATGTTTACGCTGTAATCGGATAAAAATTAATGATTAAGTGATTGAATTTCGAATGAGTAAATTCAGCACAAATCAGAAGTAATTATTAAAAAATTCGAGGGAATATTCAATCATTCTCTCATCCAATCATTCAAAATTTCATAAAGAAATGGCAAAACAAGTAAAATATAACGTTGAAGCCCGTGATGCTTTAAAAAAAGGTGTTGATGTTTTAGCAAATGCAGTAAAAGTAACTTTAGGTCCAAAAGGACGTAACGTAATTATCGATAAAAAATTCGGTTCACCAACCATTACTAAAGACGGTGTATCTGTAGCTAAAGAAATTGATTTAAAAGACCCAATTGAAAACATGGGTGCACAAATGGTAAAAGAAGTAGCTTCTAAAACTGCTGATATTGCAGGTGATGGAACTACCACTGCTACCGTATTGGCGCAAGCAATTGTTACTGCTGGTATTAAAAACGTAGCTGCAGGTGCAAATCCAATGGATTTAAAACGTGGTATTGATAAAGCAGTTGCAGCTGTGGTAGCTAACTTAAAAGAGCAATCACAAACTGTAGGCGAAGACAACAATAAAATCAAACAAGTTGCTTCTATCTCTGCCAATAATGACGAAGTTATTGGTTCTTTAATTGCAGAAGCAATGCAAAAAGTAGGTAAAGACGGCGTAATTACTGTAGAAGAAGCAAAAGGTACTGAAACAGAAGTAAAAACTGTAGAAGGTATGCAATTTGACAGAGGTTACCTTTCTCCATACTTTGTAACCAATGCTGATAAAATGGAGGCTGAGCTAGATGCGCCTTTCATCTTAATCTATGATAAAAAAATCAGCAACATGAAAGAATTGTTGCCTGTTTTAGAAAAAACTGTTCAAACTGGTAAACCGCTTTTAATTATCTCTGAAGACCTAGACGGCGAAGCTTTAGCTACTTTGGTAGTAAACAAAATCCGTGGTTCACTAAAAGTTGCTGCAGTTAAAGCTCCTGGCTTTGGCGATAGAAGAAAAGCAATGTTAGAAGACATCGCTATCTTAACTGGTGGTACTGTAATTTCTGAAGAAAGAGGTTATAAATTAGAAAATGCTGATTTAAGCTATTTAGGTACTGCAGAAAAAGTAGTTGTTGATAAAGACAATACTACTGTAATCAATGGTTCAGGTAAAACTGAAGACATTAAAGCTCGTGTAGGCCAGATTAAAGCTCAAATCGAGACAACTACTTCAGATTACGATAAAGAAAAATTACAAGAGCGTTTAGCTAAACTTTCTGGTGGTGTTGCCGTACTTTATGTAGGTGCCGCTTCAGAAGTTGAAATGAAAGAGAAAAAAGATCGCGTTGACGATGCTTTACACGCAACTCGTGCAGCTGTAGAAGAAGGTATTGTTGCTGGTGGTGGTGTTGCTTTCATCCGTGCGGTAGGAGCTTTAACCAATCTAAAAGGTGATAATGATGATGAAACTACTGGTATCGCAATCGTGAAGCGCGCTATCGAAGAGCCATTACGTCAAATTTGCGAGAATGCAGGTATTGAAGGTTCTATCGTAGTGCAAAAAGTAAAAGACGGTAATGCCGATTTCGGTTACAATGCCCGTACAGATGTTTATGAGAACTTAATTGGTGCCGGTGTTATCGACCCAACTAAAGTATCTCGTGTAGCTTTAGAGAATGCTGCTTCAATTGCATCAATGTTATTAACAACAGAAGTTGTTTTAGCGGATGAACCAGAAGAAGCAGGTGCTGGTGCTGCTCATCCGCCAATGGGCGGTGGCATGGGCGGCATGATGTAATAGCAGCCGAAAGACAGGAGCTAAAAGCATAAAGCTATTTGCAAGCTCTAAGCTTCTTTAGTCTTTAAACCTTATATAAAATCCCTCGGAACACAAATTCTGGGGGATTTTTATTTAATCAGTTTTTCTATTTCTCAAAAAACAGCCAAAGCAATTACTTATATTTACCTACATGGAAGAATTGTTTAAGTTTCTTGGCGACAATAATAAGTACCTCACCATGGCAGAAGTAAATAAGTTTCTGCTAACCATACTTCTATGTGGAATCATTGGTGCAGAACGTGAATATCGAAGCAAATCTGCCGGATTAAAAACCATGATCATGATAGGACTTGGTGCTTCTTTATTTACTATTCTTTCCATTAAAATCGGGGTAAGCAGTCATGATCGTATTGCTTCAAATATTGTAACAGGTATAGGCTTTTTAGGGGCGGGCGTAATCTTTAAAGAAGAGAACCGAGTTAAAGGTTTAACCACTGCCTGTGTAATCTGGATTGTGGCAGCTATTGGTATGGCGGTAGGTTCAGGATATTTTATACAAGCTGTTGGCGTAACTATCGTAGTACTGTTTGCACTCCTGATCTTCCCTTCTGTTGAGAGTATAGTAGAACGCAGGTTCACCAAACGTACCTATCGTATTGTAAAACACTTTAACGATCAGGATTTTGATGAATATGAACAACTCTTTAAACAATTTAAATTAAAGGCCGACAGGGGTAAGCACCAGCTAGCCAAAGGCATTATTACAGGTACCTGGAATGCCGTTGGTACCCCGCAGCACCATCACCAGTTTGTTCAGGCTATGCTAAAAGACAGCAGTATTCTTGAGTTTGATTTTTAGCATCAGGAAACTGTACCGCATGTAGCTGCTCATCTTGCAGATCTTTTACCTTATCTGCAAACAAGATAAAAGCTTTCTGATACAACATGTTTACTTTCTGGTATAAAGAACTTACAGTTTCTTCTGTAATGGTATATTCACGATTGTAACGGGCATCACAGTAACCTTTTTCAAGAATTTCCAGATCATGTAGTTCTTCTTTTTCATCCGCAGAAAAAATACCTATAAGATAAGGTGCAAAACGTTTCAAATTACGTCTTAACACAATAAGTGAATGGCATTTTATATCCTTGCCTCTCATAATATTTAAAAAACATCTGTAAGTAAGTTCTGCTGTTTGCTGCAACATAAAAACGGCCAGTTCATAAGAACCGGTATCAATATAATTTACGGCCCCGCTTAAAAATGAAGAAGCTTTTTTCATTTCTGCATCAAACACATGTTTACAACGAGCTATCATCACTTTATAAATTTTAACACCTGCACAAGGCAATAACTCTGCAGTGCTTTTTCTGTAAACAACGTTTTTTTCAATACAAACAGAACTGTAAAAGAAATTTCCTTCTAACATCTGTTGTTTTAAATAACCAAAAGTATGCAGCGTACAAACACTATCAGGATAACCGAGCAAACTCATGTCTATAACGTTTTCAAACGTTTCTAAAGGCTTACCACAACATTTTTCTAAAACAATAATCAGATCCAGTTTATTTTTTTCACTGCTGATATTGTAAATAGTACCAATAGGTATAGCCTGCTTAAGTAAAGAAACAATCCCATCAAAAGATACCAGTGTATGTTCAGAAAAAGAACAATCAATAAACATTTCATCTTCATTACACTGATAACTCGAAGCTAAGCTGTTCAGCACATTTAAAAGCTCCTCTAAAAAATCTGATTCTTTATGGCAAAGATGCCCAGTTAACTGATTGCTTTCTCTGTAACATTGCCAAAACTTTTGCAGATGATGGTAAATATCTAACTGACTATATTTATTAAAAAACCTACTGAAAGACTGCTCATGCATGTCCTGATCAGTTTCCCTGTACATGATTGGGTATATATCCATTGCTTCACTAATTTTCGTTACCGTTATTAATTACATGATCTAAGAAATTGTTTAACCGGTAATAATCACTTACTACCTCTTCAAAATCAAGAGGCAGTCCATTCGCATTATACAGCGTATAATCTACCAGCATTTTACGCAAACTCATAGATAATTTAACAGGTGAGCGTGTTTTAATTAACGTATTTAAAGAATCATTAACTGAAGTAAAAAAACCGCGATCTTCATTTTCCTTTACAGACTCTATAACCGTTTCTGTTGTATGATGACTTGCGATCTCATTCTTAAAAATTAGCCAACAGCATATCAAAACTTTAACTAATGATTTATAAACCTTTTTGATTTTTACCTGTTCTTCAGCATGTTCATTAGAACAAAGACTCAGATTCAACATCTCATACAATTGATCCTGAAGTTTATATAAACTTAGTTCCTTGTAAAGTATTTCAAACACTAAATAAGGGTCAACTATTTCATCAGGCTTTAGGTAAGCAGCTAGCTTAGTATCACTTAATACCTTACCTTTCAATTTATGCTTACCGGACAGGCCAATACTTTTAGAAAATTTCACATCTGTTTTATAAACCACCCACGTAGCATTTAAAAGTTGAGAAATCAGTTTATATCTATATAAAACATCTGCAATATCCCGGTTAAAAGATTTCAGGCTTATGGCATTCTTATATATCCTCCTTAACAACAATAAATGATCTTCAATGCTTGCTGCATCAAAAAAATTGCTGATAATTTCATAAGGATTTGTGCTTTCTCCGTAAATAGGATTTTTTTGTAAGGCCTTTTTAAAGTAGCCTTTGTAAACCGATTGCAAATTCTCCATAATTGAAAAGATAAGATGTTAGTTATAGATTAGGTTATTTCTTATATTAGCTCTACTTACCATTAAATTTACAAACACATTTGAAGAATTCAAACAATGTTGAAAAATAATTCAAACATATTTGAGAGAATGATGTCTTTCGCTCTTGAAGAAGGATGTAAAAATGCCAACGATTTATCTAAGCGGTTAGGATATAAAAGTCCTGAAAAATTATATCGTTTAGAAAGAGATAACGCCGCTAAACCCTCAGCAGATATACTCATTGATTTCTCAAGGGTATTTGAGAACGCAAACATGAACTGGGTATTAACCGGCATAGAGCCTAAATACAATTCTGAACTAACCGAAGGCATAAACCCTTACGAGGAGATTGAAGATAATAGAGTACCTTATTATGATGTTAAGCTTACAGAAATAAACAGCTTAACAGCCATGGAAGAAAAGCCCGATTATTTTGTAAGCTATAAACCCTTTAATGATTGCACCGCTTACCTACCCGTTTATGGCGATAGTATGTACCCACGGTATGCAGCAGGCGATGTAATAGCCGTTAAGGAAGTAAAAAATAAAAGTATTATACTTTGGGGAGAAGCCTATGTGGTTATTACAAACGAAAATGCCAATGAAATTAAGGCCATTAAAATTATCCATGAACATACTGATGAAAAGAAAGTAATTCTAAGATCATCAAACCCCAACTATAAAGGCGATATTATCATACAAAAACAAGATATCTTATCATTATACATTATTAAAGGGAAAATAACGAGAAATATTATTTAAACCTTGTAATTTTGTATACAAATCATGCAACAAGAACAAATCTCCGTTTTCGATATTTTTAAAATAGGTATCGGCCCTTCAAGTTCGCACACATTAGGTCCGTGGCGTGCAGCCCAGAAATTTACTGATCTGCTCATTCAGC
Organism: Pedobacter montanisoli; assembly: GCF_022809115.1. GTDB lineage: Bacteria > Bacteroidota > Bacteroidia > Sphingobacteriales > Sphingobacteriaceae > Pedobacter > Pedobacter montanisoli. Next base: position 1,232,748 of record NZ_JALGBH010000001.1, on the reverse strand, counting down.
ACAATGTGCTTAACAATGTAGAGCAGGTTAAAATATTATTATATGGCTCTTTGGCTAAAACAGGCAAAGGACATGGAACAGATATCGCCATATTATTAGGCTTATCAGGGGGTGATCCTGTAACTTTTGATGTAAATGCAATAGACAGTACTGTTAACCAGATTAAAGGGGAACAGAAGCTTAGTTTGGCTGCTAAACATGAAATTAGCTTCACTTATGCCGAAGACCTGATTTTCCTGTTTAATGAAAGTTTGCCTTTCCATCCAAATGCCGTAACCTTTCAGGCTTTTTTAAATAACGGAAAAGCCATTTCTGAAACCTATTATTCTATTGGAGGCGGTTTTGTAGTAAAAGAAGGTCAGGAGAACAGCGATAAAGAATCTGTAGAGCTACCTTTTCCTGTTGAAAAAGCCAGTGAATTACTGCACTGGTGCTTATCTACAGGGCTTAAGGTAAGTGAAATTGTAATGGAAAATGAAGCTGCATGGCGTCCTGAAGAAAAAACCCGCAAAGGTATTTTAGAGCATTTTCACGTAATCAGAGATTGTATCTATCGCGGCTGCCACACCGATGGTTTTTTACCGGGAGGATTAAATGTAGCCCGTCGTGCTGCCAAACTAAATAAAAGACTGATTAATAACCAGACTTATACGGATTACAACACTTGGGTTAAAGCTATCCAAAATGGCGGAACTGGTTTTAATTATATATTAGACTGGGTAAGCTGTTTTGCTTTAGCTGTAAATGAAGAGAATGCTGCTTTTGGTCGTGTGGTTACGGCCCCAACCAATGGTGCATCGGGCGTTATTCCGGCTGTTTTGCAATATTTCATCACATTTTGCAATGGCTATACAGAAGATAAGATTATACAGTTCATTGCCTGTGCAAGTGAGATTGGCAGTATCTTTAAAAAAGGTGCTACCATATCGGCCGCAATGGGTGGCTGCCAGGCAGAGATTGGAGTTTCATCTGCAATGGCTGCTGCGGCTTTAACCGAATGTTTGGGAGGATCTCAGCGACAGGTTTTAATGGCCGCAGAAATCGCTATGGAGCATCATTTAGGTTTAACTTGCGATCCTATTGGCGGGCTGGTACAAATTCCTTGTATCGAACGCAATACCATGGGCGCCATCAAAGCCATCACAGCAAGTCAGCTTGCATTACAAAGTAACCCAGATAAAGCTAAAGTAAGTTTGGATGCAGTAGTAAATACCATGTGGGAAACCGCTCTTGACATGAACGTGAAATACAAAGAAACCTCTGATGGTGGTCTGGCAACCAAAGTGCCTATAAGTCTGCCTGAGTGCTAATGATATAACTTATTGAAAGTACGGTTTTAGCATTAAAATTGTACTTTCAATATAACTTGGTTAGGAGTTCCTTCAATATACTTCCACTTAGAACCCTCTTTAACTAAACGTACTGCCTCATTATCCAGCTGCCCTCCTGCAGATTTGGTTACTTCTATTTTAGCTGGTAAACCATTTCTATCTATAAGAAAATGCAGTTCTACTGTTTTGCCCAATTCCTGATTTTTACTTACTCTGTTCTGTTCTGTTAAATAATTTTGGTAGGTAGTCCATCCGTTTAAAGGTTGAGGCTTAGATGAAATACTATCTGCTTTAGGTACAGATAAGGCTACCGGGCTGCTCATTGCGGCCACACCTAAACTTTCTGGTTTTGCCATTGACCGTTTAGCCTGTGCAGCCATCGGTGGTTCTGCTGCTGTTACTATTTCTTGTGATGGAGCAATATCTTTCTGATTTTTATCAGTCTGTTTATTGTTTCGGGCAAGTGCCTCGCTATTGTTTTTTAAAGTATGATCTAACTCTGCCTCTACTTTTTCAGGCACAACCTGTGATTCATTTTTTTGGCTTTCAGGAACATCAGCAGCCTGTGGTGCCAGATTTACTTCTATATTTTTAGGTTTGTTTGCAGCCAGTTCTGCCTGCTTCTGTCTATTGGTCTCCCGCATCCAGAACAGAATACTAACTGATATAAATACAACTGCAGCAGTAGCCGCAATGCTTAAACGATGAGAAGTTAAACGCCACATTTTACGTTCAACAGGTTTCTGCTGCAAACGCTCTTGTAATTGCTTTTGTAAGAGCGAAAGATGATAGGTTCGTTTTTTACTGGCAGCCAGACCTTCTAAAGCCTGAGCAACAAAGGGATCTTCAAGGGATAGTTTTTCCACCTGATGCATCTCTTTAGCATCCAGCCTACCGTCAAGGTAATCTTCTAATACCTCAATATCTAACCAATCGTTATAAGCCACTGTTTTTCTCTATACAAATTTTTAAATTTCGTTTACCATTCTGGATATAGCTTTTTACTTTAAGCATATCGTAGCCTGTAATTTCGGCAACTTCCTTATAGCATTTTTCTTGCAGATAAAATAAATCTACACTTTTTCTCTGCTCTTCAGAAAGCGTTTCCATGCACTTTTCCATAATGCTTAGCTGCGTTTCTTTTGTATCGTCAATATCCAGATGCACAAAATCATCTTTTTCCACAAAGTTCTCATCCATTGGCACCAATGGATTTCTATTTTGTTTACGCAGGGCCATTAAGCAATGATTACGGGTTAAGACATGCAACCAGCTTTTGAAATTCTGAACCTGATGAACCCGCAGTTTAACAACCAATTCTTCAAAAATCTGCATAACAGCATCTTTGCTCTGCTCTTCATCTTTAAAATAACTCAGGCAAACACCGTACACCAAATGCATGTACCTGTTATAGAGATTACCCAACACATCCAGATCGCCACTTTTTTGGTAAAGGGCAACCAACTCTGCATCGTCAGGGTTTTGATTTTTGGATGTATTTTTGATAAACTTCAAGTGGACATTAAACTTTAATCTTATTCAATTATAAAAATATTTTTTGACATGAGCGTTTAATTTTAAAAAACACATTACCTCTTAAATAAGACGATAATCTATTTATTTAAGCGACAGCCGCATTGATCGTAAAAGATTTATTAATATTGTAGCAATTCTAGTCATTGAACTTTAGTCTTCAAATCAAATGAATAAAAAGATAGCGTTAAGCATGTTAATTGCAGCTACAGTTACTTGTAGCAGCTGCGATGTACAATCACAACAACAAATAAGTGGAATTTTAGGCCAGGTAGCTACAGGAGCTACTGGTACGCCTACCAGTTTAGAAATAGGCAATGCTTTGAAACAGGCATTAGAACTGGGTACCAGTGCCGGAGCAGATCGTTTATCGGCAAGAGATGGTTTCTTTGGCAATATGGCAATAAAAATATTGTTTCCAACAGAAGCACAAAAAGTAGAAAGCACGTTGAGGAGCCTTGGTTTAAACAGCTTGGCTGATAATGTTATTTTAAGCTTGAACCGTGCTGCCGAAGATGCGGCAAAAGAAGCCAAGCCTATTTTTGTAAACGCGATAAAACAAATGACCATTGCCGATGCTACCAATATTTTATTGGGTAATAAAGACGCGGCTACCCAATATTTTAAAAGAGTTACTACCGCACAGTTAATGGAGAAATTTTCGCCTGTAATTGCCAGCAGTTTAAGTAAGGTAGGTGCCACAAAATACTGGACGGATGCTGCAAGCGCCTACAATAAAATACCTTTGGTAAAACCTGTAACAACAGACCTTACCAGTTATGTGGCTCAAAAAGCCATTGACGGTATGTTTGTTCAGGTAGCACAGGAAGAATTAAAGATCAGAGATAATATAGGCGCCCGTTCAACAACATTATTGCAGAAAGTATTTGGTTACGCTGACAGCAAAAAAAGATAACAAACCTAACTGATTCTTTATATTTAGGGGCGTTAAAATCGAAAGTTGTATCATATAAAGGCAAGCCACCTATTTTTATCTGCAAGTAAAAAGCCTGTGTTAAACACAGGCTTTTTTTATTCTAATAAGGTAAAAAAGAGACCATCTCAAAAACTCTAATTAGTGGTGCTTTAAGATGATCTCTCTCAGTTTTTATTCTCCTCCATTAAAAGAGAAAGTAAATGCACCTCTCTCGCTCACTCCTGTAATAGTAACCTTACCATCTCTTGAGGCAGGCAGAGCTTTCTGTATATCAGCAGCACTATTTACAGCGGTACCATTCACTTTGGTAATGATCAACCCTTTGTGCACGTCCCAGTAATCAAATAATTTACCCGGAACAACATCGGTTACTACTACCCCATTTTTAATACCATATTTAGATTTCTGAGCATCGCTTGCAGGCGCAAAACTTGCACCTAATGCACTGATGTTAGTTCCTGTGGCTTTCTCTTTAGTATTATTTTTAGCCAGTACAGGGTTAATCACACCTTCAGGTTTTAAAGTAACTGATACATTTTTTAATGAACCATCTGTTTTTAGAACAGTTAAATTTACTTTATCACCAGGGCTCATACGCCCTATTTTTTCCTGCAGATCTGGTGAATCATAAATATCAACACCATTTACTTTTTTAATGATATCTCCCGATTTAATACCCGCAGCTTCAGCACCTCCATTCGGAACAACTTCGCTCACATATAAACCTGCTATTTCTTTGGTTTTTAATTCCTCAGCCATATCAGCATCTAAAGGTTTAAATGATACGCCTATATAGCCACGTTTTACTGAACCGTATTTCCTGAAATCTTCTAAAATCTTCTTAGCCAGATTAACAGGGATCGCAAATCCATACCCTTCATTTCTGCCAGTTTGTGAAGCAATAGCTGCATTAATACCGATCAGTTCTCCATTTGCATTTACTAAGGCGCCTCCGCTGTTTCCAGGATTAATGGCTGCATCTGTCTGAATAAATGCTTCTATAGAATTATTGGTACGGCTTGGTAATTTACCTGTTCTTTGGTATTCTTCATACTCTTCCTGGGTCATTTGTCCGCTCTCACGATTTAAGATACCAATATTGCGTGCTTTAGCACTCACAATACCTGCTGTAACGGTAGTTTGTAAATCTAAAGGGAAACCAACAGCCAATACCCACTCTCCTACCTGTACGTTATCTGAGTTGCCCATTTTTATAAAAGGCAATCCATTAACATCAATTTTAATTAGGGCTAAGTCTGTGTTAGAGTCTTTACCAACAACTTTTGCAGTTACCTTACGTCTGTTAGATAAAATTACTTCTATTTTATCTGCGCCATCAACTACGTGATTATTCGTTGCAATATACCCATCAGAAGTTAGGATTACTCCCGATCCTGAAGCAGCTTGCGGCTGACGCGGAACGCGTTGCATACCACCACCTCCAAAACCAAAGAACTGCTCAAAAATATCACCCATATCTCTGCCTCCATTACCCGATTTAGCGGCATACGTAGTTTTAATGTGTACCACTGCTGGAGAAACAGCTGCTGCTGCCTGGACAAAATCAGGCGCACCAGTAGATGAGGAAACTATAGGATTTTTTGCAAACATCATATTTTGTCTGTCTGCAATTGTAAAACCATCATCGTGGCGCTCAAATAACTTATAGGCGCCTATTGCAGCTACCCCTCCTATAAAGGCAGCCAGCACAATCAAACCTATTTTTTTCATTTGCATATTATTACTTTTATTCTCGTAAAATCAATTTTTAATGTCAAGTATTCAAATTTAATACCATATCAACGATATTTGTACATTTATAACACATCTTTTGATGTTAAAAAATGTTAAAACAATTAGCTCTTAAATAATTGTTTAACAGCATAGGCAAATATTTCATCATTAAATGAAGAAAATATGAATATCTCTTTCTATAAATACCAGGGGGCAGGAAATGATTTTATTGTGATAGATCACCGCGAAGCACCCTTAAAAAATATCGACAATGCGCTTGTTGCCCAACTTTGCGACAGAAGATTTGGCATAGGAGGCGACGGATTAATGTTTTTAACCTCACATCCTGAGTACGATTTTGAAATGCATTACTACAATGCCGATGGCAATGTGGGTACGATGTGTGGTAATGGCGGACGTTGCATTGTTGCTTTTGCCAAACATCTGGGTATCATTGAAAATGAAACTAATTTTTTGGCAGTTGATGGCCCGCACTATGCCAAAATTACAGAAGAAGGCAACTGGGTAGAGCTGCAAATGATAGATGTAGAGCAAATTGCCAATGATGAAGATGCCTTTGTGCTCAACACGGGCTCTCCTCATTATGTAAAGGAAGTAAGTGGTTTAGAAGCATTAGATGTGTACAAACACGGTTACGAAATCAGGAATAACGATACCTATAAAGTAAATGGCATTAATGTAAACTTTGTGGAAAAAAAGCCGAATCATTTATTTGTACGCACCTTTGAACGTGGCGTTGAAGATGAAACTTATGCATGCGGAACAGGCGTAACTGCCGTTGCTATGGCCATGGCAAAGAAAGATAACCGCATAGGCCATATTGAAACTCCTGTTAAAGTTTTAGGTGGTAACCTGGAAATAAAATTCAATTATAACGGTCAGGTTTTCTCTGATGTATTTTTATGTGGCCCCGCCGAGAAAGTTTTTGAAGGAAAGATAATAGTTTAATCTTCTCATCATAAATAGGTTCTGCGGCATTACACACAACCTATTTTGTAACAAAATTCAATCAATTGATTAAATGAGATTTCTCTGACTTTGGCGAAACAACGCTCTGCTATTTTTGTTGTCGTTTTAATAATTAAAATACTGCAACTTGGTAAAAAGGAATATCATCAAATCAAGCATTAATAGGTTGTTACGCAACAGAAACCATTTATTTCATGATTTGGTCATACCAAGTTTTTCCCCTGATTTTAAAAATCAATATCTCAATCATAAAACCATTAAACCATCTCGTTTAATGGTTTCTATTTTTAGTATAGACATATTATCAAAAGCATCAAACTCAGTAACATATATATGAAAAAAGCAACACAATTTTTAACCTTAGCAGGTACATTTAGCATACTGGTTGCCGCTTGTAGCGGCGGCGATAAAGGTCAAAAAGCAGGTGCACCTGCGGGGCCTACAGGTCCGCAACCTTATCCTGTTGTGCAGGTTGATGAGCAAAACACTTCTCTTGAAACTGATTATCCTGCTACTTTAGAAGGTATGCAGAATGTAGATATTAGACCAAAGATCGATGGCTTTATTGAGCGTATATATGTTGATGAAGGCGCTACCGTAAAACAGGGGCAACCTTTATTTGCCATTAACGCACCTCAGTATGAGCAGGCGGTAAGAACTGCCGAAGCTGCTATTAAAAGTGCTGAAGCAGATGTTAATGCAGCTCAATTGCAGTATAACAAAACAAAACCTTTAGTAGAAAAGGACATCATCAGCAAGTTTGACCTTCAGAATGCTGAGCTTACATTAACTGCAAAAAAGGCTAACCTTGCTCAGGCAAAAGCAGCTTTGGTTAATGCAAAAGTTAACTTAGGTTATACTGTAGTTGCAAGTCCGGTAAACGGGGTTATAGGAACAATTCCTTATAAAGTAGGTGCTTTGGTAAGCAGCAACAGTCAGTTACCTTTAACCACTGTATCTAATATTTCTAAAGTTTTTGCTTATTTCTCTTTAAACGAAAAGCAACTGCTTGATATTTCTCGAAATGTAAAAGGAAATAATCTGGCTGATAAAATTAAACAAATGCCTGCCGTTTCATTGGTATTGGCCGATGGAAGCATTTACAATGAGAAAGGGAAAATCGAAACGGTTAGCGGACAAATCAACAGCCAAACTGGCGCTTCGAGCTTAAGAGCTACTTTCTCAAATCCTAATGGCTTACTCAGAACCGGAGGAAGTGCATCGATCAGAGTACCTCAATACCTAAAAAATGCCATCTTGGTTCCTCAAAAATCAACCACAGACATACAGGGTAAGAAATTTGTTTATCTGGTAACAGATACAGGAGGTGTAAAAATCACCAACATAGAAATTATGGAGTTAACCAAAGGCAATTTCTTTGTAGTAACCAACGGCTTAAAAACAGGCGATAAAATTATTTTGGAAGGTTTTTCAGGTTTAAAAGAAGGTGATAAGATCAAGCCTGTAAATAAACCTGCCGATTCTGTTTTTGCTGATATTAAAACGCAAAAACCATAAATTTTAGCTGCTGCCCTCTCGTATGAGGCTTAACTTTATCATCATAAATTTAAAATCGTAAATCGATACTATGTTTAAGAAATTTATAGAAAGGCCGGTTTTATCTACAGTTATCTCCATTATCATTGTTATACTGGGTATCTTAGGTATCATTACTTTGCCGGTTTCTCAATATCCAGAAATTGCGCCTCCAACCATTCAGGTATCCGCATCATATCAAGGTGCCAATGCCGATGTGGTAATGAGTAGTGTGGTTATTCCGCTCGAAGAGCAAATAAACGGGGTTGAAAACATGACTTACATGACTTCAACAGCTGGTAACGACGGTTCGGCAAATATTACCGTTTATTTTAAATTGGGTACTAATCCCGATCTTGCCGCCGTAAACGTGCAAAACCGTGTTGCTAGGGCAACCAGTTTATTACCTGCCGAAGTTACACGTGCAGGTGTAATTACGGCCAAACGCCAGGCCAGTAACGTACTGATTTTCTCTTTATACGGAGAAAAACCTGAGTATGATCAGAAGTTCTTACAGAACTATGCTGAAATCAATATTATCCCGCAAATTAAACGTGTACCGGGTGTAGGTGATGTAAACGCTTTCGGCCAGTCTATTTACACTATGCGTATCTGGTTAAAACCTGATGTAATGGCTGCTTATGGATTGATTCCTGCCGATATCAGCGCTGTACTTGCCGAACAGAATATTGAAGCCGCACCAGGTCAGTTGGGCGAGCAAGGTCAGCAATCTTTTCAATATACTTTAAAATATACAGGCCGTTTAAAAGACGAAAGCCAGTTTGGCGATATTATCGTTAGAACCGCAGCAAACGGACAGGTATTAAAATTAAAAGATATTGCCCGTATTGAAATGGGTGCACAAAGCTATGCCAGTTCTATTAAATTAAATGGTAAACCGGGTTTAGGTTTTGCTATTAACCAAACTGCAGGCTCTAACGCCAAAGAAGTTATTGAAGGCGCATTGGCTGCTATTGAAAGTGCATCGCACACTTTTCCTTCGGGTGTAAAATATACTGTTCTTACCAACGTAAACGATTTCTTGGATGCATCCATTGAAAAAGTGTTGCATACTCTTTTTGAAGCATTTATCCTGGTATTTATTGTGGTGTTTATTTTCCTGCAAGATTTTAAATCTACTTTAATCCCAGCCATATCTGTACCGGTTGCTATTATTGGTACATTCTTCTTCCTTAGTTTATTTGGTTTTACCATAAACCTGTTAACGCTGTTTGCTTTGGTATTGGCCATAGGTATTGTGGTAGATGATGCCATTGTGGTGGTTGAAGCAGTACATGCCAAGTTAGAAACGGGTAAATATACTTCGGCAAAATCGGCCACAAAAGATGCTATGGATGAGATTACCGGAGCAATCATTTCCATTACATTGGTAATGTCGGCGGTATTTATCCCGGTAAGTTTTATCAGCGGTTCATCAGGTGTGTTCTTTAAACAGTTTGGTTTAACACTAGCTATTTCCATTGTGTTATCGGCCATCAATGCCTTAACCTTAAGCCCTGCGCTTTGTGCTTTACTTTTAAAACCACATAAAGATCATCCGGAGCATGAAAAAACAACTTTCATAAAACGTTTTTATGCTGCATTCAATGCTTCTTTTAACAGCATGACAGCTAAATACCGTAAGTCTGTTAACTTCTTAGCACATAAAAAGTGGATTGCTGGTTTAGGTTTATTAATTGCTACCCTTGCTTTTGGATGGTTGATGTATAGCACACCTAAAGGCTTTGTACCAAACGAAGATTTAGGCTCAATCATGTCTGATATTGCCTTGCCTCCAGGTTCTTCAATGGAACGTACCGCAGAGGTGTTAAACAAAGTAAACGATATTGTTAAAGAAATTCCAGAGGTAAGATTAACCTTACAGGTAAACGGCCGTGGTATGTTAAGTGGTAGCGGAAGTTCTAACGGTATGGTAATTTCAAGGTTAAAGCCTTGGAACGAAAGAAAACGCGATGTAAAAGCGATCATTAAAGAGCTTTTTGCAAAAACTGCTGGTATCAAAGAAGCCCGTATCATTTTCTTTGCACCACCTACTATTTCTGGTTTCGGTTCGAGCGGTGGTTTTGAACTTCAGTTACAAGATCGTACAGGCGGAAGCATTGAGAACTTTACGCAGGTAAGCAGTAAGTTTATTGGCGCTTTAAATCAACGTTCTGAAATACAATACGCATCTACTTCATTTAACCCTAATTATCCGCAATACCTTATTACAGCCAATGTGCCTAAAATTAAACAGGCAGGTCTTTCACTTAATGAAGTAATGAGCGTTCTACAAGGTTATTATGGTGGTATCTACGCTTCTAACTTTAATAAATTTGGCAAGCAGTACCGTGTGGTTTATCAGGCAGACCCTCAGTACAGGGCTAATTTAGAGAGTTTAAATAATGTTTATGTACGCACACCGGGCGGAACAATGGCACCTATAAAAGGATTTATCAGTCTCCAGAAAGTATATGGTCCACAAACCATCTCACGTTTTAACCTTTATACGGCTATTACCATTACGGGTAACCCTAGCCCAGGTTTCAGTTCTGGTGATGCCATCAATGCCATTAAAGAAGAAGCTGTTAAAAATCTCCCTCCGGGATTCGGTTATGAGTTCTCGGGCTTATCTAGAGAAGAACAGAATGCAGGTAGCCAAACGGTATATATTTTCTTACTGTGTCTGGTATTTGTTTACTTCCTGCTTTGTGCACAATATGAAAGTTATGTATTACCAATAGCCGTTATTTTATCCCTACCTGTAGGTATGGCGGGAGTATTCATTTTTGGTAAGATCTTTGGCATCGATAATAATATCTATACCCAGATTACACTGATCATGTTAATTGGTTTATTGGCCAAAAATGCCATCCTGATCGTAGAATTTGCCGTTGACAGGCGAAGAAGGGGCATGAGCATTTTACATGCAGCTTTAGATGGGGCTACCGCTAGGTTAAGGCCTATTTTAATGACATCCTTTGCATTTATCTTAGGTTTATTACCATTGATGCTATCTACCGGAGTAGGTGCCGCCGGTAATAATTCTATTGGTGTGGGTGCTGTAGGTGGAATGCTTTTTGGAACCATTTTAGGGGTATTCGTAATCCCGATATTATTTATCGTGTTCCAGACTTTACAGGAAAAAGTAAGCTCAAAATCTCCTTTTGAAGAAGATTTAATTCAAGAGCAAACACATTTAAATTTTGAAGAGGTTAAAGAAGATACAGACGAATAAAAAACAGTCTTTAGAAATGAACAACAATAAGAACATATTCATTTTTGTGGCAGGTTTCATTGCTTTAAGCTTTGCATCTTGCGTTACACAAAAATATAAACAACCCGAGCTCAAAACAGAAAACCTGTACAGAGGTATAAGTAGTACAGATAGTACCAGCATTGCCGATTTGCAGCCTTCAGTCCTTTTTAAAGATGAGGCCTTGAGAGCTTTAATACAGGAAGGTTTAAGTAACAATCTTGACCTGAAAAGTGCTATAGAACGTATGCGAATAGCGCAGGCCAATTTAACAGGAAGCAAATTAGCATTTTTGCCTACTTTAACGGCCGATGTTTCTGTTGCAGATAATAAACAGTCTTCTGCAGCTTTAAACTTTCCTTCGGGCGTAAATATCAATACTGAAACCCAACTTTACAAGGTGCAACTAAGTGCTGCATGGGAATTAGATGTATGGGGTAAACTGGCAAGCAGCAAGCGTTCTGCTTTAGCTTCTTTTCTACAAACAGATGCGGCAAAAAGAGTGGTTCAAACCCAGCTGATCAGTAATATAGCCAATGCTTATTATAGCTTAATTGCATTAGACCAGCAGTTAAAGATTACTGAGCAAACTTTAAGAGTTAGAGAAAAAAGTGTTGAAACCATTAAATCTTTAAAAGAAGCCGGTATAGTAAATGGTGCGGCAGTAGTGCAAAGCGAAGCCAATAAATATGCAGCCGAGGTGAGCATCCCTGATTTGAAAAGAAGCATCAGAGAAACCGAAAATGCTTTAAGTATTTTATTGAACAGACCTGCCGGACAAATTCAACGCAGTAACATAGACAACCAACAAGTTTATACCAATTTGAACACCGGAGTGCCGAGCTTATTGCTCAAAAATCGTCCGGATGTACAACAAGCAGAGTTTGCTTTCAGATCGGCTTTTGAAAACACCAATGTGGCCAAAACTTATTTCTATCCTTCATTAACTTTAACGGCTAATGGTGGTTTATCCAGTTTAAAGCTTCAAAACTTGTTTGATAATTCTATCTTCTATAACATTGTAGGTGGATTAACTCAGCCCATTTTTAACCGCGGACAAAATAAAGTCCGCTTAGAAACCGCTAAAGCGAACCAGCAAATTGCGTTCAACGATTTTAAGAAAACGATCTTAACAGCCGGAGGCGAAGTTTCAAACGCATTATATGCCTACCAAACTGCAATAGAAAAAGAAACTTCAAGAGCAAAGCAAATTGCTTCTTTACAAAAAGCGGTTGAGTTTACAGAAGAATTGTTAAAATATAGTTCGGCTACCAATTATACCGATGTGTTAACTTCGGAGCAAAGTTTATTAAATGCACAGCTAAGTGCTGTTAACGACAAGTTGCAAAAATTGCAAGCTGTGGTTAACTTGTACCGTGCGCTGGGCGGTGGATGGAAATAATTTGCTAAGCTTAATATAAAAGGCTGTTTAAAGCAACAACACTGTCAGGCTGAGCTTGTCGAAGCCTCTCTAAAAATGCATTTCGACAACTTGTCCTGATACTTCGGGAAGCAATGTGACAGTTATTTTAAATAGCCTTTTTCTTTTACTCTCCTTCTGCAAGATAAGCGGCTATACCTATTTTGATTTCGGCATAATCTATATTTTTAGGCAGAATTTCTTTCAGTTCTCCCAACTTTATAGTCTTATGTTCCCTAATGACGTGTAGAATTTCTTCTAGTTTTTTCGGAGCTATAACTTCTTTGGCATTGATGATTTGCTGAGCTACAAAATACGCCAAATGCCCTTCAATAGTGGCTTTGGCCATTTTCCTTTCCTGTGCTATTTCCGTTGGCGTTTTTCCTTCTTTAAATAACCTTAACGTAATGGCTTTGGTATCTTCTTTAGGTTCTTTTACCTTCTGGGCTTTTTTAACCTTTTTAGGTTTGCTAAAATAAGTTTCTTCTGTAAGCTCTTCGTCATTGGCTAAAGTATAAGCTCTTAGGATTTGTGCTTCCCGTTCAGGATTTTCATTCAGAGAAGCAAAGGCTTCTTTGTCTAATTCTATATTATTAACAGCAGCCCGCAACAATAATCCCGCTTTGGCAATCCTCTTGTATTGCTCGTAAATCATCGCCTCCAAATCCAACAATTCTCGATGATAAGTCTTGGTTTGCTTTTGCTGCTTAATTTCCTCTATGGTATCAAAAACAGAACGGCTATATTGTTGCAACAAAGGGTTAAAATATTGGGTCGCAGCTTCTATCCTTTCGCTTAATATATTTAATTGTTCAGTATTTTCTGTGGCAAATATTCTTTCTATCTGCTTTAAAAACTTATCGGCATTTACCTTGAGCGCTTTGATATCTGTTTGCAATTGTTCTGCCCATTTTGCATAGTGTTGTTTAACCGATCTTTTTTCATCTTTTGAGTAACTGAAAGCATGCTCATATGTATATATATCCAGATGAGTAAAGTCAAAACTATTGATCAGGATATGCCTGATATAAAGCCCTCTCTCTTTTTTGATCTGTGTCTGCAAATCGCCCTGTTGCTCTTTAAGCCGAGAAAAATAAGTAACATTCTGATCTGCCCTTATTACCCTGTTGCCCATTAAAGAAGTAAGCACCAAACCATTTAATGAACGTAATCGCGATAAAGCCACGTAAATCTGTCCCGGAGCAAAAGCATCCCCAATATCTATAATGGCTTTATCAAAAGTTAATCCTTGGCTTTTATGTACGGTTATTGCCCAAGCTAGCTTAAGAGGAAACTGGGTAAAAGTTCCGATGACATCTTCTTCAATCTCGTTGGTTGTTTTATTAGTGGTGTACTTGATATTTTTCCAACTATATTGCTCCAATACCAATGTTTCTGCTTCACCATCAGGCTGTACTTCTATAAACGAATTGCTTAAATGGGTTACAACAGCCAGCTTACCATTAAAAAACCGCTGCTCTCCCCGCGGGTCGTTTTTGATAAACATGACCTGCGCTCCTACTTTTAATTCTAAAGTGCCTTCGGCCGGGAAAGCATTTTCAGGAAAATCACCCTCAATATGAGCCTTGTAAAAAAAAGATTTAGATTTTAGTTTCTCCAGATTGCTTTTGTTCAAGCCATCAGCTTTATGATTATGCGTAGTTAAGGTAATGTAATTATCTTTTAATGAAGGCTCGAAATCAGCCTTATAATATTGCTCCAGCAAAGCAATATCTGCTTCGTTAGTTTTATTATTGCGTAGGTTGTTCAATAAGCTGATGAAAGTGTTATCATCCTGACGGTATATTTTTTCAAGTTCAATGTAAACCGGAGGCTGGTTCCTTAATGCCAGTGCATCAAAAAAGAAAGCACTGCTATAACATGAGCTTAAAAGATTCCATTCCGTACTTTTTACCACAGGAGGTAGCTGATGTAAATCACCTATAAACAGGAGTTGCACACCTCCAAAACCTGCATTATTTCTGCGCACAAATCTCAATACAAAATCTATGGCATCTAACAAATCGGCACGCAACATACTTACCTCATCTATGATCAGTAACTCTAAATCCAACAGCATCCGCCTTTTTACAGCATTCATCCCTAAATGCTTTACCAAAGTTTGAGGATTATGGTAATGCTGTCCTGCAAATTGATTCTCAGTAAGAATACGAGGTATAAAAGTACCAAAAGGAAGCTGGAATAATGAGTGTATCGTTACACCTCCCGCATTAATAGCCGCAATGCCTGTAGGTGCTACAATAATGGTTTTCTTATGCGTTTTAGCAATAATTTCTTTTAAGAAAGTAGTTTTTCCTGTACCAGCCTTACCTGTTAAAAAAACATGACGATGCGTTTGGTTAATAAATTTTGCCGCGATCTCTGCAGGTGCAAGTGATAAATCTTCTATCATTAAAAACTAATTTTTCTTAAGCTGGGTCAGGTAAACTGAAAGGCCAAACCTATCTATAAAAGTTTGACTATCATAATTGTTACTTGCTAATCTGGAGCAAATTTAAAATTATAATACTTAATAATACCCCCTTTTAATGATATATGCTCAGTAAAATACCGCCCAATTAATTATCATACAAGTGTTAAATAATGTTACAAAATGTTAAATCTTAAAATTCTACTTTTAAAACTAAGATTTTAGTTTTAATTTAACTCCCAAATCAAACCAGCCAGATATGAAGAAAGCTCTTTTGCTGTTATGCTGTTATTTAATAATAGGCATAACTGCCCGCGGACAGAACAATTCTATAAAGGGAATAGTTGAAGATGTTGCCGCAAAAGTGAAACTCACCAATGCAACTATTAGTATTTTAAATGCTAAGGATTCTACGCTTTACAAATTTACCCGAGCTGCTGCTGACGGTAGTTTTGCGTTGAACAATTTAAAACATGGGAATTTTATTCTCTTACTCACCTACCCTGAATATGTTGATTATGTTAATCCCTTTACCTTAAGCAACGAGCAAAACCACATTGATCTGAAAAGCATAGATATGAAATTAAAATCTAAGCTTTTAAATGAGGTAATTATCAAAGGACAGGCTACTGCCATCAAAATTAAAGGCGATACCACCGAGTTTAATGCCGCAGCTTATACCATACAACCCAATGATAAGGTAGAGGATCTGCTAAAGAAATTTCCCGGCTTACAGGTTGATGCAAACGGTAAGATTACAGCGCAAGGCAAAGCTGTGGAAAAAGTTCTGGTAGATGGTGAAGAGTTTTTTGGCGACGACCCTACTTTGGTTACCAAAAACCTACGGGCAGATATGGTTGATAAAGTACAGCTTTTTGAAAAAAGCAGCGATCAGGCTGCATTTACCGGTGTTGATGATGGACAGAAAAAGCAAACCCTCAATATTGTACTGAAAGAAGATAAAAAACAAGGGTATTTCGGAAAAGCTGAGGCTGGTTATGCCACACAGGATTTTTATGTATTGCAAGGCATGTTCAATAAGTTTAAGAACAAAGAGAAGGTTGCTGCTTATGTAACCTCAAGTAACACTAACAGAACAGGCTTGGGATGGGAAGATGCAGGTAAATACGGCAGCATGTCTGGCAATATGGAAATGACAAGTGATGGTGGTATGATTATGTACTCAACTGACGATATTGGCAGTCAGTTCTGGGGCGAAGGTTTACCTAAATCGACAAATGGGGGTTTCCATTATGAAAATAAATGGAACGATGATAAGCAAGGCATCAATACCAATTATAAGTTAGGTAATATGAATGTATTTCTTGATAAAAATACTTTAAACCAAAACAATCTGCCTGATGGCATTTTTAACTCTAATAGTAGAGAGTTAACCAACAGCAAATCGTTTAAACAAAAAGTTGACGGTACCTATACGATTAAAATTGATACAACCTCTAATTTAAAAGTTACTATAGACGGAAGCCTTAGCACTATGACCAAGAACAGTTCTTATAATTCCGTTACAAAACGAGGTGATAATACGCTTGTAAATACTTCAGGGCGTACCAATGATGATAAAAGTAAACAACAGGCTTTTAATTTAAACGCCTTATATGCTAAAAAATTCAAAAAACCTGGCAGGAATTATTCTCTCAATTTAAGCCAATCTTATAACCAGAGCAATAGTGATGGTTATATCAACTCTTTAAACAAGTTTTTTAATGAGAAGGAGGTTAACTACAAAACAGAAGCTATAGATCAGTTAAAAGACAATAATCTTTCGACTTTTAAAATAAGTACAAACTTCACTTATAATGAACCATTGAGTAAATTCTTTACTCTGGTAGCTAACTACGGGCTTACTTTTATAAATGGCAAAGCCGATAAAAGAACTTATGATGCATCTGTTCCCGGTGTTTATGACCAGCTAAATGGTGAATACAGCAATTACTTTGAATCAGATCAGCTTACGCACCAGGTAGGAGCTGTATTTAATTATGTTAAAGGTAAAACGGTACTTAATTTTGGTAATAAAACCAATTTTGCCAGTTTTAATCAGCTAGAGCATTTAACCAATCAAAAGTTTGACCGCAATTTTATTAACTGGTTACCACAGGCCTCTTATACCTATAAATTCTCTGCTCAGAGATCGTTTTCAATTGGCTATAATGGAAATACTACCCAGCCAAGTGTAGCACAGCTACAACCCGTAAAAACCAATGACGATCCGTTAAATATTCCAGAAGGGAACCCAGACCTGAAACCTTCTTACAGCAGTAACATACGACTTAATTACAGAACTTATAAAGTTATTTCAAGCGAGAGTTTTTATTTTAATGCCAACTACCGTTTTACCAATAATCCTATTGTAAGCAATAATACCACCGATGGTAAGGGTGTAACTATTTATAGATCTGCAAATCTGCATGAAAAAACACCTTTTTCTGGTTATGCATATCTAGGATATAATAGAAAAATTCCTGTTTTAAATGGAATGAGTGGGGGGATTAATTTGAATTTTAACAATTCTAAAAATTACAACTACGTTAACGGCGAGATGAACACTTCTACCAGTACAAGTTATGGCCCAAGTTTGGAATTGTCATCTTTTAAAGACAAAATCAATTATTATTTTAGTTTCGGCCCGCGTTATAGGGCACAGGAAGCCTCATTACAAAAACAAATGAGCAATAAAGGTTGGGGTACGTCAGGCTATTTTGATATGAGTGCCAAATTGCCTCAAAAAATAAGTATAAGAACCAATGGAGATTATTCTTATGAACCAAAATCGGCTACATATGACCAAAGCATTGAGCAATTTATTATGAACGCCAGTTTAACCAAAGCTTTCTTTAAACAAGAAAACCTAAAACTCGTATTAAGCGTTAACGATATTTTTAACCAGAATCGTGGTTTTGACCGTTTTAGCAATGCCAACAGTATAACTCAAACCACATCGAACAACATTAACCGCTACTTCATGTTCTCATTAGTTTGGGATTTCAATAAAATGGGTGGTGGTGCACCTCAAAAACCTTAGAGCCATGAACAAGATAAAAAATTTCATTATCATCATATTATTGGTTGCCATGCATAAAAGCTATGCACAGCACACACGTTTTGTAACACAGGGTACCATTGAATTTGAGAAAAGAATAAATTCATTTGCTTTGATCAAAAAGCAAATGGAATTATGGGGTAACAGCGATAACATTTTCAGTAAAACGTTTGTTGAGAATTACCAGAAAAACAATCCGCAGTTTAAACTTCAAAAAAGCAAACTTACATTTGCCAACAACAAAACACTTTTTACACCTATAGAGGATGCTGTGGCCTCTAATGGTTTCTTAGACCTAATCCAGTTTCAACAAAATAATACCATCTTAACTAAAGTAAATGAGGGTACCAGTACCATTTTAAAAAAGGTATATGAACAAAATTACCTCATTAACGATAGTACAAGAAAAATAAACTGGAAGATTACCGATGAGTTCAGAGATATTGCCGGCTACAATTGCCGCAGAGCCAATGCATTGATTATGGATTCGGTTTATGTAGTGGCCTTTTATACCGATGAGATTGCTGTAAGCGGTGGTCCTGAAGGTTTTAGCGGTTTACCGGGTATGATCTTAGGTGTAGCTTTACCTTATGAGCATGTAACCTGGTTTGCTACTTCTGTAAACGATCAGCCCATTACAGATGATAAATTAAAAGCACCTACAAAAGGTAAAGCTGTAAACCATAAACAGCTCTACGATATTTTAAAAGAAGCGTTTAAAAGTTGGGGAAAAACAGCAAATGAAAACTATAAATGGTTTACACTTTAAGTGAACCAAAACAAAGGGTATTAGCTTACAATAAGCTTGTACCCTTTTCCATGTACATTAATAATTTCTACCTTAGGATCCTCTTTTAAGTATTTACGAAGCTTACTTAAAAAAACATCCATACTGCGCCCGTTAAAATAATTGTCGTCATGCCAGATATTAAGCAGGGCCTCTTCACGGGTTAAAACGCTATTCATTTTTAAGCAAAGCAAGCGCAATAACTCTGCTTCTTTGGTTGATAATTTTTGTTGTGTACCGTTAAAGTTGATCTGCTGTGTAGTATAATCAAAAATATATTTTCCAATTTCAAATTGTGTTGGCTCAGGTTCTGCTGGAGTAGTTTCTGTTGTGGTTATACGTTTTAAAAGCGCATTGATCCTCAAAAGCAGTTCTTCTATTCTGAAAGGTTTGGTAATGTAATCATCACCTCCTAAATCATATGCCGAAGCTTTATCTTCTATCATTGATTTAGCTGTGGCAAAAATAATAGGTACCTGCTGATTAATCTTTCTGATCTCCTTACCTAAGGTAAACCCATCTTTCTTAGGCATCATCACATCCAGTATGCAGAGGTCAAAATGCTGTTTTGAAAAAGCTTTAAATCCTTCTTCTCCATCTGTACATAAAATTACCTCAAAATTACCCTTAAGCTGTAGGTAGTCTTGCAGCAGCAGGCCTAAATTTGGATCATCTTCAACTAATAGTATTCGTTTCATGGTTTTATTTTTATATCGGAAGGATTATTTCAAATGTGGTTCCCTTATCTTTTTCACTGTTTACTTTAATTTTGCCATGCATTTGGGTAATAATATCCTGCACGTAATTTAGTCCCAAACCAAAACCCTTTACATTGTGTAAATTTCCGGTTGGTACTCTGTAAAACTGGTCAAATATACGTTTGGTCTGCTCACGGGTCATCCCAATACCTTCGTCAGTAATTTTTATATTGATATGGCTAAAACTGCTTGCAGTCTCTATGGTAATCTTAGGTTCGTTTACACTGTATTTAATGGCGTTATCTATCAGGTTATAAATTACGTTTGATAAATGTAGTTCATCGCCTTCCAGTTCATCTGTAATGGCATCCAGATGCAAAGTAAGCTGAGTATCTCTTTTTTGTAGCTGTAAGCTCATGCTATCTACCACAGCTGCAATCAATTCATTGATTTTAACTGGCTTAACATCAAACTTAATTTCTTTCCTATCGGCTCTTGCTGCATTCAATACCTGTTCAATGTGATTACCTAAGCGCACATTTTCATCATAAATAACATTGGCCAACCGGTTAACTCTGTTCTTATCGCCAATAATATCAGGATCTTTCAAAGCCTCACTTGCAATCATAATAGTAGCTACCGGAGTTTTAAATTCATGAGTCATGTTATTGATGAAATCATTTTTCATTTCAGACAATTTTTTCTGTCTTACTATAGACATGATGGTATAAGTAAAAATAAAGATTAATATCAATAACAAACTCGCTGATGATGCAAGTGTTACAAACATATTACTTAAGATCAGGCTGTTTTTAGAAGGGAAACTCAAGTAAAGCATTCCGGGGTCGGCAATGGCAATATCATTACCAAAAACAACCTTCTGATAGGTATTTTTAGGTAGAAGCTCGTCATTTTTATTGACAGCATTCCTGTAAATGATCTTATCCTGATTTTTTGAAGGGGTTAGCCAAAAGCTATAAGGCAGGTTAATATTGCGGCTTAAGAGTTCTTTTCTAATCAATGTATCGAGATCATCTTTACTAGGCACTCTGTTCTCTAAAGGCACATCTTTATTCTGTAATTCTTTAGCTACATCCTGCACCAGGTTATAGCTTGTTGTTTCATATATGTTTAAAGTATCTGCATACAGGCGTTCCAGTTCCATTTGATATTTACGTTCTGCCTTGGCATCTTCAACCTTAAATTTCCGAACCAATTCTGGATCTTTACTGGCCAGTGAAACTGTATAAGGTAAATAATTGGATGGATTAATGGCAATGTATCTGATGGTATCGGGCAGGTTATTGATTCCAGGCAGACGCCTTATACTGGCAATATTGGTAATAATGCGTCTGTCAACCAAATTACCATTACTGTCCTTGATATCTTTAACTTCGTATTTAAGGCCGTTACTTCCCGGGTTAGGATTGGTAAAGGCTCTATAAGTTTCTTCGCTAATAATGGTAGGTGAAAAATAATTGGCTCTGATTGCACTATCCTGAAAATTCAGATAATCTACCAATTGTTGTTGCTGTTTATATTTTCTGATAGCTTCATTTTCTTTGAATCTTACTTTAAAAGCAACAATAGAATCTGTCTGGCTTCTTATCCTTGAAGTGTGTTCTCTTTGCGAAACCCGATCTCTTTCGTCAAAATGCTTTACCACATTACGTTTTTGTATGTTGTTTACCACCGACGCAAGCACCTGGTTCACATCCTGATCAAACAACTGTAATTTCAGGGAATAAGATTCTCTGATGTAAAACAATTGCATTACAAATACTCCCAAAAGGGCTATTGTCATTAAAGCCGTAATAATCCAGAGGTTTCTCTTTTTCATGTTATCTCATTCAAAAATAAGCAAGTAAGCACTAACCCGCCTTCATTTAACAATTTTTAACAGTGAAAAGCATAAAAAAAGCCATCCAGAAATTACTCCGGATGGCCTCAATTGTTTCCTTAAAAATTTATTAAAATGGCAAATCGTCTTCTTCAGCAGTCGTATTTAAATCAGCTGGTGCTGCAAAAGCCGGTTGAGCGGCCGGCGTAGCGGTATTGGTAAGGGCAGTTAAGCGCCAAACCGAAAGGGTGTTAAAATATGTGGTTACACCTTCTCTGTTTGTCCATGGTCTGCCACGTAGGTTAAAAGAAACTTCCACTTCATCACCCGGTTTTACCGTATCAAATAAAGATGTTTTATCTTGCGTAGCTTCAAATCTGATGTATTCAGGGTATTGTGGGTTTTCTACGTATTCTATAATTAAGTCACGTTTTTTAAACGTTTCGGTTACTTGTTGTACAGCGCCAATTTCATGCACCTTGCCTTTAATTTCCATGTCAAATCTTTTTATTATCTCTCCAATCAAATCTCTATATTTTTATTGATAACTTCGCAATCGTTATGAAACAAGTTTTCCACACAAAAAGCAAGGTCATTGTAACCTGCAACAAAAGGTTATCTCCATACCTGGAAAAAGAGATTACAGAACTTGGTTATGAACCGGTTAGAACATTTCAAACAGGGGTAGAGTTAAACATAACGCTTACTGAATGTATAAAACTCAATTTGAACCTGCGTTGTGCAAGTCAGATTTTATATAGTTTACAAAGCTTTAAGGCTGATACTCCTGCCGAATTGTATGACACATTGGTGCAATTGGAATGGGAAGAACTGATTGATTTTGCAGGTTATTTCTCTGTAACCTCAAATGTAAACAATGTACATATTACTACTCCGCTTTTTGCCAATTTAAAGGTTAAGGATGCCATTGCCGATAGGATTAAAGCACAAAAGGGGATGCGTCCTAATTCTGGAAATGAGGTTAACAAAGCTGTCATTCACCTGTACTGGCAAGACAATAATGCCGAAATTTTTATAGACAGCAGTGGTGAAACGCTGAGCAAGCATGGTTACCGCAAAATTCCGGGAAAAGCGCCTATGCTCGAGGCTTTGGCTTCAAGCGTAATCTTTGCTACACAGTGGGATCAGAAATCGCCTTTTGTGAACCCGATGTGCGGCTCTGGAACTTTAGCCATTGAAGCTGCTTTGATTGCCACTAACAGACGCCCGGGCTTATTCAGGATGAATTATGCTTTTATGCACATTATAGGATATGATGAACTGGTATTTTTTGCCGAAAGAAGAATATTAAAGGATCAGGTTGTAAAAAATACAGATATACAGATTTATGCTACCGATATTTCTGAAGATGCGGTTGATGTGAGTCGTAAAAATGCTAAAACTGCAGGAGTTGATCAGTTGATTCATTTTGAGGTATGTGATTTTGCAGCAACACCTGTGCCCGAAAATGGAAAGGGCGTGGTTGTTTTTAATCCTGAGTATGGCGAGCGTTTGGGTACACACCAGAAACTGGAGCTTACGTACAAACGCATGGGCGATTTCATGAAACAGTATTGTAAAGGTTACAGGGGCTATATTTTTACAGGTAACCCTGACCTGGCTAAGAAGATTGGTTTGAAAGCTGAACGCAGAATTGAATTTTACAATGGTAAATTGGATTGCAGATTGCTAACCTACGAATTGTATGACGGTACACGCAGAACAGATACCAGACCTGCTGATTAACCATCACACTGAAACAGTTATCGTCATTCTGAACTTTGTTTCAGAATCTAAAACATTCTTGTACTGCCCTACAAAGAGACCCTGAAACAAATTACCTTCGATGAGCTTGCTTAGGCTCGGTTTACTCTGTAGCTTTCCGCATTGCTCCAAGTCAGAGTGACGAGAAAAATTTTCATCATGCTGAACTTCCTGATTGAACTCGGAACAAATCTAAAAAAAGAAAGTATCCATTTTTTAAATTAAATGGATACTCCTGTCTGGTTCTATATTGATCCAGAATACTTTTATCTATCTTAAGCACTACTTCTTACACAGCTATTTAAAAG
The DNA here is from genome assembly GCF_022809115.1 of Pedobacter montanisoli. GTDB lineage: Bacteria > Bacteroidota > Bacteroidia > Sphingobacteriales > Sphingobacteriaceae > Pedobacter > Pedobacter montanisoli. Next base: position 1,209,122 of record NZ_JALGBH010000001.1, on the reverse strand, counting down.
CCTCCTTCAGTTCAATTAAATTAAAGTTCTCATCATTTTTGAAGAATTCCCTGAACATTGCAGCATGTCCTCCGCCAACCAACACCACAACGTTTTTGGCACTAGGCTTTAATTGATGTTGAATATTTGCATACATGATTAAATTTCGTTTATACCAATCAGCAACCAGGTGTGCCCCAAAGTACTTTCCATCTTTGCCCAATGCATTGGCAAAAGAAATGTAGAAACCTTTGTTCCGGTTAAAATCAGCCTCTTCATTCATACATAGCAAAACCTCCTTTAAATTCTTTTTGCTTAAACAATCATTAGATCTTGCCGTTAAGCTTGCCAGTGTCTCCTCAAAAATCTTGTTAGCTACAGGATCTGCTTTTACCATTTTCTGCAACAGGTCAAAGCGCATTTCTATCAAGGTATCTATCGGATAAACTTCTTTATTTCCTGATTTTTTTGCCAATCTGAAAGCTAGCTGATAGGTCTCACCTTCTATGTAAAACCTTTTCATACGAGGCTTTGTTACAGTATCTGTAAATTTAGCAAACTCATTGTTAAAATATAATTGGTATTGTTGATCCAGCTTAGCCTTTTGATTGAAATTGCTTTCTACAAAAATCTGATCAGGTTGATACTTTTTTTGTAACTGATTGGTAATCTGCTCCAGGTCTTTTTGGCTTTCTTCCGAAAGGATATTTCTTTCCTTGGCCTTTACAGCATCATTTCCTGGATTATTAAAATGATAGGTTCCGATTAAGATTACATTTATTTTTTTGTTTTGGGAAAAAGCATTCAGGAAGCATAAGGAAAAAGCGAAAGCAATAAACAGTTTTTGAAAACTTGATTTTAACATAGGTTCAATTATTTTATGAGGCGGCAAAGGTAACAAATGACAAGGTTGTTTTAAAGGAAAAACACTTGAATAAGGGCTTTTCTTTATCCTCATATCATTATTAGAGTCATGCTTTTCTGCCTTAAAATGGCTAGTTAAAATTTTATTTATCTGGTCTGCTACGTATATTTAAGAATCACAAACACTTACAATGAAAAGAACATTATTAATAGTTTCAGTCATCGCGACATCTTTTCTGTCGGGTTTTACGCTTAAAACAATCATTTCAACACAAAATAAATCAGCAATGAAAAAAGTAACGGGCATTGGCGGCATTTTCTTTAAATGCAAAGACCCTAAAAAAATGACAGAGTGGTATCAAAAACACCTTGGCTTAGATACAAATCCTTATGGTGCAACTTTTGAATGGTACGAAGGAGAAGATCATAGCAAAAAAGCCCAAACGCAATGGAGTCCATTTGCCGAAACCACCAAATATTTTGAACCTTCTGCAAAAGATTTTATGATCAATTACAGGGTTGCAGATCTTGAAGCGCTTGTTGAAGAATTGAAAAAAGAGGGAGTAACTATTGTAGATAAAATAGAAACCTACGACTACGGTAAATTTGTGCATATTCTTGATGCAGAAGGCAATAAAATTGAACTATGGGAACCTAAAGATTAATTTTGATCGCAATAGAAAAACCGCTAATTGATTAGCGGTTTTAAAATTTCCGTAGAGGGAAGTTGCAAGATGTCGAACCCGTATGCGGATTTGCAACGCATGTTGGCAACCTTACAAAAAAAGTAGTACACTGATTTTGAATACTTTCAAACCATATCTTTCCTCCATGTGCTTCAACAATTTGTCTAGAAATGGCTAATCCAAGTCCAAAGGTTGCCTCACCTGCTGTACCAACCCGTTTTGTTTCACTTGGCATATCAAATATTTTTGTCTGTAATTCAATCGGGATCCCAATGCCTTGATCAGCAACGGCAATAAGCACATATTCTTTTTCAGGCGTTAAGCTTACTTTTATTGTTGTATTTGAATGACTAAACTTAACTGCATTTCCTATCAAATTGCTAATTACACGCCATAACTTCTCACGATCACCGTAAATTATAGTTGGTTTTGCATCGAGCTCAATGCACAATTGTTTTTGTGCAGCCTTAATTTCCAAAAGACCAACACAATATTTCAATAATGCCCGAACATCTAAAGCCTCTTTTTTAAGTTTTTCTTTTTGGGTGTTGGTTTTTAACAGATCATTTACCAATGCAAGAGAGCGATCTCCTGCTTCTCTAATTAAGTTCAAGCTGTGTTGATCTTCTTTACTCCTATCTGCTTTAAGCATCAGTTGTGACAACATGGTCATTGCCCCTATTGGATTACGAAGATCATGGGCAACTACCAGAAGCATCTCGGTATTTTCTCGCTGGCTTTGCTCTAGATCCTGAAGTGTATATTGTAATTGCTCATTCTGCTCATAAACTCGTTTGTTGAGGGTGGTTAATTTTAATACTTGTCTACGACTTTTTTTCAAATTCACAATTACAATCCAGATAATCAAAACCGCCATCACTACAAAAACAACCGCTGTAAATAAGGAAAGATTCTTAATCTTATTATCTTTTGCCAGCAAAGCTAACTGTTGTTGTTGTTCTTTAAACTTAAATTTATTTTCTATATCAATGGATATAAGCTGCTTACGAACATCAGCAATAGAATCTCTAAGGTGGTAATAAGAATTTATAGCGCGATAAGCCTGATGGGTTTGTCCTTTCAGATCAAAATATTTCCAGCTTAACTCGTGATAAAGCAACCATTGATCTAAATCCTCTTTAAGTGAGGGATTTTTATCAATCTCAATCTTTATTTGCTGCAAAAGATTGTTTGCATCCGAAAACCTGTTTTGAGCAAGATATAGCTTAAAAAGCTTGTTTAGAGAAGAGATTGATTCTGAACAGCGACAATCTGGCTTTATGGTTAATGCTGCACTTGTTTTAAGATATTCTTCTGCTTGCTTTTCTTTTCCTGTTAGCGCATAAACACCTCCCAAATTCCCCAAAAATTCTCCACGATAATAATCAGTAATATTTTTCTCTAGGCGATATCTTTTCTCTTGATAATATAAGGTATCTAGAGCTTGTTGATAGTAATGGATTGCACTGTCTAATTTATTTATACGCTCATAACACATTCCTATGTCATTAAGCGTAGATTGAATGAAAGGTATTCTACCAGGTTCTTTGGGCGAAGGTTTGCAGGTACCAACGTATTTTGCCGCTTTCTTGAAATAAGGTATTGCTTGATCAAATTTCAATTGTTTGATCTTCATACGCCCCAAAGCATCGTAAAAAGTACCAACATCACAGCTGTCAAGATGTTTCTTGGCAAACTCCAAACCATCATAAAAATGATCAAAAGCTTCATCATTACGATTTACATACAACAATAGCTTAGCATGGTTATATAAAGTCCAAGCATAGTTCTGAGGATACCTATCAACCTTATCTTTAACAATTGCATACATGCTGTCTATTACTTTAAACGCCTCAGCAGTATCTCGCAGGTTAAATATATACATATTAGATTTCACAGAAAGTAATTTCCAACGATCTCCTGGGCCTGCCGAAGTAAAGTTTTTTGATAATGAATCAATATAATGGATTAACAACCTAGGATCTTCTTTAGATAAAGCCGCAGCACGCGTAATGATCACTTGAGTTTGCTCGGGATAATCCTCTTGATGTTTTAGGTACTTTTTACAAGCCCCTAAAAATATCAGGATTAGCAGGCCTAAACAGATTGACTTAGAGGTTAATAATTTAAAGGTATCCAAAATTTCATTTATTACTCTAAATATTAAGATACGAATAAATTCAATACAATTAGAAACCTGCTTAGCCAAAAGTGTATTATTTGTCAATATTCGAATTATAAAATGAAATTACAATAGCTAAAAAGGAACAGGCTATATATATAGGTTTTATGACGTATTATTACTAAATTTTAAATTAAAAAGCTTGTTTGGAAGGTGCAATTATATCACAATTAGATAAGAACCATTTGTTTTTAACTTTTTAAGCATAAAAAAAGGAAACATGCAATAAGCATGTTTCCTTAAGTAGTCCATAGGGGAATCGAACCCCTGTTTCCAGAATGAAAATCTGGCGTCCTCACCCCTAGACGAATGGACCAAAATTCAGTAAACCAAGCAGATATACGCTCTTTAATCTGCATAAAAAAACACCAACCTTAATTTTTGATTGATGTTTTTCGTAGCCCGTAGGGGAATCGAACCCCTGTTTCCAGAATGAAAATCTGGCGTCCTAACCCCTAGACGAACGGGCCATTATTTCAAGTGCTACCTTGCACTTATTTGGTAGCGGGGACACGACTCGAACGTGCGACCTTCGGGTTATGAGCCCGACGAGCTACCAACTGCTCCACCCCGCACTATATACAATTCTTCTTATTTTTAATGTTAAATCCTTAACACTTGTTCCGAATTGGAATGCAAAGATATAATTCGTTTCTTTGTATCGCAAATTTTTTTTAAAAAAATATTAGAAGATGGCACATAAAGCAGGCTTTGTAAGTATTATTGGTAAACCTAACGTAGGAAAATCTACATTAATGAATGCCATAGTGGGCGAAAAACTATCTATTATTACCCCAAAAGCACAGACTACGCGTCACCGTATATTGGGGATAGTAAACTCAGAAGATTATCAGATTGTTTTTTCTGATACGCCCGGCATTATCAAACCTAAATACGAATTACAAGATTCGATGATGAGCGCTGTGAGCTTATCTTTATCAGATGCCGACCTCATTCTCTTTGTAACCGACATTCATGAAAAGCATGATGAAAACGACGTTTTAGAAAAAATTGCAAACAGCAACATTCCCTTAGTGGTATTGATCAATAAAATAGATACGGCTACACAGGAACTCGTTGCCGAAAAAACTGCTTTCTGGCAGGAGAAACTTAATCCGTTGTACATTTTTGCCATTTCGGCATTACATCAGTACAATTTGGAAGGCTTATTACCTCTTATTTTGGAGCATTTGCCCGAGCATCCGGCTTATTACGATAAAGAAGATCTTACAGACAGGCATTTACGTTTCTTTGCTTCAGAGATTATCAGAGAAAAGATCTTTTTAAATTACCAGAAAGAAATCCCTTACAGTACCGAAGTAATTATCACTTCATTTAAAGAAGAAGACGGACTTACCCGTATCAGCGCCGAAATTATTGTTGAACGCGATTCGCAGAAAAATATCCTGATAGGCAAAGGTGGTAGTGCACTAAAAAAAGTGGGCACAGAAGCCCGTAAAGACATTGAGAAATTTATAGATCAAAAGATATTTTTACAGTTGTTTGTGAAAGTGATACCAGACTGGCGCAGTAAAAAGAATTACTTGAAGAGTTTTGGATACGACAGTTAGTTGTTGGTTGTTTAGGATTATTCTGCCACTAACAATTTGCCACTCAACCACTTCGTCATATCGATAAAATACCGTACCTTTGCACTCCTTTAAAGGTTTAAATCCTTTGGAGCTTAAAACGTTAGCAGAAATAGGGCTTTTCGACAGAATAGGTAAAATGCATTATATCTAACCAACGAACCGACCAACAAACTAACAAACCATAATATCATGAGCAACATTATAGCAATTGTAGGAAGACCAAACGTAGGTAAATCAACACTTTTTAACCGTTTAACGGAAAGCAGAAAAGCTATTGTTGACGATTTTAGCGGTGTAACACGTGATAGGCATTATGGTATTGCAGAGTGGACCGACAAAAAATTTACCGTAATTGATACCGGGGGTTATGTTGCAGGTTCTGACGATGTTTTTGAAGCTGCCATACGTGAACAAGTGGTTATTGCCATTGAAGAGGCTACCGTTTTGCTTTTTATGGTAGATGTAACTACAGGCGTAACTGATCTGGATGATGAAATAGCCGATATCTTACGTCGCAGCAAAAAACCTGTTTTTGTAGTGGTAAACAAGGTTGACAACAATAATCTTGAACATGATTCTGCTGTGTTTTACAGTTTAGGTTTAGGAGACATTTATACCATTTCTTCAATGACCGGCTCAGGTACTGGCGACTTGCTTGATCAGGTGGTAAGTCATTTGGAGAATGTTGAGGAAGAAGAAAGCAAGCTACCTAAAATCACCATTATTGGTCGCCCTAATGTAGGTAAATCATCTTTGGTTAACGCATTAATGGGCAAAGACCGTAACATTGTAACGCCTATTGCAGGCACCACCCGTGATTCGATCCATATACATTATAACCAGTTTGGGCATGAGTTCATGTTTATAGATACTGCCGGGCTGCGCAAAAAAACCAAAGTTAAAGAAAACATAGAGTTTTATTCAGTAATGCGTACCATCAAAGCTTTGGAAGAAGCCGATGTATGTATTTTAATGCTGGATGCCATAGAAGGTCTGGAAGCGCAGGATATCAATATTTTCCATTTAGCCGAAAAGAACAAGAAAGGCGTTGTAATTTTAGTGAACAAATGGGATTTAATTGAAAAGAACAATAAAACCATGAAGGTTTTTGAAGATCAGATCAAAGAAAAGCTACAGCCTTTTACAGATGTTCCGGTTATCTTTACATCGGTATTGAACAAACAGCGTATTTTTAAAGCGGTTGAAACCGCCATGGAAGTTTACCAGAACCGCAGCAAAAAAATACCGACTTCTAAGTTAAACGATGTAATGTTGCCTATTATTGAGAATTATCCACCACCAGCAACCAAAGGAAAGTACATCAAGATCAAATACATTACGCAGATCAATGGAGTAGCACCTATGTTCGCTTTCTTCTGTAACCTGCCTCAATATATTAAAGAGCCTTACAAACGCTTCTTGGAGAATAAATTGCGTGAGAATTTCGATTTTTCGGGAGTGCCTATCCAAATCTATTTCAGACAGAAATAAGAGAGCGCTAATTAGAACGTATGTTTTAAGGTTTTAAATCAAAACTGGCTGTGCTGCCATTTCGGCAATCAGTGCATCAATGTGTTCTTTTTGTACGTTTGGCATACAAATAATATGCGACCAGCCGTTTTCTGAAGCCAGTTGCCATTTTTGTCGTATAACCGGATCTGGAGCAGGAAAATTAACCGTTATGGTATTAGGATTGCGCCATGCTTTTACGCCTATCTCATTCAATTTATCAGTAGCATATTGGGCAACGGCCAAACTGTGTACCGCACGTTCACGTAAACCCTCTATGCCTAACTTCTTAATGGTGTACCATAAAAACAAAGGACTATGCCCGTTTCTTGATCCTGTTATGGTGGTATCCATGCTACCAATATAAGCCACAGATCTAGCGATACGATTACGGTTAGATTTCTTTACCACTACAACGCCACAAGGCATAGGCGAACCAAAAAATTTATGTCCGCTTATGGCAATGCTATCTGCGCCATCAGCAAAATCAAATGCTGGTCTTGGCTCAATAAAAGCACTGTAACTACCCGATAAGGCCCCATCGGCATGGATATAGTAATTCTTGATTGCTAATTTCTTCAATATGGCTTTGATCTTCGCAATATCATCTCGGGCTTCGGTCATGGTAGTGCCAATATTCGCCATAATAATCACCGGAATATGCCTGTTCATGCCAATCGTTCTTTCTAAATCCTCATAATCTATCTCACCGTTTTCCTGAGCACTGATCACGATATTGGGCATATTCAATAAATGCAAATTCTTTTGTACACTGTAATGTGTAGCTTCAGAATAATAAACCATTCCCTTAGGGTGCAGCTCACGAGCCAAATACAAACCATACAGATTTCCCTCAGAACCACCATTGGTTACATAACCCCACCAATCGTCTAAGTTAGCTCTGAATAGAGAAGCAAAGAAAGCAATGACTTCCTTTTCCATCTCTCTTGAATCAACCGCATAAGTAGAATCTACAAAAGGATCTCCCAGATTGTTCATCGGGTAATTTAAAAAGGGTAGCAAATCGGTATAATCGAAATCTTTAGCAACCGGATAACCCATAAAATGATCGGTATTGGTCTTTACTTTTTGCAGTAAGTTCTGTAAGGTTTTTAAATCTCCAGGCAATAAATTTTGTAACGGCATCGGCTATATGTTTGAAATGCAAAGCTACAGCCAGTAAAACTATATTTCAAAAAATAATTTCAATTCAAAATAAAATTCTGAAATAAAAATTTTAATAAAATATTAAACCGAAAGGAAAAAGAAAAAGAGAGCTAACCGGTATTTTAATTGTTAGTGAGCAGTTAGAAAATTTTATTGCAAAGCATTTAAGGCCTGTTTCACAACATTATCGTTTAAATTCAGCGCTCTGTAATAACCATTATCACCTAAATAAAACTTGCAGAGCAGAATTTTAAGCGCATTATAGATCAAAGGTTTGGCTGCGTTAATCTGTTTAGCATCAGCTACAACCTGTTTTTGTTTAGCATATTTTAGAAAATCTGTAAAGTCCTGCTCGCTTATGGTAAAAGCACTTAAATTCTGGTTTAACTGATCAGCATTGTATCTTTCTGATAATACATCAAAAACAAAATCGATCATCACATTTTTACTTTGTAAACCTGCATAGAATTTATTATAGCCTGTTGTATCCAGTTTCACGTAAATATCAGGCTGTATGCCTCCGCCTGCAAAAACCCTTTTGCCATTTTTAACCACATAAGGCATGGTCTTGTTAATACTGTCTATCTGTTTATTTTCTGCGGTAAGTTCACCCGTACTTAATCGGTCTTCTATTTCGTGCTGATAAGCTTTCAATCCATTTTTATAAGATTTTTGGATACTTCTGCCTAGCGGCGTATAATATCTTGCTACGGTAAGGTTTAAAGCTGCTCCATCTTCAAACGCGAACTGCTCCTGCACAAGCCCCTTACCAAAAGACCTTCGACCAATGATAATTCCCCGGTTCAGATCCTGAATAGCACCTGCAAAAATCTCGCTGGCAGAAGCCGAATTCTCATTGATCAGTACAGCAACCTTCCCCTGTGCAAATTCAGCACCACCTGTGGTAAAATAATCTGTTCGGGGTTCATGTTTACCCTCGGTATAAACAATCAGTTTATTTTCGGGGAAAAACTGGTTAGCCAGCCCCGTTGCAGCACTTAAATAACCGCCGCCGTTATCCCGTAGATCCAGCACCATCTTTTTCATGCCTTTGGTTTTCAAAGCTTTAATAGCATTCACGAAATCTGCGTCGGTATTTGCACCAAATCTGCTGATCTTAATATAAGCTGTTTCAGCATTCAGCATGTAAGCTGCATCAATGCTACTTACTTCCACACGTCCTCTTCTGATATTTAAAGAAACCGGATTACTCAGTCCCTGATGTAAAACCTGCAGTTTAACATAACTTCCTTTTTTCCCTTTTATTCTTCCCGTTACTTCAGATCGCGGCAAAGATCTGCCGCTAACCACCATACTGTCAATTTTTAAGATTTTATCTCCTTGTCTTAAGCCTGAAGAAAAAGCGGGGCCATCTTTCAAAACATTGGTAACCAACAACGTATCATTTAAAATATAATACTCAACCCCAATTCCTTCAAAATTACCATCTAAAGACTGACTCAATTCTTCGGCTTTAGCAGGTGGCAGATAAGTGGTATGTGGATCTAACTGATTTAAGATACTGTCTATAGAAGTGTCACTCTTTAAATGAGAGGTACTGACTTCATCCACATATTTTTTCTTGATGATGTGAATAATATCTTCTACCCTATCGGCTTCAGTACTTGTTGCCGTTACCTGTTTACTACGCTCAAATTCAGAACGGCTCAGAAGTCTGTAACCCAGATACATACCTCCAACTAAAAACACCACATAAATTAAAGCCAGCAGTAAGGCAGAACGGTTATTCTTTTTCATGTAAATGAACTACACAAAGTTACAAAAATTTAATCTTCTTATTTCATAACAACGCTGAAATTACTTTTGAGTTTTTTAATTTTTATTCTCGATATTTGTGTTTAAAGCACACTTTCTAAAAAAGTGTGTTTATAAGTTAAGAGATTTATCCCGATTTATAGAATGAACAGAATTACCGAACAAGAATCAAAATATAAAGACATTGATAAAATGTCTGTATCAGAGATATTAAAGAACATAAATAACGAAGATAAATTAGTACCACTGGCTGTAGAAAATGCGCTCCCTCAAATAGAAAAATTAGCTACCGCAGTAGCAGAAAGAATGCAAAACGGTGGAAGATTGTTTTATATTGGAGCTGGTACCAGCGGACGTTTAGGCATTGTTGATGCCTCAGAATGCCCTCCAACCTTCGGTGTTCCTTTTGATATGGTAGTAGGTATTATTGCGGGAGGTGACACAGCGATACGTAAAGCAGTAGAGTTTGCCGAAGATGATGATGAACAGGCATGGAAAGATCTGCAGGAATACGAACTTAATGAAAACGACTCTTTAGTAGGTTTAGCCGCATCAGGCACTACACCTTATGTAATTGGTGGATTAAATATGGCCCGTAAACATGGTATTTTAACCGGATGTATCATTTGTAACCATGGCGGACCTGTTGTTGCAGCAGCAGATTATCCTGTTGAAGTGGTAGTTGGACCTGAATTTTTAACAGGTTCTACCCGCATGAAATCGGGAACTGCACAAAAACTGGTACTAAATATGCTAAGTACAACAGTAATGATCAAATTAGGTCGCGTAAAAGGTAACCGCATGGTTGATATGCAACTGACTAATCATAAACTGGTTGATAGAGGCACACAAATGGTAATGACCGAGTTAAATATTAGCCAGGAAGAAGCATCGGCATTGCTAAACAAATACGGAAGTGTACGTAAAGCCGTTGAAGCTAAACATTAAAAAGCAGATCAGATCATCTAAAAAATCTCTTTATTTTTTACCCTGAAAATCCGTAAATGCACGAGATAGAACCATATTACCAATGGCGTGATGATTATATTGCTGCAGAAGATGAGCGATCACCATTTTACAATACAGAATATTCTGAGTTTTATTTCGATAAGCAGATCTATAATTTTCTTTTGCACCCACAATGGGATGCTTTTGGTTCAAATACACTTTATCTCAAAGTTTTATTTGTTGATTATGAGCGTTGCTATGCAATTATTGAATTTATAGGCGAATGGAATGATGCCATTACCAATGACATCATGATACTAAAGCGCGAGATCATTGAGTTAATGATAGATGAAGGCATTAATAAATTTATCCTGATAGGTGAAAATGTATTGAATTTTCATGCTTCAGACGATAGTTATTACGAAGAATGGTTTCAGGAAGTTGAAGAAGGATGGGTAGCCGGAGTAAATTTCAATGAGCATGTGGTTAAAGAATTTAGAGATAACGGTATCGATTACTATATCAATTTTGGTGGTGAACTGGATGATTTGCACTGGCGCAAACTAAAACCTTTACAGGTTTATAAAAAAGTTGAAGAAATATTGACCAAAAGGTTAAACTAAAATAGTATTTTTAACCAATAACCAATTTTTAATAAGAATGGAACAACAAAATTATCAATACCAGAACGATTCAGTTTTTGTACAAGAAACTTCAGCCTCAAAAAAATTCTTTGCCAATGTATTTTTATGGATGTTTGTGGCTTTAGCAGTTTCTACAGTATCAGCCTACTTATTGGCTACTACTCCTGCTATGCTATCTTATCTAGTAAATGAAAACGGCTTCACCATTTTTGGCTATATCACCATATTTGCACCACTTGGATTAGTTATGATAATGGGAGCAGCTATGCAAAGATTATCTTTTCCTGCGTTGGTAGGTATCTTTCTATTATATTCTATATTAACAGGGGTAATGTTAAGCTTTATTCTTTTAATATACACTTTTTCATCTATAGCTATCTGTTTTGCAGCGGCAGCAGTTATTTTCGGGGTAATGGCTATTATGGGCTATACAACCAATGTTGATTTAAGTAGGTTTGGTCCTATATTAATGGCCGGTGTAATTGGCTTGGTTATAATAAGCGTTATTAATATGTTCTTAGGCAGCGGTACTTTAGATTATATTTTAGGTTTTGCAGGTGTAGCAATATTTACTGCTTTAACTGCTTATAAAGTCCAAGAGATTAAAAGAATAGGTGAAGGATTAGACGAACACGGTAATGAAATAGCTATTGCAGATAGCAAAAAATTAGCCTTAATGGGTGCCTTATCTCTATACATTACCTTTATTAATCTGTTTATCTCTCTATTAAGAATTTTTGGAAACAGACGATAATTTTTTAGTCACCTCAGAATATTATACCGAAGGCCGTGCAATTTTGCATGGCCTTTGTAATTTTATTTGGTTATTATCGCCTCTTTTTTGGAAATAACAAAGCGATGTTACATTTTTGTACTGCTTATTAAGAAAGGCGGAGGGATTAGACCCTACGATGTCTTAGCAACCTGTGCTAACAAGGTGCTACATTCTACCCGTAACCGGGGAAAGATAAGTTTAGGATTACGATCACGTACCATCTTTTAGATAAGCCTTTTATAGATTTGAGTTAAAGATAAACCGTTAAGTCAACGCATCTTTCTCTTCATCTCTCCTATCTTAAGAAATGGATATTAGAAAAGAATTAGAAAATAAGATTTTGGTGATTGATGGTGCAATGGGCACCATGATACAGCAATATCAACTTACCGAAGAAGATTTTAGAGGCGAGCGCTTTAAAAACCACCCTTGTGATGTAAAGGGGAATAACGATTTGTTAAACATTACCCGTCCTGATATCATCAAGGCTATTCACACCAAATACCTGCAAGCGGGAGCCGATATTATAGAAACCAATACCTTTAGTACGCAACGCATTTCCATGGCTGATTACCAAATGGAAGAGCTTTCGTATGAACTGAGTTTTGAAGGTGCCAGAATTGCCAAAAAAGCTACTGCCGATTTTATGGCAGCAAATCCCGGCAGGGTTTGTTTTGTTGCCGGAGCCATTGGTCCTACAAACCGTACTTTATCCTTATCGCCAGATGTAAACGATCCCGGCTTCAGAGCCATCTCTTACGATGAATTATATGAGGCCTATTATGAACAGGTTAAAGGCCTGGTAGATGGTGGGGCTGATGTACTATTGATAGAAACGATTTTCGATACTTTAAATGCTAAGGTTGCCATTGCCGCCATTAAAGATTACGAAGAGATCATAGGCCGCAAGCTCGAAATCATGATTTCGGGAACCATTACCGATGCCTCGGGAAGAACTTTATCAGGGCAAACGGCAGAAGCATTCTTAAATTCAGTAGCACATGCCAAGCCTTTAAGTATTGGATTCAATTGTGCTTTAGGCGCTAAAGAAATGCGTCCATATATAGAAGAACTGGCGGCAAAAGCAGCCTGCTTTGTTTCTGCTTATCCCAATGCCGGCCTGCCTAATGAATTTGGTGCTTATGATGAGTTACCGCATGAAACCGCTCATTTGGTAGAAGACTTTATTGAATCTGGTTTTGTAAACATTGTAGGCGGATGCTGCGGAACCACACCTGAGCACATTGGTTGTATAGCCAAAAAGGCTAAAAAAGCCCAACCCCGCAAAATTCCTTTCGTAAATCCTTATTTACGTTTAAGCGGTCTTGAACCCGTTACCATAACACCCGAAAGTATTTTTGTGAACGTAGGTGAACGCACAAACATTACGGGTTCCCCAAAATTTTCTAAACTCATTTTAAGTGGCGATTATGAAGCAGCACTTTCTGTTGCACTTCAGCAGGTTCAAGGCGGTGCCCAGATCATCGACGTAAATATGGATGAGGGCATGCTGGATTCAGAAGCGGCCATGACCAAATTCTTAAACCTGATTGCTTCTGAACCTGAAATTGCAAAATTACCTATCATGGTCGATTCTTCTAAATGGAGTGTGATAGAAGCTGGGTTAAAATGCTTGCAGGGGAAAGGAATTGTCAATTCAATTTCTTTAAAAGAAGGAGAAGAAAGCTTTAAATCTCATGCCCGCCAAATCTTAAAATATGGTGCAGCGGTAGTGGTAATGGCTTTTGATGAACAAGGACAGGCCGACAATTACGAACGTAGAACAGAAATCTGTAAACGCAGCTATTATATTTTAGTGAACGAAGTCGGTTTTCCACCCCAAGATATCATTTTCGACCCTAATATCTTAACGGTAGCTACCGGTTTAGAAGAACACAATAATTATGCAGTAGATTTTATAAAAGCTACCAAATGGATCAAAGAAAACCTACCTCTGGCAAAAGTGAGCGGTGGGGTTTCCAATATCTCTTTCTCTTTTAGAGGAAACAATGTAGTTCGCGAAGCCATGCACTCTGCTTTTCTGTATCATGCCATTAAAGCTGGCTTAGATATGGGTATTGTAAATGCAGGAATGTTGGAGGTTTACGAAGAAATTGAACCCGAATTATTACAAAAAGTAGAAGATGTACTGTTAAATCGCAGACCTGATGCTACCGAGCGTTTAGTAGAATTTGCTGAAACAGTAAAAAACAAAGGCAAAGTCCTCAGCAAAGATGAAACCTGGCGCAAAGAAACTGTTGAAGAACGCCTTTCGCATGCCTTGGTTAAAGGTATTATCGAATACCTGGATGAAGATGTAGAAGAAGCCCGTCAGAAATATCCACGTCCTATACAAGTGATAGAAGGTCCTTTAATGGATGGCATGAACATCGTGGGTGACTTGTTTGGATCAGGGAAAATGTTTTTACCTCAAGTAGTAAAATCTGCCCGTGTAATGAAAAAGGCTGTAGCCTACCTCTTGCCCTTTATTGAAGCAGAAAAACAGGCCAATCCCGATTTAGATCAGGGTGCTTCGGCAGGTCGAATCCTTTTAGCTACCGTAAAAGGCGATGTACACGATATCGGAAAAAATATTGTAGGTGTGGTTTTAGCCTGTAACAACTTTGAAATTGTAGACATGGGCGTAATGGTTCCTGCACAGGATATCATTAAAAAAGCCAAAGAGATTAATGCAGATATTATTGGCCTAAGCGGACTAATTACGCCGTCTTTAGATGAGATGGTGCATTTTGCCAAAGAAATGGAACGCGAAGGCTTTAACATACCGCTTATTGTGGGTGGCGCAACCACTTCACGCATCCATGCAGCTGTAAAAATTGCTCCGAATTACTCAGGCCCTACCATTCATGTATTGGATGCTTCAAGAAGCGTTACGGTATGTAGTACTTTAATGAACGGCGAGCTGAAGAACAATTATATTGCGCAGATTAAAGAAGAGTATAACAAAGCCCGTGAAGCGCATTTGAACAAGCGCTCTGATAAAAGATTTAAAAGTATTGAAGAAGCAAGGGCAGCAAAATTTAAGATAGATTTAAACAAGGTAGCTTCTGCGCCTTCATTTACGGGCACAAAAGTACTACATGATTTCCCGCTTACCGAGCTTATTCCTTATATAGACTGGACACCGTTTTTCCATACCTGGGAACTCAGGGGCAGTTACCCTAAAATATTTGAGGATAAGAATGTGGGTGTTGAAGCCCGGAAATTATTTGATGATGCACAGGCCTTATTAAAAACAGTAGTAGATGAAAAATTGCTGAAAGCTAAAGCCGTATTAGGCTTCTGGCCGGCTACTTCAATTGGCGATGATATAGAGCTGGAACTTGATGCACAGCTTTTAGCTCAAAGCGACCGACTGAAAAACGGAAAAGCAGATAAAGTACGTATTCATACCTTACGCCAGCAGGCAGAAAAACCTGAAGGACAACCTTATTACGCATTATCAGATTTTATTGCACCGAAAGAGAGCGGAGTAAAAGATTATTTTGGCGCTTTCGCCCTAACTGCAGGTATTGGTTGCGATGAATTGGTAGCAGAGTATGAACGCAATCATGATGATTACAACAGCATTTTAATTAAAGCACTGGCCGATCGTCTTGCAGAAGCATTTGCCGAAAAACTGCACGAAATGGTACGTAAAGAATACTGGGGCTATGCAAAAGATGAACATTTTACCAACGAAGAGCTGATTAAAGAGCAGTACTTAGGTATACGTCCGGCACCGGGTTACCCTGCCTGCCCAGAACATACCGAAAAAGGAACTCTGTTTGCCTTACTAAATGCAGATGAAGAAATTGGCCTGCACATAACCGAAAGCTACGCCATGTATCCTACTGCAGCGGTAAGCGGCTTTTACTTTTCGCACCCCGAGTCTAAATATTTTGGATTGAATAAAATCACCAAAGATCAGGTAGAGGATTATGCACAACGTAAATCTATGCCACTTGAAGAAGCAGAACGCTGGCTGGCTCCTAATTTAGCATATTAGTTGTATGGATAATTAGTTTTTTAGTTATTTGGGATTAATGCAGTTCAATAACAATATGGCATATCAGAAATATACAGAGCTAGAGGTTTGGAAAGTTGCAAGAACATTTACCGCCCAAGTTTATAAGATTACAGCTAATTTTCCGAAAGAAGAAACGTACGGACTAACCTCTCAAATCAGACGTTGTGCTGTTTCAGTACCATCAAATATTGCGGAAGGTTCGGGAAGACAACATACAAAGGAAACAATTCGGAAGAGCAAGCGAACGAATGTATTGCCCAAATTGAAATACTTGGAAAGTTAATAAATGGCTATATCAGATATTTAAACAAAGGATAATATAAAAGATACTATTATTGGGATTGCGTAGGATTAGTAAAGCTATGTACCAAGCAACTAACAAACTAAACAACCAACAAACCAACCAATGAAAATAACAGAACATATTAAAAATGCAAAAGGCAAGACCTTATTCTCATTTGAACTGCTACCGCCTATAAAAGGCCAAAGCATACAATGGGTTTATGATTCAATTGAACCTTTATTAGAATTTAACCCTCCTTTTATTGATGTAACTTCATTACGAGAAGATTATATCTACAAAGATAAAGGCGATGGTTTATTACAAAAAATATCCTACCGTAAACGCCCAGGTACCATTGCCATTTGCGCTGCAATCATTAACAAATATGGCATTGATGCTGTACCTCATTTAATTTGCGGTGGATTTACCAAAGAAGAAACCGAAAATGCGCTGATAGACCTTCAGTTTTTAGGAATAGATAACGTATTGGCTCTGCGTGGAGATTCTCGTCAGGCCGATGCAAGCTTTGTGCCTACTCCCGGCGGACATACTTATGCCAGCGATCTGGTGCAACATATCAAAAACCACAATAATGGTAAATTTCTACATGAAGATATTGATACTTTTAAAAGTGATTTTTGCATTGGTGTAGCTGGTTATCCCGAAAAACACTTTGAAGCTCCTAACCTCAACACAGATTTTAAATACCTGAAGCACAAAGTTGACTTGGGTGCAGAATTCATCGTAACGCAGATGTTTTTCGACAATCAGAAATATTTTGATTTTGTAAAGAAGTGCAGGGAGAACGATATTAATGTGCCCATTATTCCGGGCTTAAAACCCATCAGTACCGCCAAACAATTAATCAGTTTACCAAAGATTTTCCATATCGATCTGCCCGATGATCTTACAGATGCTGTTCATCATTGTAAAACAGCGCAGGAAGTGAAAGAAGTAGGCACCCACTTTATGATCAAACAATGTAAAGAACTCATTGAGTTTGGTGCTCCGGTACTACATTTTTATACCATGGGCAAGCCTGAACAGACTCAGCAAATCGCACGTGCTATATTTTAATTAAAAACTATATAAAAGAAATCCCGTTTTCGGGTAACGGGATTTCTTTGCGTTTTATTGAGCTGTTTCTCTTTTGCTAATTAAGTAAGTATAAATCAAAGCTCCTGCAATTGCACCCAAAATAGGTGCTGTCCAGAATAGCCACAATTGATTTACGTACTCACCTCCCGCCATAATAGCCTGTGAAGTAGATCTGGCAGGATTAACCGATGTATTGGTTATAGGAATAGAAATGAGGTGGATAAGTGTAAGTCCTAAGCCTATGGCCAAACCTGCAAATTTTCCATTTGAGGTAGGGGCAGTAGCTCCGAGGATAATAATCAGAAAAAAAGCCGTAAGTATAAATTCTGCTAAAAATGCTGAAGCAAGTGCGTAGCCGTTAGGCGATAGCGCTCCATAACCATTGGCGGCAAAAGCGCCGGGTTTTGTGTTATCAATTGCAAAATCAGCATGACCTAAAGAGATCATGTAAAGTGCTGTGGCTGCCAACATTGCACCCAAACATTGTGACACAATATAAGGGATTAAATCTTTCATAGGGAAACGACCTCCCACAGCCAGCCCTACAGATACCGCAGGATTAAAATGCCCTCCCGAAATAGAGCCAACGGCATAAGCCATTGTAAGTACCGTTAATCCGAATGCCAGTGCAACACCAGCAAAGCCAATCCCTAAATTGGGTATGCCTGCGGCAAAAATTGCACTGCCACATCCTCCAAAAACCAACCAGAAGGTACCGAAAAATTCAGCGAATAATTTCTTCATATGATTAAAATTTAGTTTAACAACATCAACTATAACAGCTTAATGCACAAATTGTTCTCCTTTTTTCTCTAACATCTTAACACGAGTATATCTTTATAAAATAAGTTTATAGAACAAACGCTTTGGTTGTATCAAAAACCAAGAAAATAAGCTTTTATATTGCTGCTTTATGTTTTGTTTTGCAGGTATATGCGGTATTTAGACAAAATATTTTTATTATTGAGAAAAATACTTTGCGATCATGCTTAAAAAAACCATCATTTTTACACTCCTCAGCTGTTTAATCATCTTACAAGTAAAAAGTCAAATTGTAAATGGCCCCAAGGCGCAGCGTGAATTCAGGGCAGCTTGGATAGCAAGTGTTGCTAATATCAACTGGCCAAGCAAACCGGGTCTTAGCACACAGCAACAACAGGATGAAGCCATTGCTTTATTAGATATGTTGCAGAAAAATAATTTTAATGCAGTTATTTTTCAGATCAGACCTCAGGCAGACGCATTTTATAAAAGCGATCTGGAACCCTGGTCATATTACCTAACAGGAGAACAAGGTAAAGCACCCGATCCTTATTATGATCCTTTAGAATTTTGGGTAAATGCTGCTCATGAACGTGGTATGGAACTTCATGTTTGGTTAAATCCTTACCGTGCACATCACATTGCCGGTGGCCCTGTTAGCGATTTCTCAGTAGTGAAGAAACATCCTGATCTGGTAGTAAAATTAAAACAAGGCTATTGGTGGTTCGATCCTTCAAAAAAAGGAACGCAGGATCTGGCTGTTGCCGTGGTAAAAGATATTGTTAAACGATATGATATAGATGGTGTACATTTTGACGATTATTTTTATCCTTACGCCGAATACAATGGCGGCGCCGATTTTCCTGATGATGAAAGTTATGCTGCTTACCAAAACAAAGGCGGCAAATTATCAAGAGGTGACTGGCGCAGAGAACAGGTAAATACTTTTGTGGAGCGTGTTTACAAAACTATTAAGGCAGAGAAAAAATATGTAAAATTCGGGATCAGTCCTTTTGGTATATGGCGCCCGGGTTATCCCGAATCAATCAGGGGAATGGATCAATATGATAAACTCTATGCCGATGCCAAATTATGGTTAAATAAAGGCTGGATAGATTATTTTATGCCACAATTATATTGGCAAATTAATAATATACCTTTAAGTTTTCCTGTGTTATTGAACTGGTGGAATTCAGAAAACACTAAACAACGCCACTTATGGCCCGGATTAAACAGTGGAATAGGCGGCGGTGAAAAAAACAGCGACGAAATCATCAATCAGATCATGATTTCACGTGCAATTACACCTTCATCGCCCGGAGTGGCACACTGGAGCATTGCAGCTTTAGTTCAACATGAAAGTTTGCGTAAAGATTTATTAGCAGGCCCTTATCAGGAAGAAGCTTTGGTACCTCAATCTCCATGGTTAAATAAAAACCTTCCAGCGGCACCTACAGTAACTACAGAAAACCGGGACAATGACCTATACATCAAATGGGCACAAAAAGACGCTAAAGATGTATTTAAATATGTAGTTTATACCCAGTATGGCACCAAGTGGACATACCGTACCTTAAATGCCAAGAGTTCATTCCTTCAATTGCCAAAAACCATTGAGCTAAATGGTAAAGTCAAATCTACACAGACCTTAAAAGCCATTATGGTTACGGCGGTTGACAGAATAGGAAATGAAAGTAAAGCAGATATTATTAATTTATAATTTGCTATAAAAAGGGTTGTTTTAAATAGGCCTGTGTCACATTGAGCCTGTCGAAATGTAAAGCCTCTACCATAGAGAGACTTCGACAAGCTCAGTCTGACATTATAGTCTATAAACAACCCTTTTTAATTAAAATTGCATCAAGTAAGCCTTAAACACATTAAAATCAGCTGCCAATTGCTCAGATTGCTTAGGCTTGTGCATCAAATCCCTAACCTGAGCCGGAACTTCTATCTTAGCAGCCATTTCTACAGGAAACACTTCAGGAAATTTACAAGGATGCGCAGTTGACAAAAATACCGTTGTTTCATCATTTGTCTTATTTTCACTTTTATACCTTTCGGTTGCCAGATATGCAATGGCTGTATGCGGACAAGCGATGTAATTATATTTATCAAAAATCGCTTTCATACCATTTAAGGTTTCTTCATCGGTAAAACGATAAGCTTTGATCATCGTTTTTACGGCTTCCATATCATTATGAAACAAATCCATAATGCGTACCCAGTTGCTGGGTGCACCTACATCCATAGCGTTTGCATAAGTAGGCACAGATGGTTTGGTTTGGTAAATCCCCGATTCCAAATAACGGGGAACCGTATCGTTTACATTAGTCGCAGCAATAAACTGCTTTACAGGTAAGCCCATCCTATAAGCCAGCAGGCCAGCACCTATATTCCCGAAATTACCGCTCGGTACAGCAAAAGTTACTTGTTCAACACCTTTGCGTTTAAGTTGAGCATAAGCATTGAAATAATAAAAAGTTTGCGGTATTAAACGGGCAATATTAATGGAGTTAGCAGAAGTTAAGCGTAATTTAAGGTTCAATTCTTCATCTGCAAAAGCCTGTTTAACCAATGCCTGACAATCATCAAAAGTACCTTCAATTTCTATTGCTCTTATATTTTGCCCATTTGTGGTTAACTGCAGTTCTTGTATTGGGCTAACCTTTCCTTTAGGATAAAGAATAGTAACCCGCGTATTCGGCACACCTAAAAAACCTAAAGCCACTGCTCCTCCGGTATCACCAGATGTAGCCACCAATACATCTAGCAAAGGTTCGTCTGCCTGCAAAAAGTAGCTCATTACCCTGCTCATAAAACGCGCTCCAAAATCTTTAAAAGCTAAAGAAGGACCATGAAATAATTCTAGCACGTAAGTAGAATTATCGAGCTTTACCACGGGTGCTTCAAAATTTACAGCATCTTCTATAAGCTTTCTTAACGTTTCGGAAGGTATTTCGTTTTGCAATAAGGCAGAAGCCACTTCAAAAGCAATTTCCGGCAAATTGTATTTTTCTATCTGGTCAATAAATCGACTGCTTAACCGGGGAATAGACTCAGGCATATACAATCCTTTATCTAAAGGCATACTGTTAAAAACAGCATCCTTAAAGGATACGCGAAGGTTTTTATTTTGGGTTGAATAGAATTCCATTTTTCAATATTGATTATATGTACAAATAATTGGAGGCCAGATTACAATAGCTTAGGCCCTTCAGTATTTACGGCTGATACAAAAGCAGAACTGTTGATTTTCATTTTTGTAAGATGCGCCTGCTGTAAATCGGTTATTTTCCTGGCAGTAAGAGAATCTTTGGTCAATGCAAAAACCGACGGCCCTGAACCCGATATGCCAAATCCTACTGCTCCGTTTTCTATGGCTATATTTCTCAATTCTTCAAAACCCGGTATCAGAATAGAACGAAAAGGTTCTACCAACACATCTTTCATACTACGTCCCACTAAATCCAGATCATCTAAAAACAACCCACTTACCAGACCTGCAACATTGCCCCATTGTGTAACCGCATCTTTCAACTGAATTTTTGTACGGATCATTTGCCGGGCATCTTTGGTAGGCACATCAACTTCGGGATAAACGATAGCTGCATGTAAATTGGTTGGTACTGGCAGAGATATAATATCCAAAGGATCATAGCTTCTAATCAGTACAAAGCCTCCCATTAGAGCAGGAGCTACATTATCTGCATGACCATAACCACAAGCCAGTTCTTCACCCTTCATAGCAAATGGAATCAATTCTTTTGCTGTTAATCGACTACCCATTAATTGGTTAATGGCAAAAAGACCTGCAACTGTGCTTGCCGAACTTGAACCTAGTCCACTACCTATAGGCATTTTCTTATGTAAAGTGATTTCTACACCCACATCTTCTCTGTTGATGTGTTTCAGATAATGCTGTACAGATACACTTACTGTATTTTTATGACTTTCCAAAGGGAGTTTTCCATTATCACCTGTTATCTGTACAATTTTAACTCCCGGTTGATCTGTTAAAGTCATTTCTACTTCATCTCCAGGTTCATTTACGGCAAAACCCAACACATCAAAACCGCATACCACATTGGCTACAGTAGCGGGAGCAAATACTTTAATCTGCTTTTTCATGTTATGCTCTCCCCACGTTAATGATATCAGCAAAAACACCAGCTGCAGTTACTTCAGCTCCCGCTCCCGGTCCCTTTACCACCATTGGTCTGTTCATATAGCGATCTGTGGTAAATGAGATAATATTATCACTACCCGAAAGCATATAAAAAGGATGATTTTCATCTACCATCTGTAAGCTGATTTCAGCTTTTCCATCTTCCAGTTTACCGATGTAGCGTAATACCTTATTTTGGTCTTTTGCTTTATTTTTAAGTGTTTCAAAATAAGCGGCATTGCGCTCCAGTTCCTGATAAAAAGCTTCTACTGTTGGAGCCTGCAAACATGAATCAGGCAAAATATTATCAATCTTTACATCATCTGCCTCGAGATTGTGACCCGCATCACGAGCCAGAATAAGCATCTTGCGCATAAAGTCTTTACCATTCAGATCATCACGCGGATCGGGTTCTGTATAACCTAAATCCTGTGCCTGTTTAACAGTTTCATAAAATCCGGCATCATCTTTAAAATTGTTAAAGATGTAAGAGATCGTTCCCGACAAAATTGCTTCTATCCTGGTAATCTTATCGCCACTCATCATCAAATCTTTTAAAGTGCGTATGATAGGTAATCCCGCACCTACATTGGTTTCGTAATAAAAATCTACACCATGTTTACGGGCTGCATCTTTAAATGATTTATATTGCGCATAGGCCGCTGAGTTGCCTTTCTTGTTACAGGTTACTATAGAAATCGTATTTTGAAAGATATGCTGGTAAAAAGTTACAGGTGCCTCGCTGGCGGTATTATCCACAAAAACGCAGTTTGGTAAATTCATAGCTATCATCTGGTCAATGAATTGTTTCAACTCCGCCTGTTCGCCATGCTCGTTCAATTCAGTTTCCCAAGCACTCAGATCTAAGCCCTCGGCATTAAAAATCATTTTCCGGGTATTGCCTATACCTGTAACCCTTACTTGCAAATCATTATTCTTTGCTAAAAATGGCATCTGCTCTTTTAACTGAGTAAAAAGGGTTTTCCCTATGTTTCCTGTTCCTAAGCAAAAGATGTTCAACGTACGTTTAAGATCAGTAAAAAAAGCATCGTGAACAGCATTTACCGCTTTTGATAAATCATCTTTCCCGATAATAACCGAAATATTGTATTCTGAAGATCCCTGCGCTATAGCTCTTACATTAATACCATTTCTGCCTAATGCATGAAAAAGCCTGCCACTCATCCCGGGAGTATGTTTCATATTTTCTCCAACCACTGCTAAAACGGCAAGGTTATGTTCTACTTCTGGCCGACTTAATTTTTGTGCATTGAGTTCCAGTTCAAATTCTTTCTCGATCAATTTGATAGCTGTTTCTACATCTGATGGTTTTACAGCAAAAGTGATACTATGTTCTGATGATGATTGGGTAATCAATACCACGTTGATCTGTTCTCGGGATAGCAGGGAAAACAAGCGCCCGCTAAAACCTGCTTTTCCTACCATTCCACCTCCTGATAAATTGATGATGCTGATCTGATCTATAGAAGATATACCTTTAATAGGCATAACAGAGGGTTTTACATCGCTTCTAATATAAGTACCTTTAAAATCGGGCTGAAAAGTGTTTTTGATAACCAAAGGTATTTTCTTAAGAAATGCAGGCAGCATGGTAGGCGGATAAATGACTTTGGCTCCGAAATAGCTCAGTTCCATCGCTTCAGTATAGCTTAACTCCTCCAATGAAAAAGCTTTCTTTACCATACGGGGATCTGCGGTCATCATGCCGTTTACATCTGTCCATATTTGTATTTCTTCTGCATCTAATGCCGAACCCCATATTGCAGCAGTATAATCTGAGCCGCCTCTACCCAAAGTGGTTACTTTATTTTCTGTATTACTGGCGATAAAGCCGGTTACAAAAAGTACTTTATCTTGATTTGAATGGTAAAAATCTTTGATTAAGAGATCTGTTAAAACAGTATCGACTTTGGCATTACCAAAATTGTGATCAGTTTTAATGTAATCTGCTCCAAAAACATACAAGGGATTATCAATATACTGCCTAGCAATATGACTAACCATAAAAGTAGCGCATTTCTCGCCATAGCTCAAGATCAGGTCTTTAGTTTGCAGGCTTAGTTCTTTTAATGAAGAAACGGCCTGTAAAACATCTTCCAGTTCATTCAAAAATATCTTGATCTTTGTAAAAACCGGATTTTGATCTGCTGCAGGCAATAACGTCCTGATTACCTCAAAATGTTTGTTTTCAATTTGTTTAAGTTGTGCAGCAAAAGGCTCGCCCCGTTCGGCCATTTCGGCCATTTCGGTAAGCATATTGGTTACACCACTCATTGCCGATAATACAACTACCGGGTTTTCGTTCTGTTTTTCTTGTAATACAAGTTTTAAAAGTGTTTTAATGTTCTCGGCCGAACCTACGGATGTGCCGCCGAATTTCAGTACTTTCATCGTTTTTAGGATATGGTTAAATAAAAAAAGCGCCCCCAAAATTTGGGGGCGCTTTCTGTGTTTATATGTTCTTCAGATTATAACAACAGGCTATCCCCCAGAAAAAATTCCGGTGGTAATAATTGTTGTAATAATTGAAGTGTTAAATTGCATTTTGCTGTAAGTGTATTGTGTACACCGCAAAGTAGAAAATAAAATTTTACTTTATCAAGCATTATTTCAAAAAACAAATACCTGATTTTTAATACTTAAGAAACGAGATGGATCAGATTATGCATCCCAGGTTATGGTCGTATCGTTTTGTGTAGGATGTCCGGTACAAACCAAAACCCTGCCCTCGGCAATTTCTTCGTCAGTAAGCACTTCGTTATAATCCATACGAACATCTCCTTTTATACAGGTAGCTGCACAGGTACTGCATACACCTCCGCTGCAACTGTAAGGCAGTTTTATTTTATTTTCTAATGCCACATCCAGAATGCGCTTAGGATAAGGAACCGCTAAACGGTACTGACTTCCTCGAAAAATCAAATTAACAGTATAGGTATTTTTATCTACCAGCTTTTCAGTGGTATCATCTTCATCTTGTTCATCTTCGGGTAAAACAAAGGTCTCTCTTTTAATTTGTACAGGCGCATAACCCAGGCCTAAAAGCTTAATTCTGCACATATCCATATAATCTACCGGTCCGCAGGTATAGAAAAGTGCATCTTTAGCATCGAAATGTATATTTTCATGTACCAACTGGCCAATTAAGAAGCTATTTAACCGTGCCCGCATTAAGTTTTTTGAACTGCTGAACAAATAAATCAGAGTCAGTCTTTCAGCATATCTTTCTTTCCAAGCGTCAAGCTCGTCTTTAAAAAGCACATCTTCGGCTGTTCTGTTACTAAAAATAAGTACAACCTCACTGTGCGTTTCTGCTGTAAGCGCCGATTTTAAGATAGAGAACAAAGGCGTGATACCTACACCTGCGGCAAACAGAAAAACTGTACGTTTTATTTCTGCATTGATTTCATAAATAAACTGACCATTGGGTTCTGTTGCTTCTACAACATCGCCCACAGCTATCTGATGATGCAAAAATCTGGAAATTTCACCATTCTCTACCAATTTAACAGCTATAGCCAGAGGTTCGGCAACATGAGGAGAACTACAAAAAGAATAAGACCGTCTCAACTCCCTATTATTTACATTAAATACCAAGGTTAAAAACTGTCCGGCACTATAACTAAACGGTTTACCATCTGTCGTTTCAAATGTGATTTTTATCGTTTCATTAACCTGCTGTTCTACCGCTGTAACCTTTAATTTCCTGTTATGCATAACAATGCTAATGTAGCGTTTTTAAACTTTGAGACATAAAAAAGCCCCGATTAAAAACCGGGGCAAATTGCTTATCACATGTAAATGCTATTCAATTGCAGTATTAGCATTTTCATTTTCAACATTATAGGCAATAAATGGTCTTTGATTCTTGTAACCATATACCGCCGGATTTTCCAAGATCTCTTTCATAGATATCAGCTTATAAACATAACTGGCAGTTTCTCTGTTCAGCTTCATCTTAAAGTAGTTATCCTGCTTCTGTTTTCTAATCTGTTTCTTCATATGCGTATCGCCTACATTGTAAGCTGCTGCAACTAAAGTCCAGCTCTCAAAAACACCATACAATTCATTGAGATACTTGCATGCCGCTATGGTAGATTTGCGCAGATTATATCTTTCGTCTATCTGACCATTAACTTTTAAGCCATAAGTGCGGGCTGTACCTGGCATAAATTGCCAATATCCAGCCGCTCCTTTAGGAGAAACCCCGTCTAATAAACCGGATTCTACCAAAGGCAAATACTTAAAGTCATTAGGAATACCGTATGCCGCCAGAATAGGCTCAATAATCGGGAACCATTTCCCCGCCTTTTCATGCAAACGGTTAGTTTGTAATTTCTGATAAGAGAAGGCAGCTAATGCTTTTTTCATCTTTTTGCTTACTTTTTCATCACCTACTGGTAATGTTTCTTCTGCAAAAGCCAACTGCTCTTCGTGTTTAGGTTTAAGCTCCTCAGCCTTTTGTATAATGTTGATTTTTTTGTCTTCTCCAAGACTTGTTTTTACTGCCGGTCGTGTATAAGCAAACACTTTTACCATAAGTAGCATTACTAAAATTGCTACCAATGGAATGAGGTGTTTTTTAAACATCTTCCTCCTTTTTTAGTTAAACAATAATTTTAGGGCAGCAAAGATAATACATATTTATTTAATTATCAAATAGTTACAAAATAAGCCGCAAAAAACAGCCTCTAAAGCACTTTAAACATCGATTCTATTTTTATTCTTTTAGCGCATTTTTTTAGAAATACATTAGCACATTTTGTGTAATTTTGCATCCGCATATTTTATGCATTTTGAATATATGATGAGCAAAGATAACCACAAGAACAGTCGGGATGACAAGTCTGGTAAGGGCGAAAAAAGAGGAGGAAGAAGAACTGCTGAGAAGCCCTTTTCTAAATCAGGTAAAAAGGATTCACAGAATTTCACACCAAGAAATTTTAAAGAAAACGGTCCTTCGCCAAGATTTAAAGATAACAAGGATAGTAAAAACAAAGAATTTAATAAATTTGATTCTAAACCTTCAAAATTTGACCGCGGTACCCGCAGTAAAGAAGGCTATAAAGGCAAAGAAGGTTACAAAAGAGATGAACAGGGTAAGTTTTCAGATAACCGCCCGTTCAGAAAAAGAGAAATCTCAAAATACAATCATAACACTGCCAACGAGGATAAAGGAGAAAGAGTAGCTCCTGTTTTAAGACCAAGGAAAAAGACCAGTGTTGAACAAGATACCATCCGTTTAAACCGCTACATTTCTAATTCAGGTATTTGCTCAAGAAGAAAAGCCGACGAACTTATAGAGGCTGGTGTAATCAGCGTAAATGGCAAGGTGGTTTCTGAATTAGGTTTTAAAGTAGATCCGTTTAAAGATGAAGTACGTTACAATGGCGAATTGCTTAAACGGGAGAAAAAAATCTATGTACTTTTAAATAAACCAAAAGACTACATCACAACTACCGATGATCCCCAGGAACGCCGTACTGTAATGCAATTGGTTGATAATGCCAGCAGAGAACGCATTTACCCTGTAGGTCGCTTAGATAGAAATACAACAGGCTTGTTATTAATGACCAATGATGGTGAACTGGCTGATAAACTTTCGCACCCGAGAAACGGCATTACTAAGATTTATCATGTTGAACTGAACAAAAATCTTACACAAGGTGATTTCAACAAAATTCAATTTGGTTTGGACCTAGAAGATGGTTTTATTAAGCCAGACAATATTTCTTTTGTAAGCGGAGGTAGTAAACGCGAAATAGGCATTCAGATACACAGTGGAAAAAACCGTATCGTAAGAAGGATTTTTGAACACTTAGGTTATGATGTGGTAAAACTTGACCGTGTAGTTTATGGTAACTTAACCAAAAAAGATTTACCAAGGGGCAGATGGCGTTACCTTGATGAGCACGAACTGATACAGATTAAACATCTAATCAAATAAAAAAAGGTGTCTAATTAATTTTAGACACCTTTTTCTTTTCAGGTTATTTATTCTATTATGATTTGATTTGCATCACTTCATTGTAAAGCTCAATATATTGAGGCAATATTTTTTTCAGATCGAAATCTTTAGCCCTCGTTAATGCATTCTCTTTAAACCTTTGTAAAGTTTCATCATCTTTTAAAATGGAGATTGCTTTTTGTGCCATATCATCTACATCGCCCACATTGCTCATATAGCCACAAAAGCCGTCTATATTCAGCTCTGGCAAACCTCCTGCATTTGAAGAGATTACCGGAACCTTACAAGCCATCGCTTCTAAAGCGGCCAAACCAAAACTCTCATTTTCTGACGGGATAATAAACAGGTCTGATACCGAAAGAATTTCTTCAATAGCATCCTGCTTACCTAGAAAGCGAACATTATCGCAGATATTTAGTGTACGGCACAATTGTTCATCTGCCGAACGTTCAGGGCCATCGCCCACCATTAGCAGCTTTGAAGGAATTACTTCCTGAACTTTCTGAAACATTTTAATCACATCAGCCGTGCGTTTAACCTTTCTAAAGTTAGAGGTATGAATTAAAATCCGTTCATTGTTTGGTGCAATGGCTTTCTTAAAATGATCTTTGGGTTGCAGACTAAAACGGTTAAAATCTATAAAGTTTGGTATTACTCTGATGTCTTTGGTAATCTCAAAATGGCGGTAAGTATCGTCTTTTAGATCCTGGGATACTGTTGTAACACCATCACTCTGATTAATAGAAAAAGTAACTACGGGTTTGTAAGTAGCATCTTTTCCTACCAGTGTAATATCTGTTCCATGCAAGGTGGTTACTACAGGAATATTTATACCGTATGTGGCTAAAATCTGTTTTGCCATAAAAGCGGCAGAAGCATGCGGAATGGCATAATGTACATGTAACAGGTCTAGTTGCTCAAACCTTACCACATCTACCAATTTACTGGCCAAAGCCGATTCATAAGGTGCGTAATCAAAAAGAGGATAATCTCTTACCGCTACTTCATGATAGAACAAATTGGCTGAGAAGAAGTCTAGTCTGGCTGGCTGGCTATAGGTTATAAAATGTACCTGGTGCCCCTGATTTGCCAAAGCTTTACCCAACTCGGTGGCTACAACGCCGCTACCTCCAAAGGTAGGATAACAAACAATCCCTATTTTCATTTAGTTTAATGATTTGCTGTTTTTATAAAACAAAGTAACCGATATACATTTAACTTTTTGTTAATGGTCTGTAATTAAAAATAAAAAGAGCCGCATATTTTTTAGGAATAATGCGGCTGCTCTTATTTAAAAAAATTATAACCTTTATTTAAATACAACTTGTGAGCTTTTCTGTGTAATTTTTTGCTCTTCACTTTGTATCTGGGCACGTAAATCCTCAACTCTTTTAATTTGCTTATTGTATTTTTCTAAGGCCTTAGCGGCTGCAGCCATTTCAGATTGAGCAGCTTTAGCAGCTTTAGCTACATTCTTATGCTCTGTTTTTCCATCTTTTAAAAGTTCGGCAACAGATGTATTTTTCTTTGCGGCTTGTTCCGCTTTGGCATTGGCATCTGTGAGTTTTACCCTTAGTTTTTCAACTTCAGCCTCTTCATCGGCCTCTTTAATCTTAAGCTCATACAACTTTTGGCTTGCCTTTAGAGCATCTAACCTATAGTTTAAAGTGGTTAAAGAATCTTTAGAAACCTGTGAGGTATATTTTTGAGCAAAAACATTTGCTGACAATAAACTAAATCCGACGGTTAACAAGGTGTAGATTTTTTTCATATTGTTCAATTTAATTAACATATAACATGCCTTAGTAAGGCAATAACTATTCCTAATTTAAAACTTATTGTAATGAAAAAGCAAATTAAAATTGAAGGGATACTGGATTTAACCGTTCATTTCCTTTTGGATAACCAAGAGCATCTCGTTAGGTCTTTGAGTACCAATAAAATACTCTAAACCATCACGATCTGTAAGTACAACAGCATCCTTACCTGAAGAGTAAAATCTGATGCTTCCTTTTTTATGCAGGTTATAAACGGGATTATTAAAAAGATAATTGCTATAGGTAGCCTTACGCACATTTACAATGCTATTCAAGTCTATTTTTACTCTTTTTGCAGTCCATAAACCATCTATAATTACACTTTTATTGGTTATAGTGGTTTTATACTGAATTAAAAACAAGAGAATGATAGATACAGCTATGATACCAAAGCCTACCACAAGAAACAGATCTACAGTATTATCACGGTCTCTTTCATAAACATAAGCACCAAAACAAAATGCAGCCATCAATAACCTGATACAAATACGGATATAATCCCTGCCTATGTATTGTTTCTCAACGAAAGGATATTTACTGTCCATTGGTCGCTTAAATTAAATGATATTTAACAGTTCGAATATAGCAACTTTTTTTGTGCTTGCAGTTAATTTATAGCGATCGTCCTGCCTTATTCCAGCCAGCCAGATAATTTCATCATTGCCGTTTACCAAAACCAGGTTTTCGTTTTTCTGCGGCAAAGGCACTTTTTGGTCTATAAAAAAATCACTGAGTTTCTTAAATTGTTTCATACCCAAAGGCTTAAACTTATCGCCCGCCTTCCATACTCTAACTGTAAGCGGAAATACCAATTGATCCGCATCCACATATGCGGCTTCTCTCCTTGTATCAAATGATAAACTATCGCTATAGCTCAATTGCAGTTTTACAACACTATTTACCGTAAAAGTTCCTTCATGATCAATCTCAAAATATGGATAATCTTCTTCAGCTGTCGAAATGATGAGTTGTTGCCTGTCAACAGTTACTCTATGGCTCTTGCTGTAAAAAGAGGTTCCACTTTGTGCATTTAGATGTTCTAAAATTTCTTTACAGACCACTGCACTAAAATGATAAGGCAATAAGAGCTCATAAAACAACAACTGTTGAGGTTCTAAGCTCAGCACATCTTTTTTACTGATTAATATATGATTACCATCTTTAACCAGCATTTGTTCCCGCAGCCCGTTAACCACATGTTGCAACAGTTTTTCGGTTTGTGCAAAACGCTCTATATTCTGCGCAAAAGTTTCTTCCAGATTTGGGTTAATTTGTCGCAAGTGCGGAACTACTTCCAATCTTATCTTATTGCGGGCATACTTGCTGCTCAGATTTGAACTGTCTTCTACAAAATCAATATGGTTTTTGCTGATCCATTCGTCTATCTCCTGACGTGACAGAAACAATAAAGGTCTTACAATTTGATCTCTCTTAGCTAAAATACCATGCATCCCGCTGATACCCGTTCCACGCACCAGGTTAAGCAGCAAAGTTTCTATGGAATCGTTCTGATGATGGGCTACAGCTACACAAGCGTAATTATTTTCTACACAAAGCCGCTCAAACCAGTCGTAACGAAGCGTCCGGGCAGCCATTTGTATAGATATGTTATGTTCAGCCGCATAAGCTGCTGTATCAAAATGCACAACATGAAAATGCACACCTAAAGTAGTAGCCAGAAGCTTTACAAAAGCTTCGTCTCTTTGCGCTTCTTCTCCTCGCAGATTAAAATTACAGTGCGCAATACTAAAATTAAATCCGGCCTGTTTAAAAAGATATGCCATTAATACAGAATCCTTACCCCCGCTTACGGCTAAAAGGACTTTATCCTTAGCTGTAAACAGCTGATTTTGGCTTACAAATTGTACGAATTCATTTAAGGGCAACAACATTGTTCAAAGTTATTTAAATATTTATGGCTTCTGATAAACAGTTCTAAAATTAAATCTAAATTTGCAGCGTGTACAGGATTTTAACATTTATATTTTTTCTTTTTTCGCCTTTGTTCTTACTTGGTCAAACACCGGGACAACGCACTTTGATTTTCCTGGAGCGGGCCGACATGATGCATGGCGCCAATAAAGACCAGATTGCGTACCTAAGGAATCCTACATTCAGACATGATAATGCCCGTTTATTTTGCGATAGTGCTGTATTTTATAAAGAACGGAATTATTTTGAAGCTTTTGGCAATGTACACATTAATCAGGCCGATACCCTGAATATTTATTCAGACCTGCTCAATTACGACGGCAATAAAAAGCTAGCCCACTTAGAGAAGAATGTACGCATGGTAGATAAAAACAATTCTACCTTAACTACCAACGTGCTGGATTATAATATGGCAACCCGTATAGGCACCTATGTTAACGGGGGAAAAATTGTTACCAAAGATGTAACCATTACCAGTAAAAGAGGCTGGTATTTTGCCAATACCCGTGATGCTTTTTTCAGGTATGATGTTTTGGTAACCAACCCTGAAAGCACCATAAAATCAGATACCTTACGTTACAATACGTTGAGCAATTGGGCATATTTTTATGGCCCTACCAATATCAAAAATAAAAAGAACGAAAATCTTTATACTGAAAACGGAGTTTATAATACCAAAACAGAGAATGCCGTTTTCGGGAAAAATAACCTTTACACCACTGGCAGTAAATCTCTAAAAGGTGATAGTTTATTTTATGATGGTAAACGAGGTTATGGAAAAGCCGTAAAAAACATTGTTTTTAAAGATACCGTTGACGATTTTACTCTGAAGGGAAATTTGGGAGAATATTTCAGAGATATAGAAAAGATCTTAGTTACCAAAAACCCTTACGTGGCTATGGTATCTGACGACTCGGTAATGGTTGACAATAAAAAAATAGCGGATACACTTTGGCTCGGAGCAGATACTTTAGAAAGCCAGATGGTGCTACAAAAAACACTCAAACTGTTGGCCAAACCTGTTATTAAAAAAGATAACGAAGTAGGTAGTGAAGATGAAAAAGCCAAACAGGAAAGGGAAAAAGAGAAAGCAGAGGCCAGAAAAGCCTTAACTGCAACCGGAAATAAAGAAAGAAATGCTACTACTATAGCACCTAAAAGTAAAAACCGCAAAGATGCAAAATCCTTAGATGATAAACCGGGTACTGTTGTTCCTATAAGTGCTGACACAACAATTAAACAAAAACTTACCGACACGCTTAGCAAACATGCCCCACCTGCCATAAAAGACACAGCAAATACGAAAGCCATTAAAATAGACAAAGAGCTCAAAGCTGACTCAAGTAAAAAGCTACAGGATAAAAAAACAGGCAATACACAACAGGCATTAACCAAAGCTGTTGTAAAAGATTCGCTGGTTAGTCCTGCTGATACGATACGTACCAGAGTAATTAAAGCTTACCACAACGTTAAGGTTTTTAAACACAACCTGCAGGCAAAGGCAGATTCATTGTTTTTTGCCGCTGCTGATTCTACTTTAAGATGGTATAAAAATCCTATTCTGTGGACAGACAGTACTCAACAAACCGGCGATACCATTAACGTATTTCTAAAAAACAAAAAAATACACAGCTTTCAGATTATTGAGAATGGCTTCATTGCCAACCAACAGTCTGACACTTCTAAATTTAACCAGATCAAAGGCAAGCTCATCACCGGTTTTTTTAATGATGGGCAAATGCGTGATTTGTATGTAGATGGTAATGCCGAAAGTATTTATTTTACTAAAAACAATAAAGGCGATATAGACAATTTAAATCAAACGGTAAGTAGCCGGATCAGGTTTAAATTCAAGGATAAAAAAATTAACCAGATTACAATGGTTAAAGAGATTGATGGCGCAGTTAATCCTGCCGATAAGCTTCCCAAAGAAAGTTTCCTGACAGGTTTTACCTGGAAACCAGAATTAAGGCCAGCGAATAAAGATGAAATTATTAAAGGGAAACCTAAAAAGACTGTAAAAAATCAACCTCCCACAAAGCCTGCAGTTAAAGATAGCAAACCTAAAACAGTTAATAGCAAAAGCATAGATAGTATTCCTCTAACAGCTAAGCCCAAAACAATTGTAAAAGATATAGAAATCAAAAAGCCGGTTAATTAACCGGCTTTTTGATTCAGAAATGCGATAAGCCTTTTTGTAGCAATTGCTCTATGACTGATCTGGTTTTTTTCTTCCATTCCCATCTCAGCAAAAGTAATCTCATAACCTTCGGGTACAAAGATAGGGTCATAACCGAAACCTTTTTCACCTCTTGGTTTATCCAGCAAAGTACCTTCTATGGCACCTTCAAAAAGATAATTCTGTTGATCCATCATAAGCGAGATCACTGTTTTGAAACGGGCTTTCCTGTTTTGAATACCTTTCATCTTTTTCAGTAGAAATTCAAGATTGATCTTATCATCTTTTACTCCGCTGTATCTGGCCGAAAAAATACCCGGCTCGTTATTTAACGCGTCAACCTCTAGGCCACTGTCATCAGCAAAGCAATCCATATTAAAATGTTGCACAACATAGGTACTTTTTAATGTAGCGTTTTCAGCAAACGAATTGCCGGTTTCGGGTATATCTACATCGCAGCCTATATCTTTTAAATTCAATACCTCGTAGGCAGAGCCTACTAAGGTGGCTATTTCTTCTTTCTTATTTTGATTATTAGTTGCAAAAACTAATTGTTTAGACATATTTCAGTTGTTTTAAATTTCCCCAAAGCTGCTTTTTTGCAGACAGATCAGAGCTTAAAGGATGTAAATTACTTGTAAAAATGATTTCCACATCATTGTATAGCTCCAGATCATGCAACGGAAATTCTTTCTCTAAGCCCAGTTCACTAGCAGAAACGCCAAAAGACATTAACAGCCTGAACCCAAAAAAAGATTTCAGACTTTCATATCTGGCATGTGCATTTCTTGCAAAGTTTAAAATAGCAATATCTTTGCTGGTTAAGCCTACAGCGCCTACAATTTTGGTCAAAAATTCCATCCCCTCTTTACTGCAAACACTGTTCTCTGCATCATTTACAAGTACAAGGATATTTTTCTGGTTTTTACCCAAATACACAAAATTTACGGCTTGGGTTACAGCAGGAGTTTCAGCAATAACAGGCACCTCTATTTTTGCAGATTGTTCTTCTACTTTTAAAGGTGCTTTTTCTTTGCTTTCTACTGAAGGTTTTTCCTGTAAATCATACTGCTGCACAGGTTCATTAACCAGATAAACATCATCTGTAAAGAATAAACGTAAAGCTTGTTCGTTATGGGTTAGCTGACTATGCATAATAATTGAAAAAAATTTCTGTTAAAATTAGTTAAATATCTTATTATAGCAGTGCAATTTGTTACTTTTATAAACTAAACTTAGACCTTATTCTTTGTGAAACAGTTCTTTTTTGTATTAGCTTTAAGTACTATTGGTAGTGTATCATGGGCTCAGAATGTAGCTTTGGTAAATAACGTACCGGTGCATGCTGATGAGTTTTTATGGGTGTACACTAAAAATCATACGGATAATACTATTTATACGCTAAAAGACCTAAAAGCTTATCTAAACCTTTATATTAATTTTAAGCTTAAGGTTGCCGATGCCAGAAGCATGGGCTTAGATCTGGATAGTGGCTACATAAGTGAAATAGATGGATATAAAACCACCTTAATGCAGCAAAAAGATAGGAATGACAACGCAAAAGAGCTCAATTTCATTCTTAATGAATATAAAGAAGGTGTTTTAATGTTTAACGTTTCAGAAAAAAAAATCTGGAACCAGACAGATGATAATGAAGAAATACTTAAAGACTATTATACCAGGAACAAAACAAAATATGCAGGTTTAAATTATAATGAGATTAAGGGTAACCTGATTGGCGATTACCAGCAGGACCTGGAAAATCAGTGGATAAAAGATCTCAAAAAGAAGTATAAAGTAATCATTTACGAAAGAGAGTTAAAGAAATTAGCAAAGCCCTGAAAAGCCTTAACTTAATAATGCTAAATTTGCAAAAA
The DNA here is from genome assembly GCF_022809115.1 of Pedobacter montanisoli. Taxonomy (GTDB): domain Bacteria; phylum Bacteroidota; class Bacteroidia; order Sphingobacteriales; family Sphingobacteriaceae; genus Pedobacter; species Pedobacter montanisoli. The sequence continues at coordinate 1,172,865 of NZ_JALGBH010000001.1, read as the reverse complement.
TTAACAGTATAAATACAGAATGAAGAAAATATTTACATTGGCAGTAGCTTTAATATATTTTGCCTTAAATGCCAATGCACAAAAACCTAATCTTGATAAAATTGTAGCCGTAGTAGGCAACAACATCATATTATTATCAGAACTAAACCAGCAATATGCTATTTACTTAAATCAGGGCAATCCTGCCGATGAAAAGGTAAAATGTTACTTTTTACAGCAAATGTTGGTTCAGAAATTATTGAAACAACAGGCTGAAATAGACTCTATCGTGGTTGAAGAAAATCAGGTAGATGATGTTTTAGATAAAAGAATGCGCTACCAGATACAGCGTATGGGTGGACAGGAACGTTTAGAGCAATTTCTACAAAAATCTGTGCTGCAATATAAAGATGAAATGAGAGCCGATGTAAAAGAAGGTCTTATAGCTGAAAAAATGCAGCAAAAAATCACGGAAAACACTACAGTAACACCTTTAGAGGTAAAAAAATATTTCGATAGCTATCCTAAAGACAGCTTGCCAGATATTGGTGCCGAGGTTGAAGTGGGCGAAATTGTTTTAACGCCTAAATTAACTAAGGCAGAAAAACAAAAATATTACGACAGACTTGAAGCCATACGCTTACGTGTAAAAAGCGGTGAAGACTTTGGTTTTTTAGCTAAAACTTACTCTGAAGACCCAGGCTCTGCAGCAGATGGCGGTGATTATGGTTTTATTGACAGAAGCACCATGGTTAAAGAATTTACTGCATGGGCATTCAAATTAAAAGCCGGAGAGATGTCGCCGGTATTTGAAACTGAATATGGCTATCATATTTTACAGGTTATTGAAAGACGTGGAGAACAGGCCCATGTACGCCATATCCTGATCAGACCGCAGAATACACCTGAAAGTTTAGAGCGCGTAAAACTTAAAGCCGATAGTATCTATAAAGATCTTATAGATAAAAGATTACCTTTTGCTACAGCAGCTTCTTTATTTTCAGATAATAAAGAAACACAATATAATGGAGGTATGCTGTTATACGCAGATAACCAGACTTCAAGAACCACTTTGATCCCGGTTGAAAAGTTAGATCCTGCGGTTTTCATGGCAATAGATACTATGAAAGTGGGCGAAATTTCTAAGCCGATTTCTTTTAAAAACCAGAATGATGGCAAAGAAGGTTATAAGATCTTTTTCTTAAAATCTAAAATAGCTCCGCATAAAGGAAGCTTAGAACAGGATTATCCTAAATTTAAGGAGCAGGCTCAACGCGAAAAGGAAGCTAAAGTGATGAGCCAGTGGTTTGAAAAACGTAAAGAAAACACCTATATTAGGGTTGACGACGAATTTGCTACATGCGATGAGTTGAAACTTTGGGTTAATAAAAATACTAAAAGCAACTAATGCATTTTAAAAACGAAGTTGAAGCTGTTGATGCTTTACACCAATCGTTTAACAACATTAAAACCGAAATTGGTAAGGTTGTTATCGGACAAGATGATATTATTAAATCAGTGCTCATTGCGATATTCAGTAATGGGCATTGCCTTTTAGTGGGCGTACCGGGTTTGGCAAAAACCTTATTGGTACAAACTGTTGCAGGCGTTTTGGATCTTAACTTTAACCGTATCCAGTTTACACCAGATTTAATGCCCGGAGATATTATCGGTACTGAGATTTTAGGTGAAGACCGCCATTTTAAATTTGTAAAAGGCCCCATCTTCTCTAATATTATTCTGGCCGATGAGATTAACCGTACGCCTCCTAAAACACAAGCGGCCTTATTAGAAGCCATGCAGGAAAGAGCTGTAACCGCAGCCGGACAAACCCATATTTTACCTAAACCATTTTTTGTTTTAGCTACCCAAAACCCTATTGAACAGGAAGGAACCTACCCTCTTCCCGAAGCGCAGTTAGACCGTTTCATGTTCAATGTGCAGCTAAATTACCCAAGCTTTAACGATGAGCTTACCATTGTTAAAAATACCACAGGAAATAATGTTCCGTCTATCTCTAAAATAATCAGCGCTGAAGAAATCCAGTATTTTCAGCAATTGATCAGAAGCATACCCGTAACTGATAATGTATTACAATATGCGGTAAAACTGGTGGCTCAAACCCGCCCTCATACCGAACTGGCCACAGCGCAGGTTAATCAGTATGTGGCATGGGGTGCAGGACCACGTGCTTCGCAATTTTTAATTCTAGGAGCCAAATGCCATGCTGCCATATCTGGCAAATATGCTCCTGATATAGAAGATGTACAGGCAGTAGCAGAAGCCATACTCAGACACCGTATTGTACGCAATTACCGTGCAGAAGCCGAAGGCTTATCTACAGAACAGATCATTAAAAACCTTTTCTAAGTCTATTTCTGTTATTTGAAGATGTTCAATAACAACTATGCCATTGTTCTGCTGCAAAAGAACGAGCTCTTACCTCTTGATCTACTGTTAATGGCCGATGAAACTGAGGCTGCTGTCCGTAAATATATTTTTCAATCGGAGGTATATCTGGTAACAGATAAAATTAGCCATGAAAAAATTGCGGTATTTGTGCTGTTCAAAATTGATAATACTAAACTCGAAATCAAAAATATTGCAATTACTGAAAAGCTCAGAGGAAAAGGCATAGGTTCATGGTTAATCTCAAATATTAAACAAATAGCCACTCAGCAGAACTATAAAAGCTTAATTGTAGGTACTCCCGACTGTGCTATTCAGCAAATCAACTTCTACCAAAAGGCAGGCTTTATACCATTTGCGCTTAAAGAGAATTTCTTCATAAATAATTATGAAGAGCCTATATATGAGAATGGTATCTTATTAAAAGATATGCTCATGCTTAAAATGACATTATAAAAAATTAAAGGATCTTTTTAACTTTAGGGATATAGGTTTCATTTCTATAGAACTATAACATGAAAAAGACTCTCTACCTGCAATGTATAATGATGCTTGGCATTGTTATAAGCTCTTTTGCGCAGCAAAAGCCCTTTACTTTTAATCCCGGTTTTAATGCACAGGAATGTGATGAAATGCTAAAAATCAATTCTGCCTTTACAGATACATTAAAAGGCAATAAGTTTCAGGCTTTCCTTAATGGATATAGCTTTTTGTCGCGTTCCAAAAGTGTAGGCTTAGATAATATGGTAGATTTTTGGTTGAGGTCAGATTCTACCGTAATCATTTCATTAAGAGGTACCACCAAAGACCCTAAATCATTACTGGCAGATTTCTATTGTGCCATGATTCCTGCCAAAGGAAAGGTTATCATTGCTCCTTCAGATACCATAAAATATTATTTAGCAGACGATGACCGCGCAGCCGTGCATGCAGGTTTCCTGGTAAGTTTTGCTTATCTATCTAAGGAAATAGCACCCAAAATAGATTCTTTATACCATAAAGGTTACCATAAATATTTAGTTACGGGTCACAGTCAGGGCGGTTCTATCAGCATTTATGTAACGGCCTGGCTGGCTTATTTAAAAAAGCACGGTACTTATCCCGAGTTAGTCCTAAAAAATTATGCAACAGCCCCAGCTAAAATGAGCAATATGTATTTTGCGTATAATTTCCAGCATATTATGCATTCCAATCAGGCATTTAGCCTCATTAGCAATGTAGATCCTGTACCCGAAATGCCTTTTACCACGCAACAACTGGCTACCGATATGAACAAGCCTAATCCTTTCATCACTATTTATGAGCATGTAGGCAATCTTTCTTTTTTTAAACGCATCATTTTAAAAAATGCTTTCAAGAGTATGGAGCGCAAAGCCGAAAAATCATCTAAAGCTTACCAACAATACCTAGGAAAAACAGTAGAAAAAATGGTAAAGACTGCTTTACCGGGCTTACAGTTAGAGCCTATGGCAAATACCACTCATTTTGTAACTCCCGGGGTAACCGTAGCTTTAATGGCTGATGAAAATTACGAACGTCATTTCAAAACTGAGATTGATAAATCTCTTTTTCATCATAGTTACGAGGCTTATAGGTTTTTACTCAAACAGTATGCTCTAGAGCTAGAGAAGAAATAAAAGCTGTATCTCAGGGCTTTTACAAAGATGGATAAACAATTGAATTACATTTCAGAAAAATGTTTTTTATACCTTTATGCCCAATATGCATGGATTAGTTATTAAATCTACGGGAAGTTGGTATCAAGTGCTGGCCGATAACGGGCAAGTGTACGATTGCCGTATCAAGGGAAAATTCAGGATTAAAGGCATACAAACCACAAATCCTGTTGCGGTGGGCGATAATGTAGATTTTGAACTTGAACCAAATGCCCAAACAGGAGTGATTGACCATTTGCATGAACGTAAAAACTATATCATCCGCAAATCGATCAACCTGAGCAAACAAGCCCAGATCATAGCTGCTAATTTAGATCAGGCATTTCTAATTGTTACTTTAGCTTCACCCAGAACATCTTTAGGTTTTATAGATCGTTTTTTGGTTACTGCCGAAGCCTATGATATACCAACCTGCATCATCTTTAACAAACTAGACCTGTTTAATGAATATGGTTTAGAAATTTTGGCCGAATACAAAGCCATTTATGAGAAAATAGGTTATCCCTGCTATGAAGTATCGGCTTTAAAAGGTACAAACATAGAGCAGATCAAAGCATTGCTTAAAGACAAAACCACTTTATTTTCGGGACATTCAGGAGTTGGCAAATCAAGCTTAATTAATGCCATTTTACCCGGTTTTAGCATCAAAACGGGAGAAGTGAGTGAATGGAGTGATAAAGGACAACATACCACTACTTTTGCAGAAATGTACCAATTACCATTTGGCGGTCAACTGATAGATACGCCTGGCATACGCGAGTTAGGCATTGTAGATATAGAGAAAGAAGAGCTCAGCCATTTCTTTGTTGAAATGCGTGAGCGCTTAAATCAGTGCAAGTTTAACAATTGCAGGCACATTAACGAGCCGGGTTGCGCCGTAATCAAAGCTGTTGAAAATGGCGAAATTGAGCTTTCACGCTATGAAAGTTACCTGAGTATTTACAATGGTAATGAAACTCGTGGTTAATTGATATTTACCATCTGATCAGCGCACTTGCCCAGGTAAAACCCGAACCAAATGCGGCAAGACAAACCAGATCACCTTGTTTAACTTTTCCGGCTTCCCAAGCTTCACTCAATGCCAAAGGCACAGATGCTGCCGTAGTATTTCCGTATTTCTGTATATTGTTAAAAACCTTATCATCAGGTAAACCCAATAATTGCTGTACGTACTGACTGATCCGTAAATTGGCCTGATGCGGAACCAGTAAATCAATATCCTTAGCCGTAAAGCCGTTTTTAGCTAAGGCTTCGTTAATTACCTCTGGAAATTTAACTACGGCTTTTTTGAATACTGCTGGGCCATCCATATAAGGAAGCGCAGCACCGCTATCTAATTGCTCATGCGTTAAAAACAAACCTCCCAATTCCTGATCCGGAAAAGGTGGATTATCTGGCAACCATTTATTGGCATGTGCACCCGGATAGTGCATAGCTAATATCTCTGCATCAGCTCCATCGCTATGTAAATGCGTACTTAAAATTCCCTGACCTTCTTGATCTGCCCGTTGCAGAACAACAGCACCTGCTCCATCTCCAAAAATTACAGAAACATTTCTGCTCCGGGTTTGAAAATCCATAGCAAACGAATGCTTTTCACTGCCCACTACCAAAATATTTTTGTACATCCCTGTTTTAATAAACTGATCGGCAACAGACAAGGCATATACAAAGCCCGAACACTGGTTGCGAATATCCAATGCTCCTACTTCTTTCATTTTCATTTCACGTTGCAGCAAAACACCACATCCCGGAAAATAATAATCAGGACTTAACGTAGCAAAAATGATAAAATCGATATCCTGTTCAGTAATACCTGCACGTTCAATGGCAATTTTGGCGGCTTCGATACCCATTGTGGTAGTCGTTTCTGCAAAACGATCCGCAAATCTGCGTTCCTTTATACCCGTACGCTCCTGTATCCATTCATCGCTGGTTTCCATGAAACGTGATAAATCATTATTGGTATAAATATTTTTAGGCACATAATGCCCTATTCCCGCAATTTTTGAACTGTACATATATGATGGTTTGATAACAAAAATACTAATTTACCCCTTATGTAGCTAAGTAGAGCTGATTATAACTTAAACAAAAGATAAGCATTAAAAATGGTAAAAGGTTTTATAAATTTGTAAAACACCAGATTTAAAACTATGCGTAATTTATACTGTATCATCTTATTAAGCTTTGCCAGTTTCTTTTCATTTGCTCAAACAGAAAAGACAGACACCAAACTTCAGAAAATGATTACCGATTTAGCCAAAGGCTTTAACGGGGATGTAGGTATTTATGTAAAATCACTTAAAACAGGTAAAGTTGCAAGCCTCAATGCTGATAGTATATTTCCTACTGCTAGTATGGTTAAAATACCTATAACCATTGGGATGTTTAACAAGATTGACCAGGGAGAGCTGGATTACAACGCTTCTCTTACTTATAAAGACAGCTTGCTTTATGCTGGAGAAGATATTTTAGGCTCTTTTAAAAATGGTGAAAAAATATGGCTGCCTAAAGTTCTAATGCTCATGATCACAACAAGCGATAATACAGCAAGCTTATGGTGCCAGAGCATGGCCGGAGGTGGAGAAACTATTAATGGGTTATTAGAAAAATATGGTTTTGCCCATACTCGTGTAAATTCACGTACGCCCGGACGAGGTGCAAACCAGCGAAAATATGGCTGGGGACAGACCACCCCACGCGAAATGGCTACTCTGCTTACCATGATCAGACAGGGGAAAATAATTAGTGAAGCCGCTTCTGAACGTATTTACAGAAATCTCATCAGGATTTATTTTGACCATGAGGCTTTATCTGAAATTCCACCTTATGTACAAGCTGCTTCTAAATCTGGTGCGGTTGATCCCGCACGTTCTGAAGTGGTTATGGTAAATGCACCCCATGGCGATTATGTTTTTTGTATTGCTACCAAAAATCAGAAAGACACTTCATGGAAGCATGATAATGAAGGCACAACGCTGATCCGTAATTTAAGTAAAATGTTATGGAACTATTTTGAACCTCAAAGCAAATGGGAGCCAGCAAAAGGCATGGAAAAATATTACTAAGGAAAATCTGACCACAGTTTTATTTAAATATGAAATTCTATTTTTTAGTAAATTTGTAGCATGTCCACCCAAACAAAAGAAGAAACTTTTACGCTCGAAGAGATCTTAACTTCGTTAAAGACGATACATCGTTTAATTTTATGGAACGACGATGTAAATACTTTTGATCACGTAATCTGGTGTATGATGAAATACCTGGATTATACCGAAAGCCAGGCCGAAAAAATTGCATGGGAGGTACATACCAAAGGTAAATGTGCAATTTTAGAGGGTTCTTTTACAGAAATGGAGGTTTACCGGAAAATATTAAAAGCCGAAGGTCTTGAGGTTACGGTTGACTGATTTTTTTCATAAAAGCCGTTAAATTTTTTCGGGCCTGCTCTCCTACCTTTTCTTTAAAGTTTCTTGTTCCGCCCAATAACCAACCCCCAAAACCAAAGGCTTGTTTTGCCCATTTTTTAAAATCAAATTCATCGGTTTGATTAATAATCTTACCTTCTTTAATCTCAAAAGAAGATTTTACATTATTGATTACTTTTTTTCCGGTGGCAGTAAAAAGATATGAAGCCTGCCAAACAGCAGTAACCCTTTCTTCATCCTGTTGCTCAATTTGTCCAAATTCTATTTTAAGCTCTTTACCTCTGCTAATCAACATTTGCCACATGGCACGTACCTGTGTAGCATCCAGATTGCCAAATACAGGATCATTAAACCTGGCTTCATCAGCATAGCTTTTCTGCATAGTCTTAAAATCACTACCGGCAAAGGCAGTATAAAACTTGTTGATGAGTTGTTCGTTAGAAGTCATAACTGATTTGAACTAAATTTTATCAAATGTATTAAAACAATCAGCAGGCTAAAAACATTATTTAAAAGAAGTAAAACTTAACCTTAAAATTATGAACCGATATGCAACTGCCATTTGGAATGGCACCGGAAAAGAGGGCTCCGGAAAATTAAGTACACAAAGTACGGTTTTGAGCGAAGCTCAATATGGCTTTAAAAGCAGGTTTGAGAATGGAGCAGGTACTAATCCCGAAGAGCTGATTGCAGCAGCACATGCTGGATGTTTTAGCATGAAACTAAGTTTTAATATCTCTGAGGCCAATGTTATTCCTGATTCGATCAGAACAAAATCAAGCGTAAACTTTAATACTGAAAAAGGCGAAATAGATAAAATACATCTCGAAGTAAGTGTGAAAGCGCCGGGCTTAACCAAAGAGAAGTTTGAAGAGCTGGCCAATGATGCTAAAAATAATTGTCCCATCTCTAAGCTGCTTAATGCAGAAATTACCATGAGTGCCGAATTGGTATAAGTATAAATTCTTAACTACACAACTTTGACAAGCTTCGTGATAAGTGAATGGGTTTGTCAAAGTTTATTTGTTTTTCGCTCTCAAATGAAATAGATCGTTTCCCCTAGAAAGTCTTGTAAACCCGCACAATAAAGGTTTCTTTATTTTTAACAGGTATTAACAATAGCCTACGTTGTTTTCGTAGTAAATATTATTACATTTGGTCTTTCAGACATTTTGAAGATACACATGAAAAAATTTTTCTTAATACTGCTGTTAAGCGTTTTTAGCCTGAGCTCTTTTGCCCAGAACGTTTTAAGCCTTTTTAATAAGGCCAATACCTTTTTCGATTTGTTTTTTGAAAACAAGCTCGATGAGGCTCACAATTATTTCTCTGATGAGGCAAAAACCAAAGTTTCTACTGAAAATCTAAAGCAATTGGCTAATCTGCTCGAAAGTAGATTAGGGAAAGTAAAAAGCATAGATGCCATACAGAGCAAAAATCAGGGTGATTTTTTTGCGGTAATTTTAAATGGAGTTTTTGAGAATGACACACAGGATTTTGTAATGCTGTTTGATAAAAGCGAAAAAATTGTAGGTCTGCAACTCCTTCCTAAAGCCATTACTTACCAAAAGCCTTCATATGCAGACACAAATGTATATGTAGAAAAATCTACTTATATCGAATTTCCTAATCACCAGTTAGCTACTGTCATCACCACACCTAAAAATGTAAAAAGTTTTCCTGTAGTGGTTCTGGTACACGGTTCTGGTCCTAGTGATATGGACGAAACCGTTGGCCCGAACAAACCTTTTAAAGATATGGCAGCTGGTCTGGCTGCAAAAGGTATTGCTACGGTAAGATATGTTAAAAGAACTTTAATTTATCCAAATGATTTTAAAGGTGCTTTTACAGTAAAAGAAGAAACATTGGATGATGCTGTTTTAGCGCTAGAGCTGGCTAAAAAAATACCAGGAGCAGATTTGAAAAATATTTATGTTTTAGGACATAGCTTAGGCGGTATGCTTGCACCCAGAATTGCTACATTAGTATCTGATTTAAAAGGAATTGTACTAGTTTCAGCCCCTGCCCGTAAACTTACCGATATCATTGCAGACCAGAATAAATACATGTTTGAGCTGAGTAAAGATACTTCTCAGGCCATGAAAGATGAGCTTCAAAAGGCTATGACCGAATTGGAGAAAACTAAGATTACCAAGTTATTGCCAAACATGAAACCAGACTCTGCTATTGGCGGATTACCTGCTTCATACTGGATAGACCTCAATAATTACGATCAGCTTGCTACAGCAAAAAAACTAAATAAACAGCGTATATATATCTTACAGGGCGGAAACGATTTTCAGGTTACAGAAACTGATTTTAACATCTGGAATAATGAGCTTGGCAAAAAGAAAAACGTAACCTTAAAGTTATACCCTGAATTAAATCACCTCTTAAGTGTGCAAACAGAAAAAGGCAATATTATGCAGTACCAGAAACCTGCAAACGTAAGTGAGCAGCTTATTGATGATCTGGCCAATTGGATTAAAGCGAATTGATATCCTGTTCTGCAATCCAACTGAACCAATTGCTTACCATAAATTCATAATTTAAGATACGAGGCACGTTGAAACTATCTATTTGTTTCCATGTGCCTTTTTCACATACAAACTCAGGTGTTTCATATCCTGTATTTTTTGCCAAAGCCGTATAAAAATCTGCTCTTGTTGGATGGTGTGGGCAAACTGCGTGATAAATTCTTCCAAACGCATTTTTAGCTAATAATTGCAAGCAAATGCCAATGCAATCTTCCAATACAATAAGATTAATTGGAGCTTCTCCATTAGGTATATGATTTCGTCCTGCAAAAAATTTAGCCAGATTTCGTCCTGGACCTATTAAACCCGCAAAACGAATGATAGTAGTTTCAAACTTAGTATTGCTATTAAAAACTGCCTCAGCTGCGAGCAATGCCCTCCCGGCATCCGTATCAGGTTGGGGTATAGAATTTTCGTCAACCTGAGAGTTTCCATCTTCAAAAATGCCTACAGAACTAATAAAAACGAGATGCTTTACTTTTCCTTCAGCTGCTTTAACCACTGCACTCATCTTCTTAGGATATTGAGATACATCTTCGGATTTGGCACGTGGTGGTACACTTATGAAAAGTACATCAACATCAAAAAAATCAGGAGGCAATTCTCCAGTATCATTTAAATTAATCTGATAAGGCCTAATTCCGGATTCTTCTAACTCTTTCAACTTAGCGGTACGGGTAGTTGAGCCTTTAACTTCATAGCCTGATTTTACCAAAGTTTTGGCAAAAGGCAAACCAAACCATCCACACCCTAAAATTCCGACTGTTCTATTTTCCATTTGTTTGCAAAATAACATAATTCTAAGTAGCAGTAACCATGAAAGATTTATTCTGTAATTTTAAGTCGCAACTCTAACAAAATATAAAAAACATGAAATCATCAATTAAACTAGTTTTAGTACTTTTTGTACTGGTTATTTTGGGTGAAAATATTAAGGCCCAAGGCATAAAAATGCCTCAACCCAGCACATCGCAAACCATTTCGCAGGATTTTGGTTTAGGAAAAATCACTGTAAATTACTCACGTCCAAACGTTAAAGGACGTAAAATATTCGGCGCATTAGAACTTTATGATAAAGTTTGGCGTACAGGAGCAAACTCTGCTACCGTAATTAAATTTACTGATGCCGTTAAAGTTGAAGGTAAGGATCTGCCAGCTGGCGAATATGCTTTATTTACCATCCCCGGAAAAACGGAATGGACCATTATTTTTAACAAAGGTGTTAAAGAATGGGGAGCTTATACTTATAGTGAAGCCAACGATGTATTACGTGTAAAAGTGAAACCTACTATCCTGAAAGAAAAGGTAGAAACTTTCACTATCAATTTTGCCCATGTATATGATACTTCGGCGCAAATGCAATTATCGTGGGAAAACACTTTAGTAAATGTTAACCTTAGCACTTCTATTGATGAAAGAGTAATGGCCAGCATTGCAGAAGCAATGAAAGGCGACAAAAAACCTTACTTTCAATCGGCAATTTACTACTACAGTAACGGAAAAGACTTGAAAACTGCATTAGGATGGATGAACGAAGCTGAAAAGGAAATGACAGATGCTCCTTGGGTTAAACTTTGGAAGGGCAGAATACAATTGAAAATGGGTGATAAAGCTGGTGCTGCAAAATCGGCAAAAGAGGGTATTGAGATCGCTACCAAAATCAAAAATGATGAATACATTCGTTTGAATACCCAATTATTAGACGAAACGAAGAAATAATATCATTTCCAGAAAATAATTTAAAAGGCTCCTAAATTGGGAGCCTTTTTTCTTTTAAGCTACTGAACATACTTCACTGCTTTTTTCTTCGATGAACATTTGCAGCAAGTAAGCAATGATCACTACTGATAAACATCCAATTACATTTAGCCATAAATAGGCAACTACTTCTTTAAATCCTAAAATACATACGATCACTTCTGCTAAAATAGCCGCATAAAAAACAGCTCTGCCTCTAACTTTTTTCAAGTAAAAAGCCACCAAAAACACACCCAAAATAGTTCCGTAAATAAAGGATCCCAGAATATTTACCGCTTCTATCAAATTACCAATTTTACTGGTAAACAAAGCCATAACCACACAAACCAATCCCCAACCAACCGTAGCCCATCTTGAAGCATTTACATAAGCACCATCGTTACCACTTTTATTAATCAATCGCTTGTAAATATCTACTACCGTGGTGGAAGCCAAAGAGTTTAAAGCACTGGCTGTCGAACCCATCGACGCTAGAAAAATGATTGCAATGAGCAATCCTATCAATCCTTTTGGAAGATACTGTGTTACAAAACTTAAGAAAATATAATTGTTGTCATTGGTAGCTGCATCCGCATCATTCTTTATCATTAAAGCCTTCAATTCCCCTCTAATGACTTTACCTTCTTCATCATATTGCTTTACCAAGGTACGTTGTTGATCAATCAAAGCCTGATTATGGGTAGCTAAAGCAACATCCAATTTTTCTACTTCTTGTTTCTTTTTTTCAAAAAGCTGATCGTGTTTTAACTGGATATTTGCCAGTTCAGCCCTATGCTCACTATGTTCCAGTTTATGTAATTCATAACTATTAAAAAACAGTGGTGCTTTGTTGTATTGGTAGAAAGTAAATACCAAAACGCCAATCAGTAAGATCAAAAACTGCATAGGAATTTTAACCAAACCGTTCATTAATAATCCCAGTCGGCTTTGCCCTACCGAAGAGCCCGTTAAATATCTACCCACCTGACTCTGATCCGTACCGAAATAAGACAACTGCAAAAAGAAACCACCAATAATTCCGCTCCAAACATTGTAAGGATTAGTCCAGCTAAAATCGAAATCAATGGCATTAGTGCGACCCATTTTACCTGCAATATTAATCGCCTTACTAAAGCCAACACTTTCAGGCAGCAGATGTACCACCATTACGCCTGCTGCAAATAAGCCGCAAAATATAATGGTCATTTGCAATAGCTGTGTGTATGAAACTGCTTTTGTCCCTCCAAAAACCGTATAAAAAATAACCAATCCTCCCATAAACAAAGTAGTATAGGTCACATTGATATTTAAGATGGTGGAAAGGATAATGGCTGGTGCGTATATGGTGATTCCTGTAGATAGTCCACGTTGTATTAAAAATAAAAAAGCAGTTAATGCTCTCGTTTTAAAATCGAAGCGTTGTTCTAAAAACTCATAGGCGGTATATACTTTCAATCTATGAAAAATAGGCACGAAAGTGATGCACAATACAATCATAGCCAATGGCAAGCCAAAATAGAATTGCACAAAACTCATCCCCGATGAATAAGCTAAACCGGGTGCTGATAAAAAGGTAATTGCACTAGCCTGTGTAGCCATCACCGAAAGACAAACAGTGTACCAGGGCATACTTTGACTACCTAACAGATAAGCGTCCATGCTTCTGGTACCACGACTTTTATAAACACCATAACTCACTATTCCCAACAGGGTAATTAGTAACACTGCCCAATCTAAATTACTCATTGAAAATATTCAGTAAAAGCGTAAAACAAAGCAATAAGTAGCACCAACCAAAATAGCAGCAGGTAATAAAACTGTTTCCAGCTTTTTACAAATGGGGGTAGTTCGTTTTTACTATGACTCATTTGATTTTTATGATTACCTTGATGACTTGTATTTCTTATTTGTAAGTCGTTTAAAATTCAGACTTCTTTCTCCAAAATTAATGAGCAAACCTATTTCCAAATTATAAGCTTCTAAATAATTAATTGCTTGCGCAAAATGTACGTCTTCTATCTGTGTTCTTGCTTTAAGTTCTACAGAGATAACACCTTCAACCAAAAAATCAACTCTTCTTGTACCAATTCGTTGTTCCCTATAAAAGATGGGCATTTCAAATTCACGACTAAAGGAAATATTTTCCAACATCATTTCAATTTCCAACGCTCGCTGATAAATTGCTTCCTGAAATCCATTGCCTAGAGCGCTGTGAACATTCATCGCACAGTGTATAATTTTAGAAGTTAACTCTGAATATTTGTACTGTTCATTAATCATAGGAAATCAATTAATCAGAAAAATCATAGTGGCTTTGCTAATAAATTTGCGAATAAACGATAAGCTCCCGAAACACCTGCAGGCAGTTGCCTGAAAAATGATAAAGAAGTGTAAACAAACTTGCCTTTACCATAGTTAGCAATCAGGAGCGAACCATCGTTAGCCGCTTCGTTCGTATCATTCATCTTTAAAACCGTTTCATATTTAGGATCAATATCTTCTGCAAAATACAAGCCTCTTTCCTGTACCCAACCTTCAAAATCTTTACTGGTAATTTTATTAGGATAATTCAGCGCAGCATGAGCTGGATTTGTGAAGGTTATTATCGCATCTTCTTCGGTAACCCGTTTATTTACCAGTTTAAATGGATATGGACCCAAATTAGTTGACTTCAATCCATTGTTCACATTGTATTGCTCCAATAAAACACCTCCATTCTTTACATATTCCATCAATTTAGGATAGATGTTTTTAACCTCTTCGTTCACATTGAAAAATCTTATCCCAGTCACAATCGCATCGTAGGTAGAAAGGTCATTAAGCAATACTTGCGAAGGGTTCAAATGTACCACCTGATATCCTGCTTGTTGTAAGGCATTAGCGACTAAATCTCCTGCACCATCTATGTAAGCAATACGTTTTCCTGCGATTTTCAAATCGGCCACTTCTAATTTAGCAGTAGCTTCTGGAAAAAGATTGATATTAGGAATATGGTCGTAACGAATGGTTCTTAGTCCTTTATTTTCCGTCTGCCCATTGGTTTTTACTTGTAAATTGAGTTTTCCGGTAATTGATGCCACACTTGGAGTAATTTGAAATACCACTAATTGTGCATCACCTTTTGCATTAAACTTAAAATTGATTTTCTCTGGACTAGTCTTCCATCCACTTGGTAAAATAGGGACAAGCTCACCTTCCACATTCTTGGTAAAACTTTTCAGGGTTACTTCAATGTTTTTTGGTTGTTGGTTCACAAACAAATAAGCCTGATCACTCAAGGTAGCTGTTACCTGTGGAGCAATTACCAACGGCTGGTAAAGTTCTCCTTTAATGGGGTCTGTAGATTTGTATAAAATTGGCAAATCAAGTTCAATCTGCTCATTGTCCAATTTAAAAATTGCTTTTGCAGTTAGGCTGTTGGGATTTTCCGGATAGCCAACTTCCTCTTGCTGATCGATTATATAATGCCCAATTGGATGTTCTTTTTTGAGGTAATATGGCTGAGTAATGTCTGATTGGTTTGCTTTAATACCGTATTTAATAGAAGACATGCGATTTTCTTGCAAATCAAGACTCTTACCATTTACCGAAGCTTTTACTTTCAATGGGGTGGCACCTCTGTAAATAGCATTTACCGTAACCGCAACTGAATCGCCTACTGCATAACTTGCTTCAGGAACCACTGCTTCGGCCCATAAACCTGCACAAGCAGCAATCACTTCGTCTAATAATTGATGATTAAAACCTTGCTCTTTAGCCGCCAATTTTTTTAACTTCAATAAATCTGGCAAAGATGCTGCTGGTTGACTAAGTTGATATTGCTGCTGGATTTTTGCTAAAAGATTGATGATTTCTTTATTGCCCACAGTGATATTAATTCCATCAAATAATGAAGTTTTTGCAGGTTCTCCAGCAGTATGGCTAAAAAACTCAAAAGCTTCGCCACGTTGCAAAGCCGAACCAAAACCCTGGCTTTTATGATTGGTGCGGCTAATGGCGGCAATCTCACCATAATTTCTTCCCAAAAGGGAATTATAAACTCCTACATTGATCTTTAACTGATCAGGTGCAGTCGTATTATTTCCGCCAAAATTGTAGGTATTCCACAAAATGCGTTTGGCCTGCCATACGCTTACACCATTTTTTAATTGTTCTGGAAATCGCTTTGGATCCGCAGCAGCCACAAAAGCTTCCCTAGCTATAATTGCAGAAGCCGCATGATGACCATGACCAGCTCTCTCATCCTCAGGAAAACGGGTGATAATTACATCAGGTCTAAATTTTCTGATGATCCATACTGCATCAGCTAAAATCTGTTCTTTCCCCCAGATCTTAAAAGTTTCCTCCGAGGTTTTGGAAAAACCAAAATCATTTGCCCGACTAAAAAACTGGCCAGCCCCATCAACTCTCCGGGCCGCCAATAGCTCCTGTGTTCTGATTTGTCCTAAGAGTTCAGCCTGTTCGTTTCCAATTAAGTTTTGCCCACCATCTCCTCGGGTCAGTGATAAATAAGCTGTTCTTACTTTAGCTTCCTTGGCCAAATAAGCCAGCAACCTGGTATTTTCATCATCTGGATGGGCTGCGATATAAAGTACACTGCCTTTTACAGACAGACTAGCAATGTCTTGTGCTATTTCAGCAGCATTAAGCGTACCAGGCATTTGCATTTGTGCGCTTACAAGACACGGCAATAGCATAGCAGCAAGGAAAAGTCTTTTGACGTTCATTCTATATTGGTTGTATGGCTAAAATAGCTAAATTTTACTAAAGCTTTTGAAATGGAACACTGTTTGCAGAACTTATCGCATATTTTTACAAGTTGCAGATATACAAATATTTTTTATTCAAATAGAAGCCTAGCTTTCTGCTGATTAAAACAGCTGTACACTTGCGACTATTTTAAACTACACACATATGAAAAATTTAGTTTTAGCTTGTCTTATCGTTTTAAGTTTGGGCTCATGTGGCATCAATAAGCAAGCGCAGCAGATTAGAGCATTAGAAAAATGTGAATACAGGGTTATTGATGCCACAGATATTTCTTTGGCGGGTACTGATGTAAAAAAACTGATTAATGGTAAAGCAGTAAATCCTGTAAACCTCCCCGGCATTGCACTAGGTTTATTGAGGAAAGATATTCCATTAAGAGCAAGACTTAACTTAGAGATTACCAATCCAACAGGTGACTTGGCAGCCATCAACAATTTTGAATATAAAATCCTGATCAATCGACAGGAAATTGCAAATGGCTTTGTTGATCAATCTGTAAATATTGGCAGTAACCAGTCTGTTAGAGTTCCTCTGGTGCTAAACACAAATGTTTACCAGTTCTTAACGGATAATAAAATTATTGACGACATTTCTTCATTCATTGCCGGAGCTACCAACGGATCTGAAAAAAAAGGTCTGGTTACGCTTAAAATAAAACCTTCTATAAGGGTAGGAAATGAACTCATTAAATACCCTGGATTTATTACCATCAATAAAGAAATTAGCAGTAAAATCTTGCTATAATCTTTTCATTAAAATACAAGTCAAACAGGCTCTTATTAAATGTGTAACAGGCATTTTAATAAGAGCTTTTTTATTTTTCATTTAAACGTGCAACATTTTTAAAGGCGTTGCGTCTAAATATCAAATGTCTTTTTGAAGAAAGAATTTATGATATTCTACAGTTTGCATGCAACAGGCTTTTTACAACTAAAGAATTAATTATATTACGAATTAACCGTAGATTTAAACCAACAACACTAAAACCACAAATAAACCTACATGAGAAGATTTACCCTAACTGCTATACTTGTAGTATGTGCCCTTATTACGTTTGCTCAAAAAGGTACTGTAACCGGAACGCTTGTAGATAGTGTTAACACGAAGAGAACTTTAAATTATGCTACTGTATCTGTATTTAAAGGTGCTGATACCGTATTAAGTACATATAGACTTTCTGATGATAAAGGTGTTTTTAAGATCAACAATTTGGAGCTTGGCGTTAAATACCGCCTTGTAATCAATGCGTGGATGTATAACATCGTACGTAAAGAAATAACGGTAGAAGCTGGGCAGCCTAATCTAAATTTAGGCACTATAGCCCTGAGCGAAAAAACCAATACACTGAATGAAGTAGTAATCCAATCTGAAAGACCACCTGTTATTGTACGCAAAGACACCATAGAATTTAATGCCGAATCATTTAAGACTTTACCTAGTGCGGTAGTAGAAGATATGTTAAAAAAACTGCCTGGTGTAAGCATAGACAACGATGGCAATATTACAGTAAATGGCAAAACTGTAAGTAAAATATTGGTTGATGGCAAAGAATTCTTTGGTGGAGACCAGCAGATTGCAACCAAAAATCTTCCTGCCAATATTATCGATAAGATACAGGTAACTGATGATAAAGATGCAAAAAGACGTGATCCAGATATATTAGCAGCAAATACTCCACAAGTGATCAACCTTAAGCTTAAGAAAGCTATTAAAAGCGGGGCTTTTGGTAAACTTTATGCAGGTGCAGGCATAAAAGATCTTTATGAAGCCGGCGGTATCATGAACTTTTTCAGAGATACCACACAGGTTAGTGTATTGGCCTATGGCAATAATGCCAATAAACCGGGCTTTAACATGAGCGATGTAATGCGTATTGGTGGCTTTCAAAGAACGGGTGTAAACAGTGTTATGATTAACTCTGAAGGTGCTTATTCGCTTAACGGTATTTCTTTTGGCGGCGGTATGTCTGGTGGTGTGCAAAAATCAGCAGGAGCCGGTGCTAATTTTAACACGCTTACTAAAAAAGGAACAAAGATTAATGCCAAATACTTTTTTGGGCAGGGTAATAATCTTACGGAACGTTTCACTGATGTTGAGCAGACTTACGACAACAATAATCGCCTGTTTACAAATAGCATTAGTAACCAGGACAATAACAATTACACGCATAACTTTGGTGGACGTATAGAAGCCAAATTAGATAGCCTTACACAACTTACCATTGAACCTAGCATCTCACTTGGAAAAACCAGAAATTATAGTGCAACTTCAACCTCAAATCAAGATTCAAATAACCAGAAAATAAGCGATGGAAACAGAAGCTCGAATGTTAAGGGGCTTTCTACAGAATACAATCTTTCTACCAATTTATGGAAAGACTTTAAAAAAGCCGGCCGCTCATTAAACATCTCTCTTAATGTAAGTAAAAAAGAGAATGACAATGATGATTTCAATTTCAATAATACTAATTTTTTCAACCCTATCTCTTCAACTACCAGAGACCAATTAAGAAATACCAACATACGTAACTTTAACACTTACTTAAGCTTAAATTACAGTGAGCCTTTGAGTAAAAAATTAACTTTAGGTATTGTTACCAATGGTAATTATATTGATAATGAAAATGCTTTGAGTACGTTTTATAAAAATCCAGCCAATCAGGCTTATGATATTGCCATACCAAACTTATCAGAAACGGTAATGCAAAGTGGTTTTAAAACCAATACCCGCGTAACCCTTAAATGGAAAATAAACCAAAGCTTTAATATACAACCGGGTATTGTTTTCAATACGATAGATTTAGAGAATAAATTCTTAAACAACCCTCAAATTAACCAGAATTACACCTTCTTTGCACCTCAGTTAACGGTAAAATATAAAGACCTTAACCTGAGTTATACACCAAGTTTCAGGGAAGCTGATATTTCATATTTACAACCTGTACCGAACAATACCGATAATTTATTTAAGCAAAATGGTAATCCTTATCTTAAGCCCTCTAAAACACATCAGATTAACCTGAATGTTTATAAATATGATACCAAAAGAACTTTGAGCTACAACGCTTATTTAGGAGGTAGTATTCAGAACGATGGCATTATCATGTCAAAAACTATATATACTGATGGTAGACAGGAAAGTACACCTGTAAACGCAAATGGCATATGGCAATTCCACGCTAACGGCAATCTTTCTAAAGACTTTAAAAATAATCCTAAGTTCCAGTACAACCTTAACACAGGATTCTGGTCTAATTTTAACCGCGGTGTAGTTCTGGTAAATAATGAACGTAGCCACAGCAACATTTTACAATTTGGCCCAAGAATTGGTGGTCGCATCAACTTAAATGATAAAATAGAGTTTAGTGAAACCTACAGCGTTACCTTTAACAACAGTAAGTATGAAACTGAGTTCTATAAGAATCTAAGTTATACTTCTCAGAATTCAGATTCAGAATTGATCATCCGTTTCCCTAAAAAGATCGTTTGGGAAACCACTTACCGCTTACAATATGATAACCAAAAAATACAAGGTTATAACAATACTCAACAAATCTGGAATGCTGCTGTTACCTTATTGTTCATGAAAAATGACAGGTTGCAATTAAAAGCCTCTGTAAATGATATCCTGAATACCAACTTAAGAAATTATGCCTATATAACCGCAAACGCATTAAATACGATCAGGACAAACAATCTGGGTCGTCACGGTTTGCTTACTTTAACTTACAATATCCAAAACTTTGGAGGTAAGGTAGGCGGAAGAGAAACTATGTTTAGGTTTTAGCGTAGTTTGATTAATAATAAAAGGCCGCAATTGCGGCCTTTTTAATTTTTATATTTTTACGAGATTTGCTCTCCTTTTTGTAGTTTTTCTTTCCTCTGATCCTGCCATAAATAGTGCATCAAAGTATTCAGAACAACCGCGTTCCAATCATCATGTAAGCTTAAAGCTAGCTTTTTCTTCCCATCATGCATATCCTGTATATGCAACATTCCTTTATCCTGAAAATACCTGATGTTTGTCCATGGCACTACCGTAGTTTTAGTTTTACCCCAAAACCAGGTTTTATAAGGCATTACAAAACCCTGGTGATCAAACTTGGCATTGCCTACTTCCAGTGCTTGCTGTTCATTAAGCTGGGTAATAAAACGATTCACCAAATGCTTTTTCACATTTTGCCATAAACCAGACATGATGTAATAATAAGTATGATCTTCGGCCAGCATTTCTTCAACTTTAGTGCTGCTAAACTGAATATGAACTGTTTTGCCATCTTTACTTTTTACCTCTATTGCATATATCTTACGCTGAGGCTTTTTAGCTCCACCAATTAAAGAAACGCCATATTTTACGGCATCAATATCTTCGCAACGAATAGTAGTCTGATCTACCTGTACAATATCTGAATTGATTTTTACCTTTTGTTTTGAATAAGGGATTACAAAATCTACATCAAAGTTATGTTGTTCCATATGGCTAAGTTAAAACTATTTTAATTACAAAAAGCAAAAAAACTTTTAGAGGTTTAAGCCCAGTCTGTATTTACGCAAGGTATCTTTTGCAATATCATAACCTGCGTCGGCATGACGAATTACGCCCATTGCCGGATCATTATGCAATACTCGTTTTAATCTTTTTGCAGCATCTTCGGTACCATCGGCAACGATTACCATACCTGCATGTATAGAATAACCTATGCCTACACCGCCTCCGTGATGCAACGAAACCCAGCTTGCTCCTCCTGCAGTATTGATCAGCGCATTTAAGATTGGCCAGTCTGCAACTGCATCAGAACCATCTAACATAGCCTCTGTTTCTCTATTAGGTGAAGCTACTGAACCTGTGTCTAAATGATCACGACCAATTACAATCGGTGCTTTAACTTTACCTTCGGCAACCAGTTTATTAAATGCCAAACCGGCTTTTTCACGTTCGCCCTGGCCTAACCAACAAATACGTGCCGGTAAGCCCTGAAAAGCAATACGCTCTTGTGCCATGGTAATCCAGCGGCGTAAACTTTCATTTTCTGGGAATAGCTCCAGGATAACCTTATCGGTTTCATAAATATCTTGCGGATCGCCACTTAAAGCAGCCCATCTAAAAGGACCTTTTCCTTCGCAAAACAATGGTCTAATGTAAGCCGGCACAAAACCTGGAAAATCAAATGCATTTTTTACACCAACTTCCAGTGCTCTGCCTCTCAGATTATTTCCATAATCAAAAGTGATGGCACCTCTTTTTTGCAATTCAAGCATTTGCTGTACATGTTTGGCCATGGTGGCATAAGAACGTTCTACATATTTGTCTGGGTTTTCAACTCTCAGTTTTGCGGCTTCTTCAACCGTTAACCCTTCAGGGAAATAACCGATTAAAGGATCGTGAGCAGAAGTCTGGTCGGTCAATGTATCAGGTGTGATATTTCTGTCTATTAAACGCTGCAACAACTCAACAGCATTGCAAACCACACCTATTGAAATGGCTTTATTTTCAGCCTTGTATTTTAAAGCACGATCTATGGCTTCATCAATATCATAAGCAATCTCATCAATATAACGGGTTTCAAGACGTTTTTTGATACGCCATTCTTCTACATCTGCCGCAAGACAAACACCTTCATTCATGGTAATGGCCAAAGGTTGTGCTCCACCCATTCCGCCTAATCCGGCCGTAACATTCAATGTACCTTTTAAGCTACCGTTAAAATGTTTACGTGCCAATGCTGCGTAGGTTTCGTATGTTCCCTGTACAATACCCTGAGAACCGATATAAATCCATGATCCGGCAGTCATCTGTCCGTACATCATCAATCCTTTATCTTCAAGCTCATCAAAATGTTGCTGTGTAGCCCATTTTGGCACCAATTGTGAATTAGAGATCAACACTCTTGGCGCATCTTTATGTGTAGGTAAAATGCCAACGGGTTTACCCGACTGAATTAAAAGTGTTTCATCTTCTTCAAGGCTCTTTAAAGCTTTAATGATCAACTCTAAACTCTCCATATTACGGGCAGCTTTTCCTCTGCCTCCATATACAATTAAATCTTCTGGACGTTCTGCCACCTCCGGATTAAGGTTATTAAGCAACATTCTTAAGGCTGCTTCCTGTATCCATCCTTTACAATTGAGTTGTGTACCGTTAGGGGTTTGATTAACTTTTAGGTTCATATCTGGTGTTTATATATAGTAATAGTTAAGCCTTTTGTTACAAATAAATGCGCGTAAAGTTATTATTATTTGCTTAATTTTGTGCTTAAAGTGAAAAAGCGCAACGCAAATATCAAACAATTTTTTACCATAATCATGTTATGGGTATTTGGTATTGCCATTACGCCATGGGGTGCTTTACACCATCACCAAGTAAATGATGTTCCGGTAGAAAAAACATGTACACACTCTGTACACGTAAAATCTAATCAGGATCATTGTTTGATATGTAAAGCCCACTTTGAAAAAAATTATACCATTGCTTCTTTAAGTTATTATACTTATTTAAGCAGCAAGTTAATGCGAAGAATTGCACCTGTAGTAAGCGGTTCTTTTGTTCAGCTCATCTCTACCTCGCTAAGAGGCCCTCCTGCCTTAAGTTAAACTTTGTATTTTTTTTGCACCCGGCAAAGCCGATGTGCCTTACCTTCAATTAACTAAAGTTTAATATTAATTAGGCGCTGCCTTTTTATATACATGAAAAAATCATTTATTCTTTTTGTCGGCCTTTTTTTATTGGCCTTTCAAAATATTTTTGCTCATCCTGCATTTATTGATATCAAGGGAAAAGTTACCGATGCGGCTACTAAAGAACCTTTAGCTGGAGCAACCGTTTTTATTTCTGATTTAAAAACCACTGTTATTACCGGTAATACCGGCGAGTTTATATTTAAAAACGTACCTGTAAAGGGTAAGTTTCTGGTAGAAGTACGTTATATTGGCTATAAAACCTCTTCTCAATTGATTGATTTTGCTTCAAAGAACGATATTGAGTTTGCATTAGAACCGTCTGTAGTTGAAAGTGCCGAAGTTGTGATTACCGGAACGCCTTCAAGCGCAAACAGCAAAACCAATAGTTTAGCCGTTGTAACGGTAAATAAACAGAAATTGGCACAGGCAGCAGGAACCAACCTGGTAGATGCTATTGCCAAAGTGCCTGGTATATCTCAGGTTACTACAGGTGGTGCCATTTCTAAACCAACCATTAGAGGATTAGGCTATAACAGAGTATTAACCATGGTTGATGGTGCCCGCGAAGAAGGCCAGCAATGGGGAGACGAGCATGGTATTTTAGCCGATCAGTTTGCGGCTTCGAGAGTTGAAGTATTGAAAGGTCCGGCAAGTTTATTATATGGTTCTGATGCACTTGGCGGTGTAATTAATATTATCGACGATTTGGTACCTCCTCCGGGAACTTTTAATGGTAATTTCAATGCAAATTATTCTACTAATGGTGGATTAATGGGTTCTTCATTAATGTTTCAGGGTAATGACAATGGCTTTGTGTACCGTGGCAGGGCTTCTTATAAAAATGCTTACGGATTTAGTTACAAAGACAAAGTAGTACCTAATTCTGGCTATAACGAAACAGATTTCAGTACCATGTTGGGTTTAAATAAAACCTGGGGCTACACTCATTTGAACTTATCGCGCTTTAGCACTAATATAGGACTTGTTGAAAGTGGACCCGATGCCAGTGGCGATTTCTTGGATGAAGATGGCGAGGTTATTTCAAATGATGAGGCAAGACAGCGAAGACTTGAAGTGCCTTTCCAAAATATTAACCACTACAGAGCCGCATTGAACAGCAATATTCTTATTAACGGTGGGCAACTAAAAAGCACTTTTGCTTTCCAGAAAAATATCAGAAAAGAATTTGAAGACAGCCCTACCGAACCGGGTTTACACTTAGGTTTAAGCTCATTTACTTACGATGTTAAGTATTTATTTGCTGGTAACGGTAAATGGGAACCTGCCATAGGTGTACAAGGCATGTATCAGAAAAACGTAAACAGCGGAGATGAATTTCTAATACCAGATTACCGCAGCGATAATATTGGTGCATTTGTTTATTTAAAAAGGAACTTTACCAACGGTGCTATTAACGCAGGCGTACGTTACGATTATAAAAAGATAAACGGCGATGAACTGATAGAAGATCATGGTAACCATAGCCATGAAATCTTTAAAGCTTTCGACAATAAATTTTCTAATCTGACTGCTTCGGCAGGGTTTGCTTTTGAATTAGCCAAAGATTTCAATATTAAAGGTAATATCGGATCGGGGTTTAGAGCACCAAACATTGCCGAATTGGGTTCTAACGGGAAACACGAAGGTACTTTCAGGTATGAGATTGGTAACAGTAGTTTAAAACAGGAGACCAGTCTGCAATTTGATCTGGGCTTAGAATATCACGCAAAAAGTATAACGCTTGGTTTAAATGCATACCATAATTCTATATACGATTACATTTATCTGGCTAATCTTAACAACGAAACTATACAGGTAGGCGATCATCATACGGGCATTACAGAAACTTTACCGGTTTACAGATACCTGCAAACTAATGCAACTTTAATGGGCGGAGAAGCTTCTGTAGATTTCCATTTGGTTAAATCTTTACATTTTGAAAATACCTTTGCTTATGTTAAAGGCACTAATAATGCTACCAACTCGCCTCTGCCTTTTATTCCGGCAGCCAGTTTAAACAATGAGATCAGATTCGAACCCGAAATTAAAGGGTTAGAAGACAGTTTTATTAAAGTGGGTTTAAACAATGTATTTAAACAAGATCGTTTTGATGTTTTTGAAACAGAGACAGATGGTTATACCTTATTAGACGCAGGTATTGGGACCTCTTTTAAAACACCAAAAGGCAAGATTAATGTTTGGATTACAGGACAGAATCTTACCAATAAACTTTATTATAACCATTTAAGCCGCTATAAACTGGCTAATATTTACAATCCGGGTCGTAATGTAAGTTTTGGTATCAATATACCACTGTAAGTAAAAACGATTATTATAATGAAAAGAAGGTATCTAAAATAGATTTATCGTCATCCTGAACTTGTTTCAGGATCTTAATTATATTTTAAAGATTCCGTATCGAGTACGGAATGACGAAAGAACTTTTAGATACCTTCTTCTATTTTAGTTTAATTGGTATGTTCCGATAAAATTTACCGCAGATTTAATATCAACAGAAAGTATCCGGTCTGTTTCATTAAAAGGAACTCTTTTTCTAAATTCCTGCATTAAGCTTTCGATCTTTTCAGATGATTTTTCAGGTCTTCGCAAGTCTAACGCCTGTGCTGCTGTAATCAGTTCTATAGCTAAGATGCGCTCTAAATTTTCTACTACTCTTAAACATTTGGTTGCGGCATTTGCACCCATACTTACATGATCTTCCTGTCCGTTACTGCTTACAATACTATCTGCCGAGGCAGGTGTACACAATTGTTTATTTTCACTTACAATTGAAGCCGCAGTATATTGGGTAATCATTAAGCCCGAATTTAATCCTGCTTCTTTAACCAGGAACGGAGGTAATCCTCTGCTACCCGATATCAGTTGGTAAGTCCTCCTTTCAGAAATAGAACCTAGTTCAGCCAAAGCCAGACATAAAAAATCTAAGGTTAAAGCCAAAGGTTGTCCGTGAAAATTACCTGCCGAAATCACAAGATCTTCATCCGGAAAAACGTTGGGGTTATCTGTTACTGAATTAATCTCCGTTTCGAACACCGACTGAATATAAGCAATGCTATCTTTACTTGCACCATGCACCTGTGGTACACAACGGAACGAATAAGGGTCCTGTGTTTGTTTGCCTGGTTTATTGATCAGCTCGCTACCTTTAAGCAATTCTGAAATATTTCTGGCTGTGTCTAATTGTCCTTTGTGCGGTCTGATCTCATGGCTTAAGCTTAAAAAAGGATCTATACGACAATCAAAAGCATCAATAGCGATAGCTGCAGAAGTATCTGCCCATGTAGAAAGTTTCTGTGCCTGCAATAAACAATATACACCATAAGCGCTCATAAACTGTGTTCCATTAATCAAGGCCAGCCCCTCTTTGCTTTGCAAAAACAAAGGTTTCCAGTTTAACTGCTCATACAGTTTAGTAGTACTCATCCGCTCATCTTTATACCAAACTTCACCTTCGCCAATTAAGGGCAGGGTTAAATGTGCCAAAGGTGCTAAATCACCTGATGCACCCAAAGAACCCTGGGTATAAATTACTGGAGAAACATTGTAATTATAAAAATCTACCAATCGCTGTATAGTGGTTAAAGCTACAGCAGAATGACCATAGCTTAAAGATTGAATTTTAAGCAACAGCATTATTTTTACAATCTGCTTAGGTACTTCTGCGCCTGTGCCGCAGGCATGAGACAATAATAAGTTATGCTGTAATTGGGTTAATTTACTGCTATCTACTTTGATATTTTGCAAATAACCAAAACCTGTATTGATACCATAGATAGGATCCTCGCTTTTGGCTAATTTACGGTCTAAATAAAGACGACATTTTTCAACTTTGTCTATCGCTTCTTTAGACAGTTTTATCTTAATTTGGTTTTTTAATATAAAATCGATTTTTGCGAGGCTTAATTTTTCTGCCCCTACTTCATATACATTCATTTAAATTGTGTTAGATCAGCAAATTTATAAATATTTATAAGGATTGGCTAAAGCCGGAAGTCCGATGACCGATTTGGAAGTCTGGAATTAGAAAATCCTTAAGCAATTCAATGCATAACGAACACCCAAAGACGATCAACGTCCCTTAAAACTCCAAAATCTCTATCTGGGTTAAAATATCCTGTTGAGTAACCGGAAAAGGTACATCATTTACAAGGGTAGCGTAAACCGCATCAAATAACTCCATGTAATTTCCTTTAAGCGATGCCGGTCTGATTACTTTACGCTCTCCGTTCTCTTCCATTAACGTAATTTTGCCCATGTCTTCTTTATGCTCAACACCATAGATTTCTGCTGTTGGTTTGATTCCTTTCAGTAACTGACCTTCCTGTACATCAGCATGATTTTTTGAAAAAGAACCTGAGGTACCATTTACAATAAATGAAGCTGGAATATCGGCTACCAACATACTTGCATGCAAATAAACATTTAACTGATCGGGATATTGTAAGTGAATAAAAAAGTAATCATCAACTTGGGTATGTTCACGGTTTTTAGACAGTACTTTATAAAAGTTAAGTGGTTTGCCAAATAAAGCAATGGCCTGATCAAGTAAATGAGGCCCTAAATCGTATAAAAGTCCACTTCCGGGTACAGGTTCTTCTTTAAATTTTTTAGGTCCGATATGATTTCTATAACGGTCAAACCTGAAATAGACATCGGTTAATTTACCCAACTGCCCACTTTCTATGACTTGTTTGGTTAATTTAAATCCACTATCGTACCTGCGGTTTTGGTAAACCATTATCTTTTTATTCTGCTTTTCTGCCAATTCAAAGAGTAATTGTGCTTCGCTAACTGTAATAGCAAAAGGCTTTTCTACCAGCACATGCTTACCAGCCAACAAAGCTGCTTTAGCATATTCACAGTGCGTATAGTTGGGTGTATTGACAATAATCAGATCTAAGGTTTCATCTTCAATCAAATCATCAACCTTATTATAACTGATTACTTCTGGATAGATTTGTTGAGCCTGTTTCTGATTTCGCTCTGTTACGGCCTTAAAAGCAAAACCTTTATGCGCATCTATAAAAGGTGCATGAAAGACTTTACCCGACATACCAAATGACAGTAAACCTGTATTTATGACTGTACTCATTAAACAAAGCTAAAAATTTGACCTATATGTGGTTTAAATTTTAACAACAAAAAGACGGATACAGTATATTTGCCTTTATGAAACCTTCAGAAATTAACAGTAAGTGGAAGCAATTACAAAACAAAATAGCCAGTGAATTCGATTCTGAAATTCCGGATTTAAAGGTTGTTCTTTTTTTAATTGGTGTACAGGAATTAGGTAAAGGCCCTAAAAAGTATAGCAAAAGGCAAAAAGAAGAGCTGATGCATATTGCGACCTGCAGGTTATTAAGTGAAATGGGTTTTTATGAGCTGGAAGGTCTTGATCAGGATGGTTGGCCACATTGGAAACTGACCAAAAAGATACCAGCCTATACAGGTCTTGAGCAGGAAATGCTCTTAAAGTCTTTAGCCATAAATTACTTTGCTGATATTTACGAATAACCGTATCTTATAAATGAAAAAGCCCGGAATATTCCGGGCTTTTCACGTTTTTAATAGATAGATATTATGTTTTACCCTGCTTTTTGTGCAGCTTCTTTTTTCAATTCGTCGTTAGCAACGATTACAATTTCAACTCTACGGTTCGCAGCTCTTCCGGCTTCAGTAGAATTATCAGCAATTGGGTCTGAGAATCCTCTTCCTTCGGTTACTAAACGTGATGACGGAACACCTTGTGACACAGCATAAGCTTTAACCGCAGCAGCTCTTTTCTCTGATACCGATTGGTTTACTGCAGCAGTACCTATGTTATCTGTATGGCCGATTACTTTTACATCAGTACCTGGGTATTGATTTAATGAAGCAGCTAAAGATTGAATATTTTTCTTAGCCTCATCTTTAAGATCGGTTTTGTTAAAGTCGAAAAGGATACCGCTGTCAAATCTCACAATAATTCCTTCACCTTCTCTGATTACGTCTGCTCCCGGAATAGCTGTTTTAATTTCTGCAGCCTGTTTATCCATTCTTTTACCGATAAAACCACCGGCAGTACCACCTACAGCAGCACCAATAACAGCACCAACAGCTGTGTTACCTGCTTTTTTGCCTATTAAAGCGCCAATTACTCCACCAGCCGCAGCACCAATACCTGCTCCTTTTTGTGTATTATTTAAGCTGTCGCAACTTTGAAATAACATTGCTCCTACTGATAGGGCTACTGCTAATGTTGCTGTTTTAAATTTTGAAATCACCATCTTTTTGTACTTTATAATTAGTTTATTATGTGGCTATCTATTCAAACCTGATGCCAAAAATTAATAGACCGACATGTTAACCTCAAAAAATACTGAATTAAAATGCGTTAGGTTTAATTTTTAACAGCATATACTGCCTTTTTACAATAATTGCAAAATCAAATCGGTAAATCCGTTACTCATTTTTACCTCCCCACTGACCATAATTTTGTACAATTAAGCAGAAAAATAACTCTCCAGTTCTTTCAATGAATTTTCATTTGTATGGAAATCCTTGATTACTTTTCCTTTTTCAAGCAGGATAATTCTATCGCATACATCTGTAACATGATTTAAATCATGGCTTGATATCAAGCAGGTAAAACCCCTGCGTTCTTTTAATTTTTTGATAATCGTTTTCAATCTTATTTGAGTACTCGGATCTAAGTTCGCAAAAGGCTCATCTAAAATCAAAAGTTCAGGTTCCTGCATTAATGCAGCAACAATACCTACTTTATTTTGGTTTCCTTTTGAAAAATCTCTGATGTATTTACCTCTGCCTAAAATCTCACCATTAAAAAAATCTGTATAGCTGTTTAAACAATCGGCTACATGAGCCTCGTTAAATCCATTTAAACTGCCAATAAATTTAAAATACTCTTCAGGAGTAAGGTAATCTATCAAAAAACCTTCATCCAAATACGAAGCGGTATAATTTTTCCACTGTGTATCCTTAGCTACGTTCTGGTCTTTTGATAAAACTTCACCAGCATCAGGTCTGATCAGATCTAATATCATTCTGAAAAGCGTGGTTTTTCCGGCTCCGTTATTTCCTACCAAACCTATAACCTCTCCCGATTTGATTTCAAGATGATCAATATCTACAGCCAAACGCTGGGCATATACTTTTTTTAAATCTCTTATTGTTAACATAGTCTTATTCTCTAAAGCCTTCGGCTATTTTATATTTTTCTTTTTCAAATCTTTTTACAATAATATCTATAAAGAAATTTCTCAGCAGCAATGCTGTTAATCCAAAAATTCCTAACGCCAGCAACCCCCAATAGGGTTGGTTCATCATACCAAAAGGCACATAAATTACAAATGGCAATAATAATAAAGGAAAAGCCAAGATCCATTGAGTAGCGCCTACACCCTGCCAGTTAAAGCTGGCTGATTTTGTAATATCGAGGCGCTTACGGTTAAATGTAGCAATATACAGTACCAGAGTTGCACCAAAACCAATATTAAAAAAGTAGGCAGCTAGGTGTATAAACAATATTTTATAACTAATCACAACGTAAAAGCTCGACAGAATAGTGATAATGGTTGAGCTTAAAGTAAAAAGCAGGTATTTGGCTTTTATAAAATCGCGGTGGTCTATCTTATTAACCAGCAGGCCATCAAAATGGGCACTTTGCCAGGCAAACATGAACTGTCCATAATTTACTAAGGTTATACCTGTCATAAAAACTGCGGCAAAAAGCATTTTTCCGAACTCATTATTTGCCACCAATTTTTCCTTGTAAAAAATGAAACCATATAACAGAAATAAGATACTCATAAAAAACGCAGTACGCGAGCGCTTGTGCCTTAAAATAAGTTTAAATTCAAGCGCTGCCAGCTCACCTACTCTGCCAAAACGATTAAAGAAAGCGTAGTCTGTACTTACTTTTTTCTGTTCTTTAGAACCCAGTTCTTCTGTATAAAGGTTAGCACTTAAAAATGCACTATTTAGCTTAAACATTGCAAAAGCGATAGCTGCCAAAATAATGGATAAGTAAGGATGTAGAGCAATACCTGTAAATAAAGTATTGGATAGGCTACGTATAGATACAATATGGTAATAATCCAAACCCATTAGCACAAATACAGCAAGAAGTATTATCCCAAAATAAGCGATATTATTAATCGATTTCCTTTTAACATAGAGGATAAGGAAGTTATTAAGCATGGTTAAGCTTAAAATAGCGCACACATATCCAGCCAAAGTTCCTGCTCCATAAAATGAGTAAATGCGGGTAAACACAAAGGGCAGGAAAATAAAGAGAGGCAGAAAATTAAAGAAATTAATAAGAGCTCTTACATTCAGAAAATTGACAATAGTTTTTCTTTTTATTTTAAGATGCAAATAAGGCACAATACTTAGGGTTGGCAATTCCTGTAATTGTATGCGCATGGCTATATCCAACATAAAATAATAAAGAATAAGTCCATTAAATGCCTCGATAAGGTTTACTTTAGGCAGAGTTTTTTCTAGTAGTACCGGCATGAGAAACCCGACACCTATAGCTACAGCTAAAAGATACAGCATAAAAAGTCCTAAGATAATCTGTACAATAATACTTGACCCTTTATTTCTACTGCGCCAAAAAGATTTCCATTGGTGGTTTAAGAAAGTTGATATCATATGCGTTTTTAGTATTGGTATTTGTTTCCCCAGTTTTGTTTCAGTTTTTCCCTTAATTTTTCTTCGGCCGCATTTTTACCCGGATCATAAAGCTTTGTTCCACTTAAATTTTCAGGCATAAATTCTTGTTCTACAAAATTACCCTCATAAGCATGGGCATATTTATATTCTTTACCATAGCCTATGTTTTTCATCAGCTTAGTTGGCGCATTTCTTAGATGCAAAGGTACCGGCAGATCTCCTGTCTGTCTTACAAGAGCCTGTGCCTTATTAATTGCTTCATAAGCGGCATTACTTTTAGCAGATGAGGCCATATAGGTTACGCATTGTGACAATATGATACGTGCTTCGGGATAGCCGATCACATTTACAGCCTGAAAACAATTATTGGCTAATAGCAAGGCATTGGGGTTTGCATTACCTATATCTTCAGATGCCAGGATCAGTAACCTTCTTGCAATGAAAGAAGGATCTTCTCCACCTTCTATCATCCGGGCAAGCCAATATACAGCTGCATTGGGGTCGCTGCCTCTTATTGATTTTATAAAGGCAGAAATAATATCATAATGCTGTTCTCCTGCTTTATCATAAAGCGCCATGTTTTGTTGCGCATGTGCCAAAACATTCTCATTGGTTAGTTCTATTACATCGCCGCCTATTCCGTTTATGGCAATTTCCAACACATTTAAAAGTCGTCGGGCATCTCCTCCGCTCAGACGGATCAAAGCTTCATGTTCTTTTATGGTGATTTTTTTAGCAGAAAGAATTTCATCTTTTTGAATGGCTGTATTTAATAACCCCACCAATTCATCCTCAGACAAGTTTTGTAAAATATATACCTGACACCTCGACAATAAAGCCGAGATAACTTCAAAACTTGGGTTTTCTGTAGTAGCACCTATTAAAGTAACCAAGCCGCGTTCAACAGCACCAAGCAAACTGTCTTGTTGCGATTTACTGAAACGATGAATCTCATCTATAAACAGAATAGGCTGCCCCATAAAACTGTCTTTTAAAGCAGCGGCCTTATCTATGACTTCTCTTACTTCTTTTACACCAGAGTTGATTGCACTCAGATTAAAGAAGGGGCGGTCTAGACTATGAGAAATGATTGTAGCTAAAGTCGTTTTTCCAACTCCCGGTGGTCCCCAGAATATCATAGAGGGGATACGGCCGCTTTCAATGGCTTTTCTCAGCACGGCATCTTTACCTACTAAATGCTTCTGACCTACATATTCATCCAGATTTTGAGGGCGCATACGTTCGGCTAAAGGTGGAATATTTTGCATAGTTAAAGGTAATTAAAATATCAATTTTTCTATAGATATATGTCTGTTGGCTTTATATTTTTAACCAAATACGAACTCTCCGATTGTCATGGAAAAGTTTGCGCGTTTTTTCTTAGAATGTTTCTAAATAATTTAATCCCATGATTTTTACCTTATTGCTTTCACAATTTGATTTATATTTTAAATACATTTGTGCATCAAGAATAAAAATATAAAAACAATCTAATGGGTAGTTTAAGTAAGACTTTTACGTCATCTGTAGGTAGAAAGTTTGTAATGGGATTAACTGGTCTGTTTTTGATCTCATTCCTTATTGTTCACGTATCTATAAATGCACTAATTTTTTTAAACGATGGCGGCCAGACTTTTAACGTAGCTGCTGATTTCATGGGGCATAATTTAATTGTCCGCATTATGGAGATCGGTTTATTTGCCGGCATTATCTTACACATTGTTCAAGCTATTGTATTAACCGCACAAAATAAGGCTGCACGCCCGGCTACATATGCTTACAGCAATGCATCAGCAAACTCAACATGGTACTCTCGCAGTATGGGTTTATTAGGCACATTAATTTTAATGTTCCTTATTTTACACCTTTATCATTTCTGGTGGCCAACTAAAGCGGCTGTGTTTAACCACGAAGAACATGACACTTTTCAAAACATCACTATGGTTTTCCAAGAACTATGGGTTGTTATTGTTTATGTTCTGGGAGTAATTTCATTAGGGTACCACTTATTACATGGTTTCCAATCTGCTTTTCAGACCATGGGCTGGAACCATAAAAAATGGACTCCAATTGTTAAAGCCATAGGTTTCTGGTTTTCTATTATTGTGCCGATAATTTTTGCCTTAATGCCAATTTCAATTTATTTAGGCTGGATTAGTTAACCAAAGTTTTATTTAAAAGATTAAGTAAATGTCAAATTTCAATTCAAATATACCTGAGGGAGAATTAACACAAAAGTGGACAAAATACCGTTCTTCTGTAGCTTTGGTTAACCCTGCAAATAAAAGAAGTATCGAGGTTATTGTTGTAGGTTCGGGTTTGGCCGGTGCTTCGGCTGCTGCAACACTTGCAGAAATGGGTTACAAAGTAAAGTGTTTCTGTTTTCAGGATTCGCCACGCAGAGCGCACTCAATTGCAGCTCAAGGTGGTATCAACGCAGCTAAGAACTATCAAAACGATGGTGACAGCGTTTACCGTTTATTTTACGATACCATTAAAGGAGGCGATTACAGAGCACGCGAAGCAAACGTACACCGTTTGGCAGAAGTAAGTGCAAATATTATAGATCAGTGTGTGGCTCAGGGTGTTCCTTTGGCTCGTGAATATGGCGGTTTATTAGATAACCGTTCTTTTGGTGGTACACAGGTACAACGTACTTTTTATGCCGCCGGACAAACTGGTCAGCAATTATTATTAGGTGCCTACAGCGCATTAGAGCGTCAGGTAGGTATGGGTAAAGTAGAAATGTTTACCCGTCACGAAATGTTAGATGTTGTAGTTATTGACGGAAAAGCACGTGGTATTATTGCCCGTAACTTACTTACCGGAGAACTGGAGCGTCATTTCGGTCATGCGGTAGTATTAGGAACCGGAGGTTACGGAAACGTTTTCTTCCTTTCTACCAATGCTATGGGTAGTAACGTTACTGCAGCATGGAAAATACACAAAAAAGGTGCTTTCTTCGGAAACCCTTGTTATACACAAATTCACCCTACCTGTATTCCGGTATCAGGTGATCACCAATCTAAATTAACCTTGATGTCTGAGTCGTTACGTAACGACGGTAGAATCTGGGTACCAAAGAAAAAAGATGATCCCCGTAAGCCTCAGGATATTCCTGAAGATGAAAGAGATTATTACTTAGAGCGCAGATACCCTGCTTTCGGTAACCTTGTTCCTCGTGATGTGGCCTCTCGTGCGGCTAAGGAACGTTGCGATGCAGGTTATGGCGTAGGTGCTTCTAAACTGGCGGTATATTTAGATTTTACAGCAAATACTGAGCGTTACGGCCGTATAGAGGCCAACAAACAAGGTAACCACCATCCAGATAAAGAAACCTGCATGCGTTTAGGGCGTGAGGTAATCAAAGAAAAATATGGTAACCTGTTTGATATGTATGCGCAGATTACTGGCGAGAATCCTTATGAAACCCCAATGCGTATCTACCCTGCTGTTCACTATACCATGGGTGGTATTTGGGTTGATTATGATTTAATGACTACCGTACCAGGCTTATACTGTATAGGAGAAGCCAATTTCTCTGATCATGGTGCCAACCGTTTAGGTGCCTCTGCATTAATGCAAGGTTTGGCAGATGGTTATTTCGTATTGCCTTACACCATAGGATCTTATCTATCAAAAGAGATTTCTACAAAGGCAATTCCAACGGATCACCCTGCATTTGTTGAAGCTGAAAACCATGTAAAATCAACTTTAGATAGATTCCTGAATATCAAAGGAACAAAGTCTGTTGATCATTTCCATAAAAAATTAGGCCACATCATGTGGGAAAAATGTGGAATGGCTCGTAATGCAAAAGGTTTAACTGAAGCAATTGAAGAAATCAAGGCATTACGTAAAGAGTTCTGGTCTGATGTTCGTGTACCGGGCTCTAGCGATGAGTTTAACCCTGAATTAGAGAAAGCAGGCCGCGTTGCAGACTTCCTTGAATTAGGTGAATTGATGTGTATCGATGCTTTACATCGTGAAGAAAGTTGTGGTGGTCACTTCCGTGAAGAATTCCAGACTGAAGAAGGTGAAGCAAAACGTGATGATGCTAACTTCTCTTACGTAGCTGCTTGGGAATACAAAGGAGAAAGCGTATATGAGCTACACAAAGAAGAGTTAAATTACGAGAACATTAAAGTAGCACAAAGAAATTATAAATAAGATATGAGATAAGAGGTTTAAACAAAAAGCTTAATACCTCAAATCTAATGTCTCAAATCTAAAGATAAAATGAGTACAGGAAATATGAATTTAACGCTAAAAGTTTGGCGTCAAAAAAACAGTAAATCAACAGGAAATTTAGTTGATTATAAAGTTTCTGATATTTCTCCAGACATGTCTTTTTTAGAGATGTTTGATGTTTTAAATGAACAACTGATCAATAAAGGCGAAGAACCTATCGTATTTGACCACGATTGCCGCGAAGGTATCTGCGGTATGTGTTCAATGTATATCAATGGTCGCCCACATGGTCCTAAAGACCTGGTAACTACTTGCCAACTACATATGCGTTCATTTAAAGATGGCGATACCATTGTAGTTGAACCATGGAGAGCAAAAGCATTTCCGGTAATTAAAGATTTAGCGGTAGACCGCTCTGCTTTTGACCGCGTAATTGCTGCCGGAGGTTTTATTTCTGTAAATACGGGTAATGCACAAGATGCCAATAACCTGCCTATTGCCAAATCAAAAGCTGATGCAGCGTTTGAAGCAGCAGCATGTATTGGTTGTGGTGCATGTGTTGCAGCATGTAAAAATGCTTCGGCAATGCTATTTGTATCTGCAAAAGTATCTCAGTTCTCTTTACTTCCTCAAGGCCAGCCAGAAAGATACAAACGTGTACAAAATATGGTAGCCCAAATGGACTCAGAAGGTTTTGGAAACTGTACCAACACAGGTGCCTGCGAAGCAGAATGCCCTAAAGGAATTTCTTTGGAAAACATTGCCCGCATGAACCGCGACTATTTAACTGCAAAGTTATTTAGCGAAGAAGAAGCATAAACACAATATCTGAATAGAGATTATAAAAGCCCCGGCCTTAAAACCGGGGCTTTATTTTTTTAAGAACAATTAATTATTGCATTTGTTAGTACTCTATAAAAACTGTGCGTTATGACAAAGAAAACTAAAGTATTAACAGGTGTATTGGCTGGTGCAGCACTAGGCATCACTATTGCGTTATTATTAACGTCTGATAAAAAAGGTAATCTGCAACGTAAAGCAGAAGATTGGTTTTGTGATGTATTGAAAAAATCAAAAAAGAAAATGGCGGGTATGAGCGAAAAGGTAGATAAAGTTATAGATCATACTAAAAACCAAGCCGAAAATCTTACGGTCTAAAACATAAATGCACTGCCATTTTTTATCTTTGTTTATGGATATTTATGGCAGTGCATTATTAGACTTTTATAAGAACAACCAAAGCCAAACACTCTGGCTACATAATAGCTACGGCGAAACAGAAGAAATGCCGGTAGATGTTTTCTTCAGGGAAGAAGAAGAAATGCCAGAAATCGAGTTAAAAGCGATGGATTTATGCCAGGGAAGTATTCTAGACATAGGCGCAGGCGTTGGCAGTCATGCTCTAATTCTCCAAAAACACCATAAAGATGTTACAGCTATTGACACTTCTTTAAATGCTGTTAATATTATGAAACAGCGTGGTGTAAAGCGGGCTTTACAACAAGATATTTTTACTTATAAAAGTAAATTTGACACCCTCTTACTTTTAATGAACGGCATTGGATTAACCCGAACTTTAGATGGATTGGAACATTTTTTAGAAATGGCTAAAATCTTGCTTAATCCAAAAGGCTCACTTATTTTCGACAGTTCAGATATCAGTTATCTTTATGAAGGCAGCATCAAACCAAAAGACAAGTACTTTGGCGAAGTGAGTTATGCCTACGAATATAAAGGTAAAAAGGGCGAGTGGTTTAAATGGCTTTACATAGATCCATCCACACTTAAAACATTAGCGCTTAAACATGGATGGAACTGCAAGATCATTATAGAAGATGAATATGATCAGTATTTAGCTCAGCTTACTTTACATTAAGCTTTTTCTTCATATATATTGGCAATATGGATAATGGTTTCTGTTGCCTTTATCATATCTTGTACCGATACCCATTCCTGTTTGCTGTGAAAAGCATGTTCGCCTGCAAAAATATTAGGGCAAGGCAAACCCATGTATGATAAACGCGAGCCATCTGTACCTCCTCTTATGCTTTGTTTTTTAGGCTCAACCCCAGCTCTTTTAATAGCTTCTACCCCATTTTCAATAATATAAGGGTATTGGTCTAAAATGCGTTTCATATTTCTGTATTGCGCTTTTATATCTAACTGATACGAAGAGTGAGGATAATTCTTTAATACATTTTTCGTGGTTTCTTCAATTAAGGTAGCATGTGCTTTTAAAAGCTCATCATCAAAATCGCGGATGATGAATCTAATCTCGGCCTGTTCAACACTACCGCTCATCCCTACCGGGTGTACAAAGCCTTCTTTTTGCTGTGTACTTTCAGGAGAAAGATAATCTTTAGGCAAAGCAGCAAGAATATCGCCGGCAATTTTGATAGCGCTTTCCATTTTGCCTTTGGCAAATCCAGGGTGAGCACTAATACCATTAATGGTAAGTACTGCTCCATCAGCAGAAAACGTTTCATCTTCAATAGAGCCTAAAGTTTCTCCATCAATGGTATAAGCTAGATCAGCTCCTAATTTTTCTAAATCGGCTTTATCAACGCCTCTTCCAATCTCTTCATCAGGCGTAAATAGAATTTTTATATCGCCATGTTTTATGTCTGGATTTTGTGCCAGGTAAGTAACCGCTTCCATAATTTCAGCAACACCAGCCTTGTTGTCTGCACCCAGTAAAGTGGTTCCACTGGCTGTAATGATGTCGTTTCCAATCTGGTTTTTCAGGTCTTTATGATCGGCCATTTTTAAAATAACAGTTTGATCATCAGGCAATATCAGATCTTCACCCTGATAGTTTTTATGCACAATAGGTTTTACATTTTCGCCACTGGAATCTGGCGAGGTGTCCATATGAGAACAAAAACACACAACGGGCACTTTTTTATCACTGTTTGATGGAAGTGTTGCATACACATAACCCCACTCATCTAAATGTGCATCAGATAAACCTAATGCTAAAAGCTCATCAGCCAATAGTTTCCCTAAATTCTTCTGTTTTTCAGTAGATGGAATAGAAGTAGAAAAAGGATCCGATTGAGTATCTATTTTAGCATATTTTATAAACCGCTCTGTAAGCGAATCTGAATTAATTTTGATATTTAGCATAATTTCAAAGTTAATACTAAAAGTTTTCAATAAAATTATATTTTTGTAATAAAGCACCTAATTCATAAGAACTTGAAAAAAATTTGTGCCGCTTTCATTCTAAGCATTTTTACTTCAGTAACATACGCTCAATCTAATTTTTACAAGCTGGGCGTTGGACTGGGCGCTGGGGGTACATACTCTTTCACAGATGTTAAAAAAGGAAAATTCGGTCTGGCCGGTTATGGCACAGTAGAATATTACCTTACTCCATTTATTACAAGTGGTTTAGAACTTCAGATGGGTACGGTTAAAGGAGGTGATGTAAAAACCGATCCTCATAACAGAGAGTTTTTTAACACTTATAAAGCAATAACATTAGGTGGCAAAGTAAGACTTGGACAGTTCACAGATTTCTATTACAACGATTTACTTAATTATACCAAAGGCTTTTATATTGGAACAGGGGTTGGGGTTATTCTCAATAACATGAAAGATATCATAAGGACTAAACCTGATGGAAGTGGCTATGTTTTTCCCGGTAAAGATAAAAGCGTTAACGCTGCTGTTCCAATTAATGTAGGTATAGATTTTTATTTTCCCGATCAGTGGGGTGATATCAGATATGGAATCAACATTAACTACCAAACCAATTTTACCTTTGGTGAAGGATTGGATGGATATGATGACCCGAAAACCAAATTCAAAAATGTAAGCCCTGATCTATATACTTATTTCTCTGTAGGTGTGAGATATAATTTCGGCTTCATGGGTCTTACAAGCAAACCTGTAAGATAGCTATTGTAACTTACTTATTACCAGAGTTTAAATTTCTTTTTTACATTGATTATTTATAATATTACATTAAATAATTAATGCCTTTTTGATTAAAAACCTAACACTACTATTTGTCCTTTTTTGCTGTAAAACCTGCTTAGGCCAAGTTTATTACAATAAATTTGCTGCCGAGGTTCTTGTTGGTGCCAATGTGGTCTATGCAGATCTGGATACCAAACGATCAAAAGCTACGGTTTCTGCAAATCTAGACTATTATTTTACACCTTATGCTAACCTGGGTTTTAACCTGCAGGCCGGCAATTTAACCGGCGGAAGCTCATCTTCTGATCCGCACCAACGCTATTTTGTAAATAATTATAAGGCTATTTCCTTAAACACTAAATTGTTTTTAGGGAATTTCTTTCCACTCACAGAAAATGAAACGCTGGCGGCTTTAAAAAATTTTTATGTTGGCCCGGGCTTTGGCGTAATTAAAAATAAAATGACACATATTATCCGTCAAAAACCTAGCTCCAGTTATATTTTCCCTGGTAAAGACGAAAGCCTTAACACTTTATTATCCTTTACTACGGGGCTTTATATTCCTTTAAAAGATTATGCTGGCGACAGCATTTTTGCCATTCATTTTAACTTTCAGAGTAATTTTACTTTTGGAGAAGGATTAGATGGATATGACGATCCGAAAACCAAATTCAAAAACACAGGTATAGATGTTTATAATG
Organism: Pedobacter montanisoli; assembly: GCF_022809115.1. Classification (GTDB taxonomy): domain Bacteria; phylum Bacteroidota; class Bacteroidia; order Sphingobacteriales; family Sphingobacteriaceae; genus Pedobacter; species Pedobacter montanisoli. The sequence goes on along the minus strand of NZ_JALGBH010000001.1, from coordinate 1,132,136 downwards.
TAATATCTTTTGGTTTACGTTATTCTTTTGGTCCTCTAGATTTTTGGTAATAAAAATTTCGTTATACATCCATTATTTGAATAATTGTAGCTTAAATTTATAGCAAATAATTTCTTATGAAACCACTGTACTTCTGTTTTGCATTTTTAACCTTCGTCTTTATGATAGATACCAATGCCCAGGTAACACCCTTTGAAAAAAGCAAAGGAAAAGAAACCACAACGTATTATCAAGCCATTTCTTTCTACCAGGAAATTGCCAAACAATATCCTAACCAAGCTAAACTGTTTACCTATGGCAGTACAGATTTTGGCAAGCCCTTAAACGTACTGGTACTTTCAAAAGAGGGTGTATTTAATCCTGCAGAAATTAAGAAACAACATAAAGCTATTTTGCTAATTAACAATGGCATTCATCCGGGCGAACCCGAAGGTGTAGACGCGAGCATGATGCTGAGCCGCGACCTGTTAAAGAATAACAAGCTTCCGCAACATACTGTAATCTGTATTATTCCGCTTTATAATATTGATGGAAGTTTTAATCGTACAGGTACTTCAAGAGCTAACCAGAATGGCCCTGTTGCTTACGGATTTAGAGGCAATTCAAAAAACCTGGATCTGAACAGAGATTTTATTAAAACTGATTCGAAAAATGCCTATACTTTTCAGCAGATTTTTAACACCTGGGACCCTGATATTTTTGTAGATACGCATACCAGCAATGGGGCTGATTACCAATATACCATGACTTTGATCCCTACACAGAAAGATAAATTAAACCCGGTACTGTCATCGTATTTAACACAAACTATGCTACCTTATCTTTACAAGAACATGAAAGAGAAAGGTTTTGAGCTTATTCCTTATGTAAACTCTATTAAGCAAACTCCTGAAAGTGGTATTACAGGATTTTTAGAAACACCCCGTTACTCTACTGGTTACGCAGCGTTGCACAATGTAATTGCTTTTATGCCCGAAACACATATGCTCAAATCATATGATAAACGGGTTGAATCGACTTATAAACTTTTAGAAACTTATATCAGCGTTGTAGATCGAGATGCGCATACTATTACGGAAAACAAACGCAAAGCCAATGAACTAACTGCCAGCCAAACTGAGTTTCCTTTAGAGTGGCAACTGGATAACAGCCAGTTCAACGAAATTGAGTTCAAAGGATTTGAAGGAAAGCAAAAGCCAAGTGAAGTAAGTGGCTACAACAGGTTATATTATGATAGAAATGATCCTTACACCAAGACCATTAAAGAATACAATACCTTTAAGCCATCGGTAAAAGTAAACAAACCTTATGCGTATATTATCCCAAAAGCATGGGATAGAGTAATTGACCTGCTCAAAACAAACGGCGTAAAATTACAGCGGCTAACTAAAGACAGTCGTTTAAAAGTTGACATGTATTACATCGAGGATATGAAAACAGCATCAAGACCTTTTGAAGGGCATTATCTGCACAATGATGTAAAAGTGCGCAAATTAAAACAGGATATTGATTTCTATGAAGGTGATTATGTAGTTTTTACCGACCAGCCTAAAAACCGTTATATTATGGAAACTTTAGAACCTCAGGCTACCGATTCATTCTTTAACTGGAATTTCTTTGATTCTATTTTAGGCCAGAAAGAACATTTTTCCGCTTATATCTTTGAAGACACCGCAGCAGAATTATTGAAAAATGATGCTTCTTTACGCAAGAAGTTAGAAGATGAAAAAGCTAAAAATCCTGAGTTTGCCAAAAGCGGAAGCGCTCAGCTTAATTTCATTTATAAGAATTCAGCTTATTATGAACCTACATTTATGCGTTACCCTATAGGCAGATTAGAAGAACGAACCAATTTAAATTTAAAATAACAATGGAATATCTTAATGCCGCACCTGTTGCATCAGCTATATTTGTTTTAACTCTATTAACCAGCATTTACGCTTTTAATAACTATAACCTGTATGCCAAATTTGTGCTGCATCCCTATTCGGTTTCAAGAGGACAAAGAATATATACATATGTTACAAGCGGCTTAATCCACGCCAACTGGATGCACCTTTTCTTTAACATGTTTACCTTTTTCTTCTTTGCTTTTAATTTGGAGGTAATGATTGGCCACTGGCAATTTGCCCTATTGTATCTCGGATCTCTGATTTTAAGTGATATTCCTACTGTAATGCGGCATAAAGACGATTTCAGATATAATAGTTTAGGAGCATCTGGAGCAATTAGTGCAGTATTATTCAGTTATATTTTATTTCAACCCTTAAGCATGATCGGTGTAATGTTCATACCTATGCCGGCCATCTTATTTGGGGTGCTGTATCTGGTATATTGTATGTATATGTCGAAAAATGCAAACGATAATATTAACCATGACGCCCATTTTTTTGGTGCGCTTACCGGATTAATTTTTACTGTTCTTTTAGTAAAAGGCATTATTCCACATTTTATTGATCAGTTAACCAGCATCTGGCAATAATGACGGTTCAAAAAAGCTTACAGGCTGCATAGGATTTTTAATGATTTCAAAAAGAGTCAACTCCCATGGTTTCCAGAAGTTTTCAAGCACCTGTGCATAAGTTTTATGCTCCCATTCGTCAAAAACAGGCTTATTTTGCATACCTCTTAAAGGCATCTGGTCAATATACACTACTCCGTTAACGGGTAGGTAATTATACTCAGGCAAACGATTAAATAAATAAGCTGAATAAAAGAACCGGGCGGCTATCTCTTCAAATTGCTGGCCACTCAGGTGTTTATCCTGTATTGAGGATAAGATTTCCTGATGATACCTTTTATTGGTACCATTATCTTGTAAACAGGCTACAATGCCAAAATCTTTAAATTTTAAGGAGAAAATCAATGTATTGATCTCATCTCTGAAAGAAAAAGCGGTATGCTGATCTTCTAAAGGTACAACTACAATAGACCAGGGTTTAAATTCCTCAAACTCAACCTCGGTATGCATCCCCTGTAACATGGCGTGCAGGTTTGCAAACTTATGCATCAATCCTTGCGACATGTTCATACCATCACCACTCAATTGTTTTAAACGTATAGCAGCCTGCATTTCTAAATACAGAAATCCATACATCAGTTTACCTATCCAGTGAAACAGGTCTAACTCTTGCAGGGCAGAAACTTCTTTGTATCCTTCTTCAAAGGCTTTTTCTATCCTGTTCTCAAGAGGAAGTATATTTTTCAGGTAAACTTCTTCGTTACATGGAACTTTTAAACTATTGTATGATTTTACGCTTTCATCTAACAATTTGATCTGTTCGTTACCCGTAAGCTGGGCCATATCAAGCAACCATTGAGGCAGCAGATTGATCATTATAGGCTCAGAAGTAGAAAGTCCTGTTAAAAAGCATTTATTACCTTTAAAATCAAACAGTTTAAAAGGATTATAGAGTCCGGTATTCATAAGCCTGCAAAGCTAAGGCATTAATATAAGGCTGCCTAAGAAGTTTTATTTTTTAACTTTTATATTACTTTAAGCTTAAAATCTGCTGTAGTAACTATTTAAATAATCTACAAACTGGCTGTAAATAGGTTTGGTAAATTCTACAAACAATGTAAGCGGAGGTGGCGGAACAGTTTCTCTTCGTTTGGTTAATGCAAGCTGATTTCTGTCTAACGCTCTTTCATCGCCTTTATAATTTGCCCAGCTATCAGTCCATACAAAGGTTCCGGGTAATTTCTTCTGTGTCACCACTTTGTTGGTCTGCCAATCGGTTATAGCAACACCTAAAAGCCCGCTTGATGAAATGCTTTTCTCAAACACGCTCAATTCTGCGGTTACAGTACCATAAACAGGCTTATTATCTCTTGTTCGACCTATTTCAACACTATCTTTTTTAAGTTTTTCTACCTTCTCTTTTACATAAGTCTGTCCTACTATAAAATCATCGAACCTCAGATTAATGACCTGATCTGGAACTAATCTTTTAGCATTGGCTTCTTTTTCCGTGTAAAAGGCTACATATTTATTGTTACGGTAATTAGCCGTATAATTTTCTATTTGCTGCTGAAAATAATCACTACTTAGCTTATAATAATTACTATTTACAATTACAGGACGCAACACTACTTTTAGCACAGAAGCCCAGTAAGCATCTTCTATCTTATTATTAATATCTTTATACCCGGGTACCCACTGTTTTACCATCTCAAAATTCTGTAAGGCCCTTTTTGCACTTTCTCTGGTATTTTCGCTCAACAGATTTTGGCCTAAAGCATAACGCACCTCTGCCGATCTAAGTCTGGCATCCTCATATTCTCGAACAAATTTTTGCGGGGCAGGCACCACTTCTAAACAAGACGGACAGCCATTGATCTCATCTGCCATGCGGTTAATTTTACCATATTGTTCCATAATGGTTTCCCATCGCAAAACATTGGTCGACATTTTAGCTTCGTCAATTATTCTCAAACTATTTTTCAAAGACAGATCATAAGCCTTAGATAAAACGCCTGAAGCTTCATTATTTCGTGGCGAACTTTTTAACCGATCTACCGCTTTGCTAACTGCTGCCTCATAATTACCTTTTTGCAAGGCATTTTTTCCTGTGGTACAACCCGCAAGAACCAACAACAGATAAATAAAATATGGTATTCTTGAATAAAATTTCATTGGTTTAGTATTTTTTACAATTTTTACAAAAGTAATCTTTTTAGTATTTGCATACCTTAATTTTTAAGACGATAAATAATGGAAATTAGTTACAAGGATTTTGAACTTCAACTTAAACATCCCTTTTCTATATCAAAATTTACCCGCACAAGTACACCAGTACTTCTGCTTAAAATAAATCATGAAGGCTTTACAGGATATGGTGAAGCCAGCATGGTTCCTTACATGGGCGAAAGCTTTGAATCTGCCCATGCGTTTTTAAAGAAAATTGACTGGAAGCAGTTTAAATTTCCTTTTGATTTTGCTTCAATCAATGCTTACCTGGACAATATTGCTACAGGTAATCCCGCTGTTAAAGCAGCCGTTGATATTGCTTTAAATGATCTGAATGGTAAAATGCTGAACAAATCCTGCCATGAAATTTATGGTGCAGATGTAAGTAAAATGCCAGCGACTTCATATACCATTGGTATTGACACCCCCGAGGTAATCAGGGAAAAAGTGGCTGATGCCAAAGGTTTTAAGGTACTTAAAGTAAAATTAGGTCGCGATAATGATAAAGAGATTATTGAAACCATTAGAAGTGTAAGTGACTTACCTCTTTTTATAGATGCCAACCAAGGCTGGAGCGATAAAAAACAGGCCATAGACATGATTTACTGGCTACATGATCAAGGAGCGCTATTGATAGAACAACCTATGGATAAAAACAATCTTGAAGGCAATGCCTGGCTTACAGAGCGCAGTCCCATCCCTATTTTGGCCGACGAAGCTTTTCAACGCTTAGCTGATATTGACGGGTTAAAAGGCGCTTATCATGGCATCAATATTAAACTGATGAAAAGTACAGGAATGTATGAAGCACATCAGATGATTTTAAAAGCCAAAGGTCATGGCATGAAAATATTGGTTGGTTGTATGAGCGAAACTTCCATTGCAACCCTGGCCGGGGCTGCTTTGGCGCCTCTTTGTAACTGGGCTGATCTAGACGGACCATTTTTAACAGTAAACAATCCTTTTGATCGTCCTGATTTTATAGAGGGAAAATATGTATTGAACAATTTGCCAGGTTTAGGTTTAACTGGAGAGAAACCAGATTTGTTTAATTAATAATAGATTAATACACTTCGTAGCCCTGAACAAGATTTAGATTTGGTTGATTAACCTATCAAATAAAAAAAGCGCTTAATAAGCGCTTTTTTTATTTTTTCAGATCGTTTCTAATCTGTTTTGCCAGCCTAAATTTAAAGTAAATAAAAGCAATTAGCATAACTGCAAAAAAGACCACAATTAAAGGGCTGCTATTCTTATAAGCCCAGTTTGCGCCTACAATTGAACAGATTATAGCGATATTATAAAAAACGTTTAAAAAAATCTTCTGTTTCATACTTCTTTTTAAAGAGAGCAGGCAGAATTAAGCGCTGCTTTAATAGTAATTACTATAGTTACTACTACTCTCTATTTCAATATTAATAAACCGGCATGTTCGGATCAAAAGCCTCTTGCCAGGCCAGGATACCACCTTTTAAATTATACAGATTATCGAAGCCATGAACCTGCTCTAATTGCATAATAGCTGCAGCACTTCTTTTACCACTGCGGCATTGTATAATTACGGGTTTGTCTCTGTCTATTTTATCAGCTTCGATCAAGATACCTCCCAATGGAATATTCACTCCATCTAAATTAGACATTTCGTATTCAAAGGTTTCTCTTACATCGATCAGTTGAAAAGCTTCTTTTTGATCAATTTTTTGTTTTAGTTCCTGAACTGTAATCTCTTTCATTGTGTATTTCTTTTTTTCAAAGATAAATAAATCCCTGTAATATCATTATCTGCTTAAGCTAGCTTTACTTTTGGTAAACAAACATTTACAGAGAAATGGAACTGATTTTCTATTTCACTTTTTTTTGTAACAACTTCATACCACGGGCGTTTAATAATAAATAAAAAACAAATGCATAATCTAACGCGTTTTTTCTGGTTCTGTTCAGGAGTGCACATCAGCACACTGCAAAAACATCCTACAGAGCATAATAAGTATATTGGTATTGGTGCAACTATCTTTTTTACCGGTCTGTTTGCAGCATTATCAGGTGGATACGCCATGTATTTTGTATTTAAGGGTTCTGATCTAGACTGGCTTGCAGCAATACTATTTGGATTAATATGGGGCTTGGCTATTTTTAATATGGATCGTTACATCGTATCCAGTATCAATAAAAATGCGACAACCAACAAGCAGATTTTACAGGCTACACCTCGTATTTTACTGGCCATTATGATCGGTATCGTAATCTCTAGGCCTCTTGAGCTTAAAATATTTGACAAAGAAATCAAAGAAAAACTAAAAGTAAGTTACCTGAACGGGCAGCGTTCTAAAATAGACACGATAAATAAGGCTTTTGAAAATAAATATGCTATAGAAATAGGCAAACTTAATGACGTAAAAAAACAGCGTGATTCTATGGCGGCCACGATTAAAAACGATCGTCAGAAACTCAACTTTGAAATTTTTGGAAGTAAAACCACTGAAACTTCCGGCGTAATGGGTTATGGACCTTATGCCAAACGTAAAGAAGCAGAACTTAAAAAAAGGGAAGAAGATCTGGACACTTTAAATGTTGCTCTTAAAAAAATGGAATCATTTATTGATGGCAGAAAACAGTTTGACGGCTTAATGAGCGAGAAATTGTACACTTCAAAACAGCTAGACAGTTTAAGTGCAATTGCCGGTTTTGCCGATAGAAACTGGGCCTTAGGGCAAATAGGTTATAAACAAGACGGAACCCGCGATACAGGTACTGCTATGGCTGTAACCTTTATCGGGCTTCTTTTTATATTCTTTGAATGTTTACCTGTATTTGTAAAGTTAATGAGCGGCAAAGGCACTTATGATCATGCCATACTCAATGCAGAGCAGGTAGAAAATCATGTTTCTGATAAAGACAGAGATTTCGAAATAGAAGTAACAGACCAAACCCACTCACAACGTGTACAAACAGGTATAGAAGACCGGATTATAGAAATGCAATCAGGCAGAAAAGATAAAGGTATTTAGCTTCGTCATATAGAATCTGATTCTGCATCTACAAAAATTATATATACAGGCTAAAAGACCCTGAAATAAATTCAGGATGACGATTAATTTGGATAAATTTTCCTATGCATCATATTGACCTCGGTTCAGTATCTTTAGGCGTACTCAAAAAGAATATTAGAATCATATTCTGCAAATAAATTAACAGGACAAGTAACAATAGGTTCACAAAAGCTGAAAATTAAGCGGTAAATATTAATTTCAATCTATAAATTTATAACATGAAGAAATTTATTTTCACTACCGCAGTTTTAGCCTTGGCATTAAGCGCAAATGCCCAGCAGGAAATCAGCTATCAGGTTAGTTTTCCAAACGCTAACCATCACGAGGCACAAGTTTCGATGCTTATCCCGAATGTTCCTTTGAACCAGCCCTTAAAGATTCGTTTTAGTCGCTCATCACCAGGCAGATATGCCACGCATGAATTTGGTAAAAACATTTATAACCTTAAAGCTTTTGACCAGAGCGGCAAGGTATTAAATTTAAAACAACCGGCAGGCGATGTGTATGAAATTGCCAAACCTACTACAACAGTAAAAGTAACTTATACCGTATTTGGTAACTGGGTTGATGGCACTTATGCCGCTTTTGACCAGGATCATGCCCATATGAACATTCCTTCTACTTTTGCTTTTCCTGTTGGAATGGATAAAAGACCTCGTCTGGTTAAATTCGATTATAAAAACAATCCCGAATGGAAGGTTGCTACCCAACTTAAACCTATGCCTAACGGCGCTTATTATGCTAAGGATTTCCAATTCTTTATGGATAGCCCGATAGAAATTGCCAATTATAAAACAGCCAGCTGGCAGGTAAAAAATCCTGATGGGAAAATCCAGACCATTCATTTGGTTTCTCATGTAAACGATAGTCAGGAAGCCGTTAACAATTATGCAAAAATGCTTGAAACCATGGTGGCAGAACAGCAGGCTGTTTACGGAGAGCTTCCTAATTTTGACTACGATAATTATTATTTCCTACATTGTGTACATCCAAGCTATGCAGGCGATGGCATGGAACACCGCAATTCAACAGTAATTGTACAACGTACGCCAACCATCAAAGGATATGAAAGCAATTTATTAGGTACTTTCTCTCACGAGTTTTTTCACGCGTGGAATGTAGAACGCTTACGTCCAAAAACATTAGAGCCTTTCGATTTTACGCAAGCCAATGTGAGTGATGAATTATGGATTGCCGAAGGTTTTACCCAATATTATGGCAATCTGGTTCTTAAGCGAGCAGGCTTTAGAAACCTGGAAAATATACTGATGGTATTTAATGGATTGGTTAATTCTGTATTGAATTCACCAGGAGCTAAAAATTTCTCTCCAGTACAAGCGAGCAGATATGCGGTATTTGCAGATGCCGCAACATCTATAGACCAAACCAATAAGCAAAATATCTTTACTTCATACTATACTTATGGTGCCGCAGTTGCCTTAGCTTTAGATTTGAGATTACGCAGTGATTTTAAACTGACCTTAGACGATTATATGCGTGCACTTTGGAAAGCTTATGGCAAAACCGAAATCGCTTACACCATTCCTGATTTAGAAAAAACACTGGCAACCTTAACTAAAAATCCTTCTTTTGCCACTAACTTCTTCAAAGATTATATCTATTCTACCAAAAAAGAAAACTATGAAGCATTACTTAAAAATGCAGGACTGATCTTAAGGAAAAAATTTGCTGGAAAAGCTTATAATGACCTGGGCCGTTTAACTGATAACAAAGGTGAAATTACGTTACCTGCTACTTTAAATGGTTCTGCTGCTTACAATGCTGGGCTTGATATTGACGATGTATTAATTAAAGCTGATGGGATGGAAATCAAATCTATAACTGATTTTGATAAAGTTGCAGAAAAACACAAACCGGGCGATACCATTGATATCGTTTACAAAAGACAGGGTGTAGAAAAAACAACTCGTCTTACATTTTTAGAAAACCCTATAATGGAATTGGTTACTGTAGAAAGTACAGGAGGTAATTTAACCGATACGCAAAAAACTTTCAGAGAAAACTGGTTAAATTCGCAGATCAAGTAAATCATAAGATAAACGCATGAAAAAAACAATTTATACCTTAGCCTTAGTATGGATAGCTTCTTTAAGTTATGCCCAGCAGATCGATAAAATCATTACCAAAGACTATGTTGATCATTTAATTAAAACCTTAAGCAGCGATGATATGCAAGGCCGTGCAACTTTTTCGCCAGGCATTGATAAAGCCGCTAGCTTTATTGAAAAAGAGTTCAAAGAAATTGGCCTGAAACCGCTTGATGGAGAAAATGGTTACCGCCAGACTTTCTACAAATACCAGATTAAACCAGCCGAAGCCAAAGTTACCATAGATGGCAAAGCTATTGCTACTGAGAACATTTTAGTAGCAGGTAACAATACTGCCGAAAGCTTAACTTTTGATAAAAGCAATAGCGAAGGATGGATCAAATTAGATGAAAGCAAAGATTTTATCAGCCAATATAGAACCCTGTCAAGAAGTACTAAAAACCAATTGGTTTTAGTAGATGTTAAATTTGTAGATGCTTTTAAACGTTTAAAAGGATTTGCAGGAAGAGGTGCCATTGTTGATGAAAAAGACTACAAAGCAGGCACAGGCAGTGCCGTAGTTTTTGTTTTAGACGTAGATCATGTGCAGAACGATTTTAAAGTAGAGCTTAAAAATACGGTTACCAAAGCACCTTTATTTAACGTTGCTGGTATGATCCCAGGTAAATCTAAAGCTAAGGAACTGGTAATTTTTAGCGGACATTATGACCACATGGGTATTGTTAAACCTTTAGAAGGCGATAGTATCATGAATGGTGCAGATGACGATGCTTCAGGTACTTCGGCAATGATCGCCCTAGCCAAATATTATAAAAAACTGAACAAGAACGAACGTACTTTAATCTTCGTAGCTTTCACTGCCGAAGAAATAGGCGGTTTTGGAGCCCGTTATTTCTCTCAGAAATTAAATCCTGATGATGTGGTAGCAATGTTTAATATAGAAATGATTGGTAAAGACAGCAAATTTGGTAAAAATACTGCTTTCATTACAGGTTATGAGAAATCAGATTTCGGGCAAATCCTGCAAAAGAATTTAGAAGGTACTGAGTTTACTTTCCATCCAGATCCATACAAAGATCAAAATCTTTTCTATAGAAGTGATAACGCTACTTTGGCTGCATTAGGTGTGCCTGCACATACCATCAGTACAGACCAGATTGATATAGATAAGTTCTATCATACCGTTAAAGATGAGTATTCAACGCTTGATGTAGACAATATCTTATCAACCATTAAAGCCATTGCAAAAAGTGCGGTGAGCATTATTTCGGGTAAAGATACCCCTACACGTATCCCTAAGCTTGAAAACAGAAGATAAACCAACCGATATCATAAAAAAGGGGCTGTTTAATTTAAACAGCCCCTTTTTTATTTTAAAGCGCAATCTCCATCACGTAATCGTTCATATAAAACCCATTGCCAATATCAATATCTACCGTTTCTTTTACCCTGAAACCCATTCTCTCGTAAAAATCTTTTGCTTTGTTAGCTCTGTTTACATTAAGCTGTAGATATGCCCCCCCTGCCTTACGCACCTGATCTACCACTTCATTGATCAGAAATTTGCCAAAGCCGCCGCCATGAGCATCAGGTAAAACATAAAGCTTATGTAATTTGTACACATTATTTTCATTTTCGTCTGCAGAGAATCCGGCAAAACCAATATCAACCATATCATTACTTAGAATTAGAAAAGTATGTCCTTTCTCTAGCTGTAATAACAATTCTGCATGACTGTACATTCTATCCAGCATATAGCGCAATTGCTCTGAACTTATGATATCACCATAAGTTAAGGGCCACGTTCTTTCCGCAATATCAGCTATAACAGACAGGTCCTGTTCTTTTGCTTTTCTCAGTGTAATCATATGCGTTCTCCTATAAATAAAAATGGGGTATTAAAGTTAAAGCTCACCATGCCATCTTCTATTACTACAAAAGTACCATCCTCCTGCTGTTCCAGATTATCTGTTTCAAAATAGGATATGATATCAATTAAAAAAATCGAATCTTTAGGTTTCCAAACGCTAAAATCCTTTTTAATCACATAATATTTCTCATTACCGGTAAAGAGCACAATGTTAATATAAGGTACAAAATCAATCAGATCATCAAACTTACTCACCTTGCTGATAATGTTCACAGCAGGATATTTCTCTGCAATCAGGTAGCGCAAAGCAGTATCCATTGAGCTTCCTCCAGCTGTAATAACTTTAGTATGCTCCTGCAATAAGCTGGCATCTATATCTCCTATTACAAAATCTACCTTTAAGCCCAATGATATTACTTTTTCATATTCCTGAGCTGAGGTAATAATAGTAGGGCTCCACTCCAAAAGCTGCCCTAAATATTCTTCATCAAAACTACCCAGTTCATGAATATACAGTGCCGGTTCTTGTTTTTCTTTTACAATATGATGTGATGACATATCTTACTTTTCAAAAGTTGAAGCTTTTAAAGCGTTTAACAGAACATCTTTATCTGCTTCGTTATTAAATGAAATATTTATTCCCAGATCGTAGCCTTTAATTAACGCCGCATACATCTGCTGTTGCATAACAACACTGCCATTAGGCCCATAAATTTTAATATTAAACACCTGAAAAGGTACATCTGATATTTTCTGGGTAAAAGAAGAGGTATCTATCCTGATCTTTTGCGCTGCATAAATATCATAAAGCATTTTTTGCGTGGCTGCATTATTTTTTAAATAATCACCATCTCGTTTCACATCAAATTTCTTTATGGTAGAATCAAAAAGGTTAAACTGGTTTCTCTGAAAACTAAGTAGATGCATAATACTGTCTGTATTAACTTCTGTATTGTAGTTTTGCTTAACCGCGTTTTTCCCATTCTCATCGTTCAGTTTTAAACTGTTTTCATGAGTCTGTTTATATCCCTGAGGAATATCAATATGCCAACCTATAATCGCATTATAATACTGCCGTTCGTTATCTTTTACTGATGTTTGAGCGGGTTTCTTATCGTTACGGCATGATAGTGCCAGACAGGTAAAAAACAGCAGGATTTTTATAAAATTTGATTTCATCTGTTACACTTTCTGCGTGTAGGTAAAGCTAAATAAAATCCTTATATTAGAAGAATGAGCAAAAGTAAATTTGATATTTCAAAAGAAAGTGGCCCACATTGGAAACTCCATACATTAATTGGTAACTGGGATGGAAATACACGCACTTGGTTTGAAAAAGATGTACTGGCAGATGAGTCTCCGATGGAAGCAAAGATCACTGCTGTTTTAGGAGAAAGATTTATCCGTTATGAGTATAAAGGTAGTGTACAGGGCAAAACTTTTGAAGGGATCATGATATGGGGATTTGATTTAGACAATAACAAATGCCAATGTAGTTGGGTGGATAGTTTCCATATGGGTACAGGCATTATGCTTTCTGAAGGCGAAGAAAATAAAAAAGGATTTTGGGTATTGGGAAGCTATGGCAGTTTAGAATATCCCGAACGCTGGGGCTGGCGTACCGAGTTAGAAATCATGAACTCTGAACAATTTTTAATCAGAGCGTTTAACATCTCTCCTGATGGTGTTGAAGCTAAAGCTACTGAAACCATTTATTATAGGAAATAAAAAAGCGAGAGTTTCATTTCCTCTCGCTTTTTTTAGCTGTTTACCTTATTGGCTCAGCTTTTTTTAGGTTCGGCCTGCTTATTCAGTTGCATAGCCATTAGTTGCTTCATGGTATTGTTCATACCATCTGTACTTCCATCCAAAAAGATTACATTACCTTCACTGTACTCGGCAAACTGTTTAATCGCTTCAGTCCACATAGTAAATAAAATTACCGAAGTATCTAAATTAGCTTGCTGCATTTCTTGCGCTGCATTGGTCATACCCTTTGCTACCTCTTCTCTAAACAAAGCAATACCCTGTCCACGTAGCTGTGCAGCTTCACGCTCTGCAGTTGCGGCTATTTTAATGGCATTACCATCGGCCTCTGCTCCTTTAGTTTTGGTAATTAAAAGTGCCTGTCCTTCATTTTCAGCAGCCGCTTTTAAGTTATTAGAAGCCACCACTCTGCTCATTGAACGCATAATTTCTTCATCAAATGTGATGTCGTTCAATTGTAGATCTTGTAAATGGTAACCCCATGTTTCTAAAACAGGATCTATCTGATGTTTTACATGTTCAACTATTTCATTCCGTTGCGCAAGAACATTCGCTTGCTTTTGTGTAGCTACGTATGCTCTTATTGAACCTTCAATGGTTCTGATCAATGCCTGCATCAGGTTATTCTGATCCACAAATTTAAACGCCACATTTTTTATGGTCTCTTCATTCTGGTCTAATACAGAATAAAGTAACATCGCTTTAAAATAAACATTTGCCTGATCTTGCGTTACAGCCTGAAAAGAAAGTTCTACAGAACGATTTTGCACCGATATGCGGGCATGTATCTGTTCAATTAAAGGAATTTTAAAATTTAATCCGGGAGGTAACTGCCTTCTGTATTTGCCAAATACGGTAACCACCGCAATAGTTCCCTGTTTAACTGTTACAAAAGAGCTTAAAAGTACAACCAGTAACAAGAAAAGTAAAATACCGCTTATATATTCCATAATATTTGTTTTTTCTAAAAATAGGAAACAGTTTCAGTATTTCACCAATAATGCACTTAAATATTTCTGTGACCAAATACCATTTCAAACATTTTTGTCGTAAATTGTATTTAAGAACTAACTTATATTAACATTATGAAAATAAAACTTGGTTTACCTTTGGTGGGTTTAACGCTGATGATCGCCTGCCAGAGCAAACAAAACAACAACGAACAACAGGGACCATTTATAGATACCTTAGGTATGGATAAATCAGTAAGTCCCGGTGATAACTTTTTTGAATACGCCAATGGAAAATGGCTAAAATCTGCCAAGATACCAGACGATCAAAGCGGATGGGGCAGTTTTTATATCTTATATGAAGATAACTTAAAAAAACTTAAAGGCATTGTAGAAGACGCCGAAAAAGAAAATGCCGCAAAAGGTAGCATTAAGCAAAAAGTTGCAGATTATTATGCCAGTGCAATGGATACCGTAACTATAGAAAAATTAGGGGCAACTCCTCTTCAGGCTACTCTAGCTAAAATAGATGCCGTTAAAACTCCACAGGAACTGTTAACGGTTATCAATGAATTGTCTAAAACCAGTGATCAGAACTTAATTAGCTTTTATGTAGGTGCTGACGAGAAAAACAGTACAAAAAATATTGCCTCGTTTTCGCAGTCAGGAACATCATTACCTGAAAAAGATTATTACTTTGCCACAGATAGTGCCTCTAAAGCTGCAAGAGAAGGTCTTATAAACTATGCAAAACAGATGTTTAGCTTTACCGGACTTGATGCAACTAAAGCCGCTCAGGAAGCCAACACTTTATTAGCTTTAGAAACGCAGCTAGCCAAATCACACCGTACACCGGTAGAGTTACGCAACCCGCAAAAGAATTACAACAAAATGAGCGTTGCAGAATTTGCACAGCTTATGCCAATTGTTAATCTTCAGGAGCACTTTAAAGCCTTAAATGTAAAAATGGACAGTGTAAATGTTGCCCAGCCAGATTACTTTAAAGCGCTAAATGCTCTATTGAGCAGCCAACCGGTTGATGCATGGAAAACCAAACTTAAATTCGATTATATTTCGGGTAATGCCCGTTACCTGAGCCGTAATTTTGTAGATGCTTCATTTAATTACAGCAAAATCTTTAGCGGACAGAAAAAGCAATCTGAGCGCTGGAAACGTGTAATTAATCAGATAGATGGTAAACTTAGCGATCCGCTTGGACAGCTTTATGTAGAGAAATATTTTACCCCTGAAGCTAAAAGCAGAATGGATGAGTTGGTAAACAACCTGCAAAAAGTATTTGCTAAAAGAATTGAAAAACTGGACTGGATGAGTGCCGAAACTAAAACCAAGGCTACGGAAAAATTAAATATTTTCCTTAAAAAGATAGGTTATCCGGCCAAATGGAAAAACTACAGCGATGTAACCATTACAAAAGACAACTACTTTGAAAACGTAATGAGCACAAAAGCCCATGCCATTAAAGAAGAATTGGAAAAAATAGGCAAAAACGTTGACAAAACAGATTGGGAGATGACCCCTCCTACGGTAAATGCTTATTACAATCCCACTTACAATGAAATTGTATTCCCTGCTGGTATTTTACAACCTCCTTTCTTCTATGCCAGTGCAGATGATGCTGTAAATTACGGTGCTATTGGTGCAGTAATAGGTCACGAAATGACACACGGTTTTGACGATCAGGGCAGACAATATGATGCTGCAGGAAATATGAAAGACTGGTGGACAAAAGCTGATGCAGAAAAATTCCAGCAGAAAGCTGATAAAGTTGTGGCCAAGTACAATAGTTTTACTTTGTTAGACAATCAACATGTAAACGGTAGTTTAACTTTAGGCGAAAACTTAGCCGATATAGGCGGATTAGCTATAGCATACGATGCTTTTAAACTCACTAAACAAGGTAAAGAAGACAACACCAAAATTGATGGCTTTACACCTGACCAACGTTTCTTCTTAGGATTTGCACAGGTATGGCGTATTAAAACCAGAGATGAGTTGATGAGAGTAAGGTTAAAAACAGACCCTCACTCACCTGAACAATACAGAGTTAATGGTGCAGTTTATAACATGGAATCTTTCTATAAAGCTTTTGATGTTAAACCTACTGCTAAAATGTACCTTACTCCTGAAAACAGATTGGGCGTTTGGTAATAAATTCTAAATAATCTTATAAATAAGGGTGTTCAAATTGAACACCCTTATTTTTTACTTTTCTTTTGTCTTATAATCAAAATTTGCCCTACCGCAACCAATAAACATCCCGCAATAGTGAGCATCAGAAATTTAGCGTTAGCGCTGTCTTGGTAAATCTTGAATAAAGCTGCAAGCACTACCATAAGCGCAGATATCGTAATGATATAATGAAGTAAAAGATTAGATTTCATTTCAGGTTAATAATGTTATTTCAGACTAATACGCTGCTTTTGTTCATCAAATAACAATTGGTTTTCTGGAAAGTCTAATGCGGTAAGACTCTGTATCTTTTTAAATGCTCCAAAATCCCGGTCTAAAGTTAAACCATCCTGTTTGTCTTGCTTTACAGATACAATATCTGCATACAGAAAATCGCCTTTGGAATTGATTTTAAGTTGCAATAAAGGCGCTATCCCGTTAGGACCTTTTAGGCTGAACATACCGTAGGTACAAAAATTACCAAGACTGTAGGCTATAAATTTATTTTTATAAACTTCTACCGCACGGGCTACATGCGGCCCATGCCCCAGAACCACATCGGCTCCTGCATCTACCACCGCGTGAGCAAAAGCATAAACATTCCCCCTGTTTTCACCAAAAAAGGTTTCTGTTTTACGGGTTACCCGCTGATAATTGCCCCCCTCACCTCCACCATGAAAAGATACAATAACAATATCGGCTTTAGCCTTAAGTTGAGCAACCAGAGCCTTGGCACTATCTATTTTTAGAATTGAAACCGTATTTTCATTCGGTGCAAAAGCACAAAAAGCATAAGTAACACTATCTATGGTAAAAAGATCAAATGGCTTTTGCAGCTGACCTGCATATTTAATCTGCAACGAATCTAAAACACGTGCCGTGTTCTTTCTCCCTTTTGAATTAAAGTCGCCAACATGGTTGTTGGCTACACTCATTACATTAAAACCCGCAGCTTTTATAATCCCTGCATAACGCTCAGGCATCCTAAAAGCATAGCAATTATTGGGATTGATGCCTTTGCATTTATCAGAATTACCACTGTTTAAAAAACAGCCTTCCAGATTACCAAAAACGATATCGCCTTTTAAAAGACTATCTACCGCTTTAAAACTATCTTTACCATCGTTAGGCGGCAAGAGCTTAACACTTGGAAAGGCAGAACCGATCATTACATCACCTACCGCTGTAATGCTAAGTGTGTCTTTTATTCTTTTTAACGGAACCGTATCGGTATGCACTTGCTGTTTTGCTTCAACCGTTTTACTTTGACAGCTCATCAGGCCAAACAATAACACCAGCGATAAATTAAGCAGGTAAAAGAATTTCCTCATTTTATTTCATAAAAAAATCCCCCTAAAAATAGGAGGATTATATGTCTTTATTGTAAAATCTACAATGAATTGTATTTCTATTCCTCTACAAAGTTCTTATCTCCCGGTTCAATAATACGTCCGCCCTTGTAAAAATAGCGACTGTAATAAGGCTCGTTCAGATTGCTGATTACCACACCTCTTGTGCTCGAAGCATGTGCAAATCTGTTATCACCTAAATAAACACCTATGTGAGATATGCTTTTACTTTTAATTTTAAAGAACACCAAATCCCCTTCTTTCAATTCATCTTTAGACAAGGGATTTACCATGCTAAAAATATCTCTTGAATTACGAAGGATATTAGTATTAAAAACTTTATCATAAATAGCTTTGGCAAAAGCAGAACAGTCTATTCCCTTTTTGGTATTTCCCGCATAACGGTAAGGCGTACCAATCCACTCATAAATAAACTTGTAAAGTTTTAAATTAGAAGTCGCATCTACTGCTACTCCCATTACCTGAGAGAAATACTGCGACGCCAGGTTGTCTGGATCTTCAACTTTAGTTTCTTTTGGTTTAGTTTGTGCAAAACTTGCTGAGCAAACAAAAAGGGCAATTAAAGTAGAACACAAAAACTTTTTAATCATTATACAATTAAGTTTGGGTAAACAACACTTACACTTAACGCAAACCTTAGAGGCTTATTGTTTGGTGAGCAAAAATAGAACTTTAACAAACTTAATCCAAATATATTAACAGCTATTGCAAAAGTTTTTAACATTTTAACGTTTTTAAACATTTCAACCAGCGTTTCTCATTGTAATATTTTATTCACAAACCCGCAAAAACAACAACCGCTACATATTAGGTTAATTATGCACAGCACAAAATTTAATTTGCCAGCAATGTTAATTATCATGCATTTGAAGTCCGTTTGTTCTGCAAATGCCAAAACAGGGTGGGCAACACACACTATTTAATGTTGTTTTTGCAAAGGCTTATATCAAAAAATAAAAGAAAAAAAGTTAGATTTGCTCCTTGATAAACAAAACTAATATCTTAAAATGAGTGCAGTAGAAATAAATAAAGATACTTATTTGAAGTGGTTCGAGTCGATGTTGCTAATGCGTAAATTCGAGGAAAAGACCGGACAACTTTACGGACAGCAAAAAATTCGTGGATTTTGTCACCTTTACATTGGGCAGGAAGCAGTAGTTGCCGGTGCAATTTCTGCAATGCAAAAAGGCGACTCAATGGTTACTTCATATCGCGATCATGCTCACGGCCTTGCTTTAGGTATGGACGCAAAAAGTATCATGGCCGAAATGTACGGCAAAGCCACCGGTTGTTCTAAAGGCAAAGGTGGATCTATGCACATCTTTAGTAAAGAACATAATTTCTTCGGCGGGCATGGTATCGTAGGTGGTCAAATCCCATTAGGTGCCGGTATCGCTTTTGCCGAAAAATATAAAGGAACTAACAATGTAAACATTTGCTATATGGGTGATGGTGCTGTACGTCAGGGAGCGCTGAACGAAGCATTCAATATGGCTATGTTATGGAAATTACCGGTTATTTTTGTTTGTGAAAACAATGGTTATGCTATGGGTACTTCAGTACAACGCACAACAAATATGATCGATATCTTTAAAATAGGTTTAGGTTTTGATATGCCATGTGCGCCGGTTGATGGTATGGACCCTGTAGCTGTACACAACGCTATGGATGAGGCTATACAACGTGCTCGTGCTGGCGAAGGACCAACTTTCTTAGAAATGAGAACCTACCGTTACAGAGGTCACTCTATGTCAGACCCTGCTAAATACCGCACTAAGGAAGAATTAGAAGAGTACAAAGCTAAAGACCCTATTGAACACGTTAAAGAAGTAATCTTAAAAGAAAAATATGCTGATGAAGCATGGATTACAGCAATTGAGGAAAAAGTAAAAGCAACGGTTGATGAAGCTGTAAAATTTGCAGAAGAATCTCCTTGGCCTCAACCGGAAGAATTGTTCACAGATATTTATGTTCAACAGGACTATCCGTTTGTTAAAGATTAATTTAGTTTAAGACCATCATTTAAAATATAAATATAAATGGCTGATATTATTAGAATGCCTAAAATGAGCGACACCATGACTGAAGGGGTTATGGCGAAGTGGCACAAAAAAGTTGGCGACAAGGTAAAAAGTGGAGATGTGCTTGCCGAAGTAGAAACAGATAAGGCAACCATGGATATGGAATCATATTGGGATGGCACATTACTTTATATCGGTGTAGAAGAAGGCAAAGCCGTTCCGATTGATGCAATTATTGCAGTAATTGGTAAAGAAGGCGAAGATTATAAAGCAGCTTTAGCTGCAGAGCAAGATACTGCTGCTCCTGCTGCTGAAACAACAGCACCAAAAGAAGAAGCTAAAACTGAAACTGCTCCTGCAAAAGGTGATGGTTTAAGTGAAGAAGAACTTGCTGCGAAAGGTATTACAGTAATACGTATGCCTTTATTAAGTGATACTATGACTGAAGGCGTAATTGCCGAATGGCATAAAAAAGTGGGTGATAAAGTAAAAGATGACGATGTACTTGCTGATGTAGAAACTGATAAGGCTACAATGGAAGTAATGGGTTATGCTACAGGTACTTTATTACACATTGGCGTTGAAAAAGGTCAGGCGGCTAAAGTAAATGGTATTATCGCCATTGTTGGACCTGAAGGAACTGATGTATCTGGCATTTTAGCACAGGGCGACGCACCTGCTGCTGCTAAGTCGGAAAGCAAAGAGACTGAAAGTTCGAAAGCCGCTGCTGAAGCTTCAAAAGAAACTACTGCCCCTGCTGCAGTAAACAATGCTAATGGTGGGCGCATTATTGCTTCTCCTTTAGCAAAGAAAATTGCACAGGAAAAAGGAATTGACTTAGCACAGGTTGCAGGTAGTGCAGAAGGTGGCCGTATCATTAAAAAAGACGTAGAGAACTTTACGCCAGCGGCGAAGTCTGAGAGCGCTAAGACCGAAAGCCCGAAAGAAGCTGCGGCTGCTCCGGTTATCCCAACTTATGTTGGCGAAGAAAGATACACTGAGAAACCTGTTTCGCAAATGCGTAAAGTAATTGCTAAACGTTTAGGCGAAAGTTTATTTACAGCTCCACATTTCTACTTAACGATTAGTATTGATATGGACAATGCAATGGCAGCTCGTACAGCGATCAACACTGTTGCTCCTGTAAAAGTATCTTTCAACGATATCGTAATCAAAGCAGTTGCTGTAGCATTGAAAAAACACCCAGCAGTTAACTCTTCATGGCAAGGCGATAAAATCCGTTTCAACGAGCATACCAACATTGGTGTAGCTATGGCTGTTGAAGATGGTTTATTGGTTCCTGTAGTTCGTTTTGCTGATGGCAAATCTTTATCTCACATTTCTGCTGAGGTTAAAGAGTACGGTGTTAAAGCAAAAGCTAAGAAATTACAACCATCAGATTGGGAAGGCTCAACTTTCACCGTATCTAACTTAGGTATGTTTGGTATCGATGAGTTTACTTCAATCATCAACTCTCCAGACGGAGCTATTTTATCTGTAGGTGCTATCCAAGCAGTTCCTGTAGTTAAAAATGGTGCTGTAGTTCCTGGAAACGTAATGAAATTAACTTTAGGTTGCGATCACCGTGTAGTAGACGGTGCAACTGGTGCAGCTTTTTTACAAACATTAAAGCAATTGTTAGAAGCACCTGTTACGTTATTAGCATAATTGTAAAACTGTCATCTTCGCCTGTTTCCGTAACAACGGGAAGCTTGTCGAAGGATAAACCATATAAAGGCTTCCAAAAATTTGGAAGCCTTTTTTCTTTTTTAAAGCCAAATGAATAACTTTAAAAATGGCTTACAGCATTGCATTAGCAGATAGAATACGGGAATATTTATCAACAATACCCAATATCACAGTAACCGAAAAACGAATGTTTAGCGGTCTTGCTTTTATGGTAAATGATAAGATGTGTATTAACGTAAGCGGCGAAAACCTGATGTGTCGCTTCGACCCGAATTTACTTGAAGAATTAGCAGAAAAAAGAGGCTTTTTACCTATGAATATGAAAGGAAGGCAGATGAAAGATTATTGTTATGTAGAGCCCATCGGCTTCAATCGAAAAGAAGACTTTGAATTTTGGCTTAAGCTGTGTTTAGATTTTAATGAACGGGCAAAATCATCAAAGTAGCTACCAAAGAAAGTTACCTTAGCTAACCAAGGGCAAACCTTTACTCTCTTTTACCTTTCGTCTTAATTAGTTACTTTTGCGCCATGTCAGTTACAAAACCGAGCTTACCAAAAGGCACAAGAGATTTTACCCCGCAGGAAATGGTAAAACGCAATTATATTTTCGACACCATTAAAACTGTTTTCAGAAAATATGGCTATGCCGAAATCCAGACCCCAAGTATGGAAAATCTGCAAACGCTTACCGGTAAATATGGTGATGAGGGAGATAAACTGATTTTTAAGGTTCTTAACAGCGGAAGCTATTTTCAAAAAGTTCCTCTACATTTTTTAGAATATAAACAAGAAAACGCTGTAACCCCCCTCATCTCAGAAAAAGCTTTACGTTACGATTTAACAGTTCCCTTTGCTCGTTACGTGGTAATGCACCAGAACGAGATTGCTTTCCCGTTCAAACGTTTTCAGGTACAACCCGTATGGCGTGCAGACAGACCACAAAAAGGTCGTTACCGTGAGTTTTACCAATGCGATGCCGATGTGGTTGGTTCTCCTTCTTTATTAAATGAAGCTGAGTTCGTACTGATTTACCAGGAAGCTTTAAGTAACCTAGGTTTAAAAGATTTTACGATCAAGATCAATAACCGCAAAATCTTATCGGGCATTGCCGAAATAATAGGGAAACCTGAACTGATTGTAGACATGACCGTAGCCATTGATAAACTAGATAAGATTGGTTTAGATGGCGTAAGCAAAGAATTGTTAGAACGTGGTTTTACTGAAACCGATATCGAAAAACTGAAACCGGTAATTTTATTACAAGGTTCTAATACAGAGAAATTAACCAGCTTAAAAACAGTGCTCAAAAGCTCTGCTGTTGGTTTAAAAGGTATTGAAGAGATTGAAACCGTTTTCAATTATATCTTAAATCTCAAATCTCAAATCTCAAATCTTGAGCTGGATATTACCTTAGCCCGTGGATTAAATTATTATACAGGCTGCATTTTTGAGGTAAAAACCAATGAAGTTGCTATGGGCAGCATTGGAGGTGGTGGCCGTTACGATGATCTTACAGGCATGTTTGGCCTAAAAGACCTTACAGGCGTAGGTATTTCTTTTGGAGCAGACCGTATTTATGATGTACTGGAAGAATTGAACTTATTCCCGGCAGAAACCGTACAAGGTACAAAAGTACTCATCAGTAACTTTGATGAAAAAGCAGAGTTATATGCTTTATCTGTTTTACAGGAATTAAGAACCGCAGGTATAGCTACTGAACTTTATCCTACATCTGCCAAGTTAAAGAAACAAATGAGCTATGCCGATGCCAAAAACATACCTTATGTAATTTTAATTGGAGATGATGAGATGAGCAGTGGTTTATTGACGTTAAAAAATATGCAGAGCGGCGAGCAGCAAAAATTAAATATTGTTGATATCTTAGAAAAGCTAAAAGCTGCTTAAATTTATTGTTTTCGCAAAATCCAATACCCTTAAGTAAAAGTAAAAAAAAAGCATTGTTCCTTCGACAAGCTCAGGATGACAATGCTTTTTTTATGCGAGAAGTCTTCTACAGGCTCAGACTGACAGCATAATAAATAGTTTATGCTTTAAATGTACAACAAGTACAAGAGAAACAATTAAGGCAATTGCTTAATCAATACGGCTAATTCTTTCTGCGTATGCTGTGTTTTATCTTTAGCATACCAGCCATGCAGTTTTTCTGCCAATTCGGGCATAACTACGCCTTCTTTTTTCCATTCGCCCATTAACTCTTGTAATGCAACAGGTCTTGGTCCCCATTTAGGCAGCATCAGGTTTCCTTCTTTATCCAATATCAGTAACACAGGAATAGCTCTTCCACCATTTGTTAAATGCGCATCTATTAAAGGCAGGTTTTGATCCCTAAGCACAAGTTTTAAAGACAGTTTACCATTGGCAATCTCAGTCATTTTATAAATTACGGGCACAATTTGAGCTGCATCTCCACACCAGCCCTCAGTAATAACCAAAAGATCATATGATCCTTTTAATTGTGCCAGAGCTTCAGTTAATTCTTCATTTAAAACCGCAGTTTTTTCAACACGGTTCATGCGTTGCACATTCATTTTGCTATAATGCAACATAGCCTCGCTATGGTCTTCTCCTGTTGTTTTTCCCTCTGCTAAAAGGTCATCTACTAGCTTTCTGTAAGCTTCATAAGTTAAAGCTTCCTTATCAAAAATATTACGGTATTCTGTCATAACTATGGTGTAATAAAATGGTTACTGCCCTCACTTTAAAGTTTTAATTAGCGAGATTTGGGGCTCACAAATGAAACTGAATTAAAATGAATAGGATTACGTGCAAAGTTCTTTTATTATTTGTTGTTTTTAGTATAGTTATTGTAAAAACTCATGCGCAAAACAATATTGGAAAAATTACAGGTAAAGTTGTAGATGCAGAAACCGGCGAAACTTTACCTTTTGCATCAGCTACGGTTTTAAATAAAAAAACCAAAGCTACAATCAGGGTTGTACAAAGTGATTTAGATGGAAACTTTGAAGTACCCAATTTAGCATATGGAACTTATAGTTTTAAAGTAAGTATGATCGGATACCAAACCATGGTGCGCGATTCTGTTGCCATTAATGCAGCCCAGAAAGAAGTTAAACTAGGTACCATTAAAATGAAAACCGGAAAAGGTAATATTTTAAATGAAGTAACCGTAACAACTTCTAAACCAACCATGCAGTTAGGCATTGATAAAAAAGTTTTTTCGGTTGATCAGAGTATCGTAAGTGAAGGCGGATCGGCAACAGAAGTATTGCAGAACGTTCCTTCAGTACAAACTGATATGAATGGAAATGTTTCATTACGTGGTTCAAATGCAAGAGTTTTAATTGACGGTAAACAATCGTTAATTGCAGGGGGAGATGTGGCGCAGATTTTGGCTTCTATCCCTGCAAGTTCTATTGAAACCATTGAAGTAATTACCAACCCTTCGGCTAAATATGATGCAGAAGGTCAAACAGGTATCATTAATATCATTTTAAAAAAGAATAAGAAGCTTGGTTTTAATGGTAGTGTAGCATTAACCGCAGGAAACAAGGATAATTATAATGCTAGTACCAATATTAGTTTCCAGAATAAAAAGGTCAATTTATACGCAAACTATGGTTATCGCTATGGCAACAGGCCTGGCGGTGGTTATAACAATATCTTTTATAAAAATGCGATCAATAGTATAAGTCTTGCTAACCAGTTAACCTCATCATCAGATTTGAATAAAGGCCATAATGCAAAAATAGGGCTTGATTATTACTTAGCTCCTAAAAGTGTGATCAGCCTTTCGGGAGGTATTAATAGTCGTAACAGTGAAGAAGATAACAACCTGAGCATTAACGAATATGACATCAATCGTACACCTGTTAACCTGAGTAATCGTATTAATGCAGAGAACCGTAAAGGTAACAGCTATGACGCAAATTTGGATTTTGTTCAAAAATTTAAAAAACAAGGTGAAGAACTATCTATAAATATGAACTATTCAACAGGTAACAATAACACTTACCAGGTTTACAATACTTCAAAATATTTCCAGGGTGGTTTACCAACACCTAACCAGCCGGCTTCATTACAACGTACTACACGCTTAGGCGATAACAATAATTACAATGCACAAATTGATTATGTTTTGCCTTTAGGTGAAAAAGGTCGCATAGAAGCGGGTTTTAGAAGTCAGATACGTAAATCTACCAGCGCAACCGTTGCAGATTCATTAATCAACAATGTTTACGAGTTTAGTCGTACTTTAAGTAATGATTTTAACAGTACAGATCAGGTACATGCCATTTACATGAACTACCAGAACCAGATCAACAACTTTGGTTATCAGGTTGGTTTACGTGGAGAGGATGCCACCTTAGATACGGAGATGGGTACATATAATGCTAATCATAACATTAGTTATACACCAGGGAAAGTGGCTTACACCCGCTTATATCCAAGTGTTTATTTAACCCAAAAATTAAAAAACGATCAGCAGTTACAGTTAAGCTACAGCCGCAGAGTTAATCGTCCGCGTGGTTGGGATACCAATCCTTTTATAGATGTATCAGACCCTTTAAACCACCGCATGGGTAATGTAAACTTAAAACCTGAAGATGTACATGCTTTCGAGTTAAGTTACAGCAGGTTTTTCAAAAAATGGTCTTTGGTATCAACTGCTTATTTCCGTCAGACCAATGATGTAATTCAACGTTTAAAATCTGAACCCGATGCCAATGGGGTTACATTGACCATACCTCAGAACTTAACCAATGCCAAAAACAGTGGTATTGAGCTTATTGGTAAATTTGATCTGGTTAAAAACTGGAATTTTACGGCAAATGTAAATATGTACCAGCGTAATATTAAAGGTATTCCGGCCTTAGGTACTATTGATAATAGTGGTTTTAGCTACAATGCCAACCTAACCAACAACTTTACTTTACCTTATAGCATTACTCTCCAGGTAAGAGGTGATTACCGTTCAAAAGAAGTAATGGCACAGGGTACCATGAAAGCCATGTACGGCCTTGATGCAGGCGCTAAAATGGATTTTTATAATAAGAAAGCAAGCTTGAGTCTTAATATAAGAAACGTTTTAAATACCCGTAAATTTGAAATGCAGACCGTAAATCCTGCATCTGTTACAGACTTTAGCCGTAGCTGGTCTGGTACAATGGGTAGCCTTACCTTATCTTACCGATTTGGAAAATCAGACTTCAGTTTAAAGAAAAGCAAAAAGCCTGAAGAAAATCAGTCGAGACCTGATGAAGAAAGCTTCTAAAATTATATATTAGGTGTAATGAAAAGAATTATCTGCTGTTGCATTTTTATACTCACATTACACCTATATTCTTTTGCACAAAACAATAATAATGGCATTATAAGAGGCAAAGTAGTTGAGCAGGAAGGTGGACTTCCCATTCCCTTTGCAGTAGTGGCTGTTTCAGAAAATAATGCTGAACAGCCATTATTTACTTTCCAGACTGATGAAAATGGTCTTTTTAAATTTACTAACCTTAAACCGGGCACTTATAAATTAAAGGTAAGCTATGTAAGCTACACTCCTTTAATCGTTAATGAGATTGCCATTACCGCAGCAAGTCCCGATAAAAACCTGGGATTACTGAAATTAGCCTCCAGTCAAAATAACTTAAACGAAGTAGTAATTACCCAAGATAAACCTGTTATAGAAATAGGGGCAGATGTAATTACTTATAATGTAGGCTCAAGTATACTTGCCGAGGGTAGCACAGCTACAGATTTATTAAAAGAAGTTCCCATGGTTCAGGTAGATATAGATGGCAATGCAACCATAGCTGGTAAAAGGAGTACCAGAGTTTTTATAGATGGCAAGCCGTCTGATTATATGACTTCCAATATAGCCGATCTTTTAAATGTACTGCCATCTGATGCTATAGAAAAGATAGAGGTGATGACCAATCCACCGGCCAAATATTCTGCTGATGGCGAAGGGATCATTAACATTGTAATGAAAAAAGGCTTTAAGGTAGGCTTTAATGGCAATGTAAGTATTTCTGCAGGCTTACAAGGCAACACCAATGCCAATGCCAATGCATCATACAAAGGGCAAAACTATAACCTTTCACTAGGAGGAGCCTACCGTAAAAATGTGGGCAAAAGCAATAGTGAAAGCTACCGTACTAATTTTTTCCCTGATACAACCTTTTATTATAACCAGTTTAATCAGGCCAATTCAAAAAGCGATGGTGGTAACTTCAGAACATCTTTAGACTGGGATATTACCAAACAGCAAAACTTAAGGGTTACCGCAAGCTTTAATCTTAATAATGGCGATAACGAATCGGGAAATGATTTTTACTATATCAGTGAAGAAAATATTACCAAGCGTTTGCGCAACCAAATAAACACTGGCAATACCAGTAGCAATAACTTTGTATTCAATACAGATTATAACTTTAAATTAGACACCATTGGCAGTAAATTAAGTGCAGGTATTACTGTAGGCACAAACAGCAACAATTCTTTGCGGAGTTTCCATCGATCTTATGCCTTTCCTGCAAATTTAAATCCTACTTTACAGCAAAATGATAACGAAATAGGCAATCGCAATATCAATTTCAATCTCGATTACGACAAGCCTGTATTTAACAAAAGAGATCGCCTAGAGTTTGGTATAGCTTATAACTATCGTAAAAACGACAATAACCAGCTCGTAGAAGATTACAATTTTAAGACACAGCAGTATAATACTAACATAAAGCTAAGTAATCAGTTCTTTTATAATGAGAACATATTAGCTGCTTACGGTTCGTACAATTACCGTAAAAACGGCTGGTCTGCAAAGGCTGCCTTACGTTCAGAATATACCAATGTTAACTTCGATCTGTCAACCGGGCAAACTTACAATGTAGATCCTTATTTCAGCTTTTTCCCTTCTCTATCATTAAACAGATACTTTAGAAAACGTTACAATATTGGCTTAAGTTATAGTGTACGTATTAACCGCCCCCGTGAAAATGCTTTAAATCCACAGATCAATAACGCAGATACACTGAATATTTCTTACGGAAATCCTCATCTTAATCCTTCATTTACTCATCAGGTAGATCTTACATTTGGTGTATTTGGTAAAAACTGGTCTTTTACACCCCGTTTATCCTATTCAACCGCTAAAGGTGTAATAGAGCGTTATCGTTTTGTAAAATCTAATGGGGTTTCAGAAAGCACTTTTGATAATGTGGGGTCAAACGATAACATGTCTTTAATGCTAATTGGTAATTACAGGCCTACAAAAACCATCTCTGCAAATGGCAATTTTGGTGTATTCAGAAGCAAGTACCGTTCAGACATCAACAACAGCCTAAACAAAGAAGGGGTCAGTATCAGATCAAGAATAGGTTTTTCTGCTCAGTTACCTTATAAAACGGCTTTTGAAGCAAGTTTAAGCTACAACAATAATGTAAATGCTCAGGGGCGTAATAAAGGTTCTGTAAATACAAGTTTCGGATTACGTAAATCTTTCTTAAAAAACAATCTGATTGCTCGTATCAGTGCCAATGATCCTTTCAGGGCTAGCCATACAAGTACTTACAGCGAAGGTCTCAATTTCTATTCTCAAAGCTATGGAGTTAGCAATAGCAACAACGTTACCTTTTCGTTAACATGGCGTTTTACCAGAATAAAAACTAACAAGGTTGAAATACCCCCACCCCCTAAAAATTAAGCATTCAGTTACCAACAATATGGTGCTGTAAAAGCTTTTACGTATCTTGCGGCCATGAACAATAATAACCCCTGGCAAACGCTGGGCAGTAAAAATATATACCAAAACAACTGGATTAGCCTAACCGAATATCAGGTTATAAACCCTGCCGGTAATGAAGGTATTTATGGTGTTGTTCACTTTAAAAATATTGCAATTGGTATCTTACCGCTAGATCAAGATCACAACACCTGGTTGGTGGGTCAGTTCAGATATGCTCTAAATGCCTATAGCTGGGAAATCCCGGAAGGTGGAGGACCGTTGGATATTGATCCTGTAGAAAGTGCAAAAAGAGAATTATTAGAAGAAACTGGTTTGCATGCTCAACAATTTACAGAAATACAACGTATGCATTTATCAAATTCTGTAAGCAATGAAAGTGCTATTATTTATATTGCGCAAGGCCTTAGCCAAGGCATAGCAGAGCCAGAAGAAACGGAAGACCTGCAAGTCAAAAAAATCCCTTTCGAACAGGCTTACCAAATGGTACTCAACAATGAAATAACCGACAGCATGAGTGTAGCTGCTATCTTAAAAACCCGCTTATTGATGCAACAAGGTTTAATTTAATCTGACAAATTATGAATAAGATATTAGGTATCATTTTAACCCCTATTTTTTACCTGTTATTTGGACTTTTTTTATGCATATTTCACCCCGTACAATGGATATGCTATAAATTATTTGGCTATAAGGCACATAAAAAATCTGTTGACTATCTAAATTTCTGTCTTACTTATTGTAATCTATTCTTGCTAAACAGTGTCAGCTTTAAGAACGAGCAGAACTTGCCTGTTGATCAACCTATCATCTTTGTGGCCAATCACCAAAGTATGTATGATATACCTGCACTGATTTGGTTTTTACGTAAGTTTCAACCTAAATTTATTTCTAAAATAGAACTGACAAAAGGAATTCCATCTATTTCATTTAATCTTAAATATGGGGGCGGAGCCAATATTGACCGTAAAGACAGTAAACAGGCTATTGGAGAAATCATCAAATTGGGCCGCCGTTTAAAAGAAAACAACTGGAGTACGGTTATTTTTGCTGAAGGAACACGTGCAAGAGATGGTAAAATGAAACCTTTTCAGGTAGGCGGTATAGCTACGCTTTTAAAAACCACACCCAATGCTTTAATTGTACCTGTTGCCATTGAAAACTCCTGGAAAATTGTACAATATGGTTCTTATCCGTTAAATGCCTTACTCAATCTGAGATGGACCGTTTTAGCTCCTGTTGAACGCGAAGGCAAAACCACGGATGAAATTGTATTGGAAACCGAAAATGCAATAAGAGAACAATTAAATCAACCCCGCCGCAGCTAATATTAAAGGGGTTATAATCTTAAATATTTTTCCCATCAATATGCTTAAAGAATTCGTCCCGGTAGGTGTCCCCTATCGGAATA
Source organism: Pedobacter montanisoli (assembly GCF_022809115.1). Lineage (GTDB taxonomy): Bacteria > Bacteroidota > Bacteroidia > Sphingobacteriales > Sphingobacteriaceae > Pedobacter > Pedobacter montanisoli. The sequence continues at coordinate 1,101,342 of NZ_JALGBH010000001.1, read as the reverse complement.
ATTTTTGATGCAATACTAATCCGGCTACGCTCAATACTCTCAATCTTATCTAAAGCAATGATATAAGATTTGTGCACACGCATAAAATTGCTCTTGGGCAAAGTTTCTTCCATCTTTTTCATGCTTTGCAAAGTAATGATACGCTCGTTATTGGTAAAAATAGAGATATAATCTTTCAGTCCCTCTATGTAGAGTATATCCTCTAGTTCTATTTTTTGAATCTTATGCTCGGTTTTAACAAAAATATAATCCTGAATTGCATTGGCAGGAGGTGTATTTACCGGACTAACTATCGGAGCAGCCTGCTGTTCGGCTGGTTTAGAGTTACCATTGTTCTCCAGTTTTTCACGTAGGTTACGCACCTTTTCTACTGCTTTGTAAAAACGATCAAAAGCAATCGGTTTCAGTAAGTAATCAGAAACATTTAAGTCGTAGCTTTCTAATGCATACTGCGAGTAAGCTGTTGTTAAAATATAATCTGCCTTATTACCTGCTATCTTTAAAAACTGTATACCTGTAAGCTCAGGCATCTGAATATCTAAAAAAACAAGGTCTATACCACCTTCATTTACAACTTGTAATGCTTCAATAGCATTTTCGGTACGTTTTACCAGCTTTAAGAAAGGTACTTTAGAAATATAGTCCTCTAAAATATCGAGCGCCAAAGGCTCATCATCAACCGCAATGCATTTTAAAATCATAGATCAAGCATAAGTTCTGTTGTATAATGTGTAGCCGTATTTACAATATTTAGTTTATACCGGTCAGGATATAACAGTTGCAGCCTACGTTCTACGTTATTTAAGCCAACACCGCCTATGGCATCTTTATTGGCTTTACTTTTTTTATTGGTTACGCTAAAATGAAGAATTTTTTGATTAGCAACAATATTTATTCTTATCGGGTCGCTATGGTCATTTGCCACCCCATGTTTAAAGGCATTTTCAACGAAAGAAATCAAAATTAATGGCACGATCTTTTGTCCGTCAATTTCGCCATGTATGGTAACTTCTACAGCCGCTCCATCTTTAAACCGCAATCTTTGCAGATCAACAAAGCTTTGCACATACTCTACCTCTTTATTTAAACTTACCCAACTGTCGTTACTTTCATAAATCATATACCGCATAATTTCTGAAAGCTTGAGGATAGCGTCTGCTGTCTTATCAGATTTTTGGTAAGCCAACGAATAAATATTATTTAGAGAGTTAAACAAGAAATGCGGGTTTAACTGCGATTTTAAAAACTGCAGTTCCATATCTTTTTTTTCTGTTTCTAAATTACGCCTGATGCGCATATTAGAGAACCAGTCTGTAGCAAATTTGATGATACAGGACGAAACCAGAAAGAACCCACCACTAAATATGCTATTAACTACATAAGTAGTAATAGATAAAGTTTCTGTTTTGCCTTGTCTGGTATATTGCAGGATTTCCTCGGGATTAAGTACCGCAACCACAGCTTTAATCAAAGTAACAACACCTAGCAATACCACAAAACAAATAAAGTAAACCCAATAACGTTTACGCTTGATGATCAATTCGGGCATCAGATAAATATAATTGATATAGAACATCGATATGTTCAATAATCCATATATACCTATACTGATCAGATAATCTTTAAGCGAGTGGTCTTTTGGTGAAAAAAATATAAGTAAAGCAATAATAAGAGAGATGATTCCCCAATAAATGCAGTTCAATACAATTGATGCCTTGCTATTTTCTGTCATAACATATAAAAACGAATGCTTACTAAGCTAACCTTTTAACCTATATTTTTCTTATGCTTTCGACCAACTGGCATTTTTTTTCTACCAAAAGGCTCTATCATTCAATTATCAGTAAAAGTACCAATAATGGGCATTTATCTATAATTTTTTACGCTTGGTCTAAAACATTTTTGCAGCATTTTTTTAATTATTCTCTTTGTTATGTAAAACAAAAACAATTTTTTACCAAAGCAAATAAAGCCATGAAAAGATTATCAAACGTTTCGCCTTTTTTATTACTGTTATTTCCGGTAATTATGGTTATGCTTTTAGGCATTACCCTAAACTCTGCAAACGATAATCAGGATACTGATATAGTAGTAAAAACAAATACACCTGCAAAAACAGTGGTTAAAATAGCTTCATCTCTTTTAAAATAATGAACAACTTTGCCATACAAACCGTTGACCTCAGTTACAATTTTGGCAGCCAGGTCATTATTAAAGATTTAAACTTAAATGTACCTAAAGGAAGCATTTACGGGTTTTTAGGCCCAAATGGTGCGGGTAAAACCACAACCATAAAGATTTTGCTCAACCTGTTACGTACACCTAATGATACGGTATTTATTTTTGGCAAAGACATTAATACGCACCGTATAGAATGTCTGAAAAAAATGGGTTCTCTGGTAGAACAGCCCGCTATTTACGGACATTTAACCGGTAAAGAAAATTTACGTAACAGAGCATTGCTTTTAGGCATTCGCAAATCAAAATGTGATGAGCTTTTAAAGCTTGTAGGGCTAAACGATGCAGCAAATAAAAAAGCTGGTAAATACTCTTTAGGAATGAAACAACGCTTGGGTATTGCACTGGCATTATTATCAGACCCAGATCTGCTGCTGTTAGATGAACCTACTAACGGATTAGATCCTAACGGAATTATTGAGATCAGGAATTTAATGATAGAGCTGGCCGAAAAGCACCAGAAAACTATTCTAGTATCGAGCCATTTACTTGCCGAAATTGAAAAAACAGCTACTCATATTGGTATCATCAATAAGGGCGCCTTACTTTTTCAGGGAGAAGTAAGTGAACTGCGTAATCTTAATAAACCTGCTCTTAAAATAGAAACCAATAACAATAATCTTTCCATCCAGATCTTAGCTCAAAAAGGTATAGAGATTTTACGTAAAGATACTGGCAGCATTTATCTTACTTACCAGGACAAAACAAATATTGCTCAAATCAATGCCTTACTTGTAACCAATGGCATAGATGTTTATGGTATAGGAACGGAGAATAAAGACCTCGAGAATTTATTTTTAGATATTACCTCAAAAAATTAACCGTTTATGAAGCAGTTTTACATCGCACTTCTTTCTGAGTTTTATAAATCACGCAAGACTTTAGCCTTTTGGGCTGCCATTATACTTCCTGTCTTAATTTGTGGTTCAATTACATTAGGTTTTTATTTCAATGCCGAAAAAATCTTAAAGTCCAACTATCCGGGCATGATATTATGGGCTCAGTTTAGTGGTGCTTCACTGAATATCATGGGTTTGCTGATCTTGCCATTTTATGTAATCTTTATGGCTTTCTCCATAAATAACATTGAGCATAAGAATGATACCTGGAAAACGCTGTTTTCCCAACCTTTAAATAAGTTCTCAATCTATGCAGCCAAATATGCTTATGCAGTTCTGCTCATTTTTATCTGTCTGCTCCTGTTCTTCGGCATTACTTATCTATCGGGATATTTATTACAGAGCCTAATACCTGAATACACTTTTAAAGACTATAACCCAAGTATTATTCTTTCTAAATTTTACACCCGTCTTTTCTTTTCATCCTTAGGTATATTGTCTATCCAGTTTATTTTAAGCTTAATCTGGTCAGATTTTCTAAAGCCGATGGGTATTGGTTTTGTAGGAACCATTATGGGCATCATTACGGCTAATGTACAATGGAAATATGCACAATATATCGCATATGCCATACCTACAATTACATTACGCTCAGCAAAACCCAAGGGTAGCAACCCCGAAGATTTCCAGATATTCAGCAATGATATTTATATTAGTATAGCTTATGGTGTATTGCTATTTATTATCGGTTATTTCATCTTAACCAAAAAGAATATAAAATAATTTCTATTTACCTAAGCCTGCAAAACTACTTATTTGCAGGCTTAGGTATCATAATAAGGCTTTCATGCCCTCCATTATCTACGCTTTGAACACCAAATAGGTAATTATCTTTAGAGTAGCCTAATAAGGCTTCATTACCTTTTACAAAGATTTTTCTTTCCCAAACAGGGTTGGTGGTTTCCCTCATGAGCACATAGTAGCCAAAAGGTTCTTTTCCTTTAGGTTTATCCCATTTTAACTGGGTTTTATTGGTTAAACCACCTGTTATAATTTTTACATTTTCAGGCTCCTGTACAGACAAAGCTAGATTTGCCATTGTCGATAAGTTTAAACGTGTAACTTTCTGCAAATAAATATAATCCAAAAATTCAGGTAAATCTCCATATTGCTTTCCATTCTCAACCCTCACATTCTGGTGTTGTTTATCAAAATCCTCATTCATTTCGGTAACTCTTACTGCAGTAAAGCCCTGTGCAGAAAAAGGAGTATGATCCCCCCCACGCAAAAACCGATCTCTTCTATAAATCAGTTTTACATCTAATTGATCCACATAACGTTCAGCTATTTCCTTAATGTATCTGGCAGCTTGTCTTGCTGTACCGTCATTATCATATCCGGTAGAATATCTCAATGCAGCCTGTTCTTTGGTTTCTGCCGGTGACACACCCTCACTAAAAATCCTTACGCTCCTGTTATCTCGTATATTGGTTTCAGAGCTGTAAGAATTACCTACAATATCATTGTTCAATAAAAGATGAACTTTCCATCCTTCATCCTTTGCTTTTTTAGCTAAATGAGTAGCACCATATAGCCCTTGTTCTTCACCTACAAAAGCAATGAAAACCAAGGTTGCATTAAATTGGTATTTACTTAAAACGCGGCAGCTTTCTAAAACCGCTGCCACTCCTGAGGCATCGTCATTTGCACCAGGTGCAAAGTCTTTAATGTTCATTACATCAGTAACCCTCGAGTCATAATGTCCCGAAATCATGATCAGACGTTTATCTGTTGTATCTGTTCCTGGTAAAACAGCCATTACATTTTTTAGTACCGTTTCCTGGCTCACACGTCTTCCGTCTGCAGGTTGTACAAAACTATCAAAACTAACCTTTAATCTTCCTCCGCTATTTTTAGCATATCGCTCAAACTCTGTTTTAATCCAGTTTCGGGCAGAACCTATGCCTGTTGTTTTGTTTAAGGTATCGCTTAGCGTATGACGGGTATTGAAAGACACCAGTTTTCTAACTAAGCTCTCAAGATTCTGATTAGAAACTTCCTCTACCATTTGTACAATCTGAGGGTCTTTATTTTGGGTAGTCTGTGCCTTTGCATTAAAAATAAGGACAAAAAGTGCAAATAGTACTATTGATATTCTTCTATTCTTCATGACATGGTTTTTCTTAAAGTTAAATGATAGGTTATTTACTGCATCATAAAAACTGTAAAATTCTGAATAGATAGTTAAAACAAGCTTACATAAAATGTAAATTCACATTAAAAATTAAATTAGCTGAATTAGCTAAAACCAAAAACTAATTATATGTTCAAAAAATTTACGACTACCACCACACTGGCTTTTGTTGCTTGTTTTGCTGCTTTGGCACAAGAGCCTGTGAACAACGCTGCTGTTCAGAAGATCAGAACAGAAGGGCTAGAAAAATCAAAAGCAATGGAAATTGCTTATAAGATTACAGATGTTGCAGGTCCACGTTTGTCAAATTCGCCGGGCTTAAAAAGAGCGCAAGACTGGGCTGTAAAATATTTCAATGAAATTGGCTTAAAAAATGTGCATTTAGAAGCTTGGGGAGATTTTGGTAAAGGATGGCAGGTTGACAAATACTATGCTGCAACCACCAAACCTTTTTACCGTCCTATTATTGGTTATCCTAAAGCATGGACACCAGGCACAAATGGGCCTATCAAATCTGAAGTTATCTTAATCAAAGCTGATACGGTAACTGATTTAAACAAATATAAAGGCAAACTGGCTGGCAAAATTGTTATGATTGAGTCTGTTGCCATCCAACCTTTAAAAAACTCCTACACTCCTGATGTAGTACGTTATACAGACGAAAAATTAGCCGAAATGGCTGCTCAGCAACCTGCAGCTGAAGGACAGGGAAATCGTCCTCAGAGATCGGGAAACAACCAAATGGCTATGATGATGAGAATGCGTCAGAACAGAGCTGCCATTAACGAAGCATTGCTACAAGAAAATGTAGGCCTAATCTTAACTTATGCACGTGGTAGCTATGGTACGTTTTTTACCAGCAACGGGGCATCATATGCTTTAGATGCTAAACCCGTTTCTCCTGAACTTGAAATCTCTGCCGAAGATTACTTACACGTTTTAAGATTATTACGTGGTGGTGAAAAAGTTGAAATTGAAGCTGATATAAAAACTTCTTTCTATAATGATGACCCTAAAGGTTATAATGTAGTTGGTGAAATTCCAGGTACAGATCCTAAATTGAAAAGTGAGATTGTAATGATAGGCGGTCACTTTGATTCATGGCATGCAGGTACTGGCGCTACAGATAATGCTGCCGGCTCTACTGTAATGATCGAAGCTATGCGTATTTTAAAAGCTATTGATTTTAAACCTAAACGCACCATCAGAATTGCATTATGGAGTTCTGAGGAACAGGGTTTATTTGGTTCAAGAGGATATGTTAAACAACATTTTGCAGATCCTGCAACCATGGCTGTAAAACCTGAGCATGAAAAACTAAGCGCTTACTATAACTTAGATAACGGAACAGGTACTATTAGAGGAGTATATTTACAAGGAAATGCCGCTGTAAAAGATATCTTCCAATCTTGGTTAAATCCGTTTGAAGACTTAGGTGCAAAAACCATAACCATTGGCAACACAGGTGGTACAGACCACTTAGCTTTTGATGCAGTTGGATTACCTGGTTTCCAGTTTATTCAGGATCCTATGGACTACAACACCCGAACCCACCACTCAAATCAGGATACTTATGATCGCTTAGTTGAAGATGATCTTAAAAAATCAGCAACCATTGTAGCATCTTTTGTTTATCACACATCAGAAAGAGCACAAAAAATACCTCGCAAGGAAATGCCTAAACCGGCACCTGCAAGACAATAAAAGCGAAGAGGCTGGTTAATACCAGCCTCTTTTTTTTGCACAACCAACTAATGTTTAACACAGGTTAAGAGAAAAAAATCTTATAATGCATAATTTCTGCTAACGAATTATACTTTAACTTCTGTCTCAGATTCTTTCTATGGGTAAAAATAGTGTGATAAGATAAAAATAACCGATCGGCAATTTTACGAGAGCTATATCCTTGTAGTAGATATGAGAGCACTAATTTTTCCATTTTTGTTAAAGTGTTGAATTTACTCGTACACTTTTTCAGTTCAATATTTTCATTAACAATATCTTTGAAGCGTTTAATGTAAAAAGTCAGTTCTTCTATTTCAACTTCCAGGCTAATAGTGGCTTTTTGCTGATCTGCAATGTAAATATTCAACTCGGGTTCATTGCAACCGGTTTCCTGTTTATGAGCCAGCCAGCTAACATTTAATAGGCTGCTCTTGAGTACTTTTGTACTTTCTTCTAAAGATTGAAGAATATTCTTATACATATACATTTAGTTAGAAATAGATACAGCTTTTAACTGATGAGCAGTTTATAATTTTGACATCATCCTAATTTGCCTGTTAAGTTTAACAAAGCTATCACTTAAAAGAATAAGCGTTTTTCAACAAAACACCTTAAGCAAAAAGGTATTTTTACGGTATTGCATACAGCAATTAAACCCTTGTGTGCATTACATCCTTTAAGCACTTTTAGCAAATCTTTATATATATTTAAAACCACTAATTATTACTTAAAACAATGAAGAGATTAACCGCAGACGGAATACCATTTGACGAGGCCAAAACGATGGTAAACAATTTCCTTACTAAACAGGAAAAAGATGTTAACGGCAATTATGCCAATACAATAGCTGTTTGGTTTAGTTTAGAACAGCTCAATGAAATGGTAATCAGATTAAATGAAGAACAGAGAACAACTGCAGCTATAAGTCCTGGCAAAGAAACAGACGGAGTACGTATTTATTTTGCCAATTATGGTGAAAACCCTCCGGCTGAATACCCTGAATACACCAATAGAAATACTGTGGTATTTGTATCAACACATAAAGACATTGATATACCCGAAAAGCATATCGATTATTTTTCTGAAGATAAATTATTTAACAACGGTGGTATTATAAAAATGTCTCCTCAAAACAGAGGAATGCTATGTCCTCCTGACAAAGGATGTGACTGCGATAGCGAAATTTATACAGAAGAAAACAAACCTCTTTGCCCTTTTGAATAATGTCTGAAGTAAACCTTCTTCTTGAATTCATATGTTTTGCTATGGCATTATACTTTTTAAAGGGTAATAATGATAAATTTGCGCTTTTTACAAAGCTATATCTAGGTCTGGTATGTGTCACAGAAATATCGGGTTTCATGTGGAAGTTATACACGAACAAATCCAATGTGTGGATTTATAACATTTATATTTTATTTGAGGTTCTGTATGTGAGTTTCGGTTTATACCATTTTATAAAACCATTTAAAAAGAACGCCAGACCTCTGTATATCTCCGCCTATTTTGTCTTTATAGCAGTATATCTATATGGAGTATTTACCCGTGGTGCTTTTAAATTCCAAACTACTGCAATTATGGTAGCATCGGTATTGATTGTATTTCTATGTTTATATTATTATTACAATTTAATGAAAAGCGATAAGATCATATCTATAAGAAACAGTTTTGGTTTTTGGTGGGTGGCAGCCGTGTTATTTTTCTATTTTGGCAGCACAGTTTATAATTTGTTCATGAACGTAATTTTTAGCAATAAGCCGTTTGCATATGAAATTTTAGTCTATATTATGCTAACTTTAAATGCTATACTTTATGGTATTTGGTCTTATTCATTTATATGCAGTTCTCGTCATCAGAAATTGTTAACATCATCATATTAGCTACCTGTGTATTCTTAATTGCACCGGTTTTTCTACTTATTTATATTAAGGAGTATTTACGCAAGAAAAGAGTTCACGAAGAAGAAAAGGTAACATTAAACCAAAAATTTGAAGCTGAAGTTTTAAAAACCCGTATAGAAGTACAGGAACAAACCATGCAAACCATAGCAGCTGATCTACATGATAATATTGGTCAGCTGCTTAGTTTAACTGCGTTAAACCTGAATTCCATCAATATTGAACATACTGAAAAAGCCAGGCAAAAAATAAATAACTCAATAGAGTTGATTAACAATTCAATCAGAGAACTCAGAGCACTGGCTAAATTGATGCAGGCCGAAAACATATTGATGATGGGTTTAGGGTCTGCCTTACAGCAAGAATTTAATCATATAGAAAAAACAGGTCGCTATCAGTTAATCATTAGCAATCAGCTTTTGGAGATCAATTTTGCTTCTCCACAAAAAGACCTGATTCTTCTAAGACTTGTACAGGAAATCTTTAATAACATTATTAAGCACTCAAACGCAAATCATATAACCGTAAACATACAATTAATAGAAAACCACCTTGATATAATTATAACAGATGATGGTATAGGCTTTGATGTTAACCAGACCGGATACAATGGCTTAGGCCTAAGCTCTATACGCAAGCGTGTGGAAATGGTGCAGGGGACATTAAATATCAACTCTGCTGTTAATCAGGGTACTTCTATTCATATAAAACTACTTTATCCTTAATTTCATGTCTGATAAAAAAATTTCAATAGCAGTTGTAGATGACCATACTTTATTTAGATCGGGTTTAGCCAGCCTGCTTAACGAATTTGATGATATTTCTATTTCTTTTGAAGCCGAAAACGGCATAGACTTTCAGGATAAAATAAAATTCCATTCTCATGTACAACTGGTTTTAATGGATATCAATATGCCGCTAATGGATGGATATGAAACCACAAAATGGATTAAAAACAATTATCCCCATATACTGGTTTTAGCATTAAGCATGTTTGATAATGAAAAAGAGATTATTGGCATGCTAAAAGCAGGTGCAGGCGGTTATCTGGTTAAAGAATCAAAACCTGTTGACCTACATTTAGCCATAGTAACAATGGTTGAAAAAGGGTTCTATGTGAATGAGCTGGTTTCTGGCAGGCTCCTTACTTCACTCAAGAACGACAAACTAACCCCTCATTTTACAGAAAAGGAATTGGCTTTCTTACAGTTTTGCAGCTCAGAACTTACTTACAAAGAAATTGCCGATAAAATGGGTGTAAGCCCACGAACCGTAGATAATTACAGAGAAGCTCTGTTTGCCAAACTTAATATCAAATCAAGAACAGGTCTGGTGGTATATGCAATTAAAAATGGCCTGATTAGTATTTAGTAAATATCAAATTCCTGATGACGAGCGGGTATTTCTACATTTTTGTACCCTACAGCCAATAGTTTTTGCCTGAATATCTGTTGCACTTCATATTCTCCATGAACCAAAAACAATGTTTTAACTCTAGAGGGGTCCTGGTTTGAGATAAATTTTAAAAGATCCTGGTAATCGCCATGCGCACTCATAGACTGAATACTGGCAACCTCAGCAACCACGTTAAAAAGTTCACCGTATATGCTTACCTGCGTTGCCCCGTTCTTTAATCTTCCTCCTAAAGAGTTTGGCTCACAATAACCCACCATTAAAATGGTATTCTTATGATCTCCTATATTATTTTTAATATGATGTTTTACTCTTCCAGCCTCGGCCATACCCGAAGCAGAAATAATAATACAAGGCTCCTCAAGATAATTCAGGGCTTTTGAATCTTCTACATCATCTATATAAGTTAAACCCGGAAATTCAAAAGGATTATCATCTACTTTTAAAACATCCAATACTTCGTCACTATAACCCTCTCTGTGATTTTCTACAATACTTGTCGCCTTTGCTGATAGTGGGCTATCCACAAATACCTTTACATGTGGCAGTTTGCCTTCAAGGCTCAGATTATTCAGCACAAATAAGATTTCCTGAGTGCGGCCTACACTAAATGCCGGTATAATGAGCTTTCCTTTTTTCTCTACACAGGTTTTCAGTACCACTTCCAATAAAGCTTTATCTGTAGGTTGTGCATCTTCATGCAACTTATCGCCATAAGTAGATTCCAATAAAATATAATCAGCCTGTGCAAAAGCTTGTGGCGGGCGTAATAGCATATCTCCATATTGGCCTACGTCACCACTAAAAGAAAGCTTGGTAGATTTACTCTCGTTCTGTATCGTTAAATGTACTGATGCGCTTCCAATAATGTGACCTGCATCGAGAAATCTTACGCTAACACCAGACAATATTTCAGTTTCTGTATCATAAGGCACTTTTTCAAAGAAACTCATCGCATATAATACGTCCTGCTCATCATATAAAGGTTGCTCTAAAGGTAAGCCTCTTTTAAGCAATTTCTTATTCTTATATTTCAAATCTCCTGCTTGGATCTTGGCAGAATCAAGCAGTAATATCTTACTCAGTTCGCTGGTGGCCGGCGTACAAAAAATCTTTCCTTTAAAACCTTGTGCCACTAAACGGGGTATTAAACCGCAATGATCAATATGTGCGTGAGAAAGCACCAGCACATTTACTTCTGCGGGGTTAAAACCAAAACTTTCATTTAGTTCTTCTGTTTCATGCCCCATGCCTTGAAACATGCCACAATCCAATAATATTTTCTGCCCATTATCTAAAGTTATCAGATGCTTAGAACCGGTAACATTCCTGGCAGCCCCATGAAAAGCTATTTTCATTATGTTAAATTTTTACTTCATTCAATAATAACAAAAAAATATAAAAATATTTTTTAAACTAAATATTTAGTTTTATATTAGGGTTAATATTTACAGCTGTTATATAATTTGAAATAAAAATGGAGATTAAAGATTTAACAAAAGCCGAAGAGCAAATTATGCAGGTGCTATGGCAACTAGAAAGTGCTTTTGTGAAAGACATGATTGATTTACTGCCAGAACCTAAACCAGCTTACAATACGGTTTCTACTATTGTAAGGATTTTGGAAACAAAAGGATTTGTAGATCATACTGCTTTTGGTAAAGCACATCAATATCATCCGCTTATATCAAAAGAAGAATATAAACGTCATGCCACAGAGAAATTATTGGGTAATTACTTTGAAAATTCGGTAGAAAGTATGTTCTCTTTCTTTGTAAAAGAAGAAAAACTGGATGTAAATGATGTAGATGAAATTTTAAAGCTAATCAACAAATTTAAGAATAAGCCTAAATGAATTGGTCACTTTACTTATTGCAGATAAATATTTATCTGGTTGTGTTTTACTTGCTTTACAGAACGCTGTTGGCTAAAGAAACTTATTTTATTTTAAACAGAGTATTTTTGATTGCTGCAGGTATCTTATCGCTATGTATTCCATTTATTCATTTTGATTGGTTTACCCAGCAACCTGTAACACATCATATATCGCACAGCGTTAACCAGTTTAATCAATTTATAATAGAAACCAGTAACGCAAATGCAGTAGAGCAGCGTAAAATCAACTGGTGGGCTTATATTGTGGGCATCTATCTTTTAGGTATCGTGTTTTGCCTGATCAAATTAGTCTGGCAGATTTTTGCAGTAAGTAAACTTTTCAAGGACCTTAAGAATGGTTCTGCATTTTCGTTTTTAGGCAGAAAAGCTGTGGACGAAAATCTTCCACATAGCAAAACCATTAATCATCATGAAGATGTGCATATTAAACAGTTTCATACTGTAGATGTGCTTTTATTCGAAATAATTGCCATCATTACCTGGTTTAATCCGGTAATATATGCCTATAAACATGCAATTAAAGAACTGCATGAATATTTAGCTGATAAAGAAGCCGCTAAAATACATGGCGATAATGAAGCTTATGCTATGCTATTGCTTAGCCAGGCTTTTGGGTTAAATAATAATTCTATTGCACATGGTTTCTTAAAGAAATCAATGGTAAAGAAAAGAATAACCATGTTATATAAGCAGCCTTCTGCGAAAGTAGCTGTTTTAAAATACGGATTAGCTGTACCTGCCTTAGCTTTTGCATTAATGTTATCATCGGCCAGGTTTAAAAATAATCCTCAGATTAATGCACTAACTGATAAACTGCAATTGGCTGAAGTAGAAGATGTATTAACTAAAGTTATTCCTCCTACAACTCCCTCAGAAAAAGTAACCATAGCTGAGTATCCAAAAGCATCAATTAAAAATTCATCAGAAGATCTCTCTTCATTTTACAATGAATTAAGCAAGAACTTGAAGTATCCGGTTACTTCGCTCAACAAGGCCGAAGAAGCCTATATGTTAGTAAGATTCAAAGTTGCCGATAACAAAATTGTTCATGTTAACACGGGCAGTGCTCCCGAAGATCTGCAATTAGAAATTGTAAACGCACTGAATAATATCCCGAATAAATTAAAAGGTGGCCAGTATATTATTCCTGTAAAATTTAAATTTATCAAGAGCCCCGCAGTAAAATTCCCGCCACCTATTGTTAAACCAGACAAGAATACAACCATGCTTCCTGAGGTTGTTATTTTAGCTCCTGAACAGGATGTTCCTGAACCTGTATACAGTTTTGTATCCATGGAAAACCCTCCCTCTTTTCCGGGAGGTATTGAAAAGTTTTATGATTTCTTAAGTAAGAACATTAGTTACCCTAAGGAGGCTGCAGAAAATAACATACAAGGAAACGTTTTCATCTCCTTTGTTGTTGAGAAAGATGGTTCTTTAACCGATCTCAAAGTAGAACGAAAATTAGGTTATGGAACAGATGAAGAAGCCATCAGGGTATTGAAACTTTCAAGAAGATGGAATCCAGGTCAGATTAACCAAAAACCGGTAAGAACGAAGTATAATATCCCTATAAAATTTACACTTAACTCATACTACTTCACTAACTCTTAAAAATTAATTATCATGAAAAAATTTAACATTGCATTTATTGCAACAGGACTTTCTTTGCTCTGTTTTTTCGCAAAAGCACAAGGTCAAAATGAACAAGACAAGGTTTACAATTTCGTATCAATGGAAACCCCGCCTTCTTTTCCCGGGGGTATTGCAAAGTTCTATGATTTCTTAGGCAAGAATATAAAATACCCGGAAGCAGCTTTGCAAAACAAAACACAAGGAAATGTCTTTCTATCTTTCGTTGTAGAGAAAGACGGATCACTTACAGATATTAAAGTAGAAAAAGGTTTGGGTAATGGTACCGATGAAGAAGCCGTACGTGTATTAAAGCTTTCAAAAAAATGGAACCCTGGCCAGATTGAACAAAAACCTGTAAGAACCAAATACAATATCCCGATCAGGTTCACACTTAACAACAGCTCATCTTTGCCATCAAAACCAGGTAAAGATATTGCTACCATGATTATTAAGGCTTTCTCAAGCGGAGCTCCACTCATTATGATCAACAAAGTTCAATCAAATATGAATAATGTACTTGAGCTTAGTCCAAACAAGGTTAATAATATCCAGTTCTTACAAGCCGCTCAGGCCACTAAAGAGCTTGGAGAAAAAGGCAAAAATGGTGCGGTTGTCATAACAACAGCTCAATAAAAGTAAAAAAGCCGGTGTAAAATACACCGGCTTTTTTACAAAATACTTCCTTGCCTCGGAAGTATAAATTTAAGATTTTTATCTTAAACCTACACAAGAAAAAGTGTATTTTTTTTGTGCAATTATGTTCTGCATTCAATCCTCTACTTTGTAATTATAATGCAATGAAACCTTTTAATGGTAACAAAAAATTAAATTATCCGTCTATATTTGTAACAATCGTTATTTAAATGAAGTACATGTTAATTTTTCTTATAGTTGCGATTATTATCTTATGGGTAATCAGGGTTTTAGTGCGTTTAATTTTTCCAGCAGTAATCAGAAATGCGTTTAGCAATATGCAAAATCCCAGCACAGGAAATAGCTACCAAAAACCAAGAAGACCTGAGGGCTCAATTTCGATAGACTTTGTTCCTCAAAAAAAGAAAAAAGGTAACTCAGACAAATTAGGTGAATTTGTAGAGTATGAGGATGTTAAATAGTTTTCTTTTCTCCATTTTTAATTTTCTTTTTTAAGCATAACAGTTTTACCATTCGGGAGCATCAATTTTTATATTAAAGCGTTGAGTTTACTTTTTAATCTCGTTCAAATTTCTATTTTTGGGCTGAGTTTAATTTTAATATACCTTTAATGAATAATTGGTTTAATAAAAATGGCATTCATTTAGCCATTATTGCTGCATTTGTAGTTATCTGCTTTATTTATTTCAGTCCGGTGCTACAAGGCAAAGCACCTATACAAAACGATGTATTGCAATCTAAAGCAATGCAGAAAGAAATCATGGAGTACAAGGGAAAAGAAGGCAAAGGCCCTCTTTGGACTAACCAGATGTTTGGCGGTATGCCCACTTATCAGATCTGGGTACAATATGCTTATAATGGGGCAACCTATGGCATAGCGTTAATTACTAAAGCCTTACCTAATCCTGTAGGAACTGTATTATTGTTACTTGTTGGTGCATATTTTTTATTCATTACCTTAAAGGTAAACCCCTGGCTGGCTGCCGCAGGAGCCATTGCTTTTGCATTTACCACATACAATTTTGTTTTAATTGCCGCTGGGCACAGCAATAAAGCTTTAGCTATTGGCTTTTTTGCACCTATACTGGCTGGTATATTTATGACCCTAAGGGGGCGTTATTTACTGGGTGCAAGTTTAACAGCCTTGTTTCTGGCCTTAGAACTCAGGGCTAATCACGTACAAATGACCTATTATTTGTTCTTGTGTGTTTTAATCTTAATCATTGTTGAAGTATATAATGCCTATAAAAACAAACAATTACCCGCTTTTGGAAAATCTGTAGCTTATCTGGCCGGAGCTGTTATTTTAGCTGTTATGATTAACGCCAGCTTACTTTGGACTACTTCAGAATATGCGGCTGAAACCAATAGAGGTAAGTCTAATCTTACCAGCATGAATTCTGAAAAGAACAAAGGTATGAGCAAAGAATATGCTTATAACTGGAGTCAGGGTGTTGGAGAAAGTTTTACATTCTTAATACCGCATTTATATGGCGGTGCAACAAGTATCGATGAGCTGGTTAAACCTGAAAGCCATATGTATAAATCTATTGCCGAAGTTACCGGTGGAGATCCCAATCAGACTGTACAAGCTATCCAGCAACTTGCACAAGGATTAAACATGCAGCAATATTGGGGCGAAAAGCCAGGAACTCAGGGGGGATATTATTTTGGTGCTATTATTTGCTTCCTGTTTGTATTTGGTTTATTCATTGTTAAAAGCCCTTTAAAATGGTGGATAGTAGCCACTTCAATTTTATTCATTCTTTTATCATTTGGCAAAAACTTTCCTTTCGTTTCCGATCTGTTTTTTGATTATTTCCCTTTATATAATAAATTCAGGGCAGTAGAATCTATTCTTGCGGTTGTAGGCTTAATGTTTCCTGTATTGGCCATTCTAGCTTTGAGAGAAGCACAAAACAGCACATTAAGCGCTAAAGAACTCACGAAAAAGCTTACATGGTCTGCTGCTATTACTGGCGGTTTTGCTTTGATCGTAGCTTTAGTACCCACCTTATTCTTTAGTTTTAAAACAAGTAACCACAATGAAATTATCCAGGCCTTAACCCAAATGTTGCAAAACAACTCAACCCTTGCACATAAAATAGGTGATGCGCTGGTACAAGACCGTATTGCTATTGCAAGAGCAGACGCTTTCCGTTCTTTAATTTTCATTGCCATAGCATTTGGACTAGTTTGGGCCTTTATCAACAAAAAAATGAATATGCAATTGGCCTTCGGGTTATTGGCTCTTGCTATTCTTGCTGATATGTGGCAGGTAGACAGAAACTATCTTAACAACAATAACTTTGAAAGCAAAGCTGCGTTGAATAATTATTTTCAGCAAAGAGATGTAGATAATTTCATTATAGCAGATAAGGACCCTAATTTCAGGGTTTATGATCAAACTATTAATACTTTCTCCGATGCAAGCGCAACAGCATTCCACAAAACTATTGGAGGCTATCATGCAGCGAAACTGAAAAGATATGACGAGCTGATACAAAATCAACTAACAAAAAGCGTTAATCAGGATGTATTAGACATGTTAAATGCTAAATACTTTATTACTCGCGATCCACAGAACGGATCATATAAACTGTCTAGAAACAGTTCTGCATTGGGTAATGCCTGGATTGTAAAAAGCGTTCAGTTTGTTAAAAATTCTGATGAGGAAATGAAAGCCATCAGCAGTTTCGATCCTAAAAACGAAGCCATTGTTGACCAAAGCTTCAAAAAATATATTGATACTACCCGTTTAGGTGCTGATCCAAGTGCCTTTATTAAAATGGAAAAATACCATCCTGATCATATTGAATACAGTTACAGCGCACCAAGAGATGTAGTTGCTGTTTTCTCTGAGATATATTATGATAAAGGCTGGAATATGTACATTGACGGAGTTAAAAAGCCGTATTTCAGAGCAGACTATGTTTTAAGAGCTGCCCAATTAGAAGCCGGAAACCATAAAGTAGAATTCAAATTTGAACCGGTTTCTTATTATACCGGCGAAAAAATTTCACTTGCCGGCTCTGTATTACTGGTAGGTTTCTTAGGCTTGGCCCTCTACACAGAAAACAAAAAGAAAAAATAAAAAGAATTATAATTTTTATAAAAAGGTTTGGGTTATACCCAAACCTTTTTTGTTACCTAGACTTTTAACCAAGCAAAAACATAATAAACACTTAACAGTCTGTTAATCTGCAAAGTACAACTTTGCAAAAAAAAAGATTAAATGCCAGAGTTATTTGTAATTATTTGTGTAATCGTAATTGTTGCGTTTTACTTTAGCCCATTTGAGCTTACGCTTAGCGAGGAAGATGATTAATGGTTTGTTGTTGTAAATCTCTTCTGTGTTTAAATACAGAAGGAGTTTAAGCTTTTAAACATATATCTCTATGGAAAAACGTAAAGTAGAAATCGTAGTCATTTCTGATGTGCATTTAGGCACTTATGGGTGCAGGGCAAAAGAACTCCTCAAATATTTAAAAAGTATCCAACCCCAAACCATTATCTTAAACGGGGATATTATTGATATCTGGCAATTCAGCAAACGTTACTGGCCCGAAACCCACATGAAAGTCTTAAGAAAACTCATGAAATTTGTGGTAGAAGGTGTTCCGGTATATTATTTAACTGGTAATCATGATGAGCTTTTGAGGAAATTTGCCGATATGCAATTAGGATCTTTCTACCTGCAGAATAAGCTTGTTCTGGAGCTGGACGGTAAGAAAGCATGGTTTTTTCATGGTGACATTTTCGATATCACCATGCAACATTCTAAATGGCTTGCAAAATTAGGTGCTATTGGTTATGATAGTTTAATCTTACTCAACAGCATGGTAAACTGGTGCTTGGAATTATTTGGAAAAGAAAAAATGAGTTTCTCTAAAAAGATAAAGGCCAAATTTAAAGATGCGGTAAAATTTATCAATAGTTTTGAGCAAACAGCGGCCGACCTTGCCATTAATAGTGGCTATCATTATGTGGTTTGCGGGCATATCCATCAACCCGAAAAACGGATGATCAACACAGATGGTGGCGAAGTGCTTTATCTCAACAGTGGCGACTGGATTGAAAATCTAACCGCTTTAGAGTATAATGATCAAGCCTGGAGTATTTTTAAATACGATGCAAAACAGTTTACAAAAGAAGAGGATGTAGAATATGGTCAACTTTCAGATGGAGAGGATCTGCAAAGCAAGTTAGATGTGCAAACGCTGCTTCAAAAGATTAAATTAGAAATTGCTTAGATATATATTTTTTGTGATATTAGGGCTCGATGAAGATACTTTATGCCATACAAGGCACCGGAAATGGGCACATTAGCAGAGCTCGTGAAATTGTTCCTCTATTACAGCAACATGGCGAATTAGATATTCTGATCTCAGGAACACAAGCCGATGTACAGCTAACACAGGAAGTAAAGTACAAATTACATGGTTTTAGTTTTATTTTCGGGAAAAAAGGTGGCGTGAACCATTATCAAACATGGAAAAACATGGATCTTTTCCAGTTCAGAAAAGACATGAAATCCATTCCTCTAAAAGACTACAATCTCATCATAAATGATTTTGAACCTGTAACAGCATGGGCTTGTAAATTACAGGGAATTGAAAGTGTTTCACTAAGTCATCAGGCTGCATTTAAGTCCAGAAAGGTTCCAAGACCTAAAACTATTGACTGGGGAAAGATTATTTTAAGTAGGTACGCGCCTACTACCCATCATATTGGTTTTCATTTTGAGCGTTATGACGATTTTATTTATACTCCTGTCATCAGAAGTGAAATAAGAAATCTTAAGCCTTCAAATATGGGTCATTATACCGTTTATCTGCCAGCCATAGATGATAAAAACCTAGTTAAATTATTAAAGCAGATACCACAGGTTAACTGGCAGGTTTTTTCAAAACACACCAAAACTTCTTATACTGATGCCAATGTAATAGTTGAACCGGTAAATAATGAAAAGTTTAACCTCAGTATGGCAAGTTGTGAAGGCGTATTTACGGGCGGAGGTTTTGAAGGCCCTTCTGAAGCTTTATTTCTAGGTAAAAAATTATTAGTTGCACCTATGCGTTTTCAGTATGAGCAGCAATGTAATGCGTATGCACTTAAACAACTCGGAATACCTGTAATATGGGGTAGTAACCACAATTGGTTACCGGTTTTGCAAAAGTTTGTTACAGAACCTCAGTATCACCAATTCTATTTTCCGGATGAAACTGCACAGATAATTCAGCACACAGTAAATACATTTGCCAGATAAATTTATTTACTTTGCCTTTGTATAACAGGCATGATTAATCAGTTCAGAAATTTAAATCCTATTAATATATTGTTTTTGGCAGTTTATACGCTGTTCATGCGTATTGCTATTTTCTTAGATCTGCCAGAAACCCTAACTTTTGATTTTTTAGAACCCTACACTCAGTTCTTTTTAAAATTACCGGAAAGCAGTTTTTCTCCTTTGGTAAACATTATGCTTGCTGCAATAATTGTATTTATACAGGCATTATGGTTCAACAGAATCATTAACAATCATGCGTTAATGCCTAAACCTACCTATATACCGGCATTGATATATATTACAGGATCAAGCTTATTCTTGCAGTTTCTAGTATTAAGTCCGCCACTTATCTGTAATTTTCTGGTTCTCTTAGTTATTGATAAGTTTTTAAAGCTGGCTAAGATGCCAAGTGCAATGGGATTGATGTTCGATGTAGGTATGATCATCGCTATTGGTACCCTAATTTATTTTCCTTTCATTGTGTTGTTTGCCATGCTTTGGTTAAGCCTGTTATTGTACAGACCTTTTAATTGGCGCGAATGGTTATCCGGAATCATTGGCTTTCTTACCATTTTCTTTTTCATCGCAGTTTTTTATTATTTAAATGACAGCCTCAATAGATTTTTAGCCATATGGCAGCCATTAACCAATAAGTTCCCTACTTCTCTCCAAATCAATTATAAAGATTATCTGGTATTAATTCCAGTAAGTATCATCATCATTATGGCTGCTCTGCAGCTCAGAGAAAATTTTTTCAGAAGTTTTATCAGCACAAGAAAAGCCTTTCAAATGCTCTTCTTCATGTTTTTAGTTAGCCTGATAAGTTTTTATACCAAACCTGGTGTTACTGTCAGTCATTTTATTCTTTGTGTACCTACAGGATCGGTTCTCATTGCTTATTATTTCGTTAGCGCACAAAGAAGATGGATTTATGAAAGCCTCTTTGCTATACTCATTATCTGCATCCAATACTTTTTGTTTGTTTAACCTTTTTTAACAAATTGATAGCTTGAAACTAAGCAAAGATTAATAGCTTTGTGCAGTAAAATAGGTTTCTAGCCTTTATTATTTCGATTTTTAATATTTAATAAGACAGATGCTTAATGCATAATCTGGTAATTGACATAGGCAATTCTTATACTAAAATTGCCGTTTTTGATAAAAAGAATATGGTTTTTTATCAAAGATCAGAACAACTGGATGATTTGTTATTGCTACAACTCATTAAAGAATACGAAATAACAAATGCTACGGTTTCAAGCGTTAATAATGATATAACTCAGGTTGCTGATTTATTACAGGACAAAGTAAATTATATAGAATTTACCACCTCTGTTAAAGGCAATATTCACAGTTATTATCAATCTGGACAGACCTTAGGTCTCGACAGATGGGCTAAGGTTATTGCAGCGAGTCAGCTCTTGCCAAAAACAAATTGCCTGATGATTGATGCAGGGACATGTATTACTTACGACCTGTTAAACAAAGACTCTGAATACTTTGGAGGAAGCATTAGTCTTGGGATCAATATGCGTTTTAAGGCTTTAAACCATTATACCGGTCGTTTACCTTTAATAACATGGAACGGAAACGATGATATGATACCTGAAGGCAATAACACAATTAATGCGATAAGAAACGGAGTATTACAAGGCGCTGTAAATGAGATTATTGGTTTTATAACCAATTATAATGATAAATACCCTGATTTAAAGATAATTTTAACCGGTGGTGATGCAGTTTTTTTGACTAAACAGTTAAAAAATAGCATATTTGCCCCCCAAATAATACAAGAACCCCATTGGGTTCTTAAAGGACTGAACGAAGTTATTACACTATAGAATGAGTTATAAACTAAAATACATCAAGCTTGCATTATTGCTTTTAATGGGTTCTAATGCCTTGGCACAAATCACTGTACAATCTCCTTATTCAAAATTTGGTGTAGGAAATTTAAATGGCACAACTCTGCCACAACAGCGTTCAATGGGCGGTATTTCTGCGGGCGTATTCAGAAGTAGCTACATCAGTAATATTAATACCGGAAATCCGGCTTCTTACGCAGGTATTGGTTTAACTACATTAGATATTGGCCTAAGTGGCGATATTACTACCCTTAAGAGCAATAGCTTATCAGAGCGCAGCTTCAATTCTACATTAAGCCATGTAGCCATGGCATTCCCGGTAACTTCTAAATCTTCTTTAAGTTTTGGCCTTTTACCCTATTCAGAACTTGGTTATAACTTTAAAAACACAGTAAATATTGGCGGAAGATCATTTGATCACATTTATGCTGGCGAAGGAGGTTTGTCTAAAGCATATTTAGGTTATGGTATTCAGTTTGGAGATCACTTTAGAATTGGGGCTAATGCAGAATATTTATTTGGCAACCTGATACAAAGCACTTCAACAGAAAATGCTGATGCCGGATCATTCAATTCAAGATCTCAGCATAAAAATAATATTGGTGGCTTAACTTATAGTTATGGAGCACAGTTTGACTTTAAACTGAACAACAAAACTTCATTAATTATTGGATATTCAGGTTCGGCACCATCCAGCTTAAAATCAAAAACGAGCATTGTTAACACCATTTATTTAAAAAACAGTGTAGGCGAAGAGTTAAGTGCATTAGATACATTAGATCATGTGGTAAACAATAGTTCTAATATGAAACTACCTCTTTTACACAATATTGGTTTCAGTATTTACAAAGAAAACAAATGGTTATTTGGAGCAGATTATCGTATAGGTAAATGGTCTGATTTCAGATTAGACGGAACCAATCAAAATCTTACAGATACTTATGGCGTATCAGTAGGTGGACAATTCACACCTGATGTATCTGCAATCAACGGCTACTTTAAACGTGTTGATTATCGCTTAGGATTTTCATACGATAAAACATACGTTCAAATCAACAATACCGATGTTAAGCAAATGGCCATTACAGTGGGCTTAGGTTTACCTTTGTCGTCTTCTTATGGCCGTTCTTCATTTTACAAAATGAATTTTGGTACTGAAATAGGAAAAAGAGGTTCATTAACCAATGGATTGGTTAAAGAGAACTACATTAATTTCCGTTTAGGCTTTATGTTAAACGACAGATGGTTCCAACGCTTTAAGTTCGACTAATTGTGAAAATTAATGACTGGTGATTATTTGAAATATTTATGGATTGCAGGTATGTTGGCCCTATTATTAACAGCCTGCAATGATGATGACCTTAAAAAAGCCAGCTCAATATCTAATACCAAGATTAGTCTTACAAAAGACAGAACTTTAGGTGTAGAATTGATTTACAGTGATTCTGCAAAAGTAAAAGCTAAAGGTTACGCTCCTATCCTCGATAAAGTTACCCCATCAAATGGTAGTCCTTATAATGAAATGCCAAAAGGCGTAAAAATCGATTTCATAGATGACAACCAACAATCCAAAGGAAGCATTACTTCTGATTATGCTATCAATAAGGAAGGCGAACGGCTTACCATCTTTAAAAAGAATGTTACTGTAGTAAATGAAAGTATCACCTTTACTACCGAAGAATTGACTTGGGATGAAAATAAAAAATCCTATTTCTCTCCCAGTGGCACGGTAAGGTTTAAAGATGGCAGTATACTAAGTGGTGCTCAGTTTACTGCTCCACAGGATTTCAGCACTTATACCATATCACAACCCTCGGGACAGGCTTATTTAAAAAACGGCGCAAATCCTTAATTTAAGTATTTTAAAGCGAGTAGTTTATCTGTTCTAAAACTTGAAATTTAATATTTTCTAATTAGTTTCAAATTTGTATCTTGCGCCCTCTTAAAAAAAGTAAAAAACAATAGAATATAGAATAATATGGGATTAATGACTTTCATGCGTACCAAAATGGGCTATTTTTTGGTTGGAGGTATTGCAGTAGTATTAGCATTATTTGTTTTGGAACCTTTATTACAACAGGGTTCAGCTATTTTTGGTTCATCTCGTAACGAAGTTGGCAGTATTGATGGAGAAAAGATCAGCTACGAGGCATTTAATACCAAAGTAGATCAAACTACCGCTCAATTTAAACAGCAATATGGTGCCATGAATCCTCAAATGCAAGCTATGGCTGTTGAGCAGGCCTGGCAATACGAGGTTGCGAATGTTTTATTAAACAAAGAGTATGGCCGTGTAGGCTTAAGTGTATCTGGCGATGAGCTTTTTGACCTTATTCAGGGTAAAAAACCAAGTCCGCTGATTATGCAATATTTCGGAAATCCGCAAACCGGACAAATCGATCATGCTGCTATTATCAATTCATTAAAAGCGCAGTCAAAAGATCCTAACTTAAAAATGCAGTGGGACCTGTTGCAAAATGAAATTGAAAAACAAGCTCTACAACAGAAATACAATAATCTGGTAAGTAACTCTGTTTATGTAACTTCATTAGAAGCTAATGATGAATATGTGAACAGAAATAAATTAGCCAGCTTAAAATATGTAAACTTAGATTATAGCTCTGTTTTAGATAAAGATGCTAAATTAACTGATGCGGATTATCAGGCATATTTTGATGCAAACAAAAAACGTTTCTTCAATCCTACTGAAACCAGATCTTTAGAATACGTTTCTTTTAGTATTAAACCAACTGCAACAGATAGTGCCTTAATCAAAACCCAAATAGAAAAATTGGCTGCTGATTTTCAAACTACACCAAACGATTCTCTATTTGCCGCAAATAACTCTGATGTAAAAGTTCCGTACACTTATATCACTAAAGGAAAATTAGACCCTGCTGTTGATTCAGTTATTTTCAACTATCAGGCAGGCAGTTTCTATGGCCCTAAATTTTCTGGCAATTCTTACAAACTGATTAAAGTTATAGGTAATCGTGTATCTCCAGATTCAGTTAAAGCAAGCCACATCTTAATTGATCCTTCAAAAGTTGGTGGCGAAGAGAAAGCCATGAAACTTGCTGATTCATTAAAGAACTTAGCATTAAAGGGTTCTAGTTTTGCTGAACTTGCCAAAACTTATAGTGTTGATGGTTCTAAAGAACATGGCGGAGAGCTAGGTACATTTGCTCGTGGCGCAATGGTACCTGCTTTTGAAAATGCTGCTTTTGATGGTAAAACAGGAGATATTAAAGTAGTTAGATCTCAGTTTGGTGTACATGTAATTAAAATTGAAAAGCAAATTGGTGCTTCAAAAGTGGTTAAACTGGCTTACATAGAAAAAGCATTGGCTCCTAGTCAGAAGACAAGAGATGCAGCTTACAAAAAAGCATTGGCTTTCTTAAACGAAGTTAAATCAGACAACTTTAATGCTTTAGCACAAAAGAATGGATACACTGTTGGCGTTGCAGACAGGATTACACCTACTCAGGGCTATGCTCCTGGATTAGACAATCCTCGTCAGGTCATCAGAGATGCTTACGATGCGAAAAAAGGCACGGTATTACCTCAGGTTTATACAATGGATAATGACTATGTAGTTGTTAAACTTACAGCTATACAACCAAAAGGTCAACTAGCCTTAGAAGATGTTAAAAAGCAAATTGAACCAATGGTATTAAATGCTAAAAAAGCACAAATACTAACTGAGAAAATGAATGCCGCACTATCTGGTGCTTCAAACATAGATGGAGTGGCTCAAAAATTAGGCAAAAGTGCTGTTGATGTAGAGAATCTTGTTTTTGCTAATCCGGTTATACCAGGCTTAGCTCAGGAAAATAAGTTTACAGGAGCTGTGTTCGGTTCGCAGGCTGGTAAACTTTCTAAAGCTATAGATGGCGAAAAAGGAGTATATGCATTTATTGTAACAGGATTTACCAATCCGGCTCCTTTGGATAATACTTATAAACAAAAGCAAACTATGCTTTCGAGTATTGCACAACGTGCTTTTGGTAACGCATTCCAGGTATTACAGGATAAAGCTGATATAAAAGACAATAGAGTGAAATTCTATTAATCTTTATTACGTAAATTTGTAACCGTCTTTAAGTAATTAAAGGCGGTTTTTTATTATCAGGATAGTTATGGAAATACAGGAAAACTTCATAAATAAAGTAGCTAACAGCGGTTTAATCACCTTTAATCTAGAAGATTACTATGATAAAGGAGAAAGATTAGTGTATGATATAAAAGACAATCTTTTTCATGGATTGATTTTAAAAGAAAAAGATTTTAGAGCATTTATAAAAGACCATGACTGGTCTCAATATGCTGGAAAGAATATTGCTATCATTTGTTCTACAGACGCTATTGTACCTACCTGGGCCTACATGCTACTGGCAAACAAAATGAAACCCTATGCGAACGAAGTTGTGTTCGGCAATCTTGAAACTTTAGAAAATATTCTGTTTACCAAAGCATTAGCCCATATAGATTTCAACATTTATAAAGACCAACGGGTGGTTATAAAGGGCTGTGCAGATTTAAATGTGCCGGTTTCTGCTTATGTAGAGATTACCAATCTGCTTACACCCGTGGTAAAAAGCATTATGTATGGCGAACCTTGCTCTACCGTACCACTATATAAACGAAAAGACTAATTCTTTTTTGGATTACTTTTTGTTTTGTCACGTAATATGATAAAGATTGTTTCATCTGTTTTATTGTGTCTTATTACCCTTGCAGGGTTTGCACAAGAGCTTCCGTTAAAAAAAGATCCGGCCTTTAATGAGGGCGAAGTACTTACTTATAAGCTAAAATATGGCTTTATTACAGCTGCCGAAGCAACTTTAAAAGTGCTTCCATCAGATATGAAGTTCGACAATAAATCTACATACAGACTATCTGTTGATGCACAAACATCCGGAACTTTTGATATCTTTTACAAGATTAGGGATCATTACGACTCTTACATCGATAAAACAGATCTTACACCTTATTTCTACCAGGAAAATATACGGGAAGCCAGTTACCGCAGGCAGGATAAAGCAAGATTTTACCAAGATGCAAAAAAAGTAGTGGCAAACCGAGGTACTTTTGCTACACCTACAACACAGACATTCGATTTGGTTTCTGCCTATTATTTTGCCCGTAGCCTAGACATTTCTAAACTCAATATAAATGATACTTTTAAGCTTAACTATTTTTTAGGAGAAGAAATCTCTTCTTTGGAAATAGAATACATAGGCAAGGAAGTGATAAAAACCAAGCTCGGCGAAATCAGATGTCTGAAATTTAGTCCTTCTATTAAACCAGGGAGAATCTTTAAAAAAGATAGTAAACTGTATCTTTGGATAACGGATGATAATAACCGTGTACCCGTAA
Source organism: Pedobacter montanisoli (assembly GCF_022809115.1). GTDB lineage: Bacteria > Bacteroidota > Bacteroidia > Sphingobacteriales > Sphingobacteriaceae > Pedobacter > Pedobacter montanisoli. Next base: position 1,074,316 of record NZ_JALGBH010000001.1, on the reverse strand, counting down.
AAGCTCAGGTAGAGATCTTGGTTGGAGCAGTTACCTTAGAAATTAAATCGGCTGAAGGCCTAAAATACCCTATTGGAAAATGATGATTGAAGTTGACGGAACCTTGGTACATGAAGATGTACTTAAACAGGAATTTGTTTGTAATTTAAACAAATGCAAAGGTATTTGTTGTGTAGAAGGCGACTCAGGTGCACCTTTAGATCACCAAGAAAAGCTGATATTAGAAGAAATATACCCTAAAATAAAGCACCTTTTAGCACCAAAAGGCATTGAAGCCATTGAACAGTTTGGTACATCTGTAACTGATGCTGATGGTGATCTTACCACTCCTTGTGTAGACGGATATAAAGAATGTGCTTATGTAACCTTTGAAAATGGAATAACCAAATGTGCTATTGAAAAGGCTTATGAGCAAGGTTTGGTAGACTGGAAAAAACCAATCTCGTGCCATCTATACCCAATACGCATTACAAAATATCCTGAGTTTGATGCTCTTAATTATGATCGCTGGCATATCTGTCATGATGCCTGCAGTTTTGGCCGTGAACTTAATGTAAAGGTGTTTGAATTTTTAAAAGAGCCTTTGATCAGAAAATATGGAGAACAATGGTACAATGAATTAGAAGTTGTTGCACAAAATCTACCTTAATTAGCCTTAGATTTTATTCTTAAGCAGATTCTTATATTTTTGTTACAAACAAAAACAATATTAAATTGAAAAAGATCTTAATTACCGGAGGTGCAGGCTTTATCGGGTCGCATGTTGTACGTCGTTTTGTAAATAATTATCCCGACTATCATATTGTAAATTTAGATAAGCTGACCTATGCAGGTAATCTGGCAAATCTTTCAGATATTGAAGACAAACCCAATTACAGTTTTGTAAAAATTGATATTACAGATGCCTCTGCTATTAATCAATTGTTTGGTCGTGAAAATTTTGATGCAGTTATCCATTTAGCTGCCGAGAGTCATGTTGACCGCTCAATTACAGACCCTACTGCATTTGTAATGACCAATGTGATTGGGACTGTAAATCTGTTAAATGCAGCAAGAGAATATTGGAAAGACGATTATAGTAATAAAAGATTTTATCATATCAGTACAGATGAAGTTTATGGAGCTTTAGGCGAAACGGGTATGTTTACCGAAACAACCGCTTATGATCCGCATAGTCCTTATTCGGCTTCAAAAGCAAGTTCAGACCATTTTGTAAGAGCTTATCATGATACTTATGGAATAGATTGTGTAATCTCTAACTGTTCTAATAATTACGGATCTCATCATTTTCCAGAAAAATTAATTCCTTTAGCAATTAATAACATTAAAAATAATAAACCAGTTCCTATATATGGCAAGGGAGAAAATGTAAGAGACTGGCTATGGGTTGAAGATCATGCAAGAGCTATTGATGTAATATTTCATCAGGCTAAAGCCGGAGAAACCTATAATATTGGCGGACATAACGAATGGAAGAACATTGATCTTATTCATTTGCTGTGCAAAATAATGGATGATAAACTGGGAAGAGAAGCAGGCACATCTGCCAAACTCATTACCTTTGTTACCGACCGTGCCGGACATGATCTGCGTTATGCAATAGACTCAACTAAACTCCAAAAAGAGTTAGGCTGGACACCAAGCTTACAATTTGAAGAAGGTCTGGAAAAAACCGTTGACTGGTATCTGGTTAATGAAGAGTGGTTAAACAATGTGACCTCAGGCAATTATCAATCTTATTACGATAAACAATATAACGGCCGCTAAAATCTGAATTAAACTTATGGATAATACAATTTTAGTAATAGGTGCTGGTGGGCAATTAGGCCATTGCTTGAAAGATGTTGCAAAGGCTAATCGTATCACGAACATTATTTTTCCTGAAGAAGGTGCTGCCAACATTTTAGATCTGGCTTCCTTGCATGAGTTGTTTACAGAGATAAAACCCACTTATGTAATCAATTGCGCAGCTTATACAGCTGTTGATAAGGCTGAGGATGAAAAAGATCTGGCTACAGCCGTAAATGCAACAGGCGCAAAGAATTTAGCTGTGCTTTGTAATGAGTTTAATGCCGTGCTTATTCATATTTCTACTGATTTTGTATTTGAAGGAAACATCGTAAAATTACTTACAGAAGAAGACACTTCCCAGCCAATTAACGTTTATGGTCTCACCAAATTAGATGGTGAAAGAAGAATTACGGAAAATTTAAAAGCATATTTCATTTTGCGTACAAGTTGGCTTTATTCTGAACATGGTAACAATTTTACAAAGACCATGCTCAAGTTAGGTACAGAAAGAGATGAATTAAATATCATAGCTGATCAGGTTGGAACACCTACTTATGCCGTCGATTTAGCTACTGTTATTTTCCATATTATTGCTTCAAACAGCAAGGAATATGGTATTTATCATTACAGCAATGAAGGTGTAACCTCATGGTTCGATTTTGCCAAAGCTATATTCGAGATAAGTAAAGTACCTGTAAAAGTAAATCCGATACCTACAAGCGCATACCCAACCAAAGCTAAACGTCCTCATTTTTCTGTAATGGATAAAAATAAAATAAAAAGTACCTTTAACATAGATATTCCATACTGGCGTAACAGTTTGGAAAAATGTATAACTGCAATCAATAATAACTAAAGCAAACTAAGCTAATTTACATATGAAAGGAATAATCTTAGCCGGAGGAAGCGGAACCCGTTTACATCCTTTAACACTGGCAACCAGTAAACAAATGATGCCGGTTTATGATAAGCCAATGATATATTATCCTCTTTCTACTTTAATGTTAGCAGGTATTAAGGAGATTTTAATTATTTCTACGCCACATGATCTTCCTAATTTTGAAAAGCTTTTAGGAGATGGTTCTCAATTGGGATGTAAATTTAGCTATGCCGTACAACCAGAACCTAATGGATTAGCCCAGGCTTTTGTTATTGGTGAAGAATTTATAGGAAAAGATAAAGTAGCACTTATATTAGGTGATAATATCTTTTATGGTGATGGCATGGCTAAGTTGTTACAGAATAGTGCAGATCCTGAAGGAGGCATTGTATTCGCTTATCAGGTATCAGATCCTGAAAGATATGGCGTTGTGGAGTTCGATAATAATCATCAGGTGATTTCTATAGAAGAAAAGCCTAAACAACCTAAATCTGATTACGCGGTACCAGGCCTATACTTTTACGACAATGATGTAGTTGAAATTGCAAAAAACATCAAACCTTCTGAACGTGGAGAGTATGAAATTACAGACGTGAATAAGGCCTATCTTGAACGTGGTAAGTTGAAAGTAGGTATTCTGAGCAGAGGAACAGCCTGGCTTGATACAGGAACTTTTGCTTCGCTTATGCAAGCCGGACAATTCGTTCAGATTATTGAAGAACGTCAGGGACTTAAAATAGGCTGTATAGAAGAAATAGCTTACCGTATGGATTTTATTAATGCTGAGCAATTAAGGAACATAGCCGAACCTTTGGTTAAAAGTGGATATGGCGAGTATCTCTTAAGAATTATAAAATAATAAAAAGGGAGCAAAAAGCTCCCTTTTTATTTAACAGCTTCTTTTTTCATTTTTAATCAGCTCTCTCTCCCACTTGTTGACGCCACATAGCATAATATAAGCCTTTCTCAGCTAATAAATCATCATGAGCACCTTGCTCTATGATCCGGCCTTTCTCAAGCACGTAGATACGATCTGCATGGCGTATAGTTGATAATCTATGAGCAATAAGAATGGTAATATGTTGTTCTAAAACCGAAACATCTTTTATGGTAGCCGTAATCTCTTCTTCTGTAATCGAATCAAGTGAAGAAGTTGCCTCATCAAAGACCAAAATATCCGGATTACGTAAAAGTGCTCTTGCAATGGATAAACGTTGTTTCTCTCCTCCTGAAACTTTAACACCTCCTTCGCCAATCACACTGTCTAAACCTTTTTCTGCTCTTGCCAATAAGGTATGGCATGCCGCCTGACGTAAAACCGTTAAACATTCTTCATCAGTAGCATGAGGCTTTACAAATAATAAATTTTCTCTGATTGTCCCTGAAAACAATTGGGTATCTTGTGTAACAAAACCTATTTTCTCACGTAATTGGTCCAAGTTAATTTTGCTACCTGAGATATCATTATAAAAAACCTCGCCTTCAACCGGCTGGTATAAACCTACCAGAAGTTTTACCAATGTGGTTTTTCCTGAACCCGAAGGGCCTACAAAGGCAATGGTTTCGCCACTGTTTACGCTAAAATTAATATGGTTTAGTGCATTACTCTTTCCGGTAAGGTGTTTAAAGCTAACCTGATCAAAAGTTAATTTCCGTACTTTATCCAAGGTAACCGGATTTTGAGGTTTTTGATCAACAGGCGTATTCAAAATATCTTTAAAACGATTTAAAGATACTTCTGCTTCACGCCAGGTTAAGATTACATTACCCAGTTCCTGTAAAGGTCCGAACAAGAAGAAAGAATAAAACAAGAAAGAGAAATACTGGCCCGGCGATATGGCATTATCAAAAATAAGGATCAGCAACACCACAACCATAGTACTGCGTACTAAATTAACCGTAGTACCTTGTACAAAACTCATGCTTCGTACATATTTCACCTTACGTAATTCAAGGCCTAATATTTTATAGGTTGTCTTATTTAATCTGTCTATTTCTTGGTTAGCCAAACCCAAACTTTTTACCAGCTCAATGTTTCGGAGCGACTCTGTTGTAGAACCGGCAAGCGCTGTAGTTTCGGTTACAATTTTACGTTGTATAACTTTAATCTTACGGCTTAGGAACCAGCTTACAAATGCGATAATTGGAATGGAAGCAACATAAATTAAGGTAACCTTATAGCTTACACTTAAGGAATACACGATTACAAACACCATTCCTATTAAGCTTACGAACAAAATACTGATAAAGGAAGTAATAAATTTTTCACAGTCTGTTCTCACTTTTTGTAAGATGCCCAAAGTTTCTCCACTTCTTTGATCTTCAAATACCTGATAAGGTAATTCTAATGAATGCTTCAAACCATCAGCATACATTCTTGCACCTACTTTCTGAACAATGATATTGGTGAAATAATCCTGAAAGTTTTTAGCAATCCTCGATACCATAGCTGCACCTACTGCCAAGCCTACCAAGCCCAACACACCCCAAACAAATTCAGTTCTTTGCAGATGGTCTTTTTTCTCTATAAAATTATCAACTATACGACCGGTAAAATAAGGATCCATTAATGAAAAACCTATGTTTAACGCTGCCAAGAACAACGCAAATATGACTGTCCATTTATAAGGTTTAAGATATTGTATCAATAAATTCATCTTTCTCAATAATTAGGATGCAAAAATAAAAAAAGGGAATGTAGCAAAACCACAATCCCTTTTTGTTTACATTTTACCGATATAAGTCTTATATCGTCATGATATCTTTTTCTTTGGCTTCGGCATGTTTATCAACCTTAACAATATAATTGTCGGTTATTTTTTGCACTTCTGCCTCGCCAACTTTTATTTCATCGTCAGAAACATTATCTGAAGTTTTTAACTTTTTGATTTTCTCGTTAGCATCTTTACGGATGTTACGTACTGTTATACGTCCTCTTTCTGCTTCTTCTTTTACTTTTTTAACCAGCTCTTTCCTGCGTTCCTCAGTTAAAGGAGGTACAACCAATCGAATTACGCTTCCGTCATTTTGCGGATTAATACCAATATTAGCTTCCATGATAGCTCTTTCAATAGGTATTAGCATATTTTTTTCCCAAGGTTGAATAATTAAAGTACGAGCATCTGGCGTATTAATACCTCCAACCTGCGCCAAAGGTGTAGCACTTCCGTAGTAATCTACCATAATACCATCAAGCATACCTGCTGATGCTTTTCCAGCTCTGATCTTAGTCAACTCTGATTCACAATGCGCAATAGCTTTATCCATATTTGCCTGAGCATCGGCTAATTGTTTCTTTATGAGGTCGTTCATATCTTATTGTCTTTATACAAAAATATAAAATTCGTTATCCTTTTACTAATGTACCTATTTCTTCGCCATTGGTAATTTTCATAAAATTACCGGTCTTATTCATGTCAAATACGATAATAGGCAGATCGTTCTCCTCACAAAGCGTAAAGGCGGTCATGTCCATTACATTCAGGTCTTTTTCATAAACTTCCTTAAATGTAATTTCATCATATTTCTTGGCTAAAGGATCTTTTTCAGGGTCGGCAGTATAAATACCATCTACCCTTGTGCCTTTTAATACCACATCTGCTTTAATTTCAATGGCCCTTAAAGCAGCCGCAGAATCTGTTGTAAAATAAGGATTACCGGTACCTGCGCCAAATATTACAATACGACCTTTTTCTAAGTGACGTACAGCACGTCTGCGAATAAAAGGCTCGCAGATCTGTTCCATTTTTATAGCTGTTAATAAACGCGTTTTTAATCCTACTTTTTCTAAGGCATCTTGCAAAGCCATGCTATTGATTACGGTAGCAAGCATTCCCATATAATCGGCCTGCGCCCTGTCCATACCAGACTTTTCGGCACTCAGACCTCTAAAAATGTTTCCGCCTCCAATAACAATGGCGATTTCCATTCCTTTACTGTGTACAGCCTTAATATCTTCGGCATACTGCTTAACACGCTCGTTATCAATACCATACTGCTTATCCCCCATTAACGATTCGCCGCTAAGCTTAAGTAGAATTCGTTTATATTTCATAAAGCGCAAAATTACAAGATTTTTCTAATTGGGCAGGCTTATTCTATTTTATTTCTTTTCCGTTAAAAAATATGCTCTTTAGTTCAAGATTACCATCAAGGATCAAGAAGTTACTCTTGTTACCAACTTCCAAAGTACCACCTCTATTAAAACCGGCCGCTAATTTTGAAGGATATACCGTGGCCATGGCAATTGCAGTAGGCAAATCAATATTGCAGTGCTCTACACAATTTTTTACGGCCTGTAACATGGTTAGAGAAGAACCAGATAATGTGCCGTCAGGCATTACAAATTTTCCGTCTACCGCTTTATGCTGATAAGGGCCCATATTACAATCTGTAACCGCATCCGTAATCAAAAACAAACGCTCTTTCATTTGCTTATGTGCCATCTTCACTACTTCAAAATCTACATGCATACCGTCTGCTATAATACTTGCCATTGCGCTATGATGGTTAAATGCGGCTGTGGGTACACCAGGTTGTCTGTGTAGAATTGGCGACATGGCATTAAATAAGTGGGTGGTAGTTTGTACACCCTTATTATATGCTGCCATTGCCTGTTCAAACGTGGCATCACTATGACCTAAAGAAACGATAATGTTATGATCTATAAGGTAAGTAATGATTTCATCGTCCTGCAATTCAGGCGCAAGCGTAATCATTTTAACCGTTCCATCTGCAAAATCTAATAAAGCTTTAATTTCATCTAAAGAGGCTTTTCTGATGTATTCTAAAACATGAGCACCTCTTTTTTTAGGGTTGATAAAAGGCCCTTCAAGATGTAAGCCCCAGCAGTTTTTTGCATATTTTCTGTGGGATTTTATAACCTCAATACAACGATTAAAAACTTCAGGTGTATTGGTTGCCAAGCAAATCAAGAATCCTGTTGTTCCTTCTTTTAAGAGTTGATTTTCTATAAAACCAATGCTTTCAAGCGTAGGGTTAGCAGAAAATAGTTCTCCACCTGCTCCATAAATTTGTAGATCAATAAAACCAGGCACCAATAAATCACCATTCGGCAATACATCATCATTCGCTTGAATATGGGTAACCGCTTCTTCAGTAAAGCTGAAACTTTCTAAACGTTTGATCTGGTTATGGTAAAGAACGTTCAGATTTTCTACATTTAACATGACAATAAGGATAAAGAAATTAAGATACGAATAACGGCTTTTTATCTCGCAAAAAAAAAGCTTCAGGTTAAACCTGAAGCTTTTTAAATTTATGTAATTGCTAATTAAGCGCCTAATTGTACACGTTTAAAAGCAGTAACTGTTAATCCTTTAGAAGTGTTATCTAAGAATTTACGAACATCTACCGAACCATCTTTAACAAACTCTTGGTTTAATAAAGTGTTTTCTTTATAAAATTTGTTCAATTTACCAGCAGCAATTTTCTCAACCATTTCTTCTGGTTTACCTTCTGCACGGATTTGCTCTTTAGCGATTTCTAACTCACGCTCGATAGTAGAAGCATCAACATCAGCTTTGTCTAAAGCAACCGGGTTCATAGCAGCGATTTGCATTGCAACATCTTTACCAGCTTCTTCAGCACCAGCTACATCTTCATTTAAAGCTACCAATACCCCTAAACGGTAGTTTCCGTGGATATAAGCAACTACTTTTTCTCCGCTAACTACTTCATACTTAGAAATACCGATTTTTTCACCGATTTTACCTGTATTTTCTACGATTGATTCTTCAACTTTTTGTCCGTCTATTTCTAAAGCTAATAAATCAGCTAAAGTAGCAGGATTTTTTTCAATTGCTAAATCAGCAAATTTTTGACCTAAAGCAACGAAATCAGTATTCTTAGCAACGAAATCGGTTTCGCAGTTTAATTCGATAATTACACCACGTTTACCATCTGCAGTAGCTTTAGCAATTACTACACCTTCGTTGTTATCTCTATCTTGACGAGAAGCAGCAACTTTAGCACCTTTTTTACGTAAGTAATCAACTGCGGCTTCGAAATCACCGTTAGATTCCATTAATGCTTTTTTGCAATCCATCATGCCGGCACCAGTTTGTTGACGTAATCTATTTACATCTGCGGCAGAAATTTGTACTGTTGACATCTTATTTTTTTGTTTTTAAATGACAAGCGGCAGGCGTTTGGCGCTTTAACGCTAATCGCCTACCGCTTAACTTATCTTATTTAATTCCCACCATACTGGCAGGCAATGGTTTTTTAAGCTTCTTTACTATCTTCTGTAGATGATTCTACTTCTGCAGCAGCTTTTTTACCTTTTTTTGCAGGAGCTTCTGGAGCATCAGCAGCAGTTTTAGCAGCTACAGCTTCTTTTTCAGCTTCTTCATCTTTCTCACGTTTACGCTCTTCTAAACCTTCCTCAATAGCTTTAACAATTACGCTAGTAATCAAAGAAATTGATTTTGTAGCATCATCATTAGCTGGGATAGGGAAATCGATGTTTGAAGGATCAGAGTTCGTATCAACCATTGCAAAAGTAGGAATGTTTAATTTCAAAGCTTCTGCTACAGCGATATGTTCTTTCTTAACATCAATTAAGAAGATAGCCGCAGGTAAACGGTTCAAATCAGCGATACCTCCTAAAAGGTTTTCTAATTTGATACGCTCACGTTGGATCATTAAGCGCTCTTTTTTAGAAAGAATTGCATAAGTACCGTCTTTAGTCATTTTATCGATGTTAGCCATCTTTTTGATTGACTTACGTACGGTAGCAAAGTTAGTTAACATACCACCTAACCAACGCTCGGTTACGAAAGGCATATTTACTTTTTTTGCTTGATCAGCAACAATTTCCTTTGCTTGTTTTTTAGTAGCAACAAATAAAATCTTACGACCAGATTTTACGATTTGTTTTATTGCAGAAGCAGCTTCTTCTGTTTTTGCTAAAGTTTTATTTAAATCAATAATGTGGATTCCATTACGCTCCATGAAAATATAAGGAGCCATTTTTGGATTCCATTTGCGGGTAAGGTGACCAAAGTGTACACCTGCATCCAATAAGTCTTGATATGTTGTTCTTGCCATTGTTTTGTCTCCTTAAGATTAACGTTTACTGAATTGGAATCTCTTACGAGCTTTTGCACGTCCTGGTTTTTTACGCTCAACCATACGCATATCACGGGTCATTAACCCTTTAGCACGTAAAGCAGATTTTTTCTCAGCATCAAGTTCAACAATAGCTTTAGCAATAGCTAAACGAACAGCCTCAGCCTGACCTTTAACACCACCACCTGATACATTTACTTTAACATCGTATTTACCAGCAACCTCCGCAACCTCAAACGATTGGTTTACGATATATTGTAAAGGCAAGGTAGGAAAATATACTTTATAGTCTTTACCGTTTACGGTAATTGCACCGTTGCCGTCTGTTAAATAAATACGGGCAACTGCTGTCTTTCTTCTTCCTGAAGTATTTGTAGTTGACATTTCTTTTCTCCTTTAATTAAAGTTTAATGGTTTTTGGTGATTGTGCCGCATGCGGATGTTCAGAACCAGCATAAACATAAAGGTTGGTATATAATTTTTTACCCAACTTAGTTTTAGGCAACATACCACGTACAGCTTTTTCTACGATACGAGTAGGATGCTTTGCCAATAACTCCTTAGGAGAAATAAATCTTTGACCACCTGGATAACCTGTATAAGAAATGTATTCTTTTTCTTCTAACTTGTTACCAGTTAATTTAACCTTGTCTGCATTAATAACAATTACGTTATCTCCGCAGTCTACGTGTGGGGTGTACTCTGGCTTGTTTTTTCCTCTGATAATCATTGCGATTTTAGAAGACAAGCGCCCCAAAATCTCTCCTTCTGCATCAATAACAACCCACTGTTTGTTAACAGTTTTAGCATTCGCAGAGACAGTTTTGTAACTTAACGTATTCACTTGCTTTTATTTAATTTGTTAATAATTTTTACAATCCCGCTTTTTACGGGACTGCAAAGATACGGCAATTAATTGAATTACAAAACAGTTAAGTAAAAAAGTTTTGGGCAAAATGGAGAGACTATAAGTTATCTGGTTTGAACCCTATTCTTCTTCTAGGGGCGGCTTTCTTTTCGGTCAGCTCATCTAAATATGTAAATACCAGTTCTATATTCTTATCGTGATTTTGCAGATGCTTTTTAATATCGGTAATTTCCAGTTTCAGTTCGCTATGTTCGTTAAGTAGTTTTCTTAGCCTTGTAAATATTCTTACAATTTGTATGTTTACCTGTATTGCTTGGGAGCTGTTGAGCACACTTGATAACATAAGTACACCATGCTCGGTAAAGACGAAAGGAAGCTTTCTTCTTCCGCCCCAACTTGAAGTCGCAATTTGCGACTTCAAGTTTTTCCATTCGTTTTCTGTTAATTGAAACATAAAGTCTTCAGGAAAACGATCTGGATTTCTGCGAACTTGTTCATTAAGCCGTTTTGTTTCAACTTGATAAAGTTCTGCCAAATCACTATCGAGCATTACTTTTTGCCTTCGTATTTCATAAATCTTATTGATGACAACTTCATCATTAAAAGAGGAAAGAGCGTTTTTATTTGTCATGGATTATAATTCTTTATTCTTCAAGATAAACAATTATAACGAGTAATAACAGCAGATGACCTCAGGAAATCTTATCAAAAGAAATACCTTGATTTTTGCGATGGAGATAATTTTTTAGCAAGTTATTCTCTGGTTTATCTAAGAGTTGATCTTCATTTAAGATCTCTATTACCGTGTTTCTTGCTTCTTGTAAAATAACCTGGTCATGAGCCAGGTCTGCCACTTTCAATTCTATAGTACCGCTTTGCTGGGTTCCACTAATATCACCAGGGCCACGTAATTGCAAATCAACTTCAGAAATCTCAAAACCATTATTTGTTCTAACCATAGTTTCCAATCGCTGCTTCGAAGTAGGGTTCAGTTTATTGCCCGACATTAGAATACAAAATGATTGTTCAGCACCACGCCCAACCCTGCCTCGCAACTGGTGCAATTGAGATAAACCAAATCTTTCTGCATTTTCAATCACCATTACAGATGCATTAGGCACATTAACACCAACCTCTATTACCGTAGTAGCCACCATAATTTGTGTTTTACCTTCAATAAAACGCTGCATTTCAAATTGCTTATCGGTATTGCTCATTTTGCCATGCACAATACTGATCTGGTAATCAGGTTGTGAAAACTGGTAGCTTAATTGCTCAATACCTGCTTCGAGATGTAACAAATCCAGTTTTTCACTTTCCTTAATTAAAGGATAAACGATATATACCTGTCGTCCTTTGGCAATTTCCTGCTTCATAAAGCCAAACATTCGTAAGCGCTGGCTCTCATAAAAATGTCGGGTATCAATAGGCTTTCTTCCTGCAGGTAATTCATCTATTACTGATACATCCAGATCACCATATAAAGTCATAGCTAAGGTTCGTGGTATAGGAGTAGCTGTCATTACCAATATATGAGGAGGGATATTATTCTTTCTCCAAAGCTTTGCCCTTTGCTCAACCCCAAATCTGTGCTGCTCATCAATTACAACCAACCCTAAATTCTTAAACTGAACTTTATCTTCAATTAAGGCGTGTGTACCAATTAAGATATCTATTTCACCTTTTTCTAATTGTTGATGAATCAGAGTGCGTTGTTTTTTTGTAGTACTTCCGGTTAAAATAGCCACATTAACCAGGTCATCTTTAACCAGATCTACCACAGATTGGTAATGCTGCCTAGCCAAAATCTCTGTAGGTGCCATCATGCAAGCCTGGCAACCATTGTCATTGGCTAACAACATGCTCATTAAGGCCACCACCGTTTTACCACTTCCTACATCACCCTGTACCAACCTGTTCATTTGCGCACCTCTCTGCGTATCTATCCTGATTTCTTTAATTACCCGTTTTTGCGCGTTGGTTAGATCAAATGGCAAGATTTCATTATAAAACTTGTTTACTTTTTTGCCTACATTGTTAAAAACAGCTCCTTTAAATTTTAAACTATTGATTTGTTTGTTATACAGTAGCTGTAATTGTATAAAGAAAAGTTCTTCAAATTTTAAACGTCTCTGCGCTTGCTGCAACATAGCTGCACTCGCAGGGAAATGAATATGCCGATAGGCATCTTTACGTGATATTAGTCTGTATTTTTCCAACACATAACCTGGCAGAGTTTCCCTGATTTCATTTATATGCAGTTCTAAAATAAGCTGTATCAGCTTTTGTATGCCTTTGCTATCCAAAAAACTTTTCTTCAGCTTTTCGGTAGAATTATAAATAGGCTGCAGTGTTAAATTTCCGGTAAGTCCTTGTTGTCGGGGATAGTTTTCTAACTCGGGATGCGAAATACTGAATGTTCCGTTAAACAAAACCGGTTTTCCAAAAGCAATGTAAGCACCTCCTTTTACAATATGTTCATCAACCCATTTTAAGCTTTGAAACCATACCAGTTCCATTACTCCTGTATCATCTGCAAATTTGGCTACAATTCTTTTTTTCTGTTTATCACCAACTGTTTCTTTACCGATGATCTTACCTATTACCTGTACCAAAGGCAAATCAGGATTTAGCTGATTAATTTTATAGAAACGGGTTCTGTCTATGTACCTGAAAGGAAAATGCTCTAAAAGTTGTGCATAAGTAGATACCCCCAGCTCTTTTTGTAAAAGCTCAGCACGCTTAGGGCCAACGCCTTTTAAATAAACTAAAAGTGTATCTAAATTATTAGCAAACAATACTTTCTATTTTATTTTAAAAGTAAGGATATCTTTTATCAACTTCCAATTAAAGAGAAAAACGGCAAAAAGCAATAATAAATATGCCGTAATCTGATGGGCACCTATATGCTCATTAAAATATAAGATGGCTACTGCAAAAGCAATGATAGGATTAATATAAATAATAATACCCAGCGTTGAAGAAGGGATTCCTACCAGTGCAAATAAGCTTAAAAACAAAGGAATAATGGTAAAAACAATCGCAATGAGGAATATATTTAGCCAAAAACTTGTTTCTGCAGGCACTTGGGTATGCTGATAAAAAAATAAAGGTATCATCAGCAAGACAGCAATTAAGATCTGAAATGCCAAGACATTAAGCTTATCCAGGCTTTGCATCTTACGCTGTAAAATTAGATAAAACGCATAAAGTGCCGCAACAATAACCGACCATGTTACTTCTAAAAAAGAACCTGTGGCCAGCATTAAAATACTGGTTGTTGCAATAGCCAAAGCTATCATCTGCAATTTTGAAAGATGCTCTTTTAAAATAAGATAGCCACCAAAAGCAGTAATTAAAGGGCATACCATATAGGCAAATGCACCCGATTTGATACTAATATTATTGATTGCAAAAATAAAAGTGTACCAGTTTGCTGTAAGCAATAAGGTTGAACCGATAATCTGTGTAAGAATAACTCGCTTGGTTTTACGGTCTACCGATTTGAAATATGCAATATCTTTTTTAAGCTCTGCCTTGCGGAATAAAAAAATAACCGCCCATATAACCAGCAAAGAAGCAAAAATGCGAAAATATAAAATCTGATTGGCTGGGTAAGCTCTTAGATTTCTTAACGGAATAGCAAAGAAGCCCCATATTGCTGTTGACCCAAAAGCCGACAACAAGTATTTTGATTTATTATTGGTCAACTTTATCCTTTATACGCAGTTACAGAAATCTCAACATTAACACCTTTGGGCAATCCTTTTACAGCCACGGTTTCTCTTGCCGGAAAATCGCTTTTGAAATAAGAACCGTAAACCTCATTAACTTCTGCAAACAAAGACATATCTGATAAGAATATGGTTGTTTTTACCACATCTGTTAATTGGTAACCTGCTTCTACCAATACAGCTTTTACATTGCGCATTACCTGATGCGTTTCTTCTTTTACAGAACTTATATTTAATTCGCCGTTTTCAGGGTTAATTGCAATCTGGCCCGAAGCAAATAAAAACCCATTGGCAATTACGGCCTGGTTATATGGTCCAATCGGAGCCGGAGCATTGGTGGTATTAATGACTTTTTTCATCACGTTAATAATTAAAAGAATATTTTATAAAGAATGCCCAATACAAACATGGTTATAGCAATAATATTAATCCAACGCATAACCTTTAGATTAAAGTTCGACTCTTTCTGTTGTTTATTTTCCATGTCAAATATGAATACACAAAGCTAACAAAAGTTTAAAATTCATACTCTTTTCTATGTAATCTTTATATGAGCACCTGTATAAACACAAAAAATCTCGTCCGGTTTCCCGAACGAGATCATAAATCTTAAATGTTTAAACAATTAAAACTTTACACCTAACCCAACCTGAAATACCTGATTTTTAAATTCGGGTGTAGTTGTGGTTCCGTTTTCATTATTTTTCTGGAAATCCAACGCATATCGCCCAAAAATTCCAAATTGGCTGTTCACGTCAAAACGGGCACCTATTACCCCACCCAATAAACTCTTTTTAAAACGATCAGATTCATCCTCAACAACTTTCTGCTCTGTTACTGCAAACCCATTCTCAAATTTGTTATTGGTAGATAACAGGAAAGACACCTGAGGGCCAGCTACCAAATTCAATCCCGGAGCCAATTGAATGCTCGCCAAGATTGGAAGGTCTATAAAATGCGTGGTCTGGGTAAATTTACCAAAGCTCGATGTTAATTTGTAACCTTTGGTTGAGTACAACAACTCAGGCGTAAAAGCCAGGTTTGGTAATAATTTAATATCTAAGGTTACACCTGCGTTATAACCTACCAGATAATCTGATTTAAAATCATTATTTCCATCATCTTTTATGATATTGGAATAGTTAAGTCCGCCTTTAACCCCTACCCTGATAATTTTATCGGTAGATTGGGCTTTTACACCTGCGGCCATAAATACGAAAGCGACTGCTGCAATTAATAACTTTTTCATCGTGTATAAATTTTGGTTCCACAACAACCTGTAATAATAATGCCAATTCAACAGGGTTTGTGATAAGATATGGTTAAGAAATCCTACCAATCCCATTAAAAACAGTTATTTACAATTATATATTCTAATTAAAAAGCGTGAACGTCGCTTATTTTTAGTGTCTATAAAAAAATACAACCCTCACTTTCAATTAAAAATAATCAGTCCGTGAAATTTTGTAAAATTTTAACTCCTTTTTTGATTTTATTGATATTTATTGACCTGTTGAGATAAAAATTTAGCATTTTTGAATTTAGAACTCACATATTACTTAATAACCTGATGAAGAAATTATTGACTTGTGGCCTTGTCTTCTCGGCCATATTTGGTCTGAGTACAGCAAAAGCACAAAATCAGCAAAAATCGTATTTAGAACTTTTAAAAGATGAACCTAAATGGGTAGATTCTGTATTTAATCGTTTGAGCAAACGCCAGAAGATTGCGCAAATGTTTTTTGTAAGAGCCCATACAAATATGCCTAAGGCTTTTCAGGATTCTATCGGAAAAGTTATCAAAAAAGAAAGAGTTGGCGGATTGATTTTCTTTCAGGGTGGACCTGGCCGTCAGGCAATCCTGACCAATCAATACCAAAAGAAAACAAGAGTACCTTTATTGATTGCTTCTGATGGCGAGTGGGGCTTAGGAATGCGTTTGGACAGTACCATTTCCTATCCATACCAAATGGCTTTAGGCGCTATACAAGACAAACAGTTGATTTACAAAATGGGGCTTGAAGTGGCCAAAGATTACAAGAGAATTGGTATGCACATGAACCTTGCACCTGATGTAGATGTAAACAACAACGCCAAGAACCCGGTTATCAACTACCGTTCTTTTGGCGAAAATAAATATAATGTAGCCGAAAAGGGAGCTGCTTATTTAAAAGGTATGCAAGATGGCGGTTTAATGGTCAGCATTAAACACTTTCCGGGGCATGGCGATACAGATGTAGATTCACATTACGATCTGCCTCAGCTTAAATTCACTGCCGAACGGTTAGATAGTTTGGAGCTTTACCCTTTTAAAGAGCTGATCAAACAAGGCGCATCAGGTGTGATGATTGCACACATGAATATTCCGGCATTAGACCCTACACCCAATCTTCCTTCTACGCTTTCTAAACCAATTGTTACCGGTCTTTTAAAAGAAAAGTTAGGCTTTAAAGGCATCATCATTTCTGATGCAATGGAAATGAAAGGTGTGGTAAAGTATTTCAAAGATGGCGAGGCCGATGTGATGGGCGTAATTGCGGGTAACGATATTTTAGAACTATCTGAAAACAGTAAACGAGCCATTAAAATGGTTAGAAAAGCCGTTAGAGAAGATCGCATTAGCATGGAGAGAATTGATGAGAGCGTAAAGAAAATCTTAACTGCTAAATATTGGGCAGGATTAAACAAAAACGTTTTTGTTGATGAGAATAATGTTTATGAAGGTGTTAACAGACCTGAAAGTTATACTTTGCTTAAACAATTAGCTGATGCCAGCATGACTTTGGTGAGAAACAATGGCTATCTTGAACGTCTAACTCCAAATAAAAGAACGGTAATCATCAATGTAGGCACACCAAATGAAACAACTTTCCAGAAAGAGCTTACCTCATTCTATAAAAATGCTGTTGTTTACAACGTTGATAAAAATGCAAATGCAGCAGCTATTACTACAGTAGTAAATAATATTCTACCAGAAGACCAAGTTATCGTAGGGATTTTTGATACACGTACCCGTCCGGGAAACAACATTCCTTTAAACCAGGACGTGAAAGCTTTTATTGCAGCAATGGCTAAAAAAGATGTAGGTTTTGCCTTGTTTGCAAATCCTTACAATTTGGCTAACATTCCAGGTATTGAAAATGCAAAAGCGCTTCTGGTTGCTTATCAGAAAGAAGATTATATGCAGAAATCTGCCGCTTCGGTATTTAAAATTCAGCTTATACCTACCGGAAAATTACCGGTTACAGCCAACAGCTATTTTAAATCAGGAGATGGTTTATAATCATAAAAAAAGGTGTCTGAAAATTTCAGACACCTTTTTTTATTTTGAATTAACCGCAGCTACTGTCCAGTTTTTCAAGAAATCTAAAATCAGTTTCGGGTCATGTCCATTGCCTTTTTCAAGGTAGGCTGAGTTCTGAATATGAATAACTTCACCTGCACCATTTAAGATTACAAAAACCGGAAATCCAAAACGTCCGGGATTTTTCAATCGTTTTAAGGTTTCTTCATTTTTATTTTCCGGACTGTAATTCACCAATACAGTTTCGTATTTTTCATTCAGATAGTTCTTTAATTCAGGAGTTGCGTCAACTAAATCATGAAATCTGATGCACCATACACACCAGTTACCACCCACCTGAACAAAAACATTTTTATTTTCTTTCTTGGCTTTGGCTATCGCCTTATCTAGATCAGCCTTTGCATTGGCTTCTACATTGTAAATTTTAACCGGTTTATTATCTGTCTGCGCATTGGCAACCAGCATACCTATAACACAGGTTAAAAGCAGCAATATTTTTTTCATTGTCTTTGAATTTATGATAGTTAACGTACAAAAGTAAGGAATCCATACGCACAATTAATTCCTCCTACTTGAATTTTACTTTTAGCTGTAAATAAATTTATTCAATCGGCCAGATGAAGCTAGGCATGTTTTAATTAATTTTACATTCTGTCATGCCCCGTTTTTTAGATCTACATACGCATACTGTAAAACAAAGTGAAGAGGTAACAGCTATACAAAGCCTTTCCATTACACAGGATATCTTTCTGGCCATGCCTAAAACCAGACCTATTTCTATTGGCATACATCCCTGGTATGGTAATTTACCAGAGCTGCAAACTCATATGAAATACCTGAAGGTGTTGTCCAAACAGCAAAATGTTAAGCTAATTGGAGAATGTGGACTGGATAAACTACGGGGCGCACCTTTAAATGAGCAAACAGAAATTCTAACCAAGCAGATACAGCTTGCTGTTCAGCTAGATAAACCTATAATTCTACATTGTGTAAAAGCATTTGACGAACTAATCGCCTTAAAAAAACAATTAAATCCATCCGTTCCCATGATTATACATGGTTTTGATAAGAAACCTGAATTGGCTTTACAGCTTGTGCATAATGGTTTTTTACTTTCTTTCGGTTCAGGATTAATTAAACGCCCATCAACTGCACTGGCCTTCCAACAAATTGGTGATGTATTCTTTCTCGAAACCGACAACAGTAGTTTTAGCATAGAAGAAATTTACCAGAAAGCAGCAGAATTAAAGAAAATAAGTATAGAACGACTTAAAGATATTATTTTTGCCAACTGGAAAAAGTTGAACTTATTATAGTTCAGCCACAAAGCTTATTTTTTAGAATTAACAATAATTTAAATGTCTGATTTAGCATGGCTGTCACGTTCTGCCCTATTGGTAGGTGATGAGGGAATTGAAAAATTACAAACCAAACATGTTCTGGTAGTAGGTTTAGGAGGTGTGGGTTCATTTGCTGCAGAATTTGTTTGCAGAAGTGGTGTGGGCGAAATGACCATTGTTGATGGTGATGTGGTTGATCCCAGCAATCGTAACAGACAATTACCTGCACTCTCAACTAATCATGGTGTTGCCAAAGCAGAAATCATGCGTGAAAGATTATTAGCTATTAATCCTCAGTTAAAGCTCCATGTTATCCAGGATTTCCTGACACCTCAGAAATGTCGTGAAATTTTAACCACAAGATTTGATTATATCATGGATTGTATCGATAGCATTACACCTAAAGTTACCCTGCTATCAACTGCCTTGCAATCTAACCTTCCTATTGTAAGTTCCATGGGAGCAGGTGGAAAATTAGATCCAACCAAACTGCGTGTAACCTATTTAACAGATACCTATCAGTGTGTATTTGCACAATATGTTCGTAAACGTTTAAAAAAATTAGCCAATGCAAGCTCTATAAAAGCCGTTTTTTCTATTGAAGAAGTGATGAAGGAATCGCTCATTATGACAGATGGGAGCAATTTCAAACGCTCGGCTTATGGAACCATTTCTTACTTACCAGCTGCCTTTGGTGGCGTTTGTGCTTCAGTGGTTATTCGTGACTTATTAGGTTATAAAGTAGATATCGAAAAAAGACCCGAACGCATCAGCAAAAAATCGATTGTTAAAGCCAAACAGAAAAAAGAAGCCCAATAAATTCAAGAATTAAGAAAATTAAATAAGACATCCAATTGCATTTTGAAAGTGTCCAATCGGACAATTTTGGTAAAATATCACACGGATTTAGCTAAGCTTGGCAAATAATTGTAAGTTTAAAATCCGAAACTGATTTTATGCCCAAACCCCTAAAAATCTTACAGGCTTCTGCCGGCTCGGGTAAAACTTTTAGCCTTGCCGCGCATTATCTTACCTTATTGTTCAGCAATGAGAATAAGTACAGGGAAATATTGGCCGTAACTTTTACCAATAAAGCTACCGAAGAGATGAAAACACGTATTCTCTCGGAGTTAAAAGACCTGGCTCAAGGCAATAAAAAAGCAGAAGCCTACCAAAATATCATTTTAAAGGCTCATCCACATTTTAACGCAGAAACCTTAAAGCTGCAAGCCGACCTCATTTATCGCAGAATTCTGCATGATTACAGTCGTTTTGCTGTAAGTACCATAGACGGTTTTGTGCAAAAGGTAATTAGAGGTTTTGCCTTTGAACTGGGGCTAAACGCAGATTATAATTTAGAGATGAATTATGATAAAGTTAAGGATGAACTGGTAGCCAAACTTGATAAGAATTTAGATCATAATAAAAATTTACTGCAGTGGATCATAGATCTGGCACTTGAACGCATTAGCGAAAATAAAAGCTGGAACTATAAAGATGAGCTTTCACGTCTCATCGGCGAAATTTTTAAGGAAAGCTTTGAAGTATTTGAAGAAGCACTGCACCAAACTGGGCTCGAAAACGTTGATGAGCTTTTTAAGCAATACGTACTTATCACCAAAAAGCAATTAACAGATTATGAAAATGACCTGACCGCATTAGGTGAAGAAGGCTTTAAGTTATTTGAAAAGCACAACATTACCGTAGATCAGCTCAAAGGAAAATCGAGAAATCCTTTATTAAAAATACAGTTGCTGGCCAATCAAAATTTTGAAAAGGTTGCCGATATCTTCAAAATGGAGGATGACCCTGATAATTGGTTTCAAAAAGGTGTTGACCTACCTGGTTTTTACCAGGAATTTAATGCGCTGATCAAAAGATTAAGAGCTTACCACGAGAGCAATTTACCTGCCTATACGCTTGCCGCTGCATTTAACAAAAACCTGTATTATATGCGTATTATGCAGGAAGTTGCATTACTGTTAAGTGAATACCGTAATGAGAATGACAATCTGTTGATTAGCGACGCGCAGAAACTAATTACTGGAATTACAGATGATGCAGGAGAAAATCCCTCTTTTATCTGGGAGAAAGTAGGTTCAAAATATCAAAATTTCCTGTTCGATGAATTTCAGGATACCTCTGGTAGCCAATGGAAAAGCTTTAGGTCATTACTTAAAAATGCAATGGCAGCTCCCAGCGAAAAAATGATCGATAACTTAATTGTGGGCGATACCAAGCAATCCATTTATCGTTGGCGAGGCGGAGATTGGAACATTTTGTACCAACAGGCAAAAAGTGACGTAGGTTTTGAACAGGTTTTGGAAGACAGTTTAGAGGAGAACTATCGCAGTACATCAAATATCATCAAATTTAATAATTATCTGTATCAGTCTATTCCCCTACTGTTGCAAACGCAGCTCAACAATCTGCTCGCAGAAAATGCAACGCTTGAACAGTGGTGGCAGCAAATGGGCTTTAGCCAGATCATCACTTCTATTTATAATGGCGCCAGTCAGAATTTAGCCAGCAGCACCAAATCTGGTGGTGTAATTAAGGTTAAACGATTTGGGAAAGAAGAAGAAAGCGGCCGTTACACCGAAACCGTATTCAGAGACCAGGTTCTTACAGATGTGATTATAGAAATCAAAGACCTGATCGCCAACAAAAAATACCAGGCCAAAGACATTGCGATATTGGTTCGTTCAAACGCCGAAGCCGAATTATGTGTAAACCGTTTAATGGAAGAAGGCATTCCTGTTTTATCGGGCGATGCGCTCTTAATCGCCAGCAATTCGGCTATACAATTGATCATCAACACCCTGAAAATTTTGGTGGGTTTAAATGAACAAACCGCATTATATAAAGCCAACGCTATTTCCTTATACCATTACATTCAGCAAAAAGAGGTAAATGTTAGCCAGTATTTTGATCTTAAAACCAAAGACCTTTCGCAGCTTGCAGATGTATTGCCACAGTCTTTATGCGAAAACTGGCAAACCTGGTTACAGCTGCCACTTTCAGAGCTGATCGAGAACCTGATCGAAAGTTATGGCATAGGCCAATCAGATGTGCACCTGCCTTATCTATTAGCTTTTAGAGATCTAGCCGGACAAGCTACCAGATTAGGAGAAAAAGGCATTGTTTCTTTTTTAAAATGGTGGGATGAAGATGGCTGTAAGAAATCTTTACCATCTCCCGAAAAAGCAGAAGCTGTACAAATTATTACCATACATAAATCTAAAGGGTTAGCTTTCAGAGCTGTGTTTATTCCGTTTTGCTTGTGGAGTTTAAAAACAAAATCAGACAGCATATTTTGGGTACCAGCACATGAAACAGCCTACCACCAATTAGGCGGCATGCCTTTACGGTTTAGCGATGCTTTAGCCAACAGTAAAGTAGCTAAATCTTACTTTGAAGAAGTGCTATATAGTGGTATGGATAGCCTGAATATGCTATATGTGGCTACCACAAGAGCCATCGATTATATGTATTTGGGTGTAATGGATAAAACAGACCGTTCTAAGATTACTGTAATTGGTGATATCCTCGCTAAGTCTTTAACAGATCTCGATTTGTCTTTTGATGAAACCAATGAATATATGATTGATGAATATGTAAGTACAGTTGGTACAGATGAAGAAAAACAACTGATCAGTTTGGCACAATATCCTACAACAGAACGCTTATCCGAGTTATATGTTCCTCCACAGGAAAAGCATTTAAAGCATATCTTAAATATCGAAAAATCGGGTCGCAAAGGTTCTATTTTACATGATATTTTAGCCAATGCCAATACAGAAACCGGAGTTGAAAATTACCTTTGGAAATTACTGATTGATGGCGATATCACATCAGATGAGAAGGACAAATTAAAGACAGATGTATTAGAGGTGTTGAATCATCCTGAATTAAAGGACCTGTTTGCCGGTTCTTCAGCGCATATTATTGAGCAGAATATCATTGATGTCAATGGAAAACTCCATCGCCCCGATAGGATTATAATCAAAGCGGATCAAGTTATCATTCTTGATTATAAGTTTACCCTTGCAAAAAGCGATTTACACATTCAACAGCTCCAAACGTATAAAGAACTTTTAAAACAAATGGGCTATGAACATATCCGGTCGTACCTGTTTTATGCTGTAACTCAAGAATTGGTAGAGGTTTAAACATTAGCAATATATCATGACTCCATTTTTAAAAGAAGTTGCCCAAGATCTCTATAACAAATTTGGTTTGGATATACAGCATTGTGCTATTGTTTTTAACAACAAACGTCCAGCTACCTATATCCAGAAATACTTAGCTGATATTGTCCAAAAGCCATTTTTTAGTCCTAAGATCTATACCATACAAGAATTCTTTTCTGCTGCCGTGCCAGAAAAAGTAGCAGATTTTTATTTACAGTTCTTCACGCTACTTGAAATTTACAACCAGTTACTTAAAGAAGAAGATTTACAACCGCTCAAAAGCAGTCACTTTTTTCCTTTGGCCAAAATTATCTTAAGCGATTTTAGTCAAATAGATAATGATCTGATTGATGCCGATAAGTTATACCGGGAATTGGAAGACATTTCCAAGATCAATTTAGAATTCGATTACCTCACTTCAGAGCAATATCAGTTCCTTTCGCAGTTCTGGCAATCGTACTCAGAAGGCAGGCATAAACGCCAACAAGAACTGTTTATACAGATGTGGCGACGTATGCCAAAGCTGTATCATTTATTTCATCAAAGGTTAAAAGAAAAGCATTGCATCACCAACGCCGGTGCATACAGATATTTAGCTAACACAAATATTGGCGAAGTAGATTTTATCAAAGACTTTGAAAAAGGTAAAATTGTATTTGTAGGATTTAATGCGCTAAGTAGAGCTGAAGCTAAATTATTTACCCAATTACAAGAAAGCGGAAAAGCTATTTTTTATTTTGATACAGACAGCTATTACCTAAACGATCCTTTACAGGAAGCGGGACTGTTCTTGCGTAAAAATATTGAGCAGCTCCAGCTCAAAAATGAATTTGACAATGAAGTAAGTTATCTGAAAGCGCAAAACAGACCTGTAAATGTTTATCAGGTGCAAGGGCAGGCCGCTCAGGCCAAAATTCTGAATAATATTCTTGAAAAGGATTATTTAAAACACGAGGAAGTAAGTACCACAGCTGTAATTTTAGCGGATGAATCATTATTGATCCCTGCATTACAAACCATCCCTGTAAATTTTCAGGACCATGCGGTTGAACTGAACGTAACCATGGGATTTCCTTTGAATATCTCTACAGTTTACGGCCTTGCAGATCTTTGGCTCAGCACGCAATTGGAGCTCAGATCAAAAGATAGCAAAAGCAAGGTAGGCTATGAAAACATAGAAGCCTTTCTAAGTCATCCTTTAACCGGAATAACCCAAGCCAATAAAAGCAAGATCTTAAAAAAATTACTGGAAGAAAATGCTGTTGAAGTAGATAGTCAACGTTTACTTAACCAAAAAGGCATTTTTGAAAAGTTTTATACCAGAGTAGAAGAATCTTCAAAACTTATACCACAATTGTTAGATGTGATGGAGTTCCTTCTTCAACGCCTATCCAATCGAAAGACTTTAAAAAAGATCGATGCCGAATTACTGGTAAAAACTATACAAGAACTAAACCGTTTAAATGATACCATAACCTCATACATAGCCAGCGAAGAACTTGAGTTTGTAATTACCCTTATTCAAAAAGCTTTACAAAGTATCAGCGTACCTTTAAGCGGCGATCCTTTAAATGGCATACAGCTTATGGGCTTGTTAGAAACCCGTAACCTGAATTTTGATAAAGTTGTATTTTTAGGCTTTAATGAAGGTATTATCCCTAAAACATCTATTGGCAGTAGCTTTATTCCAGATAGCATCAGGCGTGTATTTGGCTTACCTGTATTAGAAAACTTAGATGCCATTTCTTCTTATATGGTATATCGTCTATTACAGAGGTCGAAAAATATAAATTTTGTCTATAATGCTTTAACGGATGAAAGCACAACCGGAGAAGCCAGTAGAATATTAAAACAATTGGCTTATGAAAGTGGCTATGATTTTAACTATTATGAACTTAATTTAAATATCGCTACCGAACAAGGAAAAGATCTGGAAATCAACAAAAACAACCCTCAAATCATAGCAGCCCTCAACAGATTTTTAACCAAGCAAAAAACCATCTCTCCTTCTGCACTCTCTACATATATAGCCAATCCTGTAGATTTCTTTTTTAACTACATAGCAGGCATCAAAGAGCCACAGGAAGTTACAGGAACTATAGAAGCCAATGAACTGGGCACTATTTTGCACCTGGTAATGGAAAAGTTTTATGAGCCATTTAAAGGCTTACAGGTAAACAAAGCACAAATTCATGAGCAGCGTAAAAATTTAAGAGCTGTAATTAATGCGGCATTTTGCGAAACAAGAAAACTTCCTTTAAATACCAGCGAATTTTCGGGTATGCAAGAAGTGGTGATGGCGATAGTAAATGCTTATGCCAATATCATCCTCGACAGAGACGAAAATGAAGCTCCGTTTAAAATCATTGACCTAGAATACAAAATTAGCGTAGAAATTCCTTTTGAACTAAATGGCAAACAGGAAAGCATCAAAATCTATGGTATTGTTGACAGGGTTGATGAAAAAGATGGCATAGTTAGAATCATTGATTATAAAACAGGCAAAGACAAGCTAAGTTACGGCGCCATTGATAAGCTTTTTGATACGGATGACAAACACATCAACAAGGCTCTGATTCAAACATTATTGTACACCTATGCTTTTGAAATACAATCAGGCATGAAAGATGTTGAGCCAAATCTGTACGTGGTAAGAACCATGAGCGATGGTAATGTGCATTTTAAAAGTGGTAGACAAACACTTAAACACGAGTACCTTGCAGAGACCAAGGCCGAGTTTTTAGCTAACCTACAGCTAAAACTACAAGAATTATTTGACCTGAACATACCATTCAAGGTTAGTGCCATACCAGACAATTACCAATACTCTATATACAAAACATTGTTTAACCGATAAAAATGTCAGATATTTTTTAGGTTTGTAAAAACCCCGTTCACCATATTAAACCAACCATAATTAAAACATGAAGATTAAAAAAATATGGAGCAGCATTGCAGGTTTACTTTTACTGCTCCCGGCATTAACGTATGCCCAAAAACAAACTTATTTTGCTTCCTATCCCGCTCTCTCACCAGACGGACAAACCATTGTATTTAGCTACGATGGCGACATCTGGAAAGTCCCTGTAAAAGGCGGCCTGGCTTCACGTATTACAGCCATGCAAGGCGAAGAAATCAACCCTAAAATATCTCCTGATGGAAAATGGTTGGCTTTTTCTTCTAATCAATATGGAAATTTTGATGTATATATAATGCCTATGAGTGGCGGCGACATCAAACAGTTGACCTTTAATGACGCAGCAGATGAAGTGGACAACTGGAGTTGGGATTCTAAAACAATTTATTTCACATCGAGCAGGTACAATAATTATTCTAGCTATAAAGTAAACATCAATGGCGGTACAGCAGTTCGTCTATTTGACAACTATTTTAACACCACGCATAACATTGCCGAAGCTCCGGATGGTAATCTCTTTTTCAATGATACCTGGGAAAGCAGAAACTTTACCAACCGTAAACGTTACAAAGGCGCATACAATCCAGATATTCAATCGTACAACCCTAAAACAAAAACTTATAAACGATATACAGATTATATAGGAAAAGATTTCTGGACTACCATAGACCAAAAGGGCAACATTTATTTTGTTTCTGATGAAGCCAATGATGAATATAATCTCTATACTTTCATAAATGGCAAAAAAACTGCACTTACTAAATTCGATACATCCATTAAAAGACCTTTTGTTGCTGCCAATGGCAATACTGTAGTTTTTGAAAAAGATTACCAGTTATATGTGTATGATGTTGCCAATAAAAAAGCAGAAAAAGTAGATATTTCTACTTTTAGAAACCAAACTCTTGCCAAAGAACAAGAGTATGAAGTAAGGGCAAATATTTCCAACTTTGATGTTTCACCCGATGGTAAAAAAATGGCTTTCATTTCAAGAGGGGAGCTTTTTGTAAGTGATGTAGATGGAAAATTCATCCGTAAAATCAGCAACAGTGGCGAACGCGCTTTAGAACTGAAATGGCTGGCCGACAACAAAACCATCTTGTTTAACCAAACCACAGAAGGTTACCAGAACTGGTTTACCATTACAGGCGATGGTAAATCTGCACCTAAGCAATTAACTACCGACAAAGCCAATAACCATGACATCAGCTTTAACAAAGCCAGAACACAGGCAGTATATTTGAGCGGCCGTAACGAGCTGCGCATCATGGATCTGAAAACATTCCAGAGCAAAACCGTGGTAAGAGATGAATTTTGGGCTATCCAGAACTCTTCTCCTAGCTTCTCTCCTAATGATCAGTATTTGTTATTTACCGCTTACCGCAACTTTGAGCAAGATATTTTTGTGCACGATATTAAGGCTAACAAAACGATTAACTTAACCAATACAGGAGTTACAGAAGCAGGGCCAATTTGGTCGCCAGATGGGCGTTACATCTACTTTACCAGCTCACGTACAAAGCCATCTTATCCGCTTGGCATGGAAGATGCCCATGTTTACCGCATGGCTTTAGATTACTATGATACGCCTTATCGCTCAGATAAATTTGATGAGTTGTTTAAAGAAAATGCTCCTGTAGCACCAAAAGAAACCACTCCGGCAAAAGAAGATAAAAAACCTACAGATACTGCAAAGAAAAAGGCAGAAGAAAAACCGGCTACCAAACTCATCACCATCAATACACAACGTATTTTAGACCGCATAGAGCTGGTAAGTCCAGCGTTTGGCACACAATATCTTACAGATGTTTTGGCCAAAGGCGACAAAACTTATGTGTTTTATTCATCCAGTCACGAAGGCTTTCCAATGTCAACCTACAGAACGGTTATAGAGCCTTTTGAGAACAATAAAACAGAAAAAGTTACCGAAGGTGGTTTTGGTATTGCAGAAGTTGCAGGCAAATATTTTGTAATAGCCCGTGGCGCAATCAGCAAGTATAATATCGATGCCAATAAATTGGATAAGATAGACCATACCTATAAATTCACTAAAAACCTGAATGCAGAGTTTAACCAGATGTTCTATGAAACCTGGGTAGGCTTAGATGAAAATTTCTATGACGAAAATTTTCATGGTGTAGATTGGGAAAAAATGAAAAAAAGGTACGCGGCATATTTGCCTTACCTTAACAACCGTACAGATTTACGTATCCTTCTAAACGACATGCTAGGCGAATTAAATTCTTCGCATATGGGCTTTAACAGCTTTGGGACCGAAGAACGCAAAAGCCTAAATTTTGTGACCAATGAAACAGGGATCATCTTCAACAATGAAAACCCATACCAGGTAGAACGAATTGTTGCTAAAAGTAATGCAGCCCTGTTAAAAGACAAAATTGCCAAAGGAGACGTGCTAACCCACGTGAACGGTGTTAAAGTAGATGCTGCCACAGACAGAGATTACTACTTTACCAAACCTTCTTTAGATAAAGAAATGAGCTTAACCTTTTTGCGCAATGGTAAATCGGTAGATGTAAACATCCATCCGCAAAGCTCTGGCGCATTAAAATCAAATTTATATGATGAATGGATCGCCAATAACCGTAAAAATGTAGAAGAATGGGGTAAAAACCGAATCGCCTATTCATACATGAAAAACATGAGCAAAGGTGAGCTGGAAACCTTCTTATTGGATATGGTAGAGCAAGAAAACAACAAAGATGCGGTTATTCTGGATTTAAGATACAACACCGGAGGTAATGTGCATGACGAGGTTCTGCGCTTTTTATCGCAACGCCCGTACCTGAAATGGAAATACAGAGGCGGCGCCATTTCACCGCAAAGTAATTTTGCTCCAGCCGCTAAACCTATTGTATTGCTGATCAATGAACAATCGCTAAGTGATGCAGAAATGACTGCAGCAGGTTTTAAACAACTTAAATTAGGCAAAATAATAGGTACAGAAACTTATCGTTGGATTATTTTCACTTCGGCAAAAGGCCTGGTTGATGGTTCTTCATATCGTTTACCTTCATGGGGATGTTACACCATGGACGGCAAAAACTTAGAAAAAGAAGGTGTTTCTCCTGATATTTATGTGAAGAATACTTTCGAAGACCGTTTAGCTGGTCGCGATCCGCAACTGGAAAGAGCTATTGCGGAGATCATGAAAGACCTGAAATAGAATATGTAAACCCATTTTAACTGTTGGGATGATTATTCCCAACAGTTAATTAATAATTTCAAACATGTTAGAACTATCTTTTAGCCCCTTCCCGGTTCTGGAAACAGAACGCCTGATTTTGAGAGAACATAACATCGATGATGCGACTGCATTGTTTGATATGCGCAAAGACGAAGAAGTGATGCGCTATATCGACAGAGAAAGACCCAAAACAATAGAGGATATCTATGCCTTTATCCGCAAACTTAACCAGGACTTTAAGCAGGGACAGAGTTTAGCATGGATCATTGCTTTAAAAGATACCCCACAACAAATGATTGGCTCTATTGGCTATTGGCGAACAGACCTGCCTAACCACCGTGCTGAGATTGGTTACATGCTGCACCCAGATTACTGGCGTAAAGGCATTATCAGCGAAGCACTCAAAGCCTCTATAGATTTTGGTTTTAATGAGATTAATCTTCACAGTATAAATGCCAATATCAACCCCGGTAACGATGCATCAAGAGCATTGTTATTGAAACATGGTTTCGTTAAAGAAGCTTACTTTAGAGAAAATTATTATTTCAATGGAAAATTTCTGGATAGTGAAATCTATGGATTGCTTAAAAGTGACATTTCATTGTAACTAATCCACTATCATTAAGCGAGTTTCATAATTTTTAATTAAATTTAAGTAAAGTCATTACTATGAAACTCCTTATCCATTTATTCAAAAAGCAATATAAAATACTGATTGCACTGTTTACATTAAGCTTTGGTTTATTGTTAATCAGTTGTATCAACAAAGCACAGAACTCCGATAATCCTCCAGAATTTGAGGTTAAAACTGTAGTTAGTGGACTCAACATGCCTTGGGCAATGGCATTTCTACCTGATGGAAACATCCTGGTTACTGAACGTGGCGGAAAATTACGCCTTGTAAAAAATGGGATTTTAGACCCACAGGAAATTACCGGAATCCCTAAAGTTTATTACCGCGGACAGGGTGGCTTACTGGATATAGTCTTACACCCTCACTATAAAGAAAACGGCTGGATTTATATGAGTTTTGCCTCTCCTAAAAAAGACGGTGAAACGGGCGATGATAACGGTGCCAATACAGAACTGATCAGAGCTAAACTTAACGGACATACCCTTACCAACATAGAACATTTATACAAAGCCCAGCCTAATGTAAGAGCAAACATACATTTTGGCGGACGTATTCTTTTTGATGGGAAAGGTTATGTTTATCTTTCTTTAGGTGAAAGAGGGCAAAAAGAAGAAGCTCAAAACTTAGCCAAAGCACAAGGCAAAATTGTACGCTTACATGAAGATGGCAAGATCCCTGCTGATAATCCTTTTGTAAACCAGAAAAATGCAAGACCTGAAATCTGGACTTACGGACATCGTAATCCACAAGGATTGGTTATCCATCCGGCAACAAGGGTAATCTGGGAGCATGAGCATGGCCCACAAGGAGGCGATGAGTTAAATATCATTGAGAAAGGCAAAAATTATGGCTGGCCTTTAATTACTTATGGCATAGATTACGATAACTCTATCATTTCTGATAAAACCGCAGCACCTGGAATGGAACAACCCGTTATTCACTGGACTCCATCTATAGCACCCTGCGGCATGACCTTTATTACAAGCGACCGGTTTAAAGGTTGGAAAGGCGACCTGATTGTAGGTTCGTTAAAATTCATGTACCTTGAACACCTCAGCATCAAAGATAATAAAGTAGTAAAAAAAGAAGTGATCCTAGATAAGATTGGTCGTGTAAGAGATGTTAAACAAGGACCTGATGGCTACCTCTATGTGGTATTGGAAAACACAGGTTCTATTGTAAGAGTTAAACCTAAAGCTTAAAACAATGAAAATAGTTATCAGTTTTATCTGTGCAGCAATATATGGTTTAACTTTTTTTTCCTGCCCACAAAATGATGAACTAACCAAAAGCATCAACCGGGGGAAACAAATCTATACCGAGAACTGTATTACTTGTCATTTAGGCAACGGACAGGGTGTAAAAGGTACCTTTCCTCCTTTAGCAAATGCTGATTTTTTAATTAAATATCCCGAAAAATCTATACATGCCATCAAATTTGGTTTACAAGGCGCTATACAGGTAAATGGTGAAACTTATAAAAGTGCAATGGCCCCTTCAGGACTTGAAGATGATGAAATAGCAGATGTAATGAATTACATTAGAAATGCTTTTGGCAATAAAAACAGTAAGTTAATCACGGTTAAAGCGGTGGCTGATATCAAAGAAAAGCAATAAGAGTTTGTACTTAAAATCAGGCAGTGTAAATTGCACAAAATTTACGATATGCCAGAATTGCTTCTGCTTACTGTTTTGATGATTCCACAACTTGTGGCCGGTATCTATGCAAAAAGTATAGGGAAGAATTTTTGGTTCTGGTTTTTCATTTCCTTTCTTATTCCAATTATCTCATTAGTCATTTTACTAATTATTGATTCTAAAAACCCAAAAAAAGAAATGAAAAAGGGATATAAACTGGCAGATCATGTAGAACAGACAAAAGCTGGCAAAGAAAGAACAGAAGATACCTGAAAATAAGCCATTGGTAAAATGATTCCCAAGTACCTTCTGTAATCAGAGCCCATAACTTATGCTAAGGGAGTTACTTCTAATATTTTATAGAACTTAACCCCTTCGGGCATTTCCCAACTTAGCTCAGCACCTTCCTCATAACCCAACAAAGCGATACCTATTGGCGATAAGATAGAAAGGGTATTATGTTTTCTCCTGGCTTTTTGAGGGGCAACCAGATTATATTCATATTCTGCTCCTGTTTCAAGTTCTTTTACCTTTACTTTTTTGTTGAGATCCACAATCTTTTCAGGCACATCTTTTCTTAGAACCTGATTGGCATATTTTAATTCCTGATCTAACTTCAGTTCATTATGCCTGCTTAACTTCTTTTTGTTGATAAAGATTTTCAATAGGTCATAAATTCCTCTGGTAATAATGATAGGGGTTTCATTGGTTTTTACTGCAATAGTACTCATGATGTATGTTTTAAAATTGATTAAAATTCCTGTTCTCTCAGTTTTTGAAACATGCCTCAGCGCAATGCCGAGGCTTAAACATCAAAGTCGGTAGCACATACCCAATGACAAATGAAGAAACGCATGGTTTTAAAGCTTAAAAAAATGATATACCGTATAAGACAAATCTTACACAGCGTTAGAATTAACAATAATGTACAAAAGGAAATCCCGGACTAGAGAACAGCCGGGCAAAAAACATTAAAGTCTTTATAATTTGAGAAGAAATACATTTTTTCAAATAGGATCATGCTATTTAAATTTTTATCCCTTTTTCTCAAAGATAGGCTTTATAATATTGAAAAGCTAATTTGGTAGGCGAACCAAAAGGAAAAGGCTGCTTCTAAGTCTTTGGAAATTAACCTTAGTACTTTGAAACAGCCTCTTATTTGTTTAAATGTATCTTATTTTACATCAGTACCTCTCAAAGGGTAATTTTGTGGAGGGTCTGCATCCAGCAAGTTTTTCACAAAATAATCCCATCTGCGGCGCATCATGTAAGGGCTAAACTGTCCAAAACCATGTGCACTATTCGGATAAACAATCAGGTCAAAATCTTTATTGGCTTTGATTAAGGCATCAACCACCAACATAGTATTATATGGAGGTACGTTGTTATCCATCAAGCCATGGGCCAACATTAATTTACCTTTTAAATTTTTAGCATAAGTTTGGTTAGCCTGCGCGGCATAATCTACGTTCTCCATTAAACCATTATATCTTTCGCCCCAATCATCTTCATAGTTACGGTTATC
Source organism: Pedobacter montanisoli (assembly GCF_022809115.1). Lineage (GTDB taxonomy): Bacteria > Bacteroidota > Bacteroidia > Sphingobacteriales > Sphingobacteriaceae > Pedobacter > Pedobacter montanisoli. The sequence continues at coordinate 1,041,195 of NZ_JALGBH010000001.1, read as the reverse complement.
GTGGTTACCAGATTCAGATATACCTACTTTAAAGAAATCAGGATAACGGAAAAGCGCAGCAGCAGTTGCAAAACCACCACCTGAATGTCCCCAGATACCAACTTTATCAATATCAATAGGATATTTTTCTGCCAGTTGCTTAATCGCTGTTATTTGATCAGGAAGTGTATTCTCGGCCATATTGCCGTAATTCATATCATGAAAACTCTTAGAACGGAAAGGATTTCCGGTTCCTTCTATCAAGACTACAATAAAGCCTAATTCTGCCAGCGCCTGATGATCACCTCTCGCAATAGAGAAAGCCCAACTACCAACACTTCCACCCTGCGGACCAGGATAGATGTAATCGATTACCGGATATTTCTTGTTAGGTTCCATTTTGCTTGGTGTAAATACCAACCCGTATATATCGGTTTTACCATCATGCGCTTTTACGTTCACTACATCAGGTGTTTTCCAACCTGCAGCCTGCAGTTTAGAAAGATCGGCCTTTTCAAAAGTATGTAAAGCTTTGCCTTTTGCATCTCTAACAACACTTACTGGAGCTACGTTCGGTTGTGAATAGGTATCTACAAGGTAATTGTCTGATGGCGAGAAAACAGCTTGGTGATTACCCAAATCAGGTGTAAGTAAAGTTAAACCTTTACCATCAAAGCCAATTTTATATACATAAGCAAAATAAGGGTTGCCTTGCTCGCGACCGTAACCTGTGAAATACAATTGTCTGTTCTTCTCATCAACTTTAAGCAATCTGCCTACCAACCAATTCCCTTTAGTGATCTGATTTTTCAGTTTACCGGTCTTCGCATCATACAGATACATATGCCCCCAGTCATCACGCTCAGAGTACCATAAAATTTCATTGGTTTTAGGTAAGTAGCGCCAGTTAACTGTTCCTCTACCCGATTCGAATTGTGTTTGAACCACTTCTTCAAATACCTCTCTAACTTCGCCTGTAGTAGCGTTGGCAATTCTAAGTTTAGAAATTTTGTGGTCTCTTGAAGTAGAGAGCAAAGCCAACTCACTGCCATCAGGGTTCCAATCAACATCTGCCAGTTGAGCTCCATCCACAATATCATCACTTAAAGAACTTCGGTGTACATCTAAAGGCATTTTAAGGCTTACAATAGCTGCCTGCTCAACATCAATCACCACTCTTCTTAATTTTGCTACCTCTTTATCGCCCGGCAATGGGTATTTCCATGCCCTCAGGGTTGGAGAACCTACATTTGTACTTACTAGGTACATATCTTTCAAATGACGCTGATCCTGTTGAAAAGTAGCCACCTTTTTAGAATCGGGCGACCATTTTACAATAGGTCTGTCACTGTTTTTCCAACCTGCGTTATCTGTTGCATAACCGTAATCTTTAACGCCATCAAAAGTTAACTGTTTGGTTGCCCCGGTTTCATTATTTCTTACCCAAAGGTTCCAGTTCTCAATGTAAACTGCTTTTTTACCATCTGGAGATGCTACGCTATTATCTCCAAAGCCACCCCTTCTTCCTGGTCCACGTTCTGCAACTGCATTATTAGCTTCTTTAGTACTAATAAGCTCGTTGGTTTTATTGTTAAATTGCCAGTTTTTACCTTCGGCCATAAAACCGATCTGTGTACCATCAGCCGAAACAGTTATACTTCTGAACGGAAGTGTTGCTGCCGTATAAGATTTGCCTGTAGATACGCTTAGTGCTTTAGCTAGTAAATCGTGGTTAAATGCTTGTGCATTTGATTTCTTTACCACATCAAACAACATAAACGTGGCACCCGATTTGGCATTGCTTACGTACCAGAACTTGGTATTATCTACCCAATTTGGCCTCACCGTTACATCATCATAATATTTATCCAGATTATATGACATAAAACCTTCGGCCCGCTGATAATCCTTATCGGTTAATTTAAGTTTTTGTGCCCCGGCAGTAAAGCCATACAGCACTAAACCAACAGTAAGTAAATTTATCTTCATTTTAATTAGTTTTTACGTAGATAAAGTTACGCTGTTTGTAGTTTAAATACCTAAAGTATTAACAATAATACATGCTAATTACCTGTAGATTTTAGTTGAAGACGCCATACTCTTAGCATTTGCAACGCCACAGAAAGCACAATAAGCAATAAGCCTGCATAAAATGCCAGACTTAATTCATGGTTCTCGTGGTAAATGATAATGGCTAAGAAAATAGTATAAAGCGGCTCGAGGTTAAAACTTAAACTTACCGTAAATGCTGATATTTTCTTCAATGCGTTCAGAATGAATACATACATCAATATGGTACAAAAGACCACCAATATCAGCAACCAGAACAAATCTTTAAGAGTGGGTAAATACCTATCTACTTTAAAGATAAAGGCAAACAAGGGCATTAATAAGGAAAAACCTAAAAAGCCCCAGGTCATTTGGTAAAGCTGTATCGTTTTTCCGGTATATTGTTCTGCAAGCTTTTTATTGAGAATGGTATAGACGGCAGAGAATAAAGAAGAAATCATTCCTAAAAAAATGCCTAATCTGTAAGTAGAATCCAAGCCAAAGATTAGTCCTATACCTAAAACGCTGATACCACTTAAAAGAACTTCCTGTATAGCAATTCTTCTTTTGCTGAGTAAAGGATCTAAAACTGCCGTAAAAAAACTGCTCAATGCAAAACAGACCACTCCTACAGAAATGTTGGCATATTTAATACTACCGTAAAAAAATACCCAGTGTATAGCCAATACAGCCCCTACTGCCCCAATCTGTATTTGCTTTTTTAAAGAGATATTAAATTTCTGTTTGCTTAATAGTGCCAGTAATACCAATATAATTCCGGCCAGCATCATCCTGTACCAGCTAATTAAAACGGCATTTAAGGTTACCAGGCGTCCAAATATTCCGGTAAAGCCGGCTAAAAGAACCGCAATATGCAATTCAATGTATGATCTTTTCATTCAACAATAAAGATAAGAGGTAAATATTAGCTTCTTATAAAAGAAAACAGGTTACCTTAAAGGCTTCACCTGTCGCTTAACAGCCAAATTGTAACGCCTTCTAAGTAACCTGTTGAGGTTAATTGAGTTTATTTATTCAATAACCGTAACTTTTATCATGTTGGTTTTACTGCGGCGCTCTAATGGAATAGCAGCAGTATTAATTACCACATCTCCTTTTTTAATTAGCTTCTTTTTCTTTAAGAACTCATTTACTTCGGTTATGGTTACGTCTGTACTTTCAAACTTATCGTAATAAAACCCTCTTACACCCCAAACCAGACTTAACGTATTTAACAGGCTTTCGTTACTTGTAAAAATAAAAATCTGTGATTGTGGCCTGTGACTTGAAACTTCAAATGCAGTATAACCACTTTGGGTCATTGAAACAATACCGGCAGCATTAGCCAATTTTGAAAGTGAGCAGGCCGAGCTACAAACCGAATCGCTTAAAAAGCTTGGTGAATGAGCTTTAAGGAACTTATCAGAGTGAAAAGGATAATTATTCTGCTCAATATTGATTATGATTTTCTGCATCGTTTCTATAACGATTACAGGAAATTCTCCCACCGATGTTTCGCCGCTCAGCATCACGGCATCAGCTCCGTCGAGCACAGAATTAGCCACATCATTTACCTCTGCACGCGTAGGTCGCGGTGTTGTGATCATACTCTCTAACATTTGAGTAGCAATAATTACCGGTTTAGAAGCTGCTCTACATTTCTTAACAATCATTTTTTGAAGTAAAGGCACTTCTTCCATAGGCATTTCAACACCTAAATCACCTCTGGCAACCATTACAGCATCTGTAACTTCAATAATTTCGTCAATATTGGCAATAGCTTCAGGTTTTTCAATTTTGGCTACAACCCTTGCTGTTTTTCCTCTTTCTTTAATGATATCTTTCAGCTCAACAATATCGCTGGCATTACGTACAAAAGACAAACCGATCCATTCTACATCATGCTCTAAAACAAAGTCCAGATTTTTACGGTCTTCTGCTGTTAAAGAAGGGATAGAAACTTTGGTGTTAGGTAGATTAACTCCTTTTCTAGAAGTTAAAATCCCTCCGTGAACCACCTCACATACTACCTCGTCCTTATAATTGGTTTCTACCACACGCATTTGTAGCTTACCATCATCTAATAAAATGATCTCACCAGCTTTTACATCTTTAGGAAAATTATCATAAGTAATGTAAATACGTTCATCATTACCAATACACTCCTGTGTTGTAATCACAGTTCTGGCACCATTTACCAGATTTATACCGCCATCTTTAACCAGTCCTATTCTGATTTTTGGTCCTTGTAAATCGGCAAGAATACCTACATTGTATTGGTGTTTTTTATTAATTGTTCTGATTGTAGAAATAACTTTTTGATGATCTTCCTGAGAGCCGTGAGAGAAATTTAACCGACAAACATCTAAACCTGCGTTGATCATACTATATAAAACTTCAGGTTTTGCCGATGCCGGTCCTAACGTTGCTACAATTTTTGTTCTGGAATGATATGGTTTCATCTTGTTATTATTTTTTTTACAAAACCCAATGCATCTGCTTTATGGCAATACGCTTACAGGTTTTATTAAGATTGCTCTGTTATTTAAAACTCAAATATAGTGTAAATGCTACACTAACAGTAAAAATTACATCACCAAATTTTCTTTAGACTTTAATTTCTTTACATCTATCTGCACAGCAACCTGAATATCAGGCAGTTTATTTAATCCGGAAAGCATAGAATTAAGATCTTCTTTATCGATATAATTATGAATAACCATAAAATAATCTACTTTATTCATTTCAGGAACAAGGAAACCTTCAGAACCTTTATTGCTGATTAAATAAAACTCGGTTTCGCCATCTTCCTGTGCATAATAGTATTTAGAAAAAGAAACCGCAGGCTCATCTACATTAAAAAACACCTCGTGATCTTCAATTTTTTCAAATTCAAAATTAAGATTGGTATTAATTTTATGACACAGGGTGTAGTCTTTTAAAGAAGATGTAACGGCAATTAGAACAAAGTCTAAATCTAACGATAGTTTTAAATAAGTTTTGTTCAAAACATTTTTTTTATTAGAATTACGAAAATATAAAACTAATTTTAATTTGCTTTTTTTAAGCTTAAATTTAACCGAGAAATAAAAACATTTGGCAAGTGCGAGAATTTTATTTTTCTTTGCACTGAATTATTTAACCATTAAATTATAAAATTATGTCTGATATTGCTTCAAGAGTAAAGGCTATTATCGTAGAAAAATTAGGAGTTGATGAAAGTGAAGTTACGCCAGAAGCGTCTTTCACAAACGACTTAGGTGCAGATTCATTGGATACTGTAGAACTAATTATGGAATTTGAGAAAGAATTCAACGTAGCAATTCCTGATGATCAAGCAGAAACAATTGGTACTGTTGGTCAAGCAATCGCTTATTTAGAAAAAAACGTTAAGTAGAAATACTTTTTCTGTACAATACTTATAAATGGGATTAAAAAGAGTTGTAGTTACTGGTTTGGGCGCACTCACTCCAATTGGGAATAACGTTCCTGATTTTTGGGAGGCATTAACAAATGGTGTGAGTGGCGCTGCGCCTATCAAAGGCTTTAATACTGAAAAATTCAAAACGAAGTTTGCCTGCGAGGTTAAAAATTTCAATCCGGAAGATTTTCTGGACAAAAAAGAAGCCCGCAAGTTAGACCCTTTTGTGCAATACGCTTTGGTTGCCACAGAAGAAGCCGTAAAAGATGGTGGATTTGACTTTTCTAAGTTAGACACCAATCGTATTGGCGTAATCTGGGGTGCCGGTATTGGCGGGTTAAAAACGTTTTTGGATGAAATTTCAAATTTTGCCAAAGGCGATGGAACTCCTAGGTACAACCCTTTTTTCATCCCTAAAATGATTATTGATATTGCTCCCGGGCATATTTCAATGAAGTATGGATTGCATGGACCTAACTTTGCTACAGTTTCTGCCTGCGCTTCATCAACCAATGCCCTGATTGATGCATTCAACTATATCCGCCTGGGTATTGCCGATGTAATCATCAGTGGTGGTTCAGAAGCCATCATCAATGAAGCGGGCATGGGTGGTTTTAATGCAATGCATGCGCTTTCTACACGTAACGATGATCCACAAACGGCTTCACGTCCGTTTGATAAAGACCGCGATGGCTTTGTAGCCGGAGAAGGTGCAGGTACAATCATTCTCGAAGAGTTAGAACATGCCAAAGCACGTGGTGCAAAAATCTATGCCGAAATTGTAGGTGGAGGTATGAGTGCTGATGCACATCACATCACAGCCCCACACCCTGAAGGTTTAGGTGCAAAAATGGTAATGACTAACGCTTTGAAAGATGCAGGATTAAATACCAGCGACATTGACTACATCAATGTTCACGGTACCTCAACTCCTCTTGGCGATATACAGGAAGCTAAAGCGATTGTTAATTTGTTTGGCGAAGATGCTTACAAATTAAACATCAGTTCAACAAAATCAATGACAGGCCATTTATTAGGTGCTGCCGGAGCTGTTGAATCTATTGCGGCAATCTTAGCGGTACAAAACGATATTGTTCCTCCTACAATTAACCATTTTACCGACGATCCTGAGTTTGATCCAAATCTGAACTTTACTTTTAACAAAGCACAAAAACGTCTTGTTAGAGCTGCGTTAAGTAATACATTTGGTTTTGGCGGACACAATGCGTCTGTAGTCTTTAAAAAGTACGAAGAATAAAAGCCCAAATTTATATTGATTAAAATTATTGTATTGTATATTTATGCTATACTTTGATTGTGAATTTGCTTGCTTAACATTTAATGCATTTGCTGAACCTATACAAGCTTTATTTCTCTTCCAATAAAGAGTTTATCAAAAAGCTGAAAAACGTTTTAGGATTTATCCCTGGAAATGTAAGCCTTTATAAAATGGCTTTTAGGCATAGGTCTGTGGCTAAAGTATTAAAGAACGGTACCCGTAGCAGCAATGAAAGATTAGAATTTTTGGGCGATGCAGTACTAGGATCTGTGGTTGCCGAACTGCTTTTCAAAAGTTACCCTTACAAAGACGAAGGCTTTTTAACCGAAATGCGTTCTAAAATTGTAAACAGGGGTAATTTAAATCAGTTAGCTAGAAAAATGGCCTTTGATAAGCTCATTGTTTTCGATCAGAAAACAGTTAATCCCCAGTCTAAACATCATTCTATGTTGGGCGATGCATTTGAGGCTTTGGTAGGTGCTATTTATCTGGACAAGGGTTATAATTTCACAAAAAGTTTTCTGATCAAACGTATCATCAACCCTTATGTTGATATACATACTTTAGAAATCACCGAAACTAACTTTAAAAGTAGGTTAATTGAATGGTGCCAACGTAATGGTAAGGAAATATCTTTTGATGTTGTAGAAAACCAGGAAGGAGAAAGCACCAGACTCTTTACCGTACAAGTACTGATCGATTCGGAAAATTTAGGTACTGGCAGAGATTACAACAAGAAAAATGCTGAAAAATTAGCAGCAGAAAAAGCCTGCGAAGCTTTAGCTATTTAATCCCCTTTTCTTCTTTATATTGCTTAAAACAAGTGTTGATCCATTTTATGGCATCGTATTGATTCCAGTGTTTAGCCTGCTCGTATTCGGGTCTGTATTTTACCATAAAATCTTCAAGTTCTTTATCTGTAAGCCCTGTGTATTTATTGATTACAGATTTGTTATAAATCAGGTCTATCTGGTTTTGTTGTATTTCTGAGTTATAAAGTCGTGAAAATCTACGTGCCTGACGCGGTGTTTTACCTAAAAGCTCATATAGAAACGTAAGCGGACTACCACCAAAAGGATTTAACAATGACAATGGAGGTTTGCCATTATAAAAACTTCCTTTATTTCGGAATTCTTGCTTCATTTCTTCCAGTTCTTTAGCCTTGCTTTGTCCCTTAATTACAACTTCATTTAATAAGTTGCCCCGATTAAGATTTAAAATGATGTCCTTCTTGGAACTTACCACAACAACAGCATCATTAAATCCCCTTTTGGTTATTTCAAGCGTATCGCCCAAAGCAGCCTTTAAACTAAAGATACCCATATCATTACTGCCGATAGAAAATCCAGTTCTTTTATTCTTAATTTCTGCCAAAGCAATCCTGATTTTTGAACCCGCTTCAAATATTGCCCCGTTCACCACAAACTCTTCTTGAGCAAATGCTGCCTTAATCGTAAAAATCAATAAAAAAAGAAAAGAGGTGGCATACTTATACATAGTTTCCTTATTTTTAATCTGTAAACTTAACAAATGTTTAACCTAAGCTCGCGTTAAAAAAAGTTAATTCATGAGAAAAGCCCTTTCTGTTGTTTACCTGTTTTATGCTGCAATCATATTTATAAGTTTAATGCTTATTGCTTTTCCGCTGGTTTTATTGATTTCTTTTTTATTACCCGGTCTAACAGGAAAAAAAATTATTCTGGTATGCTTAAGAGCATGGGCTTTTCTATTTAGCTGTCTTAGCTTTTTCTGGGTTGTAACCCATGGAAAACAGCATATAGACCACAAAAGACCTCATATTTATGTAGGTAACCATGGTTCTTATTTAGATGCGGTTGCGGTATGTTTATGCATTCCACAACACTTCTTTGCACTAGGTAAAATAGAAATGACCAAAGTCCCCGTTTTTGGCATGATATATAAAAGAATTGTAGTCATGATAGACCGCAGTAGCGCCGAAAGCCGGGCCCACTCTGTGCAGATTTTAAAAGAAGAAATTGCAATAGGGCAATCTATATTGATCTTTCCTGAAGGAACTATGAATAAAACCAATGAACCTTTATCTGAGTTTTATGATGGTGCTTTCAGAATTGCCATACAAACACAAACACCTATACTACCTTTTGTTATGGTAAATGGCAAAAATCTTCTGCCCAGAACCAACCCTTTAAAAGCAAGGCCAGGAATAATTAAGGTTATGATGTTGCCTGCTATAGAAGTTGAGGGTTTAACAGAAAGCGATATTCCGGCTTTAAAAGAAAAAACTTATCAAATCATGTATAACGCGTTGCTATCTGAAGCAACATAACATGCTCAATCATAAAACGAAATATTTATAGCGTTATCTTTTTTTATATCTTTGCACATGATAAAATCAATGACAGGCTTTGGCTTGGCCTCTACCGAACATCAGAACACCAAATTTCTGGTAGAGATTAAATCGTTGAACTCAAAGTTTCTGGAGCTCAACCTCAAACTTCCTCGTGCATTTTCTGAGAAGGAGTTATACTTAAGAAATATTTGCAGTAAAGAAATAGAGAGAGGAAAAGTAAGCGTAAGTATCAATGTTGAGCGCAATGAAGAAGCTTTAAAAGGTGCTAAAATAAACACCCAGTTATTAACTGTTTATTACAATCAACTTCAGCAGATTAACGAAAACCTAAAAGCAGGAAGTTCTAATCTTTTACAAACTGCACTTAATTTCCCTGAAGTAATTACATATGCAGAAGAAGAAGCTAGTGAAAGTGAGTGGCAGGCTTTAAACAGTGCCTTTGAAAAGGCCGTTCTTAACTTTAACAGGTTTAGAGCCGATGAAGGCAAAGTTTTACAGGCAGATCTTGAGCTTCGCATAAAAAATATATTGGAACACTTTGAAGAAGTAGCAAAACTTGCTCCTTTACGTGTACCTGTTATAAAAGAACGTCTTAGCCAATTTCTTGAGGAGACAATCGGCAAAACCAATATAGACCAGAATAGATTTGAACAGGAACTGATTTATTACATCGATAAGTTAGATATCACAGAAGAGCAGACCCGCCTGAAAAGTCATTGCGATTACTTTATGGCTACCCTGAAAAGCAACGAAGCAAATGGTAAAAAATTAGGCTTTATTTCACAGGAAATAGGGCGAGAAATCAATACCATGGGTGCAAAGGCCAATGATGCCAAAATACAGCAGTTGGTTGTAGGCATGAAAGAAGAATTAGAAAAAATCAAAGAACAATTATTGAACGTGTTGTAGCAATAAGCGTTGGGCAATAAGTGCCGAACGCAAATGCCAAACACAAAATGCACATTATGCAAGGCAAACTTATCATATTCTCTGCCCCATCCGGAGCCGGAAAAACAACAATAGTAAAACACCTGTTGAGTAAATTTCCTCAGCTAAGTTTTTCGATCTCTGCTACAACAAGAGAACTCAGAGGAAATGAAACCAATGAAAAAGATTATTATTTCATCAGCAAAGAAGAATTCTTACATAAAATTGCCCATCAGGAGTTTGTAGAGTTTGAAGAAGTGTATAGTGGAACTTTTTATGGAACCTTACGCTCCGAAATAGACAGAATATGGGATTCGGGCAAGCACGTTATTTTTGACATTGATGTAGAAGGTGGTTTACGCCTTAAACGAAAATTTAACGAACGTGCCTTAGCTATTTTTGTGCAACCCCCTTCTCTTGAAGTGCTGAAAGAGCGTTTGGTAGGTCGTGGTACAGACAGCCCTGAAAAATTACAGGAAAGATTTATAAAGGCCGAAAAAGAGCTTTTATATGCAGATAAGTTTGATGTTATCTTAAAGAATTTTGATTTAGAGATTGCCTGCAAAGAAGCAGAAGAACTGGTTGGGCAGTTTATTGGCGGATAGTTTAAAATGGAAAAGACCAGGCAAAAAATCGGCTTATTCTTTGGCTCATTTAACCCGGTACACATCGGGCATTTGATCATAGCCAATTATATGGCCAATTTTAGCGATCTGGATGAGGTTTGGTTTGTAGTTTCTCCACATAACCCGCTTAAGCAAAAAAGCAGCTTGGCCAATATGTATGATCGTCTTGAGATGGTTAATCTGGCTATTGCAAATACACCTTGTTTAAAAGCAAGTGATATAGAGTTTAAGTTGCCTCAACCTTCTTATACCATTGACACGCTTACTCACCTTAAAGAAAAGTACCCAAGTAAAGAGTTTATCCTTATTATGGGTTCCGATAATCTGGTTTCTTTTAAAAAATGGAAAAACTATGAGATATTGCTAAGAGATTACAATATTTATGTATATCCAAGGCCAGAGGCTAATGTTGAAGAATGGGAAACCCATCCTTCTATCACTTTTACAACTACTCCTCAAATGGAAATCTCTTCTACTTTTATTCGCAATGCTATAAAACAAAGAAAGAACATCCGGTTCTTAGTGCCCGATAAAGTGATAGAGTTTATAGATAAAAAGAATTTATATAGCTAGTCTTAAGGGTGTCATGCTGAACTCATTTCAGCAGCCATTATAAATAAAAAGCAGCGATCAATTGATCGCTGCTTTTTATTTATAAGAATGTTTACCTATGGGATATCTTATCCTTTCCAACTATCCTTTAACGAAACCACACGGTTAAACACCAAATGATCTGCTGTTGAATCCTTATCCAGACAGAAATATCCTTTACGAATAAACTGATATCCGTCGCTTAGGTTGGCTTTAGCCAAATGAGGTTCTATGTAAACGTTTTCAATTACCTCCATGCTTTTCGGGTTTAGGTAATCTTTAAAATCACCTTCTTCCGCATCAGGAGATTCTACGGTAAATAAACGATCATACTGACGAACAGTAGCTGTTTTTGCATGAGCTGCACTTACCCAATGAATAGTACCTTTTACATTGATACCACTAGTATCTGAACCACTTTTTGATTCAGGGATATAAGTACAGTAAATGGTTTTGATCTCACCATTTGCATCTTTTTCAAAGCTATCACATTGAACAATGTAAGCAAATTTAAGCCTTACCATTGCTCCCGGAGCCAATCTGAACCATTTTTTAGCAGGTTCTTCCATAAAATCTTCGCGTTCTATCCAAAGCTCTCTGCTAAATGGAATTTCACGCATACCTCCTTTATCTTCTGCTTCTGGGTTGTTCTCACCTACCAAAATCTCATCTTTCCCTTCTGGATAATTGGTAATGACTAACTTTATAGGGTCTAACACTGCCATTACTCTATTTGCTTTCTTGTTCAGATCTTCTCTGATACAGAATTCCAATAAGCTCAGTTCGATCAGATTCTCACGCTTGGCAATACCAATACGCTCGCAAAACTCCCTGATACTTTCTGGTGTATATCCTCTCCTTCTCAAGCCACTAATCGTTGGCATACGCGGATCGTCCCAACCAGCCACATGCTTTTCATTAACCAATTGCAAAAGCTTGCGTTTACTCATTACCGTATAGGTAAGATTTAAACGGGCAAATTCATATTGTTTAGATGGAAATATCTCTAGTTTTTCAATAAACCAATCGTATAATTCGCGGTGCGAAACGTATTCTAAAGTGCAGATTGAATGTGTGATGCCTTCTATACTATCACTCTGTCCATGTGCAAAATCATACATAGGATAAATACACCATTCATTCCCTGTACGATGGTGAGGCGTATGTTTAATCCTGTAAATAATTGGATCCCGCATTAACATATTAGGACTGGCCATATCTATTTTTGCACGTAGGGTACATGCACCATCCTCAAATTCACCGTTTTTCATCCGGTTAAAAAGATCCAGGTTCTCTTCTACAGAACGATTTCTGTAAACGTTATCTACACCAGATTCTGTTGGCGTGCCTTTTTGCAAGGCTATTTCTTCGGCTGTACTATGATCTACATAAGCTAAACCTTTTTCTATTAGTGTTACAGCAAATTTATGTAACTGACCAAAATAATCAGAAGCATACAATTCATTTTTCCACTCAAATCCAAGCCATTTGATATCTTCCTGCTGGCTGTTTACATATTCTGTTTTCTCAGTAACAGGATTGGTATCATCAAACCTTAAGTTCGTATAACCTCCGTATTTCTGAGTTAAACCAAAATTTAAACAAATAGCCTTAGCATGGCCAATATGCAGATAGCCATTAGGCTCTGGCGGAAAACGTGTTACCAAGGTCTCATATTTTCCACTCTTTAAATCATTTTCTATTATTTCTTCAATAAAATTTAATGATTTTTCCTCGCTCATATAGATAAAAATTAAAATGCAAAGTTAGCAAGATTATAAAGATTTTTACGGTGTTTTTAGCTTATCGCATAATAAGATTGGTATTTTAATTAAATTTACGGCCAATCAATATAAACTATGGATAAAAAACTGAATAGGCCTATACGTGTTTTAGTTGCCAAGGTGGGTTTAGACGGTCATGACCGCGGAGCAAAGGTTATTGCCACTTCGCTACGTGATGCCGGCATGGAAGTGATTTACACTGGTTTACGTCAAACTCCCGAAATGGTGGTTAATGCCGCTTTACAGGAAGACGTGGATGCAATAGGCATTTCTATCCTTTCAGGTGCTCATATGACTGTTTTCCCAAAGGTAATGGAGCTGATGAAAGCCAAACAATTAGATGATGTGTTGCTTACCGGAGGCGGAATTATTCCTGAAGCAGATATGGAAAAACTCAAACAAATTGGCGTAGGAGAGCTTTTTGCACCTGGCACACCAATGGCATCTATTGTAAAATATATTGAAGATTGGGTAACCACTAACAGAGCTTTTTAACTATGGAATATCAAAACATTTTAACTGAAGTAAAAAATCATATTTTTTATTTAACTATAAACCGCCCTCAAAAATTAAACGCATTAAACCGATCTGTTTTAGAAGAGATTGCAACGGCAATTCAAGCCTCTACCGAAAATGCTGATGTAAAGGCTATTCTTATTACTGGGGCTGGAGAAAAAGCTTTTGTAGCCGGAGCTGATATCAGTGAATTCCAGAATTATAATGTTGAAGAAGGTCGCCAGTTGGCAAAAATTGGCCAGGAAAGCGTTTTCAATGCAATTGAAAATTGTACAAAACCTGTTTTGGCTGCCATCAATGGTTTTGCTTTAGGCGGGGGGTTAGAATTAGCCATGGCCTGTCACATTCGCATAGCCTCCAACAATGCAAAATTAGGTTTACCCGAAGTTACTTTAGGACTCATACCCGGATACGGCGGAACACAAAGATTAGCACAGCTTATAGGTAAAGGTAAAGCAATGGAAATGATCTTCACTGCCGATATGCTTACTGCAGATGAAGCTGAAAAAACAGGACTTGTAAACCATGTTACCGAACCAGGCCAGTTGATTGCCAAAGCCGAAGAAATTTTGGCCAAAATTATCTTGAGAGCACCTTTAGCTTTAAGCAGTGCTATAAAAGCCATTAACGCATCGGGACAAAGCCAGATTAACGGATTTGAGGTTGAGATCAACGAGTTTGCCAACTGTTTTAACACCAACGATTTTAAAGAAGGTGTGAACGCATTCCTTGAAAAACGCAAACCCGCATTTAAAGGCAATTAATCCTTCACGATTGTTAATATCTTTATTTTCTACACATTTTTTCAAAAAAGTGTAGAAAATATTTCCCATCGCATTTTTTTTCTCTATATTTAGGCTGAAATAAAGTTTACGAGCCAGATTACCATGAGAAAAATATTAATTGTTGATGATGAAATTAACATTGGTTTACTCTTATCTAAATTTTTAACCCGTAATGGATTTGAAGTAACCAGCGCCATAAGCGGAGCTTCTGCGATGGAGCACTTAGCTAAAGATAATTATGATCTGGTTTTGTGCGATTACAGGCTGGAAGATACAGATGGCAAGGAAATGCTGGTTAGAATCAAGAACAGTTATCCTAAAACCGGAGTAATCATCATCACCGGATATTCAGACATCAAACTGGCTGTAGAACTGATTAAATTAGGTGCGTATGATTACATCACCAAACCGCTTTATCCGGATGAGATATTAAATACCATCAATAAAGCAATTGAAACCCAAAACGCACTCAATGCTCCTATCAGCCATACTGAAGAGCCTCAAAAAGAAAAATCCAAAACTAAATCTACCTACGTATTTAGTGATGAATTTGTAATTGGCCAAAGTGCAGCCTCAAAAGATCTGATGAAACAAATTTTATTGGTTGCTCCTACCGCATACAGTGTGATATTAATTGGCGATAGTGGAACCGGAAAAGAATCTGTAGCCAAAGCCATTCACCTTAATAGTCCCAGAAAAGACAAACCTTTTGTGGCTATGGATTGTGGATCTTTAACCAAAGAACTTGCAGGCAGTGAATTTTTCGGGCATGAAAAAGGTGCTTTTACAGGTGCTTTATATACTAAAATAGGTCATTTTGAAATGGCCAATGGTGGCACTTTATTTTTAGATGAAGTGGGCAATCTTTCATACGATATACAGGCTGTTTTATTAAGAACTGTTCAGGAACGTAAAATTAAGCGCATAGGCAGTACCAAAGAAATTGATCTGGACGTACGGATTATAGTTGCTACCAACGAAAACTTGCAGGATTCTATCTCTAAAGGTAGATTTCGTGAAGATCTTTACCACAGGTTTAATGAGTTTGCTATTCATTTACCTCCTTTAAGTCAAAGAGGAAAAGATATTCTGTCTTTTGCAAACAGCTTTTTAGAGGTAGCCAATAAAGAACTTAACAAAGAAGTTAAAACCTTCTCTCAGGAAGTAATAGACTGTTTTTTAAACTACAACTGGCCCGGCAACGTGCGTGAGCTTAAAAATGTGGTAAGAAGAGCTACTTTACTTACAGAAACAGAAGAAGTCCAAACCAAAGCACTTCCACTCGAAATATCTACCTACGCCAAAGGTTCTGTTTATAATTTAAATCCTGAAAATGAAGCCGAAAAGCCTAAAGTACGGGACTTAAAAAATGCTGCCCTCGAAGCTGAGTATGAAACTATACTCAACGTGCTAAAAGAGGTCAATTTTAACAAAACCAAAGCGGCCAAGATTTTAAACATCGACAGAAAAACACTCTACAATAAAATGAAGGCTATAGACCTCGACAAATAGAATGTGAGTAATTTTTTCCAAAATCTTGTGACATACAGGCTTAAACAATCGCTGCCTTTAACTAAAAAGATGTGGTTTGTTATTGCTGCGCTATGCCTCATCTCAATGGTACCCCTGTTGTGCACAGAACTCACTGCCAATAAATACGAATCCTACAAGGTTTTTTTGGGCTTTAAGCTTGATCTGAGTTTTTATACCACCGTATGGATTGTATTAGGCATTGCTTCGGCTTTATTTGCAGGTGTATTGGCATGTGTTGATTTTTATCTTCGCAAAGAACTTACAATTACCCTTTTTGGTTTAACACTGCTAGGTGCAGGTGCTTTAGACGGTTATCTGCTGTTAACTCTAAACCAAAGCAAACTGGCTGATAACCTTATACTTGCCCATAACAACATCTATTTTGTATGGTCTATTACCAATATTTTTTATGCTGCTAACCTTTTATCGGGAACTATATTTTACCTGAAATTAAAGTCTAGACATAAAAGAACTTTAGCCCAAAAACAAAAAGCAATTACCAAAACCACACTTCTTACCATTTTATTGTTTCTGTGTTGTGTAAGCATTATTTATTACAACAAAAACTATCCGCTATATAACATTTTCTTTATGCAGGCAATAAAGTTCGATGTAATATACATCATCCCTTTTTGCCTTCTACTGATCTGGACATTTCTCCTGCTCCCTAAGTTCAAACTCAGGTATTATAACATCTTTTCTAAATTATTGGTTTTAAGTATAGCGCCTTTAATTATCGCACAGATCTTAATGGCAATTAGCTTCAAAGCCTTTGATATTTATTTTAATACTGCATTTTTTCTCCGCTTTTTAAGTTATCTGGTTTTATTAGGCGGTACCATTCTGCATTATGTAGAAACCTTTAGAAATGAAGAAAAAATGGCTACAGCCTTAAATGCAGAAATCAAGCAAAAGAGAATTATTACACAGCATCTTTTAGACCGCGAAAAATTACTGGCCAGAGCAGAAGAAATATCTCATATAGGCAGCTGGGAATTGGATATTAAATCAAAAAAATACAGGCTTTCAGATGAGGTTTATAAAATATTCGGATTTCCTCCTGCTGACCTTACGCCTGAAGAGATCTTAAACAACGAACTAATTGTACCTGAATATAGAGCCAAATTGCGAAAGGAGTTTTTACATGCGCTACATAAAAAAACCAACTTTGCTGTAGAGTATCAAATTCTGCTCAGTAACGGAGAAAGAAAATACGTTCTTACGCAAGGATACTATGCCGAAAAAGACGACAAACTTATTGGCACCATGCAGGATATCACCGAGCTTAAAAGAGCTACGCTTAAATTGCGTAAAAGTGAGATTCTGTTACGTGAAGCCGAAACGGTATCGCACAACGGCAGCTGGGAATGGAAAGTTACTGATGAATATTTTTTCTGGTCTGATGAAATGTATAATATCCATGGTTTCTTGCCCCACTCTATTTTTATCACCTTAGAAAGCTTTAAAAGCTTGGTACATCCCGATGATTATGAAGTATTCGAAGCAACCTTTGAAAGAGCAATTATTCATAAATCTTCTTTTAAATTAGATTACAAAATTATCAGACCCAATGGCGAAATCAGATTTGTAACTACCGTTGCCAGGTATAAAGAAGACGAGATATATGGTGGATTTTCTTATCTGGGAAACACGCAGGATGTAACCGCCCTTAAACAAACACAAAGACAACTTGAAGAAAAAATCACTCAGATCGACGCTTCAAACAAAGAATTAGAACAGTTTGCTTATGTGGCTTCACATGATTTACAGGAACCTTTAAGAAAAATAAGAGCATTTGGAGACCGGCTAATGACCAAATATAGTCCACAGCTGGCCGAAGAAGGACAGGATTACATTGTACGCATGCAAAATGCCGCAAGTCGTATGCAAAACCTGATAGATGATTTACTTGCCTTTTCAAGAACAACCAAACAGCAGCCACAAACATTTGTAAATATCAATTTAGCCGACATCTTTAAAAAAGTACTTACTGATTTAGATTACAGTATAGAAACCGCTAATGCAACTGTAAATTTAAATGTTGCCCAGCATATTGAAGGCTCCCCAACACAATTAGCACAGTTATTTCAAAACATCATAAGTAATTCATTAAAGTTTATCCAGCCTGATGTTAAACCTCTCATTGAGATTGATGCGCAACTCATAAACAGCAACCAGACATCATATAGTGAAATTCACAAAAATACTGTATATTGCTTGGTAACAATTAAAGATAATGGGATTGGATTTGACCAGGATTATGCCGAAAAGATTTTTGATATGTTCCAAAGGTTACACTCAAGAGCCGAGTACCAGGGTACAGGAATGGGTTTAGCCATTTGTAAAAAGATCATAGAAAATCATAACGGTTATATTTTTGCAGAAGGGAAAGAAGGTTTAGGAGCTACATTTTCTATTTTGTTACCTGTAAACCAACATGCGCTATCATGATTGACAAACTTTTGGAGCCATTAATTTTAATTGCAGAAGATGACCCGGATGATACACTTATGCTTATGGAAGCTTTCAGTGAAATTAACCAGACCTCAATAAAGTTTCTTTCTAACGGTAAACTGTTGGTAGAACAGGTTATGGAATTGAGCCAAAAAGATTTCCTGCCTAAGTTAATTTTAATCGATTTAAACATGCCTGTCCTTGACGGAAGAGGTGTGATAAAGGCCTTAAAAGCTAATCCCTCAACAGAAAATATCCCTGTTGTGGTCTTATCAACCACTAAAAATAAAGATGATATTGATAGTGTTTTTAATTTAGGTGCAACTGATTTCTTTACTAAACCATCTAACTTTTCAGATCTGGTAAATATTGCTAAAATTGTTTCCCAGAAATGGCTTCCTTCAAATTGATCTTATGGAAAAGATAAAGGTTCTACTAATCGATGATGATGAAGATGATTTTATCATCACAAAAGATATTTTCTCTCAAATACCCAGCATTAAGAATTATGAACTGAGCTGGGCCAATAGCTTTGAAAAAGGTATTAATGCTGTTTTAAAACAGCAACATGATATTTATTTAGTTGATTACAGACTGGGCAAAAACACCGGAATAGACCTTTTAAATGAAGCTGTCTTATCAGGAATAAAAGAGCCTATCATTATCTTAACCGGAAAAGGCGATTATGATATAGATCAGCAAGCCTTGAATTTTGGAGCAGCCGATTATCTGGTAAAAGATCAGATCAATGCACAACTCCTTGACAGAACATTACGCTATGCCTTAAAACAGGCCGAAGCCACCAAGGCGCTTAAAGAAAGTGAATTTAAATTCAGGGTAATTTTTGAAAAAACAAAGGAACCCATTTTGATTTCAGATTTCAACGGCAAAATATATGAGATGAATAAAGCTGGGTTGAGCTTTTTCGGATTTCATCCCAATGATCTGAACACAGTTACAGACAGGCAATTGTTTAAGAATTCTGAAGACAGAGATAACTTTATTCAACAGCTCGAAACAAAGGGCGCCGTAAGTAACTTTGAATGTGAGATGATTTCGAGCAGCGGACAAACTTATTTTTGTACTCTTTCTTCTTTCTTACAGATAGATCCTCAGAATATTATGAGCATCTATCATACCATTATTCATGATCTTACTCCAAGAAAATACAAAGAAAACAACTCTATCAATCAGAGTAAACTAAGCGTATCTGCACATATAGCTAAAGCTTTTGCCGAAGAGATTAGAGATCCTTTATCTACAATCAACTTCGTAATTGAAGAACTTAATACAGATAAGAATCTGGCTTATAATGAAACCGTACAAACTAATCTGGATATCATTAAAACCAATTGTGATAACATTAACCAGCTCATTAAACAGGTAATTGTAAGCACAGAGAATAAACCGCTTTCTTTTGAAAAAGCAAACATTAAAGAGCTTATAGAAGATGCGCTGAACCAGGTTAACGATCTGATACTAGGGCAAAGAATTTCGGTAGATAAAGATATTCTAAATGCAGATCTGGAAATACTGGCCGATGAATACCAGTTAAAAAAAGCATTGCAAAATATATTGGTTAATGCAATCGAAAATATGCATGATTTCCCTAAAACTATTCATATTACCACCATTAAAGATAGCGGCTTCTATTCTATACTTATAGAAGATAACGGTACAGGTTTGGGCAAAAATTATAACGATAATATATTGGAGCCTTTTTTTAGCACCAAAAAGAATGGTAATGGGTTGGCTTTAACCGAAGCGCAGAAAATTGTGATGAATCACAATGGTATAATAGAGATCAAGCCACAAGACGCCGGAAATCTTGTTATCGTAAAATTACCCATAGCTTATTAGAATATCTTCCCCTTGTAAAAAGCTTATCAGATAATCATTTCATGATAAGTTTTTTACACCTATTTTAGCTATTTTAGCTGGAAACAAAAACATTTTTACTTAAATAACAGTTATTATATTAGAATTTAATACCCTTTAATTATAAACGTCATGAAAGATAACTCAAAAGTTGTAGTAGCATTATTAGCTGGATTAGCAGCAGGTGCAGCATTAGGCTTATTATTTGCTCCTGATAAAGGAAGTGAGACCCGTGATAAATTAAGTCAGTCGTTAAAAGATCTTGGCGATGCCATTAAAGATAAAGCTGCAGATGAGATTAATAACTTGAGCAGTTTAAAAGACAAAGTAGTGAGCTCAATCAAAAGCAAGCTTCGCGATGTTGAAGAAGAATATTCTGACGAAGTAGAGCACGTTTAAGCCGGTAAATATTTTTTAAAGCGTAATGGAAGAAAAGAAGGAAATAAAACTCGAAGAAATTGTTGCTGAGGCAAAAGAATACGTAGAAGAAAGAATTGAGTACATACGCCTGAGCACGGTAGAAAAAGGTTCTAAAATAGCAGCAGATTTTATAACCAATGCTGTTGTTGCCATAGGATTTACACTAGCCTTTTTATTTGGCTCGGTAACACTTGCGTTTTTTCTATCGAATTTATTTGGAAGTTATGTGGCAGGTTTTGGATGCGTTGCAGGAGTTTACCTTCTTTTATCCATTATAGTATTCCTTACTAAGGATAACATCATAGAAAAATGGCTGGTTGATTTGTTTATTAAGAAATATTTTGAAAAAGTTGCCGATAAAGATGACGAAAATTAGACCACATATCCAATCATTAGCAGATCTGCAATCTGAAAGGCTTCGTCTCAAATCTTCTTATTTATTAAGAGAAGAAGCATTGAAGAGCAATGCCAAAACTTATATACATCAGTTTTCTCCTTTATATTTTTTGAACAAATTAACCAATTCAAAGACACTCTTTAAGATTGATGAGAAAACCAATATTACAGGCAAAATGATGTCTGTGATATTGCCTTTTATCTTGAATAAAACCCTATTTAGAGGTTCTGGTTTAATTACCAAAACTCTGGGGGCTTTGATATCAGGTAAAATAGGAAATTCTTTAGATGCTGATCAAATTACAGGCGCAATATCTCATATAAAATCTTTTATCACTTCCATTTTCAGTAAATCAGAAAAGAAGAGCAAGCCATTAAATTTTGCTGATTATGGCATCCCACCTGATAGCGAAACTTATTAGCAGAATTTAAGGTTTATATAATACAAATACCGTAGGCTGCTTATGTAGGTCTATCTGTTCTTTGCGCCACGCAGCTATACTTTTGGTTTTAATAAATTCATTTTCCGCATTGATATTGCTGGCAATGCAAAGTAAAGTTTGTGGATTACAGGTTTTCAGCAAATCATCAAGCAATTGATTATTTCTAAAGGGAGTCTCCATAAACAATTGAGTTTGCAAATGTTTAGATGCTAAGAGCTCTAATTCTTTAATTTTTCTTGTCCTTTCAGCCTTGTTAATAGGTAAATAGCCGTGAAAAGCAAAGCTTTGACCTGTAAATCCTGAACTCATCAGAGCCTGTATCATAGAATTAGGGCCAACCAAAGGCACTACCTTAATTCCTTTTTTATGCGCTTCTGCCACAATTTCAGCTCCAGGATCAGCAATACCAGGGCAACCCGCTTCACTCATTAAACCCACATCCTGTCCTTTATTCAATTGCGTAAAGAAATGTTCAACGTTTCCATCGCGCTTATGCTTACCATAATCATGAATAATCAGTTCGCTTTGAGGTATTTTTAATCCGGCTTCTTTTAAAAACTTACGGGCAGTTTTCTCGTTTTCTACAATATAGACTTTAATCTGATTAATGGTTTCAACCAGAAACGGAGTAAAAGATTTAGCCGCAGCATCGTCAGCTAACGGAACAGGGATAAGAAATAAGGTTCCTTTATGCATTTATAAAATAAAATTTTGCCAAAACTTTTAAAAACAAGTTTTAATCCCATTTGTTTTAAACATGTAGCAAATTTAGTTCCTTATCTGACTAATTTTTTAAACACATTAATGGTCAAAACCCAATTTTTTGTAAAATTATCACTTAAAATATAATATTTATATAACAAATTCCCGTTTCGTGCATTATTAATAGCAAAGTGGCTCTCCTTTTGATATTAATATTTCGTTAGGTTAATAATAAATTTAAAACACACAGACATGAAACGCACAATTAAATTTCCAGCTATACTGCTCGGACTCATGCTGCTACTCTTCGGAACCACACAAAGAGTAAGCGCACAATACGAAGATGTTTCTTTACAATCTTTTTATGATGAACTATCGCCTTATGGCATTTGGATCAACGACCCTGATTACGGTTATGTGTGGAGGCCGGATGTTGATCAAAGTGAATTCAGACCCTATTATAGTAATGGCCGTTGGGTAATGACCGAATACGGTAATACCTGGGTTTCAAATTATGATTGGGGATGGGCCCCTTTCCACTATGGCCGCTGGGTATATAATCGTTACAACAGCTGGATATGGATTCCCGATACTGTTTGGGGACCCGCATGGGTAACCTGGAGAAGCGGAGGAGGTTATTATGGATGGGCACCTATGGGACCAAGTATTAACATCAACATTAGCTTTGGCCGTCCTTACCGTTTACCAGATTTCTGCTGGAACTTTATCCCTCAGCGTGATATCTATTACTCTAGCTTTCCAAGATATTATTCAAGAAGAAACACAGTTTATATTCAAAATACGGTTATCATTAACAATACTTACGTAAGAAATAGCCGTACTTATTATACCGGACCTCGTGCAGATGATATTAGAAGAGCAACAAACAGAGATGTAACCGTATATAACATTAACAGAAATAGCAGAACTGGAGGTACAAGGATTGAGAACAACACTGTAAATATTTACAATCCTCGTCCGGCAAGGGGTTCGGCAAATGCCGACAGACAGCCGGCTCCAAGTCGTGTAGTTGATGCAAGTATTAACCGTGATGTTATAGATAGAAGCTCAAGAGTGGTAAATACTAGAGAAAGCAGAGGAAACGAGGTGATGAACAGAGAAGGCAGAGGAACGCAAAATATAGACAACAACATGAGCAGAAACCCTCGTCAGGATAACGGTAGTACAATGAACAGAGAACGTGATGTTAATAGAGGTAGAGAAATGGGAAACACTTCTGTAAATGAACAACCGCAACGTGTAGATAGAACAACAAATGGAAGAGGACAAATGGTTATGCCTCCTCAGGAAGACCGTTCAAACACACCTCAGGCTAGAACGTTTCCACAACGTGTTGAACGTACAGAAAGAACTGAACCACAGCGTATGGAAAGACCTCAACCAAGAATGGAGGCTCCTCAACCACAACGTGTAGAAAGATCACAGCCTAGGATGGAAGCTCCTCAACCTCAAAGAGTAGAGCGCAGCCAGTCTAATGGCAACAGCAACCGTGGTGGCGAAAGTAGCAGATCAAGTCGTGGTGAAGGAAGACCAGGAAGAGGATAAAAACGATCTGATCTAACACATAAATAAAAAGCCCTTTCAAATAAGAAAGGGCTTTTTTATTGTTTAAGCTGTTGTTTCATCTAATCTTCATTTTAATTGGTGAAAATTGTATCTTAAGATAAGGAAATTATGGAAAAACAGGTTTTCCAGACAGAGAAAAAAAGCAGGTGGTATATATTTACCTGGGTAAGCAGAACATTATTTTTGGTTTTTCTATTTGCAGGAGTATGTGTTTATTTAACCATTTCTTCTATGCAGGCTCCTCCCGTGGTGAGCATAAATACCAATACACCGTTAAACAAAAATAAGATAGAACATCTTAAACAAACCCGACAGTTTAAAGATTTTAAGATCGTTAAAAGCAAACTCGAAAAAATAAAAGCAGATCGAGAACGCCTGCGTATGAAAGCACATGCAGTTGGCAAACGAATCAACATGGTTTTTTATGTTAGCAGTTGGTCTAAAACAGTACAAAAACAATCGTTAAGTGCTTTAAAGAAATACATTGCACATATAGACATGGTTGCAATGGAATCTTTTTTCTTTGATGCTAAAACGGGTAATCTGATTAATAAAACAGATACTACCGCATTAAATATTGTAAAAAAGTACCATAAAAAACCTATTGCTCAGATTACAAACTTTATAGGAGGTAATCCTAATGCTGATGTGGTTAAACAGATCCTGTTTGATCAGCAAATGCAAGCCAGATTTATCAACAATCTGTTACAACAAACAAAGTCTTTGGGCTTTGCAGGCATAAATATTGATTTTGAAGATTTAAACCTGAAAGATCCGCAGCCTTTTACACTTTTTATGCAAAATGTATATATGGCTTTTCATAAAAATGGTTTATTGGTAAGTCAGGATATCAGCCCCGAAAATGATGATTTTAAGGTTGAAGAATTACAGAAATATAATGATTATCTGGTGCTTATGGCATATGATCAGCACGAAGTAGGAAGCAACGCGGGCGATATTTCACATCAAGCCTGGGTAGAAGAGCAGTTAGATAAGATATGTAAAAAGGCAGATCCTGATAAGGTAATTTTAGCCTTGGCCTGTTATGGTTATGACTGGCCCGAAAACAAAACCGGAACCTCTTTAAGCTATGAAAATGCATTGATCACAGCTCAGGATTTTGGCAGTAAAGTTATATTCGACCCAAGTTCTGCCAACTTGCACTACAACTATAAAGATGGTAATGGCTATAAGCACCAAGTTTACTTTACAGACGCAGCCACCAATTTTAATCTGATACGTAAAGCAGATGATTGGAACATTGCGGGAGTTGCGATCTGGCGTTTAGGTACCGAGGATACGAGGTTATGGCATTTTATAGATAAAAATCTAAGTCTGGATACACTTAAAAAAACAGGATTTAACTTTGATAAAATCAGCTCACTAAAAACAGCAGGTGATGTTCAATACATCGGATCTGGCGAAATATTAGACCTTATCAGCACACCTAATCCGGGCGAGGTAAAATTTACAGCAGACAATTTTGACATTGTTAACGAAGATTATGTAAAGCTACCTACAAAATATGTGATTAAACGTTTTGGTGAAGCTGAAAAGAAAATCGTATTGACTTTTGATGACGGACCAGACCCCGTTTATACACCGCAAATCCTCAGTATTCTTAAAAAAGAAAAAGTACCCGGAGCTTTCTTTGTGGTTGGGGTAATGGCCGAAAAAAACATGGAATTATTACGTCAGGAATATGATGATGGCTTTGAGATAGGAAACCATACTTTTTTTCACCCTGATATGTCAACCATCGGCGAGAAAAGAGTAAAATTTGAACTGAATGCTACCCGCAGGATCATTGAGTGCGTTACGGGCCACAGTACCATTTTGTTTAGGGCACCTTTTAATGCTGATGCCGAACCCGAAACTGTTGCAGAAATCTTACCTGTTGCCCAAAGTCGTAAAGAAAACTATATCAACATTGGCGAATATATTGATCCTGAAGACTGGCAACCAGGCATTACAGCAGACCAGATTTATAATGCTGTAGTAAAACAATCTGAAGCTGGTAATATTATTCTGCTTCATGATGCGGGTGGTAACAGAAGTGCCACAGTAGCTGCCTTACCTCGTATCATTAAATACTTTAAAGACAAAGGTTATGAGTTTACTACGGTAAGTAGTTTAATGGGCAAAACCCGTAATGATGTAATGCCTTTGGTAAAAAATAATGCAACTACAGGTATTACCGCATCAGGCGATTATTTCTTTCTTACTTTATTTTATTACGGCAATATTATACTGAATACTGTATTTACTATTGCCATTGTACTGGCCATTTTACGTACTTTGTTTATTGCTTATCTGGCTTTAAAGCAACGCAGATTAAGCAAACAGACACAAGATCTTTTAGTTAAAAATCCTACTGAAAAAGTAAGTATCATTATACCGGCATACAATGAAGAAGTTACCGTTATACAATCTATAAGCAGCTTACTACAAACTGATTATCCTGATTTTGAGCTGATTTTTGTAGATGATGGTTCTAAAGATTCAACCTATAAATTGGTGAATGAACATTTTGCTGGTCATCAACAGGTTAAAATATACACAAAAGCAAATGGTGGAAAAGCATCGGCACTTAATTACGGCATTTCTAAGGCCACCGCTAATTATATTGTGTGCATTGATGCCGATACCCAGCTTAAACCTGATGCGGTTACTGCATTAATGCGTTATTTCTATAACGACAAAATTGCAGCGGTAGCTGGAACAGTTAAAGTGGGCAATACTACCAACATTTTAACCAGATGGCAGTCTATAGAGTACATCACTTCACAGAACATGGACAGAAGAGCTTTTGACCTTTTAAATACCATAACTGTGGTACCTGGAGCCATCGGAGCCTTCAAAAAGAGTGTAGTTTTAGAAGTAGGTGGTTTTACTACAGATACCCTGGCTGAAGATTGTGATTTGACCATGCGTATTTTAAAAGCAGGCTATACTATTAAAAATGCTGAAGATGCCATCGCATTAACCGAAGCTCCTGAAACAGTTAAGATGCTATTGAAACAGCGTTTTCGCTGGAGTTTTGGCGTACTGCAAAGTTTCTGGAAAAACAAAAACACCCTATTTAATAAAAAGTACGGTTATTTTGGAATGGTAGGAATGCCTAATATTCTGGTTTACCAGATCATTTTGCCATTATTTGCACCTTTGGCAGATTTCTTTATGCTTGTTTCTCTTGTTAGTGGTTTATTTGCTTTAAGTGCAGGCAATAATCTTACCCTTGATGGATTTATGGGAATTTTAAGCCTTCATAACGGCTTTGGCCAAGTGCTATTTTACTATCTTATTTTCATCCTGGTTGATATTGCTTTTGCAGCATTAGCATTTAAACAGACCCATGAAAAAATGAAGAACCTTCTTTATTTATTTCCACAGCGCTTTTTCTGGCGCCAGCTAATGTATGTTGTATTGTTCAAATCATTTAGAAAAGCTATTAAAGGCGAACTAAATACCTGGGGAACACTAAAAAGAACCGGAAACGTTAGCCCTAAAGTGGCTTAAAAACAAAAAAGGGTGTCTGAAATCAAATTCAGACACCCTTTTTAATATACTAATCTCAGTCTATGACTGGAATTTCTTAGCATTAACTTTACGCTCGTTCTCTGTTAAATAGATCTTACGTAAACGCATACTTGCAGGCGTTACCTCAATATACTCGTCTGCCTGTATATATTCCATTGCTTCCTCTAATGAGAATTTAATAGCAGGTGCAATACGAACGTTATCATCAGAACCCGAAGCACGCATATTGGTAAGCTGTTTTCCTTTTACGGCGTTAATTACTAAGTCATTATCTCTAATGTGCTCACCCAAAATCTGTCCTTCGTAAACATCTACTCCCGGATCAATAAAGAAACGACCTCTGTCTTGTAATTTATCAATTGAATATGCAGTAGTCTGTCCTTTATCCATAGAGATCAATACGCCATTCAAACGTCCAGGAATTGTTCCTTTCCATGGCTCATAAGCTTTAAAACGGTGAGCCATAATCGCTTCTCCGGCTGTTGCCGTTAAAACGTTATTACGCAGACCAATGATACCACGAGAAGGGATTTCAAATTCCAAATGCTGTAAATCTCCTTTTGGTTCCATTACCAGTAATTCGCCTTTACGCTGTGTAACCAGTTCTATTACTTTACCAGATACATCGCCCGGAACATCAACAATTAAAGTTTCTACCGGCTCACATTTTACGCCATCAATCTCTTTAACGATTACCTGTGGCTGACCTACCTGTAACTCATAACCTTCACGACGCATAGTTTCAATTAAAACTGACAAGTGCAGAATACCTCTTCCGTACACCAACCAAGCATCAGGCGATTCGGTTTCAACAACTTTTAACGCCAGGTTTTTCTCCATTTCTTTAAGCAAGCGCTCTTTGATACGTTGAGAAGTTACCAATTTACCCTCTTTACCAAAAAACGGTGAGTTGTTAATGGTAAACAACATGTTCATGGTAGGTTCATCTATTTTAATTACAGGTAATTGTTCAGGCGCATCAAAATCTGCAATGGTATCGCCAATATCAAAACCTTCAATACCTACAACTGCACATATATCACCAGATTTAACTTCAGAAGCTTTTACCTTACCTAAACCGTCAAAAGTATAAAGTTCTTTTACACGTGATTTTACCATTTTGCCATCACGCTTAATTAAAGTAACCGGTTGGTTTTCTTTAATTACACCACGGTGTACACGACCAATAGCAATACGACCTACAAATGAAGAATAATCTAATGAGGTAATCTGCATTTGTAAAGTTCCTTCATTTAATGGCGCTGCAGGAATATGCTCTACAATCGCATCTAAAAGAGGGAAAAAATTATCTGTTGGTTGTTTGTAATCTGTGCTCATCCAACCGTTTTTAGAAGAGCCGTATATTACCGGAAAATCTAATTGATCTTCTGTAGCTTCAAGGTTAAAGAACAACTCAAAGATCTGCTCATGCACCTCTTCAGGGCGACAGTTCTCTTTATCAACCTTATTAATTACAACAATTGGTTTTAAACCTAATGACAATGCCTTTTGCGTTACAAAACGGGTTTGAGGCATAGCACCTTCAAAAGCATCGCAAAGTAATAAAACGCCATCGGCCATTTTTAAAACACGTTCTACCTCACCTCCAAAGTCGGCGTGGCCAGGAGTATCAATAATGTTTATTTTGATATCCTTGTATTTAACCGAAACGTTTTTTGAAACAATGGTAATACCACGCTCACGTTCCAAATCGTTGTTATCAAGAATTAAATCTCCTGTTTGCTCGTTATCTCTGAAAATAGCGCAGGCATGTAAAATTTTGTCAACCGTAGTTGTTTTACCATGGTCAACGTGTGCAATAATTGCGATGTTTCTGATATTTTGCATATATATGCTTCTGTAAAAATTAGGGCGCAAAGTTAAGGTTTTTCATCGAAAAACTGAAGATTTAAGCGTGTTAAAATTCAATATTCTTTTTGTTAAATTTTGAATATCAACAGGTTCTAAACGCTACTTAACTGCATAACACAGGTTTGACCTTCAGCAGGCTAACCGTTTTTTTGCACAGATTTTACCAATAATTTATAGACATAACACAACTTAAAACATAAAATAGCCGATTAATACGGATATTTGAAAAAGAAGAGCTAATTTGCTTCTGTTACAAACAAAGAGATAAGTGTTGCTTTATTCCAGACATGAACAAATTTACATTAGGTGTTGAAGAAGAGTACATGGTTATTGACCCTGTTACGCGAGAGCTAGCCTCACACGAGCAAAAAATTGTGGAAGCGGCACAAAAAATATACAAAGATCAGGTAAAGGCCGAAATGCATCAAGCCGTAGTTGAGGTAGGTACGGGTATATGTCGCGATACAGAGCAGGCCCGTAAAGAAATAGGACAATTACGCAATACAGTTGCTCAGCTGGCAGGAGAAGAAGGTTTTAAAATTGGCGCGGCAGGAACCCATCCCTTTTCTCATTGGGAGAAACAATTAATCACTGATCATCCACGTTACAGCAATATTGTAAATGAGTTACAGGAAGCAGCCCGATCAAATCTGATTTTTGGCTTGCATGTACATGTGGGTTTCCAATCCAGAGAACTGGCTATACATATTGCTAACCAGGTACGTTATTTCCTACCCCATGTTTTTGCACTTTCCACCAATTCGCCCTTTTGGGAAGGCAGAAATACAGGCTACAAATCTTTCAGAACCAAAGTATTTGATAAGTTTCCTCGTACCGGAATACCTGATGCTTTTAACAGTATTGAAGATTATGACAATTATGTAAAGCTGCTGATTAAAACTAATTGTATAGATAATGCCAAAAAAATCTGGTGGGATATCCGGGTACATCCTTTTTATGAAACCATAGAATTCAGGATTTGTGATTGCCCGATGCTGATTGATGAATCAATGGCTATTACGGCCCTTTTCCAAGCTTTATGCGTTAAATTATATAAATTACGTTTACAGAATTTAAATTTCATTACTTATTCACGTGCCCTGATTAATGAAAATAAATGGCGAGCGGCCCGTTATGGCTTAGATGGCAACCTGATCGATTTCGGAAAAGAAATGGAAGTGAACTGCCGAAATCTCATCTTAGAATTATTAGATTTTGTAGATGATGTGGTAGATGATTTAGGCAGCCGCAATGACATCAATTACATTCAGAAAATACTTGAAACCGGCACAGGTGCAGATAAGCAGTTAGCCGTTTATGAACAAACCTTGAGCTACCCTGCTGTAGTAGATTATATTACTTCTCAAACCTTAATCAATACTGTATAGAGAATATGACAAAACCTAACTTTAAAGTTGCCATCATAGATATGAATAACGGAGCTCCTAATCAGGGCATGCGAAACATTTTCGAAATTCTGGATCATTATCAACAGCAAAATGAAGTTAAGTTTAGTCTTGAAGTTTATGATACCCGTAAAAAAGGAGAAATCCCAAATCTTGATCATGATATTTACATCTCAAGCGGTGGCCCAGGCAGTCCGCACGATGGAGAAAAGATGAAGTGGGAGAAAGATTTTTTTGCTCTTCTTGATCAGATAGATGAACACAACCACACAAAGGAAGATAAAAAATTCGTTTTTCTGATTTGTCATTCGTTTCAACTAGGATGTCGTAAATACAAATTAGGTCAGGTTATACCAAGAGGCTCAAATCTGTTTGGGATATTCCCTACTTTTTTAACTGATGCGGGGTTAAATGAAGTTGTTTTTAGAGGATTACACAATCCTGTATATGCTGTTGACAGCAGAAAATGGCAGGTTGTACAACCTGATCTTGCGCTGTTCAAACAAAAAGGAGCCTCTATATTGGCCATTGAACGAGAAAGAGAACATCCTGAACTAGAGCGCTGCATTATGGCAATCAGGTTTTCAGCTTATATGGTAGGCACGCAATTTCATCCCGAAGCAGACCCTATTGGCATGAAAATACATTTTTACCAGGAAGAAAAAAAGGCTGTAATCGTTAAAAATAATGGCATAAATGCTTACAATGAAATGCTCGAACAACTCAATGACCCCAATAAATTAGCCTTAACACATCATACAGTACTTCCCAATTTCTTAAGTCAGGCTATCAATTATGATCATACATTGTAACTTTATATTATGATAAAGGAGCTGAGGCAAGAATTTAATCGAAATTTTTCGGAAGAGAAATACCAAAACTTTCTGAGCAGCCTAAATGTGGGTTATCCAAAAATTCCTTTCAGAGTAGCTGAAACACCTGTGTTTATTCCTGATGAGCTTAAACAGAAACTAATCAAAGCAGGCGATGATATTTTAAATTTTATTAAACAGCCTAACTTTAAAGAGCTTACAGATAAAGCTATTCCTGCCAAGTGGTTTGTACCAAATGAAAATGCACATCCCCATTTTGTCGTAATGGATTTTGGCATACATCAGAACCAGAATGGTGAGCTGCTTCCTATGCTTATTGAAATGCAGGGCTTTCCTTCTCTATTCGGTTTCCAAACCTTATTAGCTGAAAAATATGTCAGCAGTTATCAGCTCAATCCACTTTTAACTTCTTATTTTGGTAATTTTGATACCCACTCTTACTTCAACCTGCTTAAAAAAGTAATTGTTGGAGATGAGGATCCTTCACAGGTGGCTCTTATGGATATAGATGCACCACATCAAAAGACAGCTATTGATTTTTACATTACAGCCCAAAAACTGGGGATTAAAATCCTGTCGATTACAGATATTAAGAAAAGAGGCAGGTCACTTTTTTACATTGAAGAAGGAAAAGAAATACAACTGAAAAGAATATATAACCGTTTAATATTTGATGAAGTAGCTGATAATTTATCTGTTTTTAAAGAAGGATTTGACCCCAGGGAGGAGCTAGATATAAAATGGATAACACATCCAAACTGGTTTTATCGCATTAGCAAATATACCATGCCTTTTTTGAAGAGCCCGTTTATACCCGAAACCTCTTTTCTTGATAAAGTATCATTTCTACCAGCAGACCTGGAAAATTATGTATTAAAACCGCTTTTTAGTTTTGCAGGTTCGGGTGTAATTATTGATGTAACCCAACAGGATATAAAGAACATTAAGAATCCCGAAAACTGGATCTTACAACGTAAAGTTAATTATAGCCCCGTGGTTGAAGCGCCAAATGGTGGAGTTAAGGTAGAAATT
Source organism: Pedobacter montanisoli (assembly GCF_022809115.1). Lineage (GTDB taxonomy): Bacteria > Bacteroidota > Bacteroidia > Sphingobacteriales > Sphingobacteriaceae > Pedobacter > Pedobacter montanisoli. Next base: position 1,008,810 of record NZ_JALGBH010000001.1, on the reverse strand, counting down.
AGGCTAATGTATATCTGGCCTGATCATGAAGAGCCACAGCTCTGCATCAATTTAGCCCGTTTAAGCAAAGGTAAGATGATAGGCGTTAGTCATAACAAGGATTTTGACTGGGTAGGCGGAACAACCGGGTTATTTCTTTAATTTTACATAAATCTGAGCCCTGTGATTTTAAGAATGCTATTTTTGTAAAATGGATATACAATTTGTCATTATGGTAATGCTCTTTTTAGGAGCACTATGGTATGTAGGCAGAATTATCTACAGATCAGTAGCACCTAAAAAAGGCTCCTGTGCTTCGGGTTGTGGTAAATGCAGTGCAGATTTTTCTAAAATAACTCCAAAAGAATAAACAGGTGCTTGAGCATTTTCAATTATATCTAAAATCACGCTTACAGCTTACTGATGAACAAGCTGTAGAAGCCACATCATGCCTTAATACCAAGACTTTTAAGAAAGGGCAGGTTATTTTAAGCCCTGGCGATCTGCGTTCAGATAATTATTTTGTAAACAGCGGTTTGTTACGGAGTTTCACCATAGACGAAAAAGGTAAAGAACATATAATACAGTTTGCTCCTGAAAACTGGGTAATCTCTGATCGTGACAGTTCTATCTTTAATGAACCTTCACAGTTATTTATTGATGCCATTGAGCAAACCGAAGTATTAATTGTTCCCAAAGATTTTTTTAGTGACATCAAAAATATTGTTCCTCAAATTTTAGAGCTTAACATTTTGATGCTGCATAACTCTATACGTTTTATGCAAAAAAGAATAAATATGCTTTTAGGTGCCACCGCAGAAGAAAGGTATTTAGATTTTATTAAGCTTTATCCTAATCTTACATTACGAGTACCGCAATGGATGATCGCATCTTATTTAGGCGTTACGCCCGAATCTTTAAGTCGCGTACGTAAAGATCTGGCTCATAAACATTTCAAAAAAGATTAATAATCTCATTTCTTAACATAAATCAATTTCTAACTAAAACTGCTGCCGTAATTTTGTGTTATAAAATTTAAATAAGAATTAAAAAACATAAAATTATGGCAACAATAAAATGGTCTTTAGACCCATCTCACAGTGAACTACAGTTCAAAGTAAAACACTTAATGATTTCTACCGTAACCGGTGATTTTAAATCTTTTTCAGCTGATTTAATTTCAGATGACGAAAACTTTGAAAATATACAGGTAGATTTTAAAGCGGATATGTCAAGCATTGATACCCGCAACCAGGATCGTGATAACCATTTAAAAAGCGGAGACTTTTTTGATGTAGAGAAATATCCTGAAATGACATTTAAATCAACCAGCGTTACAAAAGATGATGACGATTTTGTAGTAACCGGAGATTTAACCATCAAAGGCACCACTAAAGAAGTAAAACTAAAAGCTGAATTAGGCGGTGTAAACACAGATCCTTGGGGTAACACCAAAGCAGGTTTTACCATAAACGGAAAAATTAATCGTGGCGACTTTGGCTTAACCTGGAACGCTGCCCTTGAAACAGGTGGAGTAATGGTTAGCGACGAGGTAAAAATATTAGGTGAGCTACAATTTGTAAAACAAGCCTAATCACATTAAATTAAATAAAGGAGAAAACAATCATGCAAGCAAATGTAAAACAGGTTGCAGGGATCTTAAACCCACCTGCACCTCATATGGTAGGTGATGGATTTAGAGTACATAATTTTTTCCCGGGTGGGTATAAAATTAAAATGGATCCATTCTTTTTGCTTGATTACAATGCCAAAATCGATTTCTCTCCCAGAAATACACCACGGGGTGTAGGCGTACACCCTCATCGTGGCTTTGAAACCGTTACCATTGCATACCAAGGGGCTGTTTCTCATCATGATAGTGCAGGCAATAGCGGAACAATATTTCCGGGAGATATACAATGGATGACTGCCGCCAGCGGCATATTACATAAAGAATACCATGAAGAGAATTTCACAAAAACAGGTGGCCCTTTTCAAATGGTACAACTTTGGGTTAATCTTCCCGCTAAATTCAAAATGAGCAAACCTAAATACCAGACTTTGCAAAAAGATAAAATTGCCCGCTATGATTTTGATGATAAGGGTAGTTATGCAGACATAATTGCCGGAAACTTTAAAGGTATAAAAGGGAGCGCAGATACTTTTAGTCCTATTGAGATGTATAACCTGCATCTTAAAAATAACAGTAAGATAGAGTTTCCCTTACCTGCAGGCTATCATACCGCTTTACTTGTAATAGAAGGGAGCATTACGGTTAATCACAATAAAAAAGCCGAAACTAACCAATTGGTTTATTTTGAAAATGAAGGCGAACTGATCGAGATAGAAGCCAGTGCTGATGCCGTAATCTTAGTTTTAAGTGGGGAACCCATCAATGAACCTATAGCCGCATACGGACCGTTTTTAATGAATAAACCGGAAGAAATAGAACAGGCAATTAACGACTATAACAATGGCAAATTCGGGTATTTAGAAGAGTAATAGCAGTAAATAATCATTTAATAAACGGGTAGTTGAGTTAATCAGCTACCCGTTTATTTGCTAAATCTTCTGTATTAAACAAACCGCATAAGCAACTACGCCTTCTTCTCTGCCAATAAAACCCATCTGCTCGTTAGTTGTAGCTTTGATAGAAATCTCATCTGTAGAAATTCCTGCGGCTTTGGCAATGTTTTCCTGCATCTGAGGTATATGTGGATTAATCTTCGGTGCCTCTATGCAAAGCATGGCATCTATATTTCCTATTTCGTAATTCTTTTCTTTTAAAAGCTTAGCCACTTCTTCCAATAAAATCAGGCTGCTTATTCCTTTCCATCTTTCATCTGTATTTTTAAAATGGAAGCCAATATCTCTGAGATTGGCGGCACCTAAAAGTGCATCACAAATGGCATGTAAAAGCACATCTGCATCAGAATGGCCAAAAGCACCTTTATAATGCTCTAAATTTACGCCTCCTACTATGAATGGATGATTTTCTTTTAATTGGTGAACATCAAAACCAAAACCTACTTTGATTTTCATTTTTTTGTTTCGCGGTCGAAATTAAATATAAGTGTAAAACGTAATGTATTGGCCAAAGGGTTTTTCTGAGGGCTGCCTACCAGATAAGCAAAATCGATATTAAAAACATTATACTTTAGACCTGCCCCTAAAGTAAGGTATCTTCTGTCGCCTTTTTGCGGCGACTCATAAAAATATCCACCTCTTACAGCAAACTGCTGGTTATACCAGTATTCAATACCTGTAGAGATACTAATTTCTTTCAGTTCCTCACTAAAACCTCCCGGAGCATCTGTAAATGATTGAAATATACCCGCAGGCACTGAGACATCCGGATCTTTACCCGCTATAATATTTCCATTGTTATCTCTTATAGGCTGCGTAGGAACCATCAGTTTATTAAAATCCAAACCAATAGTAATCTGATTATAATCATCCAATATAAAAGTAGAAGCTCCGCCAAGTTTAAAATTAGCAGGCAGAAAAGGTTTATCTGCCGCGTCTGAATAATTTACTTTAGTACCGATGTTAGAAAGGTTAATTCCGGCTGAAAGAATAGCATCTTTACCAAACACAATGGTAGGCTTTTTAAAAAAGCCCGATACATCAACCGCAAATGCAGTCCCTGGTTTTTGTTGCCCCCCCGAAATCTGACCAGATGTTAAATTCGAATAAATGAACCTTGCAGTAGTTCCTAATGAAAATTCTTCGCCAAATTTTCTGGCAAAAGTTCCATCAATGGCAAATTCATTAGGATTAAACATTCCCTGTTCATTTCTGTTTTCATCAACCAAAGGAATATTACCTAAAGAAAAATATCTTAACGATGCACCTATGGTAGTACGATCATCGGCTCGGTAGTAACCACTTAGATAAGCTAAATTAATATCTGGCACAAGACTTTTTAACCATGGGCTGTATGAGAGAGAAGCTCCATAAGGCTTTTCCAGAAAAGCCAGTTTAGATGGATTAATACTCATTGCATTTGCATCTGGCAAAACTGCAACTCCGGTTTCTCCCATGGCTCCGGCTCTTGCATCGGGTGTAATTAACAAGAATGGAACACCTGTCATTACGTTATTTGTCCGACTTCCATCCGTATTTTGAGCCTTAGCTTGTATAAGGGTAATACAGCTTAGAATTATCGAGAAAAGTAGAGCCCCGCCATTTTTTAAATTCATGGTTTGTGAGTGTTAAATCTTAAAGCAATCTTAGTTTTTAACGTAATTTTTTCAAAGTTAACAGTTTAACTATTTATTGCAACACAACTATAACGAAAAGGAAAAGACAATAATATATGCCCATTAAAATATATACGTCGGGAATATTTATGAGTAAAAAATTCTACAAACCCAAAGCCTGCTTAATCCCGGTTAAAACACATCATAATGCTATAAAACGCTATGCTTGTTTAAACTACAAAACTGTCTTTGAATGAGCAAAAAACCATCCTTATTACCTCATTTAAAATATTTAAGCAAAAACTTTTTTGTCTCTGTTTCTTTTTTGTGTAATTTTAACTTCGAAAGCCAATTTGTAGAAATTTATGAACAAACTATACTTATACACATTATCTGCATTTCTTAGTGTAGGTCTGCTTGCTTCGTGTGGATCAGGGAAAAAAGGCGGCAATGTGTCGAGCAAAACCGGTTATGCCTATAACAAGCGTGAGAATGGCGGTTTTGAGGTTAACAAAAAGTATAAACGCGGGCCGGGTCCGGGTTTAGTGGAAATTGAGGGTGGTGAATTTATCATGGGCGGAAGTGCTGTTGATGTACCTGGTCAGGATATAGGTGACTATAATTACAAAAGACAAGTTACCGTAAGCTCTTTCTACATGGATGAAACTGAAGTTTCTAACACTGACTGGCTTGAGTATTTACATTGGATTAAAACAAATTTCCCTCAGGACAAAGAATATTACTATACTGCTTTACCCGATACTTTAGTTTGGAGAAGGCCTTTATCCTTTAACGAGCCTTACGTTAACAATTACTTAAGACATCCTGCTTATCAGGATTATCCTGTTGTTGGGGTAAGTTGGGAACAAGCCAATGATTATTGTGACTGGAGAACTGACCGGGTAAATGAGTTATTGTTGAGAGATAAAGGCTACATGACTACGTTTAAAGATCTGAATAAGCCTAGTGCCGCTAATGCAGCTCCAAAAACAAACGGAGAACCTTTTAACACAGAAATATACCTTAATGGTCAGATCAAAGATGTGGGCAAAAAAGCTCCTCAAGACCTGAATAAACCAGGTAAAGGTAACCGCAGACCTGTGCGTCTCGAAGATGGTGTAATTTTACAACCTTACCGTTTACCTACAGAAGCCGAGTGGGAATATGCTGCATTAGGTTTAATTGGTAATACCAAGTATTCAAACATCAACCAGAAAAAAATATACCCGTGGAACGGAATGGGCATTGTCTCTCCTAAAAAACAAACCCGTGGTATGATTCTGGCCAACTTTAAACGAGGTAAAGGAGATTATATGGGTGTTGGCGGTTCATTAAATGATAAAGGTAGTTTAACCATGCCTGTAAGAAGTTTTACTCCTAATGATTTTGGCCTATACAACATGGCTGGAAACGTAAACGAATGGGTAGCCGATGTATACCGTTCAAAAACATTCCAGGCAACAGAAGGTTTAAATCCTTACAGGGGTAATGAATACCAGAATAAGGAAAGAGATGCAAATACTGGCACACTAGCAAAAGACAAGCATGGCATGCCTGTAATGAAACCCGCTATTTCTGGAGTTAAACAAACTTGGTCGCAACTTCTGCAAGACAGCGTTCCGGGAGGTACTTACAATCCTGATCAACGCGGTTACAGAGATCCAGAGGCTAAATTAAGTAACGGTGAGGTATTGACATTGATTAATGATAAATCAAGGGTTTACAAAGGCGGTTCATGGGATGATCAGGCGATCTGGCTAAACCCTGCCTCAAGAAGATATATGCAACAAACAGAATCTACAGCTGATATCGGTTTCCGTTGTGCGATGACCATGTTGGGTGCATCAGAAGTAAAACCTGCAGGTAAACCTCAGTTTAAAGTTGCTCCAGCTAAAGCATTTAAATCTAAATAGTAAGCAATTTGCTCAACAACATAAAAAAACTCCCGTAAATAGGCTTTACGGGAGTTTTTTGCTTTGTAATGAAATATTTTAACATGAGTTAGGGATACTTATCTATGCTCATTTGCTTAAAACCTTTTATAAACTATAAATAGCAGCAGAGGTCGATTTTTAGCTAAAACTGATCAGCAATTCGTTCTTTTCTACTTTATCGCCTTGCTTAACTTCTATCTTTTTTATGACCCCATCTGTTGGTGATTTAATCATGTTCTCCATTTTCATGGCTTCAAGTACCAAAAGACTATCTCCTTTTTTAACCTCTTCTCCTGCCTGTACCAGTACATTTAGAACCAATCCGGGCATAGGAGCCTTAATTTGAGAAACTTTATTTGAAGTCAGATTTTCCAGACCTAATTGTTTTAACAACTGATCATACTGATCTTTAACAGCAACTTGGTAAATATTATTGTTAACCTTTACCGTAGCTTCTTTCTCTTCTTTATTTAATGCAATAACCTCTACGGTATATGATTTGTTGTTATGAAGGAGATGGGTTACATAATCATTTACCTTAATCTGGTCTATATCAATGGCCTCATTGCCCACTATGATCTCTTTATTATTTATTGAAATATCGTAATTAAAATTACCGTTTACTTTTACCTGGTTCATATCAATTGGTTAATGCGTATTGAATTAAGTTGGCTCCCATTCTTAAGGCTTTTAAACGAGTTTCCTGAGTATCTGAAGGGTAAGTACCAAAGTCTTCCCAACCATTGCCAAGATCGCACTCATAAGTATAATAACAAACTACTCTACCTTTATAGATTAGAGCAAAGCCTTGAGGCCTTTTATTATCGTGTTCGTGTATTTTGGGTAGTCCTCCAGGAAACTTAAATTTTTGATGATATATTTTATGATTTGGGGGTAATTCCACAAAATCTAGTTCTGGAAATACTTTTTTCATCTGAGGTCTTATAAATTTATCAAGACCATAATTATCATCTATATGTAGAAAACCTCCCCCTATTAGATATCTGCGTAAATTCAGCGCTTCAGCATCACTAAAAACCACATTGCCATGTCCGGTCATATAAATAAATGAATAATTATATAACTCTTCGCTTCCAACATCTACCACATCTTCGGCAACATAAAAATTAGTAGATAGGTTCTTATTACAAAACTCAATTAGATTAGGAAGTGCTGTACGGTTGGCATACCAATCCCCACCTCCATTATATTTAAGTTTAGCCATTTTATAAGACGGCGATGTAAAACCCATTAAAAGAAAAATCAACAGAATGGGAGAGAAGATCAACCTCTTACGCTTTATCCTTCCACGAAAATCGTTTGAGATGATAGTCTTAATGTTGCCAATCTTAAATTGATTCATCTATTGATATAATTTAGCTCAAAACATGCGGCCAGACCTGCTGTTTCAGTTCTGAGGCGTGTATTGCCTAAAGTTACCGGTTTATAACCATTTTGCAAAGCAGCAGTTATTTCGGCAGGAGAAAAATCGCCTTCGGGACCAATTAGTATTAAATAAGATTGCTGGTTTTTAACCAGTGTATTGATATATTGCTTGTCATTCTCATCCAGACAATGAGCAATCAGTTTATGATTGGCTTTTGCCTGTTGCAGAAACTCTTGTAAGCTTATTGCTTCGTTTAACTTTGGATGATAAGCTTTGATAGATTGTTTAACAGCAGATGTAATTACTTTTTCTAAGCGCTCTGCCTTAATTATTTTACGTTCTGATCTTTCACAGATGAGAGGCGTAATTTCATCTATGCCTATTTCAGTTGCTTTTTCGAGAAACCACTCAAATCTATCGATATTTTTAGTAGGTGCTATGGCAATATGGATATGAAAATCTCTTTTACCATAATCTTTAATGCTGTTAACGACCTTAAGATCTACATTGCGTTTATTTACTGCCGTGATCTCTGCCTCATACAGACCTCCTACTCCATCGATCAGATGTACAGTATCACCTACATTCAGCCTTAATACTTTGCTGCAATGCTTACTTTCTTCTTCGTTTAAAGTATAGGTATTGGTTGTTAGATCGGGAGTATAAAATAAATGCATAAATCTAAAATTTAATGCAGATCTACCATTTCTTCTTTATCTATGATTACTTCCAGCTTTACGGTTTCGATGTTATGCTCAGTTTTTTTCAGTACAGTAAAATTATAACCATAGCATGCTGCCCGCTCTCCCACTTCGGGAATTTTTCCAAAAGCATGTGAAACCAAGCCGCCAACAGTATCAAAATCTTCGTCTTCAGGAAGATCATGGGGCAAATGCTCATTTACATCATATACCGTGGCATAAGCATTTACAATAAATTCTGTATCAGATATCTTTTCAACAATAGGTTTCTCTTCATCATACTCATCCTGAATTTCACCTACCAGCTCTTCAACAATATCTTCTAAGGTTACCATTCCGGCTGTACCTCCAAACTCATCTAAAACAATTGCAATTTGAATGCGCTTTAACTGAAGTTCGCTTAACAAATCATTGATTTTTTTAGTTTCAGGGATGAAATAAGCCTTTCTAATGATGTCTCTTAATGCCCATTCTTTGTTATCGGCAAGTAAAGGAAGGATATCTTTTGCGTGAATTATACCCACTATTTTATCCATTGTATCAACATACACCGGTAAACGGGAGTAACCTTCTCTCACAATCATCTCCACAACCTCATTATTCTTTGAGTTGATATCTATACCTGCAATCTTTGTACGTGGCACCATAATGCTTCTAACCACACGCTCATTAAAATCAAAAACATTTTTAATCAGTTCGTGTTCGTTGGTATCTAAAGCACCACTTTCTTTACCCTGCTCTAACAGGTAATGCAATTCTTCTGTACTATGGGATGATTCGTGCCCTCCGGCAACAATGCCAAAAGGTTTAAGTATTAAAGTAGCAAAACCGTTTAACAGCCAAATTATAGGTCGACCTATAATATAAAAAGCATGCAATGGAAAAGCAACAAATAAAGTGGTAGCTACTGGTCTTTGTATGGCCAGACTTTTAGGTGCCAATTCTCCAAATACAATATGCATTATGGTGATAATTGAAAAAGCTATTACAGTAGAAATAGATGTAATTAAGGTTTCGCTAAACCCAACATTAAGCAATGCATCATGTATAATCTCATGCATTACTCTTTCCCCTACCCAACCTAAGCCCAGAGAAGCTAAGGTAATACCTAACTGGGTAGCTGCCAGATAGCCATCAAGATGGTTAACAATGTGTTTTGCCATCTTGCCAACGCCACTTCCTGACTTTGCTTTTATTTCAATTTGCGAACCTCTAACTTTTACAATAGAGAATTCTGCGGCTACAAAAAAGCCGTTTAAAAGCACTAAAAACAAAGTCAAGAATATATCCCAGGCCATTATTAAGCGTTGTTTCTAAAAGTTTTATTATAAAGCTCTATACTTTCCTGTATTACTTTATGCGCATAACGCACACCTAACAGATGTTCTATAGTAACCTGTTTGTTTTCTAAGGCCTTGTAATCCTGAAAAAATTTCACAATTTCTTTCATGGTATGTGGAGGCAGATCAGGTAAATCATTAATATAATTCAATGATGGATCATTTTTAGCCACAGCAATAATCTTGTCATCTTGCTCGCCATTATCAACCATATGCATTACACCGATAACTTTCGCTTCGATGATAGTCATAGGAAAAACATCTACAGAACACAAAACAAGGATATCTAACGGATCGTTATCATCACAAAAAGTTTGTGGAATAAAGCCATAATTTGCCGGATACATTACAGAAGAAAAAAGTACTCTATCTAATTTGATCAGGCTTGAATTTTTATCGATCTCGTATTTTGCTTTTGATCCTTTTGGAATTTCGATGATTGCGTTAACTACTTCGGGTAATTCTTCTCCCGGAGATACACTGTGCCACGGATGGTGCTCGTCTTTACTCATTTTTATTCTTAAACTCTAATTCTTAGTTATTATTATCGTTTTTTGACAACTTTTCTCTTACAAAGGTAATAAGTAATGGTATAGTTGTAATTAAAATAAATCCAATTATGATATAAATTAGATATTCTTCTATTTGTCTAGCAAAACTTTTGCCTAAAAAATAACCCAGCAGGGTTAATGAAAAAATCCACAAAATTGCACCTGAAATATTGTAGAACGCAAATTTCTTAAACTCCAGTCTTACTATACCTGCTATGATGGGTGCAAAGGTTCTGACAATTGGCACAAAACGTCCCATAATAAGGGCAAATGCTCCTTGCTTTCGATAATAGCTCTCAGCAGATTTCAGGTATCTTTTCTTAAAAAAGAAAGTATCTTTTCTGGTATATAAGACAGGCCCCGTTTTTTTACCAAACCAATAGCCTGTAAAATTACCCAGTATGGCTGCAGCACATAAGCTAAAAACAAGCGTATAAATGCTTACATCAAGCTTACCGGTTGCCACAAACATGCCTGCTAAAAATAGAAGGTAATCGCCGGGCAAGAAAAAACCGAAAAAAAGACCTGTTTCTGCAAAAATTACAAATACAACCAAATAAAACCCGCCTTCTTTTAGAAGCTTCTCAGGATCTATCAAATGATGTAATGAATTTAAAAATTCTTGCATGTTGAAATATTTGTAAAACTACAAATAATTCTGTATATCACTATTATTCTATATGATGTTTAAAATAATATTAGGATAGATACCAATCAGCAATATACCTACCACAGACAATGCGAAAACCAATTTATATTGCATTGGTGTTTCAAGTGCTACATCATGTCCTTCTTTGAAATACATAGCCACAATCACTTTGAAATAGTAATAGAAGCCTATTAAAGCATTTAATATAGCTATTACCAATAAAAGTAAATGGTATCCGTGCATAACATTCAGAAACATCAGGTATTTACCAATAAATCCTGCCGTTAATGGAATTCCCGCCATTGACAACATGGCAACAGTTAACGCAAATGCAATAAAAGGGTTTTTCTTAGCTAAACCGTTAAAGCTCTCTATAACATCGCTGCCTGTTTTTTGTTTAACCAATATCAATACCGCAAAAGCAATTACGCTCGCCAATGTATAAGCAGAAGCATAAACAAAAATATTGTTAGCAGAAGCCGAACTGATAATGATCAGTGAGAACAACAAATATCCGGCATGCGAAATACTTGAATACGCCAGCATACGCTTAAAGCTTTTCTGGTACAACGCAGTGATGTTTCCAACACATAGCGTTACAATTACAATGATACCTAAAGCTGGAGTCCAAAAATCATGTAAAGGTTCAAATGCGCCAGCAAAAAGTCTCAAGAATGCAGCAAAGCCTGCAGTTTTAACTACAGTTGCCATGAAAGTTGTAATCAAGGTTGGCGCACCTTCATACACATCTGGAGTCCAGAAATGAAAAGGAGCTGCTCCTACTTTGAAACATAAACCAATCATAATTAATATGATACCCGGATAAAATAATGGCGATACAGTTGTAATGCTGTTAACCAGATTATTTTGGATAACATCAATATCAAAAGAACCTGTAGCTCCATAAATAAGGGTAATACCAAACAACAGGAATCCTGTTGAGAAAGCTCCCATCAGGAAATATTTTAATGATGCTTCATTTGATGCAAAATTCAGCTTTCTGATACCTGCAAGGATATACAAGTTCACAGACATGATTTCTATTCCTATAAACAACATTGAAAGGTTTTTATAGGATACCATCATGATAATACCAGACAATGCAAACAAAATCAGCGTGAAATATTCTGCTATGTTCTTGCTATTGCTGGCAAAGTAATTTTGTGTTAGTAAGAATATCAGTAAAGTACTGATAATGGAAATACCTGAAAAAGCCAATGCAAAATTATCTACATGGAGCATTCCGTAATAGGTTACAGGATTGTTCCAGCTGCAAACGGTAAATCCGAAAGCAATCAATAATCCCAGGAGTGTTAAAGGCAATAATGCTTTTTTAGCTTTAAACAAACCTGCATAAAGTACTACTAAAGCCGTTACGGCGATGGTTATAATTATATTCATCTGCTAATTTACCCCTGTTAGTTTTTGATTTACTTGTTCTATTAAATGTTGTACTGATGCTTCTGAAAGATGCAGTAATGGCTTAGGATATACACCTATGATAATAACTAAAGCACAGATGATATAAAGCACGATCTTTTCTGAGCCTTTAATATCTGTAAAGCCCGCAGTAAGTGCATTGGTCTCACCCAACATCATGTTCTGATACGTTCTGAACATATATACTGCACCAAAAATAATGGTTAAACCAGCAACTGCACCAAGCCAGGCATTATAGTTATATACGCTAAGCAATAATAAAAACTCACCAATAAACCCGTTGGTACCTGGTAAGGCTACGGCGCCTAACATAATGATCAGGAACACAATAGCTAACTGAGGAGCTACTTTTGCCAAACCTCCCAGTTCTTCTATTTTGTTGGTTTTTAATCTTGAATATATAATATCCAATACAAAGAATAAACCTATAACGTTAATACCGTGACTTAACATCTGTATCATAACTCCTTGCAGGCTTTGAGCAGTGAAAGCAAATACACCAGCAGCAATCAAACCTACGTGAGCAACCGATGAATAAGCGATTAAACGTTTGGCATCTTTTTGTTTAAAGGCAATAATAGAAGCATAAACAACACCTATTACTGCTAATACCATAACCAGAGAAAGCCATGTATCTGTTCCTTGGGGCACAACTGGTATAAGCCATCTCACAGCACCATAAACCCCCATCTTTAACATGATACCAGCCAATAACATAGTTCCTGCAGCAGGTGCAGTAGTATAAGTATCTGGTTGCCATGTATGGAAAGGGAAAACAGGCATTTTAATCGCAAAAGCTAAAAAGAAAGCCCAGAATATCCACGATTGCTGAGTGGTATCTAAGTTAAGTGCATAGAAAGCATTGATGTCAAAATTATGCATAGGGTTCTGCAAATACAGGTAAATGATACCCAAAAGCATAAACAACGATCCAGCAATAGTGTAAACAAAAAACTTCATGTTTACTTTAATGCGGTCTTTACCTCCCCACATTGCGCAGATAAAGTAAATTGGAATCAAGGCTGCTTCCCATCCTATGTAGAATAAAAAGGCATCAAAAGCCGTAAATACCACAATTAACCCACTTTGCATGAATAATATCAGGCCATAAAAAGCATTTGAATTTTCATAATTACGCTTATAGCTTGCTAAAATGATTAGCGGAGTTAAAATATTGGTTAAGATTACGGTAATTAAACTAATTCCATCTATCCCAACATTAAAATGAATACCTAATTGAGCTATCCAGCTTACATCAGTTACAAACTGACGACTTGCATCGGGGGTAAACTGACAAACAATAACACCCGTAATAACAAGTGATATAATTGAAAATATTAATGCAATAGTTTTTGCGCCGTTACCCTTAATAAAAGAGGTAAGAATTGCGCCAACTAATGGTAAAAATATAAGTAGTAAAAGTTCCATTTATATTTATTGAGCCTTTTTTACGATAATGATAAATATGTGTATAACATTAGGGCAATGACACCCACTACCATCAGTAAAATATAGTAACCTACATTTCCTGATTGTAATAATCTCAAGCCTTTACTTCCTTCATTTGCAGACCAGCCTAAGCCGTTTACAATTCCGTCTATAATTTTTGTATCAACCACTTTATAGAAAAACTTAGATAAAGCATCTAAAGGTTTTCTGATGATGGCATCATAAATCTCGTCTAAATAGAATTTATGATAAGAAAGTTTTTCAAGGAAAGATCGTGGAGCTTCATCTGCAACCGGCAATGCTGCACTTTTAACATATTTGTTGTAGGCAAATAATAGTGCAATAAGCGCTGCTGCTACAGAAACACCCATTAAAATAAATTCTGTACTGTGATCTAAGTCCAGTTCTTTATGGCTAACATTTGCCCCCGATAACCAACTCGCTAACCAAGCATTACCACCAAATACGTGTGGCATGTTAATCAACCCGCCTAAGATTGACAGAATAGCTAGAATGATTAAAGGCATAGTCATTGCCTTTGGCGATTCGTGGATGTGGTTTTCTTCATGATGTGTGCCTCTATACTTACCGTAGAAAGTTAGGAACATCATTCTGAACATATAAAAAGATGTCAGGAAAGCCGTAAACACGCCCATGATCCACAATAGTTGATTTTGCTGAAATGCATAGGCCAGAATTTCATCTTTTGAGAAAAAGCCTGAGAATGGAGGTAGACCTGCAATAGCAATTGTACCTATCATCATGGTCGCAAAAGTGGTTTTTAATTTACCTTTTAAACCTCCCATATGGCGCATATCCTGTTCATGATGCATTGCGTGTATTACAGAACCTGCCCCCAAAAATAAAAGTGCTTTAAAAAAGGCATGTGTAAGTACATGAAAAAATGATCCTGTATAAGCACCCACACCTAAACCCAAAAACATATAGCCTAATTGCGATACAGTTGAGTAAGCCAGCACTTTTTTAATATCTGTTTGTGTTAAAGCTATTAATGCAGCTATTAATGCCGTTGCCATTCCAATAATGGCAATTACATTTTGCGTAACCGGAGCCAAATCAAATAATACGCTTGATCTTGCGATCATATAGATACCAGCTGTTACCATGGTAGCTGCGTGAATTAATGCCGAAACTGGTGTTGGACCCGCCATCGCATCAGGCAACCAAGTAAATAAAGGTAATTGAGCCGATTTACCACAAGCTCCAATAAACAATAGTAATGTAATAACGATCAGTGTACCATGACCGGGCAACATTTTAGCAGCCAAAGGAAAAACTTTGGCAAATTCTATGCTACCGAAAAAGCCAAACATTAAAAATACACCTAATAAGAAACCTAAGTCACCAATACGGTTCATTACAAAGGCCTTCTTTGCAGCGCTGGCATAGTTACGGTTAGTATACCAAAAGCCAATCAGTAAATATGAACATAAACCTACACCTTCCCAACCAATAAACATCACGATGTAATTGGATCCCAATACCAGAATAAGCATGAAAAAGATAAACAGGTTTAGGTAACTGAAAAACTTACCAAAGCCTGCATCTTCATGCATATAAGCTGTAGAATAAATATGTATTAAAAATCCGATTCCGGTTATAATCAGAAGCATTACCGAACTTAATGGATCATACAGGAACGAAAGCGGAATATGTAAATTACCTACACTTATCCAATCAAAAAGTGTTACAGTAACTTGTTTATCTGCTAATGTACCTAGCTGAAAAAATAAGTATAAGCTCAGTATAAATGAAGCAAAAATCACACCGCTTCCAATAAAGCCAACAGCACCTTTACTTAATTTATTTCTTCCTAAACCGTTTATGATAAAACCTAAAAGCGGAAGTAGCGGAACTAACCAAAGTAAACTTTCAATCATCTTACTATAATAAAATTACCACTTAAGGCGGTTTAACACGTTAATATCTATTGATTGCGTATTCCTGTACACCATTACAATTATACTTAGGCCTATTGCAACTTCTGCAGCAGCCAAAGCCATGATAAAGAATACAAAAACCTGTCCTGAAGGATCATTATGATGCACTGAAAACGCTGCCAATAGCAAGTTCACCGCATTTAACATTAACTCTACAGACATGAAGATAACGATGGCATTTCTACGTATCAGAACGCCTATTACGCCAATCGTAAAAATAGCTGCACAAAACCATATATAATGATTTAGTGGTACTGTTTGCATGGTTTCAACTATGTTACCCATTATCTTTTTCTTCTTTTTTTGTTAACAATACAGCCCCAACCATTGCACTTAATAACAAGATAGACGAAAGCTCAAAAGGCAGCATAAAAGGCCCAAAAAGCTCTTTGCCTAAATTCTCTACCAAACCAATATTAGGGTTACTCAATGTTAAAGGATTATTGATTGATACCGCTTTTAATGATCCTGCAAGGGTTATGAATAAACAACCCCCGGCAACTACGCCTATAACTTTAATTAGAGCAGTTTTATTCGGTTCATTTTCTTTATTGAGATTGAGTAGCATCAGTACAAATAAAAAGAGTACCATGATAGCTCCCATATAGACAATAAAATTAACTACGGCCAAAAATTGTGCATTAAGTAGAACATAGTGCACAGTAAACGTAAAGAACGTTAAGATTAAGTATAATACACTATGAATGGGATTTTTAGCAAAAATCACCATTAAAGCAAAGAATATACTTAATGTTGCTACAAAATAGAATACTGATGTACCCATTAATTTTTATTTAGTTGTTAGTCTCTTCGTCATGCTGAACTTGTTTCAGAATCTTCCTCGCAGATGCTGAACTAAATTCAGCATGACGGCTTTTTAAAATTATTTTACCTCCAAAGGGGCTTCTACCAGTTTATCTTTACCGTAAATAAAGTTTTTACGTAAATAATCTGCCGGAACAATAGGTCCGTCAAGATAGATTGCTTCTTTTGGACATGCTTCCTCACATAAACCACAGAAAATGCAACGCAACATGTTTATTTCATAAACCACTGCATATTTTTCTTCTCTATATAAATGTTTTTCGTCGTTCTTACGTTCAGCAGCAATCATTGTAATCGCTTCTGCAGGACATGATAACGCACATAATCCACAAGCCGTACAACGTTCTCTACCCTCCTCGTCTCTTTTTAAAGAATGCATACCTCTCCAGTTCAGTGAAAATTCTCTTTCCTGCTCAGGATATTTAATGGTTGCACTTTTTTTGAAAAAGTGACTAATAGTAGTAGCCAAGCCTTTCGCAATGACAGGTAAATACATTCTCTCTGCCAAATTGAGCGACTTTTGCTCTAATACCTTTTTCTTATTACTTAATGATTCCATTAAAAATTATTTACTAATGCGATAACAATACCTGTAATAACAATATTTGCAATAGCCAAAGGAATTAAAACCTTCCAGCCTAAATTCATCAGCTGATCATAGCGGAAACGCGGAATGGTCCAACGCACCCACATAAAAAAGAAGATGAATGCAAATATTTTCATGAAAAATATGAATGAACCAAACAAAGGAGCCCAGAATGGCCCTAAAATGGTAGCCATATAATCCATACCCGGATAGTTATATCCTCCAAAATAAAGTGTAGCCATTACAGTTGAAGAAACAAACATATTGATGTACTCTGCAAAAAGGTAGAAACCTAACTTCATTGATGAATACTCCATATGATAACCTCCGTTTAACTCTGCCTCACACTCAGGCAAGTCAAAAGGTGCACGATTGGTCTCTGCAAATGAACATACCATAAAGATCAAGAAACCTAATGGTTGATATATGACATTCCAATGCCAGCTACTCTGTTGTTCAACTATACTTTTTAAGCTTAATGTATTGGTTACCAATAAAAGCGCAATGATTGATAGCCCCATGGCTATTTCATAGCTAATGTTTTGTGAAGCAGCACGAATAGCACTTAATAAAGAGAATTTATTATTTGACGCCCACCCGCCAATCATAATTCCATAAACACCCAAAGAAACTACACCAAAAATATACAACAGGCCAACATTGATATCTGTAACCTGCAAAGGCATTACTTTTCCATTTATGGTAATATCTTGCCCCCACGGTATTACTGCGGTACCTATACAAGCACACAACATAGCCAGCCCAGGACCAACTAAAAACAACCATTTATTTGAACTGCTCGGTATAATCTCTTCTTTCATGAACATTTTGACACCATCAGCCAAAGGCTGTAAAATACCAAAAGGCCCTGCTCTGTCTGGCCCTAAACGATCTTGCAAGAATGCAGCAACTTTACGTTCGGCGTAAGTAGAGTACATGGCAATAACTAAGCTGATTGCAAAAATTACTGTTACCAGTATAAATTTTTCTATAACAAAATTAGTATCCATTAAAACTTGGTTGTTTTTTCTAACTCAATTTTATTAGCCGCCTGTAATTCAGGATTTTCTTTAATTACCGGAAGCGGTTTAAATGTTTCGTAATGATTTGATGAAATTACCGATGTATCTGATATATGAGTTGGATGTTCCAATGTCCAATCAGAAGTTTTCTTTTTATCGAAGCGACACTCGTTACAGATAAACTCTTCTACTTCTCCAAATTGATCTTTTCTCGCTGTAACACGTAAAACATCTTCGCCTTTATACCAAAGGGTTACCTTCCCATTACATTTTTCGTGGTTGCAGTTTCTATGTGCATCAACTGGTTTGGTAAACCAAACGCGATTTTTAAAACGGAAAGTTTTATCGGTTAAAGCACCTACAGGGCATACATCGATAACGTTTCCTGAGAAATCATTGTCTACCGCATTTTGGATATAAGTAGAAATCTCAGAATGGTCGCCACGGTTTAAAATTCCATGAACGCGTTTGTCGGTAATTTGATCTGCAGTAAACACACAACGGTAGCATAAGATGCAACGGTTCATGTGTAACTGTATCTTATCTCCTATATCTATCCTGTCAAAAGTTCTGCGTTCAAACTCATATCTGGTTTTCTGCAAACCATGCTCGTAACTTAAATTCTGTAAATCGCATTCTCCAGCCTGATCACAAACAGGGCAATCTAGAGGGTGATTGATTAATAAAATCTCTACAACTCCCGCACGGGCTTCAAGTACTTCTGGCGAAGTTATATTTTGAACTTCCATACCGTCCATAACCGTAGTGCGACAAGAAGCTACCAGCTTAGGCATTGGCCTAGGATCTTTTTCAGAACCTTTACTTACTTTTACAATACAGGTACGGCATTTTCCACCACTACCTTTAAGTTTTGAATAATAGCACATTGCAGGCGGCACAATATCTCCTCCTATTTGCCTTGCAGCATTTAGAATAGTTGTACCCGGTTCTACTTCTACCGTTATTCCATCTATGGTTACTTTAACTAAATCACTCATTCTTTAAGTCAAAAGTGAAAATTTAAAATTAAAAACATCTAAGTTTTTAACCTATTCTTTATTTATGTTAATTATTATTGAGGCGATTATTTTCGATATTTCATCTACCTCTTTTAATAATTCTTTTACTACCATCCTATCCACTTCTATTACCTCTGTATCTCTCACTAAACAGAGCCAATATTTAGTTTCATTTGCAGATTTTAGTGCTATTGTATAGAAATTTCTAAAATCTTTTCTTGAACTTCCCGCTTTTGCTTCTACTACATTTGCACCTATGGAAGTTGAACTTCTTAATAATTGGTCTATAATTGAAAAGTACAATCTGTCGAATTTTGCTTTAGATATCAGATTAATAATAGCTTTTGAAAAATGATAAGCTCTTATCTTTATATCGTATGCCTTTTCTTCAGACATTTTTTGACTTTTTAATTTTGACTTTTAACTTCCTCCGGAGTCTTTTCAATCGGATTTGCATAATCAGCTAATCCATAATTGCTGGTCTGGCTTTTTACCGGCTCTTTTATATGCCATTCAAATTCATCTCTGAAATGACGAATAGCAGCAGCAACAGGCCATGCAGCAGCATCACCCAATGGACAAATCGTGTTTCCTTCTATTTTTCGTTGAACATCCCACAATAAATCAATGTCATCCAGGGTGCCATGTCCATACTCAATCTTATGAAGAATTTTCTCCAGCCATCCTGTTCCTTCCCTACATGGTGAACATTGACCACAACTTTCATGGTGATAAAAACGAGAGAAATTCCAAGTATTTCTTACAATACACTGATCTTCATCAAAAGCAATAAATCCACCTGAGCCTAACATGGTTCCGGTTGCAAATCCGCCTTCTGATAAAGATTCGTAACTCATTAATCGAGGTTCGCCATTAGCCAATTTAAGAGTTAAATTAGCAGGCAAGATAGGAACTGAAGAGCCTCCGGCTACAGTAGCTTTTAATCGCTTACCGTTTGCTATACCACCACAATATTCATCTGAATAGATAAATTCTTCTACCGGTAAACCTAATTCTATTTCATAAACCCCAGGCTTAACTAAATTACCCGAAGCAGATATCAATTTTGTTCCTGTACTTCTTCCTATACCTATTTTGGCATATTCATCACCACCATCATTTACAATTGGAACTACAGCGGCAATAGACTCTACATTGTTAACCACAGTTGGGCAACCATATAAACCTGCTATAGCCGGAAATGGAGGTTTAATACGAGGATTTCCTCTTTTTCCTTCCAGCGATTCTAAAAGTGCTGTTTCCTCTCCGCAAATGTATGCACCACCACCCGGCTGAACATACAGCTCAAGATCATAACCAGTACCTAAAATATTTTTACCTAATAATCCTGCGGCTTTAGCCTCTTCAATGGCTTTTTCTAATATCCTGATCTGAGGCATCATTTCACCTCTTACATAGATATAAGAAGTATTTGCACCCAAGGCATAACTCGATACAATCATACCTTCAATTAAAGCATGAGGAATGTGTGTCATCAAGTATCTATCCTTGAAAGTACCAGGTTCAGACTCGTCACCATTACACACCAAATAACGAGGCACTCCTTCTGGCTTTGCCAAAAAGCTCCATTTCATCCCTGTAGGAAAACCCGCACCACCACGACCTCTCAAACCAGATTTCTTCACTTCTTCTACCACATCATCAGCAGTCATGGTTTTAAGCGCTTTCTCTACCGACCGATATCCACCCTTTTGACGATATACTTCAAGCGTGTGAATGCCTGGCACATTTATATGTTCTAATAATAGTTTACGTCCCATTTTTCTAGATATGAGATGTGAGATATGAGATGTGAAACTAAAGGTCCAATCTCAATGCTCAAATCTATTGTCGCAAATCTTTATTTTTTAAATCGTCTATCAATTGATCAACCGATTGCTCGGTTAAATTTTCATAAAATGTATATTCAGGTCCGATTTGTAGAACCGGCCCAAATCCGCATGCAGCTAGGCACTCTACTCCTCTCCAGCTAAACATACCATCAGCAGTAATCTCTCCTTCTTTTACACCTAGTCTATTTTCTATATGCTGCATGATTTTTTCGGCTCCTACCAAACAGCAAGGCCCTGTTCTGCAAACCTCTAAAACATATTTCCCTTTAGGTTCTAAAAAGTACATCGTGTAAAAAGATGCTACTTCATAAACCTCAATGGGTTGTATATTAAGATATTCAGCTACTTTATCCATTGCCGGCACACTTGTCCAGCCATATTCTGCCTGCACTAAATGTAAAATAGGCAGCAAAGCAGATTTTTGCCTGCCTTCCGGATAACGTTTTACAACTTCATCAAGCTTTGCTATTAAAGCCGATGAAAATTCTACAGGTTGTGTTTCTTCTACTTTAAGCATCTAATTCTCCTGCAATAATGTTCATACTACTCATGTTTATAATGGCATCTGATAACAACATACCTTCGCTCATTTTTGCAAACATAGAATAATTAATAAAGCTCGGTCTTCTAAAATGCAAACGATAAGGACTTCTTCCTCCGTCGTTGATCAGGTAAAAACCCAATTCACCATTTCCGCCTTCAACAGCATGATAAACTTCTGCTTTTGGCGCATCAATTTCGCCCATCACAATTTTAAAGTGATAGATCAATGCCTCCATATTGTTATAAACCTCTTCTTTTCCTGGCAGGTAAAAATCTGGCACATCTGCATGAAAGATTCCTTTAGGTTCTGATTTAATCTTTTCTAAAGCCTGCTGAATAAGACTATGGCTCTGCCACATCTCTTCATTTCTAACCAGGTATCTATCGTAAATATCACCGCTGGTTCCTACTGGGATCTCAAAATTGAAATCCTCATATGATGAATAAGGTTCACTTATACGCACATCGTAATCAACACCTGTAGATCTTAACAAAGGACCTGTCCAACCGTAACTAAGAGCCGTTTCCTGTGTAACCTCTGCTACGCCGGCTGTACGATCTATAAAAATACGATTGCGGTTTAAAAGACTTTCAAACTCACGCAATGCTTTAGGAAAAGCAGCTATAAATTTGTTGATTTTAGCAAATGCAGCATCATTAAAATCTCTTTCTAATCCACCGATACGTCCAATATTTGTAGTTAAGCGTGCTCCACATATTTCCTCAAAAATTTCGTAGATATGTTCCCTAAACTGGAAGAAATATAAGAAAGGAGTAGTTGCTCCTGTATCTTGGGCTATGATGGTATTACAAATGATATGATCTGCAATACGCGACAACTCCATGATAATCACCCTCAGATAATCTACTCTTTTTGGTGTTTTGATATTTAACAGTTTTTCAACTGTCATATGCCACCCCATATTATTAATAGGTGACGAGCAATAGTTCAAACGATCAGTAAGCGGTGTTATCTGATAAAAGGGTCTGTGTTCTGCAATTTTCTCAAACGCCCGGTGAATATATCCTATAGTAGAAACGCCACTCACAATGCGCTCTCCATCCAACTGAACTACATTTTGAAACACACCATGCGTTGCAGGGTGTGTAGGCCCCAAATTAAGGGTTACCAACTCATTTTGAGGATCGTTGTCTGTGAAAATCGGTTGATTATTATGTTTCATTTGTTATCTACCAAAAAATTCATCCTTTTTATCTACCCTGTTAGGGTCTTCTAAAGGATATTGTTTTAACATTGGATGTACACCTAAATCATCCATATTTAAAATTCTCCTCAGATCAGGATGCCCTTCAAATTTTACTCCGAAAAAGTCATAGGTTTCCCTCTCCATCCAGTTTGCAGAATTCCAAAGAGCAGTGGCACTGGCAATACGAGGATCATTTTCATGAATAAAAACCTTTAACCTTAATCTTATCCCATTTACCATGCTATGTAAATGATAAACTACAGCAATCAGCTCTTTCTCAGGGTAATGTACTGCTGTAATATCAGTTAAAAAATTAAAGTTTATAATTGTGTTTTCCTTTAGAAAGGTTAAAACATCTATTATTCTGTCTTTAGTTGTAGAGAAAGTTAGTAAGCCATAAGGCTCTGACACATCAAAAAGCTGCTCTCCAAATTTCTCTCCAAGCAGATCGATTAATTCTGTATTCGTTGCTTTAGCCATTATTGTATTCCGTATCCAGCTAACATTTCTTTATATTGAGGAGAATATCTTCTTCTACCCGATTCATTTTTTACCAAATCTTGGATACGCTGAAAGCCATCTAAGATTGCTTCTGGTCTAGGCGGACAGCCCGGCACATAAACATCTACAGGGATAATTTCATCAATACCCTGTAAAACCGAATATGTATCAAAAATACCTCCGCTTGATGCACATGCACCCACAGCCATTACCCAACGTGGCTCAGCCATTTGTAAGTAAACTTGCTTTAATACGGGCCCCATTTTCTTTGCGATGGTTCCCATTACCATTAAAACATCTGCCTGACGGGGCGAAAAGCTTAATCGCTCTGCACCAAAACGACCAAAATCATAATGAGAGCCCATCGTTGCCATAAACTCTATACCACAACATGAAGTTGCAAATGGCAAAGGCCATAATGAATGTGAACGGGCCAAACCAATCACCTTATCTAAAGAAGTGGCAAAAAAGCCTGAGCCTTCAATACCCGGAGGGGCTTCAACTATCTTAATTTCACTCATGTTTTAAACAAAAATGCTTATCCAAGCTGGCTTGGACAAGCAACAAATTTACAATATTTAGCTCCAAATGAATTACGCTAACATCATTTAGAAACAATCTAAATAACCTGCTTAATTCCAGTCTAAAGCTCTCTTTTTGAGAATATAAATAAAGCCTAATAATAATGTAGCCATAAAAATGAACATTTCTATAACTCCATTCCAGCCAAGCTCCCTAAAATTTACAGCCCAGGGATACATAAATATAACCTCTACATCAAAAAGCACGAATAAAATTGCCACCAAGAAATACTTAATGGAAAAAGGTTGACGTGCGTTTCCAACTACTTTAATACCCGATTCAAAAGGGGTTAGTTTATCGCTTGTTTTACGCTTAGGACCTAAAAAGTGGGTTGCCACAAGGGTAACCACAACAAATCCTAATGCAACAATAACCTGAAATATAATAGGTATAAAATCTTGAGCTGTACTCTGTGCTGCCATATTAAATTTAGTTTGTGGCAAATTTAAAAGAAAAAGGCAGGATTACAAACCCTGCCTTCTTTATCCTTATTTTAAAATTACTTTTTAATTGGACTTTTTTTAGCTGGTGCTGGTGCAGGAGATAACGCTTTTAAACTCTCTGTTGCATAGCTGTTTTGTGGATCTAATGCTAAAGTTTTGTTAAAATATTCTTTAGCTTTTTCTTTATCAGTATTTGCGTAAAACTGTCCGATATTGTTATATGCATCGATCAAGTTTCTGCTATTCTGAGCAGCTTTTTCAGGTTTAGTTACAGTTACCAATTCTACAAATTTCTCATAGAATGGAATAGCTAATCCTTTTTGGTTTTCGCCATTATCTTTGATATCTAACAATTTATTTACACGAGCTCTCTGAATGTATGTGCTTTCATAATCAGGAGCCATTTCAATAACTTTAGCATAAGCCGCATCAGCTTCTACTAATAAATCTCTACTTGGGTTTTTATGTGCCTGATCAGCAAAAGCATAATCAAAATAATTTGAGTAACCCAAGAAGAAATAAGCCATTGCTAAGTTAGGGTTCTTACTATTGGCTTTTGTAAGAATTCTATAAGCGTCTGCAGCTTTTTTATAGTTTTTATTGTCAAAATACTTTTTAGCCAAATCACCTAACGCTTCATATTTAGTAGAGTCTAATTCTATTGCTTTAGTAATATTAACGAAAGCCAAACTATCTTGTCCAACGGCTTGCTCTGCTTTACCTAAGTATAAATAGTCTGAACCTAAGATACGAGATGCATCTTGTTTTCTGTTAAACAGCTCATTCATGTATTTAATACCTTGCTCATAGTTTTTATTTTCTATAGCAGAATAACCTCTCATCCTTGTAACGATAAAAGTTTTAGGGTTATTAGCGTCTGGTGCCTGTAAAGTTGCAACTTCTTTTTCCAATGTTGCGAAATCATTTGCATAAACTAAGAACTGAGCATAACGTAAACGAGATTCAAAAGATTTATCTGTTAAATCAAGATATTTTCTGTAATTCTCTAACGCTTCGTTGCGTTTAGCGGCTCCATTCTTAGGATCAAAATCTGACCATTGCATATTTAACTCAGCCAATTCACGGTAAGCCGGACCATAATTAGGATCTGCTTCTATTACTTTTTTCAAAGCCGCCTCTGATTCTGGGAAAGCATAAGCTTCTTTATACATTTTTCCAATTTGTACATTGGCACGAGATAAAGCTGGATTAATATCCAAAGCTCTTAAATATTGAGGATATGCCTCTGTATTTTTCTTTTGTTGAGCCCAGTAATCTGCCAACGCAAGAAATACATCTGCATCTTTATCTTTAGAATCTAACTCATCTGCTTTTTGCAAATTAGGTAAGGCCGATACATAATCAGGATTCTTTTGATCAATATAAGCTCTTCCTATAGCTAAGTAGGTTAGATAATTTTTTGCTCCTAATTGAATAGCTTTATCAAAATTAGCTTTGGCTGCCGCCGCATTATTTTGCATTAAATCAGCTTGTCCTAAGCCTACATAATTCAAAGGATTTTTAGCATCGGCCGTTACACCATTATTAAATACAATTTTAGCCGAGTCAACATCATCTGTTAATAAATAAACGCGACCAAGATTATAATAGTTATCTCCTGATTTAGCTTGGTTCGCAACTAATGTTTTAAGCATAGAAGTTGCTTTTTGATACTGTTCTGCATCAATAGCTTTTTTCGCATCGGCTAAACTCTGAGCAAATGAGGCAGCTCCACCCATCAATACTAACCCTAATACAAGGGCTGCTGTTTTCTTAATCATTTTCATTGTTTTCTATTAGTTAATTTTGAGATAAGTTTTACTGCATGTATGTGATTTCTTTACAGTTAATTTATTTTCTCAAGTTTAATAATTTTTTTTTAGTTCTTCGATTTCAAATTAAATTCTCTTGGCATAATTTTATGTGGGCCTAATCCAGACTTCAACACAATAAGCTGTCCACGGGGACTAGCTAACCAATTTGCAAATCCCGTGCCTAAACCACTTCTTCCTTCTCCATTAATGACATAAATGTTACGTAAAAAGGGATATTTGCCATTAATTAGGTTCTCTTGAGTAGGTTTATAAAAATTATCATCTCCTTTTTTACCTGGCAGGTTCTTCACTGCCAGCATTTTAATTTTGGGCAAATAAGAAGCAACACTTTTGTTACTTTCTAACAACCAATTTACACCTAGTACACCGATAAAGTCATTGTGTTCTGCTACATACTTAATAACGTCATTATTGGTTTCTAGTGTATATACACCCTGTTTTGGTAAAGCTGTTACCTTAGCAGAGTCTACAAAATATCTTAAAGTGCTTGAATAAGCATTATCAAAAACCAATTTTTTATTAGATTTAGAAGTGCCTTTAATCAAGTCAAGAACATCAGCTACAGTTATGGTTGAATCTCTGTCGGCAGAATTAGTAATAAGTGCTATACCATCAATGGCAAACCGGTCTGTATATACCGGTATCTGTTTTCTCCGGTAATAGCTCAATTCTGAAGGTTTCAACATCCTCGAAGCGATTAACATATCTACTTCTCCGTTTAAGAATCTGGGAATAATCTTATTTTCATTGTCTGGTATTACCTTAATGTTCGCATCCGGGTAATCGCTATTAAATACATTGATCTGGGCATCTAATATTCTTGAAAAAGATTCATCCACCAACAATGTGGTATAACCAGAAGTTCTGGTTTCTTTAGTTTTATCGGTTTTAGGTTTGCGATTGCAGGATGCAGCGAACAGCAACAATATAACCAGACTAAAATTCAAAATCCTCATTCGTTCTCGTTATTGTCTTTTAGTATCCTATAAAATCTGAACGCGGCATAGACGATTAATAAAATGCCAAATGCGATCTGATAATTGCGTGGAAAGCGTTCAGGATCTAATGAAAGGGCTTCGTTAAAAAAAAGTATCACGATGCTTATGCCAAGATATATTACCATCATGGCAAGGCCTAAAATAAACAGAAATCGCTTTTGAGGCGATTTCTGTCTTGAATTATTAAAATTAAACATGCTTTACGGTTACTGTAAGCTAAATTTAATTGGAATGTTATATTTCACACGAACCGGTTTAGCATTTTGCATACCAGGATTCCAACGTTTACTTAACTTTAATACACGAACGGCTTCTTCGTCTGTACCATAGCCAAGTTTTCTTTCTACTTTAATATCTGTCAAAGAACCATCTTTTTCAACGGTGAATGAAAGAAACACACTACCTTGAATGTTATTCTCAGCTGCCATTGGCGGGTATTTGATATTCTTACTTAAAAAGTCATAGAACTTTTCAATACCTCCAGGGAATGTTGGCGGGTTTTCCATACTTACGAAGTTATATACGGTGTTATCCTCTACAATCTGCGCTTGCTTAGGTCCTTCTCCAACAGGGGCAATCTGAACGATATCAGCAGTTGGATCTCCTTCAACTGTTTTTTGTCCTGGATCTGCTTTTTTCAAATCCTCAGCTTTAGGCGGTTCCTCATCACGTACCAAGTTATCTGGTTTAACAACTGGTGGAGGAAACTTAACCTGGTCCTGCTTTGGTGGTGGCGGCTCAACCGGCGGAGGTGTTTTCACTTCCGGGTTAATTGGCGGAGGTGTTGATATCACTACCTCAGTCATTTTCTCTTGTGGCGGTTCAGGAGCTAAGCCTTTTAACAAGGCGTAAATCTTAGGCGCCAAAAATAGAAGAATGAAAATCGCCGAAGCTATAAACAATGACTTAGTTGTATTCCAAGCGTTAGACTGACGTAGCTCATAAGCTCCGTAAGCCTTGTTTTTTTTCTCGAAAACAACATCAAGCCATTCTTTACTAAATAAATCTATTTTAGACATTGCTTAATATTTTTATCTGTTTATACTTATTTATAAAATCCCTTTAGATTTCATAAATTCTTTCTCGCTATCTAAAAGATGGTTAGGATCATCATCAATAGCCGGTGCATTAATATTTGTTTTAGTTATACTTAACTCATCCATGATATCTACAAAGTTCTTATATGTAGACGCATCAGTTGGTTTAATAATAACAATAATATCTTTCCCGGTTTTTGCTTTCACTTCTTGTTTATTTTTCAATAAAGAAGATTGGATGTCATTAAAACCTTCAATAGTTGGAGCTGATTTGCCAGCCTCTCCCATGTACCAAGCAATGCGGTCATTTTTACCTAATAATATAGTCATGGTTTGCGACTGTCTCAATTCCAGTTTATTTTCATCTTTTGGATCTTTATCCGGCTTGGCTATATCCATTGCCGAAGGTTTAGATAAAGATGTGGTTAGCATGAAGAAAGTAATTAAAAGGAATGCTAAATCCACCATTGCTGTTAAATCAACCTTGGTAGATTGTTTCTTACTTCTTACTTTACCACCTTTATTTTTGCCTCCGCCGGAGGTGTCTAATTCTGCCATATTATTTCTTAGTTAGAACCGCCTGCTTCGGCTGATGTAATTAAACTAAACTTATTTATTTTTTGTTTCTGAAGTAAATCAACAACCTTTCTGATTGCAGGATATTCTTCGTTGGCATTTCCTTTTATACTGATACGCATATCTACTCCATGTAATTCTGCAGTAGCAAAACGTGCTTGTTTAATCCACTCAAACAATTCGTTATTAACGGTTGAGTCATTAGGAATACCCGCCTGAATGCCTGATTTCTCTCTCTCTTGACCGTTCATTGCTAAAAACTTTTTCAAGTTTCCGAATGGAACACCAAATGAAGATACTACAGAAAAGCGTTTTGCTTCTTCTTCAGTAAATGGCACATTGTACAAGCTGCCCATTTTTTGTAAAGTTAACTTCTTTACATCCTGGCCAACAATCTCAAGGAAAACTTTTCCTTTACCGATGCTTACAATCGCAATGTCTTTATCTGGCACTTTAAATTGTACCGTTGATGAAGGCGTAGTGATCTCTAAGGGATCGGGTTGACGAGCTGTTGCCGTTAAGATAAAGAAAGTTAACAACAAGAATGCAACATCGCACATCGCGGTCATATCTACTGCTGTACTCTTTCTTGGAACTTTTACTCTAGGCATAATATAAAAATTATAATTTTTTAACTAATGATGATTTCATTTCCGGTTTTCCATAAAGCCGGCAAAAAAAATTAAAATAATTTTTATTTATGTGTACTAGCGTAAGTCTGGATGATACTAAATCCTGCTTCATCAATAGCGTAAGTTAATTTATCTATTTTAGAAGTTAAGATGTTATACATGATAATAGCTAATGTTGAAGTACTGATACCTGTAGCAGTGTTGATAAGTGCTTCAGAGATACCTGTTGCTAAAGCTGCCTGATCCGGAGCTCCTGAGTTAGCTAAACCACCAAACGCTTTGATCATACCTGTTACTGTACCTAATAGACCCATTAATGTACCTACAGAAACCAAAGTAGCAATGATAGTTAAGTTTTGCTCTAACATTGGCATTTCTAAAGAAGTAGCTTCTTCGATATCTTTTTGGATAGCTACAACAGATTGTTCAACGTCTAAGTTTGTATCTGCTTCTACTTCACTATATTTTTTTAAACCAGATTTGATTACGTTAGCTACAGATCCTTGTTGTTTATCACACTCTGCAACTGCAGCTTGGATGTTACCTGAACTTAATAAAGACTGGATTTTTTTGATGAACGATTCTAAACTACCTTTACCTGTTGCTTTACCAATTACGATTAGGCGCTCGATTGAGAACACAAATACCATTAAAAGCATACCCATTAAGATAGGCACGATAAAACCACCTTTAAACGCCATACCGCCGTAGTTTCCTGGATGTGGTAAAAAGCTGTGGGTATCATCGCTATAAAACGCTAAAGATAACGCACTGTTATTCTTAGCAACATCTTCAGGGATGTTAAAGTTACTTGGTTTACCCAATACGAAAATAAATAATGCAATACCGATTATTAAACAAATAGGAATTACAAGCGTAGCAAATAAATTAGATGCTGTTGCACTGCTCTCTTTCTTAGCAGCTGTTGGTTTTGGTGCGTTTGCCATTTTTTTAATTTTTAGTTTTAGTACTTGTTTTTTTAATTTTTAAATAATTAATAACTCAATTTTGTGTGTACACAAAGCTGCAAAATAACGTTGCAGAAGCAAATTTATAATTTTGATTCAAAAATCAAATTAAATATT
This sequence comes from Pedobacter montanisoli, assembly GCF_022809115.1. GTDB lineage: Bacteria > Bacteroidota > Bacteroidia > Sphingobacteriales > Sphingobacteriaceae > Pedobacter > Pedobacter montanisoli. The sequence continues at coordinate 978,472 of NZ_JALGBH010000001.1, read as the reverse complement.
ACTTGCGCAATCATTTCTTTACATTACCCGATGACCACTTAAATCCCACTTTAATTAAAAAAGATTGCCCCGTTTGAGACAATCTTTCGCAATTAAAGACAAAATTTTATTTAAATGCAAATTTTTAAGCAAAAAAACATACTCAATTTATGTTTTGGGCTACTTTCGGCATACCGCTAAGGATCTCTTCATCAGCCAAATCACTAAATTGTTTAAAGTTATTTACAAAAGCCTCTGCCAATTCTATAGCTTTTGCATCATAAGCTTCTGCATTGGCCCATGTGTTTCTTGGATTTAAAACTTCATGTGGTACTTCAGGACAGCTAATTGGCATAGCTAAGCCAAATACTGGATGCTCAACAAATTTCTGATCATTCAGATTACCTTTTAAAGCTGCGGTGATCATTGCTCTTGTATATTTAAGTTTTATACGGTCGCCAACGCCATAAGGCCCACCACTCCATCCGGTATTAATTAGCCATACATTCACTTTATGTTTTTTCATTTTCTCTCCTAAAAGTTGAGCATATTGTGCAGGATGAAGAGGTAAAAATGCTTTTCCAAAACATGCCGAAAAAGTTAACTGAGGCTCTGTAACTCCTGCCTCTGTTCCGGCAACTTTTGCGGTATAACCCGAAATAAAATGGAACATAGCCTGCCCCGGAGTTAATTTCGATATAGGAGGCAATACGCCAAAAGCATCTGCAGTTAAGAAAAATATATTTTTAGGAATAGGACCTACAGATGGAATAATTGCATTCTCGATATGATTTAATGGATAAGCCACACGGGTATTCTCTGTTTTTTCAATATTAGAAAAATCTACTGTACGCGTATTTTCAAAATAATTGATGTTTTCTAGTAATGCACCGAATTTAATGGCATTAAAAATCTGAGGTTCTTTTTCTGCGGTTAGATCAACGCATTTTGCATAACAGCCTCCCTCAAAGTTAAACACTCCATTTTCGCCCCAGCCATGCTCATCATCTCCAATAAGGGGCCTGTTAGGATCTGCTGAAAGTGTGGTTTTGCCTGTTCCAGATAAGCCAAAGAAAATTGCAGTATCTCCGTCCATACCAACATTAGCAGAACAGTGCATTGAAAGTGTATTTCTTTGGGTAGGTAATATATAATTCAGTACAGAAAAAATACCTTTTTTTATTTCTCCGGTATATGCTGTACCTCCTATCATGATAATCTTTTTTGAAAAGTTTAAGATAGAAAAGTTTGCCTGTCTGGTTCCATCTACTTCTGGATTAGCCATAAAAGACGGCATAGCTATAATGGTCCATTCAGGCTGAGCCGGAAGCTCTTCAGACTCATATCTTAAAAACAGGTTATTGGCAAACAGATTTTGAAAAGCATGTTCGGTAATAACTCTGATTGTGGTTTTATAATCTTCATGGGCACAAGCATATGCATCTCTTACATATACGTCTTTTTGTGCAATAAACTGAAGCATTTTCTGATATAATCCCTCAAAATGCTCTTGGGAGATTTTAATGTTGATATCACCCCACCATACGGTATCTTCTGTTAATGCATCGGCAACAACAAACCGATCTTTTGGTGATCTTCCTGTAAATTTACCTGTGTCAATAGCTAAAGCTCCTGAATCTGCCAAAGTACCTTCACCATTCTTAAGGGCCTCTTCTACTAATTGGGCTACCGTTAGCTGGTATTTAACGGTCTTGGGCTTTAGATTTAGATAGCTCAAATCAAGTTTCCGTTCACTTAAACTGTTCATATCTTTTGGTTTTTTGAAAGCCCAAAGCTACAGAGTCTGGTGTGGAAAACCGCTTTTTTTAAAATATTTTTTTACTTATTGTCGCTTTTACACTATTCAACAAAACACTAATATTCAACACATTAAATGTATTATCCTCCGGATTTTTTTACTTTGTAACCTTGGTCTGTAAGGTATTGTAAAATCTTATCTCTGAAGTCGCCCTGTATAATAATTTCTCTATCTTTCACACTCCCTCCTACACCACATTTGGTTTTTAATGTTTTACCTAATGCCTGCAAGTCTTCATCTTTACCTATAAATCCGGTAATTACCGTAGCTGTTTTTCCCGCTCTGTTTTTCCTGTCTAACAGAATTCTTAAATTCTGCTGCACATTAGGTAATGTTTCCTCCGGCAGTGACTGTTCTTCTTCAAATTCGAAATCTGGATTTGTAGAAAACATGATTCCACCAAAGTCATTATAGATCTTTTTTTTCTGCTTGCTCACGGTTTAAATTTAAAGTTTTCCAACAATTATATTTAACGATGCCGGTTCTATTTTAATATTAATATGCTTTTCCATTTGAAAAGGTTCTCCATCGAGATGAACGGAATCCGGCTTATTCCTTATGATTTTAATTTCCTTACCCCTTATAATCTCTACCAAAGATGAATTATGGGTTTTAGCAGCTATCATTTCATAAGCTAAAACTGGTAACTTAAACAAAGGTATGGGCTTTATGATGCAAACATCTAACCAGCCATCTGTTAGTGAAGATTTTGGTGATATATATACATTATTGCCATATTGAGAAGAGTTGGCTATACTAATTGCAAACGCATCGCGTTCATAGAATATGCCATCTATTTCCAATTTATAACGTTGTGCCTTATAAGAAGTGATTTCTTTAAGTCCTAATTTAACATAGCTTTTTAAGCCCCGACTTTTATTCCCGGCAAAGACAGCACTGATGTGGGCATCAAACCCCATACCTGCCATATTAAAAAAGTGCCTTTCATTCAATTGGGCAGAATCAATTGCCTGTATGTTTAATAAATTAAGATATTTCACGGCTCCTTTTGTAGTCATAGGAATACCTAAAAATCTGGCCAGGCCATTACCAGAACCAAAAGGAATAATTCCCAGACTTACCTTAGTATTTACTAAGCTGCTGGCAATTTCATTTATAGTTCCATCACCTCCTACAGCTACCACAATAGCAATATTCTTGCATTCGGCCTCTGCAGCTATTTCTGTGGCATGACCTTCTTTTTCAGTAAAAATATAAGTGGCATTAAATTTAGTTTTATCTAAATATTTACTGATTAAAGCAGGGATGCGATCCTTTTTTTTTCCACCGGAAATAGGATTGATCACAAACAGAATGTTATACTTTTGTAAAGACATAAGGATTTGAGCGACAAAATAATTGATAATTTTTGAGTATTAAAATTTATTACACTACTTTTGTGCCGTTAAGGTGGACTGATTTGCTAAACTCTTAATTAAGAGCAAGATTGCAACCACGTAAAAAAAAGTGCTAATTCTTTCTACACTTATTTTACAGGCCGATTTATTCGGGGCTTTCTCACTTAACATTTTATATTTTTTAACATTAGAGAAGATTTAAAATGTCTTATTTATTCACATCAGAATCTGTATCTGAAGGGCATCCTGATAAAATTGCCGATCAAATTTCAGACGCGTTAATTGATAACTTTTTAGCTTTCGACAGCGAATCGAAGGTTGCTTGCGAGACCTTAGTAACCACAGGGCAGGTTATATTAGCCGGAGAGGTAAAGTCTACAACTTATCTTGACGTACAACAAATTGCCAGAGATGTAATTAAAAAAATTGGCTATACCAAAAGTGAATACATGTTTGAAGCCAATTCATGTGGTGTGTTATCGGCAATTCATGAGCAATCTCAAGATATTAACCAAGGTGTAGATAGAAAGACCAAAGAAGAACAAGGTGCTGGTGACCAGGGTATGATGTTTGGTTATGCAACTAACGAAACTGAAAATTATATGCCGTTAGCGCTTGATTTGTCTCATGCTTTATTGAGAGAACTGGCTGTTTTGAGAAGAGAAAATGCTGAAATAACGTATTTACGTCCAGATGCTAAATCTCAAGTAACCTTAGAATATTCTGACGACAACCAACCGCAGAGAATTGATGCGATAGTAATCTCTACGCAGCATGATGATTTTGTGAAAGCGAAATCTGATTCTAGAGCAGATAAAGATGCTGCCAACGATGAAATGCTGGTTAAAATTAAAAGCGACTTGATTTCGATCTTAATTCCTAGAGTTAAAGCTAAATATCCACAATACGCTCACTTATTTAACGATGACATCACTTATCACATTAACCCAACTGGTGTTTTTGTAATTGGTGGTCCTCACGGTGATACAGGCTTAACTGGTAGAAAAATCATCGTAGATACTTATGGTGGTAAAGGTGCTCACGGTGGTGGTGCTTTTTCTGGAAAAGATCCAAGTAAAGTAGATCGAAGTGCTGCGTATGCAACCCGTCATATTGCTAAAAATCTAGTTGCTGCAGGTCTATGTGATGAGGTTTTAGTTCAGGTTTCTTATGCTATTGGAGTTGCTAAACCAACTTCAATCAACGTAGTTACTTATGGTACTTCTAAAGTTGGCTTAACTGATGGCGAAATCAGCAAAAAAGTAGAAAGCATTTTTGATATGCGCCCTTATTTCATTGAACAACGCTTAAAACTAAGAAACCCCATTTATAGCGAAACAGCAGCTTATGGCCATATGGGTCGTAAACCTGAAACTGTAACCAAAACATTCAAATCGCCAAATGGTGAAGAGAAATCAGTTACTGTAGAATTGTTTACTTGGGAAAAACTTGATTTTGTTGATCAGGTAAAAGCTGCATTTGGCTTATAACAATAACTTTTTAATATAAAGGCCGGCTTTTTAGCCGGCCTTTTGTTTTTATATTCCTCTCTGTTTCATAAAAACCTTTTCCTGTTCTAAGATATTCTTATCATCAATAAAGTAAGATTGTATAGAACCGATATGCACCTCATCCATGATATCTACAAAGTTTTTATAATTGGAGCCTGAGGTGGGCTTAATAATTACTATCATAAATTTTGAAGCATCATTATGATATTTTTGAGCTACTATCTTTTTATTTTGAGTAATCTGCTTTTGTATCCCCGATAAATCCGTTTGATGCATCACTGCTTTTCCGGGCTCTCCCATATAATAGGCCGCCTGATTGTTTTTACCTAAAAGAATGGTCATTGTTCTGGATTCTGCCAAGTCTATGGATTCATTACTATTAACAGGTTTAGCAATTTCCATAGCGTTCATTTTGCTCAAAGAAGTGGTTAGCATAAAGAATGTAATCAGCAGAAAAGCTAAATCTACCATTGCGGTCAGATCTATACCTGGTGCCAATGTTTTTGATTTTCCTTTCACGGCCTTGCCATTACGAGGATTGGTAAGTGTTGCCATATTAAAGTTCAGTTTTATTGAAGATGACATTCACCTACTAATTACATAAAGAGAGCTCATCTAAAATGCAAGCTAAGTGATAGACAAGCTCTTTCTAAGTTTATTTCACTTCTTCAATTACACCGCAGCCCACTCTTGGCCCTGAATTACCGGTTGGTTGTGTGGTATAATCATCAGTTCCTCCATGAACTATAATTCCTCTGCCTATGATATTTTTGACATCATTAGGCATTACACTCCATCTATCGGTAGTTACACTAAGCGTAGCATGTCCTTTTCCATCTAATTTGATATTCCCTATATCACCTGAATGGTATGCAGCGCTTCCCCACTTACCATGTGGTTCGTTGGTAGGATTCCAATGACCATGTGTATTTTCTCCCATATTTCCACAGTCTCCGTATTCATGAAAATGGACTGCTACAGTGCTGTCTGCTCTTTCCGGAAAATTAAGTTCCAAGTCCATCTTAATTTTACCTCCTGCCTCACTATAAAATTTAGCTACTCCGATAGAAGTATTATCCTTTGTAGAATTTAACATAGCCTGGGCAATTTCTTTGCCTGGTCTGGAGCATGATCCCAAGATCATTACCATACCCATGGTTAATAATAACAAATACTTTTTCATAACGATTTAAGTTAGAGTTTAAAAAAACAACACCCTTTACAACTATTTGGTTTTTAATATTTTGGAATTGTGTAATCAACCAAATATGAGTATATTCAGTTAATTTATTGTATTAACCTTCGCATTTACAATGATGAAAAAGGTCATGATCACCCTATTTTTTCTGATTGGCCATACTATTATTCTACAGGCTCAACAAAAGAATAAAATACGTTCTTCTATTAGCCCTAAAGCTAAATGGCAAAAATTAGAGTTCACCAGAGCTTCTAATCCAAAAGACACTATCTATTACAATGGCGAAGTAGGCAATGGTAAGGCTAATGGTTATGGTGAAGCTTCTTCAAGCCTCAGATACAATTATAAAGGTTACTGGAAAGACAATGACCTTAACGGGAAAGGAAGAATAGTATGGGCTAATGGGCATGTCTATGAAGGCGAAATCAAAAACGGTACCCGAACCGGAACGGGCAAATACACCTGGGCTGATGGCAGTGTTTATGAAGGTAATTTTATAAATGGGCAAAGAAGTGGAAAAGGAAAAATGACCTGGGGGAAAAATACCCAATGGGGTGGAGAGAGTTATGAAGGCGATTTTAAAAACAATCTACTTACAGGATTTGGAAAATACATACATGCAAATGGAAAAAGTGAAGAAGGTTTCTTTGAAAATGGCATCTATAAAGGTAAATCAAATGCTCCCGAACAAAATCAGAGTAACGGTAAAAGTAAACTTGATATTGGCTTAGAGACCGTAATATTGCAAAACAAAGGAGTTGAATACTACAATAAAAAACAATATGAACTGGCTTTACAGGAATTTAATAAAGCAATTGATGTTAACCCCAATTATGCAACTTCTTCTCATGCTTTGGTAGGAAGAACTTATATGGCCTGGTACACAGAAAGCAAAGATGCTAACTACCTCAAGCTGGCATTAAACAGTCTTTCAAAAGCCATAGAATTAGATTCCAAATATGCTCCTGCATATTTTTACAGAGGCATAGTATATGGAAACTTAAGAGAATACAATTTAGCTCTTAAAGATTTAACCCAAGCTATTGTATTAGACCCTGAAGTGGCAGAGTATTATCAGAATCGCAGTGTAATCTACAAAGCAATAGGAGAAGACAAACTATCTGCTTTTGATCTGAAAAAATTTGAAGAGCTTAGAAAGAAATCGGAAATCAAATAACTTTTTTAGGTCAAAATACCTTTGGATTAAATCCTCAAAAATAAACCCCGGATTTCTCCGGGGTTAGGTTAAGTTTAATCATGTACTGTACAATTTTCCAAACCTATAAGGTCTAAAGTATCTGCGCTGTCACTGGTAGTCAGATATTTGTTCCCTTGAGTAGAAACTGCTATTTCAACGTACCTTTTCTGATCGTTAACAAGCGTATAAAACTCCCAATGACCAGCTTCTATTCCTCTAATAGCTGTTTCAACAGAAATATGCCATTTCTTTCCCTTATGTTCACCTCCAATACTACTTATTCTTTTGTGAGGATCTGGTTTAGTTGTTTTGTTCACACACATGATCTGTACCTCAAATGCCATAAGCCAATAAGTCTAATTATCGCAATGGGCGATACCACGAGTGCTTACATTCGTTAAACCTATTGTGTTTATGTTTTACCCATCAAGAGTAATAGGCACCCTCTCTGTTTTTACCCGTTAACAGTGAGTTGTATAATATCTATCAATTTTAAAACCATTTTGTTTTATTGAAAGGAACATAGCCTGAAGGGATTATTGTTGTTAAAAAATGTAGAAAAAAATTCCCGAACACCTCGTTTTTGGAATAATTATTCTACTCTTATATAGCGTTTAGGAAAAAACGAGAAATAGCTTAAAAAGCAAAAAGCCCTGAAACAATGTTTCAAGGCTTTTATGCGGTCCGGACGGGACTCGAACCCGCGACCTCCGCCGTGACAGGGCGGCATTCTAACCAGCTGAACTACCGAACCGTTTTCCTAACATCAGACATTGTCTTTCTGTTTGGGTTTGCAAATATAGCTTGTTATTTTTTATTTGCAATATTTTTTTTAACTTTTTTATAACTCCTTGATTTGCAGAAAGAATATTTCAAATCTATTTAGAGGTAGTTTAGTTAACAGCTCCTTCTTTCATTTTTTCTGCATTTTCTGCAAACTGAAGCTTATCTATTAACTCTTGTATTTCGCCATTAACTATTGCAGGCAAATTATAAAGTGTTAAACCGATACGGTGATCCGTTACTCTTCCCTGCGGATAATTATAGGTTCTGATCTTAGCCGATCTATCGCCTGTTGAAACCATGGTTTTGCGTTTCGCGGCAATATCTCCGTGTTTCTTTTGCACTTCAAGATCATACAATTTAGAACGCAGCATTTCCATAGCCAATTCTCTGTTAGCCAACTGTGAGCGTTCAACCTGACAAACCACTACAATACCAGAAGGTTTATGGGTAAGCTGAACTTTTGTTTCTACCTTATTTACGTTCTGTCCACCGGCACCGCCTGAACGTGAGGTCTGCAATTCAATATCTGCAGGATTAATGTACACATCCACTTCTTCGGCTTCTGGCAATACCGCTACAGATGCTGCCGATGTATGTACACGACCTTGTGTTTCAGTATCGGGCACACGTTGTACACGGTGTACACCACTCTCGTACTTTAATTGTCCGTAAACATCTTCGCCACTTACTTTTAAGATTACTTCTTTGTAACCTCCTGCTGTACCTTCTGTTACATCCATTACTTCGGTACGCCAGCCTTTAGTCTCAAAAAAGCGGGTGTACATACGATATAAATCGCCTGCAAAAAGTGCAGCTTCATCGCCTCCCGTACCTCCTCTTATTTCAAAAACCGCATTCTTAGCATCTTCAGGATCCTTAGGAATCAACATTAAGCGTATGGCCGCCTCCATTTCTTCTTGTTTAACCAATAAAATATCCAGCTCCTCTTTAGCCATTTCACGTAATTCCTGGTCTTTCTCGTTGCTTAGTATCTCTTTATTGGCATCGATATTACTCATTACGTTCTTGTAGATCTTGTATTCTTCTACAATCTTGGTAAGATCTTTATATTCTTTATTTAAAGCCGCAAAACGCTTCATATCCTGTATTACATCAGGATTACTTAATTGTTCTTCTACATCTTCCCAGCGCAGCTTTATAGCTTCTAATTTATCTAACATATTTATTCAGAAAATCTATTTACATGCATGATTAACGGATCTGATTTGAGCCTTAAAAAAATTTAGCTTTTTAGATCAAAACCCGGATTTACACAAAAAATAATGCTTTTTATTTCAAGGTATTAATTTGCAGGGTACAAAAATACGCCTTTTTCGGTTAATGCTGCAATTATTTTATTGCCAAGCGCTACCTGCTTTATTTCAACGCCAACAGGCAGAAGTGTTGTAGATACCTTTTGGCTGTTTAAATCATAAAGATGAAGCTTTTTCTCAGCCATATAGATTAATTTATTATTATGTATTTCAAAATCAGCTAATCCCTCCAAGCTTAGAAGTCTTAAAAAAGCACCAAATACATCGAAAATTAAGACATCATTGTTAGGTTTCTGCAAATAAATATGTTGATTGGCTACTAAAATCTTTTTTGGGAAAACGAGCTCATCAAATAACTGATAAAGGTTAGCCGAACGTGTATTTTCACTAAAATCGCTACTCAACTTGATTAGACTATTACTGGTTGTCTCAAAGATCCAGAATGCATTATTATCGGCCACAGCTATTGCCGAAACCAATAAATTGCTGTTATAAGCGAAAGAATAGGTTGCAATCTGGCTCAGGTTATTATTTAAAACCACCACCTGCTGAAAATCGGCATAAAAAATAACGACACGTAAAGGATCTGTAACATCAATACTTTTTACCTTACCATATCTGTTATTGCTGTAACGCCATTTTAATGCTCCCTTTGTATCATATTTTAATAATTCATCTTTAGGAGTTAGTACGTAAACCGCATCTAAGTTGTCTATAAAGACAGTCTTTGCAGGTGTATCTATTACAGCAATAGCCTTTTGCTGGGAAAAAGAGTTACCGGAGAAAAGCACCACAAATATAAATGTACCCAGTAGATACTTATTCCAATTTCTTCTCTTATTAACCATTAACATATCCTGTGTTTATTTTTCAAAATAAGTAAGGGTTAAATCATTTCCATCAAATACAGCGTACGAGTTGTATTTAAGCCACTCACCAATATTGATATAAGTACTGTGTTCGTTTAATTTTATGGTAAGCGGCAAATGTCTGTGACCAAAAACAAAATAATCATAGTGCTCTTTTTGCAGTAACTCTTTGGCATAAATAGCGAGCCATTCTTTTTCTTCGCCTAAGAATACTTCGTCATTATGATTAGCTGCCCTACTATGTGTTGACCATTTATTGGCGATACCTATGCCTATACGAGGAGGTAGCATACCAAATAGCCATTGGCAAAACGGATTTCTGAATATCTTTCTCAGAAATTTATATTTTGCATCTCCGGGCCCTAAACCATCTCCATGGTGCAAATAGATCTTTTTACCATTGCGCACAATGATCATCTCATCACTTACAATCTGCATTCCCAATTCTTTGGTAAAGTAATCTTTCACCCACATATCGTGGTTTCCTTTAAAGAAATAAATTTTTATGCCAGAATCGCTCATCTGTGCAAGCTTGCCCAGTAGCCGGGTAAATCCTTTAGGCACCACATATTTGTATTCAAACCAGAAATCAAATACATCGCCCATCAAAAAAAGTTCGCTGCAATCTGGCTCGATAAAATTTAACCAGCGTACAATGCGGTTTTCCCGCTCGCGGCTAGTCTCAAAACTTGGAGAACCCAAATGAAAATCGGAGGCGAAATATATCTTATCTCTCATCTCTGTCAAAGATAATAAAAATGATAACGCTATTGTTCATGACACCTCTGCTCACATCCTATCTTTTTCGTCCTTTTATTGTCATCTATATAGAATTCTTCTAAATAAGCAAATACTTTTATAAGTTAATTTTGTATTTTTGCCCAAATTTTAAAATATGATTTCAACTGATATAGCCATTATTGGCGCTGGTCCGGTGGGTTTATTTGCGATTTTCGAAGCCGGATTATTAAAAATGCGTTGTCATTTAATTGATTATTTACCTCAGGTTGGCGGCCAGTTATCAGAAATCTACCCTAAAAAGCCTATTTACGATATACCGGGTTTCCCGTCGGTTTTGGCCCAGGAACTTATTGACAACCTGATGGAACAGGCCAAGCCATTTCATCCTGGTTTTACTTTAGGTGAACGTATTGAAGGATTAGAAAAACGTGGTGAAGCCGATTTTGTGCTTACAACAAACATGGGCACTGTTATAGAAGCCAAAGTTATAGTAATTGCAGGCGGATTGGGTTGTTTTGAGCCTCGTAAACCTGCAGTAGCTGGCTTAGAACACTTTGAAAATGGCCGTGGTGTTAATTACATGATTTTGGATCCTGAGAAGTATCGTGGACAGAAAATGGTGATTGCCGGTGGTGGAGACTCTGCTTTAGACTGGACGATTTTCCTGGCTGATATGGTAGAAGAACTTACTTTGATACACCGTAGCGAAAGCTTTAGAGGTGCTCCTGATTCTGTAAATAAGGTAATGGAGTTAGCTGCATCTGGAAAAATAAATTTACTATTGAACAGTAATTTAAACGCTGTTTCTGGCGAAGGCAAATTAGAAACGGTAGAGGTAATCCATAATAAGACCATGGAAACTACTACCATTGAAACAGATCATCTTATTCCGTTATTCGGATTAAGCCCTAAATTAGGCCCTATTGAAAACTGGGGATTAAACATCAGCAAAAGTGCTATTGAAGTAAATACTGATGATTATTCTACAAACATACCAGGTATTTACGCCATTGGCGATATTAATACTTATACCAATAAATTAAAGTTAATTTTGTGTGGTTTTCATGAGGCTGCATTGATGAGTCACAGCGCTTACCAATACATGAATCCGGGCATAAAATATACCATGAAATACACTACTGTAAACGGAATTAGCGAGTTTTAAGATATGGCAACAGATATTACCATACACGTTGAAGACAGGGAAGGCAACACAGCCACTCTAAGTGCCCCTACTGATATGGGCTTAAGCTTAATGGAATTTTTAAAAGCCAGTGAATATGATATTTTGGCAACCTGTGGAGGCATGGCTCTTTGCGCAACCTGCTGTGTAGATATAATGGAGGGCGAAGAAAAACTCAATGAAATGAGCGATGATGAATATGCCATGTTAGATACCCTACCTGATGTATTACCCAACTCGAGATTAGCTTGTCAAATACAGTTAAGCCCTGAGTATGATGGTTTAAGAGTACGTTTACACGCGATGGATAACTAGATTATTCTAATTTACTATATGCTAAAGGCCAAAATCAATGATTTTGGCCTTTTAATTTTAATCTACTTTAAGAACAGGGCTACCTATATTCTTATAGGTTCCATCTCCTTTTAAAATAGCCAACATCTGCTGTCCGTTAGCCAGAATAGATTGAGCTTTGATCAGTTCTTTATCGTATTGAAAAGATTGCTCTATTTTGCCTCGCTCAAAATAATAACGAGAAATGATTTGGGTTTCAAGCATTCGTTTTATTTCGTCTTTATGCGTAGTTAAATCTGTTTTTTTGGCTTGGCTAACCTTTACCTTCAGATCTTCTATATCTGTTTTTACCAAAGCCAGCTTATTCTCTTTTTCAGCCTCTTCTTTTAGGGCCGTTAACAGGCGTTCAGTATTTGAAGTATAATTATAATTTTTACCCGAAACAGCATTTATAAACTGAGTATATGCCGCATCTGAAAGCTGGAATTTATTGGCAGTTCCAACTTCTTTATTATTCTTTCTGAAATTGTTTGCATAATCAAAAAACAGGTTTTTAGTAATAAGAGAAATTGTAACCGGACTCAGTTTATCCTGTTCTACTGTAACATCAGGATATATGCCATTACCATCATAAACAGTTCGTCCGGCTTTGGTTCTGAATGGCTTTAATGTCGAATCCGCAAACTTACTTGCCGTTCCGTCTTTCTTTTTATGCGCATAATCCAAGGCCTGTATGCATCTTCCTGATGGTGTGTAATATTTTGCTACCGTAACCTTTACCAGACTGTTATACGGAAGATTAAAGGTTTGCTGAACCAATCCTTTTCCAAAGCTTATCTGACCTACTATAATAGCTCTGTCTAGATCTTGCAAAGCACCAGCTACAATTTCTGATGCAGAGGCAGAACCTCTGTTTACCAATACAACCAAAGGGGTTTGTGGAGCCAAAGGAATATTTTGTGTATAGTAATTGATAGATTTTTCGGGGTTACGCCCTTTCTGTATTACCGCTAACACATTTTTATCTACAAAAAGATTTACAATTTTAACTGCTTCCTGTAAAATACCGCCTCCATTATTGCGAAGATCTAAAATTAGCCCTTTAGGATTTTGCTTGTTGATCTTTTCTAACGCATCCTTAACTTCCTGCCCCGAGTTTTCTAAAAACTTATCCAGTTTAATGTATCCAATCTGGTTGTCAAGCATACCTGAATAAGAAACATTAGGTTGCTTAATTTCTTCGCGGGCAAGGGTTTTATTCACTACAGCTCCATCTCTAACCAAAACTAATGAAACCTGTGTTCCTTTGGGCCCACGTAAAAGCTGACTAACTTCTGCTCTGTCTTTATCTTTTACTTCTATTCCATTAATTTTAACAATCTGGTCTCCTGGACGTACATCTCCTTTATGTGCCGGATTTCCCTCCGTTACTTCATTAATAAATAGTTTTCCATCTATAACCAGTGTACCTGCTCCAATACCACCGTATTGCGTACTTACATATTTAAGTTTATAATTTTCTATTTCTGATTCGGGAACATATTCGGTATAAGGATCGAGACTATTCAACATGGCATCTATTCCTGTTTTCATTAAACCAGCAGGATTAGAGTCTTCTACATAGTTTATACTTACTTCTTTGTAAACTGATGCAAAAATGTCTAAGTTCTTAGATACCTGAAAAAGATCTTCTTTGAAGGCAAAGCTTATGGATAATATACCTATGCCTATGAGGATAATGATTTTATTTACTTTTCTCATGAGATGCTGAGTTTTCAAACACGTTTGTGTGTTATCCGGAGAAGTAAATTTAAGAAAATTGTTTGAACTCTTGACTAAAGTCTGTTACCAGTTGGATCTGCCAGGGCTTTACGTATGGTGAATTCTATATAATTACGGTCACGGTTTACCAGTTTGGCCAACGTTTGAACCAGCTCATCTTCATGTCCGGGTGTAAAAACCAGATCAACTGTTGCCAGCTCGCGATACTTTCTTAAGAATTTGGTTTGAACTCTTTTCCAGGTTTCGGGTGTAAGTGTAAACGTTGCCATGATAATTATTTATGGAGCAAATTTAATAAAAAAGCCCATCAAACAAAATTGATGGGCTTTGATCGTTTATCGGTTTTCCGTAAAGTCCAAGAATAATGTTGGACTGCTGGCTACACCACTAATTAAGTCTCCTCTTAATGTAAAGGTATATACTCTGTTTTTAGCAAAACCGGTGGCTGCACGGGTAACTGATTTACCTGTAGCCTGGTCTGTAAGTTTTAAAGAGTAACTACCTGGAGCAACTTTAACAAAAGGAGAGGCGGCCTTATATGGCACTCCAGTAATAGGAGTAGTTACTTCTGTTATAGTAGATCCATCAGGCAGTTTCAATGTTCTTGTAATCTCTAAAGACAATGTACTTGTATTATGACCAGGATTCACCAGCCTGATGTAACTTGCAGAAGAGTCTGGTTGAGGTAATTTATCTTCTATAATAAAGCAATCTGCTTTTTGGGTAGTTTTGTTAAAAACACCACTTGCATAAAAGCTATAGTTTTTCCCGTCTTCTATCGATGCTGTTACAGCTGCTATTTCTAAATTAGGTCCAAAACCTGTAGTAGTACTAGCTGCCATTGTGCTTGGAGTAACTACTCTAAAAACAATATTTGAACCAGCCTGAACCAAAGAATATCCCCTTGCCGGAGCAACTCCCCCAGCAGAAGTACCTGCGGCACTTTCTACTCCTGTTAATGAAGCTATGGCTGTAAATTTAGTATTATTTGCATATGCATTTACTGTAGGGCTTGATAATGCAAAATTGTAAAATTTAAATAAAGCGCCGTTATATGGAACCGTAATATCTTCTACGGCATTTTTTTCACAACCTATAAAGCATGCTATTGAGAACACACTTAATGCAGCTACTATGATTTTTAACTTTTTCATATTATCAATTTTTTTCAAAAATCCACATTATTTTAGTATGGTAATTTAATTTATCACCTCCCAGTTTCTTTAAAGATTCTAAATTCCATATCCATTCTGAATTATACCTTGGCCTAACTCTATATACAGGATTACCCTCATTTGCCTCAAATAATTTGCTCGCTTCAGGAATAGTAAACCCTCTAAAAACCTCGTCAGTAGCACTTCCAGGTTCTAAATCTGTATAATGGTAGCGGCGTAAATCTGTCCAAGCTTCATTGAAAGCCCATCCCCATTGCACAATATATTTCTGGGTCATAATGTCTCCCAATTTCAGATTATTAGGGTTGGTAGGAACAACAGCAGAGGCCAAAAAGTCACTTTTCTCTGTAGCACTGATCTGAGTAACACCTGGATTAGCAGACTCTGCATTGGCAGTATTTACAAAATCCATGTGTGCAGCTATGCCTTTTTTGTAAGCGCCTAATGCAGTTACCTTATCGCCTTTTAAGAATGCAGCCTCTGCTTTTACAAATTGAAGCTGAGCATAAGTTAATAAAGGGAAGCTTGATTTTGCATTGAAAACATAGTTTCCTGGTAAATCAATTCCTGATACTGTAGTACCCCATATTGTTTTAGGAATTTGATTGGTTGTTAATCCAGTTGTACCATAAGTAGGGTTAATACCATAATATCCACCATCAGTCGATTTAAAAATCAATCTACTTAAACGAGGATCTGTTACACCTCCATTTTGATTTCCATTCAACAAATTCAGGAAAAAGTTGGTATGGCGAACTAGTGTAAAGTTGTCACGATCAGGACTTAAATAATTTTTAGACCCATTAGCTACCCCACTGAATTTGAATTTAGCATCATCGGCATTGCTTGTAAATGAGTTATCTACAGCTGTGATAATGTCATCAGGCTTATATTTTCCTGTTTTATTTGAAAGGTGATTTAAAGCTGTTGCTTTTAAGCCGTAAGCCAGTTTTAACCATTTCTCCCTGTTACCATTATAAACATTATCTGCTGTTCCTATAAAAGCGGCATCTACTTTACCATCTGTTTTCTTAAGATTTTCTATAGCTAAATCAAGTAATCTGATGATTTCATCGTAAACCACTTCCTGAGAGTCGTAATCAAAGGTTTTAAGGCTTGTATCAAAAGCCTGTTTAATGATCAGCTCACCATGGAATGTAGTTAAATTTAACCAGCCCCATGCTTTTAATACATATCCTATTCCTAGCAAATCCCATCTTTGCTGTTGCTCAGAAAGGGTCATCATATCGATAAGATTATAGCCCATTAACCAATAAACTGTACGCCATTGTTCGGCAGCATAATCTGCTGTTGTAAAAAGGTAACCGTGTCTGTCCCAAGTATCATTAGTTGTAGTCTGCGACCAGAACTGAGCATATTTACCCGTATAACGACCATCTATTTGTTGTGAAAAAACAAAATTGGTCATCATTGGCCCTAAATAAAGATTTGGTGCTACCACATCGGGAGCATTAGGGTTTTTATTTACATCCAACCATTTTTTACAGCCTGTACCTGCTAAAATGGTAGATATCAATAATATTTTTGCAAAAGTCTTTTTCATATTTTCTAAAAAATAATATTATAATCCAATTCTAACTCCAAAGTTTATTCCTGTAGAAATTGGGAAGTTACCATAATCAATACCCATCCCGCCTGCACCAACGGTAGCTGCGTTATTTCCGTTAGCAATAGGATCTGCTCCTGAATAATTTGTGATCAAGAACACATCTGTAGCTGTAATAAATGCTGATGCTGATTTAAAGAATTTCTGTCTTGCCAATACTTTACTTGGTATTGCATATGATAAGGTAACATCTCTTAACCTAATCCAGTTTATATTTCTTTCTATAAATAGCTCCTCGCTTATATTACTATAATATCTGCTATCATAGAATGGATTTACTACAATATTATTTACTGTTGGATTAGCGGTATTCTCTTTACCATCTCTCAATACGCCTTTAATTACTCTTGGTGTTTCTCTATCAAGTGTTCTTAAAGCTAAACCTTTTTGCGTTAAAAAATGTTCTGTAGCATTTAACACATCTCCCCCTTTTCTAAAATCAAGTAAGAAAGATAATCTGAAATCTTTAAATGAAAACTCATTGGTTAAACCTAAGGTCCATTTTGGCCAGGTATCTGTACCATTTAATATGAAATCCTGAGTACGATAAGGCAATCCAGTTGCTGGATCTATTAAGATATCTCCCGCATCATTTCTAAGGTAGAATTTACCTGAAAAGGCAGTTAATGAACTTCCCGGCCTGGCTGATTTTCTTATATCATTATATAACCAGGTATCTGAATTATAAGATTCTGGTAAATCACGAGGTAAAGAAACTACTTTAGATCTTGAAATGTCAAAATTAGCAATTACATTCCATGTAAAGTCTTTTTTCATGATTGGCTTTACAGTTAACAAAGTTTCATAACCATGGTTTTGTGTAACCCCTCCGTTCATATCTGTTAATACGAAACCCGTAGCATAACTTGCTCTGATATCTCTTACAATCTGGTCTTCTGTTTTCTTTTTGTAATAAGCAAATTCTAAATTAATTCTGCTATTTAAAAACGACAACTCTGTACCAAATTCATAAGAAGTTGCCATTTCTGGTTTTAAACCAAAGTTAGGTCCTGTAAAACCATAGCGATAACCCCCAACGGAGTTGTCTTCGAATTGTAATGCCGGATAAATTTTATACGCTCTTGCATCACGACCTACCTGAGCAATACTTGCTTTTAATTTACCATAATTTAATACTTTTTTAATTCCAGATAATGCCTTAATATCTGTAAAGTTTAAACTTGTTGACAAAGAAGGATAAAAGAAAGAATTATTTGGCACTGGTAAAGTTGAAGTCCAGTCATTTCTTCCTGTTGCAGTTACATAAAGAATTTTATCATAATTAAGTTGAACCTGACCATATATAGATGCAACTCTTCTTTGATATTTTGTAGTCAACACTTTTCTTGATAAACCATCGGTATTATTAATCGACTCAAAATTTGGCTCTAAGAACTTCTCACCATAAGTAGATAATGCATTAGATTCTTCTGATTTAATTTCAGCGCCTGCTAAAACATTAAAGTTTAATTTAGGTATAATTTTTTTCGAATACCTTACAAAACTGTTGATATTTAAATTCTGAGAAGTTCTGGTAACCTGATCTAAAGCTCCTTTTCTGGTGTAAGCTCTAGCCGATTCTGGGTGCTGAAAAGTCATACTTTCAAATGTACCCACATCAAATCCTACTCTAGTTGTAAAAGATAAATCTTTGATTGGCGTAATTACCAAGCTAGTAGCTGCAAAAACTCTATTATTTACATCATATAAATCATTTTTATTGATATTGAAATAAGGGTTATCTATCTCATTAGCATAACTTACACCTGTAAATATTTTTCTTCTTAAACCTCCCGGTGTAAGATAATTTGAAGCGTCATCTGTAACCGGCCACATTAATAGTCCAATGAGAGGTCCGCCACCGCCTTTAAAAACTTTATCGTTTTTAGAATAGCTGTAAGTCAAGGATAAATCAACATTAAACCAGCTATTAATTTTAGCTGTTGAAGCTCCATTTAATGTAAAACGATCATATCCTGTGTGAGGAACCACACCTTTTTGGTTATTATAGGTTGAAGAAATTCTATAAGTAGCTTTTTCTGAACCACCTTCAAATGATAAATTGTGTTTTTGTGTTAAAGATGTCTGAAAGAAATTAGAGATATTATCATAAAACTGAGTACCCTCTCTATATTTTGATCCAAAATAAGCATAGGTTTCATCATCCAGACCACTTGCTCCTGCACCATATACTTTTTGTACTTCAGGCATTTTAGTTACATGGTCAATTCTGAACGCATTGCTGTAATTAATCCTTCCATCTCCGGCCTTACCTCTTTTTGTAGTAATAATAATGGCTCCGTTTGCAGCATCAATACCATAAAGAGCTGCAGCTTCAGGACCTTTTAATACCGTAATATCTTCAATGTCTTCAGGACTAAAATCTGATGAACGGTTTGTAAAGTCAACCCCCCTATTTTCAAAAGATGTTGCTGTTGCACCACTAGAGGCTAATTCACCTGTAGCAAAGGTATTATTATCAGAAGGAATACCATCAATTACGATTAATGGCTGGTTACTACTGTTAATAGAGCTTATACCACGAAGAATAATGGAACTAGATGCTCCCGGAACACCAGAAGTGCTATTTACGGTTAAACCCGCAACTCTTCCCTGAAGACCGTTAATAAAATTTTCTCTTTGAGTTTGAGCAACTTCTGTACCTTTTATAGATTGACTTGAAGCTCCAAGGGCTCTTTTCTCTTCTTTGATTCCCATAGCTCCTGTAATTTTAACTTCAGATAGCTGATTGGCATCTGATTTTAAAACCACATCAATTGTTGGAGTTTTAACGGTTATTTCTTGAGTAATAGTTCCAACAAAAGAAAAAACCAACGTCTGACCAACAGACGCCTTGATACTATAGTATCCATCACTTGAAGTAGATACAGCCGTTGTCTGTCCCTTAATCCTTACGGATGCCCCAGGTAACGGCAATCGGTCTTCATCAAAAACTTTTCCAGTAACTGTAGCCTGCTGGGCAAACACCTGAGCAGCAAGCACAAAAATACCGAAAAGCATCATGAGTAGTCTTTTTTTCATAAACATGAATTTGGTTAGTTATTAAATAATTTTTTAGTTTAAATAAGGATTCAAAAAACGCAAAAACCCTTATCGATAGTAAATATGAGAAATGTTTTTTTAAAAAAAAAGGCTCCAAACTATTTTAAAAGCTTTTTCTAAAAAAAGCAAAAACTTTAAACACGTAAAAAACCGCAAATTCTTACCAAGAACGGCTACTAGGGGCAATCATCCTACAAATCAGCATGCTAGCAATTTTGTTTTCTAAACGGACACTCTGTTTCAATTTTAATTAAAATAAAAAAGCATGAGTAAAATATTTTACTCATGCTTTAAACAACATATTAAATAATTGCTAATTCCAATCAGGGTTTTGTTCCAAATTATTATTTGGATATAAAGAAATTTGTCCTGTAGGTATTGGAGAAAGGTAATGTTTAGGAGAAATAAATTTCCTTACAGTAGTTGCTGTATAAGGCATGATATAACCTGCTGCATTTCTAGTTACTTTGCCATTATTTGGAACATTAGCACCTAATATACAATCAGGGTTTAATGTAGTATCTAAATATTCTCCTTTTTTCCATCGCATTAAATCGTTATATCTGAAACCATCCATCATTAGCTCTGTTCTGCGTTCTCTTCTGATTTCCCATATAATAGGGCTGATATCAGCAGTACGTTTTGGATCATTAATAATAACATCGCCCGCAATACCAGACATTACGTTTGTTCCAGATAAAATTAATGGTTTAACATTAGCACGCTGCCTAAGCTTATTAACAGATTTATCTAAGTCATTTTGAGTTAATGTATAAACACCTAAATCATTTAACTCAGCACTAGCTTCAGCGTAATTAAGTAAAACCTCCGCAAGCCAAAATATTGGAGCATCTGTTTCATTATATGGAGCCAACTGATTTGAAACCGAGTTTAAGAACTTAGCTGGGCGATAACCTGTACTAGAACTGAACCCCTGTGGAGATAAATTTCCTTGATAGCAAAGAAAATCACTGATTGTTTTCAGAAGGCGGTCATCGCGATCTTTTCTAACGGCAGTAATTGTTGCATCGCCAGTGGCTAAAGGCGATTGTCCTACAGGCAGGCCATCTGTATAAACGTATGACTCTACTGCAGATTTTGTTAAACCGTGCATTGTTGTGGTAGAAGCAGTATAGCCTATAACAGAATGCGTAAGTGTTCCAGCAACATATTCTTTATAAAGAATTACTTCTGTATTTCCTTTTAAATCCATTGAATTATATACTGGCCCATATTGTGTAGTAAGAATATATTTCCCCGTCATTAAAGCTTCGGAAGCTTGCTTGGCTGCTTTTAGATAAGCTTCTGCATCTGCTTGCAATCCTAATTCGGTATGATACTTCCTATATGTGCCTTCAAATAATGCAACACGAGATTTTAGAGCTAATGCAACAGATTTATTTACTTCATTTAAGTTATTATCCCTTAGATTAGCAATTGCAAAATCTAGATCCTCCATAACTTTATCCATTACAAACTTTCTGGTATCTCTCTTTTTATAGATCAAATCGTTTTGAGCTATATCAAGTTCGCTATCAATCCAAGGAACCCCACCAAAGAGTTTTACTTTGTTAAAATAATCCATTGCTCTAAAAAAACGACCAACGCCTTTCCAATGGTTTTTCGCTTCTTGTGATAGAGATGCTATTTTATCTACGCGATCTATCAGAATATTAGCTTTTCTAATGTAATACCAACTCCAGTTGCTATTTGTAGCAGGTGCAGATACCGCAAAGTTACTAAAGCCGGTAGTGGCTTGATCATCTGAAAATGCAGAGAAATAAAAATCTGCAGTAGTACCTGTACCAAAACCCGTAAATAAATTGTAGAATTCCCAACTATAGGTTCTTACGTTGTTCTCGTTTGTCCAAAAATTAGAATCTTCGAACTGGTCTGCAGGACCAAGATCTAACTTCTTACATGCTCCCACTAACAGAAAAATAGATAGCAGGAAAGATATTTTAAATATTTTCATATTTTTATTAAATTAAAAATTCAGATTTAAACCAAAAGAGTACATTCTAGCAAAAGGGAATGTTCTGCCCAAAAAGCCATTATCACCGTCTGTAATCTCTGGGTCTAAAGGTAATTTTGAGTTTTTAAATTCAGCTAAATTCTGTCCACTTACATATAATCTAAATGATTTGATCTTATATTTATTTAAGAAATCATTTTTAAACGTGTATCCAACAGTTACATTCTTTAATCGAAGATATGCCATATCTATCATGTACTTAGACTGCACATAATAGTTGTTTCCACTTGTTGGAAGACCTGCAATTTTGGTTGCGTTATTGCCAACATATGGTCGTGGATAAAAAGCGTTAGGATTTTCAGGAGTCCAATAGTCTAATTGGTGTGCATATAGAATATCTGCACCCTGATATAAAGGAATAGCTACGTTACCTAATCCCCAGAAATCTCTTTTTCCTACCCCCTGTAGATAAACATCAAAATCAAATCCTTTATAAGTTCCTCCTAAGCGGGCACTGTATTGATAGCGAGGATTTGTGTTGCCTAATTTTACTAAATCGCCATGATCAGAAAGAGTCATCTTACCCCCATCTATTTTATTATCGCCATTTTGATTTTTGTACTTAATATCACCAGGACCATATACGAAGTTGCCATTTTGCAAAGCGACTTGACTCGGAGACGCTGCTACATCTTCTGCAGATGTGAAATATCCTTCTGTTTCAAAACCCCAAATTTCTCCTAATTCTTTACCTTTATAGTTCTGTGATAATAGCATTGATGGGTTATCCCATTCTGTAATAATACTTCTGCTATCATTAAGAGAAAGTGTTGCATTAAGTTTTAAATCTTTAGTAACGTTATATCTACCATCAATACTTATTTCAAAACCACGTGTTCTTAAGTTACCACCATTTACTCTAGGGCCACCTGTCCCAAATGTAGCAGGTACACTAGTTGATGTAAGCATTCCCGTAGTATTTCTCTCATACCAGTCAAAAGTAACTCCAATATGGTCTTTTAAAAATCTAACGTCAACTCCTAAATCTAGCATTTTTACACGTTCCCATGTTAATGAGTTAGCCACAGCAATGGGAGGATTGATTGTAGGGGCTAATACATTACCTGAGATCCAGCTAGCCTTATCATTAGCCATAGTTTCTAGATAATATTGGCCACCAACATCTTGGTTACCTAATTGTCCGTATGATGCTCTAAGTTTTAAGTCATCTATATATTTTTTAGAAAACTGCATGAATTTCTCTTCAGATAATCTATAACCTAAAGATCCTGAAGGGAAAAAGCCCCATCGGTCCTTTTTAGAGAAAGATGATGCACCATCATAACGGCCGTTTAACTCTAATAAATAGATACCTTTATAATCATAGTTAATCCTTGAGAAAAATCCAGTATATGCATAGCGTGCTCTTGTACCAGAAGCAAATTGATCACCTGTAGCTAAGTTGATTTCACCCATAGCAGGATCTAATAACTTTCTTTTCTCAGCGGTTAAACCAAAAGAATCATAACTATCAACATTAGCACCGCCCATTAATTTCAAGTTATGGTCGTTTTTAAAAGTTTTGGTATAAGTAGCAAACGCATTTAAAGTATTTACTAATGCTCTTGAACTGGCGTATCTTACCATATCCTGAGTTGCTGTAGAAACATCAGTTAATAAAGGAGGAGTTCCAGCAGTCCAAAAATCATATGCCATAATTTTACCCCCAACCACATGTCTTAAGGCATTGTCTCTTCCAATGGTATAATCTGCTCTGATATTTAAATCTTTAGTAAGCTTAATTGTCGCTCCTAAATCTATGCGATTATAGTTAGAAGAAAGATTACTGTTTTGTGCCCCTGCTTGGTAAGCCGGTAAATGCCTGAAATAATTTCCATTATAGGTACCATAAGGAAAATATGATCCCCAACGCCAAAAATAATACCAATCACCAGTAGAATAATAAGACATAGGGTAGTCATACCTGAAATTACGGAACAACATTTTTGCATCTACATCTAACCAATTTGTAACGGTTGCGTTAACAGAAGCAGTGATGTTGTATTTATTTACCTCATCTGGGTTTAGTTTGAAAATTCCACCTTCATTGCTATATCCACTAGATAAATAATAACCAACTTTTTCGCTTCCACCCCTAATTGTTAAATTGTGGTTATTTTGATTAGTGTAATTATTCAGCATTTCTTTTTTAGGGTCCCAAACTTTAAAGAAGTATACTCTTCCACCGACATAATCGAAATCTTGTCCCAAAATCATTTCTTTTCCGGTGTTAGTGGCTTGATATTTTTGCTGCCAATTAGCAATACCGGCTTTCAAAGTTTCCATTTCCATACCAAAAAGTTCAGGAGTGGTTGTCCCTGCTCTTTTAGATGCTTCGATTAATCCAGTTAATTCTGGAACAGGATCAGAGAAATCAGGTAAAACTGTTGCTTTATTCCAAGAAAAATTATTAGAGTAGCTTACCGAGGTTTGCTCATTTCTTTTACCTGTTTTGGTTTTGATTAATACAACACCAAAAGCAGCTCTTGCACCGTATATTGATGTAGAGGCAGCATCTTTAAGTACAGAAACACTTTCAATATCATTAGGATTAATAATGGACAAATCAGAAGTTTCAACATTGTCCACTAAAATCAGAGGCGAGCTAGAACCATTTATAGACCCAATGCCGCGAATATTGATTTTTGGTGCGCTGGTAAGTCCACCATTACCATAGGTAATTGTTAACCCTGGTACTGTACCTTGTAATGCTTTTGTAGGGTCACTTAAAGGCTTGCTTTCAAAAGTTTGAGCTACATTTACAGTGCTAACGGCACCCGTTAAATTTGCTTTCTTCTGTGTGCCATAACCTACAACCACTACTTCATTCAAGTTAGTGTTATCGTCTTTTAATGCAACATTTATTACAGAAGCAGTTCCTACTGTTTCTTCTTTTGTTTGCATACCAAGAAATGAGAATTGCAGTACATCTCCCTTGTTTGCCTTAATAGAGTATCGACCGTCAGATTCTGTCTGCACAGCGGTACTTTTCCCTTTGATTTTTATAGAAGCCCCAGGAATAGGCAAACCATCCTCTGCTCCGGTAACCTTTCCAGTAATTGCAACTTGTTGAGCAACAACCTGCCCAACAAATACCAAAACACCCAAAAGGATCATGAGTAGTTTTTTGTTCATACAAATGAATTTAATTGATTTTAATTATTTAGCTAATGTTTATTTTGAGTAAGGGCCAGAACAAACCCGCAAAAACCCTTATTCTAAGTAAATTTAGAAATTATATTTCGACAAAAAAAAATGTTTTTTCTATATTTATAACATAGCTTCCTATATTTTACTCCGAAAACCTGCACATACCAGCATTTTTTTTATATTAGCGCTATCACTAACCAACCTGTTTATGTTAAAAAAAGAAAGACAAGATGCTATAATGAGATTAATCAATCTTCATAATAGGGTTCTTACTTCAGATTTAGTTCACTTATTAAACGTTTCAGAAGATACTGTAAGAAGAGATTTACAGGAAATGGCCAGCGAGAATCTTTTATATAAGGTTCATGGCGGAGCGCTGTCAAAATCCTACCAATCATCTTTTGATGATAGCACAGTATATGCTAAGGATACAAAAATTGCCATTGCAAAAAAAGCATTACCTTTAATTAAAGATGGCTCTGTTGTTTTAACCGGAGGTGGCACAACCATTATAGAGATGGTTAAACAATTACCTCAGCATTTAGAAGCCACTTTCTTTACCATTAGCCCGCTCGTAGCAGTTGAATTAGCTAAATTTAGCAGAATTGAAGTCATATTAATTGGCGGCTTGTTCTCTAAAAATTCGCAAGTAACTTATGGAGGGCACGTAATTAATCAGTTAAATGATATTAAAGCAGATCTTTGTTTATTAGGTACCAGCGCACTACACCCCGTAAATGGTTTGACCGATACCGACTGGGAAATTAACCAGCTAAAAAAAACCATGCTAAATTCGTCAAGAAAAGCTGCTGTTTTATGTATCTCTGAAAAATTAGATACTTCTTTCAGATTAAGAGTTTCTTCTTTAGAAAGTATCCAATACCTTATTACTGAACTTGATGCAAATGATCCAAGGTTAAATCCTTACAGATCTAAGGACTTAGAAATCATATAATACCTATTTAGGCAAGCATATTTTACCCATAAAAACCGGAGGCACGCCTTCTTTACCAAGATTAACAGCAGAATTGCCAGAAACTGTTTCATTTGCCAACAAAGCAAATAATACGGCTTCTTTGGCATCTGGATTTATTTCGAGGTCTTTTGTAGTTTTAAAAACCCCATTAGGAATTAATCGCTTAAGCTGTTCGACAAGGTAAGGATTATGCATCCCTCCCCCACTCATATAGATATTAAATGAAGCCCATTGATTGGCTTCACGCAAAATAGCCTCAGCAATAGTGGCTGCAGAAAAATGCACCAGTGTAGCCATTACATCTTCTTTGCTGAGATCTTCTGTATTACTCTGAATCTGAGCTTTGTTTAGATATTCTAAACTGAATAGCTCTGGGCCTGTTGTTTTAGGAAAAGCCCCCTCAAAAAAAGAATTCTGCATAAGTTCTTCCAGAAGTGCCTGGCTTAGTTTTCCTTGTTTTGCTATTGCTGCATCTTTATCATAATACAAACCTTCAAAATGGTTTTGAATATATTGATCCATCAAGGTATTTCCTGGCCCCACATCTGTTGAAAAGACTTTAGAAGCATTCAGATCTCCTGGCAAAAAAGTATAGTTGGCAATTCCGCCAATATTTAACATAATCCGGTCTTCTCCTTTTTTTGAGAAAATCAAGTAATCACCATATACGGCCAACGGAGCTCCTTCACCCCCTGCAGCAATATGCTTTTGTCTGAAATCAGCGATAGTAATAATACCCGTTTTAACAGCAATATGATCACCATCTCCTATTTGTAAAGTAGCGTTAGGCAGATCAGAAATCTGGTGTAACAATTTAGGGGCATGAAAAATGGTTTGTCCATGGCTGGCAATAAAATCAATATCTTCATTTTTATAACCCCATTCTCTAATAGCGTTGTTAATTAATTCTGCATGTGTAATGGCTATTTCCTCATTCATTATGCATACCATTTGCAGATCTACCGTTTGTTTAGAAAAAATAGATTTTACCCTTTGCCTGAACAAATCTGTATAGTCTGCTGTTTTAAACTCAAGTAATCTGATTTGGGTAGAAGTGCCTGAACCCTTAAACGAGCATAGTGCTATATCTAAACCATCCATTGAAGTACCAGACATTAAGCCGATAATCAATTTCTCTTCTTTTTGTGCCTTATGATAAAGCAATGCAACCTGATTTAACATATATTTCTATTGAAAAATGTCTTGAAATATGAATACTAAAAACTTTTTAAAAAAATTAAAAAAGCAATCTATCGTTTTAAACACCATTAAAGGCCCTTTTCACTTAAAAACTCTATTACTGGGTTAATTATACGTTTTTTTTTCGGCACAACATTATATATATTTACTGCTCCGTTTAATTTAAAATAAGATTAATGGCACGATTAAATCTCTTAGAAGAAACGAGGTTCGAAAAACTTCCCGTAACGATATTTAAAAATCCTAAAGAAGCTTCTTTACATGTTGCTCACCGCATTGCTAATCTGATTAAAGAAAAGCAGAAAAAGAACGAGAATGCAGTTTTAGGCTTAGCTACCGGTGCAACTCCAATTGCAGTTTATGCCGAACTGGTAAGGTTGCACAAAGAGGAAGGACTAAGCTTTAAAAATGTGGTTACTTTTAATTTGGATGAATATTATCCAATGCAACCTAATGCTGCACAAAGCTATGTCACTTTTATGAATGATCATTTGTTTAATCATATTGACATTGATAAAAACAATATTCATGTACCAGATGGCACTTTAGCTCTTGATGATATCCAGGCATATTGTTTAGCTTACGAGAACAAAATAGAAAACTTCGGTGGGTTAGATATTCAAATATTAGGTATAGGTAGAACAGGACACATAGGTTTCAATGAGCCTGGCTCTGCGCCTAATTCTGGAACTCGTCTGGTTACTTTAGATGATTTAACAAGAAGAGACGCCGCCAGAGATTTTGGTGGTAAATCTAACGTACCAACCAAAGCCATTACAATGGGCATCGGCACCATTTTCAAAGCCAGAGAAATTGTATTAATGGCCTGGAACAAGAAAAAAGCACCTATTATTAAAAAAGCTGTAGAAGGAGAAATTTCAAGTGATGTTCCGGCAACTTATTTACAGCTTTCAGATAGCGTTGAATTTATTCTTGATGAGGATGCAGCATGTTTGCTAACCCGATTTGATACACCCTGGCTGGTAAAAGACTGTACCTGGACAGAAGAGCTCAAACGTAAAGCTGTGATCTGGCTAGCCAGAAAATTAAGAAAACCCATCTTAAAGTTAACGGAAGACGATTTCAATAATAATGGCATGGCTCAGCTCGCTACAGAACAAGGGCCAGTTTACAATATCAATATACAGATCTTTAATCATTTACAGCACACCATTACCGGATGGCCAGGAGGTAAACCTAACGCAGACGACAGTCAACGTCCTGAAAGAGCTATGCCTGCAAAAAAACGATCTATCATTTTTTCTCCACATCCAGATGATGATGTGATTTCTATGGGTGGTACGTTTATTCGTTTGGTAGATCAGCATCATGATGTGCATGTAGCTTACCAAACTTCGGGTAATACAGCTGTATGGGATGATGATGCGCTTAGATTTGTTGAGTTTAACATAGATTTCTCAGAAAAAATGGGTTTTGATCAAACAGAAATGAGAAGAACCTATAACGAAATGAGAAATTTTATCGCTAATAAGAAACCTAATCAGGTTGATACCGATGAATTAAAAGCAGTAAAAGGACTGATCAGAAAGGGAGAAGCCATTGCAGGAGCCCGTTATTGCGGTTTACCTGATGACCATATACACTTTATGGCATTGCCGTTCTATGAAAGTGGTAAGGTGGTTAAAAACGCTGTAACAGATAAAGACATTGAGCTAACCATGGAGCTTTTACAAAAAGTAAAGCCTCAACAGGTTTTTGCTGCAGGAGATTTTGAAGATCCACATGGCACACACATTATCTGCTTTAATATTATTGTAGAAGCATTAAGACGTTTACAAAAAACAGAAAGCTGGGTAAATGACTGCTGGCTATGGATGTACAGAGGCGCATGGTTAGAGTTTGAGCCTTATGAGATTGAAATGGCTGTGCCACTTAGTCCACAAGAAGTTGAACGTAAAAAAATGGCCATTTTCAAACATCAGTCACAAAAAGACAGGGCGGTATTTCCTGGAGATGACTCTAGAGAGTTTTGGAAACGTGCTGAAGACAGAAACCGCGAAACAGCAAAAATATATGACGATCTGGGCCTTGCCGATTATGAGGCTATGGAAGCATTTGTTCGTTACCGTTATTAAAATTACTTACTTTAAAAAATTATCTCCTATATTTAGTTTTTGAACTATTTATAGGAGATTTTTTTATGACATCCAAACCTCAGAGGTTATTATCTCTGGATTTTTTTAGAGGTCTTACTGTTGCCGCTATGATATTGGTAAATAACCCAGGAAGCTGGGCTCATATTTACCCTCCTTTAGAACACGCCACCTGGAATGGCTGCACACCAACAGATCTGGTTTTCCCTTTCTTCCTTTTTATTGTGGGTGTATCTATAGCTTATGCTATGGGTTCAAAAAAGTCAGATAAAACTACTCATAAACAAATTATATTAAAAGCATTAAAAAGGTCTATCACTTTATATCTATTGGGTTTTATACTCGCCATGTTCCCGCGTAATTTTGCAGACTTTTCATTTTTAGAGTCTTTAAAAACTGTACGTATTCCAGGTGTTCTGCAGCGCATATCAGTCGTATTTATTTTTGCTACGGTAATCTTTATAAAAATGTCTGAAAAGAACATTTTGCGCACAATGATTACTTTATTGGTAGTTTATTGGGCCTTAATGACTTTTGTTCCTGTACCGGGAGTAGGGCCCGCCAATTTGGAGAAAGAAACCAATTTAGCTGCCTGGGTAGATCGTACAGTATTAACTGAAGCGCATTTGTGGAAAGCGGCTAAAACATGGGACCCTGAAGGCTTATTGAGTACTCTTCCGGCCATAGCCACTGCTTTATTTGGTGTATTGGTAGGTGTTTATTTAAAACGTAAAGATGTAGAACCTTCAACTAAAATTTCATGGTTATTTACTGTAGGTTTTTTAACTACCATAGCAGGGCTGATCTGGGATTTACAATTCCCGATCAATAAATCGCTATGGACCAGTTCATATGTATTATATACCGGAGGATTGGCAACCATGTTTTTATCGGCCAGTTACTGGTTGATTGATATTAATCAATACAAAAAATTTACCACGCCTTTTGTTGTTTACGGTGTAAATGCCATCACAGTATTTTTCCTTTCGGGATTAATGCCTCGGGTATTAAATATGGTAAAATTTGATCAACCCGACGGCAAACAGATTGGTGCATTGGCATACTTCTATAAGACATTCTTTGTTCCTTATTTTTCACCTCTCAATGCTTCACTTGCTTATGCTATTGTTTTTATATTATTCTGGTACGTAATCCTTTGGATTATGTATAAAAGAAATATTATTATCAAGGTTTAAAAGATATCAAACAAAAAGGGCTTCGAATTTGAAGCCCTTTCTATTTTAATCATAGGCAGATTAAAATCTCAAATTAACATTCAGCAAAAAGTTTGTGCCTGCCTGCGGAAAATAGAAGTTCTCGGTAACCAATCCGCCGGCATAATAGCTATAGGTATAACCATTGCTTTCATATTTCTTGTTAAATACATTATTTACCAATACCGCTATATTGATATTTTTAGTCCCTTTTAGCTGCCAGTTATAAGCTAAGCGAATATTATTAGTTAAATATCCATCCAGCTTCCTTTTATCGTTTTGTGTATTATCTAAATATTGTTTCCCTACGTATTTACTTTGCCAGCTTAATGCAAAAGCGTTTACAGGCGTAAATACCAATTCTCCTGCTACTACTGTATTTGGAGAAAAGGAAATATCTACATTTTTATATTTGTTTTCTATCTGTCCACCATTATCATAATCATCAATAAATTCTACGAAGTTCTTTATTTTGTTTTTGCTAAAGGCTGCATTGGCCAACACAGAAAAATATTTAGAGAAAATGTAACTTGCATCCATTTCAATACCTAACCGGTAACTGTCATCAACGTTCTGACGGTAATACTCACCCACATCATTCACTTTTCCTGTAACCACCAACTGATCTTTGTACCACATACCATATACGTTAGCCCCTAAATTCAATGTTTCTGTTTTTAAACGATAACCTGCCTCCAGATCATTTAATCGTTCCGATTTAGGTAATTTACCAGCATCGGCATTAATATAATCATCCCTACTTGGTTCTTTATTGGCTATACTGAAAGAAGCATAAAAGTTTGAGTTAGGATTGATAAAATAGCTTGCTCCTATCTTAGGATTAAAGAATTTGAGCTGATCTTTCAGATTGATTTGGTTAATGTTCTTATCTGTACCTAAAATATTATAATTGATATAACGGTATTGCAAGTCTGCAAATAAATTTAATGATGCCAATGGACTATAATTCACTTTCAGGTAAGTATTGAAATCATCTTTGTTGGCTTTGTTATCGTAATAATGTCTGTCATTATCTCCGTTGCTTGCAAATTTTGCCCAAATTACCTGCCCAAAATGTTTACCTCTGTACTGGTTGTATCCTCCTGCCAATGTAAACTGGAGATTGCTTTCTGGCGTATAGTTAAAGCCATAAGTAAGGCCATATAAGTTATTATCTAACCAACGTCTTCTGATCAGGTCTGTTTTAGATATGGTAGTACCATTTATAACTACATTATCCAAGCCGTATTTAGATAATTTCTGACTGTTTTTATATTCTTCATAATACCCTTTACCTGTAGTATAATGCAATGCTCCGTTAAATGAAAAATGTTCAGAAAAAGATCGTGCATATAAGGCCTGATAATGGTTCTGCTGATAGTTATCCGTCTGATCTTTATACAGGAACTGATTGTAAGTGCGGTTATTTGCATCAAAAAGATTAAGCGAATCTTCCTTGGTAAAATACAATTGTCCTTTATTATTTAAATAGTGTGTTAGTAATGCGGCTTTATCGTTTCGCAATTTAGCTTCTGGCACACCATTCCATGCCTGATAGGTTTTTTCACTGCCGCCAAAAACATTAACTCTTAACAAATCGTTTTTACCATGGTAAGCTCCAGATAGAAAATAAGATTTAAGATCTGATGATGCCCTGTCTATAAAACCATCTGATTTTATTCTCGATAGACGGCCATCAAAACTCCATTTATTCTGAATTAAACCTGTCCCTATTTTTATGGTATTTTTCCAGGTGTTATATGAGCCATAAGTGTTATTTAATTCTGCATAGGCCTCTGGTTCACTGGCCGTAGTCTGTATGTTTAAACTTCCACCAAAAGCACCGGCACCATTGGTTGAGGTACCCACGCCTCTCTGGATTTGTATGTTATCTACAGAAGACGCAAAATCAGGCATATTAACCCAGAATGTACCCTGACTCTCACTATCATTATATGGAATACCGTTAATGGTTACATTTACTCTGGTAGCATCACTTCCTCTCAGGCGTATGCCCGTGTAACCTACACCTGCACCAGCATCAGAAGTTACCACAACTCCCGGTGTATTATTCAGGATAAAAGGCAAATCTTGTCCGAAATTATTTTTTGTGATCGTTTCTTTATCAATATCCTTAAAAGTAGCTGCTGCCTTATTCCCTGCCCGTGTTGTACTTACGACCACTTCCTCGCCTAAAAAGGCAGATGGTTTCAAGCTAAAACTGAGCTCTTTATCTGTGTCTAAGTGAACATTTTTTTCCTGAGCTTCAAAACCAATAAAACTTACCTGTAAAGTGTAGTTTCCTGTTGATAGGTTATTGAAATTGTAATTACCAGATTTATCGGCAATCGCAACTTTTCCATTCTGTTTAATTCTAACTGTTGCTCCTGCTAATACGCTGCCTTTTTCACTTTCGGTAACTTTTCCCGAAATACCAAACTGTGCCAATACGTAAAACGGACACAGCACCGCAAACCATGCGGCTAACATCATTTTTTTCAAGTTTTTTGTTTCTTTTTTAGTTAAACCCTGCCGATAGTAGGGGTTACTACCAACCTTAGTTAAACTTCATAAGCCATTCCCTACGCCAGCATTACCTGGATCAGGTGTATTTAAAGATTTCTGATTTGGGTGTAACACCTTATCTTCTTTCTTTAAAATGGGTATGATCTCAGCCTTTATTTGTGTTTATGCAAAACAAGGCACCCCTTTTTGATACGACAAAGATATGCTTTTTTTTGAAAAGCAAAATTTAATACCGTTTGCTCGTGATTAAGGCAATTGTATAAAATAATATTTTACTATACCTAAATTTAGATTTCAAATACAAGTCCTCTTAGATTTTTGACAGCAGGAATTCATCTATTACTTTAATTGCATTATCTAAACGTTGCTCTCCAACGCCCGAAACCAGTTTATAATTGGCATTAAGCGCTTTTAATTCGTCATGCCAAACCTGCATAAAGTGTTCTCTTTGATTAGGAAAATCTCGTAAAGGGTCATCTTCCCAAGGCAGGTCTATATCCAGAAGCACATAAAAATCATATTCCCGTTGTTTTAATGCCTCTAAAACCACCTCCGGAGTTTGCCCGAAAAAAGCATCACTCCATATTTTAACCGTTACAAAAGTAGTATCACAAATCAGGAAATCTCCTTCCATGTTTTCAACCACAGAATCTTCTAAGGCCACTTGACCATAAAACATATTTACCTCGTCCTGTAGCGTACAGGCTTCTGTTAAATTGGCACAATAATAACGTGCATATTCTGGCACCCAGGGTACATTATAGTATTTTGAGAGTTGTTTGGCCATAGTAGATTTACCCGTACTTTCCGGACCCACAACAGCTATTTTCTTAATTTTTCTGTTCACTGTAAATCGTTTTCCAGTCTTTATAGCCCATATAGGCAATAAATATGTATAAAGCATACATACCCGCAGTAGGATAAAGTCCTTTTGCACAATAAATACCTACATAAATTAAATCAACAAATATCCATATCAGCCAGTTTTGCAGAACCCTTCTGGCCAAGAAAAATTGCCCGATTAAACTACATGCCGTACAAAAGCTGTCTATAAAAGGAAAAGCGGCATCTGTATTCTTATGCAGGGTAAATCCCAATAGCAATGTAAATGCAATTACACCAAATATGGCAAAAATCCATTCTCCTTTATGCATTAAAGTTATAGGTCTTTGGGTAGCCTTATCTTTATTCCTGCTCCAGTAATACCAGCCATAAATATTCATGACCATAAAGTAAAACTGTAGCCCCATATCGGCATACAGCTTCGTTTCAAAAAAAATAAAGATATAAATGGCAACGCTAATGATTGCAAAAGGCCAGTTCCAGATGTTATTTTTTGCAGCGAGCCAGACACAGAGTATCCCTGTAAATACACCAAGCCATTCCAAGGCTCCGTTTTGTATGAGGTATTGCTGTATAAACTCTGTCATAACAGCCAAAAGTATAAATTTATTTCAGCTTAATTAAAATGGGTATAAAACAAAAAATCCAGTAGGGCACAACCCCTACTGGAAAATAAACCAAACAAACTATTTATGAAGAATACCCTCTAGCGAGGATGCTTTTGATCAAATTATAATTAAAACAATTATCTAAATAATTTGTTTTAATTTTTTTTTAAAATCATCCGATTTTACTTTCTAATTTTTGAACTACATCTTCAAAACGTATTTACAGTTTCAGTTATTGCAAGTATTTTGCCAAGTCGGCTTATTCCATTGTTTAATGACTTTAAGATGACCCGACAGTAAGGAAGGATTTATTTTCAATACAATTTCATTTAATTTACTGGCTTTATCAGCATACAGGAAGTGTAGTATATAACAGAATTTATGAATGATTGTACAAAAATCTGTTCATTTTTTATCAAAGAACCTCGCTTTGCTTAATTTAATTTTTATACACCCGACAGAATTACATGTTCTGCCATTAATTCATCGACATTTTATTAATATTGTAACAAATCTATAATATCAATCCCCTTTAGCTAAAATAGTTATGAAAAAACATCAATTCCTCATTGCATTGTGTACAGCAGCCTGGATTTATGCCCAACCTTCCATAGCACAAGTTGCGCCTCAAAAAAGAGCTGCTCCTGCAGGCAAAGCTGTTAACAAGTCCAACAGTGGTAAGGCTATGCCTACTGACAGTGAGGTGAGGACTGGCAAATTAGCCAATGGCTTAACTTATTATATCCGTAAAAATTCAGAACCTAAAAACCGCGCAGAACTTTATCTCGCTAATAAAGTTGGTTCTTTGATGGAAAACGATAATCAGTTAGGCTTGGCCCACTTTACAGAGCATATGGCTTTTAATGGCACTAAAGATTTTCCTAAGAATGAAATCATCAATTACCTACAAAAAGCAGGCGTAAGATTTGGAGCCGATTTAAATGCTTATACAATTTTTAATCAAACGGTATATCAGCTACCTATTCCTACAGACAGTGCCGAAGTTTTTAAAACAGGCTTCAAAATCTTAGCAAACTGGGCTGGAAAAGTAAATATGAACGGTGAAGATATTGATAATGAAAGAGGCGTAATTGTTGAAGAAGACAGACAACGTGGCAAAAATGCCGCACAACGTATGTCTAAGGAGCTATTTCCTTTTTTACTGGGCAATTCTCAATATGCAAAACGTATCCCTATAGGAACCGTTGAGATTTTAAACAATTTTACGCACGATAAAATCAGGAATTTTTACCATGATTGGTATAGACCCAACCTACAAAGTGTAATTGCTGTGGGAGATTTTGATGTAAATGAAGTTGAAAAGCTGATCAAAGAAAACTTCTCAGGTTTCAGTAATCCTAAAAATGAAAAACCTCGCTTAAATTATAGTATTCCTGATAATACAACTCCTTTAGTAAAGATCGTTACAGATGCTGAACAACCTTATAATATTGCACAAGTTATTTACAAGCATAAAGAAGGCCCTGTAGTTACAGAACAGGATTACAAATCCAGATTAATTCAAAGTTTAGTAAACAGTATGCTGGGAGCCCGTTTAGCAGAAATTACACAAAAAGGCAATGCTCCTTTCTTAGCTGCTCAAAGCATTTATGGCCCTTATCAAGGTGGTGCTGTATGGGGCTTAAGTGCTCTAACTACCTTTGCCGTTGCTAAAAGTGGTAATGAGCTCGAAAAAGCTTTAACCGCAGCGCTTGCAGAAAATGAGCGTATGGCCAAATTTGGCTTCACTAATAGTGAAATAGAAACAGTCAAAAAGAAAATGGATGCTGGCATCGAGAAACAGCATAAAGAACAAAATAAAACCAAATCTGCAGCTTATGTACAACGTTATCTTGATAATTTCTTAACGGGTGCAGCTATGCCTTCTGATAATTATACTTACGAGTTGGCAAAAAATATACTGAAAAATGTTACGGCGCAAGAAATTAACCAAGTGGCTAAAAATATGGTTGGCAAAACCAACCAGATCGTTATTGTCCAAGCGCCTGAAAAAGAAAAAGCAAATCTCCCAACAGAACAGCAACTATTGGCTGTTCTAAAAAATGCAGGAAACAATGTTACGCCTTATGTTGACGATAAGATTAACCAGCCTTTGATTGCACAAAGCCCTAAAGGAGGCAGTATTGTAAACGAGGCTACCAATAAGCAGCTAAACGTTACAACTTTAAGTCTTAACAATGGCATAAAAGTGGTACTTAAACCTACCGATTTTAAAAATGACCAGATTATTTTTACTTCTTTTGGCAGAGGTGGAACTTCTTTGGCCAAGGATGATAATTTTCTTTCGGCAGATAATGCCAACCTTATTGCACAAAGTGGTGTAGGTCCATTTAACCCTACGCAGCTTAGCAAGTATTTAGCAGGTAGTACTGCTGGTGTGCGTTCATATATCGATACCGAATTTCAGGGTTTTTCAGGTAGTACTTCTCCTAAAGATATTGAAACTGCTTTCCAACTTATATATGCATACGCAACAGAGCCAAGAAAAGATGCCGAAATCTTTAATAAGAACATCAGTGATTATAAAGTAATCGTAACCAATAAAAACAGTAATCCGGCAAGTGTATTTGCCGATACCGTTCAGGCAGTAATGGGAAATTACCATAAGAGAGCTATGCCAACCACGTTAACTGATATTGACCAAATTTCTTTAGATAAAGCTTATGCTTTTTATAAAGACCGTTTTGCCGATTTAAGTGGGCAGACTTTTGTATTTGTAGGAAATTTTGATGTTGAAAAAATAAAACCTCTTATTATCAAATACCTAGGTAGCCTACCTGCCTTAAACCGTAACGAAGATTTTGTTGATCTGGGTATTTATCCGCCTAAAGGGAAAGTATCAAAAACTGTTCGTAAGGGCATTGAAGACAAAGCAACCGTTCAACTTATCTTCCATAATGATTATGAATACAATGCGGTTAATAATATTCAATTAGATGCATTAAAGGCTGCCTTGGAAATCAAGATACTTGAAAGGCTTCGTGAAAAAGAAAGTGGCGTATATAGTCCTAATGTTTCGTTAAGTATTGATAAATTACCAAAAGCACATTATTATTTTACCATATCTTTTAATTGCGCAAAAGCCAATGTAGATAAGCTGATCAACGCTGCTTTAGAAGAAGTAAATACTTTCAAACAAAATGGCGCTACCAGCGAAGATCTTGTTAAATTTAAATCTGAAGAGTTAAGGCAGGAAGAATTGAATTTACGTGAAAATGGCTACTGGTTATCTTATTTAAGTACCCGGTTAAAGAATAATGATGATATTAATCAGGTGTTAAGCAACAAAGAGCGTATTAATAATGTAACGGTTGAGAGCTCTAAAACTGCTGCTCAAAAATACCTGAACGGAGATAATTACATTCGTTTGGTATTGGTGCCTGAAAAATAATCTTAGCAGATAATTAATCTAAACAGGCTGTTCAAAAGCTATACTTAAGATCCTGAAACTTTAGGATACCAGGTATCTAGCTTCTTTGAGCAGCCTGTTATTTTTGTATCTTTCTGATATGAACAAGATCTTACACATTCTTAATGGCGAAGCCACCCTCGAAATATTTAAGCAGACAGCTATAGAAGGCGACACGCTTACTTGGAACGAGGTATTGGCGCAAGGTCCGGTAGCGGAACAAAATTTTTGGAAAACCAGACAGGATTACATTTGTGAGACCTACCATGTTGCTCCAACCGATTATGATCAGCAAGTGTTAAAAGAAATTGAAAAACTGAACCGGTTAAATCAATATAAAGACGTTGTATTATGGTTTGAATTTGATGTTGTTTGCCAGATTAATCTGATTTGTGTACTGGATCTCATTTCTAGAAAGCTACATCCAGATCTTAAAATAGAATTGATCTGCCCTGATAAGTTTGAGGGTATTGAAGATTTTAGAGGTTTAGGTCAACTTAATGCCGCCCAACTCAGCAGCCTGTACCCTACCAGAGAACTGTTAAATAAGAACGATCTTAAAGTAGCTTCACAAGTTTGGCATGCATTTACTAAACAAGATATTAAGTTTTTATCGGCGCTTGATACCAATGGATCTGATCATCTGCATTTACTTAAGCCTGCCTTAAAAGCTTATACAGGTCTCTACCTTAAAAAGGATGGCTTTAATCTTATCGAAACATTTTTTCTAAATCTCAAGCAAAAAGGGATTACAGATCAAACAGAAATGATCCATTTATTTTGGAAGAAATATCCAATTTATGGTTTTACCGACCTTTATTTAGCTGAAATTATTGACAACCTACCTGAATAGAAAAATAACTTAAGGTCGCTCTATACTTACAGAATCACTCGGTTCACTTTCATTCTTAATCCGATCTAAAGCTGTTACTACATAGGTATATTGCTTTCCTTTTTCAGCACTACGATCAAGATAAAAAGTATTATCTTCAAAACTGAGGTTTAAAATATTTTTAGGATTCTGAATATTGACTTTATCTCCTTCTTCAAACCTATAAACCACGTAACCCGAAGCCGTTTCTCCGTCCTTAGCTTTTATCGGTTTGTGCCATTTTAATCTTATGCCATCGGTCGTAAGCTCTGCATTCAAATCCTGTGGCTCATTGGGAGGCACATTATCAATCCAAGACATCTGAGGTGGTAATGCAGGATACTTATAAAAATCGTTTCTCAAAGAATCTGCTACTCCTCTAGCCACGGTTGATAAGGATTTCGAGCTAAAAAACACACTTCCCTGCACTTTATCATTGGCTCTTATTGCCCTAATCTGATTAGGGATTTCTGAAGGAGTGCGCCATGCCTGTTCTCTTGAAACATTTACCAGATAGGCAGCCTGTCCTATATATAAATGCCTTCCAAAAGTATTT
This sequence comes from Pedobacter montanisoli, assembly GCF_022809115.1. GTDB lineage: Bacteria > Bacteroidota > Bacteroidia > Sphingobacteriales > Sphingobacteriaceae > Pedobacter > Pedobacter montanisoli. The sequence goes on along the minus strand of NZ_JALGBH010000001.1, from coordinate 939,092 downwards.
TTAGCCCACCAGTCCAACAATACCCCAAAAGGAGCCGCTGATCTGTTGAAAGCAAAATAAATCTGCGGATTGATGTAATCTACCCAGCCTTCTTTTACCCATTTTCTTGAATCCGCATACAATTCACCGTAATTAGAAAGTCCGTTTGTTTTAGAACCCAATGTATCTTCTCGGTAATTTCTCCAGATACCAAAGGGGCTTATTCCAAATTTAACGTACTTCTTATAGTAGTGTATACTGTCGCTTACCATCTTCACCAGCAAATCCACATTATTTCTACGCCAATCGTCAATCTTCGTAAAGCCATTTGGGTATTTTGCAAAAGTAGCACTATCTTTAATAACCTGTCCTGCAATACGATAAGGGTAAAAATAATCATCGAAATGAACGCCATCTATATCATATTCTTTTACCACATCTAAAATTACCTGTGTAATGTATTCTCTGTTTTCAGGCAATCCAGGATCAAATAATTTTTGCCCGCCATAAGTATAAAAAAGCTCAGGTTTGGTTTTAGTAATATGATCTGCAGCGGTAACCGCATTGGCACTCATTGTAGCTCTATAAGGATTAAACCAGGCATGTAGCTCCATACCTCGTTTATGTGCTTCTTTAATTGCAAATTGTAAGGGATCATAACCTTCGGCAGGTTTTAGCCCTTGTTTACCCATTAACCAGTGGCTCCAAAGTTCACGTGATTTTGCATAAAGCGCATCAGCTGTGGGTCTGATCTGTAAAACAATTGCATTTATTCCATTGGCCTTATGCTGGTTTAATATGCCAATTAACTCTTGCTTTTGCTGCTCTGCGGTTAATCCCTGCCTTGAAGGCCAATCTATATTGGTTACACTGGCTATCCATACACCTCTAAATTCACGTTTGGGTGCAATTTTTTCTTCACTTTGAGCGTTTACTATTTTCGGAATGGTAAACAGAATGCATAAGACAGATAAAAGTTGTACGTAACGTTTGGTTTTTTGCATGAAAACAGGCTTCTTGTTCAAAAATTTAAAGGTAGCTGATTTTAAGAATTAATGTAATAACGCTTAATTGATAATTTTGATACAAAGGTGCATATTTTTTTACTTTTATTTTTTTTGTTAAGTTAGTCGTTTATTTTTAATAGAGGATTTTTGATTATTTATAATGCAGGCAGATAACACTCGTAATAAGACCGATAAAACCAAGGTTTATTTTTTAATGGTTGTTATAGCAGCTCTGCTAGGTATAAATGGCTATTTGTATTTCAGCAATAAAAGTAGTGCCTCTTCTTCTCCTTCTGCTTCTTTAAATACTGAACAGGAACGCTTAAAATTAGAAGTTGAAAAAATTGAGGTCGAATTAGATCGTGTAAACCTCTCTAATGTAAATCTAAATGATAAACTGATAGAAGAGCAGAATCATGCCCGTCAAAAAATTGAAGAATTAAAAGAAGCTTTACGCAGAGGCGAGCTTACCCAGAAGGATCTGGATGAGGCCGGTGAAAAAATTTCTAACCTGCGCAATTTCGTTAAAATATACAACAACAAGGTTACCTTATTAGAGCAAGAGAACGTTTATCTGAAAGGTGAACGCGATAGCTTGAAATCAGTTGTCACTACTTCTAACGATAAGAATGTAAAGTTAGAAAAAGAAAATAAGAAGCTGACTGCCAAGGTTAGAGTAGGAGAATCTCTAAAAGCCTACGACATTAAAGTTAGCGCTTTTAAGATCAAACAAAGCGGCAAGATTACGGGAGTTACCAGAGCAAGCACGGCCAATCAGCTTACTATAGATTTTGCGCTTGTGCCTAACGACCTGGCTGAGAAAAAATACCACAGGGTATTTTTAAGGGTAATTGATCCGGCTGGCAATTTAATTGCAGATGAGAACAACATGTTTGAAGCTGAGGGTCAAAAAATGCAATACAGCACAGCCATTGAATTCTCTTTTAACAACGATAATACCCGTTATAAAATTGATTGGATAAACCCTCGTCAATTTATGAAGGGTATATATACACTGATCTTATATTCAGGTGGTAGTGTAATGGGCAAATCTGAAATAGAGCTCAGATAGTTATATTCCTTTCTTTTCTCAAATCAAAGCCAGTTCATTTACCTGTTTATGCTGAAAGGCCATTTTAATGGTTTTTAGCCACACTATAAAGTATGGAAGACATATAATCTTTATAATAAGTGGATAACGCTCCGTAAAATCAGGAAAAAGCATTAGCGGAAAATCAAACGATGCAATAATGACCAGTACCAATAATAATTTATTTGCCCGGTTTTTTATTGTGTAATTAAACCAAATGCCCACACCAATCACGGCAATGATGTAAGTACAATCTTCTGTACCCGAACTAAACAAAACAGGGAACATCAATGTCATAGCCAAAATCAGCATTCTAAATCTACTCGAATTGTATTGGCTGGTATTGATATAGGGTAGCAAAAATAATCCCACACCGATGATTAAAAAGTAGAGATTAGGTATATGAAAGCTAAATAAGGTCCTTACCATTCCCATTACAGACAAATCGCCTGTTAATGATCCTATATTAGATATGTTTTTTATACTTAACGAGCTTTTCCACTCTACATAGCTATTCAACACATAAGCTGGAGAAGAAAAAAACATAGGTAGTATAAATAATATAATTGACCAAACAATTAAAGAAATAATGAAATGCTTCTTATCTTTTATAAAAAAGAAGAATGCGAGACCTACAATTCCGTATAATTTAATAAAAGTGCCCAGAACAATACAGAAGGCCGACCAAAAACCTCTATGATAATTTCTTAAGGTATAACTAAAAATAATCAGGGCTGCCGTGGCAGGATTAAATTGCTGGCTCAACATAGAAGATACAAAACAAGGAAGTGCAATTAAATAAATATCATCCCTATGTTTTATATGAATGGTTTGAATGGCTTTAAACAATAGCCCACAATTAAATAAATTCCATAGCAGGAAACCCAAAGTTCGAGGTAGTATAGCAAAAGGTGCTATAAAGACTGAAAATACTGGTCCATAATGATTGGCATCATCATGTAACTCAGGATAATCGATATACAGAGATTTCTGGTGAATTAAATTAAAGAAAGTATTCTCGAAAATGAGGTAATTGTTAAGCCTCAATCGCAAAACCGATTGCAAAAAACAGTATAAAGAAATGGCTACCCAAAAAGCCAAAGCATATTTAGCTTTTACGCTTAAATGCTTAAAAGAGATTAGTTGTTTGGTCATACAAAGTGTCGGGAATAAACCCGACACCAAAATACCACATTTCTGTTACAATGTATTTTTTTAATTACATTTTAATCTCCATCACCTTATTGGTCTTACGGCTTTCTTCTGCCATAAAACCCATAACATGACTTTCTATGGATTCGTCAATTGTAGAGGTAAGCAAACCAGGGTTTTTCTGTGCTACAGCCTGTACAAAATCCCTAACCAGCAGCCAGTCTCCACCTCCATGCCCTGATCCTTTGTATTCTTCAACATCTTCTGCCTGTGGCAAGAATTTGGTTTGTTTCATGGTTCTGAAATCGGTATGAACCAGTTCTGTCATATCTCCTACCAAATCGCCCATGGCTCCCATTACTCTTGTTCTACGACCTCCGTATGAAGTAAAGGCTTCCATAGAGAAACTTGCGGTAACACTATCTGCAAACTGGATATTTGTAATGTAATGATCAGGTTGGTCATTTTCCATTCTGTAAACACAACGCCCGTAATTGGTGGTTTTTAGCTTTTCGCCGATAAATGCTTTTCGGTCTTTGGCTCCGGGAGGAACATCAAAAACAGATGTTCTTTTATTCAGATCAACATATTCTTTAATAGCAGAGTAAGGGCATTCTCTTTCTATTTTACAGCCATCGGTACAGCGTGCGGTACTGCCTTCCGGTGCATTTTGTTTTTTAAACCATTTTAAATCGCCCATGGCTGATATCTTTTTGCTTGGCTTGTTCAGTACCCATTTAATGATATCTAAATCGTGGCATGATTTGGCTAAAATAATAGGTGTAGTTTCTTTAGAGTTATGCCAGTTACCACGTACATATGAATGCGCCATATGCGTATGATCAATAGGCTCAAGGTGCTGCACACTTACCACTTCGCCAACAGCTCCCTTGGCAATTAGTTCTTTCATTTTCACGAAATAAGGCGCATATCTCAACACATGGCATACTGCAACAATACATTTATTCTTTTTTGCTAAAGCTAAAATATCCCTGCATTCTTTTTCTGTGGGTGCTATAGGTTTCTCAAGTAAAATATCATAACCCATTGCCAACGCTTTCATACATGGCGCATAGTGCAAATTATCGGGTGTTGAAATAATTATCGCATCTGCAAATTTAGGGCGCTTAAATACCTCCTCCCAGGTATTAAACCTATTCTTATCTTCTATATTGTGAAGTTTGGCATATCTATCGTTTCTGAAGGTATTGGGCTCTGCTACGCCAACAATCTTGATCTGTTCTTTAAATTTTGCAGCATAGTTACCATAAACCATTCCTCTGTTACCTGCTCCGATCGTAATAGCCGTTACAGGTTTATCCAAAGCTTTGTATAGGGGATTCTCCGGCACTTGGTATAAAAAAGAATGCTCGCCCAAACTGGCCAGTACATCTGTACTGATTATTGAAGCTCCTACTCCCAGGGATAATGTTTTAATTAGTTTTCTGCGGTTCATTGTTTATTAGGTTTTGTTTTCGAAATCAAATATACATTTCATTATGTTTTGAATTATTCTAAAATAACACAAAACAAACAAAATAAAAACAAAACGAAATATAAAATTTCTACAATCCGCAGAGCCGCTTCTAGAGAGTTAAATTTTGCTGATTATGCTAATAAGTCTTTAATGGCTTGTTTAACCTGCTCAAACCCAAACTGATTTACGGTATTTTCCATAGCTTTTGAAATTTCTTCATTCATCAAATTGCCAATACTTCCTTCGTGCGTATGGTTTACCTCTGTTTGGGGTTTAAACGTTCCGATTTCTATCTGTTCACCCACAATTTTATAGGCTTCTCTAAATGGAACGCCTTGTAGGGCCAAGTTATTTACCACTTCAACACTAAACAGGTAGTCGTATTTGGAATCTTTCAGTATATCTGGTTTAATAGAAATATTCTGCAACATGAAGGTAGCAATCTCAATACATTCATTTAAAGATGTAATTGCAGGGAACAGGTTTTCTTTTAGCAATTGCAAATCTCTGTGGTAACCTGATGGCAGGTTTGTGGTCATCATGGCTATTTCATTAGGTAAAGCCTGAATTTTATTACAGCGCGATCTGATCAGCTCAAACACATCAGGATTTTTTTTATGCGGCATAATGCTGCTCCCCGTTGTGAGCTCAGCCGGGAAGCTGATGAAACCAAAATTCTGATTGATGAAAAGGCATACATCCATCGCCATTTTTGCAAGTGTAGCTGCTATTGAAGACATAGCCTGTGCTAAAATACGCTCAGTTTTGCCACGCCCCATTTGCGCATATACCACATTGTAATTTAAGCTGTCAAAACCCAACAACTGCGTAGTTAATGTTCTGTTCAATGGAAAAGATGAACCGTAACCTGCAGCAGATCCCAGTGGATTTTTATTGGTAATCTTCCATGCTGCGAGCATTAATTCCATATCATCTGCCAAGCTTTCGGCATAAGCGCCAAACCATAATCCAAATGATGATGGCATAGCAATTTGTAAATGGGTATAACCTGGTAATAATTTATCTTTATGGGTATTGCTTAGTGCAATCAGTTCTTTAAAAAGAAGATTTGTATTGTTTACCATCTCTTCAATACAACTTCTAAAGTATAGCTTTAAATCTACCAGCACCTGATCATTACGTGAACGTCCGCTGTGAATTTTTTTGCCAGCCTCACCTATACGTTGAGTTAAAAGCCATTCTACCTGCGAATGCACATCTTCAACACTATCTTCTATTATAAATTTACCTTCTTCTATTTCCTGGTAAATATGCTTTAGCTCATGATGAATTTCTTTCAACTCTTCGGCAGTTAAAAGGTTTATGGTCGATAGCATTTTGGTATGAGCCATCGATCCCAACACATCAAACTTTGCCATTTGTAAATCCAGTTCTCTGTCTTTGCCAACTGTGAAATTCTCTACAAACTGGTTTACATCAATATTTTTTTGCCAGATTTTCATACCTTAATTAAAATATTTTTGAAATAACTTTAAATATTGTTTTTGTATTGCGGCCGAATCTAAAGGGTCGATTTGTTGAACAGAATAATTAAAAAAACTTATTTTTTTGAGCTCATTATTAATTATACAAACATATATAGATGAGTTATATTTTATAGGAGTACTGTTTACCATTCCTAAAGTTAATAGCCCGGTAGCAAGAGATTTACCCACTTGCTTGCCAAAATTTCCTTTATTACGGGTAAATCCTCGTTGCAAAGTTACAAGTGTATATTTAGCCTTATCTCCAAATAAGGTATTAAATGCCTGAGGAATCTTTACGCTATCTAATTTTTTATTCCTAAAAATTTCATTAAACAACGCAATTATCGCCTTGTTCTTGATCAAGCTATCTACTCCCTTTTCATCAATTTCTTTTATCTCCTTAAAGCTAACTAAGTTATCTTTAATAGCCTTGTTAAGAAGCCCATTAGCCACCACAGACAAACTATCGTTAAATACCGGCTTGTTCCCTTCTGAAATCAAAAATATATTGCTAACTGCCGAGATTACATGAATGTCAGAAATAGCAGATGAAGGCTCAGTTGATTTAAATTTCTGAGCATTTACCGAAATCCCAATGAATAAAAAAAACAGTGCACTAAAAAAAAACTTCATAAACTCTGACGTATATCTTTTAACTATATCTAAATAACAACCGGCTTTAACATCGCTATATAGCCTTCTACTCCTTGTCTAATTTCATCAACAAATATATACTCGTCTGCCATATGCGAACGGCCCGAAAAACCCGGCCCGCATTTTAAAGACGGTATAGAAAGCAAAGCCTGATCGGACGTAGTTGGCGAACCATAAGTGGTTTTACCCAAAGCTACCCCCGATTTTACGATAGCATGTTCTTTATCTATTGAAGAAGGTTTTAATCTTACTGAACGTGGGTTAACCTCACAGCTTACATGGTGTTTGATGATTTCTACCACTTCTTCATTGGTATAAGCGTCTGTAACTCTTACATCAACCGTAAATGTGCAGGTTGCCGGAACTACATTATGCTGCGAGCCTGCATTAATAATAGTCACACTCATCTTAACCGGGCCAAAAACCTCAGATACTTTAGGGAATTGGTAGGTTCTGAACCACTCAATATCTTTTAGTGCTTTATAGATGGCATTATCTCCTTCTTCACGTGCAGCATGGCCCGCTTTACCATGTGCAATACAATCTAAAACCAATAAGCCTTTTTCAGCAATAGCCAGATGCATTTCTGTAGGCTCACCTACAATAGCAAAATCAAGTTTCCCCAAATCAGGTAAAACCAGTTCCAAGCCGTTATGACCAGAAATTTCTTCTTCTGCTGTTGTAGCTAAGCAAAAATTATATTTTAAGTCTTTTAGCTCATAGAAATATAAAAATGCAGCTATAAGAGATACCAAACACCCTCCTGCATCATTACTCCCTAATCCATACAGTTTTCCATCTTCTATTGCTGGATCATAAGGATCACGGGTATAACCCGAATTGGGCTTAACCGTATCATGATGCGAATTAAGCAAAATAGTAGGCTTATGTTCATCAAAATGCTGATTGTAGGCCCATATGTTATTTAGCTTTCTATGAGTGGGGATATTTCTTTCCTTTAAAAACAGTTCTATCAGATCAGCCGTTTTGTCTTCTTCTTTACTAAACGACTGTATAGTAATCAGTTTTTTTAAGAGTGCTATACTTTCGTTTACTAATTTATCTGGTATCATTTAAGGTAATATTAGTCAATAAGCGCTTAAGCTATAAATAAAAAGACAAAGGTATTAATATCGGTCTGCATTCATATATAAATAAATGGTTTATGCTTCCATTCTGGTACCGAATATTCCCTTATTTAGCATTGGAAGTTCATCTGCCTTGCCAATATATACAGCCGCCACACCTTTATGAATAGCATCAAAAGCATTCTGCAATTTAGGCACCATTCCTCCGGCTATGGTACCATCTGCCTTAAAGTCTTCGAATTGAGATGATTTTACAGTTCTTACCACCGTTGTATCATCATTTACATCTTTTAAAACGCCTTTCTTTTCAAAGCAATACACCAATTCTGTTTCGTACTGTGCAGACATCGCTACCGCAATTACTGCAGCAATTGTATCGGCATTGGTATTGAGCAACTGCCCTTCCTTATCATGCGTAATTGCACAAAAAACAGGAACAAAGCCACCTTCCAACAGGTTGTTTAGCATTTTTGCCGAAACAGAAGAATCATCTAAATCGCCCACATAACCATAATCTATTACTTTTACGGGCCTTTTTTGAGCTTTGATAATATTTCCATCTGCACCTGTAAGCCCAATGGCATTACAATTAACCAATTGCAGTTGGGCTACAATATTTTTATTGATTAGGCCGGCGTATACCATTGTAACTACTCTCAGGGTTTCTATATCGGTAATACGCCGCCCTTCAACCATTTGCGCTTCTATGCCTAATTTACCGGATAATTCTGTAGCTATTTTACCTCCTCCATGTACCAAGATCTTTTTACCTGGTACAGCAGAGAAATCTCTCAGAAAATCATGCAGTGCTTCTGAATCGTCGATTACGTTTCCGCCTATTTTAACAATGGTTAGCTTTTCCATATCTATAATTGGTTAATGATTTTCAAGCAGTGCTTTTAAAACAGCCTGAGCCGACCATAACCTGTTACCTGCCTCTTGAATAACCAATGAGTTTGGACCATCCAGTATTTCTGCGGCCAATTCTAAATCGCGGCGTACGGGCAAACAGTGCATAACTTTAGCATTATTGGTAAGGCCAAGCTTTTCGTTGTTCATCATCCAATTTCCTTCATAAGGTAATATTTGTCCGTATTCTTTATAGCTGCTCCAGTTCTTTACATACACATAATCTGCATCTGTTATTGCGTGATCCAGGTTATGTACAATTTCTGCACCTTTTGTAAACTCATCGGCCAGTTCAAACCCTTCTGGTTGTGCAATTACAAATTCAATCATATGCAATTCCTGTGCTTTACACATCCACTCGGCAAAAGAGTTAGGTACTGCCTGCGGCAAAGGTTTAACATGGGGAGCCCATGCCAATACCACCTTAGGCTTTTTACCCTGTGCTCTTTGTTCTATAGGCACAGGATTAGTTTCTACAATGGTAATCAAATCTGCAAGGCTTTGCAGAGGATGTCTGGTTGCGCTTTCAAGACTTATTACCGGAACACCACAAAACTGTACAAATTTGTTAAAAAAGCCTTCGCTATAATCTTCTTCTCTATCTTTTAGCTTAGGAAAAGAACGTAAGCCTAAAATATCGCAATACTGCCCCATCACTGCCGCAGCCTCACGTATATGTTCGGTTGTATTACCATTCATTACCACACCATCTTGTGTTTCTAAAGCCCAGCCATCTTTATCCATGTTCATTACCATGACGTTCATTCCCAAATTCATGGCAGCTTTTTGGGTACTTAGCCGTGTTCTTAAACTTGGATTCATAAAAACCAGACCTAAAGTCTTGTTCTTACCCAATGTGTTATGCGCATATGGATTTGCTTTCAAAGCCAATGCATCGGCTACCAATTGTTTGATGTCTGTAACATCATGAACGGACGTGAAAAGGTTCATACTCCGATTGCTCCTATAGAGATTTTAAATTGTGAACTATAATTATTTAACCAGTTTGCCAAAAGCTGTTAAAAACTCGTCGGCATGAGTTTTATCCAGGTTTAAAGCAGGCAATAAACGGATAACATTAGGTTTAGCCTCACCTGTAAAAATATGGTGCTTAAACAATAACTCTTTCTTTACATGAGAAAGCTCTTCAGGCAAGTCAATGCCAATCATTAAACCTCTGCCTCGTATTGCTGTAACCTGCTCAAATTTTTTCAATTCTGAAATAAGGTAATCTCCTATATTCCTGGCATTTTCTAACAAATTTTCTTGTTCAATTGTTTCCAGAACAGCAAGGGCTGCTGCACATGCCAGATGGTTTCCACCAAAGGTAGTTCCCAATTCTCCATGCCAAGGCTTAAATTTTGGTGCAATAGAAATGCCCGCAACTGGGAATCCGTTACCCATACCTTTGGCCATAGTATAAACATCTGCATTTATACCAGCCCAATCATGTGAATAGAATAAGCCTGTTCTGCCGTAACCACATTGTACGCTATCTGCAATATAAACGGCATTGTACTGATCACAAAGTGAACGTATTTTTTGTAAAAAAGATTTTGAAGCTTCTTTAATACCTCCTACACCCTGAATACCCTCAATAATTACTGCCGAGATCTCATGACCTTGTGCTTTAAAAGTATCTTCTAAAGCCTGTTCATCATTATGAGGCAAAAAGATTACATTTCCTGTTTCATTTACCGGAGCTACAATCTTAGGGTTATCTGTTGCTGCGACAGCAAGAGAAGTTCTGCCATGAAAGGCACCTTTAAAAGCAATTACTTTCTTCCTCCCGTTGTAGAAAGATGCCAGTTTTAATGCATTTTCATTAGCTTCTGCTCCAGAATTACACAAGAACAATTGATAATCTGTTTTGCCTGATACTTTACCTAGTAGCTCTGCTAACTGTACCTGAACAGCAATTTTAACCGAATTAGAATAAAATCCTACTTTATTTAACTGACTGGTTAAACGGCTTACATAATGTGGATGGGTGTGTCCGATACTAATTACAGCATGTCCACCATACAGGTCTAAATATTTTTTGTCTTCAGCATCCCAAACATAACTGCCCGATGCTTTTACTATTTCTATATCGTTTAATGGATAAACGTCAAATAAATTCATTTCTTAAAAGTTATAAGTTGTTATTAACTAAAACCCAACCGCTTTCAATTTCAGTCCTGCTGTTTCTTCCAAACCAAACAGCAAATTCATATTTTGAACGGCCTGTCCGCTGGCTCCCTTTAACAGATTGTCTATAATACTTATGATCAATAACTTGTTACCATGTTTTTCTATATGTACCAAACACTTATTGGTGTTTACAACTTGTTTGAGGTCGATATTTTTCCGGCTTACATGCGTAAAGGCATGATTAGCATAATACGTTTCATACAGATGATAAGCTTCTTCTTCTGTTAAGTTACTGTCAATGTACATTGCGGCTAAAATACCTCTTGCAAAATCACCTCGTTGAGGTATAAAATTCAATGCATAATTAAGCTCTCCCTGCAATTGCTTTAAACTTTCGCTTATTTCATTTAAATGTTGATGTTCAAATGCTTTATAAGCCGATAAGTTATTGTTGCGCCAGCTGAAGTGAGATGTTTTACTTAAACTTTGTCCGGCTCCTGTAGAACCTGTTGTAGCGTTGATATGAACTTCTGACTGTAATAAACCTGCTTTAGCAAGTGGTAATAAACCCAGTTCTATACATGTAGCAAAACAACCCGGATTAGCAATATTCTGTGCCGATTTTATAGCTTCTCTATTCAGTTCAGGAAGACCGTAAATGAATTGACGATTTTCAATTGATGAATTACGACTTAACCTAAAGTCTTGCGATAAGTCTATAATTTTGATCTGTTCGTCAATAGGATTAGCTTCCAAAAATTTTCGGGCATCGCCATGACCTACACAAAGAAAAAGTACATCAATATCCTGAACTATTTCATCTGTAAATTTCAAATCTGTATCGCCTACTAAATCTGTATGTACATCGGAAACTAAGTTTCCGGCATTACTGCTACTGTTTATAAAAACAAGCTCAACTTGCGGATGATTGATGAGAATACGCAACATTTCTCCGCCTGTATATCCTGCCCCTCCTATAATACCTGCTTTAATCATAAGTTAAAAAGTTGAATGTTTAAAGTTAAAAGTCAGGGTGCTAGTCTAACCTTCTTGATTAACGAAATTAACATTGCCTTAATTTCGCCTACTTCTTTCTCTAATTCTATAAATAATTCTTCATCAATGAATTTTAAATCCTTTGATAATAGTAATTGATATTCTAACTCGTGGGTAGAGCCCAAAGCAATTTGTAAAAAGCTTGCCAAATTTTTTGATGTAAACCTACCACATCCTTCGGCAATATTGCTTCCAATAGATGATGCAGACCTTTTAATTTGACTCGTTAAATTGTATGTTTCCTCCTTTGGGAAAGCCGAAACAACCGCATACATTTTTAATGTAAAACGATGCGCCTTTTGCCATACCAATAAGTCTTTGTAATTCTGCATAAAGCTTTTTACTTTAAATTCTTAACTTCCTTACTTCCCATTTACTTTATGCCATATTGTTACTTGATTCCCGAAAATCTTAGAAAAACCTTTTACGTCTTCGCCAGACCAGGTATTGTTCATTTCTCCGTAACTACCAAATTTATTGCTCATCAAATCGTGATCAGATTCTATACCGATGATATGGAAACGGTAAGGAAGCAGTTCTACAAACACTTTACCACTAACAGTTTTCTGTGTAGAAGTTAAAAAAGCTTCAATATCTCTCATAACCGGATCATGAAACTGACCTTCGTGCAACCAGTTCCCGTAGAAAGAGGCCAAGTTTTCTTTCCAGCTTAACTGCCATTTGGTTAAAGTATGTTTCTCTAAAGTATGATGCGCTTTGATAATGACCACGGGTGCTGCGGCTTCAAAACCTACACGTCCTTTAATGCCTATAATGGTATCTCCGACATGTATATCTCTGCCTACGCCATAAGGCTGAGCAATGGCCTGTAATTTCTGAATTACTTTAACCGGGCCCATTTTCTCGCCATCAATTGCTGTCAGTTCGCCTTTTTCAAAAGTCAGTTCAACTTTACGGCCTTCTGTTTCAGTAACCTGTGTAGGCCACGCACTTTCAGGCAAAGTTTGGTTTGAGGTTAGTGTTTCTACTCCACCAACCGATGTACCCCACAAACCCTTGTTAATTGAATATTTTGCTTTTTCTGCACTGTACTCTACACCATGTTTAGCCAGATATTCTATTTCTGCTTCACGGGATAATTTTAAATCCCTGATTGGAGTAATGATCTCTACCCCAGGAATTAAAATATTAAAAATCATGTCAAAACGTACCTGATCATTACCTGCTCCGGTACTGCCATGTGCAACATAATCTGCACCAATCTTTTTAACATAATTTGCAATAGCCGTTGCCTGACAAACACGTTCTGCGCTTACCGAAAGAGGATAAGTTGCATTTTTAAGTACATTTCCGTAAACCAGATATTTGATACTATCGTTGTAATAGTTCTCTGTTTCATCTACCGCAGCGTGCGAAGCTACTCCTAAACTATAGGCTTTCTTCTCTATTTCAAGTAGTTCTTCTTCAGAGAATCCTCCCGTGTTAACTACAACAGAATGTACTTCCAAACCTCTGTCTTTTGCCAGATAAATACAGCAAAATGAGGTATCTAAGCCGCCGCTAAATGCTAAAACAACTTTCTTTTTCATTTATTTATCAAATATTAGGGTAAACAAAACAATTAATGATTTAAGACCGGTTCTTTGTTTCAAAATCAGTCTTTGTTTAATACGCATAAAACGTTCATAAAGTTTAGGTTTCTTTTGAAGTTCTTCTGCGAAAATTTTGGCTGCTTCATGTTTCTTCTCTGCCGGATCATAAAGCATTGCCGTACACATACAGTTTTTACGGTCTTTCATCTTCAATATCTCGAAGTTTACGCAGCTCTGGCATCCTTTCCAAAAATCTTCATCCTGCGTAAGCTCAGAATAGGTAACCGGTTCGTAACCCAAATCAGAATTGATCTTCATTACTGCCAAACCTGTAGTTAGGCCAAATATTTTAGCTTTTGGATACAGTTTTCTTGATAGGCTAAAGATTTCCTCCTTAATGGCTTTTGCCAGTCCGGCTTTACGGAATTTAGGGCTTACAATCAGCCCAGAGTTTGCAACAAACTGCCCATGGCTCCAGGTTTCTATATAGCAGAAACCTGCCCAGGTTCCATCTTTATGAAATGCGATTACGGATTTTCCCTCTTGCATTTTATTAGCCACGTATTCTGGTGAGCGTTTTGCAATACCTGTACCTCTGGCTTTTGCAGATTCGGCCATCTCGGTTACGATTTCTTCTGCAAATACACGATGTTCAGGTAAGGCCACCTGCACTATAAAATCGTTTAGATTCATTAATATTCTAACGAAAAAAATAAGAGTATTTTGTTAATTGGGTTTTTAGTGAGGATCAATTCCTCATGGTATAAGTTCCGGGAAAAGGGTAAACTTAAATACGCGGCGTAAAGATTTGCCGGCTTGTGGTAATGTAAAAAACGGGGCGCAAACGCTCAATAAAATAGCTGTTTGAAGCAATGTTTTTTGCCTCAAGAACAGATAATTTATGAAAAATATGTTTGCTCATTTTACTGTTGAAAATTATTGTGCTGCAAAGGTTTAAATAAAAATTGGATTGTGCAATAATTTTCTTATTTTTTTACCAAAATCAACTGCTTTTTTGACGAATCTTTGTGCTTTTAACAAAGTTTAACATCACTCTTTTTAAGATAAAAGCCATATTTGTATTCTAAATAAAATTAAGTAGTTAGATTTGCTTGATTTTTTTAATTTTTACTGCGCATGAATATCAACTTCTACAAAATGCTTAAACCGTTTACTTTATTTATGGCTTTTGCCGTAATGGCCCTAAGCTTTGGCTGTAAAAGCAAAAACGACCCTGCTCCCACTGCCGGAGTATTAAGAATTTATAACGCTTCTCCTACATTTTTAACGTACGACATTTATTACAACGGTAATAAAGCGAATAGTGTAGCCATTCCTTACGGTGGTGGTATCAAGAATACCCAGTACCCTGTTGGAACTTATGACATTAAGTTCAAAGTAGCTGGAGAATCTCAGGATGCTTTCAGTAAGTCTGGCCTTAACCTACAGCAGGATGTATTAACCAGCTATTATCTTTTAGGAAAAGCTAACCAGTTTGAATTGCTTACGGTGGTTGATAATCTTTCTAATTTAGATATTAAAAAAGCTTATGTACGTTTTATTAACCTGTCATTAAATGCTCCGGCTCTTGATCTCTTTGTTAAAGATAAAACCAGCGCCATCAGCAGTAATATCCCTTATAAAGGTTATGGAACTTACACAGCCGTAGATGCGGGCACAATAAAATTTAATTTAAAAGAAAACTCAACGGGAACGGTTAAAGCCGAGAGTGATGATGTGAAAATTGAGATTGGAAATGTCTATACCATCTTTGCAGGCGGGGTTTACAGCAATCCGGCTGCAGATGAAAGAGGTTTAAATATACAGGTAATTAAGCACCAGTAATTTTTATTTGGTGCATGAAAAAATCCCGTTTGGCGTTGCCAAACGGGATTTTTTGTAAACAAGGTTGTAGCAAACGGGGCTGTCCAAAAAGTTTTCAGATTCGTCATTCTGAACTTGTTTCAGAATCTGAAACATCTTGTAGTAACTCTACAAAGAGATCCTGAAATAATTCCAATAGCTATCGGAATAGAGTGACGGCAGACCTTTTTGGACAACCCCGTTATTTTTATTGCGACAGATACATCGATTTTACTTTATTCAGATGTCTGAAATAAGGATCTTCCAGATCTTTAATAAAGAGGATCGCTTCTCCTGTTGATTTCATTTCCGGCCCTAATTCTTTAGGCACCTCAGGGAATTTTTCGAAAGAGAATACCGGCTCTTTAATCGCAAATCCTTTTAGCTTGCGCTCGATGGTAAAGTCTTTCAATTTATTTACACCTAGCATTACTTTAGCCGCAATATTGATGTAAGGCACATCGTAAGCTTTAGCAATGAAAGGTACGGTACGTGATGCACGTGGGTTGGCTTCTATCACATATACTTTTTCGTCTTTAACCGCAAACTGTATATTTAATAAGCCTCGTACATTTAACGCTTTGGCTATTTTCTTAGAGTATTGCTCCATATCTGCTATTACTTTATCAGACAAGCTGTAAGGAGGTAATACTGCACTTGAATCTCCAGAGTGGATGCCAGCAGGCTCAATATGCTCCATTAAACCAATAATATGTACATCTTCTCCGTCACAGATAGAATCTGATTCGGTTTCTTCTGCTCTGTCTAAGAAGTGATCGATCAGTACACGGTTGCCCGGCAGATCTCCTAATAGTTTTACTACAGCTTTTTCCAGGTCCTCATCATTGATCACAATGCTCATACCTTGCCCACCTAATACATAACTAGGACGTACCAATACTGGATAACCTACTTCGTTAGCTACTTTAATTGCTTCTTCCGCATTTTCAGCCACACCGTATTTAGGATAAGGAATATCTAACTCTTTCAATAAATCAGAGAAACTTCCACGATCTTCAGCAATATCCATATTTTCAAAAGAAGTACCGATGATAGGGATATTGTTCTCATGTAGCTTTTCAGCCATTTTAAGTGCCGTTTGTCCACCTAACTGAACAATAACACCTACTGGTTTTTCTAAATCTATAATCTCACGCACATGCTCCCAGAAAACAGGCTCGAAATAAAGCTTATCGGCCATGTTAAAATCTGTAGAAACAGTTTCAGGATTACAGTTGATCATGATCGCTTCAAAGCCTGTTTCTTTAGCTGCTAACAGACCATGCACACATGAATAATCGAATTCTATACCTTGACCTATGCGGTTTGGTCCAGAACCCAATACAATAACTTTCTTTTTATCTGAAGGAATTGATTCGTTTGTACCGTAATTGTTTCCTTGTACCTGTACTCCGTTTGCTGTGATTTGCTGAGGTGCTTCTTCAAATGTAGAGTAGAAATAAGGTGTTTGTGCAGGGAATTCAGCTGCACAGGTATCTACCATTTTGTACGCACGGGTAAGGCCCAATTCTTTACGACGTTGGTAAACTTCGTCTTCGGTTACGTTACCTAAAATATAAGCAATTTGTATATCTGAAAATCCTTTTTGCTTAAGTGTAAAGAAAAAATCTCTAGGAATATTGCTCAGGTTATAACGCTTTAACTCTGTTTCTAAAGCTACCAGCTCTTGTATCTGTACTAAAAACCATTTGTCTATCTTGGTTGCTTTACGGATAGATTCTAAAGGCACGCCCATACTCATTGCATCTTTGATCAGGAATAAACGGTTCCAGCTCGGATGCTCTAAGCCATGCATAATTTCTTCGATATTGCGCTTCTGACGTCCATCTGCACCAATCCCCGCCCTGCCTATTTCTAAACTCTGACAAGCTTTTTGTAATGCCTCGGTAAAGTTGCGACCTATAGACATTACCTCTCCCACGGCTTTCATTTGCAAGCCTAATTCAGGATTAGCTCCTTTAAATTTATCAAAATTCCAGCGAGGGATTTTTACGATAACATAATCTAAAGTAGGTTCAAAATATGCTGAGGTTGTTTTGGTGATCTGGTTTTCAATCTCATCTAGATTATATCCAATAGCTAATTTAGCGGCAATCTTAGCAATAGGATAACCCGTTGCCTTACTTGCAAGCGCTGATGAACGTGATACACGTGGATTGATTTCTATCGCAATGATCTCATCATTGGCTGGGTTTACCGAGAACTGTACGTTACATCCTCCGGCAAAGTTACCAATGGCACGCATCATCTTAATAGCCTGATTACGCATTTCCTGGTAGCAACGATCTGATAAGGTCATTGCAGGAGCCACAGTAATCGAGTCTCCGGTGTGAATGCCCATAGGGTCGAAGTTCTCGATAGAGCAAATGATAATTACGTTGTCATTGCTATCTCTTAAAAGTTCTAGCTCATATTCTTTCCACCCTAAAACAGCCTGCTCTACCAATACCTCATGGGTAGGAGAAGCTTCTAAGCCGCGTTTTAAAGCTGCATCAAAATCTTCTTTTTTATGGACAAAACCGCCGCCTGAGCCTCCTAAGGTATATGAAGGACGAATTACCAACGGGAAACCTATTTCTTGGGCGGCTTCTTTTCCTTCTAAAAAGGAATTGGCAATTTTAGAATGTGCTACGCCCACACCAATATCAACCATTAACTGACGGAAAGATTCCCTGTTCTCAGTTTTATCAATGGCAGCAACATCTACACCTATAATACGTACGTTGTGTGCTTTCCATAAGCCCCGTTCCTCAGCCTCTACACAAAGATTTAATGCAGTTTGTCCGCCCATTGTAGGTAAAACGGCATCAATAGTTGGTAGTTCCGGGTTGTTTTTGTGTTCAATCAAAATTTCTTCAATTGAATCAACAGTTAAGGGTTTCAGATAAACGTGGTCACCAATAACTTTATCGGTCATAATGGTAGCCGGATTTGAATTGATAATGGAAACCTTAATTCCTTCTTCTTTTAAAGATAAGGCTGCCTGAGATCCTGAATAATCAAACTCGCAGGCCTGACCAATAATAATAGGGCCAGATCCGATAATCAATACTGAACTAATGGAAGTGTCTTTAGGCATGTGGGTAAAAAAGTCTAAATGATTGTCTAACTGACAAATAGCCAGGAGAATTCCTCTGCTATGAAATGAAAAATCCCGACTGTCTTGTCGGGTTGCAAAGATACATTTTATGAAAGAATTTTCGCTGATTTTTTTAATATATTATGTAATACATGAATTCATCTAAAAACGAGTTCTAACTTTTTTGAACATCTTCTTTTTGTAAATGCTTTTATTTATCAGCAAAAAAGCCTTTTGAATTGTTCAAAAGGCTTAAAATTTATGTATAAAATCAGACCGTCTACAGATTTACACCCGTAGATTTTAATCCTTCAATACCCACTACTTTTTCTTCTTCTTCTCCTTTTTTACGTTTCTTCTTTTTCTTATCAGGAGTTTCTCCACTCAGGCGCTCTTCAATAATTTTGTCAAATTCAGCAATTTGCTCTGTTTTTAATACCGCCTTGATACTTTTATTGGTTTCGTTATTAATGCGATAGAATTTGGCCATTTCTTCATCATTATAGCCGCTTGCCTGTTGTTTTTTAATTAAGGCAACCTGTTCTTTAGCTAAATTAAAAGCATAGTTATAGATTACACTTTTTTGTGTAGAACTTAAATTTAAACGCTTTTCCAGTTCATCCACATTTTTCTTCGCCAGCTCATCAGGCCCCGGTATTTTATTTTGGGCATTTGCCTGAACGGTAAAAACCGCAAAAAACATCAACAGATAAAATAATCTCTTTCTCATCGCTAAAATTTTAGCCAATTTAAGTATTTATTTTTATCTGCCTGCATTTTGTTTGATAGAGTGGGTTTATTAAAAGCAAAGAGCGGGCACTTATGTGTCCGCTCTTTGCTTTTATCTTATTTTGGATTAAGACATTGCTTTTTTGTAACGCTCAGCTACTGCATCCCAGTTTACTACATTCCATATTGCAGCTAAATAATCAGGACGTTTGTTCTGATATTTTAAGTAATATGCATGCTCCCAAACGTCGATACCAAAAATAGGTGTTCCTTTTTGCTCAGCAACATCCATTAAAGGATTATCCTGATTAGGCGTAGAGGAAATAAATAATTTTTTATCTGCACCTACAGAAAGCCATGCCCATCCTGACCCGAAACGGGTAGCACCTGCATCCTGAATTTTAGTTTTAAAATCAGCAAAAGATCCAAAAGCCTCATTAATTGCTTTTGCTAAATCGCCTGTTGGTTCTCCGCCTTTATTAGGGCCTAACACGGTCCAGAATAAGGTATGGTTATAGTGACCACCGCCATTATTGCGTACTGCAGCAGGGTATTTAGAAATATTTTTGATGATATCATCAAGATTTGCATTTGCTTCTGGCTTGCCCTCTAAAGCTTTGTTAAGATTGGTAACATAAGCCTGATGATGTTTGCCATGGTGGATTTCCATGGTCATTTTATCAATATGCGGTTCTAATGCATCGGTTGCGTATGATAACGCAGGTAATTCAAAAGCCATAATTTTTTATTTAAAGTTAAAAATTGTTTCTATACAAATATAAGAGCACAACGTTAAGTTTTATTCAAAAGTTTGTCAACTTTAATCTCGTTTTTTGGCAAAGAAGCTGCGCATCAGGTTAGCACACTCTTCCGCTAAAACCCCACTTTTTAATAACGTTTTGGGGTGTAAAAGGTTTTGCTTTATTTGGGTAAAACCCCGTTTCTCTTCGCTTGCGCCATATACTATGCGGCTAATCTGTGTCCAATAACTAGCACCAGCGCACATTACACAGGGCTCAATAGTTACATATAAGGTACAGTCTTTAAGATATTTTCCGCCCAAGGTTTGCGCTGCTGCCGTAAAGGCCTGCATTTCGGCATGAGCGGTTACATCATTTAGTTGTTGGGTAAGGTTATGTCCTCTGCCGATTACCTTTCCTTTGCAAACCACTACTGCGCCTATAGGTATTTCATCTAAAGACAATGCTTTTTGGGCTTCATTAAGCGCCATTCGCATATAATGTTCATCTTCTGCCTCAGGATTGAGGGCATCTTCAAAATTATAAAAGCTCACTTCAGATCTGTTAAATTTCTTAAATAAGTTTAGTGCCATTAGGCACTTTTTTATCGACAGTACTTAGGACAATATCTCCATTTTCATCGGCAAATCCGGTAACCAAAAACTCACTCATAAACTTACCAATCTGTTTTTTCGGAAAATTTACAACACCTATAATCTGCCTACCTACCAAAGTTGCTGGGGTATAATGCTTGGTAATCTGTGCACTGCTCATTTTAATGCCCAATTCTCCGAAATCTACACGCACTTTATAAGCCGGGCGTCTTGCTTCAGGAAACTCAAAGGCTTCGAGGATAGTACCTACTCTTAATTCTACTTTCTCAAAATCGCTCCAGTTAATTTCTTCCATAGCGGCTAAATTACTAATTATTGTTGTTTATAGGCATGTAAATTAAAGGTTAGCATCTATCTGATATTCCTATCGCTAATTATTTTAATTTTTTCAATGAGGAATAAGCATATTTGTTACATTCGAAAACATCTTAACTGATTATTCATTTATAGAGCATGAACTTTTCAATACAACCTACTTTAGAAACTGAGCATATCATATTATCGCCTTTAGCAACAGATGATTTTGATGCGCTTTACAATGTAGCTGCTGACCCGAAAATATGGGAGCAACATCCGAATAAGGATCGATGGAAGAAAGAGGTATTTGCTAATTTTTTTAAAGGGGCGTTACAAAGTGGTGGTGCTTTTAAGATAATCGATAAAAGCTCAAATGAATTTATTGGCAGCACTCGTTTCTATGATTACAATCCGGCAGATAATAGTCTGTTGATAGGTTATACTTTTTATACTACAAAATATTGGGGCAAAGGCATAAACCATCAAGTAAAAAGGCTCATGCTAAACTATATTTTTAACCATGTTGATGTGGTTTATTTTCATGTAGGTGCACAGAACATCCGCTCACAAATTGCTATGGAAAGATTAGGTGCGCAAAAAATTGCGGAGCAGGAAGTTGCTTATTTTGGTGAACCTTCGAGAATGAATGTGGTTTATGAAATTCGTAAGGAAAACTGGGTTTAATCTGCATTTAGATTAAACCCAGTATTAAAACACAACGGGGCGTTTATAGCTTTATTTACCAATCTTGTATCCAAGCACTACATCAAAGATACCTCCACTTAGGCCTCTCAGGTTTGAGGGTTCTGAGTTGTACATGGCTGAGATCATCAGTCCACTTTTATCTAAATAGCCCATACCACCTGTAAAACTCTTGTTGCTGTGGTACATGGTATAAAAACGCAATTGATCGGCGTTCCACTCGCCTGCCACATCCCATTGGTTATCGTAGTTTTTTACGCCGCGGTAAACCAACATCGGTTTTACACCAAAGCTGTCATCGAAGTTGATTTTGTAGCTTAAGGAACTGTAAAAAGTTGCGTAATCTACTGTGGATATTTTACTGTAACGCTTTTCATTCAGGCTCAGATAGCTGAACTGGGCTTCCAAGTTCCTAATTTGATAGGTTACACCAAAATTGCCGTCTATATAATTCTCTCTGTCATTGTATTTAGCCAGTTCACTATCATTGAGGCCGCTGGATGTTGCCCGGCCGTAATCCAAACGATCTTGCGACCAGCTCATAGATACCCCAAAACGTAGGGCATGATCTTCGGCAAAAGGCACTTTATACGAAAAGCTTCCCCTAGCTTGCGTTTTTCGGATCAGCCCACTTTTATCATTAATAAGGTTTACACCTACTGTAGCTCTATCATTTAGCGGAAGTACTCCTGAGAAAGAAGCCATTACTGGTGCCCCGTCTATTTTGTTCCACTGGTTTGAATAATTCAGAAACATTTCTGCTCTGCCATGGTTTCCTGCCATTGCCGGATTTACCAAATATTCATTTTGATAGTATTGGCTTTTTAGTGGACTCAACTGTGCTCTGGTAGTTCCCACCATGATGCTCAGCAGTAGTAGAGGTATATATCTTTTCATCTTTTGTTTCTTTGTATGGTATCTGAAATATTGAATAAGTAAATTTTTATTTAAAAATTACTAAATAAATTTATTAATTAACTTAATATCTCATTTGTTATAAACTCAGGCATCTTTTTTACAGACACCTGAGTTTCTACTTTTTTTTAACTTTTTATTTACTTCTTACTATCGTTATAAATCCTTTTGCAACTTTAGCACCGAGGTTGGCTGGGTTCTGGTCGAAGCGGATAATATAGTAATACGTTCCTTCGGCCAACGGTGATCCGTTAAAGGTCCCGTCCCAATCGTTTTTGTAGTTTCGTACCTTGTACAGTTCCTTTCCTGATCTGTCATAGATTGAAAGCGTATGGTTTGGATAAGCATCTATGTTCTTGATTACCCAGGTATCGTTTACCCCATCGCCATTTGGTGTGATGAAATTCTCGGCCTGCACCATGTAGTCTTCTTTTACTTCTATAGTGATGGTTGAGGTGCTTTCACAACCCGTAGCATTTTTTACAGTTACGGTATAGGTAGTGGTTTCCATTGGACGTACCGTTAACACAGCACTGCTCTGACCGCTGATGATACCATTCGCCGTGGTCCAGCTGTAACCTGTTCCATTATCGCTGTTTACCCTAAGTACCGCTGTTTCTCCTTTACTGATGCTCGTACCTTTGTCACTCACAATAGTATTTACCGGTAATGGGTTTACCGTCAAGGTTCCTTTTACATAGCTGAAATCATAGTTGGCGGATGCGCCTCCGGATGGCACCAGCTCGTAATTACCAGCAACACTGCCTGCATTGGCGATGGTACTCACTGTTGGTTTGGTCGTCAGGCCGTTTTCATTGTCGCTGTATTTAAACCCGCTGTAGCTTACACTGAATGCCGGGTTATTTGTTCCGTAGCAGCGTGAGCTGTTGTTTGCTGTAACGGTTAACAATGCCTTATTGATTATCAGGTTTGCCGGTTGGTAGCTCAGGTTATAGTTATTGCTCAGGGCAACCGTTCCCTGTTTGATCGTATAGCTACCTGCATTCTGTCCGTTATCGCGTAGCAGCGCACCTGTAAAGGTATCTCCGTTTACCAGATTTCCAGATGTAATCTGATAGCTTAATGCTGGATCGTTATCTCCGTAGGTCTTGGCTTTCGCATCTGCCTTGATGGTAACCGGGCGGGCTGTTATGGTCAATGCCGCTGCATTGCCCGTTGCCTGCTCTAAGGTATAGTTCTGTGCCGTTAGGCCGCTGCCGGTAATCGCATAGCTGCCTGTACTGCTGGCATTGTTGGCCACTGTGCCAAAGCTCGGGGTTCCGGTAGTGGCATTGGCCTGGTCGTCTCCTGTTGCAAAACCTGTAATCGTTCCTGTTAATGTTGGGTTTGCATCTCCATAGACTTTTGTTGCCGGCGAGGCCACATAGCTGAGTTTAGCCGGAGTGATACCCGCTGTTGTAGCCGCAGTATTATTGAATGTGTAGTTTCCTGCATCTGTACCGCTAATACTGATACCGCTTACACTTACCGCTTTGTTGGTTCCTACGTTCTTATTATCGAATGTGGCTGCTGTATTTGCTAAAGTCAGTACATCGCCTGTTAAACGGTTATCGCTTAAGCTTACCGTTGCATTGGTATTTCCATCGTACACCTTATCCGTTGCTGTTGCGGTAATGGTCAGGTTTTTTGCGGTAATGTTTGCTGTAGCCGATGCCGTGGTATTAAAGGTATAGTTTATAGCATCTGCTCCGCTGATGCTGATACCGCTTACGCTTACCGGCTTATTTGTACCAACATTCTTGTTGTTGAATGTGGCATTGGTATTTGCCAGGGTCAGTATATCTCCGTTTACACGGTTATCACTTAAAGCTACTATAGCATTGGTATTTCCATCGTAAATTTTGTTGTTTGCTGTAACGGTAACCGTTAAGGCTTTTGCGGTAATGTTAGCCGTAGCCGATGCCGTGGTGTTAAAGGTATAATTCACCGCATCTGTTCCTCCAATACTGATACCTGATACCTCCACTGATTTATTGGTGCCCACGTTTTTGTTATCGAACGCAGCGCTTGTATTTGCCAAGCTCAGTATATCACCATTTACGCGGTCATCACTTAAAGCTACTATAGCGTTGGCATTTCCGTCGTACTCTTTATCCGTGGCCGTTGCGGTAACCGTTAGGGCTTTTGCCGTGATATTTGCTGTTGCTGATGCTGTGCTATTGAAAG
Organism: Pedobacter montanisoli; assembly: GCF_022809115.1. GTDB lineage: Bacteria > Bacteroidota > Bacteroidia > Sphingobacteriales > Sphingobacteriaceae > Pedobacter > Pedobacter montanisoli. The sequence continues at coordinate 914,360 of NZ_JALGBH010000001.1, read as the reverse complement.
TATAATTATCGGCATCCGTTCCGCTGATGCTGATACCGCTTACCGTTACCGCTTTGTTTGTTCCAACATTTTTGTTATTAAATGTTGCGCTTGTATTTGTTAAAGTCAATATGTCACCGTTGATGCGGTTATCGCTTAAGCTTACCGTTGCATTGGTATTTCCGTTATACACCTTATCTGTTGCCGTTGCGGTAACTGTCAGGTTTTTTGGTGTGATGCTGGCCGTTGCCGATGCCGTGGTGTTAAAGGTATAGTTATTTGCATCTGTTCCGCTGATGCTGATACCGCTTATTTCAACTGATTTGTTGTTTCCCACGTTTTTATTATCAAACGTAGCGTTGGCATAAGTTAAAGTCAATGCATCTCCGTTTACCCGGTTATCGCTTAAACTTACCATCGCATTGGTATTTCCATCGTACACTTTGTTAACTGCTGTAGCTGCAACAGTAAGTGTTTTTTTGTTTATGGTTAAAACCTGTACCTCATCGGCTGCAGCTTTGTAGAAATTATTTCCTGCCTGACTGGCTGAGATGTTAGCGGTTCCGGCTCCTACAATATGTACCTTACCTGCAACTATGGTTGCTACCGCTGTGTTATCAGAACTGTAACTGATGGTTAAGCCCGATGTTGTTGTGGCTCCTGCATCAAAATCTGCATCGCCATAAGTTTTAGCGGCAAGAGCATTAAAAGTAATGGTTTGCGATGCTTTTGGAATAGCCGTTACTTCTGTACTGTAAGTGCTTTCGTTGCCAGCCTGATCTACTGCTGTTATCCGATAATAATAGGTGGTTCCATTGATCAGTCCACTGTGCGTGTAAGTAACCGTTGGACTTGTTACCGTAGTTAATAAATTAGTTGGGTTGGTACTTGTACCTCCATAAATTTTGTATGATGCCAAGTCTGCTTCTGTATTGGCTGTCCAGCTCAACACGCTCTGCTGGTTATCAAAAATTGCGGTTAAACCCGTTGGTACGGCCGGTGCTTTGGTATCGTATGCAATATCGGGAGATAAAACTCCTTTCGATCCTTCATTTCCTGCTGCATCGGTATAAGCGCCTGCTGCAACAATAATATTTGCGGCACCGTTATCTGTATTCGCATTAGGTGTAAATGTAGCTGTACGTAAGAAACCCATGCCTGAAATCCCCGATATTGTACCCCCTGTAACGGTAATACTTCCTGCAGTGAAACTAACTCCCGGATCTTCACTAAAAGTAAAGGTTATAGTAGCCGTTTCGTCCTTTTTAAGGGTAGATATACTGCTGGTAATAGCCACTGAAGGTTTCGTGGTATCTATTGTAATCGCTATTGCCAAAGAAGCTGAACTAACATTGTCTGCTAAATCGGTTGCCTTTGCTGTAATGCTATAAGTACCATTGACCAGTGGCGATGTTAAAGTAATGATCCAGTTTCCACCTGTTGCTATTCCGGTACCCAATACGGTAGATCCGCTATACAAGGTTACTGTTGTTCCTGGTTCGGCCGTACCCGTAAAAGTAGGCTGTGTTACATTGGTAAGGTGATCTGAATTAGACACACCGCTATCGCTTGCTGCTGTCAGTACCGGTGTTGACGGTGCCGCCGGTGCCTGTGTATCCAGTACATAAACCTGAGCATGCTCTGTTCCTTTGTTACCGGCCTGATCACCTACATATACTTTTAAGGTATTGCTGCCCGATAGTGTTACCCCGTTTAAAGAAAATGTATTTGAACCAACAGCTACTGTTGCCGCTACATAAGTTGATCCATTGTCCAGTGAAATATATACTATCTCTCCGGTTTGTAAATTGGCACTTAAGGTCCCTGATAGTGTTTGGGCTGCGATATTTGTGATAAAGTCTGTTGAAGAAGGGCCGCTGTCATCTGACAGTTTTAAAGAGGTTACATAGGTAGTTGGAGGTGTTTTATCGATAGTAAAGCTTACTGTTGTCTTATTACCTGCCGCATCGGTTACTACCAAAATGTAAGTTCCTTCTGTACTTACTACTGAACCGCTTGAAAAAGTCGAACCGTTCAATGTTGCGGTACCTTCATTAAAGCTAATGGTTTTATCAGTGTTGTACAGACCACTATTAGTTACACCTGATACTATAGGTGCTGTCTTGTCTATAGTGAAAGCTATTGTCGTGTAGTTACCTGCCGCATCGGTTACCACCAAAGTATATAAACCTTCGGCACTTACCGTTGTACCACTTGTAAACGCCGATCCGTTCAGCGTTGCGGTACCTTCATTAAAGGTAATTGTTTTATTGGTATTGTATACCCCACTATTGGTTACACCTGATATTACAGGTGCAGTCTTGTCTATGGTATAACTCTGGCCTGCTGTATATCCGCCTGCGATATCATTACCTGCGCTATCTTTTATACCCGTTGGAGAACTGTTCAAATCGAGGCGAATGGTTCCATCGCCAGTTCCCGTACTTACCGTAACAGTATAAACACTACCGCTTCCTGATACTGAACTAACCGCAGCGCCCATAACCCCTCCAGTTGTTGTTAATGTAAAATCCGCCGCATCCACTCCAGTTACTGATTTTGAAAAGCTTACATCGAAACTAATCTGCGAAAGCTTAGTTACTGACGGGTTTCCTGAGGATCTGACAATAGAGGTTACCGAAGGTGCAACGCCATCTACAAGCACCCCTGCAGTTGAGCTTACACCATTTAATGTCAGCACCACCGCGTTAGATGCTACGTCTGTTATGGTTCCTCCATTTAAATCAATAGCGTTTCCTACTACAATACCATTCGCATCCAAATCTCCTGATTGTATGGTATAAGTAAATACCAGATCTGTTGTTCCGCTTCCTGATGCGTAAGCTGCATATCGTGTAGTTGAGCCAATCGTTAAGGCTAAAAATGGTATACCTCCTGTTGTGGTAACATTTACATTTCCACTGAATTTTATGGTAAAACTTAATTGTTGTCCTATACGATAAGTTACATTAGAAGGTACGGTTACCGTTGTAATTGCTGTTGCAGCATCGGCCTGTAACTCGTAAGCACCCATATCTATCACACCGGCACTAGCATATTTATACACACGGGCATTTCCTGCGAGGTCTTTGGTATTGGCATCTAATCCGGTAAACGAGGCATTGCTTCCTTTATTTACAGCCGGACTTGAAGCTGATAGCGTATAGTCGCCTGCTGCTGCATTGGTAAATTGTGGGTCTGCATTGAGTATAGCTGTCCCGGGATATACACCTTGCACTATACTGTTGTTAACTGTGGCTCCATTACCTCCAATTCCATTGGTGCCAGTATTGCCCCAGATAATGCTATTTTTAACTGTAACTCCATTAGAGGCATCATTATCCATAGCTGATCCTGTTGGTCCGGTTGTATTACCCGTAATTGTTACATTGGTCAATTCAGGCGCTGCCTCACCATACATGTTATAAATTGCACCTCCTCTAAAAGACGTATTATTATTATTGATAAGGGAGTTAATTATTTTTGGACTAGAACGAATATTCGTAATCCCTCCTCCATAAATAGCGCCTCCATTATAGCTTATCTTAACAAATTCCATTTTAGAGTTAGCGAAAAAATTATAAATACCTGCTCCGTAGGCTGCTTTATTTTGTGTAATGGTAAGATTGGTTAGTCCTGGGCTGGAATTATTAATCAACATACCACCTCCAGAATTTTTATCTATGGAATTTCCACTTATCTGAAAGCTTCCTGCCCCATCTGCATAGCCTCCTTTTATGGTAAAACCATTTAAAGTTGCTGTTCCGGCATCGCCTGAACTTACTACCACGTGGTAAGCATTATTTCCCACAATCGTTCCGTCAACCGCGTCATTATTATCTATGTCTCCACTCAAAATACTGGCATTGGCTGTAAGGTTTAAATTTCTATCAGCCAAAGTATTTTCTGTCCCTGCAAAACCACCATATATCTTTACATCTTTTACCAGCAAGAAAGTATTATCTCTACCCTGGTCGGTTCCAAAATTTGCTCCATCCTGCGGGCTGTACTTGGGTTTATAAGTACCGGCTGCTACCCAGATTTCCTTAATGGCAGTATTGGTCTTGGCCACTTTCAATGCGTCTGCCAGCTCGGCGGCAGCATTGGTCCAGCTGTCTCCGGTTTTACTTCCGGCTCCATTTTGTTTAACTCTTACTATGCCGCTGGCATCTGGGGTAATTCCAGAAGGCGCATTTACAACTACAGTCGTTGTACCTGCTGCACTGGTACAACCAGTCACAGTTACAGTTACGCTATAGGTACCTGCTGATGCTGCTGTTATATTGGAAATACTTGGGTTTTGTACATTCGAAGTAAAAGCATTAGGGCCAGTCCAACTATATGTAGCTCCCGATACAGTAGGTGTACTTAAATTAAGTGTAGTGCCCAAAACTACCGGACTATTACTTGAAGCAGACGGTGTTGCCGGGGTTATGTTAGCAGTACCGCTAACTGCTATAGTTTTAGAGGTTGCTCCGGTAGAACTTACAGCGATATTACCCGAAGGGCTGCCAATAATATCCGCTCTTAAACGAATGTATATGGTGGTATTGCTTACTGTACCTCCCGTTGGAAACATACTAATAGAAGAGCCATAAGTACCAGCTGATGATGTTGATATCTCAAAACCTCCAGGCGCTGTTATTATTAAATTAGCGGTTAAGTCACTGCCTGATACCGTAAAAGATTGTGGTGCAGATGCCGTTCCTGAACAGGTTGAAAAAACCGAAAGTATTGTTACTGAAGTGGTAATAGCAGGAGTTGCAACAACAGCACTGGTAGTAACATTATTAGGGTTATTGGTACCCGACACTCCCTGATATTTTTGTGAGCCTGAAGCTCCATTATACTCTACCACCATTGCTCGGTATGTAGTATTGCTCGTTAAGCCAGTGACTGTTACAGAACTACCTGTTCCATTATAAACACAATACCAGCCTGATGATCCAACCTGAGTTCCCGAACCAAATATAGTATTCGCGGTGTAGGAAGTATTATCAATTAAAGCAGGATTTCCTGTTGCTGCTGCTTTCATGAAAACAGCTCTCGATGTTCCTGTGCCATTTGTCCAGTCAAGCGTTGTTTGCGCTTGCAGAGTGGAGGTAAAATTTATATTTGTTGCCTGTGTAAGAGAGCTAAAAGTATATTTAATATCATCCAATGCAGCATAAACCAAACTGCCTTTTAACTGGATTTCCAGTTCATCTATATCAAAAGTATTAGCGGCTGAATAATTTGCAAAATTGATAAGCGTAAATCCTTCTTCTACACCTTGAACATTGTTCAGAGTACTGCCAAGCACTGTAAAAGTATATTGTATCTGTCCAGATTTTTTACCGACAAATACAATATCTCCTGAATTAGAAACCGTTTCGCAATTATTCGAAGGAAAAACCCATAAGCTCTGTATTTTTAAATAACCGGGCTCATTTAATTTAATACTTCCTATAGATGTAGCTATAGCTCCTGGTACTGTAGTTAAACAATCATCGTAAGTATCAATAATATAATCATCTCCTCCATGACCTAATCCTGGATAAATTGTTCCATGCAATCGCCCTGTAAAGGTATATTTTCTTGATGTGTTAGGGTTTAGATAGCTTTTAACGAGAGTTCCATTACCTATATTCCTGAAGTCCTCTATGATTTGCGCCTGTGCCGTAAAGGTCAGTAAACTTATGAAAACTCCTAAAAATAAACTTGTGTAAAGTTTTACCATATTAATAGTTTGTTTGTTTTTCTTTTTCAGCCCTAAAAGTATTACTTTATCAAAAATTTCTTAGAGCTTAAATGAATAATTTTCTTTTTAAAATTGCTACTTCTATTGTTCACGCTAAAACGAAAGCCGAAGAGTTCGATGCCGGAAAGGCTTATGCCGACTTTCTAAACAGCCTAACTTTTCCTGAAACCTGTTATAGTGATGAAGAAACCACCCTCACAGGAGGGGTTGCTTTATCTCCTTTACAAGCGGCCAACTGTGCTCTGGAGCACATCAGAACTGTACGCTTTATCAAAGGAACTTACCTCGCTATTCTCGAACTTTTTAAACGCTTTCCTCATGAACAATTAAATATTTTATATGCCGGTACCGGGCCTTTTGCTACTATTATTTTGCCTGTACTTTCCCTTCTTCCTCAAGCAAGCTTAAGCCTTACTTTATTAGATATCAGCAGCCAGTCAGTTAAATCCGTTAAATCTTTATTTAGTCAGCTGGGCTTCAATTCCTTCGTTTCTGAAATTTTACATACAGACGCCATTACCTACACTTATCCCTCTGCTAAAAATCTTCATATGGTCATCTCTGAAACCATGTTTGAAGCTTTGAATAGAGAGCCACAAATTGCCATTACGGCTAATCTGGCCAAGCAAATCTGTAAAGACGGTATTCTCATACCTGAACAAATCAATATCGATTTGCTATATGCAGATTTTAATTCAGAGCCTAATCTTCAGATTTCCAATGAAAGCGATTTAATTCTTTCCAATACATCTTTTAAAGAACGTGTTGTCCTTGCTAAATCTGTTCTCAGTTTAGATTTAAACAATAATTTTTCTGATTGCGGACAGGAAAAAATCCATTATACACCCTGGTTTACCACTTCTTCTCTTTCTTTTTCTGTACCCGATCTGTGCCTGTTTACTACTGTAAAGGTATGGGATCATGTTGTGATCCACAGTTCCCAATCTACCATTACCAATCCTGTTTGCATCAGTTCTTTCCATACTTTGAACCAATTCGGTTCTTTCAGGTTATATTATTCTTTTCAGCACATTCCACAATGGTCTATTGAATACAGGAAAGATTAATCTTCCCTGTATTTTTCATCTATCAAGGTCTGGGAGGATAAAGTCCGACTAAGCAAATGATATAGTTCATAACCAAATAGGGCTGCATATTGTTATGCGGAGCAGATGCTCCAGCAATACTCGTTGAGGCAGTCACTGACTGAACTACCACAGATTGGTCATTCAGAGCCACATTTGGGGTTGCCTGGTTATAGTTTGCATCTGCAGTAAAGCTTCCGGCGTTATTTACCCCACTGGTTGCAATAGTTGCTCCCTGTGCAGGTAACGGTTGTAAAGCATTTTGTGCGGATACTTTTAACTGCGCAGATAGGTTTGTTACTGCACCTGCAGCATGTGTATGCTGAGGCATCTCATTACTTGTTAGAACATGTGTTTCTTCTCCACCTTTTGTAGCAAGTAGAAATTGCGGCACAGTCATGTTTGCAAAAAGAGGAGCGCGCCCTCTAAGGTCGGGCAAATTAAAATCAGTACTTGCATTTCCACCATAAGTTGTACCTATCAGCGAATATAAAGCCTGATAATTTCTTATTTGTAAACTTGTCCCATCGCAAACATGCCAACCACGAGGGACATTTTCAAGTGGCCATAGCATAATTGAACCTATAAAAGCTTCCATAATATCTTTTTCTTTTTAATTATTGATTAAAATCCGGGTAAAGTCCGTTTGTGCATATAATAAAGTTAAGTGCAAAAGAAGGCTGCACATTGTTATGGCTTGCTCCACTCCCTGTTCCAGTGTTCATATAATCTCCAGAAAGGGTTACAGATTTACTGTTCAGGATTACTGTAGGAGCACTATTACCATATTTTAACACTGGGCTGAATGATCTGCCTGAACCTGAGCCTGCGATTGCCAGCGTGGCATTGGCTGTTGCAGCAGTTTGCGAGGCATTCGCTGAACTTACATTAAGGACTGCTTTTACATTTGCAGCCCCCTGAGCAGTAGCGGTATGAATATGAGCAGGCATTTCTGCTAGGGTTAAAGTATGTGTTCCTTCACCACCAGTCTGTGCCAGTACACGAGAAGTAAGCCCCGGCCCCTGTCCTGCACCTATGGGTACACGGCCTCTTAAATCTGGTAAGGCAAAATTTGTCCTACCATCGCCTCCGTATCTTGTTCCCAATAATGCGTATAATAACTGGTACTCATTAATATTTAATAAGCTGCCATCACAAAGATGCCAGTCCATTGGTATTCTATTTAATGGCCATAATATAATGGCTCCTGCATATGCATCTATCATTTTCTAATTTTTAAGGTTAATCATTGAAGTAGGGATATACTGGCCCGTCAATACTAATAATTGCATTTAGCACCAAATAGGGCTGCATATTGTTATGAGCTTGCGAACCTCCTGTAGCACCGTTAACAGCTGTAACACCACTACCCTGTGTGCTTATACCTATAGACCCAAGGTTTAGGGTAGTATCAGGGTCAGACATTACAAAGTTTTGTCTTGGAGCAAAAACTCCCCCTGTGCTTGTTCCTGCTACTGAAATAGAACTACCCGCAGTAGGAATTGATGCTTCGGCATTGGCATTGCTAACTGCAAGTGTAACTACTCCGCCTATATTTCCTGCATGCGAATGTGAAGCCATTTCGTTAACATTTAAAGTATGCTGAGCTTCTCCTGTCGTTTTTCCCAAATCTAAATTCAAAGACCCCGGAATTTGTCCCTTTCCCACAGGAATGTAAGTTCGCAGATCAGGCAATTTAAATGTGCTTTGCCCACTTCCACCATAAGTTTGCCCAATGAGCGAATAGAGTGCGGGATATTGATTAACCAGCAACTCCTGTCCCTGACAGAGCAAATACCCTGCAGGCGCCCAATTTAAAGGCCATAAGATAATTGATGAATAAAATGTTTCCATATATGTTTAGTGATTTATGTTAAAGTGGTTTCAGGTATACTAACTACCATTGTTTCAAAACTTTGCCCTGTCTGCAAACCTAAAGCGGCCAGCTTAAATCCCGATAATACGCCATCTGCTGTTTGCACTATGTTAATTCTTAAATACTCATCCTGCTTGCAGCCCACAAAAATTCCGCTATCTGGCTGGCTGTAAACAATTATTCCTGATTTATATTCTCCGTTTGAGGATAAATTAGCAGGCGTAACCTCCAAAATGCTTACCGGCTGATGGTTTAAATAAGTAATTGCCCCTCCATAGCATGGATTTGCTGCGTTTATCAGATTTTCTATTTCCCCAGCGCTCATGTGTTCCCAATCTATGGTAAGGTCTTGCCTTTCGGGCATTTTATAATAGGTTGAGGTTTGCTGTGTTTGTACCTCAGGTAATTCATTTCCATTATACAGATTTTGGGTAAATTGTATCAGCATATTCTGTGCTACAGCAGCATAACGACTATTACAGATACCCCAATTTTCGCCGGGTATAAAAGAGATTTGCTGTTGCATTAGCACTTCGCCTTCATCAAATGCCGCATTCACTTTATGAATGGAAATTCCGCCAGTGGTTTCACCATTTTTAATCTGCCAGAATATAGGGTCAGGTCCTTTGTAAGCAGGCAACAAGCTAAAGTGTACATTATAAAAACCCAGCTTGGGCGTACTGAATATTTTCTCGGGTATGCGGTAAGAAAAACCAAACATGATAGCCAAATCTGCTTGTTGCAAATCTATTTTATGGGCTAAATCTTCGTTCAGTTGTTTTTTGCTTACCTGATAAAAGGGAATATTTGTCCGATCACAATAATCTCTGATTTGAAAATTTGGTCCCTGCAATTTATCTGTAGAAACTACAGCCTGCAACCAGCCCGATTTTTGAAAATGATCCAATGCGGGCAAAACAGCAAGATGGTTGGCAAAAACAATAATTTTCATCAGTTTAGTTATTATATGATTTTCATCATCTATCCGGCATATACATTAAATCCTGTCTGTTCGCTCAGTTTATAAGCAAACTTCAGTGTTTTGGCTTCGTTGAAATCCCCTTTTACCCTATAAGGCAATGTCAATGAGCAATCGTTATAACCGAGTTTATCGGTTTTGTAAACGGTTATATTCGTTGTAAGCATCAGTTTAGATCCTATTTCTTCATCCGGTTCATAAACGACCTCCTTAAAAGACCATTTATCAGCATTTGAACCTGCTATAATTTCACGATAGCTTTCTTTGTTAAATCTGCCCAGCTCTTTTAAAAGCAAGGGTTCATTCTCTTTTCGGGGTGTTGCCAAAGCAACAGTTATTTCTTCAGGTATAAGTAGGGTGTTTTCGGGTAGTTGACTAGCTAAATTGAGCATAATCGCTATTTGAGGTTCGTTGCGTAAACCACCGTTCATGGTTTCGCTTACCACAATATCTGCTGTATCTGTTACCTTCCACGTAGCAGCATCGGCCAGAACAAATTCTTTTACGTATGCATTCAAATCAAGTATGGTTAAAAGCTGCTGCAGTTTAGCATAGCTAACAGGATTAATCTCCAGCAATGTAAACTGTACCTGATTGGGCCTGAATTGCATCATGGTTGGAATTGCCAAGGCTGCAAGAGGACCAGTACCCGCATAGATCACTTGTATTGGTTTTGTAGTTTGTTTAACGAGACAATCTTTCACAGCCTCATAGATCCCCCTGCAGAAACGTTGTGTCCTTAGCACTTCACGCACACAGGCCGCGGCCCAAAACGGACCGATCGCTTTACCTGTATGAGTAAAAATATCTGTTCTCTGCTCATCGCTTTCACTGTTTATGCCTGCCAGTTCGAAGAGCATGGAAGTATATTCATTTATGGCGGGCACTAATGCCGCATGAAAATCTCCGGGTAACAAGATTGTGCTGCAGGCAATCTCTAGTTTTTCCTTTATTTGGGATATATCTATTTTTTGCTGCATTACGTTAAGATAGATTGGCTGAGAACAGATTGTTAATTATAAACTCAAATTTATGAGGCTATACCTATAAATCATATAGACCCATAGGTCTGTTTTGTCTTTATCCTTTAATTATGAAATAAATATTTTTAATTTAGTAGTTATAAACTAAACATATCCGACACACCAATACATATAGTTTTTATTTATAGTTTTTAAGCCAGACTATAGGCAAAAATTTAAATAGATTAACGCTACATGAAGTTTGTTTCAGGTCTTACGCTCTATCTTCTTATCCTGCTGGGCATATCTTCGGTATGCCAGGGTAAGGAGATCTTTTTATCTGAAAAAAACGCTCAAAAAAACATTCTGCTGAAGCCGTTTTTCTATGCAGTTGAAGACTCTTTAGATATTTATAGCTCTACAGATATCCTACGCAGGCAGACATCTGATCTTAAATGTCTTAATCAGTTTTCTATAAGTTCTCCCGATCATACTATCTGGTTAAAAGCTTCTTTAAAAACAGATCAAGGCTTAAACTACAGCAATTTTTGCATTACCTTTCCTCATCTTACCTTTGTAGAACTTTATCTCTTTGAAGGAGAAAAACTGATAAGTCATCGTAAAGCTGGTGCATTTAGAAAAAAAAATGCTATTTATCCCGGAGACAGTCGCTTTATGTTTAATGTTTCCTTTAATAGGGGCATCACTTATCAACTTTTATTTAAAATAAAGCATACCAAAAAATATCCCCCCGATTTTAATTTCACCTTACAAACTACTTATAACAGCCTTTATTACAAAAAAACCATAGATATTGTCAATGCATGGCTACAGGGAGCTTTATGTGTGCTCTTCATCTATTCGGCACTTTCCTGGTTAGTAAACCACTATAGACCTTTTTTATGGGTAAGCCTATTTATCTTGTTCTTGGGCCTTTATGGTTTCTCATTAGGAGCTGCCTATATAGATATTCTATTTCCTATGCAGCCTGAAACAGGATGGCTCCTGGTGCTGGTGTTCTTGCACTTGGGAATATTAAGTTTTTACCTTTTAATGGTCGATTTTCTGGAAGTCAGAAAAAATAGTCCTCGGCTTTATTCATATAGTCGCATAGTCATTATCGGCTTACCTGTCTTCTCTGTGCTTTGTTTGCTCAACAATATTTTAACCTCAAATTATTACTTAACCAATCAGATCAACCTTTATATTTCTGTGGTTCATGTAAGCTACATCATTTCCACTTTTACTTTGTGGAAAAAATTAGATAACAGTCAACGGTTTTTACTCTATGGCATTATCGTATTTGTTTTAGGTGCAATTTGTCTGGTGAGTATGACTGCCGTATTGCATGAGCAAGGTTTTGTTTATGCACCTATTATTACACAGACTTGTATCATACTTATTACCATATTGTTTTTAACCGGAATCAACCTAAAGTTAAAGCAACATGAGCATGAAAAAATAGAAACGCTAAAGCAATTAAACAGGCTGCATCAGGAACATAACATTATTGTAGAACGCAAAGTAGAAGAGCGTACACTCGAATTGCAGGCTTCCAATCACAGGTTACAAGAACAGCAACAGGAACTGATCAACCATCGTAATCATATTCAGACTTTAATGGATGAATTAAGCCACAGGGTAAAAAACAATCTGCAGATGCTATATGGCTTAAGTTCTTTTCAGCTACCCGGAACAGAGCTGGCACAAGATCAATACGGTTTTAACGAGATGAAGGGAAGGATCAAAGCAATGATGCTGGTAAATGAACACCTGAACACCGAAACAGAAAAACAATATATAGAACTCGTATCCTTAACAAAGGATCTGAGCTTTCATCTGCAAAATATATATGATCCTTTAAAACAAGTACAAATAACCATAGAGGCCGATGGCGAACTTTCGCTTCATCCCAAACAATCTTTACCTTTTGGATTGATCCTGACCGAGCTTTTTACCAATACTTTCAAACATGCTTTTGCAAGCCATAGTGCCAATCCTGCAATAAAAATCAATATCTCTTTATCTCAGGATCAGGTAAAATTAACTTACCATGATAATGGGAAAAGAACTAACCCTTCAAGTGATTCTTCTTCTATGGGTATTTCATTGATCAAAGACTTAACCCGACAACTTAAAGGTCAGGTACAAATCGATACTTCATCAGGATTTTATTATTCTTTTACTTTCTCAAAACGATAGAACCATGCGCATATTAATTATAGAAGACGAAATTGTAATTGCCCGCTTTATAGAACAACAGGTACAAAACATATCTTCCGCTTTTGAAATTGCAATCGCTATTTCTGTTGATGAGGTAGAACACCTTTTTCCTGATTTTATTCCACAGCTGGTCATATGTGATATAGAACTTAACGATAAGCTGGATGGAATAGAATTACTTAGACAATTAAAGGTATCTCATACTTTCGAAACCGTTTTTATTACCTCATATAAATCTATGAATATGATTAACAGGGCTTTTGAAATTGAACCTCTTAATTATATCATCAAACCTTTGGATGAAAACAGATTGTATGCAGGCATTTTACCAGCAATCAAAAAAATAAAAGAAAATCTGCCGCAACCAGCAGCAGATCTTAACGAGACGATCAGCCAGAGTGAACTCAATATCCTTAGACTGATTGCCCAGCAAAAAACAACTCCTGAGATAGCCAGTATATTAAATCTTAGCCCTTATACCATCAAGAATCACCGACATAATATTTGCCGTAAACTGAGACTTAACGATGAAACCAATGCTTTACTAAAATGGTCACTAAAGAACCAACATTTACTTGCTAAGTAAACCCATGCTTAATCATTTTTGATAGGCCTCTAGACCCCTGTTTTTATAAAAGTTTCCCATGGGGTTAGACAATAGCCTGCAAATCCAAGGATTATCCTTCGTCCTTATTTCATTTTAGAAAGTCATTAGCCTTAACAATAAATTTAGTATATTAGGTTTATTCTACCTGTATCCTCTCGTCTTATTTGCCGATTACGCTCACAGTTACTTAAAATATTTATTTTATACATCTAAATAGGAGGTAAGTTATGATGAGTCTACATTTATCTGCACTTAAACTTTTCCTTTTGCAACAAGGAGCCTTACATCCCCAGGCTTGGTTGGCCATTTCTCAATGTGCCAAAGTAGTGTCTGTAAAACCTAATGAAGGCATAAAGCTTGAAATGGGTTCACTTTATTATGTAGCCCAAGGCCTGCTCAAAGAGTATGATACTTTACAACGCAGCCAGCCCCGAATTGTAAATTTCATATCCTACAATACCTGTTTTTATATCGATATTTTTAATCAGAACCATTATTTTAAAGCTATACAACCTAGCTTAATTTTAGTTTTTGAGATGACCCAACTCAAAGAAATTTATAAATTTCACAAAGAATTAAAGGTTACATATGATCATCTTAAATACCAATATATACAGCAGCTTAACCTCAGAACTCTCATTATAGAACTTCCTGTACCGCAGCGTTTACAACAGTTTAAACATCATTTTGCATCAAGTATTAATTACCTGAAAAAGAAAGATGTGGCTGCTTACCTCAACGTAAGCTACAATTATTTGATTGCCAACTGGTAAAAAGTTAAGATTTCGTAGCTTTTTTTAATCTTTTTTGTAACTGCAGGCATGGTAAAACCGGGCTAACTTTGTTCTGTGCAGCAAAACACATAGCTTTTATCCGGCCTTTACCCGTACCGGCTTAGTTTTAAATTTTTATGCGGAGGGTGTAAACGTTCTTAGTACAAAACAATGCTGCCTATTATTAACCTCTAAACTTTTTGGTCTGCTTTTTCAAATGCAACAAAGCAGTCTTTAAATGATGAAAAACTTAAAAAAATTATTATTTGGCCTAGCTACGCTGTTAGTGGTGTTTGGGCTGGTGTTTATGGTGAGTGCTTTTACTTCGTCAAAAAAAACTGCCACACTAAAATACCGTTATACTGGTAACGATGAAACGGGACTCCATACCGCTTCAAATTGGGATGACGTTTCCAGCCAACCCAGTCCTGAGGGTTGCGAACCTGGGGACGAAATCCCTTGTCTGGTGCAGTTTGATTCTGGAGAGTATACCGATATCCAGGATTTTATTAACCAAAACCCTTCGTTAACCGACATGATTGAAACTAACAGAATTCAATCTTATAAAAATGAAGTGGTAGAGCCATAGCATTATTTAAGGGCGTTTCAGCCCCTAAGTACTTTAATCAAACTTTGGTTTATTTTATTATCTCCTCCCCCTACCCCCTCCAAAAGGGGGAGATACAAATTGCATAATTAATTGTGTGTATCTTACATTCTGTAAGAGAATTATAGGAAGAGCAATTGATCGATAACGTTATAGAGGGTTTAATCATATTTATTTTGTGGCATACCGCTCAACTCTATCACTACCTCTGGTATGGGTGCGGCAAAACGAGGTGAATTTGCGGGCAACAGGTAAGTTTGCCCGTTTACGGTTCGCTCCAAGGTTATTCCTGCACCAAGTATATTTAACCGTTTGATATCTGCCCATCTCAAATTTCTCATCAATAACTCCTTACGTCTTTCTTCCAATACCAATTTTAATACGTCGGTAGTATTTGCCAATGTATAGGGGACGAATGTTCCGGTCTTGTAACGGTTCCTTAATAACAGATTAAGGTCTTGCAAGGCTAATTCTTGTTGCCCGAGCCTCGCTTTACATTCGGCTCGGTTCAAATACATCTCATCGGTAGCTAAGCCACTAAACAGATTGGCAGAACCTTGATAACTGCCCTTGAACCTATAAGTTCCATCGCTGTTGCGTAGAAAAAAGACGGTTTTTCGCAGGTCATTATCGGAGTAGGAGGCATATAACAATGGATCTATTCGGGCTGTACTTGGATTGATGGTACTTAACAATTGCACCATGCTCGAATGGATCACCTCTTTTCCAAAAGCGGCAATTGGAAAATTACTAGCTACATTTAAGGTATTATAATCGATCAGTTCTGATCTGATGGCCAAGCAAGAATCTGCATACAAACTAGCTTTCTCGAAATTCCCCATCTGCAAATATAGCCTAGACAATAGCGCATAAGCTGCAGGCTTGCTAGGACGCATTACGTGCACGGGAACATTGGGTAGCAATTGGGCAGCTGAAGTAAGATCTGCCAAAACCTGTGCGTAAGAGGTAGCCTGACTGCTCCGTACAGATGTTTCATTAAAATTGACATTTAACCTAAGTGGAATGCCCAATTCAGTTGCAGCGGTAGTGGGATGATAAGCCTTGCTCCAGATACTTAAGCCCAATAAGAACATTTTCCCCCTGTAAAAATGTGCCTGTCCTTTTACATTCCGCCACTCGGCAGCATTAGTGGTAGTTAATTCCACCTCATCTATACCAGAGATTACCGTATTTGCCCTGTAGACCACATTGTATAAATTGGCCCATTCATTGGTGATGCGATCATAAACCTCGCTGGTTTGCCAGGTGTACATTCGTTGCTGCCATTCGGTACGTGATAGAAAATTGGCCGTAGTTAAATAGCAATCTGTGGCACTGGCTTCGCCAGAAGCAGCATCCAAATCATTCATTACATTGCTTTGATCTAATAGCGCCTGAAAATCTTTCAAGCTACTCGGCACGGCCAAGTTAGACCTTGGCTTCTCCTCTAAAAACTTTTTGCAGCCTAACAAGCTGCTAAAGGCTAACAAGAAAACCCAGAAAGTGATATATCTTAATTTCATGTGTTTAGAATTTAATTTGAACATTAATGCTGTACATTTTCAAAGCTTCGCTGTAGGGATAATCTGGATCATGCGATTCATTATTGCGTTTCCATACTAAACCCGCTTGGTTAAGGTTTCCAGTAACTGTTAATTGCTGAAAGGGCAGTTTCTTCCATTGCTGCTTGGCAAAGGCATAGCTTAAACTTATGTTCTGCAAACGGATATGGTCGCCACTAACCAAGGTAGCTTCAGAGAAATTATAAAAGGAATTTCTGTTGCCCGCAATGGGATATACCATACTTGGCACATTGGTAAAAGCCTCATCGCCGGACTGCTGCCACCTTTGCGTAAACTCCCTATTTCCATTTCGGCTGTTGTACAAATCTGAATAATTTAGACTAGGCCGTCTGTAGTAATGCCCGAACTTGTAGGAAAACCTAAAGGATAAATTAAAGCCGTTGTAACTTAGAGTATTGGCAAATGCGCCAGTAAGCTTGGGCAACACAGGGCCAACATAGGCCAGATCGTGAATGGTTGTTCGGCTTCCGATAAGTGTAGCATAATCTTCGCTGAGTACACCATCTACATAGCCTCGTGAACTACCCGTTTGTGGGTTGAGCCCTCCCCAACGGTAACCATAGGCACCATACACCGGCATGCCCACTACCGCTGTGACTACGTTACTTCCGTTTACAAAGTTTGAGCCCGTTAGCGAATTTAGGTAATAGGTATCTACCCTATCCTTGTAGAAGTTAGCAAATAGACTGCTGTTCCATTTTACCACGCCTAGGGTATTCTGCGTAGCGAGCTCTACATCTATACCGCTTGCTGTAATTTGTGCCGCATTACGCCTTGTCCTAGAACCTACGCCACCCGTGTAATCAATGGGGTCGGAGGCGATGAGATCATAAGACCTTTTTCGATAATACTCTAGCGAAAGTGCTAGCCTACCGTTGAACCATTTGCTATCTAAACCAGCGTTTAGCGTATTTACCGTTTCCCACCTTAAATCTGGGTTGGCATAATTGTTATAGCCCGCCGTGGGTGTACCTGTAAAGTTGGAAACACCTGTATAGGTAATGGTAGTTAGTGCCGCATTTCTAGAATCACTATTACCACTACTGCCATAGGTAAGCCTCAAACGCAGATAGCCTAACGGTTGCCACCTTAACCATTTTTCTTCGGTTGCGAGCCAGGAAACACCGAGCGACCATAAAGGATTCCATAAATTATTGGTAGCTACGCCGAAAAGGTTGGATGCATCGCGGCGGACACTGCCAGACAGTGTGTACTTACCTTGATAAGATAATGCCCCGTTTGTATAAGCGGAAATATAGTTGTTTACCTCGCCAAAGGCATCTGCGAGATAAGGAATGAACTGGCTATTGCCGTTAATGATATTGGTATAGGCATTTTGATAATCTACAGGGCTGCTCAGCAAGGTCTCCCGATCAATGCCGTACATACCGTTGCTCTTTGTGTTGCGCTTGGTACTGCGCATTTCGGCACCAACGAGTATATTTAGGTCGAACGCTGCCCAGCGCTGTTTGAAATTGAGCTGTGTACGCAAGTTCTGGTTATTGAGCAGCACCCTACTCTCCTGGCTAATGCCACCCAAAGGAATGGTACGTTTGACTTCGTTGCCGTTCAGTTGTGTAAATTGGTTGATCAGGTTACGCACGTAGTAACTTTGAGCACCGTAATCTGTGCCTGTTATATTTCTGGCCACCTGTGTACTATAATTGGCCGTGAACTGTAAACCACTTGATAGCTGATAGCTCAACTTGAAATTAAAAAGGGCATCCATCTGCTTTCCAGTACTTAGCACCTCATTTCCTTCATTTAAGGGATAGTATTTCCAGTCGAGCAATTTTCCCTGCCCCAATTGAGCTGTATAGCTTTCCCTATAATTTTTCATTATCGATAGGGCATTACCATCTGCATCTGTAAAAGTTGTATAAGGTGGTAACAGGCCATTGCTGGTTGTTAACTGGCTAAAATCCAGCCTACCGCTCTGGTTGTTCTGCAAGGTGAGCCATGCTGCCGCAGTCAGCTCCATCTTTTTGCCCAACTTGAAGGTATAATCGGATTTTAAGTTCAAACGATCACTGTATGCCCCTAGAGCATCTTTACCTTGATTATATCCAGTAAAAAGATACCACTTGCTCAGTGCATTACCACCGCTTATATCTAGATGATATTGCTGCAGCCATGGCTGGCCGTAAAAGTGGTTGCGGTATTCCTGTACAATATCTTTTTCGGAAAGCATGCGGAGCCTATCGCTCAGCTCGGCGGCGCCCAATTGCCCATCCCTGTTGGCAATCAGCAACTCGACCACCGGCGAAAGCGGAATACGCGCTGTAGAGTTTTCCTGTGTATTGTAAAAACCCTTGCCGAACAGGAACTGCTCTACCTCGATCATTTCGGCACTGCTCAAATTATTATAATTGGCCAGTTTTGGTTTTTGGTTGAGGAGCAAGCCAGTGCTTACATTTATTTGCATAGTTTGGTTGAACCGCCCTTTTTTTGTGGTAATGACAATAACTCCGTTACCTGCCTGCGCTCCCCAAATAGAGGCCGCGGCGGCATCCTTTAATACCGTTACACTTTCCACATCGTTAGGGTTAAGGTTGGATAGCTCCCCTGCATAGGGAAAGTCATCGACCACGATGAGTGGTGAGCGATCACCGTTGATGGTACTTAATCCACGTACCATGATGGAGCCTGCATAGGTACGGCGATCGACACTTAGTGCCGGAGTGATACCCTCTAGCCTACTGAGCACATCTACTCCCTGTTGCTCGTTGAAGGTCTTGTTATTGACCACGCTGAAACTTCCCGTAGCCCGTTCTTTTGGCAATTGCTGATAGCCTGTATTTACGATGACCTCATTTAACTGTGTTGCTACAGGTTTAAGTTGATGTAGCAACCATTGTGTAAATGGCAGGTTGAGCATTAACGTATCAGTTTGATAGCCCATTGCCGCAACGCTTACCCTTTGCCTGCCACTTAACCCATCTAATGTGATTTCTCCATTGGCATTGCTTGGCAAAATCTTGTTAGCACCCAATAGCTTTAACGTAGCCGTATGGATAGGCATGTTGGTTTCCGCATCCCTCAATTTGATGCCATATTGCGCCTGTGCACCGAAGTAAAGGCAGCAGCAACACCAAACCATCAATAACTTTCTCATGGCCTGCCCTCCACTTTTTGGGCATTTAACGTTTGTGCTTCTATGTTAGCTGCATTGATAAAATCAGAATTGGTAATACCTATTAATGTTCCGTTTGCTCCTATCCAAACATAATGTGGCAGTTGCCAATGGGGAAACAGTACGCCCAGATAGGTATCGCTTAATATGGTACCTAGTTGTAAGCCCATGTTGTGCCTATCAAATACCTGTATCACCTTAGGCTGATTGGCATCTGTTTTTACCTTGTTTATTAATAGGATATTGGCTTTACCTGCGAATGCTTGCTGCAAGTTATTGAGCAGTGGAAACTTGGCAATACAGCTGCCGCACCATGTAGCCCAAAAATCTAAAATGAGCAGTTTGCCCTTGTATTGCGCTAATGTTTGTTTTGTTGTTTGCCCATTCGCGTAGATGTTATGCTCCTGTTGCCAAAAGCTATCGGGCAGTTTATCACCTACTTTTAAGGGCTTTATTTCAGATAGGGATGCCTGAGCCATAGCTAAAAAATTTAGGCATAGCAGAGCCAGTACGCCTAAAAGCGTTATTTTTTTAAACATATTTTAAATGGTTTTAAGTTTTTAGTGGTTTGTTTAATACAATAAAAACTGCCGCTTTAGAACTATTAACCTAAATTTTATGAGAAAAGCGGCAGTTAAGCCTTATGGCTAAACTGGGTTTTTAGGCTTTAAAGCATAAAGCCGATCAAATGGATAAAACAATTGCGGGTTGTGTGTGCGAGCAAAAAACCATAAACCACCACCGCTTTTACAGCCAGGTATACTTAAGTGGTTAGTATTTGGTTTTCTGTTCATTTGGTTAAGGGAATAAGAAAAACTGAAGTTAATTTTATCATGAATAACCAGCCCTTACGGTAAACCGTGTTGCTTATTAAGAAAAAGATGCCTACCTTAGGTATTACGACAAACCATTGTATGTGCAACTTTTAGCCTAAAAAGCTTAAGGGCTGGCACCAAGCTAAATACGAACCTCTTAGATCCAATGTGCGCTCTCTCCACATTGCCTCTTTTACGGCTTTTTTATTTTGCCTGGTTTCTTGCCGCAGCTACGATGGCGAACGGAATACGTTCTTTAACAAGAGTAACTGGAAATACCTGTACCCTAGCTCCCAGAGGTAAGGGTATAGCACGGAGCTTAATTTTTTCGTTTGCATAACGTTTAATATTTGGTTATGTAACGATGTGTACCCAAAAGCAAAGAGAGAAAACCGAATTGATAGGAATCAATAAGGCGAACTTCAAAGCTTTTGATAGTGGTACCGTCAAGAACCGCTCAAACCAAAGTTTGAGTTCCGCAAAAGACTTACATGAAGTTCGCCCTATTGAATAGTATACGAAGATACAAAATTCAATAGAAAGCGAACCCACGATCGGCTCATGCGGAAAATTGACGGTTTTCTATCATGAGTGACATCGTAAAAAGCAAGACCTAAGCCTTACTCTATTTGTCGCTATAATTAACTGAAAACAAACATAATAAATAAAAGTATAAAAGAAAAATAATTTATACTATTTATGGATAAAATAAATCTTACTAAAGAATACTCAAAAATTTTAGCAAAATACTTAAAGAGATTTAAGCTAGAATCTATTGATATTGCATATTTAGTAAAGACAAAGAAAGATGTAATTGAAGGTATTTTAAAAAATGAGAAAGGCATTGTACTTAATACTTTAGAACAAGTCGCTCAGGTTTTTGGCTTAAGGTATTTCGAGTTTGGCAACCCTCATCATCCTATCCCCTCTTTTGATTCGCTTCCAGAAAAAACCAAACAACGGATCGCCTATCGAAAAGAAGAAGGTCCATCTGTTGAAACCACCTACACGCCAAGTGATATTAATGAGCAAATTAATAAAGCAATATTAAGCTACAATGTTGGCGAAGAGTTTTTAGCAGAAGATATTGCAAATAGCATTTTAGAGGAAGATGGAGAAAAGTATTCGGTAAGCCAAATCATAGATCGCTTCAATAAATCTTTTAAAGAAAAAATAGAGAAAACAGATAGGAAAGATATGGCAAAAGAAGGCAGAGGGCCAAAGCCTGTGTTTTATAAATTGGTGAAGAAGTAGGAGTTTAGAGAGGTAAGGAGAAAGGGCTTTTTTTAAAGCTTCTATGGTAATTTAAATATAAAGAAAATCACTTAATGATACATTCTATTAACAACTTACTTTATTTTAGACAAAAAAATCCGGGTATTCGAGGTAGTGGAATTAGCGTCAACGACCCTGTCCTATTACCTGTACTTTCGGAATTAGAGAATTTAAAAACCTCTTTAGAAAACTATTTAAGTGATAAGGTGGAGAAGCTAAAAATAGAGATTTCAAAGGGTCAGGCAAATTTTCCTAGCATATTACATGTTTCCATCTTGCCACGTAATCAAAAAGTAAGTAATGGCATTTATGTTGTAATGTGTTTCGATATTCTGGGAAGGGGGATCTTAGTAGGATGTGCCGAATCGATCACGAACCCAAAGGGATTAAATACAGTTATAAGAAAACAACGAGGAATTAAATTAAATATAGATGTTGATGGTTTACGGCCAACTACAAAATATAATAACGTTTTTGAAAACCCAAGAGAATTCTACTTCGGCTCTATTGATGAAAAACAGCTTTTAGATCATATTTCTTTATCCTTAGATATCGCTCTTTACAATTTGGGGTTAGCCAAAAAAGATGATTTGACTATAGCTGAAAAAGCAGATACTGGAGCAAACGACCAAGCTTTTGACCCACAAAATTTAGCAGATGCCAGAACAAAAATTGCTCGACAAATTACGGCAAGAAGAGGGCAAAAATCATTTAGAGACCAATTACTACGGGCATACGAATACAAATGTGCCGTGACAGGCTGCGATGTCGTAAGCACTTTAGAAGCGTGTCATATCATGCCTTATAAAGGAGATCAGACTAACCATATCCAGAATGGCTTATTATTAAGGTCTGACATTCACATATTGTTCGACCTCGGATTCTTAACTATAAATTATAAAAATAAGACAGTAATCCTCAATAAAGAGATAACAAGCTCATATTATGGCCAGTTTAAAGCAAAAAAAATATTTCTGCCAAAAAAACCAAGTGATCATCCACATTTGGATGCCTTAAAGTTCCATAACGAACATGAATTTAAACAAGGATAGACAACGAATAATTCTAAATTAAGGTAATAAAGATTGCTTTTTCTCAAATTCCTAATTAAAATAGACATACGTATAATTTATTGTATCATACGACCAGTTAAATTGAAAAAGAAAATATGTCAACACGCCTCTCGACTAAACCTACTACTATAAAAGAAGCAAATACTTTTGTTTTAAAACACCATAGACATCATAGGCCGACATCTAGAAACTGTGGCAAATGGGCAATTTCTGCTATCGACAATATTACTGGAAAAACAATAGGGGTTGCAATTTGTGCAAATCCAGTATCGGCAACTTACATGGACGGTTATACTCTTGAGGTTACACGTTTGTGTATTTGCGAAGAGGCTCCTAAAGGAGCTGCTAGCTTTCTTCTTTCAAACTGCGCAAAAATATGGAAAACAATGGGTGGGAAGAGAATCCTAACTTACACTTTAGATTACGAAAGCGGCTCGTCTTTAAGGGGTGCTGGGTGGGAAAAAAAAGCAACCGTACAGCCACACAATAATTGGAGCCATAAAACCAATATCGACGGAAAGTATAGAGATAACCTCTCTATCTATCAGTATAAAAAATTTAGATGGGAATTAGAATTAGCTTAAGATGAAAGAAGTTTATATAGCTGTAAGCTCAAATAGTAGAGAGCTTTACAAAGCTGATGTTTATCGAATATTAGCAAAACCAGAAAATGCAATAGAGCATTTTAGATATCAAGATCAATGGATTGGAGACCTAGATTCCAAAACCAGAGGAAAATTAATTGGCAAAGAGGTTATCTTAGTTTTCAAACATCTTCAAAATGGAAAAACTCTAGAATACATCCCTATTAGAAAGGGGGAAATTATTGATTTTGAATACAATACAGAGACTGAAATCTATCATTATTATTTTAAACTTGGTAAATTTTGTGATTTAACCAATCTTGCAAAGATTCAATTTAATGATAATATTTTTTTCTTTAAAACCAAGGCAATATCTAAAGATGAGATTTGGAGAAAAATTATTGAGAAAATAAGCTTGGCATTTACTAATCATTTTTTCTATAAGATAGAAGGAGTTACAGATAATAAAGGGAGAAATATTGCACTTAATACTGATAAATCTAATCATTCATATTATTATACTCTTCGTCACGGAAATTCTTACACACTAAATCTAATTGTAGCAAATAAAAACGAATCAAAAAATACCCTAACAATAGAATCTTCCTCTAACGATGTAAGTATTATAATAACAGATAATTACTTTATTAGTGTTCCCTTTGATAAGTTGAGAATACCAATAACCACAAAATCTCTTGATTCATTCGAAGAAAGATCATTCTTTTCATTCTATATAAAAAACGAAAAAAATGAGGAAATAAAAGAATATGAAAACCATATTCACGTATTGAAAAAAATGAAAAAGTATAAACCGGCTTTATTTGGCGTGTTGTCTTCTCTATTAATCGCCTCGACCTGGTTATTAAAGGATAAGACGGCTTCGATAGAAAACCTATTTTGTTGGAAATGTGGGTTTGATTTTTTTGCTTCTCTTTATATATTGTCCATATTAACCTGTTCAGGTATATTATATGCCTTGTTTAATAAGAAGTAGAAAGCTAAAGTAATTTGAACCATTAATCTATAATAAAACAAAAGCTTATACTTTAAAGAGTTGAAAGAATTGAATTTAGTTGTTGATAATGTTTTTTTAAATTTTTTCTCATTATCACACATTCTTCATCATTAAACTCTCTTGTTCCTTTTATACACTTCAATATGCTACGCCCACCTTCATTTTCTTCTTTTACATGAGCCAAATCATTTCGCATCTCTATAACCTCCTCTGTGTATTCTCTTAAAAACAAATCTTTGCTAACCAGATTTTCATTTTTTAGTTTCTCAATGATTTTACCAACAGCACGCATTTTTTTATAAGAATCAAACAATTTATGATTAAGCAAATCTTCACTTGCTATATTATTTGTTATGTTCTCTGCCCTCTTTAAATTATCTTTAGCGGAACTTAATATAAGATCTTTTACTATATATTTTTTTAAAGAAGTGATTTCTTCTGTTTCTCTATTTTTAAAGAATAAGCCAATAATATCTACAAGTAAAACATCTAGCTGGCTAGTCTCGGAAAGAACTAAACCCCTCATAGAACTGATGTGTTGAATTTTTTTGATAGTTGTCAAAAAAACTCTTTCAAATTTATCTTCGAAATCAGCTCTGTTCCGACTAGAGCAATATACACCGTCAAGCCATTGATCTTTCACAATTTGTCGAATCCCTTCGGTGTCTTGAGAATAAAAAATTACGTCTGTAAATATCTTATGATCTCGAATATTTTTAATGATATTACTTCCTCTATCTCCTTTGTCCAATTGCAAATCGACCAAAATTAAATCAAAATCTTTAAAAGGTTTCTCCTCTGCCAATAGGCCTAATACTTCCTCTTCTTTAGATCTCACTGTTGGCACAGGCTCAAAACCATGTTCTTCAATTAAATCTGAAACGAACTCTAAGGCAGGGTCTAACCACTCATGCTCATTTTCTATCCAAAGGATATTGTATTTTAGTTTCATTTTGGGAACGTTAATATAAATTGAATTCCGGTATTCTCCGGCTGATATGCTTTATCTAATGTCACAGAACCTTTTAGTTCGTTCATTATCTTTCTAACGTGAAATAATCCTAACCCTGAACCTCTCGTAGTGGTAATTCCCTTTTCAAAAATTAATTCAGAATTTTCAAGCTCCTTGTCTAATCCATCTCCATCATCCGTGTAACAAACCTCCAAATCTTTTTCACTATTAAGCCTAAATGTAAAAATTACTGATTTAGCGTTCTTCCGCTTTGAATTACTAATTAGGTTATCAACTATTATAGTTATTTCAATAGGTTTAAAGCTGATTCTAAAAGGATTGTTGATTTCATCCACTACTTTCAAATCGAGATCCTTTCCTAAATGAAATTTATAAATATTTAAAAGGTAGTTTTTCAAAAAAGAAATCAAATCGTCTTCAATAATTCTGGCAGCAGCCATAAAATTCTGTCTTGTGGAGAACTTGGTTACCGCTAATATTTTTTTATTAGCAAAAGTAATCTTATCTAAAAATAGCTGAATATCATCATTACTTATAACCTTGCCATTATCAAGTTTTCTTTTAAAATTAACAATATGCTGCTCAATCGCATTCGAATCAATTCCTATTTGATGATTTAAATTAAGTACGTCTTCCACGTCTAGAGAACTAATCGATTCCAGAAAACGCACTTGACTCTCCCGCTGTCTTCGTCTTTGCTCTTCGGCTGTCCTTTTCGCCCTTTCCTCTCTAGCTTCTTCCTCCGCCTTTAAACGCTTATATTCTTCCTCTTTTCTTTTATCTCCTTCTTCTTTAAGTTTCTTTTCTGCAAGCAGCCTTTTTTCCCGTTCTTCCTGAGCAAGTCTTTCAGCTTCTAAGCGTTTGCGTATTTCTTCTTCTTTTTCTCGCTTTATACGAACATACTCAAGCTCACTTTCATCTATTTCATTAATAAAAGTTTCATCATTTAATTCTGTCGCAATTTTTTTCAGATTTGAAAATACCTCGGGTGGAGTATCAGTAGTTTTATTCTCAAGAATATTTAAAAACTCTTTTGAATACTCTAATAATTTGATTGTTTTATTTCCAGCAAGATTAGCAACAAAATCTATAATATCAGCCTTTGCATTAAGATCTATTTCCTCATTTTCATTTCCTGTTCTTTTTTTTATTTGCCACAAAATTGGCTGTACATATTTTTCTAATTTTTTAAGCGTGTCTAAAAAAAAATCGAATAACTGTTGAGTTCCTGGAGTTTCAATAAGCCCCCCATCTCTGCTTGAAGTCTCTTGAAAGTGTTCGGATTGCCCCCATACCTCAATGCTCCCAATTAACTCTCTAGTACCTAAAAATCTTGCGTGACCTTGAGCTTTTCTTTTATCAATGCCAAATGGGTCATCACCTGGCTCACCCATAGGAAAAACCCTAAAGCCATTATTAAAAAGAAATACTGAACCAAAATTGACAGCTTCAATTCCCATTAACCTTGTGAAATTATTTTTAGCAGATCTATTTAGATAAAAGAGCTGTATTCTAGAACTCTCAGGCACATAATAATAGGGATTCTCTTCTTCTATTTTATAGATTAAATTCCCTCTGTCATAAAGTGTAGTAATAATTTTGTTATCCTCTACGCCTGTTTGGATTTGTGTAGTTTTTATATTAAGTGTCTCAAATATAAAATTTGAGACCAGCCCATTAACTAAGTCCCTTAAAGAAAAATCATTTTGCTTTTTAATTTGGTTATCTAATGGTTTTTGTTCCTCAGATATTATTTCAATTTGAAATGTCTTATCGTTATCTTGATTATCTAAGTTAGAAAAAGGATTTATCAACTTTTCCAAAGACCATTTTAAATTCAACAACTTTTCTCGCGGCCATATAGATCTAAGATTTGTTATTTCTAAAATAAGGCCATGATCAAAATTCTCATAAGATGTATTTTCAGAAGACGAATGGTCCACTTCAATATTGACAAATTCATCCTCTGCATCTTGCTCAAAATCATCCCAATTAAAAGTCAGATTCCAATAGGGGGAAGTTTCGGTAATCTTTCTTGTAATAAGATTCAATCTAGCTCCAAGTCTATCAGCTGAGAACCGACCTATTCCTTTCGCTCCAGCAAAACTTCTTTTAGGTATCAGCTTATCTCTGTATGAATTGTCGGTTTTGTCCTCAAACTCTTTGTCTTCTATGCCTTCCTTCTTTGCTGAATATGCAACAAACAGCCACTTATTATGGATATCGTCAATATCCATACCTTTCCCATCATCTTGTATAATTATTTTGTCCTCTTCAAAAATTACTTTAACCTTTTTAGCATGGGCATCATAAGAATTTTTAACGAGCTCAAAAATGGCTATGTAGTCATCCGTAATAAGTTCTTTACCAATTATATTTTTTAATTGCGAACTTATTTTAAACTTGAAATCATATTGCGTGTCTTCTTTTTTGTCGCTGAACTTTACTGGAATGCTACTCTCCGTAGCTTTTCTTTTATCATCCCAGATATCTTTTATCAGACGATTATAATTGGCCCTCCCAGTCGTGCCAGTATCCACAATTCTAAAGCCTAAGAGCTGATTTTCGACGGAGCGTACAGTCCTACCTAAATCTTTCGCTAGACGATGTATTTTAGGGTTATTCTCATGTATCCCTTTACCGTTAATTTCGATATAAAGATCGTATACCTTCTCTAGTTCAATTCGAGAAAACGGGACTCCGGTTCTCTCATTTTTTTCTCCTCCTTTAATCCTCTGATATTTTGCCATAATACATCACATTTAGAATTCTAGAAATCATATTCCCTAAAGATAGTGCTAATAAAGGAGGAACAGCATTCCCTACCTGCGTATATTGTGGAACTTCAAACTTTCTTCCATCTCCACCAGTTGTAACCTTAGACCTAAAAACAAACCAATCTGGAAACGATTGAAACCTAGCCATTTCCCGCACTGTTAAAGTACGAAGATTTTCCATGTGATAATGACATAAATCATCTGGTATTGTCAGTTGTGCAGGTGCTGGCTCATATTCCAAAAGGGCTCTCTGAGAGTGCTTTTTTGTAGGTATAGTTCGTAATAGATTATTTACCTCACTCAATGTTTTAGGCTTTTTATAAAACTCTCCATTTGTCCCTTTAAAATATAAGTTATAATTTAAAAAAGCAAGTGTTAACCTTTCCTTGGTTTCGTCATCAATCTCCTTTCCCGTAAATAAATCAGTGGCTCCTTTTTTAAGGCCATTTTGAAATTCATTAATTACTTGATAGAACCGAAATCTTGCCTTAGTCCCGAAATTATGATTTCTAGGTTCATGATTCTGAACTTTGACTACATCGTGATGCTTATTTTTTAGAGTAAGATTGATTTTGCCACTATAACCTTTCTTAATTGTTGAAACATTGTAGTCTATTTCAGTACGTCTAATATCTCCTATTGCTTCTAAAACGGATACAAAATCTCCTTCCC
The DNA here is from genome assembly GCF_022809115.1 of Pedobacter montanisoli. Lineage (GTDB taxonomy): Bacteria > Bacteroidota > Bacteroidia > Sphingobacteriales > Sphingobacteriaceae > Pedobacter > Pedobacter montanisoli. The sequence continues at coordinate 885,629 of NZ_JALGBH010000001.1, read as the reverse complement.
TATTTGTTATTTCTGGAAAAAGCAATCCATCAAATAACTCGGGATCATTATCTATATCATAATAATTAAAATCATGAATACCTATATCTGATAAATTATTGTGCTTTTTTTTAACAAGCTTGTAGAAGTTATTCGAACTAATTAGAATTTGGTTCTTTCTGCTTGAACTAAAAAGACGACTGAAGACATCATACCTATACGCGATCATAATAAAACGAGGTCTATTTTGCGCTACTCCATAAAATTTGGAATTTAGCATCATGCAGACAGGCACGAAACCTTCTAAAGCAAATGCTTTACAAACTTCTAACCATGCATAGTATTTTTCTCCACCTTCATCAAAAGGAGAAGTTATTCCTTTGACATTTTCTAGTAAAACTACTTTTGGCTGTATGAGCCCTGCAATCTTTGCAAATGATAGCGGTAATAAATTTTTATGATTGTTCTTTTCTCGTTTACCCGCTAAACTAAAACTTTGACAAGGGGGACCTCCAGATAACAGATCTATATCTACATTACGAATTTCCTCAACAATTTTTTGGTTATCATTAAAGAATGTTAATAGGTTGTCAATATCACCAATTAGTAGCTTACCTCTAATATCCTCTATAGTTTTAAGATCAGTATATTCTCCATTCGTAGCTTCAAAAGGGTTTTCCCTTAATCTAAACTTTAGTTTATCTTCTGGATATTGGCTCTTAATCCATTTTACTTTAGAAGATGACAGTTTTTTTTCAGACAAATTTGCTAAATCCTCACCTAACATATTGTAAGCAAACGTTTCCCCGGCCATAGGGGATAACTCATTTGCGAAAAAAAGCTCAAAACCTGCGGCCTCTAAGCCCAGACTCATTCCACCACAACCAGCAAATAATTCTATATGTTTAAGCTGCTGCTCTTTTAATGGGTTTAACATCTTTTAGAAATCTACAATATTTTAATAGAATTGTTAAATTAAGGTATAATCCACGTGGCGTATTCAAAATCATAGCTAAACACACCAGCAGACAATTCACTGCAAAAAATGAATAATTGAACAAAATTACATTTTTTCTAAACGATTAACTCATAATGTCTAGAGGAAAAACTGATAATGAATTATCTCTTATCAATATAGAGATAATACAAATAAAAATCGTATTTCTTCATCATGTCAATACTTTCATTTTCAAAAAATAACAAAACAATGTTCTTGAAGAAGATTACATAAGCGAAACCAATTTTATTGAATAAATTGTGCTAAAACTTCTACGTAAATAAAACCTCTTGCTTACAAATTAGGAATTTTAATTGTTCTTGCCGTTTCTATATATAACAATATCTGATTTATAACTCTTTCTAAATGTTTGATCACTTCCTCCGACCAAAACCTAAAGATCGTATAACCCATTTCTTGTAGCTGCCTATTATGAATACGGTCTTTTTGCATATTTCGCTCTATTTTAGGTATCCAAAATTCTTTATTTGCTTTAAGCTTTGGTTTTACCTGCTCCCAATTGTAACCATGCCAAAACTCGCCATCTATAAAGATAGCCAGTTTATACTTTTTAATAACAATGTCTGGGGCCCCTGGCAGAGAGCTGTCATGTATACGGTACCGTAGGTTCTTTCTCCAAAGAGCCTTACGGAGCAATAGTTCCGGTTTAGAGTTTTTGCCCTTTATCTTTGACATTACCCCGCTCCGCTGCTTGGTAGTATAAAAGCCTGCTTTTTCCTCAAATCGAGGGACTTTGATAGGTTCTTCTTCTGGGTTGCTATATAGTTGGGCTGCCATATGTATGGAACAGTAAATTTAGGGATTGGTTTTTGAAAAATTATGAGTAATAAACCATTAATCTCTTTGAAAAATCAAACCTTACGGAATACCGTAGTACGGCAAATTGCCAAGCAATTATCTTCGTTCTTCATCAAAAACACAAACCATGAAATACTTTTTATCTGTTATTGGTATTGCTCTGCTGCCCTTGTACAATTACGCCCAAAACGTAGCGAGTAGCAAACTCAAAGAGGAGGCTTTAGGCAGGTGTACCGGATCGGCCTATTGCTCGGCCTGCCGCAACTGTTCTCGTTGTGCGCACTGCAGTAGCGGCGGTACCTGTGGCGTATGCGCTCCTTCTTCAACATCAACATCTGATTATTATTCTACCAAAACCGCTAACCCTAAAAGCAAAAAGCCTTCAAAAATAGCCTCTAACAAAAGTTTAGCCAGCCCTGCAGGCAACAAAAATATTGAGGTAGTTATTGAAGAACTTAGCCTGCGTTCAGGCCCGGGTAATTCTTATCCGCTAATAGAAAAGTTAAAGCGCAAGCAAAAACTAATGCTGATTAGCAAAAAAGATCAATGGGTAAAAGTAAAGGTAGTCAGCTCAGGTAATATTGGCTTTTGTAATATAGCGCATGTACGTTAGCTTTGTTCGCCTTACTCTTTTTTCTATGAGGTGGAGCATAACCAATATTAAAAAAGGATGGTTAAAAACCATCCTTTTCTTTTTTTATCGTATCTAGGAAAACCCTTTGAACCTTATACTATTTTCTTCTGTTGAACTCCAATTCTCTCTTTCCGTCAATAACCTTTAGAGAAACAGCGCTTCCGTCAGGTGTCATCCCGAAACGGATGTACACCCCGTTCATGGGCACATAGAAATTGTGGGCACCAATGGGCCTAAGGCTTACGGTGGGCTGGCCCTCAATTTTACTTAACAGTTTTCCGCTTTCAAGAACGATGGCCATCTTCAATTTGTTCTGCAACAGGTAATCGCCGGTATAAACATTAAGCTGGGATTGCGAAAGTGAAACCGCTTTTATTTCAGACGGCATGTGGAAAGGCTCGTTAAAAGCAATGGCCTCTAAGGCAGCACAGATTTCGGGTCCTGGTGTATTGAAATAGTTTGAAAGGAAGATTATAGCCGTTTCTGATTCTGGAAACAGTTGGATATTTGACTTGAACCCATCAATAGAACCCGAATGCGAGTAACTCAAACGACCGATACGCTTGCTCACCTCCCAGCCCAGCCCATAATTCTTAAGATAAGGCTGGAACATCTGTTCCTTGCTACTATCGCTTAGGATCTGGTTGCCATACATCGCACGTTCCCAACGCATCAGATCTTCAATGGTACTGTACATTGCCCCTGCTCCGGCTAACAATCCAATGTTATTGGCGGGCGAAATATCATGGTCGCTCCGGATGGTAGCTTCATGACCCAAAGCCTTATGTGTTGATTTTCGTTGGTCACTATCAAATCCGGTAGCTTTCATTCCCAGGGGTCTGGTAATTTCATCCCTCAACAGGTTAGAAATACTTTTTTGGGTCACCTTTTCGGCAATATATCCCAACAGTAGGTAGTTGGAGTTACTGTATTGAAAATTGCTTCCCGGCGAAAATAGCAATGGGGCATCGAAAAACGTACCCATTATTTCTTTAATGCCCGACATCTTCATTTTCTCCTGCTGAAATTTCTCAATGGAAGTGAAGCTCCTGATCCCCGATGTGTGGTTCAGAAGATTTTTAACAGTTATTGAATCGCCAAAACGATAATCTGGCAAGTATTTCGAAATCTTATCCTCCAGCGAAAGTTTGCCTCGCTCCTGAAGGCGCATAATCAGGGCTGCCGTGAATGTTTTCGTAATAGAACCTATACGGAATTGCGTAGCTAGGCCATTAAGTCTTTTGGCCGCTGCATCACTATAGCCGTAAGATTTGGAAAAAAGGACTTTGCCCTTTCTCAGAATGGCCACATTTCCTGAAAAGAGCCCCTGGCGTGAGTAGCTCGTTAATAAAGAATCTGCCTGGGTAGGAATATCTTGTGATTTGGCCAGTGTCGGTAGAATCAAAAGGACCCATAATAGTTTTTTGTACATAATTGCTTTGTTTATTGTTTAGTTGACTACCAAACCCATCTCCGGGTTACACATTGTCGACGGAAGCCTATAAATTGTAGACGAAATGCAACTTAGGGTATGATACCCCTAAAAAGTAACAGCAGGCACTTACAATCCTTCCTAATTATGGGAGAAGCAGGATTACAAAGGTTGAATGTTCTTACTGAAGAGTTTATCAATGAAAAATTCGACTAGCTATAACTCAACGTCTAGTCCCAAATAAAAAATGAACGACCTAAATAAATCGTTCACTTAAGTAGCCCCGAGCAGAATCGAACTGCTATCTAATGTTTAGGAAACACCTATTCTATCCGTTGAACTACAGGGCCAACTGGGCGCAAATATAAAAAATTATACATTTCTAATTATACATTTCTATACGTTTTACATCACCTACAGCTTCCAATTCAAACACCTGTAAATCAAAACAAGGCGCAGCAGCAATGATATGATTAAAAATGTTTGCCATGATATACTCATATGCTGTTCATACAATGGTATTGGTAAACACATAACTCTATAGAAAAACTATGTTCAGTAGGTGCCAGTTGACGCACCATCATGCTCATGCGGTTATGATACCCGAATGGCTAGAGATGTAGTCAAAATATCAAACTTACAATAGTTCCTTACAATAAGGGGCTTAGTTGGATTTATCAACCTATTAATAATTAGGTATTTTCATTATTAATAGTAAATATTGTTAAACAAAATACTTGCATAAAAATAACTTATGCAAGTATCTGTAAAAGCAAAGCAATCTTTAAGTTTCTATCCTTTTCCTGTATTACATGGTTTTATTAAGAATAGTTAGTGTATGTTGCTGGTTTTTATTAGCACTTTTTTTTTCGCTGCAAAGTCTTTAAATTTCGCAAGAGTATAAAATTAGATCAGTATATCCCGACATGGTTTACCTTTGTCTGGGTCATAACAAATATCTCCTACTCCAAACTCATGACACATAGCCTGACAGCATCCAAGAGGATACCCATATGCTAGCGAACCAGATGGAGCACAGAAAGGTCCCTCATATCCCCAACCTCCTTTTACATTTTTCATCTCTTCTCGAGATAAATTTTTCCCAAAATTTAACATATTAAAAGATTTAAAAGGCTATAGTTTTATTAGCGGTATATAGCTCATTACCTAATTCAAGATACGTAATATTTCTTAACAACAAGAAAATCAAATTATTAGTCTAATGACGGCTATCCCTTTTCAATACTATACTTACCTAACCTACTAAATCAAGCTAAAAAAATATCCCTCATAACATTAAAAATGATATTACTAAAACCTTCGTAAATAATATAAAATTAGAGCTTTTTATTTTTTTTGCTTTGAAAATACACCGTCATAAGCCTTGATGACCTACTGTTAACCTTCTACTTCATTTTCAAATCGTATCGCCCGTTAAGTTTCTAATTAACAATCGTCATCTTAATCAGCATCATTCCCTTTAATATAAAACTGCTTCACATCTCCTGAACCTTCTGCCTCGTAAATCTGCAGGCCAAAGTAGGGTGCCGCAGCAATGATATGATCAAAAATGTCTGCCATGATATATTCGTACTCTGTCCATACAATGGTATTGGTAAATACATATAACTCTATAGGAAGACCATGTTCAGTAGGTGCCAGTTGACGCACCATCATACTCATTCTTTTATGGGTACCCGTATGATTGGTAATATAATTATCGATGTATTTCCTAAATAAACCTGCATTAGTTAGGTTACGTCCATTAATGGGCAAGCTTTTATCGGCATTAACACGGGTATTATGCTTTTCTATATCCTTTTGTCTATGCTCAATATATGAGGTAAGCAATTGTATGCGGCTAAAATTTTCTAATTCATCAGGCTTAATAAATCGTATGCTCGATTGTTTAATGTGAATGGCTCTTTTGATGCGACGTCCCCCCGCCTGGCGCATACCTCTCCAGTTCTGAAACGAATCTGAAATGAGCGCATAAGTTGGAATTGTAGTAATGGTCTTATCAAAATTCTGCACCTTTACTGTAGTAAGGTTGATCTCTAAAATATCTCCGTCTGCACCATATTTAGGCATCGTAATCCAGTCGCCTATACGCACAATATCATTGGTATTTACCTGGATACTGGCTACGAAACCCATAATAACATCTCTGAACATGAGCAAGAGAATAGCTGATATTGCACCCATTGTAGTGAAAAATACCGCAGGCGATTTACCGGTAAGGTTAGAAAAAAGATAAATCATGCCTGCCAGATACAAACCTATTCTGATAACCTGCAGATACCCTTCTATTGGTTTGGTTTTGTAAGAGGGCAAAGATTTTAAAGCACTGGCCCCTGCTCTAATCAGAGCTATCATAATCCATACAAATACCAGCACAGTATAAATTTCGATAAGTGCATTGCAGAATTTAATTACTGTAGGTTGTTCTTTAAAAATAAGGGGAAGGGCAACATCTATAATAAACAACGGAGCTGTAAGAGATAGAAAATAGGGCGCTTTGCTATCTAAAAGACCTTTAAAAAACTCATTGTTGGTTTTTCTGATGGTTTGAATAACGATAAGACGCAATATACGGCGTAATACATATTGACTTAGCGTAATGAGTAAAAGCGTAATTAAAATAAGGATAAACATATTGATCAGCTCAGCAATATTTTCTTGGATGCGCCATTTTATAAACAGTTTATAAAAGAACTGGCTTAAATCTTCTAATCGCTGATATTTTAGGAGTATCATAATCTTTAAATAATTTTGTTGGGCTTAATCTTATGATCTTTGTAATATTACATAATATATCTTAAAGGAGTGTACAATTTACCGGCAAATTAACGCCTCTTTTTTCCATTCCAGATCATAAAATAAAAAAGCATTCCTTCATAAAAACAAAAACCTAAATAAACAATCATTCACCTGATTTTCAATTCAATAAAAGAATTTTAAGCACTGTTTTTTCATAAATTTTATTAATTTATGAAAAAACTTCTACAAAGTTTGTTCATTCTTTTGTTCGTTGCTACCACGGCAATGGCACAAGAAAGAACAATTACTGGTACAGTTACTTCTGCAGAAGACGGGCTGCCTATTCCGGGAGCTTCTGTAAGGTTGAAGGACATTCCGGGATCAGGAGCAGTTACTGATGCTCAGGGAAAATTCTCTTTAAGAGGTCCTTCAAAAGCAAAAACACTTGTTATTTCATCTATTGCATTTCTTAAGAAAGAAGTAGAGATTACAGGAAACGTAGTAAACGTTGCCTTATCTCCTGATGCTAAAGTTTTAAACGAGGTAGTAATTGAAGGTGCTTACGGTACAAAAACAACTTCAAGAGCAGCTTCGGCAAATATCCAGAACGTAACAGGAGAAAAGTTAAACACCGTTAGAAGCACGAACCTTAATAACGCATTAGCGGGTAAGGTTGCAGGTGTTCAGGTAAGAAGCCAGTCTGCTGCTGCTTTAGGTAGAAATACTACTATACGTTTAAGAGGTGCAAGTGGTTTTGGTACAGGAAATGATGTTCTATACGTAGTTGACGGTACGATTTTACCCAATGCGGATGATGTTAACTTAGATGATATAGATGATATTTCTGTTCTTCAGGGACCAGCTGCCGCCGCTTTATTAGGTTCACAAGCTGCTGCCGGAGCAATATTAATCACTACCAAAAAAGGTAAACCTGCAGTTGGAAGTGGTATTGCTGTTAATATAGGAACAACATTTGAAAATGCTTATGTTCTCCCAAATTATCAGAATGTATACGCAGGTGGTAACCAGAAAGATTTGATTCAATATAATTGGAAAGCAGGCGATCCTCTTGAGTGGAAAGCACTAGATGGTAAATACTATCACAATTATAGCGATGATTCAAGCTGGGGTCCAAAAATGGTTGGACAAGAATATATTCCATGGTACGCATGGTATCCGGGAACTCAGTATTCTTATAAAACAACCAATTTAGTTGCTCAACCTGATAACGCAAGAGATTATTTTGATACTGGTGTAACTTATAACAACTCTATCAGCTATAGCAATGCCAATGAAAAATACAATGTAAAAGTTTCATACGGAAATCAATACACACATGGATTGATTCCTAATACCAATCTGAAAAAGAATACCCTTAATTTTGTAGCTAATTACAATATTAATGATCATTTCTCTGTTGGTGCCAACATCAATTATGTTAATACACTATTAAACGGAGAAATTGATGATGCTTATTCAAGTCAAAGTACAGGATCATTTAACCAATGGTTCCACAGAGATTTGGATATGAAAATTATGAAAGAACTAAGAGGGCTTACCGTTCCGGGTATAGGTTCACAAAAAATCTATGCAAGCTGGAACCATAATGATCCAAACACCTATAATGCTGCAGATCCAAGATCTTTCTATGCCGCAAACTATTGGTATAACTTCTATACTTACTATGATTTGTTAGATAAAGTTAATCAGAGAGATAGATTTTATGGCAACATTTCATTTACTTACAAAGTAAATAATGATCTGAAATTTACAGGGACTTACAGAAAACAACAAAACACTACTTTTTACGAAAGTAAATATAGTACAAGGTTAAATGATAGTGGAACGCAAACTTCTGGAAATAACGCTTTAGTAAAAGGTTATTATGGAACAGGAAACACTTATTCTAATAGAGAAAACTATGAGATATTAGGTTATTATACTAAAAAAATAAATGATTTTAGTATTGATGCAACCGCAGGTATGGATATCTTCAGATCTCAATACAAAACCAATACTGCTGCAACAAATAATGGTTTATCTATTCCGGATTTATTTACCATCGGAAACTCAGTTGATCAACCAGTTATAGGAAATGACCGTAGCCAGGATAAATACAGAGCGCTTTTAGCACGTGCCACTTTTGGCTATAAAAATATGGTATTTTTAGAAGGATCAATACGTAATGACTGGTATTCTACACTTCCTGAGAAAAACAGTTCTGTATTATCTAAATCTATTGGTGCATCATTTGTATTCAGTGATTTATTAAAAGATAATACGGCTTTTAACTGGCTATATGAAGGTAAAATCCGCGCTTCTTATGGAGAGATTCCTCAATCAATAAGTGCTTATACATATCCAGGCTCTGCATATGGTGTAGATCCGTTAAAATGGAATGGTAACTTATTAATGAATACTCCAGATCAATTGGTGGATCCAGATATTAAAGGAGCAACTTCTTCAAACTCTGAATATGGTATCGATTTAAAATTCCTTAAAGGAAGGTTAGGTGTTTCAGCAACTTATTGGGATGCCAGAGAGATTAATTATCCAAGAGCAATTACAATCAATGCCGCTTCAGGATTTAGTTCTATTGTAACTAATATCGGTCGTATTGACAGAAAAGGTCTGGATTTCTCTTTAAATGCTAAGCCTTTCAGAAGTACTAATTTTTCATGGGATATCAACGCTTCATATGCTAATTTGTTAGACAATAAAGTTGTTGAAATCAGTAAAAAATACCAACAAACCCGTATTTCGGTACAAGCTGTATGGGGAACTACTATGCCTTACATGATTCATCAGGAAGGAATGCAGTGGGGACAAATTTATGGTAACGGTATAAAAAGAAATGCTGACGGAGTTCCATTGTTAACATCTACAGGAGCTTATATCAACGATCCTAACGTATATTTTGGAAGTGTTCTTCCTAAGCATACAGGTGGTTTGCAAAACTCATTTGTAGTAATGAAAGATTTTGAAATCAATGCCAATATTGACTGGCAAATTGGTGGTAAGTTCGTTTCACTATCAAACATGTGGGGTACATATAGTGGTTTAACAGCCCGTACTGCTGCATTAAATGATAAAGGCGTTTCTGTAAGAGATGCTGTAGCAGATGGCGGTGGTGTTAGAGTAGATGGTGTAGATGCAACTACTGGTCAGCCAAAAACTTATTATGTAGATGCCCAAACCTATTATCAGAACTTATATAACAATAAAACATTTGATGACTATGTTTACGATTTAACTTTCGTTAAACTAAGGGAGGTTTCAGTAGGTTACAGACTTCCATTAAAAAAATGGGGTGCTGATAAATTCGTAAGAAGCGCTACTTTCTCTGTTGTTGCCAGAAATCCTGTTTTAATTTATGCTAAAACAAAAGATTTCGATCCTTCAGAAATTTCAGCTACTACAGGTGAAACAGCTCAATTACCAGGTACAAGAGGGATTGGTTTTAACTTAAGAGTGGGATTCTAATTGTTCGGTCATTAATAGATAAAACAGAATAAAATGAAAAAGAAATTTATATATTATACATTGGCAGGCCTTTTAGCTCTGGGATCAGCAGGATGTAAGAAGATGAGCGACTTCGGGGATACGAACGTGGATCCATCAGTAACTACTGTACCTAATATAAGTGCCCTAATGACCAATGCACAATCAAACTTAGGCGGTCAGGTTTTTGGTGGAAATATGATTATAGAAGGTTATTACTGCCAGTATTTTTCTCAAAGTCAGTATCCTGATGCAATGAATTATTCGCTTCAACAGCTGTCTTTTACAGGTGCTTACGCAGGTTCTCTTTATGATTTACAAAATATCATTAACCTGAATCAGAGCAATAACCAGAATCAGGTCGCTAAAATTCTTCAGCAATATTATTTTTGGAGAATAACTGACCAATGGGGAGATGTTCCTTACAGTGAAGCTTTAAAAGGTATAGAATTTAATGCACCGAAATACGATACACAAGAAGCTATTTATAAAGGAATGATTGCAGCTTTAACAACAGCAGTGGCATCTTTTGATGGCTCTCCTATTACAGGTGATATTGTTTTTAATGGAGATGTGGCTTCTTGGAAAAGAACTGCAAACTCATTAAGAGTTCTAATGTCAATCCAGCTATCAAAAAGATATCCTGGTGCAGGTGATTATGCTGCTACTCAGTTAAAAGCAGCTCTTGCCGATCCTGCAGGTGTTATAACTACAAATGCTCAGAATTTTAAATTGTCTTTCCCTGGTGGTAACTATAAAAACACCATCTGGAGAGGTTATGATGGACGTAAAGATTATGGAGAAAGTAAAACTCTGACAGATTTAACTGCAAGTTTAGCAGATCCTCGTCAGAGCGCTTTTGGAGGAGCATCAGAGCAAGTAGGCAATACTGCTACTTCTAGTGTAGGTATTCCTTACGGTTTTGATAAAGCAACAACAGAGGCTTTTACAAACAATAACCCTACTTGGGCACGTGTATTAAGAGGAGACTTAAGAGCTGAAAATAGTCCTGTATATATTGTTACTGCTGCTCAGGTTAATTTAGCAAGAGCAGAAGCAGCTAATCTTGGCTGGACTACAGAAAACTTGGCGACCTTATATGCAGATGGTATAAGTTTATCATTTGAACAATGGGGAGCAGGAGCACCTTCTGCAGGCTATTTATCAAATACTAATGTTGCTATTGGAGCAGTAGGTGCGGCAAATAATGTTAAAAATATTTCTACTCAACGTTATTTAGCAAGCTACCCTGATGGATTAACTGGCTGGAACATCTGGAGAAAAACCGGATTCCCTGTATTAACTCCTGCTACTGCAGCAACAAATGCTTCTAAACAAATTCCTAGAAGAATAGCTTATGCTACCAGTGAGCAAACCAGTAATAAAGCTAATAATGATGCCGCTATTGCCAGACTACAGGGAGGTAATACCCAGGATGCCAGAATATGGTGGGATCAATAATTTAATCTAAATTATAATTCAAATAAAATGAAAAAAAGATATATATATCTGTTGTTATCCATCGTGTTGTTCGGAACAACAATAGGCTGTAGAAAAGACAGCTTTGAAGGAGAATCAGCCGCTGATAAAGGCGTTACTATGGTTAAGCTTTTAGAAGCTCCCTCAAAGAGTCTGTACTTTACTCCATTTACAGGTGTAAAAGAGAAAATTCAGTTATTTAGTGTGCGTAAAGATGCCGCAAGTGCAGCAGATTTAAACACAGCTTCTAAAGTAACTTTGGTTTCTGACCCGGCAGCTATCACTGCATATAATACTGCAAACGGTACAGATTATGAATTGCTTCCTGAAGCGATTTATACCTTAGCAGCAGATGCAGGAGTAACTAAAACAGCTACCGGCTTTACTATTGATTTTGCGGCTGGAGACTTTTCAAAGAACATTAAAATCAATTTGAACGGAAGCTTATGGGATCTAAGCAAGAAATATGCTGTAGCCTATAAGATTGATCAGACAAATGGTCTTTACAAAAAGAAAGGCTCTGAGTCTATTATTGTTCTAATCAGTATTAAAAATGCATATGATGGCGTTTATACTGTAGATGGAACCTGTGTAGATGCGAATGGCTTGTACAAAGGAGATTACCCTAGAACATTCTCTTTAACTACTGCTTCTACTACAGCAGTTAGCGTTTATGATATAGATTACGATTTTGACAGATACATTGTAATTAATAATGCAGGAACTTCTGCTGCAAATACAGGTATTGGTTTAAAATTTGACTTTGATCCGGTAACGAATAACTTGGTTTCTGTATCAGACCCGTTCTCGCCTGCCAGGGTATTTACCAATGTAAGTGGTAAGTTCAATCCTGGAGATAGATCAGTTACAGTAAAATGGACTTCTGGAAGATGGACCGTTAGTGAAAAATGGACCTTTGAAGAAGAAAGATAATCTTTATTAAAAAATGCAAAAAGAGGGATTTTTCAATCCCTCTTTTTGTTCACGATTACATTAGATTTAGAAGATGAAAAAAGTATTTGTTTTGATTTTATTCTTTGCTTTAGGTAAAAGCAGTTTTGCCCAGCTTCAGCAAAAAGTTAGAATAAGTGGCGATCCTATGTTGATTAAATCTGTAAAAGGAATTGATCTGGATATTGAAGGCAATCCCTTTTTATATGATAAATGGATGAATGCTACTATTGTTTTTAAAGATTCGACATTTAAGAACATGCAGGCAGAAATTAAATATAATGTAATGTCCAGTGAGGTTTTAGTTAAAACAGAGAACGGATCAGAAGGTGTTTTTAGAGAGCCTATTAAAGAGTTCATCCTAAAAAATGATGGCAAATTAAAGGTATTCCGGGATGGATTTACAGGCGCTGGTTTGAAAAACGAACAATTTGCTGAAGTTTTATATGACGGGAAAATAAAATTTCTAAAACTTTTGCAAAAAGATATTATAGAAACCAAGGGCTACAATACCGCAGTTGTATCTAAAAAAATTGATCAGAACGTGAAATATTTCTTTGTTCAAAATGGGAAGGTGACTGATGTTAAGCTAAATGATCGCTCTGTTCTAGACTATCTGAATTCTAATGATGCGAGCAATTATGTTAAGGAAAATAAATTAAATCTTAAAAAAGAGAATGATATTATCTCCTTACTGAGAAATATTTTTAAATAAATAGAACAATAACAAACTACTTTTAACCCATTTCAAAAATTGAAGTGGGTTTCTTATTTAGGTTAATTTAATACGAAAAAGGAGCATACTTTGCATGCCCCTTTTTGAATTTTATAATCTGTATTTTTTACTTTTTATCTACACTATATTTTCCCGGGCCAATAAATATTAAGCTCAAAAATACAATTCCAAGCTCAATTGCATGAGAAGCGCCCGAGAGTCCTTCTCCTTTTGAGAAATGTACCAATGCAGCAATCATCATGGTAAATACTAATAGTATATTTACCGGCCTGAAAAATAAGCCCAAAAGCAATAAAAACCCTCCAAACCCTTCAGAAACTGCAGCCATAAATCCCCAGAATGCAGGTATAAAATCAATACCAATTACTTTCATACTACCACCAATAGCAGCCCATTTATCAGGGCCTCCCATAATTTTCGGCAGTCCGTGAGTCATCATCATTATACCTAAGCCTAATCTCAATAAGAGAAGGCCTGTATTACGATATTTACCTAAATTGTCTAAAATAGCCATACGGTTAATATTTAAAGATTACTTTATTTTTTTCTATACTTAAATTTACAGTTTTACCTAATACCATGGCTCTATTATCACTTATATGGCCGCTAGGAAAATTAAAACAAACCGGATAATCATATTCTTTTACCAATTCCCATATTACCTCTTCAGGACTTTGTCCAAAGGCAATACTTTCTTCGCCAAGCTCATTAAATGCGCCAACAACTAAGGCCTTTAAATCCTTTAATTTCCCATTTCTTTTTAGCGTTCGCATCATTCGATCTATTGCATATTCATGCTCACCAACATCTTCAATAAATAAAATTTTGTTGCTATAATCCATCTCAGAAACTGAGCCTTCAACGGCCAAAAGCAGGGTTAAATTCCCGCCTATAAGTTCTCCACTAACATTTCCTTCTCTATTGGTAAATTCACTCGAATAATTATATACATCAACCTCTCCAAACAGCGCTTTACGCAAACTTTCCAGAGCTTCCGGTGTACTTTCATCAAATGTGTAAGGCATTTGCCCATGTATGCTTTGCATTTTTAAATCTGCATTCAAATGTGAAAGCAACACTGTAATATCACTAAAGCCTATAATCCATTTAGGATTTATTTTAAACAAAGTAAAATCAAGTTCATCAATTATACGGATGGTACCATATCCGCCACGTGCTGCAATAATTGCTTTTACTGATATATCATCTAAAAATTGCTGCAAGTCTTGGGCTCTTAACTGATCAGTTCCTGCAAACTGATGGTGCGATGCCGTTACTGATTGACCTATAACTACTTCAAGTCCCCAACTTTGAAGTACACTTATTCCATAATCAATGGGCTTGGGAAGTTTCTTTGCAGGGCAAACAATTGCAATTTTATCGCCCTTTTTTAAATATGCTGGCTGCTTAATCATTTTGAAAACAATATCTTTGCAAAATAAAAAAATAGTTTTGGATAATAATAAATTTAAAAGATATACGGTTACGGCTGCCTTGCCTTATACCAACGGGCCTGTACACATTGGCCACCTAGCTGGCGTGTATTTGCCTGCCGATACGTATGTACGTTATCTGCGTGCCAATAAAAGAGATGTTAAATTTATCTGCGGATCTGATGAAAATGGAGTTCCTATAACGCTTAAAGCTAAAAAAGAAGGAGTTACGCCACAGGAGATCGTAGATAAATATCATAAAATAATTGGCGATTCATTTAAGGAATTCGGCGTATCTTTCGATATTTATCATCGTACTTCTTCGTTAACACATCATCAAACAGCCGAAGATTTCTTTGAAAAGTTATATAAAGACGGAGTATTTACTGAAGAAATAACAGAGCAGTATTATGATGAGCAGGCTAAATCTTTTCTGGCAGACAGATACATTACAGGCACCTGTCCCAAATGTGGCAACGAAAATGCCTATGGCGATCAGTGCGAAAGCTGTGGAAGTTCATTAAACGCCACAGATCTAATCAATCCAAAATCAACATTATCTGGTCAACCACCTGTTTTAAGACAGACTAAAAACTGGTTCTTACCCCTTGATAAATATGAAGATCAATTACGTACCTATATAGAAAGTCATAAAGAGTGGCGGCCTAATGTATACGGACAGTGTCAAAGCTGGCTTAATGCAGGTTTACAGCCAAGGGCAATGACCCGCGATCTGGATTGGGGCGTAAAGGTTCCTGTTAAGGGAGCAGATGGAAAAGTATTGTATGTTTGGTTTGATGCACCTATTGGTTATATATCAGCTACTAAAGAACTATCTGAATATGCTAAATTAGGAATATGGAATCCTAAAGCTGAGGAATATTATATTAACCAAAGCAACTTAACATCCTTTAATTATGAGGATTACTGGAAAAATAAAGAAGCTAAACTGGTTCACTTTATAGGTAAAGATAATATCGTTTTTCATTGCATTATTTTCCCTGCTATGTTAATGGCTCATGGAGATTATATTTTGGCAGATAATGTACCGGCTAACGAGTTTTTAAACTTAGAAGGACAAAAAATATCAACCTCTAAAAATTGGGCTGTATGGTTAAATGAATATCTCGAAGATTTTAAAGACAAGCAGGATGTTTTACGCTATGTTTTAACGGCAACTGCTCCTGAAACAAAAGACAATGATTTTACCTGGAAAGATTTTCAGGCAAGGAACAATAATGAGCTGGTTGCTATTTTAGGTAATTTCATTAATCGTGTGGTAGTTCTAACCCATAAATATTTTGATGGTAATGTACCAACCTTAATGGAACTTACAGCGCACGATAAAGCGATTATAGAAGAACTTAAGTCTTATCCTGATAAGATCAGCACCTCTATAGAAAATTATCGCTTTAGAGAAGCTCTAACAGAGGTAATGAATGTTGCTCGTTTAGGGAATAAATATTTAGCAGATACAGAACCCTGGAAATTGATTAAAACAGACGAAGACAGAGTACGTACTATTTTAAATATCAGCTTACAAATTGCCGCCAATTTAGAAATTCTGATAGAACCATTCTTGCCTTTTACCTCTGTTAAGCTAAAACAAATGTTAAATTGTGGTGGAAATACCTGGACTGATGCAGGATCTATTGATCTGTTAAAACGAGGGCATAAATTAAACCAAGCGGAGCTGTTGTTTGATAAAATAGAAGATGAAGCTGTACAGGCACAGATAGATAAGTTAAATCAGAGCAAAACTGCCAATCAACAAATGCAAAAAGAAGTTACTCCGTCCAAACCTAACATTGAATTTGAACAGTTTAGTGCTATAGATATCAGAGTAGCCACAATAGTTGCTGCAGAGAAAGTAGAAAAAACCAAGAAATTACTTAAACTGACTTTAAATACGGGATTAGATGAGCGCACAGTAGTTTCGGGTATTGCCGAACACTATAAACCTGAAGATATTATAGGAAAGCAAGTAAGTATCATCGTAAATCTAGCACCAAGAGAAATCAAAGGAATTGTTTCGCAGGGAATGATATTAATGGCTGAGGATAGCGAAGGTAAACTGACCTTTGTGAAAGCAACTGATCGGATGCCAGAGGGTGCTGTAATCAGATAATTAATTTTATATAGGGCAATTATACAACTTTCCTGAGTCATATATTAATTTATAGTAATCCCTATCTGAACAAAGAAATCCTTTCCACAATATATAAAAACAAATAAGCCGCCCTTAAAAGGCGGCTTATTTGTTTTATGAATGAAAGAATTATAAGATGTTAATCTTATGGACCTGTTCTTACCCAAGTTTCTGTCATACCTCTACCTGCAAAAGTATATCTTATGGTAAACTTACCATTCACCGGATCGATCAAATCAACTCCATCAACTGAAGAAGCCAAGATTGAACCCGAGAATACAGTAACAGAGGTTATAGAGGTATTGTTACCATTAAACTGATACTGAGTATAGCCAGAATAAGTATTAGCAGCGTATTGTGTCTGTAATTTATTCGGACCTACAGTTTCCAATTTAACTCCTGTTTCAGTGAAATCTCCAATATTTACGTCAATTCCACCATAGTTATTATTGAAACGTACAGTATAAGTACCTTGCCATATACTCTTTAATGGCATACTGAAAATAACAGCACCAAAATTTCCACTAATAGTACCAGTTGATGCAGAAGTAATTCTTAAAGCTAAAGCGTTTTCTTTAGTTGCATCAAAAGTATTTGGTTTAACTGATATTTTAAATTTAGCTTCTCTTTGTCCCTTAGGTATAGTAACCGTTGATGGGAATGAATATGAAGTTGCTGCCAATTGAGCATAATTAGCGCCAGAAACTCCGGCATTATACGTTGCTATCATTGCAGGATCTGCTGCGATATTAACCGTAATATCATTAGGAGCTACATCAGTACCTGCATAATTAACAATACCTTCAAACTCAGCCGTTGTTGCTGTAGGGTCTAATGTAAAAGGAATATAAAGTGCATAAGGAGCTGATGTTCCTGATTTTATACCTCCAATGTTTTTAAACTCAATCACATTTTTGATAGCTCCCGGTGAATCCGGGCCTATCATCGTTTTATCTTTTAAACAAGATGTTAAGCTTCCTGTTAAAAAGGCTAAAACTGCTGTATATTTTATAAAATTTTTCATAATAAATTTCTATCTATCTTGCCCAAAATATTTTATTGCTATAAACATTAACCGCAGGAACATTTGATGCATTATACTTAAATTCACTTGTTGGATACTGAATTCTTGTAGGTAATTTGTCTGCAGCAGTTGACTCAGAAACTATAGAAACAAATGTAGTCGTCTTAGTAGTTCCGGTAATTTTTGGATATCCAGTTCTTCTGTATTCGTTCCATGCTTCATGTCCGAACAACATATTGAAAGCAATATATTTCTGAGTTAAAATAGCTTCTAATTTAGCATCATCTGTAGTAGCCAAATCAAAATTAACCAATGGACTTAAAGTATTATCTGTTTTATATGTAGCAAGATCTGTAGTAGGATTTTTACCTGCTGTTGCAGCTCCTGTATTGTCTTTATACAAGTATTTTAAAGAAGCAATAATTCCGTTTTCGAAATTGGTTTTTGCTGTTCCGGTTAATAAACCTCTAACATTTGCTTCAGCTTGTAAGAAATAGCTTTCAGCAGCTAACATTAATGGTTGTCCGGCTTCAGGGCCTTTTAAAATACCTATTTTGCTATAAGTAGTTGAATTGGTTCCGATAAACCATGAACTTGGAGCCAAACCTCTACCCGCATCAGATTCCTGATAACCTAACTGGTTTACAGGAGTTGTTGCACCGGTTTTATACGTAACAGCAAGTCTTGCAGCATCTTTAAGCTTAGTTCCGTTATAGAAAGCCATGATAAACGGAGTAACAGCATATTGACTTGCTGCTCCAACCGCTGTACCAGCATAGTTATAAGCCCATGAGTTCCATAAAGGAGTTTGTTTACCATTTAATTTTGCATAACCAGGGTTTACCATAGCATCATCGGTAATGAAACCAACTCCTGCATCAAAAGTAGTATTAGCAAAGTTAACTTTTCCTGTTCCTTTGATAATTAACTTAAGCTTCAAAGTTTGTGCAAAAGCAGCCCATTTAGTAGCACTTCCTGCATAAAGAGGGTCATTCTTAACAAAGAGAGGACTTGCAGTAGTGATTGTTTTAAAAGAAGCAATAGCTTGATCTAACAGAACAGCGATATTTCTATAAATATCAGTTGCTTTGTCATATTTAGGTTGCAATTTTTCATTACCCAAGTTAGCCTCAGTGTATGGAACATCATTATAAGTATCTACCAATAGTGAATAATTATAAGCTTTTAAAACCTTTGCAGCGGCTTCAAATTCTTTATAATTAGCATTTCCAGCAGAGTTCTTCAAAACATATTCCACATCTGTTAAAACATCATATGTTGTAGCCCATAGGTTTGCAAAATTATCTGTTTGCCAGTTGTATGAAATGATACCACCCCATCCACTTACACCTCCACCATTGGCGAAGTATCCTACTTGCTGGCCTCCCATTGAGTTATATGAAGTTGTTGTGCCTGAAGTTAAGCTATTGGCTGTAGAAACAATGGCTGTAGGTAATACCAGATCAACCGTTGCTGCTGTTGCCGAATTGGGATTAGTATTGATATCCAGATCTTTCTTACAAGAAGAAAAAGCAGATACCGCAATAAATAATCCACATATATATTTAATATTTCTTTTCATCTCTATTTCTATTATAAGTTAATCGTTAATGTAGCTCCATAATATCTAGAAGGTGGGGTTTGTCCCAAATTGGTTAAACCAATGGCATTACCACTGCTTGTTCCGTTACCATCACTATATTCAGGATCGGTATAAACATTTGTTTTTGGCAACCAAACAAATAAGTTTCTTCCTTGAACACTAATTTTAGCTCCTTTAATGAATTTTGTTTTTGCCACAACAGAAGCAGGTAAGTTATATGATAAAGAAAGTTCTCTTACTTTCCAGAATGCACCAGAAGTAACATAGTTCTCATCTATACCTGTTCTTGGACCAGAAATAGTCCAATAACCAGGACCACCATCTCTAACTGTAATATTTGTGTTTGCAACATAAGTATTAGTAGCAGGATCTAAATAAGATGAGTTAGGGATAACAAATCTATCTCTGTTATAGGCTACAGTATTGATACCAGCACCACTAAAGTCGAAAGTACCACCACCAGCATTGTATATAACGTTTCCTGAACGATACTCACCTGAACCATATAAAGTAAATCCTTTATAAGAAACATTCAAGTTAAGACCTAAAATATGTGCTGCGTTAGCTTGTCCTAAGATGCTTAAACCAGTAGTAGCTGATGGATAACCAGTAAATCTGTTTACAATAATTCTTCCTTGGTTATCACGTACGTGAGTTTTACCTTGAATTACAGGGAATTGTTGACCAGCTACAGCATAAGAACCTACTGTTCCACCGTAAGCACCTAAAGTTAGTTGGTTTAGATCCGCACTAATATAATCAACAGTATTATCATAGTGTGAATAGTTTGAACCTACTGTAACTTCCCAGTCTTTTGTTCTTAAAGGCACTACAGAAAGTGATGCCTCAATACCTCTTGAACTGGTTTGACCTGTATTTGTTAATAAACTAGAGTAACCTGTTGCACTTGAAACACCTGTTGATACAGTTTGATCTTTTGTTTTAGTATCATAGTAAGTAAATCCAACATTAACTCTGCTTTTGTATAAACTAAAGTCGGTACCAATCTCCCATTGAGTAGTCATCTCTGGTTTAAGACTAGAAGAAACCATTCTATCACCCACAGAAAGACCTCCTAACCCGTTGTAAGGGTATCCAGAAGCTTGTGAGAAAGTAGGAACTAAGCTATAAGCACCAATGTTAACCTGTCCAACTTTAGACCAACCTGCTCTTAATTTTAAGAAATCGATTTGTTTAATGTTTTTGATAAAATCTACTGCTTCACTAGCTACGAAAGATAATGTTGCGCTAGGATAGAAGAATGATCTGTTTTCTGGAGCTAACACAGAAACCCAGTCATTACGTCCTGTTAAGGTTAAGAATAAATAATCTTTATAGCCGATATCTAATTTACCAGATAAACCATAAGATCTGGTTAATGAACTAGATTCACTTGCGGTTGGGTTATTTAAACTGTTACCTAAATTGAAAATACCAGCAGTTACAAGACCGCTAACAGAAGCACTTTCATTTTTAGCTTGTCTTTGGATCAATTGTCCTAATACAGTTAAGTCAAATTTAAAGTCATTTACTTTTTTCTGACCATGTACAATGAAATCACTAACGATATTAGTAGTGTAGCTAAAGTCATCAGTAACACCACCTAAGATATTTTGTTTTTTGTATTCACTTGATCCTGCTTGATTAGCATAAAATGGATCGAAGATAAAAATATCCGAAAAGCTTTTTGTTGAAGCATTTTGTGTGGTCAAACCTAAACGGCCAGTAAAATCTAACCACTCTAAAGGTCTGTATTTTAATTCTGAACTACCTACAAAATAGTCATTTCTTGTCTTTTGTCTGTAGTTATCTGCCATAAAGTATGGGTTATTATAATATGCATTAAAGTATCCGTTTGGACTTGCATAAATATCATTTTTCCAGTCTTTATAGCTTGTTAATGGAACTTGACCAGGGGCATTTAATAAGTAGTTATAAATGTTACCTGTTTGTGTAGTAATATCATATCTGTTCTGAACATAATTAACACTATAATTAAAGGTAATTTTATCAGAAACAATTCTAGTTCCACCTACCCTAGCTGTTGCACGGTTAAATTTATCACCAGGAGTGGTTCCTTGAGCGGTAACAAATTGTGCTGCAGCATACATACTTCCTTTTCCTGCACTTCCTGATGAAATTGAAAAATCAGTAGCATTGTTATAACCTGTATCCCAGAAATTATATTTTGCGTTAGTCCAAGCATAAGGAACTCTTTGAAAAGATCCATCAGGGAATACACGACCAATAGGTCTAACAGCACCGTCAAATGCAGGGCCATATTGTTGGTTTTCTATTGGATTGTAAATCTGAACATCGTTATCAGAACCAGAACCAAATTGTTTTTGTAATTCAGGATAGAAAGATACTTGTTCAAGAGTTAAAGTATTTGAAACTTTAATATCAAATCCATCTCCTTTTTTACCTTTTTTAGTAACGATAATCAATGCTCCGTTTGATGCTGCAGAACCATATAATGCAGCAGCACTACTTCCGTTTAAAACAGTTAGGTTTTCAACATCATCTGGATTAAGGTTTCCTAAGATAGAGTTAGGAACGATAACATTATCAATAACGATTAAAGCCTCGTTATTACCTGTTAAAGATCTCATCCCCCTTAGTACTACCCTGTAGTTAGGGTTAACACCACTACCAACACTCTGAACATTTAAACCAGCAACTTTACCGGCTAAACCAGAAACAACGTTAGTTGGCTTAGCAACCGTAACAGCGTCATTAGAAAGAGTAGTTTGATTTGCTCCTAATTCTTTTTTACGAGCAGTTAAACCACCCCCAGAAACCACTACCTCATTTAAGATCTTTGTGTCTGGGTTTAAAGTAACGTTCATTACAGAAGCAATTGAAACTTCTTTAGTTTCATATCCTAAAAAAGTAAAAACAAGAGTTTTCGCAGATGAAGGTACTTTTAACGAGAATTTACCGTCTCCGCCTGTCTGCACAGCTATGTTTGCAGAACCACTAACTCGTACCGTTACACCCGGAATCGGAAGGCCATCGTCAGAAGCCTTAACAACACCAGTAATTGCCCTTTCTTGTGCCATTGCTGTGGTAGCAACAAACAAAAGAATGAACAAACTTTGTAGAAGTTTTTTCATAAATTAATAAAATTTAGGTTAGTTAATAATTAATTAATAGGCTAATATAAATACATTCAAGATGTAACACAAATTTTATTTAACATTTTTTAACGCTAAAAGGAGAGATTAAGAATAAAAATTAAAGTTTTTTATTCTAATTCGTTTAAAATAATTTTCTTCTTTACACGTAATCTGTTAATAAATGATTAGAACCTTGCTGGCTTGTCAAAGCTCTAGGCTATCTGTATGTAAAAACAAATGAGTATTTATTTTAAAGCCTTCAACATTTGATCAATACATTTTTTCTTTTGTTCTAGATTAGGATGCACATATAAATTTAAAGTAGTGTTGATATTAGAATGCCCCAGTAAAGCGCTCACAGTTTTATAGTCACATCTACTCTCAATACATCTTGTAGCAAAACTGTGTCTCAGTCCATGGAATTTCAGATTAGGCATGCCCAATTCTTTCATAAAGCTTTTGTAATAGTTCATATACGTCCTTGGCTCTGTAGGCCTTGAGCTATTACTAAGCACAAAAAAAGAATTATTAATAATTTTTTTAATTGGCTTCAGCATTTTCAATAAATCCTTGCTTATAGGAATATCTCTATTTGAATTTTTGGTTTTAGGGGTATCTAATATAAGCTCAGTCTTACGAGATCCTTCTTCTATTACATAAATTCGTTGTAAAGTTTTTCTGATTCTTATAACTTCAGCATCTGCATCTATATCTTCCCAGGTAAGTGCACATATCTCCCCAATTCGCATACCTGCACTCAGACATATATACACTCCTAAATTTTTGAAAGTAAAATGCTCTTTGATATGCTGCATTATCTTTTTTTGATTTGAGCGACTCAATACTTCAATTTTACTTGGTCTTCTTTGTGTTGGAAATTTAACTTCCAAAGATTTGTTTTCAAGCCATTTATTCTTAGCGCCAAACTTCAGTACCATTTTCAAAACGATTAAAATATCTTTAATTGTTTTTTGGCTTAACCCTTCGTCTATTTTTTTTAACACAAAAGCTTGTACATGTGCCTCTTCAATATCGTACAGGTCTCCAAATTCGGGCAATAAATGATTTTCAATCAAAAGCGCATAGATAGAAAAACTTGATTTTTTCACATACTGCTTTTTGTCTGTTTTCCATAAACCGATCACTTCTGAAATTCTTTTTTGTTCATTCATAAAATCTACTTTTTAAATTACGTACTAATCTTAAAAAATAAGGAGAGACAGTTTCTTATTCTTATTTATAAACGAAGATAAATAGCATTTTTAAGACATTTAAACAAACATCTAGATCCTATTATTATTTATAGATTTTATTCCTATTAAATCATCATACCTCATTTAACTAAAGGCTCGCCTGAAGACAATGAGAACTAACTGGATATTAAATTATCCGAACCAAGAATATTACTCTTTTCATATAAGAAAGAAAAAGTGATTAACTTGTATGACCAAAAATTAAGAAAAGATGATTAATTATGTTTTTAAGTTATAACTACATTATAGAAAAGATTTCTTTATGAATTTCTCTTGTTGTCATGTTAAAACAAAAACACCCCGTTTACCCATATCTGCTTGCCAGCTTCCCAGAAATTTCTAAACAAACTGTTAGTAGCCAAATAAATAACAGTTCCTTTACCCATAGATTGTGTACGATAAAGAGCTCCGCCTGAAGATAATTTATTTTTAACCGCCTGACCGGCAATACCCGAAGTGTAACTATCTGCTTTTAAAAGGCCTACATTAAAAACATCATTAGAGATTTCATACAGCTTATCATCTGTTTTTAAAGTATAGTAATCTTTTCCTAATCCAAAAGTAAGTGGATGGGTATCGTCCATATAAACTTTATAAATAGCCCCAGGAATAGCATTCTCAAAATCGTCTTGCTCTCTCTTGCCATATGTGGACACATTGGCATTTTGAGCTTTATTTACTTGGGCAACAGACTTTAACTTAATGTTGTAAGGCTTTTTCTCTACAAAAGAATTAATGGCATCCTCAACAAGGATTAGCTTGCCACCTGCGTTAATCCATGGCAATAGCTGTTCTGCAATCTTATCATTATAGTTACCATCAGGCAAAATAAGTGTATTGATATTGCTTTTATCCATATAAGGCAAGCTCTGAAAGTTAACTACTGACAAAGGATAGTTCAATTCTGTTTCAAAGAAATGCCAGATTTCTCCTAAAGATTGCGATGTTACCTCTGCTCCTGCTACAACAGCCACTTTGGGAGCCGTTAGCAAAGGATAACCTGAAGAGCCAAAATCTTTACCTTTTTCTACACGACTTGATGTTAGAACAAAGCCATTTGTTTTATGGTCTGCAAGAAATACATTCATCACGTTCTCGACCCCCTTAATATTTCTTTCATTTTCAGCTTTCAATACAATCAATGATCCGGCTTTGTGCAAAATGCCATTTGCAGTAAATGCCTGTTCTGCCATTCGCACTTTAATACCATTCTTCTGCAAGTCAATCAGGATTTTTGCATCATTTACCGATTGCCATGACAAAACCCAAGCATAGCTTTTTTGTTCTTGCTTTTTTTCGGGTTGTTTGTTTATATACAGTTCTTTATGGGTACCCTCTATCTTTTCTTTTAGGGCATAAGCATTTAAATTGTAAGCAAATGGCAAGGCCCATGCAGTTATATCATAAGTATTAGAATCTGTTATCTTGGTTTGAGGCTCAAAAAGTACCGTGGTAAGTACAGCTTGTGGCTGATATATATTCACCACTAAATCATTGCGCTCAAGTTTAAAGTTTTCATTTTTCTTAGTTCCAAAATTATATCCCATTAAAGATTTATTGCCCCCATAAGTAAATTGTATATGGTTTTTCTTTAACAGGTTAGCCAATTGTTCTATTCTGTACAAATTATCTGCTTTAATTACGTAGCTTTTATATGTGCCATTGGGGCTTGTATTATTTCTTTCAAAGAACAGCTTATATTCAGACAGTAATTTCTCAGCATATTTAGAACTGACTTCAATCGTAGAAAGAGAAGTGGTAAAATGATGCGCTATCCGGTCTTTTAATCTGAGTGTATCACCATCATTAGTAATCACACCTAACCCGGCTCTGATCCCACCTTGCTCATAGGTCATTCCTATTGCTCCGTTATATAAAGGATAGGTATCTCCATAAGATGGGTATAAAAGGTCAAACCTTTCTTTGGTAAAATACCTCCAGCCATTCTCATCAAAATATTTAGCATTGTTCTGACCCACAATAACCTGAAATTCTTTTTGCCAGCCGGTAACCTGTTCATGTACAGGTTCTGCTGCTGGGGCAAAATAATAGGGCTCATTATATCCTTGTTCATGAAAATCAACATGAACCTGAGGCAGCCATTTATGGTATTGCATTAGTCTTTGCTGAGTTTCTGTTTGTGTCTGCCATGCCCAATCTCTGTTCAAATCAAAATAATAATGATTGGTACGTCCTCCAGGCCAAGGTTCTGTATGTTCTCTTGCGGCAGGATTTAAGTCTGGCGGCGTTGAACTTACACTATTAAAATAATTCACATAACGTTCGCGACCATCAGGGTTCAGGCAAGGGTCTATAATCACAACCACATTCTGGAGCCAGCTTTTGATTTGTGGATCTTTTGCTTGTACCAAGGTATAAAGCACTTTCATTGCTGTTTCTGTTGAGCTAGCCTCATTTCCATGCACATTATAGCTCAACCAAACAATAACAGGTTGCTTTTTACTAGATGTTGCTGATGCTTCCTTTTGAGTTAAAGAAAGGTTTTGCCGGCGAATTTCTTCCAACCTATCTATATTTTCTTTGGAAGAAATATAGGTTAAGATTAAACTTCTGCCCTCATAGGTCTTTCCGTAATCTTCTACTTTTACGTTCTCTGCATTTTTGGCTATATATCTAAAATAATCCACTACCTTTTGATGGTTTGTAAAGTGTTCTCCTAGAGGATATCCCAAGAAATCATCCGGGCTTTGCACTTGAGCCTTAGCAATATTTGCAATAAAAAGCAGGGAAACAGAAAACAGTAAAATAGACTTCATAATTTTTTTCTTTATCAAAAGCTATTTAAAATTAGAAAATACTCGTCTTTCTGAACCTGTTTCAGAATCTTTTTACTACAGACCCTGAAATAATTCCGATAATTATCGGAACAGGGTGACGGAGGTTTATTAAGTTAATTTTAAACAGTTTATCAATATTACTAAAAGAATATTTTATTTCTTTGCTTCATTTGTAATTTTACCGTATCAAAAACTCTAACATGCACAACATTACATTGCTTTACCAGATTTACCTGAAACACCCAAAAATCTGTACCGACACAAGGCTTATCAGCGAAAATTGTATCTTCTTTGCTTTAAAAGGAGAAAACTTTGACGGAAATACCTTTGCCGAAAAAGCGTTGGAAATGGGCGCAGCATATGTGGTTATTGATAATCCTGATTTCAATAAGGGCGAAAGCTATTTTCTGGTAGATGATGTACTTTCTGCACTACAAGAACTAGCAAAGCATCACCGCAACCAACTGAACATTCCTGTAATAGGTTTAACAGGCAGTAATGGCAAAACCACTACAAAAGAGCTGATTAACGCAGTTTTAAGCCAGAAGTTCAAGACTTATGCTACCAAGGGCAATCTAAATAATCATATTGGTGTTCCCTTAACTCTCTTGTCCATTTCAAATGAAGTAGAAATAGCGATTGTGGAAATGGGGGCCAATCATCAAAAGGAAATTGAACAGTTATGTGAAATTGCCCAACCGGGCTTGGGATTGATTACCAACGTTGGTATGGCTCATTTGGAAGGATTTGGAGGTTTTGAAGGTGTTAAAAAAGGAAAATCGGAGCTTTATGCCTATTTAAAAACCCAAAGCGGCATAGCCTTTATAAATAAGGACAATGAGCATTTGGTGGAAATGGCTGAAAAACACAATTTAGACAATAAGGTATATTACGGCAAAGAAGCTTCTAATTATGTAAGTGGCTATTTAAAAGAGAGTAATACATTTCTTGAGATTGAATGGATACATAACAACCGTATTTACCATGCTTCTACCCATTTAACCGGGAAATATAATTTTGAAAATGTATTAGCTGCAATATGTATAGGAACTTATTTCAAATTAACTCCTCAGGAGATTAACCAGGGGCTTGAAAGCTATAACCCGGCAAATAATCGCTCTCAGGTTACCAAAACCGAAAGAAATACGGTTATATGTGATTATTACAATGCCAATCCCAGCAGCATGACCGCAGCTTTATCCAATATCAAAACATTGGAGGCCAGTAAAAAGTTAATCATATTGGGAGATATGTTTGAATTAGGCCCAGAATCTGCTACCCAACATAAAAACATTATAGAATCCGCACTGCAAAGTGATGCAGAGCAAGTAGTATTTATAGGAAGTAACTTTTATGCATTTAAAGATGCTTACAAAGCAGCGTTTTTCAATAACACCGCCGATGCAGCGGATTATCTAAATAAAAATCATTTTAAAGATTTCTTGGTCCTACTAAAAGGTAGCCGGGGCATGGCTTTAGAGCGATTATTTCCGTTGTTATAATTCTAAATAATATTACAACAAAAAAGCCACAGGAATAATCCCGTGGCTTTTTTTGATTTCTTATAAATAAGGTGGTTATTTCTTATTCAAATATTGCTCTATAATAAACTTTACATCTTTAGGTGTTTTATCGTTTTTCAGGATGTTATCAGCAACCGCTTTAAACTTATCTTGTTGTTGGGTCTTATTATAAACCACCGCTTTTGCAAAATCTTTTAAATAGGCTAAATCTTTCTCGCTCTCGGGCACTGGTATGCCATCAAGTTTCTTAAAAGCTTCATCTAACTGTCCATTTTCAAAAAAGACAGGGCCTAAAGCCATCACAGCATTACAAATTTGTGCGTAAGTTGATTTTGAAGGATTATTTAAGATCTGGTTCACAGCATCTAATGCCGGCGCCACTTCTTTGTTTCCAAGAAAGTATTGTGCCCTAAAATAGTTGTAAATAAAAAACGAGCTCTGTGGAACGTATTTATTCAACAGTTCTTTCACAATATCAAAGTCAAGGTCATCAGAGAACTGAACTTTACTCGACATAGCGTATTGTAAGGTTAAATCAACCAGTCGGCTTTCAAAATCTGCTTCAGTATATGTACCTTCTCTTAATATTCTGCTTTTGTTATCTGCAAAATATTTAAGGTTCTTTTCATCGCCCAATGTTGGGAGGTATTTCATTACCAGATTAATCAAATCAGCATTGGCTAAAATATCAGGTTGTTTAGCTAAATAACTCTCCCCTATTTCAAAAAGATCATCATCCTCAAATTCCATTGCTTTCTCCGCAAAAACCAAAAACTGTGCATTAGAGAGTTCTAACGCTTTCTTTTTTAAAGTATAATATTGGCTTTCCGGATTTTTAGCTTCTTTACCCAAAGAAATGAACTCTTCTGGCTCTCTAAAACCTACGGCTTTATGTAGCATTACTCCATCAGGACTGATAAAGACCAAATTTGGATAAGCATTTACATAGTATCTATCTGCAAGCATGGCACCCTCTCCCTTTTCCATATCGATCTTTACATTAACAAAATTGGCATTATAAAAATCGGCCACTTCTTTTTTAACATAAACATCTGCTTCCATTTGCTTACATGGGCCACACCATGTAGCATAAGCATCCAGGAAAATAATTTTATTTTCTTTTTTGGCTTTTTCCAATACGGTTTCCCACTTAGGGTTATCCATAAAGTTAATTCCCTGGGCATTTACATACAGGCTAACCAGTAATGCAAACAATACCATATAAATTCTTTTCGTCATCATGCTAATTTTTAACCACTTGTAGTCCAACATCACTAATTCCTATAAGTGGATTATCTCTCATATTTTGTTCTATAGTTATCGTGTACGTTCCTTGGTGTTTAAAAGAAAGGTCTTTCAATAACGTAAATTCTTTGGAATAAATATCACCTGAGCCTTTTCCTAACCATTCTCCTGTCTGCGTAGCCAGTTTTAGCTCGTACCTGATCTTTTTATTCACATCCTTACCCCTTACAACCAAAAGTACAAAGAGGTTAGAATAACGGTAATCTACGGTATGCCTTAAGTTAAATTTTACCGCATAGGTTTTCAAGGTATCGCTAATTTCAAACTGTGTCTTTGCCGGATTATTATACAGCCAATTATTTCCCGGTACACTTTGTGTACTGTCTGCAACTGTATTGAGGTTACAAGCCGAAAATCCGGCTAAAACAATAAAAAATAAAAGGCAATATATTTTATTCATTATTTGACGGGGAAGAATTCTGAGAATTAGACCTGTTTCTGCCTCTATTGCGATTTCTGTTACGGTTGTTTCTATTGTTCTTTTTAGCCGTGTTGTTATCTTGTTCAGTTGCTTCAGGGCTTGATTGTGCCAGCTGCTGAGGTTTAGATGCATTTTGCGGCCTAGCCTGAGGTTGTTTCGGTCTATTGCCTTGCTGGCTTTGCGTAGCCTGCACAGGTTTATTTTTATCGCTTCTTTTCTTATTCCTGTTTCTATTTCTTCCTTTGTCATCTAGGCGTGTTAAGCTATCCTGACCAACCACATTCTCATAATCATGTACAATTTCAGCTACAGCTGATGTTTTGATTTCAACTGCTTCGTCTTTAAGATCAGAAGGCTTATCTCCTTTCTTATTCATGGCCATGATTTCTTTAACACGATCTACTTTTAAAGGAATCCAGTCTTCCTGGTTTGAATAGCTGAACCACATCAATTTCTTGAAAATATCTGTTTTTTGCAGTCTGGCCACTCCTGTCTCGGTAAGCAGTGAATCTACTTTTTCAGGGATATCCTTTAAGGCATCCAGATAAGTATCTAACTCATAATTTAAACAGCATTTTAGTTTACCACATTGACCTGCCAGTTTCAAGGTATTTAAAGATAGGTTTTGATACCTTGCCGCTGCTGTAGAAACCGTTTTAAAATTGGTTAGCCATGTTGAACAACACAGCTCTCTTCCACAAGAACCGATGCCGCCTAAACGTCCGGCTTCTTGGCGCATGCCTATCTGGCGCATTTCTATGCGAATGCGAAAAGCCTCAGCCATTCGCTTAATCAGTTCTCTGAAATCTACCCTGCCTTCTGCAGTATAAAAGAAAGTTGCTTTGGTTTTATCGCCCTGATAATCTACATCGCTGATCTTCATAGAAAGATTCAGGTCAAGCGCAAGCGTTCTTGCCTTGTGCATGGTTTCCCATTCAAGATCTTTGGCCTGTTTCCATTTTTCCACATCAGCCTCCGAAGCCTTTCTGTAAATTTTTCGGCTTACTTGGTCTGCATGCGTTTTTTTCCTTTTTAACTGGGTACGCACCAATTCTCCGGTTAGAGAAACATGTCCCACATCATAGCCTCCGGTTGGTCCTTCTACAACCACAAGCTCACCTATTTCTAGATAAATGTTGTCGCTATTTAAAAAGAATTCTTTTCTTGCGCCTTTAAATTTTACTTCAATAACTTGAAAAGGTATATAATTAGAGGGCATATCTAAATCAGACAGCCAATCGTAAACTTCCATTTTCTGGCAACCGCCGGTTAGGCAGGAGCCATTACTTTTACACCCGGCTGGAGCGCAACCTCCGCCCGATGAACAACTTCCACATCCCATATTTTAATTGTATATATATTGATTCCCTTGCGGGAGTGTTTTAAACTTAATAATTTTTACCAGCTGTAAAGATACATCTAAAAACAGAATTTTCGGATTCGCGTTTCTTTCTATGTGGTAATGTGCCTTTTCCAGCTCCTCAACCAATGCTTCTATCATAGGCATACTCAATACATGAACAGAAAGCTTTTGCGCTACCTCCATGGTACTTTGCGGTAATTTTACCAGATTTTCGGCTCCACTTAATATCAAACTGCACTCACGCAGGAAATTAATTCCGTATCTTAAAAAGTTCTTTTGGTTCTCCCTGCCCCATGATGCGGCCGTTTCTGTAAAGGCAATCATTGCGCTTACTTTATTGCCATAACCCATTCGCAACCACTCTGCAAAATAACCTGCATTATTATTTGAAATATCATTTACCAGCGTATTGGCCTCTATCAAATTGCCATCAGCCAGAAAACTGAATTCTTCAGCCAGATTTTGGGAAACGCCGGCCTTTTCTATCAGATAAGTTGTAATATCAGTGTCTGTTAACTTAGGTATTTTAACCAATTGAGTTCGCGACAATATAGTTGAAAGGATCTGTTCTTGATTTTGAGCAACCAGTATAAACAATGTATGTGCAGGAGGCTCTTCAATAATTTTCAATAAAGCATTTCCTTCCTTATCCAAAAACTCAGGCAACCACATGATCAGTACTTTTGTTTGTGCTTCAAAAGCTTTAAAACTAAGCTTTTTGATAATATCATGGCATTCGGCCATGTTAATATTGGCCTGCTTGTTATCGGCATTGAGCTGTGATCTCCAGATATCTAAATCAAAATATGGGTTTTCCAAAAGCATCTGCCGCCATTCTTCCAGAACATCTGTGGCTACTTTTATATCTTTAGATGCAAAGAATGGATAAGAAAAATGTAAATCGGGATGAATATATTTCTCATATTTACGGCATGATGCGCATGCTCCGCAACTGTCTGTCTCTGTTCTATCCTCACAGTTAATGTATTGTGCATAAGCAATTGCTAAAGGCAATGCCCCGCTACCAGATGGAGATAAGAACAACTGTGCATGACTTATTCTGTTTTCTTTAACGGTTTGCAAAAGATGCTTTTTCGCTACTTCCTGTCCAATAATATCTTTAAACTGCATAGCTTGCAAAATAACAATTTACATTGATAAGAGCGTATGAAAAAACAAGAAATGTAAAAATATACTTGATATATCAAGCATTGACATATCAATAGTATTATATTTGTATCACATGGAAAAATTAAATAACACCCTACTTTATACGCTCGATAAATGTTTCAGAACTTATAATCAGTTCTCACAAAAAAATGTGAGTAAGGCTGGTTACAATATTACAATTGACCAATGGCTGATCTTAAAAAGTTTATCTGAAGAAAGTAGTTTAACACAAAGCGATATGAGCAGGGTCTTGTTTAAAGATGCAGCTTCTATTACCCGTATTGTATTTCTATTAGAAAAAAAAGGTTACATCAAACGGAAAGTAAATCCCGCCGACAGGCGAAAAGCACTTTTGCAACTTACAGAAGCTGGTTTAAAAATAACGGTTGATGTAAATGAAGTGGCTTTAAAAAACCGGGCCAAAGCATTAAAGGGCATTTCTCTTGAAAAAATTAATGAAATGAGAAACTTATTACATCAGATTATGGAAAACTGTAAATCATAAAACACACAAAATAAACCAAACACACACATGAAATCTATCCTAAAATTAGTAGCAATCATAGCTATGCTATGGCCAGCTATTTCTACTGCACAAAACACAACTGCCGATTTGCAGGTTATCATTAAAGAAACCAACAATCAGTCTGTTCCTTATGCCTCGGTTGAGCTCAAAAAAGCATCTGACCAAACACTTGTTAAAGGTGCTTTCAGTAACGAAAACGGAAGTGCTAACTTTAGTTCCATTCCTAATGGTAATTACATTATAAAAGTATCTGCCATGGGTTTTGCCGTAAAAACTTCTGAAGTGTTTAGTTTACCCGCAAAAAAGCGGATAGAAATAACTTTAAACCATGATACTAAACAGCTTAAAGAAGTTTCTGTTAACGCCACCAGACCTTTTATTCAACGTAGCGAAGGTAAATTATTGATTAATGTTGATGCAACAGCCAGTAATGCCGGATCTACTGTACTTGAAGTCCTTGAAAAATCGCCGGGTGTAATGGTAGATCGCAATGGAGGTATTAGCTTACAAGGTAAAAACGGCGTTTTGGTTATGATAGATGGTAAGCAAACTTATTTATCTGGCACGGAGCTAAATGCTTTGCTAAGCTCCATGAATGCCAGCCAGGTCAATCAAATCGAGTTGATAACCAGTCCTTCTGCAAAGTACGATGCCACAGGTAATGCGGGTATTATTAACATTAAAACCAAGAAAAACAACCAGGAAGGTATCAATGGAAATTTACAGATAGGCGGTGGCCGAGGCAAAGGCTACAGAAGCAACAATTCCATGCAGTTTAATTATCGTAAAGGTAAGATTAATGCTTTTGCTAACTATGCTTTCAACTACAATACCAATTCTACAGAAATATATGCAGACAGAGCCTATTTTGATAACACAAACCAAAGTCATTTAGAACAACCTTCACATCTTTCCTCATATGCTTACATTCAAACTTTAAAAACAGGTTTAGACATCTTTGCTTCAGAGAAATCTACCGTTGGCTTTACACTTCAGGGCACACTGATTAACCGATCAAATCAAAACCAGGCAACTGCTTTATGGTTAGACAAGAATAATACCCCAGATTCAGTCATATATACAACCGGAAAAGCACCTTTAAATGTAAGAAACGGTGGTATAAATTTTTACAGCAGACACAAACTGAACAATAAAGGCGAAATAGGTTTTGATCTAGATCTTTTAAAATACAGAAATAAAAGCAATCAGTATTTTAACAACAGCCGAAATGATGACATCATGGCTTATGAACGGCAGTCGAGAGGTGAAATCCCTACAAGACTTAACATATTTTCAGCAAAAACAGATTACAGTTATCCTTTAAGCCGGGGGAAAATAGAAACCGGCATTAAGTTTTCTAACATCAATACAGATAATTTTGCCTCGTATGAGCTAAATAATAGCGGAACATGGTTTCCTGACTTTAATAAAACCAACCATTTCATCTATAAAGAAACCATTTCATCTGCCTATGGAAGTTTCGATCAGAAATCAGATAAGCTGAGCTATCAATTGGGTATCAGAATAGAAAACACCCATTATTCTGCCGATCAATTGGGCAATATGCAAAAACCTTCAAGCAATTTCAGTAAAAACTATCTGGATATTTTCCCTTCAGGCTATTTAAGCTATAAGGCCGACAGTTTAAATAGTTTCACGTTGCTATTTACTCGTCGCATAGATCGGCCTCCTTATCAAAAGCTCAATCCTTTCGTACTCATTATCAACAAATATACACTGCAAAAAGGCAATCCCGATATTACGCCTCAAAGAACATGGAATTTTGAATTAAGCCATACCCTAAACCAATTTTTAACAACCACACTGAGTTATAGCTTAATTAAAGATTACTTCTCTCAGATATTTATCAATGAATCTAATGATATTCTGGTTTACACAGAAGGGAATGTTGGTAAAATGCACAATTATGGTATTGGTTTAACGCTACAGTTAAAGCCCCTTTCATGGTGGGATGCAACCATTCAGAGTAACTTTAACCACAAAGTCTTAAATAATTCCAACGGATTGAGCTTTAAATCAAACATCAATCAATTACATACCAGTATGAATAACCAGTTTAAAATCAGCAAAACATTAAGTGCAGATCTTTCTGGGTTTTATACCACAAAAGCACGAAACGATCTGCAGGAATTATTATACCCTAATGGACAGCTATCTGCCGGGCTGTCTAAATCTATCTTTAAAAATGCCGGAAGCATTAAACTGGCATTGCGTGATATCTTTTACACACAGGCTATGGAAGGTCTAACCACTTTTCCGAATGCACAGGAGTATTTTAAGCTGCAAACCGATAGCCGTGTAGCTATTTTAACCTTTACTTACCGTTTTGGCAAGCCACTTAAACCTGCCAAAAGATCGAGTGGTGGGGCCAGTGAAGAAATGAACAGAGCAGGTAATTCATAGAAAATGAAATTGAGCGGCACGAAATGGTAAATCATTCGTACTTTTGCAGCATTAATTTTTTAAAGTAAAGATGTTAAGAACAACGACTTGTGGTGCTTTACGCCTTGAACACTTAGGCGAACATGTAACCTTATGCGGCTGGATGCAAAATTCAAGAGATTTAGGTGGCATGACTTTTATTGATATCAGAGACAGATACGGAATTACTCAGCTGGTATTTAACATGAATGATGATACCGATCTGTGTAATGCAGCCCGCAGCATGGGCCGTGAATATGTTATCAAAGTAACCGGTACTGTTGTTGAACGTTCAAACAAAAATAAAGATATACCTACTGGTGATATTGAAATCAAAGTTTCGACTTTAGAAGTTTTAAACGCTGCAAAATTACCTCCTTTTCTTATTGAAGATAAGACTGACGGAGGTGATGATCTGCGCATGAAATACCGTTATCTGGATTTAAGACGTAATCCGGTACGCAATAATTTAGTTTTGCGCCATAAAATGGCTCAATCGGCACGCCGTTACCTAGACGGATTGGATTTTATAGAGGTTGAAACGCCTGTACTGATGAAATCTACACCCGAAGGTGCCCGCGATTTTGTTGTACCAAGCAGGATGAACCCGGGTGAGTTTTACGCACTACCACAATCTCCGCAAACCTTTAAGCAATTGTTAATGGTTTCGGGATTTGACCGGT
This sequence comes from Pedobacter montanisoli, assembly GCF_022809115.1. GTDB lineage: Bacteria > Bacteroidota > Bacteroidia > Sphingobacteriales > Sphingobacteriaceae > Pedobacter > Pedobacter montanisoli. Next base: position 849,529 of record NZ_JALGBH010000001.1, on the reverse strand, counting down.
ATTTTCAGATTGTTAAATGTTTTAGAGATGAAGATTTAAGGGCAGACAGACAACCTGAATTTACTCAGATTGACTGCGAAATGAGCTTTGTAGAGCAGGAAGATATTTTGAATATATTTGAAGGACTGGTACGTACCCTGTTTCAGGAAATAAAAGGTATAGACCTTCCTTCCGTACCTCGTATGCAATACGCTGATGCCATGCGCCTGTATGGTTCAGACAAACCTGATACCCGTTTTGAAATGCTATTTGTAGAGCTTAACGAAGTGGTTAAAGGTAAGGATTTCGCCGTTTTCGACAATGCAGAACTGGTAGTAGCAATTAATGCAAAAGGATGTGCTCATTATACCCGTAAACAGTTAGATGAGCTTACAGATTTCATAAAACGCCCTCAGATTGGCGCCACCGGATTGATCTACATGCGACATAATGAAGATGGCTCTTTAAAATCATCTGTTGATAAATTCTACAATGAGGAAGAATTGAAAAAATGGTCTGCAGCTATGCAAACTGAACCAGGCGATTTAGTTTTAGTGCTAGCCGGAGAAACCGATAAAGTGCGTAAACAATTAAACGAACTCCGTTTAGAAATGGGAAGCCGTTTGGGTTTACGTGATAAGGATAAATTCAGTGCACTTTGGGTATTAGATTTTCCTCTTTTAGAGTGGGATGAAGAATCTAGTCGTTACCATGCCATGCACCACCCTTTTACCTCCCCTAAAGCAGAAGATATTGCTTTATTAGATAGTAAACCGGGAGCAGTTAGAGCCAATGCTTATGATATGGTTATTAATGGAACCGAGATTGGTGGTGGTTCAATACGTATTCACAATAAAGAATTACAGGCATTAATGTTTAAACATTTAGGCTTTTCAAACGAAGAGGCGCAAAAACAATTTGGGTTCTTAATGAATGCGTTTGAATATGGTGCTCCTCCGCACGGAGGTCTAGCTTTCGGTTTTGACCGTTTAGTATCGATTTTTGCAGGTTTAGATAGTATCAGAGATGTGATTGCTTTCCCTAAAAACAATGCAGGCAGAGATGTAATGATCGAAAGCCCTAGCGCCATCGATCAAAAACAATTGGACGAGCTTAAAATCAGATCTACAGTATAAAAACCAAATATAAATAAGCAGAAAGGGCATTTTACAATGCCCTTTCTGTTTTTATGAGGTATATAACATCTCTATATGCGGAATGTCATCTTCTAAATACGCTTCTCCTTGTGCTATGAAGCCCTGCTCTTCATAAAATCTCTGCAAATAACATTGCGCACTTATTCGTATTGTTTTAACCATAAAAAGCACTTTTACCTGCTCTATGCTTCTTTTCATCAGTTCTTTACCGAAACCATATCTTCTATAATTTATATGGGTTAAAACCCTTCCTATACTGGCTTCTTCATATGAGATCCCTGGCTTAATCAATCTTGTATAAGCCACCAGCTCATTTTTATCCCAACCCATTAAATGATAGGCATCCAGGTCCTTATTGTCTATATCATGATAAACACAATTCTGTTCAACTACAAACACATCTGATCGCTGCTGTAATATTTTGTAAAGTTCAATAACCGTTAATTCTTCAAACTTTTTACAAGCCCAATTTAATTCCATATAACTCAGGGGGATTTAGAAATGCCAAATATAAAAAACCTGAATAAAGAGTTATTAATAAGGCGTCAAAAAATACAATACACATCTTTAGAAACTAAAAAATTATGTGAATAATAATCGTAAAAAATATAAATAAAAGCTGACATTAAATAACTTTAATTGATTGTTATAAAACAATCTATGAGATTTTAATAATAAATGAGTTTATATAATCAATATATAACATTATTTAATAAATGATTATATAATTCAACGAAACAGATAATACAACTAAAAGATCTTATTTTATAATATAAATAAAAAGTTTATAACTTTCAATTAATTATCTTATTATTAAATATTTAATTTATTATTTCATCTAGTACTAATATCTGAATTACCAATTATTATAGATTGATATTATTTTACCAAAATCCATATTTATATTTAGCAATTTCCTCTTATTTTATATTTAAAACTTAACGAGAAAAACAATATGAATTTCAGAGAAAAAAGCTTTGCGAATTTTATCTGGCAGAACCTTTATAAATTTTGAATTCTCATATAGATTAACTACCTTGTACTCATTAAAGGTTTAACAAATCTTTTAAAAGCATTTAAACGCTGTACAGCGTATGCAAATTGTTAATTTTTTGGGATGAACTGCCCCTGCTGTAAAAGTTGGGGCAGTTTTATTTTCCTCTATCTTCATCTGTTTTTACGCAACCCAACGGGAAATACATTCCACACTTTTACCCACAAAAAATACTGTTTCCAGCATAAACAACGGCCCAAAACGCTTTTACATCGCTTTAAAGCTTATTACTAAATAATTAACACATTGGCCTTCTTTTTGTCTTTATACCAAGCAAACCTAAACTACAATTAATAAAATTTATGGCTTTGCTAAATTATATAGACCGTTATTTAGATATTATGCTGAGCTACCCTTTTGTAATAAGGGTTGCAATGATTTTCATATTAATCAATATTTTTGCTGCGCTCATATTTTTTGCCACCCTTTATTTTACGGTAAGAAACCGCAAGAAATTAGAAAAAGAGATTAAAACAGTATATCCTGAACAAAGAAAATTCTTCTCAGATATTTTAGCCTCGCAAGCTTTCATGCCGGATTTTGAAATACAGAACCAATTTGTAGAAAAATTTGGAAAGCTTAATAACAGGTCTTACATCCCAGCTATTACCTCTCTTCAGGATTTAGTGAAAGAAAACCCGGATTTAATTAAGGCAAAAAACTATCGTTCTATCATTGATGGATTAAAAATAGACCGTCATTTAGAAAAAAGACTTGATTTTTCGAGCACCAGAGAGCGTTTAAGAACGTTTCAGACCTTGTCTATATTAGATTTAACCATTTCAGATTCTAAAATACTCCCACACACATACAGCAGAAATATTTCTCTAAAAAAAGAATCTCGTAACTCTTATGTAGGTATCAGCAGTCATGATCCATTCAAGTTTTTTGAGCATACAGATAATAGTATCAACTATTGGGATCAGATCAACCTGATTAAACAACTGGAGATACATCATAAAAACCATTTACCCAATTTCAGTAAATGGATCAAATACTCTAAAAACATTTCTCAGCAAACCTTTATTATAAAAGCTGTTGCTTATTTTAAACAAAGATCTTCAATACCAGCTTTAATAGAATTGCTAGATACACCTGATCATACTGTAAGAAAAGAGGTAATTTCTGCTTTAGGAACCATGCAGGTAGAACAGATCGAAGATCGTTTGATCAGCATATACCATGATCAGCCACAGGCTTGTCAGGATGCTATAATAGAGGCGCTTTACACCATAAATTCAGGGAATTGCCTGGAGTTTTTAAAAGAAGCTTATACTTTTTCAAGCAATATGGAGTCTAAAAAATTAATTGCAGAAGTTATTTATAGATACAACGAGGCAGGAAAACACTTTATCGAGACTTTATCTCAACAGGAAGAGGGATTTGAAAAATTAATTTTAGAACACGTTAAAAACCCTCTTATACCTTCAAGATTATCATTAGTAAGCCGTAAAACCGCTAAAGATTATGCAAACAATCTTGATAATTTAAGTTTTTCAATTTAATGCGCTCAGCCAAGAGCAGATTTACCTATTAGTTTATGCAGGCTACCTTTGATTTTTTTGAGTACTTCGTTTTTTTCTACTCCACCATGCTTTTCTTGTTGTATGGTGTATTAGGAGCTTTTGCGTTCGTTAATATTATTCGCTACAAAACATACAATTCAAGGCTTGATGACGACTATCTGATGAATTCTTCGTTAACGCCGGGTATTTCTATTGTGGCCCCTGCCTACAATGAAGAAAAAACCATTATCGTAAACGTAAATTCGCTCTTAACTTTAAAATACCCACTTTTTGAAGTAATTATTGTTAACGACGGCAGTAAGGATAAAACCCTTGAACTACTGATCAAGGAGTTTGAGCTTGTAGAAACACCTTACGCTTATGTTGAGCGTATCAAAACCAAGCCTTTTAAACGAATATTTAAATCTACCAACCCTAAATATTCTATCTTAACCGTAGTAGATAAAGAGAATGGTGGTACAAAAGCCGATGCTTCTAATGCGGGTATTAATGCAGCTCAATATCCATACTTCTTATGTACAGATGTAGATTGTATTCTGGATCGTAACACTATGTTGCGGATGATTAAACCTATTTTAAACTCAAAAACTCTTACTATTGCTGTTGGTGCTACCTTACGCATGTCTAACAGTTGCGATGTGGAAGACGGAGTAATTAAAAGGGTTAGGCCGCCAAGAGGCCTTGTGGCACGTTTTCAGGAGCTAGAATACCTTAGAGCATATCTTTTTGGTAAAATGGGCTGGAGCCTTATTAATTGCGTCCCTAACATTTCTGGTGGCTTGGGGCTTTTTAATAAGGAAGTTGCGATAGATGCCGGTGGATATGATGGCGAATCGCATGCCGAGGACATGGATCTTTTGACCAAAATGGCCTCTCACATGATCAATAACAAAAGAAATTACCGCATTCAGTATATCCCAGTGTCTTGCTGCTGGACAGAAGGACCTCCAAATCTCAAGATTTTATCAAGACAACGTGTAAGATGGGCAACAGGACTGGCGCAGTTATTTTTGGTGCATCGTAAAATTCTATTCAATTACAGGTTTAAAAAATTAGGCCTTGTAATTTTTCCATTTATTTTTGTTTTTGAGTTTTTAGCACCAATTATTGAGTTATTGGGCTTTATTTGGTTCATTTTATTGATACTGAAAGGCGATGTAAACTGGCATACAGCAGGTTATATTTTTCTATATGCCTATTCATTTGCAGTTTCTATTGGGACTTTAGTTATTTTATTTGATAATTTTGTACAAAGGCAATATAAAACGTTTTATGAAACCTTAAAACTTTGGATCTTGATATTTCTCGAAGGCTTCATATATCACCCTCTGCTCATTTTCTTCTCGATTAAGGGATATTTCAATTATTATACCTCAAAAGAAGTAAAATGGGGCACAATGACCAGACAAGGTTTCGACAACAAAAAACAGGCTAACAAATCCAATGAACAAACATCTATATAATATTTTAAAAGTTGTGATCATCTGTTGCATTACGCTGATACAGGCAGGTATCTTATTGGCGCAGGATTCTTCAGATGAATTTTACACGCTGGCCCGGGCAGCTGGCGAAAGGGGTAAATATACCCAGGCTTTAGAATACTGCGAAAGGGGATTGAAAAAATCGCCTTTAGACATGGACTTGCAAGAGTACTTAGGTAAATGTTATATGGAAGTTGGTCAGTTAGATAAAGCCCGCATTATTTTGCTCGATGTACTGAAAAAAAGCCCTAAAAGAGTTGATGCCCGGCATTACCTGATCAATATAGAAACACAAACCAAGCGCTATTATAGTGCTGTTTGTTACGTAAACGAGCTTTTAGAGATCACACCTTATAGTAAAACACTCTGGTTAAAAAAAATCAATCTTTACAACCTCATGGATAACAAGATTGAGGCTAACCGCTCTGCAAAGAGGCTCTACCAAATATTTCCTAATGATAATGATGTAAAAAGTATCTATAACCAGTATTTAAGAGAAGATGCGTTAAAATTAACCCGGGAAAGGGATCTATTCAGAGCTTCTAATCAATATGAAAAGATTATTGAACTCGAATCTAACGATCCTGATATTTATTTAAACCTGATCAACACCTATTTAAAGCTGGGTAATTATGTGGAAGCATTGACCATTGCCGACATAGGCCTACAAAAGCTTCCAAACAGTAATGCTCTTTTTGATAAAAAGATAGGCATTTTAGAAGAACAGAACGAATATCAGAAAGCGATTGACCTGTTACAGGCTAAATTAAGAAAAGGAGAATCTCCACAGTATCGTCGTGCATTAAACTATTTAACTATACGTGCGGCAGAATATTACAAAAATACCGACCCTTATGTGCTATATGGCAAGGTATATGCCCAAAACCCCGGCAACCAAGATGCCTACAATTTCTTAGTGAATACGGCCATAACTCGTGGCTATACCCAAGATGCTGAAGAACTATTGAAAAAAGGGTTAAAATCTAATCCTAATTCAAAAATACTGCTTACAAAGCTGTTAACCGTATATGAAATTCAGAAGGATTGGGAAAAAATCGGAAACATTGTAAACAAGCTTTATACTCTGTACCCCAATGATACAGATATTAAAGAAAGCTATTACGCCTGGTCTTACCAGAAAGCAAAATTAGATTTCAGCGAACAGAACTACAAAGAAGCGCTTTGGGGCTTCCTAAAAGTATCTCAATCGCCAGAATACAAACGCTATGCTAACCAGTACATCTTCAATATCCATGCACAAAGAGGCAATTATGACGATGCGCTTAATACCATAAATGGAATGATCAAGGCATATCCACAAGAAAGTCAATATGTTTTGAATAAAGTGGATTTGCTGATGAATATGGGCGAAAATGAGGAAGCTTATAATTTGGCAAAATCATACCAAAAAGAATATCCTAACAGCCCTGAATACGCTCAAATGACCAAAGATGCTGCTGTAGGGTTTATCAAATATCTTAATAACAATCAAGATTTTGCGAGGGTCAAAGTTGTAGCAGACGAACTTATTACCTCAGACCCTAATAACATACAAGCTTATAATTACGCTGTAGGCGCAAGGGTAGCCATGAAAAATTACGATGAGGCATTAGATCTGTTACAAAAAACCATTGTCTTATATCCTTCATCAAAAGACCTGAAATTAAAATTAGCAGGTATTTATGCCGAAACGGATAAGCATGAACAGGCAGCCGGATTGCTTAAAGACCTGAGAGTAAAATATCCTTATAACGATACCCTTAAAAACAGCCTGGTAGAAGAACTTATGCTGTATGCTAAATCTACAGACGAGAAAAAAGAGTTTGATAAGAGCAAGCAGCTTTATGGAGAAGTGATCTCTCTTGAGAAGAAAAGTCAGGATGCAGCTATTAAATTATCTAATATTTACTTGGATGAGAACAAAGTTGACAGCGCTATGCTGGTTGTAGATAACAGTTTAAATAACAATCCCGATTATCCTGATCTGCTTTTCCAAAAAAGTGTTGTATATGAAAAAATGGGCGATTACAAGCAAGCCAAAGAATACCAGGCACGTTTTGTGGCACCTTTAAACAAGCCTAAACAACATTTAGAAAGACTTGACGAGCTTGAAGGTAAGTCGCTTGATAATCAAGTAAATATAAGTTATCTAAGAGCACATACAGACTCTGCGCTGTTCAATACCTCCGTGGCTTCATTAGAATACCTGAAGGCCACAAAAAACAAGATGAATACTTATGTAGCAAGAGTTAACTATGCTGCAAGGAGTAATGGAGTAGGCTTGCAGGGTGAAGTAGATTGGTACCATTCATTTAAGAACAAATCTAACTTCTTAGCCAATGTGGGTGTTTCCAATCAGTTCTTCCCAAGCTTTAAAGCAGCATTTTCTTTTTATCAGCCATTTGCCAAAGCTTGGCAGGCAGAAATTGGTGCCCGTTATGCACGCCTTCCAAATAAAGACAACTTTATTACCGGAATTGTAGGCTTAGAACGGCAGTTTAACAATGTATGGTTAAACGGAAAGCTGCATGTAATGAGCGATGGTAACAAAATGTACAACAATATTCTGGCGCAGTCGAGGTTTTACATGAAAAATGAGAAGAATTACATTATGACCATGGCATCGGTTGGTAATGCACCTGAAGACCCTCGTTTAGATTTCCAGGTAAATACCTTCCTTTCGTATGTAAATACAATGGTTGGAGCCGGATATTTTCATTACATTAACAATAAAACATCAATAGGAGCCATTGGAAACTGGTATAATTATAAAACTTCACCAAATTCATACCTAAACCAGTATAATATCTACTTAACCGTTAGGACTAAGTTTTAGAAATGTTTAAAAAATTGTTGTTCTTATTAATTACACAGCTTTTGCTGGTTGGTTGCGCAAATTCAAAAGATTTTGTGCTTTACAGGAACAACAGTGCCTTACCTTTGGTAATTGCCACAACCCAACACGAATTAAGGGCGGCTACGCAGTTTCAGCAGCTTTTTAAAATCGCAACGGGAAAAAACATTGAAGTAAAAAATAATGGAACGAATATAGGCGACAGAAAAAATATTGCACTTGTTATAGATCCTGATTTTAACCCTGATTCTTTTCGCATTTATATTGAGGAAAATACACTTTACATTAAAGCAATTGATTTAAACCAGCTTTTAACCGGGATTTCGATATTTTTTTCGGATTATGTTGGGCTTACGCAATTTGACACTCCAAAAACCTTTTCGAATCTTACAGAAATTAAAGTAGATCAAAGCTTAAATTATACATCGAAATACGACTTTGAATATAGGGAGCCTTATTTCGCCCAAAACTTCAATCCTGATTTCAGGCATTGGAACAGTACACAAAGTATAGAAGACAAATGGGCTTTATGGGGTCATAACATTGCAAAAGCGATCAAGGTAACTCCACAGATGCTCGCTAAAATAAACGGCAAAACAAATGACGAGCAATTTGATTTTAGCAGTAAAGAGCTGGAAAAAGCATTGAGTGATTATATTTCGCAAAAATTAGAGAATGATCCGGGCGTAAATCACTTTATGATCATGCCTAACGACAATGAGATTGTATGTCTATGCGAGGTCTGTAAAAAAGAAGGAAATACAGAAAATAATGCCAGTCCGGCCGTTTTTGCCTTACTTAATCGCTTAGCAGACAAGTTCCCTAAGGCTGTTTTCTTTTCTTCGGCCTATGTAACTACCCAAACGCCACCAAAAACCAAATTAAAAACCAATACTGGTGTTATGATCAGCACCATGTCTTTTCCAAAAGGCATTATTCTAGAAAAAAGCCCTAAAATTGCTTCGATTAACCGCATTTTTGACGATTGGAAAGCCATAACGGATAAAATATACCTTTGGGATTACGCCATTAATTTTGATAATTATTTCGAATTTTATCCTACCCTACTTATTCAACAGCAAAATCTTATCTATTACAAAAGCAAAGGAGTTAACGGCGTATTTATGCATGGCAGTGATGAAGGTAATTTTGTCGCTTTCGGAGATTTAAAAGCCTATATCTACGCCCAGCTTTTTAAAAATGTAAAAACAGATATAGAAAAAGAAATTAAGCTATTCTTTAACAAACAGTATCCTAAAACCGGAGTTATTTTATCTAATTATTACCTCAATACCGAACAAACTGCTTTGAAATCAAATAAAGCAATTGATATTTATGGAGGAATACAACAATTTAAAAATAAATACCTTAACTTAATTGATTTAAATAATTTATTCAATAATATTTCTACCCTTTATCCATCTGCAGATGTTGAAGAGCAGAAAAAGCTGAACCTGGTTTTGGCATCTGTGTCTTTTCAAGAATTGGAGCTTTTGCGTACAAATGGGGTGAGTGAAAACGGCTATGCAATTCCGGCAAATAATGCTTCTGTTTCTATAAATGAGCAGACTACAGCGGCTTTAAAAAGCTTTAAAGATTTTTCAGCAGCTTGCAATTTAAAAACTTATAATGAAGCTGGCCTATCGGTTATCGATTACCTTAAACAATGGCAAAATCTGCTCAATCAACCTTACAGAAATCTATTGTATGGAAAATCGTTAAAAGTCCTTTCAAAATTAGACGAAGATTACCCAATCATTAAGATGTTAAATGATGGTGCTTTTGGCTTTACAGATTATTACAACAACTGGCTTATTTCAACCGTTGAGCCGCTTAAGGTAGAAATGGCTACACAAGACGTTTCAGAGGCATCATGGCTGGAAATGCACTTTTTAGTTGACAAAAAGCATCGTATTTATGCGCCGGAAAGCGTGGTGTTAACCTTAGATGGGAAATCTCAGGAGTATAAGCTTAAAGAAGAGGATTTTACCAGCCCAACAGGCATACAGAAAATAAGAGTTCCGGTAAAGATCCCCAAAACGACACAATCCGTAACTTTAAGTGTTAAAAAGAAACCAGAATTTGAAAAAAGGGCAATAGCCTGCGATGAAATCATATTTAATTAATTTTACAACAATGGCCTTATCTCATTTAAAAAATATAAAATTCAATCTAACCGGTTTACTGGTAGTTTTGATTGCGCTTTTGCAAAGTTGTGCACCCAAAGATCTGCCTTTAACCACGCTTAAGATTGAAGATCCTGTAAGGAAATACTATCCTATTTTACAGGGACAAAAACAGCAGATCATTGTTAAGGTTACCAATACAGGCAAAAATCCTCTGAAAATATATGATGTATATCCTTCTTGTGGATGTACCATAGCCAAATACCCTAAAAGAGCCATACCAGCCGGAGATACGGGAACGCTTGTGCTGGAATATGATAGCAATAAAAATATTGGATATGTAGGCATACATACTACTTTAAAGACCAATACCAAAGAAGGATGGCAGTCTTTCTTTTTTGAAATCAATGTGGTACCAGATCCTCACTATACGCCAGATTATGAAGAACTTTATGCCGAATACCAGAAAAACAATCGAGATTTGGTACAACAGCTGGTTGATGGTAAAACCAATGAAAGGGGTTACGAAGTTCCAGGTAGCGAACGCAGTAAGTTTCAATAAATCTCATATCTTCTCCAAATCCTGATTTGTAAAAAAAGCCTATATTTATTGGCTTATACACTTTTTTACGAACCATAATGAAGAAGAAATTATTGTATGCCTTTTGTATGATCGGGCTGCTTACTTTAAGCACAGCTTTAACATCAAAAACAAATCACGAAGATAAAAGCTGGATAAGAATTAACCTTTTAGGTTACAAGCCCGATGGCATTAAAGTAGCCGTATGGGCTACAAAATCTGACTATATTCCGCAGCGTTTCGAGCTGGTAGATAAAAATACTGGAAAAACGGTTTACACATCGTCCAAAATCAAAACTTTTGGCAAATATGGTCCCTTCTCTCATTCTGCTCGATTAAATTTTTCTGATTTTAAAACTCCTGGTCGTTATTTCTTAAAAGCGGGAAATATCATTTCTCCCGAAATCATTATAAACAAAGATGTTTACAAAGGCGCAGCCGATTTTACGTTACGTTATATGCAACAACAACGTTGCGGCTTTAACCCTGTGCTAAAAGACAGTTGCCACACGCATGACGGCTTTATGGTTTATGGTGCCAAAGGTGGCTTAAAAGACAGCACACACTTTGATGCTGTAGGTGGGTGGCACGATGCCAGCGATTATTTACAATACAGCACAACTACCGCAAATGCGGCTTACCATCTTTTAATGGCTTATCGTGATTTTCCACTTGCTTTTCAGGATATAAAACAGGCAAATGGACTGGATGGTAAAAACAATATTCCCGATGTTCTTGATGAAGCTAAATGGGGATTAGAATGGATGGTAAAAATGCATCCTAAACGCAACATCATGTTTAACCAATTGGCAGATGACCGCGATCATATTTCTATGCGCATTCCTAAAGAAGATAACCAGTATGGAAAAGGCTTTGAGCGCCCATTATATTTTATTGACGGAGAAAAACAACAGCGCGGAAAATTCTTAAACGACACGAAAGGAACCAGTTCTACCGCAGCCAAGTTTACCAGTGCATTTTCTTTGGGTAGTACGCTTTTCAAAGATATTGATCCGGGCTTCTCTACTAAATTATCAGAGAAATCTGCTTCTGCTTACCAGTATGCCAATATCAAAAAAGGTGTTACACAAACTGTATCTGTAAAATCGCCATACATTTATGCGGAAGATAACTGGGTAGACGATATGCAACTGGCTCTTGCCAATCTAGGCTTAAAAGCTAGTGCGGCTGAGAAAAAGAACTATCTTGATTCTGCTTTCTATTATGCACAGCAGGAAAAAATAACACCATGGCTGGTTAATGATACTGCCGCTCACTATCAATGGTATCCCTTCATCAATTTAGGACATTATGAATTGGCCAAGCAATCTGAAGGAAATCGCAAACAACAACTGATCGGTTTTTATAAACAGGGAATTGAGCATGTTTGGAACCGAGCCAAAGAAAATGCCTTTTACCGTGGCATTCCTTTTATCTGGTGCAGCAATAATTTAACCGTATCATTTGCCATTCAATGTTTCTGGTATAATAAAATAAGTGGCGATGATACTTTTAGTGAACTTGAACAGGCCAATTTCGATTGGATTTTTGGTTGTAACCCCTGGGGAACCAGCATGGTATATGGTTTACCTTCGTGGGGCGATACGCCCAAGAATCCGCACTCTGCTTTTACACATTTAGGTGGTTATCCGATAGACGGAGGATTAGTTGATGGCCCGGTTTATACCAGCATTTTCAAAGGCTTAATAGGCATACAGCTTACCAAAGATGACGAGTATGCTGATTTTCAGAGTGATTTAGCTGTTTATCATGATGATTATGGAGACTACAGTACCAATGAACCAACTATGGATGGAACAGCTTCGTTGATTTATTTGCTAGCCGCACAAGATCAAAAAGTTAAAACCGAATCTGTCTATGGTGCCATTACCCGTGGAGATGTCAATGATAAAAAACTGGCCATTGTATTTACAGGAGATGAATTTGCCGATGGAGGTGAAACTATTCAAAAGGTTTTACAGCAACATAAAGTACAAGCTTCTTTTTTCCTTACCGGTAATTTCTACCGCAATCCAAAATACGCTACTTTAATTAAAAAACTTAAAACAAGCGGACATTATTTAGGCCCACATTCAGATCGTCATTTGCTTTATAACGATTGGAAAAACCGGGACAGTATGTTGGTTAGCCGTACCGAGTTTGACCGCGATTTAAATGCAAATTACGCCGAGATGAAAAAATTTGGCATAGAAAGAAAAAATGCACAATATTTCCTCCCTCCTTATGAATGGTATAACCAGGAGGTGGCCAGCTGGACCAAAGAACAAGGCTTACAATTAATTAATTTTACGCATGGCACCCGCTCAAATGCAGATTATACTTATCCTGAAATGGGAAAATCTTATGTAAACAGTAACGATATTATGCAATCTATACTCAACTATGAGCAGAAAAACGCAAATGGTTTAAATGGGTATATCTTACTGCTACATATCGGGACAGACCAACGCAGAAAAGATAAATTTTACAACAAGCTGCCCAATCTATTACAATATCTTAAAGCCAAAGGCTATAAACCGGTAACCATAAATCAGCTATTAAGCCCTGCAAATTAAATTTTTAGATTAACCAATATTAAATTAAATAATTACCTTTGCTCAAAATTACATTACTTTAAAATAAGATGAGTTCACAAGAAAATAACAAAAACAACTTTGATTGGATTTGGTATGTTTTAGGTATGATTACCTTTGTACTTGCATTTTCTGCAGTAACCCTACACATTGGTTATTTATTTTTAGCTGCAATTTTAGGTCTAATTTTTGGCGGAGTTTTCCTTGAGAAAATAGTTAAAGGCCGTCACTATTAATCGACACTAAAAAAGCTGTTAAAACGTTTTATTTTCATTGTATGAAAAAATTTTCGTTTTTAGTAGTACTAACATTTAGTGCACTAAGCTTATTTGCTCAATCGCCAAAAACAGGTGAAACACTATCATTTCCGCAGGTTGACGGTAGTCCCTTAGACGTAGTTTATTATCCGTTAAACACAACCAAAGCAAAAGAGAATACCGATCCGGTTATACGTGTTTTTTATTCTCGTCCTTTTAAGAAAGGGAGAGAAATATTTGGCGTTTTGGAGCCTTTTGATAAAGTTTGGCGTTTAGGTGCTAATGAAAGTACAGAAATCGATTTTTTTAAGCCTGTTTTTATCAATAATACCAAGATCAAACCTGGACGTTACAGTTTATTCGCCATTCCGGGAAAAGACAAATGGACTTTAATCGTAAATAAACAAACTGATAAATGGGGTGCTTTTTCTTATGATCAATCCAAAGATATAGTAAGAATAGAAGTTCCTGTTGAAAAGCCGAGCAAGGTAATTGAGGCGCTTTCAATGACCTTTACTGAAGCTGAGGATGCTACAAATCTCATTATAGGCTGGGACAATACACAAGTATCTATACCCATTAAGTTTAAGAAATAATAAAAAGGGAAGCGATCAGCTTCCCTTTTTTTGTGTCATATTTTGTTTAAGCTTACCATCTATAAAAGATAAGATGAGACCCGCTAAAGCTAAACTAACGGTACAAATAACTACATTAAGAAATACGCTGTTTAACTTCGAGAAATCAAAATTCATACTGAATAATGGAGTGGTATCTTCAGAAGCTGAAGGAGAAGAAAGTACGCCATAAATTAACCAGCCCGATATTACAAGCACAAAAAATGCAGCAATACCATAAATAATTCTGGTGTCTAATTTGGTTTTTAAGGGTGCCGGTAGCGTCTGCTCATTAACCTCCTCCATTACATTCCTTAAAAAAGACATAGAGGGTTCTTCCAGCTCCATTCCTTTAAGTTCCTCATTAAGTTTAAGCAGTTCTTCATAAAGCATTGCGGCTTTAGAATCTGTTTGCAAAAGGATTTCAACTTCTGCCCGCTCATCAGCAGGCAAAGCCCCGTCAATATAGCTCCAAATTTTTTCTTCCATTGCGATCATATTAAGTCCTCCACTTCATCGCCTAATACCATTTTCAGGCGTTCCTTTAATCTTTTTCTGGCTCGGTGTAATTTAACCTTAACCGTATTTGCGTGCATCCCCAACGAAGAGCCAATTTCTTCCAGACTTTGCTCTGCTTTATAAAACAGTGTAAGTATGGCTGCATCATCAGGTAAAAGAGCTTGTATACTTTCTTCTAACAAGATACTGATATTTTTGCGTTCAATAAGATTTGAATCAAAACTGCTATCAGGATTTGCGATCTGTATATACGCTTCATCTGCTTCTATTGGTTGCGTATCTAACCTTTGCCTGCGTAAAAAAGTCATTGCGGTTGTATAGGTTATCGTGTATAACCATGTAGAGAATTTAGCTGTTTTTTTAAAGGTTCCCAATGCCTTATAGGCCTTAACAAAGCAATCCTGCGCTATCTCCTCTGCATCTTCACGTTTTTTCACATATCTTAATGCCAAAGAAAAAACAAGCTTTTGGTGTCGTTTAACCAAAATAGCATACTTTTTCGTATCTCCCTCAAGTACGGCTTCTATCAATTCTAAGTCTGTTTCAATATGCGGCATAAGATGTGTATATGACGCAGCAAAGCCTGATGAGGTTACACTTAAAATTAGGCACCTTTGGTTTCGGCAAAAAATTTAAGTCCGCCAATAGAAAGAATCAACGTCGAAATAAAGAAAACACGCCAAAAATTTACCGGTTCTTTAAAGAAAAGTATTCCTATCAAAACAGTACCCACAGCACCTATCCCGGTCCATACGGCATAAGCTGTACCCATTGGCAATACTGTGGTAGCTTTGTTCAGGAAAACAAAACTCATGGTTGCGCAAATAAAAAAACCTATTGCCCATTTAAGGTTACTGAAGTTATTTGAAAGTTTTAAGCAAGTTGTAAAACCTACTTCCAACATTCCTGCTATAATTAAATATATCCAAGCCATTTTTTTATTTTTTTTGCAAAAGTGGCGCTTAATTCTCTTTTTTCTTTTAACAAATGATAAAATTTTACCTGATCCCTGCTCTGATTCTGCTCAAACTTACTTGCGTTATGCCCAAATAAGAAGCAATGTAACCCAGTTGCACTCTTTTAATTAGAGAAGGGTGTCTTTGCAACAGCTCCTCATAACGTTCGGTTGCTGTTTTAAATAAATAGCCAATAAAACGCTCTTCTGTATGTAACAATTCCTGTTCTGCAAACTTACGCCCCCAATTGGCCAATAAAATATTATTAGCATAAATAGCATTAAGCGAAGTATTAGATATTCTATACAGAACACTATCTTCGAGCATTTCTATGTATTCATATCCAGGAGTATTTTTAAAGGAGCTCATAAAAGAAACCATTATAGTTCCTTCTTCACCAAACCAAATGGTTTGCTGGCCTTTCTCGGTATGGCAATAAGCTCTGGCTATACCTTTCTCTATAAAGTAAATATACTTTTCTACCTGATCTGCACTGATAACAACTGTATTCTTAGAGACTTCCACTCGCTCCATTGCGGCCAAAAGAAGTTGTTCTTCTATCAATGGCAAAGAAGCTACCTGTTGAATGCTTTGTATAATATTTTTCAAGGTAAGATCATGGTTAAATTTTACAGGTATAAATTTACAGGATTATTTTTTTGTACCCGAGTGTAACCTAATCTTTTATGATGTTGTCATAAACCTCAGAACGTCGTTCATAACAAATAACAGATTAACAATTATAAAAAATTAATATTATGCCTGGAGAATTAATACCTATAACCCTTTTCTTAAGCATAGCCGTTGTTGCTTTTGCTTTCAGATATTTTATAAACCGTGAAAAAATGGCCATGATCGAAAGAGGGATCGATCCCGGGATAGCCAAGTCTATTCCAAAGCCTTTTTTAAGCCTAAAGACGGGACTTCTTTTAGTGGGCTTAGGTTTAGGACTGCTAGTTGCCATGATTTGTGTTAAATCGAGCTTTGGATCTTCTTTAAGTGGTCAGGAACCTTTACAGGTTACGGCTATCTACTTTGGTTGTGTCCTTGTTTTTGGCGGCTTGGGTCTTATTGTATCCTACGTTGTAGAAAAAAAATGGATGGATAAACAATAATCATGTTCATTGATTTGGTTCAGGCAAAATTGCTGTGGTAAGTCTGCTTACATGGGTAATTTTGCCTTTTTTATTTATGCTAAAGCATTCATTTCTAACCCAAAACATCCTTCAAAACAACAGTATAATGAAATTAATTGCAACCTTATTTTTTAGCCTTTTTGCTCTCTTAACTTTTGCACAGAAGAATACAAGCTTAGAAAAACCAAAAGTTGACGAGCGCATTGAGATTTTAAGCATTGTTTTCAGGCTTGCAGACAGCGAAGAATATAGATCAGAAAGATTTAAACTTTACAGCGATAAAATTCAGGGCTTTTATAGCCCTTTTAAAAATCATGAACTTATTCAATTCATTAAGAATTTGAGACAAAAGAACGGTGTAGGATACGATGCTGTTATGAGTATGGCCGTTTATCTTGACAATGATTTAAATCCAATCGTTAAATTTACTGATGAGATCCCTGACAAACGTTGGGGGAAAGACAATGCTTATGAATTTACCAAGCTCTTAAAGCAATTCTATAAAGACAGCAACAGCAAGCAATTTTTCGAATCCAATCAACAACTTTATGCAGAAGCAAGCAAACGCTTTCTGCCAGTATATGAACACCTTGATTTGAATTGGTACACAAAATTTTACGGGAAAGAGCCAGATGAAAAGTTTGTAATTATAAACGGACTTGGAAACGGAGGAGGAAATTACGGTCCTTCTATCACTTTACCCAGCGGAAAAAGAGAAGTTTATGCCATTATGGGAACCTGGAAAACAGACAGCTTAGGGATGGCAGATTTTACCATTAACAACTACTTTCCTACTTTACTTCATGAGTTTAACCATTCATTTATAAACCATCTTTTAGATAAAAACCCTAAACCATTTAAAAATTCGGGAGAAAAGATATTCAAAACGTTGGCTAAGGAAATGCAAAGCCAGGCCTATGCAACATGGGAAACAATGCTTAACGAGGCTTTGGTAAGAGCTGCGGTTATTAAGTACATGAAAGATCATAAATTTAACGAACAGGAAATTGAAGAAGAAACAAATGAACAGTTAAATAGAGGTTTTGTATGGATTGAAGAATTAGTTGCTGAACTTGAAAAATACGACCATCAACGAAATCAATATCCAACATTAGAAAGCTATATGCCAAAACTTATCAATGCTTACCAGACTTATGGAAAAAATATAGATATCTATGTTAAACAGCTTGATGAGAAGCGACCAAAGGTAATTTCAATTAACGAGTTTAAAAACAATGACCAAACCGTTGATGCCTCGCTAAAAAGCATTACCATTAACTTTGATCGACCACTTTTAGGGAAAGGGCGTTCTATCAATGGTATAGATAAAAGTACTTTCCCCAACTTTAAAAGTATCACCTATACAGAAGATAAAAAATCCATCATTATTGAGTGGGATTTGGAAGGCAATAAAAATTACGAATTTGTTTTAACCGGCTTAGCCTTTAAGTCTCCAAAAGGAATATCAATGAACGATTATAAAATAAGCTTTAAAACCAAATAATTATCAGATCAACCTTGAGGTTTAGGCAAAATTGCTGTGGTAAGCCTGCTTACACAAGTAATTTTGCCTTTTTCGTTATAGAGTTTTATATCCCAAACATGTGTTTTTGCACCAATATGCAAAGGTTTGCAAACGCCTTTAACATAGCCCGAACTTACTGATCGTAAATGATTGGCATTTACTTCAAGGCCTACGGCAATAAATCGCTCTGGGTTCACACATAAATAAGAGGCTATGCTACCCAGTGTTTCGGCCAGCACAACCGATGCGCCTCCATGCAGAATACCTGCCGGCTGGTGTGTACGTTCATCTACCGGCATGGTAGCACACAGATAATCCTCTCCTATTTCTGTAAAAACAATATCCAACAGCCCCCCAATATGATTTTTAGGTCGGCTATTTAATTGCTCAACTGTAACCTGCTTAAACCAGATCATAAATACCTTTCTTCAATAACATTCTTATGGTGAATAAGATGTCCCGCTATAAAATAAGCCAGAGCTCTTGGTGTAATAGGCACTCCGTTTGCAATACCTGCTCTATCAAGTTCTTCTTCATTTAATGACTTGATCAGATATAAGTTTGCAGTACGCATGGCCGCAAATTCCTCTCCTAAACTAAAAAGGCTTCTGTCCTGAAAATGCGCATGGCTTACATAGGCATCTTCATCAAAGCCCGGCAAGGGATTTTTATCTCCACGTACAAAACAAAGCATCCTGTACGCTAAAATACGTTCAGTATCTATAATATGTCCAACCAATTGCTTAATGGTCCACTTGCCTTCTGCATAAGCATAATCTCCCTTATCTGTAAGCGAGTTTATGAAATTCACAAAGTCTTTTACCTGTTTTTCTAAGGTAATTATAACATCGTCTTTTACTAAAGAGATATAAACATCTGCCCATTTTGGGTATTCATTAACTTGAGGTCGGTTCATAAGTTATACTGCTTTTTAATATTATCCTGAATGTTGTTCCTTTTCCCGGTTCTGAATCTTTTACAAAAATCTGTCCGTTATGGTAGTTCTCTACCATTCTTTTGGTTAATGATAAGCCTAATCCCCACCCTCTTTTACGTGTGGTGTATCCGGGTTGAAATACGGTATCGAACATGGCTCTTGGTATGCCTTTTCCGGTGTCACTAACATCTATAAACACCTCTTCTTTTACCAGGTTTTCAATAATGTTTACCGTTATTGTTCCTTCATTGTCGATGGCGTTTACCGCATTTTTAAGCAAATTTTCAATTACCCAGTCAAAAAGGGGTACACATAGCATGGCTCTTACCTGTTTGTCGCCTTCTATAACAAAATTGATCTTATCAGAAGTTCTGATTCTGAAATAATTGATAAAATTTTCTACCACAACATAAACCACATGATCTTCAAGTATAGGCTTAGAGCCTATTTTAGAAAAGCGATCTGCTATGATCTCTAATCGGCTGATATCGTTTTCCATTTCTGCTATCAACGAATCATCCTCTGCACTATACCTTGTTTTAATAATTTCTACCCAGGCCATTAAGGAGGATATTGGCGTGCCCAACTGGTGAGCGGTTTCTTTGGCAAGCCCTACCCAAACCTGATCCTGCTCTGCTTTACGGGCTGCGCTAAAAGCTACATAAGCTGTAAGCAAAAACAAAGCAATTACACCCAATTGTATATAAGGGAAATAGCGTAGTTGGGTTAAAATGGCAGAATCTTTATAATAAGCAATCAACGGTTCTCCATATATTCCTTTCATGGCAGTGGGCAGGTGCTGCTGCTTCATTACATTTAGTTGCTTTACAAAATACAATGAATCATATTCTTTTTGCTTGTTATCGGGATAAAGCGTTTTGGTAGAATCCAAACCATCCCAAAGATAAATTGCGCCATCCGCCTTGGTAATGATCACATCCATTTTATTGTTTTTCTTGATGGTCTCAAAAACCTCGGCCAGCATTTCATTATCATACATCTTCATGCGCTGTTCGGCCACTTTTACCCAAAGCTTAAACTGGGTAGCCTCTTCGCGCTCCATTTTTTTCACGAAGAAATCTGAATATAAGACCGAAGCGCTGCCAATTACAATGGCAAAAACCAAAAGAAAAATCTTCCACCTGCGCTTTTTTTGATATGGGTTCATTTTTATATCTGCCAATTTACAATATCAAAACGTAAAAATTACAAAAAACCTATCTTTGCAACATTAATGCTTTTGTCTTCATGATTCTAAGGCAAAACAATTAACATAACAGCTAATGAATAGACCAGTAAGAGTTAGATTTGCTCCGAGCCCAACAGGCGGATTGCATTTAGGTGGCGTAAGAACAGCTTTGTTCAATTATCTTTTCGCTAAAAAACATGAAGGTAAGTTTATATTAAGAATTGAAGATACAGACCAGACCCGCTTTGTTGAAGGTGCTGAAGAGTATATTGCTTCATGCCTTAACTGGTGTGGCCTTAATCCAGATGAAAGCCCGGAAAATCCGGGAAATTATGGGCCTTACCGTCAGAGCGAACGCAAAGCTTCTTATCGTAAATATGCCGAACAACTTGTTAAAGATGGGTATGCTTATTATGCTTTTGATACACCAGAAGAACTTAATGAGAAAAGAAATGAGATAGCCAATTTCTTATATGGTCAGAAAACACGGATGCAAATGCGCAATTCGTTAACCTTAGCCGAAACAGAAGTTAATGAACTTTTAAATTCAGGCACCCCCCATGTAATCCGTATAAAAATACCAACCGACGAGCAGGTTTCATTTAATGATATGATTCGTGGTCATGTAAGCTTTGATACAAACCTCGTTGACGATAAAGTGCTTTTAAAAGCTGATGGCATGCCAACTTATCACTTAGCAGTGGTAGTTGATGATAAAGCAATGGAAATAAGTCACGCTTTTAGAGGCGAAGAATGGTTACCTTCTGCACCTATTCATTTATTATTATGGAAATACTTAGGCTGGCAGAATGAAATGCCAGAATGGGCTCATTTACCTTTAATACTAAAACCTGATGGCAATGGTAAATTAAGTAAGCGTGATGGCGACAGGTTGGGTTTCCCAGTTTATGCCATGAACTGGACAGATCCCAAAACAGGCGATTTGACCAAAGGCTTTAAAGAGCTGGGATTTATGCCCGAAGCTTTTGTAAACATGTTGGCCATGTTGGGCTGGAATGACGGAACAGATACCGAAATTTTTACCTTAGCGCAATTGATCGCAGCTTTTTCTATAGAAAGAATAAGCAAAGCAGGTGCAAAATTCGATTTTGAAAAGGCAAAATGGTTTAACCATGAATGGATCAAACATAGCTCTGCTCAAACTTTATGGTCACAAACCCAATCGCTTTTAAGTAAATATGGAGCTACAGGCAATGAGTTTACCTTTAAAGTAATTGACCTCATAAAAGACCGTTGCACTTTGTTAGGTGATTTTGCCGCACAGGCAGGTTATTTTTTCAGTGCTCCGCAGCAATATGACGAACAAGCGGTAAAACCAAAATGGACCGCAGAAAAAGCAGCATTTTTTGAAGCTTTTTGTACCGTAATAAATGATGGCTTAAATGCGCAGGAATCAGAAAGTCTTTTCAAAGAATTGGCAGAAAAACACCAGTTAAAAGCTGGAGAAGTGATGCTTCCATTAAGAGTGATGTTGGTTGGTGGAAAATTTGGTCCCGGAGTATTTGATATTGCACAACTGTTGGGCACAAGAGAAACGGTTTCAAGAATCAGAAAAGGAATTGCTCATTTTAATCTATAGTTTGTTTGAGTTAAAGTTTAGCGTATATTTATAATGGCCCTTATCAGTTAATTGATCAGGAGAACTTGTTAATTGCAGACCATAAATTAGAAACATATGCAGTGGAAAGGAAGACGAGAAAGTGACAACGTTGACGATAGAAGAGGAAAAGGCGGTTTAGTATTAGGCGGGGGCGCAGGTATTGTCCTGGTTATATTAGGATTACTATTTGGACAGGATCTTACAGGATTAGTTAATCAGGTAAGTACAGATAACCAGCAGGTGCAACAAGCTCCTGTAAATGACGAGCAAACCAAATTTGTAAAAGTTGTGTTTGCAAGTACCGAAGATGTTTGGGAAAAAGAGTTTGAAGAAATGGGGAAAACCTATAAAAGACCCATTTTAACTTTGTTTACCGGTGCAACAACCTCTGCTTGCGGAAACGCATCTTCTGCCATTGGCCCTTTTTATTGTCCGGCTGATGAAAGAGTTTATATAGATCTTTCATTTTATGATGATCTGAAAAACAAATTTGGCGCTCCGGGCGATTTTGCCCAGGCTTATGTGATTGCGCATGAAGTGGGCCACCATGTACAAAATCTCTTAGGTACATCGGCAATGGTTGATCGGGCAAGAAGAACACTTAGCGAGGTTGAATACAACAAGCTTTCTGTTAAGCTAGAATTACAGGCCGATTTTTATGCTGGCTTGTGGGCTTACCATGCCAAAAATGATTTAAAGTTAGATCGTAACGATTTAGAGGAAGCCCTAACCGCAGCCAACGCAATTGGCGATGACAGACTACAGAAGCAATCGCAGGGAGAGATTGTTCCCGATGCATTTACACATGGTACTTCTGCCCAACGCATGTACTGGTTTAAAAAAGGTTTTGATACCGGCGATATCAGGCAGGGCGACACATTTAACGCTAAAAACCTGTAATCAAAAGGATTAAATAAAACCCGCATGTTTTAAAGACATGCGGGTTTTATTTTGTTATCAAAATCAAAACCATTCATACATCTTAATTGTTTAAAAGTATTCCGGATCTAAAGTTTACATTTTTAATTTTTATATTTAATCTTAAAATTTTTGCACCATTTAAAAGAGTTAATTTATAGGCAGATCCAAATCCTTTAATCCGTAAATAATGATTTTATTAGTAGATGATACCCCAGAGAATCTCATCTCTTTAAAAAAAGTTTTAGAAAGCCACAATTTTGAAGTCGATACAGCTTCATCAGGCAAAGAAGCCTTAAAAAAAGTTTTAAAAAACTCTTATGTTCTTATCATTTTAGACGTACAAATGCCAGAAATGGATGGTTTTGAAGTAGCCGAAGCCATTTCAGGATACAGCAAAGCTAAAGACACCGCTATTATATTTCTTTCTGCAGCCAATACCGATTTTAAATTTATTGAGAAAGGCTATTCATCGGGAGCGCTGGACTACATTACCAAACCGGTATCTATAAACCTTCTTTTATTAAAAATAAAGACATTTTACCGTATTTATGAGCAGAGCCGCAAACTCAATGAAATGCAGAAAACACTTTTGGCAGAAATCGAAACACGGAAAAATGCCGAAAGCAAAAAGGACGAGTTTATGAGCATTGCCAGCCACGAACTTAAAACACCCCTAACCAGTATCAAAGGCTATATGCAATTACTTGAACGGAGCATAGATAAAGGTGATATAGAAATTGTAAAGAAACATTTAAACAAGGCCAAATTGCAAATAGAAAAACTTAATGGCCTCATAGCCGATTTACTCGATGTTTCTAAAATAGACAGCGGCAAACTCAAATTCAATAAACAACTCTTCTCTGTAGATACACTTACAGATAACATTCTGGAAGTTATACAGCAATCTAACCCTACTTTTAAAATAGAAAAAATTGGCAATGCCAATTGTGAAATCTTTGCCGATGAAATGCGGATAGAACAGGTTATTGTGAATTTTCTTACCAATGCCATCAAATACTCACCCAATGCAGATCGTGCGCAGTTAAAAGTAGATGTTATTGATGACAAGCTCTTTGTAAGTGTAAAAGATTTTGGATTGGGTATGCTTCCTGAGCAGCAAAAGCAGGTTTTTGAAAAATTCTACCGAATTGAAGAAACTTCCCATAGATTCCAGGGCTTAGGAATAGGGTTATATATTTCTGCAGAAATCATTAGAAGACACGATGGAGAAATTGGTGTGAGAAGCGAGTATGGCAACGGCTCCGAATTTTATTTTAGCATTCCTATAAACCAACCTCAATAAAAGTTTTATTGTTATGTCATTATCTCTAAAAAATAATTTACGCTTAGGCTTAGGGCTATCCTTACTTTTATTGTTAGTTACTTCTATTGCGTCTTATACCAGCATTGTGGCTTTAACCCGAAGTACCGATATGGTTATAGCGAGCAATGAAAGACTTTCAGATATTAACGATGTATTATCAATCGTAAAAGATGCTGAAACCGGACAAAGAGGATATTTGCTAACCGGTAATCATAATTTCTTGCAGCCCTATATCGGAAGCCGGGAAAAGGCACTCTCAACGCTTGACAAAATTATTGCAGAAACTACTGATGACGTATTCTTACAACGAAAGCTAAAAGAACTCAGATCTACGCTGATTAAGCGTTTTGATATATTAGATAACAGCATCAATTTTAAAAACCAAAAAGCAACCTTATCAAACGAATTATTAATTACAGGCAAAGCCTACATGGACAATGCCCGCGAAATTATTACGGAAATTAAACAGGAAGAAAAGCGTCTGTCTAATCAATATACTACTGATGCCCAAAAATTATCTGAATACACTCCTTTATTAACTATTATTGCTTCAATATCTGCTATTCTGGTTACCATTTTTTTCTACAGACGTGTAATTAAGGGATTTGATACCACAACATCCCTACATAAACGCCTTGAAGAAGTATATACAGAAACCGAGGAGCGCATAAACAGCATTCAGAATCTGGCCGCACAAATCTCTTCAGGCAACTATGAAATCAGAATGAGCGATGAAAAAGAAGATGGCTTAAGCATTCTTTCAAGTTCACTCAATAAAATGGCTCAATCGTTGCAAAACTCATTTACCAAATTAGAAAATAAAGAGTGGATGCAATCTGGCATTGCTAAGTTGAATGAAAAAATGGTAGGTGAACAAAATATAGAAATCCTTACCTCCGAAATTTTAAGAGAAGTTGTTAGCCGTACCAAAAGCATTGTGGGTGCATTTTATCTTGTGGGCGAAGACCATCTTTTACATTTAACCGCGTCTGTATCTCTGAAAAGCAATTTGTTAAAACAAACCCTTTTACCGGGCGAAGGATTGGTTGGAGAAGTTCTTAAATCGGGCCAGATCATACAGATCGATGATATAAAACAAGATGAGCTTACCATTAGTTATGCAACCGGCGAAACGAAGGCTAAAAATATTCTTGCATTTCCTATTTTAAGAGATAAAACTATTATAGGTGTAATAGAAGTAGGTTCGCTTAATGATTACCCAGAGCGTAAAATAGCTTTTGTAAGCGAAGTTTCGCACAGCATTGGTACCGCAATTTATGTGGCTCAAAACCACAAAAAAATGCAAAATCTTTTGGAAGAGACGCAAGCTCAGGCCGAAGAATTACAAGTACAACATGTTGAGTTAGAAAAACTCAATGAAGAATTGGAAATCCAAACCCATCGTTTACAGTCATCTGAAGAAGAATTGCGTGTACAACAGGAAGAACTTTTGCAAAGTAATCAGGAATTAGAAGAAAGAACCGGTCTGTTAGAAGAACGAAATGAACTGATCAGGGAACAAAATGCCCGGATAAAAGAAAAAGCAGCTCAACTGGAGCAAAGTACCCGATACAAATCAGAGTTCTTATCTAATATGAGCCATGAATTGAGAACTCCGTTAAATTCAATTTTACTTCTATCAGGTTTAATGTCTGAAAGTGATGAACTTAACACCGAGTTTAAAGAATATTCATCGGTAATAAATAGTTCAGGGCACGGTCTTTTAAGTCTCATTGACGAGATTTTGGATCTTTCTAAGATTGAGGCCGGAAAAATGACCCTGGAAATTGGAGAGATCTGCATAAACGATATTATAAAAGATCTTAAAGGACTTTTCATGCCTGTTGCCAAAAGCAAAAATCTAGAACTCGCATTTGATATTGATGAAAATGTAGGTCAATTCATCTCAGATCGTATGCGTTTAGAGCAAATCCTGAAAAACCTCTTATCAAATGCACTTAAATTTACTTCCAGCGGCAAAGTTGGTCTCAGCATAAAGCATTTAGATGATCATCATATTACATTTAACGTATATGATACAGGCATTGGGATTCCTAAAGAAAAACAAGCGCTTATATTTGATGCCTTTCAGCAAGCCGATGGTTCTACACGACGTAAATTTGGCGGAACAGGATTAGGACTTTCTATCAGTAAACAACTAGCCAAGCTTTTAGGGGGCGATATTGATCTTCAAAGCGAAGAAAATATGGGTAGTAAGTTTACACTTACTCTTCCCAACATTTATAAAGAAAATGCTGAGCCTTATCCAATATATCCTTTAATTACCGATGAACCCGAATCGAAGCAACAGTCTGTTCGGCTAACTACAGAACGTATTCCTAATGAAATTGAAGACGACAGGGCCTCAATACAGGATAATGACAAAGTAGTGCTCATCATTGAAGATGATACAGATTTTGCCCAAACCCTGTTAAAGTTTACCCGTCAGCGAAAATATAAAGGCATTGTTGCCGTAAGGGGTGATCTGGGTATTGAAATGGCTCAGAAATATGAACCCGTGGCAATTCTTTTAGATATACAGTTACCCGTTAAAGATGGTTGGGAGGTTATGGAGGCTCTTAAATCAAATCCTAAAACAAGGCATATTCCGGTACACATCATGTCTTCTTTAGAGGCTCGAAAAGAGAGCTTGCAAAAAGGCGCTGTAGATTTTATCAATAAACCCTTTGCTCTTGAGCATATGAAAGATATGTTTGAAAAACTGGAGGAAACTTTTAGCAAAAATCCTAAAAAGGTACTTATTGTTGAAGAAAATGAACAACACGCAAAAGCACTTAGCCAATTTTTAAGCCAGGCTAATATCCATACTACTGTTACCAACAGCATACAATCTAGCATTAAAGAGCTACAGAAGAGAGAAATCAATTGCGTAGTTTTAGATATGGGTATCCCTGATAAAACCGCATTTGAAGCTTTAGAATCCATTAAAAAAACTGAGGGTTTAGAGGGTCTCCCTATCATTATTTTCACCGGAAAAAATCTCTCAAAAGGTGAAGAAAACAGGATCCAGCAATATTCAGACTCTTTCGTAGTAAAAACCGCACATTCATATCAGCGTATTTTAGACGAAACAGCCATTTTTTTACATCTTGTAGAAGAAAAAACCGATGATAAAGGAAACCAGAAATCATCATTGAACAAATTACAGGATGTTTTGGCGGGTAAAACCGTTCTGATTGCCGATGATGATATGCGCAACATCTTTTCGCTTACGAGAGCGCTTGAAAGCCATAAAATGAATGTGGTTATTGCTACAGACGGAAATGAAGCCTTAAAAGCACTAAAAGAGCACAAAAACATAGACATTATACTGATGGATATGATGATGCCGGAAGCAGATGGCTATGAAACCACACGAGCCATCAGAAAAGACAACACTTATAAGAATATGCCAATCATTGCTGTAACCGCAAAAGCAATGTTGGGTGATAGGGAAAAATGTATTGAGGCAGGGGCTTCAGATTATATATCTAAACCTGTAGATATCGACCAGCTTACTTCTTTATTAAGAGTTTGGCTGTATGAAAACTCATAATCATCAATCGCATCTCTATGAAAAAAATCTTAATTATTGACGATGATGGCAGAAACATTTTTGCCCTCACAGCTGTTTTAAAAGCTAAAAAGTACACCTGTATTTCTACAACTTCTGCCGTAGAAGGGTTAAAACTGCTCAAAACCGATTCTGATATTGCTCTGGTATTAATGGATATGATGATGCCGGAAATGGATGGTTATGAGGCTATGGCAAAAATGAAAGCAGATGAAATGTTAAAGAACATTCCCGTGATTGCTATAACGGCGCAGGCTATGGCGGGCGACAGGGAAAGATGTTTAAAAGCCGGGGCAATTGGCTATATATCCAAACCGGTTAGCATAGATAAATTAATAGAGCTGTTAAAATTATACCTGTAGTGTGATTATTGCGAATCAAATATCTGATCAGGAAATCGAGACTCTACTGGAAGAGATTCTGGATTATCATGGCTATGATTTTACGGAATATGCCCGGGCTTCCATAAAACGCCGTATCCTGCGGATTTTTTCTTTAGAAAAATTTGAAACCTTTTTACAGCTGAGAAATAGGGTTATTAACGATAGAAAGTTTTTTAAACGCTTTGTAGAAGAGATTACGGTAAACGTAACTGAGATGTTCAGAGATCCTAAATTTTACAAGTGTTTACGAAGTGATATTTTTCCAAAACTAGCTGCCTATCCTTTCATACGAATATGGCTGGCAGGCTGCTCTACAGGTGAAGAAGCTTATTCTATTGCAATTTTACTCAAAGAGCTAAATCTTTTGGAGAAATCTTTAATCTATGCTACAGATCTTAACCCTTTGGTATTGGAAAAAGCTGAAAGTGGTATTTTTTCATTATCACAAATGAAAACCTATTCTAAAAATTACATCGAATCTGGCGGGATAAAAGATTTTTCTTCTTATTATACGGCTACTTACGATTTGGTAAAATTTAACCGCGACCTAAGAAAAAAAATGATCTTTTCTACCCACAACCTTGTATCCGATCGTTCTTTTAATGAATTTCAGCTTATTCTGTGTCGTAATGTATTTATTTACTTTGACCGGGATCTGCAACATAAAGTGTTACAACTTTTTGATGCCAGCCTTGAAAAAAATTGCTTTTTAGCTTTAGGCACAAAGGAAACCATTGATTTTTCTTCTATTGCCCGTAAGTATGAGCGGGTTCAAAATCAAAAGATATGGAGGAAATTACAATGAAAGGAAAATGTACGGCATTAATTATAGGGGGCTCTGCAGGTAGTTTAGATGTACTGCTAAACGTTATACCGAAGCTCAATGTGGATATAAATTTTCCTATTATCATTGTTTTACACCGCAAAAAGGGAACCGATTCATTGTTAACCGAACTTCTGGCATCAAAATCGGGTCTTAGGGTTAAGGAAGTTGATGAAAAGGAAAAACCTTTGCCGAGGACCGTTTATATCGCGCCTTCAGACTATCATCTTTTGTTTGAGAAAGACGGAAGTTTTTCGCTTGACTATTCTGAAAAAGTGAATTATTCAAGGCCCTCTATAGATGTTGTCTTTCAAAGCGCAGCAGAAGTTTTTACCCAAGGATTGGTCTGCCTACTGCTTTCGGGTTCAAATGCCGATGGGGTAAACGGACTGGAGCAGGTGAGAGCATATGGAGGGGAGGTTTGGGCTCAAAATCCCGACTCTGCTACGGTACCCTACATGCCTCAACAGGCCATAAATATGGTTAAAATAGATAAGGTATTAACGATTGAGGAAATGATATACAACATAAACGCTCTGGATAACACCGCATGAACATGGAAGCTAAAAAAGTATTTATTTTTGATGACAACTCTGATATTCTGGAGCTGTGCACATTCATTCTTGAAGATGCCGGGTATGAAGTAAGAACATCCGAATCTTCAAACGATATAGAACAACAGGTTATTGATTTTATGCCAGATCTAATTTTTATGGATAACTGGTTGCCCGATATAGGAGGCATAGAAGCCACCCAAAAACTTAAAAGCAATCCTTTACTTAAAAATATTCCTGTGGTTTATTTCTCGGCCAATAATGATATTAAATCGCTGTCTGAACAGGCTGGTGCTGATAGCTTTTTATCTAAACCTTTTGACATCAACATTCTAGAAGAAGTGGTTCATAGCTACTTAAGAACCTAATTATCTTTTTTAACTGAAAGTAATTTATTTAGTAACTATATTTAAAGAAGGTGTATAAATCAATCTTTCATTAGAACTGACCAATTTATACACCCTCTCGCTTTAAAGGTTTTTAATTTTTCATTCTACCCTGTTCATCTTCTGTACCTGTTGTGCGTCTGCGTGCAGGTTTAATTTCATTTTTACCAAATCTGTAGTTAAAGCTCAATCTTACCACACGGCTTTCATTTTTCTGGTAAAGGTCATAGCTTAAGCCTGGATATGCGCTTTTCAGGTTGCTTTCTGAAATATTGAACAAATCTGATACCGCTAATCTTAAACTGGCTTTCTTCTGCATCAGGCTTTTGCTAAAACCTATATCAAAAGAATATCTTGATTTTAAGCTCAACGTTCCATAATCAACCGGCGATTCGTAATTGGCCATTGTTTCTGCGGTAAGGCCATCTACAATGATGAAATTGTTTTGCATACGGTACTGCATTGCTGTTTTTCTATTCTCTAAATTCTTTCCTCCCAAGTTTGGCGATTCAAAGATGATGTGAAAAGTATTTAAAGTATTGTTCATGTTCCACCATTTAGCAATTTTTACCGGAACATAGAGGTTAACTCCGTACACAATGTTTTTTGCCAGATTGGCATTGGTCTGGTAAAGGGCTTTTTTCTCTTCATCAGGTAATAAAACTTGTGTAATTGCATCATTTACTCTGCTGTAATGAGCCGTTAAAAGGTATTTCTGTTTGAAAGTATAATTAAGCTCTATATTATGTGTGTACTGCGGATTTAAAAAGGGGTTTCCTTTATTGTAAGCATATTCATCCAGATAGTAAACAAAAGGATTCAGGTCATCATAACTCGGACGATCTACACGTCTTCCGTAAGAAAGCCCTAACTGATTATCTTTATTGATGGTTTTCTGCAAATACACTGTAGGGAAAAAGTCCCAGTAACTTCTTTCTACCACATTATTAGTCGTGATAAGATTACCTTTAGAGTTGGTTTGCTCCATACGTAATCCGGCCTGTATGCTAAAACCTTTAAATTCTTTATTAATGCTTGCATAAACGGCATTCACATTTTCGTCATAAACAAAACGATTACTTCTTCTCACATCGTTCTGCCAGTTATCATTTTTTAACTCTTCAGCAATTAGGTTATTATCGGTTTTTACCCAACTGCTTTTTACACCCGCTTCAAGTTTTGCACTTTTACCTAAAGGCAACGCATAATCAACTTTAAAAGCTTTAATCTTAATATCAGAAGGCGTAGTATTCCTAATATAATTTATTGGTCTGATAAAACTTTGATCCGCATATAAGTATCTATTGGTGTAATAAGTAGAGTTATCTCCTGTATAGTTCGAATAATCAAGGTCAACAGAAATTTCCTGCCCTATCGTGTCTAATACCGATTTATAATTTACATTATAAGCAAAGTTATTGTATTTACGTTTTTCCTTGCTATCTGATATAAGCAATGAATCTATCTGCCCAAAATATTTGCCCATATTGGTATTGGCATCTCCATTCTCTTTACCGCTATTTAGGTATCCTGTCGCTAAAAATCCAATGATATTGTTTTTATCGATGTAATAATCTACACCCGCTTTAAAATTATTGCTATTATTCGTCCTTACCGTTGTACTGTTTTGCGAGAAATATACATTTGGTGTTCCGTTTGCAATACGGTCTATAGATAAAAAGTTCTCTCTCTTTACATTTCCATAGTTATAGTTGCCAAAAACATTGATATGCTTGTTCCTATAATTAAGGTTCAAGCCAGTATTCATCCTAAAGTTTTTGCCGTACCCCGCCCCAACGTTAAAACTACCATTAGCACCAGCATTTTTATTACGCTTGGTTTTAATATTGATTATCCCTGCATTGCCTGCGGCATCGTATTTTGAAGAAGGGTTGGTAATCAACTCTATAGACTCAACCTCTGAGCTTTGCATATTTTTTAGCAAGTTAGCCACATCAGCATTGCTCATGTAAGTAGATTTACCATCAAGCATAATTAATACGCCTTGTTTACCTTGCATCGTAATATTTTCATTTTGATCTACGGTTACTCCAGGAGCTTTTTGCAATACCTCAAAAGCGGTAGATCCTACAGCTGTACTACTATTTTCAACGTTCATGACCAATTTATCGGCTTTGCGCTCTAAAAGAGGTTTTACCGCGGTAACATTTACAGTTTTCAGCGTATTGCCAACCTGTTTTAATGCTATTGCGTTCATATTCAGTACCGGCAAATTATCGGCTACAGTAAACGATTTCCCTAAATAAGGCTGATATCCCATCATATTTACTTTTATGTAATAAGAACCAGCATTTATAGCTAAGAGCTGAAATTTACCGTCAGGAGTAGTAAATGCGGTTTTTACCAGCGAAGAGTCTGCTGCTTTAAACAAACCTACCGTAGCATATTCCAAGGGTTTCTGTTGTTCATCTGTAAGATGCCCGTTTATGGTTGTCTTCTTGTCATTTACCTGGGCTTTTGCCGCATTGAGACAAAAAATAGAAAGTAAGGCTAAGTAAAATATTC
This sequence comes from Pedobacter montanisoli, assembly GCF_022809115.1. Classification (GTDB taxonomy): domain Bacteria; phylum Bacteroidota; class Bacteroidia; order Sphingobacteriales; family Sphingobacteriaceae; genus Pedobacter; species Pedobacter montanisoli. The sequence goes on along the minus strand of NZ_JALGBH010000001.1, from coordinate 816,933 downwards.
TCATGGTTTCATTTTTTATAAAATTTAAGGCAATAAAATTCCAGCACCCTAAAAGGCGTATTTTTTTCATTCCCTTAAATTTTAGTTTAGCAATTAAAGAGGTTTACTCTTATCATTTGTTTGTTGTCTTATAGACGAAAGCTTAAAGCAAAAGGTTACAAGATTTTTTTATTTTTTCTGTATTGGCATCCAAAAGCCATTAAAAAAGCCCCTTAAATTTTGCTTTAAGGGGCTTTTTATTTATTTAATTTTATCTTTATTTCATTCCCAAAACATCTACACCTTGCTCAAAAACCACATCAACAGGTATTCCTTTTTTACTTAAGCGATCTAAATCTGCCTGAAGTTCAGGTTTGATAATACCTTTTTCTTTCTGGGCTTTTTCTACTGCAGCTTTATCTCCGTTACCCTGTAAAGTAAGTATAACATTACCCAGATCATTCATTGCTTTTTCAAATTTCTCGAAATTCACGCGATATGTTCCCTTTGCAGTTCTTTCAAAAGCGCCTTTTTCCTGAAAAAAGTTAAAGCATTGCATATTGGCTTTTCCATGTGCACTTGATGCGCCAAAACGCACAGATCTTAATATTCCCGCCATATAGGTAGTATAATATTCTTTGATATCACCTTTTAGCTCCCCTTTTTTAAGTAAGCCTGTAACCATATATAGCCCTAAAACATCTGCTTTTCCCTCTTCTAACCATGAATATTGTTCTTGCAATGCCGATCTTACCGTTCCTTTTCCTGTTACGGTATTTTTAATTCCCAAACCATGTGCAACCTCATGAAACATCACATTGGCAAAAAAAGAATCAAACTTGATGTATTGCTGCTGTTCAGGATCTATCAGCTCTTTAGCTATAGGCACCAAGATTTTATCAAATTTAGCCTTCATCGCATTTTTTAACTGCGAACGGCGTGTGCCTTTTTCCTGCTGTATTTTTTCGTCATTAGGCAGGTTTACTGCAATTGTTTTTGATCCTGCATTACAATCGCCAGCATAGTACACTACGTCATAAGCATTTAGCTCTGAATCTGTTCCCGGCACTTCTTTTTTATATTTTGCATCTACCGGAAGTCCTTTTTGCAACTCTGGCAGCATCGCTACGTATTTTGATAATTTTTTACTCCACTCCTTATCTTTAACCAAAACATAGCTTTCAAAGGATGCCCGGGCATTAAATAGCTTGTCTTCATAGTTTTCAATGGGACCAATGATAATATCAAGACCATTTGTTTTCATATCCAACCAAGCGTAATCACTCGCTGTATAATCGTCGTTAACCAAAGCATCTGCTCGTAGATTCAGGTATTTTTTAAAGCCTGCATCCTCAGTCAATAATGCCGCTTGTTTTAGCAAACTACTTGCTTTTTGCAATTCTGTAGCGTAAAAAGTATGGTAAGGAATAGAAACCAATTTTCCGTTTTCACGTCTGATCACAGAATAAAGACCGGCTTTATCTTTTACATCAGATTTTTCCAACTCTTCTTTGGTCATATTCAAAGGGTAAAAAGTACCGCCCAAAGGTTTTTCACCAATACCCGATACAAAAGGTTTATCTCCGTTCAACCTGTCCCAAGGGCCATAATTGATTACCAAAAATTCTCGGGTTTTTTCGTCCTTAATAGTAGCAAGCAAGCTATCTTTCTGCGGATATGCCTGTTGCCAGAACAGATTATCCATAATTTCTGCTGCCTGAATTAGTAAAGGCAATACTTTGCGCTCATTAGCGGTAAGCAGATTCAGATCTGTGGTAAGCTTTACCTTTTCGTAAATAGGTAAACGATTGGCCACATACTCCTGTAATGAATCCAGGTTATGCTTGTCTTTTGCCTGTTCTGCATTGTTATTTGAAGACGTGCAAGCCGCAACAGATCCTGCCACTACTGCTCCTAACATTATTTTTGCAATAAATTTAATACTCATTTAGTAGCTGATTTTTTATTTTTAATGCACTAAATTAGTAAAAAATATAGTTCAAGTAATTTTACGTTATCAATTAACTTTTCATGTTCACCAAAAACACCTTTTTTAACTTGTTAAAGAGAAATCTCGTAGCAGTTAGCGGATTGTCTTTAGTTTTATTTATAGGCTCTTGCAGCACTAGCAAATATGCCGCTACAGACAAAGTTTACAAACAGAATGCAAAAAATTTCAGTAAGATCATTAAAGCCACTCCTCCTGAAAATCAGCATATCGATTCTTTAAATACCAGCCAATATTTTGTTGGAACAACCAATATGGGGATCAGAAAACCTAATTTTGTGATCATTCACCATACCGCTCAAGATTCATTGGCCCAAACTATCCGTACGTTTACACTTACCCGTACAGGAACAAGCGCACACTATGTGGTTAGCCGTGATGGTTCTGCAGTACAAATGGTTAACGATTACCTGAGAGCTCAGCATGCTGGAGCTGGTAAATGGGGAAATGTTACAGACATGAACTCTTGTTCTATAGGTATAGAAATGGATAATAATGGTACTACTGATGTTTGGACAGATGCACAAATCAATAGTTTGTGTGCTTTACTTGCTGGTTTAAAGAAAAAATACAGCATACCTACGGCCAACTTTATAGGTCATGCCGATTTTGCCCCGGGCCGAAAAAATGACCCTAAAAACTTTCCTTGGAAAAAACTTGCTGAAAAAGGGTATGGCTTATGGTTTGATGATGTATTAGAAACCCCTCCTGCCGATTTTGACACCACAAATGCGCTTAGAATTATAGGTTATGATGTAAGAAAGCTGAACTATGCCATAGAAGCCTTTAAAATTCACTTTATTCAAACAGATATTACTCAAACGCTAACCGATTATGATAAAAGCGTTTTATACAATCTCTACAAAAAATACATGTAATAAAAAAGGGAGCAAATGCTCCCTTTTTTATTGATCTTCTAAATTCTATCTGTCTATAGAACCTAAAACTTTTTGCGAAAACGCATTTAATGCTTCTCTTTCTGCAACACCATTTTTAACCTGTCCATGTACCTCTAGTGCTCCACAAATATTTGTGATCAGCTCTCCGGCTACATCAACTTCCGAATCATGTACACCTCTAAACTCACAAAAAGCTTCTAGAACCTCCAATGTAGCTTCTAATTTTTCTGGCGCAACATTCTCGAACAATTGTCTAATGATTGGAACTTTCATTTTTGTTTATTTTTAGGGTGCAGATCTTATGAGAAGCACCCTGGTTTTCTTATTTTATTTTATCAAAAAGCTGGGTTAAAACCTCTGCTTTATTGGTCTGCACCTGCTCTACCAAAGAACCATTTTCAAATGCAGCAAAAGTAGGCAGATTATCAACCTTTGCCAGTTTTCTTGATTCCGGAAATTTCTCAGCATCAACAATCAAGAAAGCAACGTCTTCATTTTCTGAAGCCAGTTTTTTAAACTTAGGTTTCATAATTCTGCAATTACCACACCATGTTGCGGCATATTGAACCATGACTTTCTGATTTTCAGCAACGTATTGCTGCAGGTTATCAGCTGTTAATTCTAAAAACATAAAACTCCTTAATTTATTAGTTAGCACTTAAGTAAGCAGCAACACCAGCTCTATCGGCATTCATCGCTGTTTTACCTTCTTCCCAGTTTGCAGGACAAACTTCACCATGAGTCTGAACGTGTGCATAAGCATCAATTAAACGTAAGTACTCTTTTACATTTCTGCCTACAGGCATATCGTTTACGCTTTCGTGGAAAACTTTTCCTGTCTCATCAATCAGGTATGTTGCACGGTAAGAAACGTTTGAACCATGGTAAGTTTCATTTCCTTCTTCATCGTACTCAACTTCCTGATCTAAAATACCTAAAATGTTAGATAATTGTCTGTGTGTATCAGCTAAAAGAGGATAAGTAACGCCTTCTATACCACCATTATCTTTTGGTGTATTTAACCAGGCAAAGTGTACTTCGTTGCTATCGCAAGATGCACCGATAACAATTGTATTTCTTGATTTAAATTCAGGTAATGCTGCTTGAAAAGCGTGTAATTCTGTAGGACATACAAAAGTAAAGTCTTTTGGATACCAGAATAACAATACTTTACTGTTATTTTTTACTGCTTCTTCAAAGATATTGATCTTTAAATTGTCACCCATTTCAGACATTGCATCAACAGCGATACTTGGAAATTTTTTACCTACTAAACTCATATTATTATAATGTTTAAAATTTTCGATACACAAAGGTACGCTTAATAAGCATGCCTAACAAGCTGATTGTAATCACTATTTACTATACTTCTATAGAGAAAACCTATATGTTGAGAAAAACAAATTAGTTTATGTTTATAATACTATTCGGGCTTAAATATGAAGGAAATCGCTATTTCAAGCTCCTTTTTAACGTACTGTAAACTACGAAAGTTAACAAAAGGGTATATAAAGAAGACAAGAATTGGAGAAAGGAGTATAGCAGAAAAGCAAAAAGAAAGCGTCTAAACTTCTATCGTCATTTTATATTCTAAAACCCTGAAACAGGATTAGCATGACGATTAGTTAGACGCCCTCTATGAGTGTTATTATTTTATTTTTTCAATGTGGTTTCAAATAGTTTGAAAATACGTTTATATTCATCTGTCCAGCTACTTGGTTCCACAAAACCGTGGTCTTCTACCGGATATACGGCCAGTTCCCAATTATCTTTACCCAACTCTATTAATCTTTGCGACAAACGTACAATGTCCTGGAAATGTACGTTTACATCAACCATACCGTGTAACATCAATAAATCTCCCTTTAGTTTATCTGCAAAGTAGATTGGAGAACTTAATTTATAAGCATTAGGGTCATTGTAAGGTTCATTCAGAATATTTGCGGTATAACCATGATTATAATGTGCCCAATCTGTTACCGATCTCAATGCTGCTCCGGCTCTGAATACATCGTTTTGATTAAATAAAGCCATTAAAGTAATGAAACCGCCATATGATCCGCCATAAATACCAACATTTTTAGGATTAACCCCATATTTATCAATCAATAGTTTAACGCCATCTGCCTGATCGGTAAGGTCTTTCCCTCCCATATGTCTGTATATACCTGTACGGTGGTCTCTTCCATATCCTGAACTTGCCGTATAGTCAATGTCGATTACGGTATAACCATTATCGGCTAACAGGTTATTAAACATATATTCTCTAAAGTATTGGCTCCACCAGTAGTGAACATTTTGAAGATAACCCGCACCATGTACAAAAACCACTGCAGGTTTATTTGGATGAGGATTTGAAGCTGGATAAACTCTTGCGTAAACATCTGCGCCATAACGGTTTTTGAACACCTCCATAACCGGTTCTCGCCATTTATAACTGTCAAACTCTGTTGAGGTTGATTTAGTAACCTGTACTGCCTTAGCGCCTGGTTTATTGGCTTGTATATACAGTTCCCATGGTTTATTCATGTAAGAATAATTGATAGCCAACCATTTTTCATCAGGTGAAAGCGTAATCTCATTGCCACCTTTCATGGAAGTAATCTGAACCAAATCTCCGCCGTTTACGCTCATTTTATAAAAATGAGTTATGCCCGGATGCTCTCTATTGGCCGAAATATAGAATGTGCTTTTATCTTTTGACAATTGCACGCGTTGTACCTCCCATTTACCAGAGGTCAATTGTTTTTTATCGCCAGTAGCAATATTGTAAACATATAAATGCGAGTAACCAGTAGCTTCGCTCTGGAAATAAAAGCGGTTGTTATCGATCCATTGTACGTCACGCCCTACACCCGGACCACCAATCCAGGCTTCATCACGCTGTCGGTCGATTAAACTTACATTACCAGTTGCCGGATCCAGTTTTAATATCCAGAAATCTTTATTATCCTGAGATCTTGCTGTAATTACGGCAAAAGTTCCTGTTTCATTCCAGTTAGCAACACCTAAATTAACTTTTCGGTCTTCGTTCTTTTTGGTACGCTCTTCTAATTCTTTAGGATAATCTTTCACATAATCAGGCAAGTCTTTAATACCTGGTATTTGCGAGGTGTTTATTGCATACAGCGTATCTCTAATTACGTCATACAAAAATGTTTTGTAGGTAGAAAGGGTTTCACCCACTTTGGTACGTCCGTTAATATCTTCGGTATAACCCGAAGCGGTTACATAGTTAGGAACAATTGTATTTTTATTGTTGGTTGCCGGGATTATAAGACGGTAACTTACATAATGAGCATCAGGGCTTGCTACTACGCCCGACAAGAAACTATCTTCGAGGTAAACTGGTTTAATAGTCCGTTGTTCTCCGCTGTTAAATGCGCCTCCTCTGCCGCCAAATCTTGGCCTGTTGGCTCCCGATGCATTCCGGCTTTTCAACACATCAAATAAAGACATTTGTTCATTGCGTAACCAGGTATCTTGTTGTGATGGAACCACTCTTGACATTGGCTGATTGTTAGGTTTACCCTTAACAAAGTTGGTTAGTTGCTTTAATTCGCCTGTAGCTAAATTTTGCAGGAACAGGTTATCTCCGCGTTGGTAAACCACATCGTTATTAAATAGAAACCGGGCTCCGTTTTCGCGGTCTAGTGTATTGGTTAAACGGATTTCTTTATTGCTTTTAAAGTTAAAAAGATAGATATCTCCTCCCTTTTCCAATAAACCTAAAGAACGATCTTTATTATAAACATAGTTTATAGGAGCAGCTTTGTCTGCTTCTTTATCTTCGGCTTTATCTATCTTATTATTTGAGATACTGACTTTATAAGGTTGTATTTTATCTTTGTTCTCTGGGTTCCAGTTAAAATAAACCGTTTTACTGTCGGCAGACCATGTATAATTTTCAGGAGAAGTTCCCATCCATTTGGGATCCCGCATAATTTTGCTTACGGTTAATGGTGCAAGTTGTGCATGTACCGCAGAGCCAAACAATAAAAAGAGAGATAAATATTTTTTCATCGTGTTTAGGATTATTTTATGCAAGTTATTTAAAAATTGCATTCTGCCAACCTAAACACATTTAAGATTTTACAAATGTTACATTTAAAGATTTTAGCGCTGAATATTGCCCTCTTTATCGGTATTTACCAGAAACGGAGAAGTATAATCTTGCAATAATACCGCTAATTCCTGTCGGGTAACTATTTTATTCAAATCAAAATCTGTTTTAAAGGCATATGTGGTTTTCCACTTCTTTTGTACTTCTTTTTCTGTTGTTTCTTTTGATTTATTTCCCGTATAACAAACCAGATCAAGCGCATCATTTAAAGAAAGAGAAGGTTTTGTATGATCATCAAACCAGATCTGAGCTTTGTAAAAATGATCTTTTAACGGCTGCTTTATCTCCTCTGTTGTAATTTCTTTTTCAGGCATAAAATAAAGCTGATCATTTTGAACCTGTCCTTTAATTATACCCATTACACCTGTTTTTTGTATGGCCGCCCAATTGGGATTACTGGTCTGAATATCTGCAAAGGGAATAAGATTCAATTTAAATTTAATGAGCTCACCCTGTATTTTCTTTACATCTACCAGCGACAATTTTACATTAAAAAAGGCACTATAGGCCGCTATAGCTCCAGCAGCTTGTCCGCTTAACATACTGTTATCTGTAAGCCATAAAAAACTTTCCTGCTGAGGAATTAAAAAGCGATATAGCGAGGCCTGCGTTATATTGCTGTTATTCATTGTTTTGCCCCCAGCCACGCTTGTTCTGTAAATATTATTTAAATAATCTACCTGTTGCCAAATTTGAGATTCTGCTGCATTAATCTTTAATGTATTATTAAGTTTTATATCGGCTGTATTAATTAGAATTTTGGCCTTAATGCTTTGTCCATTAGACAATGTAAGGCTCCAGCCATTACCAGATTTACCTGCTTTTATCCAACTTACATTTTTGATTACCGTTAATTTTTTCAGGCTGTCTGTCATTTGAGTCAATGCAGCGTTAGCCTCTTGTTTATTAAAGTTCTCTTTAGTAGCCAGTTTATTTACAAAATTAAGCTGTATCCCCGAGTTAATATCTTTAACAACAGGTTCAATATCAAAGCCTCCGGCCTGCAAAAGCAAGATAACTTTTACATCAGACTGAACAGCTTGTATTGCCGCCGATACAGCGGCGTTGTTGTTACCAATTACCAGAACATCTGTTTTTTGGGTCTGGGCAAACACTTTAAAAGTGAAAAACAAAATCAACGTAAAAACGAACAGTTTTTTCATTTTATCTTTATTTTGGTTGCAAGATGCAGCATTTAAATGTATTTTTAATAAAAATTAACCGGGTTTAACTATATTTAACTAAGGCCCACATCAAATGCCACATGAACTCAAGAGCAAATTTGATTTTTGAGCAGCAAAAAAAGCATCATCCTGCGGTCAAAAAAACTACAGCACTACAACGAATACATAAACTAAAAACGTTAAAAGAGAGCATCAGGAAGCATGAGAGACAGATTTACGACGCTTTAAGAAAAGATTTAGGGAAAAGTTCTTTTGAGGCGGCAGTTACTGAAGTCATTTTAATTAACGGAGAAATAGATTTTGCCATTAAAAACCTGAAAAGCTGGATGCATCCTAAACGGATGGGTAAAACGTTGAGTAATCCCTTTGCCAAAAACAGAATTTACTATGAACCTAAGGGTGTGTGCCTGATCTTGTCGCCGTGGAATTATCCTTTTCAATTGGTGATGGCTCCCTTAATCTCAAGTATTGCCGCCGGTAATTGCACAATTATTAAGCCTTCAGAACTGAGCCCGGCAACAAGTCATATCATCGGCAAGATTATTGGCAGTATTTTTTGTGAAGAAGAAGTTTCCTGTATCGAGGGCGATAAAGATACTGCTACCCAGCTATTGGCTTTACCTTTTGATCATATCTTCTTTACAGGCAGTACAAGCGTAGGAAAAATTGTAATGGAGGCCGCAGCTAAAAATTTAAGTTCGGTAACACTTGAATTGGGTGGTAAGTCACCTGCTATAATTGATTCTACTGCCGATCTTAGAAAAGCAGCTCAAAAAATTGCCTGGGGTAAATTGGTTAATTGCGGGCAAACCTGTATTGCGCCTGATTATGTATTGATACATGAACAAAATGCTGATGAATTTATAGGATTGTATAAAGACTTTGTTCAAGAGATGTTCTTTATGGGCGATGAGAAAATCAATCCTTCTTCTTATGGCAAAATTGTAAATAAATTTCATTTTAATCGTTTAAAGACCCTTGTAGATCAGGCTATAACAGAAGGTGCGCGGATAGATCTGGGAGGGAAATTTGATGAGAAAGCCCAAGTGATTAATCCGGTGGTTCTTCGTCAGGTAGCACCCAAATCAGCCGTAATGACCGAAGAAATATTTGGCCCTGTATTACCTATACTGACTTACAAGGATTTAAATGAAGCAATTGATATTATTAACCAAAAGCCAAAGCCTCTGGCCTTGTATATCTTTAGCCAAAGTAAGAAAAACATTAAGGATATTTTACGCAGTACTTCTTCTGGTGGTGCATGTGTAAACGACGTCCTGATTCATATTGCAAACCCTAAGCTTCCTTTTGGTGGAGTAAATCATAGTGGGCTTGGCAGCAGTCATGGTTTTTTCGGCTTTAAGAGTTTTTCTCATGAGAGGGCTGTGGTTATACAATCAAAAATTGATTTTAGCTCCCTGGTATATCCTCCTTACGAGGGAAAAGGACGTATATTGAACTTATTAAAAAGAATTATTTAAGCATGAAAAGACTGGTTTTATTCTTTGTGATCTGTTTTTGCGCTATTAACTGCATAGCTCAAAAAACCAATGATTTTAAGTTTCTAATAGGTTCATGGAAGCTCGAAAATAAAAAAGGAAAAGTTCTTGAAAATTGGAAAATACAGGGTGATAGCTTAATTGGAGAATCTTATCAATATAACTATAAAAATGAAGGTAAATTAACCGAGTCCATGATATTGAAAAAAATTAATAACATATGGCATCTGTGTGTTACCGGATATGAAGCTGGTAACGAGGGCAGCACCAATTTTAAACTGGTGTCTTTTGTCCAGAAGACTTTCTCTTTTGAAAATAAAGCCCACGATTTTCCTCAAAAAATCTGTTACCAAGATCAAGGAAAAGAATCTTTACTGGCCTGGATTGAAGGGCCTGATAATAATGGAAAAACGCTAAAAATAACCTTTCCTTATAAGCGAAAACATTAGTTTTTTTCGCTTCCAAGTCTGGTAAGAATTAATAACTTAAGGTGATTCCTGCTCCAAAGCCCATATCGCTGTCATAATGCGAAGATATGGCCAAATTCCTGGTAGCAATAAATTTTAATCCGCCCATATACTCCTTATCTGTATTCCACATCATGCTTGCTCTTAATCTTTTTGAAACTGGGATATCTTCTCTCATAAACTGCAATCTTAGTGTTCCGTCATGGTAAACTTCTGCCTGCGCCTGTATAAGCATAGGCAGCAGGTAAGTAAAACCAGCACTAAACATTGCCCGGCTGTCTTTGGTATTCTTTTGTCCGAAAATATTCTTTTCGTGCTCATCTTTACCCATTTTACGGTATCTCCAGTCGAACCCTATGAAAGGCATAAACCATTGCATGCGGTCAACATATCTTCCAAAATGTGTTTCAACTTCATAGCCATGCATATTGTTATAGCCTAAACGCCATTCTGTTGTCAAATTCCAGCGGGTATTAGCCAGCATGGCCATACCGTCATTTCCATTGCTTGCAAAATCATTCTCTGCCATAAAATGAAACATCCTATCGTCTGCATACAATTTACGTTGGGCGTATTTAGGGTCAGGTATCTCCGGATTTTTAGGTGAGTTCTCATAACTGAAAATTCTGCCCATACCACTCATCATATGGTACAATATATGGCAATGGAAGAACCAATCGCCACTGGTATTGGCGGCAAATTCAATGGTATCTCGTTCCATTGGCATAATATCCAATACATTTTTTAATGGTGCATTTTTACCTTGCTTGTTTAACAGCCTGAAATCATGCCCATGTAAGTGCATAGGGTGTCGCATCATGCTATTATTGTATAAAATGATGCGTACATTTTCTCCTTTTTTAATCAGGATACGATCTGTTTCTGAAACAGTTTTATTATCTATGGTCCACACATAACGGCTCATGTTCCCTGTCAATTCAAAACTAAGTTCTTTTACCGGCCCCTTGGGCAAGGTTGTTTCTTCGGGAGATTTCAGCATGTCATAATTCAGCGTTATCGGCATCTCTCCTTCTGCTTCAGGATACATTACCGTATTCATGTCCATAACTTGATTCTGCATTTTCATACCTTTCATCTCTATGATATTGCCCTTCGTATCCATCATATCATTCATCATCTTCATGCCTTCAAAATATTTCAGCTTAGGCATTTTTACAGCCTCAACCTTTTCTCCCGAGCCCAGCCATAAAGAAGCATGTTTTGTTCTGTCTTCAGGCGTTACCAGAAATTCATAGCTTTTGTTCTCAGGAATAGTAAGTTCTACATCATAGGTTTCAGAAACTGCGATTAAAAGTCGGTCAACCTCAACAGGAACCACATCATTGCCATCATTTGCAATCACTCTGATTTTGCCTCCGGCATAATTTAACCAGAAATAGGAAGAAGCACCAGCGTTTGCAATCCTCAATTTTATTTTATCTCCCGCTTTTAGGTTCTTATATTCTGAGCTAGGTTTTCCGTTAACCAAAAACCTGTCATAGTACACATCACTTACATCCATGGCGGTCATTCGTTTCCATTCATTTGTAATCTTAGTACCCAAATGACCTGCTCTTATCGCTTCTGCGTAACTCTGTGTTGTCCCTTTTTTAATGGCAAACCAATCTGAAGCATTGTGCAAGCTCCTGTCAATCTCTTCGGGCTTCATATCTGCCCATTCACTTAATACAACTGGAAGTGTTTTGATGGAAGGTTCATGCTTTTTATTGAGAATCATAGCGCCGTACATGCCAATCTGTTCTTGAAAACCACTATGGCTATGGTACCAGTAGGTTCCATTCTGAATGATAGGGAAACGATACAGATGAGTTGTATTGGGTTTAATTGGCATTTGTGTTAAATACGGAACGCCATCATATTGGTTGGGCAAAAACAATCCGTGCCAGTGCAAAGCTGTTTCTTCTTTAAGTTTGTTATGTACGTAAATTTCTGCGGTATCGCCCTCGGTAAAGGTTAGTGTTGGCATTGGGATGCTTCCATTTACAGCTATCGCTCTTTTTACCTTACCTGTATAGTTAACAAGGGTATCGGTTACATATAAATCATATCTAACCACTTTTTGTGCTTTAGCCACATTGCCTATCTGCAATAGCAGTGCAATACCTAACAGAAAATAACGCATAAGCCTTAATTAAATTTGTTCGCTGATCTGATAGTTTGAGGTTACACCTCCAAGTGCTTCCTGAAGTTTATCAGTTGCCACATGTTTGTCCATTGTAATTACAGCGGTATTGGTGTCTTTTGAAGGGATAACTTCTGTAATTTCAGGGATAGCCATTAATTTGGTTTTCACGGCATTTTCACAGCCAGAACAGGTCATGCCTGTTACGTTATAAGTATGTTTCATGATCAATAATTTTGATATACAAAGTTATTACAACACACAGGGCAGGTTGTTATACATTAAGCATAAAAGTTTATAAAATTTTATGCTGTTTCAGAAAAATAGACTTTAAGTTAAATCTTTTAAGCGATTAAAACCGAGGTCATAGTTAAAGAACCTCCTACTTCTTTATCGTTAAAAAGCAATGTGTTTTCTTTTTCTCCTTGTAGCGCAAGACTGTAGATCAATGGTAAATAATGCTCAGGTGTTGGTACCGCCAGACGAGCCTCGCTCCCCATATTCTGATAATTGATTAAAGTTTGATGATCACGATTTATGATTGCTTTTTTAAAGCGATGACTTGCTTCTATAGCCCAGTCGTATCCGCCGCCATGGATCATTTCCCAGCTCATCATCCTTAAATTGTGAACAATGTTTCCACTACCTAATATCAATACGCCCTTTTTACGCAATGCTATAAGTTCTTTGGCTAAATTATAATGATAGGCTGGACCTTGTGTAAAATCGATACTCAACTGCAAAACGGGAATATTTGCTTCTGGATACATATGACGAACCACTGTCCAGGCACCATGATCCAATCCCCAATCGTGATCTAGTTCTACATGGGCAGAAGTTAGTAATTCTGCCGTTTCGCGAGCTAAAATAGGGTTTCCGGGAGCAGGATACTGCACATCGAATAAAGCTTGCGGGAAACCTCCAAAATCGTGTATGGTAGACGGGAAATCCATTGCTGTTATCTTAGTGCCCCTGGTAAACCAATGCGCAGAAATTACCAATACCGCAGCGGGTTTTTCTATTCCTTGCGCTGCATTGGCCCAATTGGCGCTGAATTCATTATTTTCAATACCGTTCATAGGCGAACCATGCCCCATAAACAAAACCGGCATTGTATCTGTTTTTGCTAGATTTTGCGTAAAGTTTTTAAACTGATTTAAGGTTTCCATATCTCATCCCCTCAAAAAAAATAAGCTTGTTAAGTAAACCTAACAAGCTTATATCTAATTAATTTTTATGTTATTATTTAGATTTTACAAACTGTAGGTTTAAAGTAATATCTACATCTTTTGCTACCCCTGTACCTGTAGGGTCATATTTTATGTTGTAATCTAAACGGTTAATCGTAGTTGTTGCAGCAAACCCTACTTTTACATTTCCTCTCTGGTCTTTCACTTCTCCACCGTAAGTAACTTTAAACGTTACATCTTTAGTTACATCCCTAATAGTTAATTTACCGTTAAGCTCATATTCATTACCTTTAAGCTTTTTCATAGATGTACTTTCAAAGGTCATTTTAGGATATTTCTCTGCGTTAAAGAAATCATCAGTTTTTAGGTGATTATCTCTCATCTCAACGCTTGTACTTACGCTGGCTACTTCTACTGTAAAAGAAACTTTTGCATCAGTGAAATCAGCTTTATCAGAGGTAAACTCTCCGTTAAATTTTTTAAAAGATCCATTTACCAGAGATATTCCCGAGTGTTTTACTGAGAAGTTCACGAATGAATGCATGGGATCTGTAGTCCATTTAGTTTGTGCAAATGCAGCAACGCTAAATGTAGCCGCAATTAAGAATAGAAATAATTTTTTCATAAAATGGTATTTTTAGGGTTTTTAATTTTTCTTCTTTATTTATCTTAATCATGCAAAAGTACAATGTTGGTTTTACCCGGTCATTGATGTATGATAAGAAATCAAATCTTATCTATGGTATTACGCTCACTACTGCTTTTAAACTGCGAAGGTGTTAAACCCGTTTCTTTTTTAAACTGGGCCGAAAGATGTGCCACACTACTATAATTAAGTTGAAAAGCAATTTCACTTAAAGTTAACTCATTATACGCTAAAAGTTCTTTTACCCGTTCAATTTTTTGTCTGATATAATAATGTTCAATGGTAATTTTGGCCGTATTAGAGAACAGGGAACTCAGCTGCGAGTAATCAGTACCTAATTTATCGCTCAAATAGCTCGATAAATTAACCTTGAGCGGCTCTACTGTATGGTGAACCAAATCTATGATTAAGGTCTTGATTTTTTCCGTAATGACTTTGGCCCGGTCTTCTAAAAGCTCAAAACCCACTCCGGCTAAGGCTGACCTTACTTTTTCCAGCTGCTCATCACCTATGGTTTTATCCAGCAAAGTCACCTCACCCAATTCAATATCAACAGGGTTAAGGCCGATACTTTCCAGCTCGGCCTTAACCACCATTTTACAGCGGTCGCATACCATATTTTTGATATGCAGCTTCATCTTATTTTTTAGCTATGGTTTCTGTTACTTCTCCACAGTCAAACATTTTGCTTCCAAAGAATGGATTTTGAACTGGTTTTACCTCATTCAACCAGCTTTTTTTAGCCATAGGACAATATTGCACATAAACCTCTTCGTTGTTTAAATTAAGGTTTTTAACCAGTTTAATCATCGAAGATGCTACGCCATCAAAGTTTTTTCTTTGTGCTTTTAAATCTGTTTCTGCTAACATCGGCTGTAGAGATTTTTTCAGCTCTCCGTTTACTTTATTCCAGTCTGCTTGTTGAGTAGCGCTTAATGTTTTTACTGGAAATTCATTAACCACTGTTAACAGTTTTTGCGCACCGGCACCTGCTTCTGTCGCATTATCTTTAGTTAAAGCATTTTTGGTTTCAAAATATGCTTTAAGTGCATTGTTAAATTCTCTTTTTGCACCTACACTCTGTGCATTTACATTTAAGCCTGTAATTACAAACAGGGCTACTAAATAAAATATCTTTTTCATGCTTTTCTTTTCTGTTTTTGTGTTTTATTCATTTTTATTTTAATACGTTAAAGAAGTTTAGCTCCAAACGGGCTAAATACATATTCTTTAAATATCTGTTTTGCATATCTCCTGCTACCTGAAATCTGTATCCCAAATCTATGCGGGTACGGCTGTTAAAAATAAACTGAACGGCCGGAGCAAAATCAAGATAAGAATTTCCGTTTTCGGGATTGGTTTTTCCTAAAACCTCAAAATAAAGGTTAAAGTTTGGCTGCTGATAGTTTTTATAGACAAAAGGCAACAGCAGATAACCTGAAGACAAACTGTAGTTTATCATTTTATCTGGAGAAGGCATACCTGCCACCTGCTTACTTTTTACATTAAAAGCCTGGTTATAGCCCACAGTACCCGAGAGGGCCAATTTATGCAACAATTGCGTAAATATAACCCCTGCCTGCCATCCTGAGTTGTCTCCCTCCAAATTGATGTCTTCTGTTGCTATAGGCAAATTACTTGTACTTACTCTTCCAAATACAGCACCTCTAAAATGGCTTTGTGCCTCATCTAAAGATAAGAAGCGATATTTTGCATACACACTTCCGCCCTCAACAGCGTATTTACCTTTTGTATCAGAAGCAAAACCCTGTAAATGGAACATCAAATTTTTGTTTAACCCAAACATCACTTCAGGCATTATTCTATTGGTAAATTTAGGGTTTATTGTGCCCTCTGTAGTTAAACGTACACCAATAGATTTTTTAGGCATGTTGCTTGCAGGTTCAGAATAAATATACAGTTCTTGTGCAATTGCCGAAAGGCTTGTTAATAAAGCCACCAGCAATATCAATATTCCTTTTCTCATTCGCTATTAAATGCTTAAATGGTAAACCCTGGTTTTTTTGCCATTTATTACACTTGTTCCTGTTGCGTAAGTATCTAATTTTAACTCTTTTGATTTTTGTTTGAACGTACCGTTAGAAACAAAGTTTTTATCAATTACCGTAACCTTTGTTGGACCGCTAAGCGTTTTGTCTTTGGCATTTACAAAGCGATAAACTTTGCCATTTACCACCGTTTGTCCTTTTGAATCAACTTTTGCATTATCAAAGTCAATTGTTGCATCCAGTTTTCCAACAGAAAAGCCGGCATCGATAACTTTTTTACTCAGGTCGTCAAAATTTACTTCTGCGTCTTTTTTAAATGTGATTACAAAAACATTCTTGTTCAGGTCTGGCTGAACATCGCCCACATACGATAATGATCTGATAGATTTTTCTGTAGCCTGCGAACACATTGAACAGGTTAAACCTGTAGCTTGTAATTCAACTTTAGAAACTTGCTGAGCTGATACTTTATTTATAGCAAAAAGCACCAAAAAGCTTAAAATAACTTTTAATGATTTCATGATTTTCTATTTTTAAGATTTATAAATTTTATTTGATAAAATTTCTTCCGCAAACTTTTGTTCACGGTATAAATCCTAAATTCTGAAAACACGGTTAAGCACATATAACCCAAGCTTTGGAGGTTCGGGAGGTGCTTTATTAAAGAAATGCGTTAAAACCGGCTGGTCAATTTTGGCAACATTTGTGATTACCGGGAAAGGTAAGGCCACATCTACCGAAAAAACCTTTGGTAGTTTAATTGCACCCGCCATTTGATGGCTGTCTTTTACTTTTAGATCTACCTGGGTATTTTTACAGCATTTGTTATCTGCTTTGTTTACCGGCTCATTTTTGCAAATTCCGCAAGCCGTTTCATTTGCGAAAAGATCAACCGATGCTAATTTGCCTCCGCAAAAATGCATACTCAAAGCCAGGCCCAATACACTTACAATGTAAAAGACACAGAGACTAAAAGCTATTTTTCGGTTGAACCTCATTAAATACAAATGTAAAATATTTTTTTTTAAACCTTAAAATGCGACACAGCCACCAAGGCTCAAAAATTTTAAATATCTTAGCAAGATTACTAATAAACCACATTATGAAAAGATTTTTAGCTCTTTTTTTTACATTTCTGTGCCTTAATGCCTTTGCTGCAAAACCTAAACATCAGTACATAAAGATTACAACAGAAAAGGGAGAGTGTATCATTATGCTATATAACGAAACGCCTTTGCACCGGGATAATTTTATTAAACTGGCAAAACAGGGCTATTTTAACGGATCATTATTTCACCGGGTAATCAAAAGTTTTATGATACAAGGTGGAGATCCCACTTCAAAAAATGCCCATCCAGATTCTCTTTTAGGTAACGGAGGCCCAAAATATACCATTCCGGCAGAAGTCAGAGACAGCTTATTCCATAAAAAAGGTGTACTTGCTGCTGCCAGAGAAGGCGATAATGTTAATCCGGAAAAAGCTTCGAGCGGCAGCCAGTTCTATATTGTTCAGGGAAAAACATTTACTGACGAGCAGCTTGATCAGTTAGAGCAGAAAAGATTGAAACACAAAATTCCGGATTATCAGCGTGAAGTTTATAAAAGCATTGGTGGAACACCTCATTTAGACAGAAATTATACTGTATTTGGTGAGGTCGTAAAAGGTTTGGATATGGTTGACCGCATTGCTGATGTAAAAACCGGAAAAGCCGACAGGCCTGTTGAAGATGTAGCCATGACCGTTACTGTTTTAAAAAAGAGGGAAGCTAAAAAATTAGAAAAAGCGTTAGGATTAAATAAGATTTAAATGAAAATTATATCATATAATGTTAATGGCATTCGTGCTGCTGCCACAAAAGGTCTTTTTAATTGGTTGCAAGCCACAGATGCTGATATGATCTGTTTACAGGAAGTAAAGGCTTTAAAGGAGCAAATTCCTGATATTATTGCTCTTATTGAGCAATTAGGTTACCATCATTACTGGTTTGCTGCAGAAAAAAAAGGATACAGCGGTGTAGCCATTTTAACAAAAATAAAGCCTAATCATGTAGAATATGGTTGTGGCGAAGAATGGATTGATAAAGAAGGTAGAATATTGAGGGCAGATTTTGACTCCTTTTCTTTGATGAGCCTTTATATGCCTTCTGGCTCTAGCGGAGATGAAAGACAGGCTAAAAAATATGAGTTTATGGCTTTCTTCAACAACTACATCCATGAGTTGCGCAAAGCATATCCTAACTTGATTATCTCTGGCGATTATAATATTTGTCACAAACCTATAGATATTCATAATCCAAAATCAAATGCCAACTCGTCTGGTTTCTTACCTGAAGAACGTGAGTGGATGGAGATTTTTATCAATAACGGCTTTATCGATTCATTCAGACATTTTAACCAAGATCCACATCATTATACCTGGTGGAGTTACCGTGCAGGTTCAAGAGGAAAGAACTTAGGCTGGCGCATAGATTATCATTTAGCTACGCGTGAAATGGAAAACAGCTTAAAAAATGTACGTATTTTACCCGATGCCGTCCACTCTGATCATTGCCCTGTTTTACTGGAGCTTAATTGATTTTATTACTTAGACCCTGAGTTATGCTGATTACCTATATTAAAGGACTTGTAGGTGTGCATGCTAAAGATGTATTGTCGCTTCGCGGCAGTGAGCTTGCACATTTGCCCCTATTAGAAAATGCTTGGCTTTTAATTAAAGACGGGTTAATAGAAGATTTTGGCGAAATGGAAAACATTCCCGCTGAAATAGCTCAAATTCAACCTCAGATTTCTGCAGAAGGGCGCTTTGTTTTTCCTTCGTGGTGCGATAGTCATACCCATATTGTATTTGCTGCTCCCCGCGAAGAAGAATTTGCGATGAAAATAGCAGGCAAGACCTACGAAGAAATTGCAACTGCAGGGGGCGGAATTTTAAACTCAGCCAATAAAATGCAATCTGCAACCGAAGATGAACTGTTTGAAGCAGCAAGCATTCGCTTAAATGACATGATCAGGCAAGGAACGGGTGCCGTAGAAATCAAAAGTGGCTACGGATTAACAGTTGAAAGCGAACTGAAAATGCTTAGGGTGATTAAGCGACTTAAAGAACATTTTCCTATACCTGTTAAGGCAACATTATTAGCTGCTCATGCCTACCCTACAATTTATAAGGAGAATCATCAGGGTTATATAGACCTTATTATTAATGAACTTTTGCCTCGAGTTGCTGCAGAAGATTTAGCCGATTACATAGACGCTTTCTGCGAAAAAGGTTTTTTCTCTAATGAAGAAACGGCACAAATTCTTGAGGCCGCAGCTAAATACGGTTTAAAACCGAAAATTCATGCCAACCAGTTATCTTCAACCGGGGCTGCACAGGTTGGTATTGCACATCATGCCGTTTCTGTTGATCACTTAGAGGAAACCGATCATGAAGTATTAGAAGCACTAGGAAAAAGCACTACCATTGGCACCTTACTCCCATCTTGTTCTTTTTACATCAATATTCCTTTTGCCAACGCCAAAGGTCTTATACAAAATAATGCCATTGTAGCATTAGCCAGCGATTACAATCCGGGATCTACACCTTCTGGAAATATGAATTTTGTGGTTTCATTAGCCTGTATCAAATTAAAAATGCTACCGGAGCAGGCTATTAACTCAGCCACTCTAAATGGAGCAGCTGCAATGGAAATCAGTGATAAACTGGGTAGTATTACCAAAGGCAAAACGGCAAATATTTTCATTACGCGTCCCATGTCTTCATTGGCTTACCTGCCTTACAGCTTTGGTCAGAGCCAGGTAGAAACCGTAATTTTAAATGGTGAAATTTATCATGGATAGTTTTAAAATCTATACACAAGAAGATATCAAGGCTCATGTAAAGCTTCGTAAAGGTGAAACCAAATTGGGTGAAAAAATCCAAATCCTCAATGGCTCCTTGTCAGCTCAACATCTTAAGATTTCTAAGGCCAGAGTTGTGATTTTGGGTATTCCGGAGGATATTGGTGTTAGAGCAAATTATGGAGTAGGAGGTGCTAAAACAGCATGGCAGGCATTTTTACCCGCTTTTCTTAATTTGCAGCAAAATATTTTTTTAAATGGAGAAGACATTTTGTTATTAGGACACTTTGAAATTGGCGAACCAGAGGAAGATGATATCGAATCTCTACGCCAAAAAACTGCCGCCATCGATGAGCTTGTTTCTCCTGTTATCGAAACCATTGTAAAGGCGGGTAAAATTCCTGTAATCATAGGTGGTGGACATAACAATGCTTATCCTATCATTTCGGGCACAAGCTGGGCCTTAAGTCAGAAAATCAGCGTTATCAATATCGATGCACATACTGATTTACGTGATGTAGGTGAGGGAAGACATAGCGGAAATGGTTTTAGCAATGCTTTTACACATAAACTTTTAGCCGGATATACAGGTTTTGGCATTCACCAAAACTACATTAGTGAAAGCCTGATCAACTACAGCCAAAACAATCCCGTAAAACTCATTTATTTCGACGATATTCTCTCTAATGACCAAAGCCCCGTAAACGGTTTTAAAGACATCGTAGAAGGCTTAAAAGGTCCTTGTGGCTTAGAAATAGACCTGGATAGCATTACAGGCATTTTAGCAAGTGCAGCAACTCCATCGGGATTTGAGTTAAATGAGGTAAGAAAAATGATCTTAGCCGCAGCAAACAAATTTTGTTATCTGCATTTATGTGAAGGGGCCTTAAAGCTTGAAAACGGACGAACCGACCTTTCTATCGGCAAAACTTTAAGTTATTTAGTGAGCGATTTTATTAAAGCTCTTCATCTTCATAACGCTGTGCTTCTTTAAGCATGATGTCTATATCTGCTAATTGCTGATCTGTAAGCGGATCTTCCTGTTCCTGCATTTCAAAAATTGCAATCATGGTTTCTTCATATTGCTTAGCATTGGTTATTTTAAAATCCGCATTCATGACATTAATTTTTGAAAATAATTAATTTTTGAGGTGTTATACAGGCATCAAGCTTGATGTCATCCAAATTTACATCTTTAATTTCATCTATTGCATCAAAAAGACTCAATCCTATTTTCTGCGTGTTCATGCCAGCTAGAAATCTGTCATAAAAGCCTTTGCCATAACCCACCCTGTTTCCTTTCTGATCGAAAGCCAATAATGGGATAATTATCATATCTATTTCTCCATGATAAGCCTTTGCTTCTGAATCTGGTTCAGGAATACCATAATTGTTTATTTTAAGATTCTGCTTTCCGGTATAAACATAGTTTTCCATTAAATTTTGTGCAAAATCTGCTTTAGAAATCAGGATTTTAATTTCAGGATGTTTTTGTTCTAGCCAGTCAATAAGCAGAAAAGTATCGGGTTCTCTCTTTTTAATAATGGGTAAAAAGATATGAATGGTTTTTATGGCTGTAAAATCCAGTAGTATAAATTGCTGTAAAAGCTGTTGGTTCAGCTTTTTAAATGCTTCTTCAGCAAGTTGGTTTCTTTGCAATAAAGATTTTTTTCTTATTTCATCTTTTAGCATGTGAACTAAGGTATAAAAAAAAGATGGCTTCGGGAACCACTCCGAAGCCATAATCAACCTAAACCTAAAACTAAACTATGAAAATTTATTTTACTCTTTCTATATAGTCGCCTGTGCGTGTATCAACCTTAACTTTATCGCCTTGGTTAATGAACATTGGCACTCTTATTTCAACACCTGTTTCTACAGTAGCATATTTTAATGCGTTTGTTGATGTATTACCTTTTACGGCAGGCTCTGTATATGTTATTTCTAATTCAACATTTGAAGGTAATTGTGCCATAATTGGCTCTTCACTTTCGAAAGCCACAATTACATTGGTACCTTCTTTTATGAATTTAATTCCTTCTCCAAACAAAAACTTCGGAACGTTATATTGCTCAAAAGTATTGTTATCCATTATTACCAAATGATCTCCATCTTCATATAAATACTGAAAATCATTGGTTTCTACGCGGCAAATTTCTACCTCTTCATCAACACGGAAACGGTACTCAACCAGTTTGCCTGTTTTTACGTTACGCATTTTTGCCTGATAGAACGCTCTTAAGTTCCCTGGAGTACGGTGAATAAACTCTTCTACCGTAACTAACTCTCCGTTGAAACGAAGAATATTTCCATTTTTGATATCAGATGCTTTTGCCATTTTCTTTTTGAAATTTAGCGTCCAAAACCCGCCCTTATTTCGTGGCGCAAAGGTATAGACATTTTTTTAATTATACAATAGTCTTTTTATTTTTTTATTTTATTGCTTGTAAACAGCTCTTGTCTTGACCTTTAAACCATTTTTGGTTTGGATTTATAGGCCATGATTTGAATCTGTTCTTTACAAAAATCATATTCATGCTGTTGGTTAGACCCCAATACAACTAATTTGTTTGCTGTAAATTTTTCTATCAAAGACAAATACCAATCAGTTCCCTGAACATCTAAATTAGAGGTTGGTTCATCAAGAACGAGCATCGGCGTATCTGAACAGAATGCCAAAGCAAGTTTTGTTCGTTGTTTCATCCCTGAAGAAAAATATTTTAGCGGTTTATCCTTTGCTCCTATCAAAGCAAGAAGATCTAAAACACCTTCCGCATTGAACCCTTCTACGTAATTTTTAAAGCTGAAATGAAACGCTATAGTCTCAGCAAGGGTAAACTCTTCAATTAAATCAAGATATGGCCCGGCAAAACTAATATAGCTAAAAACCTGCTCAGGTATGATCTCTTTATCTGTCTGATATGCAATTGCTCCTTCAGAGGGGCTAAGGCTAGCCATCAATATGTTCAACAATGTTGATTTACCTGAACCATTTGGCCCTAAAATAGCATAACTGTTTCCTGCTTCAAAGGAATAATCAAGACCCTTAAAAATCCACTCTTTATTAAATCTCCTGCCTATATTTTTTAGGGTAATATGCATCTATTTACATATTTGACCCAAAGCCACGCATTACCCCACGGGCAGAATTGCGAATAAAATCTACAATTTCGTCCCTGATTTCTGTAGGTTGAAACTCTGCTTCGATTTTATCTAATGCCTTGGTTACGTTATTATTCTGCACAAACAATACTCTGTAAATTTCCTGTATCTCGTTGATCTGTTCTGATGAAAATCCTCTGCGGCGCAAACCAACAGAATTTATTCCTACATAAGAAAGCGGCTCTCTTGCTGCTTTTACATAAGGGGGAACATCTTTACGAACCAAAGAACCTCCGGTAACAAAAGCATGTGACCCGACCTTAACAAACTGATGAATG
The DNA here is from genome assembly GCF_022809115.1 of Pedobacter montanisoli. Taxonomy (GTDB): domain Bacteria; phylum Bacteroidota; class Bacteroidia; order Sphingobacteriales; family Sphingobacteriaceae; genus Pedobacter; species Pedobacter montanisoli. The sequence continues at coordinate 793,506 of NZ_JALGBH010000001.1, read as the reverse complement.
GCCACCAAGCCTGCCAAAACCACATAATCACCAATGGTGATATGCCCTGCTAAGGTTGTACTGTTAGAAAAGATACAATTGTTTCCTACCTGACAATCATGTGCAATGTGCGAGTAAGCCTGTATTAAACAGTTACTGCCAACCACTGTTTTCCATTTATCTTTGGTACCTCTGTTTATGGTAACACACTCTCTAATTACGGTATTATCGCCTATTTCTACAGTAGTTACTTCTCCGGCAAATTTCAAATCCTGAGGAACACCTGAAATCACAGCTCCGGGAAAAATACGACAATTTTTTCCGATACGGGCTCCATCCATAATTACCACATTAGACCCGATCCAGGTTCCTTCTCCAATTTCTACGTCTTTATGAATTACCGCAAAAGGCTCAACAACTACATTATCGGCAATTTTTGCCTGAGGGTGTATATACGCTAAAGGTTGTATCATGTTTCTTTGTTGGGTTCGTTTATTTAACTTTTGTTATTTGAGCCATCATTTCTGCTTCTACGGCAATTTTATCTCCTACCATACCTATACCTTTCATCTGTGCAATTCCACGACGTATAGGCTCCATCAGATCGCAACGGAAAATAAGTGTATCTCCCGGTTGTACCTGAGATCTAAAGCGTACATTATCTATTTTAAGAAAATAAGTAAGGTAGTTTTCAGGATCAGGAACGGTATTTAATACCAGAATACCACCCGTTTGAGCCATTGCTTCTATTTGTAAAACTCCTGGAAAAACAGGGGCTCCCGGAAAATGTCCTTTAAAGAACTCTTCGTTCATGGTTACATTCTTAACACCAACCACATAGGTTTTTGTTAGTTCGATTACTTTATCAACGAATAAAAATGGCTGACGGTGAGGTAAAATATTCATGATCTGAACGGTATCATAAACCGGTTTGGCATTGATATCGTAGTTCGTAATCTTTTTCTTTCCTTTTTCTTTTTTGATAGCTGCTTTAATTTTTTTAGCAAATGCCACGTTAGCGGCGTGTCCTGGCCTTGCAGCCATAATATGACCTTTTAAATGAACACCTACCAAGGCAAGGTCACCGATCATATCTAAAAGTTTGTGTCGAGCTGGCTCATTCTGGTAGCGCAACTCCATATTATTTAAAATGCCCTGAGGGGCTACATCAATTTCTTTTCTGTTAAAAATCTTAGCTAAATGCTGTAATTCTTGTTTAGTAACTTCTTTATCAACAATTACAATAGCATTATTTAAGTCACCCCCTTTAATCAGGTTATGGTTAAGTTGGTATTCCAGTTCATGCAGAAAGCAAAAAGTTCTGCATGATGCGATTTCCTTTTTAAATTCATCAATTGTAGAAATTCCAGCATGCTGGCTACCTAAAACTGGCGAATTGTAATCGATCATACAGGTAAAGCGATAATCATCAAGCGGCATAGCCACAATCTCTACTTTCCGGTCTGGTTCTGTATAAGTAATGTTATGAGGAATGGTATAATATTCTCTGTCTGTATTTTGAATAGCCAAGCCAGCTTCTTCCAAAGCTTCAACAAATTTAATTGAGCTTCCATCCATGATTGGCGTTTCCGGCCCATCCACTTTAATCAGGATATTGTCCAGATCCATTCCTACCAATGAAGCCATTACATGCTCTACTGTACTTATGCTTGCTCCGTTCTGGGTAATTGTTGTCCCTCTTGCTGTGTCTGTTACATTATCGCAATCAGCATCAATTATTGGCTGTCCGGGAAGATCTACTCGCTGGAATTTAAATCCATGATTATCAGGTGCCGGACAAAATGTTAAAGTAACATTTGCTCCAGTATGCAGACCAACGCCTTTTAATGAAATTTCTCCCTTAATTGTTTTCTGCTTAACGTTCATGCTCATTATTCTGTATCCTTAATATTATCAATTACGGCATTAAGCGCCGCAACCTTTGCTTCAAGTTCTCTTAGTTTTCTTTCAACCTCTGGCAAGTGTTTAAAAATAACGGTTGATCTCATCCATTCTTTTAATGGTTGGGCCGGACTGCCGTGCCACTGCTTATTTTCTTCGGTATTAAAGTTTATTCCTGCTTTTGCGCCCACCTGAGTTCTTTTGCCCAGATTTAAATGGCCAGCAATACCCACTTGTCCGCCTATTACCGAATTAGAACCAACCTTAGTACTACCAGAAATACCTGTTTGCGCAGCAATAACCGTATGTGATCCCACATCTACATTATGTGCTATCTGGATCAGGTTATCTAATTTTACACCTTCTCTCACATAAGTTGAGCCCATTGTTGCTCTATCTATAGTTGTATTGGCTCCAATTTCTACGTTATCTTCTATAATAACGTTTCCGATCTGCGCAATCTTACTGTAAGAGCCGTTTGCTTGTGGTGCGAAACCAAATCCATCACTGCCTATAACAGTATTGGAATGTATAATTACTTTATTGCCTATCTGGCTGTGTTTATATATTCGCACTCCCGGGTTAATCTGGCAGTTGTCTCCTAGTGTAGCGCCGGCGCCAATAAACACCTGGGCATAAAGTTTAGTATTATTGCCAATAATTGCATTTTCCTCTACACAACAAAAAGGACCTATATATACATTCTCTCCTATTTTAGCTGAAGAATGCACAAAACTCAAGTCTGAAACACCTGATTTATGCTGTTCGCTGTTTAACACTTCATCATACTTTTCTAAAAGAATGGAAAAGGCACTATATGGGTCTTTTACCTTAACCAGAGTACTACTTACCGGCTTTGAAGGTTCAAAACTCTGAGCCACAATTATTACAGAGGCTCCTGTGGTATAAATAAAGTTCTCGTATTTAGGATTAGACAAAAAGCACAAGGAACCCGGAACACCATCTTCTATCTTAGAAAGCCTGTCAACCAATACCTTTTCATCACCTACTATGGTGCCGTTTAAAAATTCGCTAATCTGCTTGGCAGTAAATTGCATCATGCAAAGTTAAATGTTAAAATGAAACGAACAAAAAACCTGTAACGTTAAGATAACGTAATTATCGTACTTTTTTATTTTGTCTTTAGTTAAAATTTGCTAAAACTCTTTAGTGTAACATAAAATATGCTTTTCTACTGTTCTGTCTAATGATTGTATATTAGACAAATCAGAAGCTTTTGCAATGTCAACCAATTTCCCTGTTTTCATCAGAATATTGGTGTTGGCAGTACTCATATTATATGCTCTGTTTTTAATCGTATCCGTAAAAACAAAATAAGAAATCTCTTTCTCATTTAAGCCTAGCTTATTTTTTGTGTTTTCTGTCAGTTGCTTTACACGATTATGATCAGGTTCTTCATTTGTGATCTCTACTTTATATAGCCTTCTGGCTTTTAACATCCTACACATTCTGGCTAAAATCTCATCGTTTGAATCTGCCCACACTTTTATAGCCGCATGGATATCCTGATCGTCAAGTTGGGTAAATTTATTTAAATGGATTTCTTCATTAAAAAAATTCGAACCATTTACATCATTTTGCAGAAAATGTTGCAAGGCAGGAGTAGCAAACAAGATATGTCCTTTAGAAGAAAGCTCTTTAGCTCTTTCAAGTATTTTTACCAACAACTGCTCTGCCGCAATCACTGTTTTATGGAGATATACCTGCCAATACATTAACCTGCGGGCTATTAAGAATTTCTCAACAGAATAAATTCCTTTTTCCTCTATTACCAACTCGTCATTAACCAGGTTAAACATCTTGATAATGCGATCAAAACTGATCACACCTTCACTTACACCGGTAAAAAAGCTATCCCTGTTGAGGTAATCCATTCTGTCTAGATCTACTTGTCCCGAAATAAGCTGGTTGAAAAATGCTCTGTGGTATTGGTTTTTGAAAATTAAAAGCGCAAGATTAAGCTTTCCATCAAATTCTTCATTCAGCTTATTCATGATCAGCTGAGAAATATCCTCATGCTGAATTCCACGAGCAAGAGTGTGTTCTAAGGAATGCGAAAAGGGCCCGTGACCTATGTCATGCAATAAAAGTGCAATTGTGGCGGCCTCTTCTTCTTCTGCACTGATGACATGGCCCTTGTTTCTTAATACTTCTAATGACAGTCCCATTAAATGCATTGCTCCAAGCGCATGATGAAAACGGGTGTGTAATGCTCCGGGGTAAACCAGGTGGGTCATTCCCAATTGCTTAATATATCTTAATCTCTGAAAGTATGGATGCGAGATAAGGTCGTAAATTAAATCTGAAGGAATAGTAATGAATCCATATACCGGATCGTTTATGATTTTCTTTTTGTTCAAATTCTAAAATGTAAATATACGGTACAAAAATTGTTAATTTTATCGACAGTAAAAAAGCGATGTCTTTTTTTACCCGTTAATTTACATAAAAAGGAGAGAAAATGCAGAAAACCAAAATTTTATGGGCCGACGACGAGATCAACCTTCTTAAACCTCATATATTATTGCTGAATGAAAAGGGCTACGATGTTGCTACATTTACCAATGGTAATGATGCTTTGGAAGCGTTCGGAAAAGAGCATTTTGACCTTGTTTTTTTAGATGAAAATATGCCCGGCTTAAGTGGTTTGGAGACACTTACGGCCATTAAAAATATTAGATCGGATATTCCGGTGGTGCTTATCACCAAAAGTGAAGAAGAAAACCTGATGGAAGATGCCATAGGTTCTAAAATAGATGACTATTTAATTAAGCCTGTTAATCCAAAGCAGGTTCTTTTAACCATTAAAAAGTTAATTGATAATAAACGTTTAGTTAGCGAAAAAACGTCATCGGCTTATCAGCAAGATTTTAGAAAGTTGGGCATGACCCTTAATGATAAGTTAAGCTATGATGAATGGGTAGATGTTTATAAAAAACTGGTTTTCTGGGAACTTGAATTAGAAAAACTTGATGATCCCCAAATGCATGAGATTTTAACTATGCAGAAATCTGAGGCTAATGCGCAATTTTCTAAATTTGTTGAAGACCATTATTTAAACTGGATAAATGATAAAGACCCCGCTCCTTTATTTTCTCATCAATTATTAAAAAATAAAGTTTTCCCTTTAATCAATAGCGGAACACCTGTTTTTTTCATTCTGATTGACAACCTGAGATATGACCAGTGGAAAGTTATTCATCCGCTTATCACAGAACATTTTAGGCTTGAGGAAGAAGATATTTATTGTAGCATTTTACCTACAGCCACTCAATACGCCCGTAATGCCATTTTTTCTGGGCTAATGCCTCTGGATATGGAAAAAAGATTTCCGGCTCTGTGGCAGAACGATGATGACGAAGGAGGGAAAAATCTGCATGAAGAGGCTTTCCTTTCAGACAATATTAAGCGTACTTTAAGAAAAGAGTGCAGGTTTTCATATCATAAAGTCTTAACCTTTGATCAGGGCAAAGACCTTACAGATCAGGTAAACAATTTAATGCACAATGATTTCAATGCTATCGTTTACAATTTTGTGGATATGCTTTCGCATGCCAGAACTGATATGCAAATGATTAGAGAGCTTGCCAACGATGATGCTGCTTACAGATCTATTACCTTATCATGGTTTGAGCATTCGCCTTTGCTTGATCTTCTTAAGAAATTAGCCCAAAAACGGGTTAAAATAGTTTTAACCACAGATCACGGAACCATCAGGGTAAAGCATCCAAGCAAAGTTATTGGTGACAGATCTACCAATACTAATTTACGTTATAAACAGGGCAAAAACCTTAATTTTAACCCTAAGGAGGTGTTTCTTATCAAAAACCCTCATGAGGCCAAATTACCGAAGATCAATATCAGTTCTAATTACATTTTTGCAAAAGAAGACCAGTATTTCGTGTATCAGAACAACTACAATCAGTTTGTAAATTACTATAATGAAACTTTTCAGCATGGAGGTATTTCTATGGAAGAGATGATTATCCCGATTGTAACTTATACTTCAAAATAGAGCAAGATGATTATTGAAATAAATAGTGAAGACGAGCTTAATGAGGTTGCAAAAAGCTTACTCAAATTTGCACAAGGTCAAAAGTTTATTGTGTTTGAAGGAGACATGGCAGCTGGAAAAACCACGTTTATTAAAGCTTTTTGTAAAGCATTGGGTTCTGAAGATATTATTAACAGCCCTACATTTTCAATTGTAAACGAATATGACAGTACTCACGGCATTATCTTCCACTTTGATTTTTACCGCCTTAAAAACATACAGGAAGCTTATGATATCGGATATGAAGAATATTTTTACAGTAATTTATATTGCCTGGTAGAATGGCCTCAAAAAGTAGAGGAACTGTTGCCTGATCATTATATAAAGGTTAAAATAGATCTTTACGGACCTTCGGGACGCAGATTTGAGTTTACAAGATTTTAAATTATTAATCCGTTAGCCGTCTTTTTTTGCTAACTTTATAATATTATAACCAGCTAATACTCATGGCCTCAGGATTAAAAGATGTTATAGCGAGCATTGCGCAAAGAGGACTAATTCAAACGCAGGAAGCTTTACTAAAAACGGATAAAAAAAATAACAGCCTCTATATTGGTATTCCTAAAGAAACTTCTTTTCAGGAGGCCAGAATTGCGCTAACTCCTTTATCCGTTGCTTTATTGATTAATAATGGCCATAAAGTCATTATTGAAGCCGGAGCCGGTGATGGCGCTAACTTTTCTGATAAAGATTACAGTGAACAAGGAGCTCAGATTTCTTACAATAAAAAGGATATTTGGGCGGCCGATATCATCGTTAAGGTGGCTCCTCCCTGTTTGGAAGAAATAGAGCTCATGCACAAAGGACAAACCCTTATTTCTTCTTTGCAGTTTGGTATGTTAAAAGAGCCTGTATTAAAAGCTCTTTTAGAAAAAAAGATCAATGGTCTTTGCTTTGAATACCTGCGTGACGAAGGGAATGTTTTAAGTGTTGTACGGGCTATGGGCGAAATAGTGGGTGCAGCATCGATCTTCATTGCGGCTGAGTATTTAAGTAGTGTACATGATGGGAAAGGTTTAATGTTAGGTGGATTCACAGGAGTTCCGCCAACAGAAATTGTAATCTTAGGTGCAGGTACCGTGGGTGAATACGCTGCAAGAACCGCCTTGTCTTTAGGTGCAGAAGTAAAAGTGTTTGACAGTTCAATTTTTAAACTCCGTCGTTTACAAAATAATTTAGGAAGCCGTGTTTTTACTTCGGTAATGCAGCCCATTGTTTTAGAAAAAGCCATTACAACCTGCGATGTGGTTATTGGTGCTATCCGTTCTGAACATGGCCGTAGTCCTTGCGTGGTTACAGAAGAAACAGTGAGTAAAATGAAACCTTTTTCAGTTGTGGTAGATGTAAGTATTGATCAGGGGGGCTGTTTCGAGACTTCAAGAGTAACCAATCATAAAGACCCGGTTTTTATTAAATATGGCGTAACGCATTATGGCGTTCCCAACATTGCTTCGAGAGTGCCAAGAACCGCTTCATATGCTTTAACAAACATTTTTGCTCCGATATTGGTAGATATTGGCGAAATGGGAGGGCTTATGAACATGATATGGAGTAAACCTGGAATAAGGGAAGGTTTATATTGCTACAGAGGTCATTTAACCAATAAAGATTTGGCCAACTTGTTTAATCTTCCTTATAAGGATTTGGATCTTCTTGTTCTTTCTAATCAATAAACCATGAAACTAATCTTACCTTTTCTTTTTTTCTGTATCACTACTTTGGGCTATGCACAAAATCCTTATGGTTTAGATATTATCAGCAATTACAATGTATACAAAAAAAGTGTGGCCCAAAATGCAGATAATGAACTTATAGAGATAAAAAAAGCTATTCCTTCTGTTGTTCTAGACATCAGGTATGCCACAACTAATAACTTTATGCGCCAAGTGATGTACAAACAGGCCCGAGCATTTGCACGCAAACCTGTTGTAGAAAAACTAAAGATTATACAGGCTCAGCTAAAAAAAGATGGTTACGGGTTAAAAATTTTTGATGGTTACAGGCCTTATGCTGTTACGATTTCTTTTTATGAAAAAGCCACAGATAAAGCATTTGTTGCCAATCCGAATAAAGGCTCAAAACATAACAGAGGCTGTGCGTTAGATTTAACCCTTATCGACCTTAAAACAGGTAAGGATATTCCTATGCCTACGCCTTACGACAGCTTTGAGGAAGCTGCATCACCTACTTATGCCTATCTACCGGCTAATATTATTAAAACCCGCGATTATTTGATTAAAATCATGCATAACAACGGCTTTAAAGTCGTTAACAATGAATGGTGGCATTTTGATTTTAACGGGTGGCAGAATTACAGCCTGATGGATATTCCTTTTGAAGCTTTATAATTCAACTATTTAGTTATCCCCGTATTTACTTACTTCCACATCGGTTTTATTTGCTTTAACAAGTAAGGTAAAAATATAGCCATATTCTTCATCTTTTATTTCTTTAACAGAAGCCTGGCCCCCAAAAGCTTTGATCAATGGCAGAATAGTATTAGAGTGACCTACAATCAGAATTTTTTTCCCTTCGCTATACTTTCTAATTCTTTCTGCTAAAAGTTCTGGTTTGGCAGGATCATAAGTATTTATAACCAAACCTATCCGGTCTGCCAGGGGAAAAGCTGTAAATTTGGTTCTTTTATAAGGTGTAGAAAAAATAGAATCGATTCCTTTCCCTTTTAATTCTTTCATTAATGTTTCTGCCCTTATTTTTCCTTGTTCAGATAGGTCCGGATCTTTATCTGCAACATTACTGATGTCTTTTTCTGCATGTCTTACAATCCATATTTTAACTGATTTCTGTGCTTTAAGATTTAAACTTAAGATAACAGATAGGAAAAGGAATAGAATTAATTTTCTCATGTCATTAGGATTTTAAAGCTGATTTTAATTGTTCTATTTGTTGTTTTGAATGCCAGCTGCAAATAATGATCCTGTTTATAACAGGGCTGCTTGTAGTTGGATAGGGAAACGACGAAACCAAGATATTATTTTTAAGCAGTTTCTTCTCCAGATCTTCTCCTTTATACAAAAAAACCGGAAAATCCTTGGCAAAATGCCAGTTACTCGTTTCAAGGAATAAAGAGACTTCTTTATTCAACAACATTAATTGCTCGTAAGATTGCCCGTAAATATCTCCGGCATGCATAAAGGCATATAGTCCCGCAGCAGATGATGGAGAGGCTCCTATAAATTCATCTGTTTGTTTTAATTCTTCAATTAGCCGTTGAGGTCCTAAAATCAATCCGGCATCAACGCCTAAAGCTTTAGCCATTGAAGCCACAAGCAAAACTTGAACGTGATCTGTTTGAGGTACAGATTTCAAGACGCTGCTTCCTTCATTCAATACCCCTATACCATGCGAATCATCTACAATTAGAATAACTTCTTTGCCGGGATTGATTTTACTGATAAACGAAAAATCATAAATCTCTGGCCAAAGGTTGTTAATGGAATTACTGACCAAAACCCATTTTTGTTGCTTGCTTTGGTTAATTTCTCTCAACAGATCTTCTGTCCATTGGGTAAATGTTCCCTGAACTCCCGGATCACCATTTATCCATAGGGAAGGATGCGTAGCCGGGGCATATCTTAACGTTCCCCTATTTGCAAAATGAGCTACCGTTAGCTTTGCGGCAAGATAGCCACTTGAGGAGACTAAAGCGCTCTCTGTTCCATATTTCGACGCCGTAAAGGCTTCAAATTCGTTGTAAATACCTAGTTGTACATTGTTACCTCTACTGGTTCCGTTATTGAGTCCGTATTTTTTTATTCCTTCAATAAAAAGTTTTATAAAGGATGTGTTCTGCGGTATTCCCAGATAGGCCGTACCACCAAAATAAAGATAGTTTTTACCTTCTATTTCTATAGATGGTGCTAACGCCTTATTAAGATTTTTAAACTTGTCTTCAATGTTCATTAGTATTTCCGTCCTAATTGATCATTTGCTGCTTTAATTAAAGAATTGGCATTGTTAGAATCGTTTGCAAACTCCCAGAACATAATACCATTTGCCTGTTCTTTTGCCAACTGGGTTTTCAGTTTAATGGTATTTATGCCGTTAAACCAATAATCTACTCCTGCCAGTGTTACTTTATCCTGAGTTATATCTAAACCCGCAGTTTCAAATTCTCTGTACGCTTTAGAACTTCCCGCTGCGTTTTTACCATATAAGGGCATACCCAATACTGCTTTATTTTTGGGTAATCCTTTTGTATTAAGCCAGACGTCTGTACTATAAACACTCATTTTATAGCTTGCGTGCTGATTAGGATCATCTTTATCCCAAGTCTGGCCATCGTACTGCATAATATTAAAAAAGTCAATATACGGATAAACCTCTGGTTTAATACCATCGCGAATTCCTCCTGTGTACACTGCGGGCGTTACGGCAGCACTTAAAAATTTACCTGTTTTATGCAGTTCGGTCGATAATTCCCTCATCAATAATGTATAATTATCTGCTGATTCAACACCCAGAGATGTAGAAGGGTACTCCCAATCCATATCTACGCCATCAAGATTGTTCCGTTTAGCAAAATCTACAATAGCTGTTACAAATTTTGTACGGGCAGCAGAAGATTTAGCAATATTTTCAAAAACGGTTTTAGCTCCCGAAACCGATATGCCGAATTTTACTTTATTGGCTTTGGCATTTGCCGAGACTGTACCAAAACGCACAGATTGAGATAAAGCTTTTAACGAGCCATCTGCAACATCTGCAGGCTCTAAAAATGCATAAAAAAGATGGGTAATCATTTTATACTTATTTATATCTACTGTAGCAGGATCCCGATAGCTTGGCATATAAGCCACAATTTTAAAACTGTTGTCTTCTATGTAGGGCGTTGGTACTGTTTCTACAGGTTTAGTATCATTAACTTCTGGTAAAGGATCAGATTTTTTACAGGATGTTACAAAAAAAAGAAGAGCGCCTACTACTGGTAAAATTCTTTTATACATTTTTATTTAGCAAGCTGAGAAGAAAAAAATTCAAATTGTTGTTTAATAGATTTAGCCCAATAAGTACGGTTGTGTTTTCCGGGCTGCGAAATATAGGTGGCATTAAGGTTCAGTTCATCGCATTTTTGCTTAAGATTGTTATTGGATTTATAGAACATATCTTCATTTCCACAATCGAAAATTATAGGTTTGGCATTTCCTTTTAGTAATTGAATATTATCTATTACCGAGTACTTTTTCCATAGCTCCCCTTCTGCGTGTTCTTCTCCCAACAATGCCGCTATGCCATATTTTCCAAAACTGTCTAACAAACGTACACCTCCGCTTGTACTACCCGCACCGCTAAACAACTCTGGTCTTTTAATGAAAAAATATAGCGCACCGTGTCCACCCATGCTTAACCCACTGATAAAGATATTACCTGTATCTACTTTGTATTTTTTCATAATATCCGGGTAAAGCTCATCAAAGAAAAAGCTTTCATATTGCCAGTCTTTTTTAACTGGGCTATTGATATACCAGCTATTGTTTAAACCATCCGGACACACAATTGTAAAACCATACTTATCTGCATATTTCTGCGCATCCATAATGGAGTTCCATTGCCTATAGGTTCCACCATAGCCATGCAAAAGAAAAATAACAGGTGTTTTTTCCTTTTGGAAATTGTTCTTTGGTGTAAATACCCAAACAGTATCAGGCTTAGACAGGTTTTTACTCTGATAAACTAACTGATCCTGGGCTGAGGCCAAAAAGCCTCCTGATATAAATAAAGAGAAAAAGAGCAGCTTTTTAACGGTTTTCATATTTAAGCACTGCTAAAAATTATCGTGTATATAGGTAACTATCCGCACCATTTCATTTCTAACTTCAGAGGTAGGCATCACAAAATTGTTATTCATAAATGAAAATAAAAACAATTTGCCCTTTTTCGTAATAATATAGCCACTTTGGTTATGGTTATTACTTAACGTTCCGGTTTTGCCAAAAACAAAAGGATGATCCGTTTTCGGATATGCATTTCTCAGGGTTCCAGCTTTACCACCTGCCGGCAGCATATTAAATAATTTCTGCTGGTTGTTTTCTTCCTGATATATTTTTTCAAGAAGCTTTATAATATCTCTCGGCGTAAAAAGATTTCCTCTCGATAATCCCGAACCATCTACCCAACTGATTTTTTGAGGCAAATCACTAAGGTATTTTTCTTCTATGTACTTAATTACTTTCCTGGTATTAAGCTCTAAGCCTAATTTATCGGCATAGGTGAGCAACAGCTGCTCTGCCACGAAGTTATCTGAGGGCAGCATCAACCGCTTTAATATTGTATCCGTTTTCAGATTGTAAATGGTTTTTGCATTGGTTGGCATTTTTTCATCAATTACCTCTATTTGTTTTTTCAAAGTATCTGTAAGTAAGTTAAGGGTAAGACCTAAGCTTACTTTATAAGGAATTTCCTGACTAAAATTATTTGGAACAACTACATTTGGTATGGTAAAATGATTTTGCAGAAAATCTCTTTTAACATTAAAATTGCCCTGTGTTTTTGCATTATCAACACTCACACATGAAGAAAATAACTGAGGAGAAACCTGAATACCTCCTTTTTTATTTGAGGTTATGGTTACAAGATTGTCCATAAGAGGCAACTCATTAATTTCTGCCTGATAATAATCATTATAATCATCCCACTGCCAGCCATTACCATAAAAATCACCGGTGTACCGGCCTGGTGCGTAAAAAAGTTTTTTATTGGTGTTTTTTAAGAAGTTAAACGCTTTGGTTCCTTTTAAGCTGGTATGCAAAAAAGACGGATCGCCCGTTCCCCAGAAAATCAATGAATCTCCTCTTTCTACATAACGCAATGAAGGGATAGAATCTGGAGCTACTTTTAAACCTGCATAAAAAGTAAACAATTTGGTATTTGATGCGGGGGTAAAGTACCGATCTCCGTTATGCTCAAATATCATTTCTTTATTGGCCAAATCATATAAGGCAAAGCCATAAAGGTATTTATCTGTGACCTTTGAGTTTTTAAATTCGTTCTTAACCTTTTTTGCGATAATCTGATTAGTTTTACACGCGGTAAAGCTTAGGGCAAATAGTAAAACAGCAGCTATTTTAGCCAGCCTCAAATACTTTTTAAACATGTATTTTGATTTAGTTGTGTTTATTATGGCTTCGAATTTATTAATTTAGTTTTATGAAGTTTCACAAAAAGAACAATTGTGTTAATTTTTTTTGTTTTTGCGGCATCGTTCTTTTATTGATAACTTCTGTTTTCAAAAAAGCTCAGGCTCAGTATTTTCAGTTTCCTGAACACCGAAAAAGACAAACTCTTTCATTCGAACTGGTAAAAAATATTGCCATTATTAAACTTTACATTAATGACAAGGGCCCTTTTAATTTTATTTTAGATACAGGTGTTGATCCGATGGTTGTTACAGACCCTTCCCTAAAAGAAAGTTTAAAAGTAAATAACACCCGCAAAATAATGATAACGGGTTATGATAATACCAATACCGTTGAGGCTTATGTTACACATGAGTTACCGGTAAAAATAGGCGATGCAGAAGCATTAAATTCTCCGGTAGTTTTTCTTAAAGAAGATGTTTTTAATCTTTCGGGTTATTTAGGTAAAAAGATATCCGGATTAATTGGTTATAACTTTTTCAGCAGCTTCGTAATTAAAATAAATTACATTAACAGAACGTTTACTTTTTATTCTCCAAAGAAAAGAGTTAATCCAAAGGGCGATAAAATTCCATTTGAATTTATCAACCATAAGCCTCATATTACTGCACAAATTCGTTTTAACCAAAGCACCTACCCTGTTAAATTGATTGTAGATTGTGGTGCCAGTCATTCTTTATCTTTAGAAACATTTAACAATCAATCTTTTGCTGTACCTTCTCCAAACATTGATGCAAATTTGGGTGTTGGCTTAACTGGGGTAATTAGCGGTAAGAAAGCCCGAATCGATTGGTTAAAAATAGGTCGTTTCGATTTTAACAATGTTATCTCCAGTTTTCCTGAACTTATCCCTGATAGTGTTAAAAAAATAGCCCGTAATGGCAATTTAGGTGCCGAGGTCTTGAATCGCTTTAACGTTACTTTTGATTATGCCAATCAGGCTATGTACCTGAAAAAAAACAGCCGGTACACAGATCCTTTTGAAGATGACATGATGGGCATTGAAATTTATATGGAAGAGGGGCCTCCATCACGTTATCTGATTACAAGAGTAGACGAAGGTTCTGTAGCGCAGAAAGCAGGCATACTGCCTAACGACGAGATCATTGCACTAAACTTTAAACCCATAGATAGTTATACCATAGACGAAATAGCCAATTTGTTTAAAGCCCGCGATGGCAATGCCATTTTAATGGAATGCTGGCGGAAAGATCAAAGAATTATTAAGTTAATCCGATTAAAAAAAAGAATATAAGCCATGTTCAAACAATTTATTTGCGTAACCGCCTTTTTAGCGCTTTTCTCTTCATCATTTGCACAACAAGCCGATTCAGTTGTTTTTGTAAACGCCCATTGGAGCAAAAAGAAAGTTTCTAAACGTACACACCTGCTTACTCATCATTTCAATGAGAAAAATCTTTTTGCAGCAAACCAGAATATTTCTTACCTGGAGGTAAAGAACAGAGGCGAGAAACCTTTCATTGCTTTCGGTTTTGATCCCCGTGTACTTAAAGAAACCAGAACTTTCGCAGATGAAAATAATGCTTTTGCAGCCATCAACGGCACTTTTTTCGACATCAAGAACGGTGGCTCTGTAGATTACTTACGTGTTAACGGTCAAACCGTAAACGAAAACCAGTTAGGAAAAGGTGGTAACAGAGCTCTTCACCAAAGAGCAGCCATTGTGATTGATCACAACAAACTGCAAATCAAAAAATGGGATGGTAGTACCGATTGGGAAAAAAACCTGGGCGAAAGCAACGTAATGTTAAGCGGTCCTTTGCTTATTATAAACAACCAAAAAGAAACATTAGATACAGTTGCTTTTAACAAATTGCGCCATCCACGTACGGCAATTGGTATAAAACCCAATGGTAACCTGTTATTTTTAACCGTAGATGGACGGAATGAAAATTCTGATGGAATGAGTTTATTTGAGTTAAGTAAAATTATGAGCTGGCTGGGTTGTACCAGTGCTATTAATTTAGATGGTGGTGGCTCTACTACTCTTTGGGTAAGAGGCCAGAATGAAAACGGTGTAGTCAATTATCCATCAGATAATAAAAAATGGGATCATAACGGTCAGCGTAAAGTAGCTAACGTAATTTTATTAAAAACATCTCCTAAACAATAATATATTTGCGGCCAAATCGTTTGCGATGGCATTATGAAAGTTCATTTTAAACTCTTTTCTATATATAGTCTACTTATTTTCAGTAGTATTTTTCTTTTTTCATGTGGTGGTTCTGAGCAACAAAATTCTTCTGCTAAAAAACAAAAGCCCGATAAAGAACTTACTTTTAGAGAAATAAACGGTATTCGTTATTATGAAGTGAAACGCCGTTTCAGTAACGGACTGTCTTTTAACAAAGATGGTTTTATGCAGGTTCCAACCTGGATTATAGAATATAAGCATCCGGATACTATGTTAGCTTATAGCCCTGAGAAAAAAGGTATGGAAGCATTTTACTTGCATTTTGATCATGGAAGGGTATATAACTTTGCCCGCGAATACTTCAGGTTAAGGATGGTTACCAAAGACAGCATTATATTACAGCGTTTAGAAGTAAAAGCTAGAATGATAGCAGGCGGAGAAGTTTCGGATGTAAACTCAACTTATTATACACTGGATTATATTCAAAATGTTCTTAAAACAACCATAGGCGAATTACAACGCCCCACAAAAGCTGATACAGCATACATCAAATCACTTTCAGAAAGAACATATAGAAATCCTGGTAATCCCGATACTGCATTTGCCGCAACAGAACCCGTAATATTTAAGCCTAAAAGTAATTTTGTTACTGCCTCAAAGATCAATGAAAGAGATACAATGAATAACCGGCAATCTTATGCTTACATGTATCCTGAATATCGGTTAGAAATAAAAAGGGCTTATAGAGATTTTAATTACAGATTTTCTGTAGTTGTTGATGTAAAGGGTAACCTGTATGTAAACCGGGTTGAAGGTGTAATGCCAGATGATATGCCTGCCAGAAAAAAATTATTGCAGGGCATTACCGATGTTTACCTTAAAAACCTGTTTACTGTAGTTCCAGGCAAAACTTTGGGTATTCCTCATTCAAGTGAAGTAACCGTAAATCTAAAGGGCATTTTTTCACAGTAGCGTGTCATAAAAAATATTTTTTCAATGTATTTGCTTCTTTTTGCTTTTTTAGAAATTTAAATCCGTACATTGCACCTTATTTAAAATTAATTCTAATGCAAGAAGGAACAGTAAAATTCTTTAATGTTACAAAAGGCTTCGGATTTATCATTCCTACAAACGGAGGTCCTGAAGTTTTTGTACACTCAACCGGTCTTATTGACGAAATTCGTGAAAACGATAAAGTACAATTTGATGTTGAGCAAGGTAGAAAAGGCTTAAATGCCGTTAATGTGAAAGTAATCTAATTATTATCATATATTTTTTTTTACCAAAAAGGGCGATGAATAAAATCATCGCCTTTTTTATGTTTAAGCCTTTCAAATAACAGTTCTGGCTCGTTTGTGGTGATATAACCTATATTCCGCTCAATCAATTTATCCATCTCCTTTGCATCATTTACCGTCCATGCATTGGTACTCAGGCCTATTTCAGTAGCTTTTTCTATCCAGTTATTTTTATTTAAGATTGTATAATGGTAATCAAAACCAGAAAGCCCGTTTTTTTTTAATTGCTCTGGATCTATATTGGCTTCTAAGTATGAAACTTTCGCTCCTTTTTCATGGGTAACCAGATATTGGCAAATATGATAGCTGAAACTAATGTATTCTATCCAATCCCGAGCTTTTAACTTATGCACGGTTTGCAATATTTTTTGCGTAAGCAAAACTTCCAGATCATTACTTTTTTGAGGTTTGATTTCTAATATCAGTTTCGTAGATTGCTGAGATAAAGCAGCTTTTATATAAGATTCTAAAGTGGGGATATACTCTCCGTTACTCAGTTGTTTCGCTCGCAATTGCTGATAAGTTGAGGTTGCAATGGGCAATCCCATAAAATCAGGATCATGGTTAACTACAGGAATACTATCTGATGTGAGCTGTACATCAAATTCAGAACCGTAACAATTTAACCTGATGGCTTCCTGCAATGACGCGATTGAGTTTTGAGGTAAATTTTTAGCTTTCCACGCTCCTCTGTGTGCAATAACCTTATTCATATTCCAGGTGCTATGATTTTGTGCCATTATTTTTGTGCTGAGTACCAACACCAAAAAAACTGATCTGATTAAATTCATTTTATTTAAAATTACAAATTGAGCAACATTTAATGGTATTTGCGTTATAAATGCATCTACTTTTTTTAACTTTAGTTTTCGTTAATACCTGATATGGGCAGCAATTACGATTTATTGATCGAAAAGATAAACGAATTTATCCGTAAATTCTATCTCAATAAACTTTTGAGGGGTAGCATATATGCGGCTACAACTCTATTGGCTTTATATCTTATCCTCTTTGTCTGGGTGTATTACAGTTATCCCGGAACTACAGCAAAAACCATTTCCTTTTTTGCTTTTATGATCATCGCTCTCGCAGCTATCATTTTCTGGATTGTTAAACCTGCTTTATCTTATTTTAATTTAGGACGAATTATCAGCTTTGAGGAGGCCGCTAATTTAATTGGCAATCATTTTTTTAATGTTAAAGATAGATTATTAAATACGCTGCAACTGCATGAACTGGTAAAAACATCTTCGCAAAATACAGATCTTATTCTTGCTGGTATAGATCAGAAGATCAGCGAATTAAAACCTATCCCTTTTACGCAGGCAGTAAACATAGGTGACAATAGAAAATATCTTAAATTTCTGTTTATTCCTTTAAGCATTATCTTATTGATTGCTATTATAGCTCCTACCATACTAAAAGAAGGCACTCATGGATTTATTCGCTATGATCAGGAAATACTCCCAAAAGCTCCTTTCGATTTTATTTTAGAAAACAAATCTCTTATGGTTACACAGGGAGATGATATTACCCTGAAACTAAAATTAAAAGGCGATAATTTTCCTCAGGATATTTATGTGGAAGATGGCCGTAATTCTTACAAGTTAGAAAAAGAGAACATCAGCACTTTCTCTTATACATTTAAAAACTTACAACAGAGTAAGCATTTATTTTTTAATGGTGGAGGATTTAGATCGGCCTCTTACCTTATTGAGGTAAAATCCAGACCAGGCCTGTTAAACATAAGTGCTCGTCTGGTATTTCCTGCTTATTTAAACCGAAAAAATGAACAGATTGCCAACGCAGGAGATCTGTTGGTACCCGAGGGCACAAAAATAATCTGGACCTTAAGAACAGAGAATAGTGATAAGATTGACTTTACTTTACAAAAACGAAAAGAAGTCATTGTGGTAAAAGACAACATTGCACAATTCAATGCTGTTTTAAGGCGTAATGCCGATTATAGTGTAACTCCGCTCAATGGCTTTGTTGCCAACCGTGATACTTTAAAACACCAGATCAATGTTATTAATGATCAGTATCCGGCAATCACCGTTACTGAAACACCTGACAGTTTAAGCCGTAAAGCGCTTTATTTTAGCGGAAATACTACTGACGATTATGGCTTTTCTTCGCTCAGATTTAAGTTTATCATTAAGGAAAAGAACCGGAAAATAAATGAAACCTCAACAATAATTCCAATCAAAAATAACCAGACGGAGAACAGCTTTTTCTTTTTGTGGAATCTTAAGAATATTGAGCTGAAACCTGGTCAGCAGATAGAATATTTTTTTGAAGTAGCAGATAATGATGGGGTAAATGGTCCTAAAATAACCCGATCAGAAACCAAAATTTATCAGGAACCAACTCAACAGCAAATAGCTGAACAGATTACCGAAAACAGCAATACGCTTAAACAAAAGGTAGAGCAAACCATAAAACTGGCCAATACCATAGAAAAAGAGAGCAAAAAATTAAGCGAAAACCTCCTTCAAAAAAAATCACTCACCTTTGAGGATAAAAAAGCAATAGATCAATTGCTCGAAAAACAAAAACAACTTGACCAGTCTATCAAAGACATTAAAGAACAGAATCAGAAAAACTCTTTCCAAAAGGAAGAAAATAATGCCTTGAACGAAGAACTTAAAGAAAAACAAAAGAAAATAGACGACCTGTTTAATAATGTTCTGGATGAAAAAACCCGTGATCTGCTTAAGAAATTACAACAGCTCATGGATCAGAATAATAAAGACCAAACCCGTAATGAACTGTCTAAAATGCAAATGGATAACAAGTCATTAAAGAACGAGTTAGATCGTATTTTAGAATTGTACAAGCAACTGGAATTTGAACAGAACCTGCAAAATAAAATAGATAGGCTTAATGATCTGGGCCAACAACAAAATGAGTTGAGCAAGCAAAGTAAGGACAAAAATACACCTGTAAGTGATCTGAAGGAAAAACAGGATCAGCTTAACAAAGAATTTAATGATCTGAAGAAGGAGTTGAAACAGTTGGATGAAAAAAATCAAGGTTTGGAGCGCCCTAACAACTTTAAAAACCCAGATAAAGAAACTGCAGATATTGAAAAAAACCAAAAAGAAAGCAGTGATCAGCTTAACCAGAACAACAAGCAAAAAGCTTCGGATAAACAGCAGAAAGCAGCCCAACAAATGCAGGATCTGGCTCAGCAAATGCAGGAGCAGCAACAAGCTGGAGCAGAGCAGGAAAATAAAGTAAATGTGCAGGAACTCCGAAAAATTCTGGAAAACCTGTTAAATGCTTCTTTTGAGCAGGAAAAGGTTATGCTTGCTTTGAGAAAAATGTCTTCAACAGATCCTGGCTACGTGGCTCAGGCACAACAGCAGAGTCTCATTAAAGATAATATGAAAACAATTGCCGATAGTTTACATTCGCTTGCCAAAAGAGTTCCACAGATAGAAAGTACCGTTAATGACGAAGTAGAAAAGATCAATTTCAATATCGGTAAAGCTTTAGAGCTTTTAGGTGACAGAAGAACTCCTGAAGCCAATCGTTCGCAACAGTTTGCCATGACATCCATTAACAACCTTGCTTTAATGCTCAACGAAGCGTTGGAACAACTTCAGAACGCAATGAAGAACTCTAAAGGCGGTAAGGGAAAAGGACAACAAAGCTTACAGGAATTGCAAAAAATGCAGGAACAGCTTAACAAGAACATGCAAAATGCCAAAGAAAAAATGCAGCAGGAGGGCAATAAAGGAACTGTGCCTAAAGGGCAAATGAGCCAAGAATTTGCAAAGATGGCACAACAGCAGCAGATGATAAGAGAAGCCTTAGAGAAACTTAACCGCGAAGAAAACAAAGACGGAAAAAACGGAATGGGTAATCTTGATCAAACGGTACAGGAAATGAAGAAAACGGAGAATGAGTTGGTAAATAAGCGCATATCAGAAGAGACTATGAACCGCCAACGCAATCTAATGGTTAAATTGTTGGAAGCAGAAAAAGCACAAAGAGAACAAGACGAAAGCTCGAAAAGAGAAAGTAAATCGGGAAAAGAATTTCCGCCACAATATAAGCAGATGTTAGATAAATTCAATAAGCAACAGCTTACAGAAACAGAATTGCTCCAAAAACTTCCACCTAACCTCAATTATTATTACAAAATTAAGGTGGCCGAATATTTCAAATTACTAAATTCGCCTCGTTAATCAACCCGTAGAGAATCAGCTCATGGCAAAAATCAATTTTTTTAACGAAGACACCACTTATAACCTTAAAGGAAAACGGACTTTAAAAAGCTGGATAGAAAAGGTTATTACTGCCGAAGGTTATCAATTGGAGGAATTGAACTTTATTTTTTGCTCAGACGAGTTTTTATTGCGTATAAATCAAGATTTTTTACAGCATGACTATTATACTGATGTCATCACTTTTGATAACTCAGAGAAGCCGAAAACCATAGTGAGCGATATTTTTATCAGTATAGATCGAGTTAAAGATAATGCCAAACAAAATAATGCTACTACATACGATGAACTTTGTCGCATTATGATACACGGAACGCTTCACCTTTTAGGCTATAGGGATAAAACATCAAAAGAAAAATCTTTAATGACCCAAAAGGAAGATTTCTGCTTAGGCTTACGCTAATTCTTATTCTGTTTTTTGCAACATTTTGCAGGTTTAACCATGTTATTCCTGATGACTTCTTTTTGTTTGGAAAATTTTATATTTTGGTTTTATTATAAAAACTAACCAAACACCTGTTTTAAGCTATGAATTTCAAGTTAACATCAAGCAATGTTGCAAGACTACTTGCATCCTTAATGCTCTTTTCTGCGGTTTTATCTTCCTGTTCTAAGAAAGGAGACCCTAAACCCGAAGAAATACAGAAACCTAAATCAGAGGCTAAAGATCTGAGTGGTCTGAGCATCCTAAAATCTGAGAACCCCTCATTAACGGGTGATGGTTATGTTTACAAGTCGGGAGCTAAATTTTATGTAACCTTACCAATGGGTTCAACAATCAATGCCGTTAAAGTTAAATTCATCTTTTCAGATAACGCGACCTTAAAAGTTAACGGATCGGCTGTTTCTGGCAATACCGCAACTGTAGATTTGAATAACACACAAGAAGTAGAAATTACTTCAGAAAGCGGTTTCAAATCAAATTATACTATTCTTGCTCAGGTAGGAATCAAAGAAATTGACGAAATGGTCTATCCTTTCATAGAAAAATATGGCATGCCTGCAGTATCTTATGCGATCGGAAAAAACAGCATAGAAAATCTGGTTTATAAAAATGCTACAGGTTTTGCTGTGGTAGAAACAAAAGAACGGGTAAGACCTGATTATATGTTCAGACTGGCTTCCATGTCTAAACAACACACGGCTATCGCCATTATGACTTTAATTCAGCAGGGCAAAATAGGTATTGACGACTTAGTTTTTGGCCCCACAGGAATTCTTAAAGATTCTTTTCCATCGGTAGGGCCAAAATCTGCAAAGGTTACGGTTAGACATTTACTGGAACATACAGCCGGCTATACCGGAGATCCAATGTTTTCTGCCACTTATAATGGTTATACATTAGATCAGCGCATACAGGTTATGCTCAATTCAACACAAAGTGAGCCTGGAACCGTTTTCTATTATTACAACATGGGCTATGGCGTTTTAGGGAAAATTATAGAAGTGGTTTCAGGAAAAGATTATGAAACTTATTTAAAAGAAATATATGCGCCAACAGGGGCACAAGTTTACATTTGTGGAACCAGCCCCAATCAGAGGCGACAGAAAGAAGTGGCTTATTATGCTCAAAATGGCTCATCTGGTTATGGCAATGATATGAATGTTGCAAAAGCAGCGGGAGGCGTGCTGATCAACACAGAAGATCTGTTCAAAGTATTATATAGCGTAGATGGAGGTACCATTAGGCAGGATATTTTAAATTCAGCCACAAGAACATTAATGTTCACGCCTTCAACCGTAACCAAAGGTTATGCAAAAGGATGGCGAACCAATCACTCCCTTTTCAATGGTTTTTACCATGGGGGTAATCTGGCCGGAACAGCAACCTTTTGGATATATGGCGAAGATTACAGCGTTGCCGTATTATTGAACTCAAGAAGCGAAGACAGCCAGTTTGATGTTGACCTGATTGTGTTAACAAACAACATTATGAAAAAAGCCAAAGAATTAGGCTTATAATAAAAAAGCGGAGATAGCCTCCGCTTTTTTATTTTTTTAAGGTACAAGTAAAATATAAAGCAGGTAACAAAATATTAATCCTGCAACTGCGGTAACTACTCCCGATACTCGTTTCTTTTTTATGAAAAGTAACAGGATCAATCCTGTTAATGAAATAATGATAAGGAATAGTGCCGAAACATCAATGACCAAGGCCCAGCCCTTTCCTGAATCACGACCTTTATGAAGATCGTTCATCAGTGCCATCAATCCCATTTTTATTTCTGTTATCTCATATTTGCCCGTTTCTCTGTCTATAAAAACATCGCATGAATATGCCGGGCCTTTAAAAGTAACCGCTACCTCATAATCATCTGTTTTAAATTCAGTAACAGCTCCCCTAACACCGTATTTATTTCTGATAAACTCTACGATTTCTAATTTGGCTATTTTACCTGTATCGGGCATATTTACCCATTTTACGTTTAGCTGGCCTGAATTTTTAACATCAATCTGCTTATCACCACCAAACCAGGAAGGATGATTTAATGTTAATCCTGTAAAAGCAAAAAACAGAACAATGGCAAAGCTTATCATCGAAAGATAAATATGCAGCCATCGCGATAATTTTGCTAGTTCTTTCTTGGGCTTTTTGGCTTTAGATGTTGTTGTTTTCTTAATCTCTGCCACTTATTTTTTCTTTACAAAATCAAAAACAACATTTGATATTTCTACATTTCCCGCATTAGTTGCACGTTTAGCTGATTTTTTTAGCTCCATAGGCTGACGTAAAATCTCATCAGTACCATGCTCTTTAGAAGTTTCTATGATAATAGTATAATTCCCTTGGGCTACATAATTACCATTATCATCTTTACCATCCCATTTTATAGTGTATTTACCCGGATTTCTGGTTGCACCTGTAACAGAAGCATAATTTTCTTTATCTGCTTTAAAGCGCTCTCCGTTTATACGATACCAATTTCTAAGATCAGGAACCCATTTAGTTTTATTATACATTAAAGCTAGGTTTCTAACCGGTTCTCTTTTGTCATTCTCAACCCATATAGCCACAAACGGACGGTGCGTATTTCCTTGAATGGCATTAAATTCAAAGTTGACAATTAACTCATATTTTGCATCCCAAGGTTTTTCTGCCTGATTAAAGGCTACTGAAGGATTAATTGTTTTAATGATATGATCTTCTTTTACCAGATAATCTTTCCAATTATCGCTCTCTATAATTTGGCCGTTTTTAGTTACAATAAGATAGGCTGCGCCTTCAACAGTTTTAGCCAATTCTTTACTTTCATTTACATTTAAAACATTAAAAGCAGTTGCCAATGCTCCGGCATCAGTTGCACTTGGTGCAATTACTGTGGCGCTGATGATCTCATTAACTGGTTGAGCGGTTTTAGGATTAATAATGTGTGAATACCATTCTTTACCTATCTGGAAGCCTCTGCGGTAATTACCGCTGGTTGCTACAGCATTATTGCCAACATTTAATTTAGCTAAAGGCAAATCGTTTTCTGCATTGGCTAAAGGATTAGTTACATAAATTAAATCTTTCTCGTCTCCTTTAATAACCAGATCTCCTCCAATGTTTACTACGATATTATCAATTTTTGCCGTTTTTAATGCTGCTTCGCAAGCCTTGTTAATAATATAGCTCTTTGCAAAAGTATTCATAGCTAAAGGAGCATTATCTAACCTTGTAGCCATTAAATGTTTCTGATCTAACATATAATGTTGCTCTTGCATTTGACTAACAGCTAAAGCAAGTTCTGCTTTCGACGGTTTTTTCTGACTTTTTTCAGCTTGTGCCCATAAATTCCCTGCAACTGCAGCAGATACATTTAAGGCTCCATTAGTTTTTGTTTTCCATTGCTCAAACAGATTAAGCATTTCAAACAGTTCGGCAGAAACCTTAATCGGTTTATTCATTCCGGCGATCATCCACTTATTAATTTCGCTATTACGATCATACGAGCTTAAAATTGCCGAAAGCCTTTTAATTTCAGTTAAAGCGGCCTGTTCTGCCAGTTCTACCTGTTTTTCTGAAGCACTAATTATTTTGAACTCTAAAGAAGTACCTAAAACATTTTCATAGTTATTTACATAGAGTTGTTTAAGGGGTTTTTCATCTGCTTTTACTGTAGAAATAGAAAGTGATAACCCTAACGCCAATATCAAGGCTGAGAATTTCATATCTTATTAAGTTTAATTCTAAATAATAAGCAAATGTAAAAGCCTTATTTTATATAAACGATTCTTTCAGAATTTTTTTTAGCTACCACTCAATTAATTTATAAAAAGTTTTGTCGAAAAATAATGCCCGTTCGTCGATAAGTACGGTTTGCATGTATAATACAGGGCATAGTCATGCAACCTTTTTAACTGTTTACGGTCTTATAGATGTAACCAGTTGATTAACAGGTTAAGAAAAAGACACACAAATTTTTAAATATATTAAAATAACACACAAATGAAAACCTCTATTAAAAACATTATTATTTTAAGCATAAGCGCATTTACTTTAATATGCTCTGATTTTACAGCCCATGCAGCTGAAACAAGTAAAAAGGTTACTACCCTTGCTGAAATCAGAACTTTTAACCAGCTTAACGTAAGTGGCAATGTAGAAATCATTGTAGTACAAAGTGAAACACCGGGCGTTAAAGTTTACGATAGTTATTATTCAAAAAATGCCTTAGTACAAGAAAAAAATGGCGAGTTAAGAATTAGTTCTTTTGATAAAGAGCCTCTAACAGTAGTTGTTTATGCCAACACATTAAAATCTATCACTGCAAGCGGAAATGCCAACGTACGTACTTTAGGAAAATTCTCTGGATTATCATTAGACATTGATCTTAAAGATAATGCAAATGCAACTTTAAATAGCCAGACTTTAAGTCTTTCTGCTAAAGTAAATGACAAAGCACAGCTAACCCTAACAGGTAGCTCAAATGAGTACAATGCAGTATTAAATAATTTGGCAAAACTTAATCTAAATCAGTTTGTTACAGAGAGTACAAACATTGAAACACAAAATTTAGTTAGTCAAAACAAAAGCATAAATACACTTGTTATTTCACAAACACTTTAAAAATCATTATACATCATAAATTTAGTTTAGTTTTAGTTAGTTAGAAAATGCGGGTGGATGTCCGCATTTTCTGCTTTTATAACTCTTCACTCCTTATAACATCTGTATCATTTTTATCGCTTTATGCTCCAATCTGGGTATAATTTAACTATTTTGTAAGTATAAATCTGTTCATTATGAAAATGGCTTATACCCTAAAGCAAAAAACTAAAATTGCCTTATTATTATTTGCGATCATGGCTTGCATGTTACTAATTCGCGTACTGGAAGACAGAAGCATGATTAAAATGGAGAAAGCTTTCAGTTCTTTATATAAAGATCGTCTTATTCCTGCAACAGATCTTTTTTTCATTTCAGAAAAGCTTTACACCAAGAAATATTACCTGGAAGACTATGTATATCGTTCAGAAAAGTCTTTACCTCTGCAGCAACTTAAACTTAAATTCAATGATCTGAATCAAGGAATAGACTCTTTAATTGGTTCATATGAAAAGACTTTTTTAATAAACAAAGAAAAAGTAAGCTTGGCTCATCTAAAAGTCAAACTTGCTGAAAACAGAAAACTTGAAGAAAATTTAATGGGCACCTCCCATTCTGATGAATCACAAATTAGGGAATTATACCATTCTATAAACGAAAAATCGTTCAGAAATATAACGGCACTCCTAAAAGAACTTACTCAAGTACAATCTTCAATAGGCAAAGAAATTAGCCGTGAAACAGAAAAAATTATAAAAGGAACCAAATTATATAGCAATGCCCAATTAGTACTGGCTATCATTATTGGCATTCTTATCGTAGGAATTATTTTCACATCAAATGCCATTAAGGTAAAAAACGACCATTTCAGGCTTAATTAATTCTCTTCAATCCCTTATTTCTGTTTAGCTATCGTAAAAAACTTTAGCGCTGATAAACATGTAAACCTGATTAAAGTTATTAATGTTTACTTTTGCATCTAATTTCTTATCAGCTAATACATTAATAATTTGAGCACATTAATCGCAGCAGAAGGTCTTGGCCATGCATATAACGACGAGTGGTTATTTAAAAATCTTACCCTGGGCATCAATGCCGGGCAACGCGTTGCCCTTGTAGGCATAAATGGAGCCGGTAAAAGCACCTTACTTAAACTTCTTGCAGAACAATTTCCCCCTTTGGAAGGAAAGATTGTAAAGAATAAATCTGTAAAAATTGGTTTTTTAAATCAGGATCCTTCTTTCCCTTCAGAATATACAATAAGCGACTTCATTTTCTCTGCTGATAACAAGCAGCAACAATTGATTAAAGAATATGAAGAATTACTTGAACAAAAAGATATAGATCAAAATAAAATCAATGATTTATATGACAAATTAACCGAACACAATGCCTGGGAATATGAGCATCAGATTAAGACCATTTTAAGTCGTATGGGCATAAATAATCTGGCTCAAAAAATAGAGACTCTGTCTGGTGGACAGAAAAAGAGGTTAGCTCTTGCCAAATTATTAATAGAAGATCCGGAAATCTATGTTTTGGATGAGCCAACTAACCATTTAGATATAGATACCATTGAATGGTTAGAGAAGTTATTGACTACTGGCAACAAAACCATTTTATTAGTTACACACGACAGGTATTTTTTAGACAATATATGTAATGTAATTATTGAATTAGACAGAGGTAAAACATTTAATTACAATGGAAATTATGCTTATTTTTTAGAAAGAAAAGCAGAGAGAGAAGCATCAGACGAAGCTACCTTTCAAAAAAATAAAAACTTATTAAAAAAAGAATTGGAATGGATGCGTAGAATGCCACAGGCCCGTGCAACAAAGTCTAAATCAAGAATAGACGCTTTTTATGATCTCGAAGAAAAAACCAAACAGAAATCAGACCATCAAAAAGTAAGTTTAAATATAAAAATGTCTCGCCAAGGCGGTAAGATTATTGAATTAGAAAATATTTCTCATGGTTTTGACGAGAAATTACTCATAAATCATTTTAGTTATACTTTCAAAAAAGGTGATAGAATTGGATTGGCAGGAAAGAATGGAACCGGTAAATCTACTTTTCTAAACATTATTACCCAGAATATTATCCCTAATTCTGGAAAAATTGAAACCGGAGAAACAACTGTTATTGGTTATTACAAACAAGGTGGTTTAAGTTTTAATGAAAAAGATCGGGTAATAGATGTAGTTAAAGCAGAAGCAGAATATATAAAAATGGCCGACGGTCAAACGATTTCAGCCTCAGCCCTGCTTACCTTATTTTTATTTCCTCCTAAAAAACAACATGGTCTTATAGAAAAGTTAAGCGGAGGAGAAAAAAAACGTTTGCATTTAATGAAAGTATTAATGCAAAATCCTAATTTCTTAATTTTAGATGAGCCAACTAATGACCTGGATATAGACACTTTAAATGTGCTAGAAGAATTTTTAGAAAATTATCCCGGTGTTTTAATGCTTGTATCACATGACAGGTACCTCTTAGATAAAATGAGCGAACAGCTCTTTATTCTTGAAGGTGACGGCAACGTTAAAATATTTAACGGAAATTATTCCGAATATCGTTTAGATCTTGAAGCACAAAAAGAAGCTTCAGTTAAAAAATCTAAATCTACAGAAAGTAATAAAACAGAAAATAACAGCAAAAAATTAAGCTACAAAGAGCAAAAAGAACTAACCAATCTAGAACTTAACTTAGCTAAACTTGAAAATGATGTTAAAGAGAAATCAGAATTATTAAACAACATTGATCCTTCTGACTATTTAAAAATTCAGGAAGTTTCTGCAGAAATAGAGAAATTAAATCAAATGCTCGAAGCAGAAATGATGAGATGGATAGAGCTATCCGAAAAATAATTTTTATTTTTTCAGATGTTTCACGTGAAACATCTGAAAACAAGTAACGTTAAATACACGTGTTTCACGTGAAACAAAAAAATATATGTTCAAAGAATATGATGTAATTGTGGTGGGTGGTGGCCATGCAGGATGTGAAGCAGCAGCAGCAGCAGCTAATCTGGGCTCGTCTGTTTTGCTAATAACCATGAATATGGAAACTATAGCGCAGATGAGTTGTAATCCTGCCATGGGCGGAGTTGCCAAAGGTCAAATTGTACGGGAGATAGACGCTATGGGTGGATACTCAGGTATTATCGCCGACAAAACGACTATTCAATTCAGGATGCTAAATAAGTCTAAAGGCCCTGCGATGTGGAGTCCGCGTACACAAAACGATAGAAAACGCTTTGCAGAAGAATGGAGATTAGCTTTAGAAAGAACTCCAAATATTGATTTTTGGCAAGAAATGGTAAGTTCATTGCTCATAAAAAACAACACTGTTATAGGCGTAAAAACAAATTTAGGGGTAGAAATAAAAGGAAAATCTGTAGTACTAACCAATGGCACTTTCTTAAATGGAGTAATTCATATAGGAGAGAAAAGAATGGGTGGTGGCAGAACAGGTGAAAAATCTGCAACTGGTTTAACAGAGCAATTGGTAGAATTAGGTTTCGAATCAGGAAGAATGAAAACAGGAACTCCCCCACGTATTGATGGAAGATCTTTAAATTATTCAGTGATGGAGGAGCAATGGGGAGATGAAGAACGAGGCAGATTCTCTTATACTAATGTTGAATTACCACAAGAACAACGTTGTTGCTGGATCACTTATACCAATGAAAAAGTTCATGAAACTTTAAAAGAAGGCTTTGAAAAATCGCCAATGTTTACAGGCAGAATAAAAGGTTTAGGCCCAAGATACTGTCCGTCTATAGAAGATAAAATAAACAGATTTGCCGAGCGTGAAAGACACCAGATCTTTGTAGAGCCAGAAGGGTGGAACACTTGTGAAATCTATGTAAATGGTTTTTCAACTTCTTTACCTGAAGACGTACAATACAAAGCGCTTACACAGATTCCTGGTTTTGAAAATGCAAAGATGTTTAGACCCGGATATGCTATAGAATATGATTTCTTCCCTCCTACACAACTCAATTTAACCTTAGAAACCAAACTAATCAGCAATTTATTCTTCGCAGGTCAGATTAATGGCACAACAGGATACGAAGAAGCTGCAAGTCAAGGATTTATAGCAGGAATTAATGCGCATCAGAAGATAAATGAACAACATGAACTTATCTTAAAAAGATCTGAGTCTTATATAGGCGTTTTGATTGATGATTTGGTAACTAAAGGTACTGAAGAGCCTTATAGAATGTTTACTTCAAGAGCGGAGCACCGTTTGTTATTAAGACAAGACAATGCAGATATACGCCTCTCTCCTATTGCACATCAATTGGGTTTAATAAATGATGAGCGCATGGAAATCGTAAACAGAAAAATTAAAAATGCAGATGATATTTTTTCCTTTACAAAAAAACAAGGCGTTGATATGAACGAAGTAAATCCATTATTAGATGAATTGGGGAGCTCACCTTTAACACAAAATGTAAAGCTTTTTAATTTACTAAGTCGTCCACAGGTAAGTATAAATGATATCAGAAAAGCGAACAGTTCTTTTAACGAGTTCTTAAATAACTTTGACAAAGAAACGATAGAGCAGGCTGAGATTAAAATTAAATACGATAGCTATTTTGAAAAGGAAAATGAAATTGTAGCCAAAATGCAAAAAATGGAAGACAAAACTATTAACCCTGATTTTGATTATAATCTTCTTACCTCTTTATCAAAAGAAGCAAGAGAAAAACTTTTAAGAATAAAACCAAGAACTTTAGGCCAAGCGTCAAGAATTTCTGGGGTTTCACCTTCAGATATTTCAGTTTTAATGATTCACATGGCTAAATAATTGATTTTCAATAAGATAAAAATTTTGTATATAAACGATTATCTTTTTGTTTTAATGATATTGATCCAAAAATGATAAAAACCAATTAAATCGCTTAAAAATGGCTAAAAATAGAAAGTATAAAAATTCAGGGTACTTTTTAACCTATTCTGTTCTGATGATGTTCATTTTTGGTTGTGCAAGTATGAGAACACCCGAAGGAGGTCCCAGAGATACAACACCTCCAAAGGTTTTAAAAATGGAACCTAAAAATTTTACTACAAATTTTTCGGCCAAGAAAATTTTCATAGATTTTGACGAATACATCAAACTTCAAAATGAGTTTAAAGAATTTTCAGTTTCTCCTGAATTAGAAACCCCTGCTCAGCTTAAATATAAGTTAAGAAGATTAGAGATAACTTTGCCAGATACACTTGAAAAAAACACAACTTATACTTTAAACTTTGGAAAAGCAATCACGGATATCAATGAAGGAAATATTTTAAAGAATTTCACTTATGTATTTTCTACCGGCCCTACCCTAGACTCTTTAAGCATATCAGGAAATGTTCGTGACGCCATTACTTTAGATCCTGTATTAGATGCAACCGTTTTAATTTTTCCATTAGAAAGAGATAGTCTTTTCGGGAAAAAGAAAGCTTCTATTTTTACCAGTACAGATAGCAGCGGAAATTTCAAACTAAACAATCTAAAAAAGGATAAATATAAAGTCTATGCTATTAAAGAAAATAACGGAGATAGAATCTACCAACAGGAAAATGACCAACTGGCTTTTATAAAAGAACCAGTTACCTTAAATAGCAATATAGATTCTATAAAATTGCTTTTATTTAAAGAAAAGGCAAATAATTTTAGGGTCACAGATCGTAAAATCAATAGTGACGGAAGTATATTTCTTGCATTTAATCAACAGTTGAATAAACCCGAAATAACTGTTACTGAACCTTCAAATATAGACGGAAACAAGCTTTTACAGTTTACAAAGAATAAAGATTCAGTCAAATTCTGGTTGAAAGATCTTTCTTTTGATTCCGTTAAAATTGCAATTAAAGACCAGGGAAAGTTATTAGAAAGTGTAAAATTAACCCGTGGAAAAAGAGATACATATACGCGAAATATCGCTGCTGCAGATAATTTACAAAGTGGTAAATTAAAACCATCTACGCCCTTAAAATTAACTTTTAATCTCCCAGTCGAAAATATAGATATGAGTAAAGTTCTTTTATTGGAAGATTCTATTCCAAGAAATGGCTTCACATTAAAAAAAGATTCGGCAGATTTATTAAGTTACGTTATGGAATATCCGTGGAAGAAACAGGAAAAATACATATTGAACATCAAACCTGATGCAATAACTGGCATTTTTAATAGCAAAAACAAAGAAATCATTAAGTCATTTACACTTGCTGACGCATCTGATTACAGTACTCTATCACTTAATATAAAAGTTCCAGATACCAGCAAAAATTACATTGTTGAAGTGGTAGATGAAAAGAAGAATTTAATATATGCAGAATCTGTAAACAAAAACAAAATAATTACGCTAACTAACTTTAAAACAGGTATTTATTTTGCCCGTATTATTTATGATGATAATAAAAATGGTAAATGGGATACAGGTAATTTAAAAACTGGTTTACAACCAGAAAAAATATGGTATGAACCAAAAGAGCTCTCTATAAGAGCCAATTGGAAAAGAGAAGAAATTATAAATATTCCTAAATAAAAAGAATTACTGATCAAACCAGCCTGAATACATAATATAATTATCAGGTAATTTATTTAATAAAGCCCGTTGCTCATCTGTAATGGGCTTTATCTTTTTTGCAGGAGTACCAGCATAGATATAACCACTTTCACAAATGGTATTTTCTAAAACAACTGAGCCGGCAGCTATAATACAATACTCTTCGATTACAGCATGATCCATAACAATTGCTCCCATACCTATTAAAACATGATCTTTAACTACACAGCCATGAACAATAGCATTATGACCTATATTAACCCTGTTTCCTATATGAGTTGCTGCTTTTAAATAAGTTGCATGTATAACAGCACCGTCCTGTATATTAGTTTGATTACCTATGGTAATGCTATTTACATCTCCTCTTATTACTGCATTGAACCATACAGAACATTGGTTGCCCATGTTTACATCTCCAACAATAGTAGCATTTGGTGCTATAAAGCAATTATCGCCCCATACAGGACTAACATCTTTTACAGGTAATATGATTGGCATTTCGGTAGTCAAAATTTTAAATATTAAATAATAGTATCTTCCAGTTTATTGGCATGGTTGGGATAATCTGTTGTATAATGAAGTCCCCTACTCTCCTTACGATGCATGGCAGATTTAATAACCATATAAGCCACCTGAATCACATTTCTTAATTCACATAGTTTCACAGAAACCTTATTATTTTTATAAAATTCTTCAGTTTCTTCAAATAACAAATATAAACGACGTAATGCACGATCTAATCTGAAATCAGACCTTACAATACCTACGTAATCACTCATGATCTTTTGTGTTTCACGTAAATTATGTGTAACCAGGATGTCTTCATTGATCTGTATAACACCTTTATCATCCCATTCTGGAATATTGTCAGGGATAACATTATCTTTAAATGAAGCTACAGCAGATTCAAAAATACGATGTGCAAAAACGGTTGCTTCTAATAAAGAATTAGATGCCAGCCTGTTAGCACCATGCAAGCCAGTTGAAGAAACTTCTCCACAAGCATATAAATTATTAATAGAAGATTTTCCATGCTCATCAACCATAACACCACCACACATATAATGGGCTGCAGGTGTAACTGGTATATAATCTTTGGTCATGTCTATACCAATAGATAAACATTTGGCATAAATATTTGGAAAATGTCTTAAAATATCTTCTTTGCTACGCATGGTAATATCGAGATAAACAAAATCATCTCCTGATTTTTTCATTTCATTATCAATAGCCCTTGCTACAATATCACGTGGGGCTAAAGAACCTCTCTCATCATATTCATACATGAATTCTTCGCCATTCCTTCTTTTTAAAACGCCTCCAAAACCTCGAACTGCTTCAGAAATTAA
Organism: Pedobacter montanisoli; assembly: GCF_022809115.1. Taxonomy (GTDB): domain Bacteria; phylum Bacteroidota; class Bacteroidia; order Sphingobacteriales; family Sphingobacteriaceae; genus Pedobacter; species Pedobacter montanisoli. The sequence continues at coordinate 759,762 of NZ_JALGBH010000001.1, read as the reverse complement.
AAAAGAAGGGTATTCTCCAGGATTGTATAAAGCTGTAGGGTGAAACTGAATAAATTCCATGTTTCTAATTTTTCCTTTAGCTCTATATACCATAGCCATTCCATCACCGGTGGCAATTACAGGATTTGTTGTAGTACTGTAAATATGTCCGCATCCTCCTGAAGCCATCACCGTAACATTTGCCAATATCTTTTCAACATCGTTACGTTCTGTATTAAAGGCATATATGCCATAGCAGTTAATATCTTTACTACTTTTATCAACATGCACTCCTAAGTGATGCTGGGTAATCAGCTCTAAACAAAAGTAATGTGTTAATATTTCTATGTTTTCATTTTCATGTATCTGCTTTAACAATACACGCTCTATTTCATAACCTGTAATGTCTTTATAATGCAGTACGCGATGTTCAGAATGCCCACCCTCTTTAGCCAAATCAAACACTCCAGAAGGGTCTTTATCGAAATTTGTACCGTAATCTATGATTTCTTGTATGCGTTGCGGACCTTCTTTAACAACAATTTCTACAACCTTTTCATCACATAGACCATCACCTGCAATTAAAGTATCCTGTATATGTTTTTCAAAGGAATCAGACTTATCAACAACAACTGCTACTCCACCTTGAGCATATTTGGTATTAGATTCATCTTCATTAGATTTGGTAACTATCAGAACCTTACCATATTTAGCAGCTTTCAATGCAAAACTTAAACCTGCTATACCTGATCCAATAACCAAAAAATCTACTTTTTTCATTATAATATGTAAGCTAAAACAAATGTGTGTTGATAATTTTTAAAACTATGTGAATAGATGTATAAATATTTACAACAACTTTTTTTGATTGTTTAAAGCTAATGTAAAAAGGTAAATTGATCACAATATTTTAGTAATTTTTAAGCAACTTTATAACACTTATTAACTTTTGACAAACATTGCAAGAATACACATTCTGGTATTGATAAGTTTTTAATCTGAAAAGTATAACATTGAAAATCAGCTAAAGTTTAAAATAAAAAGCCTTAAAAATTGTTAGTAACTATAGGAAAACTCATTTTTCAAAATTATATCTGAGAAGTTTTAAACAATATTCACATCCTAATAAACAACAAGAATCCTTTTATATAAAAAAATTATATTTTATTGAACTGTTGAAAGCTGTGTATCTTTACAGAAAATTAATGAACGCTAAAAGCATATCGAATGGAAGTTTTAGAAGAATTAAATAGAAAAGGTTATATAGAAGAAGAAATAGATCCTATGCTGGATTTATTTGCTGAAATAGATAAGCTTAAAAAAGAGAAGAATGCAATTATTTTAGCACATTATTATCAGGATCCTGATATACAGGATATTGCAGATTACATAGGCGATAGTTTAGGCTTATCTCAGGAAGCTGCAAAAACAGAAGCTGATGTAATTGTTTTTGCAGGGGTGCATTTTATGGCCGAAACTGCTAAGATTTTATCGCCACAGAAAAAGGTTTTATTACCAGATCTAAAAGCGGGATGTTCATTAGCTGATAGTTGTCCACCACATTTATTTAAGAAATTTAAAGAGAATTACCCTGATCATCTGGTGATTACTTATGTAAACTGCACGGCAGAACTGAAAGCCCTAAGTGATATTGTTTGTACATCAACAAATGCGGTTCAAATTGTTGAAAGTTTACCAAAAGAGCAGAAAATAATTTTTGGACCTGATAAGAACTTAGGTGCTTATGTGGCCAAAAAAACCGGCAGAGATCTGGTTTTATGGAATGGAGCTTGCATGGTGCATGAGATTTTTAGCAGAGAGAAAATTACAAAACTTAAATCGAGACATCCTGAGGCTAAATTTATTGCTCATCCTGAATGTGAAGATGCTGTACTGGAAATGGCTGATTACATTGGTTCTACCACCGGATTGTTAAAATATACTATAAATAGCGATGTAAAAGAGTTTATTGTAGCTACAGAAAGTGGTATTATACACCAGATGGAGAAAGCAAATCCGGATAAAACATTTATTCCAGCACCTCCAAATAATAGCTGTGCATGTAATGACTGTCCTTATATGAAACGAAATACACTGGAAAAATTATACCTGTGTATGAAAAATGAAATACCTGAAGTTACTGTACCTGAACATATTATTGCAGAAGCTAAAAAGCCGATTGAAAGAATGCTGGAGATTTCAGCTAGTTTAGGCCTATAGAATTAAAGCTGTTATTTATAAACATATCAGCTTGTAAAAGTAAATTAATACAGAAAAACTACCGAGTACCCCTACATAATTTTATTATATGTTTGAAAATAAAGAACGTACATCAATAGCAGAATTAGGCGAGTTTGGTTTGATTAAACACTTAACAGATAATTTTAAGATTAAACATGAAAGCAGCGTAAAAGGAATTGGAGATGATGCTGCAGTATTTGATTTTAAAGATAAACAAGTATTGGTATCAACTGATCTGTTATTAGAAGGTATTCATTTTGATCTTTCCTATGTACCCTTGATGCATCTTGGTTATAAAGCAGTACAGGTTAACCTGAGCGATATTTATGCTATGAATGGTATGGCTACCCAGATTACTGTTTCTATAGGTGTTTCAAGTAAATTTCCTTTAGAGGCTGTGGAAGAAATTTATAAAGGAATTGAGCTGGCTTGTAATAAGTTTAATATAGATCTGGTTGGTGGAGATACATCAGCCAGTAAACAAGGTTTGGTGATCAGTATTACCAGTATAGGTTATGCTGCTAAAGAAGATGTAACCTATAGAAATGGTGCACAAGAAGGAGATTTATTGTGCGTATCTGGAGATTTAGGTGGGGCTTATGTAGGTTTACAAATTTTAGAAAGAGAAAAACAGATATTTTTGGAAAACCCTCAAATTCAACCAGATTTAGAAGGAAAAGATTATATCATAGAGCGACAGTTAAAACCAGAAGGCAGACGAGATATTGTTGATTTATTGGCTCAAATAAAAGTAAAACCTACATCAATGATCGATGTTTCTGATGGTTTGGCTTCTGAGATTTTACATATTGCTACACAAAGTAATGTTGGTGTTAGAATTTATGAAGATAAACTACCTATAGATCCGCAAACTTATGAAACAGCCCGTGAACTAGGATTAGATCCTACAGTATGCGCTTTAAATGGCGGCGAAGATTATGAACTGTTATTTACCATTAAACAGGCTGATTATGATAAAATTAAAAATGATGTGGATATTAGTGTTATTGGACACATAACAGATCAAAACTCTGGATGTGTAATGGTATCAAAATCAGATGTTTTACATGAATTAAAAGCTCAGGGATGGAATGCTTTTAAAAAATAATTGTGTTTATTTGTGATAAAAAGGTAAGAGAAAATCTAATCTTTTTAAAGAATTGAACCAAACAAACACTCTAAAAATTGAAGCGTATTTTTGTATTTTCTTATCATGGTAAGGAAACCTATCATACGGGTTATTACAGGTTATTGAGTCTTGCCAATACTTTAGCTGAAAATTTTGAAGTTTATTTCATTCATGGAAATATAAATGAGGTAAAAAAAGGAGAAAATAAAGAAAACTTAATAGAAATTCCATTATTATACAGAAATGGTATTTTACAGAAAGTATATGCATTTCTGAAGAAAAAAAGCCCGTATAGTGCTAAATTATTGGTAATTATTAATTATCTATTTACTAAACGAGAAATATTTGATTTACAAAAAGAAACACTTTTCTATTTTAATAAGAGTGAAATTAAACCGGCTAAAGACGATATAATTTTCACATCTTTTCCTTCATTGTCAGCACATAATTTAGGATATGAATTAAAGAAAAAATACCATTCAAAATTGGTTTTAGAATATAGAGATCCTGGAGTTTTTGGTTATAATCTGATCTATGAAAATGAATGGATGTCTAGAGTAAGAAAATCATTTTTGAAAAAGCAAGAAATCAGAAATCTGGAAAGTGCAGATTTATTATTAACAATTTCTGATTCTATAAAGAAATTTTTTCCAGAAAGATATTACAACAATGTCCATGTGGTTGGAAATGGATTTAACAACCATAAGATAGATATCTCTTTAATAAGAGATAATAAACAAAAGTTTATTTTATCTTATTTAGGTTCAATATATAGCAGCCAGTTAGAGGATCTTACTTTTTTTGAGGCTGTTAAAGATTTTACAGTTAAATATAAGGTTTCACCAGATCGGTTTTTATTGAAATTTATAGGTATAAATGATGTTCCAGTACTGAATAAAATCATTACCAGATTTGGTTTAGAAAACTACACCAGTATCTTGGCTAAAATGCCTATAGAAAAAGCCTATGATGAACTTTATGATTCATCCATGTTTTTTCACCTGAAATATGGAAATAGAAAAGAAGTGATTACAACGAAGCAGTATGAATATCTAGCATTTCAAAAGCCTATTTTACTTCCTGTTTCTGATGATGGAGATATTGCTGAGAGCATTAAAAAATATAATGCAGGATATATTTGTAATCATAAAAAAGAAATTATAGAGGTATTGCACATATCTTTTAAAAATCATTTAGAAGGAAAGCCATTAAAAATTAATCATACCGCAGAAGAATTGTATGAATTAAGTAGGCAGTCTCAGGAAGAAAAGTTAGTAAACTTAATGAATGAACTATAGTTCTTCACTGTCTAGAAATTTTTTATCTATTTGTTTATTACCTTTTGTTTTAGCACCTAATTTTTTGATTTTTTCAACTTTTCCAATCAGATTTCCGCTGCCAAATTGTAATTTTTTAAAAGCATCATCATGCGCTTTTTGAGTTTGTTCAATATACTTACCTATTTTTTCCATATCAGCTAAAAAGCCTACAAATTTGTCGTATAAAGAACCAGCTTCTTCAGCTATTTCAAAAACATTTCTGTTCTGCCTTTCTACTTTCCATATACTAGCAATTGTACGTAATGTGGCTAACAATGTGCTTGGACTTACAATAACAACTTTTCTATCCCAGGCATAATTAAACAATTCTGTATTGCTTTGTACTGTAGTACTGAAAGATGATTCTATAGGCATGAAAAGTAAAACAAAGTCGGGAGAATTTATTTGATATAAATGCTGATAATTTTTTGCAGCAAGACCATCTATATGGTTTCTAACAGAAGCAATATGTTGTTTAAGAAAAACGGATTTTTCACTTTCATCGATAGCATTCACCATTCTTTCATAAGCTATAAGCGATATTTTAGCGTCTATGATCAAATGTTTTTCATCTGGAAGGTAAATGATTACATCAGGTTGCAAACGTGAGCCTTCGGCGCTTAATAAGCTTTTTTGGATACTGTACTCTCGATCCTTAATTAATCCTGAGTTTTCTAAAACTCTTTCTAAAATAATTTCACCCCAGTTGCCTTGTTTTTTATTGTCGCCTTTTAAAGCGCGGGTCAGGTTATTTGCATCGTTTTGAATTTGTTTACTTTGGTCCATCAGTTGAAAAATAACACCCTTTAATTGGTTTCTTTCATCAGCTTCGCTTTTATATACCTTATCTACCTTCTCTTCAAAAGATTTGATGTTTTCTTTTAGGGGCTTTAAAATCTCATTAAGCTGTGTTTGATTTTGAATGGTGAATTTGGCTGTTTTCTCTTCGAGTATGGCATTAGCCATTTTATCAAACTCTAATTTAAATTGATTTTGTAGCTCTGTTAAATTTTGTTGTTGCTGTTTATAGAGTTCTTTTTGCAATTGCAGATTTTCTTCTGCTTTTGTAGCTCGCGTATATTCATTTAACAATTGGGCCCTAACCTGTGTGAGTTCCTGTTGAATTTTTTGGTTCTCTTCTTTTAAAAAATTAACAGTGAATATATCCTCAGGATTGCTTTTTCCAGATTTTTTAAATAAAAAAACGAAGAATAAAATCAATAAAACAACTAATAAACAAATAATGATGAGCTCCATAAAGAGAAGAAATTAAAAAGTACTTAAAACTAAATCGGCTACATCCTGCCCTGTCTGGCTGCCCATGGCCACACCCATTCCATTACAGCGAACCGCACAAAATACATCAGGTTCAACCTCTTTAATTATAGGTTCTAATTGATTACCAAAAGCCATGATACCACTCCAGTTATAATCTATTTCAAACGCCGTATCAGGTAAAATAATATCTTTCAATATAGCAGAAAGAGCTTGTAGGATTTTTTCTGTATGGCCAAAGATAGTAGTTTCCTCAGTTTTAAAATCCAGATTTCGGCCCCCGCCAAATAATATGCGATGATCAATATTTCTGAAATAGTAATAACCCTTATCATAATGAAAAGTTCCCTTTACTTTTAAAGAAGGTATAGGTTTAGTTACGATGACCTGTCCTCTGCCCGGTTTTACATCCAAATCTTTAAAAAAAGAAGAAATGAATGCATTATTAGCGAAGATCAGTTTTTTGCAAATGAAAATTCCTTGTTGTGTTTTAATATGAATCCGTTGGTCAGAACCTTTTTCAAAACCTTCAACTTCACATGAATTTAATATTTGAACACCTGAAGCAGCTACTTTATTAATTAAAGCTCGCATCATTTTACCCGTATTGATCTGTCCTTCAAATTGGTTTTCAATTAAAGAACTAATGTGGTTAAAACCAAAATAGTCTATCTTTTCATGAGCTTCAGAAAAAGCGTGTTTACCTACAATATCTTCAATTAAAGCATTAAAATGGCTAATTTTTGATACACATAAATTGGTCAATTCTTCGTCTTCTTTCCTAAAGAGCTCAAAACCTCCGTAGCCGTTAAAATCTATATGCTTATCGCCTAGCAATTGTCTTAACTTTTGCAGGCCATTCCATCTTCTTTGAATTAAAGCATGAAGTCCGTCTGTTCCTGAAGTTTTTTCCTGCTCAATTAACTCAGAAAGGCTTCCAAAGCAGGCAAAACCAGCGTTTTTGGTGCTTGCTCCACTGGGTAGAAATCCTCTTTCCAAAACCAATACATTTAATTTCGGATTATGCTGTTTTAAAGCGATAGCAGCCGTTAAACCTACAATTCCGCTTCCAACAATAATAATGTCTGCAGAAAAAAAACTGGTTTTTTCCCAATAAGAAAAGTTGTAATTCATGCTCCTAAATGTAAAAAAATAATAAGAAATAAATATGGGAACGCTTTTTGATTATCAGATTTTGAGATTGAAAAACACATACAAAAAATGGAAACCTATTTAATTTTATTCGTTCCAGTCCTTCTACTTAGTATGTTTGTGCAGTGGCGATTTAAAAACAAATTTGCTAAATATGCAGAAATGCAGCTCAATTCTGGTTTTTCAGGAAAAGAGGTTGCAGAGAAAATGCTACATGATAATGGCATTTATAACGTAAAAGTAGTAAGCTCTGAAGGTCAACTTACTGATCATTATAATCCACAAGATTTAACAGTAAACCTAAGTACAGATGTGTACTATGGTCGTAGTGTGGCTGCTGCTGCTGTTGCAGCACATGAATGCGGACATGCTGTACAGCATGCCAAATCCTATCACTGGCTGCAATTCAGATCCAATATGGTACCTGTAGTAAGCATCTCTTCTACCCTTTTACAATGGGTATTATTGATTGGTGTATTGCTCATAGGATTTACAGGAAACCCGGTTGTTTTAGGTATAGGGGTGTTAGGCCTGGCTTTAATAACCATCTTTAGTTTAATTACTTTACCCGTTGAGTTTGATGCAAGTAACAGAGCTTTGGCATGGTTAAAAAATAACCAGAATGTAATGTACACCAGCGAAGAAAATGCACAGGCAAAAGATGCTTTATGGTGGGCAGCTATGACTTATGTAGTGGCCGCATTAGGTTCATTGGCTAACTTACTTTATTACGCTTCAATGTTATTTAGAAGCAGAGATTAGGAAAAAAGTTAGTGAATAAAAAAACCGATGTAATTTACATCGGTTTTTTTAGTTTAAAAGCTTATTATTAATTAGTTATATAATTGGTTGAACATCCATTTAAAAGTTCCGTGGGTTTGAGATCTGAAAGTAATTTCAGGTCCAAAAGCAATTAACTTTCCTTTTCCTACAGGAGCTTCAAATGCAGCCACTCCATCTTTCAAATAACTTTGCCCCCAAGCCCAACCACTACGTAAAGGCTTATCTGTGTTAAACCAGGCTAAAGGTTTAATGTTATTATCTGTAATCTTAAATACAGGACTGTTGTCAAAATAAACATCTGTTAATTCATCCAGACCCCAGTTTGCATTTAAATTTTTATCCAGTTTAACACTTAATACACTACCTGGAACATAGAATTTTTCTGCTGAAAGTTTAACTTCTTTACCATTTGTAGTTTCAGTTAAAGCATCTTTTACGCCCAAGTTTAAATGACTTGCCAAGTTGGTTGCCGAACCGATAGCCACGATATTCCCACCTGCTTCAAGGAAATTTTTTAACTCAGGAATAGATTTTTCAACAGTCATACGGCCTACCCTCGATTTATACTCATCAGGAATATTGGTTACATCCTGATTAAATTGTCCTCCTCTTCCTCCTGCTGTTCTTGAAGGAATAGAACCACCTACCAAAATGATTACATCATATTTATCTTTAAGCTTTCCTGCGTCAACATCTGACGGATAAATTACCGTTGTATTGTAATGATATTGTTCCATGATATATCTGATCCATCCAGAAGGCATGGAACCTCCATAAACATCCCAAAGTGCAATACGGGCAGGTTTTACAGCTTTTGCATTCTTAGGTTTTTCTGCAGCAACTAATCTCATACCAAAATTGCGCTCGGCCTTAGTGAGTGCTTCCTTAGCTTTTGCGCTGGCAGGTACATAGAAAGAACCATTAGAAGGATCACGTAAAACTTCTATACCTGCTTTTAAAAGGTCGTTTACGGCTAAAAAACTTTCATTAGCTTGTGCACTTAAAGCGTATCCTCGGGCATTGGCAGGTAAAGGTTTAGGTTTTGCAGTTAATAATTCGCCAACAGGAAGTTTAGTAAAAGGGCCATTAAAACCATCTAATATTCTGTCGAATTTAACATTCATTAAATAAGCTAAGGTCCATCCGGCTGCATCATAAGGTGCAATTGGAGGGCCGCCCTCATATTTGAAATCGTTAGGGTGATCCTGAGGTTCGAACATATCTAAAATATGTGGTCTGAAAGCCTGATCTGTTTTTACAATATATGAGCCTGCAGGGTATTTTTTGCCATTAACCGTAAAATCTGTAGTTGCTTCCTGTACTTGGATGCCTGTTCTGATCAATGCATTTAAGAAACGGATAGCAGTGGTAAAATCAGGCTGATCTGAAGGGATAATATAACCACGTGCATCTCTGTTTGCCGGATCTTTCATTACCTGATCAAGGTATTTTTCAGGTATTTGTTTTCTTTCGGTTACACTTACAGGTGCAGTATTGGTTTCTTTTGCATAATTGGCATTAATGGCTTCAATTTTTTTAGGAGAAAACGACCAGGTATCCTTAAGGCCTCTATCAATTGAATTTCTTCCCATTTGATAAATATTGTAAAGTAACTCATCGCTGTAACGTTGTGCGTAGTTAAGCACGGCATAATTTAATGAAACCGAATAATCAATTGCATCTTTGTAATACCATACTTTAGGCTGTACCGGATTTGGAGAATCTCCGTTTGGCAATAAACGAGCTGGTACAAGAGGGATGTTCATTGGGTTTGGACTACCAACAATTTCAGTTAATAAACCAATCATATTATGGAAATAGGTAGTTGTACGTAAACCACCATTATACCATGTAGAAAAAACAGATCCACCACGTTGTGTATATCCAGGTTTCCCCTCAATGTTTAAACGGTTATGCATGGCCGCTCCTACAGCATCAAGACTGGTCATGATAATAGGATCAAAAACATAGTTATAAGGATCGCGATAGGGGGCACCGGCAACAATGGTTCCGGCAGGACCGGCCTGATGGTGGTTGTACATGATCTGTGGAATCCATTCTATAAATAATTGGCGACCCATATTTTGTGTTTCTTTTAAATTCAGCATAAAGAAATCACGGTTGTTATCATGGCCTGCATATTTTTCGTACAAACGAGGTAAGCCTGATAAAGACCTTTTTTCGGGAGTATTTTCACGCATATACCAATTGCTCTGTAGCTCTTGCCCATCTGGATTGGCGTGTGTCATTAAGATAATTACCTTATCTAAAATATTTTTGGTTTCATCATCATTTCTGCTGGCAAACGTATAGGCAGTTTGGATCAACTGATGTATACCTACTGTTTCATTGGCATGTAAGCCCCCGTCAATCCAAACAATGGCTTTTCCGCTTTTAGCTAAAGTCTTGGCCTGCTCAGGTGTTAAACCCTCTGCTCTTGCCAGTTTTTGCGAAATTTCCTTGTACTTTGCTAAATTTTTGTGATTTTCAGGAGAAGTAACAATCAGCATAAACTGGTCTCTGCCTTCTTCAGTTTTACCAATGGTGGTATATTTAATCCTATCAGAACTTGCAGCAAGTTTCTTGAGATAGGCTTCGGTTTGTGTAAAATTGGCCAGGTTATAATTATCGCCAATGTTAAAACCGAAAAAAGACTTGGGTGTAGGTATTTCTTGGGCATGTACATTTAATGCACCTACCATCAGAAATGCTATACACGCTTTCCTAACGTAGCTTTTTAACATCATTTAAAGTTTAGTTTACAATTTGTTATCAAATATAGAAGTGAAAAACATTGAAAAATATAACTCTTATATTTGTTACATTTTTCAATAAGACCTTAAGTTCGGTATAATCTTTAGATATGACTTTAGAAGAAAGAATAGCCAGTTCAAAGACCAGTATTTTCAAAGCGGTTTTTCCAAGTACAACAAATCATTACGATACGCTTTTTGGCGGCACGGCCATGCATATGATGGATGAAGTTGCTTTTATCACAGCTACACGCTTTAGCAGACAGAAAATGGTTACTGTAAGTAGCGACAGAATTGATTTTAAACAGCCTATACCAGCCGGAACTATTGTTGAGTTAGTTGGGCATGTTACGCATGTGGGGAATACCAGTTTAAAAGTAAGCGTAGAAATATATATAGAGCAGATGTATGCCGAAGGTAGAGAATTAGCTATACATGGCGAATTTACTTTTGTTGCTCTGGATGAGAATAAGAAGCCTACAACAGTAATCAAGTAAAACGTTTTTACCCGGGTTTCTCTTTGCAATACCGGGTAAAACTTAATTTAGCAACCAGAATAAATAAGTATAGACTAAGGGCGCTGCAATTAATAAACCATCAAATCGGTCTAAAAAGCCACCGTGTCCAGGTAAAAAATTACCAGAGTCTTTTACGCCTACGCTACGTTTTAGCATTGATTCTACCAAATCTCCTAAAGTGCCGAAACAAGAAATGATCAATGCCATTCCGGACCATTCCAAGAGAGAAATTTCATGGAACCAGCTATTGATTATAAAAGCTACAATTAAACCGGTAAATATTCCACCAAAAAAGCCTTCCCAAGATTTTTTTGGTGAATGACGCTCAAACAAGCGATGTTTGCCGAACTTCATTCCAAATAAATAAGCCCCCGTATCATTTGCCCATAACATTAGTAAAAAGGCTAAAGGAAAATGAAAGCTGTAAGAATTATTTGTTATGAACCCTAAACTAAAGAAGAAAACAAAGGGAACAATCACAAAAATTAACCCTAAAAAAGTAAAAGCGATATTGGAAAAAGGACGTTCGCTTTTACGATAGAGCTCTGCTATAAATACAGCAAAAAATAAAGGAATATATAATAAAAGGTTTTTAACAGGAATATCGATAAAATGAGACGCTGCTATGCTGCCAAAACAAAGTATGGCTAAAGCAACTCCAATAAATAAGTTAGGATGTATTTTTGTTGTTTTAATCATCCGGTAAAACTCCAGCAAACAAACCATGCTTAACAACAGATAAAATGCCGTAAAAGTATAGGCCCCTAAAAAAATAGAACCTAACATAACAATGGTAAAGAAAAACGCGGTAATGGCTCTAGTTTTCATAAGGTTGCTGTATGTTGTTTTGGCTGGCTTTCTTTTTGATGAACAATAAAAGCGAAACGGTTAAAATTGCGCTAATTACACTCATATATAAAGGAACACTCTGCATATCAGATTCGTTAAGAGGAAGGTTTTTACTTTGGTAATAATAAGCCACAAAAACGGCATAAGCATTATTTAAAAAATGCGCAAAAACGGCGTACCATATACTTCCTGTCCAGAAATATAAATATCCAAATGTTGCACCTAAGAACATGCGGGTAAAAAAGCCAAAAAACTGAAAGTGAATACTGCTGAAAATAATTGCTGATAACCAGATGGCTACATGAGGGTTAACCACTAATCTGAAAATACTGCGCTGCAATCCACCTCTGAAAATAAATTCTTCACAAATTGCGGGGGTTACAGCAATTACCAATAAATTGACAATAAGACCCCAGCCCGAAGATGTTTTTAAAATAATTTCGGTTGTTTTGGCCAGATCAGTTTCCATTGCCCGCATCCAGTCTTCTATATTCTTTAAGAAAGCAGGGAGAGACATTTTTTGATTGAGTTCATTTACCCATGACAGAAACGGGAGGCTGCATAAACCTATAAAGGCTGCCATAAGTAATAAGCTGGGCTTAGGTTTTTCAAAACCATAAAACTTATTTAGAGGCTTTCTTTCAACTACGGCAAGTAAAATAGCCGGAGTTAAGAATAAACCAAACTGTTGTGCCGTTAATATGATTTTAAAAGCACCTACATTTTTTTCATTAAGCTGATTAGACAAAACGGCCATTAATGTGTCTAAGCCATACAAAAGATAAACAATTATACAGGCAGCTAAGGCAAAAACAATTAGGCCTAAAATGGCAAATAAGCCTAAAAACATAAGTTGTATAATAGGGTTATTCTCTTGCTTACCGGGTGCGTTTGGATACATTATTTTAATTATATGTAACTTTGCAGTTAAAATAAAACAGGGTTGAAGATATAAAATGTCAGTAAAGATAGGAAATATTGATTTAGGAGACTTTCCTTTATTGTTAGCTCCAATGGAAGATGTGAGCGATCCTCCTTTTCGTTATGTATGCAAACAAGGAGGGGCAGACATGATGTACACAGAGTTTATTTCATCTGAAGGATTGATCAGGTCTGCTGCTAAAAGCCGTCAAAAGTTGGATGTTTTTGAATATGAAAGGCCAATAGGCATTCAGATATTTGGTAGCGATATAGAAAGTATGCGTGAAGCGACTGAAATTGCCACCCTTGCTCAGCCTGACCTGATAGATATCAATTATGGCTGTCCCGTTAAAAATGTAGCGTGTAGAGGTGCGGGTGCAAGCTTGCTACAGGACATTGACAAAATGGTTAAAATGACTGAAGCCGTTGTTAAGGCTACGCATTTACCAGTTACTGTAAAAACCCGTTTAGGCTGGGATGACAATACGAAGAATGTTTATGAAGTGGCAGAGCGGTTGCAAGACATAGGCATACAGGCTTTAACCATACACGGTCGTACCAGGGCGCAGCTCTATAAAGGAGAGGCAGATTGGACATTGATCAGAGAGATCAAAAGAAATCCACGAATCAAAATACCCATATTTGGAAATGGAGATGTGGACAGTCCGGTTAAGGCGGCTAACTGGCGTATGGAATATGAAGTAGATGGGATTATGATAGGACGTGCGGCCATAGGTTATCCATGGATTTTCAGAGAAATCAAACATTTTTTCGAAACAGGGCAATTAATGGACGGACCAACACTGGAAGAACGCGTTTTGGCCTGTAGAACACATTTAACTAAATCAATTGAATGGAAAGGGCCTAAAACAGGGGTGTTTGAAATGCGCAGGCATTATGCCAATTACTTTAAGGGCTTACCTGATTTTAAACCTTATCGTATGCAATTGGTTAAAGAAGAAAACATCGAAGTGATATACAGCTTACTTGACGAAATTTCAGAAAAATACCTGTTTGCAGAACTTTAAGTTAAATGGCCTGATTATTGAGCACAAAAAATTAAAAATAAGCTATGGTTACGGCAACAACACAAGGCGTAAAAATCTCTATAGAAACGATTTATCAGGATCATCAATCTGATTGGGCAAATGCACACTTTATGTTTGCTTATCGTATTTCTATAGAAAACCTTACAGATTATGCCGTACAGCTTTTAAGCCGAAAATGGCTTATTTTTGATTCTAATGGAACTTTAAGAGAAGTAGAAGGGCAGGGAGTAGTGGGAGAGCAACCCATAATAGAACCCGGAGAAAGCTATGTATATGTTTCGGGATGTAACTTAAAAACAGAAATAGGAAGTATGCGTGGTTATTACGTCATGCAACGTGTTTCTGATGAGAAAAATTTTATTGTAGATATTCCTGAGTTTGAACTGGTTGTTCCTTATAAGCTCAATTAGCATTTTATTTTTTTGCTCCGAAAGCCAGATCTCCAGCATCACCTAAACCCGGTACAATATAAGCCTTTGTAGTCATTTCATCATCAATTGCGCCTAACCAGAGGTGTGCTTTAGGCAAATTTGCCCTTACATGTTTAACACCCTCTGTACTTGCAATTGCAGATACAATGTGTAATTTCTCTATCTTATATTCATTGATCAGTTCTTTGGCACAAAGTACCATACTTAAACCTGTTGCTAACATAGGATCAGCCAGTATAACGGTTTTTCCTTCCAGCTCAGGAGCTGAAATATGTTCCATTTGTATAATGAAATCTCCGCCTTTTACCACCTTTCTGTAAGCAGTAATAAAAGCTGATTCGGCTTTATCAAAAACACTTAGTAAGCCTTGGTGCATAGGCAAGCCGGCTCTTAATATGGTGGCAATAACAGGTTGTTGTACTAAAACTTTACTATTAGCAATACCTAAAGGAGTAGTAGTTTCAATATTTTTATAAGCCAAGTGTTTGCTAATTTCATGTCCAAAATAAGCGCCAATGCGTTCAAGGTTTTTTCTAAAACGCATAGAATCTTTTTGAATAATCTCGTCTCTTAACTCAGCAATATAGGTATTGGCAATGCAGGAAGTTTTACTAATATCAACTATCATTATGCTAAAATTGTATAAATATAATTATTTAACGGCCATTTCAACCATAAATCTGTAAACCTCAGACCACCCTTTCCAGGTTTCTGTTTCTGAGAGTGATTCGTTATGCCATAAACAACAAAAAGTACCATTTACCAGTTTAACGTGTCCCATAATTTTAGAAATAACTTCTTTTGCTTTCTTGGGATTTAGTTTTAAATAAACTTTCAATGTAGAATCCATTACCGCAAAAGGGTGAACTTTTAATACAGATTGCTTTTCAAGCTGAAGATCATACCAGAAAAATGAAGTACAGGTACCCGCCCTGAATCCGGCCTGCGAAGCATATCCCATGCTGTAATCATGTAAAATATGGGCTTCTTTTAATTGCAGGTAAGTTTTTGGTAAATGTAATCTTAAAAAATGTTGTCGGGATTTATGAATAGGTTTCTCTACTAACAGTGAGAGATTTTTTATTTCTTCGGTTAGCATCTGTTTATGCTGGTTTGAAGCATATGAAGGATGTATGCCTATATCTGCATATTGTGCCGTTTCTTTAATCAGGGCGTTAAAGTTTTCTTTACCGGGTTTAATGTTGATATCATACTTTTTATCGCCTTTATGTGCATAAAGAAAGAAAAAGATTGGGTTTAAATTATGCTTATTATGAATTTGTCGAAGCATTTCATACGTATCAAAAGGATCTTTTCTTTTTTTCATGCCGGTTAAGAGCACGTTCTTTAAACGCTCTTGATCTCTTTCTAATAAGGCCTTAATTACACGGGCTGTATTCTTTAAAAGGCCGCTGTTTTGAAAATGATAAGCTCTGTCTATATCAAAAGTAGGAACAAACGTAAAAGCCCTTGAACCGAATTTTAAACCGGGAAGATATTTAAGGAGTATATTTTTGAGCATGAGTGCCCACATATCCACTATTGGAAAATCTAGTAAACCCAAATTGAATTGTAAACTGTTTTCTGCCTTAAAACGCTGGTGTTTATCCGGTTCAAAAGGCAGGTATTCTTCATAACGTGAAACAAAGTAAAAAGAAGCAGCAAAAATGTCAAAAGGCAAAAATCCAAATTTTACTGGAAAAGGAACCAGGGTATCTCCAAAAATGATCTGATCAATATGCTGAGGTTGAATTTTGGTTTCAAATAAAAGTTTACAAGATCCAAAATGCAATTCCTGTTTAAGAGGCTGATCCGCGTAGCTGAATTTTGACCCATCATATTGTGAAAACTCACCTTCATTGGTGCTAAAAGAAAGATCTCCTTCATACAACAGAATATCTTTAAACATAAAATTAAAGATATATTTTACCCGTGGAGTAAGCTGTTTGCAAAAGATGAGTAGAGACATATTAAACAGAACAAACGGTTCAAATTACATAAAAATACCAATAAGACTTAAGAAAATGGAGATATAATTTGAAGAATTTCGTTGAAATAACTCATTTGCAGGTCATCTTAGTTTTAACCGGTTAAAACAAAACGGGTAATTTTTGTGATTAAATAAACAAGGCTTTATTTTTACATTGCATGAAATTCAAACTCATATCAGATTATAAACCTACCGGAGATCAGCCTCAGGCTATAGCTCAACTGGTAGAAGGCGTACAATCAGAAGAACATTATCAGACCTTATTGGGTGTAACAGGTTCCGGAAAAACATTTACCGTGGCTAATGTTATTGAGCAGACTCAAAAACCAACCCTGATATTAAGTCACAACAAAACACTCGCGGCACAATTATATGGTGAGTTTAAGCAGTTTTTCCCTGAAAATGCGGTTAATTACTTTGTGTCTTATTACGATTACTATCAGCCAGAGGCTTACATGCCTACTACCAATACTTATATAGAGAAAGACCTGAGCATAAACGAAGAAATAGAAAAATTACGGCTGCGAACAACTTCGGCACTAATGTCTGGCAGGAGAGATGTAATTGTTGTTTCATCCATTTCATGCATTTACGGTATGGGAAACCCTGAAGATTTTTCCCGCTCGGTTTTCAGGTTTGGAGTGGGTACAAAAATTACGAGAAACTCATTTTTACATCATCTGGTAGAGATCTTATACGCAAGGACCATTAATGATTTTAAACGGGGAACTTTCAGGGTAAAAGGAGATACGGTAGATATTTATCCGGCTTATCTTGATAATGCGTATCGCATATCTTTCTTTGGTGACGAAATAGAAGAACTTACAGTAATAGATCCTGTTACGGGAAAAACATTAGAAAAAATGCAGGATATGTCAATTTATCCGGCAAATCTGTTTGTTACGCCAAAAGACAGATTTAATCAGTCTATATGGGCTATTCAGGAAGAACTTGAGGTAAGAAAGAACCAGCTCACCAAAGATGGGCTTTTGCTTGAAGCCAAGAGATTGGAAGAGCGGGTTAACTTTGATATAGAAATGATGAAAGAACTGGGCTATTGCTCAGGAATAGAAAATTATTCCAGATTTTTTGATGGTAGGCCTCCGGGAATGCGTCCCTTCTGTTTATTAGATTATTTTCCGGATGATTATTTAATGGTGATTGATGAAAGCCATGTTACCGTTCCGCAAATAAGAGCCATGTATGGTGGAGATAGATCAAGAAAACTTGCTCTTGTTGAGTACGGATTTCGTTTACCTTCGGCCTTAGATAACCGACCATTGAATTTTGAGGAATTTGAACGGATGGCTCCACAGACCATTTATGTAAGCGCAACACCTGCCGATTATGAATTACAGAAATCGGATGGTGTAGTAGTAGAACAAGTGATCAGGCCAACCGGATTATTGGATCCTTTAATAGAAGTAAGGCCCGCAGTTAATCAGGTTGATGATTTGTTGGACGAAATAGATAAAACCGTTAAGAACGGAGACAGGGTTCTGGTTACCACGCTTACCAAGCGAATGGCAGAAGAACTGACCAAATATATGGATCGCTTAAATATCAGGTGCCGATATATACACTCTGAAATCAAGACCTTAGAAAGGGTTGAAATTTTAAGAGGATTACGATTGGGAGAATTTGACGTTTTGGTGGGGATTAACTTGTTAAGAGAAGGATTAGATTTACCGGAAGTAAGTTTAGTAGCTATATTAGATGCGGATAAAGAAGGGTTTTTGCGATCAGATAGGGCATTGATACAAACCATTGGTAGGGCTGCTCGTAACGATAGAGGAAGGGTAATCATGTACGCAGATGATATGACCGATTCAATGGAGCGAACAATTACAGAAACCAATCGGAGAAGAGAAAAGCAAATTGCTTATAATACTGAACATGGTATCACACCAAAAACAGTGGGTAAATCTAAAGAAGAAATTTTAGAGCAAACATCTGTATTGGAAGTATCTGAACGTATGAAGGCCAAAGCAAGAGCTTATGTTGAAGTAGATGAAGTAAGCATTGCTGCAGACCCTATTGTACAATACATGAGTAAAACAGAGCTTAAAAAAGCGATTGATCAATCTAGAAAAGATATGCAGAAAGCGGCGAAAGATACCGAC
Source organism: Pedobacter montanisoli (assembly GCF_022809115.1). Classification (GTDB taxonomy): domain Bacteria; phylum Bacteroidota; class Bacteroidia; order Sphingobacteriales; family Sphingobacteriaceae; genus Pedobacter; species Pedobacter montanisoli. Next base: position 741,250 of record NZ_JALGBH010000001.1, on the reverse strand, counting down.
TTTTTACTGGCAGCACGCTTGCGTGATGAGATGTTTGCTTTAGAAAAAGTATTTGAAGAACGCTTTGGAAAAACAGAGAAATAGAAATATATGGACGGGCAAAATAGAAAAGACATTTATCCAGGATTGGAAGTAGGTATTATCTTAAAGAAAGATCAGCGGAACGGAAATATTACTTATGGTGTGGTGAAGAATATCTTAACCTCTGCATCTTTTCATTCAAGAGGAATAAAAGTTAGGCTAGAAGATGGGCAGATTGGGCGTGTGGCAGAAATTGTACAGGAAGATTAATCATTAGTCCTGCCGTGCCTGAAATAATACCCAGCTAAATTTACTGCAATTACAAAGTGGTTAAAAACATTTGGGAAAAAGCCATAATAATGCGTAAAGATTTTAAAACGTTCTTTTAAGCTTTCCCAATGTTTTTTTTTGCTCATTCCACCTACCAAGTATTTTGCTACGTACTGATGGGTATTTACAATATTCGAAGATTTTTTTGCCGCTTTGATAATCCAATCTATGTCAGAACTGTATTTGTATTTCAAATCGTAAGGTTCTGCAAGGCTTCGTTTTACATAAATAGCCTGATGGCTGATGTTCATCCCATATTTAAAGCTCTGCCAGTTAAACTGTTCAGGAGCCTCATGTCTGCGCTGACCTAAGCTATGCCAGTCCTCATCATACATTTCTGTTTCACCATAATAAATGTCTCCTGAAGGTGCCGAATTAAAAACATTCTCAACCGTATGGCTGTCATAGATCTCATCGCCAGAGTTCATAAATAATACATAATCGCCCTTAGCTAAAGCCAGCCCCTTATTCATGGCATCATAAATACCTTTATCGGGTTCGGAGATAAAGCAAGCCAGCTTATCTTTATATTGTGCTATCTTTTCGGGCGTACCATCATTAGATGCCCCGTCTATAACAATGTATTCAATGTTAGGATAAGTTTGGTTCAATACCGATAACATGGTGCGTTCAATGTCTTTAACATTATTGTAAACGATGGTAATTACACTCAGTTTCGGTTTCATATTTATTGAGGTTGTTCGGCAATTAAATGTTGGTACAATGTTAAGTGTTGATGAGCAATAACTTCAGGTGCAAACTCCTTTAAAATGGTTTTGCGGGCTTCTTTTTGTATCTCTTCTTTATCTTCTGTTAGATACAACCATTCAATACCATCTGCCAGATCAGTAACAGACTGGTATTTGGCCAGGTAACCATTCTGCAGATGTTTTACCATATCTGGAATACCGCCTGTTTCAAAAGCAACTACGGGAGTTGCACAAGCTAAACTTTCCATCACTGTATTAGGAAGGTTGTCTTCAAGAGAAGGGGTTACAAATACATCAGCAGCGGCATAACATTTTGCCAAATGATCATCTTTATTGATTGTGCCTAAAAAAGTGGTTTTAAAAGGAAATTGAGGGACATCTTGCTGGTCTTTATTCCCAAAAATTACCAGTTCAATCTGCTCATTATCAATTTCAGGTCTCGATGCAAGTTCTTTTAACGCCTCAACAAGATAAGGAGTTCCTTTGTGCTTATCATTTTTAGATGGCATGAAACCACTTAAAATAACAAACTTTTGCGGGCTTATTTTTAAGATTTTTTTGGCTTCTGTCTTAACATAAGGTTTAAAAACAGCTATTTCAATGGTGTTGGGTATAACAGAAATATTTCTCAAGCCCAGTAAGCTGCTGTGCTTAACCGATGCGGCCATCCAATTACTGGGTGCAATGATATGAAAATTAAGATTTGTATAAGCCTTTTGTTTTCTTAACCAGTTACGATGAGAAAGATCTTTTTCTCCTGCAAACTTTAATAAAGGGCAATGTCCGCATTGTTTATGGTAATTTTCACAGCTATAACGCACATGACATCCGCCGGTAAAGGCATTGCTATCATGAAAAGTCCACACAATAGGTTTATCTAGCTCATCAAGCTGAGCTAAAAATTTTGGAGATAAAAAACCATGATTGATCCAGTGGATGTGGATGACATCGGCCTCTTTTACCAATGGATGTTTTAATACCGACCTGCCAAACCATTGCAAAGAAAATGGTGTTCGAGCCGATTGTTTAGTGAAGAACCGAGATAAATAACGTTCGCCAAGAATGTTAAAAACAGCTCTTATTTTAGCAAAGAAGTGTTGGCTTAAATTAAAAATCTTAGGATTGTGTCCAAACTTATAGAAAACCAACACATCTGAGGTGCAATTGGCAGCGTTTAATGAATCGCTTAAACGAAGACAGGCTCTACCTGCCCCCCCGTTTCCATCATAAGTATTTAGGTGAACAATTTTCAAATCAATCAAAAATAATATTTATTAAGAAGGCTTACTAAACCTTAACGCAAAAAATTACTCAAAACATATGCAAAAAAAATTTGGTTATATAAGTTTATGAGCAATGTACTCACCGACAGAGATTTTTGGTTAAACTATTGGCAGCGTAAAACAGGGCTGGCAGTAGAAATTCCTGAAAACTATTTATTCTATAAACAACTAACAAATATCATTAAACAGGATGACGTAAAAACCGCTATTGAATTGGGTGGTTTTCCTGGATATTATGCGGCTTATCTCAAAAAATATCATAATCTGGATGTAACCCTGCTCGATTATTTTATACACCCACCCATTACTTCTGCGCTCTTGGCTGCAAACAGATTGCAGTCGGATGATGTAAAAATCATAGAAGCAGATTTGTTTGCTTACACTCCACAAAAACAATATGATCTGGTATTAAGCTGTGGGCTGATTGAGCATTTTACAGATACCAAGGACATTATAGAGCGCCATGTAGCCTTTCTAAAACCCGGAGGAAGTCTGTTTATTACCCTTCCTAATTTTCGTGGCATAAACGGATGGTTTCAGTTAAAATTTGATAAAGAGAATTACGATAAGCATAACATCAATTGCATGGATCCAAAATTATTGGAGGCCATTTGCAAAGATTTAGGCCTAAAAGTTTTGCAATCCGAATATTTCGGTAAATTTAGTGTGTGGTTAGAAAATGAAAAAGAGAAGTCTATCGGGGTAAAAGCGTTTAAAAAAGCCGTATGGGTTTTAGGAAAGGTGTTTACCCGAGTATTTTCTTTTGAAACCAAACAACTCTCGCCATACATTATGGTTTATGCAAAAAAGGTCTAAATTAATATGAAACAAACCTACCTAATAATATTGGTTCTTTTAACCTCTTGTGCAACTAAAATAAAGGCACAAAATACAGAAGCAAATGAGATTAATAATGCTGTAAACTCAAGGTACATTAGCAGTAGAAAGACTTTTACAGGAAAACTGGACGATATAGAAAATAAAGATATCAGAGAAAAAATAGCAAAAGAGCTAAACAGGAATATTGATGCTGATAAGGCCATATTGATTAATTATTTTCAACGAGGGCCGAACTGCATTACTTATAAATATAACAATGAGACCTATTCCTCTATGTTGAACAATACAGTTAATATTTCAAATCGAATAACGGCTGAAAAAAACGCGGTTGACTTCTTTATTTATGCTAAAGATGCTTTTCATTTAGACTTGTTGAAGGATAGAAAGGATTTTATACAAGATTCGGGCTTTTTTCAAAGCAATGTTTTTACCATTCAGGAAAATTGTGGGGCATTTTTAATCTTAAAACCAGACGGAAGATTTATGAAATGCTATGATGAAGATTATTTTACCGAAGTAGATAATTTTTTAAAGCAGAAATAAAGCAGAGCGATTAAAAAGGAAGTGCTGCAAACTTTTCTTTAACAAACCGTATAACTCTTTGTACAAAACTACCTTTTCTATATGTTAAAAAGTGTTTAATAGCACCATAGGCCTGTTTATTTTCTTCAATAACTTCAGGGAAGTAGCTAATGGGTTTTGGATTAATGATCACATTATAAATATCGTTAATACCTGAATGAACCCCTGAACCGTCGTGGCCAATATTGTTGATTAATGAATGTGCCGGGTTTAAGGTCAGGCCTCCTTTCAAGAAAATAGAGGCGTACCATCTGATAGCCCAGGAGTTATTTTTGCCTCGTTTAAATTCCTTAACCTGTTTCCAGAAATTCATGGAATGATCTATGGAGAAGGCTTTTATTTTTTCTTTGTCGAACTGTTTGACCAATACATCTATGTTGGGTTCAAAATGACGCCATGCCCTTTCCCAGGTAGCCCAGCCCCAACTGCTCGCCGCTCGGTAGAAAAAAGTTTCGGGCAGGTCATTTTCTTTAAGGTTATACATGTAGGCCCCAATATGCATGACTTTTTCTTCATTATGATACCGATCTAAAGCATTGTTGAAATAGGTTAAAGTATGAGGAGAAGAGATCAGATCGTCTTCAAATACAATCACTTTACCATAATCTTTTATAAGCTGAGAAACCCCCTCAATAATGGAATTGGCTAAACCTGTATTGGTCTTGCGCTCAATAACCTTAATAGATTTGAAACCCTCTATATTATTAATGATAGACCTTACCTCGCTAACTTTTTCCTGATCATCATTGGTTTTTGCCCCGTCTGAAAAAATAAATAAACGACTATCTGATGCAAGCGCATTCTGTTGCAGAAACTTAAGGGTACGTTCTGTGTGCTGCGGACGATTGTAAACAAATAACGCTATAGGGGCAAGATTTTGCATTGAATTAAATGGCTAAACAGTTTTGTTCTTTATAAAATACAGAAGTGGCCTTGTAATAAAAAAGACCTGGAGAAATGCCTGAAAAGTACAACTCTTTAAATCCCTGTGCAGATAAGAAAGATCTGGCTTCCTGATAAGTTTCTCTTTCCGAGTCGTCAAGTACAATCACTCCGTTAGCAGATAAAGCATTAACAGCATGTTTGCAACAGTTTACCCGGTCTCTGCCATCTACAATAATCACATCGAATTTTTTTCCGGTTAACATCGCTTTTTGTGCATATTCGCCGTTAGGTTCTAATTGTGTAAATATCATTTCGGCATTCTCAGCTTTTTCGTTTACAATCTTCTTGAACCAAGCTTCATCATGCTCAACAGAAACTACAGAACCAACTCTTTTGGCATAAAATAAAGTAGAGTTACCAGAGCCATATTCAAATACACTTAAGGATTTGTTTAATCGAACCTTTATAAAATCGATAAAAGAATAAGTTACCCATGGAATAGGCTGACCCTCGGCATCAATAGCCTGTTTTTGATCAAAAGCATTGAACCACCCAATTTCGTTTAAATAGCCCTTTCCGTTATAAGAAAGCAAGGCTGCTAATCTTTTAGGCTTTGCAATTAGTTTTGCAAGCGCTGTAAATTTATTCAACGTTTAAATATTTTTTGAAATATACTTACCAAAAATACAGATTTTAACATCATTATGCCTTGTCTGCGGGTTTTGGGGATAAAAAGAATAAGAAAAGTAGAAGAAGCATAGGCCACTACAGTAGCTATTGCTGTTCCCATCATACCCATTTTGGGAATTAAAATAAAGTTAAGTACTACGTTTACAATGGCTCCAAAGCCCGTACGAATAAAGGTTAATTTATGATAACCTTCTGCAATCAATACCTGTGTACTGGCCACACCCAGAAAAACAAACAGCGAACCCCACACATGTACGGTTAAAACCGGTGCTGCGGCAGCATACTGGGTTTTAAAAAGTTTGTAGATCAAAGGTGAAGCAAAGCTGATAAAGATCGCAAACGACAGGCTTAACCAGATCATCAAATCATAAAGATTTTGAATCCGTTTCATATACCGTTGTTTATCATCTCTCCTTGCATTTAAGATAGCCGGAAATAAGGAAGCTACAATGGCTCCCGGAACAAAATTCAGAGCCTCACTAAACATTACAACCGTTGCATATGCGCCTGCCGCTGCAGCACCTTCAGATCCCAATAACTCTTTTAGCATAATGGTATCTATACGCATGTAAACAGAAACCATAATACCTGAAATAATCAGAGGCCATGAAAAACTGAGTAGTTTTTTAGCCAGTTTTTGATCAAAACTCCAGTCAAATATTTTTCGACCACTACGGTTATAGGTTAAGAAATATCCAAGAGAAAGCACAAAAACATCAAATAAGGCAGCATAAACAAAAGAGATTAAATCGGCATTGCTTTTTATCAGGATGATTTTAATCGCTGCAGAGATAAGATTTCCAATTACCTGCACCTGCATAATGTACTTAGACTGTACCTGCGATTGAAAAAAAGCATCTATCACAGTTAAAGACTGTAATAAACCGGTAAAAGAAAGAATAAATATAATCTGATAAGAAATTCCATTTAAAGGGAAAAACTGCCAAACCACAAAAATAAGTGGAACACAGACTGCTCCGGCTATCGCCTTTAACCCAAAAGCAGTTCCTAAAATTTTATTCTTGCTTTGAGGAAACTGATGTAATTCCTTAACAATAAAGCTGTCTAGCCCCAGACCGGCAACAGAAGCAAAAAGAAAAATATAAGAAATGGAAGTATTCAGAATACCATTTTTATTTGCAAGAAGATAATTTGCCAGAAAAATACTTACCACCATTTTAATGGCTAAGCTACCTACACGGCCAAACATTAACAGGCCGGTATTTTTAAAGTACTTTTTAAAGGCTTCTTCATCAAAGCCGGTTTTAGCCAATAACTTCATGCGGTCAAATATGCAAAATTAGCTTTATTGCTTAAAACTATTCTCAATGCGCTCTATCTGTTTAAGGTGATGTTTTAAATGGATTTGAATAAACCTGACCCACTGCCGAGCATTAAGCAGATTTAATACAGGATGTTTTACTTTAACAGATGGATCAGCTGTTTTTATAAGGCTGAAGTGTTTTTCAAACATGATCTCAAAATCAGTAATTAGTTGACGGGCAGCTTCTATGCTAATCTTTTTTACCCGACTCTCTATTCTTTCAGGAGCTTTTATTTTCTTTCCCGAAGGAAATTTGCCCCATAATAAAACCATTTTTACTTTAAAAGGGGTAGAACCTTTTGTTCCCTGACCCTTTATACAATTACTGATAGCCATCATAGATAGCAGGCTGGAGTCAAAAATATGATTGTACACCTCAGCATAACTCCAACCGCCCAGAGGAGGTGTTTCAGTGAATTGTTCAGGATTCAAGGTCTCTAATACAGCCCGATATTTTGCAGTTAGCAGTTGTATAGATGTTTTGATCCCTGATAAACTCATTAATCTAAATTAATTAAAAATGTAATAACAATTCTTCCAAATGGTTGATCTGCCAGTTTACATCTGTCGGTTTTTCTATGTTGGCGGGATTAAAAAATATGGCTTTGATCCCGAAATCCTGCGCTCCTCTGATATCAGCCTCTAAACTGTCGCCTATCATGATGCTTTCATGCTTAAATGCAGAAGCTTTATTCAAAGCGTATTCAAAAATAGCTTTGTCAGGTTTGTTTACGCCCACATCTTCAGAAATAATTACATTTTTAAAGTAAGGGTTCAGGTTAGAAACACTCATCTTTGTCAATGTAGTTTCTTTAAAGCCATTAGAAATAATATGTAAGTGGTACTTGTTCTGAAGATAGCTCAATACCTTTTGGGCCCCATCAAATAAATTGGTTTTATAAGGGCTTATGCGAACATAGTCCTGTTCAAACTCACTCGGTATTAATTCGGGCTTTATGCCTAATTCTAAAAAAGTCTTTTTAAATCGTTGCTCTCTGAGGGTTTCCTTATTGATTTTGCCATTATGATACATAGCCCATAAAGCATGATTATTAACCGTATAAAGCGCTATAAATTGCTGTGCCGAAGAAACACCTAAGGCATTTAAATCATATTTGTCATACAACTCTAAAAGTGCTTCCTGTGCATTGCGATCAAAATCCCAGATGGTGTGGTCTAAATCAAAAAAGATGTGTTTTATGGTATTTTCCATGATATACCGATAAAGGTAAGGCATAAAAGTAAGATCCGTTTAAAGCGGATGTAAAAAAACAGCGAAATGTAAGCTTCAGGCTTTTTACTTTCTGCTAACCAATAGACTGTTAAGGAATTGTATTTTTGAATTATGAAAATAGAAATTTGGTCGGATGTGATGTGCCCGTTTTGCTATATAGGCAAAAGACATCTTGAAAAAGCAATGGATAAACTGCCATTTAAAGATAAGATAGATATAGAGTGGAGAAGCTATCAGCTTAATCCTGATTATCAGAACGAAAATCATGAAACGGTGTATGATTACTTATCGCGCAGTAAAGGAATGAGCGTAGATCAGGCTAAACAAATGACAGCTCAGGTTAGAAACATGGCCGATGAAGCGGGATTATCTGTAGATTTTGGTAAAAACATACCGGCTAATACTTTTAAAGCACATCAGTTGATTCATTTTGCTGCAACTAAGAAGCTGCAAAATCAGGCAGAGGAAGCTCTGTTTAAGGCACATTTTACCGAAGGAAAAGATGTAAACGATAAAGTTATATTATTAGACATTGCTAGCAATTTAGGTTTGGACAGGACAGAAGCAGAAGAGGCGCTTAATAAAGAAACATTTGCTGAAGCAGTGAGATATGATATTTATGAAAGCCAGCAGATAGGCATAAGGGGAGTTCCTTTTTTTGTGCTTGACAGAAAATATGCCCTTTCAGGCGCACAACCTGTAGAAGCATTTGAAGCCGCATTGAAACAAAGTTTTGATGAATGGAGCAAAACACAGCAACCCAATCTAACATCTCTAAATGCTGATGATCAAGCTTCATGTACTGATGAAGGCTGTAGCATATAAAATAAAGAGGCTGTTTAAAAAATCTAGCGATTCGTCATTCTGAACTTGTTTCAGAATCTGAAACATTTTATAGAATCTCTCAGAGAGACCCTGAAATAAATTCAGGGTGACGACTGACTTTTAAACAGCCTCTTAATGTAAGTACTATTTTAAGGAATTAATATTATTGGTAAGCTTAAAATTATCGGCATTTCTCATCAGGTCTACCATGATTTTAACACTTTCATCCTCAATAAAATCATCATTAATAATCTTATTAGCTGCTTTATCTGTTTTGCTTAATGCAGGTAAACCTTTTGAAGCACGAATTTCATTTAAACGGGCCAGGTTTTTATTTTCTATCTGATCGCGTTCTGCTTTTAGCTTGGCTTCATTTAAAGGAACAGAAGTCTCATTCTCTTTTTGCTTAACCTCAGCTACATCTTCTTTTAAGATTTTATACTCAACTGATTTTTCCATACGCTGATTATGTAACTGATTTAAGGTAGCCTTAGCTAAAGTAAAATCATTAAAAGGTGTATAATTAGAGGCTTTAATCATGTCAAAAGGTAAAGCAGAAGGCTCTGTATCTTCCCCAATCTTATCTAAAGGATAAATTGAAGGGAACTGAATATCAGGAATTACACCCTTATGCTGTGTACTGTTACCACTTACACGATAGAATTTAGCCATAGTAAGATTAATCTGACCTAATACAGGAACCCCGTTTTTATCTACAATCGTTACCGTATTAGAGTTTTTATCGTTTTTAGCTGTTTCGTTTTTCTTATTGAAAAGACTCATCAGTTTTTGGATCATAGAAGGATTCATGATAGAGTTCAGATCAATAGAAGACTGTACGGTTCCTTTACCATAAGTTTGGGTACCAATAATAATGCCCCTTCCATAATCCTGCATAGCTCCTGCAAAAATCTCAGAAGCAGATGCGCTTAAACGGTCAACCATAACACCTAAAGGACCAGACCAGGCAACTTTGCTCTCTTCATCATCATAAACTTTTACACTGTTTCTGTAATCTTTTACCTGTACAACAGGGCCTTTACCTACAAATAAGCCAGACAATTCAACGGCTTCATTTAGAGAACCTCCACCATTTGCTCGTAAATCTACAAGCACGGCATCTACTTTGTCCATATTTTTCAGTGTATCCAACAATAACCTTACGTCGCGTGTGGTACTTTTGTAATTTGGATCGCCGGCATTAGCCGCTTTGAAGTCTGCATAAAAAGCAGGGATTTTAATGATCCCTATTTTATATGTTTTTCCATTATCAGTAATGGTTTTTACTGATTTTTTAGCAGATTGTTCTTCTAAAATGATCTTATCTCTCACTAAGGTAACAACCTTAGGTTTTGATGATAAGTCCTGTCCAACAGGAATAACTTTTAAACGCACAACGGTTCCTTTGGGGCCTTTTATTTTAGCTACAGTATTATCTATACGCCAGCCAATCACATCTTCAAACTCCCCGTTTTCACCTTGCGCAACAGCAATAATTTTATCACCGGCATTAAGCTGCTTGCTTTTAAAGGCAGGGCTTCCGGCAACAATAGAAACAATTTTGGTTACTTCGTTGTCTAATTGTAACGTAGCACCAATGCCCTCAAGAGATCTTGACATTTCCTGATTAAAGGTTTCTGCGTTTCGGGGGTTAAAGTAATTGGTATGTGGATCAATAGCCTCTGTAAAAGAGTCCATTAAGATTTGAAATACATCCTGATTGTTAACTTTTGCAGCCTGCGATTTTAGGTTCTGGTATCTTTTGGTCAAAGTTTCAGAATTCTTGGCTTGCTCAGAACCGGTAATTTTTAAATTTACCAGTTCATATTTTATGCGTTTGTTCCAAATGTTGTCTAATTCATTTTGAGATGCTGCCCAAGGTAATTTCTCCCGGTCATAAACGTAAGAATCATCCTGGTTGAAGTCATATTTTGTGTTTACGCGGGAAAGAGAATAATCAATGCGTTGGTTATATCTCTTTAAATAGACATTGAACATATAAAAAGGAACGCTTAGGTCTCCCTCTCTAAGGTAATCATCAAAATTATACCTGGATTTTTCAAACTCTGTAATATCAGCGTTTACAAAATAACTGCGAGATGGGTCTAACGCCTTAATATACCGGTCAAAGATAATGCTCGAAATAGAGTCGTTAATCTTGATTTTTTTGTAATTGTAGTTCTCAATCAATGAGACCAATTCCCTGCTAACCAAACTCTGCTGCTCATCAGGTTTAATGTTGATCACTCCTTCTACAGGCTTTTGTGCTTTGGGTTGCGCACTACAGGCCAGCACAGCTGCGGTAAGCGTGATGGTGAATATTTTCTTTAGCATCTCTCTAACTGTTTTAAAATCCATTGTTGTAAAAAACATCATCCAATATGATACCAATTTTTTAAATAAACAAAAAAGACACAGCGATTTTCTGTATCTTTTTTGTAAACTTAGTAAAAAATGACCTCTGCTTGCGCAAAAATCTATGTGGGTTTAACTTAATGACCTTAACTTTTGCCTTTGCTTTTTTCTGTAAGTACAGATTTACTTACCCTTATGCGCTGATTGTATTGAAGCAGATTAGAAGCTTTTGCCAGTTCCTCTGCTCTTAACAGATCTTTAGATGCCAGCCCAAATTCTTTTTTCTTGATTTTAATATCTGCAATACCCAATACAGAATCTAAATAGATGGATTGATTATTCAGCTGCTGAGCTAATATACCCTGCTGTGTATAAAACCACATAGACTGGGTTAATTTATTCGCGGCAAAATAAATGCGGCCAAGCATATTATAAGATAACATTTGCCCGTTTCTGCTTCCGATCTTTGAGTAATTTTTCAATGCAGATTTAAGAACAACCTGTTCAGCTTCATTATAATTCTCTTGTTCAAGTAGCAATGCGCTAATCTTTAAAAGAACCGAACCGTATTTGTTGTATTTTTTGTCGGCGTTATATTCTTCGGCAGCTTTTTTATATAATGTAATGGCCCCACTCAAATCTCCCATTTGTTCATTAAACTCTGCCAGCTCCATTTGCTTATCGGCATTAGATACTTTGGTACTGATAACAGCGATATTAATAGCTGGCTGGCTTCCTGCATTTTCTGCCCCATTTGGGGAGATAAAGTTTTGAGCCATAGCCCAATTACATGCTATAAATGCGATGAACGTTAATGCTGTTCTTTTCATTTTATAAAAGTTGGAAAGCAAATATAACAAAATAATTACATCATTAAATCTGCTTTTATTCTGATTTTCAGGAGATAAAGAAAATAATGGAACGCTGTTGACAAAAAATGTAACAAATAAAGCAGATAAAAATCTAAATTGTAAACAGACGAATAAGCATGTTAATTACAACCACAAATCAGGTAGAAGGTAAAAAGGTAGTAAAATACCTGGGCCTTGTAACAGGAGAAACAATTATTGGCGCAAATATATTTAAGGATATTTTTGCCGGTATAAGAGATATTGTAGGCGGAAGATCAGGCTCGTATGAGCAGGTTTTGAGGGAAGGAAAAAATACTGCCGTTAATGAAATGCAACAATACGCTGCGGCATTGGGTGCGAATGCTGTAATTGGTGTTGATCTGGATTACGAAACGGTAGGAAATGGCGGAAGTATGTTAATGGTTGCGGCAAGTGGTACGGCCGTTATTTTAGAAGATCTTCCGTAATAAATAAGGGTGTTTAAATCTGGAAAGCAAATCCCGGTAAAATGGGAAGAGTAACCTTTTTAAACACCCCTTTATTTTTTGCAAAAATTAGCGCTGAGGCATTTTTGGCATATTTCTCATTAATTTTGCTGCTGCTGCAGGGTTTGAAAACTGTTTCATCACCTTACGCATATCCTCAAACTGTTTAAGCAGTTTACTTACGTCCTCTAATTTAGTTCCTGAACCTCTGGCAATCCTGGCTCTGCGACCCGGATTAATTGCATCAGGATTTTCTTTTTCAAAAGGGGTCATAGATTGGATAATAGCCTCAACACTCTTAAAAGCATTGTCATCAATATCAACGTTCTTCATCATTTTTCCAACACCAGGTATCATGCCCATTAAATCTTTCATGTTACCCATTTTCTTAATCTGTTGGATTTGATTGTAGAAATCGTTGAAATCAAACTTATTCTTACGGATTTTCTTTTGAAGTTCAGCGGCTTGTTGCTCATCAAATTGCTGCTGAGCTCTTTCTACTAAGGAAACCACATCACCCATACCGAGAATACGCGAAGCCATCCTGTCTGGATAAAAGACATCCAACGCATCCATTTTCTCGCCTGTACCAATGAATTTAATCGGTTTATCAACAACCGATTTGATAGATAGGGCAGCACCGCCACGAGTATCACCGTCTAATTTGGTTAAAACAACACCGGTAAAATCAAGTCTGTCGTTAAATACTTTTGCAGTATTTACGGCATCCTGTCCAGTCATTGAGTCAACCACAAATAAAATTTCATGAGGCTTGGTCTGAGCTTTAACGTCAGAAATTTCGGCCATTAAAGCTTCATCAATTGATAAGCGGCCGGCGGTATCTATAATTACAACGTTGTTATTATTCTTTTTACCCTCTTCAATGCCTTCTAAAGCAATGGCAACAGGATCTTTGGATTCGGTATTGGCATAAACCGGAACATCGATCTGTTCACCTAAAACCTTCAGTTGGTCAACAGCCGCCGGACGATAAACGTCGCCAGCAACCATAAGAGGTTTTTTGCCCTTACTCTTAAGGTGTAAAGCAAGTTTACCCGTAAAGGTGGTTTTACCCGCACCGTTTAAACCTGCAATTAATATAATAGTTGGGTTGTTTTTTAAATCTAGTTCTGTAGCCTCACCACCCATTAAAGCAGCAAGCTCATCGTTCATGATCTTGGTAAGTAACTGCCCGGGTGAAATAGAAGTTAATACATTTGCTCCTAAAGCTTTTTCTTTTACCTGATCTGTAAAAGTTTTGGCTGTTTTATAGTTTACGTCAGCATCCAATAACGCTTTACGGATCTCCTTCATGGTTTCAGCCACGTTAATTTCCGTAATGCTTCCCTGTCCTTTTAAGACCTTAAATGCTCTGTCTAACTTATCCTGTAAATTTTCAAACATTGTTTTTAATGCTTTGGTATTTTATAAAAGGCAAAGGTATTGTTTTTTTGCCTAAAAGCTATTTAATCCTGATTATAAGACCATTTTTCTATTCTCGTATTTTAAAATACCTTGCTTTTATTTCTAAGTGTATCTGAAAAGTTACATAAATACTAATCAATTAGTTTTAATATTAATTTATTAGTAGTAAGTTTGTTTATCAAATTTTATAACATGATCAAATTAGCAAAAAGAGAAGAGCAGATTATGCAGGCATTCTGGGATGTGGAGAAAGCTTTTATAAGAGATATTATTCCTTTGCTACCAGACCCTAAACCACATTACAACAGTGTGGCCACAATGGTAAGGATTTTAGAGGAGAAAGGATTTTTAGGACATGAGGTAATCGGTAATATTTTCTGTTATTTTCCAATTATCAGCAGAGAAGAATACCAGAAACATGCTTTAAAAGATGTGGTAAGTCAGTATTTTGATAACTCTTACCCTCGAATGCTGGCTTTTTTTGCCAAAGAACAAAATCTCTCAGAAGAAGAGTTAACTGAAATTATCACGATTATTAAAAACAGGAAATCATGACCTTTTATGTATTAAGTGTGGCCCTGATTTTAGCAGGGTGCCTCTTGTTTTATAAACTGTTACTACAAAAGGAAACTTTCTTTCCCTTGAACCGGTTTGTACTATTAATCTGTCTCGCACTTTCTTTTAGTTTGCCTTTAGTGCCAGTGCCTCAACAATGGTCTTTCAGAAAGGCAAATGTAGACATACCTTTTCCCGAAAAACCTCCTCTGCCAGCATTAAAGGCAGATAAAACCTTTTCAGATCAAGAAGATGCCTCATTTAATACAGATCATACTCAATTAGCGGCGAATGATTCTTTCTTTAAAGATATAGCTCCTTTAAAGATTTTACAGTGGATCTACTGGCTTGGTGTAGCCGTTTTTGGCATCAATTTTCTTTTTCAGTTAGGCGTTCTGCTTTACAGAGCCTATTCGCGACCTATGATTAAAGATGGACGTTTCAGAATTATTGAGCTTTCAGGAGATCAGGCTCCTTGTTCTTTTGGCAATACCATTTTTATTAATCCTGAGAAATATGATTGGGATACCTATAACCAGATCATTATCCATGAGAAGATTCATATACAACAAGGACACAGCTATGATATTCTTTTGGTTGAACTTGCGCTGGTTTTTCAATGGTTCAATCCTTGCGCCTGGATGTATCGTAAGGCTATGGAAGACAACCTTGAGTTTCTAACCGATAATGAATTGTTGGCTCACTCGGATATTGAACCTGAAAGCTACCAGATGAGTCTGGTAAAAGTTTCAGTACCTCATTTTCCGGTTAGCTTAACTACCAACTATAATCAATCCATACTTAAAAAAAGATTAGTTATGATGAACGCAAAAAAATCTAACGTAAATTCTACCTGGAAATACCTTTTTATTCTGCCTTTGTTAATGGCTTTTATGGCTTTTCTTAACGAGCCTGTAGCTTATGCCAAAAATAGCGGACAGTTTTCCGGTAAAAGTAACCCGTTTCAATACATGCAAAGTGAAGGTGACTGGTTTGCCACTATTAAAGGCGACAAGATAAATGTTCGCTTTACATCTGATGATGACGGAGATAGTAAAAGTACGCAGACTTTTTCTATGAATGATTTTAAAAATCTTCCGGTAAATACCGAAGGAACTTTCTCGGTAAGCCGGGATGCTGGGTCAATGACTTTTACAGGAAAGTTTGAAGGGAACACAGGCAGAGGCAGATATAAGTTTAATCCTGATGCTGGCTTTAAAAACTTTATGGATAAAGAAGGGATAGCGGGCCTAAAAGAGAAAGATCTTTTGGTATTCTTCCTGATTAATGTAAAAAAAGATTATGTAAAGTCATTAAAAAATATGGGATATCAGCAAATATCTAAAGAAGATCTTATTCCTTTGGTTGCCTTAAATGTTAATACTGAATATATCACATCTTTAAAAACTGCAGGAATTGAAGGGCTTACTTTACAACAGCTTATACCATTAAAAGCGTTGAATGTAGATGCTAAATTTGTTGAAGGGGTTAAAACCTCGGGCTATAAAAAAATCTCGGCCGACAGATTGGTTACGCTAAAGGCAAATGGCATAAACGGCGAATACCTTAAAAACATAAAAGCAGCCGAATCAGAAAATCGTAAAGTTACCAATGAGGAAACAAAAGAAGTTGTTGCTAAATCAAAGGGAGCTAAAAAAATCACGATGCAAGCAGGAGAAGATGATGAGCTGGGAAAACTAATTGCCAAGAAAGTGTTGAATGTTACACCTGAATTTGCCCAAGGCTTTATCAATATGGGTTTGAAGGTTTCAGACGATAACTTGTTTGCTTTTAAGTCATTAGGCGTTACGCCCGAATTTCTTGAGAGCTTTAAGGCTGCGGGCTTAAAAGTTACCGATGAACAATTAATTTCTTTTAAATCGTTGGGTATTACTGCCAGTGACTTTAGCGATTTTAAAAAAATAGGCTTCAAAAATGTAAGTGTTGATGATGTGATTTCGGCTAGAGCTACAGGAACTACTCCCGGTTTTATCAACTCTATGAAGAAAAAAGGTCACAATTATGATTCTATAGAAGACTATATCAAAATGAAAGTACTTTCTGTAGAGTAACCCTCCAATATTTTATTTGAAATAAACCAAAATCTACAAACTTGTTTCCTGGTTATTTATAACAGGAAACAAGTTTGGTAAGGAGCCCTTTGCCTAAAAAACCAAATTTAAATCTTAACAAGCTTCATTACTCGTTTTTTGAAATCAGTGCCCTTGATAAAAAATGTTAAAAAACGATGTTAGGTGAAACATATACAGGCTTAATGCCATCTAATTAAAAATAAACCAAACGAACAATGAAAATAAAAGCGTTATTTTTTGCTTTTCTATTGATAAATATTGCTGCATTTGCACAAAACACTGCTAAAAAGAGACTTCCGGCAAAAAGAACCGGAGCAGCTATAAAGGTTGATGGAATATTAAATGATGAAGCATGGGCCGATGCCCCTGTTGCAGGTGATTTTATCGAAATGAGGCCAAACCCGGGCAAGCCAGAGTCTAAAGATAAAAGAACCGAGGTAAAAATCTTATATGATGATTTTGCTATCTATGTAGGTGCCCGTATGTATGATAATCCTGAAAGTGTAACAAGAGAAATTGTACAGAGAGATAATATAGGAAATGCAGATTTTATAGGGGTAATTTTTGATACCTTTTTAGATGGGATCAACGGGAATGGGTTCTTTGTAACGGCGGCCGGCGTTCAGTTTGATGCGAAGTATTCGCAGATAGGCGGAGAAGATGCCAACTGGAATGCAGTTTGGGATAGCGCCGTAAAAATAGACGATAAAGGATGGACAGCAGAATTTAAAATTCCATATTCGGCTTTGCGTTTCTCTACAAAGGATATACAAAACTGGGGCTTTAACATCACCCGTAAACGTACCGGGGTTAATCAGCAGTTTTTTTGGAATTCGGTGGATCCCAAAGTAAGTGGTTTTATTAATCAAAGTGGAGTACTAGAAGGTTTGCAAAATATAAAGGCGCCTTTGCGTTTATCTTTTTCACCTTATGTAGCTACGCTTTTTAGCCACTATCCTTACAATACACCGGGAATTAGTAACTCAAAAGTTTCTTTTAGCGGCGGGATGGATGTGAAATACGGGATTAATAAAAGTTTTACACTTGATATGACCCTGATACCCGATTTTGGTCAGGTACAGAGCGATAATCGTATCTTGAATCTAACGCCTTTTGAAGTTCGTTTTGATGAGAACAGGCAGTTTTTTACAGAAGGAACAGAAATGTTCAATAAAGGAGATTTGTTTTACTCCAAAAGGATTGGTTCAATTCCTTCCTATCATGATTTATCTGGCGTAAAACCTGGCGAGACACTTATAGAAAACCCACAGGAAGCCAAAATTCTCAATGCTACAAAAATATCAGGGCGTACAGCTGGAGGTTTAGGAATAGGGGTTTTTAATGCTTTAACCAACAAAATGTATGCTGAAGTGGAAGATGCGCAGGGCAACCGTCGCCGGTTTGAAAACCAGCCTTTAACCAATTATAACATTATTGTTCTAGACCAGTCGTTAAAAAATAACAGTTCAGTAAGTTTTATTAATGCCAGTACACTTAGGCAGGGCAGTGCTTATGATGCAAATGTAAGCGCTGCACTTTTTGATCTGAGCGATAAACAGAATAAGTATTTTGTAAGTGGAGACGGAAAGATGAGTTATGTTACGGCAAGCTCTGAAAAAGCAGATAGAAATGGTTATAGCTATAACTTTAAGGTAGGTAAAAAGAGCGGTAATTTTACCTGGCAATACGTACATGAGCTGGCCGATACCAAATTTGATCCTTCTGATATGGGATTTTACCAGAACAATAATTTTCTGAATCAGGGACTTAACGTTGCTTACAACGTTTACAAACCCAGTAAATGGTATAATGAAGTACAAGCTTGGTTTGAGCTTATGTACTCAAGAAGATATAAACCAGGAGATTACCAGAAATTTGGGATATATCCGGGTACCTATGTGCAGTTTAAAAATTTCTGGTCTGTTGAGCTGAATGGCTTTTGGGAAGCAGAGCAGAATGATTTTTACGAGTCGAGAAATGGACAGGTCTATAAAAATCCTGAAAGCTACAGACTGGCAGTTTACGTAAATCCTAATAGAGCAAAACCTTACAACTTTGGAGGAAATATCCGTTATCTGGCACAGGCTAAATATAATAGCCACAGTTATAATTTTTATTTCTTCCAAAACATGCGTTTTAATAACCGATTTGCCATGGGCATAGACCTGAACTATAACCCTAACTTTAATCAGGTAAACTGGGTTGCGGCTAACGGAAATACAGCGCTTTTCTCAAAATATGACAGACGTACCGTAGAAAACTCAATAGACGCAAAATACAGTTTCAGTAATCGTATGGGAATTACTTTCAGGGTTAGGCATTATTGGTCTGACAGGAGAAACAAAGAGTTTTATGAGCTGCAACCAGATGGCTATCTGAAATCTTATACAGGAGCTGCACCTCAAAATGCCGACAGAAACTATAATGTTTTCAATATAGACTTAGTTTATGTATGGCAATTTGCTCCTGGAAGTGAACTGAGCGTTACCTATAAAGATGCTGCCGAAACCAACGAACGGTTTTATACAATGCAATATGGTAGAAATCTGGATAAAATCCTGTCCAGCCCACAAAATAATACCATCTCTTTAAAGGTATTGTATTATGTTGATTACTTGAATCTAATGAAAAAAAAGCATAATAATTAGCGAGGGAAAGCAAAGACCAGGCCTAAGGCCAAAGCCTGACTGGCCTGGACTTTCATGTCCATATTTTTATCATATAAAATAACTCCTGTTAAGGATACATTCATAAAACGGTTTATTTTAGAAAGAACAGAAAGATCTAAACGGTGGCTAATGTTTTTCAGGTCATCGTAAGGAATAAAGATGTTATACTTTGATTTAAGTACCGTGTTTTTAACAATCTCTTTCTCAAAATTACTTACCACCTGAAATGCAAGCTCGTTTCTGAACTGATGGCCTTTTTTAACACCAAAATTGTTAGGATTAGTTTTATAAATGGTGGTATCTAACACAAAAGTTTGGCGAGCCGTGCCGGTACCAATACGGGTAGAAAAAGCCTTACTGGGTTTGTATTCGAAACCGAGAGACTCTGTAATGTATCCGGGAGCCATAAATCTGGATAACAATTTAGCTTGTTCATTACCCTGTGCATCTTTAGAATAAGAAAAACCCTTGTCAAATTGAGATTCGAAACTTAGAGAAGCAAAGAAATACCAGTTTTTAGATAATTGTATTGCAGCTTTGTTATCCCAGTAAATACGGTCACTGGTTTTCTTTTGCAGCTGGTCTTTATTTTTTACTTTTCCATATTGCAAAATAACCTCACTGGTATAGCTGTAGCTTTCTTTGCTATATTCGGCTTTATGGTTTACCAGTCCGCCAATGGCAATAGAGTTTACACCACCACCTTTCCAATTGTTACTGAACGAAGCCTGGTTTACGTTTATGGTAACGGTTGCTTTGGTTTTCCAGTAATTAATCTTTGCCTGAACCAGATTTGCAGGTAGCGTAACAGGTTCAAAGATAAGTGGGCCTAAACGGCTGGGTAGCGGATTGCGTTTAAGCTTAATTTCCATATCCTTTAAATTAAAAGGAATGGTATCAATCTCCTGGGCAAAGGTATAATAAGAGCAAAAAAGGGCTATGAGAAAACTATATAACAACTGCTTCATTGCTTACAAAATAACAGAAAAATAAAGCGGAATAAAAATAAGAAGCCAGGTTTTTGTTGGATGTTAGTATTTAGATATGAGATATAAGACTTTGAGCTTCGGTCATCGGACTTCCAACTTTTCACTTACTTTAGAAAGTTTATCCAAAAGTAGAAAGGACGGTTTTTTAAATAATTCATATCCAGCTCTTTCTGATAGGCTTCTTTTTCGAAGGGAATTTGACTGTAAGCCAGTGCATGCTTTTTATATTTGAGCAGATTAAACAAGTAAAAGCAAAAATAAAGAAGGTAAAAAAGCAGGATAAATAACTCAAGCTGTTGCCTGAAATGGATCTTTTCATGGTTAACCAAAACTTTATCTTCTTTATATATCGCTTTTTTAACAAGGATAAACGGATAAAGCGCCATCGCGGCGGCGGGTAAACTGGGAACCACGATGAAAAAGGCCATTATAGTTTTTCTATAGTTACTTTAGGTAGGGGCGGCAATTTGAACATGGAAGGATTACGCTTATAAGATGCATAGCTGTTTTTTACAAACTGTACAAAGGTATATTCACTAGCCGAAAGAACAAACTCATAAGTTGGCCTGTATTGTGTCATAAAATCAGGAATATCCTCATCGCTGGCTTTGGTGAGTCGTTTCACATACTCGGGGTTAAAGCGAAAATCAATAACCTCATCTCTGTAATCATTTTCTAAAATTTTCTGTAGCTGACGGGCATTCTTTCCCTCGCGGCTTAACAGGTTATAGATTGCATCAATGCCCAAGCCAACACCGGTCTGTCCTAAATTTAAAAGATCTTTGGCACTGCCTTTATCCAGTTTATATTGATATTCCTTTTTACGGCTTTCATAACGTTCCTGAGGTGTTTTGGCTTTGCCATAAATAGGAACCTCCTTTAATCTGATGCCTAAAGATTTAAGCTGAAAAACAATAGCACTTTGGTTTTTATAAATTATGGTATCTAAAGCATAACCGCCCAAAGCAGCAAACAAGGTATCTCCAGGTTTGATATTAGTTGTAAACTCGCCTTTGTTATTGTTAAAAATGCCTTCATCAGAAGATGAATTATAGATATATACCTTAGCGAGTCTTAATTTGGTATCTTTATCTACAACAAAACCCTGCACCGTTTTTTGCTGAGCAAAAAGGTTTACAGAAGCACATAACAGAATAAATAAGATAACCGGAAATTTCATTTCAGTAACAAAACTACAATTTATTACAAACTTGCAATTCTTGTTAACATTATTTAACTACAATAAGTTTTTGACCAATTTTGATGTTATTATCAGGTAGTTGGTTCAAAGACTTAAGGTCATCTACAGATAGTTTAAACATTTGAGAAATCTTATAAAGCGTATCGCCTTGTTGCACGGTATAATACTTGCCATCTACGTTAGAAGGAGGATCTTTGGGTGCAACATTAACCGGAGTAAACAGTTTCTTCTCATTAGGAATATTGGCATTAATTTCTTTGAACACACGGTCTTCTCTTGCCAATTTCTCCCTTTCACTTTCGGGGCTGTCATACAGATACAACTGATATTTTTCTATGATGTTGATCAAAAGATCCGGGT
The DNA here is from genome assembly GCF_022809115.1 of Pedobacter montanisoli. Lineage (GTDB taxonomy): Bacteria > Bacteroidota > Bacteroidia > Sphingobacteriales > Sphingobacteriaceae > Pedobacter > Pedobacter montanisoli. Next base: position 719,543 of record NZ_JALGBH010000001.1, on the reverse strand, counting down.
ATTTAGGGTTGGTGGCATAACCGGCATTTTTTAATCCGATAGCCCAGTTTTTATAATCGTTCTTGTCTAATTCAAATAAAGCACTGTAGCGTTTTCTTTTTAAGAACTCAGAATGATCCCTGTATGATTCCCGAGGGTCTTTGTAAACCCTAAAACAATCATCTTTCTGGTCATCATCTTTGTAATAAGCTTTGCCTTTCCAGTCAGAGGTACATTTGATACCAAAATGGTTGTTTGCATATTTCGCCAGGTCGCTGGCTCCGCTGCCCGATTCTAAAATTCCCTGAGCAAGAGTAATACTGGCCGGAATACCATATCGGTTCATTTCTTCAATGGCTACACCCTTAAAAGCATCTATATAAGTAAGCGTAGTATATGAAATAGGGTTGGGATTTTGTTTTTGAGCCTCTTTCTCTATTTGTTTATTGTTACGACTGTACTGTCTGGTTTTACAGCTAGATAGAAATGCAAGCGCAAGGCATAAAAGAACTACATAATATCTCATAAACAATGGTTATAGTTTAAGTTTTTGTCCAGGTTTTAAAGCGTTAGATTTAAGGTTATTTTTTGTCATAATAGACTTAACAGAAGTCTTGTACTTCTTTGCTATGATGCTTAGATTATCTCCTGATTTAACCGTATAAGTTTTCAAAGAAATTTTTTTAACAGACTTTACAGGTTCTGCTTCTACAATGGGTTCTTCATAACCATCGGGTCTTTCATCATAACTCCAAAGCTGGTATTTATTGATAATGGCCATTACTTGCGAACCCCATTTACGACTCCCGGCATACCCGCCCCTTTGTATGCCTTTTACCCAGCTTTTGAAGTCGTATTGGTCATACTTATCAAATAAACTGTTATAGTGTGCCCTGCTTTTTAAAAAAACAATGAAGTGATTATAAGAGGAATCTACTGTAGGAAAATCTCTGTAAGAAGAACGTATTTCGGTGCTGCTATTTTTGCCTTTAAAACCAAAATGATTGTTTAGGTAACGGGCCACCTTACTTGTTCCGGCTCCAGATTCATGTATAGCTATACCTAAAATAACGCTGGCAGGAACAAGGTGCATACGCATGAGTTCTTGTGCTTTTGGTGCATTCTCAAGTATATAATCTTCAGTTACAGATTGTGCTTTAACTAAATTAAAGATGAGGAGCGCCAGTACAAGAAAGGTTATTTTTTTCATGTGCGGGTTACATTATTTTTTCCGGATAACAAACAATCCGTCTCTAACGGGTAAGATCAATTTTTCTACTCTTTGGTCGTTATTAACCTTATCATTAAATAAATGTATGTTCTGGGTATCTTTATCTTGTGCTTTTTTTACAATCTTACCGCTCCAAAGCACATTATCTACGATGATTAATCCGCCGGGTCTTACCTGATCAAAAACCAGATCGTAATAAGTACCATTATTTTTCTTATCGGCATCTATAAAAACCAGATCAAAAGTTTCAGCTTTTAAGTTCTGCAGGCTCTGTTGAGCATCACCAATCAGGTATTTTATTTTATGCTCTAATGGCGATTTTGCAAAGTTGTTTCTTACCATATCTTCCAGCTCGGCATTCACATCCAGCGTATAGATTAAGCCTTCATCAGTTAAGCCCTCAGCCAGACACAGAGTCGCATAACCGGTAAATGTGCCTATTTCAAGAATTCTTTTAGGAGAAATGAGTTTGCTCAAGAAACTTAAAACCCTACCCTGATAATGACCGCTGATCATTCTTGGCATAAGCACTTTAAGATGGGTTTCTCTGTCTATGTGCTTTAACAGATCGTTTTCAGGCTCGCAGTAATGCAGTAAAAGTTCCTGTAGTTCTTCGCTGATCATGTTTTTATAAACGGGTTTTATCCATAAAATATTGCAAAATGAGTGTGGCCGATATGGTATCAACCCGCTCTTTATCTCTGCGATCGTTCTTTTTGAGGCCACTTTGCATAATGGTTTGTTGGGCAATTTTTGAAGTAAAGCGCTCGTCAACCAAGTGCTGCGGAATATGAGAGAAGTTCTTTTTTAGCATAGTACAAAATCCCTTTACATGTTGTGCATTTTCTGAAGAAGAGCCATCCATTTGTTTGGGGTCGCCAATTACAAAAGCTTCTATGGCTTCTGTCTCCATATATTTTTTAAGATAGGGAATAATATCTTTAGGGTGTATGGTATCTAAGCCGGTAGCTATAATCTGCAAAGGATCGGTAACTGCTAAACCGATGCGTTTGGTACCATAATCAAATGCAATAATACGTGCCATCAACTGCAAAGATAGGCTTTTTTAAAAATAGCTTTTCCAGCCGATAGAGTAAGATACAACCAACAGAAAAAAATTTTTATAACTTCATGCAACGTTTTAAAAAAAGCGATGTCTTTTGTTCAGAAAGCTTTAAAATTTGGAAACTGTTTACGTAGACAAGCATACATCATTAGTTAGCGATTGCAAGAAAGGCAATAGAAAGGCGCAATTTGAATTGTACAAATTGTATGCCGGGGCAATGTATAACGTGGCCTTGCGTATTGTGAATGATGAAGCAGAAGCAGAAGATGTATTACAGGAAGCTTTCTTAGATGCATTTAACCGTATAGCTGATTTTAGGCAGGAAACAACTTTTGGCCTCTGGATTAAGCAGATTGTAATTAACAGAGCCATTAATTATCTGCGAAAACGTAAAATGGAATTGGTGAGTATGGATGATGTGGAGATTGCAGATGAGGGGGCTGACGATGCCGAGGATAATATGCTTAAAGTTGAAGCGATAAAAAACGCAATGGAAAAAATGCCTGATGGATATAGGGTAGTATTAAGTCTGTATTTGTTTGAAGGATATGATCATGAAGAGATCTCTCATATTCTGAAAATAACAGAGAATACCTCTCGTACACAATACATGAGGGCAAAACGTAAGTTAATTAGTTTGTTGGAAATGAAAGGAGTAGAAAGATGAATAATAAATTGGAGAGCTTTATAAAAGACAATAAGAAGCGATTTGAAGAGAAAGGCCCTTCTGAAGAATTATGGAACAGAATTGCGGCAGATCTGGATAAAAAAGGAGCACCCAAGACCATTAAGCTTTACCGGTGGATGAGTGTAGCAGCAGTTTTAATATTGGGTATAGGAATATATTTTGGTTACAGTTACCGCAGTTTAGACAAGAACATTGAAGTAGCTGATATTAATCCTACACTGGCTAAAAAAGAAGTACGCTTTGCCAGTATGATTGAAGAAAAACGAGATAGTTTAAGCAATTACGCTAAGGCAAATCCGGAGTTGTACCAGGAATTTACCACAGATCTAAGCAGGTTAGACAGAGATTATGAAGATCTTAAAAAGAAACTGCAAACCAGTGTAAACCGTGAAATGGTCGTTAAGGCTATGATGAAGAACAGGGAAATCCAATTGCAAATTTTAACACAGCAGTTAAGTATTATAACGCAGGTTGATGCATATAAGAAAGACAGCAGCTTATAATAAAAGCTATAAATGACGTCAAAAAATAGCAAAGACAACAAATAAACCGGGCAGAACGCTCACAAAATATTTAACACAATGAGAAAAAAACTATTTGGTTTGATGGCCCTGATCATATTCTCGGCCCAAATAAAAGCACAGGAGGCACCAGAAGCGCCACGTGTTACAAAAAAAGAAAGAAAAATTGCATCAGCTCCGGTTTACGCCGGAACGAAGAATTCAGAATCCTCTTCAGAGACTTATACATCTGTTTCAAGAATTAAAACTTCTAACGGAGATAAAGTAGAAACAGTTAGTACCTATTCTTCTTCGCAGGATATGCAAGATGAGCCGCAGAAAACAAAAACGTTTTCTAAGTCATTTAGCATAGATAAGAATGACGACATAGAATTAAAAAACGTTTATGGCGGTATGGTGATTAAGATCTGGAATAAGAACGAGATTAAGGTAGATGCAGATATCAAAGCTTATGCTGATAGCGAAGGCGAAGCCCAAACCCTAATTGATAATGTAAATATAGAAGCCTCAAAAAATGGTAATCAGGTTAGTTTTAAAACCGTTATCAATGACAGAAATAATAACATGGGAAGAGGCAGAAGTAATGGCAGAAGCTGGAGACGTGAAGTAAAGGTAATGATGACGGTTTATATGCCAGCCAGCAATGCTTTAACGCTTAGCCAGCAATACGGAAATGTAGAAATGCCAGATTACAACGGTGCAACCTCTATAAAGGTACAATATGGCAACCTGGTTACCGGAAATCTTAACAGCAATAATAATTACATTTCTATACAATATGGTAAAGCAGACTTGCAAAATGTAAATACAGGAAAGTTTAAATTTCAGTATGGCGGAGGGGTAAAAATAGGTAATGTTGACGAACTGGAATTAGAAGCACAATACACTTCAGTAGATGTTAAATCAGTAAAGAAAACAGCTAATGTTAAAGCGCAGTACGGTAGAGGTGTTACCATTGGTTCAATAGGGGGCTTAAGCCTTACCGCACAATATACAACCGTAAATGTGGGTAAACTCAATGGCATCTTTACCGGTAAACTGCAATACGGTAAACTGAACATAGACGAAATAGAAGGCGCCTCTAAAACAATTAATGTAGATGCACAATATACTACAGTTAATTTAGGGTTTGCAGCGAACTTTAACGGAGATTTTAATGTAAATACAGCTTACAGTGGCTTTAGCTATGGCAGCAATGTAAGTGCACGTAAATTGAATGATGACAGGAATTACAGCTCACGTAGTGATTATGAGGGTAAAGTAAACAAAGGAGGAGCATCAAATATTAGCGTAAAATCACAATATGGAAGTGTAAGATTTAACTAAAGCCAAACAAACAAGCAAATGAACCAAAGGCCCCGGAATTATTCCGGGGCTTTTTTTGTAGGGGGAGTTAAATAGTAGAAAACAACCGGGAGGAATGTAACAATATTTGCACTCTGAAATCCAAACAGCGCAATAAAAAACAATAAGAGAGGATTGGTACAGAATTAATCATTTGTTTTATGGTTAAACCGCTTCCAATTTTTATTTTAGTAGCAGATAATTTAGCCTTATATATGGAATTTTTAAGTACTCCCGAAGCATGGATCTCTCTATTGACTTTAACGGTTTTAGAAATCGTTTTAGGTATAGACAATATTGTTTTTATTTCTATCCTGTCTAACAAACTTCCGCAAAGTCAGCAGAAAAAAGCAAGGCAATTGGGTTTGGCCTTAGCCATGATTACCCGTGTATTGCTTTTATTATCACTAAACTGGATCATGACTCTTACAGCTCCATTGTTTAGCATAGGACATTGGTTTGGCTTAACGGACGCAGAGTGGCTGCAAAAGTTTGAAATATCGGGCAGAGATCTGATTCTCTTAATAGGAGGTATGTTCCTGATCTATAAGAGCACCCATGAAATTCATCAGAAGCTGGAAGGAGAAACAGAAGAAGGTGCAAACGTAAAACCTCATTCATTTGCTGGTACCATTGTGCAAATTCTGATCTTAGATATTGTTTTTTCGCTCGATTCAGTAATTACAGCCGTAGGTATGGCACAACATATAGAAATTATGATTGCTGCGGTAATTATTGCAGTAATTATCATGATGGTATCTGCAGGAGCCATTAGTGATTTTGTAAACAGGCATCCTACCGTAAAAATGCTGGCCCTGTCTTTCTTATTGCTGATCGGTGTTTCATTGATAGCAGAAGGTTTAGATCAGCATATACCCAAAGGTTATATTTATTTTGCCATGGCTTTTTCTGTGATTGTAGAAATGCTTAACCTGAGGATGAAGAAGAAATCAGAACGAAATAGATGAGAGCATTTAAGAATATTTAAATAAATTGCAGAAAATTTAACTATAACAAACTGATTTAAAAAATAATCTCATGAAAAAGGTTTTTATTATTCTATTGTTTCTTCAAGTATCATTAAATTCTTTTGCTCAGGATCCCAATATATTAATTGGATTAAGTTCTCCTGCTTTGGGAATAAACATGAAAATGAATTTTCCAAGTTATACCGGAAGCTGGGCTAGAGGCTTTACATTATCTAATGAAAATGCAAACCCTTATTTTGGATTAGGCGTTTATGGGCTTGCAGATAATGGTGTAACATCTTTTGAGTGGGGGTGGATTGGAAAGAGTTATGATAACAGCTATATGAACTTTTTAGCAAATGGTAATATTGGTATAGGAACGTCAACTCCCCAGGAAAAACTTTCAGTAAACGGCAAAATAAGAGCGAAGGAAATAAAAGTAGAAACTGCTAACTGGCCTGATTACGTATTCTCGGATAATTATCTGCCAAAATCATTGCCAGAAATAGAGCAGTTTATTAAAAAGAATAAACATTTACCAGAGGTACCTTCAGCACAAGAAGCAGAACAAAATGGGATAGAATTAGGAGAAATGAACAAAATTCTGTTGAAAAAGATAGAAGAACTTACCCTGCATTTGATAGAAAAGGATAAAGCAATTCAGGAATTATACAAACGGGTTGAACGTTTGGAAAAAAACAACTAATCTCCCAATCAATAAATTTGAACCTAAGTTAACGGCTATATGAGGACAATCCTGATATAGCTGTTTTTTCTTCAGGATAAAATCGTTTCTTTGCGCTTCAGGTATTTTTATTATGGTATCATTTTTTGAAGCATCACTTTCAGAACTTTCAGTACATCGCGTAGGCAATAAACAGCAAGATGAATTTTATGTGCTGTCAGACAAGTCTATGCACATACAGGACGAACTGCTTAACCAGTTATTGAAGCAGTATTTTTTGACACCTTACCAAAAAGTAAACGAGATATACCGGTTTACGCATCCTAATAACGACCTGTCGTTAAATGAGGTTTTTCATTTTGTTGAAGAAGTATTTACCAATAGCGAATTATTTCATGAGAACAGCAAGAAAATAGCCACCTATTTATATGAAATTTCTAACCACCCTAAAATAAAATCGGGAGAAGTGTATGTGGTCTATTTTGAAAATGTTCAGATAGAAGGCGATTTGCATGATGCTATCGGTATTTTTAAATCAGAAACTAAAGAAAGCTATTTGAAAGTATCTCCGGCACAAAACGGATTTACCATCAGTTATGAGCAGGAAGCCATTAATATCAATAAATTAGATAAAGGCTGTCTTATTTTTAACACCGAAAAAGAAGAGGGTTATAAGGTTGCCGTAATTGACCAGACCAACAGAAACGGAGAGGCAGTTTACTGGAAAGATGAGTTTTTAAAACTGAAAGTGCGTAACGATAACTTTAACCAGACCCAGAATATATTGGGCGTTTACAAATCATTTGTAACCGAAAAGCTGGATGAAGAATTTGAAGTAGAGAAAACCGATAAGATAGATCTGCTTAACCGTTCAATGAAATACTTTAAAGAAAAAGAAAGCTTTGATCTGGATGAATTTGCAAATGAGGTAATCGCAAACCCCGAAGGGATCGCACTCTTTAAAGACTACAAACAAAGTTACGAGCAGGAGTTTGAAACCCCAATTGCCGATACCTTTGATATTTCTAATGCGGCCGTTAAGAAACAAGCCAAAGATTTTAAAAGCGTATTAAAGTTAGATAAGAACTTTCATGTTTACATCCACGGTAACAAACAGCTTATAGAAAAAGGATATGACGGAGAGAAGGATATGAATTATTACAAAATATTCTTTAACGAAGAAAGTTAGATGAAACCGGAGAAAAGAATATTAATGGTTTGTCTGGGCAATATATGCCGATCGCCACTTGCAGAAGGTATAATGCGGGCAAAAGTGCTTGAAAGAGGTTTGAATTGGGAAATTGCATCGGCAGGTACGGGCAACTGGCATATCGGACAGGCTCCCGACCGCAGGGGCATTGCTGCGGCTAAAGCTTTAGGTTATGATATCTCTAGGCAAAGAGCGCAACAGCTTAGCTTTGAAATGCTGGCTTATTATGATCATATTTTTGTGATGGATCATAACAACCTGAGAGATGTGCAAAGCCTTTTGTATGATGAGGAAAGCAAAAATAAAATAAGCTTATTTCTGGCAGACCAGCAGAATGTTACCGATCCCTATTTTGACAATGCCTTATTTGAACCCGTTTGTAAGCAGATAGAAGAACGCTGTGAAGAACTGATAGAAATATTATCAGCTCAGATTTAAGATTCTAACTGGTTATTTTCTGTTAAATATATATAGCTGAACATACAAAAACAAGCAATAGCTCCCATTATATGCCATAAAAAATGAGTGCCGCTGTTTAGCCAGCCCCAACTATCGGCAATTCTAAAAGTTAATGCGGCAATAAAAGCGCATACAGCAGCAATAACCCATTTCACATTTTTCCAACGGGTATAAATCAAATAACTGAGTACCGAAAAAAATACCAATCCGGCCATAGTAGCATAGTTGATGTTAATGAAAAGCTGTCGGTCTTCTATACTGATAAACCATCTTAGCAAATAGCGTAAAATCAAATACACTCCCATTACCAGAACAACATAATACCAGCGCATAAGCTGCAGCATGAAATAAATTCCGGCAGCAACGCATAAGATCATAATGGGCATCCAGTCCATTAAAATGAATACATGCCATTTTCTGAAGGCGTGGTAAATACTTCCGCCTATGCCACCTATATACAGTAACAAGATGCAAAAACTTAAAAAAAGATGCTCTTTGTATTTAGTATGAATTTTAAAAGACCAGTAAATGGCAATGAGCAGAAAAATAAAGGCGGTAATGGCGTTTAAAGGCTCAGGAAAAGCCTGCTTTAAATTAGTTTCGGTATATAACATGCCGCCGTCTAATGGTTTTTGCTGTAAAAACATATATTAGCATTATAATTCCATAACTTCTAATATTGCTATAAAGTTTCAGAATATCACATTTTAAACAACACCGTTACAAATGAAAGACCAGGTAAAACTTTTTATGATTATGCTGGGCTGTAAGCCCCAAGGCAGAAATACAGAGCAACATGATATATTTTTTGGTATAGCAACAGATCTCAAGAACCTGGTTCCTAAAATAAATGCTTTCTGGCCAGAGGCTAACGGAAAAATACATATTGATGCCTATCGCGAAATAACCCGTGTTAATGATTTTGCCATTGAAATTATACCTCGAAATCAGGCTGTAGAACATGCAGAAAAATTGTTCTTTCTGAATTTGGGAGGCTATAAGGAGCATATTTTCGAAGAGTTTCATTACAAATTCCTGAGTGTTGCAACCGGAAAAGCTGAGGCTACCAAACAAGCAAAAGAAACCACCTTTTACCAGCATTACGGATTTGAAGGAGCCGTTTCGCATATAGATGATAAATATGGCGTAGATGTGGATGATATTTTTGAGATTGCAGACATTTTGTGTGAACAGGATAAAACCACATATCAAATAAAGATTACCCCTACGTCAGGGCGGCAAGAAGACGAACCGGTTATAGGCTACTTACCTTTGAGCAGATTATGATACTTTGCATATTTATGTAAAGAAATCATTATTTGTTTGCCTTTTCGGGCTTTTTTACCATATTTATATAACTAACTTAATGTAAGTATGAGCTTTAAGAAAGCTTTCTCTTTCTTTCTAGGACTAATTATCTTTGTTGTGCAGTTAAAGGCTCAGCAGCAAAAAATCAATTCCTTTTATTTTGATACCGATAAAAGCGTACTGGAAGTACAGCAGGAAACTTTAATAAAGCAATTTATTAGTGAACTGGATACGACTAAAATAAAGGAAATAGAAATTTTAGGCTATTGCGATGATGTAGGGAGGAAGGGTTATAACGATACTTTATCCTACAAAAGAGCCGCTTATGTTCAACAACTTTTACTAGCTAAAGGAATTGATCCAAGCGCAATAGTGATGCTAACAGGAAAAGGGAAAATAACCCTGAAAGATAAAAAAGATGTATATGCAGAACGGGCCAACAACAGAAGAGTTGATATCATTATTAAATATCTGCCACCAGTTCCAATTGCCAAAGCAAATGAGATTTTTTCAGACACCTTAAAAGTAGGAGATAAAATCATTCTTGAAAATGTACTGTTTGAGAATAGCAGGCACCAGATACTTGAACAGTCTATACCTGTGGTAGAACGCTTGGCAGATGTTTTATTAGCTAAAAAGAAATATAGTATAGCTATTTTGGGGCATATTTGTTGTAATCCACCAGGAGTAGATGTAATTGATTTTGATACCGGAGAACGCAACCTTTCTGAAGCCAGAGCCAAAATTATTTACGATTACCTTATTTACAGAGGCATAGAGAAAAAACGCTTAAGTTACAAAGGCATGATGGCTAATTATCCATTGGGCAAAGGAGATCGTTATGACAGACGGGTTGAACTACAAATTGTTTCTATTGACGAAACAGCACATTAAAACAGGTTAATTCATTCAATTAAAACAAAATTCATTTAATTTCGCTTAACCTATAATAAAAGAGATTTTTATGTTTGATAAATTGATGGCTGCACAAGGCAAAGCCGAAGAAATTAAGAAAAGATTAGATACGATATCCGTTTATGGAGAAGTAGAAGGAGGAGCAATTAAAGTTACTGCAACTGCCAATAAATCGATAACAGCGATACATATTAATGAAGATTTTTTTAAACAGGCCGATAAAGAAGAGCTGGAAGAATTGTTGCAGGCAGCAGTGAATAAAGCCCTTGCCCAAGCAGAGCAAGTAAGCGCAACAGAAATGCAGGCAGCTACCAAAGATATGTTAGGTGGGCTGGGCGGATTGTTTGGAAAATAGCGATAAAAACAACATTGATCAAGTTATGAAATATACCTATTACGGCCAGTCTTGTTTCCTGTTGGAAACCAGTACAGCAAAATTGTTGTTCGACCCATTTATTACGGGTAATTCTTTAGCAGCTTCTATTAACGTGAATTCGATTGAAGCAGATTACATCCTGCTAAGTCATGGACATTCAGATCATATAGGTGATGCGGTTGCAATAGCCAAACGTACCAATGCCAAAGTTATTTGTATGCCTGAAGTTAATACTTGGCTGGAAAAACAAGGCATAACAAATGTGCATGAGATGAACTACGGAAAATACAAGTTTGATTTTGGTTCGGTAAGAATGGTTTGGGCTACGCACTCAAGCAGTTTGCCCGATGGAAGTTATGGTGGTAATCCTGCCGGTTTTGTGATAGATGCCGATAATTTACAGATTTATTATGCCGGAGATACAGGCCTTACCCTTGAAATGAAGTTACTGGCAGAACTGTATCAGTTAGAATATGCTATCTTGCCAATAGGCGGTAATTACACCATGGATCCGGCTGATGCCGCAATAGCTGCAGATTATGTAAAATGCAACACGGTTATAGGTGTTCATTATGATTCTTTTCCGGTAATTACCATTGATAAGAATTTTGCTCAAGAAAGCTTTAAAAGAGCACAGAAGAATTTGTTACTCCCCCGAATTGGAGAAACTATAGACCTTTAAAGCACATAAATAAAAAAGCTCCAATTTGGAGCTTTTTTATTTTTAACCTAACCAGTTAGTTTTTCTTAGCAGCGTCTTTATTTGCTTTATAGCGCATATCTGGTGTGCCATCTTTCTTTTTAGGCCCAGGAGCGGTAGCAGCTTTATTTGCTTTGTAGCGCATATCCGGAGTTCCATCTGCTTTAAGTTTAGCGCCAGTCGCAGCAGCTTTGGTTTCTACTTTTTTAACTTCTTTCTTAGTGTCAGCTACTTTTGCAGTGGCTTTAGCTTCTGTTTGTTTAACATCTTTTTTAACCGCTTCTTTTGTACTGGTAGCTTTGGTTTCAGCTTTTTTAACTTCTTTCTTAGCTGCAGTTACACTTTGCTTTGCAGGAGCAGTAGCTGGTGTTTGTGCAAAAGCTGAACTTAAACCTAAAGTAGCGATTGCAATTAAACTCAATAATTTTTTCATTTTTAAGACGATTTAGTTTAACAATATCTTCATGTTTTAATGATATAAAATTGAACATTCAGAATGAAGATTATATGAAGTTATGAAAAAATTATTTTAAAATAAACAGCTCTTTTAAAGATAGTTAGGGGAGTTTAAAAACAACGGGTACAATAACAGTGGATTCAGTCTTTTCTCCAAATTCGAGAGCAGGCGCCCAGTTTTTAAGCATTTTAACTACTCTTAATGCTTCCCGGTTAAACATACCATTATCGCTTTCGGCAATTCTAAAATCTTTAAGTTCTCCATTAGACATAACCATGAAAGAAACCTTAACTGTGCCGCTCATCTTTTGTTTAGCGGCAAATGACGGGTATTTTATCAGCTCATTGATTTTTGACAGATAGGCTTCTTCCCCATCCTTATAATAAGCATCTCTGAATAACGTATTTTTTTCTGCTACAGACCCGTCTGTATGAAAATATTGCCCATTGTTAAGCACTCCATTCTCTATATAAGTTTCCTGGGCAGCTGTTTTGCCATTAGGGTACAACATAATCCATTGGCCATGTTTCTTTCCGTTTAGATAGCTACCTTCTTTTTTGACGTTACCATTAGACCAGTATGAAACGTATTTGCCACTTAATACTCCATAAGTATAATGTTCTAAAAGGATAAGCTTTTGTTTTTCAAAATGCTTCCACTCACCATTTTTATGTCCTTTGTCATATTGTCCTTCTGTACTTATAGTACCATCGGTATAAAAGGCATAAGGCCCCTGTCTTACAGATAAAGATTTATCTTCAAAATGGATCTGTTCTTTTAAAACGTCCTGATCATCATAAAAAGAAACCAGGTAAAGCCCGTTTTTGGATGTAACCTTAGTGTGCCATTTAGACCGCATAGGATCTTTCAGGTAACCAGGCCTTGAATAAACAGTTGTAGTGTCCTGTTGTGCAAGAGCACTTACCGAGAACATTATAGAAAAATATAACAACAACTGTTTCATCATATGATTTTTAATGGGCTTCTAGCCAGTTTTTTCCTTCTCCAATTTCTACTACAATAGGAACATTAGTTTTGATAGCTGTTTTCATTCTATGTGTAATGATTTCTTTAAGCTGGTCAATTTCGCTGATATGCGCATCAAACACCAACTCATCGTGCACTTGCATAGTCATTTTCGACTGAAGGTTTTTAGCCTTGATATCTTTATGAATATTGATCATGGCTATTTTGATCATATCTGCAGCCGAACCCTGTATAGGAGCGTTGATCGCATTTCGTTCTGCAAATCCTCTTACGGTTGCATTGGCCGAATTAATATCTCTAAGATAACGCCTTCTGCCCATAATGGTTTCAACATAGCCATTTTCGCGGGCAAAATTCATCGTATCAGACATATATTTTTTAATACCCGGGTACTGGATAAAATATTGATCAATAATTGCTGCGGCTTCTTTCCGTGGAATATTCAGATTTTGAGATAAACCAAATGCTGATTGCCCGTAAATAATGCCGAAGTTCACGGCCTTGGCGTTTCTACGTTGAGTAGAATCAACATCTTCAACGTTTATTCCGTAAACTTTTGCAGCTGTGGCAGTATGAATATCTATGCCTTTTGCAAAAGCATCTAACATATTTTCTTCCTGACTGATCTCTGCAATGATGCGCAGCTCAATCTGCGAATAATCGGCTGAGAGCAAAATGTGATTTTCGTCTCTTGTAATAAAGGCTTTTCTAACTTCTTTTCCTCTGTCGGTACGAATAGGGATGTTTTGCAGGTTAGGGTTATTGGAGCTTAAGCGCCCGGTTGCGGCTACCGCCTGATTATAACTGGTGTGTACACGTCCGGTTTTAGGATTTACCATCAAGGGCAGTGCATCTACATAAGTAGATTTAAGTTTCTGCATCTGCCTGAAATCTAAAATGTCCTGTACAATATCACTTTTATTGGCTAATGCTATTAAAACATCTTCGCCGGTTTGGTATTGCCCCGTCTTGGTTTTTTTTGCTTTGGGGTCTAATTTTAAATGGTCAAACAGCACTTCGCCAAGTTGCTTTGGCGAGGCAAGATTAAATTTTAAACCCGTTTTTTCATAAACCCTGAGTTCAGCCTTTTCTATTTCTTCCTGTAAAGAAACAGAATAATTTTTAAGGGTTTCAATATCAATCTTAACCCCTTCTTTTTCCATGTCGGCCAGTACGTATATTAAAGGATTTTCAACTTCTTTGGCCAATTTATCTGCATTCTTTTCAATTAAAAGAGGTGCAAAAACACGCTCCAGTTGCAACGTAATGTCTGCATCTTCGGCCGCATAATCGGCAGCTTTTTCTACCTCAACATCACGCATATTGCCTTGGTTTTTGCCTTTTGCGCCAATAAGCGTAGTAATAGAAACCGGAGTATAGCCTAAATAATTCTCAGACAAAACATCCATATTGTGGCGCGTATCGGGATCAATGAGGTAATGCGCAAGCATAGTATCAAACAACTCACCCTGTAATTCAATATCGTACCACTTAAGTGTTAAAAGATCGTATTTAATGTTTTGTCCTATTTTTTTAATCTGCGGATTTTCTAAAACAGGTTTAAAATCGGCTAAAATGCTAAGGGTTTCTTCTCTGTCTGCAGGTGTGGGTACATAATAAGCTTTACCCGGCTCAATAGAAAATGACAAGCCCACAAGCTCGGCAAGATTTGCATCAGTTCCGGTAGTTTCTGTATCAAAACAGAAGGCTTGCTGTTGTGTAAGTAAATTTGCTAAACTTTTTCGCTCTGCGGCATCTTTTACCAGAATGTATTCATGTGGTGTATTGTGGATGTTTTTTGCATCTACAGGCGTATCAAAAAGTGAGGGTTGTACCACAATCGTTTCTTTGGTAACCTGTACTTCTATTTCGTTTCCAAAAAGGTCTTTCTGAACGGCAATACTAACCGTTTTACTCTCGTTTACAGAGAAATTCTCACCGAAAACCCTTTTACCTATAGTTCTGAATTCTAATTCTGCAAAGAGCGGTTCTAGAGCATCTTTATCTGGAGATTCTATTTCAAGCGATTTTTCATCAAATTCAATCGGCACATTTAAAATGATGGTTGCTAGCTTTTTAGAGATGAGCCCCTGTTCCTTAAAATTCTCAATGTTTTCACGCATCTTGCCTTTTAGTTCATGACTGTGCGCAAAGATATTTTCCATGCTGCCATATTGCTTAATTAAAGCTTTGGCCGTTTTTTCGCCTATTCCCGGTATTCCCGGTATGTTATCTACCGCATCGCCCCAAAGGCCTAAAATATCAATAACCTGATCTACCCGTTCAATTTCCCATTTTTCCAATACTTCTTTTACACCCAAGATTTCCATGTCATTACCCATTCTGGCAGGTTTGTAAATAAAGATATTTTCAGATACCAGTTGCGCAAAATCTTTATCAGGAGTCATACAAAACACCTGATAGCCTTTTTGTTCGGCTTCCTTGGCTAATGTTCCAATGATGTCGTCGGCCTCATAACCATCTTTGGTAATTACCGGGATATTAAATCCTTCAATTAATTTAAAAACATAAGGTATTGCTGCGGCCAGATCTTCGGGCATTGCTTCACGATGTGCCTTGTATGCTTCAAAATCTGTATGTCGCTCGGTGGGTGCAGCAGTATCAAATACTACGGCCATATGGGTAGGTTTTTCTTTTTTAAGCAGCTCAAGCAGGGTATTGGTAAAACCCATTACCGCAGAGGTATTAATACCTGTTGAGGTAAATCTTGGATTTTTACTCAGCGCAAAATGCGCTCTGTATATTAATGCCATGCCATCCAATAAAAATAATTTTTTGCTGCTCATAACCTTTGTCGTAATTAAATTGCTTTAAATATGTATAGAGGGTAAAGTTACTAATAGTAAATACTTGAGATTAAAACTAACAAAATAATTTTTAGCAGAATGTAAAAAACAGCCGATGTATTAAAAATAGTTAAATCTTATTTTGCCGGGTAAGATGATGAAAAAAATTTCGTTATTTGAGCATATGAAAATGAGAACGGTATTTATTCTTTTAATGTTTATCTGTTTAGGCAGTTATGCCCAGGATGCGATTTTGATCAGTGAGGGGAACTTTATACGGGGAGTAATACAGGGGACGAACTTTGAAACAGTTGCGATAAAAACAACGGAAGGAGAAATGCAAACCTTTAGAGCTAAAGATATCAGGTCTTTTTTATGGAATGGTGATACCTATGAAAGTAAGCCGGTTATTTTGAATAAAAAAGCAGAAGTTCGATTTTTTAAACTGCTTGAAGGTGGTAAAGTTAACCTGTACAGTTATGGCGTAACTTCTGAAGTTGAGGAAAGTCAGCAAAAAGCACCAGCCAAAATAAAACCAAGCTTTGGTGTAGGTCTTGGTACCGGAGGGTTTGGAGGTGGCGTTGGCGGTGGGGTAAGTATAAACCTTGGGGGCAGAAGAAATAGCGACGAAACAAATACGACGAGACAAAAAGTTAAAGCAACTTATTTTATTGAACGTCCGGGCAGCGGTCCTATTCAGGAAATTTTTGCAGATGGTACAAAAACTGCAGCTACCAAAACATTGTTGCTGCAAAAACTAACAGGTGATGAAGATTTGACAGAAAGAATTAAAGCAACAGACAGCTTTGATGATAAAATTATTCTAGCATTTGTTAAATCTTATAATGAATCTATAAAATAAGAAACTCTATTATCTAAAACTGCAAGAAGGAAGGTGGTCGTTAACCATACCAACAGCTTGCATAAAAGCGTAGCAGATGGTAGAGCCGAAAAACTTAAAACCTCTTTTTTTCATGTCTTTTGCTATGGCATCAGAGATAGGGGTACGTGCAGGCACGTTACCATCAAAATGATTGATCAAAGGTTTTTGATTTGGCATAAAAGCCCAAATGTAATTGGCAAAAGAACCAAATTCCTGTTGTATCTGTAAGAAATGTTGCGCATTGCTTATAGTGGCTTTAATTTTAAGCCTGTTTTTTATGATGCCATCATTTAACATCAGCGCTTCTGCCTGTTCTGGCGTAAAGGCCGCAACTTTTACAGCATCAAAGCCAGCAAAAGCTTTTCGGTATCCTTCCCGTTTACGTAAAATAGTAATCCAGCTTAACCCAGCTTGCGCACCTTCTAGAACAAGAAATTCGAATAAGATTTTGTCATCATAAACAGGTTTGCCCCACTCCTGATCGTGGTATTTTACATAAAGATCGTCATTGCCGCACCAGGTACAGCGAATTATCGAGTTAGATTGCAAAGCAGGCATAATTATGAGTTTAATGAATTTAGGGCTTAAGATAGAAAATTAGATTTTATATACGGTTTTGTGATTGAATTTCTGTTTTTATTTATAAAACAATTTTTAGAGAATCAAAACAAAAGCCGGATATATATCATATCCGGCTTTTCTCTTAAATCTAAGAAGTGAAATTTGTGTGCTCATAATTTATCTGCCTTTAATAAAGCTAGCTACTGCCTCACTTTCCAACTGATTATTGGTGAAATTGAAAGCAGATATGTTGAATTGCATTTCAAAAGCTTCGTATATAGTGCATTTAGGAGAAGTTGGTTTTATCACATATAATACATACAAACCACCTCCGGTATTTGGGCAGGTAACGCAGACCAAAACGGTAGAACAGGTTTGATTAGCCTGTTGCTGCCATTCTGCCTTATGAGCATTTACATAAGCATCTATTTCATCCCAACATAATTTGTTAGGGTTTGGTAAAACAGGTTCGCCTACAATAGGTATAAATACATTATTGCTGGCCGATACTTTTTTAACATAAATAGGCACATATTTTTCACTTAAGGCTGTTTTCAGTTCTGTTTTGCTGCCAATAATAATAGCGTTTTCAGTATTGCCATTTGCCGCAGCAACTTTCATTGCGATAGAAAATCGCTCTTCTTTTTTTACTTCTTCACCACTTTTTTTACAGGCAAAAACAGTAACCAGCGCAAGGGCTAAAACTCCGATAATTTGAATAAACTTTTTCATGACTTGGTTTTTTTAAGGTTAACAATGTTGTTTGCAGATATATCATCTTGTCCTGAAAATTGTTACCCTTCTTTTTTTAAATAATCACAAATCGGGCCTTATCGGCCTAAGAAACAAGGATTAAACGCTTGCATACCTTAGAGACTTATTAACTAAATCAAATCTTTTAAGAAATGTCTATACTAAATTTACGTTCATTCTTTTAAGAAAATCTTGTTTTTTACTTACTTGCATTATGAAAACCAGAATTTTAATTACCGCATTCTCTTGTCTGTTGCTGGCAAAGGCATCGTTTGGCCAGGAACGTATAGGCAAAGAAGTTACTGCTGCATTAAAACTTGCAAGTGCAGATCAGATAAAGGCAGATATTACCTATCTGGCCGATGATAAGTTGTTGGGTAGAAAACCCGGCACACCAGGCTATAAAATGGCTGTAGATTACGTTATTGAAGAGCTAAAGAAAAATGGTGTAAAACCTGCCGGAGAAAATGGCTCCTGGCTACAAACTATTTTGATGCGAAGCGCAACAATTGAGCCTGATTTTACAGCATCTTTATATTCAAACACCAGCAATGAAAATCTAGCTGAAGATCATGGCATAACTTTAAGCCCAAATCCCGTAGCGCCTCAAGCCTCTGTTGATGCTGAAGTTGTTTTTGTGGGATATGGTATAACTGCCCCGACAAAAAATTACGACGATTATAAAGGCCTTAACGTAAAAGGTAAAATTGTATTGGTACTACGTGGCGCTCCCGAAAGTTTCTCGTCAAGCGAAGCTTCGGCAAGTATGAGTATAGCTACAATCCAAAAGAATGCATTGCAGCATGGTGCAATTGGAGTTGTTATGGCCACCGTGGTAGATAGACAAAGAAATATCCCTGCAGGAGCAGTTAACAGACCTAGTATAGCTGTAATGACCCCTAAAGGAGAACTAGTGGTTTCATCAGGCTTTAGTTCAAAAGATTTGAAGATTGCCGGTACATTAGGTTTTAATGCGGTTAAAAAAATATTTAGCAGTGCAGAGAAAGATATTCCAACTGTTACTGAAAAGTTAAAGAAAGGTGAAACACAATCTTTCGCTACAAATTATAAGATGAAAGCATCTTATAAAACAAGCCATAACGATTTTATGACCTATAATGTTGCGGGAAAAATTGAAGGGTCAGACCCTAAATTAAAAAAAGAGTATGTAGTACACAGTGCGCATCTTGATCATTTAGGTATAAGCAAACCTATTGAGGGCGATTCTATTTATAACGGAGCTCATGATAATGCCTCTGGAGTTGCCAGCTTGCTACAGATTACGAAGATTTACTCAGGCTTAAAAGCTAAACCTAAAAGATCGGTTTTAATTCTAATGGTAACCGGAGAAGAAATGGGACTTTTGGGCTCTTCATATTTTGCCATTAAACCAACGGTTAACATTAATCAGATTGTGGCAAACGTAAATACAGATATGCCTACTATTATTGCGCCATTATTATCTATAACGGCATTGGGCGCAGAGCATTCTACTTTAGTTAACCCGGTAAATGAGGCGGCTGCCTATATGAATTTAACTGTAGAGCCAGATCCAGAACCAAATGAAAACAGATTTGTGCGTAGCGATCAATACAGCTTTATTAAAGAAGGTATTCCTGCATTACACGTTAAATACGGAAACAAAACCGCAGATGGAAAAAACAATTTGGATGTATTTGTAAAAGAATGGCGTGCTAAATATTACCATAAACCACAAGATGATATTAACGGGATATTTGATTTTGATGCGGGTAAAAAATATGCTCAGCTCAACTTCTTAATTGGATATCTGGTTGCAAATGATGTTGAAAAACCCGTTTGGAATCCGGGTGATATTTTTGAAAAGAAGAAATAATAAAAAACAGTCGAAATAAAAAATGCGGAGTTTGTATAGCTCCGCATTTTTTATTTAAACACTTATGAGGTGGTATTTATGATAATCAGTTTGAATTTTAGCTTTGTTTTAAATCATCCCAAAACTCAACAGCCCTTCTGTAATGGGGAATAACAATTGATCCGCCTACTAAATTGGCGATCATAAAGATTTCGTTCATTTCCTCATCATTCACTCCCTCGTTATAGCATTTCTCTAAGTGATATTTAATGCAATCGTCGCAACGCAATACCATAGAAGCTACAAGGCCCAGCATTTCTTTAGTTTTAACAGATAAAGCACCATCCGCATAAGAAGTGGTATCTAAGGCAAAAAAACGCTTAATATTGGTGTTTGATGTTTCCATGATCCTGTCGTTCATTTTTGTACGATAGGCGTTAAATTCTTCTGCTAATTTTCCCATGAGTTTAATTTACGGTTTTTGATTTACGAATTACAATTTGCATTTTATGATCCGGACCTTGGATCTGTGTCTTTCTAACTTTACAGCTCTTTCAACGGATCCCAGAAGACCTTTTTAAAATTCTTTACTTTATCATTTTCAACAATGATGCCCTCGGCGGCTAAAAGCTCTTCCATTAAAGAAGGGGGAGAAAAATGAAACTTTCCGGTAAGCAGCCCGGCACTGTTCACTACCCGATGTGCGGGTACTTTGGGTTGCGACATACCGGCATAACGCATAGCGTGCCCTACCATTCTTGAAGAATTGGCCACACCTAGAGCTTTTGCAATGGCGCCATAAGAAGTTACTCTGCCTTTTGGAACAAGGCGAACAACTTCAAAAACTTGCTCATAAAAATTGGTATCCATTTTCCTAAGTTAAGAGTTGAAAGTCAAAAGAACTGTTTGCTAACTAAACGAAAACTGAATGTAATTAATGTTTTTATCTTTTTTAAGGTAAATGCGTTCGTAATGTGTTTTGATAGAAAGCACTTCATCTGCCAAATCAGACTGGTAAAGATGGTCGGTATCTTTATGGGTTAATAAACCCAGTTCAGCAACTTTCTCTTTTGTATAATTATACAAACCATCATTATCTGTTTTCAGGTTTATTTTTGCACCCTCACGTAGTAAAGGCTTATATTTTGCTAAGAAATTAGGTGAAGTAAGGCGTTTGCGTTCCCTGCTGATCTGTGGCTGTGGATCTGCAAAGGTGATCCATATTTCGGCAATTTCCTTTTCTCCGAAGTAATCCTGAAGATCTTCTATTTGTATGCGTAAAAAGGCAAGATTAGGAATGTTTTCTTCCACGCCCGTTTTAGCCCCACGCCAGATACGGTTACCTTTAAGGTCTATTCCTATAAAGTTTTTCTCAGGAAATAATTTGGCCATGTTAACGGCATATTCACCTTTTCCGCAGGCCAATTCTAAAACAACCGGATTATCGTTTTTAAAATGCTCACGGCTCCATTTTCCTTTTAAAGGTTTGCCCTCTTCTAACTGGTAAACGTTGTCAAACGTATTGATCTCTGAAAACTTTCTTAATTTATCTTTACCCACAACTTAATATTAAAGCACAAAAATAGCAATTAATCGTTAATCTGCAGTTGCAATAAAGACAGGATAAGACCATTCATATTCACTAACACAAATAGGAATGTTTTAACGATATATTGACATATAAGTGAGTTAGGTAGATTCTATTTTTAGCATATTTGTCCATATAGTTTATAATTATTTAATTCTGATACGCAGCTGTTTATGAGATCCGTTTTATTGAAGATAATTCCCTTGTTTTTCCTCGCTTTTCCTTTTACATTATTTGCACAACAGGTCTTTACTATTTCAGGGATGGTAACATCAGGAACTGAACCTTTAGAAAGAGTAAGTATCAAAATATCAGGAATTAAACAAAGAATATATACAGACAGTCTGGGCTTTTACGAAGTTAAGCTCAAGGCAGGAAACCATGTATTTGATATTACAGCTGTAGGCTTTAAGGAAAAGAAACAAAGCTTAATGGTAAAACAAGATCAAACCCTGAATTTTGAACTGGAAGAAGATCTCAATACTCTAAATGAGGTAGTGGTCTCTTCAAGAATGAATGAACGGAAGCTTGAAAACCCACAGATGGGTACCGAAAAGCTGAGCATGAAAGAAGTAAGAAGCATACCGCTTATTTTTGGAGAGCGGGATATTTTAAAAGCAATCCAATTTTTACCAGGAATTAAATCGGCGGGCGAAGGAGGAGCAGGAATTTATGTGCGAGGGGGATCATCAGGTCAGAATCTGGTTCTAATGGATGATGTTCCGGTATATAATGCATCCCACTTGATGGGCTTCTTTTCAACTTTTAATCCCGATGCGGTAGAAGATATTACGGTTTATAAAACAGGTATGCCAGCACAATTTGGCGGCAGACTTTCTTCTGTGCTGGATGTTAAGATGAAACAAGGCAATGCCGAAAAATTTGAAGTAGATGGAGGCATCGGGCTGATTTCCTCCAAACTTACCCTTAAAGGCCCCATTCAAAAAGAAAAATCTTCTTTTATTATTTCAGGTCGCCGTACCTATGTAGATGCATTGATCAGGTTATCGCCAGATAGTAGTATCAATAAAAACATTATGTACTTTTATGACGTAAATGGTAGAGCAGATTTCAAGCTTGGCGAGCGTGACAAGCTAATTTTTACGGGATATTTAGGTGCCGATAAATTAGGGCTTGCAGAAACATTTGGTTTAACCTGGGGCAATAAGCAGGCAAGTTTGCAATGGCAGCATTTATTTTCCTCTGCTTTAAGTGTAAATACCACAGCATCCTATACGGGTTATCAGAATAAAATCGCTGTTAACACGGGTTTGGATAATGTACAGATTTTCTCTCAGATTAAGGACCTGACTTTTAAACATCAGTATTTCTGGCAAACATCAGCTCAAAATCAGTTAAAATTTGGACTTAATAGTATATATCATACTGTAAAACCAGGACAAATAACTTCTGAAGGGCAATCGAGTTATAATCCTATCAACTACCAAGAGCGCTATTCCTTAGAAAATGGCATTTTTGTGTCTGATGAATGGAATATTTCTCCTGGCTTCAACGTTACTGCAGGCTTAAGACTAAGCGCTTTCAGTATTTTAGGTAAAGGCGATTTCCTGCTTGTTGATCCTCAAGGAAATATTGTAGATACAAAGACTTACAAAAGTGGTCAGATTGTTAAAACCTATTTCAATCTTGAACCTCGTTTAGCAATAAGTTACCTGTTAGATAATGATCAGTCGGTTAAGATGTCGTATGTACGGAATACGCAAAATATGCACCTTATTTCCAACTCCACATCGGGCAGACCAAGTGATAAGTGGCTGCCTAGTTCTTTAATGGTCAAGCCGGAGATTTCTGATCAGTATTCTGCTGGTTATTATCGCAATTTTAGGGATAATACTTTTGAATTTAATGTAGAAAGCTATTATAAAACCATGCAAAACCAGCTCGATTACAGAGATGGAGCAGATACATTTAACTCAGATAACATAGAAACACAAATTCTTGCGGGCAAAGGCAGAGCTTATGGCCTCGAATTTCTGTTTAAAAAGAAAAAAGGAAAGTTAACGGGGTGGTTAAGTTATACGCTTTCTAAAACAGAAAGAAAAATAGAAGGAATTAATCAGGGCGATTGGTACAATGCCCGTCAGGACAGGACACATGAATTTTCAACGGTTGTGGCATATGATCCGGGCAAGAAATGGAGCTTTTCTGCTTCATGGATCTATTACACGGGCGATGCAATTACTTTTCCGGCCGGAAAATATAATATGGATGGAAGGACCTTCTTCTACTACAGTAGCAGGAACAGTTATAGAATGCCGGCCTATCACAGATTAGATCTGGGTGCCAATTATAAATTAAAACAGAGAAAGAATTTCAGCTCAGAACTTTCATTCAGTCTTTATAATGCCTATGGAAGAAAAAATGCTTATGCCATAACTTTCAGGGAGTCTGAAAAAGATCCTTCGGTTACCGAGGCTGTAAGAACTACGCTATTTAAGTTTGTACCATCTGTTTCATATAATTTTAAATTTTAATGATGGAGAAGAAATATACATTAAACCCTGCTTTTTTGCTTGTTGCACTTTTGTTTTTGCTGACCGGGTGTGAAGATGTGATTACACTTAAGCTGGATGAGCCCGGAGATCAGTATGTAATTGAAGCACAAATAACCGATCAGTTAAAAGGCGCTCAGGTAGCTTTAAGTAAAGTGAAGAATTTTAATGCAGATAATCATTTTAACGGACAAAGTGGGGCGCTGGTAAGTATAGAAGACGAATCTGGAACACCTTACATTCTGCCCGAAACGAGTACTAAAGGAATTTACAGAAACGACCTTTTAAAGGGTATTCCCTCAAAAGCATATAAACTTAAAGTACAAATAGTAGGGAAAACCTTTACTGCCACGAGCATAATGCCCCAAAAAGTAGTGGCTCAAAATGCTTTTGCATTCGAGTTAAGTTTGTTTGACGGCCCCAGATTGTTTACACACGTTACTTACCTTGATCCGGTAGATCGGGAGAATTATTACAGGTTTTTCGAATATGTAAATGGAGTTTATACTAAAACCATAACTGTTACCGATGATGAGTTTACCAATGGGAAGCTTGTAAAACAAATGCTTTGGCCAAATGAATTTACCGAAGAAACTAAGCTAAAAAAGGGCGATGAGATAAAAGTAGAATTCCTGAACATAGATAAAAACATTTTTAAATACTGGAAATCTGTTAAAGACGGTGCTCTGGGCAGCAGTGGCAATGCTTCTCCGGTTAATCCTGTAAGCAATATTTCAGGTGGCGCAATAGGCTATTTTAGTGCACACACTATACAAAGTATAGAATATACAGTTAAATAGGCCTTCTCGCTTAGAAAATTACTTTGCTCCATTCCAAATGTCTTTGGGAATTGCATCCTCACAAGGGCATTTAGTTTTATCAACAACTATTAACTTAATAGACGAGACAATTTTAGCGGCATATTCCTTAAAACCTTCCTCGTTCATACTACTGCGAGCCATAGCTGCTGCTGCACAAAAAGACCATAACTGGGCGTCTTTTTTATCACTTAGCATCTTCGCCTTATATTTTTCGGAAAGGGCAAAATAGGTGTTGAACTGCTCATTGGAAGCTGTCGCGTTTTTACTGTTGAGTGTAAGGGTATAACGGCTACTATTAACTGCTGGC
Source organism: Pedobacter montanisoli (assembly GCF_022809115.1). Classification (GTDB taxonomy): domain Bacteria; phylum Bacteroidota; class Bacteroidia; order Sphingobacteriales; family Sphingobacteriaceae; genus Pedobacter; species Pedobacter montanisoli. The sequence goes on along the minus strand of NZ_JALGBH010000001.1, from coordinate 694,582 downwards.
TTAAAGGTTTGTATGGTTGTTGGGCTGGTCACTTCTATCCTGTAATCGATTTTGTTGGTAGGATGAATAAACTGAAATACATTTCCTTCAAGCTTATGGTACACCGAAGTACGATTGGGCTCAATTAAGGTAAGTTCCTTGTCGGTAAAATTGATCGTAACCGTATAATAGCCATCCTCAGTAGTATATTGCCCTGATGTGAGTTTAATTTGCGAGCTTGCACTACTCCCAATTAAGCAAAGTAATGCAATGGTTAAAAATCTTATGGACATTCTGCTTTTCTTCTATTTGCTTCAGAAAAATTATCGGCATCATTGCAACCATAGGTACGGGCATAATACTCCCAATTTCTTTTGCAAGTGGCTGATAAACGATTAGGAATTTGAACAGTGTTTGTCCGGCCTGTTGGGCAAGTGTAAGTGTAGGTGTAAGTAGAGTTATCCACTTTTTTTTCTTCTTCAGGCTCTGCCTCAAACAGTTCACATCCAGATGCGAAAAGGCAGGTTGCTGTTAATAGAAATAATGTTTTGCTTGTTTTCATATTCATAAAAATTATTGATATCTTAAAGTTAGGGCTAGTTTCAAGTCGATCAAATACTTAAAAATGAGTATTTTTAGTGCTCTATTTTATCTTTGAAATCATGAATATTTACTGAGTTCTGACGGTATAATTGGTCTGTTATATATTATTTACGATAATATTTTATAAATTTATAATGTAGTAAACAGACTATCAATTTTAACTATATGACCTTAGTTCAACTTGAATACATCGTTGCTGTAGATACTTACAGAAGCTTTGTTAGTGCGGCAGAAAAATGCTTTGTAACTCAGCCTACGCTGAGTATGCAAATCCAGAAACTGGAAGAGTTTTTAAATGTAAAAATCTTTGACCGCAGTAAGCAGCCCGTTGTGCCTACTGAAATTGGTACTCAGATTATTCAGCAGGCCAGAATTGTTTTACAGGAAAATCAGAAAATAAAAGAAATCATCAATAACCAGCAACAGGAAATTACAGGAGAACTTAAAATTGGTATTATTCCAACTATAGCGCCTTATCTATTGCCCGAAGTTATTGCTGTAATGTTGGCTAAGTATCCCGATTTAAAATTATATATATGGGAATACACTACAGATGATATTATTCATCACTTGAAAACCGGTGTAATAGACTGTGGTATATTGGCCACTCCGTTGATAGATACTAATCTTGAAGAATATCCTTTATTTTATGAAAACTTTGTGGGTTATATTAGTAAAAACAGCAAGTTATATAAGAAAAAGGCTATTGATGCACATGATTTTGATGAGGAAAATATATGGCTGCTTAACGAGGGGCATTGCATGCGTTCGCAGGTTTTAAACATCTGCCGCACCACTAAAAATAATAAGCCGCAAACTTTAACCTATAATACGGGTAGTGTAGAAACACTTATTAGAATGGTAGATGTGAACGAAGGCACTACACTTTTACCTGCATTGGCATTGAGAGATCTGAATACCAAACAACTCAATAAAGTCCGATATTTTAAATCACCAGAACCGGTACGTGAAATTGGCCTGGTAACCCATAAAAGTTTTGTGAAAAGACGTATGCTGCAAGCTTTGAAGGATGAAATCCTGGCGATTATACCTAAAAGTATGAAGCAGAAAAAAAAGAAAGACGTGGTTGGGATATAATCATTATCGATTAAATACGAGCCATTTAAAGCCAAAAATAAGACGAATTCTTTGGAAACATATACCTGAGCCTAAACCTAAAATGTTAACTTTGCCGCATGGTAGAAGTTAAGCTGAAAAAAGGTAAAGAAAAAGCAGTTCTGCAAATGCACCCATGGGTATTTTCAGGAGCGCTGGAAAAAGTAAAAGGTAGCCCTGAAAACGGAGATATTGTAAAAGTAATAGCTTTTAATGGCGATTTTTTAGCTTACGGATTCTTTAATGACCAGTCTAGAGTAGCAGTACGCTTGATTGAATGGAACGAGGACAAAAAAATAGACAGAAACTGGTATTATGAAAAAATAAAGAATGCCATAAAAGCAAGAACTCATGTTTTGCACAATCCTCAAACCAATGCCTGCAGATTAATTTTTAGCGAAGCAGATTTTTTACCAGGCTTAATTGTAGATAAATATGCAGACTTTCTATCCGTACAGATCTTAAGTTCTGGTATAGAACAAGCGAAACCCGTTATTATTGAAGTTTTAGTAGATCTCCTGCAACCTAAAGGGATATTCGACAGAAGTGACGCTACCGCCCGTACACATGAAGGTATAGAAGCCGAAAATGGTTTGCTATGGGGAGAAAATCCTCCTGAATTTATTGAAGTAAAAGAGAATGGCATTTTATACCATATCAATATTGCCGAAGGACAAAAATCAGGATTTTATTGTGATCAACGTGATAACCGAAGAATATTAGCAGAATATGTGGAAGGTAAAACCGTATTAGATTGCTTTAGTTACAGCGGAGGTTTTACCTTAAATGCCTTACAGCAAGGAGCGAAAGCGGTTACCAGTGTAGATAGCTCTGCCTTAGCTATACAAACATTGAATCAAAATATTAGCTTAAATCATTTTCAAGCCGATAAACATACGGCTATTCAAAATGATGTGAACAAGCAACTTAGAATATTTGGAGATAAAGAACGAAAGTTTGATGTGGTAATCTTAGATCCTCCTAAATACGCGCCTTCAAGATCGGCATTAGACCGTGCAGCAAGGGCCTACAAAGATCTCAATAGAAGAGGGTTAATGCTTTTAGAAAAAGGAGGCCTACTAGCTACATTCTCTTGCTCAGGAGCTATGGATATAGAAAGCTTTAAGCAAGTTCTGGCTTGGGCAGCTTTAGATGCAGGCAAAGAAATACAGGTGATCAGGCAGTTCTGTCAACCCGAAGACCATCCAATTCGACTTTCTTTTCCGGAAGGAGAATACTTGAAAGGCCTATTGATCAGAGTGGTCTAAGCACTCAAATCTTTAAATTAAAATCTAAATCAAGACCTTATTTTCTTATAAAATATCCTGTCACAACCATTTGTTTTAAACAAAAAAGTGTTATGTTTGCGCCCTGATAAACAATCTGTTAGAAAAGAATCAGAATTAAGGCTCTATAATGCTCAATACAAATATTCAGGCAAGTCAAAAACTTCTTTCTTATAAACATTTATATGTTTATCCTTCATGTATTTGCTTTACTGTTTTTAAGTAAAGAAGGATGTCTATTGCATTATCAAATAAATAACAAACAATTATAACCCAACAAATTATTTAAGATCAATTTTTATGAAAAAACTATTATTATTAATTTTTACCTTAACATCATTAAAAGCATTCTCACAATTTGAAGGAAGCAAGCAAATTTACGAAGCTAAGGACTTAAAAGAAGCAATTTCTACTCAGAAGCTAGTTGCTATATTACCTTTCGAAACTAAAATCACCTACAAAAAACAACCTAAAAATTATAGCCCAGAAGGAAACCATCAGCAAGAACTGGCAATGGCAAAAAATATACAATCCAGCATGTATACTTTTTTGTTAAGAAAGAAAAATGATTATTCTGTTGATTTTCAGGATGTGGATAAAACGAATATACTTCTTAAGAAATCTGGAATCTTAGATAAACTGGATGAATATACTAAAGATGAAATAGCAAAAATATTAGGTGTTGATGCGGTAATTGGTGGTAAATTTGAACAGGAACAAAGTAAAAGTGAAGCCGGAGCAATTGCCTCTGCTGTTTTGTTTGGAGGCTTTGGTGGGAAAACAGGTTCTGGAACTCTAACCATGACTGTAAATAATGGCTCAAATGGAGAATTGTTATGGAGATTCTTTAAAACAATGGATGATAGTGTTTTTAGCTCAACAGATGATCTGATAGAGAGAATGATGAGAAAAGTATCAAGGAACTTTCCATATAGAAAATAGAACCTACCCTTTAAAAACAAAAAGCTGCTCCGAAAAGGGCAGCTTTTTGTTTTTTTATGCATTGTGTTTAACCATAAATCCCATTTAAGATATTAGCCAGTCTTATACCACCTTTTAACAACTGAGAGTTAACCGTAGAAATCCAGTCAAAATTATATCTATAACTCAACTTGTCGTCATTTTTAATGCCTGTAGCATAAATTTTATTGCAGATTTCGTAAGATTCAAAAATATAATCTTTGATGTTTCCTTTTTTCCATTCAGCAAGTTGTGCTGTTGTAGGGCTGTTAATTGCTTTTGTATATTCTGTATAGCTTAACTGCTGGTAATCAATTAGCTGTTCGTCCCATACGCGGTGCAGGTTAGATTTTTGTCCGAACCAGTTAACCGTAATCCGATTACCACCTAAATCTTCCTTACGGGCAGTATGCATAGGCTGATGCATATCGCCTACTAAGTGTATCAACATACGTAAAGCCAAAAGCTTTTGAGCTGCCGGAGTTTGCTTGTTTTTTAACAGGGCAATCATTTCATTAGTCTTGTTGTAAATGTTTGCTTCTGTCATGTTCTCAAGGTAATTATTAACCCCAATTTTGTCTAAATTTTCAGGTAGGTTAACGTAATGCCATGAGCTTAAATAATTATAACTTGAATCAGATTTGATAAAATCTGGCCAATTGGCCGTAATAGCCATACTTTCAGAACCTAAAATTTCTTTAACGGCTTTTCGGGCATTAGGGTTTAAATAAGATTCAGCTATTTCGCCTACAATGCGATGCCCTAATAAACCCCATGCATTTGCAGCATATGGTAAATAAGTTAGCACAGCTACAAAAATTAATTTTTTAATCAGTTTCATTTTTTATGGTTAAGATTATAATTCTTTTGGTACGCAGATTATTTGTTCACGTAGGGTAAAACTTAATGGATTATGACTGTTCAAGTCTTCAAGAGCAAGCTGTTTAGCTGACCAGTTCTTAATTTTAAATTCGTTGATATATCTCCCCGTCCGGTAGCAACCGCTAACCTTTTGTTTATAGTTTGCTTTGGTAAAGTCGCCAACAAGAGTTAAGGTATCATTTTTTACCAGATAAGTTCCCTTTGCATACTCTTTCCACACGCCATTGTTAAAGCATGAATCTTCATAGTAATTCTCTTTAGAATGAGTTACAAAATCAACGTAAAAAGAGTCGCAGGTAAACTTTAACCGATGGGTAGTATATGACAGGAGCTTTTCAGCGTGAGCTACGCTATCCTGCTGCCATATGCCTTGTAAAAAAGTTTCTCCTTTACCTTGTACATTAGGCATGCGCCTGCATGCTAAAGCCGTTATGCCAACTAAAAAAATGAAGATATACTTTTTACACATTTAACCTAAGAAATAAATAATGCTACGCTGTGATGAAATTAAAGCATGGTTGTTTTAATAACAACCATGCTTTAAAGATATTTTTTATTTTAAGCTGCCAACCATATCTTCAGGCTTAACCCAGGCAGTAAACTGCTCATCGGTTAATAAGCCTAATTCAATAGCCGCTTCACGCAAAGTTTTATTTTCTTTATGTGCTTTTTTAGCAATTTTAGCCGCATTCTCATAGCCAATATGGGTATTTAATGCAGTAACTAACATTAAGGAGTTTTCTAAATGCTGCTTAATTACAGGTTCGTTAGGTTCAATACCAACGGCACATTTATCATTAAATGATACACAGGCATCGCCTATTAAACGGCCGCTTTGCAATACATTAGCTGCAATAACAGGTTTAAATACATTAAGCTCAAAATGACCATTGCTGGCACCTATACTTACAGCTACATCATTACCCATTACCTGCGCACAAACCATTGTTAAAGCTTCTGGTTGCGTAGGATTAACTTTTCCAGGCATGATAGAAGACCCAGGTTCATTATCGGGGATAATGATTTCGCCGATACCACAACGAGGACCAGAACTTAAGATACGGATATCATTTGCCACTTTCATTAAAGAAACCGCAACGCGTTTGTAGGCAGAAGAAAGCTCAACCATAGCATCATGAGCCGCCAAAGCCTCAAACTTGTTTGGAGCAGTAACAAAAGGCAATCCAGTTAATTCTGCAATCTTTTTCGCAACCAATACATCATAACCTTTAGGGGTATTTAGTCCGGTTCCAACAGCAGTACCGCCAAGAGCTAACTCGCTAATCATCTCAAGCGCATTTTTAATGGCTCGTATTCCATTATCTATCTGTTGTACATAACCAGAGAACTCCTGACCTAAAGTTAGGGGAGTTGCATCCATAAAGTGTGTACGGCCGGTTTTTACAATATTGCTCCACGAAGCAGCTTTTGCGGCTAAGGTATTTCTAAGTTTTTCTAATCCCGGAATAGTAATCTCTACTGCCTGTTTGTAAGCAGCGATATGCATGGCTGTTGGATAAGTATCATTAGATGATTGAGATTTGTTTACATCATCGTTTGGATGAAGGATTTTTTGATCATCGGCTAAACTACCACCGTTTAATACATGGCCTCTGTTCGCGATTACCTCATTACCATTCATATTGCTTTGCGTACCCGATCCGGTTTGCCAGATTACCAAAGGAAACTGATCATCCAACTGTCCGGCAATTACCTCGTCACAAGCTTTTGCAATCAGGTCTGTTTTTTCCTTAGAAAGCACGCCTAGTTCATTATTTGCCAATGCTGCAGCTTTTTTAAGATAGCCGAAAGCATGGATAATTTCTTTAGGCATAGAAGCCTCAGGCCCAATTTTAAAATTGTTACGCGAACGCTCAGTTTGTGCACCCCAATATTTATCTGCAGGAACCTGAACTTCGCCCATTGTATCGTGTTCTATTCTGAAACTCATGATCTTATATTTTTAGCCAAATTTAAATATTTTAGAACGGATATGGCAATTTAAACTGTATTTACTTTGTGATAAAATGAGAGGAATAAAACAACAGAGAATGTTTAAAACTCTTTTCCCCGATACCGTTTAATAATGCTTATTTTTCGGGCTTTAACTTTAGAAAACCAGTATCAATGAGGATTAGATTTGTTGCTGCGGCAATTGCACTGAGTATATTTTCTGTTGTAGCATGTACCAGTAAGGAAGAAAAAGAGAAGAAAAAGGCCGCCGATAAAAAAGTAAGAGTAAAAGAAGATGATAAAGCCGATAGTTTATTATTAGTTTACGATAAAAAGAATGAAGATAAATGGATAGCAGAATTCGTCGAGAACCTGCACAAAAGATACGGATTTAATGGGAATGCTTTAGTGGCCAGGAAAGGCAAGATCATTTATCAGGGGGCAAAAGGCTGGGCAGATTATTTGCATCGCGATAGCTTAAAGATCAACTCAGAATTTGAACTGGCATCTATTACCAAAACCTTTACCGGAGTGGCCATTATGCAACTGGTAGAGCAAGGTAAACTTAGCCTTAATGATAATGTTAAAAAATTCTTTCCTAACTTCCCTTATGAGGGTATTACGATAAAATTATTGCTTACCCACCGTAGTGGTATGATGAACTACGTTTATTTTATTGATGATATATGGCGTAAGGAAAAACGTGATATGAAAAAAGGGATTACCAATGAGGAAGTGATGAAAGTTATAGCCGAGCGTAAACCTAACCCTTATGTAAAACCCGATAACAGGTTCCACTACAATAACTCTAACTATATGGTTTTAGGCGCTATTATCGAAAAAGTTACAGGTATGCGCTATTCTCAGTATATGGCCGAAAATATTTTTAAACCTGCGGGGATGAAAAATACGCATGTTTATTCTAAGGCAGAGTATGAAAAGATACCTGTAGATGTGGTTGGCCATGATAAAATATGGAAATACTCAGTTGCGCAAAACTTTTTAGACGGGCCAGTTGGCGATAAAGGAATTTACAGCACCTTGCATGATCTGGTTTTGTATGATAAGTACCTTAGAAATGAAAGACTTCTTTCTAATAAAAGCTTAGATTCTGCTTATGTTGGCAGAAACAAACCTGTAAACGGACATTTTAATTACGGTTATGGCTGGCGTATGTTTGATGGCAAAAATATGGATAAAGTAGTTTACCATACCGGCTGGTGGCATGGTTTCAGACATATTTATGTAAGAGATTTAGATAAAGATATTGTAGTAATCTTTTTGGGTAATCTAACTAACGGCAGTTTAATGCACTTAGATGATTTATATAAATACCTGAAAATGCCTATTATCAGAAAAGGAGCGTATTCGGGATCAGGCTCATTGCCGGGTAGTGATGAGGATTAAGAAATAAAAAAGGCAGGAAATTTTCCTGCCTTTTTAGATGATATAAACCTTAGCTTTTATTTGTCTAAAAGAACAACGCCTTTAGCTTCGAAAATAATTTCTTTTTTAGGTTGGGTAATTTTAGCAATTTCTTCAGCAGATTTTTTCTGATCTTCAGCATAGTGTTTCAAATCTTCAACAGATGTTGTTTTTCTTTCTGCAAAACCATCAATAACTACTTTTCTACCCTCAATATCTTTAGGCATAAAAAATGCATAATCTTTAAATTCTACACGCATAGTTTCGCCATTAGACATTTTCAGATTCATGAAACAACCTTTTTTCTTGCAAACAGAAACAACTTCTCCAACAACTTTCATGTCGGCTTTATTGCCTTTGCCTAAAGTAGCATCTACTTTATCAGCCGTAATTTCACCACCTTTTTTTACGCCTTCACCAAATGCTTGGCCCTGAAAAGCGTCTTGTGCAAAAGCAAAAGTTGCAAAAGCACAGAATATTGCACTTAAAATAATCTTTTTCATTTTTCCGAATTATGTTAATCAGTCAAATATATTTAAAATCCTTCTAAATAAGAACAAACAGAATTATACTTTGCCAGAAAAGTCTTGTTTTAAAATAACTTAGCCAAATAAGGCCGCAAATACTTCTTCTATTTTCGCAACTGTAACGAGCTGGATTTTGTACTTGTTTTTATCAAAGCCTTTAACATTATAACTTGAAATAAAGATCTTATCAAATCCTAATTTCTCTGCTTCGGCTATACGCTGTTCTATCCTGTTTACTGCTCTGATTTCACCTGAAAGACCTACTTCGGCAGCAAAGCATATTTTTGATGATACAGGCATATCCTCATGCGAAGAAATAATGGCAACGATAATGGCTAAATCAATGGCAGGGTCTTCAACCTTTATACCTCCTGCGATATTCAGGAAAACGTCTTTTATGCTCAGCCTGAAACCACATCTTTTCTCCAGAACGGCTAAAAGCATATTCATACGTCTGGTGTCAAAACCAGTCGCTGATCTTTGAGGCGTACCATAGGCCGAGTTACTAACCAAAGCCTGAGTTTCGATAAGCATAGGTCTTGCGCCTTCTAAAGTAGCGCCAATGGTAATCCCGCTTAATTCTTCTTCGCGTTGAGAAAGCAGTATTTCAGATGGATTTGAAACCTCACGGAGACCATTGCCATGCATGGCGTAAATGCCAAGTTCTGCAGCAGCACCAAAACGGTTTTTGATAGAGCGCAAAATGCGGTAAATATGATGACGGTCGCCCTCAAACTGTAAAACCGTATCAACCATATGCTCCAATATTTTTGGACCGGCAATAGCACCGTCTTTGGTAATATGGCCAATTAGGAAAACAGGTGTTGAAGTTTCTTTGGCAAATTTCAGCAGTTCGGCGGTGCATTCACGAACCTGAGAAACACTGCCCGGAGTAGATTCTATATGTGATGAATGTAAGGTTTGTATAGAATCGATAATCACCACATTAGGCTCTAATTGCTCTATTTGCTTGAATATGTTCTGAGTAGAAGTTTCTGTAAGAATATAGCAATTGGTGTTGGTTGTTTGGGTTATGCGTTCTGCACGCATCTTGATTTGCTGCTCGCTTTCTTCGCCCGAAATATAGAGCACCTTTGCATGGTGTATATTTAAGGCCAGTTGCAACATTAAAGTAGATTTGCCGATACCCGGTTCTCCACCAATTAATGTTACAGATCCTGCTACAAGTCCGCCACCTAAAACACGGTCAAGTTCTGCATTACCGGTAGGCATGCGTTCCTCTTGCGCACTGCGAATTTCATCTAGGCGATTAGGCTTATTTAAGCGCTGTGTACCACTTGCCGATTTCCATGTAGGTACATTTGCTGATTTTTCGATGATTTCTTCAACAAAAGTATTCCATTGTGAACAGACAGGGCATTTTCCAAGCCATTTAGCCGACTCATAACCGCAACTTTGGCAGAAATATGCTGTTTTTGTTTTAGCCAATTGAAATTATTTTTTAAAGTTTAATTGCTCGTTTAGCTTACGAATTTACTCTATTGCCTTTACAAATCATTACTTATTTTACATACCGGCCTTAAATTTATATCTTATTTTTGTTTAGAAAATCAGGCAGAATGAAACGCTTTACTGAAATTAATAACGATAGTATTTCTGGAGTGGCTTATAAGACCATAACGCTAAAAAAAGCAGTTATCGCTTATTTTAGCAGATATGGCAATGCTACCATAGCAGATCTGAAGACACAGTTGAGCTTAAGTACGCCAAAAATTATAGATGTACTGAATGATCTGGTTGAACTGGGACTGGTTAAAGACTATGGCAAACAAGAATCAAGCGGTGGCAGAAAGCCTAATGTTTATGGTTTAGCTGGCGAAGCAGGGTATTTTCTAGGAGTAGATATTAAAAATGACCATATCAAATTTGCGGTTTTAGACTTACAAAAAAACCTAGTGTATTTTAAAGATAAAGTGTCTTATCGGGCATCTAACACAGAAAAAGGATTAAATGAGTTATGCGATATCATTCTGGACTTTATCAAAGTAAGTAACCTACCTAAAGAAAAACTATTAGCTGTCGGAATTAGCTTATTTGGGCGGATTAACCAGATTTCAGGAAAGAGTCATAACCTGTTTAATTTTTATAATGAACCCTTAGATATCATCCTTTCACAAAAGTTAGACATGCGGGTTTTTATAGAAAATGATTCGAGAGCGATGTGTTATGGAGAATTTGCCCGTGGCGTTGTTACAACAGAGAAAGATATGTTATTCCTGAATATAGACTATGGTTTGGGAGTGGGTATTATCATCAATGGTTCCCTATACTACGGTAAATCCGGGTTTTCAGGTGAGTTTGGACATGTTCCTGCCTTTGATAATGAAGTGATCTGTCGTTGTGGTAAAAAAGGTTGTTTGGAAACAGAGGTTTCGGGATGGGCGCTTTTGAACCAGTTTAAACAGCGTATCGATAAAGGATCGGCATCTATTTTATCCGATAAATATCAGCAGGGAAACCTTGAAATAGATGATATTTTAGAAGCTATTTATAACGATGATGTGCTGGCTATCGAACTTGTTGCAGAAATGGCAGGAAAATTAGGTAGAAGCATTGCTTCGCTAATTAATATTTTTAATCCTGAGTTAGTGGTATTAGGCGGTAAATTAACTGCTGCCGGAGAAAATCTGTTGTTGCCCTTAAAAACGGCATTGAGAAAATACTCGTCAAGCCTGGTCAATAATGATACCCAGATAAAGATTACCGAATTGAATGAACAGGCTGGGGTTTGGGGAGCTTGTTTACTGGCAAGAAACAGAGTATTAGAAAATTAGTCTTATTCAAGAGGCTGTAACTTAACTCTTTCTTATTCACTAAATATTTACTAACTTAAAGAATATCAATTCTTTTGAGACCAGAATTATTTGGTTCAAAGGCTTGAGCAAGTGCATGCGAACACTTGAGCCAACAAGTATGATGTTGTTAAATCATATCGTTTTATGTTTTTACGTGGTAAAAAAACAACCTAACCTAAATTAAAACTTGAACAATGAACAAAGCAAATCTACTCAGCAAATCTGAGATGAAAAAAGTAAAGGGAGGAAATGGTTATCCACCATCATATTGCCTTGATAAACCTGACTGTAAGGGATGTTGTCCACTCACATCTGATCTGTTTATCTGTGAAGTTTTATGTGATTCGCCTAAAACAACTTAAGTTAATTTTTACCTATCTAGAAAACGCTTTGGATAGGCTTACATCACAAAAAAGTCTGGTTCCATTCATAGAAAACCAGACTTTTTATTTATGTAACCAGATTACAGTTTTATTTCTTCGTCTTTAGACGAGATAAAGCGAAATTCTGTTAAATGATAAGAGCTTACAGGTTTAACTTTTATCCATTTACCAAACTTAACGAACCATTTCCATTGCAATGAAAATAATCCTTTTTTAATATAGGCCTCTATATAAGGATGAACGCAAAGCGTTACTTTTTTCTCATTCTGCTCACGCAAAATGTAGCTTAAGTTGCTCTCAATATCGTCCATTAAAACAATACTTGCTTTAATTTCTCCCGTTCCATCGCAGGTTGGACATTTTTCAACCGTAACAATGTTCATTTCAGGTCTAACTCTTTGCCTTGTTATCTGGACCAGACCAAATTTACTTGGTGGCAAAATAGTATGTTTTGCCCGATCTAATAACATCAGCTCTTTGAGGTGATCAAACAGCAGCTTTCTGTTAGCGGGTTTGTGCATGTCTATGAAATCTATCACAACAATACCTCCCATATCACGTAAGCGCAACTGTCTGGCAATTTCTTTAGCGGCTTCTTTATTTACCTGAAGCGCATTTTCTTCCTGATTTTCTTTGCTGGCCGTTCTGTTTCCGCTGTTTACATCTATTACATGTAAAGCTTCGGTGTGTTCAACAACCAGATAAGCGCCTCCGGCTAAATTTACGGTTTTACCAAAACCGTTTTTTATTTGTTTTTCTACGCCAAAATGATCAAAAATTGGCTCTTTATGTTTGTACAGTTTAACAATTTTCTCCATCTCTGGAGAAATTTCATGTACATAAGATTTTATATCTTCAAACAATAATGCATCGTTTACGTAAACGTTTGCAAAATCAGTGTTTAAGATATCCCTGATTAAGGTAGATGTTCTATCCATCTCGCCCCAAACTCTTTTGGAAGGTTCTGCATCCGGAAGCTTTTTCATAAAGCTTTCCCATTTTGAAACGCAGTCCTGCAAGTCTTTTTGAAGCTCGGCAACGCCTTTTCCCTCAGAAACCGTTCTAATAATTACTCCAAAATTTTTAGGCTTAATACTTTCAATAATCTTTTTTAACCGATTACGCTCTGTATTGCTTTTTATTTTTTTTGAAATAGATATTGTATTAGAAAAAGGAACTAAAACGATGTGTCTTCCTGCAATAGAAAGATCAGAGCTTAGCCTGGGTCCCTTTGTAGAAATAGGTTCTTTAGCAATTTGTACCGGAATAACTAAGTTTTTGTTAACAACATCAGATATTTTTCCTGCTTTATCAATGTCGTCTTCTAATTTAAAGTTATCTAGTAAAGTGCCGTTTACTGTGCCGTTTCGCTTAATCTTAGTTAGCTTTATTAAAGATTGAACCTGAGGGCCTAAATCAAAGTAATGCAAAAACGCATCTTTGTCATAACCAACATCCACAAACGCAGCGTTAAGGCCGGGCATAATTTTTTTGATGCGACCTAAATAAATATCGCCAACGGCGTAATTATTATTAACGTGTTCCTTGTGGAGTTCTACAAGTTGCTTATCCTCAATTAAAGCTATGGTTACTCCTGCCGGAGTTGAATCGATAATTAATTCTTTTACCAAAAGCTATAGATTTTAAGGTGCTAAGCACGTATTAACGTATGGACTAAAAAACACAGAATCCACAAATGAATGCTACATATTGATAAGCATTCATTTGTGGCTAATACATAAAAATAGTTAAACTATTTTTTCTTATGTCTGTTTTTTCTTAAACGTTTTTTACGTTTGTGCGTAGCCATTTTATGTCTTTTTCTTTTTTTACCGCTTGGCATAATTTTAAGGGTTTAATTTTTTTATTAATCTGTTAATTAAATTTTATTTTTTTAGTTCAGCAATCTTTTTATCTATGAAATTAGATAAGGTAGGGTTTGCCGCTAATTTTTTACTGTGTTGATAAGCGTCAATTGCTTCCTGGTTTTTCCCTAAATTCTCATAGGCTGTTCCCAGGTAAAAATAGGCATCAGGAGTTGCTTTAATATCTTTTATAATATTTTCAAATCTTGTTACTGCCTTGTCAAACTGACCTGATTTTAAGGCGAAAGTGCCTAAATTCATGTTTGCTTTAAAGTTCTTAGGGTCTTTTTTAACCACATCCATTAACATTGCAATACCTTGCATAGGAGCTCCCATTCCATTTACGATGGTAATCCCTAATCCGGTTTTTGCGTCTGCACTGGCTGAGTCTATACTGATTGCTTTTTCAAAAGCTAAATTCGCTTTTTGCAGCATAGCGGGTTTTACAAGGCTATCCTGTGTATTGTCAAAAGCCTTTAAAAGACGCTCACCAGCTAAAACCCAATTGTTTAAAGAGCTTTCATTTTGTGCAACTTGTTCTAAATAAAGAGCGCTTGGAGCAGATTGCTCTAAATCGTCCCATTTTTGAGCTAATTGCTTGCCTAATTTTAATTTTTCTGCTCCCGAAGCAGATTTGTAAGCATCTTCTAAAGATGTAATCTCTTTAGCAGTAGCATTACTAATTAGGTTTTTGGCTGTTGCAGAAACAGATTGTAAATCTATTTGTGCAGCAACAGGTTGTGGAGCGGCTGTAGCAGCAGGAGTTTCCTCCTTCTCTTTAACCAATCCTTTAATGTCACGGGTAAACAAGAATCCTATAAGCAATATAACTGCCCCAATAATAATTATTTGTTGTTTACGGATTTTGTTCATGATAAGTACTGTTTAATTAAGCTTCGGCTTTAACTTTTTTAGTGTTGTTTTTTACTTTGTCAACAAAAACTTTTGCAGGTTTAAAGCTTGGTACAAAGTGCTCAGGAATAATGATTGCAGTATTTTTAGAAATATTTCTTGCAGTTTTTTGTGCTCTCTTTTTAACTACAAAGCTTCCAAATCCTCTTACGTATACGTTCTCGCCACCAATCATACTGTTTTTAATTACTTTAAAGAACGCTTCAACAGTTTCCTGTACGTCAACTTTTTCAATTCCTGTTTTTGCTGAAATCTCTGCAATAATATCCGCTTTAGTCATCTTTTCTAAATATTAAAAAATTATTGTGTGTTTTTCTTATTTATATGTGTTTTGGGGATGCAAAAGTATTGCTTTTTAACGAGATAGGAAAATAAAAGATAATTTATTTACAATGTATATCTCATATTATTGCAAGTTTTGGCGAAAAGCATGTAAATGGTTGTATTTTTATCAAATGGTTTTTCAGGACGAAATTATTAAGTGGTATAAGGACAATAAACGTGATTTGCCTTGGCGGCATACCAACGATGCATATACAATCTGGCTTTCAGAAATTATATTACAGCAAACCCGTGTAGATCAGGGATTGCCTTATTTTAACAGGTTTTTAGCGCACTATCCAACGGTTGCCGATTTTGCTGCAGCAACAGAACAACAGATATTGAAATTGTGGCAGGGCCTTGGTTATTATTCACGTGGGCGAAATATGCTGTTTACAGCTAAAATCGTAATGGAAATGCATAATGGCATTTTTCCAAAGAGATATGATGAACTGATTAAGCTAAAAGGAGTTGGTGATTATACTGCTGCTGCTATTGCTTCTTTTTCAAGTAATGAAGCGAAAGCTGTGGTTGATGGAAATGTATCGAGGGTTTTGGGGCGATATTTTGGCGTTGAAAAAGCAATCAATTCTTCTGAAGGTAAGAAAGAGGTCAATGCCTTGGCACAATCCTTAATAGAAGATCAACCTGCATCTGTGTACAATCAGGCCATCATGGAATTTGGTGCGCTGCACTGTAAACCTAAACAACCTTTATGTAACGTATGTTCACTACAGCAAAGCTGTTATGCTTTCACTCATAAAAAAGTAGCGGTTTTACCACTTAAAGAAAAGAAAATAAAGGTTAAAGAGCGCAGATTTAACTATTTTCTGTGTTTAGATGGAGATAAGATCTTAATGCGGCATCGTAGTCCGGGAGATGTATGGCAACATTTATATGATCTGCCTCTTATTGAAACAACGGGTTTGGAAAGCAACGAAGAAAATTCTTTGCAAAAGCAAGTAAGTGATCTTTTTGGAAAAAATGCTTCTTACAGGTTATTAGATCAAATTAAACATCAACTTACCCACCAAATTATATATGTTCAATTTTTTGCATTAGACAATTATATTGTTAACTTTAATAAACAGGCAGAAATAAAATGGGTGAGTGAGGAGGAACTAAAAACGCTTCCTATGCCTAAGCCCATAAGTGTCTTTTTGAAGAAGTATGTAGAATAATCAAATATAATTATGTCAGGTATCAACAAAGTTATTTTAGTAGGCCATTTGGGCAAAGACCCCGAAGTTAGGCACTTGGAAGGCGGGGTAACAGTAGCCAGTTTCCCCTTAGCTACCTCAGAAACATTCAATAAAGAAGGTAAGAGGGTTGAACAAACAGAATGGCACAATATTGTTTTATGGAGAGGGCTGGCAGAAGTAGCCGCTAAATATCTTCAAAAAGGTAAACTGGTTTATATTGAAGGAAAATTAAGAACGCGCTCTTTTGAAGACAAGGAAAAAGTAAAAAGATATGTTACGGAGGTTGTTGCCGAAAACTTTACCATGTTAGGCAGAAAGAGCGATTTTGAACCTGCAGGTAGCAATGGGGTTCAACCCAAACAGGATGAAGTTTACAGTGATACGATAGATGACGGAGATTTACCGTTTTAATGAATCCTAATCATCTGGATTAATGTAATAAGCAAGCAGCAGGTACATAAGTTCCTGCTGCTTGTTTGTATATGGTCTATCTATTATAGAGAATTAAAAAGAAAAGGGATATCAAATATGATATCCCTAATTAATTATCAACTATTGATTAACGTTAATTGCTTGGTTTTATTGAAGATCATTATAATAGTCGGCTAATTCTATAAAATTATCTTCTGTGTTGCTATTCATTTCTTTTTGTTGAGCATAATATTTTAGCTTGTCAGATAACCTGAAAAAACTTTTATAATCATTTATTTCTGTCATATTATTTTTGTCATCGTACAGATAATACTTTACAAAAGTTTGGATAGTTTTTGTAGGAGTTGTTTTTCCATAATCTGTTCTTTCCTGAATATATTTTTTAGCCAACTTTAAAAGTTTGAACTTCCTGTTAACGAGTACCTGATAAAAGGTTTCTCCTTTTGGATCTTTCTTAGAAACGAAGCCTCTTGAAAAAAAGGCATTCTTGCCATTATTGTCAAAAAAAAGAATGAATGAAAGAGGCCTTTGTGTAAATTTCATCTCAGCATCTTTTTCATATTTGAATGTTAATTCATCAGTAAGAAGATTGTATCTAAGCAATAATCCTTTCTCATAAACTAAATTTGATGACATATAAACTCTTCCTGTTTTATACCCTCCGTTATTAATATAGTAAGGAGATCCTATAACCTCTTCATAATTAATTGCTCGTAATGGAGTGCCTTCAACGCCTTTATAATAAATCATATCTTGGCTTTTAACCAGATTCCATGAAATAAATAGAAGAAAACAGACGAATAAAGATTTCATAACTGTTAATTATAACAGGCACTTAAATATTCAAGTGCCTGTTTTTTTTAAGAAAACCTAACGATTTATTGCAGGATTTAAAAGAATTTCATCTGAAGACATTGGCCATATATAAGCTGCTTCAGTAGGTCCAACCGCTGGTGCTCCTCCTTTTGCCAGAAAAGTTTGTAATAAACGGGTGACGTCAAGATTTCTAAAACCTTCTCCCAATAGTTCTATTCTTCTCTCTGTCATAATCAAAGAAACTAAATCTGCAGAGGTAACCGGTGCAAAAGTTGTACTTGCATCAGAACGTTGTCTTACTGCATTTAATAAATTAATAGCTTGAATATCTGGTGCAACAGTACTTATTCTTGCTTTGGCTTCTGCTAAATTCAGTAAAACCTCGGCCCATCTAATTACAGGTATGTAGTCGATATATTGAGGACTTGTAGTTGTAAACTTAGCCATGTAGTCTCGGCCATTAACCGTATTTCTATAAATCAAATTTCTTCTGGCATCGCTGGCTTTCCAGTTTGGATTTGAAACAATACCCGTAGCTAATAATGGGTATGGCGCTGATCCTACTGCCCCATTATTATAAAAGTAATATGCGGCTTGGCTTTGAGTGCCTGGGTAATCGCCTGATGTTGAAGACATCGGTAAAGAAAATATTGACTCTGTTGTTGTGTAAGGAGTTTTAAAAACATTGACAATATTGCTTTGTAAAGCATGAGGCACACCAGACTTTGCCACAAAAGGTGCAATAGTTGGAACTATTTTGTTTGCCTCCTCCACAACTTTTGGATAATTCTGCATAGCTAAATATACTCTTGTTTTTAGAGCGATAGCTGTATTCTTATGCGCTCTTGTGGTATTGAGTAAAGCACTAGAATTTGTAGATGGCAAGTTTTGCTCTGCAAAATCAAGATCATCAAGAATTTGTTTATAAACAGCATCTACAGAACTTTTAGGTTTTTCTGAAAATCCAGAGCCCACAATTCCTGTTAACCTTAAGGGTAATCCGGGTTTGGTGCCATTGCCATCAGCATATGGTCTGGCAAAATATTGTAAAAGGCTGAAATAACTCAATGCTCTTACTAATCTTGCCTCTGCATTATAATTTGCCGCCAAAGCCGTTCCTACTACTGAGTTACCTTTAGCAGCCATACCATCTAAAAATACGTTAGCTAAGTTAATCGTATAGTATGCCTGCGACCATAATCCTTTAACGGATGTAGCACTATTAGCTAAATTCATATTGTAAACATCGGCAGCAGTAACCAGGTTTTGATCAGTTATATCGTAGTCTTCACCACGAATTTCTCCATAAACAATGAAACGGCCACCGTAAAAATTAGATGCTTTCAAGGCGCTATATAAAGAAAGCACCTGACTTGAAATTCTGTTGGGGGTGTCAAAAGCCGAGGCATCTGTTACCGAAGTTTTTGGAACAGGATTCAATTTATCTTTCATACATGATGAAAGAATAGATGAAGCTCCCCATATCAATCCTATATATATTATTTTCTTTTTCATATAAAGCTTTTTTATTGGTTAGAAAGTCAAATTAACTCCTAATGTTAATGTTTTGGCATTAACTACTGTATTCCTGTCGCTTCCTTGCCCGGCTGAAGCTGTTCCATTTGATGACACTTCTGGGTCAGGACCTGGATAGCTTGTAATCATAGCAAGATTATTTGCGCTTAAGTATAAACGTGCATTGCTCAGCTTAGCCTTGTTAATAAAATTCTTTGGTAATGAGTAACCCAAAGAAATGGTTCTAAGCTTGATATAATCGCTGCTAAACACATTCCAAGATAATGGAATTGTATTTCCGTATGAAACATTATCTCCATAAATCGGACGTACAAATTCAGTAACATCTCCTGGCGATCTCCAATAGTTTAATACATCAACAGCATTATTCCAAAAACGTTGATCATGTAAGCCGGCATTTGTACCGTAGTGAACGTATCCTCCAAACTGATAAGTTAATAAAACATTTAAGTCAAAGCCTTTGTATCTAAATGTATTATCAAACCCTCCGTATGATTTTGGTTGGGTAGGTTTATACATTACGGCATCAGTTCCTTGGGTGATAGCAGGAGCTGCAGTACCATTATTTAGGTATGTCCATTGGCTTTGTCCTGTTGGTACAATATGCTGATAAGTAACAGCTCTGCCAGTTGCATCATAGAAAATTCTACGACCCGTGGCTGGGTCTGTTCCACCTGTGTTTACTACATATAAATATCCAATTGAATAGCCTGGAGCAGTTCTGTTTGGACTTTCGCCTGTAGTCCCACTTCCTGTTAGATAGGTGATTTGGGTTAGTCCCGGGGCTAACGCTGTAACCTCGTTTTTATTAAAAGTAATATTAAAAGAAGAAGACCATGTAAAATCTGCTTTTTGAATAGGTGTTGCATTTAAGGTTAATTCAAATCCTTTATTGTACATTGAGCCTACGTTTTTTAATATGTTGGTAGGCAGACCTGCAGAAGGAGCTTCTGGTACACTAATGATTAATCCGTCAATGTTATTTTTATAATATGCAAATTCAACATTTAACTTGTCTTTAAATACACCAAAATTAACTCCGATATCTGTTTTCTTACTGGTTTCCCAGGTCAATTGATTATTTCCTGCAGAAGAGAACTGCAATGTAGATGTTCCTCCATATAATCCCGAACCAAAGGTTGAGTAGATTGCAAAGTCTCCAATGCCCGAAACATTTCCTACTTTACCATAGCTACCTCTGATTTTGAAGCTGCTAAAAATGTTACTTAGTTTGCTGGAAGCCCAGAAATGTTCTTTGGTAACTTCCCATCCTGCAGATATTCCATAGAATGTACCTTTTTTAACCCCTAATGCCGAATATTCATCTTGTCTTATATTGGCACTTAAAAAGTATCGTTTATCGTAGTCGTAATTAAGCCTTCCAAAGTAAGATAGAAGATAATTTTCACCTAATAGCTGACCAGTAGAGTTGTTTGTGGTGTAACCAGCCTGTTCTACAACATAAGCCGGATCTGATAACGTCTGTCTGTTAATACCAAAGCCCAAACTTGTTCTGGATTGTTGCTCATTACCAATTAACAGGTCGAAATTATGTTTTCCACCAAAGGTTTGTGATGCCTGGGCGGTATTGGTCCAGGTCCAGTTTTTATATTTGCCATAAGTGGCTGTAGCGTATCCGCCATAAGATAAACCATCTCCATGTAAGGGAGCCCAGAATAAATCATTGTCAACAAGGATATTATCTATGCCATATGTTGTTTTAAGATTTAACCATTTAAATGGACTTACTTGAACAAATGCATTTGATTGAATGTGACTAATGAAAGTATTTGATCGGTTATTGTTTATTATATATTCCGGATTAAAGAAACCAGCTTGATTGCTTGCTAATACGTTATTCATTCCTCCTAAGTAAGTTGGAGTAATGTTATAAGACCCATCATTGTTATAAGGGGCAACGTTTGGAGCATTTACTAAGGCTAGTCGACCTAAACCAGCAGAGCTATAAGCCTCACCAGACAAAGATCCTGAACTGGTTGCTGCCAGATTTCGTTCATCAGAATATGAAAGCTTACCCCCTACAGATAGATAGTCATTTATTTTACTGTCTACATTAAGCAGGACGTTAGTTCTTTTAAAATCATTCTTTTTTATAATACCTTGTTGGTCGGTATAACCGGCTCCTAAATAATATTTCGTGTTTTCTGTTCCGCCAGTAATTGAAACAGTGTGATTTTGTGAAGTACCGGTTCTATAGATATAATCGTTCCAATCGGTGTTGATTACATTTCCATTAGCATCATAACTAAGATTGAATTTTGTATTTGCCGGAGATACAGAACCTGCTCTTATGGCTAAGGCATTGGCCACAGCAACATTTTTATAGTCTGTGTACTGATATGCATCTAATGTTTTAGGTAATCTGTTAGGAGAAGACCATCCAGACCAATAATTATAAGAAACAGAAGGTTTTCCTGTTTTTCCTTTTTTAGTAGTAATGAAAACAACACCGTTTGCGGCTCTACTTCCATATATAGCTGTAGCAGCTGCATCTTTTGCTATATCAATGGTTTCAATATCATTAGGATTAATGGAAGCCAAAGCATTACCCCCTGCATTTGTACTGCTGTAATCTCCGGTTTGAGCAACAACCCCATCTACTACAATTAAAGGTTGAGAACTTAGAGAAATAGAGTTTGTACCACGAATTCTAAATACAGGAGGGGCATTGAGAACTCCGCTCGGAACAGTTATTTGAACACCTGTTGCTCTACCGCCTAAAGATTGCTCAAATGATTGAGTTGGTCGTTGGGCTATATCCGCACCTTTTAAAGACACAGTGCTTCCGGTTACATCTCCTCTTTTTTGCACCCCATATCCCGTAACAACTACCTCGCTTAACAACTTAGAGTTAGACGTTAAAGAAATGTTTATTACAGTTCTGGAATTAATCTCTACTGTTTGGGGGTCATACCCGATGGATGTTATCTCTAAAGTAGTTGCAGATCTAGGTATGGATAAGGAGAATTTACCATTTGGATCTGTAGAGACACCAACATTGGTTCCCTTTGCTTTTACGCTTACTCCGGGTATCGGTAATCCGTCTTCTTTTGAAGTAACCGTACCAGTAATTGTTCTGTTTTGCGCCATTACCGTAGAGGTAACCAATAGCAAAATGAACAAACTCTGTAGAAGTTTTTTCATAAAATTTAAATTTAGGTTTAGTTAATAGTTTGATTAATAGTATTAAACTTAACCAATAAAATTATGTAACACAAATTTTATTTAAAAATGACTGTTGTGTGCTACATTTTTCGATTGAAAAACATGTTGAAAAAATATATTTATATATCGCTAAACTTAGATTTTATATTCCTGATTGGTTTAGGACATTTTTCATGGTAAAGAATTTTATAAAAACCTATTTTGGGTTGCAATAGAAAGGATGTAGAAAATAAGAAAGACAAAAGAGATATAACAAAAAACCCCCTGAATTTTCAGGGGGTTTTTTGTTATTCTACGGTAACGGATTTTGCAAGGTTTCTGGGTTGATCTACATTACAACCTCGCATTACAGCAATATGATAAGATAATAATTGTAAAGGTATGGTTGCCAGCAAAGGTAAGAATGCTTCCTGCGATTCAGGTATTTCTATACAGTAGTCGGCCATTCGCTTTACTTCTACATCACCTTCAGTTACAATAGCAATTACGACACCTTTACGGGCTTTAACCTCTTGTATATTGCTAATCACTTTTTCGTATGATGAATTTTTAGTAGCAATAAAAATAACCGGCATTTCTTCATCTATTAATGCAATTGGCCCGTGTTTCATTTCTGCTGCCGGATAACCCTCTGCATGTATATAAGAGATCTCTTTTAATTTAAGCGCACCTTCTAATGCTACCGGAAAACCATAACCCCTGCCTAAAAACAGACAATTACTTGAATCTTTAAACTTAGCTGAGATCGTTTTGATCAGCTCATTTGACTTTAACGCGTCCTGTATTTTTTCAGGAATACAATCCAGTTCTGTAAGTAGTTCGCGAAGTTTTGAGCTGCTGATTGTTCCTTTTTGCTGCGCCATATAAAAAGCCATCAGCGTAAGTACAGTTACCTGTGCGGTAAATGCCTTGGTAGAGGCCACTCCAATTTCGGGACCTGCGTGCGTATAAACGCCAGCATGTGTAATCCTTGGGATAGAAGCGCCTACAACATTACAAACACCAAATATGGTTGCTCCCTTTTCTTTGGCCATTTCAATAGCAGCCATGGTATCAGCAGTTTCTCCTGATTGTGAGATGGCAATTACAATGTCTTTTTCGGTTATGATCGGATTACGGTATCGAAATTCTGATGCGTATTCCACTTCAACCGGTATACGGGCATATTCTTCGATCAGGTACTCGCCTACTAAGCCTGCATGCCATGAGGTTCCGCAAGCCACAATGATAATCCGGTCTATGTTCTTAAGCTTATCGGCATAATCTTTAATCCCGCCTAACTGTACTTTTCCTTCTTCGGGATAAATACGGCCCCTCATACAATCTTTGATTGAACGAGGTTGCTCATAGATTTCTTTAAGCATAAAATGCTCAAAGCCACCTTTCTCTAACATTTCTAATTTTAGCTCTAACTCCTGTACGTATGGCGTCTGAATAACATTATCAAGTCTTTTTACAGTTAGATCATCTCGCTTTATAAGAGCTATTTCATTATCATTGAGATAAATCACGTTATTGGTGTACTCTACAATAGGAGTAGCATCAGAAGCGATAAAATATTCTCCTTTACCTACACCAATAACCATGGGACTACCTTTTCTTGCAACAATCAGCTGATCAGGCTGCTCTTTGTCCATAATTACGATGGCATAAGCACCATTTACTTCGTTTAAAGCCAGTCTTACTGCTTCAAATAAATCTATATCATGATTGTTATAAATTTCTTCTACAAGATGGATGAGGACTTCGGTATCTGTTTCGCTGGTAAATTGATGACCTCTGCTTAAAAGCTCTTCTTTTATTGTAGCATAATTTTCAATAATGCCATTATGTATAATACTAAGCTTGCCGCTGTTAGAAGTGTGAGGATGGGAGTTTCGGTCAGAAGGAGCTCCATGGGTTGCCCATCTGGTGTGTCCCATAGCTACAGTTCCGTCAAGATCTTTGCCTTCGGCATATTGCTCTAATTCTTTAACTTTTCCTGCTTTTTTGTAAATGTTTAAATCGCCCTTATTAAGTAAGGCAATTCCTGCACTGTCATAGCCCCGGTACTCTAATCTCTTCAAGCCTTTCAATACGATTGGCCAGGCTTCTCGGAAGCCTATATATCCTACAATTCCACACATTTGGTTATCTATTTTTGGTTAAAAAAATCGCCCTAAAGTTATGCTTTAGGGCGACAATATCAAATTCTGTGTAAAGAAAAAATTACTATTTAATCTTTGTGAGATAAATGTTGAGTTTCATTACATTATCGCCTGCGCCAGGACTTTTCTTGAAAGCACCTACTACAGAACGAGCTCCGGTACTATACGGAGGTGAAAAAACAAATTCAGAAGAAGGTGATGGAGCTAAAAATGTACCATAATCTTCTGTTTTTCCGTCTAAAAGATCTTGAATATAAGAAGTAATCACAAATACATATTGCTTGGTTACGGAATTAAAATAACCTCCAAAAGAACTTGGGTTAGCTCTTTTATCTCCGCCCCCATAAACAGAGCCGGCATCATTGTCTGGTACATTCTGGCGTTGCCCGGCAATATCATATCTGTATAACGCTAAGCGTTGAGCTGGTTTAAACGGAGATACATCTGTTCCTGATTTTAAATCAATCACTAGCTCTGCACGGTTCACAATTACTTTTCCTATTTCATTTTTGAATTTAGCCAGATAAGGAAAAGATATTTTGTTTCTTACTCCCGCTAAAGGCTGCAAGTAGGTTTCTGTAAACTGTATTTTAGAATCTGCAGTAAGCTGAGCATCAACAGGTGTGCCTGTATAGTTATGTTTTAATGTGGTGGCTACAGCAGAACTTGCAGAAGCATTAATAGGGAACCTTACAGAAACAGTATCAATGCTGGTAGATGAAGCATCAGTTTTTTTTCTGTAATAAAGAACCAATCCTGTTTGAGATGAAGAAGCGTCAAAGTTAAAGAACATTAAACCTCCTTTACCTGATGAGTTGCCTTTGTTAACTTCAACATGTAACCCTTTAAATGCATCCTGAAAATAAGCATTACGTTTTAAGCTATTGGCAGATAAATTAAGGATGCTATTGGTTATAAAATTATTGTTTAACCTTATTCTTATTTGAGGAGAAACATAGTGTAATGTATCAGGACCACCTGTTACAATATCAGTAACCTTATAAGGTGTGGAAGGGAAAACCTTGCCGGTATAATTTCCTACAGATGTAAGAGATTTTGAATAGCTTTTAGAACTTAGATAAGAGCTCTCTTTAGTAAGGTTGTTGCTTAATTGGTGAACGTCAAGACTATAATTAGAAGTACTATCTCCGTAAAATTCTGTGCTGTAGTTTAAAACTAAAACCGCAGAATCTAAAACAGTATTAGTACCAAAACTATATTCATCGTTAGGTAAGTTCACGCTAAAAGCCAGACTAGCATCCGTAGTTCCAAAAGTAGGGTCTGTTAAGGAGCCTAATGGATAACGGGTTAAGAAACTACTTGTAGAATAAGTAGGAGCATCGTCTTCTTTTATCGTTCTTGAATTAATTGTAGCTGTATCAATCAGCTCCCCATTAATTTTTGCGCCAGGATCAACCTCTAAACCAATTGTGGAAGTGTTCTGACAAGAAGAGAAAATAAAAAGACTTACTAACAAGGTTAATAAGTCTATTTTTAAAAATTTCATATATTAAATAATGCTATTTTATGCAATTGATACCAATTCTTCGCTTGTAATTTCTTCATAAAAATTAAAGAAATTATCATAATCTTGGGTCAAGTTAGTAGCTAAAGTTGGTTTATTCGAATCTTTAACAAATTTTAACACGGCATTATCAATGTTTTCATCGGCTAAAACTACAGCATCTGAGTATGTTATAGCTCCAATATGCATTGCATTGCAGTCTGCATCCATAAATGGCTTGGTATCTGCTTCTGTCATATTGCTCATAACTGCTTTTTTAGCTAAGCGCTCATTCAGTTTTTCTGAAAAACAATTCTCGTAAACAGAATAGATTACTTTAGAATTTTTAAAAGCGGGGTCATGTTTGTAAGTTGTTTTGATGTATGCAGGTACCAAAGCAGACATCCAGCCATGGCAGTGTACAATATCAGGTGACCAACCTAACTTCTTAACGGTTTCTAATGCCCCTTTACAGAAGAAAATAGAACGCTCATCGTTGTCATCAAAAAATACGTTATCCTTATCTCTGAACACGTGTTTACGCTGGAAATAATCTTCATTATCCAGAAAATAAACTTGCATGCGAGCTGCAGGTATTGATGCTACTTTTATAATTAAAGGATTATCATTGTCATCTATTATGATATTCATTCCCGATAAACGAATTACCTCGTGCAATCTGTTTCTCCTTTCATTGATGTTACCAAACCTTGGCATTAAGATGCGGATTTCAAATCCTTTATCTTGCATTGCTTGGGGTAGTTGACGGGTAATTTCTGAAATCTTGCTAAGTTCGAGGAAAGGCGCCATTTCGTGGGTAACAATCAGTAGCTTCGTTTTTGCCATCTCCATATTAATGTATTTTAAATTATTGTTAAT
Organism: Pedobacter montanisoli; assembly: GCF_022809115.1. Classification (GTDB taxonomy): domain Bacteria; phylum Bacteroidota; class Bacteroidia; order Sphingobacteriales; family Sphingobacteriaceae; genus Pedobacter; species Pedobacter montanisoli. The sequence continues at coordinate 667,852 of NZ_JALGBH010000001.1, read as the reverse complement.
TTAAAGATTATCAAGGTGCAAAGGTACGAATTATATTAGTATTTATCAATAAAATAGCCAATAGGCTTTGTAGTTTTTATAGAAATAACCAATTTAGCACCCTATTTAACTAAATCAAAGTTGGAAGTAACACAAACCAGAGCAGCGTTGCAAGAGTCGCTGGCGAAACTTAAAAAAGCGGGAAGTACCGTTGCTTTAGTGCCAACAATGGGTGCATTGCATGATGGGCATATATCGTTAATTAACGAGGCTAAGAAAGAAGCAGACATTGTAGTGTGCAGTATTTTTGTAAATCCTACACAGTTTACAGATCCCAAAGATCTTGAAAAATATCCCCGTCCGCTTGAGCATGATATCAATATGTTGAAGAAAGCCGGTTGTGATGTAGTTTTTATGCCGTCTGTAAAAGAAATGTATCCCGATTTTCCGAAGCCCGAAGATTGGTATATTGATTTAGGAGAAGCAGAGTTTCTTCTTGAAGGAGAATTTAGAAAAGGCCATTACCAAGGTGTAACTCAGATTGTATATAAGCTTTTTAAAGTTGTAGAGCCAGATATTGCTCTTTTTGGGCAGAAAGATTTTCAACAGGTGCTTATGATCAAGACAATGGTTCAAAAGCTTGATTTGCCGGTCAAAATTATAACCTGTCCCATCATTAGAGAAAAAGAAGGGCTGGCTATGAGCTCAAGAAATGTGCATTTAAGTGAAAAGGATAGAAAAAATGCATTGGTGCTTAGCAGGTCTTTACAGTATATTAAAGACAACTACAATACATTAGATATTAATGCCCTGCTTGAACAAGCAAAACAAATGATTATTGCCACAGAGCATGTTGAATTAGATTATTTAACTATAGCGAATGGCGAAACGCTGCATCCGCTTAAACAGAAAGCACTAAAAAATGTGGTAGCTCTTGTGGCTGCAAAAGTTGGGGAAACACGCTTAATAGATAACATGATTATTAATTAAGGTTTAAAGGTTTACTAAAATTTAACAATGTGCCCAAACATTATTATTAACTTTGCAGAATGATTATTGAAGTATTAAAGTCTAAAATCCACCGCGTAAAGGTAACACAGGCTGAATTGAATTATGTAGGGAGTATTACAATTGATGAGGACCTGCTTGATGCAGCCAACATTATTCCAAACGAAAAACTTCAGATCGTTAACAACAACAATGGTGAGAGATTTGAGACTTATGCCATAAAAGGTGAAAGGGGTACCGGTATTGTTTGTCTGAATGGAGCCACAGCTCGTAAAGTTCAGGTTGGCGATATTCTTATCATCATGTCTTATGCTGCTATGCCTGTTGAACAGGCAAAACAATATAAACCTATTCTTGTTTTCCCTGACGATAACAACCGTCTGTTAAAGTAACAATTACTTGCTGCCTTCTTTCTATATAAAAGTTAGAGTCATGGTGTAGCTGGTATGAGCAATATATTTTGTGCAGCCTCTTTAATAGAGGTATATTGACTTTTCTCTTTTATAACCAAGAAAATTAGGATTCTTATAAATATAGCTCTGAGGAGTATGCTTGCTAACTTATAGATGATTATCACGTTATCTTTACGGAAAAATATTATGGTTGCATAGTATTTTAATCAATAAACACTAAATTTGGAAAAATTAACCAATTGTAGATTATAGTTATGAATTTTGAGTTAAGTGAAGAACAACTGATGATAAAACAGGCTGCAAGAGATTTTGCACAAAACGAATTAAAGCCTGGTGTTATTGAGAGAGACGAACATCAAAAATTTCCTGCAGAGCAGATCAAAAAACTTGGAGAACTTGGATTTTTAGGGGTAATGGTAGATCCGAAATACAATGGATCTGGTATGGATGCACTTTCTTATGTTCTTGTAATGGAAGAGCTGTCTAAAATTGATGCTTCAGCTTCTGTAGTTGTTTCGGTAAATAACTCTTTGGTGTGTTACGGCTTAGAGCAGTATGGAACTGAAGAACAAAAAGAAAAATACCTGAAACCTCTGGCTTCAGGAGAAAAGATAGGTGCATTTTGTCTTTCTGAGCCTGAAGCGGGTTCTGATGCAACTTCACAGAGAACCACTGCCGAAGATAAAGGAGATTATTACCTGTTAAACGGAACCAAAAACTGGATCACTAATGGTAATAATGCTAGTTACTATCTGGTAATTGCACAAACTCATCCAGAGTTAAAACATAAAGGTATAAATGCTTTTATTGTAGAGAAAGGAATGCCAGGATTTACGGTTGGTCCAAAAGAAAATAAATTGGGCATCAGAGGATCTGATACGCACTCTTTAATGTTTAATGATGTGAAAGTGCCAAAAGAAAACCGAATTGGTGAAGATGGGTTTGGCTTTAAATTCGCAATGAAAACATTAGAAGGAGGAAGGATAGGTATTGCTGCGCAGGCTTTAGGTATTGCTGCCGGAGCTTATGAGTTAGCGCTTGCTTATGCTCAAGAAAGAAAAGCATTTGGTAAACCTATTGCAGATCACCAAGCTATAGCATTTAAATTGGCAGACATGGCAACCGAGATAGAGGCTGCAAGGATGCTGGTTTATAAAGCGGCATGGCTTAAAGATCAAGGAAAACCTTATGCATTAGAAGCAGCAATGGCTAAGGTATATGCTAGTAAAGTGGCCATGGATGTAACAGTTGAAGCCGTTCAGGTACATGGCGGTTATGGTTATGTTAAAGAATACCATGTAGAAAGACTAATGCGTGATGCAAAAATTACGCAGATTTACGAAGGAACCTCCGAAATACAAAAGGTGGTAATCAGTCGTAGTATATTAGGTTAAATTCATTTTTTATTTATGCGCCCTTTTTCTAAATAAGGGCGCATAATTAATCGCGGTTCATCCCAAAAATTGCATCTAATACTATTTTCACAAATGTTACTACAATTGCAAGAATAGTTGCAGATAAGAAGCCGTTAGTATTAAAACTGGTCATCATACTATCTACCAGTAATATCATTAAAACAGAAATAATAAAAGAAACCAATCCCAAGGTAAGCAGGTTAAGAGGAAAGGTGAAAAAGCGCAATACCAATCCAATAGTTGCATTTGCTAAGGCTATAAGTACAGATGCGATTATAGCGCTTAGGTATCCTTCAATATATACACCTGGAACAAGGTGTGCTCCAATAAGCAAGGCAAGCCCCATCAATAATACTTCTACAATAAGTTTCATAAGCTATATTTGTTAAATGAATAAATTTAAAATATTTGCTTCTATATTCCTAATGCTTGCTTCATGTAAAGCAGATAAGTCGCCTCAGATCGGGTTTTCAAGTGATAGTACTAAAATTGTAGTTGCTCATTTGGGAGAGGCAGAGCTTTATCAGATAAGACAGCTTAAAGAAAAAGAAAATTTAATCATGCAGGTCTATCAATCCAAAGAAGATAGCTTGGAAAAAGAGATAAAAGGAAAGATTAGTATTTCAGGAGATAGTTTGGTTTTTACTCCGAATCAACCTTTGGAAAAAGGAAGCGCTTATATGGTTAATACGTTAATAGGTGCAAATTTTGGAAAAACAGAAGATATTCTAAAATCGGATGTAGGGTATAAAGTAAAGACGCTGCAGAAAGAATTGTTGAGATAAAATACTATCTTGCGCCCCATTATCAAACAAACACAATGAAGAATTTTATTATTTTACCCATGTTATTTTGGGTAGGGAGTTTATTTGCACAAAATCCCGTTCAGCCACCAAAAGATGATGTGGTAAGTTTTAGTCATTTTCGTGTGGCATTTTCTGGTGGGTATAGCTATCTTTTAGGTAAAATTTCTAAAGATGCTACTGCAGAGGAGAGGTCATATATTCAGGGGCTAAAATCAGGAACTAACTATGGAATAGACATTAGTTATTATGTGAAACCAACCTGGGCAATTGGTTTAAAGCTAAATCAGTTTAAATCTTCTAATCAGGGAAATGGCTTCCTGACAGATAATTCTGGGCAGGTTATTGCTTCGGGCAAAGTAGAAGATCATCTTACATATACTTTTGTAGGACCAAGCTTATTGGGTAAGTACTCTACTGTAAATGACAGGCATAGCTTCTTGTTTGGAGTTGCTTTGGGATATTTAGATTACAATAATAAAGTCAATTCTGTAGGGAGATTGGCTACAATTACCGGAGGTACATTTGGATCTGCAGTAGATGTAGGCTATGATTTAAAAGTAGCAAAATCAATTGCTATTGGAGCGCAACTAAGTTTGGTTGGAGGTGTATTGTCTAAAATTAATGTAGATAATGGAACTACTGTCGTTACCAAAAATCTGGAACAGGATCAGAAAGAAAATATGGGGCGAATAGACTTCTCGTTAGGAGCACGGTTCTTCTTTTAAGTTTATAAATGCTTAGATATGAGAATGATTTTTAAAATTTGAAAAAAAATAATATCTTTGCAGAGCAAAACAAGAAAAGAGGGGACGCGTGTCCCCTCTTTTCATTTAGCAAAATTTTATACTATGCAGATAGAAAAGAGAGTTAGTGAATTAGTAGAAGAAAAAATTGCTGACAGACCTGATTTGTTTTTGGTTGATGTGAAAATGCTGCCAAATAATAAACTGATCATTCATGTAGATGGAGATCAGGGAATTAGCATACAGGATTGTGTAGCCATAAGCAGGCATGTGGGATTTCATTTAGAAGAAGAAAATGCAATCGAAACGGCCTATAATTTAGAGGTTTCGTCGCCCGGGGTTGGAGAACCCTTAAAGCTGGAACGCCAGTATGTTAAAAATAGAGACAGGCAACTGGAAGTTAAGCTGGTAGATGGTGCCAAAAAGCAAGGAAAACTTCTTTCGGTTGATGGAAATGCCATTACCATAGAAGAAACTATAAAAGAAAAAGGAAAAAAAGCTCAACAGGTAAGTGTATCAATTGAGTTTAAAGATATTTTAGAAACAAAGGTTTTAATTTCATTTAAATAGAAATGAGCAATATTAATTTAATCGATTCTTTTCAGGAGTTTAAAGACTTTAAGAATATCGACCGCCCAACGGTAATCAGTGTGCTTGAAGAGGTTTTTCGTAGCATGATACGTAAAAAATACGGAACAGATGAAAATTGTGACGTAATTGTAAACCCGGATAATGGAGATTTGGAGATCTGGAGAACCAGAAAAGTAATGGAAGATGGCTTTTCTGAAGATGATGATCTTGAAATTGAGTTAGCTGAAGTACGTCAATATGACGCTGATCTTGAAGTGGGCGATGATTATATAGAACAAATCACATTAGAGAGTTTTGGCCGAAGAGCTATTTTAGCTGCCCGTCAAACGTTGGTTTCTAAGGTACTTGAACTGGAAAAAGACGAGATCTTTAAAAAATATAAAGACAGGGTAGGAGAAATCGTAACAGGAGAAGTTTATCAGGTTTGGAAAAAAGAAACATTGGTTTTAGATGATGAGGGAAATGAACTTATCATGCCAAAAACTGAGCAAATCCCGGCCGACTATTTCAAAAAAGGCGATGCAGTACGTGCGGTTATTTCAAAGGTAGATATGGTTAATGCCACACCTAAAATTATCATTTCGCGTGTTGCACCTGAATTCTTACAGCGTTTATTTGAACTGGAAGTTCCGGAAATTTTTGATGGTTTAATTACTATTAAAAAGATTGTTCGTGAACCAGGAGAACGTGCTAAAGTTGCGGTAGAATCTTATGATGACAGGATTGATCCGGTAGGTGCCTGTGTGGGTATGAAAGGATCCCGCATCCATGGTATTGTTAGAGAGTTGAAAAACGAGAATATCGACGTAATTAATTTTACCAATAATATTTCGTTGTATATACAACGTGCTTTAAGCCCGGCAAAAATCACATCTATTAAGCTGGATGAAGAAAGTAAACACGCTTCAGTTTATCTAAAACCAGATCAGGTATCGTTAGCTATAGGTCGTGGAGGTCACAATATTAAACTGGCAGGCAAATTAACCGGTTACGAAATTGATGTATATCGTGAAGCAGATGAAGAAGATGAAGATGTGGATTTAGAAGAATTCTCAGACGAAATAGAAAGCTGGATCATAGATGAGCTTAAAGCCATTGGTCTTGATACTGCGAAAAGCGTATTGGCATTAAGCCTAGATGATTTGGTGAAACGTACGGACTTAGAAGAAGAAACTGTTAAAGAGGTTTTGGGTATTTTAAGATCTGAATTTGAATAATAGGCCGTTTACTTGAAAAAACAAGAATAAACGTTACTTTTGTATAATATAGAAAAAAGAGGAAAATCAATGTCAGACGACAAAACAATAGTGTTATTAAAAGCAGCAAAAGAACTTAACATAGGAATTTCTACGGCCGTAGAGTTTCTGGGTAAGAAGGGCTTTGCTGTAGATAACAAGCCAAATACGAAACTTTCCAGCGAAATGTATAACGCCCTTTTACGAGAGTTTCAGGGTGACAAAATAGTTAAGGAAGAAGCAAATCAAATCGTTATTGGCAAAATCCGTCGTGACGAACCCGAAGCAATTGAGAAATCCGCGGAAGCCCCTAAGGCTAAACAGGATTATGAAAATGAAGGGGTATTGATTAAAAACCTACATCAATATACACCTCCTGTAGAAAAGGCTAAAGAAGAAAAACCTGCTGTTGAAACTAAGCAGGAATCAGAGCCTAAAGAATCTGAAAATGAAGAAAATTCTTTACCAGGAGTGAAAGTTGTAGGTAAAATAAATCTGAATGACCTAAATCCTAAGCCTAAAGCTAAAGAAGAGATCAAAGAACCAGCCCCTACACCAGTGCAGAAAAAAGAAGAGGTGGTAAATATCCCTCAGGAAAAACCTGTTGAGCCTAAAGCAGCAGAACAGCCAAAGGCAGAGATCAAAGCAGAGGTAAAGGAGAAGGTGGTAGAAGAGAAACCAAAACAACCTGAAGTAATAAAAGCCAAAGAAGAAGTGAAGACTCCTGTAAAAGAGGAGAAAGCAGAAGATGAAGTAATTAAGGCGAGATCTGTAAAATTATCAGGCCCTAACATCATCGGAAAAATAGAATTACCGACAGTACCAGAGCGTAGAAGTCAGCCTGTAGCTTCGTCTAGTGATAGTGAAGCGGCTAAACGCAAACGTAAACGCAAGAAAACCGGTCCGGGAGGCGTAAATACACCTGGCCAGCAGGGAGGAGCCCAAGGGCAACAACCTCAAGGAGCAGGTCAGCATGGTCAAAACAGACATGGAGGTCACGGTAATAACCGTCCTGATTTTAAAGGAAATCAGCATGGGGGCAATAGAAACTTTAAAGGTAAAGGTCATCAAGGGCATCAGAATGTTGCAAAAGAAGAACCTTCTGAAAAAGAAATACAAGATCAGATCAAGGCAACGCTTGCACGTTTAAGTGGGGCGGGTAAATCTGGTAAATTTGCTCAAAGAGCTAAGTTACGTCGTCAGAAACGTGATGATATAGCCTTGTCAGCAGAAGAAGCAGCATTAGAGGAAGAATTACAATCGAAAGTACTTAAGGTAACAGAGTTTGTTACAGCAAACGAGCTGGCCAATATGATGGATGTTCCTGTTACCAAAGTAATAGGTACATGTATGAGCTTAGGTATATTTGTTTCCATCAATCAGCGATTGGATGCAGAAACCCTAACCATTGTAGCTGATGAGTTTGGTTATGAAGTACAATTTGTAAAACCGGATGAAGAGGAAGATGTAAATCTTGAAGAAGAAGATTCAGAAGAAGATTTAAAACCTCGTGTACCAGTGGTAACCATCATGGGACACGTTGACCACGGTAAAACCTCATTATTAGATTATATTCGTAAGGCAAATGTGGTAGCAGGCGAGGCTGGAGGTATAACCCAGCACATCGGGGCATATAAAGTAACTACAAATGCAGGCAAAGAAATCACATTTTTAGATACTCCTGGTCACGAAGCGTTTACCGCAATGCGTGCACGTGGAGCTAAAGTTGCAGATATTGCAATTATTGTAATCGCGGCAGATGATGCTGTGATGCCTCAAACTAAGGAAGCAATTAACCACGCACAAGCTGCTGGTGTGCCTTTAGTTTTTGCCTTCACTAAGATTGATAAGCCGGGAGCTAATTCAGATAGAATCAGAGAGCAGTTATCGGTTATGAATATTCTGGTTGAAGACTGGGGAGGTAAATATCAATCGCAGGAAATATCTGGTAAGAGTGGTTTAAATGTAGATTTACTTTTAGATAAGGTATTACTTGAAGCAGAGTTATTAGAGCTTAAAGCTAATCCAGATAAACGTGCTGTAGGTACAGTTATAGAGGCTACTTTAGATAAAGGCCGTGGTATTGTAACTACTGTTCTGGTACAAGGAGGAACGCTAAGAGTTGGAGATCCGATACTTGCGGGTAGTTACAGCGGTAAGGTAAAAGCGTTGTTTAATGAGCGTGGAGCCAAAGTAAATGAAGCCGGACCATCAGTACCTGTACAGGTATTAGGTATGTCTGGAGCACCTACCGCGGGCGATAGATTTAATGCTTTAGGAAGCGAAACTGAAGCCAGAGATATTGCGAATAAACGTTTACAATTAATGCGTGAGCAAGGTTTACGTACGCAAAAACATATTACTCTTGCAGAGATTGGTCGTCGTTTGGCTATCGGTAATTTTAAAGAGTTGAATCTGATTATTAAAGGTGACGTGGATGGTTCTATCGAAGCATTGGCAGACTCTTTATTGAAATTATCTACTGAAGAGATTCAGATCAATGTAATCAGCAAAGGCGTAGGCCAGATTTCAGAATCTGACGTATTATTAGCCTCTGCATCTGATGCGATCATCGTTGGTTTCCAGGTCCGTCCATCAGCAGGTGCCCGTAAATTGGCAGAGCAAGAACAGATAGATATTCGTTTATACTCTATCATTTATGATGCAATCAATGAGATCAAAACTGCTATGGAAGGTATGTTGGCACCTGAATTTGAAGAGAAAATTGTGGCTAACGTTGAAATCAGAGAAACCTTCAAAATTTCTAAAGTTGGAACAATTGCGGGCTGTATGGTGCTGGATGGTAAGATTAGCAGAAACAGCAAAATCCGTATCATTAGAGATGGTGTAGTAATCTATACAGGAGAATTAGCCTCGTTAAAACGCTTTAAAGATGATGTGAAAGAGGTTTCTAAAGGTTACGAATGTGGTTTGAATATTCAGAACTTTAACAATATTGAAGTTGGCGATATCATTGAAGCTTACGAACAAGTTGAAGTTAAACGTAAATTGTAATATAAATTATACAGTTGAAAAGCGTTTTGGGATTATCCCAAAACGCTTTTTTGTTGATATTAGCAGGTGAATGCAAAACACTGAATTAGTACAGGAGAAAAAGAATTTTGATTTTGTAGATACAATCAGATGTATAGCCATGATAGGCATTGTTTTTGAACATTCTGTTTATAGTGGAACATACATCTACGATAGCTTTTCTTTAAAACATATTGTATACATAAGTTTAATTCAGTTATCTAAATTTGGTACCATTTCTTTTTTTGTATTAGCCGGGTTTCTTTTAGGAAGTAAATTTGTTTCTTACTCTTCCTGGCAATATTTTAAAAGGCGTCTCTCTACCGTATTTGTCCCTTGGCTGATATGGTCTAGTATTTTTATCACCGTTGTTTTAATTCAGCAATACATTGTACTGAAAGATAAATTTGATCTTGCGCAACTGCTTCCTGAAAAAATGAAGATGGCCTATTTATACACGAATTATTGGTTTATTATAAACTTTTTATTTTGTATAGGTTTATTGCTCATATTTAAGAAGTTTCTATATAAATGGTGGCTAGGGGCTGTATTTCTTCTTTTTTCGCTTACATACAGTGTAAATGTATATTTTGAGTGGTTTATCCCCTCACATACTACCGCTATTTTTGGTTTTGTATTTTATCTTTGGTTAGGAGCCATCCTCAATAAAAACTGGGTTTATATAGAACAGAAGATAAAACATGTTTCTTATCCTGTAATTATTATATTGTTTATTTTGTCTTTTGTGTGCTCTGTTTTGGATAGTATGAATCTTATTAATCATCAGAGTTCCGATCCCTACAATACGTTAAGAATTAGTAATATTCTCTATTCTTTAATTACGATTATTTTATTGCTTAAAATAAAGAATTTTGGCTTTATTAAGTATCTGAAGCCAAGAGAAACTACATTTGGCGTATATTTAATTCATTATATATTGATAACCAATCTTCTTCCCGAAATATTCAGGCCATTTAAACTGCCTTTAATACAAGATATGTCTTTGATAGGAATGCTTGCTTATGTTTGCTGTAGGTTTATTATCGTATATGGAACAACGTTATTGTTGATATGGGGTATTTCGAAAAGCAGAGTGAAGTGGATTATTGGTAGAACATAAAATTAAAGCTCATGCTACAGTATAATAAAGAAATACCGGTTCTTTTTTTGGTCTTTAACAGACCTGATACTACCGAAGTTGTTTTTGAAGAAATTAAAAAGGCACAGCCGAAGAAATTATACATTGCTGCTGATGGCCCTAGGAACGAGGCCGAAGCTGAGAAAGTGGCTTTAGTAAGAGCTATTGTGAATGGGATAGATTGGGATTGCGAAGTAAAAACACGATTTAATGAGCATAATTTAGGTTGTAGAGAAGCCGTAAGCAGTGCAATTTCATGGTTCTTTAAAAATGAAGAAAAAGGGATTGTATTAGAGGACGATTGCGTTCCTTCTCAAAGCTTTTTTGGATTTTGCAGTTCAATGCTTGAAAAATACAAAGATGATGACAGGATAGGCCATATTGGTGGGGCTAATTTTCAAGAGGGAAATACAATTGGAGCGGGATCCTATTACTACTCCAGATTAACACATGTTTGGGGATGGGCCGGATGGAGAAGAGTTTGGGAAACTTATGATGTGGATATGAGTAGTTTCGAACATTTTAATGTTACGGAACTGGAAAATCTGGCCAGTCATGCTCCTTACAGCCAAATCTGGTATAGAAACCTAGAAGCTACCTATAAAAAAGAAATTAATACCTGGGATTATCAATATGCTTACTGTAACCTGATTAATAACAGGCTTAGTATCATTCCTAATGTTAATCTCATTAAAAATATTGGATTTGGCCCGGATGCAACCCATACTTTTGGCTCACATCCTCACGCTAATTTACCTGTTTATGAACTGGAAGAAATTAAAGATCCAAGGTTTTTTATTCCAAATGCGCAGGCAGATCTTTTTACCCAAAACGTAGAACACCCTATAATTAAGGAAGTAAAAAAGGGATTGTTATCCAGAACCTGGAAGAAAATAAAAACTAAACTTAAGGGAGCGAAATAGCTATAAATTATGATACAGGTTTAGTGTTTTGTCAATGCAGGTTTGTATAGGATACTGGATCAGCTTTTCTTTTCCAAGCATCACTAAATTCTGAGCAAGATTTCTATCCTCAAGTATCTTCTCAAGGGAAAAGATTAAGGATTCTAAATTATTGTCTTCAAAATAGAGCGCTCCCTCTGCAGCTATTTCTTTGAAACATTCATTGTTATTCAATAGTACCGGACATTCATTATTAAAGGCTTCTAATATAGGAAAACCAAAACCTTCGTAACTGGAAGGGTAAACGAAGCATTGAGCCTTATTATAAAGTGTATTAAGTTGTTCATCGGATGGATTGATATGGATTACCCTATCAGAAAGATTCTTCCGGTACAGGTATTCAGAATCTCCGTAGGCTAAATTTCCGCCACCAGCTAATACCAAAAAAATGTCGGGATATTTTTTAGTAATTTGTTCAAAGGCATCTATGAAGAAGAAAAAGTTCTTATAAGACCACCTACCGCCAACGTATAGAATATAGTTTTTAGGCAGATTTTCCACATCAGCATATATGGGAGGTACTAAATCTATACCATGATAAATGACCTCTATTTTTTTTTCAGGAACTTTTGTGAATTTCAGTATATCTGCTTTTGTTTTTTCTGATATCGCAATCAGCTTTTCTGCTTTTTCTATTACCATACGCTTGTAATAAGGCGTAGGATCGTTTGCCGGAAACAGGTGAGGAAAAGCTTCATAAGTCATGTCATGAACAGTAACCACCGTTGGCTTTTTTATAAGAGGTAAATAATAAGGGTCAAAGTAAGTTGGGTGAAAAACATCAAAATTATTTTGCTTAATTACCTTTTTCGAATAAGATTTGTTTCGCTTTAAGATCTTTTTTTGCGAGTTGAATAAAAATTTAAATTTTCCAATTACAGAGGGTAAGTCATGCTTTTCCAAGTACATATTTTCACTGTAAAGCGCAGATAAAATATAATTATCTTCAGCAGTATCTCGAATGCCGTCTATGAGATATTTAAAATAGCGAGAAATCCCTCCGGCTTTTTGCGTAGTAAAAATCTGATGGTCATAGCATATTTTCATAATTCTTATCGTAGAAGCTTTATTAATCCCTTAACCAAGGTCCATTTAAACTTATGATTGCTTTTTAAATATAGCAGTTGTTTAAGATATTTATCGTTATATGCGTTGAGGAGCTGGTAATCATTTTTAAAATTACTGAAGAACTTCTCTATGGTTTGATCTCTTTCTTTATGCATGGCAGGATGATTTTCTGTGTTCGAAGAAATTCCTGCTCCATCGTAGTCTGAAATGATTAGATTTAAGTGCTGATAAGTAGCATCGTATCTGAAAATAGCTACAATAAAAAACTCCCAGTCTGAAACAATTTTATAGGCCTCATTATACAATCCTATTTTATCAAATAGAGATTTTCTGATAAAACTGGCCTGATGAGATAAGTTGAACCTGTAGAAATAACTAAAATCTAATTGCTGCGGAAAATCCACTTTTTTATTTGTTCCATCAGTTTCTTCGTAAATAATATCACCGTAATAAATATCAACAGGCTTATTCATTAACTTAGAAGCTTCACTTAAAGTTGTCGAATGGTGTAACCGGTCTCCAGCATTTAAGAAAAGAAGATATTCGCCTTCGGCTCTTTGGATGCCTTTGTTCATTGCATGGTAAATACCATTATCGGGCTCACTTACCCAAAAATCAATTTTATCGTTGTATTCTTCTAAAAGGTCTTTACTCCCGTCAGCGCTTCCTCCATCTATTACCAAAAACTCAAATTTGGTAAAGCTTTGCTCAATTACACTTAGAATAGTTTTTTTTAAACCTTCTCTGTCATTAAAATTTACGGTAATGATGGAAATCTTTTTCATAAAGATGAATGCTAAAATAAAATATCTTTAAGCTGGTTAGTTACAGATTCAGGTGAATATTTAGCAATGGCATTTAATGAGTTTTCATGGATTTTCTGCCATAATACGCCATTATCATATAAGCGAATAATTTTTGCCGCAAATGCAACGGTATCATTGGCTACCATACAATTCTCTTCATCATTTAAATACATACCCTCTACTCCAATTTCTGTTGATACAACAGGAAGGCCAAACTCCAAACTCTGTCCAATTTTTCCCTTCATTCCGGCTCCAAAGCGTAAGGGAGCAACAAATATGCGAGAATTTAGAAAATAAGGAGCTACATCTTCTATATAACCGGGTACCATAACCCTATCTGAGGCTAAACTCATAATATTCTCAGTTGGGTTACTGCCTAACAGAAATACGTTTATGTGTGGGTGTGTTTGCCAAACAAGGGGCATAATTTCTGTAACTAGCCAAAAAGCAGCATCAATATTAGGTTGATGAAGGTAACTGCCGATGAATAGTAACCCTTCCCGCTCGTTAAATGGAAGATTTTTATCAGCTATGTTTTGTAGGGGATGTATATTGGGGATTGTATACACATTCGCGATGTTATACTGGTTCAAAATATCTTTTTCAACATCGGTTACCGTAATGGTATAATCAGCAAGGCTTGCCAGTTTAAGTTCTTTTTCCCTGAGCTGGTCTATATTGTAATCAATTACCAAAGAAACACTACTGCTAACTTGTTTAGCTCGTTGTTCCCTTATAAAATGTAAATCTACAGTATCGTATATCCACTTCATATGTGGATTGGTCTGTTTAATACGCTCACCATAAATTTCATTCATATCAGGCCGCGAAATCCATGCAAAATCAATCTCAGGCAGATATGAGTTTAATTTAGAAAACTGTTTCTCTCTGTGGTAATTTCCCCTAAATACTCTCACACCCAGATTTACCAGGTCATTATAGTATTTTTCTGTTGTTATTGCCTCGTGAGCTAAAAAATAAACCGTAAGATTTAGCGATTCGAAAATTTTAATCAGTTCAAAAAGCCTTCTTGAGCCGGAATCTTTATCTGGGGTTGGATATACGGCATCAACAACCAAAATTGCCTGATTTTTAAGCCCATTCTGCTGAGTAAGATATACAGGACTTTGGTCTAAAGTTGCCTCAAATACTTCATCGCTGTATGTTTCAAAAGCTAACAAGGGATAATAGTAAACGGGTCTATTTAAATTAGTGCATAGATTTGAGCTTAGTTTGGCTAAGCTTTCTACCCAGTTATCTGTCTCTAAAACAAAATTTTCTAATTCGAGTAAATCAGATGTTTTAACAAATAAGGTTTCGGTAGCTAACTCTACTGGCGTAATATAATTAAACCCGAAATCGTTAGGATTAGAATAAAGTCCTTGCAGGATTACTTTTTGGTTTTCATACCTTGCTCCGGCACACTTTAGCAAGCCATTACTTGCAAAAATTATCTTAGAAGTTAATGCACTAAAATCACCCGTAAATTGTATACAGTTGACAAGAACATCATTAAGTAATTGATGATAGGCACGTATTAAAAAAGTATATTTCGCATTTATATTTTTTGCTAAGATGTCTTTATCAAGACTTGTCGATACCTGTTTAATGTTGTCAGGTAATTGATATCGCTCATTTGTAATCACAACAAGCTCATAACGTATCGATTTTACTTTGTTATCAATACTTGCTAAACAATTGTGTAAATATTTTTCGGGACAATTTACCGCATTAATAATGATGCAAACAATAGGAGCATCAAAAACAACTGGTTTATAAGTGGCATTGAAAAAATTTTCGGTTGGCTTGATATCGTTTAGAAAAAATGAGAGACTTGTTTTTCTGCTTTTTGCTATACCTAAAGCCAAAATATTATAAGCGAGTAGATAAGCCCATTTTTTTAAA
Organism: Pedobacter montanisoli; assembly: GCF_022809115.1. GTDB lineage: Bacteria > Bacteroidota > Bacteroidia > Sphingobacteriales > Sphingobacteriaceae > Pedobacter > Pedobacter montanisoli. The sequence goes on along the minus strand of NZ_JALGBH010000001.1, from coordinate 652,750 downwards.
ATAATGATGATTAATTTAAGAGAAATAGTTTTTTGATTCCCGAAATAGACCGTTGCGGCCGCATAGCTTAAGTTAATCGCTTTTGTTTTAAGCTTAAGCCTTATTCTGTCTATTTTCATTTCTTTTTCTTTTTAAAAAATCTCTGATCAGCAAAAATAATTCCCGTCCGTAGTAAAAAGCTAAAACATCAAATGGAAATATCCGATGTATGATTTTTTTCTTATCTCTTATAAAATCCTGGTCATCATTATTTCCCGAAGAACCTCTGTCGTTAAACTTTGCTACGATGATATCAAAATAGCGGAACTTATAGGTTGTTTTAAAGAACAGTTGGATGTTGAGGTTGTAATCTGCCCAAAGCTTGTATTTTGTATCATAGCTAAAGTGCTTAAAAATTTCTCTGGGATAGAAAACCGTTTGATGGTTAAAGTTATGTTTTGCAAGCTTATACCTATTCATCTTCTTAAAACGAATGGTTTTGCGATGAATATAAAAGGCATTTCCATAAATAATGTCATTATGCTTTACATCATTCATTTTTGAAAAAATGCTGGTCAGAACATTGTTGTCATAAAAAACGTCATCAGACCCTAAAAAATACACCCAATCGCCAGAGCAATATTTTAAGGCCTTATTCATGGCATCATATATGCCTTCGTCTTTTTCAGAAATGAGAACATCTATTTTATCCCCAAAACCTTCAAGTATTTCCGTAGTTCCGTCTGTAGAAAGGTTATTTATGATGATCAGCTCCTTATGGCCATAGGTTTGATCCAATACACTTTTTATAACATTTTCAATGGTGGCAATTGCATTGAAAACCGGAATTACAACACTAATCTTAGGGGAATTACCTGTCATTATTTCTTTAAAAACTTTTTTAAAAAGGATTTTTTCTTGGTGTAGGCCCATTTAAACAGCTCAAATTTTTCAACTCCGGCTTCGATCATTTCCTTTTGATAGATGTCGTAAACAGGTTTAACATCAGGATTACTTGCAAATGTATATCTGTAATGCCTTGAAATCTCATGCTGCTTATAGTTGTAAGAGCTGAAATGGTAAAATACAAGATTGCTTTCACCATTCACCATAAAAGAAGAATCGTTTTTACTGTTTAGGCTTCGTTCATGTAAATTCCATGGTCCCATATTGTAACCTTTGTCTAATATAATAAACGTTTCTTTGGGATGAAACAGGGGGATATAGTTCATCCAGAGCTGGTCTACAAAAAAACCATATTTTGGATTGTTAAATCCCATTTTCAAGCAACGATCTTCCCACCAGTCAAGAGTGGCAGCAGCGGCCTCCGATTTTTTTAACCCTAAATAACCTAAATTATATAGGCCATGGCGCAGGAAAAGATTTTCATTGGGAGAACCATCCTGCCACTTAATAGGATTAAAAATATGAGGTGTAAGCAATATGGATGCCTGATCAAAATATGCATCAAGATGATTTAAAGATGAGAATAATCTGATATCAGGATCAAAGTAATGAACAATTTCTGCTTCGTATTTTGAAAACAGATATTTAAAGCAACTGGCTTTAATTCCGGTACTCAGCTCAACCACGTCAAATTTCTTTTTAAGATCTTCACAATCTATAGGAAGATCTTGCCAATTAATGAAATTGATGTTTTCAAGCTTGCTATATTCTATTTCAGGACTAAATTCATCGGCCAGGAACAGATAAAATGTGTAATCTGGGGCTAGTTTTTTAACAGATTTAGCTAAAACATTTGCTTGTGCAAGATAGTTATTGGTGCAAACTGTAAATATAATTTTTAACGGGTTCATATAATTATTCATTAAAAGCCTGCATTTCTATCAAGCGATTGTATAAGCCTTTTTGTGCGATCAATTCAGCATGAGAACCCTGCTCTACAATTTTACCTTTATCTAAAACCACGATTTTATCAGCATGCTGTATAGTACTTAACCTGTGAGCAATTACTACAGAAGTTCGATTTTGCATTAAATTATTCAAAGCATTCTGAACCAGTTTTTCAGATTCAGTGTCTAAAGCAGAGGTCGCCTCATCCAGTAACATAATAGGAGGATTTGCCAATACAGCTCTGGCAATGCATATTCTTTGTTTTTGGCCGCCAGATAATTTATTACCTCTGTCTCCTACATTGGTTTGATAACCAGCCTCGGTTTCCATAATAAACCCATGAGCATTAGCTACTTTTGCAGCGGCAATTACTTCCTCTTCTGTAGCATTAGGGTTAGCAAAGGCAATGTTGTTGAAAATAGAATCGTTGAATAAAAAAGAATCCTGATTAACTAAGCCCATTTGAGACCGAATACTCTCAACAGTAAGGTCTGTATAATTCTTGTCGTCTATTTTAATCGTTCCACTCTTAGGATCATGAAATCGGGGAATTAAATCAAGTAAAGTGCTTTTACCGCCACCAGAAGGGCCTACCAAAGCTATCGTCTTTCCTTTTTCAATAGTTAAGTTAATCTGTTTTAAGATTTCTATTTCCCCGTAATTAAAGCTCACATTTTCTAGCGTAATCTTTTCGTTAAAAGAATTCAGAGGTTTTGCCTCAGATTGATCCGTAAATGCAGGTTTTGTATCTATAAGGTCTAAAACTCTTTCGCCGGCAGCAATTCCAGAGTGTATGCCGCTAAACGAATCGGTAAGTGCTTTAGCCGGGCGCATAACCTGTGAGAATATGGCAATATAAGCAATGAACTGGCTGGTAGATAGAGCTCCCGGATCTCCGCTAATGATCAGATTTCCTCCATACCAAACAATTACAGATACCATTAATACGCCTAAAAACTCAGAAACAGGAGAACCTAATTGTTGTCTGCGTACCATTTTGCGGTTAATGTTTGAATAAAAAACATTTTCCTCATGAAACTTTTCCTTAATCCGCTGTGTGCCATTAAAGGCCTTAATAATTTTTATGCCGCCCAAAGCTTCGTCTAAGAAGCCAATCATTTTTGCAAAAGATTCATGAGCTTCCTTAGCCTGCTGTTTTAAGCGCTTAACAATTTTGCTGATGATAAAAGCTGAAACAGGGATGACCAATAAAGAGAACAAGGTTAACTTTACAGAGATGGAAAGCAATACTAAAATGTAAAATATAAGTGTAAGAGGCTCTTTAAAGACAACCTGCAGGGTATTGGTAACAGTATATTGCACTACTTGTACATCTGAGGCAACCTTTGAGATAATATCACCCTTTTTTTCATTGCTAAAGTATCCCACATGCAGATTCATTACATTATTAAATACAGTTTTACGTAGATTTAATAATGTATGTACTCTTAAATCTTCCATGTACCGTTGAGAAAAATACCTGAATAAATTAGATAGCAATACTGATGCGACAATAACCATACAAACATAACTTAATGTGGTTGATTGCCCGTTGGTGATTATGGACTGATTTACAAAATCTTTAAACTGTGATGTAATATCAAAAGAAGAGGTTGCTTTGTTGGCAACCGAGGTAATAGATGAAGCGCCTTTTGATATTAAAGTTTCAAATAAAGGAACAAGTAGGGTAAGATTTAATGTGCCAAAAATGATGGATAGCAGTGTTGCAATAACATAAGGAATTGCAAATTTCTCTATGGGTTTTGCAAATGATAATAGTCTAAAATATGTTTTCATTCAAAATACTGAAAGTTAGCAAAGGTACGGTTTTTAATAAAATCTTTATTGTGACCAAAATTTAAAGATAGGCCAACAATTTAAAATTATTATGTTTGTTTAATTATGCTTGCAATTAAATTACAAGAATTCATACATAATATTTCAATTGGCGATTTTAAGACCATAGCAAGGGCGCTTACTTTCGTTGAAAATAATATTCAGCCTTCAGAAGAGCTCTTAAAGTCTTTAAATTATCATAGTTCAACATCTGTTGTAGGTATAACCGGGCCTCCTGGAGCTGGGAAAAGTACTTTGGTAAACGCTATCGTCTCTTCTTTAACTTCTGGTGGGAGAAAGGTGGCGGTTTTGGCCGTTGATCCGACTTCTCCATTTAATTTAGGCTCTTTGTTAGGCGACCGGATAAGAATGGTTAAGAACTTTAACAACCCCAACTTATTTATCAGATCTTTGGCAACAAGAGGATCATTGGGGGGTGTTTCTGAAAAAACTCTGGAAATGATCGATGTTCTGAGGGCTGCCAACTTTGATTTAATCATTGTTGAAACAGTTGGAGTAGGACAATCTGAAATAGAAATTGCAGGGTTGGCAGATAAAACTATACTGGTTTTAGTACCCGAAGCAGGAGATGAGATACAGCATATTAAATCGGGCTTAATGGAAATCGCTAATGCGTTTGTGGTCAATAAAGCAGACAGAGAAGGTGCTGATCATTTTGCTAATAGCTTAACAAAAATGGTTAGAGAACAGCATCACAAGATACCTGTGTTTAAAACAGTAGCAGAAAAGAACGAAGGTATAAATGATCTTATAAAGTGGATAGAGAAACCTTTTGAGCAGAACTCAGACAGAAAAAATATATTAATTACACAAAAAGCGCTCAAAATTATTCAGCAGCAAAAAATGGCACATATCAAAACAGATATTTTATATAATGCTATTGTTAATGCGGCAAAAGAACCACATTTTAATGTTTACAGATTTGTTGAAGAATGGTTGAAGGTACATAATTAATAAAGCAACTGTCTAAAAAGCAGGTCGATCAAAATGAATTTGTTTGGCAAATAAAACGTATTTGTTGTTAATTTTAATCACAATAAAGAATTAAATAAAAGCAGATAAATTAAAAAATGATAAAAAACAATACATTTTTTAAATAGAACTGATTTTGGAACGGTGTTTGTGTTTCATTTTGAGAATTTGAAAAATTGTTTAATTTTGTAGAGCAAAAAATTATACAATAGAAATATTTTGTTTAACCTTAAAAAAGAAAATTATGAATTATTCTACTTTAAAAAAGGGTGTTGCAGCTTCTTTAGTAGCATTACTAGGGGTTACTTCCTTAGCGAATGCACAAGATGCTCCAGCGACCTCGTCTTCTGCTAAGGTATTTGGTGGAAGAGCACAGTACAGAACGTGGTCTTTAGGTATTAACGGAGGTGTTTTAACACCTGTAGTTTTAACCGGAGGTTCTGATGACTTTTCAAACTGGGAAGCTAACTTAGGTTATGGTCTTTCATTACGTAAGCAATTAGCACACTCATTTGGATTAGAAGGTAATATTTTCCGTGGTAAAGTATCTGGAACAAATAAAGATAATCCTTCTATGACTCCAAAAGGATTTCAAACAGATATTCAGTATGCATTAGATTTAAGAGGTGTAGTTAATGTTGCTACTATCGATTTTATCCGTCGTGAGAATTCTGTTAATTTCTTTGTAACAGCTGGTTACGGTGTTGTTGCTTTCAATCCAATCGTAGATGGTAAAGACAACAAAGGTACATTCGGTAAAGACGGAGATAAAGACTTCATTAAACAAGCTTACATCCCTGTAGGTGCTGGTATCAAATTTAAAGTATCTGACCGTGTTTCTTTCAACTTAGCTTATACAATGAACTATGTTGACGGAGATAATTTTGATGGAACTTATGCAAAAAGTCCTTCAAAAGATAAATTCTCTTACGGATCAGCTGGTTTAGAATTCTCTTTAGGTTCAAAAGCTAAACCTAACTTGGATTGGGTAAACCCAGTAGCTATGATGTATGATGAGTTAAAAGATCCTTCATTACGTCAAGAAGTTGAAGCATTGAAAAACCGTGTTGCTAACGTAGAAAAATCTGTTGAAGATTTGAAAAAAGATAGCGATGGTGATGGTGTTGCTGATATGTTTGATAAAGAGCCAAATTCAGCTCCAGGTGCTGTAGTTGATGGTTCTGGTCGTACTATCAAATTCCCAGAAGCTAAAACAACTGTAGTTGAAGCCAACAACAACAACGCAGTTACTGGTTTTGAGAACATTCAATTTGATTTCAACAGTTCAGTTTTAAAAACAGAATCTTATCCAACTTTAGATAAATTATCTTCAATCTTGCGTGAAAACGGTAGTAAAGTAACTGTAAACGGTTACGCTTCTAGCGAAGGTACTGCTGCATACAACTTGAAATTATCTAAAGACAGAGCTAACTCAGTAAAAACTTACTTAGTAAACTCTGGTGTTAAAGGTAGCCAAGTTGCTACTAAAGGTTACGGAGAAGCTAATCCAATTGCTTCAAACGATACTGAAGAAGGTCGTATCCAAAACCGTCGTGTACAAACTGTAAGAAACTAATTATAGTATAACACCTATTAAAAAGAGCTTCAAATTTTGAAGCTCTTTTTTGTTTAACAAGAATATCTATGCTTCAATCAGCAGTACCCATATTGGCTTCGTTAAATACTAACGAAACAATTGCTTTTTATACAGAAAAACTGGAATTTACCTTTCATTCAAATTGGGAGGGTTATCTGATCTTCAGTAAAGATAATGTGCAAATACATTTATGGCCTACCGATGATTCTGCCATCCCTAAAAATACAGGGTGTTATGTTAATGTTACTGAAGTAGATGAACTTTATGAAAAATACAATGCTTTAAATATAATACATCCAAATGGGCATTTAAAGGATATGGAATGGGGCATGCGCCAGTTCTCTATATTAGATAATAATGGTAATATTATTCATTTTGGGCAAGACATACCTGATTAATGGATAACGTAAAGCCTAAGTGTAATCAAAACACTACTTTAAAATTACGATACAAATCTTATATTTGCGCTTGATAATATTTCAAAATAAAATGAGAGAAATTCAATTTAGAGAAGCACTACGCGAAGCAATGAGCGAAGAAATGCGTAAAAACGAGAACATTTTCTTAATGGGCGAAGAAGTTGCGCAGTATAATGGTGCTTATAAAGTTAGTCAGGGTATGTTAGATGAGTTTGGTGAAAAACGGATTATAGATACCCCTATTGCCGAGCTTGGTTTTGCCGGTATTGGTGTTGGTGCGTCTATGAACGGATTGTTGCCAATTGTTGAATTCATGACCTTTAACTTCTCATTGGTTGCTATTGACCAAGTAATCAATAGCGCTGCTAAAATGTTATCAATGAGTGGAGGCCAGTTTTCTTGTCCTATCGTGTTTCGTGGCCCAACCGGAAATGCAGGACAATTAGCAGCCCAACACTCACAAAATTTCGAGAACTGGTATGCAAACTGTCCGGGTTTGAAAGTGGTAGTGCCTGCTACTCCATATGATGCAAAAGGTTTATTAAAATCAGCAATATTAGATCCAGATCCTGTAATTTTCATGGAGTCTGAGGTTATGTACGGAGATAAAGGAGATGTTCCTGCAGAAGAGTACTACTTAGAGTTAGGAAAAGCAAATGTTGTTAAAGAAGGAACAGATGTTACTATTGTAACTTTTGGTAAGATGTTAACCCGTGTTGTTAATCCTGCGGTTGAAGAATTGGCAAAAGATGGTATCAATGCAGAAGTAATAGACCTACGTACAGTTAGGCCAATAGATTATGCTGCTATTATCAATTCGGTTAAGAAAACAAACCGCTTAGTAGTGGTTGAAGAGGCATGGCCTTTAGCTTCTATTTCATCTGAAATTGCATTTAATGTTCAGAAAAATGCATTTGACTATTTAGATGCTCCTGTAACTCGTATTACATGTGCAGATGTGCCACTTCCATATGCACCTACTTTAATTGCCGCAAGCTTACCAAATGCAGAGCGTGTAGTTAAAGCCGTTAAAGAAGTAATGTACGTAAATAAATAATATTAGATTATTTTTTCCATAATTTAAGTCCTCAAGTTTTGAATTTGAGGACTTTTTAATTTTCTACACTTAGAATAATGAATGCCAATTATCCATACATCGCAACCAGATTAGCTTTAAAAGATAAGCAGGTTAAGGCAACTTTAGACCTCCTTGAAGAAGGGGCAACTATTCCTTTTATATCAAGATACAGGAAAGAAATTACCGGAAGCCTTGATGAAGTACAAATTGCTCAGATCAGAGATTTGGCTCAGCAACTCCGGGAGCTTGAAAAAAGGAGAGAAGCTATCTTAAAGTCGCTGACAGAACTTGATAAGCTCAATCCTGAACTGGAGAAAAAGATAAGAGAGGCAGAAACATTAAGCCTTCTAGAGGATATCTACCTTCCTTTTAAACCAAAAAGAAAAACCAGGGCAAGTGTAGCAAAAGAAAAAGGGTTAGAGCCTTTAGCGTTAAAGATTTTTGCTCAGCATAAAATGGATTTAGAAAGCGAAGCAGAGACCTTCGTTAATGAAGAGAAAGGTGTTCTTCATATGGAAGATGCGATTGTGGGTGCAAGAGATATTATTGCAGAACTGATTAGTGAACATAGCGATTCTAGGGAAAGGATGAGGTCGTATTTTGAAAAGAAGGCGACTTATAAAAGTACTGTAGTTAAAAATAAAGAAGCAGAAGCAATCAAGTACAAGGATTATTTTGATTGGGAAGAAACGGCGAAAACTGCGCCATCGCATAGAGTTTTGGCAATGAGAAGGGGTGAAGAAGAAGGTTATCTAAAATTGGATGTGCTACCTGAAGATGAGGGCGCAATTACAATTTTGCAGCAGCTGTTCATTAAAGGAAACAACAGTGCTAGCCAGCAGGTTGATCTGGCTTTGCAAGACGGATATAAGCGCTTGCTAAAACCTTCGATGGAAACCGAGCTAAGAGCCTTAACTAAGCAAAAGGCAGATGAGGAAGCAATAAGGGTATTTGCAGAGAATGCGAGACAATTGTTAATGGCCGCTCCTTTGGGTCAGAAAAATGTGATGGCAATAGATCCTGGATTTAGAACGGGCTGTAAAGTGGTATGTTTAGACAGACAGGGTACTCTATTAGAAAATACAACCATTTACCCTCATACCGGACAAGGAAATGTTAAAGATGCAGGATGGAAAATAAACCAGCTTTGCGATAAACATGAGATTGAAGCCATCGCAATAGGGAATGGAACAGCAGGTCGCGAGACGGAAACTTTTATAAGAAATTTGAAGTTGGCAAATATTACCATCGTTATGGTAAATGAAAGTGGTGCATCTATCTATTCTGCATCACCATTGGCCAGAGAAGAATTTCCTGATCATGATGTAACTGTACGGGGGGCTGTATCTATAGGCAGAAGATTAATGGATCCTTTGGCCGAATTGGTTAAGATAGACCCTAAGTCTATAGGCGTAGGCCAATACCAGCATGATGTAGATCAGAGCAAATTACAACAGAGTTTGGATGATACGGTGATGAGTTGTGTAAATGCTGTTGGGGTTGAGCTCAATACAGCTTCTAAGCAAATCCTTGCCTATGTATCTGGATTGGGAGAGAGCCTGGCTCAGAATATCATTACTTACAGAACCAAAAACGGGCCGTTTAAAAATCGTGAAAGCCTTAAGAAGGTACCAAGATTAGGAGATAAAGCTTTTGAACAAGCTGCGGGATTTTTGCGTATCAGAAATGCTGAAAATGCTTTAGATAGCAGCGGAGTACACCCTGAGCGTTATAATTTAGTTAAAGAAATGGCGGCAGATTTGGGGGTAGACGTAAAGCAATTGATGCACGATAAAACATTACACCAGAAAATCCATTTGAATAAATACGTAAGTGCAGAAGTGGGCTTACCTACGCTGCAAGATATTATGAAAGAGCTGGCAAAACCTGGTCGTGATCCACGTGAACAATTTGAGGCATTTAGCTTTGCGGATGGTATAAATAGCATTGAAGATTTAAAAACTGGAATGAAGCTGCAAGGGATTGTTACTAATATTACCAATTTTGGTGCTTTTGTGGATATTGGCGTACATCAGGATGGTTTAGTCCATACCAGCCAGATGGCAAATAGATTTGTTGCTAATCCTAATGAGATCGTTAAAGTTAGTCAGGTTGTAAGTGTAACAGTAACCGATGTTGATATTGCCCGTAAACGAATTTCTTTGTCGATGAAAGAAGAGGTAAAAGAGCAAGGGACAAAAAGTAGAGAAAAGCAGTTTCAGAAAAAAGAACAGAAACCTAAGCATTTTCAACAACAACCGAAAACAAAGAAAGAGGCCGATGGAGATTTACAAACTAAATTAGCCAAACTCAAAGATATGTTTAAATAAAAGAGCGCAAATGCCATTTTCGGGGCAGGCTTTCTTGAAAATGGCATTATATTATTTGTTCTTTATTTTTCTGTATTTTCCTGAAAGATAATCTGCAATTCTTTTGCCTAATAAAGCATTGGCTATTTTACCCAATAAACTATATTCTTTGTGTAACCATGATCCTGCAAAATGGTGTATGCAATATGTGTTGTTTGTAAGGTTTACCTTTAATGTTTTCCAGCTTTTAGGACAAAAATAATCACTAGGATATATTGTGCAATAATCCTCTATTTTTTGAAAGGTGTTATTGATCAATATACCTTTCTCCTTCTTCATAAATGCTGTTATAATCTCAGTGTTGGGATTAACATCTAATTTTCCATCTTTTAGATAAAAGCTCCTGTCTATATAATGAGAAAGAAGATCGCTTATCCATTGTCCACCTTTTTCACTGCCCATTATAGCCGAAGATATAAGTAAGTTGTCTTCAAAGCCTGTAAAAGCCTTATTATCGAGGATATAAATGTCTAGTGGGCGTAAGAACTCTACATCTGTATCCATGTATATTCCACCCATTTCTTTTAAGGCATGTAAACGGCATACATCAGAGACAAAAGCGAATTTCCGTTCTTTATAAGCTTCAGCCGAAAAAGTATAGCTGTTGATATCAAAATTATCTTCATTCCATTCCATGATTTCATAACCAGGAAGATGCTTTTGCCATGATTGAATGCACTCTAAAGCCAATGCAGGCTTTTCTCCCCTGCCAAACCAGCAATAATGAATAATCTTAGGTATCATAAACTTACTTTTTCCTCACTTTTTTATAGATGTCTATTAAGGTGGCTTTATCAAACTTCATAACCAGAGTAACAGCCAATAATACTATTCCAATAGCACAACTATTTAGGATAAACATAAACCAGGAATCTACCGGAACCCAGTTTAACTTTCTCCATCCATAGGTAATCAATATCAGAACGCTAAAACCGGCAAGACCTTTGATGATTTTAATGAAAAAAAACCACCTGCTTTCCTGCAGACAATATGCCGCGTACAAAGGCGTAAATGTTAAATGACTAAACACACCACTAATTAAAGCCGCTACAGGAATAGCATATATACCTAATGAACTATGTATGCACAATATGATTACCAAAACAAAGTTTAGAATAGATATAAAGATGCCCCAGAAAGAAGCTATTTTAAGCTTGTTGGTAATCACAAAAACATGGTAAACGGTTTCTATTGTTCCATGTACAATAAAAGGTACCAAAGTGATAATAGAAAGTATATGAAGGGCATGAGCATCTTGGGTAGGTAACCATAATCTGAAAAAAGCATCACCATATACAAAGAATACAGATAGAGGTAACAGAACTACCACAAAAATTGCTTTAAAGGATAGGTCTAAGTTTTGCTTCAGCTTGTTCATGTCATTTTGTGCATAAGCTTTGAGCATCTCGGGCAAAAAGATAGGAACGATAATCCCCAGTAAGATATAAATCGCATTGGGAATAAACTTGGTAAGGGATAAAAAACCCATGCCTGAAGCCTTGAAAAAATGATTGGCTATAAGCAGGTCAAGCTGTGTATTGATTACATTAGACAAGGCCATAACCGAATTCCATATGCCCGAGCCTACGATTACGGACAGGGCACTGCGTGAGAAAAAAGACCAGCTGATATGAACCTCAGGAAGAAGCTTTTTAGTAATCCTGTAATTAGCGTAAAATACATAGATGGCGGTTACAAAGGTTACTACGCCTAAAAAGTGTATTCTTGGGGTAAAAAAGTAGAACAATAAAATGATAGCCCCTAATTTTAATACATTAGATATAATGTTGATCACCGCCAGTTTATCAAATCTGTTTAAAGCAAAGGCAGTTACCGAAAAGACTGCCGACGAAACATTGATGATCAGACTTAATAAGATGAATACAAAGAGCAGACGTACATCATAAACCAGCCCTCCCGGGATGTCTAATATCTTATCAATGAAGATACAGAATAGGGTACTGATTAGCACAAATACAAGCGAAATCAGCAGATTGCCAAATAGCACCGAATTGAAATAAGTATTTACTTCTTTGATGTCTTTTTTCTCGAGACTAATGGTAATATACCTGCTCGACATAGAGTTTAACGCAGTGGTAATAATACCGGCGTACATGACAAAGTTGTTAGACAAAGGATAGAAACCATAAGCTTCTTTTCCAAGATGTTCTACAATATATGGTGTTAAAAAGAAAGAGATACCAACTCCGGAAAGGGCACTAAAAAAATTGGAAACCAGATTAATTATAAAACGTCTTTTATCCATATATAAATAGTTGTACTAAAGTAATCGTTTTTATCCGACTTCTGTTCAAACTTGGATGGATTGTTATAATTTATCTTTATTTTGGCCGTAATTAAACTGTTTTGATTTATCTTAAATAGATTTAGGTGGAACAACCTCTTGTCTCAATTATTACACCCTGTTATAACTCAGCAGATTTTATAACCGCAACCCTTAATTCGGTACTTGAGCAAAGCTACCAGAACTGGGAATTGATTGTTATTGATGACCAATCTAAAGACAATACTTGTGAACTGGTTGAAGCCTTTTCTAAACAGCAACCTAAAATCAGGTTAATTAAGCTTGAAAAAAACGGCGGTGTGGCTAATGCCCGTAATGTAGGTTTAGAAGCGGCTAATGGTAAATATATTGCCTTTTTAGATAGCGATGATATCTGGCTGGGAGAGAAATTGACTAATCAGGTGACTTACATGGAAGAAAAATCTTTGCTGATGTCGTTCTTTGCTTATCACAGAATAAATGAAGAGGGGGAGATTATTTCGGGGAAAATAGGAGTTCCCGACAGCGTAAACTATAAAAAACTCTTATGGCATAACGTAATCATCTTTTCTACTTCAATGGTCTTAAAAAGTGCAATTGGTGATTTGAGATTTAAAAAAACAGGACATGAAGACTGGATTTTCTGGCTTGACCTGTTTAAGAAATGTGGCAATGGTTATGGAATTAATCAGCCTAAGGTTCAATACAGGATCAGACAAGGGTCTGTATCGGCTAATAAGTTGAAAGCAGCAGGTTATACCTGGAAAATTTTAAGGGAGAATGAAAAAATAGGCTTAATAAAATCAATGTATTTATTCAGTAAATATGCTGTGGCAACAGTCTGGAAAAGACTGAAATAAAGCTAATTTTTAATTGTAAAGCCCAGATTTTTACTGTTTTTACTGTGGGTATAATTCCAGAGGAGTCCCTTAAATACCCATTTAGCTAAATCAGGTTGCTTACTAAGCAAAAGTGTTAAAATAGCTTTGGGGCAAGCTACCAATGTATAGTAAGCCGCAAACAGTACTGTATTTAACCAACCGGTATTTTTCCTGATAAACAACATCCGGTTACGGGTATTGAAATAAGTTTTTACCGAACTTGCTTTACCTACGCTCATCGATTCTTTATGGTAAACAAAAGTCTTTCCGGTAAACCAGATCTGTTTACCTATGTGTTTAAACTTCTCGCACCAGTCTAATTCTTCATAATACAGAAAATAATTTTCATCCATTAATCCGGCTTTCTGTAAATCTATTTTTCGACACATTACAGCAGCTCCATGGCAAAATCCGGTTTGATAAGATTGGTTATTATATTGACCTGTATTTTTATCAAATTGCCCTATACAGGCATTGCGACCTGTTAAATAGTTAAGAGGAGTATAACCAGCATATTGGATGATATCTTTCTGATCAAAGTATAACAATAAAGGGGATAGAAGCCCAATGTTTTCATTAGCTTCCATTTCTGCAATCATAGTTTCTATGTAGCCTTCTGGGATTTCGGTATCGTTATTAAGCAGAAAAATATAGTCACCTTTGGCCTGTTTGATACCCAAGTTATTTCCTCCGGCAAAACCCAGATTCTTTTTCGATTGGATGTATTTGATGTTTTGAAAATGGGGCTGGAAAATTAGTTCCATATTTTTAACCGCTCCATTATCTACAATAATTACCTCAACCTGTTCAGGGGAGTATGACTTTGCTATTGATTTCAGTAAATCTATAGTAATATCAGGTTGATGATAATTAACGGTAATAATTGAGGTTGGTAACATCCGCTTCTAAAATAGCTGTTTTGTATATTATTGTTTATCCTTTTCTATCTGTTGAATAGCCTTATAGATTTCCTCTGCATTTTTTTCCCAAGTGTGGGTTTGGGCAAAAGCAATGCGTTCCTGCTCCAGTTTACTGTTATTTTCGGTTAAAGCTTTTTCGGCTAATACAACATAATCTTCCTTGGTTTCAGCAATATAAATATAATCCTTAAAAATACTGATAGCCTCTGTTTTTGTGGCTAAAGTAGGTTTACCCATGGCCAGGTATTCATCTATTTTACGAGGATAATTACCAATAGTTAAAGGGTTAACTGCTTGCGGATTTAAGCAGATGTCAAAACCTTTAATATAGGATGGCAGGGTTTCGGGTTTTTGCGGGCCGAGGAAATGTACATTGGTTAATTGATGAAGCTTGCTTTTTGCGAAAACTTCATCTTCAGGGCCTACTAAAACAATACTCCAATCAGGTCGTTTTTCAGCTAGATGCAGAAGAATGTGTTCATCAAGTCTTACAGATAATAGAGCGCCTACATAACCCAGTATGGGTTTCTTAATGGTAGAAAGCGTTTCGGGAACTTTAACACTGTCATCGTTTTTAAACATTTCTAAATCACACCCTTGTCCTACGTAGAAAGAATTGGGATTGTATTGCTTACAATAGTTGGCTAAATAAACCGAATTGGCTACACAGAGATCGCTTTTCTGAATCAGTTCGGGTTCAAGGTATTTACCATGTCGGCCCCAGTAGGAGGTGGCTAATAAATTATCTCTTGAATAGTAAATGCTTAAATCGGGCTTTAAAAGTTCTTTTGAGTGATAGCTTCTAAACATATCACTATCATTGAACAAAATGAAGTTCTTAAAACCTAATTCAGAAACGGCTTTCTTAACAGATTTGCTAAATCGCTTGTTATTAATTTTATTGAAGAATCTAAATACAGATGTCCACTTGATCCAGTTGATAGATTCGATGACTACATCGGGATAAAAAGTCCATAAATTAGGGGCTATTTCTTCTAATCCGTTTTGATGCCCCTGAATAATACGGACACGTTTTTTTACACTTTCTGTATGTCGTTGTTGGAATTTTGTTCTGCGATCTAAAGGTGCATTGATGTACAATACCCGGTTATGTTTACTAAACTCTAAGGCCAGGTCTTTACAATTGCTACCTATGGGGGTATCCCAGGGTTGCTGACCTACTACAATTATATCTCTATTTTCAATAACAGACATGGCTTAATAATTAGTTTTTAGCCTTTTTATAAGCATTCAGGCCACTTATAAAGCCGATTATGCCAAAAATCACACCCGGAATAATTAACAGTTCTAAAGGCATATTAATTCTTATCAATAGGTTTATTGCTATGTGGGGTTACCATAAAAGATTTCTTGGCTTTGCCGATACTAAATAATGCCACTACCATACCTATCATAGCTTTAGGTATTTGCAACATGGCAATGTATAATCTTCTATCAGCGTAAAATCTCCTTGGAACAGCAATTAATAAAGTTAAACAAAGGCAAATAAATAAACCAGCCCAAAATATAACGGTAGGGCCAAATGGATTAAAGATGGATTGTAAGGTCATGACAAAAAGTAATCCCAACAAAAGCATTCTAGGTACCAAAAAGGTTTGAAGAGTCTTATTGAAAAACTCTAAGTTTCCATTAAATAATTGCACAAAACCCTCAAAAGCATATTTTTTCAGAAATTCTACCTGTGAAGCAATCCAACGAGTACGTTGCTTGGTAAAAACTTTGGCATTCTCTACCTTTTCGTCATATACATATACATCGTTCATGTAGGTCACATGAACCCTGTCTTTGGCAATCATGAAATCAAGTTGCTTATCTTCTCCAACCGTTTCGCCGATGTTATTTAATAAGTTGCGGAAGTATTCAAACTCAAAGGCCATTCCCGAGCCAATAAGTGCCGGTGAAAGACCTAAAACGGCCTGACCTTTTCGGTAAATATGGTTATTTACTTCTTCGTTGCAGGCATCTAGAAAAGCAAAACTGCTATCCATGTTTTTGGCTGTGCGGTGAGTTTGTACTACTCTTTGGCCATGCTCAAAAGCATTGTTAATGTAGTTTAGGCAGTTTTCGCTCATTACATTATCTACATCCAACACTAAGGCAATATCAAATCCCTGACCTTCTAACTGGTTCATGGCAAACTTCATGGCCTTTCCCTTTGTACTCTTTTCAAAAAAGACTTCAATTACCTGTGCTCCAAGCTCTTTTAAAGTATGGAGCGTTTCGGGTTGCAAGCCATCTGCAATAACAATTACTTCAAAAGGTCCATTATATGAATGCTTTAATGCCGCTTTTACACTTTCTACAATAACCACATTTTCCTGATAAGTTGGAAAAAGCACGGCTATTTTACGGGATTGCTCTGCTGATGTTTTTGATTTTGGTAAAGTAAATAAGCCAACAAGCGTGAAAAAAGCCAAATAGCAACAATTAAGCAGGAGATATATGCCCAATAACCAAAATAAAAAGTTTAAAACGCTATATATTACTTCCATTTTCTTTTAATTCTTGGGATTGTTTATCTAACATAGGTGCAATAAATACGAATGACCACGACATGAACATAATCACTGAAGAAGGCATACCGTTCATTATTTCGTTACCATAACTACAAATAAAACAGCCTACCGTACCCGAAGTAAGGGCAACCATTTTAACTTTAAGTCGGGGATCTTTCAGCTTCCATACAATACCACTGCACTTGCCTATAATATAAGCATTGATAGAAAACCAGATCAGCAGGCCAACAACACCATACATTACCCATATCTTAACCCAATAACTATCTGGTTGTACATTAGCTATAGGCTTATCGGCATTGTAAGTAGTACCGTTCATACCGCTCATACCTAAACCTGCGCCAAAAGGCAGGTCTCTTAGCATGAACTTCAATTTTTTCTGATTTTCTAACCTTACGTTAAAAGATGCGTCCTTAGGGTTTAAGGCACTGCGCAAACGCCGCACCTGAAAAATCTCATCACCAATATCGGTGTATTTAAGTACCCATAAACCGCTAAGGGCAAAGGTGGTACCGACAATCAAGAGCTTAAAATTCTTACTTAAGAAAAGCGCATAAAATAAGCCTGAAACTAAGGCAAACAATGCGCCTCTTGTTCCTGATATACCCATGCCGTATAAAAACAGTAATCCTGCTATAACAAGAAAAATCTTTTTCATGAACCCAAAAGGTCCTGAAGCTAGTACCAATGCTATAACAGCCATAATAGCCTGTGAGGCTCCAAACTGTCCAGCATCTGAATACATAGAAAATACCCTGAGTTTTCCCTCAAGGATATGTGTATAGTCGTTACCTGCGTTTAACCATTGCTGTTCACCGCTGGTTACACCTAGATAAAGTTGCTTTACACCATAGAGTGTAGCTATTGCTGAAAAAAACAGGATAAATAGAATAAAATGATTCAGGTCCTTTCGGTTGTTAAACAACAGAAAAACAAGCGGAGCAATCAAAAGCCAGCTTAGAGCAGTGAACCTGAACTCGTTAAACCAGCCGATTAAACTGCCTCCTGCTGGATTAAAAACCTCTAAAAAACTAATTACAAACCAGATTAATGAAAGCGTAACATGCTCATTCTTTAAATTTTTCCAGTTAAAGCGATTTTTGTTAACCAGAATACTGCACCAAGTAAGGAGCAGAATACCATCTAAAGCAAGACCAACTGGAATTTTGAGGAAAGATTTGGAAACAAAGCCTAAAACGAAACAGTAACCAAAATATATCCAAAAGGCAATTCTAGGTTCTTTGAACAGGGAGATCATGAACGTGCCCATGGCGACTAAAGCCATTACAGCGATAGGGCCTAAAAAACCGTATTGATAGATTGAGCCTGCCATCAGGATAGAAAGGCTCATCGCGATTAGGAAGAATAATATTTTTTTTTTGCTGTCAGTAATATACATGCGCAACTTTTTAAGCATTGGTGCGCTTATTCCGTTTCACACCATCAATTAACCATCCGATAAACTTATTATCCTCACTAAGGTCTTTTATGGCTTCTTTGTCCTTTTCGCTAATAGAATTACCAGCCATAAAAGTAGCCAGGTATTTTTCAGTAAATAAAGTCCATTCCTTCATGTCATTTACTGTATTTAAAGGCTCGAGACAAATAATGATTAGATCAAACTCTTTTTTAAGCTTGTTAAAAGACTGTGTAAGGTTATTTTTATCATTCTTTTCTAATAAAGAAAAACCTTCGAGATCACTGTTTAAATAAGTAATGTGCTTGTTTTTTTGTATACTACAATCCTGAAAAACTGCTTTAACAGATTGGTTGGTAGGTACGTTTAATTTTTGTGCCTCAAAGCCAACTTCATTATTACCGATCAAAAGAACTTGTTTGTTAAGGCGGGCAAATGCATAGGCCAGGCTCGTAACAGAAGATATATAATATTTATCAGGTTTAAGGGAAGTGATGCCTAAAATCTTAAAATCTTCTTTTGCTAAAATTTTATTGACCTCGAAACGGATATGACGCAACTGGTTTTTATACATTAACCGATCTTTATAAGCTTCAGATGTTTTCCAAAGTTCATGGATATTGCTGCTGTCTGATTTGAGATGATTTAGTTCGCCAATAACTTTATTATTTGTGGCTTCCTCTAACTGTTTTTGATCGTTGATAGAATGGTCAAAAACATGGATGATCAAAAGAATAAAGAAGCAAATGGCAAAGCTAGCAATGGCTGCTAAAGCCATGTATATAACCTTTTTAGAAGCCTCGGGCGAGGTGGGCACGCCTTCCTGTTCTAATTGCAGGCGTAATCCTATGTTTTTATCCAGATTGGTCTGGTTATAGCGATTTAAGATGTCTAAATATTCTTTGGTTGCCACATCTGCATCGCGTTCATATTTTTGCACACCAGCATCAAAAGGAACCATGGTGGTAAACTTTGCATTTAATTTTGCCAGTTCATCATCAATATCTTTAATACTTGCTCTGGTTTTATCCAGATCAACACCAAGAGATATGCGTCTGAGTATTAAACTTTGTTTAGCTACTAAAGGATCGCTTACATAATTATCATTGGATTTTACCAATTGTGCATTAAGCAGTTGTTGAAGCGAGTCTACTTTCTTTTTATCCTTAGCGAGGAAGCCTCCATCTATATAATCATTTTCGGCAGTATGTATCTTATTTTTTAAGCTAATGATCGTTTGATTGTCCTGAGAAAGCTCAGCTCCCAGGTATTTATCCTGATCTCTGCTTTGCAAATTCTTATTTACATTGTTTAAAGCCGATTGTAAGGATTGCAGATCGATTAATGCCTGTGACTTCTTATTCTCGTAGTCTATGATCTGTTGGTAAACAATTTGCGATTGCTTATCAAGGTTTAGCACCCTATTTTTGATTTTATATTCCTTTAACTGCTGATTCTTATCATTCATTACCCCTTCTTTTTTCTTTAGAAGAGAATCTAATACTGTTATGGATTTATTCTTATTGCTGATCAGGTCAAAGCTGTAATTGTTAATAAAATCCCTAGAGAGTGTATTTACTACAAAAACAGAAAGAAACGTATTGTTTGAGGTGAACTCTACCGTAACAAAATCGCTGTTGTCTTCGTGACTGATGGATAATTTTCTACTTAATGTCTTGGCATCATAACCCATTGATTTTACCAAGTTATATAGCTTGATATGGTAATTGTCTAGGGGAGTTAATACTTGTTTTTGAGCTAAGCGCTCTTCAAATAATCTGATTGCCTCCTGCCTTTCGTTTTCGCTCAAGGCCTTTACATCATCGCTTAAGGGTTTAAATGGTTTTTGTGGGTTCTTAAGATCGTGTAAAATTAAACGATAAGAAAGAATGCTCATGTTTTTTGGCATAGCCATGATATCCATGATATTGGTAAACTGCTGATTGATCTTGATCAATAGGTCTGGGCCTGAATAGGAAGGAACATCAGGAGCAACCTGTCTTGAAGGATCCAATAAACCAGTAGATAATTTAGCCTGCGATTTATATTCTTTAGGAAGATTTTTAACGAGCAAGTAGGTTATGCAAAGCGTTATTGTAGGAATTGCAATAATCAACCATTTATATCTGGCAATAAGATTTAAAAATTCTCTAATATTCATAATCGCTTATTTCACATCTTCTAATTTTTGGCCAATTAATGTTTCTAAAGTATCTTTTGCTTTTAGGAGATTAAGTTCTGTTAATAATTTTTCTGATTGGGCAGAAGAAGTAATAGCTTTGGCTTTGCTATATACATCTAGCGAAACTTCCCCTTTTTCAAATTTATATTTCAATCCGTCGCTGGAAGCTTTATTATCTATGTAGGCTTGTGCTTTTACTTTAAGGTCATTAAACAGCTGTAAGTATTCATAGTATTTTTGCCTTACTTCTGATTCTAAGATCAGATCATATTCTTTGGTTTGAAAAGTAGCCGCTTTATATTCTTCTTTTGCCTGTTTAACCAATGATGGAGTTCGTAAAAATATACCCAAGTTAAGGTAAACCCCAAATTGAAATCCATTGATAGAGTAAGGATTGGAGTTATTGATGATGGTGGCATTATCAGGCCTGTAAAAATAAGAAACGTTAAAAGCTTCCAGATAAGTGGCAGAAGCAACACCTATCTTAGCTTTGGCACTTAACTCACTAGACTTGAACATTTGCCTTTTAGGATAATTCTGTTTAGCTAAGTCAACATACTTTTGCAACAAGGGCGTGTTAATCTGGTTAATGATATCGTCTTGAGCAAAAACACTTTTTGAAGTGAGCAAGACAAACAGAAACACAAAGTATGTATATTTTTTCATTTAGCTAATTTGATTATAAGTTACACCTTTTCTTTTTGAAAAAGCACAGGTATAGTCATAAATATTATTTTCAAATCTAACCAAATAGAGAACTTTTTGTTGTAAAAATTATCAAGTTTCTTTCTCTCGCGGTCAGACATGTCACTTTTGCCTCTTTTAATGATCTGCCAAAGTCCTGTAATACCTGCTGGCCCTAAAAAACGCATAGACCATTCATTAGTGGTAAGTTGTTCTGCTTCGTATAAAGGAAGCGGGCGGTTACCTACTATAGACATATCGCCTTTTATAACATTAAATAACTGGGGCAATTCATCAATACTGGTATTTCTTAAGAAACTCCCTAATTTGGTTACACGTGGGTCATTCTGAAGCTTGAAGAACGCAGATTCGCCATATTGGTTTTTGTTCATCAAATTCTGAACTTCTTTATCCGCATTTTGCCGCATAGACCTGAATTTATAGAAATCGAAAATTTTATATCCGGTGCCCACTCTTTTACTGGTATAAAATACCGGACCTCTTGAATCTAATTTAATGAGAAGTGCAACGATTAAAAATACTGGACTTAGCAAAATAAGTGCCGTTGTAGAAAATACAATATCAAAAGCTCTTTTTAAGAAGGGCGCTTTATATTGCTGAAGGGGTTGTTCCGGAAGATTTTTGAGTTGCTCATTTAAGATTTTATAAGCGGATAAAAATTCCAATCTCAGCTGCACGTCTGTAAAATTAAAAGGAGGCGTGTAGCAATCGCTTACCCTTAGGTCAAATGCTTTTTGCGTAACGGCTGCATCAGGCTCAGTAAGCAGGAATATGATTACAATGTTGCGGCTCAGCCAGTTCTTCTTTAGTGAATCAACCAAGTTAAAAGCTTCATGAACCTGCGCAGGCTCAACTTCTAAAAAAATGGAAACATTGAGTTCAAATACAGATAGATGGCTAACGATATCAAAAATTTCATTATAAGAAGTGGCCTTTCGTAAACCGTGCGGAAAACTAAAAGTATCTTTTATCTGGTCTTCATACTTATTGGCAAAGTAAATAATATTAAACCGTGGTTGATTGGAATTAAGAGAGGGGTTTTGATTTTCCATTAGTCTAACAATGACTTGATATGTTCCTGTAGTTTTGAGGGATTAAATGGTTTGGGTATCAATAGATTAAACTTATAAGTTAGTTTTGCTGCCAGATCCTCTGCTGAGTAAGCTGCAGATAACAAGATAACAGGTATATTTCTGTAATATCCGCTTGATTTTAGCCCCCTTACAAAGTCAATACCGTCAACGTAGGGCATCAGCAGATCCGAAATAATCAGATCGGGCATATTACCTTCGTCCATCCAACTGATTGCTTCTAAACCATTATTGTGTACAACAAGGTTATAATCTTTTTTTAAAATGAATTCCAGAAGCTTAAGAACGGTAACCTCATCATCTACCAATAAAATTGTTTTTTTATTAAAAGCTAACGCTGGACTAAGGTTGTGCATTTTGGCTGTGGAAAAAATTTCTTAATATTCTACAATAATCTTTAAAAATCTCAAAAAAAATATACAAATCTGAAAAAAATATAAAATAGTTGTGTTATAACAATTCTATTTGCCTTTTAATGCTTTCTTCTAGCGAAATGAGGGTTTCGGTTCTTTGTATCCCTTTTACGGCCTGTATCTGTTCATTAAGCACATAGCGTAAATGATCGGTGTCTCTACAGGTAATTTTGGCGAACATGCTGTAAGAACCGGTGGTATAATGTAGCTCTACCACCTCTTTAATCTTGCTCAGTTGTTCTACCGCATCTTTGTACAGAGATCCCTTTTCGAGATAGATACCCAGAAAGGCTGTAATGTCATAACCTGCTTTTTTAGGATCTATGATTAAATGAGAGCCTCTTATGATGCCCATATCAGCCAACTTCTTCATGCGTACATGTACTGTACCTCCAGAAATAACCAATTCTTTTGCAATTTCTGTATAAGGTTTGGTGGCATCGTGCATCAGTTGGGTGAGGATTTGAATATCCAGATTATCAATTTCTAAATTTTGGCTTTCTTTTTTAAGCATAAAATATTGAGTTTTCAATAAAAATAATTAAATATTGCTGATTTTGCAAAAATTAAAATAATTTATTGAAAAATTTGTAACATAAATAGGCTTTGACCTATATTTGTAACAAGCAAAACAAAAAAAGTTCTTTAATTAGTTTTTAATTGTAGGGTGGTGAAACAGGCAGACACACCTCCTTGTCTCGGTGGCGGAGAATATGGAAACTCTGGAAACAGATTAACTACTCCTTGAAGGTTCGAGTCCTTCCCCTACAGCTTTAATAATTGCAATATAAGCATTGCAGATTAAAATTAAATACTGTTGGGTGGTGAAATTGGCAGACACACCTCCTTGTCTCGGTGGTGGGGATTATAGGATAAACAAGGGTATATCTTGGCTACAATTGGATATACTTTGCTAACTACCTCTTGAAGGTTCGACTCCTTCCCCAACAGCTTTTTAAATAAATAGTAAGTTAGTTAAGGAGGCGGTTCTATGTTTAGGATCGCTTTTTTTATGAAAGAAAAAGAAGGTGTCTAAAAAGTTTTGAGATTCGTCATTCTGAACTTGTTTCAGAATCTGAAACATTTTGTAGTAGCTCTACAAAAAGACCCTGAAATAAATTCAGGGTGACGACCGACCTTTTTAGATACCTTCTTCATTTGAAGGATTACTTGATTCCGTATTTATCGCTAAATTTCTTGTCAAGTTGCTTGTGCAAGTTATCTAGGTTAATATCCCTGCCTTGTATAAAAGCTCTTTCAACCTTGTTTGATTTCATATCCAAAGCATCGCCGGCAGATATAAATAATGTGGCATCTTTACCACTTTCTATGCTACCTATTGATTTATCCATACCTAAAATCTTTGCTGTGTTTAAGGTAATGGTTTGTAATGCTTTTTCTTTATCTAAGCCCCACGCAGATGCCGTACCAGCCATAAAAGGTAGATTTCTCTGTTGCCAGAAACCATCAATGCTGATTGCAACCAATACTCCTGAGTTAACCAGATTGGCTACGTTTTTATAAGGTTGGTTCACATCGTCATCTGTGTTGTTAGGTAAAGAATGTGGCTTATCTACAACTACACCTACGTTGTTTTCCTTTAAGAAATCGGTAACCAGGTAAGCTTCAGATCCTCCGGTAATTACAGGAGTAATACCGAAACTTTTTGCAAAATTAACTGCTGCTACAATATCTTTTTGCGTATTGGCATTGATGAATAGTCTCTGAGTGCCTTTAAAAAGTCCGGCCATTGCAGCAAATCTGGTATTGGTTTCTGCTGGTTTGGCACCTTCGTTATAAGCTTTTGCCTCAGCAAAGAAACTTTTTAGTTCGGCAATTGCATTCTGCGTGCGCTCTGCAAAACTTTCGGCATTAAATCCGCCTCTGCCGCCAAAACCTCTGAACCTAGGCATGGTAGGCCAGCTTAAATGCATAGCATCGTCTGTTTTGATTACCGCATCTTCCCAATTCCAAGCATCCAACTGTACTACAGATGAACTGCCTGATATGGTGCCTCCCTGCGGAGTAATCTGCGACATTAACACGCCATTGGTACGTAAGGTTGCCTGTACTTTTGAGTCGGTATTGTAGGCAACAATAGATCTGATATGTGGGTTCATAACACCGATTTCAGAAAAATCTATTGTGGCTTTTATCGATTCGAATTCTACCAGACCTAAATTATTGGTGGGTGCAATAAATCCTGGATAAATATGCTTGCCGTTTGCGTTGATCACCTCGCCATCTGCCGTACTGAATTTAACAGTTGTGGCATCACCAGCTGCGGTAATTTTGCCCTTTTCAAACACTACATATCCATTGTTGTAAACTTGGCCATTGCCCACGTGTAAAATACCACCCATGATGATGATCTTTTTTGACTGGGCTTTTGCAGGAGATATATTTGCCTGTGCAAAAGCACCAAAGGTTGTGGCAAAAGCTAAAAATGCGCTTAAGATATATTTATTCATGGCCATGTCCTCCTTCTGTTCCAATAGCTTCGAAACCTGCTGAATAATCACTTAAAGTTTCGCAGTTATATAATGTAGAGGCCATTCCGGTTGGGCGTTGCGTTCTGCCTCCTTTATTTTTACTTTCTAACATTTTTTGAGTTAAACGGGCTCTTTCAGCCTGTTGTTGTTTTAGTTTTTGAGCATCTTTCTCCATATCCCAGTATAGAATGCCATCAACAAAAGTTTTCTCTACTTTGGCGTAAATAGACAGTGGGTTGTCAGACCAAATAACAACATCAGCATCTTTGCCAACTTTTAAACTGCCAACTTTATCATCGATGTGAAGCATTTTAGCTGGATTTAAGGTCACAAATTTGAAGGCTTCTTCTTCAGGTACGTTACCATAAAGTACTGCTTTTCCTGCTTCTTGGTTTAAACGACGAGCCATCTCTGCATCATCAGAGTTGAAGGCAGTAGTAATACCTACATTGTGCATAATCTTTCCGTTGTAAGGAATGGCTTCTGCAACTTCATATTTATAAGCCCACCAGTCTGAGAAAGTAGAGCCTGCAATATTATGCGCTTTCATTTTGTCGGCTAGTTTGTAACCTTCTAAAATGTGCGTAAAAGTATTGATCTTGAAGCCTAAGCTATCTGCAACATGGATAAGCATGTTAATTTCTGATTGTACATATGAGTGACAGGTGATAAATCTTTTATTGTTTAAGATTTCAACCAAAGCATCAAGCTCTAGATCTCTGCGTACATTATTGCCTTTAACTTTCAATGCCGCTTCGTAATCTTTAGCGCGGGTAAAGGCATCCACGAATGTTTGCTCAACACCCATACGGGTAACTGGGAAACGTTGTCCTGTACCAAAATTACTTTGCTTTACGTTTTCGCCCAATGCAAATTTGATAAAACCATCAGCACCTGCAAATTTCAGTTCTTCAGGCAGTTTCCCCCAACGTAATTTAATAAGCTGCGACTGTCCACCAATTGGATTTGCCGAACCGTGCAGAATTTGTGAAGTGGTTACACCTCCTGCCAATTGGCGATAGATATTGATGTCTTCAGAGTTAAGGATATCGCCAATGCGTACTTCAGAAGAAACCGATTGTGCGCCTTCGTTAATACCTCCGCTACCAGCAATATGCGAGTGCTCGTCTATAATGCCCGGTGTTACGTGTTTGCCTGTGGCATCAATTACTTTTGCAGAACCAGCCGCCAAATTTTTACCAACAGCTTTTATTTTGCCGTTTTCTAAAAGTACATCGGCATTTTGAAGGATACCATCTTTTTCATTGGTCCATACGGTAGCATTTTTTAACAGTACGGTTTCTGCCTTAGGCTGAACTTCGTTACCAAAAGCCAGGAACGGAAATACTAAAGGACCGTTTGCTGCAAGCGTAGCTTTAAGTTCGTCACGTTTAGGCATTTCTTTTGCCGCTTCTTTAAAAGTAGCCGTCCATTTGCCTTCAGTTCCATCGCTTAAAGCAGCTTCACCTTTCATTACAATCGGATTAGCAGCTGATAAATAACCACTTAAACGGGTATCTCCTTTAGGGTTTTTCTTTAGGTTAAAGTTTAAAGTAACCCAGTCGCCGCTACGAGTAAATGTAGCGTTAACTTTTGCGCTATCAGCTCCTGTTCTTTCAATAGAAGCTGCATTTCCGCCAGCGGTACCAGTTATTTTTAATACCAATGAGCCAATACCATCTACGTTTAAATTGTAGGTACCTCTCAAATCGGTGACATCCATTTTATTTACAACATAACGTTTGCCCTGTACCCAGTTCTCGTAAATGATATTGTTGTTTTTGAAGATGTTATCAGAAGTAATCAGGAAGTTGGCCAATTTGCCTTTTTCTAAAGAACCTACTTTATCACTGATCCCCAAAAGTTTAGCTGGTGTTTCGGTTATTGCCATTAAAGCTTGTTTTTCTGATAAACCATTCTCTATGGCAGTACGCATATTAGCCCAAAAATCGCGGGTATTGTCTAAGCCGAAAGCTGTAATGGCAAAGTTAACACCCGATTTTTCTAATACACTAGGGTTTGTTGGTGCCATTTCCCAGTTTTTCATTTGCGCAAGACTGATGTTTCTGGCTTCAGCCGGATCCTCAACATCAAACGCTTTAGGGAAATTGATTGGGATAATTAGGCTTGCTCCAGTAGCTTTAACGGCATCAATGCGCTGATATTCATCACCAGATGATTTAACGATAAATTGCTTGTTAAACTCTTTGGCAATTTTATCTGCACGTAGGAGATTAGCCCAGCCATCAGCCTCAAAAATTTGAGGTAGATTTTGCTGCTTGTTAAACTCTTCTAAAGAAATATTGTACTCTTCTTTTTGGTTTTTATACCATGTTGCATCATAGTAAGTTTGGCGCAATAAGGCAATAGATCCCATTAAAGAAGTAGGATAATCGTTAGCTGAAGTACCTTTGTTGAAAGAGTAGTTGGCTGCGGTTTGATCTTTTAACATTACTTTGTTATCGCTCTCTTCGTTTAGTGTTACTGCTGCAGATGTACCACGGGCAATACCATCACGATTGATTACGTTCACGCTTCCAAAACCTACTTTTCGCAGTTCATCAGCTTTTTTCTGATCGGCGCTAAAAATAGCTTTAACTTCTGTTTCAGGCCTAATGGCTTCATTCCAGTTGTAAGCACCTTTTTTGGTTGATGTGAAAATAGAACGACGAGCACCTCCGCCAAAGCCGCCTTGGGCGTTTCTTTGTGCTTCAGGTAATCCGTAGCTGGTAAAGGCATCAATTAAAGAAGGATAAATGTATTTACCCTTTAAATCGATAACCACATAGCCTTTGGGCACAGCGGTACCTGCACCTACAGATTGTATAACCTGGTTTTTGATTAGCAAAACACCATTGCTAATAGTTTGGTTGGCATTTACAACAATATTTGCGTTGGTAAAAGCAAACTGTCCACTCCTAATATCGACTGAGCCGTTTACAGGAAAGGTTTGCTGTGCAAATAAAAGAAATGCAGAAAATACCAACATTAAGGTTAGTATAGTTTTCTTCATAAATTAATAAATTAAATACTCTTTAAAGCTATTGATAAAACGGCATATAAAGTTAATTTAACTTACATTTTACAAAAGAAAATAAGAGGGGTAGCAACGAGACTTTGTTAGGCCATTAGCGGTTCTTCAATTTGGGGTTCAGGAGCTACAACCTGCGTTTTCTTTTTGACCATTCTATCAACCCTTAGCATGAGCAAGATAGAAATAAGCGAAACAACAACTACCACATATCCCACAATGTCATAATGCTGAAGCGGGCTGAGTTTATTTTCCTGATAAACAATTAAACCGGCAATTGCTGCGGCTATTCCTCCTGCTATTTGTTGTAATGATGCATTGATGCTCATGAAAGCTCCTCTGTCTTGCATATCCGGAATTGCAGAGATCAATGTGGTAGAGGGTACCATTCTGCTCATGATCCCCATCATCATACAGATGTTTACCAATAAAACCAGTATGAAAGGGGTTTCAGAAAGATTGGTATAAATCACACAAATAAGCATGAGCCATAAAGAGGCGAAGGTGAAAAGTTTGTATTTGTTAACCTTATCGCTTAACCTGCCCACAAGAGGCATAATAACCAGAGAGCTTAAGCCTGAAGCCATGAACAGAAAAGGTAAATTTTCATGGCTGATCTTTAAGTTATTTACGGCAAAAACGGTTCCGTAAGGCATCATCATAAAACCACCTACTGATAAAACAGCTGTGGCCAAGAAACCAATACGATAAGGTCTGTTCTTAATCGTTTGCATTAAATGCTTCAAAGCATTTTTCTGTTGTTGCATGCCTAAGTGAGCATCAACAGGTTTTAAACGAACAGCAATCAGTAAGGCTATGAGTATCGCAAAAATGGCAATAAACAAGAAAGGGGCTTCCCAGCCTAATTTATTGGCAATATATAAACCTATAGGTATGCCTAAAACCTGACTGGCACCAAAACCCATTTGTACAAAGCCCATTACACGACCTCGTTTTTCGAGCGTGAACAGGTCTGTAATGATAGCCATTGAAATAGAACCAATAACTCCGCCAAATAAACCTGTTATAATACGAGCCGCTACCAAGGTGTAAAAACTGTTTGCTATTCCGCAGAAAAAAGTTCCTATTATAAATCCTGAATAGAAGAATAACAATAATTTTTTTCGGTCATATTTATCGGCAAAGCCGGCAGTGAGTAAGCCTGATATGCCTGCACTGAAGGCATAGGCCGAAACCACTATGCCAAAAGAAGAGGCTTTCATATCCATAGCTTTAATCAAAAGATCCCCTAAAGGAGACATGACCATAAAGTCTAAGATAACGGTGAATTGCGTGATAGCTAGGATAAAGATGACCAGTTTTTCATAGCTGGTAAGAGACACTTCAGGTTTTGATTGCATAACAGCAAATATAAATGATGTATGGGTTAATTTATATGATTGGATTATTAATTAATTGAAAGAGTTGATGCGGGTAGAAGATGATGTTTCTGCCGTTTGAGTAAGTATTTTAATAATAATGCTTTTTATAACGAATAATAACTATTTTTGACATACAAACACTCATTTAACATGGATATAAACGGAATTTTAAAAAGCGCTCACTCTGGCTGGAGATATGTAGTGCTGTTGTTATTGATCATAGCCGTATTACAGGCATTAGCCGGATGGTTTGGCAAAAAATCTTATACAGAAGGAAATAGAAAGCTTAATGTGTTTACCCTGATCAGTGCACATATTCAATTGCTTTTAGGACTTGGAGTTTATTTTTTGAATGGCTGGTATAAAATGGATAGCTCTGTTGCTATGGGTCGTTACTGGAAAATGGAGCACATCAGTATGATGGTATTGGCTATTATCCTGATCACCGTAGGTAATGCAAAATCTAAAAAAGTGGCAGATGCTGTGGCAAAACACCGTACAATAGCTGTATTTTTTGGTATAGCATTGTTGTTGATTTTAGGAGCTATCTTCATGATGGTTAAAGCAGATCCTTCAAGAACATTCTTTGGGATATCGTAAAAATCTCAGTATGAGGTCTTGATAAAAAAATGCAAAAAATTTTGATTATTTAACATTTTGTATATTTTTGCTTTACAATGATTAACAATAAACATACTTGGCAGTGGCGTCGTAATTCAAACAAGAGTTTCGTCATAGCCTCGTGTACCTTATAGTTTATCAACCTCAACCTAAACTTAAATCACATTTAAACCCGACGAAACCACGCGTCGGGTTTTTTATTTTATAAGATTTTTAAATGTTTAATGCAGAAAAGCATACCATGAAGAAAATAAAGATACATACTTATCAAAAGAAAGGACTAGCAGATACGGTAACGCCTGTAAGCATTTACTTAAGACTTAGAGATGCCTATCCGAATACCATTTTACTGGAAAGTTCAGATTATCATAGTCGTGAAAACTCTACCAGCTATATCTGTGCACAACCTGTTGCCGGCATTATACTGGATAATGGTACTTTAACTACCACTTTGCCAGGGGGCGAAAAGCAATCGAAAACCACGTTTGATCTTACTGTCGAACTGGCCAAATTTAAAAACAGCTTTGAAATGAGCAATCGGGTTCAGGGCAAGCATATTTCAAGTGGCTTATTTGGGTATTTTACCTGGAATACGGTTCAGTATTTTGAGGATATTGAATTTAGTGCGGTTACACCAAAAGCAGATCAGATCCCTACTTTACAATATCACGTTTATCGCTATATTATTGCCATAGACCATTTTAAGAATGAGATTACACTTTTTAAAAATGTCTTTGATGGCGATGAAGATGATGATATTTCAAAATTAGAATACCTTATTCAGAATAAGAACTTCCCAGAATATCATTTTAAGACCAAAGGAGAA
Source organism: Pedobacter montanisoli (assembly GCF_022809115.1). Classification (GTDB taxonomy): domain Bacteria; phylum Bacteroidota; class Bacteroidia; order Sphingobacteriales; family Sphingobacteriaceae; genus Pedobacter; species Pedobacter montanisoli. The sequence goes on along the minus strand of NZ_JALGBH010000001.1, from coordinate 621,843 downwards.
GAACAATCTAATCTAAGTGATCATGATTTTAAAGAAATGGTTATACAGATGAAAAAGCATATTTATCGTGGAGATGTGTTTCAGATTGTTCCTTCAAGAGCATTTAGCCAAGGCTTTTTAGGGGATGAATTTAATGTGTACAGGGCATTGCGTTCCATAAATCCTTCGCCTTACCTATTTTATTTCGATTATGGCAGTTTTAAACTGTTTGGGTCATCGCCCGAAGCACAAATTACCATTAAGCAAGACGTAGCCAGTATTTATCCTATTGCCGGAACGTTTAGAAGAACAGGAAATGCTGCTGAAGATGCAGCGCTGGCAAAAAAACTGGAAGAAGATCCTAAAGAAAGTGCAGAACATGTGATGCTGGTGGATCTGGCGAGAAATGACCTGAGCCGTCATTGTAAAAATGTGGAAGTGAAATCTTTTAAAGAAGTGCAGTATTACTCGCATCTTATACACCTGGTTTCTAAGGTAAGTGGCGACCTGCACTTGAATACCACAGCGTTTGATGTAGTGGCTGATACTTATCCTGCAGGTACTCTGAGTGGAGCACCAAAATATAAAGCTATGCAGTTGCTGGATCAATATGAGGGTTTAGGACGTAATTTTTATGCAGGAGCTATTGGTTATATGGGATTTAACAATGATTTTAATCATGCTATTATGATTAGAACTTTTATGAGTAAGAATAATACGCTGTATTACAGAGCAGGGGCAGGTATTGTGGCCGATTCTAATGAAGAGTCTGAGCTGAACGAAGTGAACAACAAAATTGCAGCACTGCGCAAAGCAATTGAAATGGCCGCGCACATTTAGGAATAAACAGATGAAAAATAACAATATAGATTCTTCTTTGAATACGAGAACAGTACTGGTTATTGACAATTACGATAGCTTTACGTATAACCTAGTGCACTTGATTAATGAGCTGGGATTTGAGGCCGAAGTATGGAGAAATGATAAATTCAATATAGAAGATGTAAATGCTTACCATAAAATTCTTTTATCGCCAGGGCCGGGTATACCAGAAGAAGCAGGTTTGCTACTGGATGTGATCAGAACTTATGCGCCTAATAAAAGTATTTTAGGAGTTTGTTTAGGGCAGCAGGCCATAGCAGAAGCATTTGGAGGGAAATTGCTGAATTTAGGCCGCCCGATGCATGGTGTTGCCACCCGTATTACAGTTACCGATGCAGAAGAGCTTATTTTCAGGGCTTGTGAAGAACCTCTTGAAGTAGGCCGTTACCACAGTTGGGTAGTAGATGCCGAAGGATTTCCTACCTGCCTGCAAGTAACCGCTGTAGATGCAGATGGACAGATCATGGCACTGAAACATAAAGATTATGATGTGAGAGGAGTGCAGTTTCACCCTGAAAGTGTACTCACGCCGCAAGGAAAGCAAATGATAGAGAATTGGTTGAAAGCCTAAAGTTTTAAAGTCTGAAGTCCGAAGACCGAAGATGGAAGACGAAACAACGAAAAATGAATATACTTGACAAAATCGTTCTACGAAAAAAAGAAGAAGTTGCCTTAGCAAAACAACAGGTAAGTGTAAAGGATTTGGAAAGCAATCCAGTTTTTGGAAGAGCACCTTATCATTTTAAAGATTTTCTATTAGCAGAAGAAAGAACGGGCATTATAGCTGAATTTAAGCGAAAATCACCTTCAAAAGGATTGATCAATGGCGATGTTAGCGTAGAAGAAGTAACGCAGCAGTACAATATGGCTGGCGCTTCTGCCTTATCAGTTTTAACGGATCGTGATTTTTTTGGTGGCAGTGCGGAAGACTTGAAAGCTGCAAGAAATCTAAATAACATACCTATTCTACGTAAGGATTTTATTGTAGATGAATACCAGATATTGGAAGCCAAATCCTGGGGGGCAGATATTATCTTACTGATTGCAGCCATTTTAACGCCTCAACAAATTGCAGCTTACGGAGCATTGGCGCAAAACTTAGGTTTAAATGTACTGCTTGAGGTACATAATGTCGAAGAATTGGAAAGAAGCCTTTGTCCTTATGTAAATGCAGTAGGGGTTAATAATCGTAACCTTACTAATTTTACAGTTGATATCCGTACATCTTTTGATCTGGTAGATAAAATCCCAAATGATTTTCTAAAGATTTCAGAAAGTGCCATTAGCAATCCTCAAACCATTAAAGAATTAAAGGAAGTAGGTTTTCAGGGCTTTTTAATTGGAGAAAATTTTATGAAATCAGAAAATCCCGGAGAAGCAATGCAAGAATTTGTAGCGCATTATAATGCGCTACAAGATTAAGAGTCGAATTTTACACACTCTTTCAATTCTTTCTCGGTATAAGATAAACCGTATTGTTTAAGCACCTCATCAGGTACGCCATTCCATTGGTTTGGCGTATTACCTGCATAACCTATATCGGCCACGCCAATCTCTGAAGTATAAAATCCAGAAGCGGTTAAGTTGCGCATACGGTTAAAAAAAGCCACGCCCTGGCTCATTTCGAATTTTGCTTTATTAGGATAAGCAATCAAATCAACCATCTCAATCTGTTGTTTGGCATCACATTCCCTAAAAGCCTTACCATATCTGCTTAAGCACTGCATATCTAACCAGCGTAAGCCGCCACGCATAGGCACTTGATGCGAAGGCATATCTTTTACAATAAATTCTATAAAATCAGGAACCTTAGCATCTGTAGCGCTGCCACTTACTTCGTCTTTAGGAATAATGATATCAACCAGAATGGTAATGGTAGCCATTTCCTCTTTGGTAAAGAATTTATCTTGTGCTAAAAGCTGCTTTTCGCGCTCCAATTCCTCTTTAGCCCTGTCGTAGGTAAACTCAGGATCGTTGGTTTTGGCATCTTTTTTATCTGAAGGTTTGCAGCCTTCGGCAATTACACCTGCCGATATGGCCCCGATACCTAAAATTTTTAGTGATTCACGTCTGTTCATGGGTTACAAGTTTTGTTTTTTCATTTCAGAAACAATGTATTCGCTGGCACGCATAGCCAAAGCCAAAATGGTCCATGTAATGTTCTTATCAGCTTGCGAAGTAAATGCAGCACCATCCATTACAAATAAGTTTTTGCAATCGTGTGCCTGATTATATTTATTCAGGGCAGAAGTTTTAGGATCATTACCCATACGGGCGGTTCCTGCTTCATGGATAATTTTTCCAGGCGATTCTAAGCCATAGTTGTTTTCTTTGTTGTAATCGCCTCCCCAAGTAACAATGGCGCCCATATTGTGCATCATCTCATCAAAAGTTTCTTTCATGTGCTTGGCCTGCAAAATTTCATGCTCACTCCATTTCACATTGAACTTTAATACCGGAATACCGTATTTATCAACTACACTAGGGTCTATTTCACAGCGATTATCATATAACGGAATAGCTTCTCCACGACCTGCCATACCTACGCTTGCGCCATAAAAAAAGCGGTAATCTTCTTTTAATGATTTGCCATATCCTCCGGCTTCTTTCTGCGTACCACGAACAGCAAACTTGCCATTCATACCTTCAATGCCACCCCCAAAACCGTAGGCTGGTTGCCCCATACCGCCCCAATACTCAATATGGTAACCACGAGGAAAGTCTAATTTCTTGTTATCTAACCACCAAGGTGAGTAAACGTGCATACCGCCAACCCCATCTTCATTGTATCGTTTACGGTCAAAAAGCTGCGGTAGTACACCACCCATGCTTGCCCCGGTTGAATCATGTAGATAACGGCCAACCACATCGCTGCTATTTGCCAATCCGTTAGGGTGTCTTTTTGATTTTGAGTTCAATAAAAGGCGAGAACTTTCGCAGGCACTGGCAGCTAAAATTACGGTACGGCCCGTAACCTGATATTCCATCATATCATCTTTGTTGATGTATGATACGCCTGTAGCTAACCCTTCATCGTTGGTTAAAACCTCACGTACCATGGCATTGGCCACAATATCGATGTTACCGGTAGCTAAGGCCGGATAGATCAGCACGTTTGTTGAAGAGAAATCGGCTTTTGCCATACTACAATTACGGTTACATTGCCCGCAAAAAAAGCATACGCCTCTATCATCATTTAGTTTCTGTGTTAAGATAGATAACCTCGATGGAATTACCCTAACACCCGAAGTTGCCGCTGCCTTTTTGATAAATAATTCATGCAAACGGGGTTTGGGAGGAGGAAGAAAAAAACCATCTGGATCATTTTCAAGTCCTTCATTTGTTCCAAAGATACCAATCAACTTATCAACCCTATCGTAAAAAGGCTTAACATCCTCATAACCTATAGGCCAGTCTTCGCCTAAACCATCAATACTTTTACGTTTAAAATCTTTTGGACCAAAGCGCAATGATATGCGCCCCCAGTGGTTGGTGCGGCCACCTAACATCCTTGCACGCCACCAGTCCCATTCGGTTCCGGGCGCTTTGGTATAAGGTTCGCCCTCAACATCCCAGCCGTAATAACAAGCATCAAAATCGCCAAAAGGCCTGAATTTTGTACTGGCTCCGCGACGTGGAGATTCCCAGGGATTTTTTAATTGTGTAATATTTTTTTGAGGATCGTACATGGCTCCGGCCTCAAGTAAACATACTTTTAAGCCTGCTTTGGCAAGGGTATATGCAGCCATACCACCGCCAGCACCAGATCCTACAATCACTGCATCATATTTTTTGCTTTGCTTTTTAATTTCCATTTAGGTTATGGTGATTTATTTGGTCGATTTAAGGTAGAATTTTTTTGCCGATATGCAAAAAGGTATTTATTAACAGCTTTATTCAGAGTTTATTGCAGTTAAAGTATGGTATGTGATTAAAGGTATTGAACGGTAGCGTAAATAATTTGTAAGGAGTTGCAAACCACAGGTATAAATCTGTTGAAAAGGGTATGGATTTTGTATCTTTGTGAAATTAGATGGGAAAACAGAAATTTTATGATACCGCTCCTAAAAAAGAACGGGTAGTTTTAGTTGGCGTGGCTTTACCCGGTGAGCGTGCCGAACAGACCAAGGAATATTTAGAGGAATTGGATTTTCTGGTTCAGACCGCAGGCGGTTTGGTAGAAAAGACTTTTGTTCAGAGAATGCAAAAACCAGATCGGGCTACTTTTGTAGGAACCGGAAAGCTGGAAGAGATACAAGCTTACGTAAAAGCAGAAGAGATAGACATTGTGGTGTTTGATGATGAGCTTTCGCCTTCTCAGTTGCGTAATATCGAAAGAGAATTACAGGTTAAAATTTTAGACAGAAGCAACCTGATATTAGACATTTTTGCAGGAAGAGCCCAAACCGCTCAGGCAAAAACACAGGTTGAGCTGGCTCAGTTACAATATTTATTACCGCGTTTAACCCGTATGTGGACCCACCTTGAACGTCAAAAGGGTGGTATAGGTATGCGTGGTCCGGGTGAAAGCCAGATTGAGAGTGATAGAAGGATGATTTTAGAAAAGATCACTCTACTTAAAGACAGGCTTAAGCTGATAGACCGACAAAATGAAACCCAGCGTAAAAACCGCGGACAATTAATTCGTGTGGCTTTAGTGGGTTATACCAACGTAGGTAAATCTACGATTATGAACATGCTTTCAAAATCTGAAGTATTTGCCGAGAACAAATTGTTTGCAACCTTAGATACCACAGTTAGGAAAGTTGTGATAGAAAATCTTCCTTTTCTGCTTTCTGATACGGTTGGTTTTATCAGGAAATTACCCCATCACTTGGTTGAATGCTTTAAATCTACGTTAGATGAAGTAAGAGAAGCAGATATATTGATTCATGTGGTAGATGTTTCGCATCCTAACTTTGAGGACCAGATCCATACGGTAAATGAAACCTTAAAAGATCTGGGCGCCCGTGATAAAGAAACCATCATGCTGTTCAATAAAATAGATGCTTACGTTTCTCCTGAGGTTGAAGAAACAGGTGAGGAGCCTGAGGCACCGTTAACACTTGAGGATTTTAAACGGAGTTGGATGGCACATGAAAATACTCCTGCCTTGTTTATTTCGGCTACCCAGAAAGAGAACATAGAAGAGTTTAAGCAATTGTTGTATGATAAGGTAAAAGCCATGCACATACAACGTTATCCATACGATAAATTGCTATATTAGTAAATACAGTTTAAACACCAGTTGCCTTAGCGACTATAGAAATAAGATAATGGAGAGTAAAAGACAACAAAAATTTGCAGGACTGTTACAGGAAGAACTGGCTGCAATTTTTCAGAGAGAAGGATCAGCATATTTACCCAATACTTTAGTAACCATTACCAAGGTTCGTGTTTCACCAGATTTAGCCGTTGCAAAAGTATATTTAAGCTTTTTAAATACAGATAATACCCGTTTATCAGTAGCTACGGTTAATGCGCATGCTAACGAGATCAGGTATAAATTAGGCGCTCGCATTCGTCATCAGGCCAGGACCATTCCTACCTTGAGTTTTTTTGTTGACGATACCAATGAATACGTAGAGCGTATGGACCAAATTTTTGATAAAATCGCAAAAGAACGCAAAGAGAGCGGTAACGATGAATAAATATATTCGGGAGCCCGGAAACTTTTTTACTCATCTTGTTCCTGCCGTTCTTGCCTTTCCCGGTTTGTTGATGCTTTTAAATAAAGCAGACAACAGCCTGGCATTAACTGCTGCTTATATTTATGGTTTTGCCATTATTACTGTTTTTGGCCTAAGTGCAATATACCATAGCGTACCCAAAACAGAATACGGCATAAGGATGTGGCAAAAATTTGATCATTGCTGCATTTATATTATGATAGCAGGTTCATTTATGCCCACCACATTGCTTGTTTTTGAGGGATGGATACGCTGGTTCTTGTTTGCCTTGGTTTGGGGGATTGCCTTAATGGGTTGCCTTTTAAAGATCTTTAATAGACTTAAAAGTAAAGCGCTTTCTAATGCCCTGTATATTTTAATGGGCTGCCTTATTATTCCTTTTATGAGCAAAATGATTGGCTATGTACCACTGGCAGGCTTTTTCTGGCTATTTTTGGGTGGCGTTTTTTACATAGGCGGTACTTACTACTATGCCAAAGACCAACCTTTGCATAAATATCTGCATAGCCATGAATTGTGGCATCTGTTTGTAAATATGGGTGCTTTATCTCATTTTGTGTACAATTACGTTTATGTTTTTAAAGGGTTGTAAGAAATGATTTTTATTATAACTTGTTGTTTTTGAATATTTTATGTTAAATTTAAGTTATAGACCAACTAAATACTATAGCTTATGTTTGAAAAAATAGCACAGTTCCCCAATCCATTGGAACTGATTATGGATCCCGCCTCCATAATTGTAATTTCTATTTTTCTGTTCTTAATCATAGCAGAAGAACTCAGGCCCGGAAGAAGATTACCAAATGTTAAAAACTGGAAGATTAAGGGTATTTTTGCCTTTATCATTTATTTTTTTCTCTCTTCTTATTTACCCTTGTTTTGGAACGAATATTTAGCTCAATACAGGGTGTTCGACTTTACTTTTTTAGGAAATTATTGGGGAGCTTTAGTCGCTTTATTGTTATATGAGCTGGGAGTGTATATCTGGCATCGTAGCATGCATAAAAGTAATTTGCTATGGAGGGTTTTTCACCAAATGCATCATAGTGCTGAAAGGGTTGATGCTTATGGGGCATTTTACTTTAGTCCTATGGATATGATTGGTTTTACGGCGTTAACAAGTTTGGCAATGGTATGGATTGGGGGTTTTACCGCAGAGGCTACAATTTATGCAATTTACGGAGCTACTTTTTTAGCGGTAATTCAGCACGCTAATGTTAAAACACCCCAATGGATGGGTTATATCTTTCAGCGGCCAGAATCACATTCGCTTCATCATGCAAAGGATATACATGCGCATAATTATTCTGATCTGCCTTTGTTTGATATCATATTTAGAACATTTAAAAACCCTAAAGACTTTACCTTAGAAACCGGCTTTTATCCGGGTGCTTCAGCCAGAGTAAAAGAAATGGTATTATTTAAAAATATACATCCGGGTGTAAGCAATGAACCATTGCATGATCCTAGCTAATATTGGATGTTTTTTTCTTGAAAAGAATTTATGAATTAAAATATCGCAGGTTTGTAAGAAATTGTTTAAGATTTTAAGTTTGTAAAATATAAGCTCCTTAAAGCTTATACATTATTGAACCAACATGCGCAAACTTTTTCTTGTATTTGCTTTTTTAGATGCTATATCTCTGATTTTTTTAGGGATGCAGCTTTGGCAAATTTCTTCCGATTTTTCAAAAATTACCCTGTTATCCGAAAAAATATCATCGGTTTTAATGTTTCCGATGTTTGCGTTGATTGCATACTGTGTATATGCCCAGATTAAGGCAAAAAAGATAGCCGCAGTATGGTATTATGTACAGTTTCCTTTCAGGTTATACTTATGGATTTTCAGTATAGGTTTTATCTCTCTTATTCCTGAAGCCATAGGTTTATTTGAAGATAAATGGTTTGATATCACTTTAAAAACCTGTATCATGTTTGAGTTTATTAGGCTTTACCTTACCATACGCAATCATAAAAAACTGAGCTGAAAAATAGTCTGGTAATTTTGGCTATAAAATTGCTTTTGCAAAGGACCGTAATGGAGCGGTTATAGTATAATTTTAAATCAAATGAAAAGAATTGTTTTTTTATTGATGGTCATTGTTGGCTTGCAGTCATGCGCTTCTATCTTAGGTTCGGTAAATGTATCAGGTACCAACTGGACTTTAACACAATGGACAGATCATACTCTACCGGCTAAAGCTCAGGCTACTTTAAATTTCAGTACAGATAACAGAGTATCTGGGAGGGCATTTTGTAATACTTATGGTGGCGGATTTGCACTAATAGGCTATAATATTACATTTACCCAGATGTTCAGTACTAAAATGATGTGCGAAGATGTGATCAAATACGAAACCGATTACCTTAAAGATCTTGAAAAAGTTACCAGTATCAGAACAGAGAACGGAAAGCTGATGCTATACGCAGGAGAAAGGTTGCTGATGTCTTTTTCTAAGTCTTAATTGTAACAATGATCTTCAGATTACCTCCCGATGAAATTGTTTTCCCTGATCCTTCATTAGCTGAAGAAGATGGATTACTGGCTATAGGAGGTGATCTGAGCATAGAAAGATTATTACTGGCATATGAAAATGGGATCTTCCCCTGGTACAGTGAGGAAGATCCTATTCTTTGGTTCTCGCCACATGAGCGTTGTGTGATTTATCCTGATAAGGTTAAGATCAGCAAGAGCATGAAAAAAGTTATACAATTGGGTGCATTTAAGGTTTCTGTTAATCAGAATTTTAAACAGGTAATTAAACATTGTGCAGTTACACCCCGTAAAGACCAGCCCGGGACCTGGATCACAACTGAAATGCAGGAAGCCTATATCAAATTGCACAACAAAGGTTTTGCGCATAGTATTGAAGTATGGCAAGAAGAGAAATTAGTTGGCGGTTTGTATGGCGTAAGAATAAATCGGGTATTTTGCGGAGAAAGTATGTTCAGTCTTGTGCCCAATGCATCTAAAATGGCACTCATTTATTTATGCAAAAGTTTAGACTTTGATTTGATAGATTGTCAGTTACCTAATGAACATTTATTAAGTATGGGCGCTGAAATGATAGATCGTGAAGTCTATATGAGCTTTATCAAAGGCTTAGTTAAGTAACTCCCTGATATCATCTTTGCTCAAAGATTTAAAGAAACTTTCTTCTGTGGTAATCAGCGAGCTGGCCAGCGTTTTTTTTCTGTTCTGTAAAGCCAGTATTTTCTCTTCTACGGTATCTTTAGCTATAAACTTGTAGATAAATACCTTTTTTTGCTGCCCTATACGATGTGTACGGTCAACGGCTTGTTGTTCTACGGCAGGGTTCCACCATGGGTCTAAAATGAAGACATAATCTGCCTGAGTAAGATTTAATCCTACACCTCCGGCTTTAATTGAAATCAGGAACACCTTTAAATTTTCGTTTTCCTGAAATTCAGAAACGATTTGCCCACGGTTGTGGGTTGCGCCATCTAAATAAGCAAAATCAATCTTTTGTTCAGTCAGGTATCTTTTAAAGATTTCGAGATGCTTTACAAATTGTGAAAACACCAGTACTTTATGTCCGCCTTTGAGCACATTGTTTAAGGTATGGATTACATTTTCGAACTTGCCCGAGTCTGAAGTGTACATTTCATCAATCATTGAAGGATGGTTAGCCAATTGCCTCAAAGCAGTAAGTCCCTGCAAAATCTGGATTTGTTTTTTGGCATAAGTGCCGTTATCCATGCTGTTTAAAAGATCGTTGCGGTAAGCCGATTTTGTTTTTTCATAATAAGCGGCCTGGTCTTCGCTCATGTCGCAGTAAAAGATCTGTTCGGTTTTTGGTGGAAGTTCGGCAGCAACCTGCTCTTTGGTACGCCTTAAGATAAAAGGTTTGATAATAGCCTGTAGTTTCCTAGCCTTTTCTTCATCTTTTTTCTTTTCAATGGCCTGTACATATTCTTCTGTAAAATAAGCCTGAGTTCCCAATAAACCCGGGTTTAAAAAGGTAAGTTGTGTCCACAGATCACTTACCGAGTTTTCTACAGGGGTACCGCTTAAAACCAATTTATGTCTCGATTTTAATGCCCTCACCGCTTTGAAAGATTTTGAAGAAGCATTTTTAATGTTCTGGCTTTCATCCAGAATAATATAGTTGAAATAAAAGCTTTGCAGCAGATCAACATCTACACGGGTTATGCCATAGGTGGTAATTACAATGTCAAATCGATCAAAATGGCTTACATCTTTATTGCGGTTAGAACCGGTATGCGCTAAGATTTTTAATGCCGGAGTAAACTTCCTGGCCTCATTTTGCCAGTTATAAATCAAAGAAGTAGGCATAATAATCAGCGAAGTGCCGCGAGTGCCGCTCTTTTCATTTTCCTCCTTAAGTTTTTGCAACATGGCCAAAGTCTGTATGGTTTTACCCAAACCCATGTCGTCGGCTAAACAGCCGCCAAAATTATATTCACGTAAAAAACTGAACCAATTGTAGCCGGCTTTTTGGTAATGGCGTAATTCGCCTTTAAAGCCTTCTGGCATAGAAAAGTCGCCAATTTCTTCAAAATCGGTGAGTTTTTGCAGTTTGCGGTCTAAAGTTACATGTGCTATACTATCTTCGGCCAGATCATTGATCAGTCCAATATGATGTTTCTTAAGCTTAATCTCGTTCTGGTTAGATGATAAACTAAATAAGCTATTGTATTGGGTAAACCATTTTTCTGGAATAACGGCAATTTCTCCATCTGGTAGAATAAATTCTCTCTTTTTATGAAGGATGTGGTTCTTTAAAGAAATAAAAGGAATGGGATGCACACCAAAATAAACAATGGCATTGATATCGAACCAGTCGTTATCTTCCTTGATTTCAAAATTGATCTTGTTATTGCCAAAAACAAAGCGTTTCTGACTACTTGCCTGCTCAATCTCAAAACCACTTTCTTTTAGGGTTTCTATATTTTCGTTTACCCAGTTAATGATTCCGTAAGAAGCATTACCTTCTTCGGCAGAAACCGGTAGTTCTAAATTATAAAACAGCGCACTTACTTTTTTAAGCCCTAAATGCTGTAAGAAGAGGTATTTTTCTTTTTCCCAGTCCAGATTGCGCTTTATGCGTGTAAAAGTATAATCATCAGCGTTTTTAGACAGCTTAACGGTAACCTTGGTATCGCTGCCTGCGGCAAAAGCATATTCGCCATATTTAAAATACAGTTGCACCTGCGATACACCACCTTCTATATAGATGATTTTTAAGGTTGCCTTAGGCTCATGCTTTTCTGTTTTGATGTCAAAACCTTCTGCATATACATGGTACTTTTCTATTAAAGGAGCTACAAACTTTTCAAAGTACGTTTCTTCTGTAGCTTTAGGTATGGTAATGTACCGTTTATTTAAGAAAGGCATCAGTTTCTTGCCTTCCATGCTTTGCTCAAAGAAATAAAGAACATCGCTGAGCAAAAGCCAGCCCGGTTGGTTACAAACTACCTGTGCATCTTTAAACATAAAATCGATACGCATACCCTGGTATTTTATGGTAGGGAAATAGCGGGTCTCGGTTTCATTACGTCTGAAATGGAACAATACAGTAGCTGCTTCTGTAGCAATCTCAATTTTGCGTTCGGCAGGCCATCCGTCTTTGTCCATAAGGTATAAACCGCCTTTGTGTTTTAAGATATCCAGCACTTCGGCCAGTTTCTTTTCAATTTTAGGTCTTACGGTTTCGTAAAATTTCTCATCGTAAAACTTGCTGAAAAACTCAAAAGGACGAATGGTCTTTTTATGGTATTTCTTAATGATAAAATCCTGTTCGGTTTCATCGAGCAGTTTGATCAGCTTAAAATCAGTTTCATCCAAGTGTTTGTTAAACTCTTTGGCGGTGTGTGTAAAAAGGCGTTGGTAAGTTAATGATAAATCGCCGTGAGGATTTAATTGTACGATATGAGGCTCAATAAGATAGCCGAAATAGTCGTGTTTACATAACGAATATACAATCTGGCATGGAAGTGAGCTATTTACGCGTAACATTTTAAATCGGTTAAAAACAATTTAAGCTAACTGATAAAAAATTTTAAACTTACGGCAATTCTCCTGCTTAATCAAATAATGATTGATAAATGTTGCATTCTTCTCGAAAATGAGGTGTAATCTCCACTTCTTTTTATAGAATTCATAGAAAATACATGATCGACGAAATTTTCGTCGAAAAAATTAAGGCGTTGGTCTATGCTTGTTTTGATGTGGTATAAAACAAGCTTTCATCATGAAACCTTTTTAAAAAATCACTGTCTTATCTACAAAACAAATTAACTGATAAAATACAGATATACAAACCCTTAAAAATATTTTAATTATGAAAACTTTTATCACAACATTAATTACCGCAAGCATTTTTTCGGTAATCGGATTAAACAGCACATATGCTGCAGACAGTTCAAATGAAAAAGCAGTAACTACTTTGAACGACTTAAAAAACATTAAAAAAATTGTAGCCAATGGTAATGTAGAAATTTTACTGTTACAAGCCCCAACAGAATCGGTAAAAGTGTATGATAGCTATTATACTAAGAATGCTTTAGTACAACAACAAAACGGTGAGCTTAGAATTAGCTCATTTGAAAAAGAACCTTTAACGGTAGCTGTTTATGTTAAAAACATCAATACGATTGAAGCTTGTGGTAACGCTATCATAAAAACGGTTAACAAAGTGAGTTTTTTAGAACTTAACATCACACTTAAAGACAACGCTAAAGCCAATATCAATGCAAATACCGTTAGTTTATATACCAATGTAACAGACAAAGCAAGTATCACTTTAAGTGGAGCAGCAGAAACCTACTATGCAGAATTAGGAATGAAGGCTTCTCTTAACTTAGATAAATTTAAAGCAGAAATCAGTGACGTAAAATCTTTAGCTCCGGTATATGCTAAAAATGTAGCAAACAAAAAAACAACACTTAATGATCTGTTGATTGAAGATCCGTTTGCAAAATAAAACATACTTCCCCGTTTTGGGTCCATATATAAATGCAAAGAGGCTACTTTTTAAAGTAGCCTCTTCTTTTATTTACAGGTCAAATTTAATTCCCTGTGCTAAAGGCAATGTTGTTGAGTAGTTGATGGTGTTGGTTTGTCTGCGCATATAATTTCTCCAGGCATCAGAACCACTTTCTCTACCTCCACCGGTTTCTTTTTCACCGCCAAAAGCACCGCCTATTTCAGCACCAGATGTACCGATGTTTACGTTGGCGATACCGCAATCTGAACCCTGTGCAGATAAGAATTGCTCAGCTTCACGCAGGTTTAAGGTCATAATAGCCGAAGATAAACCTTGAGGCACGCCATTTTGCAAAGCAATGGCCTCGTCTAATTCTTTGTATTTGATCAAATATAAAATCGGCGCAAATGTTTCATGCTGAACAATTTCGTAATGATTTTCAACCTCTGCAATACATGGTTTTACATAACAGCCAGAACTGTAAGCATCTCCGCTTAATACACCACCTTCTACTACAAATTTTCCGCCTTCTGCTTTACATTTCTCTATAGAACTTAGATAAGCATTCACGGCATCCGTATCAATAAGAGGACCAACGTGGTTATGCTGATCTAAAGGATTGCCTATTCTTAATTGCCCGTAAGCTTTAACCAGTTTTGCTTTAAAGTTTTCATAAACACTTTCGTGAATAATTAAACGGCGGGTAGTTGTACAGCGTTGTCCGGCTGTACCTACGGCTCCAAAAACCGCTCCAATTAATGACATGTCTAAATCGGCATCTTTAGAGATGATAATGGCGTTGTTACCACCTAGCTCTAAAAGAGATTTACCCAAACGGCCGGCTACAGCAGCCGCCACGGCTTTACCCATTCTGGTAGAACCGGTAGCAGAAACCAAATCAACACGTTTATCGTTGCTCATTAATTCACCAATGTGGCGGTCGCCCGTTACAAGGCATGAAACACCTTCGTGAATATCATTAGCTTCAAATACCTCTTGTATAATATGTTGACATGCAATAGCGGTTAATGGTGTTTTCTCTGAAGGTTTCCACACGCAAACATTACCGCATACCCAGGCTAAAGCAGCGTTCCAGCTCCATACGGCAACCGGAAAGTTAAACGCCGAAATAATGCCTACCACACCTAGCGGATGCCATTGTTCGTACATACGGTGGCTTGGACGTTCGCTATGCATAGTCAATCCATAAAGCTGGCGTGATAAACCCACAGCGAAATCACATATATCAATCATTTCCTGCACTTCGCCAAATCCTTCCTGCAAACTTTTTCCCATTTCGTAAGAAACCAGGGTACCTAAGGCTTCCTTATTTTTTCTCAAAGCATCACCAAACTGGCGCACAATTTCACCTCGTTTTGGTGCAGGTACTTTACTCCAGTGTTTAAAAGCGCTTTGTGCAGTGGTAATTACATGATTGTACTCTTGTTCAGAAGCGGTATATACCGAAGCAATCTTTTTGCCGTCAACCGGCGACATGCTGTCGATCTGTTTTCCGTCGGTAGCCGGGCTCCATTTACTGCCTGTACTGTAAGATGGATTAAGGGAAGCAATACCCAATTGCTTTAAAATGGATTGAATATCTGGTATCATTATGTATTCTTGATTTTTAATTAACCTATTTACAAATCAACAAAAAATAGGAGGAAAAGCCAAACGGTAACCCCAAATAGTAAGAAACTGTTTAAAATCGGTAAGCTATTGGTTCAATCATAATTTGTGCAAAACATTAAATTTTGAATAAAGCTGTAACTTTGACTAAAGTTAACTTGTCTTAAGTTTACCAAAAATACCTCATATGAAAATAAAATATCTTATAGCGGGAATACTCGCTTTCTTAACACTGGGTTCTACCAGTATTTATGCTCAGGATAACGAAGTCAACAAGGTTTACAGAGCCACACCAACCAAGATCAACGCTTTGGTACATACTAAACTGGATGTGAGCTTTGATTATGCCAAACGATATTTATACGGTAAGGCCTGGATAACCTTAAAGCCCTATTTTTACAATACCGATTCTTTAACGCTTGATGCCAAAGGCATGGATATTAAAGAAGTAGCTTTGGTAGGAGCAAAAACAAATACACCTTTAAAATATACTTATGATAACGAGCAGCTTTTTATTAAGTTAAACAAGAAGTATTTGAAAGATGAGAAATATACACTGTTTATTGCTTATACAGCCAAGCCTAATGAATTAAAAACCAAAGGTAGCGCTGCTATTACAGATGCTAAGGGCTTATATTTTATTAATCCTGATGGAACAGATAAAAACAAACCTGTCCAAATCTGGACTCAGGGAGAAACAGAAGCTTCATCTGCCTGGTTTCCAACCATAGATAAGCCGAATCAGAAAACTACTGCCGAAATTTCAATGACAGTCCCATCTAAATATGTTACACTTTCAAACGGTAAATTGCTTACCCAGAAAGTAAACACCAATGGCACAAGAACCGATACTTGGAAAATGGACTTACCTCATGCTCCATATCTGTTTATGATGGCGGTGGGCGATTTTAAAATAACTAAAGACAGCTGGAAAGGTAAGGAAGTAAGTTATTATTTAGAACCTAAATATGCGCCTTATGCCAAGCAGATTTTTGGCAAAACACCTAAAATGATTGAGTTTTTCAGCAATAAATTAGGTATAGATTATCCCTGGAACAAGTATTCGCAAATTGTGGTTAGAGATTACGTATCAGGGGCGATGGAAAATACTACGGCAACTTTACATGGAGAGCACGTACAACGTACTGCCCGTGAATTGTTAGATGGTGATGAGGAAGGCACTATTGCACACGAATTGTTTCATCAGTGGTTTGGCGATTATGTTACCGCAGAATCATGGTCTAATTTAACGGTTAATGAGAGCTTTGCCACAATTTCAGAGATCTTATGGAAAGGTCATGACGCAGGTAAAGATGCAGAAGATGAAGTGAGATATGAAAAACTAAGCAGTTATCTGCAATCTACGAAAAACGGAGAAAGCCCGGTGCTTGCCCGTTATTATTACAATGATAAAGAAGATATGTTTGATAATGTGAGTTATGCAAAAGGCTCTATTATTTTGTATGCTTTAAAAAATCAAATGGGAGATGATGCCTTTTTTAAGGGCTTAAATCTTTATTTAAGAAGCAATGCTTTTAAAACAGGAGAACCGCATCAGTTAAGGCTGGCTTTTGAAGAAGTAACCGGAAAAGACTGGGCGCCTTATTTTAACCAATGGTATTTTAACGGAGGCCACCCTGTATTAGACGTTAAATATGATTATACAGGAAGCAAAATTACGCTTCATGTAAAGCAAATACAGTCAGATAAGGTGCAGACTTTTATTCTGCCTTTAAAAGTAGATTTATATGTTGGAGGTGCAAAAATCAGAAAAGAGATTTTAATTGATGCCAGAGAGCAGACCTTTAGCTTTAATGTTGCAGCAAAACCCGACTTGATTGACTTAGACCCCGATAAAACTTTAGTTGGTGAGATAAAAAGAGATAAAACCTTGGCGGAATATGTTTTTCAATATAAAAATGCACCTTCATATGCTAATCGGATTGAAGCTTTAAAAGCTGCTGCACGTTCTTCAGAAAAAGAAGCAATAAATCTTCTTGTTTTGGGGTTGCAGGATCAGAATAGCAATTTAAGAGCATTGGCTGTTTCAGCTTTAAAATTAAATGACGAAACCGTAAAACAACTTGCTGCTGCAAAAATTGTACAACTGGCTAAGGCAGATAAAAGTTCTGCGGTAAGAGAAAAAGCCATTTTAACTTTGGCGAAATCAAAAGATCAGAGCTATCTGCCTTTGGCTAAAGAAGCGCTTAAAGATCAGTCTTATAAAGTAATAGGCGCTGGGGTTACCGCAATTAATGCCTATGAACCGGCAACGATAAACACCGTAATTAATGGCCTTGATGAAGACACAAGACTTCATATCCCAATTCAGGTAACTCAGGTTTATGCCGGTTTAGGCGATGATGCATATGCAGATTATTTTGTGCAGGTATTTGATGAGTCTAACATTAACAGACTGGCATCATTAATCGGTTCTTATATGGGTTATGTAGCCAAGAATAAGAATACACAGGTTATATCAAAAGTTACCAATTCGCTGGTGAAAAATATGGACAGAACCACTTTAACAAAATATGTGAGTGGACAAATGGTAGTAGGCTTTCAAAATCTTGAAAAAGCCAAAAATGCTGCTGCCGATAAAGAAACGAATAATGAATTAAAAGCAGAATTGCTAAAACAGGCCGCGATCTTTAAAGATGCTGCAGAGAAAATGAATAATAAAAACTAAGAATTAAGAGGGTGTTCAAATGATTACATTTCGACAAGCAATGTGACATCATTTGAACACCCTATATTTTTAATTACAGTTATCTTTCCGGCGGGTGTCGATGATATAAATGATCTTCCAGCCCTTATCAGTTTTTAACAGCTGAAAAGAATTTACTCCGCAATGGCTAAACTTTTCGCCAATATAAAACTTATAGCTGGTCCATACACTTGCCAGATTGGCATCAATTAAAATCTTGTCAAAAGTTATCCTTTCGTCAAATTTTTCAGGAAAAGGCTTTGCTATACTTTTAATAAAATCATCTACTCTTTCTGTTTTAACCTCCCCACGGCTTATCGTTTGCATAATAGGGCGTTCAGCAAAGGCATTTCTGATCATGGTGGTGTCTCTGTTGCGCATGCCATCAAAAAGTAGATTTATAGCAACCTTTACATTGCTCTCTTCATTTTGTGTTTGGGCATAGGTTTTGATATTAACAATTATACCGCATAACAAAACCAGTTTAAATAAAGCTCTCATCAAATAATAGTTTAGGGTTTTTGAATAAATATAAGTGATTTATGCCTAAAAGCATGTGTTGATAGGTTTTAAACATTATAGGTGTATAAAAAATAGGGCTTATAACCGTTTAATTGTGAGTGATTTGAGCTTTTTAAAGGTGTTGTGTGGAAAATTATTTTATGGGCTATTTTAATAAATAACGTAAACTTATAATGTTCAAGCTAGTATTAGGGTAGTTCTTTAAGTATTCAAAATTATGGAAGAAGAATTTGAATTTGATTATAATGAGGATGGTCAACACTCTGTTGAACGTTATGAAGAAATGATTCGTAACCAGGATCAGTATTTTTTTGATGCGCAGGCTTTTGAATATATTATAGACAATTACATTGAGAAAAACGATCCTGTTAAGGCGTTACAGGTAATAGATTTTGCCTTAAGCCAGCATCCTTTTGCAGCAGTTTTCCTGATTAAACAAGCTCAGTTACTTTTATTGACCAATCAGGTAGAAAGGGCTTTTAAAGCTTTGGAAAAAGCCGAGATGCTCGAACCGTCAGAGGCAGAGATCTATGTGCTTAGAGGAAACATCTATCATAATCAGGAGCGTTATGCAGAAGCTTTGGAAAATCTTGAAAAGGCCCTGCTTTTTGCCGAAACAACTGACGAGATCTTATTGCAGATAGCCTATGTTTACCAGAGCATGCACGATTATGAGCAGGCTATCGTGTACATTAAACGTAGTCTGGAGCAAAATATGGAGAATAAAGATGGTTTATATGAGCTGGCCTTTTGCTATGATATTTTAGATAAACAGGAAGAAAGTATCCAGTTTTATAAAGAATACATCGATAATGATCCTTATTCATATGCGGCCTGGTATAACCTGGCAAACTCTTACCATAAATTAGAATTGTATGAGAAAGCTATAGATGCATATGATTACGCCATACTGATCAAAGAAAACTTTGCTTCAGCTTATTTTAACAAAGGAAACGCTTTGGTTCAGTTAGAAAAATTTGAAGAAGCCATTGATGTTTATAAACAAACCTTTGAATATGAACCGCCCAATGCCGATACCTATTGTGCCATAGGAGAGTGCTATGAGAAGCTCGATAGAATGGATGAAGCCAGATCCTATTATAAAAAATCGGTGAAAATGGATTCAAAAATGGCCGATGCGTGGTTTGGCATAGGTGTTACCCTCAATGCAGAAGAACGTTATTTCGAATCATTGCATTTCTATAAAAAAGCACTGGATTTAGATGATGAAAATGCTGATTTCTGGTTTGCAATAGCCGATGCACATTATAAACTCGGGCAGATAGAAGAATCGATAGAGGCCTATTATAAAGTTTTAGAGTATAACCCTGTAGATGTAGAAGCATGGCTTGATTTCTCTACAGTGCTTTATGAACAGGGCAGATTGTTAGAAGCTTCTGAAACGATGGCAGAAGCCATTAAAAATAACCCAGATGCCGCAGAACTGTATTACAGAATGGTGGCCTATCTTTTTGCTTTGGGACAAACCCAGGAAGCAATGGCTTATCTGGAAACAGCTCTGGTAACCGATCCTGAGAAACACTATATTCTGTTTGAATATTTACCACAATTGCAACAAAACAGTGCAATTATTGACGTGATCAACAGATACATTAAATAGTTAACATTTTTAACCCTAATAAAACAGCAGAGTTTTTTAACTTTGCCAGCAATATGAATTTCAAATTAAATGACTTACCTGAGCGCTCTATAAAACCTCGTCAAAAAGGCCTTACCATGGTTATGGATAAGGGTCTGAGCTTAAGACAGGTAGAAGATTTTTTAGATGTTGCAGGTGTGCATACAGATATTGTGAAACTGGGATGGTCAACATCGCATGTTACACCACGTTTAAAAGAAAAACTGGAGCTTTACAGAAGTGCCGGCATTCCGACTTATTTTGGCGGAACGTTATTTGAAGCCTTTACCGTACGTAACCAGTTTGAAGATTACCAACGTGTTTTAGATGAATATGGAATGGAATATGCAGAGGTTTCGGATGGTTCTATGGATATAGAGCATGATATAAAATGTGATTATATCAGAAAATTATCTAAACAGGTTACCGTAATTTCTGAAGTGGGATCTAAAGATGCTACCAAGATATTTGCTCCTTACAAATGGATTAAGCTGATGCAGGCAGAAATAGAAGCCGGTTCTTGGAAGGTGATTGCAGAAGCCAGAGAAGGAGGAAATGTGGGTATTTATCGTGGTACCGGAGAAGTGAGGGAAGGTTTGGTAGATGAGATCTTAACACAGATACCAAGCGAAAGAATTATTTGGGAAGCGCCGCAAAAAGAGCAACAGGTTTGGTTTATTAAGTTGATAGGATCAAATGTAAACTTGGGTAATATCGCGCCGGCAGAGGTAATTCCTTTGGAAACCATACGTTTAGGGCTTAGAGGAGATACTTTTGATTTCTTTTTAGGCAAGTAGTTGTTGCTTATTCAATTTTGGCATTATGGCAGATATGAAAAGTTACGGCTTGATTGGATTTCCTTTATCACATTCGTTTTCAAAAAAGTACTTTACGCATAAATTTGAACAGGAGCAGATCAAAAACTGCAAGTATGAGCTGCATCCTATTGTGCGTGCAAGTGAAATAAGAGACCTTGTAGAATCTAATCAATCGCTTTGCGGATTAAATGTAACCATTCCTCATAAAGTAGAGGTAATGGCATATTTAAATGAATTAGATGAAGCGGCAAGCGAAATAGGGGCTGTAAATTGTATTACAATAGACAGAAACGGCGATAAACCCTTTTTAAAAGGCTACAATACAGATGCGTTTGGTTTTGCAGAGTCTTTAAAACCGCTTTTAAAAACCCATCATAAAAAAGCGTTGATTTTTGGCGATGGTGGTGCTGCACAGGCGGTTAAATATGTGCTTAAACAATTGGATATTCCCTATCTTACGGTAATAAGGCACGTAAAACCCGGAACTATTCTGTATTCTGGTATTACTCAGGAACTGTTAAAAGAATATACCATTTTGATCAATACCACCCCTTTGGGCATGTTGCCTAATTTAGATTCTTTTCCGCCTATACCTTATCAGTATCTGAATGAACAACATCTGGCTTATGATTTGGTTTACAATCCTGAAGAAACGGCTTTTTTAACTAAAGTTAAGGCACAGGGTGGAACCATAAAGAATGGCATGGAAATGTTAACTTTACAGGCAGAACGTTCATGGCAAATCTGGCAAAAATAAGATGAAGAAATTAACTTATATGTATGTGCTGTTTTTGTTAGCGCTGTTAGTTGGTGGCTGCGGCAGCGATCATGTAAGTACGCCAAAACCGAAAGGCTATTCACGTTTATATTTTCCTGATAAGCAATACCGCTTATATGATGCCGATGCACCTTACAGCTTTGAGTATCCTGTATATGCTACTTTAAGCAACGATAGAGATAAGAATGCACAGAAATGGTGGAAGAACCTGAATTTTACACAGTTTAATGGTGTTTTGCATCTTACCTATTATGAAAATTTTTCGGCCAAAGATTATAACGAAATGACCGAAAATGCAAGAGTTCTGGCTATGAAGCATACCATCAAGGCCGATTTGATCGATCAGAAACGGATCAATTATCCCGATAAAAAAGTTTACGGTATTTATTATTCCATTGAGGGCAATACCGCATCATCAGTACAATTCTTTCTTACAGATAGTCTGCACCATTATTTAAGAGGAGCTTTATATTTTAATGAACGCCCTCAATATGACTCCATACAGCCGGTTATTAATTTTATTAAACAAGATATAGATAAAATGATAGCCACATTTAAATGGAAGAAGTAAAATTTCTGAAGCCAGATACTCGATAATATAATGCCCAATCGTAATTCCTAAATCTAAAATTGTAAATCAAAATGATTAACCTAAAGCAATTCACTTTTAACCCCTATCAGGAAAACACTTATGTTTTATCTGATGAAACAGGAGAATGTGTAATTATAGACCCGGGAATGTATAATGGTACCGAACAAAACCAGCTAACTTCGTTTATTAAAGAGCATCAGCTTAAGCCGGTTTTGTTGCTCAATACCCATTGTCATATAGACCACGTATTTGGAAATAAGTTCGTGTTCGATAACTGGGGCTTAAAACCACAGTTTCATAAAGGAGAATTGAGTTTACTACAGGCCGTTCCAGGTTATGCTCCGCAAATGGGCATGCATTATGAACTCTCGCCTGATCCAGAAGTCTTTTTACCTGAAACAGGCAGTATAGCTTTTGGCAATAGCAAATTAGAGCTGATTTTTGCTCCGGGTCACTCACCTGCACATTTGTGCTTTTATGCCAAGGAAGAAAACTTTTTAATTGGCGGTGATGTATTATTTTACAGAAGTATAGGACGTACCGATCTGCCAGGCGGCAATTACCAGCAATTGATAGACAGTATAAAAACAAATCTGTTCATTTTACCTGATGATTGCGAGGTTTTCCCTGGACATGGACCAAGTACTACCATTGGTTTTGAAAAACAGAATAACCCTTTTTTGGTTTAAACAGCACTGGACATCATAAAGAAATAATGATATTAAAAGCATAAGCTTTTATTTATCTTTATAACCGTGAACACAGCCCTTTACATAGCTCGCAGATATCTTTTTGCAAAGAAATCAACTCATGCCATTAATATCATTTCGGGAATATCGGCTTTGGGCGTTTTTGTGGGCAGTGCGGCACTTCTCATCATTTTGTCTGTATTTAATGGTTTGGAGCAAACGGTGTTGAAAATGGTAAATACCGTAACACCACAAATTGTGATAGAACCAGATAGTGGTAAAACTTTTAATCCTCAAACTGCTTATTTTACCCGTTTAAAAAAAGATAAAGCCATTTATTCTTATACCGAGGTTTTATCTGATAATGTGCTACTTTGGTATAAGGGCAAGCAAACTCCGGCGGTTTTAAAAGGTGTAAACAGTGATTTTCTAAAAAATAAGAGTTTAGACAGTATTGTTTTTGACGGAAGTTTTGTGCTCGAAAATCCTGCGGGGTCAAATGCGGTAATCGGCGCGGGTTTACAGGCTTTCTTAGGGGTAAATACAGCCGATCCTTTTGAACAGGTACAGGTTTTTTCACCTAAAAAAGGAGCAAGTGGTAACAGCTTGAATCCTCTGGATGATTTTAATGTAATGGATATTCCCGTGGCCGGCATATTTGAAGTACAGCAGGATTTTGACAATGTAATTGTTGTCCCTCTAAATTTTGCGAGAACACTGCTTGGAGATAGTGCGAATGTATCTGCGATAGAAATCAATGTAAAACAGAATGTTGATGCCGAAAAACTAAAAAAGCAGATTGCAGAAGATTTAAAAGGAGCGTATAAAGTAAAGAACAGAGTTGAACAAAATCAGGCCTTACATAATGTGTTGACATCTGAAAAATGGATCAGTTATATTATCCTCACCTTTGTGCTCATTATTGCAATATTTAATATCATTGGGTCGTTAACCATGCTGGTAATCGATAAACAAAAAGATATATCGGTATTGAGCAGTTTAGGAGCGGGTAAAAAACTGATAAGAAGAATATTTTTAGCAGAAGGCATGATGATAACCCTTGCAGGTTGTATCTTTGGCTTATTATTAGGACTAATTTTTTGCTTATTGCAACAACATTTTGGTTGGATAAAGATGGGTGAAGAAAATATAGTGCTTTCAAATGCCTATCCAATAGCAATGAAATGGCAGGATTTTGTACTAGTTTTCATAACAGTTGGTATCTTTTCTTTTCTTGCTTCAAAATTGGCATCAAATTTAAGTGTTAAAAAAGTAGATCAGTTTAATAAGGATCTTTAAATTATGGATAACTGGAAAAAGATAGGAAAATTATTGGCTTTATTTTTTGCTTTGCTTTTAGGTTTTGCCGCATGCCGTAGCAAAGAAGGTAATGAAGGAACTAAAATAAAAATCCAAGTGCTGAAAGGACTTTACAGCTATGGGCCCGAAATTAAATCATTTACAGATTGCAGAGATGAAGGTCGTGAGTACTGGGTGGCAGACAGCTCTAAGAATTTAGAACTGGCCTATAATAATCTGGGTTTCGAAAAACCTTATATCCCTGTTTATATAGAGGTGGAGTGCCATATCGTAAAATCGGATACCAATAGCATTTATGGTGATTATGATTCTACTATGGTAGTAACCAAGGTGCTGAAAATATCTAAAGATATTCCTGACGGACCTTGTAACCAGTAAAAAATTGAATATAAATGAAAAGCACCTTGAAAAAGGTGCTTTTTTATGTTAGGGATTAACGTAAAGGTCTTTTTCTATCCCAGGAATGACCTTGTTTTGTGTAGCCAAACTAAAGAGTGTATCAATCGCTTTACGGCCTTCTTCTCCTAAATCAACTGAGTATTGATTAACATATAATTCAATATGTTTATACATCACGGCTTCATCCATAGCTTGTGCATGTTCTTTAATAAAATCTAAACCAGATTTGGGATTGGAAAAAGCATATTCAACAGATTTCTTAACCAGTCGGTTAACTTTCTGCTGAATTTCAACAGGTAAATTCCGGCTCACCACAATACCACCTAATGGTATAGCACAATGGGTTTTTTCTTCCCAGAAAGTGCCCAGGTCTTTTAGTTTATGTAAGCCTTTTTGCTGATAAGTAAAGCGGTTTTCATGTATAATAAGTCCGAGATCAAAGGTATCATTAACCAAAGCCTCTTCTATTTCAGAGAAAACGATCTCAGTTTTATTGGTGAGCTGAGGGTAAGCAATGCCAAGTAAGAAATTGGCGGTGGTAAGTTTACCCGGGATAGCTACTTTTAACTGAGGATTTTCCTGTTTCAGTTCTTCGTTAATACGATTTAGGTGTTCTGCTTTGCAAATGAGCAACGGACCCACGCCAAAGCCCAGCGCACTGCCAGCA
The DNA here is from genome assembly GCF_022809115.1 of Pedobacter montanisoli. Taxonomy (GTDB): domain Bacteria; phylum Bacteroidota; class Bacteroidia; order Sphingobacteriales; family Sphingobacteriaceae; genus Pedobacter; species Pedobacter montanisoli. The sequence continues at coordinate 596,561 of NZ_JALGBH010000001.1, read as the reverse complement.
TCTAGTAAAGCATATTGATGAGCTACATAAGCAAAGGCATGAAAACTTAGTTTGGTAATGTCCAGTACATTGTTTAAAGCCTTTTGATTGAGCGTTTCAACATCATCATAAAATACTTCAAAGTTTAAACCTTCGGTGTCAACCTTATGGTGTATGAGTGCATCAAAAATGAAAGTATCATTAGGACAGGGAGAAAAGCCAAGTGTAAGTTTCATGCGGTAAAGTTAAATGAAAATTGATTTACAAAGGTCATTTAAGCGTTAAGGAAACAAAGACATGTTTTCGAACTCCTTGTTTTATTTTAGGTAAATCGGTCCTTTATCGTTTAAAGCCTGTATTTGGTTTGAAGATAGTTTATGGTGGCCTTAATTAACTGTTTTAAAACCTCTGAATTAATGTCGCTCAATTTTTTGATATAAATGCAGGCTTTTCCCATTTTATATTTCCCCAAATCACTTAAAAGATGTTTGTGTTCAGGTAAGCCTGTAAAAACATAAAGCGAAATAGCTGATTTTCGGGGTGAAAACCCCACTAAAGGCGCATCACCTTCATGCCCGCTTTCATATTTATAATGATAAGTTCCAAACCCAATAATGCTTGGCCCCCACATCTTGGCTTCAAAACCTGAGGCATCTTGCATCAGCGCAATCAGATCAAAACTATCTGAACGCTTTTGTTCCGTATCGGTAAAATGTTCTATAAATGCCGAAACGTTTTCACTGGTTGGATTGGTTTTATTTTTAGCCATATTTAAAGTTAATAAAAAAAGACAGGTATCTTATAGTTGTATAACCCGTTCGGTATTGATCTGCTTGAGAAAAATCTCATCATGTGATACAACAATTAATGTTCCCTGATATTCGTTAATGGCGGCAGTAAGGATTTCTATATTTTGAATATCTAAATTGTTGGTTGGTTCGTCTAATATGATCGTATCTGGTGATTGACCTTGAACAATCAGACAACACAACATTAATCTCATTCTTTCTCCACCACTTAAAATATGGCAAGGTTTATCCCAATCGTTTTTGCCAAATAAAAACCGGTTAAGTCTTACCTTGATTTCATGCTCCTGTAAGGAAGATGTATTGAATAATTGTGCCTGATCATAAACACTCAGTTCATTCCCGATCAGGGAATAATCCTGATCAATATAAACAGATTGGCCTGGTGTAAATGTAATTTCGCCAGCAGAAGGATGGAGTGTCCCTAAAATCAATTTGATCAGCGTTGTCTTGCCTGATCCGTTTGAGCCTTTAATGGCAATCCGTTCTCCGCTATGGATCTGTATGTCCAGATTTTCTTTCCAAAGAGGCTGTGTATGATAGTTGAAATTAAGACCATTCCCCTTAAATAATATTTTACCGGTGTGCAAGCCAGAGTTATTAAAACCGAATTTCATTTGATCTATATCTGATCTGTTTGAACGAAGTTCCTGTAGCTCCTGTGAAATATTGCTGATTTTTTCCTGATGTACGCTTTTCAATTTAGCGCTACTGTTCTCTGCATTGTTTTTGAGCGTATTCATCATGATGCGGGCTATACCTGCTTTTTCCTGTTTGCCTTTTCCTTTAGCATCTAGTTTCTGTTGTTTTTCTAATATTTCGCGCTGTTTTTCTTTAGCCTTGCGCAATAACCTCTCCTTGTGATGAATGTGCTGATTTAAGGCATTTTTTGCCGTCTCTTTTTGTTCTACGTAAAAATCATATGAACCGCCATAAGTAGTTATTCCATGTTGACTTAATTCGCAAACGGTATTCAGGTGCGCTAACAATTCTCTATCGTGACTTACCACAATTAAGGTTGCAGCAGTAGATTGTATCAGATCATATAATTTTTGCCTGCCCAGCCTGTCTAAATGATTGCTAGGTTCATCCAGCAAAATAAACTTAGGTTGATGAATGCTTATACCTGCCAAAAAAACCTTGGTTTTCTGTCCTCCACTTAGTGAAGCTAAAGGTTGTGAGAGGTCTAAATCTGTAAGTTGCCAATGCGTAAGTGCTGCGGCACAGCGATCTTCTATATCCCAGTTGTCGTTAAGTAAATTCAGGTAATCTTCGGTAACATTACCTTTTAATACCTCATGTAGCGCAATAAGTTTATCTTCAACCTGTAAGGCCTGACCAATGCTCAGGTGATTATATTGACCAAAAACCTGAGGAATGTAATAAGGCTCATTGTGCCTAATTACACTTCCTGAAGAAGGTTGTAGTACTTTGGCAATAATTTTAAGCAATGTAGATTTTCCCGAACCGTTGTTGCCAATCAGGGCTATTTTATCACGATCATTAACGTTTAGGTTAATATTTTCGAATAATAGATCTTTATTAGGATGTATGTATGAAATGTTCTGTAAAGTAAGCATGATTTCTTTCTGTTAAAGATGGATGAATAGCGCATAACCTTTAGAGTTGGTTGCGTTTGTCTTTAAGTTTTTTTGAAAGAAATTAAATCTTACATAATGAATTTTGAAAATTTTCTGCCGCAAATATAACCAAATTAGCTATAATATGCTAAACTAACTTTTTGAACAAGTATTTGGGAGACTCTGTATATCCCTGCCTGTAATAAAACTGATGAGCTTTTTCCCTTCTTGAATGGCAGTGAAGCTCTATTCTGTCGCAGTTTCTTTCTCTTGCGATTTTTTCAGCATATTCTTCCAACAATTTGCCTGTTCCGCTGCTTCTGAAATTTTCATCCACACAGAAATAACTGATTCTAGCAAAGTCGCCCTTAAGAGCAATTTGCGGAATGATGTGAATGGAAATAAAACCAATTACCGTACCTTCATTTTCAGCTACAACAAAATATTCATTCGGATTTTCAAGCAAGAGATTGATTTTTTCTTTGATAAAATCTTTGGTATCGGAATAGCCTAGCTGATCAAGTAATGCTACTATTGTTTCGCTGTCGTTTTCATGAACGGGCCTGATTTTCATCTTCTGTAGAATTATGGTTTTAAACGAACGTGTTTATAGAGGTTGTTTTTTTAATAATTGTCTTATCGCTACCAGATGTCCAAACAATACTATAGGAACAATAAATGTTGGAAGCCAGCTAAAAGGAAAATGAAGAATAGCTATATTAGGTTGGTCAAATGCAAATTTCTGCAATGGAGAAGGGGCAGATAAAAATGCGTTTACGATAATGTTGATCAAAAGACCAAGGCAGATAAAATTCCAGATCAAAATGATTTTTCGGCTTAACATTTTTCTTGAAAAACCATAATAAGCAATTAGAGGTGCAGTTATGCCTGCTATTATATCAAAATTCCGACCTTCAAAAGTCATGAGTTCAGGGATCATTTTACTTATGAAAAGCCCATACAAAACAATTTCAACAGGTATTCTGATCATATGCAGATAAGTTATTTGTTTTAAAGGCAAGCTGTCAATAAACTTTCGTCCACCTTTAGTTATAAATAAAATGCAGATTGTTAAAACAGGGGGTAATATTCCAAAGATTAAGATTTTAGGAGGAAGAGAGTTGATATCATTACTGTAAACATTTTGAATCGTAAGAATAGCCTGCAGGATTAGCCAGAGCATAAGAAGCGAGGCAATTTTCAGGGTGTTTCTTTTTACAGTCTCCTCACCAGCATTTTTGAGCACAATCATAAAAAATGCAAATGTAGCAAGTGTAGTTAACCAAAAAACAAAAGTACAAAGGTCGAGGCTAGCCATCATGTAAGAGTATAAATGTTATATCGTTGAAAGTTCTTTGCTAAGTAACCAATCGTTTAAATTTTTAACGGCCAGACCAATTTCCCAATTATTGCGGTTACGGGGTTCTACATAATTAGAAATAGCCCTTATTTGTATGCAAGAAATGTTTTGGATGGAGCAGGCATAAAAAACAGCAGCACCTTCCATACTCTCTGTTTGGACAGCAAATAATGCCTGTGTTTTGGCAATACTATCGGCATTGCCATGAACTTTATTAACCGTAATGGCGTTCACAGTTTTTAGGTTGTAGTTTTTGTTGCCTGTAGATTGATACGTGCTTTTTCCAAAGCCCAGATTTTCTATCCCGATAAAAGACTCATGGTCTTCTGCGCCTAGTTCTGCAAAGGTATCGGCACTAACATTCACTAATTCTCCTAAAGAAATATTCCGGTCAAAACTGCCCGCTATCCCAACATTTAAAACCCGATTATACTTATTTTTATCCAAATGTTGACCTAAGGCAAAGGCTGTAGCCACCATGCCCACACCAGTTACCAGCACATCAAAATCGGCGGTTTCCATCAAAGGCTGATCGGGCAGATTAAAATGAGATAAAAATGGTGCTATCTCAGCCCTTGTTGCGACTACAATTAATAATTTCATACGGTCTAATTTAAGGATAAATCTTTTCTGCCTGCTCGGTGTTATCAATATTTATATACAGATGATATATCACAGTACAAAGGTTTTCAAAAAACTGACAATGATTAAAACATGATGCTAAATCATTATCTGTATATTTGCACTTTATTTGAAAAAGAATGATTTACATTACACGCAGGGAAAGTTTTAACGCGGCTCATAAATTATCGAGAGCCGACTGGAGCGATGATAAAAATATGGCCACATTTGGAAAATGTGCTAATCCTAACTGGCATGGTCATAATTATCAGTTATATGTAACAGTTAAGGGAGAGGTTAATCCTGAAACTGGCTTTTTAGTTGACCTGAAATGGTTGAAAAAAGTGGTTAATGAACATGTAATAGATAAAGTTGACCATAGAAATTTAAATCTGGATGTTGATTTTATGAAGGGAAAACTGGCATCTACAGAAAATTTAGCTATTGCTATCTGGGATATTCTAGCCCCGCTTATCGGAGAAGCAGGTGCAAATTTACATTGCATAAAAATTTACGAAACAGAAAATAACTATGTCGAATATTTCGGCTAAGAATTAATATGGCGCACGATAAATACGATCACGAAGAAGAATTAATGGGCTATCAGAAAATAGACCGTTACGATCAGAAAAAAATAGATGCAGTAGCATTTCATTATAAAGATATTTTAACGCAATTAGGTGAAAATCCAAGTCGCGAAGGACTTGAAAAAACACCGGAACGTGTAGCTAAGGCTTTACAATATCTAACACATGGTTATGATCTTAAGCCCGAAGAGATTTTAAAATCGGCTATGTTTGAAGAGGACTATAGCCAAATGGTGGTGGTTAAAGATATCGAGGTTTTCTCGATGTGTGAACATCACATGTTACCTTTTTTTGGTAAAGCACACGTAGCTTATATTCCAAACGGACATATTGTTGGCTTAAGTAAGATACCTCGCGTTATAGATGCTTTTGCCCGCAGATTACAGGTACAGGAACGTTTAACAAACGAGATCAGAGATTGCATACAGCAAACCCTGAATCCTAAAGGCGTGGCCGTTGTTATAGAATGTAAGCATTTATGTATGGCCATGCGTGGGGTACAAAAACAAAACTCTGTAACCACAACTTCGGCATTTACAGGTGAGTTTATGACCAATGATAAAACCCGGGCCGAGTTTTTACGTTTAATTACAGCAAGTTTAGACTAGGGGTTTACGAAGTTTAGATTTAACCATGAAGGCACAAAGAACACAAAGTATTTTTTTGTGGAACAGTTTGAAATCTTTATAACAATACAATAATCAAACATTTAAAGTGATATGGGGTTCGGGCAGGTGTCTTACATTTCGATACTCATATCTCAAATCTAAAAAAATGAAGGCATATATTTTTCCTGGGCAGGGAGCCCAGTTTGTTGGCATGGGTAAAGACCTATATGATAACAGCCCATTAGCTAAAGAATTATTTGAAAAAGCTAACGAAATTATTGGTTTTCGCATTAGCGATATCATGTTTAGCGGAACAGACGAAGAGCTGAAACAGACCAATGTTACGCAACCTGCTATATTTTTGCATTCGGTTATTTTAGCTAAAGTATTAGGCGATAGCTTTAAACCAGACATGGTTGCCGGCCATTCGCTGGGAGAATTTTCTGCCTTAGTTGCTGCTAATGCACTTTCGTTTGAAGATGGTTTAAAACTGGTTATTGCCCGTGCAAATGCCATGCAAAAAGCCTGCGAACTACAACCTTCAACAATGGCTGCTATTTTAGGCCTGGCTGATGAAGTAGTTGAGCAGATCTGTGCAGAGATAGACGAGGTAGTTGTTCCGGCAAATTACAATTGCCCGGGTCAGTTGGTAATTTCAGGTTCTATAGCAGGTATTGATAAGGCTTGCGAACAGCTAAGTGCAGCAGGTGCTAAAAGAGCTTTAAAATTAAACGTAGGTGGAGCGTTCCACTCACCTTTAATGGAGCCTGCAAAAGTTGAATTACAGGCAGCTATCGAAGCTACAGCCATCAATGCACCGGTATGTCCTATTTACCAGAATGTAAATGCGCAGCCTACTTCAGATCCTGCAACCATTAAAACAAACTTAATTGCTCAGTTAACCGGAGCAGTTAGATGGACCCAAACTTCTGAGAATATGATCAAAGACGGCGCTAACGATTTTATCGAAGTTGGGCCGGGTAATGTATTACAAGGTCTGGTTAAAAAAGTTAGCCGCGAGGTACAAACCAGCAGTGCGTCTATAGCATAATATCGCATTTCAATAGGGCTGTTTCAAGAGTAAATATTGCTAAAAACCGTTTTTATGGCAATAGAGTAGTTTTTTGACAGCCCTATTTCTGTATATTTATACCTGATAAACTTTTATGGGCGTTACAGTTAGAGGTAAAATACGGTTATTAATGTTAGTTCTGGGGCTGTGTTGCTTTGTTACAACACTGTCTCTAAAAACATTTACCTCTAATAGACACATTCTTTTGCATGAGGCGAGCGAACTGCAAAACAATCTCATTAAAAAAGAAAAAATCGCTACAGGCTTCTTTGCCGATCCCAATAAAATTGAAGTATTAAAAAAACTGGTTGATAATGATAGTTTAGCTATTGAGTTTATTAACCTTTACCGGCCCCAGGGTGTTAACATGTTCATTTATAAAAATGATATGCTTGAGTTCTGGAGCACACAAGCGGTCTTACCGCCTAATATTCTTAAACTTAAAGAAGGAATTTCTTTTAATAAACTGCCCAACGGGTATTATGAAACAATAAAGAAAACTGTAGGTAATTATAAATTTGTATTTCTGATTACGGTTAAATCACAATATAAGATCGAGAATCAGTACCTGAAAAATGAAATTATCCCAGAACTGTTTCCTAATAAAACCTTAGATATTGCAGGCTTTTCAGACAAAGAAACAACTGAGATATTTAGCGCAGAGAAGGATTATCTTTTTACCGTAAAGCTAAGCAGCAGCTACAACCATAACATTTATACCACACTTCAAGCCTGGCTTTGGATTTTAGGCTTGTTAAGTATCTGCATGTTTGTAAATTCATGCTGCCTATGGCTCGTAAAAAGAGATAAATTGGTGCTGGCAACCATTATCATTACTGTATTTTTTTTAGTACTGCGCTTAACAGATCTGCATTTCTTTTGGTTGAACCACCAGTTCAATTCAGAGATTTTTAACCCGGTTATATACGCTGAGAGCGATTTATTGCCCTCTTTAGGCGACTTGTTAAACAATACGCTGGCAGCTACATGGATATTGGTATTCATCTACGTACACCGTAGAAAATACCACTGGCCACAATTTATTAGTAGGAATAAATCCTTGGTTTACCTGTTAACAATGGTTTTTCTGAGTATAATATGGTCGCTGGGAATCTTAACCGAAGATATCTTCTTTGGCCTTATATATAATTCCAAAATAGAGTTTAACATTAATAATATTGTAAACCTAAGCTATATTAGCTGGATTTGCATACTTATTCTATGTCTATTCTGGTTAAACATCTACATGTTGATACAGGTTTTTGTAGAATGGTGCAATAAATTAGGGATGAAATCTCTTGGAAAATGGGTTGTGTTTTTCCTGCTGCTGATCGCATATACCATTTACAAGCTATATACAGATTATACGGTTTTTTACCTCATTTATGGCATTTTTATAGCCGCAACAGCTCATTATTATACACATCGCAACAAGAAATACATTGTTTCCATTTTTACCCTGATCTATCTCTGTTTGGCTTTGCTTACTGCCATAAAATACCTGAAGTTTACAGATATTAAAGAACGAAGTTCGCGGGCAGCTTTAGCCGAAAAATTGTTGTATGAAGAAGATCCGAAACTCATTTCATCATTAGAAGAAATAGAGAAGAACCTGGCAACAGATACCATCATTACCAATTATTTTAAACAACCTTTACTAACCCAAACCTATAGCTTTCACAATTACGTTATTAAAAATTACCTGGATGGGTATCTGTCTAAATACGAGTTCAATATTTACGAGTATAATGTAGATAACAGTTCTCTTAAAAGAGATGAAAGTTTACCCATCTATAAATATTATGATCTGGTAAAATCAGGAGCTATAAAGACTCAGCAGTCTGATTATTTTTATCGCGTTAACGATACTTTTGGTTTTCAAAACTATTTTGGAATTATCCCCATATTTAGCGGACCAAATTTCTTAGGTTCTATCATTATTGATCTTAAAACAAGAGCTTTTGACTATGATGCTTATTTCCCCGATCTGTTGATTAATGGTAAGATCAGGAAAGACGAAGATTTAAGCCAATATTCACTGGCTTTTTATAAAGATAATCAGTTGGTTAGCCGATCGGGTAAATATGTGTATCCGGTAATCAATAACTTATTTAAGGACAATATAGACGGGGTAGATTTTTACAATGAAAAAGCAACCCATTACAATCACGCTATTTATGCGCCTTCAAAAGATCGGCTTATTGTTATCAGTAAGGAGAAAGTCCCTTTTACCGAAAGACTTACAACCGTATCCTTCTTCTTTTTGATCTTTATCATTTTTGGCGCCTGTGTAAATATCATTGTATGGTTTGCCGTAAATATCAGTAAGAGTAAGGGCGGTATATTTACCATCAATAAATACTTATTGATCAGCGAGAAAAAAATCCTTTATAAAACAAGGATACAATTTTCTATTATTTTTTCGGTGGTAGCTACGCTGATTATTGTGGGTTGGGCAACCTTTTTTAATATTAAACAGCAATATTTAGAGCAACAGAAACAGGAGCTGAGAGATAAAATGCGTAAGGTGCAAGTGGGATATGAAAAGTATGTTGCTGCTTTGGATAAGATCAGTATATCAGAAGATTCAAAGATGGAGTTTAATCAATTTGCTGATGTAAATGGTGCATTGTTAAACTTGTATGATAAAGATGGTAATCTCATTCTTTCATCTATACCTAAGCTTTTTGATTATGGTATTATAGCACCTCGTATGGGAGCTGTGGCTTATATTAACCTATCGAGGCTCAAAAAATCTGAATTTCTGAACAGTAGTGAGAATATTGCCAACTTTAAATATGCGGCTATTTATGCGCCCATCAGAAATGCCATGAACCAGACCATAGGTTATCTGGGTTTCCCTTATTATTCAACAGATACCGACTATAAGGCCAAGATTGCTCAGTTTATTAATACATTGATCAATATCTATGCGTTGGTTTTCGTTTTAATTGGGGTTTTGGCGGTCTTTCTGGCCAATCAGATTACCAGTCCTTTAACTTTTATCCAAGAAAATATTAAGGAAATAAAGTTGGGACAGAAAAATCAGCCTATTGTATGGCATAGGCAGGATGAAATAGGCTCTTTAATCAGGGAATACAATAAAATGATTGCCGAGCTTGAAATCAGTGCGAATAAACTGGCCCGTAGCGAACGTGAAAGTGCATGGCGTGAAATGGCTAAGCAGGTGGCGCATGAGATTAAGAATCCGCTTACACCTTTAAAACTGGGTGTACAGCTTATAGAGAAATCGTGGCGTGAACGAGATCCTAATTTTGAAAGTAAATTTGAGAAATTTAACAAGTCCTTCGTTGAACAGATAGACAGTCTGGCAACCATTGCTTCAGAGTTTTCGAACTTTGCTAAAATGCCCGATACCAAGGTTGAAAAACTGGAGCTACTACCAATCATAGAACAGGCTATAGCAGTATTCAGCACGGCTGATAATGTAGAAATCAATATTAAAAATAATACTTCTAAGCCATTGGTGGTTATGGGCGACAGAGATCAGCTGCTTAGAACATTCAATAACCTGTTTAAAAATGCTATAGAGGCTAGTGAGCAAAAAGCACAATGTATCATTAATTTATTCTTAGCTAATGATGAACATAACGCATACATCCAGGTACAAGATAACGGTAAGGGCATAGATCCTAAGCTTTATCATCGCATCTTCATTCCTAATTTCACGACTAAATCTTCGGGCACTGGTTTAGGATTGGCTTTTGTAAAACAGGCTATAGAAAACACCGGAGGTAAAATAGATTTTTCTTCGGTAGTTAATAAAGGAACCAAATTCTATTTAACCTTTCCACTGGTTTAATGGTAAGGTATATCATTATATGGTGCGTACTGTTTTTACCTGTTGTTGTACATGCCCAGCAAACAGACAACAATAGAGTAAAGCTAATCCATATTACGCAAGCCGAAACAATTATAGATACTTTAAGTATTGTTCCTAATTCCACACAGGTTTTTCATAATTCAGGAGCAGCGGTTGACAGCGCTTTATATGCTTTTGATTTTGCCAAGGCCCGGTTTCTATGGAAAGGAGAAATGGGGTTACAGCTCAAAATTGTTTACAAAGTTTTTCCCATTCTCTTCTCAAAAAAATACTACCATAAAGATATTAAAGCCATAACTGAGTTACCTATAGATAATTCTGCTTATTATACTTATAGACCACAGCGAGAGAATAATACCTTGTTTAGTATGCCCGGCCTGAATAAAAGTGGAAGTATTGCAAGAGGCATCATGTTTGGGAATAATCAGAATCTCTCTTTAAATTCTGCCATGAACCTGCAGCTATCAGGAAAGATAGCTAATGGTATAGAAATATTGGCGGCCATTTCAGACGATAACCTGCCTATACAGCCTCAGGGAAATACCCAGCAATTGAATGAGTTTGATAAGGTTTTTATACAAATCAAAAAAGACAGTACCACACTTATAGCCGGCGATTATGAACTAACAAAACCCGAAGGTTATTTTATGAACTTTTATAAGCGTACGCAGGGTGGTTTAATCAGTCACGCTTTTAGACACAAAGACGTGTATTATAACTCAAGTTTGGCATTGGCTGTTGCCAAGGGTCGTTCGGCACGTAATACTTTTAACGGACAGGAGGGCAATCAGGGGCCTTACCGCTTAACAGGGAACAATAACGAGAGCTATATTGTAATTATAGCTGGCACAGAAAGGGTTTATATAGATGGGGTTTTAATGGTAAGAGGTCAGGATAACGATTATATTATCGATTATAATACTTCTGAATTAACTTTTATGGCTAAGCGACTGATTACTCAGAACAGCCGTATATCGGTAGAGTTCGAATATTCTGATAAAAACTATTCCCGTTCTTTAACTTTTTTTAGCCAAACTGCTCAAACCGAAAAGCTGTCCCTAAGATTGAACTACTATAATGAAAAAGACAACCGCAATCAACCCTTTTTGCAAAATTTGGATAATGAGCAGAAACAGTTCTTATCGCAAATAGGGGCTGATATCAGCCAGGCTTTTTACCCCAATGTAACGGAGGTAGAGTTTAACGAAAATGAAATTCTTTATGAACAAGTTATAGGTACTGTTAATTATTACAGATACAGTACAGATCCGCAGAAGGCGAAATACCGTTTAGGTTTTTCATATGTAGGAGAGGGTAAAGGAAATTATATCATCAATAATCAGTCTGCTGCCAATGGTAAGGTTTATGAATATGTAGAACCAGTAAATGGAGTACTTCAAGGCGCTTATGAGCCTATAACTTTGCTGATTACACCTAAGCAACAGCAAATGTTAACTTTTGGGGCAGATTTTAAACCCCGTAAAAATGCGTTGATAGGAGCAGAACTGGCTACAAGCAATTACAATGTCAATCTTTTTTCCCCCTCAGAACAAGCAGACAGCAAAGGCTATGGAGCTAAGCTAAAAGCCAGTAATGACTGGAGCTTAAATGCAAAAAGCTTACAACTCAAAACACAGGTAGATTATGAATATGTGACAGCAAACTTTAAACTGATAGAAAGATACAGAACGGTTGAGTTTAATCGTGATTTTAACCTTAATACACAGGCTTTACCTGTAGCAGAACATCTTATTGCAGCCAAAGCGCAGCTCATCAATAATCCTCATCAGTATTTTAATTATGCCTTTAATACTTTTATACGTGAGGGACAATATGAAGGCTATTTGAATGAAATAAATACGCAGTATAAATGGCAAAAACTGAAGCTTAAATATGATGGTAGTTTGCTGAACTCTGATTCGAAGGTCAATAAGGGTACCTTTTATAAACACTTTTTTGATCTTAGCAGAGAGATAGGCAGAATGGATATAGGTTTGGTATTTGAGCAGCAGCATAATGTAACCAGAGACGCCTTTAGCCAAAATCTTACCGGCAGCAGCTTTAACTATGAGGTATATAAAGTGTATGCGCAATCTGGTCGGCCGGATAAAAACCGTTATAAAATAGACTATGCCTATCGTTTAGATGATTTACCTCGTTTAAATGATTTATTGAGAAGTGCAAAGTCGCAAATGGTTAATGTAGGTATAGATTTAGCGGCTGATCCTAATTCAACATTGAGCCTTACATCAGGGTATAAAAAAACAGTCTATGAAAATAATTTTGTTTCTGCACAGAATGATGAAAGTGTGGTAGGAAGATTAGAATATTATTTGGGCATATTCAAACGTTTTATCAGTACCAATATTTATTACGAGGTAGGGAATGGACAGGAGCCTAAACGTGATATTACTTATTTAGAAGTATTACCTGGGCAAGGAGTTTATGCATGGATAGACTACAATGGCAACGGAATTAAAGAATTGGATGAATTTGAGATTGCTCGCTTTCCTGATCAGGCAAAATACATTCGCATTTTTACGCCTTCTACACAATATGTGCGTACCAATTTTACGGGCATAAGCCAAACGGTTAATATCAATCCTGCAGCCATCATCAAAAGTAAGAAAGGTTTGCCTGGGTTTGTTTCAAAATTTACAGACCAGTTATCTTATAAGATTGACAAGAAAATACTGGCCGGAACAGGTATTGAAAATTATGATCCGTTTTATACTGCTATTGATGCCGCAAACCTGATTTCTTTGAACTCATTTTTGCGGAATAGCCTCTTTTTTGACCGTAACAATCCGGTATTTGGTGCAGAATTCAATTACCTTACAGATGGTGCTAAAAGCTACCTCTCAAGTGGCTTTGATACTCGTAAAAGAAATGAAACCGGATTACGGATCAGAACAGGTTTTATGCGGAGCACGAATATTAATTTGGTGCTTAATCAGGGCAAAAAACGATATGAGTCTGAGTTATTCAAACAAAGAAATTACCGGATCAATTATTTTACCTTACAACCTGAGGTAAATTACCAGTTCAATACCGATTTAAGGGTAAGTTTTGTAGGTGTTTTGAATTTACAGAAAAATGAAGCTGCATTAGGTGGAGAAAGCAATGAAAATCTAACCTTTTTAACCGAAGGCAGGTACAATGTTTTGAAAAAAGGAGTACTTACAGGTAAGCTTTCTTACATCAATAACAACTTTAAAGGCAGCAGTAATAGCACAGTAGGTTATGAAATGCTTTCAGGATTGCAAACAGGTAATAATTATACCTGGGCATTGGGTGTGCAGCGAAATATAGGAGCCGGTATTCAGCTCAATTTAAATTACGAAGGGCGTAAATCGCCTGAGGTAGCAGTTGTACATACAGGAACCATGCAGGTACGAGCTTATTTTTAGGTAAAAGAACTGCCTCAATTCTTGAGGCAGTTCAAGAAACTTAATCTATTGATTTTTCTAATTGACCAATTTTAGTCCAGCTGGTATCTGGTTTCAAATCAACTGCAATTAAAACTCCATCTTTAGTCTTGTTAAAAGCAAAGCCATTCGCCAATTCTGCATTAATATCTTTTGGTGTTAACCTATATAGAGCACCTGTAATGGGGTCTATAACTAATCCAATGATACCGCCGAATAAAATATTTCCGATATACCATTCATTAAATTGTTTTTTCAACTCAACGCTATAAGGCTTATACCCTTCAAGTTTAATCTGTACGGTGTGAGTATCTTTTCTTGTAAGCTTGGTTGTAAATGGTGTTTTCCCCATTTCTTTCCCATCAATAAAAACAGTAGCGTTGTTGGGCGTACTGTTAAATTGCATTTCTTGTTTGGATCCTGAAATGATTGTTGCACAACCTGTTAATGACAAAGTCACTACGATTCCTAAAATAAATTTCTTCATGTTTGTTTAAAGAGGTTTTTTAATGAGCTCAAAAATATTAATATTTCTTTGCAGTCAAAAAAAGAATATTCGATGCGATTGTTTATTATTTCTAAACAAAAAAGGTCGGAATATTTTTTCTTCCGACCTTTTCCGATAAAGTCTTATTGATATTTTTTATAATAAAAGAGTTATTTCTTAAATTCACTGGTTGCGTAAAATTCCATATCCGGATAATCACGTTTGGTCATATCCAGCATAAAATCATTGTCTGATAAATAAACTGGATTTCCTTCTTTATCTGTGCCAATGTGAGCCTGTTTACGTTTTACAAATTCATCTAATTTTTTCTTATCATCACAAGTTACCCAACGTGAGCGAGAGTAAGTAAGCGTACGGAAACGACACTTTGCGCCATACTCATGCTCCAAACGAAAGTTGATTACCTCAAACTGTAATTCGCCCACAGCACCAATAACTTTGCGGTTACCGGGCTGCATTACAAATAACTGCGCAACACCTTCATCCGTTAATTGTTCTATACCCTTTTCTAACTGTTTGGTGCGCATAGGATCCATATTCTCCACTTCCTTAAAAATTGCAGGAGAGAAACTCGGAATACCTTTAAAATGAAGTTTTTCTCCTTCGGTAAGGGTATCACCTATCTTAAAGTTACCACTATCGTACAGACCTACCACATCGCCTGGCCAGGCTTCTTCAACCAAACTTTTTTCATTGGCCATGAAATCCATCGGATTGGCGAATTTCATTTTCTTATCCTGACGGGTATGGTAATAAAATTTATTTCTTTCAAACTTACCAGAACAGATACGCAGGAAAGCAATTCTGTCACGGTGTTTGGGATCTAAGTTGGCATGTATTTTAAACACAAAACCACTGAAATTCTTCTCATCAACCAATACATCTCTTTCTTCTGCTTCGCGGTGTTTAGGGCTTGGGGCAATTTCTATAAACGTATCTAACAATTCTTTGATACCAAAGTTGTTGATGGCCGATCCAAAAAATACCGGAGCCAATAAACCCTCTCTGTATAATGAAGCATCTAAATCGCCATATACACCATTGGCTAATTCTGCTTCATCTTTTAAATTGCTGATTTCTTTTTCCTGTAAATAATCCAGCAAAGCACTATCATTTAGGTTACTTACCTTAACTACAGAATCGGTAACCTTGCTCTTATCAGAGTGGAAAAGATTCAGCTGTTTATGGTAAATACTGTAAACGCCTTTAAAGGTATGCCCTTGTCCAATTGGCCATGATTGCGGGCAAAGGCTAATGTTTAGTTTTTCTTCAATTTCATCCAGCAGGTCGAAAGGTTCTTTACCTTCTCTGTCCATTTTGTTAATGAAGATAATTACCGGTGTATTACGCATACGACAAACAGACATCAGTTTTTCAGTCTGCTCCTCTACACCTTTTACGCAGTCAACCACCAGAATAACACTATCTACAGCCGAAAGTGTACGGTAGGTATCTTCAGCAAAATCTTTGTGCCCGGGTGTATCTAAGATATTGATACGCTTATCTGCATATTCAAAACCCATTACCGATGTAGCTACCGAAATACCACGTTGGCGCTCAATTTCCATAAAATCGGAAGTATTACTTTGATTGGCCTTGTTTCTTTTAACGGCACCGGCAGTATTGATAGCTCCACCAAAAAGCAGGAATTTTTCGGTCAATGTGGTTTTACCTGCATCGGGGTGACTAATAATGGCAAACGTTTTTCTTCTTTCTATTTCTGGATTTAACATGATTTTGATGGATGAAGATGGTGAGAAAATACAACAGCTTGGAACCTATAAGAACCTTAAAGCGAATAATATGGCTGTAGAAAATTTCACGGGCGCAAAGGTACATATTTTTACTTTATCTAATTGCTTTTATACTAATAACTAAATATATACCCATAACACAAACGTTTGCGCAATGTTAATGCGCTGTCAATCTAGGTGTAAGCTATATTTTTTTATAACTTACGGTTCAATTTAAATCAACCACAAATAAAACGGTATAAAATGGAAAGAAGAGATTTCTTAAAAAACAGTGCAATGGCTGCTGCGGGTATCACAATTTTACCTTCAGGTTCTTTATTTGCCAAAGATAATGGCAAAGTAAGATTAGGATATATTGGTGTAGGTGCAAGGGGCATGAACCATATCAGCGAAGGTATTTTAAGAGATGATGTTGAAGTTGTTGCAATTTGTGATACACAGGAAAGCTCATTAAAAATTTGTCGTGAGTTTATTGCTAAAAAAGGCAAACCGGCTCCCAAAGAATATACAGGTGGCTTAGACGCCTATAAAGCATTATTAGATAGAAAAGATATTGATGCCGTAATTATTTCTACTCCGTGGCAGTTTCACCACGAGCAGGCTATTTATGCCATGAATGCAGGTAAATATGTAGGGTGTGAAGTAATTGCAGGTTTAACAGTTAAGGATCATTGGGATATTGTAAACACATCCGAGAAAACAGGCATTCCATACATGACTTTAGAAAATGTATGTTACCGCAGAGATGTACTTGCTGTTTTAAACATGATAAGAAATGGCATTTTTGGAGAACTGGTACATACAGAAGGAGGATACCAGCATGATTTACGCGAAGTGTTGTTTAACAATGGTAAGCAGTACTATGGTGGAGGAGTAGAATTTGGCCCTAAAGCTTTAAGTGAGGCACAATGGCGTACCCAGTTTAATATAGATCAAGATGGGGATCTTTATCCAACACATGGAGCAGGTCCTGTAATGCAGTATTTAAACATTAACAGAGGTAACCGTTTTACCAGTTTGGTTTCATTCAGCTCTAAAGCACGTGGATTGGCCAGTTATGTTGAAGAGAAATCACCCGGACATCCTAATGCAAAGATCAACTACAAAAATGGTGATGTTACCACCACTCTGATTAATTGTGCCAATGGCGAAACTGTAATGCTTACGCATGATACCCATTTGCCACGTCCGTATTCATTAGGGTTTAGGGTTCAGGGAACCAAAGGTTTGTGGATGGATGTCAACAAATCTGTGCATATAGAAGGTGTGTCTAAGCCTCATACCTGGGATAAAGCAGATGACTGGTTTAAGAAATATGACCACCCACTTTGGAAAAAATATGAAGAATTAGCGGTAAGTGCGGGTCATGGCGGTATGGATTGGTTTGTGTTTAACGGTTTTATTGAAGCGGTAAAGCAGAAAAAACAAACCCCGATTGATGTATATGATTCAGTAACCATGAGCGTAATTGCACCTTTATCAACAGAATCATTAAAGAAACAGAATAAAACCATGGAGTTTCCTGATTTTACCAAAGGTAAATGGCAAAATAGGAAAAATACTTTTGCGCTAGACGATAGCGGTTTTTAATTAAACATCCCTTCTAAATAACGGCATCATGTAGTGTAATGCAGCATGATGCTTTTTTATGTTAGCCAGTTTTTTGATGCTCAACGAGTTCAGAATTAATCACTACACGGTAATAAGCTTCTTCAGTATGGTTGTTAATGATATCAAGCAGGGTATCTATGGCTTTTTGGCCTTGTATAGCAGGAAACTGTTCTACACTTGCTAAGGGTGGATATTGTATAAACTGATTGATAGGAGAGTTGGCAAAGCTTACAAAGCAAATGTCTTCGTTTATTTTTAAACCCAAATTAATAGCATGCTTTACTGCGTAAGAAGATACATAATCGTTAAACGCAATAACAGCAGAGGGTTTTCTTTTAAGAGCAAGCAGTGTTTCTAAGGCTTCTCGTGTTCCCCTTTCGGTAAGATTACAGTTTACCACAAGGCTTGGATCAAATTTTAAGCGGTTTTTCTGTAAGGCCGTGATATAGCCCTCTTTACGTTGTTTGCTGGCCAGTAAAGAAACAGGGCCGTTAATGAGTGCAATATTGCGATGTCCTTGTTTCAGAAGATAATTTACAGCCTCAGTGCTCCCTGTTTCAATGTTACAAGAAACGTGGTGAATGTTTTTTAAAGGAGGGATGCGATCAAAGTAAAGTACAGGAATGTGGTATTTTTTGAGCTGTTCAAAATGGCTATAATCTGTAGTGTTCTTGGCAAGCGAAACGATTAAGCCTTCTACACGATGCGCACGCATTTTTTCTGCCAATAGCTTTTCTTTTTCTTCATCATCGTGCGATTGCCCGAGCAAAATGGTATATCCTCTTTTATAAGCAATATCTTCAATGGCACTTAGGGCTTCGGCAAAAAAAGTTTCAGACAATTCAGGTAATATAACGCCAATGGTAAAAGTTTTGCCTTTTTGAAAATGAATTGCTGCCTGGTTAGGTTCATAATGCAGTTCCTGGGCCATTTGTTTAACCTTTAAGCGTGTTGCGGCACTGATGCTGGGATGATCATGCAGTGCTCTTGAGATGGTAGAAACCGATAGATTCAGCTCTTTGGCAATTTCTTTTATGGTGACTGATTTTTTTATCATGCTTAACAGTTCACAATGAGAAATTGAAGATAGGAAAAATCTATAAAACTTATGATTCTAATCCATTCAAACGTTTGCGTAAAATAAATTTATACCATGTATTTAGCGTGAGTTTGCATTAAGAAATTCATTTTTTATTGAAGAGATAGCCGTAAAATACCTCCGTTAAACTTAAAAACCGACCTTGACTGATGCGGTCTGCAATTATTAGCCTAAGCAGATACTTTGCAGCAGCAGGCGCAGTCGGGATTTTTGGTCCTTTTTTAAAAAAGGACTAGGCCTCGCCGGCCAATGAGGCGAAAACATAAAACTTATTTTCAGATTTAATATTTATCCCGAACTCACACTATTTATGAATTAAATAGTTCTTGCTCATCACGATCTTGTACGGCTATCTGCTTTAAGAAATCATCAAAAAAAGTACCCTTGTTATTGCTATATGCCCCGTAAGCGTCTAAAATGAAGCCTAATTTTGCATCAGAATCTTCAATCAGGTAAAGCACAACATTATCTGCAGGATCAGACATGCCTTCAAAACGATAGGTTTTTATGATGGTAAGATCTTCGGGGGCATAAGTTTTATTATGCTCTTCGGATCTCATTTCATTATTTTCAGATACAGTAATTTCGTTAGTTATTCCGCGTTGACGCAACTTCTCCATTACCTGGCTTAAAGTGTTCATTTCATTCGGCTGTTTCATGGTTCAAAAGTTTTATATGAAATAAAACAACGCGCTTCTGCAAATGGTTTTTACTTGTTTAAAAACTTGCAGATTCCTAATATGATCCTTTACGCAGGGGTGATAAAAGATGCTCTAAACCATTGAGTTTAATTTCGTAAAGCGTTTCTAATAACATGCCTAATTTACCTTGAGGAAAACCTTTTTGTTTGAACCAAACCAAATAAGTTTCAGGTAAATCACAAAGCTGTTTGCCCTGATATTTGCCAAAAGGCATTTTCATCTCTACCAGATCTTTTAATAACTGTGGATTAGGACCGTTCATTATAATATCATTTCAAGCATTTCTACTGCTTCGTCAATACTGTTTATATTATCAAAAGATATGCGGAGGGTATTTTTTACCTCTTTTAGATTGCACAAACGGGGGTGCATCTGAGCAAAAGCCAGGATCTTGTTGAATACTTCCGAATCGAAATATTTAGACTGTTTATCGGCAATGAAATAACCCCTTAAGATATTTTTCTTGAAACTTACTTTCTCAAAGCCTAATTTTTTGGCGATCCATTGTAAACGTAAAACCTTTACCATATCTGTTACCTGTTGAGGTATTGGTCCAAATCTGTCTCGCAATTGCTGTTCAAAAGCCAAGAGGTCTTTCTCATGTTCTAGCTTAGACAACTCGGTATAAAGGTTGTAACGCTCTGTTATGCTGGTAATGTAATCATCAGGGAAATGTAGCTCAAGATCAGTATCAACCTGTGTAAAGTTTACAAAAGGTTTTTCTGGCTGGTCTTTAAATAGATCTTTAAACTCATCATCTTTAAGCTCCTGTATGGCCTCGTCTAAAATCTTATTGTACATTTCGAAGCCTATTTCTGCTATAAATCCACTTTGTTCGCCGCCCAAAAGGTTTCCACTTCCGCGTATATCCAAATCTCGCATGGCAATATTAAAGCCACTACCCAGATCAGAAAATTCTTCAATGGCACTTAAACGTTTACGAGCCTCTGTAGTAAGTGTAGATAAGGGCAGAGTTAGCAAATAGCAAAATGCTTTTTTGTTAGAACGCCCTACACGGCCACGCATCTGATGCAGATCACTCAAACCAAACATATGTGCCTGATTGATGATAATGGTATTGGCATTTGGGATATCTAATCCGGCTTCAATAATGGTAGTAGCGACCAGTACATCTTTTTCGCCATTAATAAAGGCTAACATTACATCTTCTAAGGCGTCGCCATCTAATTGTCCGTGCGCAATACCTATACGGGCATTCGGTACAAGGGTCTGAATTAATCCGCCCAATTGTTGCAGGTCATTTACCCTATTGTGTATAAAAAACACCTGGCCTCCTCTATCGAGCTCAAACTGTATAGCCTCTTGAATCAGTTTGTCATTAAACACGTGCAACTCAGTATTTACGCCTTGTCGGTTTGGTGGCGGAGTGCTCATAATGGAAAGATCTCGGGCACCCATTAAAGAAAAATGCAAAGTACGAGGAATAGGAGTGGCGGTAAGCGTTAAAGTATCTACATTTACCCTCAGAGTTTTAAGTTTCTCTTTGGCGGCTACTCCAAACTTTTGCTCCTCATCTATTACCATTAAGCCCAGGTCCTTAAACTTTACATCTTTGCTCAGTAGACGATGTGTACCAATAATGATATCAATCTTGCCTTGAGCCAATAGCTCTAAGGTTTCCTTAATCTGTTTAGAAGTTTTAAAGCGGTTAATGTAATCTACTTTGGCTGGGAAATCCTTTAATCGTGAAGAAAAAGTCTTGTAATGCTGCAAAGCCAAAATGGTGGTAGGTACTAAAATGGCAACCTGTTTACTGTTAGCAACTGCTTTAAAGGCAGCACGGATGGCAATTTCGGTTTTACCAAAACCCACGTCGCCACAGATCAGCCTGTCCATAGGATGAGGGGCTTCCATATCTTTTTTTACCTCTGCTGTAGCCTTAACCTGATCGGGCGTATCTTCATAAATGAATGAAGCTTCGAGCTCGGTTTCCAGGTAACCATCTGGGGCAAAAGCTGTACCCTGCTGCGCTTTACGCATGGCATACAAACGGATCAGGTCGCGGGCAATATCTTTTACCTTTTTCTTGGTAGTGCGTTTTAGCTTATCCCAGGCATCAGTACCCAATTTATTCATTTTAGGTACGGTTCCATCTTTGCCGCTGTATTTGGCAATACGGTTTAAAGAGTTGATGTTAACGTACAGCAGATCGTTATCGGCGTAAACCAAACGAATCATTTCCTGTACCTTGCCATTTACCTCAACCTTTTCCAGTCCGGCATATTTACCTATTCCGTGGTCAATATGCGTAACAAAATCGCCGGGTTTAAGTTCTCTTAAGTCTTTTAAGGTAATAGACTGACTGCGTTGATAGCCCTTTTTAAGTTGATATTTATAAAAGCGGTCAAATATCTGGTGGTCGGTATAAAAAGCAACTTTCTGCTCAAAATCAACAAAACCTTCACGTAAAGAAATGTTGATTGGAACAAATTTTACGGTTTTATCAATGTCGTCTAATATGGCATATAAACGCTCAATTTGCTTGGCAGAGTTGGTAAAAATAAAATTGTGGATATGCTGCTTTTCGTTTTCTTTGAAATTGTGGATTAGCAGGCTGAAATCCTTATTAAAAGAAGGTTGAGGTTTAGTGTCAAAAAATACGGTTTCATCTGCACGGTAAAAAAACTGCTTACCAAACTCAACAACGTTAAAATCCTGAAACAGGTCGGCCAGCATTTTCTCATCTGTAAAAGCAAATTTTGGATCAAGCCAGTTGGGATTTTGTTGTTTATCGGCCTGTGGCAAGGCCTTCCACAATTCATCAGCTTTTCTATAACCTGTTTTTACCACATCTAATGCAAAAGCCACGTCTTTGAACCATAGCTGCGTATCTTTGTCGATGTATTCTAATAAACTGATGTTGTTTTCGGTCAGGAACTTGGCTTGTACGTTAGGCACAATGGTAAGTGTTTTGATTTCTTCTACCGATAACTGGCTGTCGATCTCAAAAGTTCGGATACTTTCTATTGTATCGCCAAAGAACTCTATACGATAAGGCAAATCGTGCGAGAAAGAAAAAATATCGACGATACCGCCCCTTATAGAGAATTGTCCAGGTTCATAAACAAAATCGCTGCGCTCAAAATCGTAATCTGTTAAAAATTCATTGATAAAATCGATACCTAAGTTGGCGCCGATGCTTATTTCCAAGGTGTTTTTTTCTAATACATTTCTGTTGATCACTTTTTCGGCCAATGCCTCAGGATAGGTTACTACAATTTTTCCGTATGGCGAATGATGATTGAGTTCTGTTAAAACTTCGGCACGGGCCAGTACGTTGGCAGTATCTACCTGCGTAAATTCAAAGGCTTTACGAAAGGATGCTGGGAATAAAAGCACTTCTTTTCCTAAAAGCGCTTCAAGATCTGAAGAAAAATAAGCAGCTTCTTCGCGGTTAGGAAATACAAATAACTGGGGTTTGTGTTGTAGAAAATAAGTTGTAACAGCAATAAAGGCATCAGCAGAGCCTACCAAACCTTTTATCTGTGTTTTGCTTTTGTGGCTATTCAGCGATGTGGCCAGTGCAAGTACACGTTTATCGGTCTTAAATCTTTCAATTAAATCTTTAACGTTCACTATTCAAAGATACGGCATAAAATAATAATCATTGCACCGTAACCTTGAAAGTTTAAGCTTTAATTATTCCAGTTTAACGGCATAATTCTACCTGTTACAGGCGCAAGACCAATTTTGTTCGATGAAGGATGCTAATTTGTCGGTTTTTATTTACCTTTCGTCGAAATTTAAATAAACCGAAGTAACAAAGCTGTTTTAAAGGCTTCTAACATATAAAAACAGGCATTAGCATGGTAAAAGGTAAGTACTTTGAACTGTTTTTCTGGATCTTTGCGCTGGTGATATTAGCCATGGCAAACCCGAACGAGCATCATTTTACCTTATGCCCATTGGCTAATTTGGGTATAAACTGGTGCCCCGGTTGCGGATTAGGGAGATCGATCTCAGCGTTGTTCCATGCCAATATAAATGAGAGCTTAAGGTATCATTGGTTTGGCATACCAGCGCTAGCGCTGATTTTATACCGGATTTATAAGCTAATAACTGTTTTAACAATTAAAGAAAAACGTATATCGATTTAAAATATTAGGAGGATAAAAAAATGTTTGATCAAAATTTCATGTCTTTACCGGGTATAACCCCTCAAGAATATTCATACTTACAAACCGCTACAAACGGTTTAAATGAACAACAATTGCGTACATTTTTAATGATATATGCAAGTAAAAGAAAAAACCCCAGCGATTTACTGATGTTCTCTGTAATTGGCTTCTTTGTACCGGGTTTATCAAGATTTATCGTAGGCCAGATTGGTATGGGTATCCTGTTCTTTTTAACTTATGGTTTATGTATGATCGGAACCATTGTAGATATTGTGAACCATAAAAGCATTGCATTTGAATACAACCAGCGTATGGTTTTTGAAAGCTTGCAAATGGTAAGAATGGGTAGTTTCCAACAACCACAGCAATAAGCTTATACAGAATAAATTTCATCCCCATAAGTTAAAGCTTATGGGGATTTCTTATTTTTAGGCTATGAAGTTAAGGGAAATAACGAACCATCTCGAAAGTCTTGCACCACTAAACTATCAGGAAGACTATGATAATTCGGGTTTAATTGTAGGAAATCCTGATGAAGAGATCAGGGCGGCTTTGGTTGCTTTAGATTGTACAGAACAGATCGTTGACGAAGCCATTGCAAAAAACTGTAACCTCATTATCACCCATCATCCTATTGTTTTTAAGGGATTGAAGAAGTTTACAGGCAAAAACTATGTGGAGCGGGTAGTGATCAAAGCCATTAAGAATAATATCTCACTTTACGCCATACATACCAATTTAGATCATGTGGCACATGGCGTAAGTGGTTACATCTGTAAAAAACTGGGTTTGCAAAACGCTAAAGTTCTGGCTCCTAAAGTAGGTTTATTGAAAAAGTTAGTGGTTTTTTGTCCTGTTTCGCATACGGATGCGGTTAGAAATGCACTGTTTGTTGCGGGAGCAGGAGAAATTGGCAATTACGGTGAATGCAGTTTTAATGCACCGGGAACAGGAACATTCAAAGCAAATGATGAGGCCAACCCGTATGTGGGTGAAACAGGGAAGCAACATAAGGAAGAAGAAATCAGAATAGAAACTATTTTTAAAATCCAGGATGAAAGAAAGATTCTGGTTGCGCTTTTAGAAAGTCATCCTTATGAAGAAGTAGCTTATGATATTTATCCACTTGCCAATGAATTGAATAACGTAGGAGCCGGAATGATAGGCTGGCTATCTGAAGAAATGGAAGGTCTAAGTTTTTTAAGGCACGTGAAAAATGAAATGCAAGCTGCGGTTGTAAGACATACTGCTGTTTTACCTAAAAAAATCAGAAAAATTGCGGTATGTGGCGGATCTGGAAGCTTTTTGCTACAGAAAGCCATAGCAGCAGGAGCAGATGCTTTTGTAACAGCCGATTTCAAGTACCATGAATTTTTTGATGCTGAAAATAAATTGATTATAGCAGATATCGGACATTTTGAAACAGAACAATTTACATCTAATTTGTTGATAGAGAATATTCAAGAAAAATTTCCTAACTTTGCAATCCGTTTAACGGAGCATAACACAAACCCCATAAATTATTTGTTTTAATGGAACAAACAGTAGAGCAAAAGCTAAAGGCTTTATACGAATTACAAACCATACATTCTAAAATAGACAAAATTCGCCAGATCAGAGGTGAATTGCCTGTAGAAGTAGCTGATTTAGAGGATGAGGTAGCAGGATTAGAAACCCGTATCCAGAAAATAAAGAATGAGTTAGATGATACAGAAGATGCAATTGTAAATCGTAAAAATATGATTAAGGAAGCACAAACCTTAATTAAAAAATACGATGCTCAATTGAAAGAAGTTAAAAATAATCGTGAATACGATGCCTTAACCAAAGAGATCGAAATTCAGAACCTAGAGATCCAGGTTTGTGAGAAAAAGATCAGAGAATACGGATTTGAGATCAATAGCAAAACGGAAATCTATGATAAAGCTCAGGCTAATCTGGAAATGAGAAAAGGTGATCTTGACGCGAAAAAAACTGAGCTTGAAACCATTACTGCAGAAACAGAGAAGGAAGAAGATGCGTTGTTAAAAAAAGCAGAAAAAGCACAGAATGCAATTGAAGACAGGCTTTTATTTGCATATAACCGTTTAAGAACAAATGCGGTTAACGGTTTAGCTGTAGTAACCATTGAAAGAGATTCTTGTTCAGGTTGTTTCAACAAAATTCCACCTCAACGTCAGTTAGATATCCGTCAGCGTAAAAAGATCATTGTTTGCGAACACTGCGGAAGAATCTTGGTTGATGAAGCATTAACACATGAAGTAGCAGAAGCGTAATAAGCTTTCATTATAAAAAATATAAAGGTCAGAATACTAATTTCTGACCTTTTTTGTTTTAATTAATAAAACAAAGTTATGTTTTTAGGGTTGATATAAATACCTAACTTGCTGTAACCGATTAATTGAATTAGATGTACATTAAATACCTTAATTTTCTTCAAAAAAAATACATTGTTTTATTATTCACCGCTCTTCCTCTTGGAGCATTTGCTAATTTTGATTTTAATGCAAACTGCTTAAAAGCCTATCAGAATATTATTGAACTCAAATTGCCTGCTGCCAGGCAATTGGTTGCGGCCGAAAGAAAGGCCAGACCAAACAATGCAATAAGTGCTTTACTAGAAAACTATATAGATTATTTTTACCTGATTACCAATGAAAGCAAGCCCGAGTTTGAACGGCTTGAAGCCAATAAGAACAACCGCTTGAACGAAATCAGTAAAGATGATAAAAGCTCTCCTTATTACTTGTACGCGCAGGCTGAAATCAATTTACAATGGGCTTTGATACGCAGTAGGTTTGGAGAGTATTATACCGCATCCCGTGAAATCAACAGAGCAAGTAATCTGTTGCAGGATAATAGTAAGAAATTTCCCGGGTTTCACCTAAATGGTAAGGGAATAGGTCTGATTAATGTAGTAATGGGGTCTTTACCCGATGGTTTTATGAAAAAGGCTTTAGCAGCACTTGGTATAAAAGGCGATGTGGCTACAGGCTTGAATATGTTAGATAAACTAGCCGAAAACCTGCCTAAATCTGTCTATGAACCTTTTTACGAAGAAGTAGTATTTTACTATTCATATGTTTTATCTGATGTGGTAAAAAGCCCGGCGGCTTATAGCAAAACCATGAAATATACAGCTCGTTTTGCAGACAGTAGTTTATTGAAAACCTACTTGCAGGCTTATGTATGTGCACGTAATAGCCATAACGATCAGGCCATGAATATACTTGAAAACAGACCCAAAGGAAATGCTTACCAGCCTTTTCCTTATCTGGATTATTTGTTGGGTGTTGTAAAGCTAAATAAGCTGGATTTTAGAGCAGCAGGCAATTTTGATACTTTTTTACAGAACAATAAAGGCAACAGCTATATTAAAGATACTTACCTGCATTTAGGCTTCATTTCTCTGTTAAGAAATGACAGTTCAGGCTATTATAACTACATGGGCAAAGTAAAAAATAATGGATATACTTATAATGATAAGGATAAGCAGGCTTTGAATGAGGCTAGTGCTCCAATGCCTAATAGAGAGTTGTTAAAAGCCAGACTTCTTTTTGATGGAGGATATTTTAATAATGCACTGGAAACCTTAACCAATATAAATACATCGGCACTGACTTCTGCAAAAGATAAAACAGAATATTTTTATCGGTTAGGTAGGGTGTATGATGATCTGAATAAAAATGATCAGGCTTTGGTGCAATATCAGAATGCAATCAATAGCGGAAGAAACTTAAAATACTATTATGCTGCAAAAGCGGCCGTATTAGCAGGTAACATCTGTGAAAAAGATAAAAATGTAGCTAGGGCCAAATCATTTTACAATACAGCTATAGGCATGAAAAATCATGAATATGAAAATAGCATAGAAAATGAAGCCAGACAAGGCCTAAAAAGACTACCTGACTAGAACTTGTACACTACTGCATTGATGTGCATGCCGGCTCCTACAGAAGCAAATACCGCATAATCACCCTTTTCAACCTGATAATTCTTTACCTGCTTGTGCAGAACCAGATCTATCAATGTAGGTATAGTTGCTACGGAACTATTGCCAAGCCATGAAATGGTCATTGGCACCAAATTTTCGGGTATTTCAGTAGCCTCGTAAAGTTTAAACAGGCGTTTCATAATGGCGCAATCCATTTTGCCATTGGCCTGATGTATAAATACCATTTTAATATCGCTGATATCAAGCCCTGCTTTATCTATAGCACTTTTTACAACCTGAGGTACAGTTACAACAGCAAATTCATATAGCTTTCGCCCGTTCATCTTAATGTATAAATTATTGTTGTTTTCCTCCGGGTTATTACTCTTGCCCATGGTTAATAGCGAGGCATATGCTGCATAGGTTTGACTTTTATGGGCAAGCACTCCGGTAGGTTGTTCTGAAGTTTTTCCTTCAAAGATTATGGCTGCGGCTCCATCAGCAAAAATCATAGAATCTCTATCGTGCTGATCTACTATGCGAGATAAAGTTTCGGCACCTATAACCATAATGCGTTTTGCGTCACCTGTTCTTAATACATAATCGGCCTGTATAACACCCTGTACCCAACCCGGACAGCCAAAAATCAAGTCGTAAGCAACACAATCGGGATTTTGTATGTCTAAAATTTGTTTAACTTTTGCCGCAAGCGCGGGTAACATATCCACACGGTTACTGTTGTGCCGGATGTCGCCAAAGTTGTGGCAGAATATAATCTGGTCAAGACTTTCTTTGTCAATTTTTGCATCTTTAAGGGCATTTTGGGCTGCAATAACTGCTATATCATGGTTTAACAGATGGTCGTCTGCATAACGGCGTTCAACAATCTCGGTGATTTCGCTAAACTTCTGGATAATCTCATCGTTGGCCTTGGGAATAAGCTCTCCATTCTCGTAAAATACGCGATGGGCAAAGAAAGAACCGTTTATTACCTGCTCAGGAATATAACTTCCTGTTCCAATAATTGTTGAATATATGGGCATATTTAAAATTTAAACCAAAAACCGCTTTGGTATTCTGTTTAAATATAAGATATATTTTTTAAATATGCTATAAATGAAATGAAAGAAAATAGCGCTTAAGAAAAATCATCTACCATAAAAACAAACAATTCTTTTGGTCCGTGGGCACCCAAAACAAGTGTTTTTTCAATATCAGCAGTACGACTTGGGCCAGTAATGGTGCTGATCATGGTAGGTAATTGTGCTCCATAGCGTTCTTTCAAGAGCTGAAAAGCATCCTTTAAGTCTAAAACCAATTGGCCAGTACGCGCAATAACAATATGCTGCTGTGGGTATATGCTTAGCCTGCGACCAGCGGCATTGGCATTGCTCACCATTACAGAACCATTGCGGGCAATCAAAGCCTCACACATAGTAATACCTACTTCGGCTTGTTCAAAGTCTTTATCTCCTCTGTAAAAAGGAAATTCGTAGTGAGCTAATAACTCCTGCAACTGGGGCTCCCAGCAGTAAATTTTACGCCATTTGTATTTATCTGCTAAAGTAAGCAGGTTCTCAATAAAATCCACACCATTCTCACAAAAAATAAAATTACCCGAAACAGCAGCAAGTTCCTGTGCAAAAAGAACCTCTAACTCTTCTTCGTTGGGCTTGTATAGAGGTGCCTCTTCCAGATTAGGATAAGGATTGTCTCTTTTTTCAAGAAGCGCTTTCCTTATTTTTTTGAGCATAAGCTCTTTGGGTGTAATATTATCTTTCATGAATATTTTTCAAATGTAGGCAAGGCATTTGATCTATACAAAAACAGGCAAACATTTTTAAATGTCTGCCTGCTCAATATAGTTATTAAAACTTAGTTTTCTTCTTGTTGCGGGTTATTCTCTGTAATATGTTCTACTACAGGAGTATCTCCGGGAACCATTTCAACTGGTTTTTCTACATCTTTTGGTATGTCACCGTTCACAAACTCATCGTATGTGGTTCTGGTATCAAAAGGACGTTTACCTAAGATGTCTTCTAAATCGGTTTGGAAAAGAATTTCTTTCTCTAACAGTTTTTGAGCAAGTTTCTCTAACCCTTCACGTTTTTCAAGTAATAAAGCTGTGGTACGTTCATAAACTTCGTTAGATAATTTACGTACCTCAGTATCGATCATTTCAGCCGTTTTATCAGAATAAGGTTTATCAAAACTATATTCGGCATGTGGATCGTAAAAAGATACATTTCCAACTTCTTTATTCATACCATAGATTTTTACCATTCCATAAGCAATACGTGTAATATGTTCAAGATCGCTTAAAGCTCCGGTTGATATTTTACCGAAAACAATATCCTCAGCAACACGTCCACCCATAGTCATACACATATCGTCCATTAACTGTTCTGTGGTATATAAAAACTGTTCTTTAGGCAAATATTGGGCATAACCTAAAGCTGCAACACCCCTCGGTACAATAGATACTTTTACTAGTGGATTTGCATGTTCTAAGAACCAGCCGGCAATAGCATGTCCTGCCTCGTGGTAAGCCACAATTCTTTTCTCTTCAGGAGATATAATTTTGTTCTTTTTCTCTAAACCACCAATTACACGGTCAATAGCATCTTGAAAATCCTGCATATCAACCATTTGTTTGTTTTTACGTGCAGCAATTAATGCAGCTTCATTACAAACGTTGGCAATTTCAGCACCTGCAAATCCCGGAGTTTGTGCAGAAAGTTTTTTAGCATCAACATCAGGTGCAATTTTAACGGGTTTAAGGTGAACTTTAAAGATTTGCTCACGACCAACCAAGTCTGGTTTATCAATAGAGATCTGCCTGTCAAAACGTCCCGGACGCATTAAAGCAGAGTCTAACACATCAGGTCTGTTGGTTGCTGCAAGGATAATGATACCAGAGTCTGTGCCAAAGCCATCCATTTCAACCAATAACTGGTTTAATGTGTTCTCACGTTCATCATTACCACCCATCACACTGTTTTTGCCACGGGCACGACCAATTGCATCAATCTCATCAATAAAGATGATACATGGCGCTTTATCTTTAGCCTGTTTAAACAAATCACGTACACGGGAAGCACCCACACCTACAAACATCTCCACAAAATCAGAACCTGATAAGGAAAAGAAAGGTACCTGAGCTTCGCCTGCAACAGCTTTAGCCAATAAGGTTTTACCAGTACCCGGAGAACCCACCAATAAGGCGCCTTTAGGAATTTTACCTCCTAAATTGGTGTATTTTTTAGGGTTTTTAAGGAAATCTACAATTTCCATTACTTCGGTTTTGGCTTCTTCAAGCCCGGCAACATCATTAAAAGTAATGTTAAC
Source organism: Pedobacter montanisoli (assembly GCF_022809115.1). GTDB lineage: Bacteria > Bacteroidota > Bacteroidia > Sphingobacteriales > Sphingobacteriaceae > Pedobacter > Pedobacter montanisoli. Next base: position 565,582 of record NZ_JALGBH010000001.1, on the reverse strand, counting down.
CTGACTTTCTTTATCAAACAAGGTAGCTTTAGATTTACCAATGTTGAAAATCTGGCCACCGCCACCGCCGCCGCCACCGCTCATACGACGTAACATAAAGATCCATAAACCTGCAAAAAGCAATACCGGAAGTACAATCTGTAAGAATATATTTAACCACGGACTTGATTTAGAAGAAGCAGTTATGGTAATCTGCTCTGCAGGTGGCATGTCTTTTTGAGATTCAGCTAGTTTTTTCTCTAACGATTCAGATGTGGTTGTAACAATTTTGGCAATAGGCCCATTTTTACTGATGGATAAAGCGCCATTGTTAACGTATTTTTTGAACTTAGGGTCTTCATTTTTACCCTCTTTTAAATAAATCTCTCCCGTATAGGTTTCACCGTCAGAAGAACGGTAGCCTACAATCTGTTTAACATCCCCGGGTAAAAGCATGTTTTGCTCAAACTCTTTATAGCTAATGGTTTTCAGATCACTGCTGTTAAACATGAAATTGAAGACCAATAAACCGATAATGATGGTTGCATATACCCAAAAAATATTGAATTTAGGTGATTTTTGAGGCTTTTTCGGAATGTTGGGAAGTCGTTTAATCTGTTTAGGTTTTTTATTATTATCCTGATTTTGTGTCATGGTTTCAGTTATGTGTTATTGGTTTAGGCACTTTTAAATCTGGTAGTTTCGGCATCACCCCATAATTCTTCTATGCCATAAAAATCTCTTTTTTCTGTTTTAAAAATATGGACTACGATATCTAAATAATCTAAAATTATCCAGTCGGCGTTTTCAAAGCCCTCTTTACGCCAAGGTTCGCTTTGTGTCGATTTGTAAATCTCATCCTCCACACTATCGGCAATGGCTCTAACCTGAGTAGAAGAATCTGCGTTGCAGACTACAAAATAATCAGATACAGCACTATTCACCTGCCTTAGATCTAAGCGAACAATATCCTTTCCTTTTTTTTCTTGTATGCCATGTATGGCAATCTGTGAAAGCATCGCTGATAGATCTTCGGTTTTCTTTTTTATCATCAAATCAATTAATTTTGGTAAATCATAAAAATTAAAATCAACAATTGCAAAATAACACTTTTTCTACATTATTTGTTGGTCAAAATCTCATCAAATTATCATCCGTTGATTCTACGAATAATTATTTAAAAAAGATGGCTTCAAATTTTGAGCCATTAACCGAAGGGACTGTAATTATGGCAGACAATCAGTTTGCCGGAAGAGGTCAGCAAGAAAATGTATGGCATGCGGAGCCCGGGAAAAACCTGACTTTTAGCATTTATTTGTGTCCAAGGTTTTTGTCGCCAGTGAACCAGTTTTCTCTGAATATGATCGTTAGCTTGGCTATTTGCAATGCATTAGCCAGTTTTTTACCTGAAAGACCACAAATAAAATGGCCTAACGATATTTATTATAATCATAAAAAGCTGGGAGGAATTTTAATCGAAAACAGCATTTCGGGCAACCAGTTAAAAAGTAGCATTATTGGCATAGGTCTTAATGTAAATCAGCAGATTTTTGACACTCATATACAATCTAAGGCTATATCTATGAATCAAATTTTACATCATGATGTTGATAGGCTCAAAGTTTTGGCACAGATTTGTAGAGGTATAGAGCAGTATTATCTTAATCTTAAGGCAAATAAGATACAGGTGATCAAAGAAAATTACATTAAAAATCTGTTTAAATATCAGACTGAAGCATTATTTAAAGCACAAGGGCAGGAGTTCAGGGGGACAATAAGTAATGTAGATGATAATGGCTTATTAAATATTACTTGTTTAAACAGACAGATAAAGAAATTCAATTTTAAAGAAATAGAATTTTTAGATTGATTTTTCATTCAATATTTTCTATTTTGGACAACAATTAAAACTTAGTTAGAACACACTTTAAACTAAAAATACACACAAATGAAAAAAATCACCTTAATTCTGACCTTTGTGCTTTTAAGCACGATTGGTGCTTTTGCACAGTTAGAAAATCCTGTTTCATGGTCTTACATGGCTAAAAAAACGGGTAAAAATGAAGCTACGTTGTTTATTAAAGCCACAGTTGATGATGGCTGGCACCTGTATTCTCAAAATTTAAAACCAGGTGGCCCAAACAAAACCATTTTTACTTATAGCAAATCTGCTGATTACAGTTTGGTTGGTAAAACAGAAGAACCAACACCTATTACCAAATTTGAAAAGGTATTTAAAATGGATGTGAGTTATTTTGAAGATCAGGTTATCTTTAAACAAAAAGTAAAGCTTAATAAAGGAACTACTGTTGTAAAAGGAAAAGTAGAGTATATGGTATGTAATGATCATTCATGCTTACCTCCTGCTGAAGTTTCTTTTAGCATTCCGGTAAAATAATCGGGAATAAATTGTTTGCCCGTTAGTTTTTTTAAAGAACAGACTTTTTGGTATGTGGTTTTAGCTGCATACCAAAAGTTTTTATACGGGTAAGCTTAAGTTTATGATGTTTTTTTAATATACAAATGAAAAAATTAAGCTTTGTAGCGCTGTTAATTCTTCTATTAACCAGCGTAAGCATGAATTATACCTATGCTGCTTCATCTATACAAAAAGATACAACTACCGTACAAGAGGCCGATGACGATGGTTTTATAACCATTGGTTCTGCGGCAGACAGTGCTGCCAATAATATTAAAGCTGATACGGTTAAGAAAGCTCCTGCAACGGCTGATACAGCAAACGCTATGGCTACCGTAACAGCGCCTAATAAAGAACAAACTTTATGGCATACTTTTATAGAAGGCTTACTGGGAGGATTTCTGGCTTTCCTGATGCCTTGTATTTTTCCAATGGTTCCTTTAACCGTAAGTTATTTTACCAAAAGGGCTGGAAGTAAACAAAAAGGTATTGGACAGGCATTAATTTATGGCCTTTCAATTATTGTTATTTATGTTGTTTTAGGCTTGCTGATAACAATTCTATTTGGTTCTTCCAAACTGAATGAACTGAGTAGTAGTGGAATATTTAATATTTTATTCTTCTTATTGCTCGTTGTTTTTGCTGTTTCTTTCTTTGGTGCTTTTGAAATCACTTTGCCAAGTTCTTTTGTGAATAAGATAGATCAGAAAGCAGATAACAGTAAAGGTTTAGGCGGCATCTTTTTTATGGCCGCCTCTTTAGCCTTGGTTTCTTTCTCATGTACCGGACCAATTATAGGTACTTTGTTGGTACAAGCTAGTGCCAAGGGTGAAGTTTTAGCCCCGGCAATGGGCATGTTTGGTTTTGCCTTGGCCTTAGCTTTACCCTTTACTTTGTCGGCTATTTTTCCGGGCTTCTTAAACAGTATGCCAAAATCAGGTGGTTGGTTAAACAGTGTAAAAGTTTGCTTAGGTTTCTTAGAGTTAGCTTTAGCATTGAAATTCTTATCGGCTGCTGATTTAGTATGGCATTGGGGATGGTTTGACAGAGAAGTATTCCTGGTATTATGGATTGTGATATTTGCCATGATGGGCTTTTATTTACTGGGGAAACTCAAATTTTCTCATGACAGTACCTTGAACTATATCAGTGTGCCAAGATTATTATTGGCTATTGTCTCTATTTCTTTTGCGGTTTATATGGTGCCTGGTTTATGGGGCGCACCTGTAAAAGTATTAAGTGGTTTAGCACCTCCTATGCATACTCAGGATTTTATTTTGAGTAGCGGCGGATCATCTTCTTCTGGATCTCAGGCTTCTTTGGATTTTCCTAAGAAAGTAAAACATGATGAAGTTTTACACCCTCCTCATGGTTTCAATGTATTTTTTGATCTTGATGAAGGAATAGAATTTGCTAAAAAGGTAAATAAACCTATTATGCTAGATTTTACAGGACATACTTGTGTAAATTGTCGCAGAATGGAAGATGATGTATGGATAGATCAAGAAGTAGGAAAAATAATCAAAGAAAAATATGTGCTAATTCAGCTTTATGTAGATGAGCGTTCTATAAAAATGCCTGCAGAAAAAGTACATTCTTCTAATTACCTTAAAGGGGAAACAGATGATTTAGGTAGATGGAATCAGGATTTGCAGGCAACTAAATATGGCGCCAACTCGCAACCTTATTATGTTCTGGTAGATCATCAGTTAAATCCTCTTGTACCTGCTCAGGGAGCGATATTCAATGCGAAAGAATATGCAGCATTTTTACAGAGCGGGGTAGATAAATTTAATTCGGCTAATGAGTAAAATAAAAAATATTGGCGTATTGACATCCGGAGGAGATGCTCCCGGCATGAACGCAGCGATAAGGGCTGTGGTAAGAGCAAGTTTATATCATGAGCTCAAAGTGACGGGAATTTTGAGGGGATATGATGGATTGATCAATGCAGATTTTATCCCGATGGATGGTAAATCTGTAGCTAATATTATACAACGCGGCGGTACAGTTTTAAAAACAGCCAGATGCGATGCTTTCAGAACCAAGGAAGGTCGCGCTAAAGCCTATGATAACCTGAAAAAAAGTGAGATAGATGCTTTGGTTGTGATAGGGGGAGACGGAACTTTTACCGGTGCAAATGTATTTGCGCAGGAATATGATTTTCCAATTGTGGGCTTGCCTGGAACCATAGACAACGATTTAATGGGTACAGACCTTACCATTGGCTATGATACGGCCATTAATACGGTTGTAAATGCTGTTGACAGAATTAGAGATACAGCAGAATCCCATGATCGTTTATTTATTGTTGAGGTAATGGGACGTGACTCCGGCCTGATAGCGCTTCGAAGCGGAATAGGTGTGGGAGCAGAAGCGATTATGATTCCTGAAGCGAAAACAGCAGTAAGCGATCTGATTAAACGCATAGAAAATGGAAGAAAGGATAAGGCTTCAAAAATTATTGTAGTAGCCGAAGGTGACGAAGCCGGAGGTGCATACAATGTGGGCAAAGCTTTGGAGAAGAAATTCCCTAACTATGATATCCGTATTTCTGTATTGGGTCATATACAACGCGGAGGTAAGCCTACTTGTATGGACAGGGTTTTAGCCAGTCGTTTAGGCGTGGCAGCTGTTGAAGGTCTTTTAGAAGGCAAAGCTGGGGTAATGGCTGGCCAGGTAAATAAAGAGATCATTTTTACACCATTTGCAGGAGCTATAAAACATATCAATGCCGAACAGATTACTCCGGCATGGTTAAAACTGGCCGAAATTTTATCGATGTAAGAATCACAAAATATTTTCATGAAAGCTGCCCATTTGGGCAGCTTTTTTTTCTTGTTAGACTTTTTTAAATGGCTGACTTTCAGTATATTTTTTTATATTGAATAAAATAATCTAAATAATGCTTGTTAAAACTTTTGGTAGCGCACTCTGCGGAGTGGATGCATTAACAATTACGATTGAAGTAAGTGTAGGTGGGGGGAGCAAATATTATGTAGTAGGGTTGCCCGATAATGCGGTAAAAGAAAGCCTTTTCAGGGTTGAAAGTGCCATCCGTATATCTGGGTTTCATATGCCGAGACAAAAGATACTGGTAAATCTGGCTCCTGCAGATATTAGAAAAGAAGGCTCTGCGTACGATCTTCCCATAGCCATTGGTATTTTGGCGGCTTCGGGGCAGATCAATGCAGATGAATTAGCAGATTACATGATCATGGGTGAGCTTTCGCTAGATGGAGGATTACAAAGCATAGCTGGTGCATTACCTATTGTAATACAAGCCCGTAAAGAAGGATACAAAGGCTTTATATTACCTAAACAAAATGCCCGTGAAGCAGCAATTGTAAATAATATCGATGTGTTTGGAATGGAGACTTTAAGTGATGTGATCAATTTCTTTTCTCATAAAGAAAAACCTGAGCCACTTAAAATAGATACCCGAAAAGCTTTTTTTGATGAAGTTAATGATGTTGAACAGGATTTTGCAGATGTAAGAGGTCAGGAAAACATAAAGCGAGCACTTGAAATTGCAGCAGCCGGAGGCCATAATGTAATCTTAATAGGACCGCCGGGAGCTGGAAAAACAATGCTGGCTAAGCGTTTGCCTTCTATTTTACCTCCTTTAACTTTGCAGGAAGCTCTTGAAAGTACCAAAATATATTCGGTGGCAGGTAAGTTAGCTGTAAGTAGCTCTTTACTTGCAGAGCGCCCTTTCAGGGCACCGCATCATACTATATCTGATGTGGCTTTAGTTGGTGGCGGTGCACATCCCAGCCCTGGGGAAATATCTCTCGCACATAATGGTGTACTCTTTCTAGATGAACTGCCCGAATTTAAAAGAACGGTTTTAGAAGTAATGCGGCAACCCCTAGAAGATCGGAAAGTAAATATTTCAAGAGCTAAATTTTCTGTAGATTATCCGGCAAACTTTATGCTGGTTGCCTCAATGAATCCATGTCCTTGTGGATTTTTTAATCATCCTGAAAAAGAATGTATCTGTGCTCCGGGAGTGGTGCAAAAATATCTGAGTAAGGTTTCGGGGCCATTATTAGACCGGATAGATCTGCATGTGGAAGTAACACCTGTAAATTTTTCAGAACTCTCTTCTTCTGCCAAAGCCGAATCAAGTAAAGCGATAAGAGAAAGAGTAATTAAAGCCAAAGTATTGCAACATCAAAGGTTTAAAGTTCACGAAGGTTTGTATGCAAATGCACAAATGAACTCGGCCATGGTGAGAAATGTCTGTGAAATCGATGAAACAGGTAAAAATCTGATCAAACAGGCTATGGAAAAACTAAGCTTATCTGCAAGAGCTTATGATAGAATATTAAAAGTAGCCAGAACCATTGCAGACCTTGCCAGCTCTGAAACGATTGAAATGGAACATTTGGCGGAAGCCATTAATTACCGTAGCTTAGATCGTGAAAACTGGGCAGGATAATAAAAAATGGAAGAAATAGAACAGCAAAAACTTAAAAGGAAGAACAGCGATATTTCTATTTTAATGATCGTGGTAAACCTGCTGTTGATGGTTATGTTTTTAACCATAGGAAAACTGACAGAAGACCAGGTGTATCTAAATATTGTCTATATCTCTATAGGAATAACATGCTTAGTTTTTCTATATGCAGTTAGTTACCATGGCAAAGGCTATAACCGGGGGAAATGGTTTTTTGCCATTGCTTTGATCATTAGTGTAATTCTTGTGGTTTTTATGATTTATGTTTTTAATTTGGCTCAGGCATTTGTGCATTAACAGATGAAGATTAACCTTACCAACAAGATCTATTTTACCCTGGCTATACTGCTCCTAATAGGTATAGGTATAAAGATTTATAAATATGCCGCCTGGAGCAGATATTACTATAATGCGTTATTACAGGTTCAAGAAACCGATTCGATAAAAATTGAAGCAGCATTATTACTCACGTCTGATGATTTTATTCCTGTAGCCAAACAAGAACAGCTTACAGAACTAACTCCCTTTAACCTGATTCCTCAGCAACTGATTGTAGAATATACAAATAGAGACAAGCGATATAAGGAGATCATTCCTGTTCCTGCTGACCGGATAAAAGAGGCATTTGATCAGATCAGAAAGAGCGGAAAACAATTAGAATTGTATAGCGAAAAAGGCCCAAAAAAAGGTTATAGCTTTTTGATTTCCCAAGATAAGAGCAACCAAATAACAGTTTGGATTAAGGGAGATAAAATTAAAAGCCGCTTATTCAGCTACACTTTAAAAAAGCAATAGAATCTATAGCTCATCTTCACCTTCTTCCTCTTCAGGATTTTCTTTGTAGTACTCAATAAGTTTACCCAGTTGATTTACCTCTTCGTCATATTCAAAAAGAGGAGTTCCTGTCTCTTCATCAAATTTGATCCATTGCTCGCCTTCATCTTTCTGGATTTGTATATATTCTTTTCCTTCTTTATAAATGGTATAGGTTTCATTTCCTTCAGGAAAAACAGCATAATTAATCTGGTTAAGTTCTAAATCAAATGGTTGCATAATGAAGATATAAGAAGCGATTTAATCTTTTAAAGCTTTTAGCTTCTCTATAAAATTAGTGAATTTTTTACTGTTGTAATTTGCTGCTCCAACTTCTTTAAATGATAAACGGCCTTGTTTATCGAGTACAATTGTAGTGGGTAGTGAGCCTCCAAAGATAACTTCGGGTACACTGCTAACCGCTTTGTAAACAGGAAGATTATATTGTCTTTTATTCATGAAATCAACCGACTTGCCAAAATCGCTGTCAGCATCAACCATGAGAAAAACAATATCCTTATCATCTTTATATAACTGAGCCAGCTTGTTGATAGAAGGCATTTCTGCTATACATGGAGGGCACCATGTTGCCCAGAAGTTTAAAAAAATAATCTTACCTTTTAAATCGGCGAGGCTTACTTGGTTGCCCTTAGTATCTTCAAATACAATTTTAGAAAGATCAGCAGGGATGGTTGCATTCTTGGTCTGTTCTGCAGGAGAGAATAATCCAATCTGCATCAATCCTTGTATAAAATAAGCTTTCACAGGCGGAACAAAAGCAATCAGCAGCATGAGTGAAATTAAAATAACATTCACTATGTTTTTCTTGTTAAAATATCGCTTGCTTGCAATGGCTGTGTTTTGTTCCATTTCTAATAAGTACTTCTATTTCTGCCTGAATATAGACACACTTAGTTGTGTATTGTCGCTGGCAGATTTTAATCCTTTTGCGTAAATCGTATAAATTTTTCCGGCTTCAATCTGGGCCTGACTTAACTGTGTTTCTACGGTTCCATTACTGTTTTTAAGATCGAAAGTAACAGAAGTTCCAGCTGTTATTTCTGCATAATCAGAAGCTTGTTTAAAGGCCAGATTACTGAAAAGATTTGCATTAGAGCCATTTATGGCCAGACTTGCAATACCTAAATCGGGACTTAAATTTACAAATCTTACTTTAGCTTTTCCACTTTGAGGAGCGGTTAAATCATCCTTTAAAAGTAAAAACTCAGGCGTTTCAATTTTATTAACAGCAAATAAAGAATATCCGATCTGAGGATCAAGTGTGATTGTTGTAGAGGCCAATGAAGTTTGAAGACCTTGTTTGGTTAAATCTATTTTTCGCTTGCCTGAATAAGCATTCAGGTAGTCTATTTTAGTGCCAAAAGAAAAATCTATTGAAAAGTTAGTTGCTTTCAGATTATCAACATAAACATCTAGATTGGTAGATGAAGGAACTGCGTTAATAAGGCTTAAACCTGAAATTTGTACCGGCTGGTAATCACTGTTCTTGTTTTTCAAACATGATGTTAGGCTCAAACCAATTACGATGGTGCTGATAAATAATTTTAATCCTGATAGAGTTCTCATAACAATAAAATTTTGTGGCCGGTTTATAACAGGCCGTTTAAATATCATAAATAAAACGCATTTATTGCGGTTTAATTTTGTTTTTACGTAATTCTATGACAGTAATTTCTGGCCAGATACCAACTCTTCCTAAAAATCCCAAAAATCCAAAACCTCGGTTAATATTAATGGTACGCTGGTTTTCTGTCTTTAATCCTGCCCAATGTTTGTACCTCAAACTTACAGGACTCCATTTTATTCCAAAGAATTCAACACCAAATTGCATGCCATGCGTATGACCTGATAGAGTTAAATGTATTTTTGAAGAGTGGTTTTTTACTTCTTCTTCCCAATGCGTAGGATCATGAGAGAGCAGGATCTTAAAATCATCAACTTGTGTGTTTTCGAGAGATTTATTTAAATCGCCCCGCTGCCCAAAACCTATACCCCAGTTTTCGATACCTGCTAGAATGATTTTTTGCGTGCCCTTAGTAAGCGTAACATGCTCATCTAACAATAATCTGAAACCAATTTGTGCGTGATAATCTTTTAATTGTTGTAAATTCTTTGCTTTCTCACCCTCATTTGGCCATTTTACGTAATCGCCATAATCATGATTACCTAACACCGAGAACTGGCCATATTTTGCTTTGATTTGTGAGAAATGATTAATCCAGGGAACAATTTCTTCTGACCGGTTATTTACCAGATCGCCCGTAAATACAAACAGATCACTATGCTGTTTATTGATCAGATTGATACCCTTTTGTACTTGCCTGGCATTGTTAAAGCTGCCTGCATGAATATCTGAGATCTGGGTAATGGTAAAGCCTTCAAATGCTTTGGGCAAATCATCAAAATACAACACATGTTTAATTACCCGATATTGGTACTTGCCCCAAAGTATGCCGTATATAAATAACAGACAAAGAAAAACAGAAAGAGCCGTTCCCATCTCAACCAGTATGAGACTGCGACCAGGTATGATGAATGAATAAGTTTCAAAATAATAGGGTACCGCCCTGAAAAAACTTAAAATATCATTGATCAAAAGGAAAACAGAAAATAGAATTTCTGATGCAAGATAGATAATGAAGCTGTGTATGGTAACCGTAAAAAATCTGTCGGGCTCTTTATTTTGTATGCGTAATGTGGCAAGGTAAGCACAGCTTACCAATATACCAGCAAAACCCCAGAAAAGATAAGGAAATACCGGATTTGAAATTATAAACCTAAGACCTCCAAAAACATAAAAGTTGATCAATAGAAATGCTATTGAAACAATTGCAAGAGGAGTAGTCAGATTTTTTCGCCTCATATATTTTTAAAAAGAAAAGGTGTTCTTTACTTTTCGGATTTCTATACTTGGGATAGATTTCAGAAAAAACTATAAAGAACACCTTTTATGTTAGATCAACTCAACGCTACGGCTAACAAAAGCTGTTAACTCTGCACCGGTAAGCATTCCCTGCGATAATAATGCCAAGTCTACAGCCTGTTTTGCATATTTGCTTTGCTCCGCAGAATCTGTGGTTGATAAAATTTTATTGATTAATTTGTGATTACCGTTAATGGCCACTTTATAGCTATCAGGCATATTGCCGTAAAAACTCATTCCGCCACCCATTTTTGCCATATCTTTCATGCGACGCATAAACTCATCCATAGTAATGGTTACAGGAGCATCATCAGGATTTAAAGCCACAACTTCCACGTTATAACCAGGTTTGTTGATTGCCTGCTCAAAAACAGTTTTAACATTGTTGCTCTGTTCTTCAGAAAGCACCGATTCTAATTTCTCGTCTTTTTCTATAAGCTGGTTGGCCACACTTGCATCAACACGTTTTAACTGTGTTTTTTCTAGCTTTTGTTCAAGAGTGCTTACAAAATGCCCGTCGATAGGGTGGCTCATTACCAGCACATCATAATCTTTTTTGTTGGCAGCCTGTATAAATCCATCTTGTTTATCGGTATCAGTAGTATATAAATAAACTACATTGCCATTTTTGTCGGTCTGCAATGGCGATACCTTAGCTTTATAATCTTCTAAAGTGAAATGCTCGTTTTGGGTATTGGTTAACAATGCAAAGTCTTTAGCTTTTTCATAAAACTTCTCCTCGGTAATCATGCCATATTTTACGAAAAGACCTATATCACTCCATTTTTCTTCGTAAGCTTTTCTATCAGCCTTAAACAGTTCAGCCAGTTTATCGGCTACTTTCTTGGTAATGTAAGTATTGATTTTTTTAACGTTGCTATCGGCCTGTAAGAAACTTCTCGATACATTTAACGGAATATCAGGAGAATCGATAACACCATGTAATAACATCAAGAACTCAGGAACAATATCTTTAACCTCATCGGTAATGAATACCTGGCGGCTAAATAATTTGATCTTGTTGCGCTGCATGTCAAAATCTTCTTTAACCTTAGGGAAATACAATACTCCGGTTAGGTTAAATGGATAATCAACATTTAAATGGATCCAGAATAAAGGCTCATCCGAGAACGGATATAATTGTCTGTAAAAATCAAGGTAATCTTTATCTGACAAATCTGCAGGTGATTTTGTCCAGATAGGACTCGTAGTGTTTACAATGTTATCAACTTCAACAGATGTGTATTTGGTTTTACCTTCTTCATCTTTGCCATCTTCTACCTGCTCTGTTTTTGTGCCGAATTTAATTGGAACAGGTAAGAACTTAGCATATTTATCTAAGATCTCCTGTAGCTTTTGCTCACTTAAAAACTCTTCGCTATCGGCATTAACATGGAGGATGATATCTGTACCGCGAGTGGTTCTGCTACCTTCGCTAATTTCAAATTCTGTACTTCCGTCGCAGGTCCATTTAGCTGGTTTTGCACCTTCCTGATATGATAAAGTTTGAATTTCAACCAGATCAGCAACCATAAAGGCTGAGTAAAAGCCTAAACCAAACTTACCAATGATTTCGTTGGCATCTTTAGCATCTTTAAACTTTTCTACAAATTCACTCGCTCCTGAAAAAGCTACCTGATTAATATATTTTTTGATTTCTTCGGCAGTCATACCTAGACCATTATCGCTTATGGTAATGGTTTTGGCTTTTTCATCTAATTTAACTTCAACCAGCGGTTCGCCAACTTCACCGTTAAACTGCCCTAATGAGGCGAGGCGTTTTATTTTTTGTACGGCATCAACCGCATTGGAAACTAATTCTCTTAAAAAGATTTCATTGTCCGAATACAAGAATTTCTTAATGATTGGGAAAATGTTTTCTGTGTGTATTGAAATACTTCCTTTTTCTGTTGCCATATTTAAATATTAAGTTTTTTAGTTTTCAATCCTTTATCAAGGTGTGTTCCAATTACATGGTTAAGTCAAAATGACAGATTTTAAGGCGCTTTTGAACTAAAATTCTATAGTTTAGCTATCTTTGCTGACTTAAAAATGGCGATGAATTTAAAAACCCTGAATACTTTACATCTTTCTTTTTGCTTAGCGGTATTGTTTTTTGCGCTTGCTACCTATTTTACATATAGCGGTACAACTACATTTACTACCCAAATGGCTGCTTCTTCTTCTTATTTTTTACTTTTTCCTTTGGTGGCTTTGTTGAGCATAACTATTGGAAATACGCTTTTCAGCAGGATTTTACTGAAAGCAAGACAGTTAGAAACTTTTGAACAAAAGACAGTAAAGTACCAGTCGGGTTTTATCATAAGATGCGCATTGATTGAAGGAGGGGCTTTTTTAAATATTGTGGCTTTTATGTTAAGTGGAAACCTGATTTTTATGGTTTTTGCTGGGATTAGTTTACTGGGCTTGCTCTCATGTAAACCAACCAAAGCTAAAGTGGTTGCAGATTTAGAACTTTCATTTCCAGATACGGAGAGATTATAGTGGAGTATAACGTTCATACTTTATCAAACGGCATCAGAATATTGCATGTTCCTGCCGCATCGGCTATATCTCATGCCTGCATTATTGTAAACGCAGGATCAAGAGATGAAGATGATGCACAAATGGGCTTGGCGCATTTCATTGAACATTTAATTTTTAAACGTACAGAAAAGCGAAATACGAGTCAGATACTAAACAGGCTCGAAAGTATAGGAGCAGATCTGAACGCTTATACCACTAAAGAATATACCTGTATACATGCGTCGTTTTTAAATCCTTACCTGGACAGAACACTAGAACTTTTTAATGATATTGTTTTTCATTCTACGTTTCCGGAAGACGAGATGGAGAAAGAAAAAGGAGTAATCTTGGATGAAATCTCTTCTTATCTGGATCAGCCGGAAGAAGCGATAAACGATGATTTTGAAGACCTGATTTTTGCAGGGCATGGTCTGGGCAGAAATATTCTGGGTACACCAGATACTGTAAAGAAACTGGATAAACAGGATATTAAGCAGTTTATAAAAAATAATTACCGTACCAATGAAATTGTGATAGCAGTTTTGGGTAATTATTCTTTTAACAAATTAATTAAGAGCGGTACAAAGTATTATGGCGATGTGCCAGAAAATACTCCAGGAATAGACCGCAAATCTCCCTTAGCCTATAATCCGGTTAAATTAACGGTTAATAAACCTATTGCACAGGCTCACTGTATGCTGGGTATGCCAGCCTATTCGCTACATGATCAGCAAAAGGCCGGATTGTTATTGCTGAATAACATGTTAGGCGGTACAGGGATGAGTTCTATTCTTAATTTGCAGCTACGCGAAAAATATGGCATTGCCTATACTATAGAAACCAATTATAGCCCATTGAGCGATACGGGCATATTTGCTTTGTACTTTGGAACCGATAAAGAGAAAGTGGGAAAAGCTCAGCAACTGATCTTTAAAGAATTTAAAAAACTTAAAGAGCATACCCTAACCGAAATACAATTGCATAAAGCCAAAAATAAATTTATCGGGCAGATTGCTTTAGGAGAAGAAAACCGTATAGGCCTGATTATAGCGATGGCTAAAAGTCTGATAGATTACCAGAAAATAGATAGCCTTGAGGAAGTTTTTAATAAGATTAATGCCGTTAAGGCCCAAGAAATTAACCAGATTGCAAACTATGTCTTGGATGAAAACAACCTCACTGCACTTGTATTTAATCCAGCTTAAATTTTTGCCCAGACAACATTCGTTAACTTTTTAGTAAATTTGCATCGTAGCTCTCGACAATTAGAAAATATAAACACCCAATGAAATTACCCATTGTAGCTTACGGCGATCCGGTTTTGAAGAAAAAATGCGAGCCTATTGATAAAAACTACCCTAATCTGAAGGAATTGATAGAAAATATGTGGGAAACCATGTATAATGCCAGTGGGGTGGGCTTGGCTGCACCGCAAGTAGGTTTGCCTATCAGGCTGTTTGTGGTTGATACCGGAGAGTTAGATGATGAACCTCAATACAAAAAAGCATTTGTTAACGCACAGATATTGGAAGAAAGTGGCGAACCATGGGGCTTTTCTGAAGGATGCCTCAGCATTCCTGATATCAGAGAGGAAGTAATGCGTAAACCCAATATTGTTATTCAGTACTTTGATGAGAACTGGGAAGAACATAAAGAAGCGGTAACAGGATTTGCTGCACGTGTAATTCAGCATGAGTATGATCATATTGAAGGAAAGCTTTTCACTGATAAAATAAGCCTGTTAAGAAAACAGCTCTTGAAATCAAAATTAGATAAGATTACTAAGGGAGAGGTAAGAGCAGATTATAAGATGAAATTCCCTAAACAAAATAAGAAAAGATAAACCTACAATTAAGAAAAAGGCCTGTTAGAATATATTCTAACAGGCCTTTGTGGTTTATTTGGTGTTTGGTTTATTTGCGTACATATATTTTCCCGCTTGAAGATTTTAAAATAATCTTCTCTCCACCTCCATTTAAGCTGCCTTTAATATTAGTGCCATTAGATAGATTTGTGCCAGCAAACGAGAAATTGCTACTAGATAAAGATGTTGCACTCCCGCTGATAACAGTAGCTGTTTTAGCATCACCGCCTGTTAACACAATAGTACTTCCATTGGCAGTGATTGTTTCTCTGGATTTTTCTGGTGTTTGCTTCTCTTCCTGGATGGTGAGATTTAAATCCTTAGGAGCATATAGTGTTCCATAAGCCGTGCTGATAGATAAATCGGCTTTAGCTGCAGGGGGAATGGTAAAGTCTATAAAACCATAAGCAGAAATCAACGAAATAGGGCCTTTAAAATCAGGAGTTAAGGTGCTCTCGATATTACCCTGAAAAGTTTTAATGCTTAACGGACCCTTGATGTTAGATACTTTGATGTTCTCATATTGAAGAGAAGCATCTACCTCGCTTTTTAGATTGCTGATAACAATAGAGGCACTATCTTTATCTTTTTGGTACAAGCTCCAACTGCTTCCTGAAGTAGTTTTAATAGAAAGGGCTACAGAATAAGGTATTTTTACGGTTACCTTATATTTTACAAAGCTTTCTATTGGTGAAATCTCAGTGTTTTGACCATTTTCTTTGAGGCTTAAACCTACTCCAGTATTATCAAAACCCACACTACTTAGTGCTGATAAACCTTGAGCCCTCGGATCTGATGTTTCTTTCTTTCCAAGAATTGTAAAAATGATTTCCTTGCCTTCATATCCTTCAATTGTTAAGTTTGAAAGATTGTTTATAATGAGCTTACCATTTGTTTTTGCTACTTTAAATTCTTTTTGAGCTAAAACATGTAGAGCTGTTGCAAAGCATATAGCTACAATTAAAAAAAGTTTTTTCATAATGTGTTATTTATAAAGAGTTATTGTTTGGTTAATAAAGCATAATACACTTGTTCTTTTACAACCTCTATTGTTGCCGGGTTGCTGGCCATTTCCATTAGCTTTTGATCGGTTTCCTTTTCTTTACTGTCGCCCATGATCTTTACCAGTTCAATCTGTATAAAAGGATCTGTTTGCAGAGTAAGACTTTGCTTAAGATTTTCATTGATATAGCTGTCATCTTTAATTTTCGATAATATATTTAAAGCAGCAAGTCTTACGTTATCGTTTTCATCATGGTTAAAAGTTCTGCAAAGCGCAACCTTTAATTCTTTACTGATCGTATGTAAGGTATTTGCTTTTAACAATGCACTTAACCGGGTTGCCACAGATGTGCTATCGTTGAGCTCGTGGTAGATTTGTTGTATTTCGGTCTTATCATATGTTTTATGATTAGCTATGGAGTGTTTAGCCAAGGTCTTTACAGTTTTAGCAACATAGCCGTTCTCCTCTGCTCCTTTAAGATTGTCATGATTTTCATCTACAAGGCTTGCGGTTGGTTTTATACCTGCTATTGTTAGAGCTTGCTCAGGTTTTTCCTGTTTATTCATAAATAAGAAAGCTCCTATAACAATGAAAAGTGAACAGGCTATGGCTAACCAAGGTCTTAAAAAAGCACGCTTTGACTGAACGGTTTCTTTCTTTACCTTACCCATGATCTGACTGAACGCCTGAGAAGGCAATTCTTGATCATCAAAAGCATCCCTGTTTTGTTGAATATATTTTTTTAAAAAATCATGTTCCATAATAAGCTTTATCTTTAAGTAACATAAATATCTTTTTCTTCGCCCTGTGGTATTGACTACGTACCGTATTATGGCTTATTTCAAGCATCTTTGCAATATCTTCCTGTGAAACATCTTCAAATAAATGCAGAGATATAATGGTTCTGTACCCGTCTGGCAAAGTCTGTATAGCTTGTTTAATATCTTCTACACGGCATTGAAACAGCATTTCTTCAGTCATATCAAATTCTTCATCCGCTATCTTCTCAAAAAGGTCGTCTTCAGCAAAAACCATTTTGTTTTTTCTTAAAACTGATATAGATTGATTAATGGCAATTCTTTTTAGCCATCCTTCAAAATTATCTCTGTTTTTTAATTTATCTAATTGCCCAAAAGCAGTACAAAAAGCATCTTGTAAAATATCTTCTGCATCAGCTGCATTGTTTACAACGCGGTATATTGAGTTGTAAATGCGCTTGGCATATTTCTGGTACAGCAATGTATAGCCTTTTTCTTCTCCGGCTAAACACTGACGTATCAGTTCG
Source organism: Pedobacter montanisoli (assembly GCF_022809115.1). Classification (GTDB taxonomy): domain Bacteria; phylum Bacteroidota; class Bacteroidia; order Sphingobacteriales; family Sphingobacteriaceae; genus Pedobacter; species Pedobacter montanisoli. The sequence goes on along the minus strand of NZ_JALGBH010000001.1, from coordinate 548,287 downwards.
CTCTCATTTAATGATAGACTTAGATGCAACGTTATATTTTATTTGTTCTTTGGTTTAGTAAAGATACTGTTCTTGTTCTGTACAAACCTATCTGTTAAGTTAAACTATAGGATAGTCGGGCTTGCTCAACTTTTGTTGCATGGGAGCTGTAATATTTTTTTAAAAACTAAAGATATCTTGTTTTTAGATAGGTAAGCAGGAAATAAATCTGCTAAAAAGAAAAAGGCCGGAATTAACTCCGGCCCTTTGATTAAAGAACAATTATTTTAATTTTCTGTTGGAAACCAATATCGGATATACTTAATATATATTGCCCTCTTGGTAGCTTGTCTTTAAGGCCTAAACGATAATCGCTGCTACCTGAAACAGTACTGAATTCTTCTTCATGTATGGTCTGACCATAAAGATTGATTAACTTGGTTTTTACAGATTTTCCGTTAAAATTAGCTAAACTAAAATTGATGTGGTTATTAGTCGGGTTTGGAAAAGCTTTTGCACTAATTACAATCAGTTCGTTGAAATGAGCACTTGTAATTTCTGGCTTTGACGAAATTCCGTTTTTGTCAAATTGTGTCAACCTGTAATAATTGATTCCGCTGAGAGGAGCATTATCCCAAGTAAAATAGTGTTTAACTTCTGAATAATTAAGAGCAGAAGATGGTTTTTTGTCAACAAGACTGAATGCACCTTCAGGACCGGCCTTCTCAATCAAAAAATAATCGCTGTTAGCTTCATTGGTAGTTGTCCATTCAATCTTTATACGGTTACCATTAGCTTTTGCTGTAAAATCTATGAGTTTAACAGGTAATGTAGCAGGATCGGCTACAGTGTTACTCGATAGACTTTCATTACTTAATCTATCCAAAGAACGTACAGCATAGTAATATGAAGTTCCTGCTCCTGGTGTTACTTTAGTATCTGTATAAGATGTTTCTGTGCTTGGAATAATAGCAATTAAATTAGCAGAATTGTTAAAATCAATAATTGAACTGGTAGAACGATAAATGGCATATCTTACCACTTCCTGCATTTTATCAATAGTACTGGCAGGTGCTGTCCAACTTAACTTTGTTTTGCCACTTTCTAAGACAGATGTTAGAGCGGTTGGTTCGGCAGGTGCTGTATTGTCAATCCAGGTCATTACTGGAATTAAGGCTGGCGAACTGTATTGATTATCCCGTATATATTCCATGGTGTTTTTAGTGACTGTATTAGAAGTAACCGCAAAGGCGGCTCTGAAATGAGCAACTCCCAAAACATTAGGCGCATTATTCTTTAAATAATCTATTTGATTCTTAATTTCATCTTCAGTATATGCAGTACCACTTCCATCTTTGGTTTTGTAAGTAGCCAATCCAATAAAAAGATGGCGGGTAAAATTCATGCTGTTCCAGTTATCAGTTACATAATTGAATTTGGCATTGGCTAATGTTTGACTGAATGCCCAGTACACCTGAGGGGTCAGGTAATCAATTAATCCGTCTTCCATCCATTTTTTTGTGTCGATAAATTGTACGTTATAATGTTCTGATCCAGTTGTCGTGATAGCGGGGCTTGAACCTGGTACAGTGAAGTTTCTGTAAATGCCTGAAGGTGAAATCCCAAATTTTACCCAGGGTTTTATAGACTTGATTTTTGTTCCTATCTGAGTAATCAATAAGGTAATATTATCTCTTCTCCAGTCATTAATATTGGCAAATCCGCGTTTATCGGCATTGTATTGGGTTTGGTCCTGAGTTCCTAGTCCAGAGTTGTAAAAATAATCATCGAAGTGTATTCCATCTATGTCATAATTAGTAACAAGTTCTTCAATAACGTCTGTGATGTGATCTCTAACAGCTTGTATTCCGGGATTAAAATATTTGATAAGTGGTGAAGAACCGGTCTGATCTAAAAGCCATTCAGGATTTGTTACAGCTTTGTGTGTAGAGCTGTATTTTGAAATCAGGGTTGCATCTGTGGCCGCTCTGAAAGGATTTAGCCATGCATGAATTTCCATTCCTCTTTTATGACACTCATCTATAGCAAAAGCCAAAGGATCCCAACCAGGGTTTACACCATAATTGTTTGCACCTGTTAAACGGTTAGACCAAGGAACTAATGTGCTTGGATAGAAAGCATCTCCAACTCCCCTTACCTGAAAATAGATGGTATTAATTCTAAGAGCTTGCAGGTTATCCAAGATTGTTTTCAGCGCAGCCTGCTGGCTTGTCGGTGTCGCTGTCATACTTGGCCAGTCTAAACTCAAGTGTGTAGTTAGCCAAACGGCTCTTAATTCTCGTTTTGGATTTTGGCTAAATGCAGGAATTTGCAGCAAAATGATAGCTGCGATGAGTAAAATTCTTTTCATACGCGGGTTGTTTAGGTTAAGTTTTAATTAAAGATAAAATAAAACCTCATTAAAGCCGCATTTGCCCGCAACAAAACGCATGTAAAATTATTGCATAGCAATATTGTTACATGACTTAACTGCTTGTGATTAAGAAAAATAGATAAATAAAGAAAAAACTTAAGATTTATTGATCTGTACTTCGTGCCTTATCACCTTTAAAGATTTCCTGCATAAGCTTGCCCCAGGCAAAGGGATTAAGTAAAGGATTAGTCTGACGCATATTGGCATTTACCATTCGATCAAAATTGTAACGGTAATTACTATTGCTTATTTCCTGGGCATCACGTGGAAGTGTTAATAACATGCCATTGATGCTCTGTTTAGATAGATTTTTCTTAGCAATAGCCATATCGTCATCAGCTATTTTTAAAGATAAAAAGTCACGGGTAAATTCCTCTGTTGTAGCCCATGGGTATACTCTCACCGTTTGCAGAGAAATTACCTCTGATTTTATTTGCACCATTGTGGTGTACTTATTATCAGCGATGATTTGAGGTAAGACTAATTTTTTACTGGTAAAGCCTACAGCCGAAAATAATAAAGTGTCACCCGGATTCACTACAAAAGAGAAATAGCCCTGATAATTGGCCGCATATTTTTGGTTATTCTTACTCAGATTGGTAATGGTAACATAAGGAACAACCATATTGCTGTCAGCATCGGTAACAATACCAGAAAACTGAACTAACTTATTAGGCTGTTTCTGGTCCTGGGCAAAAACATTACCAATAACACAGAACAACAATATGGTTAATATATATCTCATTTAAGTTGCTACTTTTTAAGTATTAGCATTACAAAAATAGTATGGTTGGCAAAATATGAAGGTTAAAATGTGTTAAAATTAAGCCTGTTCGGCTAAATCGATAGCTACTACCCCTTTAATTTCGGGTACTTCTTTAATAATAGCCTGTTCTATGCCTGCTTTCATAGTCATAAAACTCATTTTGCATGAACCACAATTACCCAATAATTTAACTTTTACAATATTATCAGGAGTAATTTCTTCAATGGCAACATTCCCCCCATCAGCAATTAAGTAAGGTCTAATCGTTTCTAAAGCTTGCTCAACTTGTGCTCTTAAATCCATTTCGTCGTTATTTAAAATTTAAAAATAATAAAAATATGGCAAAAGAAAGTCTATTTAATGTTATTAATAGAAATTTGCTGAGCTACTTTTCCGGCAATTTCATTAAAGGCAAAAGACTGTGGGTTATTATCTTCTAAGCTTATTGGACGACCATTATCACCTGAGGTGCTGATACCTTGTACCAATGGTATTTCACCTAAAAATGGTACGTCAAACTGTTCGGCGAGCATTTTTCCTCCGTCTTTGCCAAATATGTAATATTTATTTTCGGGTAATTCTTCTGGGATAAAATAAGCCATGTTTTCAATTACGCCTAAAACAGGGATATCAATGCCCGGCATTTTAAACATAGCTAATCCTTTGCGGGTATCGGCTAAAGCAACCTGCTGCGGAGTAGTAACAATCACTGCTCCGGCAATAGGGAAAGTCTGACAAATGGTGATATGTATATCTCCTGTTCCCGGAGGGAGATCCACTAAAAGATAATCTAATGCTCCCCAATCGGCATCATTAAAAAGTTGTTTTATAGCATTAGAAGCCATTGGACCGCGCCATGGCACCGGTTGGTCTGGGTCTGCAAAAAATCCTAATGAGAGTAGTTTAATGCCGTATTGTTCAATTGGCTCGATCAGGGTTTTTCCATCTTCAGTTTCTTTTGCCGAAGGTTTTGCACCTACTAGATTAAACATGGTAGGTACAGAGGGTCCGTAAATATCCGCATCTATCAAGCCTACTTTTGCTCCATTTTTGGCCAAAGTAATAGCCAGATTACTGGCTACAGTAGATTTCCCTACCCCCCCTTTACCAGATGAGACCAGAATAATGTTCTTTATAGCTTTAAGTTGACTGGTATCAACAGGCTTACTTACGCGTGAGGTAATGTTGATATCTATTATAGCATCAGCAGCAACAAAGTGCTTGATGGCATTAACACAGGCATTTTTTAGCATATCCTTTAACGGACACGCAGGTGTGGTAAGCTCTAAGGTAAAAGCAATATTTTTATCATTGATCTTAACATCCTTGATCATGTTAAGTGTAACCAGATCTTTTTTTAAATCGGGGTCTTCAACATTGCGTAAGGCTGCCAGAATGTTCTCTTCGGTTATTATCATGCCCAAAATTAATAAAACATGCGCATAAAGTATTTTCAATCGGGCATTTTGTTGTATTTTTAACACGAAATAAACATTCATATCAACCGTTTGTTAAAGCAGTAATCTTAAATTGTTTATGCAACTGTCAAAAATCAACATCCCTAAAAAATATATAAAGATCGCGACCTGGGTTTTAACAATAATACTGGTTTTATTGGGTACAGGAGGTGTAATAGCTTACAACAAACGGGATGCTTTTCTCAAAAAGGCAATAGCTAAAGCTATAGAAAAGGCAGATCATGATTATGGTGTTGATTTAAAGATTGGAAAAGCAGGATTTAGTGGACTGAGTGCTGTTCACATGACCAATATCAGCGTGGTGCCTAAAGACAGAGACACACTGGCTAACATACAGGATATTACGGTTGGGGTTAAAATTTTTCCGTTAATATTTGGTAAAGTCAAATTATCGGAGATAAATCTGAATAATGGAGATTTTACTGTTGTAATGCGTGATACTTTAACAAACATCGACTTCTTTTTAAAACGGAAAAAGAAAGACAGTGTAAGTACTCACAAACTTGCTTTAAGTGATATTGCCAGTAATTTGCTTAATCAGGTACTCTATAAAATACCTGATAACATGAAGATCAATAATTTTATGATGAGGCTTAATGATAATGATACAGCCGGCGTAAAATTTTTGACTAAAAGTGCAACAATTGAAGATGGAAAGCTCAGTTCTACAATACTGGTAAATGATACAGCTGCAACCTGGCATGTAAATGGAAAATTGAATCCGGGTAGCAGGAAACTTAATGTGATGTTATTTGCTGAAGACAAGAAAGTAGAACTGCCTTATCTTGAAAATAAACTTCATACTAAAATCAATTTCGATACGGTAAGAACAGAGATGAAACAAGCAGGATTTAGTGGAGGCGATTACAAAATATCTGGTTCGTGGAGCATTAAAAACCTGTTGATTAACCAAAAGCGTATATCTGATGGAGATATCATTGTTCCTGATGCAAAGATTGAAGCAGATATGATTGTGGGAGATAACTTTCTATGTCTGGACAGTTCTTCTACCGTATTCCTGCAAAATGCCACAATACATCCGTATTTAAAATATACTTTATCTCCTCATAAAATCTATGAGATGAAGCTCAATGCAGAGGAGCAGGACGCTCAACAGATTTTGGATGCATTTCCTCAGGGACTTTTCGAATCTCTGGAAGGGATGAAAGTACAAGGTAGATTGAGATATAACTTAGATTTTTACCTTGATTCTTCGATGCCTGACAGCGTAAGATTTAGTTCAGCTTTAACACCCACTAATTTCAAGATTTTAAAGTGGGGTAAAACAGATCTACAGAAGATCAATCATGATTTTATCTATACGCCTTATGAATATGGCAAACCCATGCGTGACATTATGATAGGCCCTTCAAATCCTAACTTTACCAGATTAGATGCCATATCGCCTAATTTTAAAAATGCTTTACTAACCTCAGAAGATCCTTCGTTTTTCAGACATAACGGTTTTGTTGAGCAGTCAATCAGAAATTCTATTGCTGTAAATTTTAAAGAAAAGAAATTTAAAAGAGGAGGGAGTACCATATCCATGCAACTGGTTAAGAATGTTTTTTTGAGCCGTAAAAAGACCTTAGCCCGTAAAGCAGAAGAAATTCTGATTGTATGGTTGATAGAAAATAACAAACTGGTTAGTAAACAGCGCATGCTTGAAGTTTATTTTAACATCATAGAGATGGGTAATAATGTATATGGAATAGGAGAGGCTTCAAGATATTATTTTGGAAAAACACCTGCTGAGCTGAGTTTGGGAGAAGGTATATTTCTGGCCAATATTGTTCCTAAACCCAAAGTGGCTTTATTTAAATTTATGAGCGATGGCAGCCTAAAACCTTATCTTATTCCCTACTTTAAGTTTATTGGAGGTACCATGGCTAGACGAGGATTAGCTATGCCAGATTCTTCTGCTTACGGATTTTATGATGTGAGACTGAGAGAAGGTTTACGTAAATATCTGGCACCTGATACCGTTGCTATTGATACTAATGCTATAAGTGGAGATGATGATGACCTGATGCCGCCAAAAGGCATGCAGGATCAGGCAAAAAGTTTATTTGATAAATTGTTTGGCGGATCAAAAAAAGATACCTCAACAGTTAAAACTCAGCCGGTTCGTATAGATACACCTAAAACAAAGAAACAAATGCGACAGGAACGGAGAGAAGAACGAAGAAGGCAGAAAGAGAACGGAAATGGATAGAATAGAGATACACCAAAAAGCATTTGAACTTTTTCTGGATGCAGATGCCATTGCAAAGCGAATTAGATTGCTAGCCGTACAGCTTAATTTAGATTATGAAAATAAGATACCTGTCTTTGTAGGAGTCTTGAATGGCGGTTTCCTGTTTCTGGCAGATCTAATTAAAGAAATTAATATTCCCTGCGAAATCGAATTCATTAAGGTTTCTTCGTATAAAGGACAAGAGAGTACAGGAACACTTAGGCAGTCTTTTGCCCTGCCAACCAACCTGCAAAACAGGCATGTTATTTTAGTTGAAGATATTGTAGATACTGGATTTACCATAAATAATCTTGTAAATAAAGTTAAAGAACATAAGCCGGCTTCTGTTGCTACCTGTACCCTGCTGTTTAAGCCCGATGCGCTCAAAGAAAAAATAGATCCACTTACCTACATTGCTTTTGAAATTCCTCCAGCCTTTGTGGTCGGTTACGGTTTAGATTTTGATGGTCTGGGCAGAAACCTGAAAGATATTTACAGAGCGGTTTAGCTCTTTTTGCTGTAAATTCATTTTTTTTGCGAGATTTGTAAAAAAATAAAGAACGGGATAAATGACTATACATAAAGAAGGATATACGAGCATTGCTTTAAGCATTTTATTTATTTTTATTATCAATGCTATTGTTGAATATCGTTTTGCAGATATCGCTTGGCTGAGGTGGTTTATCTACATCTTTTCATTTGCCTTGTTCGTTATTATTCTACAATTTTTCAGGAATCCTAAGCGTACTTTTACACGTGGCGAAAACCTCATTATCTGCCCCGCCGATGGTAAGGTTGTGGTAATAGAAGAAACGCAGGAAGATGAATATTTTAAAGATAAGAGATTACAGGTGTCTATTTTTATGTCGCCGGTAAATGTACATATCAACCGAAACCCTATTTCAGGAGTAGTTAAATTCTTTAAATATCACCCGGGTAAATATCTGGCAGCATGGAATCCAAAATCAAGCACAGAGAATGAACGTACAACCGTTGTGGTAGAGCATAAAAACGGAGCTCCGGTTTTATTCAGGCAAATTGCAGGTGCTTTGGCACGTCGTATAGTTTGGTACGTAAAAGAAGGAGATAAAGTAGTACAAACCGAGCAGTTTGGCTTTATCAAATTTGGTTCAAGGGTAGATATTTTCCTTCCTTTAGGTACTAAAGTAAATTTAGAGCTTAATCAGGTAGTTAAGGGAGGTATAACCGTATTAGGAGAGCTAAGCTAAAAACTTAATCCTATTCTTTTTGATATTTGAGGCTATTTCCTGTTTCAACAATATTCTTTCTTATACAGGGAAAGTGAAATCTGCTTCATTTGCTTTCACAATGTCAATTATCTTAAAGTTGACATCCTGTTTTACACTTACAAAATCATTAAACGCTAAATCACTTACTAAGAAGAGAATTTGAATATTTAAGGCTGTATCTCCAAACCCTTCAAAGTTTACAGCAGGATCTGTAATCTTGGGATGTTGTTTAAGATAATCGGTTATTTGTGTTATAATATTTTTTATGCTCTGGTTTGGTGTTTTGTAATTTAAGCCTATACTAAATTTTACCCGCCTAAAATTACGACGTGTTAAGTTCTCTAAAGCACCACTTATCATTGACCGGTTAGGGATAACAATAGTTGTTTTATCCGTACTTCTTATAATGGTACTTCTGAAACCTACTTTTTCAATTGCCCCTTCAACTCCATTTACTTTAACCACATCACCTACGGTAAAAGGTTTATCCATAAAAATCAGAAAAGAACCTAAAAGATTTTCTAAGCTTTCTTTGGCTGCCATAGCAATGGCAATACCGCCAATACCCAAACCGGTTATCAAGCTTACGGCATTTACCTCAAAAACATAACCCAATAACACAAAAAAGCCAATAAAAGCCACAATAAACTTTAAAAGCTCTTTTAAGAAAGGAACCAATTGTACATCTGCCTTGTCATTGGTTTTTAAAGCACGATTTAAAAGAACAACAGCTATAAAATCGATTATTCTCAAGATAATCCAGAATACAGAAAGAATAATCAGGAATAAGAAAACCTTATCTAGAAACTCACCAATTGTAAAAGTTGCATTTACTTTAACTTTATCAACAGTGTTTTTATAGTGGAACATTGCCACTTGCAGAGGATGGGAAAGTTGATTTACTGCTAAATAACAAGTGGTGAGTGTGATAAAAAACTCAAAAGGTTTTAGCAGTAAATCAACAAATGTCTGGTTATGATGATTGTCTGCAAATTTATCGAACAATTTAAAGAGTAAACGACTAATTGTACGAGATACTAATCTTTTAAAAAGAATCCCTAAAATTAAGATCGTAGCAAAAATGCAATATTGCTTAATTGTATTACCCCAAAAAATCTGTTCAAAAAAATTGCTCGTCATTTTAAACCAATTGTTTTAATGCAATTTCAAAAGCCCTGCTCGAAAGTTTTACGTTGCTATCCGATAACTGATGAACGGCTACCAAAGCGTCATAAATAACTTTAGAAGCATCACTGAAAATAGCGTCGTCACTCATCTCTACATCTCTTTGCATTAAATATGCAAATACTCTGGCCATACCACAGTTTGCTATAAAATCAGGTATAACAGCCACATGATTGTCGGTATATTCCATTATCGGGCCAAAAAATATCTCAGGATCTGCAAAAGGAACATTTGCTCCGCAGGCTATAACTTCAAGACCGCTCGCTACCATTTGGTCAACCTCGTTTTGTTTAACTAAACGAGATGCTGCTGCCGGAACAAAGATCTGTGCGCCCATGCCCCATATTTTTTCATTTGCTTCAGCAAAACTTATTAAATTATCGGCAACTAAAGTATTGTTCTGGCGATTGTTAAATAATGCCTGAATTTCTTCATAAGAAAAACCTTCGGGATTTAATACGCCACCTACGCGATCTATAATGCCAACAATTTTTACACCATTTTGAGCAAGATAATATCCTGCTGCGGCAGCTACGTTACCCCAACCTTGTATAATTGCTTTTTTCCCCTGTAAGTTGCCACCCCAGATATTGTAAAAGTGCTTAATAGACTGTGCTACCCCATAACCGGTAATCATATCGGCAACTTTATATTTACGTTTGATATCAGGAGTATAAGTCGGATCTTCCAATACTTTTGATACACCATAACGTAATTGCCCTATCTGATGGATACGCTCATTTTCGCGTGCCTGGTAATGCCCGTTAATTACCCCTTCTTGTGGATGCCATAGGCCATAACTTTCGGTAATAGGAATTACCTCATGTATTTCGTCTACATTTAGATCACCACCAGTGCCATAATAATTTTTAAGTAAAGGCATTACGGCTTTATACCAGCGTTTTAAGACGTCTTTTTTACGCGGATCGGCAGGATCAAAGTTTATACCCGATTTGGCTCCGCCAATAGGAGGGCCTGAAACAGTAAACTTTACTTCCATGGTTTTGGCTAAAGACTCAACTTCACGTTTATCCAGTCCTTTGCGCATACGTGTACCTCCGCCGGCTGCGCCGCCTCTTAGGGAGTTGATTACTACCCAACCTTCGGCTTCAGATTCGCTATCCTTCCATTCAAAAACAACTTCGGGTTGTTTTTGCTCATATTTTTTTAACAGGTCTTTCATGTGTGCTTATATTTGATGTTTTGCAAAGATATAAACAAAAAAACCTCCACGAAATAATCGTGAAGGTGTTTCTTTCTCAAAAAGAAAAAATTATTTTCTTATAGATTTGATACGAGCAGCTTTACCAGTTAAGTCGCGTAGATAGAATAATTTAGCTCTACGAACTTTACCTCTGCTGTTAACTTCTACTTTCTCGATATTTGGAGAGTTTACAGGGAAAATACGCTCAACGCCTACACCGTTACTGATTTTACGAACAGTAAAAGTTTTATTTGCACCTGTGCTGTTTAACTGTATAACTACACCTTGGTAAACCTGAACACGTTCTTTGTTACCTTCGCGAATTTTATAGTGAACACTTACTGTATCTCCTGATTTAAAAGAAGGAAATTCATTTTTAGCGATTACCTGCTCTTCTACAAATTTTACTAAATCCATGATTTTAAGCTATTAAGCCGATTTTTGTATTGTTTAAAATCGGACTGCAATATTAGTGAATATTTTTGAAAAAAAAAACAGTGATTTTATTTTTTTATTTCATGCGGGTGAAAGCTATTTTACTGATATATAGGCAGGCTGAAAAATACGGTAATACCTTTGTCTTGATTATTTACAGCCCATATTTCTCCTCCTTCTGTTTTTAAAAGCTCTTTGCATAAAGAAAGTGCCAATCCTGAACCGGTTCTGTGTTGAGATGAAGAAGTGCTGAAAGGGATTGCTATATCTGTAGGCTTGTTCAGGTTAATCCCTGTTCCGCTATCACATACATAAGAAATTACTTCATTATTAATTAAGGTAGCTTTCAGGTGGATGGAACTGTTCGCTTCCGAAAATTTTAAGGCATTCCTGATAACGTTTTTTAATACAATGGTATATAAAGTTTGATCTAATTTTAAAACCAGATCAGAAATATGGTTCTGAAATCTGATGTTTTTATGAAAGGACATATTTATTATATCATGATTCTGAATTATACACTCAGTCAGCTGCTTTAAGTTAATGTCTTTTTCACTATGATTGAAATCTGCACGTTTCTGCTTCGCCCAAAAGAGTAGTTCATGGATATAAGTTTCATGATCTTTGAATTCGTTTTCCAGTTGTTGTAGCATCAGTAAATTTTCTTTGCTATTTAGCCCCTGGTTATTTAGCAGATATAAATAATTACCCAAGCCAGATAAGATATCCTTTACTTCATGAGCAAATAGTAAAAAGAAAGTTTCTTTATACATATTACATTAATTAGTTAATCAAAAGGAGCTTCCTTTAATAACTGGATAATTGTTTTGCTCTCAATGCGGTAGTTCTCCAACTTTCTTTCTTTAAGGCCAAAAATTATTTCCAGCTTTCTAACCTTTTCATAGGGAATGTCTTTGTTTTCTCCAATTTGTATGTTGCGATAATTATGAAATGTATTCTCTGAAATATTTAACACTTTGGGAATGATTTTCATAGCCCTTTTATAGTCTTTCATAGGCAAATCATGAAGACATTCATTGATTTTGTATTTATAACCTTTCATAAAAAAGTAGCGTTATTAAAAAATTTGTGTATTTTTAACAAAATTTTGTGTTGAATTACCAAATATTTTACGGTAAATATACTAAAAATTTTATACAAAGATTATTGTTTTAACAGATAATTATATTATGTTTTTAAAATCGGTGGTAGATGGCATTCTTGCAGAGCAGAACCGTTCTTTGAGCTGGCTGGCCGCAGAGATGGGAAAAACTTTTGACGGGTTAAGGCTAAGCTTAATAAGATGTTCTATTAAATATCTTGATTTACAGAAGATGGCTAAAATATTAAATGTGCCGGTTTCGCGTTTTTTTACCGAGCCTGCCGAATATGATATTTTAATCAAAACAACAATTAATGAACCTCTTGAAGAATATAATTCTATCTACAAAACAGAATTTAAAAGCTGCCAGGAAATGGTAGAAACCTTAAAGTCTCAATTAAAAGATAAGGATAGGATTATAGCACTGTTAAGCAAATAGAAGCAAAAGACAGATTATTTAAGCAGATCTGGTCGCCTGGTTTGTGTGCGTTTTAAAGCTTCATCATGCCTCCATTCATTTATTTTGGCTTCATGGCCGCTTAAAAGGACATCAGGTACTTTATGGCCTCGCCATTCGGCAGGTCGGGTGAAAACAGGAGCATCCAGTAAATCACCTTGAAAACTGTCTGATAAAGCTGAGGTCTCATCATTAAGAACACCTGGTATTAATCGGGTCACTGCATCTACCAGTACTGCTGCAGGCAATTCTCCACCAGATAAAACATAATCCCCGATAGAGATTTCTTTTGTTACAAAGATATCACGAATACGTTGATCAATACCTTTATAGTGACCACATAAAATGATAATATTTTCTTTAGTAGATAAATTATTGGCTATGGTCTGGTTAAGCGTTTCTCCATCGGGCGTCATAAAAATAACCTCGTCATAAGATCTTTCTGCCTGAAGTTTTTCTATACAGGCAGCGAAAGGTTCTATGCTCATCACCATTCCGCTGCCGCCACCGTAAGGATAATCATCAACACTTTTATGTTTATTGTTGGCGTAATCTCTAAGGTTATGAATATGAATTTGTGCAATACCTTTGCTTTGTGCTCTTTGTAAAATAGAGTGGGCAAACGGACTGCTTAATAGGTCAGGCAAAACAGATATAATATCAAAACGCATCCTGCAAAGATAAACATTTCGAGATTGGTTTATTCGTTCTCCTCAAGTTCAAAAATATCTTCTACCTTAACATTAAAAACCTTTGCTATTTTTAGAGCTAATACGGTTGATGGTACATATTTTCCAGATTCGATTGTGTTTATAGTTTGCCTTGAAACCTGTATCATTTCGGCTAGTTCAGCTTGAGTGATATTCTTGATGGCCCGCTGTACTTTAATGTTGTTTTTCATGTTAAGCAGCCTCCTTTCTGGAGCGATATAAGTTCCAGTTAAATATGATGATGAATAATATCAAGATAGTCCAGGTATTGTAAATCATAAACATCGAGAAACTCAATCCGTAACTGGAAAAATTTAAAATTAAGATAATAGCATAACTTATAAGTACAGCCCATTGTAAACTTTTAAGACGCAAATGCGAGATGTATTCATCTTCAATTTTTTCTTTAGCAAAAACAACCATTAATAAGCCAATTGTAATACCTAAAAAAGCTAACTCGTTGGTAAGATTATAATCTGCAAAATTTAGTGGTCTGTCTTCATTTTCGGGTGGGAGGTATATCTGTAGTCCGTTGATCTTAAAATCAAATGCTAAACAGAAATAGCCCAATACAGCAGAGGCAAGAAATAGAATCCAGCCTAATATCTTGTATTTGCTTGGAAGTAAAATGCGATTTTTCATGTCAAATAAATTTTATTAAATATAAAGATTATTTGACATTAATGTCAAGTATAATTTACAAAAAGTCTAATTTTCTTTATATTATGCTGTCCATTGATCGTGTACTATAGCAACGAGATAATACTGGTCTTGAAACTTTTCAAATACGAGCCTTAAACTTTGCCAGTCCATACCATTTAAAGCCTTGTCAAACCCATCGAAATGATACTCCACAAAAACTGCTTCAGGAAATAATTCTTTTAAATTACTTTTGGTATTGCCTTGTTTAATGATCTTATTAAAGGCTTTTTGAGGTGCTTTCTCAAAAGCAACATTATAAACGAACTTATTAAGGTAGGGGATAACCTTTAACTGCATGATTTCTCCAGATCCATCATAAACACCCCAGGTTAAGGTCCAGTTTTTTAAAATGGATTCTAAAAAATCTTTTGCCAATAATCGTTTACTTTTTTTTATATCTATAAATCCATAAGGAGAAAAAAGAACCCCTTTCTGAGGATGAAAGCTTAATGAAAATGCTTCATAGTTCTGCTGCTTTAAATAAGATAAAATTTGAGTGGAAATTTTAAAGACAGAATCTTGTTGTATATTTCCTGATACAGATATGGTATTCTCCTGTTGTTTATCTTTATCTTTAGCGCTGTTAGCTAAACTAATGGTATCTAGTTTTTCTTCGTTCTTAGATGAATTGTTATTGCATGATGCAAACAAAATAAATATGCCGAAAATTACTAAATAACGTTTCATAGGTCCTTAGCATGATTAATTGATCTCTTTAGAAGACTATTGCAAATATATATCCAGCAAACCTTCGGGTAAGTCTAGATGTAATATTTTTTCCTGCTCATCTATTTCTACAATGAAATCTTCATTTAACGGAAATAGAACTTCTTTCTCCTGATAAACAACTGTAGCTACAAATTGTTGAGGATATTCATTGACGGCAATGATTTCACCCAGCTCACCTAAACTTTCATCTACCGCCATGTAGTTTACCAGGTCTGTATAGTAAAATTCATCTTCATCGCGGGCAGGCATTTTATTTAAAGGTAAATAAACTCTCTTTTTGACTAAATCCTTAACCTTATCTATGTTATCAATACCTTCGAAAAGGAACAAGCCGGTGTTGTTTGGGTAGAGTTTATGCTGGTCAACAAAAAAAGGGACCAGCTTTGAATTTATCTCGAGAAACAATACCTCAAGATCTAACTCGTCATAATTTTCAAACTCAAAAAAGATCTGAGCCTCCCCCTTTAATCCTTTTGTTTTGGTTATATATCCTATATAAAAAGCCTCGTTCAGTGTCATACTAATTTATTTATAAAAAAATAGCGTTCCGAATTTCGAAACGCTATTTGATGCATATCAATAATCTGATTATTCAGCGTTATTTTCTGCTTGAGTTTCTTCAGCTGCTGGCTCCTCAGTTTGAGGCTCTTCAGTTTCAGCTGTTTCTTCAGCCACTGGAGCGTTTTTAGCTGCAATAGCTGCTGCTTTCTCTTCTTTTTTCTTTGCTTCGGCTGCTAAGGCTGATTTTTTGTTCTCAGCTTTTTTAGCGGCTAAACCATCTACCTTACCAGAGATTTTGTTGCCTTTTTCTTCTAACCATTTAGCAAATTTTTCTTCTGCTTGTTCAGGAGTTAAAGCACCTTTTCTAACGCCACCTTCTAAGTGTTTTTTGTAAAGAACACCTTTGTAAGATAAAATAGCACGAGCTGTATCTGTAGGTTCAGCACCGTTAAGTACCCATGTTACAGCTTTTTCGAAGTTGATTTCGATGGTTGCAGGATTGGTGTTAGGGTTATAAGAACCTAAACGCTCAATAAACTTACCATCTCTTGGAGCACGTGAGTCTGCTACCACTACGTGGTAAAAAGGTTTCCCTTTTTTACCAAATCTTTGCAATCTGATTTTAGTTGCCATTCTTTATTAAATTTATGTATTCAACATAGTTCCCGGAACTCCATGTTGCGGGGATGCAAAATTAAGTAAAATGTTAATAATTAGCAAACTGCAAAAGCTTTGTTCTGAAAATGCATGCTATTGGTAAAATACTTCTGTTAAATTATGGCGTAGAGCAAGGGGATTTAAGAGAAAGAATTAGTATAAAAGCTTTGGGTAGCTGACTGATAAACCCGCTAGATCTTAAAGAGGATTACAAGCTGAATTGAGTGAAAATCAGGCGATGTTTTTGGAATATATTCAAGAGCCAGAGTGTTTCAATCTTAAAGAAAAAGTGTATTTTAGCGCAAAATTACTGCTTGCAACATTATTATTACAAGAGGGTTGGAGCAGCATTAAAATTTGCTAAAATAAAATGAAAGTTGCACTAATTACGGGAGTGACCGGCCAGGATGGTGCCTATTTAACAGAATTTCTGTTAAAGAAAGGGTATTTTGTGCATGGTATTAAAAGAAGATCATCTTTATTCAATACAGACAGAATAGATCATCTTTACCAAGATCAACATGAAGATAATGTTAAGTTTAAGCTTCATTATGGAGATTTAACAGATTCTACCAATTTGATCAGAATAATTCAGGAAACCCAACCTGATGAAATTTATAACCTGGCGGCAATGAGCCATGTCAGAGTGAGTTTTGAAATGCCTGAATATACGGCAAATGCCGATGGTATAGGTACTTTGCGTATTCTGGAAGCGATCAGGACTTTAGGCCTTACAAAAAAAACCAAAGTATACCAGGCTTCTACTTCTGAGCTTTATGGACTGGTTCAGGCTGTACCTCAAAGTGAAAGCACACCTTTTTATCCACGTTCACCATATGCCGTAGCTAAAATATACGGATATTGGATTACCGTAAACTATCGCGAAGCATACGGTATGTTTGCTTGTAATGGTATTCTTTTCAATCATGAAAGTCCATTAAGAGGAGAAACGTTTGTTACGAGAAAAATAACGCGAGCAGCTTCTAAAATTGCTTTAGGCTTACAGAAGTGCCTGTACCTTGGAAACCTTTCAGCTCAAAGAGACTGGGGACATGCTAAAGATTATATAGAAGCCATGTGGTTAATTCTTCAACAGGAAAAGCCTGAAGATTATGTTATTGCAACGGGTATTACCACTACTGTAAGAGACTTTGTTAGAATGAGCTTTGCAGAATTAGGTATTACAATTGAATTCTCTGGGAAGGATGAGAATGAAAAAGGCGTGATTATTGATGTAGATGCAGAAAAAGCTAAAACTCTAGGACTGAATTTAAATGTTTTGCATTTAGGACAAACTGTAGTAAAAGTTGACCCTAAATATTTCAGACCGACGGAAGTTGATTTATTATTAGGAGATCCGTCTAAGTCAAAAAACCAGCTAGGATGGCAGCCTAAATATGATCTTCCGGCGTTGGTTAAGGATATGATAACATCTGATCTGAAGCTAATGAAGAAAGATGAATTTTTAAAACAAGGAGGTTATCAAACACTTAATTATTTTGAATAACTCTTAAACTTATCTATAACATGATTAGAAAAACTCTGGTTGTATTTATTCTTTTGTTAATTACAACTGCATTTGCTTTTGCGCAAAACAACTATTCAAACTATAAAGTTGATGATTTAACAGATGCACAAATTATGCAGATTGTGAAACAGGCTGAATCAATAGGTTATACTTCGCCTGAACAGATTTCACAATTAGCAAAAGCAAGGGGCTTAAAAGATGAAGAGATAGAAAAGTTTAAGCAAAGAGTTGAAAAAATAAAGAAGCAAGGTGCATCTTCAGAAAGGCCACAAACTCAGCCTAAATCTTCTGTTACAAGACAGATAGAAGGTACAGATCTGAACAATGACGTTTTAAATGAAAATGAAAAAAGTCAGTCTAAGAAGAATGACTTATCAGATCAAACCCGTGATATTGGATTAAAAATATTTGGCTCAGAATTATTTAAGAATAAAAACTTAACATTTGAGCCTAATTTGAGGATAGCCACACCTAAAAATTATGTAATAGGCCCTGATGATAAGTTATTAATAGACTTAACCGGAGATAATGAGCGATCATATGAGTTACAAGTTGGCACAGAAGGTTATATTAATTTAGAATATGTTGGCCGTATAGCTGTGGGTGGATTAACCATTGAACAGGCAACAGCTAAAATCAAATCAGCAATGGCCCGTACTTATCCGGCTTTAAAATCGGGAAGAACAAGTGTTGCCATTAATTTGGGTAATATAAGAAGTATCAAGGTAATGATTACCGGCCAGTCTGTAAAGCCAGGAACTTATACGATTTCTTCTTTATCGTCTGTTTATAATGCCTTATACGCATCAGGAGGTCCGTCTGATAAAGGGTCTTTTCGAAATATACAAGTGATCAGAGGAAATAAAGTAATTACAACTATTGATACTTATAGTGTTTTACTGGATGGCATTTTTGCAAATAATATTCGGTTGCAAGATCAGGATGTAATTAATATACCTTTTTATGAGAAACGTGTAGAGATTGAAGGCGAGGTAAAAAGAGAAGCTATTTTTGAGGTTAAAAATAACGAGACATTTGCTGATGTACTTTCTTTTGCAGGCGGTTTTACTACTAAAGCTTATACCGCCAGTATAAAAGCCTTTCAAAATACAGACAGAGAAAGAAAAATAATAGATATTAAATCTTCCGATTTTTCAGGTTACAAGCCTAAAAATGGCGATAAATATCTGATAGAGGCAATATTAGATCGTTTTGCTAATCGTGTTGAGATAGTTGGAGCCGTTTTCCGCCCGGGATTTTATGCTTTAGAAGGAAATTTAACTTTAAAAGGTTTAATAGAAAAAGCAAACGGATTAACAGAAGATGCATTTTTAAACAGAGGATACATCAATCGGTTAAATCCTGACAATACGCAAAGCCTTATATCTTTTGACGTAGCTAAAATTATGTCCGGTACCCAGCAGGATATTACCTTACAAAGAGAGGATAAAATTACAATCAATTCTTTATTTGATTTAAGAGAAGAACGTACTGTAAGCATTCAGGGCGAAGTTCGTGCGCCGGGTACTTTTCCATATGCAGATAACCTAAGTGTAGTAGATGTTATTCAGATGGCAGGCGGGTTAACTGAAGGCGCCACGCCGAAACACATAGAAGTTTCAAGAAGGGTTAAAGGTGATAGTACTATAACAGATAAATCTAAGATTGCAGATGTTTTTATTGTTAATGTAAGTGAAGACTTAAAAGTTCTGGACAAAGAATTTAAAATCATGCCTTTTGATATTATTTCAGTAAGAGCATCAGAAATTTATTCTGCTCAAAAGCAAGTGAGAATTGAAGGTGAGGTAACTTATCCGGGAACTTATACAATTACCTCAAAAGAGTATCGCATTTCTGATTTAATTAAAAATGCAGGAGGTGTAACCTCTTTGGCTTATGTTGATGGTGCTTCATTAAAAAGACCGGGCGCAGCTAAAGTAAACCCCAAAGATAAAAACGCTATAGATGATAGTGAGGAAGAACAAAAGAAAATTTTAAACTTAGAACGCATTCAGGATAGTGGAATAAAAGATGGTAAAGAGAAGAAAGTGGATGAGAAATTAATCCAGTCTGATTTAGTTGGCATTAACCTTGAAAAAATATTACAAAACCCTAGATCCCGAATCGATCTGATATTGGAAGAAGGAGATATTATTCGTGTTCCAAAACAGTTACAGATTGTAAAAGTTACAGGAGAGGTACTTAACCCTAACAGCATTGTATATACACCTGGTAAAAGCTTTAGAGAATATATTAGCGGAGCAGGTGGCTTTACAGGAAATGCTAAAAAAAGTGGTGCCTATATCAAGTATGCTAATGGAGCAGCAGAATCAACTAAAAAATTCTTATTCTTTAATAATTATCCTAAGGTAAAACCCGGAGCAGAGATATTGGTTCCTATCAAACCTGAACGAGAAAAAATAACAGCACAAGCCTGGATTGGAATAGGAACAGGAATAGCTTCACTTGCAGCTATCATTGTAAGCTTGTTAAAATAACATGAAAACACTTGCCGATTCAAAAATTGCTGTAATTGGCTTAGGTTATGTAGGTTTGCCTTTGGCTATAGAACTAGCTGAAAAATACCCGGTAACCGGTTTTGATATTGATCAGAACAGAGTAGCAAATCTTAATGCCGGAATAGATTTTACAAAAGAGGCAAACCTTGAGAGATTGCAATTTTTACTGTCTCTTTCTAATAATAGAAACGGATTGAAATTTACAGATGAACTCTCTCAAATCAAAGAATGCAATATTTTTATTGTTACTGTCCCCACACCTATTAATCAGTTTAAAGCTCCTGATTTAAAACCTTTGCTTTCGGCTTCAGAAATGATAGGAAGAGTTTTAAAAAGAGGGGATATCGTCATTTACGAATCTACAGTTTATCCAGGCTGTACCGAGGAAGACTGTGTGCCTGTTTTAGAGAAAAGCTCTGGATTAACTTTTAACACAGATTTTTTCTGTGGATATTCACCTGAAAGAATAAATCCAGGAGATAAAGTAAACACATTGGTAAATATCAAGAAAGTAACTTCTGGTTCAACAACAGAAATTGCCGAATATGTAGATGGCCTTTATTGTAGCATTATTACAGCAGGAACTCATAAAGCTCCGTCCATTAAAGTGGCGGAAGCGAGTAAGGCTATAGAAAATGCTCAAAGAGATGTAAATATATCATTTATCAATGAGCTGTCTCTGATTTTTGACAGAATGGAGATTGATACCAATGATGTAATAGAAGCTGCAGCAACCAAATGGAATTTTTTAAAATTTAAACCCGGATTGGTTGGGGGGCATTGTATTGGTGTAGACCCTTATTATCTTACTCATAAAGCTCAGGCTTTGGGCTATCATCCCGAAGTAATTTTATCGGGAAGGAAAGTGAATGATAATATGGGAATGTTCATAGCCAATAAGGTGGTTAAACTAATGATCAATAAAGGTCAGACCATCAAAAAATCCAGAGCTCTTATTTTAGGTGTAACATTTAAAGAAGACTGCCCAGATATCAGAAACTCAAGAGTGATCGATATTTATAGCGAATTAGAACAATTTGGAATCGAAGTAGATGTTTATGATCCCCATGCTAACGCTCTTGAGGTAAAAAAGGAGTATGGAATTGAACTCTCTATCAATCTAGAACACAAGTATGATATTATAATTCTGGCAGTAAGCCATCATGAATTTCTGAACCTAGATTATAATGCCTTAAAATCAGGGATAAACACCGTAATTTTTGATACTAAAGCCTTTTTGGATAGAAATATAATAGATGCCAGATTATAGACAGGAAATCCCTTTTTTTGATACGGCAATTTATAATCCTAAGCAGAGATCGCAAATAGATTTGGCTATTCAAAGCGTATTAGACCATGGTAAATATATTAACGGTCCGGAAGTATATGAATTTTCAGAAAAGCTTTCAACATATTTAAATGTAAAACACGTTGTCCCCTGTGCTAATGGCACAGATGCATTAACCATTTCTTTACTGGCTTTGGATTTACAAAGGGGAGACGAGGTTATTGTACCTGTATTTAACTATGTGGCAGCAGCAGAAGCTGTAGAGATTTTAGGACTAACTCCTGCTTTCATTGATGTTTCTAATAAGGATTTTAATATAGAAGTAAAAGAAATAGAAAAAAGAATAAACTCTAAAACTAAGGCTATTATAATTACACATCTTTTTGGAGCAGCAGCTAAAATAGATCATATTGTTGATCTGGCACATAAATATAATATTGCTGTTATTGAAGATATAGCTCAGGCAGTAGGAACCGAACTTAATCAGAGAAAAGTAGGTACCTATGGAGATATAGGATGTATTTCTTTTTTCCCTACTAAAAACCTTGCCTGCTTCGGAGATGGTGGCGCTATCATTACTAATAATGAAGTGATAGCAAATAAAGCTAAAATGATAGCCAATCATGGTCAGACAAATAAATATGAGCATAAAATAGCCGGTTGTAATTCAAGATTGGATACGCTACAGGCGGCTATATTAAGTGTACAGCTTCTATATTTGGAAGATAACCTTAATAAGCGCAGAGCTATAGCAGAGAAGTACCAAGATGGTTTAAAAGACATTTCAGAAATATGCCTGCCAGTTCAACAACAAAATTCCTTTCATACTTTTAACCAATATTGCATTTTACTAAGAAGTAAAGAAGTAAGAGAAGAACTACAAAATGATCTAAAAAATAGTGGAATTGGCGTGATGATTTATTATCCAAAACCACTGCATATACAAGAAGCTTTTGCCCGGTATGAGCATAAAGTAAATGATTTTCCGGTTGCAGAAGATTTATGTAATCGAATACTGGCTCTTCCGGTTTTCCCTGATTTGAGGGAGGAACAACTACAATATATTATAAGCCAGATTAGGAATTTTTTTAATCAATAACAGATGGATGTTTTTGTACATGAAACAGCTATAGTTGATGAGGGTAGTAAAGTGGGGAGCTATACAAAAATCTGGCACTTTTCTCACATTATGAGCGGTGCTAAAATAGGAGAAAACTGTAATATAGGGCAAAATGTAATGATTGCTGCGGGAGTAGCAATAGGTAATAATGTTAAGATACAAAATAATGTATCAATATATGATGGTGTTATTTTGGAAGATGATGTGTTTATCGGACCTTCGGCTGTTTTTACCAATGTTAAAAATCCCAGAAGTTTTATTAATCGAAAGCACGAATTTAAATTAACCAAAGTAGCCAAAGGAGCTACTATAGGAGCAAATGCTACAATTGTATGTGGTAATCTGATTGGAGCGTATGCTATGATCGGTGCAGGAGCCGTAATTACCAAAGATGTTAAGCCTTATGCTTTAATGGTGGGTAATCCGGCTATGCAGGCAGGTTGGGTTAGTGAAGCGGGAATTAAGCTGGAACTGGATCAGAATAACTATGCTATTTGTACAGAAACGGGTGAAAGATACAGGTTTGAAAATAATCAGATCATGAAACAGGATTAATGAAGAGGTATAAAAAAATTAAGTTTGCCATATTGGGGTATGGACATATAGGAAAACGTCATACAGATCTTATTGTACAAGACCCTAATGCAGAACTGGTAGCCGTAATAGATATTGATCCTTTTCACCAGGAAAATGCATTAGAATTAAAAGTTCCTTTATTTACCAATTTATCAGAATTTCTAAATGCTGGTATTTACACAGATGTAGTTAATATTTGTACACCAAATGGATTGCATGCAAATCAGGCAATAGAATGCTTGGAAAGCCATAAGCATGTTATTATAGAAAAACCAATCGCCTTAACTAAACAAGAAGCCCTTAATGTGCAGAAGGCATCAATAAAGCACCGTAGATATGCATTCCCTGTAGTACAG
Organism: Pedobacter montanisoli; assembly: GCF_022809115.1. GTDB lineage: Bacteria > Bacteroidota > Bacteroidia > Sphingobacteriales > Sphingobacteriaceae > Pedobacter > Pedobacter montanisoli. The sequence continues at coordinate 525,075 of NZ_JALGBH010000001.1, read as the reverse complement.
AACAGATATTCTTCCGCTATAAAATGGGTAAAAGAAATACTGGAAAAACAAGCCTTGGGAGAAATATTTATGGTACAACTTAACTGTTTCTGGAACAGAGATGAAAGATATTATATACCGGGAAGCTGGCATGGATCAATAAATTTAGATGGTGGACCATTATATACCCAGTTTTCACATTTCATTGATGTATTATTATGGATGTTTGGAGATATTATCAACATTAGCTCTAAATTTTTGAATTTTAATCATGAGTATCTTACCCAGTTTGAAGATAGTGGTATAATTTCATTTGACTTTAAGAAACAGGGCGTTGGGATTTTAAATTATTCAACATCTATTTTTGGTGCTAATTTTGAGAGCAGTATGACCATTATAGGAGCAAAGGGAGTGATTAAGATTGGAGGGCAATATATGAATGAAATTAGCTACTGTAATGTGGAGGAACTGGAAGTTCCTTCTTTTGATAGCGCTGTTCCTCCAAACAATTATGGTGCGTATCAGGGATCTGCGGCCAATCATCAATTTTTGATTAGCAATGTAATTAATGTTTTGAATGGTATTGAAACACCTCATGTCAATTTAGAAGACGGAATAAGAGTTGTGGATACTATAGAGCGTATATATACAGGACGCATTCAAAAAGAAAAAATAGGAGTAACAAATGATGGTTTTACTTTATATAATTAAAATATCACTATAATTGAATATGAATAACGAAGCAGAAAAAAGTAGTAGTTATAGTCAGGACGAGGAGATTTCCGTAAAAGAACTCATAATAAAAATTCAAGGATGGTGGCATTATTTATGGAGCAAAAAATGGACAATTCTTGTAACGGGCTTAATAGGTGGGACTTTAGGTTTAGCTTATACGTTTATTAAAAAGCCTGTATATACTGCATCTACTACATTTGTTTTAGAAAGTGGAGATAAAGCAGGAGGCTTATCTGCTTATGCAGGACTGGCTTCTATGGTGGGAATAGACTTAGGTGGCGGTGGCGGTGGTATTTTTCAGGGTGATAATATTTTAGAATTGTATAAGTCACGTAGCATGATACAAAAGACTTTATTAAGTCCGGTAAATATTACATCTCAAGAACCGTTAATAGAGAGATATATTGAAATAAACAAGTTGAGGAATAAATGGAAAAAACCTGAATTAAAGAATTTAAAATACGTTGTAGATAGTCTTTCTGAAAGTGGTTTTAAAGAAAAAGATCCAAAGAATAAACGACTTCTGGATAGTATAATGGGAGAAGTGGTTGAAGATATTAACCAAAAGTATTTAAGTGTAGGAAAACCAGATAAAAAATTAGCGATTATTAAAGTAGATGTAAGTTCTGAAGATGAAGAATTTGCTAAGCAGTTTAATGAAGAACTGGTAAAAAACGTTAACGACTTTTATATACAGACTAAAACCAAGAAATCTTTAGAAAATATTGCAATATTACAACGTAAAACCGATTCGGTTAGAAAGGTAATGAATGGTGCCATTTATTCTGCGGCAGTAGTGGCAGATGCTACGCCTAATCTAAATCCAACTAGGCAGGTACAACGAGCAGCCCCTGTACAAAAAGCACAATTTTCAGCAGAAACTAACAAGGCTATTTTAGGAGAGATGGTTAAAAACTTGGAGATGTCAAAAATGGCCTTAATGCGGGAAACACCTCTTATACAAGTAGTAGATAAACCAGTTTATCCATTACATGAGGAAAAATTAGGAAAAGTTAAAGGAATTGCTCTTGGTGGCATTATTTTTGGGTTCCTATCAGTTCTGGTAATTATAACCAAAAGACTATACAATCTTATTATTAATAGCTAAATGAACATATTAAGTCTTATTGGGCGCTCTGCGGAGTTATTTGTAGAAGATATTAGAAAAAATGAGGAGGAACTTGCGTCTATTGTGCATGCTTCCCGCTTTTTGGTTTTAGGTGGAGCGGGCTCAATTGGCCAGGCAACAGTTAAAGAGATTTTTAAAAGAAATCCGCGAAAATTGCATGTGGTTGATATCTCAGAAAATAACATGGTTGAACTGGTTAGAGATATAAGAAGCTCATTTGGCTATATCAGTGGCGATTTTCAAACCTTTGCATTAGATATCGGGTCTATAGAATACGATGCATTTATAGAAGCTGACGGGGAATATGATTATGTACTTAACTTGTCGGCTTTGAAACATGTAAGATCAGAAAAAGACCCCTATACTTTAATGCGTATGATTGATGTAAATGTTTTTAATACAGAAAAAACTATTAATCAGTCTATAGCGAAAGGTACTAAAAAATATTTCTGTGTTTCAACCGATAAAGCAGCAAATCCGGTAAATATGATGGGGGCCTCCAAACGCATTATGGAAATGTTTCTGATGCGTAAATCGTTAGAAATAAACATTTCAACTGCCCGCTTTGCCAATGTTGCTTTTTCTGACGGATCATTGTTGCATGGGTTCAATCAGCGAATTCAAAAACGCCAGCCTATTGTTGCACCAAATGATATTAAGCGTTATTTTGTAATACCTAAAGAATCAGGAGAGCTGTGTTTAATGTCATGTATTTTTGGTGAAAACAGAGATATCTTTTTCCCAAAACTAAGCGAAGAATTACACCTGATTACCTTTGCAGAGATTGCTGTAAAATATCTTAAACAACTGGGCTATGAACCTTATCTATGCCATGATGAAGAAGAGGCCAGAGAGAAAATTCATACTATGCCAGAGCAGGGTAAATGGCCGTGCTTATTTACAGAAAGCGATACAACTGGCGAAAAGGATTTTGAAGAGTTCTTTACAGATAACGAAGTTCTAGATTTAGACAGATTCTATAATCTGGGTGTAATTAAAAATGAAGCCATTTTTGATCAAAACAAACTGCAGTATTTTGAAAACAGAATAGACGGTATGAAAAGAGCTAGAAAATGGAATAAAGAAGAAATAGTAGATTTATTTCATGAAATGATTCCTGATTTTGGTCACAAAGAAACAGGCAAGTATCTGGATGCAAAAATGTAGATGATTTATGGAGACTAAATATCAGGAGTTAACCTCATTTATTAAAGAAAAATTTCCTAACCAGGATTTTATACCCTTACATGCTCCCTCGTTTTTAGGAAACGAAAAAAAATACGTTGCAGATGCCATAGACTCAACTTTTGTTTCATCGGTAGGTGCATACGTTAATCGTTTTGAAGAAATGATGTGCAATATTACGGGTGCAAAATATGCAATTGCAATTGTAAACGGAACAAATGCTCTACATTTAGCCTTAGTACTTGCTGGTGTCGAACCTGGAGATGAGGTTCTTTCCCAAAGCCTAACCTTTATAGCTACCGCTAACGCAATCAGCTATATTGGTGCTAAACCGGTCTTTGTGGATGTGGATAGAGATACTATGGGGATGTCACCAATAGCCTTGCAACAATTTCTCGTACAAAATGCCGAAAAAAAGGCAGACGGCTTTACTTATAACAAAAAGACAGGGAAGAGAATTGCCGCATGTGTACCTATGCATACTTTTGGTTTACCATGCAGGATGGATGAGTTGATTGCCATTTGTAATGAATGGAATATATTTCTAATTGAAGATGCTGCAGAATCCTTAGGCAGCTATTATAAAGGTAAACACACAGGTACATTAGGTAAAATAGGTACATTTAGTTTTAATGGAAATAAAACGGTAACCTGCGGAGGTGGTGGAGCTTTGGTAACCAACGATGAAGAGCTGGCTAAAAGAGCAAAACATTTAAGCACGCAGGCGAAAGTTCCCCATAAATGGGAATTTGTGCATGATGCTATTGGATACAACTATCGTATGCCTAATTTAAATGCTGCTTTAGCCTGCGCACAATTAGAGCAGCTCAATACATTTATTGCAAATAAAAGAGAACTTACAGAAGCATACCGTCAGTTTTGTGCAATGCACAATATACAACTGGTTACAGAAATAGAAAATACAAAATCTAACTACTGGTTAAATGCAATCCTTTTGGATAATAGCGAAGAGAGAGAAGAATTTTTGACCTATACAAATGCCAATGGAGTAATGACAAGACCAATCTGGCAATTAATGAATAAGCTTACCATGTTTCAGGAATGCCAGCATGACGGATTAGAAAACAGTATTTGGCTTGCAGAAAGGATAGTTAATATTCCAAGTAGCTACCGACCTTTGTAAGATGAAAAAAGATTTGATTTTAATAGGTGGGGGAGGGCATTGTAAATCGTGCATAGATGTAATTGAATATACAGAAGAGTTTAATATTATCGGGATTTTAGATAAAAAAGAACTGACAGGAAATAAAATACTGTCTTACGATATTATAGGAACCGATGAAGATATATTAAAATTCAAAAAATGCTCTTTTTTAATTACCGTAGGTCAGATCAAAAGCAGTGCAGTAAGAAGAAACATCTACCATAACCTTGTTGCAAACGAATTAAACTTAGCCACGGTGATTTCACCAAGGGCCTATGTTTCAAAACATGCAAGTATAGGAAAAGGAACCATTGTTATGCATGATGCCATGATAAACTCAGCAGTAACTGTTGGTTATAATTGCATTATAAACACTAAGGCATTGATAGAGCATGATACCGTAGTGGGTAATCATTGTCATATTTCAACAGCAGCTGTATTAAATGGCAATTGTAAAATAGGAGATGATGTTTTTATGGGGAGTAATGCAACGTTGGCAAATCAGATTATAGTTACAGATGAAGTAATTGTAGGCGCAGGTATAACTGTGATAAAGAATATTAACAGTAAAGGGATTTATACAGGGTAATACGGCTAAATAAATTAAGGATGAAGAAACATACGGTGATAATTGCTGAAGCAGGTGTAAATCATAACGGTTCATTTGAAAATGCGTTAAAGCTGGTAGATGCGGCTGTTAATGCTGGAGTTGATTATGTGAAATTCCAAACATTTAAAGCAGAGGCTTTGGTGTCAAAAGATGCAAAAAAAGCCGAATATCAGGTACAGAATACAGGAAATGCAAGTGATACACAATTGCAGATGCTGAAAAAACTGGAACTCTCAACCAAAGATCACGAAGAATTGATAAAGTATTGTCAAAGCAAGCAGATCAAATTTTTCTCAACAGCTTTTGACTTAGGCTCACTTCAGTATTTAAAAGACCTTGGTCTTGAATTGGTAAAAATACCTTCAGGAGAGATCACCAATTTACCTTATTTACGCAAAGCTGCTAAATTATTTAAAGAAGTTATTTTATCTACAGGCATGGCTACCATGGATGAAATACAAGCAGCGTTGCAGGTGTTTACTGAAAATGGTATAACTAAAGATAGAATAACCATTTTGCATTGCAATACAGAATATCCAACCCCAATGGATGATGTAAACCTTAAAGCCATGCTAAGCATCGGGAGTACTTTTGGTACACGGATAGGTTACTCAGACCATACATTAGGTATAGAGGTACCTATTGCATCAGTAGCTTTGGGTGCAACTATTGTTGAGAAACATTTTACCCTTGATAAATCAATGGAAGGCCCAGATCATGCGGCGTCATTAGAACCGCATGAATTAGCTGCTATGGTTAAAGCCATAAGAAATATAGAAGCAGCTGTTTCAGGCTCAGGACTTAAAGAGCCCAGTAAATCAGAATTAAAAAATATAGGAATAGCCCGCAAAAGCATCGTGGCTAAAAAAGATATTAAAAAAGGAGAGATTTTTACCGAAGAAAATCTGACCGTTAAAAGACCGGGAGAAGGTATATCTCCTATGCAGTGGGATCAAATTATAGGTAAAGAAGCGGCATTTGACTTTTTAGCAGATGACCTAATAAAGCTGAAATGAGAAAAGTTTGTGTAATAACAGCAACAAGGGCAGAATACGGTCTGTTAAAACCTTTGATGAGAAAGATCAGCGAAGGGAATGACTATGCACTTCAGATTTTGGCTACAGGAGCGCATCTTTCTCCCGAATTTGGATTGACTTATAAACATATAGAAGATGATGGCTTTACGATAGACAGTAAAGTTGAAATGCTTCTATCGGCAGACACTGACCCTGGCATAGTGAAATCTATGGGCCTGGGAATGATAGGGTACGCAGATGCATTTACGCAATTAAAACCAGATGCTATTGTTATTTTAGGAGACAGGTATGAAATGTTAGCCGTTGCAGCTGCGGCAAGTATATTTAAAATCCCTATTATACATCTACACGGTGGGGAAATAACAGAGGGAGCATATGACGATGCTATAAGACATGCCATTACCAAATTAAGTTATTTACATTTTACCTCAACCGAAGAATATAGAAACAGAGTTATACAAATGGGTGAAGAACCCGGTAGGGTATTTAATGTTGGTGCCATAGGCCTAGATAATATTGTTAATCAGCAGACCTTAAGCAGACAGGAATTAGAAAAAGAACTGGGTATAACTTTTAAAAAGCATAATTACCAGATCACATTTCATCCGGAAACGCTGGCAGGAAAAAGCTCTAAAGAACAATTTGAAGAGCTTTTAACAGCAATAAACCAACAACAGGAAAGCCTGTTTGTATTTACCAAAGCCAATGCAGACTCAGACGGGAGAATTATCAACCAGATGATAGATGAATACGTAAAAAACAATCCCGATCATGCAGTTGCATTTACTTCCTTAGGATCATTTAAATTTCTTTCGTTGTTAAAATGTTGTGATGCTATTGTTGGTAATAGCTCTAGTGGAATTATAGAAGCTCCTTCACTGGGTATATTAACCATCAACATTGGCGAAAGGCAAAGAGGAAGAATACAGGCATCAAGTGTAATCAATTGCACGGTTAGTTCTTCAGCTATTATCCATGCATTTGACCAGGTTAAGCAACATAAAAAAGGGGAAAGTACTATAATCAATCCTTATGGTAATGGAAATACCGCAGAAAGAATTTACAACCTGTTAAAAGAAAAATTGAACCATAAGCCAGGAGCTAAAACCTTTTATGATAAAGTATGAAAGAAATAGTAGCAAGACATACCATTGATCAGACCCAATCTGTGAGAGAAGCATTAATCAAGTTAGATGAAATTGCTCCCGATTCGATTTTATTTGTTACAGATACCAATAAAAAGCTGTTGGGGTCATTAACTGATGGAGATCTGAGAAGAGGTTTTATTAAAGGTCTGGATTTTTCTAATCGTTTATTAGATTTTGTACAAGCACATCCGGTTTATATAGAAGAAGGAAACTATCCCTTGTCTGAAATAGAGAATTTCAGAAAAAATATGCTCAAGGTAATTCCTATTGTAAATCAGGAAAAGATTATAGTAGATATTTTAAGTTTCAGAACAAGGAAGTCGATTATTCTTGCAGATGCTGTGATTATGGCTGGTGGTGAGGGTAAGCGTTTAAGACCTTTAACCGAAGACACGCCTAAACCTTTGTTAAAAGTAGGCGAAAAGCCTATTATAGAGTATAACATAGATCGACTTATTAATGTAGGTATAGAAAAAATAAATATCAGTATTAACTATTTAGGAGAGCAAATAGAAGAATACTTTGGAACCGGAACCGGAAAAGGAGTCCGGATCAATTACCTGAAAGAAGAAATGCCTTTGGGTACAATAGGATCCATTTTATTGGTAGATAATGTAGAAAATGATGATATCATCGTTATGAACAGCGATCTGTTGACCAATATAGATTTTGTGGATTTCTTTAAAACATATCGCGATTCTGGAGCCGACATGGCAGTAGCAGCTACAACTTATCATGTAGATGTACCTTATGCTGTACTTGAGCTTGGAGAGGGCAGCGAGGTAAGATCCCTTAAAGAAAAACCAAGATATACATATTACTCCAATGCAGGAATTTATATCCTTAAGAAACATTTGTTAAAGCTTATTCCGCAAAATAAATTCTTTGACATTACAGACTTAATGGATAAAATATTGGAGATGAATTTAAAATTAGTTACTTATCCTATAAATGGCTACTGGTTAGATATTGGTAAACACGAAGACTTTAAAAAAGCACAGGAAGATATAAAACACTTAAGACTTTAATGATGGAAAATTTTGTTTTGATAATAGGTTTGGGTTCTATGGGCAAGAGAAGGGTAAGAAATCTTCAGGCTCTGGGCATAAAAAATATTATAGGCTTTGATTTAAAAGAGAGTAGAAGAAATCAGGCAGCGGGAGAATATGGAATTGCCACTACAGACAATTTCGAAAAAGTATTAAGTGAAAATAAAATTGATGCTTTTGTAATTTCTGTACCACCTGATGTGCATCATATTTACATGAAAAAAGCGATAGAATTGAGCATTCCAGCATTTATAGAAGCAAGTGTAGTGGATACCGATTTTGATCAGATGATAGCAGAAGCGAATAAAAAAGATGTGCTTTTGGCACCCTCATGTACCTTACATTTTCACCCGGCTATCAAGAAAATATCAGAGATCGTAAAGAATAATGAGCTTGGTAAGATTTCTAATTTTCTTTACCATTCAGGTCAGTATTTGCCTGACTGGCATACCTACGAAGCTGTAAGCGATTATTACGTTTCCCAAAAAGAAACAGGTGGCGGTAGAGAAATCGTTCCCTTTGAACTAACCTGGATTACGCTACTATTAGGTATTCCGAGCAGAGTAGTGGGCTTTTTTAAGAAAGCTATTGATATAGATGGCGCTTCAGATATTGATGATACCTACAATCTGCTAATGGATTATAATTCAATGATCTTTAATTTATCTGTAGATGTGGTATCCAGATATGCTACCAGAAGAATGGTGATAAATGGAGATCAGAAACAATTATATTGGAACTGGGATGATAACTGTATTAAAATCTTTGATCCGCTAAAAGGCGATTGGGAGATCATCAATTACGATACTGTGGCAGCTCAGGATGGGTATAATAAAAACATTACTGAACAGATGTATATAGACGAAATGGATGCTTTCTTTAAAGCGGCAGCCAAAAAGATATCTTTTCCAAATTCTTTGGAAAAAGACCATGACGTTTTAAAGATATTATATGCTGTAGAGAAATCAGATAACGAAAACCAAATTCAAACACTGTAATGGTAGGTTTATTTGTTACAGCCAGATTAGGATCAACCAGGCTTTCGCAAAAGCACTTAATAGAAGCTGCCGGACAACCATTTATTAAATGGCTTACCAACAGGTATGCTCATCAGTTTAAAGAAGAAATTAAAAACGGAGTATTAAAGATCTTCATTACGACATCAGTTAGCCCGGAAAACAAAACATTTGAACAAGTTTTTTCTGGAGATGAGGTTTCGGTATTTTATGGATCTGATGAAAATATACCGCTCAGACATCTTGAATGTGCAAGAGCAAATAACATAGAATATATTATTTCAATTGACGGAGATGATATTTTATGCTCAACAGAAGCCGCAGTAAAAGTAATAGAAAAGCTTCAACAAGGCAGAGAAATTGCACAGACTAAAGGATTACCCTTAGGCATGAATGTTATGGGATATCGGGCAGATTTTCTGGAAAAATGCCTTACAGGTAAAGAGCTTTCAAAGCTAGAAACAGGCTGGGGAAAAATTTTTGAAAAAGGAAATACAGAAATCATAGAAATAACTGGCTATGAACAGGCAACAGACCTGAGAATGACTCTTGACTATGAAGATGATGCTACTTTTTTTAAAGAAGTGATTACTCACATAGGAAATAAGATAATTGACATAAGCGATGCAGAGCTGGTGTGTGAGATTATTAAAAACAGCTGGCAAAATATAAATAAAGGCCTGAACGAAACGTATTGGGCAAACTTTAATAAGCAAAAAAACGAGGAACAATAATATGGACGAACAATATTCAAAAAAATTGCATGATCTTATACCCGGAGGAGCGCATACCTACTCAAGAGGTGATGATCAATTTCCCTCAAACGCACCTTCAATATTAGAGCGTGGAGAAGGGGCTTATGTGTATGATCCGAATGGTAAAAAATATCTGGATTATGGCATGGGACTTCGTTCAGTAAATATAGGCTATGGAAATAAAGAAATAGCAGATGCATGTTATCAGGAGATAATGAAAGGCAATAACCTTACAAGAGCTTCTATTACTGAACTTCGTGCAGCAGAGTTGATAACAGATCTTATTCCGGCTGTAGAGATGGTTAAATTTGCTAAACACGGTTCAACAGTTACAACTGCGGCTGTTAAACTGGCCAGAGCCTATACCGGGAAAAAATATATCGCTATTCCGGCAGAACAACCATTCTTTTCTTTTGATGATTGGTTTATTGGTTCAACAGTAATGGATAGAGGTATTCCTGAAGAAGGAGGAAAATATACATTAAGATTTAATTATAATAATATTGCTTCTCTACACGAATTATTTGATAAATATCCTGGAGAAATTGCTGCGGTAATGTTAGAAGCTACTACAACAGTTGAACCTCAGAATGATTTCCTGCATCAGGTTAAGTCGTTATGCCATCAAAATGGCGCCGTGTTTATTATCGATGAAATGATTACCGGTTTTCGTTGGGATCTTCGGGGTGCACAGACTTATTTTAACATCGAGCCAGATCTTTGCACATTCGGAAAAGCGATGGCTAATGGGTTTGCAGTAGCGGCTTTGGGTGGTAAACGCGAGATTATGAAGATAGGTGGTATTTTAGAAGAAGGAGCAGAAAGATTATTTCTGACCTCTACTACCCATGGTGCTGAAATGAGCGCATTAGGAGCCTTTATTAAAACAGTAGAAATATTACAAAGAGATAATGTGGTTAATCATTTCTGGCAATTTGGAGAGCAGCTTAAGACAGGAATGAATAATATAGCTAAAGATCTGGGCCTTGAACATAATTTTATGGTTGAGGGTTATGCCTGTTCACCAAATTATGTGGTTAAAGATAATAATGGTAATGTATCGTTGCCTTTAAGAACTTTATATGCACAGGAAATGGTTAGCAATGGCGTGTTAATGCCTTACTTAGCGCTTTCTTATGCACATCAGCAAGAAGAGTTAGAATTAACTTTAAACGCTGTAAGAAACTCATTAGAGGTTATCAAAAAAGCGGTTGACGGTGATATTAACGAATACCTGAAATCAAAAGTAATTAAACCTGTTTTCAGAAAATACAATTAATACCTAAAAGTAATTTTATTATAGTAAGTAGATGAGTTCCTTAAAAAACAAAGTAATTATAATTACCGGTTCATCAGGGTTATTAGGCCAGCTTGCTACAGCAGACCTAATCAAAAAAGGAGCTAAGGTAATAGGTACAGACATACACCGCACAGATTTTAAAGATAACAGCTTTGATTTTTTTGAAGGAAATATCTCTGAGAAAGAAGATATAGACCAATTAATAACCTATGCTAAGGCTACTTATAATCGCATAGACGGATTGGTAAATCTGGCATATCCAAGAACAAATGATTGGGGCACTAAATTCGAGGAAATTCCTTATACTTCATGGCAAAAAAATGTGGATATGCAGTTAAATGCTGTGTTTTATATCTGTCAGCAGGTATTAGAGATCATGAAACAACAAAACTCGGGAGCTATTGTAAACATTGCATCTATTTACGGAGTTGTAGGTAATGATTTTTCGCTGTATCAGGAATACGGCGGAACTTCTCCGGCAGCATATTCGGCCATTAAAGGAGGGATCATTAATTTTTCCAGGTATTTAGCTTCATATTATGGTAAGAACAATGTAAGAGTAAACTGTGTTTCGCCCGGAGGTATTATTGATGAAAAACAGCAGCATCCATCATTTATAAAACGGTATAGTGAGAAATCGCCTTTAGGCAGAATGGGAAGACCAGAAGAAATAGCTCCAGCAATTAGTTTCCTGTTGTCAGATGATGCTTCATTTATAACGGGGCATAATTTGATGGTAGATGGAGGATGGACGAGTATTTAAATAATTATTGAATGAAAATATTAATTACCGGGGTTGCCGGTTTCATAGGATTTCACTTAACTCAAAGCCTTCTTTCATTAGGGCATGAAATAGCAGGTATAGACAATCTCAATGATTATTATGATATTTCATTAAAAGAAAATAGGCTTGCAATACTTAAAAATCACAATAATTTTAAATTTAGTAAAATTGATTTGTGTGAGTATGATAACCTGAATAAATTGGTTGAGAATGAAAAGCCCTCATTAATTATTAATCTGGCAGCACAAGCTGGTGTACGTTATTCTATTACGAACCCGTTGGCTTATCAAAAGTCAAATTTAGAGGGTTTTTTGAATGTTCTTGAAATTTGCAGGCAAAACAGTATAAATAAACTCGTTTACGCCTCAAGCTCATCTGTTTACGGCAATAGCGATAAAGAATTCTTTTCTGAAAAAGATAATGTTGACACCCCTATATCATTATATGCCGCAACCAAAAAAGCAAATGAGTTAATGGCATACACTTATAGTCATTTATATGGAATAAACTCTATTGGATTGAGGTTTTTTACTGTTTATGGTCCATTTGGGCGGCCAGATATGGCATATTTTAAGTTTTTAAATATGTTATACGATGAAAAACCGATAGATATTTATGGAGGTGGAGAACTTTACAGAGACTTTACTTATATAGATGATATTGTAACTGGAATTGTTGCTTCATTAGAGGCGGTGAACCATGAACCTTACAATGTGATCAATTTAGGTAATAATACACCTGTAAAACTAATGGACTATATTCATATAATAGAGGGCATTACAGGTAAAGAATTTTTAAAAAATTATCTTCCTGAGCAACCTGGAGATGTTAAGCGTACTTCAGCAAACATAGATAAAGCAACAAAAAAATTAAACTATAGCCCAAAAACTGATATAAAACAAGGCATGGAGGCTTTTATTAAATGGTATAAAAAATATTACCAGATATAAATGACCTGGATAGCGGATTTCATATTGGGTATTCTGATTATACTCTGCTTTTACTTATCACCAATAAGGATTATACAGTATTATATTGCATTTGCAGCAGCAGCGGATGAGTATTTTTCTGCTGTTGTTTTAATCTGTGTTTTGCCGGTTGTATTTTATAAAGTACTAAAAGATAAATCCACTCACTTAAAAATAACTAAAATTACCCTGCTGCTCATTTTCTGGGTAGCCTACGCCTCTCTTACAATTTTCTGGGCAATAGATTACTTCAGGTATTTTACTGAAATTGTCCAGCTTATTATTTCAGTACTCTTGATGTATCTAATTTACACCCTGGTAGATACAAGAGAAAAATTGACCCAAATCTTTAATGGGCTTGTTGTTGCGGGCGTAATGCTTGCATTGTTAAGCATTGTTAATTATAATGAATACCAGTCATCAGCCATTAATTACTATGCTATTATAGCCTTATTTACACTAATTATCTACCCCTTATCAAGATATCAGAAACTGCTGGAAAAAAAAACAATAGGGGTATTTATATGTGTTTTTTTAGGACTATTGATTATTCATATTCATGATTCCAGGGCAGCCTTAGGTTTAGGTGGATTGATAATTATCTGGAGGGTTTTCTGGCTGAACAAAATGAATAAGAAACTGAAATATTTCCTGGCAATTACAGCTGTATTGGCAGTTTCTATATATGCATTAGGTTATTTATTAAATACAGATTACTTTCTGGATATAACAGATACGGAAGGCAACTTTTCTAATTTAGAGAGGATTGCGTTATTACAGCAAGCTTGGGATTTATTTCTGGTACACCCCTTTGGAATGGGGCAGGGAGCAAGTAATAATGTATTTATGAATTCAACCTACACTGTATTAAGTTATCCGCATCCCCATAATACTTTTGCCCACCTGTTAACAGAGTTGGGTTTTGTTGGCTTAATTATTTACTTAACTCTCCTCGTCCATATTTTTCGCTCGTGGATAAAAGCCAATAAGGTAAAAGATCTGAATGAAACCAACTATCAGATTTTTATTGGCCTTGGCCTTTCTTTAGCAATTCTGTTTGCTTATTCCTTTTTTGAAGATTTTTTATTTAACGGAGTTTTTAACCTTTATATATTCACATTTATAGGCATTTGTTTAGCCATGAAAAACTTACTGGTTGTTAATGATTAAGAAGGTTACAAAAATATTTACTACATCCCTTTTAGGAAAGATATTAGGCTTTTTAAGGATACAATTACTGACGGTATTTTTTGGTGCTAACTACCTTACTGATGCCATTATATTAGTAACTAATATTTATTGGTTCTGGTCCAATAATATTGTAGATTCTTTATTTTCAAATACATTAATTCCTCGGGTGGCAAAGCATGGCAAACGTAAAATGCAGATTGTTGAAGCTATTCGTACCATATCTGCAGTAAATGTATTGTCTATTTTTTTAGGTATATCAGTCATTTTCTTTTCAAAAGGAATATTACATGTTTTTGCACCAGGGGCGAATGATGAGCTGTATATGCACAGCAATCACCTTATGCTGTTAATGTTTCCATTGCTTTTTCTGATACCATTAACAGAGATATTTACGCTCTTGAACCAGTACAATGAAAAGTTTTTCATTTCTGCATCTAATATGACTATCTGGAACTTGTTCCAGATTATTGCTATTCTTATTGTTTACTATTTTTTCCGTGTAGATCTACTTCTGTACGTGTATGCTATCTGTACGGTTCTGTCCTATTTGGTTACGTCATTTATGCAGCTGTCTTCAATAGATTATAGAAATAATTTTCCTTTAAAACATTTATTTCATATTTCTTTAAGGCACTTTAAGAAAAGCATATTACATAATTTTAGCTATTTCCTATCCACTGTATTTCTGCAGGTAAATCTTTACGTAAACTTTGCTTTTATCGCATCGTTAGGAGCAGGAGCCATAACAATATACAATAACATTATTAAAATCCCTGATGTTATACAGTCGTTGGTAATGACCTCGTTCACAATTTTATTTTTTAATGAAATTGCAAATTCAAAGGATAAAATAGTTCCGCACTTTAAAAAATTTACCTTATTTATTTTTGTTATAACGATTGGCCTTTATATTGCTTGTTCTTTTTACGGAAAAGAATTTCTCTATTTAATTTTTACTAAGAAAGTATTTGACCCATTTCCAGAAACGGGAGCGGTGTTGATGTTTGCCACAATAAATATTTATTTTTTAGGCAAGTTCCTGCTTTTAATTAAAACAGCCATTATAGAGAACAGAGGGAAATATTTATTAAAAATGACCTTTATTGCATGCTTGTTAAATGTTGCACTTAATTATTTTTTGGTAGATAAATATGGAATGATGGGAGTAGTTATTTCAACCCTTTCTGTTCATATTGTTTTATCGCAAACAGTTCAGGTTATTATGCTGAAATTTAGAAAAGAACTCTCATTGGTCTACCTGTTTGATCTCCTGTTAATAACAGTCTTTGTATTTACATTATTAAAGTATAATTAAACATATATGTGTGGAATAATTGGATTTTACGACACCAGCGAAAAAGCTTTACCCATACTTAATAAACTTATTGACAATTTACACCATAGAGGGCCTGATGGAGATGGAAAGATCTTAAAAGATGGTTATGCCTTTGGTCATGTGCGGTTAAGTTTAGTGGATCTTACTTCCGGAGCACAACCCATTATTTTTCAGGAACTGACTATCGTATTTAACGGAGAGATTTACAATCATAAAGACCTGAGAGCCCAGTTAATTAAAGATGGATATAAATTTGAGACAACTTCAGATACAGAGGTATTGTTAAAACTTTTTCATCAGAAAGGGCCGGAATGCATAGACCTCTTAAATGGTATCTTTGCTTTTTCAATATATAATGCTTTAACCGGTGAAGTTTTTTTAGGGCGTGATTTATTCGGCATAAAACCACTGTATTATATCAATACAGTGTTTGACTTTGCTTTTGCTTCTGAATGGAAAACCTTATTTACTTATATAAAAGAGAAGAAAATTCCTTATGTAATTAATCAGAAGGCTTTAACAGAGTATTTTTCACATGGTTATCCCTATAGAGAAAAACTGATAGAAGAGATACAAACTGTACAAAGAGGTGCTGTAATTCGATTTAAACGGGAAACGCAACCAGAGATTGTATATCAAATGCAGTTAAATGACAGCCAAAACTCATCTTTAGAGGATATAGAAAGCGTTTTATCTAAGCAGGTAGGCCTGGAATTAGATGCGGATGTTGAAGTAGGGGTGTTATTAAGCGGAGGAATAGACTCATCTCTTGTAACCTATTTTGCATCTAAGCTTAAGAAAAAAATAAAGACTTTTTCAATTGGTTATGCAGAAGGAAAAAGATATGATGAAACAAAATATGCAAAAATAGTTTCAGAGAAATTTGATACAGACCACCATATATTTACTTTCTCAGAAGATGATCTCTTAAACGAACTGCCTCAACTTATAGATTGCCTTGACCAACCTGTATATGATCCGGCTATGTTGCCCTTACTGTTTCTTTCAAAAAATGTTAAGAAACACGTAAAAGCGGCACTTTCGGGTGATGGAGGCGATGAGTTATTTGGAGGCTATACCCATTACAGGGTTTTAAAATATAAGCCGTTGTTTGGCTTTGCTCATAAAATATTACGCACATTGGCACCGCATAATAACAAGGTTAAAACCTTGGGTAATATGCTAAATGATATTCATAAACCCAAAGGGCCATTTATGTATAATCTTAGCCTGTTAAATTATGAGCCGGAAACACATGAGATAGATAAAACCTGGCAACAAACAATGTATGAAGAAATAGATACTACATTGCAGAAAAAACTCTTGGTTAAAACAGATCTGAGTTCAATGTACTATGGACTTGAAATCAGAGTGCCTTTTTTAAATAAACGATTGTTTGAACTTTCTAAGGGACTTTCTTCCACTAACTTTATAAATCTTTTTTATGGAAAAACAGGATTAAGAAAGCTGACGAAGAAATATGTGAACGGAGATATCGCTTATAAACCCAAAAAGGGTTTCAGAGTGCCTTTAAATACCTGGATCAGAAACTCTAAACTAGGTAAACATATTGAGCATACGCTTGAAACCACTAATGTTATCCCTGAAAATGTAATATCTAAAGAACATATAAACTGGTTATTAGCAAATAAGAATTCTTTAGAGCTGGGAAATGAAATCTTTTCTCTTTACATACTTAACGAATGGTTAAAAAAACATCAAATAATTATTAATGAAAATACTCCAAATTAGAGGCGCTTTTGAAGATAACGGACCTGGTTCTCAAACATTGACTATATCTGAAGAATTAAGGAAACGTGGACATGATGTTGTGTTATGTTGCAGCGGAGGTATGTTAGTGCCTAAGATTAAATCTAAGGGATTTCAGGTGTCAATAATACCAGAACTGGCCATTAATAAAAGAAATTTATTCAGTGTAATTAAAGCAATAAAAGCATTACGAAGTTTTCTTAAAGAAAATGAGATAGAAATTGTTCACGCACATAATGCAGCTACTTTATATCTTGCTTACGTTGCCAGCCGTTTTTTATCAGTAAAAAAGAAAATCAAATTTTTTCATAGTTGCAGAGGAGTGGAGCTTAGAGAAAATTATCAATGGAGAAACTGGATATACAAAGGTTATCCTGCACATCTGTTTGCTGTATGTGAGTTTACACAGAATATTCTAATGTCTTTTGGCGTAAAAAAAGAACAGATCACAATTACTTACAATGGGGTAGATCTGGAAAGATTTGATATCTCAAAAATAGATGACAGACGTAAAGCAATCAGAGAAGAATTAAATATTCCTGAAGATGCTTTTGTTGTGGGAATAATAGGAAGGATGGGAGTTAAAGGTCACGATATTCTTATTAAGGCATTTAATCTCCTATATAAGAAATACGATAATTTATATACAGTACTGGTAGGAGAAGGCGAAACTTTTGAAAGTAATAATAAACTGGCAAAAGATTTTGGTATAACAGACAGAACAATCTTTACGGGCTTTAGAACAGATGCAGAAATGCTAAATGCTGGATTTGATATTTTTGCATTATTATCAACAGAGGGAGAGATGTTCCCTAATGCAATTTTAGAATCAATGGCTTACGGACATCCTTTCATCGCCAGCAGATTAAGCGGTATTCCGGAAATGGCCAAAAACAACGAAGGATTTTTGGTAACCATTGGAAATGAACAGGAGGTTGCAGAAAGAATAGAAGAGCTAATTAAAGATACAGATTTACGCTATGAAATGGGTAAGCACGCAAGAGAAAGCGTAATCAATGTTTTTAATATTGTAAAAGTTGTAGATAAAATTGAAAATGCTTATCAATAAGAAAAAGCTGGTTTTTGTTTGCTATGGAGGAGGGCACATAGAGCTTGTTAAATCGGTAATCCCAATACTGGTTAAAGAGAAGATATTTGAGATTATTTTAATTCCACTTACTACTGCAGTAAAAGCATTGCCTAAAGAAGGAATAGAAGGAGTTAGAATTATAGCATTACCAGAATTCATACACTTGTTTGATGAGAATATAGACCAGATTCTTGAATACGGCCTTTCATTATTTGAAGAAAATTATAATCCTGTATTGGGATTAAGAAAAAGCGATACTATTTTTTACCTGGGGCTTTCTTTGTTTGATGCGGTTACAGAATATGGTAAGGAAAGAGCACTTGATCGGTATAAAAAAATGGGTAGACAAAGTTTTCTACCTGTAGAAAGTCTTAAAACAATATTTAAATTTCTAAATCCTGATCTGGTTTTTACAACTAATTCGCCAAGATTTGAAGCAGCAGCCTTGGCAGCAGCAAAAGAGCTAAAGATTAAATCCATGCAACTATTGGATCTTTTTGGTGATGGATATCCTCTGCCTTCAGCTGATTATATAGGTGTATTGAATGAAAGTGTTGTAAACAAACTTAAAAATAAGGGGATAGAAAAAGAAATTTTACCTGTTGGCCAGCCAGTGTTTGATGATACTGTGAAGCAGGTTAAAGAAATCGACAGCGTAATACTACGTAATAAATTAAATATCCCTTCATCTTCGCAGTTAATTTTGTTTTGCCCCACCTTATATTATGTGTGGAATGATAATCTTACAATTAAAGAGATAAGAGATCTGGACCTGATCAATCAGCCTATGTTCAGAATTTTGAATCAACTTATAGAAACCAATAACGTAAGTGTGTTGTTAAGGCCACATCCTGTAAGTGATTCTATAAATAATTATCTTCCGTATATACAGGATAAAAAGGGGTACTACTATTATGATAACAGTGAACTGGGGATATTAGAAGCTATTGCTCTTTGTGATTTATGTTTAACCTACAATTCTACGGTAGCAGTTCAGGCACTGGTTTGTGATAAGAAGGTTGTGACATATAACTATGACCCTGATCAGAATTATTTCTGGCCTGAGTTTACTCAACCACCTTTTAAATATGCTCCTGATTATGAAGCATTGAATGCTGTATTAAGTCAGACTATAAAAGAAGAGATAAATAAACAAGAGTATGATCATTTCTATAAAAATGGTGCAGCTCATAAAATTTTAGATATTCTGAAAGATAAATTATGGAGTTCTTAATTATAGAGAATACACCGGAAAGGGCTCAGATCTATGACAAAATTGGCGTAGAGCGAATTTTTATAGATCTGGAAACCTTAGGAAAAACAGAAAGGCAAGGACATCTTGATACGGTAATAAGTCTGCATCACTCTATAGCTGATATTTCAAAAGTAAAAGCGGTATTAACTAAAAGCCTTCTTTTAGTCAGAACTAATCCCATACATTCAGAAAGCCAGAAGGAGATTGACCAGATTGTTAATGAAGGTGCAGATATAGTAATGCTACCCTATTTTAAAACAGCACAGGAAGTTCAGAAATTTATTAAGATTGTTAATAAAAGAGCTAAGGTTTGCCTTTTAATCGAAACGCCAGAAGCATTGGTAAGAATAGATGATATTTTAGCTGTTGAGGGGATAGATGAAGTACATATAGGGCTTAATGACCTTCATCTGGGACTTAATCTTCAGTTTATGTTTGAATTATTAAGCTGTGGTCTGGTTGATTATATGGTGCAAAAGATCAAGCAAAAAAATATCAGATTTGGCATAGGGGGAATTGCAAGCTTGTCTGGCGGTAAGATATCAGGAAAAGAAGTACTGGCAGAACATGTGCGCTTGGGTTCTTCTATGGTTATATTATCGAGAACTTTTGTTAAACAGTTTGATAACGATATAGATAATCTTGAAAAAGAAATTAATGCAATAAGAAACCAGGAAATAAAATATAATACCTTAAGCCAAATAGAATTGCAGCAACACCATATTCAGTTTAAGCAAAAAATTAACCAGATAGTTAATGAACTAATTGGTTCCTTTAGCTAATATTACTTGGCTAAATGTTTTAAAAATGATCTTTAAATATAGCTTTAAGCTATACTTATCAACATATTCTAAGTCTAATCTGATGGTTTCTTCTAAACTCAGGTTACTTCTGCCACTTATCTGAGCTAAACCGGTTATTCCAGGTTTTACCAGACTCCTTTTAACCCATTGTTCACTGGTATAATCTATTTCTTGAATAGGAGTATCAGGTCGGGGGCCTACCAGACTCATATCGCCTAAAAGTACATTTAAGAGCTGTGGAAGTTCATCAATACTGGTTTTCCTGATGAATTTTCCAACTTTTGTAATTCTTGAATCTGCATTGTTTTTGGTAACAAAAGAACCCCTCAGTTTCATCAGCTCTTCCTTACTTAACTCTTTGTTAACAGAGCTCATATCGCCAGCAAAGCGTTTAGTGTCTGTAAACATTGATCTGAATTTATAAATCTTAAAATTAATCCGATTTTTCCCTACCCTTACCTGCCTGAAAAAAACAGGGCCTTTAGAGTCTATTTTAATAAGTACAGCCACTATAATTAATATGGGCATAAGTATTACGAGCGCAATAAAAGATAAAAGCTTATCAAAAAATAAAATCATTATTGAAGAAGAAACAATATCGCAAAGACGACTAAACCATTATATTTGCAAATATATAAAAATAATATGTGCGGAATAGCTGGTTTAGTTAGTAAAGAAGGACATAATGCTTCTGTAATTAAGGATTTTGCGGCGTCAATTCATCATAGAGGACCTGACGATTTCGGTTTTTTTGAGTATAACAATTCATTTATTCTCAATACAAGACTTTCCATTATTGATATTGCCAGTGGCCATCAACCTTTTATTTCTGAAGATGGGAATATTGCTTTGGTTCAAAATGGTGAAATCTATAATTATATAGAGCTTAAAGAAGAACTAAGCGCTATGGGATTTCAGTTTAAAACTAACTCAGACACTGAAGTTCTCCTCATCGCATATCAGGCTTTTGGAAGTGAGTTTGTTAAAAAGTTAAATGGCATGTTCGCAATAGCGATCATAGATAAACTGCAAAATAAAGTATTGCTTTATCGGGACAGGTTAGGTGTTAAGCCTTTATACATCTATCAGAAAAATGACAATATTTTATTCTCATCAGAGATAAAAACTTTTTTGCGGTACAAAGATTTTGACGGAACTATAAGTAATCAATCTATTCATAATTATTTGATTTATAATTATGTGCCAATACCGGGAACAATCTTTAAATATGTAAATCATGTTTTGCCCGGACATTTTTACAGTATAGACTTAAGTAGCTACAAAATAGAAAAAGTTAAGTACTGGGAAATAGAGAACATTGCTGAAGACGAGGCTAAATCAGATGCTGAATATTTAGAAGAAATAGATCAACTGTTATTAGATGCCACTAAAATTAGATTAAGAAGTGATGTACCAGTTGGAGCATTTCTTAGTGGGGGATTAGATTCGAGTTTGATATGTGCATACATGAGTCAAATTACTGGGCAGCCGTTTAATACTTATACCATAGGCTTTAAAGAAAAAGAATTTGATGAGTCGACATATGCTAAGTATATCGCAGATAAATACAGCTTAAATTATAATGAAAAAACGCTGGAAGCAGATATAGTAGACTTATGGGCTAAAACAACCTGGTATAATGATCAGCCACATGGAGATATTTCTTTTATCCCAACCTATATAGTTGCTGGTTTTGCCGCTCAGGATCATAAATTGGTGCTAACTGGCGATGGGGGAGATGAATTATTTGCAGGTTACCTTAAATATTTATCCTTAGAGGAACATGATTGTGCATCAAAAGACTTTTTCGATTCTATCTCCTTATTTAAAGAAGGGGGCTACATCAATGAGCTTTACACAGATGCTTTTAAAGAAACTATTGATGATGAAGGAGCTTTTCAGCTTTTTATTGATGTAATTTCCAGGTCTTCTAATAAGGATAAAATAAACCAGGCGCTTTATTTTGATACTGTGCAATTACTTCCGGGTAACAATCTGGTAAAGCCAGACAAAATGGCTATGGCTAATTCACTGGAAACAAGAAGTCCGTTTTTAGATTACAGGTTCTTTGAAATGATGATGAAAGTTCCAGGTAATAAAAAACTTCAGAATAAGGATACAAAATACATTCTTAAGAAACTTGCTTTACGTCATTTCTCTGAAGAGCATGTCTATAGAAAGAAACAGATGTTTACTGTTCCGGTTGGTGAATGGTTCAAAAATAAGCTAAGCTCCTTTTTAATAAATACTTTATCCAGTGAAAGCTTTAAATCAAGAAATATCTTTAAGCAAGATCTCATTGTTAAAATGATCAATGATCATATTGAAGGGACAAAGAACTATACACGTGAATTGCGGGCAATAGTAAACCTTGAAATCTGGTTCAGGCAATTTATAGACGAAAAATAAAGAAGTTATAAGTTAGCAGGGCTTCTAGTACCTGCTAACTTCATCTAAATAAGCTATATTTTCTGCTGACAGGCTAAGTTCGGTAGCTTTCAATAATTCATTAAGCTGAGCCGGATTAGTTGCACTTGTAATGGCAGATGTTATGCTCTTTTTTGAAACTAACCAGGCAATTGCTATTGTTGCTTCTGTAACCTGATATTCCTGCGCAATAGAAGTTAATCCATTTATAATTCTGGCCCCCCGCTCATTTAAGTATTTTTTCATGCGATTTCCTCTTTCGCTCTTTTCAGGATCAACACCTTTATAGTATTTACCCGTTAAAAAGCCAGCTGCGAGAGAAAAATATGTAATTACTCCTAAATTGTATTTCAAACATGTTTGCTCAAAATCACGTTCATAATTCTCTCTGTCATACAAGTTATATTCAGGCTGTAAAGATTGGTAGGTTGGTAGATTATTTTCAACAGAAGTTTTAAGGGATAATATTAATCGCTCTTTAGAAAAATTAGAGGCTCCTACCCAGCGCACCTTTCCTGCTTTGATCAGATGTTCATATGCATTCAACGTTTCTTCAATAGGGGTGTTTATATCATCATAATGAGATTGATATAAATCAATATAGTCTGTGCTTAACCTTTGTAAAGAATCTTCAACAGCTTCAATGATATATTTCGAGCTTAAACCTTTCCTGTCATTACTCATTATACCACCAACTTTAGTAGCAATAATAATAGAATCTCTGTTTTTATGTTTTTTAAGCCAATTTCCAATTATTGTTTCAGATTCTCCTCCTTTATTGCCTGGTTTCCATGTAGAATAAACATCGGCTGTGTCTATAAAATTATGACCCTTTCCTACATATATATTAAGGAGTTCAAATGATTCTTTTTCTCCTATTGTCCAGCCAAAAACATTGCCTCCAAATGCGATTTGACTAACTTCTAAATCCGTATTACCTAATAACTTTTTCACAATCTTTAAATGTATTCAAATGTAAACTTTTTATAGATAGGATTTAAGGGATGTTTTGTGTCAATATTTTAAATATTTGTTAGTATGCTGGCTGTGATGATATTATCACATATTAATTATATTTGTCTTTTATGCAGAAGTAATAGTATTGCAATAGAAAAATGACGATACAGCTATTTACAATGCAAATCTTCCTCTATTATGAAAAACGAGCGGTTTCAGAATAACCTTTAAATGATATTTAGAAATGACGATAAATAAACGCTGCTCAGTCATTTTCTCAATTAAATAATGGATATATACCTGATTTCTATTATTACGCCCGTTTACAATGCAGAGAGGTATTTATTACAGACTCTGGAAACTGTATTGGCCCAAACTTACCTTAATTGGGAGTGGATATTAGTGGATGATTGTTCAACTGATAACTCATATAATATACTGAAGGATATTGCAGCTAAAGACGAAAGAATAAAGGTTCATAAAAATAAGATTAATTCAAAGGCTTTTCAGACTAGAAATAATGCTTTGGGCATTGCCAAGGGCAATTTTATAGCATTTTTAGATGTAGATGATTTGTGGGAGCCTGAGAAGCTGAAGCTTCAGGTTGAATTTATGAAGCAAAACAACAGTTATTTTTCTTATACAGATTTTGATAGGTTTGTTAAAGATTCTAAAAAGCCTTTAAGAAGAGAGAAACTTCCTCAAACAGCTACCTATAAAAGAATTTTAACGAATAACTATATTGCAACTTCAACTGTAATGATATGGAGAAGCAAAACGGGTGTTTTTTATATGAAAGATGTCTATTATGATGATTTTATGCTCTGGCTCGATTTACTAAAACGAATAGGAACAGGGTATAAGGTCCCTTATAATCTTATGCATTATAGGCTTACAAGTGGTTCTTTGTCTATTAATAAATTTAAGTCGGCTAAAGAAGTATATGGAATGTTTACCCGTAAGATGGGCTTTAGTTATATACGTGGAATTGTATATTTTATAACGTGGGTGGTTAATACAACCCTTAGATATATGAGATGAAAATACTTATTACGGGAATAAAAGGCTATTTCGGTCAGATCTTATCACACATTTTAGAAGAAAGTCATTCAGTATATGGGCTGGGCAGAGAACACACAGATTATAACCTTGACCTATCTCTGGGGATACCAAATAATTTTATAGATTTTGATATTGTTGTTCATGCTGCAGCCAAAGCCCATATAACACCTCGTACAGAAGCAGAAAATGAAGCATTTTTTAATGTAAATGTAAAGGGCACTAAAAACCTTTTAAAAGGCCTGGAACAAGCCCCTACTTTACCCCAATCATTTGTGTTTATCAGTTCGGTAGCGGCATATGGTCTTGAACATGGAACAGATATAGATGAAAACTATCCGCTAAAGGCTAATGATCCTTATGGGCTAAGTAAAATACAAGCAGAACAAGTTGTAGAAGAGTGGTGTAAAAAACACAATGTAATATGCAGTATCTTAAGGCTGCCTTTGCTGGTGGGAACAAATCCGCCGGGTAATCTGGGAGTAATGATAAACGGAATAAAAAGAGGATATTATTTTAATATCTCAGGAGGTAAAGCAAAAAAAAGTATGGTAATTGCAGAAGATGTAGCCAGGATTATTCCTAAAGTGGCAACAATTGGAGGTGTATATAACCTTACCGATGGATATCATCCAACTTTTAAGGAACTATCACAACATATTGCAAAACAGTTTGGAAGAAAAGAAAATCTTAATATGCCCTATTGGATAGCAAAACTTTTAGCTATTTTTGGAGATATGGCGGTAAGTTTTCCCGTTAACTCAAAAAAAATAACCAAAATAACCTCTGATCTTACATTTAACGATACAAAAGCAAGAAAACTATTAGGATGGAATCCTCAAAAAGTAGTAGATAACTTTCAAATAGAACTAAGAAACTATCGTTCACAATAACGATATATGGATAACATTTTAGAGTATACCATTTTATTGATATCTCTATTCTTAATAGAATGGATATACATAAAACTTGCTGAAAAATATAAGTTTGTAAATTACAGGAAATTTGAAAATCGTAGCCTAACAGGCTATCAGCAAACTATAAGAGGTGGCGGAATTATATTTATTATTAGCATTTTAATAAGTGTTTTTCTTTTTTCTTTTCATAATTATTATTTTTTAGCTGGCTTGTTCTTACTAACGATAATAAGTTTTCTGGATGATGTCATAAATGTAAATTTTAGAACCCGGTTGATATTTCATGCAGTAGCAGCGGTTTTACTGCTTTGTCAATTTAAGCTGCTTGATTTACCTATAGCATACTTGTGCTTTATTGGTGTTTTCATTATTGCTACCATAAATGCGTACAACTTTATGGATGGAATTAATGGTATGACAGGTGGCTATAGTTTATTGGCAATTCTGTCATTTTACTATATTAATTCTAATATTGTACAATTTACCTCTGCTCAATTGCTGGTCGTAACAGGATTGTCTTTGATTGTTTTTAACTTTTTTAATTTCAGAGGAAAAGCAAAATGCTTTGCAGGAGATGTGGGAAGTATAGGGATTGCTTTTATAACCCTTTTTTTTATGGGGCAGCTTATTCTAAAAACCGGAAATGTTTCCTATCTATTTTTACTCTTAATTTATGGTATAGATACTTTATTTACGGTTTTCTTTAGAAAAATAAAAGGAGAGAATATATTCGAAGCTCATCATAGTCATCTTTATCAATATTTGGTCCGATATTTAACACTTCCTCACTTATATGTGTCATCTATATATGTTGTTAGTCAGTTGATAATTAACATTGTACTCCTCTCTCTTCTTGCCAAGTCTCATGTCTATATCTTTATATTGGTATTGGTTGTAATATGTGTTTATTTGATGGTAAGATTCTATTTAGAAGAGAAGAAAAAGCAACGTATTAAATTCAATCTCGTTAAACAACATGATGATTTTTTTGTTAAATGACATATTAATGTTACTTTTATAGACATATTTTTAAACGTATTTGGATTGTTTATGAAAATAAACATAGTGCCCAGATGGATTATTTTTTTGCTGGATATATTTATTTGTCTGGTATCTTTAATTATAGCATATGCTATTAAACTCAATTTTGCATTAAATGAAGTTAATGTTCAGGAATTTAATGTAAATGCTTTAATTTTAACATGCATAAATTTTCTGGTATTCTTTAATGTAAAGACATACTCAGGTATAATTCGTTACACCAGTGCACAAGATACTTTCAGGGTATTATTTGCTGTGGTTATTAGTAATGGATTGTTTCTGTTTCTGAACTTTGCGGTTACAATATTCAGAGGGACGCCCTTAATTTCCAATGCTATAATTGTTGTTAATACTCTTGCTGCTTTCTTGCTTTTAATAACATATAGGGTACTGGTAAAATATTTCTTCCTTTACATTAAAAATCTTAATCTGGATAAAAGAAAAGTTGTTATTTATGGTGCTGGAGAAGCTGGTCTAGCAACTAAGAGAACTTTTGATCATGACGGACGCGTAAATAAAACCATTATTGCTTTTGTTGATGATGATGAAAGAAAAATTGGGAAAACAATAGATGGTATAAAAATTATTGATGCTGCTAATTTGGAGGATCTTATTCGTGATCATGAGTTGGACGAAATTATTTTTGCATCTTATACCATTCCTAACGAAAGAAAAAACCAAATTGTTGATGTATGTTTAGAAAATGATGTGGTAGCGCTAAATATACCTCCTGCAGACGTATGGATTGGCGGGAAATTACATCAGACACAGATACAGAATATCAATATTGAAGATTTGCTTAACCGTAAGCAAATAGAGATGGATACAGCAGGTATTCAGAATCAGTTAAAATCTAAACGCGTCCTAATTACAGGAGCTGCAGGTTCTATCGGAAGCGAAATCGTAAGGCAACTTATTAAATTTGATTTAAGCCTCATTATTTTATGCGATCAGTCTGAAACTGCCCTACATCATATTTACTTAGAGCTGGAAGAAGAACATAAACACACCAATTTTCACGCTTTTGTTGGAGATGTAAGAGATCAGCAGCGGATGGAGCATCTCTTTGAGACTTACAAGCCTCATTACGTTTATCATGCTGCAGCATATAAGCATGTGCCTTTAATGGAAGACAATCCTTCTGAAGCAATTAAAGTAAACGTTTTAGGTACCAAAACAATAGCAGATCTTTCGGTTAAACATGGGGTGCAGAAATTCGTAATGATTTCTACAGATAAAGCGGTGAACCCTACTAATGTAATGGGTGCGTCAAAACGTATAGCCGAGATCTATGTTCAATCTTTAAATAATTCTTTATCAAACCGTGATGCTATTTATAGAAATGGCTTAAGTTATATCAATGATTTAGATGTAAAACCTATAACTAAATTCATTACTACGCGTTTTGGGAATGTTTTGGGCTCTAATGGATCTGTGATCCCAAGATTTAAACAACAGATTGAAAAAGGCGGTCCGGTTACAGTAACCCATCCTGAAATAACACGTTTTTTTATGACCATACCCGAAGCCTGCAGACTGGTTCTGGAAGCAGGTTGTATGGGTAAAGGTGGTGAGATTTATGTGTTTGACATGGGTAAATCTGTAAAAATAGTAGAACTGGCTAAGAAGATGATAAGACTGGCAGGCTTGGTCCCAAATCAAGATATAAAAATTCAATATTCAGGTTTAAGGCCGGGAGAAAAACTATTTGAAGAATTGCTAAACGATAATGAAAATACCATGCCTACACATCACCAGCAAATTATGATAGGCAAAGTTAGAGAATATCACTTTAATGAAGTAGAAGACCAGATCTATAATCTGCTGGAATTTGCTAAGAAAAATGATGACAGACAAGTGGTTATTGCAATGAAAGGAATTGTGATAGAATATAAAAGTAAAAACTCCATTTTCGAAGAACTAGATGCCCCTAAAAATGATTAAAAAAAAACTACTGTTGGTTTTTGCTCTGTCTGTTTTTATTTTTAATGTTCAGGCTCAAATTTCAACTCCCAATCAGAATATTCCTTTAGACTATCAATTTTATCAGAAATTAAACAGGTCTGTATATGATACAAAGAGTAAATTTCACTCTTCCATAAGAGGATTTTATTCGGATGATTCGCTTTTAGAAAAGCAGTACGACTCTTTAATGAAATATGGAACAGATACATTGAATAAACGAAGTTGGGTACATCGTAAACTGTTTCAAGAGCATTTAATCCAGATTGAAAATGAAGAGTATCGTGTTTATGCAGACTTTCTACCTGATTTTCAAATAGGAAGAGATTTTCAAACCAACAGAACAACATGGCTAAACACACGAGGTTTTCAGATAGGCGGGAACATTGGAAAAACCTTTTCGTTTTATTTAAACGGATTTGAAGATCAGGGAAAATTTCCTAATTATATTAATGATTTTATTGTTAAAAATCAGGTTGTTCCGGGGCAGTCATTCGGAAAACTGGGAACAGATAAACAGGATTGGACCTATGTTACTGCCCTTTTATCTTATACGCCAAGTAAGTATGTTAACTTTGCATTAGGATATGATAAAAATTTTATAGGAGATGGTTATCGCTCTGTGTTGTTATCTGATGTGGCTTCAAACTATTCTTTTTTTAGGATCAGAGCCAGTTTAGGAAGTGTGCAATATCAAACCATATTTGCTTATATGCTGGATCCGGGAGCACCCAAGCTAACTACAGACAGAAGGTTAGGAGACCGAGGTAAATGGATGGCAGCTCATTATGTAGACTGGAATGTAACTAACAGACTATCTTTAGGTTTTTTTCAGGCTGTAACCTGGGCAGATGCAGAAGTAGAGGGTAAACGTGGCTTTGATTTTAATTATGTCCACCCCTTTATTTTCTTAAGATCGGTTGAAAGTACGAATACGACATCTCCAGATAAGATGCGTTTGGGCTTTAATGCTAAATATGAGGTATTGGAGAAAACAGCTGTTTACGGACAGTTTATGTTCGATGAATTTACAGCTAAAGAATTCTTCTCAAATAAAGGTTATTGGGCTAATAAATGGGCAATTCAGTTAGGGCTTAGAGGCTCTGATTTGTTCAATGTTCCTGCTTTAAATTATCTGGCAGAGTTTAATACAGCACGTCCTTATACTTATGCACATTTTGACCGAATGTCAAACTATTCGCAATATAATCAGCCATTGGCACATCCTTATGGAGCAAATTTTAGAGAAACTTTAGGTCTATTAAATTATAGCTTTAAACGATTTGATTTTCAAGGGCAGCTCTTATATGCGAATTATGGTTTAGATGGAACAGGAGAGAATTATGGAAAAGATATATTCAAAAATTATAATACTCGTGTAGCAGATTACGGCAACCACATAGGGCAAGGACTATCAACAGATTTGTATATTATACAGGGAAAAATAGCTTATTTATTGAACCCTAAATATAACCTTAAACTGGAACTGGCAGGAACTTATCGCCAGGAAAAGAACAGTAAATGGAATAACAAAACCAATTGGGTAACATTTGGGCTAAGGAGTAGTTTCAGGAACATTTATTACGATTTTTAATTTAAATCATATTCTATGATAATTAAAAAGGCTGTTTGATTACCAAACAGCCTTTTTTGTTTAAAAGAGTTATAAACTATATTTTACTTAAATAATCCTGATATGCAAGTTGTAATCCTTCTGCTAATTCAATTTGATGTCTCCATCCTAAATTGTGCAGTTTTGAAACATCCATGAGCTTTCTTGGAGTTCCATCAGGTTTGCTTGTATCAAAAGTTAATACTCCTTCAAATCCTACTATATCCTTGATCATTAAGGCTAAATCTTTGATAGTTAGGTCTTCTCCCGTACCTATATTAATGAGATTAGATTCATTATAATTTTGCATTAAAAAATAACAGGCATCTGCTAAATCATCAGCAAATAAGAATTCACGCATTGGAGCGCCTGTTCCCCATATCACTACTTCTGTACTGCCGTTGCGTTTTGCTTCGTCAAACTTTCTGATCAGAGCAGGTAAAACATGTGAATTTTGAGGGTGGTAGTTGTCATTATAGCCGTATAAATTTGTTGGCATTACAGAAATAAAATTACAACCGTACTGCGCTCTATAAGCATCACACATTTTAATTCCCGCAATTTTAGCAATAGCGTAAGGTTCATTCGTGTCTTCTAATAATCCTGTAAGCAGATACTCTTCTTTTAAAGGTTGTGGTGCCAGTTTTGGATAGATACAGCTTGAACCTAAGAACATTAATTTTTTTACGCCATTTACATATGATTGATGTATAACATTGTTCTGGATAGCCAGATTCTCATATAGAAAGTCGGCTCTATATGTATTATTGGCTACAATACCACCAACTTTAGCTGCTGCTAAAAAAACATAATCGGGTTTTTCTTGAGCAAAAAAATCAGCTACAGCTTGTTGATTCCTTAAGTCAAGTTCTGAAGAAGTCCTAGTAATAATGTTAGAAAAACCTTCTTTAACTAACTTACGATGGATAGCCGAACCCACCATTCCTCTATGTCCGGCTACAAATATCTTAGCACTTTTTTCCAATTTATAGATGTATTTAAGTGAAATTAGCAGGCAAGTGTTTTTGTAGTCCTGCTGATGGCAAATTTTTTAACGGTATTTATAATGGCGGTTTTATCATAGCCGCATAATGCCCATAACTCAGGCTGCTCCCCATGTTCAATAATCTCATCAGGAATACCTAATCTAACTACATTCGCCTTATAACCGTTATCGGCCATAAATTCTAAAACAGCACTTCCCATACCTCCTTGTACACAACCGTCTTCTACAGTAATGATATTTTGATATCTTTTAAAAACTTCGTGTAATAGCTCCGTATCTAAAGGCTTTACAAATCTGAGGTCATAATGCGCAGGATGGATACCTTCTGTACTTAATTCTTTACAGGCTTCAACTGCAAAATTACCTACATGCCCAATGGTTAGGATAGCGACATCTTCACCATCGGTTATTTTTCTGCCTTTACCTACTTCTAATGCTTTGAAAGGTCGTTTCCAGTCAGGCATAACCCCATTACCCCGAGGGTAACGAATGGTGAAAGGTCCCATGTTTTCCTGTTGACCGGTGTACATCATATTTCTCAGCTCTTCCTCGTTCATAGGTGAAGCGACTACCATATTTGGAATACAACGCATAAAGGCTAAATCATAAGCTCCATGATGTGTTGGCCCATCGGCACCAGCTAATCCGGCACGATCTAAACAAAAGATAACATTTAAATTTTGAATAGCTACATCATGAATTACCTGATCATACGCTCTTTGCATAAAGCTCGAGTAGATATTACAAAAAGGCACTAATCCTTGTGTAGCTAAACCTGCAGAAAAAGTTACTGCATGCTGCTCTGCAATTCCCACATCAAAAGCTCTGTCTGGCATGGCTTTCATCATAATGTTTAATGAAGAGCCAGAAGGCATAGCAGGCGTAATTCCTACTATTTTATCATTTGCTTCAGCAAGCTCAACCATAGTATGTCCAAAAACATCCTGATATTTTGGAGGCTGGGGTTTGTCTGGAACGGATTTTTTAATTTCACCCGTGATCTTATCAAACAGACCAGGAGCATGCCATTTGGTTTGGTCTTTTTCTGCCAAAGCAAAGCCTTTACCTTTTACAGTTACGCAATGCAATAGCTTTGGACCCGGTATATCTTTGAGATCTTTAATAATCGAAGCAAGACGCTTAACGTCATGCCCATCAACCGGACCAAAATATCTGAAGTTAAGAGCTTCAAAAAGGTTACTCTGTTTTAAAAGTGTTCCTTTAATGCTTTTCTGAATTTTCTTTACATATTTCTGTGCATTCGGACCAAGCTCTGAAAGTTTGGTTAGCACGTTGAAAACATCATCCCTAAAACGGTTATATGATTTAGAAGTTGTAATGCTTGTTAAATATTCTTTTAAAGCGCCAACATTGGGGTCAATAGACATGCAATTGTCGTTCAAGATCACCAGAACGTTAGACTTCTCAATACCTGCATGATTTAGGCCTTCAAAGGCTAAACCTGCGGTCATTGCACCATCGCCAATTACCGCAACGTGCTGGCGGTCTTTTTCTCCTTTGTAATGCGAAGCAACAGCCATACCCAGTGCGGCAGAAATCGAAGTTGATGAATGCCCAACTCCAAAAGTATCATAAACGCTTTCGCTGATTTTTGGGAAACCACTAATGCCGTTTAAGATCCGGTTAGTATGAAATTGCTCTCGGCGACCAGTTAAGATTTTATGACCATAAGCCTGATGCCCAACATCCCATACCAAACGATCATAAGGTGTATTTAATGCATAATGTAAGGCTACAGTAAGCTCTACTACTCCTAAACTTGCCCCAAAATGTCCCCCATTAACACTAACAACATCAATAATATATTGACGTAGCTCCTGGCAAATTTGCTCCAAATCCTGCTCACTGTATTTCTTTAAATCGTCTGGGCTGTTAATGGTTGATAATAAGGTTCCTGGTTTAATTTCCATGCAAAAACTTAAAAATACAAATTACGACATTTTGTTTAATACTTTCATTAAATATGTTCTAAAAAATAGCTTATTTGCAAAAGCATTTATAATACGTAAAAAAGGTGTTTTGCATTAAAACTGCTTTTACAAATGTATATAGATCATTGTTTTAACTGATAAATTAAGTATTTTTACCAAAAATCTTATAACTCCGTATAATGAAAAAAGACACTTTAGTTTTCGACTTAATTAGCAAAGAATTAGACAGACAGGAACATGGATTAGAGCTTATAGCTTCCGAGAATTTTGTAAGCAGACAAGTAATGGAAGCAGCCGGTTCAGTTTTAACCAATAAATATGCAGAAGGTTTACCGGGTAAGCGTTACTATGGAGGTTGTGAAGTAGTAGATCAGATAGAAAACATTGCTATTGAAAGAGCTAAAAAGTTGTTTGGTGCAGAATGGGTAAATGTTCAGCCTCACTCAGGAGCACAGGCAAATGCAGCAGTAATGCTTGCGGTATTACAGCCTGGAGATAAGATTTTAGGTTTTGATTTATCTCATGGAGGACACTTAACCCATGGATCTCCGGTT
Organism: Pedobacter montanisoli; assembly: GCF_022809115.1. Classification (GTDB taxonomy): domain Bacteria; phylum Bacteroidota; class Bacteroidia; order Sphingobacteriales; family Sphingobacteriaceae; genus Pedobacter; species Pedobacter montanisoli. The sequence continues at coordinate 491,283 of NZ_JALGBH010000001.1, read as the reverse complement.
AATTTCTCGGGAAAATTATATCAGCCATTTTTTTATGGAGTAAAGAAAGAAGATGGCCTTATTGATTATGCTAAATTAGAAGAAGTAGCATTGGCAGAAAAACCTAAATTAATTATTTGTGGTGCATCTGCTTATTCAAGAGAGTGGGATTATGCCTTTATACGTAAAGTTGCAGATCAAGTTGGTGCTTTGGTACTGGCAGATATTTCACATCCGGCAGGTTTTATTGCTAAAGGTCTTTTAAATGATCCTCTTCCTCATTGCCATATTGTAACCACAACTACCCATAAAACATTGAGAGGCCCAAGAGGTGGTATGATTATGATGGGGAAAGACTTTGAGAACCCATTTGGATTGACAACTCCAAAAGGAGAAATCAGAATGATGTCTTCTTTATTGGATATGGCCGTTTTTCCGGGTACACAAGGTGGCCCGTTAGAACATATTATTGCAGCTAAAGCAGTAGCTTTTGGAGAGGCATTAACAGATGAATATTTAGCATATATCAAACAAGTTGGTGCAAATGCCAAAGCTATGGCACAGGCATTTATAGCAAAAGGCTACGGAATTATTTCTGGAGGTACTGATAACCACTTGATGCTGATTGACCTACGCAATAAAAACATTACAGGTAAGCAAGCAGAGAATGCCTTGGTAAAAGCTGACATAACCGTAAATAAAAATATGGTTCCTTTTGATGACAAATCACCATTTGTTACATCTGGTATGCGTGTGGGTACTGCCGCGATTACATCAAGAGGATTTAAAGAGACAGAAATGGCTCAGATCGTTGATCTGATAGATGAAGTGATTTCAAATTTTGAGAATGAGCAAATTATTGATCAGGTAAAACACAAAGTACAAACCTTAGTAAGTAATTTTCCTCTTTACAAATAATATTACAGCATGTTTCCAACGATCTCTCAAAATACCGAAGAAGAGGCACGTCTGGCTGTGCTTCACTCATATGATATTTTGGGAGATGGGTTGGATAAAGAATTAGGCAGCTTAGTAAAACTGGCTGTTCAAATCACAAAAACGTCTAAAGCATATATTTCATTTGTTGGACGTGATACCATTTTTATTAAAGTTCAGGTAGGACTTTCAAATACCTTCAGAACCATCTCAAGAAACAGTAGTATCTGCCAGCAGACGATGTTTTTTGATGATATCTTTTTGGTTAGAAATATCAAAGAAGAAACAGATGACCGTTTAAGCTCTATTGCTTTAATGGAAAATCTTTCTTTTTATGCCACAGTACCCATAGTAAGTGCTGGAGGAAAAGCATTAGGCTGTTTATGTGTGGGACATACAGAACCGCATGATCTTGATCAGTTTCAAAAAGATGCTTTAAAAACGTTATCAGCACAGATAACAACACAACTCGAACTAAGAAAGCAAACTGCCGATTTACAAAAACAAAAAGAGCGTGCAGAAAACTTAGCCAATATTTTTTACGCATCACCTGAAATTCACTGTGTATTAAACAGAAATATTGATATTCTCTTTGTTAATGAATTTGCCTGTGAACGACTGGGCTATGACCTTAAGAAAAGTCTGAATACCAGTGCGTGGGAGTACTGCTATATTGAAGACAGACAACGTGTACGCTGTGAGATAGAACTAGGCTTAAAAAAAGGGAAAAAGCAATTTAACTTAGATTTTAGACTGGTTGATAATAATAGAAAGCTAAGATGGATTGCCTGGAGTATGGTATCCAAAGGAGAATTTTGGTATTGTTATGGACAGGATATTACAGACAACAAAAAAATGGAAGCTGAATTTATGCAGCTTTCATATGTAGCCAGCAAAGTAAATAACGGTGTTGTAATTAGCGACGGTCAAAATAAGGTAAAGTGGATTAATGATGCTTTTAGGCGAATAACAGGCTTTGAGCTGGAGGATATTAAAGGTAAACCACTTGCCGACCTGATTGCCGGTCCGGAAACGGATTGGACAGAAATAGAAAATGCCCGGAAATTAACCAGTGAAAAGAAATCTTTCACAGTTGATATTCTGGCCTACACCAAAGATAAACAGAAGATATGGCTCTCGGTTTATAGCTCCGTAATTTTAGATGAGAACGGGCAGATAGATTCAGAGGTAGAGATCATTATCGATATTACCGAAAAAAAACTGGCTCAACAGGAGTTAGAAGTATTATCTACCGTAGCAAGTAAATCCAATACAGGTGTAACCATTTGCAACTATTCGGGCGAAATCATCTGGTTAAATAACTCTCTTGAAAAACTGGTAGGTTATTCTCTGAACGAGTTAATGAACAAGCGTTTGGGTGATGTGCTTTCTACTCCTCAAACGGATTTTAATACCATTTATCTTGCCAGAGAAAAAGCTAAAAATCGCGAATCGACAAATATTGAAGTTTTTGCAAACAAAAAAGATGGTACTCCTATATGGCTTTCGGTTTCTAACACACCTATTATTAATAATCAGGGGCAAATAGAAAGGTATATAGAGCTTATTACAGATATTACGCAACGCAAACTGGTAGAACAGGAAATGGTTGCTGCCAGAGAACAGGCTTTGCAACTAAGCGAGGCTAAAGAAATGCTGCTTTCGGTAATGAGCCATGAAATACGTACACCTTTAAACGCCATTATAGGCATGACTCATCTCCTGTTAGAGAGCAATCCAAATCCCGAACAGGTAGAAGATCTTAATATTCTTAAATTCTCAAGTGAAAATCTCCTGTCTATTGTAAATGATGTACTTGATTTTACCAAGATAGAAACCGGAAATCTTCATCTTGAAAAAATCCCTTTTGATTTAAGGCATTTATGTAATGATATGATCAATTCTTTACAGGTTAATGCTTCAAAAGGAAATAATAAGCTAACACTGGTTTATAATCCATCTATACCTCAATTAATAACTGGAGATAAAACCCGCCTCTATCAAATACTGATTAATCTTTTGGGAAATGCCATTAAATTTACCAGTAACGGCGAGATTATCTTAACGGTTAGCCTTGTTATGAAGAATAAGGATAAGGTTAAGTTATATTTTGAGGTAAGTGATACGGGAATAGGTATAGCAGTAGATAAACAAGCTTATATTTTTGAAACATTTACACAGGCAAGGACAGATATTTCACGTAAGTACGGTGGAACAGGTTTAGGATTGTCTATCACAAAAAAGCTCTTGCAACTATATCAATCTGATATCAGGGTAGAAAGTGCAGAGGGCGAGGGCGCCAAGTTTTCTTTTGAAATAGAGTTTGAGATAGCCGAGCAGATAAAAATAGAAGTTGAAAGTAAAATAGAAAAAGCTGCTGAGTTCAGTGATAAGAAAATACTGATCGTTGATGATAACGAAATAAATATATTAATAGCGCAGCGGATATTGTCTAAATGGGGGTTGAATATAGAACATGCTATTGATGGCTACAAAGCGCTTGAAATGGTGAAAAATAAGAAGTATGACCTTATTTTTATGGATATTAACATGCCCGGAATAAATGGATTTGAAACAGCAAGTCTGATCAGAAAAACAAAAGGAAAGTATTTTCAAACTGTAAAAATTGTAGCTCTGACAGGATCCAGCTTACATAACGAAGAACGTAAATTAAAAGAAAGCGGTATTAATGCGCATATTCTTAAACCGTTTAATCCTGAAGAGCTCAAAAAATTGCTTACCAGATTTTTATTTTAAAAGTAAAGGGCCAACATCCTTTGAGTAGAAATGTTGACCCTTACCATCTAAATTAACGCTCTCGAATATATAAACGGAGCAACAGTCAATTTGTTTTAAGAACAAAAATATTTTTTTAATTTTTCTGATAACACCCTAAGTCAGAAGGGAATAATCTTTCTTTATTTTTTTTGTCATGCTTTAAAAATGGAACGAAATAAGGATCGTTAAAGAGATTAATTCCTTTAGCTAAGACAGGACTTTCAGCCCTTACTTCAAAGTTCCCTATTCTTGGATTAATAAACAAAGGGTCCTGGTTAATGATATTATTGTTATTGTAATTGTTTTTCAGGGTTTTTATGAGGTTTCCATTTATATTAATGGTTGAATTATTAGAATTTACAGTTTCTATAAATAATTCATTGTCCAGGCTTCCCCATATTATGTTGTTAGTTAGATTTAGGTTGATTGGGGCAAATTCTTTATCACTTATGGTATCAGAGAAGTAAAGTGCGCTCGTTCTGCGTGCAAAATTAAAATTATAGGCTGCAAAAGTGTTTTGTTTTAGATTGTACGCTCCGCCTCCAACACCATACATTAGGTACTGGCCACAATTATAGAATAAGTTGTTAAAAGCAGTAAAGCTTGCATGATACCCTAAAAAACCTACAACCTGCATGTTTTTTACGGAAGTATTGGCTAAGATCAGCTTAGGATTATTGTTATTAGAGATTGAATCTACAGTTATACCTGCGGCTGCATTTTTAATGGTAGCGTTATTGATGATGGAATTGCGGCTCGAAGGATAGAAATGCAGGCCATTCCATTGTCCGGGCTCTTCCTCATAAATGCGTTCTAATCTGTCGCCGGCAAAGAGAATACTGTCTTTGACAGTACCCTGGGCAATTAAAGAACCTTTAATGTTCATGGTAGCTCCGTTATGAAATAAAATCCGTGAACCGGGATTAATCTTCAATTCTGCATTTTCTGCAACGGTTACAGAGCTATAAATAATGTAAGGTAATTTACTATCCCACGTGGTATTTTCATTAATATTTACATTCTTTAAAAATATGGCATTCTGCCCATAAGCAACCAAAGGTATTTTTTCTTTTCTGCCATTAAAAAAGAATAGAATGGAATCTTCTGTAATAAATGGAGAAGTAGCTGTGTTAGGATTAATGGTAACCTTTATCAAAACATTAAGCGAATCATTTCCTTTGATTTTGATGTTTTTAAAATCCAGGCCGTTCTGGCCTACAACATTAATACTAAAGGGACTGTTTGCTCCACCACTTAATAATATCTGATCAATATTAATGGCTTTTGCATTGGGATTAAAAATTTTAAAGCGTCTGTGTGTAGAACCTACAGAAGTAAATACGGTATCAAATAGAACACTATCTGTAGAGAAACTGAGTTTTGCATTCGGATCAAAAGTAATATCTTCATCTTTATTACAAGCTGCAATAAATAGGCAGAAAAGAGAAAAGATAAGTAATGATCTTATGCGCATAATTATTCTGAAAATGCCAGGGCGGCAAAACTTAAGTTTTTAATATTAGCTTTCCATAATGCGTTTCCACAAGCTTCAAATGTTGATCCGGTTGTGACCACATCGTCAACTAAAAGCACGTGTTTATTTTCCAATTGTTCAATGTTTTTAACTAAAAAAACATCTTCCAGGTTTTCAAAACGGCTATACCTTGTTTTGCGGGTCTGGCTTTCTGTAGCCTTTGTTTTGTAAAGACAAAACGAGTTCACAGTAATTCCCAAGGTATCTGCCAATCCTTTTGCAATATACTCACTTTGGTTATAACCTCTTGACTTTAATTTTTTTTCATGAAGAGGTACCGGAATTATAATATCTATTTCTTTGTACAAGTTGCCAAGCAATAGTCTTTGGGCAAGTAAATTTCCCAGAACAATACCAACATCGGTTTTAGCTTTATATTTCAACGCATGCATCAGGTTCTGCACTTTGGAACCTTTCTTAAAATACAGCATTGCCATAGCGGTGTTAAAGGGTAATCTGTTCCATAATTGTTTGGCTACTAAGTTATCTGCATAGAAATGAAAATCTGTATAAGGTAAGTCGAATAAACATTTGGTGCAAATTTGTTCTTCCTGATGGTAGAGCTGTTTGCCACAAGCATTGCAAAGCTCTGGAAAGAGCAGACTGATCATGTCTAAAGCATAACGTTTTAGTGCAAACATGATACAAGTTAATGATTTTCAGTAAATAACAAGTTTGTCAAATTTATTTCTATAAAAAATAATGAGCTGTAATGGACAATTTACTCCATTAAAAAGGTTTGATATTGTATGATTATGTTTAGCTTTAAGATAATTGATATATAAGAATATAAATTAACAAATATGAAGAAGCACTTTTTATTACTGTACATACTTCTAAGCTTAATTAAACTTGTAAATGCCCAACCCGGACAAATACATATTAAATATGTTAATATGCCCTTTTTAATGGTGGAGCGCTATTCATTTTTTAAAGAGGATCCTTTAATAAAAGTTGAAAAGGAAAGTGATAATAATTTTGTGCTGACTTATTATGGAGATAAACCCAGACTTTATAATATTAATTTTAGAAATGTCTTGATCAGCCCGGGTGATACCGTAAAATTGCTACATGAAAAACTGGAATTAGACCAGAACAGCAGGAGAGATACTTTGATTGCAACAGGTAAAAACCTTGCTAATTATCTTTTCTCGAATAAAGAGCTCGATTTTATACCTAAAGAATATCATCCCGATTATAAAGCTGCCAAATTTAAGAACAATACATTAGGTGCTTTTAAAGCATTGAAAGAGAGCAGAGATAGATTTGAAACAGAGGTAAAAGCCTATTTGGAACGTATTCAATGCAACAAAGATCTAAAGGGTTTTTTGGTAAGAAGAAATAAGATGCAATTGTATTATGATTTTAACAATATGATGAACATGAGCGGCAATGATATCTCTCAAAAAGCATTGGTAAGTCATCTGAGAGACAGCTTATTTAACAACATGACCTTTGTAGAAAGCGATACTGCATATAATTATTCTATGGAAATATTGTTCAATAATCATTTTAAGTTTTTGATTACGGATCAGTTTAACAGTCTTAGAACAGAAAAAGATTTTGAAGCTGTGGTTACTTACATAGCGCAATATCCAAAACCTTTTATAAAAGATTATTTTGTGTACTTTTTGAATACAGATTACAACTATGCAGTTTCCAACTATAAAAATAAAATCTATGAAGAACTACTCAATAAAAACCCTTATATAGGCAGAATTAGAAATAAAATACTGGATCCAGCAAATGTGTATAAATAATTAACTAGATTAAGAAATCTCTTCTGAGAATTTATATTCACACAGTTGATTGTTTTTAAAGGTTATGCAAGGATCTAACTTTTTTAAGTTCAGTTTCTTTTTCGGCTAATCGTATTTTTAGTTGCTGTATTTCTTTACTTTGTAAAACAATAGCTTCTTTTAGTAAACTTATATTGTTTTGCTCTAATTTACACATAGTGTTTGATTCAAAATCATTAAGCTCTTTTCCTAAAATATTAGCGATTTCTATTAATCGTTCCTTAGTAATTTTGACATTACCAGCCTCTATTTTTTGATAAGTGCTTTGGCTAATTCCAAGTTTTGTTGCCATATATTCCTGAGATAGACATTTTTCATTTCGGTAATAACGAATGTGTGCTGCACCTCCAGAATAGCCTTTCATTTCTTTTGAGGTTAAAGTTTTTTTGTTGAGCATAATTAATTCAGATGTTTCAATAAATATAAATAATTACTGCTAATGAATAATTTTATTCATTCAAAAGAGTAGAAAATTAAGTAGTTCTGTTTAGTTTTATAGTAACCGGTTATAAGCACCAAATAAAAAGGTGCTGCTGTAAATGGGCCAGCATTTAAAGCCTGTAAAACTTAACAACTAAATTATTAAATTATGGACAAATTTAATTTACTCAGCAGAGCTGAGATGAAAAATGTAACAGGAGGATCTATTCCAAAGGAATTCGATGGTTATAATCCAAATTGTGGAGAAACAAATCCTGTAGGTGATTATGTTTGTTGTACTTGGACGTCAATTATCCATGTAGGGGAAATGGATTGTGATTCAGCCTCTACAGCTTGTGCCAATCAGGGTGGACATGGTATAACTACGGATCCTTCAAGATGTTAATATTTAATTTCATAACCAGGCAAGGTAATTGTCTGGTTTCTTTTTAATTATAGGGTATGAGGTACTTTATTTTCTTTTTATTGTTCTTTTTTTCTTGTCATAAGGAAAAGCTTTTAACAATAAAGGGACAATTTACAAATATGGATGGTATTTTAGTATCATTAAGATTTGAAGATAAAGTATTAAAAGTAGATACCGTACGTAATGGGAAATTTGAGATGCAGGCTGTATTGCCCAGTAATAGAATTTTCAATCTATCTTTTTATGACCCCAAACCCGAAATAATGCCCAATGGCATGCCGCTATATAATTCGCCCAGTGTTACTCTGTTTTCTGATGATGAGAATTCAGAAATCATGATAAAGGCCAACAATATTAAGCAACTAGCCAGATTTGGTGATTACCAACTGTACACAAGCTCCAAAAATCAAATTGATTATAATCGATATCAAGCCGATATAAAAAAAGACAGAGAAGATAATGAATTTAAGTTTGCCTATTTAGTCAGGAAACAAAGTCAAGCTTTGAGAAACGGAAGTGACTCCTTATATACCTTATATTCTGATTCTTTAAGATTTCAGGAAAAGTTGAATAAAACTACACATAACCAGGTAACAAAGAGATTCATCGCAAATAATCCTAACACTTATGTCGCTATGTACCTGCTCTCCAAAAGGCTGGATTTAAAAAATAATCTGGCTTTTTATCAGGTATTATATGATAAAGCAGAAAGAAAATATAAAAAGAGTTGGTACGGCTTATATTTTGCCAAACGTGTAGAACAATTAGAAAAACTTAGAAAAAACTACGTTAAAATTTTTAACATAAATGCCCATGATAGCCAAGATTCGATCTTTAGGTATAGTAAATATTCAAACAGTAAGCTACTTGTGTTTGATTTTTGGGCAACCTGGTGCGCACCATGTATGGAAGATATACCCGCCGCGCTGAAATTGGAAAAGGAATTGGTAGGGAAGCAAGTAAGTTATATTTTCTTTTCTTATGATTTTAATAACCAATACTGGAAACAGCAAAGCAAAAAACAGGGATTAACGCACAGCTTTTACTTATCAGAAAGCACAAGAAGGTTTCTTAATGAAGAATTGGGAGTGCTAAGTATTCCCAGATATATGATCTTAAACAATAAAGGAGAGATATTAGTTGTTGATGCCCCATCTCCATCAACAGCTGAGCTAAAAAAACTTATAGAGCATATGCTTTAATTGCTCTCTAAGCTTTCTCTTTAACCGCCAACTGGCCACATGCAGCATCAATATCTTTACCACGACTTCGTCTGATATTGGTGTTAACCCCTTTGCTACGGAGGTAATTTGCAAAAGCATCTATCTTATCACCATCTGCATTTAAGAAATCGGCAAATTGAATAGGATTATATTCAATTAGGTTTACTTTGCAGGGAACATGTTTGCAGAACTTTTCCAGTTCCATGGCATCCTCTAATTCATCATTAAAGTCATTAAAAACGATATATTCGTAAGTAACCGGGTTCTTGGTTTTCTGAAAATAGTATTTTAAGGCTTCTGCCAGCGCCTTTAAAGAGTTATGCTCTGAAATAGGCATGATCTCATTTCTCTTTTTATCGTTGGCAGCATGTAGCGAAAGCGCAAGATTAAATTTTACACCATCATCGCCCAGTTTCTTGATCATTTTGGCAATACCGGCAGTAGATACGGTAATACGTTTGTACGACATGTTTAATCCATCCGGTGCGGTAATACGTTCTATGGATTTTAAAACATTTGCATAATTAAGCAAAGGTTCGCCCATACCCATATACACAATGTTGGTAAGTGGTACATTGTAATTCTGCTTGGCCTGTTGATCTATCAGTACAACCTGATCATAAATTTCATCGGCATTTAAATTACGCTTGCGATCCATGTAACCGGTTGCACAGAACTTGCAGGTTAAGCTACAACCTACCTGTGAACTTACACAGGCAGTCATGCGGTCTTCGGTTGGAATTAAAACACCTTCTACAATATTGTTGTCATACAGCCTGAAGGCATTCTTGATGGTGCGATCATTGCTGAACTGTGCATTGCTGATTTCAACTGTATTGATTACATAATGCTCATCCAATTTCTTGCGCAGCTCTTTAGACAGGTTGCTCATTTCGTCAAAACTACGTGCAGATTTCTCCCACAACCATTGGTAAACCTGTTTAGCCCGGTAAGCGGGTTCTTTCATGTCTGAAAAATGTTGCTGTAAACCTGGTAAGTCAAGCGAACGAATATCTGTCTTGGTGTTTTTTTGCATTATGCTGCAAAATTACTCAAAACAATGATCAAATTATATGATTAAGTTTATTTAAGATTAACTATCAGTAAGTTATAGTTGTTTTTTAACGTCGTTTTACACGTTTCTGACGATTGTCCTGAGGTTTAGAACCTTTAACTTGTTTTTTGCCAGCAGGTTTTGGTTTACCAGAACGGGCTGCTGTTTTTTTATTTTCAGGCGGATAAGCTTTTTTTGTTTTCCCTGTAGAATGATTTCTGGGCTTATTGTCTTTTACTTGGGGTTTACTAGCTTTTTTAGGTTCTTTTTCTGAGCTTGATTGTGCTACTAGACGATAAATTTCATTTTGCTCATCCAGATCGAGCTCTCTCCAGTCGCCTAAAGCCAAGCCCTTTACGCTGATATTCATAATGCGTACCCGCTCAAGTTTTACCACTTCATAACCAAAATATTCGGTCATACGTCGTATTTGTCTGTTTAAGCCCTGTACTAAAATAATTCTGAAAACATGAGTTGTTTCTTTCTTAACCTTACATTTCTTGGTTACCACACCTAAAATGGGCACACCCTTGCTCATCCCCTCTATAAACTGATCGGTAAGAGGTTTATCTACCGTAACAATATATTCTTTTTCATGGTTATTACCTGCCCTCAGTATCTTGTTAACTAAATCACCATTGTTGGTTAGAAAAATCAACCCCTGAGAGTCCTTGTCCAATCGGCCAATAGGGAAAATACGTTCGCTGTAATTTACATGATCAATGATATTATCTTTTACATTACTTTCGGTTGTACAGGTTACACCTACAGGTTTATTGTAAGCGAGGATAATACTCTTTTCAGCTTCGCGGGGTTCTATGTTCTGTCCGTTAACCCTTACCAGATCGCCGGGCATTACAATATCACCTATTCTTGCTTTTTTACCATTAATGAATACCTGACCCCGCTCAATAAAATTATCGGCAGCTCTTCTTGAGCATAAACCACTTTCACTGATGTACTTATTTAAACGGGTTCCGAAATCTGGCATTCTATTTATAGCTTATGGTGCAAAGTAACCAAAACTATTCAGATAAAAAGCAATAAAAATAAAGAGGATATCTAAAGAACCTTATTCATTTCCTGTCTGGTAAATGACCGGTTTAATTTTAGATACCCTCTTTTGGTTGGTTTAATTCGGATTTATTTTGGATATTCTTTAGGTAGTTTTAAAAAGTTGTTTCATCAGCACTTGGGCCATAAGAACCCGGAACAGGGATGTTTAACAGTCTGAAATAAACACCTAACTGTGCCCGGTGATGAGAGGTTTGCGCAAAAGCATGTCTTATGGTTTCATAGCTGCTCAAATCTGCATGTATTTTATCGCCGCTTCTTAATACCCAGCGTTTGTTCAGGTCTTCGGGCATAGCTTTTTCAAGACTTTCCTGTCCTTCTTTTAAGCTGTTTTCAAAAAGGGTTAATAAATCTTGTGAGCTTTTAATTACAGGTGCTTGGTATTCCATTGTGGCAAAATCCAGACCTTCGGTTTCCAGTCCTAATTTAACCCAGGTAGGAAGTTCGGCAATATGAACAGCCAGATCACCCATTTTCATGCTTTTTTCGTGAGGTGCCCAATCTAATTTGTCTACGGGTACCAAAGCCAAAAATTTTTGTGTAGTGCCTGCTTCAGCAGCTAATTCTTTTGATAGTTCTTTAATCAGTTCCATATTCTTTGTTTTTTAACAAAGTAAAGTATGGCTACTGACAACCCTATGGCAGTGCGAAATTGCCATCAACATTTTTTTGAAAAAATCATGAATTAGGTTGTGTTGAATTTGCAATATCTACTTAAATAGACCCTGAAACAAGTTCAGGGTGACGTAACCTCAACTGAAAATTAAACAATTCTAATAGTTTACCGGAAGAAACTTCATGTACTCGCTAACTGGAATATGGTCTGTTTTAATAAAGGATTTATCCAGATCTCGAACATTAATGATGTTGGCTACTTTAAAATCGCGATACTCATTTCTTAGGTTGCACCACGCAATAAGGTGCCAGCTAAAAGCATAAAATATTAAACCTATAGGTTCTATCTCGCGTTTACTTTCAATGCCTTCATTATTCTTATATTCTAAAAGTAAACAGCTTTTTACTGCTATGGCATTTTGTAAAAGGCTTAAGTGCTCAAAGTCGTTTTTTAAACGCTCAGGTAATTGCAGCTTAATATTTTCATTTAAAGAATCGAATTTCTCTTTCTGAACACTTTTTAATACTGTTTTTACTTTATCTAAAGCGTTGTTGTAATGGCGTTTAATAGATTTATCGGCAAAACCTTCTAAAAAACGTTCCATCATTAACAAAGCATTGGCTTCTTCGGCATTAAAAGAGATGGGAGGTAAAAAATAACCTGAAACAACCTGATAGCCTTTGTTGGGCTCGAAATGAAGTGGAATACCCTGCTCTGTTAAAGCTCTTATATCACGGTAAACGGTTCTGATACTAATACTAAACTGCTCAGCAATTTTCTCTGCCGTAATAAACTTTCTCGATTGTAAAAGTACCAGAATACCAAAAAGCCTGTCAATCCTATTCATTATCCAAATATAAAAGGATGGCAGCGTATCTCCATAAACGAAGAATGATTAATTTATCATGTAACTTTCTGCTAACATCAAGCTATTTCGGTTCAAATTTTGTGGGTTCTGTCTTTTAATTTAAATGCAGTTTTAGGGTAAATGGCAAATCCAAACAGGTTTTTTTTCAGAGCAACAAAAGGTAAGGTTATTTTAGGCTTTCTGTTTGGATTGGTTGCTTTGTTCTTGGCATGGGGGGTAAGCAGGTTTGTATTCAGGGAAATTTTAGGCACGGTAGAAAAAGTATCATCGCCCAATGTGAAGCTAAAAATGGTAAACTCCCTGTCTCATAAAATTTACCGTTTAGATCAGCTGCAAACCGACCATAAACCTCACAACTCAAATTTTGTTACTGAAACCAAAGCCGTAAGAAAAACACTGGATACTCTATCCATTCTCTATAAAGATGATGCTAAACAGCTTAAACGCATTAACTCGCTAAAGCATTTACTAGCCGATAGGAATAAACAATTCTTATCCTATTTAGAAGTAAAAGAAACATTGGTTAATACCAAATCATTTTCTGATGAAGTTCAAAAGCTATCAGAAATGTTCGCACAACAAAGCAAGCAGATAGATAGTGCTACCTATACTACAGAAAAATCAACTTCTACCACTACAGTAGCACCAGCTCAACCAGAAGAAAGATCAAAAGGCTTTTTAAGCAGGTTGTTCGGTAAAAAGAAAGCAGAGGTTTATGAGATTATAAAAGAAGAGCTCACGGTAAAGAAAGATACCTTAAATCCTAAAATACAGGATAGTCTGGTTCAAAATATTGAAACCGCTTTAAGAAACATTGAATTAGAGCAAAAAGAAAAAAGTACCCTGTTTGTAAAAAAAGAAACAGAATTAGCCTCTTCCAGTCATGCGCTTACCAAACAAATGTTAAATATATTGAAAGAGGTTGAGGCAGAAGCATTGGCACAGGTTGATCAGAAAGGTTTAGATGCAAGAAATACGGTGAACCAAGGTGTTCATGAAATTAAACTGATCATGATTTCTTTTCTGTGTATTACCCTGATTTTGGGCTACCTCATATTTGCAGATATAGCCAAGAGCAATAAATATAGGATAGCACTAGAAAAAGCTAAAGACGAAGCCGAGTATCACGGAAAAGCCAAGCAACGTTTCCTGTCGAACATGAGCCATGAAATCAGAACGCCTTTACAATCTATTTTAGGTTATTCAGAATATATTCTTAGACAGAATACACCCAATCCCAAGCATGTTGCGGCTATACACCAGTCTTCAGTACATTTATTGCAGATCGTAAATGAAATTCTTGATTATAACCGGATCATATCTGGAGAGTTTTCTTTTGTAAATGAAACTTTTGAAATGAACGGTGTAATTAAAGAGGTAATAGAAGCTATGCAGCCCCTTGCACAACAAAAAAATCTTTTATTAGATTATGAAATAGAAGCCGATAAGACTTTTTGGCTAAAAGGAGATGTGTTTAGGCTAAAACAGGTATTATACAACCTCATAGGAAACGCCATAAAATTTACGCTTAAAGGAAAAGTGATTTTAAGCTTAGAGAGTAAATGGCAGGAAGATATGTTGCATTGCTATTTCAGGGTAGAAGATACAGGAATTGGCTTTTCAAAAGAAGACGCAGAGCGTATTTTTAATGAATTTGAGCAACTTGAAATACCACAAAAACGGGTTTTGAATCAACATGGTGCTGGTTTGGGCCTCAATATTGTAAAAACATTGATTGATGCCCAAGGGGGAAGGATCAGTGTAAAAAGTGAACCGGGAAATGGAACTATAATCTCTTTCTATTTGAAGTTTGAAAAGGGAGAAACAGCCCCTGAAAAATCAGGTGTACATCAGGCTTTAGGCCAGCATTTTAATCCTTCAACAACTGTTTGGGTTATTGATGATGATCAATTAATCCTAGATTTATGTGGACTGGTTTTCTCGTTGAATAATATCAATTATGAATTGTTTAACAATGCCAATGATATTTTAAATGCTGATGTTCCTGATCATTTAAGCCATGTTTTGATAGATATACGCTTAAGAGAAACAAGCGGTACAGATTTGATAAAGCGCTTAAAGAAAAAATTACCTGTAAATGTAGCCTATTATGCAATTACGGCTCAAGTACTGCCAGATGAGCAGCAGCATATTCTTAAAAAAGGTTTTAAAGATATCCTGATTAAACCTTTTAAAACAGAAGATCTGCTCAATTTATTGAAAAGAACCACCGAAGAAAGGCGAGCAAAAGAGTTTGATATAGGAAACCTGCTGAAAATGGCCATGGGCGATAGAAAAATAGTAGCGGGTATTCTAAGAACCTTTATCAAAGATTGTGAAGAAGATTCTGGGTTATTAAAAAGCAGTTTAAAAAAGCATGATTTTGAAGAAAGCAGATTGATTGTTCATCGTTTGGCTGGAAGGATTAGTCAGGTTGGTGCAGGGGAATTAGGTCAGGCTTTTAGAAGTTTTGAAATGGAAATTGAGCAAAAAGGCCGTATTGATGCTGCCGAGTACCGTAAGGCTACTCAGTTATTGGAAAGATTGAAATTGCTTATATATAAAATAAGTGATCAGCAATATATGAAGGCTGAAGGGTAATAAAAAAGCATAGGAATTCCTGTTTAATTTCCCGGTACAAAAAATATTTATTCTATTCCATAGCGCTCCATTTTGCTATAAAGCGTTTTCCGGTCTATGTTTAGAAGTTTTGCCGCTTTAGACTTATTGTATTTTACTTTAATTAAGGTCTCGGTAATCAGCGCTTTTTCATTGCTTTCATTAACCGCTTTTAAATCTGAAGGATTATTGATGTGGTTTTTGGCAGATGCAACGGCTATTTTCATTTCATCGGGCAGGCTGTCTGCGGTAGCTAAAATACCTGGGGTAAGCAATACCATACGCTTAATTACATTTTTCAGCTCACGTAAATTACCGGGCCAGTCATATTGTAATAAAAGAGAACGGGTTTCTTCATCAATATCCTTTACATCCCGTTTCAGCTCCTTATTAGAAAGCCGGATAAAATGATTGATAAAGATTTCTAAATCTACACCTCTATCGCGTAAAGCAGGTAATTGTATTTTAAATTCGTTTAAGCGATGATAAAGATCTTCTCTGAATTCTCCATTTTTGATGCTGTTCATTAGGTCATCATTGGTAGCCGCTACAATTCGTACATCAACTTTAATCTGTTTATTACTACCTACCGGCTGTATTACACGTTCTTGCAGTGCACGTAAAAGTTTTACCTGAACCTCATAACTTAAGTTGCCAATTTCGTCCAGAAAAATAGTGCCGCCGTTTGCTTCCTCAAAACACCCTTTTTTGTCATTAACGGCTCCTGTAAAGGCTCCTTTTACATGCCCAAAAAGCTCACTTGCTGCCAGTTCTTTAGATAAAGCGCCACAATCTAAGGCGATAAATTTTTTATCGTTTCTTTTACTTTGCTGGTGTATGTTTCTTGCTGCAACTTCTTTTCCCGTTCCGCTTTCTCCCTGTATCAATACCGACATATCGGTTCCGGCAACCAAGTCTATATACTGGTAAAGTCGTTGGGCCGCCTCGCTTTCTCCTTTAATAAAATCACTTATGTTTTTCTCAAGATCTTCTTCATAAGCCCTGGCCTTCAGAACCTGATTAATGACCATAAGTAATTCGTCAGGATTGATCGGTTTGGTAATATAGTCTGCGGCACCTAAGTGAATTGATTTTACAGCGGTGCGTACATCATTGAAACTGGTCATAATAATGGCCGGAGCAGAAATGCCGAACTCTTTTCTGAAGTTCAGGATGTCTGTTCCATTCCCATCGGGTAACCTGTAATCGACCAAAAGCAATTCAAACTGATCTATCCTCAGTATTTCAATTGCTTTTTTGATACTGTTGGCCCATTTTACGATATAGCCATTCCTGCTTAGAAAAGCCTCAATAATCTGGGCAAAGGTGCTATCATCTTCAATGATTAAAACTGTAGGCATATACAAAAATAACAAAAGCCGGATAAATCCGGCCTCTGTAATTATTGCGATATCTGAAATTATGACTATTCAATAGGTTTACCATCGGCGGTAAAGTTTAAAGACTTAGTCTCTTCTTCTTTTTTTACATCTACCTGGTAGTATTGTTTATCGCCTTTTTTTACTGCAAATGCAGCAGTTGGCATCCAGTCTTTATAAGGATCAGATTGTAAAGTGGTTTTAATGGCATCAGGTAATTCTTCTAGTTTGATTGGCGTTTTAATTACACTGTCCTGAACGGCTGTAACTTTTGTTAACTTAATTTCTGACGCTTGTGATTGAGTTGAAATAAAACCGGCTGCTGCTACTAATGCTACTACAAATAATTTTTTCATAATTATTAATTTTTTAAGGTTATACAATTTTAAAACACTTGATAAGCAGTGTAACATAAGAGTGCCAGAATAATATTAATATTTAAGTTGTTGATTTTTAGTGTTTTGATTTTTGTGTGTGAAAATATAAGTGTAGAGAAACTCTACACTTTGTTGATATTTTCTGCAACATGAAACAGTTTTCTTTTAAAAGAAATCTCGTTTATTTGTAAAGTGGTCAATTACATTTCAGCAAATTACATTTATCCGGTTATAACCCCGCCCGTAAAGGATGGTGTTATAGGATTTGAACCTGATGGTACAATAACAGGAGTTTATACCAAAGAGGAGGCTGTTGAATTAAATATTACCGACATAGAATATTATGAAGGTGTACTGGTTCCTGGCTTTGTGAACACGCATTGTCATTTAGAACTTTCGCATTTATTTAAAAAGATACCTCAAAAAACAGGCTTACCTGCTTTTGTAAAGGAGATTGTAGCACAACGTGAGCAAGCTGAAGAAACTGTTTTATCTGCGATGAAAGAAGCAGACAGACAAATGTTTGAGAACGGTATTGTTGCCGTGGGCGACATTTCAAATGTTCTGGCTTCTAAAGTAGTAAAAGAAAACAGTGCTATTTATTACCACACTTTTGTAGAGGTATTTGGATTTGACAGACCTTCAAAGCCTATCATAGATAATGCTTTAAGCATCTGTGAAAATTTTGAACCTTTACCGGCTTCTATTGTTCCGCATGCGCCCTATTCAGTTTCAGAAGAATTGTTTACGGCGATTAGAAGTGTAACCAGGTTTAAAGATATATTAAGCATACATAATCAGGAAACAGCGGCAGAAAATGAATTCTTTGAATTGGGTACCGGACAGTTTGCCCAGATGTATGAACGGTTAGGCGTACAGAAATCCACCTACCATGGTAATGGAGAAAACTCCTTAAGGTATCATTTACCTCAATTACCACAAAACAACCTTCTTCTAGTGCATAATACATTTAGCACAAAACAAGATGTGGATTTTGCCCGTCAACAACATGGCTTTGTGTTTTGGTGCCTATGTGCGCATGCCAATCTTTATATCGAGAATAATTTACCCGATATAGAAATGCTGCTGAACGAAGATATTAAAATTACCTTGGGTACGGACAGCCTGGCCAGTAATCATCAGTTAAGTATCTTGGCTGAAATGCAGGTTATACAGGAACATAAAAATATTTCGTTTGATCATTTAATTACATGGGCTACTTTAAATGGTGCTAAATTCTTAAATATAGATCAGCAATATGGAAGTTTGCAGGTAGGCAAGCAACCCGGTATTAATCTGCTCAATATCGGACCGGATTTAAAAATCGGTAACCATACAAAGGTTGCGCGTTTAGTTTAGATTTCTATGAACAACAGAATAACATCTCTTTTTGGTATAAAATATCCTATCATACAGGCAGGCATGATCTGGTGCAGTGGGTGGCGTTTAGCTGCTGCGGTTTCAAATGCTGGAGGTTTGGGTATTATAGGTGCGGGATCTATGTATCCTGAAGTTCTAAAAGAACATATCCGTAAATGCAGGGTGGCTACAGATCGACCTTTTGCGGTGAATGTTCCCTTGCTTTATCCTAACATCGAAGAAATCATGCAGATTTTGGTTGAAGAGCAGGTCGAAATCGTATTCACATCGGCAGGTAACCCAGCTACGTGGACAAGTTTTCTAAAAGAAAAAGGAATTACTGTAGTGCATGTAATTGCCAATAAGAAATTTGCTGTAAAAGCACAAAATGCGGGTGTTGATGCTATCGTTGCCGAAGGTTTTGAAGCTGGAGGACATAACGGAAGAGAAGAAACAACCACATTATGTCTGATCCCAATGATAGCAGATGCCGTAAATATTCCTGTAATTGCCGCAGGAGGAATTGCTGGCGGTAAAGCAATGTTAGCTGCTTTTGCCTTAGGTGCAGAGGCCGTTCAGGTGGGTTCGGCATTTGCAGTTGCTGAAGAATCATCTGCACATCTCAGCTTTAAAGAAAAGATTATTCACGCTGTAGAAGGCGATACCAAGTTGAGAATGAAAAAGCTGGTTCCGGTACGCTTGTTGCAAAATGATTTTGCCGAAACTATTGCTCAGGCCGAGGCTGCGGGCGCAAATGCTGATGAATTAGGTAAACTCTTAGGAAGAGCAAGAGCAAAGAAAGGGATGTTTGAGGGCGATATGCAAGAAGGCGAACTGGAGATTGGACAGGTATCGGCTATGCTTCGTGAAATAAAACCTGCAGCAGCAATACTTGAACAGATCTGGCAGGAGTTTATAAATGAAAAGAAAAGAATATCGGGCTTAGAGATTTAATGAGTTCTACGCGCTTTTGTTAGTTTTGTAAAATATAAGCTTTTGCCCTTGAGGTAAAGGCTAAAAATTGAAGAATAATGCAGCATATTAATATTAAGGTTACGGGTAAGGTTCAGGGCGTTTTTTTTAGAGCGAGCACTAAAGCTGTGGCCGATCAGATGGGCGTTAAGGGAAAGGTCAAAAATGAAAAAGACGGTTCGGTGTTGATTGAAGCAGAAGCAGATCCTCAAACGTTAGAAATGTTCATAGAATGGTGCAATGAAGGACCCGAAAAAGCAAAAGTAGAAAAAGTAGAAGTAAGTGAAGGCGAATTACAGAACTATAACAACTTTGTGGTGATTAAAAAGAATCTATTGTGGTAAGCTTAATTCAAGAACCTCTTATTAAAAAATATAGAATACCTTACGCATGAGATCAGATTTCAAAACTCAAATCAGAAATAAAATTGTCAGTATATAAAAAGTTTTTAGGGCAAACAGCCATATACGGGATAAGCACGGTTTTATCAAGACTGTTCAATTTTATCTTAACCCCAATTTATACAAATGTTTATCCTAAAGGGGTGTATGGCATTTTTACAAACATGTATGCCAACGCATCTATTATCAATGCTATCCTGGCATTTGGTATGGAAAGCACTTATTTTAGGTATCTCAATAAATTTGAAAACAGAAAAGAACAGGTTTACAATAACTCATTCCTGTGCATTGTGTTTATATCTATCTTATTCCTGATTAGCGGCTTAATTTTTATTAATCCAATAGCCTCTTATTTAGCCAGCGATGCGGCGGATATTGCTTCTTACAAACTTTATACACAGTATTTCCTTTGGATTTTATTCATAGATGCCATATGTGTTATTCCTTTCGCCAAACTACGCGCCGATGGAAAGGCTACTAAATACAGCATTGTAAAATTTCTGAATATAGGCACTTTTGTAGGCTTTAACCTCATATTTCTGTTTGCTGTTCCTGCATTGATCAAAGGTCATGGCTGGTTGGCCCAATGGCTGGCCTCATGGTACCAGACCCAGTGGATAGGTTATGTATTTATCTCCAATTTAATAGCCAGTATAGTAACGCTCATCGCATTGTTACCTGAGTTTGCTAAAATTAAGTTCAGCTTTGATAAAGTCTTGTTTAAAAGTATGTTTACTTATAGCTGGCCTATCTTGGTAGCTAACCTGTCGTTCATTATCAATGAGAATTTAGATAAGATTGTATTAAATAAATTACTGCCGCCGGCCATTGCCGATGGCGAAGTAGGAATTTACGGTGCGGTATGTAAGATTGCAATCTTCTTAAGTATTTTTATTACCGCTTTCAGGCTGGGTGCAGAACCGTTTTTTTATAGCCATGCCAAACATAAAAATGCTAAAAACACCTATGCAATTATCTTGCAGTATTTTGCTATTGCATTAGCCATTATGTTTTTAGGTTTGGTGGCCAATATAGAAATCCTTAAACACTTTATACGTAATGAACAATATTGGGTAGGATTACCTGCTGTGCCGTATTTATTGTTGGGCTATGTCTGTTTAGGCATTTATATGAACCTTTCTATCTGGTATAGGTTATCAGATCAGACCAGGTTTGGATTATATATCTCTGTAATAGGAGCTATCATAACCATTGTTTTCAATTTTGTTTTGATACCTAAGTACAGCTATATGGGTTCTGCATGGGTAAGCATGATTGCTTATTTTGTAATGATGGTCATCTCTTATATCCTCGGCCAGAAATATTATCCTATCCCATACAATTTAAAGAAAATAAGTGCGTATTTAATTGTGGCTACTGTTTTATCATTTTGTTCGTTTTTTGTGTTTAAACGTAACATTTACATAGGTAATGCTTTATTAATCGCTTTTGTAGGGGTGATTGTTTATCTTGAAAAAGGTGATTTAATCAGGTTTTTAAACAAAAAATAATCTCAAGTGAAAGTTAATATCATAAATACATCCAGCCATCCACTGCCGGCGTATGAAACCGATCATGCAGCAGGTCTGGATCTAAGAGCATTTATTCCTGAACAAATTACAATTAAACCTTTGCAACGGTTTTTAATTCCAACAGGTATTTACATAGAGCTACCCGTAGGATATGAGGCGCAGGTAAGGCCACGTAGCGGACTGGCTTATAAACATGGGATAACCGTATTGAACTCACCAGGTACAATAGATGCCGATTACAGAGGTGAGGTAAAAGTATTACTGGTTAATTTATCCGATACTGATTTTATCATCAATAATGGAGAACGCATTGCGCAAATGGTTGTAGCAAAACATGAAGCCATCACCTGGAACGAGGTAGAAGTATTAACCGATACCAAAAGAGGACAGGGTGGGTATGGACATACAGGTAAATAATTCGGCTAACCGAGGCTGAAATGAAGAGAAAATAATGCAGGTAAAAAAGATTTTTTTAGGTGTTTTATGTTGTTTTAGTAGTATTGCTTTTAATGCCTATGCTCAAAAGGAGGTGGTTTTAAAGGACACAAACGCCGTAAAAGAACTTTTTTTTGCAGGGTTAAGAGATAAGATGACAGAGAATTATCCCAAAGCGGCAAGCAGCTTCTCTAAAATTGTAGATCTCGATCCTCAAAATGACGCTGCATTATTTGAACTGGCAAATCTCTATTTTAAGCAAAACAAATTTATGGAAGCCGAGATTGCGGTAAAAAAAGCAATCGCAATTAAACCTGCTAATATCTGGTATCTTAAATTGCAGGCCGATATTTACAGACGGTCGGGAAACCCTGAAGCACTGATCCGTATTTTAGACCAGCTTATAACCCTTGATGAAAATGACAGGTTTTATTATTTCGATAAAGCCAATGCTTTATATTTCTCAGGCAAGAAAGCAGAAGCAGAAAAACTTTACCAGAACATAGAACAAAAATTCGGCTCATCCCGGGAACTTGAAATGGCACGTCAGCGTTTTGCTTTTCAAAGTAAAAATGCAGAGAAACAGCAATCCGATGAAACAGTTAGTACGAGTAACTATCTTTTAAAAGGCGCACAATTGTTGGAGAACAATAAGCCCTCAGAAGCTCTTGCTGTATTACAGAAAGCCAAGCAGGGAGAACCGCAAAATTTTGAAATAGATTTGGCTATGGCCGATGTTTATCAGGAACTGAAACAAAGTGATGCAGCCATTGCGGCTTTACAAAATGCATTTAACAACCCCGAAATGCCTCTTAATGCAAGACTCAGTGTGCTAGGCAAAATATTGGCAAAATCGGGGGGCTTAATTAAATCTAAAAATATAACCGATCTGGCACTAAATACCTTAAAAGAATATCCCGATAATACTAAAGCTAGGCTCATGTATGGCGATCTGCTGTATCAAACGGGTAATCTTGCAGTTGCTAAAGAACAATATGCAAAAGCGGTTAAAGCAGAACCCCAACTTTATATTGCATGGGAAAAATTGCTTGCTGTGCAAACTTTATTAGGTAATTACGAAGAAGCCATAAAAGTAGGTGAAGAAGCTTTAACTTATTACCCCAACCAAGCTATTCTTTACTATTATAAAGCCTTTGCTTTGCATCGTAACGGGCAAAATGCAGAAGCTGCTTTCGATATTAAAAATGCGTTGCAATTAGATGCAGAAGATAAAAATCTCAATGCAATGATTTTGGCTTTACAGGCAGAGGTTTTTATAGATCAAGGGAAACTTAAAGAAGCCGATGAGGCTTTTGAAAAGGCCATTGCCCTTGCCCCCAACAATTACCTTACCATGAGTAACTATGCCTACTACATGGCGCTTAGAAACCATAATTTAGATAAAGCAGAGAGCCTGGCTTTAAAAGCAGCGGCCGCACATCCGGCTAATGCTTCTGTATTAGATACGTATGCTTTTGTTTTGCTGAAACAAAATAAGTTGGATGCGGCTTTAGAAAATATAAAAAAAGCCTTACAGTCAGATCCTTCAAACGGGGTTTATATAGAACATCATGGAGATATCCTGTATTTAAAAGGAGATAAAGAAAAAGCATTAGAACAGTGGATAAAGGCGGGTTCAAGCGGAAACGCGTCTGATAAATTAAAAAGAAAGATCAATGAGAAAAAATATATTAAATAGTTTTTTGATTACAGCGATTGTATTTACGCTGGCAAGCTGTAAAACTAAGAAGATCATTGTTGCTACACCCCCGGTAGCGCAACAACAACTGCCTGAAACCAATAAAAAATTGGAAAATCTACAGGCTTTACAGGCAAAAGATCTGTCTTTTAACACACTGGCATTAAAAGGCAAGGCCGATTTAGATATAGATGGCGATATTAATAGTGTTACCATGAATATCAGGATAAAAAAAGACCAGGCCATATGGGTAAATATTACTGCATTAGGCGGAGCTTTAGAGGTTGCAAGAGCATTGGTTACACCTGATAGCATTAAACTGATTAATCGTATGCAAAAAACATATACCAAAAAGCCTTTCAGTTATATCCACGAATTTACCAATCATCAGATTGATTTTAGTCTGCTACAGTCGATATTCTCAGGCAATACCATTAAAGCTTTTATGAATGAGAACTCAGATTTAAAGTTTGAGAATGGTGTCTGGAATTTAAGTGGTAAAGCAGAAGATTTGGTTTATGCTGTACTTTTTAATACACTTTTAAAACCAGCCGAAACCAGTCTGAATGATGCCGAAGCCGGGCAAGCCCTTAAAGTATCTTATGAAAAATATACGCCTTTAAATGGAGGTTTATTCCCCTCAAAATTGAACTTACAGTCGATGGCAGGAACCAAGAAGATTGCTTTAAGCCTTGAGTTTAACAAGGTAGAAGGCAATACAAATGTTGATTTTCCGTTTACAGTTCCTAAGTCTTATCAGCTAATCAAATAATTTTTTTATAATTTTGGATAATGAAGCTAAAAACTATCCTGATTCTCATTTCGTTAATTTTAGGTTTTGCAGGCGTAAAGGCACAATCGAGTAAAGAGCTGATGCGCAAAAAAGAAGCGCTACAAAGAGAGATTGAACTGGCCAGGAAAAATCTGGACAAGACCACATCTGGCAAAAAACTTACCTTATCTCAGATCAATGCGCTAAAAGCACAGATCAGGCTACGTCAGGAAAAAATAGCTGTCATCAACTCAGAGATTAAAAACATAGACAGTAAAATAAATGAGAATACCGGCAAGGTTAGAGATCTGCAATTGCGCTTGTCTGATTTGAAAAAAGAATATGCAGGTATGATTCGCTTTGCACAGCGCAATAAAAATGCTTACGATAAAATGATGTTTGTTTTTGCTGCAAAAGATTTTAACCAAGCATATAAACGTATTAAATATCTACAACAATTTGGACAGTACAGAAAAAAACAAGCCGCTTATATACAGGGAACCCAAAAAGACCTGAACAATCAGATCGTTGTTTTAGATAAAGACCTGAAAAACAAATCGAATTTACTTAAAGAACAGGAAACAGAAAAAGGTAAACTGGATAAAAATAAAAATGAACAGTCTGTAGTGTTAAACCAATTAACCAAACAGGAAAAACAGTACAAACAAGATATTACTAAGAGAAAACAGCAGCAAGATGCCATTAGCAGGCAGATTAAAATAGCGATAGACCGTGAAATTGCTGCAGCACGTAAAAAAGCTGAAGAAGAAGAGCGTATAGCTGCTGCTAAGGCAAAAGCAGAGAACAAACCAGCTCCTGCTACAACGCCCGGCAAACCAAAAACAAACAGTGATGTGCTTAGAGCCACGCCTGAAGCGGCCAGACTTTCTGAGGCATTTGAAGCGAATAAAGGTAGCTTACCAGCTCCGGTAGCCAACGGATATATTACCGCTCATTACGGGGCTTATAAGGTAGATCAGGCCTCAGGTAAAAACGATGGGGTAACTTATCAGACCAGTGAAGATGCAGCTGCAAGAGCTGTGTTTAAAGGAAAAGTTACAACAGTAACTCCTTTGCAGGGCAGGTATATTGTTATTATTAGCCACGGTGAATATTTTACGGTATATTATAATCTTAAAAGCGTAAGTGTGAGCAAGGGCGCAGAAGTTTCTACAAAACAAACTATAGGTATTGTAGCCATGAATGAAGGCGTACCTGAATTAGGTTTTCAGATACAACGGGGATCAGTTCCGCAAAATCCTGAAAGCTGGTTAGCGCGCTAAAAGCTGTTATTTTAATTATATTTGTATAAAATTGGCTTAGAGATGTATTCAGCAACGTTATTAGAGTTCTTAAACATAGGCGGAAGTGAGATGATGCTTATTGTTTTGGCTATACTTTTGTTATTTGGAGGTAAAAAATTACCAGAACTGGCACGGGGATTGGGTAAAGGTATAAGAGAATTCAAAGATGCTTCAGAGGGAGTAAAAAGAGAAATCCACCGTAACATCAATTCTTTTGATGCAGATGTAGAAGACAAGTCTGCTGCGGCTAACCACACTTACCGTGAGCCAGAAACAGACCAAGGTTACTCTATCCATGAGAATGAAACTCCGTTAGCAGGCACTTCCTCTGCGGTAGAGGCAAACGGAACACAAACAGAAGATAAGGAACCTACAAGTTCACATTAAACAGGTTTAAAAATATTAAAATTAGAACATCATGTTACAACCAACAATTTTAGGAGCATTAGGGTCATCAGAGATCATTTTAATTGTAATCGCACTTTTATTGCTCTTTGGAGGTAAAAAAATTCCAGAATTAATGCGTGGTTTAGGTAGAGGTGTAAAAGAGTTTAAAGACGGTAAAGACGGCGTAGACTCTGATAAATCTACACAAAACAACGGTTAATTACCTTTAAAATACTTTTTGCAAGTTTTGAAAAAGCATAACTCTTTAAATGAGATTAAATCCCTTTTAGAAAGTAAAGCGCTTACTCTTCAAGACTTGCTGGCTTATTATTTTAAGCAGATAGAAAAGCATCAACACCTCAATGCCTTCAATGAGGTGTTTTTTGATTCTGCCACCAGGCAGGCAGAAATTGTTCAGCAAAAAATGGATTCCGGTAAAGCTGGAAAACTAGCGGGTATGGTAATAGGTATTAAAGACAATATTTGTTATACCAATCATAAAGTTACCGCTTCATCAAAAATGCTCGAAAGCTTTGTGGCCCCTTATTCTGCCACGGTAGTTGAAAAACTTTTACAGGAAGACGCCATTATTATAGGTCGGTTAAACTGCGATGAGTTTGCTATGGGCGGATCAAATGAAACCTCTTATTACGGAGTGGTAAGAAATGCCGCAGATCAAAGCCGTGTAGCAGGAGGCTCATCAGGAGGTTCGGCTGCTGCTGTTCAGGCAGATATGTGCTTGGCCGCATTAGGTACAGATACTGGCGGATCGGTACGACAGCCGGCTGCTTTTTGTGGTTGTATTGGCTTAAAACCTACTTACGGACGTATTTCACGATATGGCGTAATCGCTTATGCTTCTTCTTTTGATCAGATCGGAACAATTACCTCATCGGTTACAGATGCTGCATTGCTTTTAGAAGTGCTATCAGGTGCAGATCATTATGATAGTACCGTTTCTACGCAACCTGTTCCTGCCTATCAAAGCAGTTTAAACCAGTCGGGAAATCCTAAAAAAATAGCCGTTTTAAAAGAAACCATTGATAATCCGGCATTGGATAATGACATCAGGAATGCAATTGAGTATGCAATAGAAAAACTTCGAGAGCAAGGTCATCAGATCACTTATGTTTCATTTGATTTATTAGATTACCTGGTTCCGGCTTATTATGTTTTAACTACAGCCGAAGCATCTTCTAATCTTTCGCGGTATAGTGGGGTGCATTTTGGCCACAGAAATACCGACGCAAAAAATCTTACAGACTTATATAAAACATCTCGGGCAGAAGGCTTTGGAGAAGAAGTAAAACGCCGCATTATGCTGGGTACATTTGTATTAAGCGCAGGTTATTATGATGCCTATTACCAAAAGGCGCAAAAGGTTCGTAAACTTATCAAAAACAAAATAGAAGAGCTTTTAAATACGCACGATATCTTATTAAGCCCGGTAACCCCAACACCCGCATTTAAAATAGGCGAAAATATCAAAGACCCTTTGCAGATGTATATGGCAGATGTTTATACCGTTTTAGCATCGCTTACAGGTGTGCCCGCTATCGCTTTGCCTTTAACCAGCAATGCACAAGGACTGCCTTTGAGCGTACAGCTAATGGCTAAACATTTTAACGAACAGGAACTTTTAAACCTATCATATCAGTTTTTAAAAGAAGCTTAGCGTAAGTTAAGTATTGGAGGCTTTGCTTATGAAAAAAACCTTACTCACTATTTTTATAATTTGCAGTTCATTAAGCGTTTTCTCTCAATTTAAAGTAAAACAATTATCTGCCGATTCTTTGAATCAGGAAAAGCATACAGATACCACAGCTGTTCCCGAACTGGGGCAGGCACTTCTAACCTACAATCAGAATTATATTTATAAACTGCGTCTTGATTCTATACAGCAAACCGTACCCTTAACTTATAATGAATTTGTGCAGGGTTATATAGATGTCTATTCAAAAAGGAAAGATATGTATGGTAAGATGCTGGGTTTGTCTAACTACTATTTCCCCATCTTTGAGCAGGCACTTAAAGCCTATAATATACCCTCAGAGATCAAATATCTTCCCATCATAGAATCTTCTATGAACCCTCATGCCATTTCAAGAGTAGGTGCAACAGGTTTGTGGCAATTTATGTTTGGTACGGCAAAAGGCTATGGGTTAAATATGGATAACTTTGTTGATGAAAGAAAAGACCCTGTTCAGGCCAGTTATGCAGCCGCAGCTTATTTTAGAGATGCATATAACGAATTAGGCGACTGGTTGCTGGCAATAGCGGCATACAATTGCGGAAAAGGCAATGTTACACGGGCCATAGATAAAGCCGGATCTAATGATTTCTGGCAGATAAGACCATATTTGCCTAAAGAAACCAGAGATTATGTACCTGCATTTATCGCTGCGGTTTATGTAATGAAATATGCAAGCCGACATGAAATTACAGCGCAGAAGAGTTCCTTTGGCTTTAAAACAGATAGTATCATGGTTACTAAATTTGTTGCACTGAGCGATCTGGCCAAAGCAATAAACTATGATTCAACCACCTTGGTAGCGTTAAATCCTTCATATAAAAAATTTATAGTGAATGGAACCCTAGAAGCACCCAAACGCGTCATTATCCCAAAAGTAGATCATACATTTTATGCAAACATCTTTGAAATCGTAAATGCAGATCTGGATATAGATAAAACCCTAGTAGCAGCCACAACAGATGATGTAAGAGACCTTAGGAAACTGAAAAAAACCTCAATAAAAGATCAGAAAACCAATACACAGACCCATAGCGTAAAAGCAGGCGAAACACTTACCGCCATCGCCAATAAATACGGCATAGAAGTTCAGGATATAAAAGTCTGGAATAAACTAAGTGAGGCATCTATCATACCCGGACAGAAACTGATTGTAGCTAAAAATACCGATAGCCTAAAAAACAGCAAAGATATAACTGCAAATAAATCTACCATTTATAAAGTAGAAGCAGGTGATACCCTGTTTGCTATTGCAGAAAAATTTAAAGGAGTAACAGTAGAAGCGATCCAGAAACTAAACGGACTTAAGAATAATGCCATTAAAGTAGGTATGCTTTTGAAAATTATGTAAACCTGTTTCTTCATAAAATTTATTTATTCCTTTAAATTTTAAAGGAATAAATAATTCATATCTCTTTAAAAATAAGTTGTTTTTCACAAATAACATCTGCATATTGGCTGTTGCTTAATAAACCAGCCATCTTTTTGCGCAAGCACTAAAACTAAGCTAAGAGAAGTTTCAGTTTCATTTAAAACAATAACTAATATGAAAAAGGAACCTTATCATTAGTAAAAATTGTAAATTTGACCGCACAAGAATTAAGAAGAAAATGAGCAAAACAAATAGAAAACAAGACGCTTTAGACTATCACTCACAAGGAAGACCGGGAAAGATAGAGGTAGTACCAACTAAACCTTATTCTTCTCAAAGAGATTTGACTTTAGCCTATTCTCCAGGTGTGGCAGAACCTTGTTTAAAAATTGCAGAAAATAAAGAAGACGTTTATAAATATACATCAAAAGGTAACCTGGTAGCGGTAATCAGTAATGGTACTGCTGTTTTAGGTTTGGGAGATATTGGCCCTGAAGGTGGTAAACCTGTTATGGAAGGAAAAGGATTGTTATTTAAGATCTTTGCCGATATTGATGTTTTTGACTTAGAACTTGATACCAAAAACGTAGATGAGTTTGTAAGAATTGTAAAAGCATTAGAACCTACTTTTGGAGGGGTTAACCTTGAAGATATCAAAGCGCCTGAGTGTTTTGAAATTGAGCGCCGCCTTAAAGAAGAAATGAATATTCCGGTTATGCACGATGATCAGCATGGCACGGCAATCATTTCAGCAGCAGCATTGTTAAATGCTTGTGAACTGCAAAAAAAGAAAATAGATAAAGTTAAGATTGTGGTAAACGGCGCAGGAGCGGCAGCCATTTCTTGTTCTCGTTTATATGTTTCACTAGGCGCTAAAAAAGAAAATATTGTAATGTGCGACAGAAGCGGAGTAATTCGTGCTGATCGTGAGAATTTAGATCCTATTAAAGCAGAGTTTGTAACCAAACGCGATCTGCATACACTTGCTGATGCCATGAAAGATTCTGATGTTTTCATTGGTCTTTCTTCAGCAGATTGTGTAAGCGTTGAGATGTTAAACTCAATGGCCAAAAACCCTATTGTAATGGCCATGGCTAACCCTAATCCTGAAATTGCTTATGAAATTGCCATAAAATCACGTAAAGACATCATTATGGCAACCGGAAGATCTGATTATCCTAATCAGGTAAACAATGTTCTGGGTTTCCCTTATATTTTTAGAGGAGCTTTAGACGTACGGGCTACGGCTATTAATGAAGAAATGAAGATTGCTGCTGTTAGGGCTATTGCCGAGCTGGCTAAAAAGTCGGTTCCAGAAGCAGTAAACATGGCTTATAATGTAAAAAACCTGAAATTTGGTAAAGAATATATTATTCCTAAACCAACGGATTTCAGGCTGATGACCAATGTATCTATTGCAGTGGCTAAAGCGGCAATAGAAAGCGGTGTTGCACGTAAAGTAATTACAGACTGGGATGCTTACGCAGAAGAATTGAAAGCCCGTTTAGGCGGAGATGATGCTTTAATGCGTGCAGTAACCACTAAAGCTAAAACTGACCCTAAGCGTGTGGTTTTTGCGGAGGCTGATAATTACAAAATCTTAAAAGCAGCTCAAATTGTTAAAGATGACAATATTGCCATCCCTATTTTATTAGGTAATAAAGAAAGAATACAAAGCATTATCGATGAGAATGCCCTTGAACTTGAAGGTGTTCAAATCATAGATCCGTTGCAGGAAGCTGAGCGTATAAAAAAATATGCTCAGGCACTTTATGAAAAACGCCAGCGCAGAGGAGTTACCTTAATTGAAGCTACCAAGTTTATGCGCGATAGGAACTACTTTGGTGCATCAATGGTAGAGTTTGGTGAGGCTGATGCCATGATTTCGGGTCTTACTAAAAACTATGCATCGACCATTAAACCGGCTTTACATGTAATTGGAACCGAGCCAGGTGTAAACCGTGTTGCAGGTATGTACATGATGATGACCCAAAAAGGACCAGTATTCTTTGGTGATACCACCGTTAACGTAGATCCTACGGTTGAAGAATTGGTAGATATTACGTTGTTAATTGAGAAATCGGTTCGAAAATTCAATGTACATCCAAGAATAGCCATGCTTTCTTATTCTAACTTCGGCTCAAACCAAGGAGATATTCCAGAGAAGACCCGTAAGGCGGTAAAGATTTTGCATGAGAAATATCCTGAAATTATTGTAGATGGAGAAATGCAGGGAAATTTTGCGATTAACAATACCATGTTAAAAGACAACTTTCCTTTTAGCCGTTTAGCCGATGCGCCTGCAAATACTTTGGTATTCCCTAATCTTGAATCAGGTAACATTGCCTATAAATTGTTACAGGAATTAGGGGGAGCAGAAGCTGTTGGGCCAATCTTACTGGGAATGAAAAAACCTGTACATATTGTTCAGCTAGGCAGTTCGGTTAGAGAGATTGTGAATATGGTTACCATAGCTGTGGTTGATAGCCAGTCTAAAAGTGAGATTGATAACCAAAAGAAAAAAAGTAAACGCTAATACATAATATTATATGTACGATTATATTGATGGAAAACTAACCTTTAAAGGCCCTACTTATATTGTAATTGATGTAGGTGGCATAGGTTATCATATCAATATTTCGTTAAATACATACAGCGTTTTAGGAGATAAGGAGCGGTGTAAAATTTATACCTGGCTTCATATCAAAGAAGACGCCCATACAATTTACGGATTTGCAGATGAAGGAGAGCGCAGGCTCTTCTTACATCTGATTTCTGTATCGGGCATAGGCCCAACTACTGCAAGAATGATGTTGTCATCAATGTCGCCGGCAGAGATACAACAGGCAATAGTAAGCGCTAATGTTGCAGTTATCCAGAAAATAAAGGGTATAGGAGCAAAATCTGCACAGCGCATCATATTAGAATTACAAGATAAATTGAAAAAAGACGGCATAGAATCATTAATTTCAATGCCAATTCATAATACAATTAAAGATGAAGCGTTATCAGCTTTAGTCATGTTGGGCTTTGGTAAGCAAATTTCTGAAAAAGCATTGGATAACGTGATAAAAAAAGCTGAAGGAAGTTTGACGGTTGAGCAGATGATTAAAGAAGCATTAAAAAACCTATAAACAATTTACCTTTGATAAACCAAATTAAGCTTTGTGCGCTGTTCTTAACGCTCTTGCTATGTTCTCATTTATACGCTCAGGAGAACAAGCAGGTTAATGTTATTGATACTGCCAAGAACACCTTTAACCCTAAAGAGCTTAAGCAGATAGGCTTACCTGTACAAACCAATCCTTTTTTTATCCGGCCTCAAAATGTTAAAAAAGAAGTTCAGTACGATCCGGTTACAAATCTCTATATCATTAGTGAGCGTGTAGGAGGCAAGCTCATTTCATTGCCTCAGTATTTAACTGTAGAACAATACATGCGTTTGGTTAACAGTGAAATAAAGCGTGATAACTGGCGTATGCTGTCAAACCAGGAGGTGGCCGATATCAGGAAATCGGGTATTATTCCAGAAGTAAGAATAAATAGCAAAGCTTTCGAAAAAATATTTGGCAGTACTCTTATAGATATACAACCCAGCGGGGAAGCAGAACTTACTTTTTTAGGTAGGGTTAACAAAAACGAAAATCCTTTATTTAACGAACGACAACGCGTACAAACCAATTTTGATTTTAACCAGCGCATTCAGATGGATGTGGTAGGTAATATCGGTACAAAGATGAAAATCAAAATGAATTATAATACAGAAGCGCAGTTTGATTTTGAGAACCAGATTAAATTAGATTATACTGGCGGTGCAGACGATATTATAAAAAAGATTGAAGCCGGAAATGTGAGCTTGCCACTTAACACCTCATTGATTAAAGGAACACAGGCCCTTTTTGGGGTAAAAACCCAGTTTCAATTTGGTAAATTAGGCTTAACCACAGTTTTTTCGCAACAAAAATCGCAGTCTAAAGAAATACAGATCAGTAACGGTGCCCAGCAGAATGATTTCAGAATAAGTGGTAGCGATTACGAAGCGAATAAGCACTATTTTCTTGCACAATTTTTCAGAGATCGTTACAACCAGTCTTTGGCAAATCCGCCTACCATTTTATCAGGCATAAATATTACTAAAATAGAAGTGTGGCTTACCAATAAAACCGGAAGCACACAAGATTCAAGAGATGTTCTGGCATTTTTAGACTTAGGTGAAAATGCGCCTTACAATACTAACCTGTTAATTGGTGGAGGTTCTGTACAACCATCGGGCTTTTTAAATCCAACTTATCCTCAACAATCAAATAACTTATTAACAAGCCTATCTCCCGATGCCCGCCTTACCAATTCCAATGCAATTATAGGATTCTTTAACGGTAGTGGTGGTACAGATAACTTTGCCAAACTTACTTATGCCCGTAAGCTTACAGATCGTGATTTTACTTTACAACCTCAGTTAGGATACATCTCTCTGAATATGCAGCTCAATACCGACGAGGTTTTGGCAGTTGCTTATCGCTACACTTATAATGGCGTAGAATATCAGGTGGGCGAGTTTTCTACAGATGTACCTTTTGATCAGAATACGCCTAAGGTATTATATACCAAATTGTTGAAAAACGAAACCATCAAAACCAACTTACCTACCTGGAATTTGATGATGAAAAACATCTATAACATAGGTGGGTATCAGATCAGCAGTCAGAATTTTAAACTCGATATTTTCAGATTAGATGAAACTTCAGGGGTTGAAAGACCTATTATAACCGAAGGTGCAAATACCATTAACAAGCAATGGATCAATATAACAGGCTTAGACCGGTTAAATTTACAACGAGAACGTAAGCCAGATGGAGTATTTGATTTTATTGCAGAAAATAAACCTTTTGTAAATACCATTAACAATGCCAATGAGTTTGGAGGTGGGTTAAGCACAAACGGTAGCGGCAGTGCTGCTGTGCCAACCAATACCAGCAATGGCTATATTACTATAGAACCGGTAAATGGCAGGATTATTTTTCCAGTACTTGAGCCTTTTGGTAAAGATCTGGCTGCCCAGTTTAATCAGTCATCAGAACAAGTATTGATCAATAAATATACTTATCCGCAATTGTATGATTCGGTAAAAGTTTCTGCTCAGCAAAATTTTCCGGGCAAAGACAGGTATATTATTAAAGGAAGTTATCAGTCAGATATTTCATCTGAGTTTAACCTCAACGCTATTAATGTTCCTGAAGGATCGGTTAAAGTATTTTTAGGTACCATGCCTTTGGTAGAAGGAGCTGATTATACCGTAGATTATATGAGCGGCAGGGTTAAGATTTTAAATACTGCCTTATTGAGCTCCGGCCAGTCTATCAGGATCTCAACAGAGAATAATGAGTTGTTTGGGTTACAGCAACGGTCTTTATTTGGGGTTAGGGGCGATTACAGAGTAAACAATAAACTTAATATAGGCGGAACACTGATGAACCTTACAGAAAAACCTATTTCTGCAAAGGTAAATTTTGGTGAAGAACCTATTTCCAATACCATGTGGGGTTTTGATGTGAATTACACATCGCCTTCCAGGTTTTTAACTAAACTGGTAGATAAGATTCCCTTAATTTCTACCAAAGAAAAATCTACGGTTACTTTTTATGGTGAGTTTGCCCAGCTTATACCGGGGCATCCCTCGGCTTTAAATTTTGCCGGAACAAAAAGAGGAACCAGTTATCTGGATGATTTTGAGGCATCGAGATCTGTTATAGATCTGAAAGGCGCTATTTCGTGGCAGATATCAGGAACGCCACAATTGTTCTCTGAATCGCAATACTTGGATGATCTTCGTTATGGTTATAACCGAGCTAAAATAGCTTTCTACAATATAGATCCTACGTTCTATAATCGTGGCGGTTCATCACAAATACCGGCTTCGTTACGTAACAACAAAAACGAAATGTCTAACCATTACGTTAGAGAGATTACAGAAACCGAGGTTTTTCCTTATAAACAGATCAGTACCGGGCAACCCATTACATTACCTACTTTAGATCTGGCTTATTATCCTAATCTGCGAGGTCCTTATAATTATACCACAACAGGCGTAAATGCAGATGGTACATTGCAAAATCCTAAACAACGCTGGGGTGGTTTAATGCGTAAAATAGATATTAACGATTTTGAATCGCAGAATATAGAATATATTGAACTCTGGCTAATGGATCCATTTATCTATAAGCCAAATTCGCAAGGTGGAGATTTATATTTTAATCTGGGTAATATCTCTGAAGATATCCTGAAAGATGGCAAGAAATCGGCTGAAAATGCATTACCGGCAGATGACGACCCTTCAAAGTATGAAGAAACCAATTGGGGCAGAGTAGTTAAGCTCCAACCGGTAATTCAGGCTTTTGATAATGATCCTGAAGTACGTAAAAAGCAAGATGTAGGTTTAGATGGATTATCCAGTCAGAACGAAAGAGCAAAGTTTGCCAGTTTCCTTACCAGCATTAAAAATGTTTTAAATCCTGCAGCTGCGGCAGCTTTAGATAACGACCCTTCATCAGATGATTATAGTTATTTCAGAGGGCCTGAGTTAGACAAGATCAATGCTGGTATCTTAAAGCGTTATGAAAATTATAATGGTACCGAAGGTAACTCAAAAACACCTCAGCAGTCTATGGCCGAACTGGGCGTAGAGAACTCGGCTTCAACGTCTTTGCCTGATGGCGAAGATATTAACCGCGATAACAACATGTCGCAATCAGATGATTATTTTCAATACAAAATATCTATGCGTCCCGGAGATCTGGTTGTGGGGCAGAATTTTGTAACAGATAAGGTAGTTACTCCTGTTAAATTAGCTAACGGACAAACGCAAAATACCACCTGGTACCAGATCAGGATACCTATTGCTCAGGTTCAACAAACAGTGGGCAATATCCGTGATTTTAAGTCGATCAGATTTATCAGGATGTTCATGACCAATTTTGCTGATACGGCAGTATTGAGATTTGCTAAAATACAACTGGTGAGAGGCGAATGGAGACAGTACAATGCCAAAAATGAAAGTAACCAGGTTATTGTAGATCCATCTTTGATCCCTGCTCCGGCAGATAATTCAACAATGGAGCTATCAACTGTGAATATTGAAGAGAACGGTAAGCGTAGCCCAATACCTTATGTAGTACCGCCAGGTATAGAGCGTGAAAGAGATTTCAGTAATTACAGAGGAGATACCAGACAGAATGAGCAATCGCTGGCTATGACGGTTAAAAATCTGAAAGACGGCTATGGAAGAGCAGCCTTTAGAACAGCGCTTTCAGATTTCAGAGCATATAAAAGGTTAGAAATGTTTATTCACCTTGAAGCAGTAGGCAACAGCACTTTATCTGATAATGATTTGCAGGCTTTTATAAGAATTGGTACCGATCATAATGATAACTATTATGAATATAACCAGCCATTAAAAGTAACACTGCCTAATACCAGCGATCCCTATGCGATCTGGCCGGATGCCAATAAAATGGATTTAGATTTGGAATTGCTTCAACAGGCAAAGATTGCCAGAAATAATGCCCGTACAACAGGCGGAATGCCATGGCCTTTAAATATACCATTTACTTATGTTGTAGATGGTAAAACCATTGTAGTAAAAGGACAGCCTGATATGAGTAAGGTGAGAGTTTATATGCTGGGGGTAAAAAATCCTTTGCGTAATCCGGCTTCTCCTTCAGGCGATGACGGGTTAACAAAAGACGGAATGCTCTGGTTTAATGAATTGCGTTTAACCGGTTTTGATGAAAGAAGTGGTTGGGCTGCTACGGCTAGAATGAGTGCCAAGCTTGCCGATTTTGCCGATGTAAATATTTCGGGTACTAAATCTACTGTAGGTTTTGGTTCAATAGAAAGCAGAGTGAGTGAGCGTAAACGTACAGATGATGAAGCATTTGATATCTCATCTAATATAGAATTAGGCAAATTTTTGCCACAAAGAAGCGGCGTTAAAATACCTATGTTCGTAAGTTACTCAAAACAGATTGCCACACCACAATTTGACCCGCGGACACCAGATATCGAACTTTCAAAAGCTTTGAATAATGCCAATAAAGAGCAAAAAGATTCTATCTTAAACTTTGCTCAGGATTATACAACACGCAGTAGCATTGCTTTTACCAATGTGCATAAAGAACGTAAACAGGATGATAAGGTAAGGCTATGGGATATAGAAAACTTTAATGTTACCTATGCACAAACCAAACTTTCGCATCGTGATTTTGTAATCGAAAGAAATATTCAAAACACTTATCGGGCTTCATTGGCTTACAACTATGCCTATACGCCTAAAAGCTACCAACCTTTTGATAAAATTATCAAGTCTAACAGTCTTAAATTGCTAAAAGATTTTAATTTTAGTCTATTGCCTAACAGTATCAATTTCAGGGTAGATGTAGATCGCTATTATGCAGAAAATACCTTGCGTAATAATGATCCAAATAATTATCTCCCTATTCAGACTACTTACAGCAAGAATTTCTTAATGTCGCGTATTTATGGTATTGCATGGGATCTGACCAAATCTTTAAGTCTTGATTTTGATGCTACAAATTATTCTATAATTGATGAGCCAGATGGTAGAATAGAAGGTTTAAAACGCGATACTTTATGGAATAACCTGAAAAATTTAGGACGTACCACAGACTATAACCACAGTTTGAATGTACGCTATAGTGTACCGATAAATAAAATACCGGGTTTAGATTGGGTTAATGTAGCTACTACCTATGGAACTACTTTTAACTGGCAAACAGAACCATTGGCAACCCTGCGTGATCCGAATATCAATCTGGGAAATACCATTCAGAATTCAAGAACCATACAGGTAAATCCTACATTAAATTTTGTAAATCTCTATAATAAATTCGGTTTTTACAGGAGAGGCTCAAAAACCACAGATAGTACCTTTAACATAGGTAAACTGGCAACTGGTATTTTGACATCAATCAAAAGCATTAATGTGGCCTTTACACAAACAAAAGGTACATTCTTGCCAGGCTATTTACCACGAACAAAATTTTTTGGTATGGATGATGTAACCGGAGCACCAGGTTTAGGTTTTGTTTTCGGTAGCCAGAGAGATATCAGGATGATGGCCTTGAATAACGGCTGGTTAACCACAGATCCGTATCAGGAAAAACTTTATGTAAATACACTGCGGGAAGATTTTCAACTTACTTCAACCATAGAACCCATCAACGATTTAAAAATTACCTTGAATGCCGGCAGAAACAGGACATTAAATTATTCTACCAACTTCAGGTATGACAATGTTTCTAATTCGTTTAAAGATTTCAGCCCTAATACTACAGGTGATTATAGTATCTCTATCATCAGCTTAAGAACAGCTTTTAAAGAAAAAAACGGAAGTATTGTATCAGAAATATTTAACCAGTTTATGGCTAACCGTTCTGTGATATCTCAAAGACTGGGAAATCAGAATCCTAATTCAAATGGCGAGGCAAACGGTTACGCAGATGGTTACAATAAAGATGCGCATGATGTGGTAGTAGAAGCTTTTCTGGCAGCTTATACCGGTAAGAATGCAGGTACAATGAGGCTCAATACCCTGCCAAAAATTCCATTACCTAACTGGCGTTTAACCTATTCGGGTTTAACCAAAATTGCGTTTCTTGCCGAGCGTTTTTCCGAATTGAGCCTAAGGCATGGTTATCGCTCTACTTATAGTGTTAACGGTTTTAATACGCTGTTAAAATACCAGGAAACAGATGGATATGTAAGCAGTAGAGATGTTAACCAGAATTTCCTGCCTTATTATCAATTTGCACAGGTAAGTATCTCAGAACAGTTTGCGCCTTTAATAGGTATTGATGCCAGGTTAAAAAGTAATCTGACTGCTAATTTTGAAATTAACAGAACCCGTCTTCTTGGATTAAGTTTATCAAATAGCCAGCTGGCACATTTATCAGAGAATAACTTTGTATTTGGATTGGGTTACAGAACCAATAAATTCAGGTTTCCTTTTGGCTGGTTCAGCAATCTTCGTTTAGACAATAACATGGATTTTAAACTGGATGTAGCCGTAAGAGATAATAAGACGGTTATTTACCGGGCAGATATCAGCGAAGCAGAAGTGTCTTCAGGAGCAAAAAATATTACCCTGCGGCCAAGTGTAGATTATGTGCTAAATCAGCGGTTTAACTTAAAAATATTTTACGATTCTAATATTACTAAGCCTTATACCTCACAATCGTTCAATACATCTTTCAGCAATTTTGGGTTTAGCCTGCGTGCTACCTTAAATTAATACCATATAATTGCAACAAATGGTTAACTTTGTGGGCAAAAGAAACTTTAACTAAATTATTATAAAAATGAACTTTCCATCAGAATTAAAGTACACTAAAGACCATGAATGGGTAAAAGTAACAGGTGAAGAAGCTGTTGTGGGTATTACAGATTTCGCTCAGCGTGAGTTGGGAGATATCGTTTATGTAGATATCAACACTATTGGTAGCGATGTAAGTAAAGACGAAGTTTTTGGAACAGTAGAAGCAGTAAAAACTGTATCAGACTTGTTCATGCCAATTACTTCATCAGTACTTGAATTTAACGGTGCATTAGAAAGCAATCCTGAGCTGGTTAATACAGACCCTTACGGAGAAGGCTGGATGGTAAAAGTTAAAATCAATGATCCTTCAGAGTTGGATACTTTGTTAAGCGCTGAAGAATATAAAGCTTTAGTAGGAGCATAATCATAAGATGAGTTTCAAAGCACTAAAAAGTTATCGTTGGGCGTTTGTTTGGGCGGTATTTATTTTAGTGCTTTGTAATATTGATTTGTCTGGAGAGGGAAACTCAGGGTTTTTCTTTGCCGGATTTGATAAGCTGGTACACCTGGGCTTCTTTTTCGTATTAACCATCTTACTGTTTTACGGAAAAATAAAATACCAGCACAATTACAGCTTTCGCTCTTTAACCATATTTAAGATCATTCTTATTTCTGTTATTATTGGCGGTGGAATTGAATTGCTGCAATGGAAGGTATTTACCTACCGTTCTGCAGAGTGGTGGGATTTTGCCTGTGATATGATTGGAACCTTTATGGGCGTGTTCAGTTATGTATTGCTCCATAAATCCAATTTCAATAACAAATAATAAAATTTAGTTAACGCTTAATTAAACCAAAAACACAAGGTTTAAAATGTAAGGTATAAAATTGCTCCTGCACATTAAACCAATCTCCTTTTAACTTATCATTCCCTTTGTTTTAATTAAAATCTTTGTTTTTTGGCATGGGCTTTGGTTTATAAGTTGCTGATTTTTAGAAAGATGTTGGTTGTATTTAAAATGTTACCTGATTTTTTAAATCATCAATCAAACTTTTCTCAGACTTGCAAGTCTGATTAGGTATAAAATTTATAAGAAATATTATAATTAATAAACATGAAGAATAAGTTTTTACAAACTTCAATGATTTTTATCCTTACGTTAACCACGTTTTTTGCTTATGCGCAAAACAAAGGTTCGGTAAGTGGTAAAGTTGTGAACGCGAAAGATAAGAGCCCTGTAGATTATGCCTCTGTGGCAGTAAAAAAAATAAGTGATTCAACTACGGTTGGAGGTACAAATAGTGGCTCTAATGGAAGTTTTACCATTTCTAACCTGGCTGCAGGTAAATACAGATTATATGTTGCCTTTATAGGCTTAAAAACAGCTACCAAAGATTTTGAAATCACTGCCTCAAAAACAAGTGTAAACGTTGGCGAAATTTCAATGGAAAATACCGGGGTAAACTTAAATACCGTAGAAGTAAAAGCAGAAATACCTCCTGTGGTAGTTAAAAAAGATACTTTAGAGATCAGCGCCTCTACGCTTAAAGTAAAAGAGAATGCGGTTGTAGAAGACCTGCTTAAAAAGGTGCCTGGCGTAGAAGTATCTAAAGATGGAACAGTAACTACACAAGGCGAAACCATTAAAAAAGTACGTGTAGATGGTAAAGATTTCATGGGTAACGACCCGCTTTTAGCTACAAGAAACTTAGCTGCCGATATGGTAGATAAAATTCAGATCATCGATGATATGTCTGAGCAGTCTAAATTCTCGGGTGTAGATGATGGTAATCGTGAAAAGATCATTAACATCGTTACTAAAAACGGCGTAAAAAATAAAGGATACGTAGGAAATAACAGTGTGGGATATGGAACCGATGACAGATATGATGTAAACCTGAGTATCAGCCGTTTTGATAAAGCACAGCAATTGACCTTAATAGGCCAGTTTAACAATGTGAACAAACAAAACTTTGGCGGCGGTGTTGGTGGCGGCGGAGGCGGCATGCGTGGTATGATGGGTGGCATGGGTGGTGGTGCCCAGCAACAAGGTATCACAACTACCAATGCAGCTGGTTTTAACTTTGCCGATACTTATGATGATGGTACCCAAATCAGTGGAAGTTATTTCTTTAACAAAACCCAGTTAGATCTAAACACCAACTCATTTACGCAAAATTTTATTGGTGGTAATACCACAACCAATAGAAATGAAACGGAAAGTTTAACCAAACGTTTAAATCACCGTTTAAACTTTATGGTTGATACCAAGATAGATTCAAGTACCTCTATCAGAGTGCAGCCTAGTTTATCTTATACAGATAATACCGCTCAAAGTTTACAGAACTATACCAGAACAACTTTAGCAGGTACCTCTGTTGGTAAGCAAATACAAAATAGCAATACAACAACGCCGTCATTTAGCAATAGTATCTTAATCAGAAAGAAATTTGTGCGTCGTGGCCGTACATTATCACTAAACATCAATACAAATATTAATGATAGTGATGCAGATAATTATGTAAATAATCCTGAAACCCTTACACCTGTAACCGGACCTATAGAACAGAAAGGTTTCAATCAGCTAAATGACAACTCAACTTCGTCGTTAAGCAATACGGCACGTTTGGTTTATACTGAACCTTTGTCTAAAACCCTGAGTCTGGAGTTTAATTATCAGAATGGTTACACACGTGACAATAAAAAGCGTTTTGTTTATGATTTTAATAATGCTACAGGGCAATACGATCTTAAAAACATAGATTATAGTAATGAATTCCAAAATACTACATTGACCAATGCTTTAGGCTTTAGCTTTAATGGCAATGAGAAAAAATACAACTGGAATGTAGGTTTAGCAGTACAAAGAACCAATCGTGAGAATGATAACTTAAGTACAGGAAGAGAATTTAAACAAAACTTCACTAACCTAACACCTTCTGCACAATTCAGATATAACTTTAGCAATAGTAAACGTTTGTTCATCCGTTACGATGGCCGTACAAACCAACCTAGCATAGATCAGATACAACCAATCAGAGATAATACCAATACACAAAGTTTCCCAGTAGGTAACCCTGATTTAAAGCCATCATTCGCTAACAACTTAAGAATTATGTACAATAACTTTGATTTTGCAAGTTACAGAACATTATTCTTGGGAGCATTTATTACACAAACCTTTAACGATTTTGGCAATAGCCAACGTGTAATTACAGACTTAAGCTCGCCAGATGCGGGTAAGATAGAAAACAAATATGTTAACGTTGATGGTAACTTTAACGGTAGTGTATTTGGAACTTTAGGTCTCCCAATTATTAAAGGTAATAAGTTGAACTTACAAATTAACGCCGGAGGTTCTTACGGACAAAACACCTCTTTTACAACAGATAAAAATGATATTACAACTAAAAATATCACTACAAGTTACAGCTTAAATAATGGGTATAAATTGGTATCTAACTTAGATAAGCTGGATTTAATTGCAGGTATTTCAGGTCGCATGGACCGTTCTACAGTTACTTCTGGTAACAATACCCGTTATTATACTTTAGCGCCAAACATTGATATCAGCTATGTATTTCCTGGTAACATTCGTCTGCAAACAGATGTTACTTACAATAAATTAACCGGTGGAGGAACAGCAAATAGTAATCCTGATTACACCTTATGGAATGCTTATATCAGCCGTCAGTTCTTTAAAAACAGAGGTACATTTAAATTTGCTGTTAACGATTTATTGGATCAGAATACAGGTGTTTTACGTAACGCATCTGCTAATTCAATTTCTGAGCAAAACTTTAATGTGTTAAAACGTTATTACATGCTATCATTTACTTATTCTTTAAGCAATATTGCAGGTACACAAGGAAGAGGACAGCAAGGTCAGGGTAACTTTAGAATGGGTGGGCCAGGCAGATTTTAATAATTTCATGTTTTAATTATAACAAGAAGCGGCTGCTATATTTAGTAGTCGCTTTTTTTGTACCCGTTCTGTCATTCATTAAACTCTTATTTGGATTTGATATAAATAAGAATTAACTTGCACCTGTTTTAAAAATGGCCTCTTTAGGTTTAAACACAGATTAAAAATATACACATATACACCATGAAACTTTCGCAATTAACACCCGGGCAAAAAGGTACTATTGTTTCATTTACAGATTTAGAAATGTCTGTGAAGTTAATGGAAATGGGATGTTTACCGGGCGAAGAAGTGGAAGTAGAAAGATATGCACCTCTTGGCGATCCAATGGCTATACGCATATCAGGGTACCAGCTTTGTTTACGTAAAAGTGAGGCAGCAGTAATCGTAATACAATAAAACTCTTAGGATTTGAAAGTTGCTTTAGTTGGAAACCCAAACACTGGAAAATCTACTCTTTTTAATCTTTTAACAGGATTAAATCAAAAAATAGGAAACTTTCCGGGTATTACAGTAGATAAAAAAACAGGCTACTGTAAATTAAGTAACCATGTAACAGCAGAAATTGTTGATTTACCAGGTACTTATAGCCTATACCCAAAAAGTAAGGACGAACGGATCGTCTTTCAGGTTTTAGCTGATAAAACCAACCCGAATTATCCTGATCTTATTATACTTGTTGCAGACTCTACTAATCTTAGAAGGAACTTACTTCTTTACTCACAGGTAGCAGATTTAGGCCTGCCTATGCTGCTAGTGCTCAACATGAGCGATATGGCAAAAAAAGCGGGTTTAAAAATAAATACCGATAAACTTGCCGAGCGTTTGGGCGTACGGGTTGTGGCAATATCTGCCAGAAAAGG
Source organism: Pedobacter montanisoli (assembly GCF_022809115.1). Classification (GTDB taxonomy): domain Bacteria; phylum Bacteroidota; class Bacteroidia; order Sphingobacteriales; family Sphingobacteriaceae; genus Pedobacter; species Pedobacter montanisoli. The sequence goes on along the minus strand of NZ_JALGBH010000001.1, from coordinate 447,098 downwards.
CGAAGGATTAAGCACCCTTAAAGAAGCTATTGCTCAATACACCCCTATAGCTACGCAAAACAGAACTATAGATGTAGATATTTTTGCGCCGGAAGCAATTAAACAGATCAGGCAAAAACTCAATACAGATAACAGTTATTACGCCCTGCAGGTGTTGCATCAGCATGAACATTTAGACCATTTTTCGCTGCAGGAACAGGAAGAAATTGAGCATATAGAGCAAGCTAACGGTTTTAAAACGCACCAGTTGCAAACTGCCGAAACCGTAGCCCGTTACAGACATCTGAATACCATCTTAAATGAGGTAGTTTTAGATACAGGTGCAGAAAAGAAATTTCAGATAACCGATAAGCTGGATTCTATACTAACACATAAATTTTGGGGTTTCCTTATCTTTTTTGCGATTCTGTTTTTCATATTTAATGCCATATTCTCCTGGTCATCGGTACCTATGGATATGATAGAAGGCAGTTTTGCCTGGCTTACAGAATATGGCCATCAGCATCTTCCGCCTGGTGTACTTACCGATTTGTTAATGGATGGTGTTGTGGCCGGATTGGGAGGCATTGTAATATTCATCCCGCAGATCGCTATTTTATTTGGTTTGATCTCCATTTTAGAAGATACAGGCTACATGGCCCGTGTTACGTTTATGATGGATAAAATTATGCGTAAATTTGGGTTAAGCGGAAAATCTGTGGTGCCTATGATTGGGGGAATTGCCTGTGCGGTTCCTTCTATTATGAGTGCCCGTAATATTGAGAACTGGAAAGACAGGATTATTACCATAATGATTACGCCTTTGGTAAGCTGTTCGGCCCGTTTACCTGTATATACCTTACTGATTTCGTTGATTATTCCTAATGAGCGGATATGGGGCATTTTTAGCCTGCAGGCTTTGGCTTTAATGACCATGTATATTATCAGTATTATTACGGCAGTTTTAGCCGCATGGGTTTTTAAATTCATTATTAAGGCCAGAGAGAAATCCTATTTCATTATGGAGCTACCGGTTTACCGTATGCCAAGATGGAAGAATGTGTTTTATACCATGTTCGAAAAATCAAAAACTTTTGTTTTTGAAGCAGGTAAGGTGATCATAGCCATTTCAATTGTATTGTGGGTAATGTCTAGTTACGGGCCTTCTAAACGATACGAGGCCATAGATCATAAATACGAAGCCTTGGAAACGAAATTAGCAGATAGCACACAAGTAGCTTCTTTGGAGAGAGATAAAGCAGCAGAACGCTTAGAAAACTCCTATGCAGGTATTCTTGGGCAAACTATTGAGCCGGTTATTAAGCCTTTAGGCTACGATTGGAAAATAGGGATAGCCCTGATTACATCTTTTGCAGCCCGTGAAGCTTTTGTAGGTACAATGGCCACAATATATAGTGTAGATAGTGCCGATGAAAATGCTGCCGAGCTCAGGTTAAGAGATAAGATTGCTGCAGCCAAAAATCCGGCTACAGGTTTACCAACGTTTACTTTTGCAACCGGCCTTTCTTTGATGTTATTTTATGCCTTTGCCATGCAATGTATGAGTACAGTAGCTGTTGTTTACAGGGAAACCAAATCATGGAAATGGCCGTTGATACAACTTACTTACATGACGGCTATGGCATATGTGGCCGCATTAATTGCCTATCAGTTGTTAAAATAAGAGCTGTGTTTAAACAGTTTTAATCGTTGTTGGTGTAAAGTGCAACTTGTAAAGCGAAAAATCGTAATTTGCAGCACATGAACAGGAATTCTGATAAAGCAGTTATTTTGGCTCAATACATGCCGCAAGAGGCAGCTCCTGTTATTTCCCGTTGGATAGATTATTTTCAGTGCGAATTCAAAATCTCTAAGAAACGAAATACAAAACTGGGAGATTATAGGCACCCATACCGAGGTGAAGGTCATAAAATATCTGTTAACAACGACCTAAACCCTTATGCTTTTTTGGTCACAACCGTTCATGAGTTTGCACACTTGCTTACGTGGAACGAGTATAAAAATAAGGTAAAGCCTCATGGCAGCGAATGGAAAAACAATTTTAAGAAAATGATGAATCCTTTTTTTGAGATGAATGTTTTTCCACCTGATGTGTATCAAAGTATAACCCGCTATTTAAATAATCCTGCAGCCTCAAGTTGTACAGACTTAATACTGGCAAGATCACTCAAGAAATATGACCAGAAAGCAGATAGAGTTCATGTAGAGCAAATCCCCTTAAAGGCTGTATTTATGTTAGAAGACGGACGCCGGTTTGAAAAAGGAGAACGTGTACGTAAACGTTACCGTTGCGTTTGTTTGGATAACCATAAAATCTATTTATTTAATCCGCTTGCAGAAGTTATGCTAATTTCAGAACATATAGATGCTGAAACAACCTGTCCCGAAGTCAATTCGGGAAGTTCGGTATAACGGATTGATTTTGCGGCTTTTTAACTTTTCCTTTCTGCAAATTTTGATACATTCTTCTCTCTTAATATTTTAATAGTTTTTCAACAGTGTCATTTAGCTTGCTTTTGGCCAAGAAACTATCTTCCAAAACCTTGCTCATAGGTATGGCAGTATCTAAACTTGCACAGCGCATGATTGGAGCATCAAGATCTTCAAAGCAATGTTCAGCTATCCATGCCGAAAGTTCTGCACCAAAGCCATTGGTAAGTGTATCTTCATGTAAGATCAGTACCCTGCCTGTTGTTTTTACTGCTTCGGCAACAGTTTCCTTGTCCCAAGGCTGTAGGCTTACCAAATCAACTAAAGTAGCTGATATTTCAGGATTTTTTTGTAGATAATCTAAAGCCCAGTGTACACCTAAACCATAGGTAATGATACTTAACTGTGTGCCTTCTTTTAAAACATGAGCTTTACCTATAGGTGTATGGTAATAACCTTCAGGCACTGGTCCGGTTAAACTGCGGTAAAGGTATTTATGTTCAAAATAGATAACTGGATTAGGGTCGTCTATAGCTGCGATCAACAAACCTTTTGCATCTTGGGGAAAAGCAGGATAAACGACTTTTAAGCCAGGAGTTTTGGTAAACCACGCTTCGTTGCTCTGAGAGTGAAAAGGTCCTGCGCCGGTCCCTGCACCCGTAGGCATACGAACCACTACATCGGCCTTTTCGCCCCAGCGGTAATGTGTTTTCGCTAAGTTATTTACAATCTGATTAAAGCCACAACTTACAAAATCTGCAAATTGCATTTCTACCACAGCTTTATACCCATTTATAGATAAACCTAAACCGGTTCCTACAATAGCAGATTCACAGATTGGTGTATTGCGAACCCTGCCTTTGCCAAATTGGTTTACAAAGCCATCGGTAATCTTAAAAGCTCCACCGTATTCTGCAATATCCTGCCCCATCAATACCAGATTATTGTGCTTTAACATGGCTTCGTTCAAGCCATCTGTAATAGCATCTAAATATCTTTTTTCGGTTTGTTCCGTACTTGGAGCAATTAAAACAGTAGGGTCTGGAGCAAACATATCCTGTATTTCAGCATTGTCGTCTGCCTGAGGTTCAGTTTCATTAAAGGCAATTTCTACATCATGGGCTATACCTTTGGTCATTTCTTCCCTAATCTGTTTAACTTCTTCTTCAGTTAAAACACCTTCTTTTAAAAGATAATCCTCATAATTCTTTACGGGATCTTTTTTGCTCCACTCTTCAAACAGTTGTTGAGGCACATATTTGGTTCCCGAGGCTTCTTCATGTCCACGCATTCTGAAGGTTAAGCATTCTACCAACACCGGACGTGGGTTTTCCCGCATATCTTCGGCCAGGTTGCTGATGGTGGCAAAAACTTCTAAAATGTTATTGCCATCAATCTGTACGCCCTGTATGCCATAGCCTTTAGCCCTGTCAACAAGATCTTTACAGTTAAACTGTTCGTTAATAGGAGTAGAGAGACCATAGCCATTATTTTCGATGAGGAAAATAACGGGCAGGTTCCATACAGAGGCCACATTAATGGCTTCATGAAAATCGCCTTCACTTGTTGCGCCTTCGCCTGTAAATACCAATGTGGCTTTATTGCGATTTTCTAAAATATCTGCTAAGGCAATACCATCAGCTAGTGCCATTTGAGGCCCTAAATGAGAAATCATGCCAATAATTTTATATTCCTGTGTGCCAAAATGGAAAGAGCGGTCACGGCCTTTGGTAAAACCACTTAACTTACCTTGCCATTGTGCCATTAAACGGGTAAGCGGCATGTCTCGGGTGGTAAAAACACCCAAATTGCGGTGCATAGGTAAGATGTACTCATCGGTCTGCATGGCCAATGTACTTCCTACAGCTATGGCTTCCTGCCCTATCCCTGAGAACCATTTACCTATACGGCCCTGACGCAAAAGGATAAGCATTTTTTCTTCAATTAATCGTGGATAGAGTAAGCGTTTATATATGCTTTTTAACTGATGATCATCTTTGCCTTTTTTATCAAATTGCATGGTATAAGTTTAGGATAGGTTCGCGATTATATGGATAGGTTGTCGTTGTTGTTTTTTTGATATTCTTCCCATTGTTTAGAGAAGGATTTATCTGCTACTTCGGGCATATTGCGGTATTTGCCCCAGCTTTTTTTGAAAAATGTTTTTAACAGGAAATTTTTGGCCTTACCTCCAAAAAAGTCCATTAAGCTGCGTTTTAACATGGCTCGTTTCCATAAATTCCAGCCGATTTTTTCGGTTGATGAATTGATGTTCTGAGTAGCAGCATCTCTGCGATTAAGCAATAACATTTTATGGATGTCTATTTTTACAGGGCAAACCTCGGTACATTTTCCGCATAAACTGGATGCGTAACTTAAATGCTTAAAATCGTTCATCCCTTTAAAATGCGGGGTAATAATAGATCCGATGGGTCCGCTGTAGGTCGTATTGTAAGAATGGCCGCCAATGTTCTTATAAACAGGACAAGCATTTAAACAGGCGCCGCAACGTATGCAGTACAAGGCCTGACGTTGTTCTTTTTGGGCAAGCAGGTTTGTACGTCCGTTATCTAACAGAATAACATACATTTCTTCGGGGCCGTCTGTTTCATTTTCCTGACGTGGTCCACTCAGAATAGTATTGTAAACGGTAAGATTTTGTCCTGTACCATGACTGGCCAACAACGGCCAGAAAAGGTCTAGATCAGCAAGAGAAGGAACAACCTTTTCTATGCCCACTATAGCAATATGTACTTTAGGAAAAGTGGTGGTAAGACGGGCATTGCCTTCATTTTCTGTAAGGGCAATACTACCCGTATCGGCTATTAAGAAATTACCTCCGGTAATGCCTATATCGGCTGTAAGGTATTTCTCACGAAGAAGCTCACGGGCCTTTTGGGTTAATTGTTCGGGTGTAGCCTCAATAGGGGTGCCGAATTTTTTGTGGAAAAGCTTGGCAATATCCTCTTTGCTAAGGTGCATGGCAGGCGTAACAATATGATAAGGGGGCTGCCCCAACAATTGTACAATATATTCACCCAGATCACTTTCAAGAGATTCAACACCATGTTCAGCTAAGAAATCGTTCAGATGCAACTCTTCAGTTGTCATCGACTTTGATTTGATCACACTTTTACCATTATGCTTTTGTATGATCGATAGAATTTCTTTTTGCGCTTCTTTAGTGTCGTTGGCCCAAATTACTTTCCCCCCTTTTTTTTGAAAATTTGCTTCAAACTCAGGTAAGAACTTATCTAGGTTCTCCATTATCCGCCATTTGGTTACATGCGCCTTACGTTTTGAAGCCTCTAAATTCTCAAACTTAGATAAACCACGGGCAACAGCAGTATTGTACTTGCCAATATTGAAGTTTATCGTATTTCTGTGTTGAGTATCAAAAGCTTTCTCGTCTGCTTTCGCCAAAAAATCCTCTGCAAAGTTCATAAGCATTCAAATATAAATAAATCGAAAACGCTTAAGAAATTAAATACGGATATTTGTTTACTAAGGCTATGTACAGGATTTTCATAGCCTTAATTTGTATGCTTAGTTGGCTACGCTTCTAACTTTTGGCTTTTAATAATGTTTCTAATTCGTTTAAGGTCATTGTGAAACCTTCTTTGAAGCCCATTTCAATCATCTTCTCCATACGCTCAAGAGAATCATTGTATATGGTTATGCTTACCTTGGTTATTCCATTTTGTTCGCTGAAATTCAAATCCCAATTAGAACCAGGTAAATTAGGGTTTTCATTTTCGTCAGCAAAAACACTTAAGAATTTAAAATTGGTTTTTGGACTGATAGAAGTGTAATCTTGTATTTGCCAGCTTTTTTGCGCTCCGTCCGGACTTACCATGGCATAAAATCTTCGTCCGCCAACTTTAAAGTCCATTGTTTTGGTTTCGGATGTCCAAGGTTTGGGTGCCCACCATTGGTCAAGGATTTCTTGTTTTGTAAATGCATCCCAAACAAGTGGAAGCTCTGCATTAAATTCTCTAATTATAGATACGGTTTTGGCTGCTTTGTCAACCGTAAAATCAAATTGTAGATTTTTCATTTTTTTTAATTGTTGATAGTAAATTATCTAATTGATTAAATCGGGTTTCCCAGATTTTTCGGAATTGTTCAATCCACAGGTCTATCTCTTTCATCTTTTCAATTTCAAGTGAGTAATAGATCTCCCTTCCTTTTTGTTCTTGTTTTACAAGTTCACATTCAGTTAAAATGCGTAAATGTTTTGAAACGGCCTGTCGTGTTGTATTGAAATTTTCGGCAATGGCATTTGGTGTCATTGCTTGTAATGCAATTAATACTATAATGGCTCGTCTTGTTGGATCTGCAACTGCTTGAAAAATATCTCGTCTCATTTTAAATTCTAATTGTGCAACTAATCGGTTGCTAATATATATGCAACTTTTCGGTTTCGCAAATATTTTCTCAATTTTTTTTAAAAAATCAGATTCCTTAAAACTTTAAAACAAAAAATCCCGGCAGGTATAAACCTTCGGGATTTTTATATTTGGTTAAAAAGATCTTAATTAATTTCTTCCTCTCGGTGGAGTTTCATCTTTTTTGTCAACAACAGGCCTGTTAGGCATGTTTGCCAGTTCCCAGGCAGTGTAATAAATTAACTGGGCACGTTTTGCCAAAAGGCTGAAATTGATTTTGCTAACCTCATCGCCAGGTTGGTGGTAATCCTGCTCTAACATACCGTCATAATAGAAAATTACAGGAATACCAAGTTTAGCAAAATTGTAGTGATCTGAACGGTAATAGATTTGCTGAGGATCTTTAGGGTCATCAAATTTATAGTCTAATTTTAATTTGGTATAAGTGTCGTTAACTTTTTCACTTAATTTACCTAAATCAGTACTTAATTTGTATGAACCGATAGAATATACATAGTTAGCGCTGTCTGGCTTACCTAAATATTCTTCGCCAATACGACCTATCATATCTGTATTTAAGTTTGCAATGGTATTTTCTACTGCAAAAACAGGGTTTTCAGAATACCACTCAGAACCTAGAAGACCTTTTTCCTCGCCACAAACGGTCATGAACAAGATGCTTCTCTTAGGACCGTTACCTGCTTTTTTAGCTTTAGAGAAAGCCTCTGCAAGCAACAGAACACCTGTGGTACCCGAACCATCATCATCTGCACCGTTGTTAACTTTATCTTTGGCATTAGGATCTTTAACTAAACCAATGTGATCGTAGTGACCTGTAACTACTAAAACTTCATTTTTTAATTTAGGGTCTGAACCTTCAAGGAAACCTAATACGTTTTCAGCACGTACTTCGTTTTCTTTCTTCTCTGCTTTAATTGTGATATTAGCTTTTACTACTTGACTTGCAGGTTTTACTGTTTCAGTGATTTTTTTCACTAAAGCATCGATGTTTGTTCCGCTAGATTTTAAAATCTCATCAGCAGTAGATTTAGAGATGGTAACAGAAGCATAAGCAGGGGATTTTTGAATAGCGGCTGCTGTAGCTTCATTTTTTAACATTAATCTTCCATTTGCTCCAGCCTCTTTCATCCATAATGGGGTTTTGTCAAAGTTAAGATCAATGATTAAAAGCGCTTTTGGTTTTCTTTTAGCAATTTCTCCCAATGCTTTTTGTCTAGCCATCATAGCCGCTCTCATAGCTGCTCTATCATTGCTTTGTGCAGTAGCCGCTTGCGGATTGGTAGGATCTCCAGCAGAGAAGATCATTACCACTTTATCTTCAAGGTTTAAGCCGTTTAATTCATCAAAGCCTTCTTTTGAAATTCCGTAGCCAGCAAATACCACCTCGTTTGCAGAGATATTTAAGCCACTTACAGGCACTGTACCGTTTGGAACATTAAAATCTTTGTAAGCTTGTAAAGCTTTTCCGTTAATGCTAAAACCACTGCTTGTTAAATCATAACTTACCAAGCCTACTTTTTGGAAATAAGGGTCTTTGCTGTTTTTAACAGGGCCCACTAATCCGAAACTCTGGAATTGTTTTTTGATGTACTCGGCAGCCATCCAAGCACCTTTTTTGCCAGTTTCACGCCCTTCATATTCATCAGAGGCTAAGATAGACAAGTGCGAATAAGCCCTGTCTTTATTAACTGGCGCACTGAACTTCATTGCGTTCTTGTCTTGCTGCGCCATTGCACCAAAACTTAGCGCAAGCGCCAAGCTGGTATAAATAAACTTTTTGTTCATTATCAGTTTTAGGTTATTTGTGTAACAATTTCTCTTAACAAGAGATTTTATTTACTCTGTTTTCATGTCGGCCACCTTCAAAAGCAGTTGTAAGGAAAGTGGTTGTCATCTCTTTTGCCAGATAGGTTGATACAAACCTGGCCGGTATGCAGATAATATTAGCGTTATTGTGTTGTCTGGCTAAAGCGGCAATTTCATTCTCCCAGCAAATAGCGGCTCTTATGTGCTGGTGCTTGTTAGCTGTAATGGCTACACCATTAGCGCTTCCACAGATTAAAATTCCAAAATCAAATTCTTTATTTTCTACAGCACTTGCTACCGGGTGTGCAAAGTCAGGATAATCAACAGAAGCAGTTGAATGTGTACCAAAATCTTTCACTTCATAATCGGTAGCTAAGAATTCTTTTAGTACTTCTTTATATTCAAACCCTGCATGATCGGCGCCTATAGCAATTTTCAATTTGTTAGATGACATATCCAAATTTAATTAAGTTAACAGAATTATACCGTAATATTTTTGTTGTGCTAATGCTTTTAACTATGCTTTATAAACAGCTAATTGGTTTTTCTTACGATTGTTCTCTATTCGTGCCGAAATAATTATACTTAACTCATATAACAGGTATAAAGGTAAAGCCACAATCATCATGGTATAAGGGTCGGCTGTAGGTGTAATTACTGCAGCTATAATTAACACCAGTACAATTGCATATCTTCTATTGGTTCGCATAAATTTAGGTGTCATGATACCCAGTTTAGATAGAATGTATATAATAACAGGTAACTGAAAAATGATACCACTACCTAAAGTTAAGGTAAAAACAGTTGACAGGTATGAAGATATAGTAAAAGTATTCACAATGCTGTCATCTACCGTAAAATTGATCAGGAAGTTAACAGATAATGGACAGATGATGTAATATCCAAATAAGATACCGATAAAGAATAGGATGGATGCAAAGAATACGAAACCGCTTGCCGATCTTCTTTCAGTTTCATGAAGTGCTGGTTTGATAAAAAGCCAAAGTTCAAAAAGCAAGTATGGAACGCCTAAAATTAAACCTGCGGTTATACATGAATTCATTTGAAGCGTAAATTGGCCAGCCATTTCTGTGTTGATGATCTTTGCATCTATCTTGGTGATACAAAAATCCTGACCGATAGAAGGAAACATCTCAACCAACTTACACATCATTCTATAGGTCCAGAAATCAGGACTTTTAGGGGCCATGATGATACTGTGCCATAAAAAATCTGTAAAATAAAAAGCCAGGATCACAAAAAGCGTAACCACCGCAAGCGTTCTTAATAAGTGTTTTCTCAAAACATCCAAATGCTCAAAAAAAGACATCTCGGCCTCAAGGCTTTTACCTTTATTTTTTATCGATTCGATTAAATCTTTACTTTTCTCACTCATGGTTAATATTTGAAAACAAAAATACCATTCTGTTTTAAATAGAATGGTATTAAGACTTTTATTATTGCTAAAAGATTATTTTACTCTGAAAAATTGAAACTTTCCATGAATTTGGTGGTAAAGTTACCAGCCCTGAAGTTAGGATCTTTCATCAGTTTCAAGTGAAATGGTATGGTGGTTTTTATACCTTCAATTACAAATTCACTTAAGGCACGTTCCATAGTGCAGATGGCTTCTTCACGTGTTTGCGCCACAGTGATTAACTTGGCGATCATAGAATCGTAGTTTGGCGGAATTTGATAACCTGCATACACATGGGTATCTACGCGTACACCATGTCCTCCTGGCGAATGGAAATTGGTAATCTTTCCAGGAGAAGGGCGGAAGTTATTAAACGGATCTTCTGCGTTGATACGGCACTCAATAGCGTGCATATCAGGAGTATAATTTTTACCAGATATTGGAACGCCAGCGGCTACTTTGATTTGCTCTTTGATTAAATCGAAGTTGATTACCTCTTCAGTAACTGGATGCTCTACTTGAATGCGGGTATTCATTTCCATGAAATAGAAATTTCTATGCTTGTCAACAAGAAACTCTATGGTTCCAGCTCCTTCATAGTTAACCGCTAAAGCGCCTTTAATTGCGGCTTCGCCCATTTTCTGGCGTAACTCATCAGTCATGAACGGAGAAGGTGATTCTTCTACCAGCTTCTGATGTCTGCGCTGAATAGAACAATCTCTTTCTGATAAGTGGCATGCTTTACCATATTGATCACCGATAATCTGGATCTCAATGTGACGTGGATCTTCAATGTATTTTTCTAAATAAAGTCCGTCGTTTCCAAATGCTGCTCCAGATTCCTGACGTGCACTATCCCAGGCATTTTCAAATTCTTCATCTTTCCAAACTACACGCATTCCACGGCCACCACCACCAGCGGTTGCTTTTAGAATAACAGGGTAACCCATTTCATTGGCTAATCTGATACCTTCTTCAACACTTTGCAATAAACCTTCAGAACCAGGTATAGTTGGTACACCTGCTTTTTTCATGGTTTCTTTGGCAGAAGATTTATCTCCCATAGAGTTGATCTGCTCAGGAGAGGCCCCAATGAATTTTATTCCGTAATCACGGCATACTGAAGAAAATTTAGCATTTTCAGATAAAAAGCCGTAACCCGGGTGGATAGCATCAGCATTGGTCAGTTCGGCAGCTGATATGATATTTGGAATATTAAGATAAGAATCTTTGCTTGGAGGCGGGCCTATACAAACAGCTTCATCCGCAAAACGTACGTGCAGGCTGTCTCTGTCTGCTGTAGAATATACAGCCACAGTTTTAATGCCCATTTCTTTACAGGTACGTATTACACGTAAAGCAATTTCGCCCCTGTTGGCAATTAATATTTTTTTAAACATAGTCTCGTTCCTTTTCGTCGGCCTTTCTAAAAAGACCGTCGTCATGCTGAATTCATTCAGCATCTAAAATGATTATTTTAAAAGAGACCCTGAAACAAGTTCAGGGTAACGTTAATAATAATAGAAGCTTAAACAGGTTCAACTAAGAACAGCGGCTGATCGTATTCAACCGGCGAAGCATTGTCTACTAAAATTTTAACGATGCGTCCTGAAACTTCACTCTCAATCTCGTTGAAAAGTTTCATAGCTTCTATGATACAAAGCACCTTTCCTGTGCCTATTTCGTCACCAACGTTTACAAATGCTGGTTTTTCAGGGCTTGAAGAACGGTAGAATGTACCAATCATAGGAGATTTTACGGTAATATATTTAGAAGTATCTTCTGCAGCCGGAGCCTGAGGTGCGGCAGGTGCAGCAGCTTGTGGTGCCGGAGCAGCAGGTGCCGGAGCTACTGCTGGTTGTGCTACAACCGGAGTAGGAATTGCTGCATTTACATAAACCGGATTTTGATTGGTCTTTATAGTGATTTTGAAGTTTTCTTGTTCAATAGCGACTTCGTTTACACCCGAACGCGAAACAAATTTAATAAGTTCCTGAATTTGTTTAATATCCATTCTTTTGCTGTTATGTTAAAAAAAATTGGTGTATTGTTTGTTTAACTAAGTTAATGTTTTTTGTTTTATTTTGTTTACGAGGGCGTTATATTTAATGGTTTAACTATTGTAAGCCCATTTTAAATATACAGAACCCCAGGTAAAACCACCTCCAAATGCAGCAAGAATTAGATTGTCGCCTTTTTTAAGTTGTTTTTCCCATTCCCATAAACAAATAGGAATAGTTCCGTTTGTGGTATTTCCGTAACGCTCAATGTTAACCATTACTTTCTCAGAGCTTACACCCATACGGGTAGCTGTAGCATCAATTATACGCTTATTGGCCTGGTGAGGCACTAACCATGCAACATCATCAGCACCTAATTGGTTACGGTCCATAATCTCTGCTGCCACATCAGCCATGTTGGTTACCGCAAATTTAAATACAGTTTGTCCTTCCTGATGTGCAAAGTGTTCTTTGGCATCAACAGTTTCATGACTTGCTGGTTTTACAGATCCACCTGCTTTCATGCCTAAGTATTTACCTCCCGAGCCATCGGTTTTTAAAATGGCATCCTGAATCCCTAAACCTTCAGCATTTGGTTCTAAAAGAACACAACCGCACCCATCTCCAAAAATGATACAGGTGGTACGGTCTTCATAATTGATAATAGACGACATTTTATCGCCACCTACAACCAATACTTTTTTATGCTTACCGGATTCTATAAACTGAGATCCGGTTGTTAAGCCAAAAATAAAACCTGAACAAGCGGCTTGCAGATCATATCCCCAAGCATTGGTAGCGCCTATTTTATCGGCAAGAACATTAGCCGTAGCAGGAAAAGTAAAATCTGGAGTAGTCGTACAGAAAATGATCAGATCAAGATCTGTAGCTTCAATTCCTCTTTTCTTTAACAATCCGTTTACAGCCTCAACAGCCATATCAGATGTACCTAAACCTTCACCTTTTAATATTCTGCGTTCCTTAATACCTGTTCTGGTCGTAATCCACTCATCAGAAGTATCAACTATGGTTTCCAATTCCTTATTGGTTAAAACATAATCGGGCACATAGGCATTAACTGCGGTAATGGCAGCGTGAATTTTACTCATTTCTTTTAAATTATTTTATTGGAAAGCGGCTTGTATTTTTTGTACCAGTTGCGTGTTTACCATATCACGCGATTGGAAAATCATATTTTTGATTGCTTCCGGACTTGATATGCCATGACCAATTAAAACGGGTGCATTTACGCCCAATACAGGGCTACCACCATAATTCTCATAATTAAAACGATCAAAGAATTCATCCTTTAATCCTTTTTTGATGGTAAGTACATAAAAAGACTCAGCCAGTTTAAGCATTATGTTTCCGGTAAATCCGTCGCAAACAATTACATCTGCTTTATCATTAAATAAATCCCGGCCTTCTACGTTTCCAACAAAGTTAAAAAGCTGTGTTTCTTTCATTAAAGGGAAAGTTGCCAGGGCTAACATATTACCTTTTTCGTCTTCTTCGCCAATGTTCATCAAAGCAATCCTAGGATGATTAATCTGTAAAACATTTTCGGCATATAAGCTACCCAGCACACCAAATTGTAAAAGTGTATCAGGCTTGCAGTCTGCATTTGCACCTACATCTAAAAGCAGGCCTACACCTCCTTTTAATTTAGGAACAATAGTACATAAACAAGGTCTTATAATACCTGGGATGGTTTTAACGCTGAAAACAGCACCAACTAACATTGCTCCAGAATTACCTGCACTGGCAAAAGAATCTATTTTACCTTCTTTTAAAAGCTGGAAGCCTACAGAAATGCTTGAATTGGGTTTTTGAAGAATAGCCTTTGTGGCATGTTCGCCCATACCAATAACTTCGGTGGTATGTACGTATTCAAAGTGATCAGGATTGAAACCCTGTTCAGAAAGTAGAGGTTTTATTTGCTCCGTATCTCCAATAAGCACTAAGTGCTCATTTGGTGATAATGATTGATGGGCTGCTATTGCTCCTAAAACCACTGCTTTAGGAGCATAGTCTCCGCCCATAATATCGAGACCTATTTTCATAGTAAAAAATCTTTTGCGTAAGGCTTTAGCCTTTTAAATTCAATTGGTCTAAGTTAAAGCTAAACGAATTGAAAACACAAAAATTTTTCAGAAAATTAACCTATTGAAGTATTTTCTACTACTAATTTACCGTTGTAGTATAAGTTACCATCAACGTTATAAGCATGGTGAGGAACATGTACCGCACCAGTAGTTTGGCATGTTGCTAAAGAAGGAGCTTCAGCTTTATAGTGAGTTCTTCTTTTATCTCTTCTTTGTTTAGAAACTTTGCGTTTTGGATGTGCCATTTCTCTGTTATTTTAATTTATTATTTTAAATTTTTTAATGCAGCCCAACGAGGGTCTTCATTTTGTTCTTTGTCTTCTTCTTCCTTGTCAGTAGCAAGCTTAGCTAATGTAGCTAACATTTCAGGGTCGCATTGCTCGCCTGCCTGCTCGCATTTGTTGATGAAAGGAACTGCAACAGTGATGAATTCATATATTAATTCTGAAACATCTATAGCAGTTTCTTTGCGGGATATCGTTATAATCTCCAGATCATCGTTGTCCCCCTCTTCTTCATCAAACTTTACAATTTGACGTTCATTTAAATCAACTGGCTGGTTAAAATCTGACAGGCATTTATCGCAGGTAAGCTGAATTATACCCCAGATATGGAAGGTTAAAATCAGCATGGTTTCCTGTTTGTCAAGATCAACCGTAGCTTTAAGCGTTCCTTTTTTTACTAAAGAATGCTCAAATGCGTCAAAAAAGCTATCGTCAATTTCGAAATCGAATTGATGCTTTCCCAATTTTAAGCCGGAAAACGGTATCGAAAATTGTTTTAACGCCTTCAATTGTACTTAAATTTTAGCCTGCAAAGGTAGGAATTATTTTTTGATTAGAAAATATTTTTAAAAAGAAACACAAAGGCTTTATGCTTTTTTGCGATTGGTTTTTAGAGTTTTAACATAAAAACCTTTTTCTTAATTTGAGCTCCACTAAATTATACGTTTACTTAAAATGATATGAGATGCCTATAACGTTAAGTAATAAATACTTAAATGCCGAATTTAAACTTAAAGGTGCAGAGTTAATCCGGTTAAAAGACATAAAAAATAACAGGGAGCTGTTGTGGAATGCCGATTCACAATATTGGGGCAAGCATAGCCCTATACTGTTTCCAATTGTTGGAGCGCTTAAAGATGACACTTATTATTATAATGATATAGTTTATAAATTGCCTCGCCATGGTTTTGCCCGTGATATGAATTTCACCTTGCTACAGCAAACAGAAACAGAAGTTTTATTGAGTCTTTCAGCAACAGAAGAAACACTTGAGCACTATCCATTTTTATTTCAGTTAAATGTTAGGTACCAGCTTTTGGAGCATACGTTGATCTGTAGTTATGAAATAGAGAATCCATCACAAACACCTTTGTTGTTTTCTATAGGTGCACATCCGGCTTTTGCTGTGCCAGTTAACGGGCAGGGAACTTATGAGGATTACTACCTCTCATTTGATGAAGATAAGCAGTTAAATTGTCTAAATATAAAAGATAACCTTATTACAGATGAACTCACAATTATTGCGCTTGAACTAGGTAAACTTCCTTTAAAGCATGAACTGTTTTACAATGATGCGCTGGTGCTTAAGGACCTGAAAAGTAAAAAAATCAGGCTTAATAACACTAAAAATGAACACGGTTTGTGCTTTTCTTTTGAGGGCTTTCCTTATTTTGGCATTTGGTCGGCTCATGATGCCAATTTTGTGTGTTTAGAGCCCTGGTGTGGTATAGCCGATGGAAAACAACATAACCAGCAATTAACAGATAAGGAAGGAATCATCAGCTTAGATGGAGGCGGTAAGTGGAAGAGATCATGGAGTGTAGGCTGTTATTGAGATAAAGAGCAAATAAATATCCATAATATGAGTAACAGGAGAGATTTTCTAAAAAAGACGGGTTTGTTATCGGGAGCAATAGCATTACAAAATGTGTTGCCCCATGCTATACAAAAAGCAGTAGCCATATCGCCCGATCCAGGCACTACTTTTTATGATGCAGAACATATTGTTTTTTTAATGCAAGAGAATCGCTCATTTGATCATATGTTTGGCAAGCTTAGAGGTGTACGTGGTTTTAACGACCCGCACCCCCACATTTTACCTAACGGCAATAAAGTTTGGTTGCAAAGCGATAAAAATGGTAATGTGTATGCTCCTTTTAGGATCGATCTAAATAAAACCTGTGTAACTTGGCAGGGAGGATTGGCCCATTCATGGCCAGATCAGACTGCTGCAAGAAATAAAGGAAAATATGATAAATGGGTTCCTGTAAAATCTGCAATGTGTCTTGCACATTATGAACGTGAAGATATTCCATTTTATTATGCCTTAGCCGATGCATTTACAGTTTGTGATCAGCATTTCTGTTCTTCGTTAACAGGTACCACGCCTAACAGATTGTTTTACTGGACAGGAAACATACGTGCAGATATCAAAGGGTCTGATAAAGCTGTGGTTAATAATTCGCAGGCAGAATCGAGAAACAATACTTTTATAGACTGGCAAACTTTCCCTGAAGTATTGGAAGATAATGGTATAGACTGGAGAGTGTACCAGAATGAGGTGTGGACTGCCAATCTGAAAGGCGAAACAGATGATTGGTTAGGTAATTATGGAGATAATGCTTTAGAATATGTAAAGCGACACCATGTAAAGCTCTCGGCATATTTCAGAAAGAATGGAGATAAAACCTCAAATCCACCTTTAACACCAGAGGAAGTGGAGGCGAAGTACCAGAAACTTAGTTCTAAAGAAAAGAATTTAGTAGATAAGGCGTTTACAACCAATATCAATAACCCCGATTATCTGGAATTGACACCTTTCAGTTATAAAGATGAAGAAGGAAAAACAGAAACCCTGAATATACCTAAAGGCGATATCTTTTACCAGTTCAGAAAAGATGTAAATGAAGGTAAATTGCCTATGGTTTCATGGTTGGTAGCACCACAGCGTTTTTCAGATCACACAAGCTCGCCTCTTTATGGAGTATGGTATGTTTCTGAAGCTTTAAATATTTTAACCCAAAACCCGGAAGTATGGAAAAAGACTATCTTCATTGTTAATTATGATGAGAATGATGGTTACTTTGACCATGTTCCTCCTTATGTGGTTCCCGAAAAAGGAGCTAATGGAAAAGTATCAGAAGGTATAGATATTGGTTCGGATCTAGAGAAGGAATCAGGTAATCCTATCGGTTTAGGTTACCGTGTACCAATGATTGTGGCTTCGCCCTGGAGCAGGGGAGGTTTTGTAAACTCACAGATTTTTGATCATACCAGTACGCTTATGTTTCTGGAAAAATTTATTGAGAGAAAAACCGGGAAGACCGTAAAAAGCGACATGATCAGTCCGTGGCGCAGAAATATTTGCGGAGATCTAACCTCTGTATTCAGACCTTATTATGGAGAAAAAACAGATAAACCTCAAGCTTTGGTAAGAGATCAGGTTCTTAACCATATACAGCAATTAAAAAGTAAGCCTAAACAAAATATTCCTGCAGGGTTAAATGCAGATCTGGTCCGCCAGATCAATACCTCTTCAGATCTGAAAAATATTCCTGTAGTAAGTAAACAGGAAAAAGGATTTAAACCAGCTTGCGCATTACCTTATCATGTAAAGGCAGATGCAGCATTAAATGAGCAAAAGAATAAACTGGTTCTAAATTTTGAGGTGTTAAAGTATAGCAATGGAGTACCTTTCAATGTATCTGCACAAAATACTTATAATGGTGAGCAGGGTGCTAACTGGTATTATGCAGTAAAGTCAGGAGATCAGCTATCTGATAGCTGGGATATGGATTTGTTTGACGAAAGCAGGTATGAACTTTCTGTGCAGAGTGCCAACGGATTTTACCGGAAATTTAAAGGTAATCATCGTGATCCGGATTTAATTGTAGTTTGTGAGCCTGTTCCAAATGATAGGATGGGTAAAGCAAAACCTAAGTTAAATGTAAGATTTTTTAACGAAGGCAAACAAGCTTTGAAAGTACAGATCTATGATGATAAATACCATACTGCTAATCATAAAACATGGTCGGTTAAGCCTAAGTCTGATCTTGATTTTGAAATGAATCTGAAACCAGGCAATGGCTGGTATAATTTTAAAATTAAAGTTGAAGGCTTTGATTCTTATCTTAGACATTATGCAGGTCATGTAGAAACCGGCAAGGATTCTATTAGTGATCCACTTATGGCAGAAGGATAAGTACAGGTGTCGTAAAAAAATACATCTGTTTCTGTGAGAAAAGCCCCTGCTTAATGCTTTAAATTACTGATGAATTAATAAGATTGTCTTTTTTTATATCTTATTGTTATTGAGGGTTATGCGTTAAAAAATATTTTGAAAGATATAGGTAAAAACGTATATTTAAATTATTGCGGGATAACAGAAAATATTTTTAACGCTTCCTTTCTTTATTCTTCTTGCTGATCCTCTTTTTCTGATTGTTTCGTAGTGCACCTATCTACCTATACCTATGAAACTACCTTTGAAAGAGACCATTGGGCTTGTTGTAGCCTTATGCGTCAGTTTCTGTTGCACGCAAAGCGCTGCGCAGCAGATCAGTAAATATGCATTTAGCAGTACTACCAGTACATTCTCAAGTATTTCAGGCCTTTCTCTCTTACAGGGAGGATCAAGTAATTATGTATTTAATGATGTAAACATAGGTTTTGATTTCTGGTATATGGGTAATCGTTATACCAAACTATCAGTAAGTACAAATGGTTTAGTGAGATTAGGCGCAAATCTTACCCAGTCTTACCCAAATAATGATTTTGTATCTGTTAATAACGAAGGGCCAGTATTAGCTCCGCTTTGGGATGATATCGTCCCTCTAGATTTGTCCCTATTAAGTTCAACTAATTATTCAACTAAGATAGAAGGGGCTTATCCTAATAGAATTTTTACCATTGAGTGGAATGGGATGAGATGGGATAAAAATGCCCAAATAATACTAGCGCTTCTAAGTGTTTCAACTATAAGTTTTCAATTAAAAGTATTTGAGAATGGAAATGTGCAGTTTAACTATAGAAGAGAGTCCACACAAACAAGTGCCAATAATAGGAGTGCCACTGTAGGTATTGGTGGCCCACCCGGAAAAGGTTTTTTATCATTAAATAATTTATCTGGTACGGCTACGGTAAGTAGTGCATCCTCTACGAATTCCATTAATGGCATGCCTTTAAGCAATCAGGTATTTGTGTTCGATCCGCAAGAAACAACCGCCCCCAGCAATCTTGCTTTTACGAGTATCAGTACAAACGTTGTTACTTTAAATTGGACAGATAATTCCAATGATGAACTGGGATTTGCCATATACCGCTCCACTACTTCAACAGGAACTTATGATTATATTGGGCAGGTAGCCCCAGATGTAACTTCTTTCAATAATACTGGGTTATCTGCCGGAACTACCTATTACTATAAAGTTTTTGCTATTAGAGAAAACCTCAGTGCATCGGTTGATGGGACGGTTAAAACCTTAGTTAGCTGTAATGGTAGTTTATGGTTGGGAAACACAAATACAGACTGGACAGAGCCCAATAATTGGTGCGGAGGAATTGTTCCAAACTCTTCGGCAGATGTACTTATTCCTGCTTCCGCTCCAAGATTTCCTGTTATTTCTTCTCTTACTGTTGCTGCTGTTCGGAATCTTAACATAGAGAATGGGGCTTCGGTTCAAAATAACGGAACCATAAAAATTGCAGGACAATTGAGTAATACCGGTCAGATTATTGCAAATAATGGCTCGGTTGAATTTAATGGAGCAACTGTGCAGACGCTTTACGGTAATGTTTTTCAGCAAGCTGTAATTTACCGTTTAGTGATCAATAACCCTGCTAATGTAACCCTTAGCGGCACTTTAAATATAACAGATTTGCTTACAGTTGAAAATGGTATATTTTATACCAACGATGGATTGGTGTTAAAATCTACCCAGACGCAAACAGCAGCAGTAGCACCTGTTCCGACCAATAATAGCATAAGAGGTAAAGTAACCGTAGAGCGTTTTATAAAAGGGGGAGTGGCTAATATTTACCGCACTTACAGAATGTTGTCTTCTGCAGTTTATAACAATAGCGATAACTTCATTAATACCGACTTGCCTGGAAACAGAACCTATATTTTGCAGGATATCAAAAATTCTACTATTGTAACCGGGACAGGAGGAGTAGCTGCCGGATTTGATTTTTCATATAATAATGATTATCCGTCTTTATATACGCACAATGGTAATTTTGTAGCGGTTACCAATATGCAGCAATCAGTGGCTTCGGGTAAAGGAATATACCTGTTTTTCAGGGGAAACAGAAATAATCCTGAAACTAAGATAAAAGCTCCTTATGCTAATCCGGAAGACGTGGTTATGGGTTTTAGAGGAAATCTTAATCAACAGGATATTACAGTTAACCTGGTTTATAATAATGCCCTAACTTTTAATCTTTTAGGCAATCCCTATGCTTCTGCTATTGATTGGGATTCTACAAACTGGGGAACAGATAAGGTAAATATAGAAGGTACAGTCTGGATTTATAATCCCGTGTTCCATAATTACTCTACTTATAAAAATGGCATAGGGGTGAATGGAGGGGCTAGATATATTGCATCAGGGCAATCGTTTTTTGTTCAGTCTAATGCAGCTTCAGCTAAAATTAAATTTAAAGAAAGCATTAAGGCTTCTTCTGTAAAACCCGTTGCTATGCTTAATACGAATGAAAACATACCTGCTGCTAAGCAGGGTAAACTTTCTTTTAATTCTGCTTTGGATCTGGTTAACGGTAGTGTTTTACGTATAAAAATGAAGGCGCTTAATTCCTACAATGAAGATGAAATTGCGCTGGTATTTAAAGATCA
This sequence comes from Pedobacter montanisoli, assembly GCF_022809115.1. Taxonomy (GTDB): domain Bacteria; phylum Bacteroidota; class Bacteroidia; order Sphingobacteriales; family Sphingobacteriaceae; genus Pedobacter; species Pedobacter montanisoli. Next base: position 426,073 of record NZ_JALGBH010000001.1, on the reverse strand, counting down.
ATCAAATGATGTATTTGATAAGGAAGATAGTTATAAATTAGCTGGTGAAACTATTGCCTTGTCCAGTCTTTCTTCAGATAAAGAGCCGTTGGGTATCAACTTTATGTCAACCACTACTAACGAAAGTAAGATAGTAGGCTTAAAAGTAACTTCAAGTGCTAACGGGCAGTATTTACTAAATTTTGATCTGAAAGAATTTGATCCTAAATACACTATTAAACTTCGTGATAAATACCTGAATACAATAAAAGAGTTAATAGATGGTGATATTTATAGCTTTGAGATCAATAAAAGCGAAACAGGCAGTCAAGGTGCAGAGAGGTTTTCTCTTTTATTTGAACCTGTACAAACCTTGTCGGCAGAACAACTTAAGCTGCTGGCCTTTAAAATAAATTACGGTATTGTTTTAAGATGGGAGTATCTAAAAGATACCCGGCAATTTATCGTTGAAAAAATGGGTGCTAATGGCATTTATCGTACGCTTAAAGAAGTAGAAGCATCGGCAGATCGGTTAAAATATGAAGTGGCAGATCTCTCTCCTGATAAAGGAGCCAATTATTACAGGCTTATACAACAAAAATCCAATGGGCAAGTCATCTCAGATCCCATTTATGTAAAGTTTGATCTGGTTGAACAAGCTAAATTTGTGGCCTGGCCTTCTCCTGTAAAAAGCACTATTAATTTTAAGTATAACGGACTGTTAGATCAGGAAAAATATGAAATAAAAGTTTCGGGAGTGGATGGGAAAAGAATTGCCGGATTTAGTGTTGCCGGAAAAGAATTGATCAACGGAATAGAAAGAAGATTAGATTTTTTGAAAGCAGGTACCTATTTGGTTGTACTTACCAGCGAGAATCATTTAGCTAAAATAGACGCCTTAAAGATTATAAAAGAGTAGTATGTTTGTGTTTGGTGTTTTATTGTAATATGTTGTTTTTCAGTTTGTTGTGATTTGTTTTTGATGTTGGTCTTAATGCTGAGATAAGTTTTCCACAAATTGGGAAAAAAGAACCTTACTCTTTTTGGGTAAAAACCAATAGGGATAAGATTATTCAAATTAAAAATCACTTGTTTTTAGCTTTAGATGCATAAAAGAGATAAATAAGTATCAGTTTTATTACAACTGGCTTATTTTTTGGTTTTCTATAAAGCCGGATGAAATTATTCGCGGTAAACCAAATGAAGATCAAATATATATTCCTCTTTATAATTTCTATATTTCTACCTGATTTTATTCATGCACAAGTGTTTAACAGTGCAGGTTATTATTATAATAATTTTAATGCACCCAGTTTAGGTATGGGAATTACTCAGGTGGGAACAAATACCGCATTAAATTTATCTTCAACAAACAATCTTACCTATAACGCTGGTTTTGGTTGGGCGAGTATTGGAAATGCACAAGCAGCTACCTATCAGTTGTCATTTATAACTGCGAATACCAATTTAGATAATGAAACTTTTGGTTATGAATGGACTTTGTTATACAGAAATAACGGAGCAAATACTGATAACTCAGATGAAGTTAGTAACGGTAAAAATGCCTGGAAATATTGGTTGCTTGCAGAAAATAGTAATTTGCTAACAGCAAAAGGTGTTTTTTTAACGCAGGTTGGTTCAACTTTATATTTAAGATCTAAATATGACAATAGTACTTCGGCAGACCATTATAATAATCTGGTTAGTGTAGATCTGTCTAAAATATCAGGAAACAATGCTACTTATGCCATTAGAGTACAACGTATAAAAAGAAGCGGGCAGTTTGTTTGGCATCTTTATGTAGATACTTATACTGCATCTAAAACGGAAGCAACTACAGATAGAGGAGAATCATACATTAATAACATCAACTATTATGGCTATTCGGCTATGCAGGTTTCATCAACAACAGCGGGTCGTTTTGTTTTTGATGAGATGAAATTATATAGCATGCAAATTAATATTAGTGGAGCTAATGATACATCTAACGGGATTTCAAAACCATTGATTGCGGGTACACAGAATGCAGTTATTTATGGGATGAGAGTTCAAACACGCGGATTTTTTGATATGTCGCAGCTTAAGTTCTCTGTTTCGGGTAATATTACCCAAATGGTTACCGGTAACATGTATCTAAACAGGTCAACAGATGATTTTTTTGGCAATTCCGATGATGTGATGGTTGCAAAACTTGATTACTATGATGGGACCATCCAGAACTATAATATTAAAGAAACTTTTTATTCTATAGGTAATGCGGATGGTTCTTTGGTAAACAGTGCTTATTATTTTATTACCGTAGGTATAAAAACCAATCCAACTCCAGGAGCTACTTTTGGTATTAATGCAATTACAGATATGGTGTCATCAGGTTCTCAGATCAATTACCCTAGTTCTGGGGATGTTGTTGAGAACGTACAAACAACACCAGCCGCTGCGGGTAAAAATCTTGACTGGGTAGGATCTTCTTCATCAGAGTGGAATTTGGCCTCGAACTGGTCGCCCGCAAGTATTCCTACTTCTAATGATCAGGCACGAATAGGAGTAAATACTTTTACCAATCAACCTCAACTTAGTTCAGCACAATCTGTAGGCGCTTTGATTTTTGGTAATGGAAAATCAGCAACTTTAACTATTAATAATGCAACATTAACGGTTACCTCATCTGCAACGGCAGAAGGTTCTGCTACAATAAGTGGAACAGGTACATTAGATATAAAAGGTAATTTTACAATTTCTCCTAAAGCTATTAATACAATCAATGCGAACGTTTCTACATTGAAAGTAGAAAAATTGTTGTTTAATGCAGCTTCTGCTACAAGTGTTGTATTTAATATCAGTTCTCCTGGTTTTTCGGTTAATCAATCTATCCAGAATTTATCAGCGGTAAAAGGTTATACGCTTAATCTTAATCAACAAGGAAGTCTGCTGTTTTATGGAACTACTCCATTACTTATAACAGGAAATGAAACGCTAAGTTTTTTAGGAAATGTACAATATCTGTCAAATGCCGCACAGAATGTTACTGGAGCAATTTCTTATAAAGATATTGTATTTGGCGGTTCCGGTAAAAAAACCATTTTAGGTAATAGTCTTAATGTTAGTGGCAACTGGATATCAGGGGGAGGTCATATAGATTTGCTTACCAATAATACCTTATTGATATTTAATGGTGTTAACCAAAATATAACAGATAATGGTTCTAATGCGGGAGCAGGGTTATCATTAAAAGAACTTAAATTTACTGGAGGTGGTAAAAAAACATTAGGAGGTAGCGGAACATTTACTGTTCAATCTAACGGTAATCTATATATAGATAATAACAGTACTTTAAATGCGGCAGGTAAGCTGGTTTTGAAATCAGATCATTACAATTCGGCCTCTGTAGCCCCTATTCCTCAAGGTTCTGCAATTACAGGAGATGTAATTGTGGAAAGATTTGTAACTGGTGGGCCAAAATCAATGTACAGAACATACCGTATGCTTTCATCTCCGGTATATGATAATACAACCAACTTTATCTCTGATCAGGGACAGGGAGTAAGAACTTATAGTGCAAAACAACTGATTGAAAACATGATTATTACCGGGCCAAAAGGACCTGAAAATGGATTTGATATTTCACCAAATAATGGGACTACTGTTTCTACCCACAATGGAAGTTTTGCATCTATAGCAAAGCTGACCTCACCAGTAGGAATTGGAAGGGGTATTTATGTGTTTTACAGGGGAGATCGTTCTAATATGGACGACAAGTTAAAAAGCCCTTATGTTGATCCTGAATCTACAACCATTAGATTTAAAGGAATCTTAAACCAACAAAGTATAACAGTTCCTTTAAATTATGTGCCTTCTGATGGTACTGATGGTTTTAGCTTAGTGGGTAATCCTTATGCTTCAAAAATAGATTGGTTAGCAGTTGAACGTAGCGGAAATATTAGAAAGATTGTACGTATTTGGAATCCTGCTACACGACAATATTCTATTTTTAATGGAGAAGATGAAGTAAATGGAGGTTCAAGATATATTGAGTCTGGTCAATCTTTCTTTGTTATGGTAAGCAATAGCAATTCACCTTCAATTACTTTTACTGAAAATGCAAAAGTTTCCAATGCAAATAGTTCGATAACAGGAAAATCATTATTAAATGTAGCTGATAACACATTAAATGCAACTTCCTCTAGTCCTTCTAAAGTTAAAATAAAACTGGCTAAAGAGAATGCATTAAATGAGGTTGAGACACTTATTGTAATGAAACAAGGTGCAGAAAGTAAAGCCACAGAAGAAGATGTTCAGAGTGCGCCAGGAGAAGAAGTTTTTTTATCAAGCTTGTCATCAGATGCGGTATCTGTAGCTATGGCTATCAACTATGTTCCTGAAATCCAGAGTGGAACCAGGATTAAGCTGTCTGCCAGTGCCGCAACTTCGGGTAATTATAGTTTGCAGTTTAATCTTAGCAATATACCTGGTCAATACGAAGTTAAATTATTGGACCGCTATTTAAATACAGAAACTGTTCTTAAAGAAGGATCTGTTTATGCCTTCAGCATAGATAAAAATATAAAAGAAACACAAGGAGATAGTCGTTTTGAAATTTCCGTTAATACCGTTTCAACCCTGCCTATAAAAGTATCGACCTTTAATGTTCAGAAAACCAATAATGGTGTGCAGCTTAAATGGGAAACGCCTGAAGATGTGCGTGAAGGTTATTTTGAGGTTGAAAGAGCAACAGATCAATCAGAATTCATTTATTTAACAAAAGAAAATGTTAAAGGAGTTGGTATCTATACTTCCATTGACAAAAATCCTGTATCTGGTATGAATTATTACAGGCTTTGGTATGTTGATGGAAATGGCGATAGAACGCAGGTATTGAATGATCAAAGTGTTAAGTACGATCTTCAGAAAAATAATTTACCAATATCTGTTTTCCCGAACCCAGTAATTACTATATTTACACTTGCATACAATGGCGAGCAATCGTCATCTACCTATACAATAAACATATATGACCTGGCAGGAAAATTAATAGATAATAAACAGGTGCAGCAACAAAAACTGCAAAGTGGATTAAATATTGATTTTAGTGCTAAAGAAAAAGGTGTTTATGTAGTTAAATTGGTGGATACGATTACCGGAAAGCATCTGAGTTCTGCTAAATTCATCAAGAACTAACTACCTGAGCACTTTTGGCGATGATAAAAGAGATACTGATAAATAAGTATTTAGCAGAAGTGTGTTGTAAATAACTATCTTTTTTTAGAAATTCGTCCACTTGATTAATTTACAACGTGTTATAGCTTTAGGGCTTATAATCTAAATAATAGCTTATGCAACTTTATACTTCTGGTTTAAGGACGATATTCCTTATCTTTTGCTTTGTTTTTGTGGGCTTTTCTGCTTTTGCAGATGTGGTGGTTACCATGCCTACGGGGGGAAGGAATATTTCTAATGATAAGTCCAGTGTGGGTCCAAATCCGACTTATACAGCTTTAGGAGATATTATGATTGCAGAAACTGCTCCAGGTGATTTTACAGCCGGGTCTAACCGAACAATATCTTTTAACAGACCTGCGGGGTGGCAATTTAACACGGGAGTAGGAACCGTTATTATTAACGGTCCTAATATTAGTAATGCTGCTGTTTCTGTGAGTGCAACTTCATTGATTGTTAGTTATACTGTAACAGGTAGCACAAATGGTGATAATTCAATTACTATATCAGGAATTGAAGTCCAATCTGTAACTAAAACAATAAGCCCCGAAATTCTTCTGACAAGAAGTGGTGGAAATGGGATAATAAAGGGTTTTGATGTAGGAGCAGCGATAGCACCTTTGTCTAAAGTACCAGGATCTTTCGTAAAATTAATAGCCCTTTTACCTACTGAAACACTGAATCCCGGATCGATAACAGGCAAATCATCTGTTGCAACTACAATAAAAAACACAGGAGAAACAGTTGATGTTACAATAAATGCTGTAGATTATGCGTGGAATTTGATTAATACTGCTACAGATGAAATAGCGATTACATCAAATGATACATATGCGGGGTTACCGACTAATGCTAATTTGGTTGGAGGTATAAAAACATTCACTGTCTCTCTTCCTACAGCTAATGCTTATAGAAATATAACAGCCACAAGTGTTACAAACCCATCTATATTACCTGCTAATACCACCAGTTTCAAAGTAAATATTGGCCCTTTTAGTAAGTTATTAATGGTTTTACCTGGGGAAACTTTTGAGCCGGGTTCTGCTATGGGTAAAACTGGATTGCCAACTGCTCCTGTAGCTGGAAGTAATTATAGAATAACAATTTATGCCGTTGATGATTATTGGAATAAGGTAAGTATTACTGATAATGTTTCTGTGAGTACGAGTGGAGTTAGTAATTATACAGATCCTGCAGCCGTTAGCCTGAGCGGAGGATCAGCCACCCGGGATCTTAACTTTAAAATTGCAGGTGAAACTCCGGTTTCAACAGTTACAGATAACACAAACAATGCAATCCTTTCTTATAATGGGGCTTTGCCAACTGTTATAGCAGGAGCTTATGTAAAAATGCAGATATTGTTGCCTAATGAAACTGCGGCTCCGGGAACATCTACTGGAAAAGTTACTTCAGGAGTGTATTCTGCTACTTCAGGAAGTAATGTAGCCATTAGAGTTAATGCTGTAGATGCTAATTGGAATGTTGTTAACTCGAATAACTTGATTGCAATTACTTCAAATGATGCTGCAGCCGTTACACCTCCTGCTTCAAACCTGGTTAATGGAACAAAGATTTTTAATATAACAGTTAATACAGCAACTACTTCATCAGTTATAACCGCATCAGATGACAGCTCACCAATTAAAACCGTTAATACATCAAACTTTACAGTTATATTAGGTAGCTTCAGAAAACTTTTGGTCGTGTACCCTGGAGAGAGTTTAGATCCTGGTTCACCTTCTGGAAAATCGGGCCTTCCTTCTGAACCAGTTGCAGGCATAGCTTATAATGTTACTGCTTATGCGATGGATGATAACTGGAATAATGTGGTTACTGCAACGGATAATGTTGCTATACAGATTGCAAACGTTGATAATTTTGTTGCCCCAGCTGGTAAAAATCTGGTTGCAGGAAAGGCATCTTTTACTTTAACATTTAACAAAGCAGGCGAGACCCCTGTAATTACAGCAAAAAATCAGACCAACCCAACAGTTACGAATTATAATGCATCTTTACCAACAGTTGTTGCTGGAGCTTTTACCAAACTTGTAATGATTTTACCAGGCGAAAGTTTTAGTCAGGGAATAGCTGCAGGGAAGACGGGAGCACCAAATAATGCAGTTGCAGGAAATTCTTTTCAGGTAGTAGTTAGAGCGGTTGATGCCGTTGGAAATTTAGTAAATTCAGCTATAGATGTAGTTGGTATCACAAGTAACGATGTAAATGCCAATATGCCATCTAATGTAGCATTGGCTAATGGAGAGGCTACTTTTAATATATCTTTAGTAACAGCAATTTCTTCAGCAACGCGTACATTGACTTCTGTAAATGTAACAGATGGATTAAAGACTTCAAGTACAAGCCCAGGTTTTTCTGTAGCGGCTGGGGAGTATGCAAAGCTATTAGTATTATTACCTAACCAGAATATTGCCCCGGGTACTGTAACAGGTAAAACGGGAAATCCTATTATTCCTGCTAGGGGTAAATCCTTTCAAATTAGAGTTAGAGCAGTAGACCAATTTTATAATCCGACAGATGCTATCACTAATTCTATCTCAACAAGCAGCTCAGATGCAGGCGCAACAATAAGTCCGGCACTTACAGATTTAGTTACTGGGGGATACAAATTTATAAATGTTAATATATTCTCTGCTGGTAACCAGACGGTTACTGTAAAAGATAATGTACATGTTCCTGTAATTCAAGAGACTATAATTGTTCCTAATCCAACAACTGCAAGCGTAGCCTCAGATTATTTCAGGTCAGTTGCTAGTGGTATTTGGAATAATTCCCAGATTTGGGAAACTTCTTCTAACGGTATTTCTAACTGGTCTCCGGCAACCTTGTCACCAACTGTTAATGCTAGTAAAATAACTATATTAAATGGACATACTGTTGCCATAACATCCAATATCTCCTCTATAGATGATGTAGAAGTACAAAGTGGAGGTACCCTAATTGTACAAACAAGTACCGCACTTTCAGGCCAGGGAATCATTATTAAGGGAACATTAATACATAAAACAGGCCTTAATATTACTAATGGTAAATTAACCATTGAGAATGGAGGTAAATATGTGCATGATATTGGTAATTCCAGTACCGCAATTCCAAGTGGGGCTAATATGATTTGGAACACCGGATCAATTTGTGAGGTAGTAGGTTATACTAGTTTTGCTTCTACTATAAATGGAACGGCTCAGACTTTCTCTGATTTTATATGGAATGACCCCGGGCAAAATGTTTCCACAGGACCAATTTTACAAAGTGGCTTTTCAGCTCGGGATTTTAAAGTTATTTCAACAGGTAGCGGAGCGCTGAACTTAACATCGCCTGGAGGCACACTTATTATTAGGCGTAACTTTGAAATACAAGGGGGAACGGTTAATATTTTAAAAGCAAATGGAGATGGTACATTATACGTAGGAGGAAACTTTAATATAAGTGGAGGCGCATTAAAAGCCGGTACGGGTACAGGTACCAGAACATTGGTGTTTAACGGAGGCAGCACCCAAAATTTTACTAAGACAGGAGGCAGTTTTGAAGGACTAAATTTCTCGGTTGCAAACAACGCTATTGTAGATTTTGGTACTTCGGTTATTGATGGTACAACTGGAAACTTTACTATGGGAACTGGTGCTACATTAATTACTGCACATGCCCGAGGATTTACTGCTACAGGAAACTTAAATGGAACTTTGCAAAATACGGGAACTAAAACTTACGGATTAGGTAACTTTATTTATAATGGAGGTGTTTCTCAACAAACAGGAGATGGTTTGCCAAGCATTATAAATAACTTAACTGTTAATAATAATCAAGGGGTGGTATTGTCTACTTCCTCCGTTAATTATACAATAAACGGCCAGATTTCAATAGGTCCCGGATCTTTGGCATCCCTGAATTTAGGAACCAATGTTTTAGCCGGTTCTTTTACAGATATTGGTGCAGGAAAATTAATCACAAGAGCTGGTACTGGTGTACCTGCTGGAAGAACATGGACTGTGGGTGTTGAATACGCCGGAACAATAGCGCAAAATATTTTATCAGGAACATATAACGGGGCTTTTATTACTTCGGGAGGTGGTGTGAAAACAGGACCTTCAGGTACACTTAACATTTCATCTAGTTGGTTATCTTCTGGAGGTCGTATTAATCTTGATAACACTGATCTTGTATTTAATGGTAATAACCAAAATATAACAGATCAGGGCTCTGATAGTGGTAATGGTCTCGCTTTTAAAAATGTAAGATTTACCAATGGGAGTATCAAAACTTTAAGTTCAGGTAATTTCTCAGTTAAAACAAATGGGATATTAACCGTTGATGCCAATACAGAATTAAAAACTAACGGATTGCTTAACCTGAAGTCAGCCGCCAGTGGTTCTGCCACTATCGCTTCTTTACCTGCTACTGCTAAAATTACCGGTTCAGTAAGAGTAGAAAGGTTTATTAGCGGAGGATCTGTTGATCCTTATCGTACTTATCGTTTACTTTCTTCACCTGTTTATGATAATACGGCTTCGTTTATAAATACCAATAGTTATGGTAACCGTACTTATAGCTTTAATCAGTATATTGATGATATGTGGTTAACTGGTATTACCAGTACCGCTGGAGGATTTGATGAACCTTTAAGTACAGCAGGTAGTATATGGAAATATACCAGTGATTTTGAACCGATAAATAATATAAACGAAAGTGAAAATATTGGTAGAGGAACTTATTTATTCTACAGAGGAGATCGGATAAATAACCTGACTAATAAAACGCAAAAGCCATTTGCAGATCCTGAAAGTATAGTGATGGATTATAAAGGGGTATTAAATCAGGGATCTATTACTGTTCCGCTTACTTATTATGCAGCAGCCGGAGGATTTAATTTGTTAGGAAATCCTTATGCGGCAACCATAGACTGGAATAGCGGAGGCTTGGATAAATCGGGGTTAATAAATAACTCGGTAAGGCATTATAATCCTGTTGAAAAGAAATATGCTGTTTATGATGGAGATACTAATACAGGTATTAATGGAGCTAGCAGATACATTCTTTCAGGAGAAGGATTTTTTGTAGAAAGTAAAACAAGTGGGGGTAATTTTACCTTTAACGAGAGCGCAAAGGTAAATTCTCACTCATCTATTCCTTTAATGATGGCTGTTGACAATCCTGTATCTATGGTTTCAGGCAGCTCGGGTAAACTCTCTGTAGCAAGTACGGGTTTATTTTCGGAAGCTTTACCAGTATTAAAGATAAAACTGTCTAATAATGATCGTACCATTGATGATGAGACAGCCGTTTTATTCATGAAAGGAAGAAAGGCAGAATATGATGGTGTAGAAGATATCAGGTTTATGCCAGGAGACAGACAAGGCTTAGCTCTTTATACCAGCTCTATTGATGGAATAGCTTTAGCTATTAATAAAATGCCTGATGTTAGTGAGTTAAATAAACCTATTCAATTGACACTTAAACAAACCTTAAAAGAAAATAATTTTGTACTTGAGCTTAACCCTTCAAATATTCCATCAGGATATGTATTGCAGTTAAATGATAAGCTCTTAAATAAAGCAGTTCCTTTACGAGGAAACACGACTTATAAATTTACTGTTGATGCTGGTACAAATGAGGAACTTATTAATGATAGATTCTCAATTTCGACTGTATATGGAGAAAGTTTGGCTGAAACAACTAAAATTCTCAATGCAGCTAAATCTAAAGTAGGGGTTGATATGAATGCCCAGAAAGGATTAAACTTATATCCAAACCCGGTACAGGCAGACTTTACTTTAAAATATAGCGGAGCATTAGTATCAGATGTTTATACTGTAAAAATAATTGGTCTTTCAGGACAAATATTGCTTACTAAAAATATTAAAGCTAAAGAATTAACAGAAGGTCATAGTATAAATATTACAGGATATACTGCCGGAACTTATATTGCCGAGATTTACGACGCTAAAGGAGGAAAAAGATTAGCTGCTTCTAAGTTTATAAAATTGTAAAACAACAGTTGCTAAAGATGTGATAACCTGTTATAAATAAAATAAGGAATAAAAATAACAGGTTGATGGGAGGGGTTTTATCAAAAAATGGTATAATTGTAATTAATTGCTACTAAGAACAATAACAAACAAAGTTTTGAAGAGTATTTATAAGAAAATTGTATATGTGTTTTTAGGGTTGTTGGTTTTAACAACAACAGTACATGCTCAGGGTTTCCCATGTCCTGATCCTGATGAACCTTGTGATCCTGATGATGTGAATGTGCCTTTTGATGGAGGAGCAAGCCTGCTTATTGCTGCGGGTGTAGCCTATGGCCTGAAAAAAATTAATGATAAGAGAAAAGAAGAAAGTCAAACTGCTGAAAAAGTTTAATAAGAATTAAACACTTTGTAGCTGACCTATTCCTTCTCTTTTTAAGATATATTCAAAGATGCCCTCAACCGGCTTTTGCAAGATTTTTCCTATTTTAATATCATTTGCTGCAAAAACAGCTTTAAGTTCATCCTGATAGTAATAAGCAATTGAACCTACAAAGCTGCATTCTAATGACCTGTAATTCTTATAGTCTTTAACATTACTATCTATGAATTCCTGGAAACCATCTTTAAGCAGGTTTTGAATAAAAGGATGAGATTTGTTAGCTGCCATGAATTTGCTAAATGCTGCTAGATATGAATTAGGGAAAGGCTTTTGATAAATATGCTCTATTACAATATCTTTGGTTACCGGATAAGTTTGCTTAAACTTCTCTCTCAATTCTGCCGGCATTGTTTTATAGAGATAAGATAAAAGCACTCTTCTGCCAAAAAAGGTGCCGGAACCTTCATCACCTAAAATATAACCTAAACCATGTTTACCGGGATAAACGTCCTTGCCATCATAATAGGCGATATTAGAGCCTGTTCCTAGAATACAGGATAATCCTTTCTTGTCTCCGCATGTTGCATAAGCAGAACCTATCAGATCATGATCTACACTAACATAAGCATTCTTAAAGAAAGAAGATAAAGCATTGGATACCACTTCCCGTTTATCAGGAGAAGAGCAACCTGCGCCAAAAAAATAGATTTCTTTTACCTCCGCAGCTATTTTTGAAAGATCTTTATTCTTACTTAAGATCTTTATGATCTCCTGCGAATTCAAAAAATACGGGTTAATGCCCTGGGTATGGAAATCTAATGTTTCTTTAGAATTATGAGCAATCCAATCTGTTTTGGAAGATCCGCTATCGGCAACTAAAATCATGCTCTAAAAATAATAAATTAATTCAAATTTAACGTTCCGCTAATTTGTTTTAAACTCAACTCTGCGAGCTTAGCCTGATATTTAGTTTCTAAGAATCTGTTATTGGCATCTAATTCATTTTTTTGTGCCTCTCTCAGTTCAAGTGGGGTGATACTTCCCAGGCGATATTTTTCTAAGGTAATGTCTAAATTCTGTTTAGCAATATCAAGGTTATTTTTTTCTAATTTGATCAGGTCTAAAAAAGTAATATAATCCTGATAGGCCGAAGCTAATTTAGTTAAGATGTCCTGCTTGGTCTTATCTATTTGTAGTTGGGATGAATTAATCTCTACTTTTGCATTACGTTCATTTTGACGCTGTACAAAGCCGTTAAATAAGTTAAGGCTTGCCGTTAATCCATAACTAAATCCGTTGGATCTAAACTGGGTATTAAACCCGGTAGGCGATTGGCTACGGTTAAAGTCATAGCCACCGTTTACACTAATTTTTGGATAGCGATTTGCGTAAACCTGCTTAAGAGATAACTCGGCAATCTTTTTGTTGATTAATGCATTTTGTAAAGCAGGGCTTAGTTGTTCAGCCTGGGTTGTTAATTCATTGTAATTTAAGGTGGCTTCTAAATCTATTTCACTGTTTACCGTAAAAGAAGTATTGGTCTCTCGGGCTAAAAGACTATTCAAAGCAATCTTATAATTGTTCAGTAGATTTTTCTGTTGTAAGTAATTAGATGTATCTGCATTGTAATCTACAGTAGCAGAAAGTACATCTAGTTTAGAGCCTTTGCCTATTTTTAATTTATTCTGAGCAATTCTAAGCCGCATGTTTGAGATATCCAAACTGCTATCGGCTACCATTACCTGCTGCTGTTGTTTTACAATGTTGTAATAGGCAGCCACAACATCGGCTATACTATTCAGTATCTGTATCTTTAGATTGGTTTCGCCCTGTTTCTCTAAAGCTTTAAATTTATCATAACTGGCAAACATCTTAAAACCATCAAATATGGTCCAATCCAAGCCAATTCCATAAGTGAGATTGCTGTTCTTAGCCCCATCTGTTACACGTTGCGTACCTGTTGATTGTGTTTGTACTGTATTCTGTATGCTTCCACCCGTACCGAAATTTCCTGTAGCCGTAGGTAACATCCCCGAATTTCCAAGTGTTGCATTATTTTTAGAGATTTCTAAATCATTCTTTACAAGTTTGATATCGTAGTTGTTCTGTAAAGTAATCTGAATGGCATCTTTTAATGAAAGAACATTTTGAGCAAATAACTTTTGCTGCATCAAGATAAAGATCAACGATACCAAAAATATAATCTGCTTATTTTTCATTTGCTAATTCTGGGTCTTTATTTGTACTATCCTGCTCGGCAGAAGCTAAAGAGGCTTTAAGCTCCTTGTTTTCTTTATGTTCCTTAGACCAGAAAGAATAAATAGCAGGTATTACAAACAGGGTTAATATTAATGAGAATAACGTACCGCCAATAATTACCGTACCCATACTCATTCTACTTTTGGCGGCCGCCCCTAATGCTAAAGCAATAGGTAATGCACCGAATGCAATAGCCAAACTGGTCATTAAAATAGGTCTTAATCTGGAAACTGCTGCTTCTCTGATCGCTTCTTGTACAGGTTTTCCTTGTTCTTTTAGCTGGTTGGCAAACTCAACAATTAAGATACCGTTTTTGGTAACCAAACCGATAAGCATGATTGTCCCAATTTGGCTGAAAATATTCCAGCTTTGGCCACATAACCATAACGATAGAAAAGCACCTGCAACAGCCATAGGTACCGTTAAAATGATAATAATAGGGTCTTTAAAACTTTCAAACTGTGCAGATAATATCAGGTAAACCAATAACAAGGCTAATCCAAAAGCAAACATAGTATTGGATGAGCTTTCTTTAAAATCTCTTGACTCACCACTTAAATCTGTTGTAAAACTGTCATCCAGTACTTTTGCCGCAATCTTATCCATCGCCTCAATACCATCACCAATGCTTTTGCCCGGAGCTAAACCAGCAGATATCGTAGCAGAGATAAATCTGTTATTATGATACAACTGCGGAGGATTGCTCTGCTCCTTAGAAATAATCAGGTTGTCCAACTGAATAAGTGCTCCTTTATTGTTACGTACATATACAGAACTTAAATCTAAAGGATCTTTTCTGTCACTAACATCAAATTGCCCAATAACCTGGTATTGCTTGCCGTTCATAAAGAAATAAGAGAAACGTTGTCCACTTAATCCTAATTGTAGTGTCTGCGCAATATCAACAGTAGAAACACCAAGATTTTTCGCCTTTTCGCGATCTATGGTAAGATTTATTTCAGGCTTATTGAACTTTAAGTTTACGTCAGAAGTTGTAAATGTAGGGTCATTAGCTACCTCATCCATAAACAACGGCAACTTTTCTCTTAGCTTATCAAAGTTTTGAGCCTGTATGATATAGCTGATAGGTAAACCGCCACGTCTCCCTACTGATATAGTAGGTTGCTGGGTAACGGTTACTTTACCCTCGGTATATTTACGGGTAATTTTGGTTAGCATCTCTGCAATGTCTTTTTGACTTCTTTCCCGGTCTTCGGGATCAACAAGACCCATGCGTACAAAACCAGAGTTGGTAGAAGAACCGCCAAATCCGGGCGAAGAGATGGTGATGTTAACGTTTTTCTCAGGAACGGAGTCTTGCACCATTTGGTTTATCTTCATGATAAACCTATCAGTATAAGCAAAAGAAGATCCTTCTGGCGTGGTAACATTCATGTTTATAGCGCTACGGTCATCGTAAGGAGCGGTTTCCTTTTTTAATAAGTTCCAGAAAAGCGCAATTAATGCTGTACAGATTACCAATATAGGAATGGCCAGCCACCGGCGTTTTAAAAACGAATTGAGGCTGTGCTTATAAGTATCGTTAAGCTTAATGAAATAAGGTTCAGTGAACTTATAAAATTTAGAAGGTGCATGCCCACCTTTTTTCATTAAATAAGCGTTTAACATTGGCGTTAATGTTAACGATACAAATGCAGAAATGAGCACTGCCGCACCAATCACCACCCCAAATTCCCTGAAAAGCCGCCCTACAAATCCCTGTAAGAATATTACAGGTAAAAACACCGCAGCTAAGGTTATAGAAATAGAGATTACAGCAAAAAATATTTCGTTAGAGCCTTTAATGGCGGCCTCAATAGGGCTGTAACCTTCTTCAATTTTTTTAAAGATGTTCTCAGTTACCACAATACCATCATCAACCACCAGGCCTGTAGCTAAAACAATAGCTAATAAAGTAAGTACATTGATGGAGAAACCAAAAATATACATGATAAAGAAAGTGGCAATTAATGAAACCGGAATATCAATCAGTGGCCTGAATGCAATTCCCCAATCTCTAAAGAACAGGTAAATAATCAGGATTACCAGCACTAAGGAGATGAGGATGGTCTCCGCCACTTCGGTAACTGATTTCTTGATGAATTTTGTTGTATCAAGCGAAACCTTCAATTGTATGTCCTGAGGTACATCTGTTTTTAGTTTTTCTAATCGTTTATAAAATTCTTTACTGATATCTAAGTAGTTTGCCCCCGGTTGCGGAATAACACCAATGGCAACCATCGGTTTACCTGATTCGCGTAAAATAGTTTCCTCGTTCTCAGAACCTATTTCGGCAACGGCTACATCTTGTAACTTGACCACGCTGTTGCTATCTGATTTTAAGATCAGGTTGTTAAACTGTTCAGCGTTGGTAAGTTTACCCATCGTTTTTACCGTAAGTTCGGTAGCGGCACCTGTAAGTTTGCCCGAAGGTAACTCAACGTTTTCACGATCGAGAGCAGATACAATATCTTGAGTAGTTAATCCATAAGAAGCAAGCTTGTTAGGATCTATACGCAAACGCATGGCATATTTACGTTGCCCCTGTATTTGCATGCTACTTACCCCAGGAATGGTTTGTATGCGGTCGGCAATTACATTTTCTGCAAAATCACTCAAATCGGTCACACCCCGCTTATCGCTTTGTATGGTCATGGATATGATCGCATCAGAGTTTGCGTCTGCTTTACTTACTGTTGGTAAACCGTCAATATCTTTCGGAAGACTTCGGGCAGCTTGCGACACTTTATCACGTACATCGTTAGCAGCCTCATTAATATCTTTTCCTAAATTAAATTCTATGGTAATATTACTTGAACCTTGGTTACTAGATGAGGTGATGTTCCTGATCCCGTCAATAGAGTTAATTGACTTTTCTAAAGGTTCGGTAATCTGCGATTCAATAATGTCTGCATTTGCCCCAGGATAAGAAGTACGAACAGATATAATAGTTGGATCTATGGATGGATATTCTCTGATACCCAAAAAATTATAACCTATTATACCAAATAGTACAATGATCAGGTTCATTACAATTGCCAGCACCGGGCGTTTTATACTGGTGGTAGAGATACTCATGGCAATTTCTTTAATTTACAACCTTAACTTTTACAGAAGAACCTTGCTTTACAGCCATAGCGCCGGTGGTTAATACCGTATCGCCAACATTTAAACCCGATTGGATCAGGATGCTGGTAGCCGTTCTGGTTCCTGCTTCTACATTTACTTTTTGGGCTTTGCCATCTTTTACCGTGTAAACCATTTTACCATCCAGAATAGGAATAATGGCTTCTGTTGGAATTAAAATGGCGTTGCTAATCGTTTGCAGATCTAAACTTACCTTGGCAAAAGAACCCGGAACAAGTTCGTTTTTGTCATTCCTGGCAAGAGCTTTAACATTTAAAGTACGGGTTTGTTGGTTAATACCCGGTTCTATAGCAAATACACGGCCCTCAAATGTTTTATGAGAAGCATCAATGGTAAATTTGATAGGTGTATTGTTCTTGATCTGTGAAGCATAACGTTCAGGTAAAGAAAAAGAGATCTTTACTGGATTAGTGCTCAATAAATTCGCTATTATCTTATTCGGTGTAAGGTATTCGCCCAAGGAAATAGAGCGTAAACCAATCTTACCACTAAAAGGAGCATAAATGGATGTTTTGGCCAATTGCGCTTTTAATACCTGTGTCTGGGCTCTTATAGATTGAAGATCTGCTAATGAAGTATCATATTCTTCCTGGCTGATAGCACCTTTTTGTAAGAGTTGTTTCGCTCTATCTTCATTTGTTGCGGCAAGCTTTTCTTTGGTGTTGATATCTTTGATCTGTGCCTGTATATCTTTATCATTGATCTTAACTAATAGTGTTCCTTTAGCTACGCTGGAACCTTCTGTAAAGTAAATTCCGGTAACTAATCCTGAAACTTCGCTCTGTAAACTTACAGCTTCATTAGGCTCTATACTACCCGTTAGTTCAAGGTTATTGGTAAAGCTCGAAGTTTTTACAATTACACCTTCAACATTTAAGGCCGGACCATCACCTTTTTTATCTTTTTTTGAGCCACCTTTACCCGGTCCCTCTATTTTTTTATTTTCGCCAATGCGGTAAAAAATCAGATAAGCAAGGCCAGCAATTAGTAGGAAGTAAATAAAATATCTTTTTTTCATAAATTGAGCTTGTTACGCTAACATACAAAAATATCTAAATGTTTTTTTACAAAGCTACTTGTAGTAAGTATGTTACAGCAGTTAAATAAAGCAGGTAGGCTGATAATTTATTTTAAATTTTAAATTTGTGGTAAACTTAAATTATGATGATAAAAAGAACTGTTTTAGGATTAGTTTTACTACTATCTATTAGCATGACAAGCAAATCGCAGGTAAAAATAGGCTTCGAGGTAAGCTTTAAAGAACCACAGGCACATTATGCAGAAGTCGAAATGAATGTTTCAGGTATTGCTGCAAAAAATTATATAGACCTTAAAATGCCAACATGGACACCAGGCTCATATCTGATTCGTGAGTTTTCTAAAAGTGTTGAAAGCTTTGGCGCAAAAGCAGGCGGAAAGGATCTTAAATTTGAAAAAATCAGTAAAAATACCTGGCGTGTACATAATGTAAAAGCCAATGCGGTTAAGGTAAATTATCGTGTATATGCTTTTGAAATCTCTGTGCGTACACCTTTCATTGATAAGGCACATGCGTTTTTATCGCCAACGGGTATATTTATGTATCCTGATGGGATGATAAAGACGCCCAGCACGGTTAAGATCATTCCTTTTAGTACATGGAGTAAAGTTAGCACCGGTTTAGAACCAGTTAAAGGTGAAAAATTCACTTATACTGCTTCGGATTTTGATATTTTGTTCGATAGTCCGATAGAAGTCGGTAATCAGGATGTGTTTGAATTTGATGCTGCGGGAGTAAAACATGAAGTGGCCATGTACGGCGGCGGCAACTACGATAAAGAACGTTTAAAAGTAGATATGGCCAAAATTGTTGAAGAAGGTACTAAGATTTATGGAGAGAACCCTAATAAACATTATACTTTCATTGTTCACAATTATGAGAGAGGTGGCGGTGGTTTAGAACACTTAAATTCAACTACTTTAGGCGCATCAAGAAATGGTTATGGTACTGAGCGTGGTTATAAGAGCTTTCTTTCGTTGGTAGCTCATGAATACTACCACCTATGGAACGTTAAACGTTTAAGACCAAAAGCTTTAGGTCCGTTTGATTATGAAAACGAGAATTATACTACTAATTTATGGGTAGCCGAAGGCTTTACCTCATACTATGGAAATAAATTAATGATCAGAGCCGGACATGTTGATCTCAATGGATTTATAAATCCTTTATTGGGTAGTGTTGGCACGGTATTGAACATGCCTGGTTCTAAGATTCAATCTGTTGCTTCATCAAGTTTTGATGCATGGATTATTGGCTATCGCCCTAATGAGAACTCTAATAATAACTCTATTTCTTATTATACCAAAGGCGAAGCAGTAGGTATGCTAATGGATCTTGAAATTATCAATGCTACAAAAGGTGCCAAAAGTTTAGACGATGTAATGAAAGCCATGTACGATCTTTATTACAAAAACTTAAAAAGAGGTTATACTGATGCAGAATTTAAAGCGATGGTAGAGAAGGTTAGCGGAATTAGCTTTGCCGGTTTTTGGGATAAATATATTAATGGTACCGATGACATAGATTATGCAAAATATCTTGCTATGGCAGGCTTTAATGTGGTAAATGAGAACGCAAACAGAGATGTACCGTTTTTAGGCGTAACAACAACGAGAAAAGATAATAAAGTAGTTATTGCTACTGTATTACGTAATTCGGGTGCGTGGATAGATGGTATCAATGTAAATGATGAGCTGGTAAGTATAGATGGTGCTCCGGCAGAGTTGGCAGTTGAACGTATGGCTCAGATTACAGGCAAGAAAGTAGGAGATGTTGTTAAGGTGGTAGTGGTTAGAGATGGCTTAAAGAAAGAACTGGATGTTAAACTTACAGCAAATAAAGCCGTAAGATTATCATACAGCGAAGTTCAGAACCCTACTCCTATGCAATTAACAGTACGCAAAAAGTGGACTGGTTTATAGTATAATAAGTTCTTTAAATAAAAAAAGCCTTCACAAACATTTGTGAAGGCTTTTTTTATGATATGTTTTTCTTAGAAAGTGAAACGTACGCCTAAACCTACATCACCAGCCCAAAAACCAGTATCAGGCGTTAATTGTAAAGCAGGAATCCAGTCTAATGACAAATTGATAGGAGCACCGTTAAATTTATAATCCAATCCTAAAACGCCATTTGCAGATAAATAAAAGTCACCGCTATAGCCTTTTACTTTTGCAGAACCAATCGTAGCACCACCTCCGTAAAACCAGTTTAAACCTGGAGCACCATTAATTGGGTTGTAAACTTCATATAATCCGGTTAAGTTAAAATACTCAACACTTTTGTTGCTTCTAAAGTTACCGATCAACTCCAGCATCGCGTTTTTCTTCAAGCTGGTTTTGAAACTCACACCGTTTGCAGAACCAAATCTACCACCTATGGCATTTTTGTAATCTTGGGCATTCGCATCTTTAGATGTTAAGGTTAATAATGTGGCAGCTGTAATAAGAGTAAATAATACTTTTTTCATAATCATAATTAAATTAAAATGTAACTTAAAGTTCAATTAGCAAGTTTTGTGCCGATATTGTGAAAATTTGACAAAAAAATTAAAATACAGAAATATTAGTGCCTTTTTATTGATTAATCTTAAGTAAACAGAAAGAAAAAATTATGCTTGCATAGTAATTCTGCGCTAAAAAATTGCTAAATTAGTATCAGCATAAACGCAATAACTTAAAATTTTGTTTGGCTCTAAATACTAAATCATATGCCAGTTACTATAACCCGTGTTTTTGATCTTATCAAACACAATCTTGAGAATTTTCCTAAAGACGAATTTATCAGCGGTAAAATTAATGGCGGCTGGAATAAATACAGTACACAATCTTTTGCCGAGACTACCGATCTGTTGAGCAAAGGATTGGCTGTAAATGGCATTAAAAAGGGATCGAGGGTAGCGCTTATGTCTGCTAACAGGCCTGAATGGAATATCTGCGATTATGCCATTATGCAGTTGGGGGCCTATCAAATTCCTTTATACCCAACGCTGGCAGAGCATGATATAAAGTTCATTATTGAAAACGCACAGATAGAAATTGTATTTGTTGGTGATGAAACGCTTTACCGTAAAATGCAAAATGTTTGCGCAACAGTAGAACATTCTGTTAAAATATATACTTTAAATGAGGTTGAAGGAGCCGTTAACTGGAATGAACTGATTGCACAGGGAAAAGAGGCTGATCATATTGATCTTGAAATGTATAGAGAGCAGGTTAATGCAGAAGATGTTTTAACCATTATTTATACCTCGGGTACAACGGGCACACCTAAAGGCGTAATGTTAACCCACGATAATCTGGTACAGAACTTTAAGAACTCCGCAATTCTGTTGCCTCCGGATATTAAAAAGACTTTAAGCTTTTTACCGCTTTCTCACATTTTTGAAAGAATGATATCCTATCTATACGCCTATTTGGGTCTTTCTATTTATTATGCAGAAAGTATGGATACCATTGTAGCCGACATTCAATCTGTAAAGCCCAATGGTTTTTCTACAGTACCAAGATTACTTGAAAAGGTCTATGATAAGATCATGGAAAAAGGTAAAGAATTAACCGGTATTAAAAGAGCCATATTTTTTTGGTCTGTAGCATTAGCAGAACGCTATGATGTAACAAATACATGGTGGTATAACGTTAAATTAGCTATAGCTCGTAAATTAGTTTTTAAGAAATGGCAAGAAGCGCTGGGTGGAGAGATTAAGGTAATTATATCGGGTGGTGCAGCATTAAATCCCAGACTGGCTAGGATATTCTGGGCAGCAGGATTACCGGTATTTGAAGGGTATGGTTTAACAGAAACTTCACCTGTGATATGTGTAAATAACTTCGATGCCATTATGTTTGGAACGGTGGGCAGGCCGATTAAAGGAGTTGAAGTTAAAATAGCTGAAGACGGAGAAATTTTAACCCGCGGGCATAATGTAATGAAAGGTTATTACAACCGTGAAGATCTTACCGCAGAGAGTATAGATCAGGAGGGATGGTTTCATACCGGTGATATTGGTGAGCTGATAGACGGTTATCTGAAGATTACCGATAGGAAAAAAGAGATATTTAAAACCGCTGGAGGTAAATATGTAGCTCCTCAAATGCTGGAGAATAAGATTAAGGAAACACCTCTTATAGAGCAGGTAATGGTGTTGGGCGAGAACCGTAAATTTCCTTCGGCTTTAATTGTACCTAATTTTGAAGCCCTGAAAAACTGGTGTGCTGTAAAAGGAATAAGTTATACCACTCATCAGGAAATGCTCAAAAATGAGCAGGTACTGGATAAGTTTAACCGACTTATAGAAGTGGCAAACAAAGACTTTGGCCGATGGGAGCAAGTGAAAAGATTTGCTCTTTTAGATAAAGAATGGAGTATAGATGGCGGAGAGCTTACCCCTAAATTGAGTTTAAAACGTAAAGTAATACTTGAAAAAAATAAAGATATCATAGAGAAAATTTATAAAGATGCAGAAAACTATCATCCGTAAAGCACAAACTACATTTACCAAAGGATTTTTAACATTATTTATTTTATTGAGTGGTTTTTATGGCGTAAAAGCCCAAGGAACCCCTAAGGCCCAAGAGTTTAAAAAAGGAGCTGTGGTAAGTGCTCACCCAGAAGCAACCAGAGTAGGTGTTGAGATCTTAAGAAAAGGAGGAAATGCCGTAGATGCTGCAGTTGCGGTACAATTTGCTTTAGCGGTAGCTTATCCTAATGCAGGAAATATTGGTGGGGGCGGTTTTGCGGTTTATCGCTCAAGTAAAGGAGAGATTAACAGTTTAGACTTTAGAGAAAAAGCTCCTGCAGCAGCGTTTAGAGATATGTATCTTGATGATAAGGGAAACCCGATCACAGATAAGAGTTTATATGGCCATTTGGCATCAGGTGTACCAGGGTCAGTTGCGGGTATGGTAGAGCTACATAAAAAATATGGTAAGCTAAAATGGGCTGATTTGGTAGAGCCGGCAGAAAAATTGGCTAAAGATGGTTTTCAGATTACCGAACAACAAGCCGGAGAGTTTAACAGGCACAAAGAACGTTTCCAACAACATAACCCACTGGGGACTGCCTTAGTTAAAGAAGATACCTGGAAAAAGGGAGATCTTTTAATACAGGCAGAGCTGGCCAATACTTTAAAACTGATCAGAGAAAGAGGATTTAAAGGGTTTTACGAAGGGCCTGTTGCCGATTATATTGCAGAAGAAATGCAACGTGGCGGAGGTATTATTACCAAGGCTGATCTTAAAAATTACAAAGCAGTATGGAGAAAACCAGTTACAGGTTCTTATAGAGGATATAAAGTTATTACCATGCCGCCTACATCAAGTGGTGGCATTGCTTTAATTCAACTCTTGCAATCTGTAGAGCCTTATCCTTTAAAACAATATGGTTTTTTATCAGACTCAACCATTCAGGTAGTTACAGAAGCCGAAAGACGCGTATATGCTGACAGAGCTGAACATTTGGGTGATCCTGATTTCTGGAAGGTACCTCAAAAAGAGCTGCTGGCTAAAGATTACAATGTATCTAGAATGGCTAATTTTTCTTTCAACCAAGCTACGCCAAGTTCTGCTATTAAAGCCGGCGATTTTAATGTGAAGGAGAAAGATGAAACTACACATTTTTCAATTGTAGATGCAGAAGGCAATGCTATTTCAATCACAACAACCATTAACGGTTCATATGGTTCATTGGTAGTGGTAAAAGGTGCAGGCTTTTTATTGAATAACGAAATGGATGATTTTTCGGTAAAACCGGGAAGTCCTAATTTATTTGGCTTGGTGGGTGGTGCGGCAAACGCTATTGCTCCTCATAAGCGTATGCTAAGCTCTATGACTCCTTCTATTGTAGAAAAAGACGGTAAATTATTTATGGTGGTAGGTACACCGGGAGGTTCAACTATTATTACTTCTGTTTTTCAAACCATTGTAAATGTTCTGGATTTTGGTATGGATATGCAGGAAGCAGTGAATGCTAAAAAAACGCATCACCAGTGGTTACCAGACAGAATAGATTATGAGCAGGGTGCTTTAAGCGAAGAACAAATCAAACGACTTGAAGCCAAAGGATACACCTTCTTTAAAAGAGCAGCTATTGGAAGAGTAGATGCTATTTTGGTTAAACCTGACGGTACTTTGCAAACCGGAGCAGATCCAAGAGGAGATGACGTTGCAGGAGGTTGGTAAAATTGTAATTCTTTAAAATATTATCAATGAAAAAGCAGGAAATTATTTCCTGCTTTTCTGTTTAAGGATAATAAAGATTTGCGGATTTTTTCAGAGGATCAATGATTCTAAAGCCTCGTTGTGTATAGAAAAATATACAAATTATCTGTTCTGTAACAATAAAGTTATTATTTGTAAGGTGTTGATTTTTAGTTTATTGTGTGCTTTTTGAAAATGCTTGGTACATCTATTGCCAGCTATTGGAAGTAAAACGATTTTAAATCTAACGTTATGAAATTACATTATCTAAAAACATTATCAGTTGCTCTAACTGGTATATTCATTGGAGGCATTGCCCAGGCGCAGGAAAATCCGAAGCCTCAATTTAAAACATGGTCTATAGGTGTAAATGCCGGTGCATTAACAGGTGTTTCTCCACTAGGCGGTAAAAATGATTTTTCAAACTGGAAATCAAGCTTTGGTTATGGTTTGTATATTAAAAATCAACTTACACCATCATTCTCATTGCGTTTAGACGGAGTAAGAGGAAAAGTAAAAGGAGATAACTCTGAGCCATTTAACAGTGGTGCTGTAATTACCGGTAGTCCGGCTAGTGCTTATTCAACAGATCTTAGGTATTCGGCAACCTTAAGTGGTGCCTTAAACTTAGTTAACTGGAGTATGTTCAAACAACAGAACAATGCACAACTTTATGCAAGTGCAGGTGCGGGTCTAGTTAATTTTGAAACTACCACTACTGCTACAGGATCTGGGGTTCAAACCACAAATGCAGCTGTTAACAAATTCGTAGTTCCTGTAGGTGTTGGCGCTAAATTCCGTTTATCAGAAGGTGTGAACTTTGACTTAGGCTGGACCATTAACTTTGTGGATGCCGATAACTTTGACGGTGTATATGCTAACAACAACAATGATAAGTATAACTATGCTTATGCAGGTTTAGAGTTTGCATTGGGTAAGGGTAAACAATTGGCTTTCTATAGTCCGGTTGCTGCCACTTATCAGGAAGCTTTAGATGCAAAAAACACAGCTAATTCACTTAGATCTGATCTTGATGCACAAAAAGCCGAAAATGCGAAATTACGCTCTGATATAAATGATTTATCTAAAGATAGTGATGGTGATGGGGTACCTGATAAATTTGATAAATGTCCTGGAACTCCTGCTGGTACAGTAGTAGATGGCTCTGGTTGTCCTATTAAACTTCCTGCCCCACAAGTAACTGAAAAAGTTATTGTTACAGAAGCAGATCGTAAAATAGTTAAAGATGCCATCAGCAACTTAGAGTTTGATTTAGGTAAAGCAACAATCAGATCTAAATCTTATGCAACTTTAGACAGAGTAGCTGCCTTATTGGTAGAGAAAAACTTTAGCCTAAAATTAGCAGGTCACACAGATAATACTGGTTCAAGAGAATTGAATATGCGTTTATCTAAAGAAAGAGCAGAATCTGTAAAATCTTACTTAGTTTCAAGAGGCGCAAATGCTTCACGTATCGAAGCTACAGGATATGGTCCTGATCAACCAATTGCAACAAATAAAACTGCAGCAGGTCGTCAGCAAAACAGAAGGGTAGAATTTACACTTTACTAAGCATAATATAATACCTATGAAAAAGCCCCGTGAGTTAACTCACGGGGCTTTTGTTTTTAATTATTTACAAGGTTTTTCTTCGAAAGTGAATTTACCTCTTTCAAAATTAATCGGTTTATCCTTTACAAAATAAGAGCGACCATAAGCCGTTTCTATCTGACCTACGCCCATAACTAACTTACCATCTTTTTTTAAGAATGCTAATGGATTAGCATAAGTGTTTTTGTCGTTTTCGCCTATTTTATAAGTGTAATCTACGTATAAAGTATCGCCTTTAAATTTACCTTGTACCGTACCTACATTGGCAGGTTTGTTCTCATAGTTTATGGTTAAATCGCCCAATACGTTAACTGTATTGGTAATTTTAAGTTTTAAAAAAGCACTGTCTTTTTCGTAACCCGCAGTGTAGCATTGTTTAACGGTATCCAATACGGTTTTTTTGCTGGCGGCTTTGTCTCCATTGCTGCTTTGCTGGCAGCTGAACATAAAAGGTAATGCAGCTGTTAATAAAATTAAAGTTCTTGTTTTCATTGTATTGAGATTTAGTTTTAATCAATAAACTTATTATATGCCTAAATGTTTTAAAATGATGATTCCTATTTTAATATCCTACAATGAGTTTTTGAAAGAGGTTAAGTTTTTTCATATAGCTTTTGCCAATGATTAAGTAATTAACCTAAAAGAAGATCTTCATCATCTTCACCTAAACTAAGTTGAATATTGTCACTTCCAGAGATGCCTTCAATAGAACCTCTGATATGTGCTGCGTTTAAGAGTACCTTCTCTAATTGTTTCTCCCTCGATTTCCATAGTTTCTCCATCGCATCGCGCTCGCGTTGTATAGAAAGTTTCATGCTCATAAAGCCTTCTCTTATGGCTTTCCATTGCTCGTTAAACTCATTGCTGGTTAGGTAATCATAGAGCATATGCATCTTGTCGCCTTTGTTTTCCTGAGATTTTGAAGCATTGAATAACTTAATGATGCCATCTCTTAAAATATGGGCAACGGCTTTAACTTCATCAAAAGAACAGATCCATACACCATCTTTCTCACCAAAACTGCTCATTCCTTTAGGATAGGTCTGGGTAACAATAAGTGCTACGTCAACGTTCATACTACGCATATCTTTTTTTAGTTTCTCTATCCATTCCATAGAGAAATCTTTGGTACGCTTACTTTCGTAAATAATAGAACCACATTCTTGTCCAAACTGGTTTCTGATCTTATGTACACAATCTGCACCACGTACGCCTTTACCTACTTCTTCTATCAGATCAAAAGGGAAAGCTATTCTAAGTAGTTCTTCAAGAATCAATTCCTGTATTTCGCCCTGTAACTGCATTGAACCTTGTTCGGCTTTGCGCTTCATTTCTTCGGCCAGTTTTTTTTGGTCCTCGAGTTGTTTTTCTTTTTCGGCAAGTTTGAGTTTAAATTCTAATTCTATCTGTTGTAAGCGCTGGTTTTCGATATTCCTGATATCAACCGCCATTTTTTCACGCTCTTCTACCAGTTTCTTTTGTATAGAAAGTTCCAGTTCTTCTTCACGACGTTTAATGGCGTTCTCTTTTTGCAGGTATTCTAATTCTTTCTGACGGGCAATTTTAAGCTTTTCTTCATTCTCTTTATTGGCTTCGTCCAGAACTTTGAGTTTATTTTCGAAATCGGCAGTAACCGATTTTCTTATGCTCTCTGCAACAGTGGTTTGCGCTACATTTTTTTCCTGGATCAAACGTTGCTCAAAAGCAAGCTCCAGTTCTTTTCTCTGGTTCTCAAATGCTTCTGTTTTTTTCTTGTATTCTTCTTCCTTTTGCTTGGTAAAAAGCTGCATCTTTTCTCTCAGGTCTTTTTTATACTCTTCGGCCATTACCTCCTCAATAGGGAACGTATGATTACAATTAGGACATTTGATTTCTGTTGACATAATAATTTATCGGGGAAAAC
Organism: Pedobacter montanisoli; assembly: GCF_022809115.1. Classification (GTDB taxonomy): domain Bacteria; phylum Bacteroidota; class Bacteroidia; order Sphingobacteriales; family Sphingobacteriaceae; genus Pedobacter; species Pedobacter montanisoli. Next base: position 398,361 of record NZ_JALGBH010000001.1, on the reverse strand, counting down.
TGAATATCAAAAATACAGAATAGATTTCATGATTGAATAGTTAATTTTGGCATTCATTTTCATCATATGCTTGCAAAAATCATAAATGCCTATAAAACATCTTTTTCGGGTTTGAGCAGACAAACCTGGATTTTAAGTGTGGTAATTTTAATTAACCGTTGCGGATTTATGGCCGTACCTTTTATGGGATTGTATGTCACCCAAGCATTGCACAGACCAGAATCAGATGCGGGCATTATTATTTCGCTGTTTGGCTTTGGTGCTATTGCCGGCGCTGCGGCAGGGGGTAAACTTACCGATGTTTTTGGTTTTAGACCCGTGCAAATCATCGCCTCTTTGGTAGGTGGTTCATTTTTTCTGGTATTTGCATTTATGAAGGACTTTAATACCCTTTGCATGCTGGCATTGGTAATCAGCTTTTTTTCAGAAGCTTTCAGGCCTGCAAATTATGCAGCTATTGCTTCTTATGCTGCCAAAGGAACCGAAACCCGATCGTATTCGTTAAACCGTCTGGCCACCAATATAGGTTGGGCATTTGGTGTAAGTATGGGAGGGATTTTAGCATCCATAAATTATAAATTGCTTTTCTTTGTAGATGGTACCATTAGCATATTGGTGGCCATTGCTATATATCTGGTGCTTCCTGCTATAAAAACCGGTTTAAAGCATGCCAAAGAGAAAGTGACTGCTGAAATCAGAAAACCATGGCAAGATATCCTGTTTATTAAATTTCTGATTCTTTCTACTTTATTTACCACCTGTTTCTTCCTAATGTTTAGGGTAGTACCGGTATTTTATAAAGATGTATGGCACTTAGATGAAGCGCTGATTGGCTTTGTATTGGGGCTGAATGGAATTATCATTGCAATTTTAGAAATGGTCATGATCAGTAAGATTGAGCATAAGCGATCTTCTATCTATTTTATAGTAATGGGAGTAATGGTAGTAGGTCTTTCATTTGCAGTACTGATGTTGCCCAAGTTTGCACCTTTAGTTTTGGCCATTCTTAGTATTATTCTTTTTACCTGCGGCGAAATGCTTTCACTTCCCTTCTTTAATAAGTTTGTGGTAAACAGGAGTAATGACAATAACAGAGGTTTGTATGCCGGAGGTTATACCTTAAGTTGGTCTGTTGCCCAGGTGGTAGGCCCTTCAAGCGGCTTTTATATTGCCGAAAAGTTTGGATATAACGTACTTTGGGCAGGTATTACTGTTTTATTATTAGGCTGCGCTTACGCATTTAGCCTGCTCAGAAATAATTCGGAGTTTTAGATGATTAATCTATTATGTATATTTAGACCAATAATAAAAATACATCACTACATGAAAAAGCGCATCCATATTTTAGAAGACGATCACGACATTGCTTACATTATCGAATACCTGTTAAGCGATCAGAATTATGAAGTACAGATATCATCAAGTTTTGCCCAATTAAAAGAACAGCTTAGAGACTCTATTCCCCACTTGTTTATTTTAGATGTAATGCTGCCCGACGGAAATGGAATAGATATCTGCAGAGACCTTAAAAATGACGAGTTTACCAAACATATTCCGGTAATTGTAATGTCGGCAAATATAAAAGGTAAAAAGATGAGTGAAGATGCCAGTCCTGATGCTTATATCAGTAAACCTTTTGATCTGGATGAGATACATGCCACGATCAAAGAACTTATAGATTAATAGGTTTTCGTAAAAGAAATGTAAATACAGTAGTTAAAATTGCAGTCTGACGGTTAAGAAACCACAAAATGTGTAATTTGCAACTGTTAGAAATGTCATCAGAAAAAACCACATATTACAGTGATACTAAATTTGTAAAAACCAATTTACCGGGGTTTTCAGGCAATGCTATGCAGTTTGAAAACTGCATTTTTTCTACTATAGATTTCAGCGAAATAAACCTTAACCATTGTGCATTTGTAGATTGCGAGTTCGAATATTGTAACCTGAGCATGCTTAAGTTCAATGGTTCTATATTGAACAACGTAACCTTTAAAGATAGCAAATTAACTGGTGTAGATTTCAGCCGTACTAACGAGACCTTTTTTAGCGTTAACTTCTACAACTGTTTGTTAGATTATGCGGTGTTTTTTAAAAGAAAAAACAAGAAGGGCATATTTAAAGGGTGTTCATTAATTGGTGCAGATTTTACCGAAGCCGATCTTAGCGAGGCTATTTTTGAAGGTAGTAACTTAGACGTTGCGGTTTTTATGCAGACCAACCTGAGTGGGGCAGACTTTAGACAGGCAGTTAATTTTGTAATAGATCCAGAACAGAATTTAGTAAAAAAGGCCAGGTTTGAACTTTGGGGTTTACCGGGCTTATTGGCCAAATATGGCCTGAAGATTGATAAATAGGAGAGAATAATTAAGAAAACAATTTAAAATGAATAAAAATCAAATTAAAAAACTGGTTGCGCTAGCCCTTTTGGCAACAGCACCGTTTATGTCTTTTGCGCAAAAAGAAAAAGCAAACTGGCAAAATCTTGATCTTAAAACCGATAGCGTGTTTGGTATAAGTACAGAAAAAGCTTATACCGAATTGTTGAAAGGTAAAAAATCTACCCCTGTAATTGTGGGGGTATTAGATGGAGGAGTTGATTATCTGCATGAGGATTTAAAACGTGTAATGTGGGTAAATAAAAAAGAAATTGCTAATAATGGTAAAGACGACGATAAAAACGGCTTTATTGATGATATACATGGATGGAATTTTGTAGGAGGTAAAGAAGGTTCTGTAAATTATGAAACCTTAGAGCTAACCCGTTTGGTGCGTCGTGATGGCAAACGTTTTGCCAATACTACTGCTCAGAATGTTGCAGAAAAAGATCGTGCAGCTTTTGAAGCTTATTTGAAAAACAAAGAGACACTTGAAAGAGATCTTGAAACTGCAAAAAGTGGTTTAGAGGGTGCTACAAGAGTTAAAAACCTGATTGATGATCTAGTTAAAAAAGTAGGTAAAGATAATCCTACGGTTGAAGAATTGCGTGCTTATACGCCAAGCGGACAAACAGAAACCAATATCCGCAACAACGTGATCAGAAATATGGGGAAAGGCGATTTCAAAACCTTTTATGAAGAGCGTATCAAAGGTGCATATGATTATTACTACAACCAGGTTAATTATAACCTAAATCTTAACTACGATCCACGCGGAATAGTAGGTGATAACCCAGATAACAGCAATGAAAAAAACTACGGTAACAACGATGTAAAAGGTCCTGATGCGTCACACGGAACACACGTAGCGGGTATTATAGCTGCTGATCGTACCAATAATCTAGGAATAAAAGGGGTAGCTGATAATGTGTGGATTTTGGCTGTGCGTAATGTGCCAAATGGCGATGAGCGTGATAAAGATGTGGCTAATGCTATCCGTTATGCAGTAGATAATGGCGCAAAAGTTTTGAACATGAGTTTTGGTAAAGCTTATTCATGGGATAAGAAAGTGGTTGACGATGCCGTGAAATATGCCGTAAGTAAAGATGTTTTATTGGTACATGCAGCAGGTAACGATAACAAAGATTTAGATGTAGAAAATAACTTCCCTACCAATAAATATTTAGATGGTAGTGTAGCAAGCTCATGGATTACTGTGGGTGCTTCAACACCTACAGATAACCAGAACCTGAAAGCTGGTTTCTCTAACTATGGAAAAACAACTGTTGATGTTTTTGCACCTGGTTATAATGTTTATTCTACTTACCCAGAGCAACAGTATAAAGACGAGAATGGTACAAGTATGGCTTCTCCCGTAGTAGCGGGTCTTGCGGCTTTAATTCGTTCTTATTATCCTAAATTAACTGCTGTACAGGTTAAAGAAATTATCATGAAATCTGTAGAGAAAGTAAACCATAATGTAACCGTAATCAAAGACGGAAGAGCTGAAAGCGTACCTTTTGCAGACCTTTCTGTGAGTGGCGGTATTGTAAATACTTACAATGCGTTAAAGTTAGCAGCAACTTATAAATAATCTCTTCTTCTTAAGAGGTTGATAAAAGGGTTGTTTCAAAAGTCTTGAGACAACCCTTTTTTATTATCAAGGCTGAGGCAAAGTGCCTAAAGCTTGGTGTATTTCTGCATATAACAAACCGCTTCCGCCTCCATAATGCCTGATTACAGGTATGTTTGGATAATCTGTTTTAAGAAATTGCATGAACTGTTGTTCATCTGCTTCATTTATGCCTGCGCCTATTAGTATAAGGCATAGTGCATGTTGCTCGCAAGTTTGCAGAGCCTCAGTTATATTGGTAGCGGTTTCGGCAATAAATTGCCCGTTTTTTTCAATTAAACGGGCAATTGTTTTTACTATAGGTTCATTGGTGCCAATGATCAGAATTTTTTTCATCTTAGAAATGCATAGGTACTTCCATCAGTAAAAACTTACTGTTGGTTAAAGCTTTTATTTCTACATTAGCTATATCCCAGATACCAAAACCATCTCTGGTTTCAATGGTTTTGCCATCAATTTCAAGGCTCCCTTCTAACAAAAAGATGTAAACACCATTATCTTCTTTATGGATTTTATAGTTTTTTGAAGTACCTGCTTCAAAATTGCTTAAGCTAAACCATGCATCTTGGTAAATCCATACTCCACTATCGTTACTGTCTGGCGATAATATCTGTACAAACTCATTTTTGGTCTGATCATCAATTTTTTGCTGATCGTACCTTGGGCTTACATTCCTTTTGTTGGGAAATAACCAGATCTGAAGAAATTTAACTGGCTTTTCAGGGTTCGGGTTATATTCAGAATGGTAAATCCCAGTTCCGGCACTCATTACCTGTATCTCACCGGTTTTTATGGTTGCCGTATTGCCCATGCTGTCTTTATGTTGTAAATCTCCTTCTAAAGGAATAGAGATAATTTCCATGTTATCATGCGGGTGCTCGCCAAATCCCATGCCTCCGGTAACAAAGTCATCGTTTAAAACTCTTAATGCTCCGAAATTTATTCTTTCAGGGTTATAATAACCAGCAAAGCTAAACGTATGGTAGCTTTTTAACCAGCCATGGTCTGCCGCTCCGCGACTGTTGGCTTTATGAATGATTGATTGTGACATTTTTTCCTCCTGTTTTAATATGACAAAGTTAAGCCGCTAATTGTTTATGGTTATTGATGTAGGTTAAGAAATAAGGACAAACACGGCTTTGTAATGTTTTAAAATAGTTGACTCATGTTCTTAACTTCTTAGCTTAAATCTTTAAATTAGAAACATGATTAACAGGGCAACCTATCAAGCCGCAAAAATTGTAGCGCCTTTAGTAGAAGAGCATTTTGCCACCTTACTGGAAGAGGCTAGTGCTGCCGGAGAGATTGATCTTGCTCCACAACCTCCCGCAAGAGTAATAGAAGCTATTGTAGATGCTGCTTTTTGGGTAAGCTTGCGTAAGGAAGAAGGGCATTCTGCCAAAATATCTTTGGCTTTCTTACCTCCTGAGCAATCTGGCAATGCCTTACTGTTTAAGCATAATTTACCCCTAAGTCCTAATATTTTAACCAAAATAGCACCAGGTGTAGAACGCAGTGGTGTTTATTTGGGGGTTTGGCACGATGGTTATGATCTGTATGTGTGGGGAACTACGCTAACCATGCCCAACTGCTGTTTGGTAGTGGATGTTTCAGATCCGGCGCTCTTAGTAATCAAGCACAGACGTATCCATGGTTTTGGAAAGTTTACCAATGTGGCGGTTTTAAAAGGTGAGCAGATCAAACTGATCAACCAGAAGAAAGCTGAGAAAATAGGAGAATGCCCGGGTATATTAATCTCTTTGTTAGATCTTGCGGGGCCTTCTGATCATAATGATTACCTTAATGTAATGATACAGCTTGCAGTATCTATGCGGGCACATGGCAGAGGAGGAGCTGTTTTGGTTGTTCCACAAAATACACGTGAATGGGAGCATTCGGTTATTCACCCAATAACTTATCATCTTACACCTTCTTATAAGGGTTTGGCTAATCTGGTAAGGAAAGATAGGAGCGTAGCCAGCGAGATTTATTTGCAGGCTGCTTTAAAGAAAGAAATAGAATATATAGGCGGTTTAACTGCTATAGATGGCGCTACGGTTATTACCGATGAATATGAGTTGTTAGCCTTTGGTGTAAAAACCAGCCGGGCACATAGTAATGAGCATATACAGGAAATCCTGTTCTTTGAACCAATAAATGATGTTGCAGCTGTAGTGATCCATCCGGCTAAAATTGGAGGTACAAGGCACTTGTCTGCCGCTCAATTTGTATTTGATCAAAAAGATGCACTAGCGTTGGTTGCATCACAAGATGGGCACTTTACTGTTTTTAGTTGGTCTGAAAAATTAAATATTGTACAGGCACAGCGAATTGATGCCTTATTGTTGTAAGATATAAGCTGATTAAATTGAGCTGATAACTGCTGAGCAAATCGTTAGAATAAGCATGATCAACATTACCAAACGGTCTGTTTTTACCCTTTCCTCGTAGGTGCTTTTAGTAACTTCTTTTTTCTCGCTTTTCTCAAAAGCCTGGCTAATAGAAAAACCTGTTTGACGTGCTTCTGCTAACATACGCTTAAAAACTAGGTAGATGTTTTACAGAAAGGAATAAACAAAACCCAAGCCAAAAAGAAAGCTTTAAAACCTATAAGTGTTAATAAGTTGAAAAATACCGCTTTTAAAAGTATAATATTCTTTAATGTGATGCGAAACTTGTTCTTTAACAGTGTTTTACAAATGAAAAGGCTTCTGGGTTAAATCATGTGACCCAAAAAACGGGCAGAAAACTTCTGCCCGTTGATGATTATTTAACATTTACCCTTATACCTTCTGAATAAGTTGTAAACTCGGGAGCATACATACTTTGTAGAGAGGTAATGCCATTGCTGAAATTACCCGAATGGGTTACTCTTAGCGGGTATTCAAATACATAGGTGCCTTTTGGCATATAGCTGATAAAGAAATTTGTGCTGGCATCTTTGGTACTTTCATAATAGCTTAGGCCATCTTGGTATTTATACCTTGATATTACATTTACAGGCTCAAAACCAGAAGAGCGCATATCTTTTAAATGTAAGTATTCCATAGCCCTGTCGGCATAGATTTCTATACGTACTTTAACCAGATCGCCCGGAATAAGTACCTGTCCTTTATTTAGCGGAACCAGGACATTACCATTATTAACTGTTTTTTGCAAGAAGAGCTGTTTTACAATTTTTATACCCGTGTTTGATGCTGTGATCTTATCTAAATTTTCAAAATACTGCCAATACAAGCCTCCCCAGGCTATGCCTGCATTGTTGTTTTTGATTTCAACCCTGCCCATTTCTGGTTTGGCATCTGCAGCATTGATGGTAATCTTTTCATAACCTGTTCCAGCTTCTTGTACTGCTCCGGGTTTTCGGTAATGGGCAATAGCTGTATTGCCTATTTTTATTTCGGGTTCGTTATGGTCTGCTAATAAATTATAACCTCGCATCAGCAATGCGTAACAGGCTGCGGTGGTTGCCTTGGTGGTTTTCCAATCGTTGGTCTGTTTGTTTTTCAATAACCAGATTTTCATTTCTTCTACAGCTTTTTTATCATTGGCTATTTCATCAAATGCTTCAATCAGCAGGGCTTGGGTTTCTATAGGGTTCTGGTACCACCACCAGCCATTTTTATTGGCGGCCCAGTACATTCCCATTTCGTTGCTTTGCTGTGCAGTTTGTTTGAGCAGGTTAATGATCTTTAAAGCCTCAGCTTTCTGGTTATTGCGGTACAATACCAAAGCGGCCTGTGCTTGCTGGTAGGTATCCATGGTTTTCCATTCTAAACCAATTTTGCTCAAATAATAATTAAAGGCTTTAACAAAATCTGCATTGGTATTTTTCTGTTCAAAATAGCTGCGTGCAAACAGGTAATGTAATGGTAAGCGGCTAAAACCGTTATTTTTGATTTCATCGTTATAATCCCGTATCAATTGATCATCTAAGTAGATCATGGCCTTGTTGGTTAGGGTTTTAAACGTTGGAAAAGCTTTCTGATCGATAAGGTTTGCTTTTTGCAATTGACCTATGCCCATTACAATATGCTGTGTAATATAACGGTCTTCACGCATGCCTGTAAACCATGGAAAAGCCCCATTAGACAATTGCATGCCCTGTAACTTATCAAAATTGTTTTTCAACTCGTAGCGCATACGGTTCAGGTCAAATAAAACAGCGATACGTTTTTTGCGTTCAGTTTCGTTACCTGCGTTTCTTACCCAAGGTGTTTCTTCTAGTAAGATGGTTTTCAGTTCTGCATTTTTTTCAAGGTTAGATAACAGCGCTTCGCCGTTTGGTGTGTTTTTCCATTGGTTAAATACAGATTTGATCTGTGGCGAGCTGTTTACAATACCTGTAGCAAAACTATTGGCATAAAAGCGACTAAAAGTCTGCTCGGCACACTCGTATGGATATTCCATGAGGTAAGGCAAGGCCTGTACCGCATACCATACAGGGTTTGAGGTGTATTCAAAAGTGATGGATTGCGTACGTAAGGTAGAAGAATTACCCGATTTTAACAGTTTATCCAAGGTAAAGGTCTGACTGGTATTTCCTCTTACGTTTAGCGGAAGACTTTCAGTTACCAAAATAGCATTAGACAGTACAGGTATGGTCATTTCTTCGCCATCGCTGTATTTGCCAGATTGTGCAATCAGTTTGTAGGTAATCGCCTGTAATCCGTAAGGAATATGTAAGGTCCATTTTAAAGCTAAGTCTTTCTGATCTGAAATCTTAAAAGAACGATCTAATGGAGAATTAGGCTCATTGACATGAATAACCTTGCCGCTTAATGCATCTCTTAGTTCTAAAGCAACGGTACCACTTAGCTCTTTACCTGCAAGATTATTAAGTTTTGCACTGAATACTATGGTATCGCCCTCACGTAAGAAACGAGGTGCATTGGCCATAACAGCCAATTGTTTTTGCGTAATAAGCTGCTTGCTGATAGAGGCGGTTTTAAGGTCTTTAGTATGTGCAAAACCTATCATTTTATAACGGGTTAAAGATTGCGGTATGGTAAACTCTATGTTGATCTCACCTTGTTCATTTGTTTTTAACTGAGGGTAGAAAAAAGCCGTTTCATTAAAGTTAGTACGTGGGATAACCTCATTAATCATAGACCTATCTGCGTTTGGAGCTGGGGTTTCCATTGCATTAAAGTTATAAATTGTGTTATCCTGAGCAATCTCTTTGGCTTGAACCTGAACACCGGCTACTCGTCCCTGTAAGGCTGAAGTTGAACCTCGTAACCTTATTTGAGTACTGCCTTCCCCAGCAGAGGTTACAACCACTTCATTTAATACACTTTCATCGGGTTCTAAGTTAATGTCTATGCGTTTTTGCTTACCTACAACAATGGTTTGTGTTTTATAACCTATAGATATAAAGGTAAGCTTATCGCCAACTTTAGCATCAATGGCATAGATACCATCAGCAGAAGTGTTTACTTGTATTGGTTTTTCATTAAGTCTAATAGTTACTCCAAATACGACATTTGTTCTATCTTTAATTAAACCATAAACTAGTTTGCTTTTAGCCAGTTCCTGTAATTTCAGGTTTCTTCTCTTTTCCTGGTCTAAGTTCTGTAAGTAGGTATGGTAAGCACCGTTGTATCCTCCATAATAATTAAAGCCATATAGATTAAGTTCTGGATACTGACGGCTTATAGTGTTGTAACGAAAACCATTGTTATACATTAACCATAAGCTATAGTTAATATAGGTCTGGTAATTGTTCCAGGTATATCTATAGTAGTTAAAAACAGGCTTGGTATAGATTTTATCCCAAGACATGCTTTTAAAATTGTCTAAGCTGCTGTCATAAAGTGTGGCTACCATTTCTGCCATTTCCTTTTCACCTGCTTTATTACTGATTTGTAGCTTCCAGGTTTCTTTTTCGCCGGGTTGCAACTTGTCTCTAAAGGTTAAGAACTTAATATCGAGTTGCTTTTTCAGATCGGTAATGGAAACTTGTTGCAAGCTGTTGTATCTTATGCCATTATTAATCATAATAAACTGTACCGCAAACCCATCTGTATATTCGGGTTTCGCTGCTATTTCAATAACTTTTTGCAAAGCGTTTACTGACACCCATTCGGTACGTTCAATCCTGTTTTTATAATAGACTTCATAATATAATTTGCTATCTGCACTTAGGCCTGCAACCCTGAACAGGGCTTTTTCATTTGGGGCTATAGCTGTTTTTTCGGCTATAAGCCATTCTCTTGGCACTAAGATCTCCGAAGGTTTTTGGTTAAAGATCCGGATGTATTGATTCACCGTAACAGTATCATTTAACGCATTTATTGCACGACTTACTACCTTGTAAAATCCGGGCAAAAGATTGCTCTCATTAACTTTAATATTAAACTGGCCATTATCGCTGCTTAGTTCCTGGAACCATACATTTTTACCTGTAGCCCATTTTTCTGGATTGTTCTCATAACCGTATTCATCATAAGGAAAAGTGCGAATAAATTCTTCGCGACTTAAGCTATACTTTTCGGCACTGAACAAGCTGTTATTGGTTAAGCGTCCAGGAGGAGTTAAAGCAAACCATTCGGTTTTAAGCTTAGCTTTTATAGGTTGTGTATTTAAGTTTGTAGTTGTATAAGTAATGGTATCGGTTTGTTTGCTTAAAATAAGTTGCTGACCTAAGCTGCTATTCAGTAAAAGATCTTTTTTGCCGAGGGTTACTGATTGGGTGTTTTCGCGGGTTTCGCCATTTCCATCGTTAATCACTGCTTTAATGTCAAATACATAATTTTCATTCGGATCATCTGCAGCAGCCATGAAACTGATTTCGAATTTACCACCTTCTTTTGTTTGGGTATTTCCAGATGCAACCTGTTTTGTGCGTGGACCTATATACCTGAAATTGCCGAGACTAGGAGAAGTATGCTGCATAACGGTATAAGATACTTTGGCATCAGTAACCGGGTAGCCAGCAAAAGAAATAGCTTTCCCATAAACTTTAACACTATCATTCAGTTTGTACTTTTGGGTTAAGGGATCAAAAATTACCTCAAAGGCAGGGCGTTTATACTCTTCAACCTGTACATTAATGCTGCCATAAGTTGTAGAAATGGTCATTTGTCCGTTTAGTTTACTCAAAGGAATATTGAATGAACCCTGAAATGAGCCAAAATCGTTGGTAGTGAGTGTAGTTTTTTCAATTTCTTTGGCGTTAACATCTCTAAAAACAACTTCTACTTGCTGCTTTGTTAACAGCTCGTTCTTCTCATTATTACCCTTTAATAAAATGCCTTTGTAATATACGACTTGGCCCGGACGGTAAATAGGTCTATCAGTAAATAAGATAACTTCTTCATCTTCATCTGGTTCTACATAATTATAGTATGAATTGATGAGCAGTGAATCTCCATTGTGTGTAATTAAAGTATTTATATCCTCTGACGATGGTATAATGCCAATTCCTTTATGATTGGTGCGATATATATTTTGGGCAGAAGTAACTTTAGGATCATCTTGCAGTTCTTCTATTTTTACGTTGGTAAGCGGTTCACCGTTTTTAGCATGTAAAACTTGGTATTCCATATGGTCGTTGTATTTTGAACGTACGTTTGCTACCATATTGGTTACCCAGGTAGTGTTATACCGGCCTGTTGTTGCCTCATCAAGCTTATTTTTATCTAAAGAAGTAAGCAGATAATTACCGAAAGGCAAACCTTCTATTTTGGTAATGTAGGTATGAGTTTGATAGTCGTTATACTGAGGTAAGATGATGCGTACCGATCTAAGTGGTTTTTTATTTTTGATCCATTCTTTATACCCTGCATTTATCTGCCGTCTGTATTTAGTATTTAGAAGGGGTATGCGATAAATATCAAGATATAGTGTATCTGTATTCTTGTAGGATACCTGAAGCTGTGCAGGTTGATTGGCCATTATATAGGCCCTTATTTGCAGATTCAGTTCTTTTTCTTTGATCTGCTCAATAAGTGATTTTGCATTATGTGCACCGGTACTGGAAGGAAATGCCCTGATGGCTTTTTCTGCAAGTTCAACAGCTTTGATCAGGTTTTTATTGCTATCTGCTGGTAATAATCTGTTGCGGTGTAATGTAGCCTGCTCATATAGAAAATCAGCATAAATCTCTGTGCTTTTAAAACGGTTCGCCATTTCAGCTAAGGCGTTATCGTAAACCTGTGTTTTGTTGTTATCCAGGCTATTTTGATGAATGAACTTCAACCTTTTAAGCTCTACATCTGCCATTGCAGCCTGGTTTTTATCTTTCTCGTGTAACCTGATCAGTTCCTGAAAAATTTTAAGTGCCTGTATATTAAAGTTGCTGCTATCGGCAGTATCAAAATTATAGTTTCTGAAATCGGCGGTTTTACTCATAGCAGAAAAAGAGAACCTGTTCAGATCTAAAGGTGTAATGCCATTATAGGTATTGGAAAAAATATCGAGGGCTCTATGTGCTAAAACATCATATAAAGTAGGACGCAGATTTATATTGGTACTATCATTTTTTAGCAAAGGTTTTACCTGTTCAATACCCGTTTTTTGTAAGATCTCTTTCTGAGCCAAAGAGGCAAGCAGGGTTGCCGCCACTTCATTGTTTATTTTCTGTGGAGACCAGGTTTTAATGTCGTCACCAATGTTGCCCTCTACCAGTGTTCTTTGCGATATCTGGTAACGGTTTTGGAGGTAATAGTTCCAGTACATCTGACCTAAAACCGATTGCAAGATGCTTTTTTCGGGTTGCTTTGCCTTTGCAATAGCTTCTTTCAGGTCTTTGAGAATTTCTGTAAAAGCATCTTCGGTAAGGTAGCTCTGAAATAGCATACGGTAAATTACAGCTTTAACCAGCAGATTGGTGTTCTGATTTTTCTGTGCCTGTAAATAGAGCGTATTGATCAAAGCCAGTGCTTCTTTAGGTTGTGCATTAAGTGCTAACGAATCTACTTTGGCAAATTCATCTGCTTTTTGTGCGCTTACGTTAAGCGTTAAAATAAAAAGTAAGGTTATGCTTAAAATGAGACGTACCAATGCTTTCATATTTTTTGGGTTTTAGAGAAGATGTTAATCCGGGCAGGTTTCCATACCTGCTTTTATCCTTATGCTCAAATATATGTTTTATGTGTTTAACATAGAGGTGTTTGGAATAAAAGTTTTTGAGGGGTAGAGTAATTGTAAGGAACGAGGGGTGAAAGTGAATTAACTTTAATAGATACATTATTTTGACCACGATTAGCTACAAAGTAAATCGAGCCTAATCGAGTTCACCGAAGGTAATTTAGTTCAGCATCTAAAAAAGAGAGTAGAGCCTGAAACAGCCTGTTCCGGACTCATTTCGGGAAGTTCAGAATAACGAACAACTACAACATAAGTGGAACTATAAAAATAAATTCATTGATAATCAGATAATTGTGAATTATTTGTGAGAATTTATAGTACTATGTATTGCATATTACTATATAAAGCATATATCTTTGTATTATGATAGCAGAAAATACGCAAACCCAAATGCGCAAAGGCATACTTGAATATTGTGTGCTGTTGATCATCTCCAGAGGAGAGATTTACGCGTCTGATATAATAGTGGAGTTAAAGCAGGCCCGACTGTTGGTGGTAGAGGGTACGCTTTACCCACTACTTACCCGCTTAAAAAATAACGGGCTTTTAAGTTACAACTGGGTAGAATCTACATCTGGTCCGCCCAGAAAATATTATGTGCTTACCCCCGAAGGTAAACAGATTCTAAGCCAGCTGGATAAAACCTGGCAGGAACTGGTTTATGCCATAAGCACATCTAAACGAGAGGCCGATACCCAAAACCCCGAAAATTAAAAATTGAGCATCATGAACAAAACTATTATCATAAATATTGGAAATTCTATTATTCACATAGAAGAAGAGGCTTACGAGGTTTTAACCAAGTACCTGAATGAAATTAAACAGCACTTTGCCAAAACTGCCGATGATTTCGAAATTGTAAAAGACATTGAGAACCGCATTGCCGAAATGTTTGCCGAAATACTGGCTAAAAAGCAAAACCAGGTAATTGAAATGGCTGATGTGCAGGATGTTATTGCGCAAATGGGCAGCGTTAAAGATTTTAGCGATGAAAGCGAAGAACCTGAACAAACCTACCCTTACGAGCAGTTTGCTGGCATTAAAAAACTGTACAGAGATACTTATGAAGGTGTATTTGCCGGAGTATGTAGTGGTTTAGGGCATTATTTCAACATAGAGGCTCGCTGGATCAGATTAATATTCTTCTTATTGGCATTTGTTGGTGGTACCGGACTTCTGGCTTACCTTATTTTATGGATAGCTATGCCAAGAGCTACCACACGTTCTGAACGTATGGAAATGAAAGGCGAAGCTACCAACCTGTATGGTTACAAGCGCAGTTTTGAAGAAGAGCTTGCCGCTATAAAAAACAATATGAGATCGGCCGGCGACCAGTTTAGACCATTAGCACAAAGCTCAGGAAATGTGATTACCCAAATGTTTAGAGGTATAGGTAAATTAATTGGTGCTACGGGTACGCTTTTAGGCAGAATTATAGCCTGGTTTATCGTGGTATTTGGCTTCTGTGCCTTGTTGGGATTAATTATAGCTTTAGGTGCGTTAATGGGTTTCTGGAGCGATCATATTTATAGCGATTTTCCTTTTAATATCATTAACAGTCCGTTTAAAGGTGAGTTTGTATTAAGTGCTTTTGTAGCTGTATTTATTCCTTTATTGGCTCTGGTACTGTTTGCGGTTAAAACGATTAATCAACGTTTACAGATCAGCAAGTATGTATGGTTTGCTATGTTAGTCGTGTGGCTTGTTGGTGCTGCAACGGTAAGCTTTAATGTAGCCCGCATCGTTTCTGAGTTTCAGGAAGAAGCAGAGATTGCACAAAAAACAGAGCTTAAAACTTTCCCTTCATATACCATTGCTGTAAACCCTAACATGGTTTTCTCTAAAAAAGACAGTGTTGATTTTAACCTGAAAGATTATGCATTGGGTTCAAATATTGTTATAGATAATTTTGATGAAGGACCTTTCAGAAGCCCTAGAAATGTAAGGGTAGAGTTTGATAAAAGTGAAGATGGTAAAGTAAGCATTATGAGGTCTTATAAATCTAATGGCAAAACCTTTAGAAATGCTTTAGAGAATGCACAGAACATGGAGTATAAATATATCATCGCCGATTCGCTCATTACTTTAAATCCGCGTGCTATTTTAAAGGAACATGCCGTATGGAGAGATCAAAGTGTTGTATTGACCATTAAAGTGCCTGTAGGTACCAAGATCAATATTAACGATAACCTGTACAGATATTTAAAATTCTACTATTACTGTCATGGAAATGATAACGAATACAATACGTACAGAATCTGGATCATGACCGAAGAGGGGCTGAAGTGTAAATATGATGTAGATCATGCCAACGATAAGGAAGACAACGGCGACCAATAAAATATTTAGATATGAAAAGGATAAGCTTATTGGCTGTAATTTTACCGCTTACTTTACTGGCCTGCAATTTTAATGAGGGCCGCAGATCTTTTAAAACCATTAAAAATGATAATGGGATTTCATTTACAGGTCTTTTCCCAGAGGATGAAGACCCCGTTCTGGACAATTATCTGAATAAGGCCTTAAGAAGTGAAAGCGCAAGAGTTTTAGATCATACTTCTGAGAGAAAAGAAATTGTTATGCCGGGTAACGGAACTTTTTACCTGAAGCATCAACCGGGTGTAATTGAAATGAAAATACTGAGCCGTGAAAACAGCATGCAAAATATGCAGGATTTTGAAAGGATCATTAAGGATATTAGGAAAGTGTTGAAGTAGAAGAGTTAGGTTTGTGAAGGAACCCTTTACACAAGTCTTTTCTACCCTCATGCCGGGTAGCGGCAGTTACTTTTTTATCGCAAAAAGTAACCAAAAGCTCCCGGCTCGAACATTTTCTTTTAAAGCTCGAGTTAAAGCAGAAGAGCTGCCTGCCGAAAATCTTCACAGGCCGGTTAGATCAGTAGAACGGTTGTTGTTACGTTTAGCAAGATGAATGACTACATTATTAAGTAACCTGAATTGGATTAATTTATCACAAAAACATCTAATTTGAAGGCAATAGACCCCGAAACGAGTTGGGATAATGGTGACACAATAATTATGAACTTTTTATTTAACACTATATCTTAATACCGTACGGGCTACATTACCGTTTTTATCAAATCCTTCTACCACAACTTTATAAGTTCCTTTTCCATCGGCATTGTAAAACTCCAGGCTTGTATTGCCTTTTTCGTCGGTGATTACTTTAGGGTTCCAGTAAATGGTAGTTCTCAAATCGTTATTGGTAACAGGTGCATTAGGCAGGTATTTAGGCGAGTAAAACTCACGTTGTTTGCTATAACCCATCGGACTATATTTTGCCTCGTATTTTTTAGGGATCATATCTAAAAACTCTTGTTTAGATATTTTTTCGCCTTTAGGTGCTTTCTTAACATTAACCACAATAACGCCCTTGGTATTGTACGTTCTGTCTATAGTACCCAGCGGATCGCTTAAAAACAGTTCTATAGATTCAACTTCATTGCCATTCAGGTTACCCAGGGCAACGGCATCTACCGGCATGCCATTTAAAAATATAGATGCGGGAACACGACTTCCGGTATTGTAATCGCGTGATACATAGAATTTCTGCTCATTAAAATCATAAGTAAAACTACCCGTAAGTGCTTTTAAACAATCTAATACAGAGCTGCAGCCTGTAAGCATATTGGCATCTATAGAACGATCAGGGATTGGGCTCAGCCCTGAAAGTGCGGGGTAGTCACGGTGACTGGCTTTTTTAATTACCGAGCCTTTAATCTCCACTTCTTTCAGGGTACGCATAAAGCGGTATTGTTTCTGACTGTTGGTAAGGTAAGGAGATAAAAGTGTATCTATGTTTTCACGCTCATCTGCCCAGCGCAGATTGGTGCCTTTTGCTGCAGATGGCATGCCATCTAACATGATCATAAGGTTGGTGTAATTAGGGTTGTAACGGGCTGTAATTACCACTTGTGATGAATCAGGAAATACAAGGTTGTTGAAATGGAAAACCCCTAAGTTACTGGTTACCGTTTCGGCAGATATAGGTTTGCCGGTAACCATCATACGCATAATACCTTTTTTAACTGGCATACCGGTAAGGTCTCTCAGTGTACCACTGATGCTAATGCCCTGCTCAGGCAATAAAAACACATCAGGGTATTTGTTGGCCATAATGTTTTTATAGCTAAACCTGCGGTAACCCTGTGTAAGCATTAGGCGGTCTAAATCTGCCAGCTTCTTATCATCAGTTTTATTAAAATAATAATTAGGTTTTTCTACATAGCCTTTCAGATCTGAAGTAAGTAATAAAGAGCTCAAAATGGTAGTTTCATTGTCTTCATCAAAAGGCACTTTCTGCTCATCTACCACACTTACAGAAAAATCGCCTGCTACGGGTTGTTCCTTGCTTTTTGCGTCTAGGCTCAGTTTTACTTTCTGGCGAGGTTTATATTGTGGCAAATCTGCTTTTGCGGCAATGTTTAACACATTTTTATGCAATACAAAAACCAGTCGTTCGCTAATAGGTTCTTTATTTTCGTTAAAAAGCGTAAACTGTACAATGCCCGAAGGAAAGTTCTCTTTAGAGATTTTAGCATTAACCACCTGACTTTTGAGACTTAAACTGGCTCCATAACATACATTATTGGTGTTTTGTCCTACCAGATAAAAAGTTTTGTCTTTATTCTTTTCAAAATAGCTGGCATTGGTTAAAACCCTTAGGTTAATCATATCAGTAGGGTTATGCTGGATTTGTATGCCAATGCCTTCCTGTTGTGCTGCCGGTAAATCAATGGTTTGGGTACTGCCATCTTTTAAAGTGTATTTTGCTTTGTATTTTTTCCCCGTTGCAGGGGTAAAATAAAATGAGCCTATACCTGCAAAAGAAGAAGTAAAGGGTACAACTTCGGTGTTTTGCTCATCTAAAATGCTTCCTTTAACATCAATACCCAGGCCATTAGTGCCTATTACTTTAAAGCCTACCTGATTGGGTACATCGGCAAGGAGTTCACCACCCTCAGGAAAGAACTGAAAATCTACTTTTTCGAGGTTCTGCTTTAAATTAAAGGTTGCACTGGCCAGGCTTTTTTCACTAAGGCTTACATCGGCTACTATGCTACCTTTGGTTATGGGTTCGCCCGCTTTACTGGTTACGGTAACGGTTAAATAACCATTGGCATCGGTGGTACCTTTACCGCGGGTAAATACATCATAATTATGAAAAATACGCCAGTTAACCGTTTTATTGGCCAAAGGTTTTTTATTGATGTCTTTAAACTGAATGCGGGCAGTGGTTTTAATGCCTTTATCTGCCGCCACATTGTTATAGCTGATGTTGGTAATCAGTTCTTTGTCTATGGCTTCGCCAATTAAAATGCTTTTATTAAAGAAATAATTAGGGTCACTGTTGAGCATCCATAAAGTATAGGCTCTTATATAGTAATTGCCTTGTTTAAAGTTGTTTATACTTAAGGGGATGTTGCCGTAGGCTACACTGTTTTTTACGGGTAGTTTTAGGGTTTGTACCAATGAATCTACCTGATTGTACATTTCTACATATACAATTTTGCTCAGTTCTGATGGGAAATTATGTGTGGTGGTAACATAGGCCTTGAACCATACGGTATCTGCTACGGCATAGTAGGGTTTATCAAAGTGCAGATATACTTTTTCTATAGGTTGTTCTGTAGCTAATTTCTTGGTTTTATTGATAATGGTTGATAAAGCTGCGGTATCTGCCTGTTGTGCAAACGCCATGGTTATACCCGAAATAAATAAAAGAAGAAAGATTTTAAATTGTTTCATCTGATCAGAATTGATGTACCTGCGCTAAATATATTGATTATTATGCAGCAATTGCCCAATGGCTTATGATGTTTAACAAAATTTTACAGTTGGCAGGTACCTCACCAAGGTCACTTTATGCCACTGCTGTTACCCACTACACCGTCACTCTGAATTTATTTCAGAGTCTAACCCCTCTTTAGAGAGTCTAACCCCTCTTTAGTTAGATGCTGAAACAAGTTCAGCATGACGCATGTATTTGAGGGATGATGCCCAGATGGGAAATGTGATGGGTATTGAAATTACTTATAATCCTATTTCTCCCATCTCCTGATTTAAAGTAATTAGAGATACTGGAACACTTGTTCCGCTACTTTGGGAAGTTCAGCATAACGTGTTATTAAAGCCATCTCATAATAATCACAGTCGCTGATTATAACTACGGCCGTCATCTTAATTCTATATCCTCCGCCGTCACTCTGAATTTATTTCAGAGTCTAACCTCTCTTTGGTAAGATGCTGAAACCAGTTCAGCATGACGCATCTATTAAGGACGTCTTATAATAATCACTGTTGCTATCATAACCGCTATCGTCATCCTGAATTCATTTCGGGATCTGTTTCCTTATAGTTGTAGATGTTGGCTTAGGATGCTTAGGTACTTAAACCAGTTCAGCATGACGCATGATGGAAAGGCATGGCGTGAGTTTGAAATTATTGAACTCTAGTCAAAAATGAATAACTTGTGTAAATGGAAAGAGGCGGCTGCGTTTATATCCTAACCAATTACACCCATACCACCTTGTATGTTGGTGTTACTTCAGAACTGTATTTCAGAATACAGGAGCATAAAGATAAATATGATCCTAATTCTTTTACGGCTAAGTATAATTGCAATAAATTGGTGTACTACCAACAGTTTGCCACTATAGAAGAAGCCATTGCAGAAGAAAAGCGACTAAAAAACTGGCATAGGCAATGGAAACTTAACCTGATCAAGGAGCATAATCCTGAGTGGAGAGATCTATTTGAGGATTTGGATTAAGTTAGAAGCATTTATCGCTGTCTTCTGATTGGGAACGATAAAAGATGCTGAAACCAGTTCAGCATGACGGTTCGTGGGAAGCGTTACGTGAAAAGAGGGACTTAGGCCTATATTAAATAGTCTGTAACCACTATTGCCAGTAACTACTGCTATTACTCGTTGCGTCACCCTGAATTCATTTCAGGGTCTATCCTCCTCTTTAGCTAGATGCTGAAACAAGTTCAGCATGACGTACAGATGTGAAGCAGGGTAAGTAGAAAGTTCAGCATGACGCGTCTATTAAGGATGTCTCATAATAATCACTATTGTTCTCATAACCGTTATCGTCATCCCGAATTCATTTCGGGATCTGCTTCCTTATAATTCTAGACACAGACTTAGAGCGAAGCGTAAAGTTGCGAGTAAATTCATA
The DNA here is from genome assembly GCF_022809115.1 of Pedobacter montanisoli. Lineage (GTDB taxonomy): Bacteria > Bacteroidota > Bacteroidia > Sphingobacteriales > Sphingobacteriaceae > Pedobacter > Pedobacter montanisoli. The sequence continues at coordinate 378,050 of NZ_JALGBH010000001.1, read as the reverse complement.
TCAGGATTCTATCCCCTCGTTGGTAAGATGCTGAAATAAGTTCAGCATGACGTACAGATGTGAAGCAGGGTAAGTAGAAAGTTCAGTATAGCGTTTAATAAAGAAAAAAAGGTTGTTTAAATTGAGTGTCACATTGAGCCTGTCGAAATGCGACACTTACTCAATGCAACAGCATCCTGTTTTTAAACAACCCTTTAAATTTGTGCTTATTTGTATTCTATTACAAAATCGACTAAAGACTGACGTACCTTTTTAAGGTTAACCAACCAGTCGTTTTCTGCATCACGGTAACCAATGGTTAAGATGCTCACACTTCTCAATCCTTTTTCACGTAAGCCTAAAAACTCATCAACTTTGGCATTGTCAAAACCTTCCATTGGGGTGGTATCTACTTTTAACATAGCAGCCTGCGCTATCGCCATACCAAAACCGATATAAGCCTGTCTGGCAGCGTGCTGAAAATTCTCTTCGGCAGTACGTGGTATCAACATACCTTTTAAACGGGCAACATACTCTTCAGTAGCGCTGGCCGGAATGCCCCTCTCGGCATTGGTACGGTTAAAAACCTCGTCAATATTTTCGTGGGTATAGTTATCCCATGCTGCAAAAATCAATACATGTGATGCATCTACAATTTGTGGCTGGTTAAAAGCCAAAGGCATTAATTCTTTCTTTTTATCGGGATTGCTAATAGCAATAATCTTAAAAGGTTGTAAACCCGATGAGGTTGGGGCTAAACGTGCAGCCTCCAAAATCATATCTACTTTTTCTTGTTGAACAGCTTCGCCATTCATTTTTTTGGTGGCATAACGCCAGTTTAATGCTTCAATTAAGCTCATAAATTTTTAATCGTTGATATTTTTAATAAAACCTTTAACGGCATCTAACAACACCTGCTTTTGCAGAGTATCAGCGGCGCCGGTCATGTTAACCATACTAATAGAGGCCAGTCCATGCAAAACAGACCACAGGGTATGAAACTTCAGAAAAATACGCTCATCGGTAGCTGCAGGTACCAGTTTTCTCAATACCTCAAATATGGTAGAGGTAAAGCGCTTGATCTCGCCAATCTCATTTACCTGCTGACAACTGGGTATGCCCAGTCCAAACATGAGCCGGTAATAACAGGCATGGCTAAATGAAAAATCGAAATAAGCCGCAGAAAGCGCTATAAGCTGTTGTGCCGGTTCGGTTTCAAGTGCAGTTTGCGTAACAATATGATCTGTGAGGAGGTTGAAACCTTGCTTAACAAATTCTTTCTGTATGGCTTCTTTGTTCTCAAAATGCGTATAAACCATAGGCAGGCTATAGCCTATGCGTTCGGCAATCTTGCGTATGGAAACGTTTTCCCAGCCTTCTTTTTCCAGCAACTGGCGGGCAGCTTCTACAATGGCTGTGCGTATTTTTTCTTTATGTATCGTTTTATGTGAAAGGTCTTCCATGGTTGTGGTTAACACTGTTAGCAAAATTACAATGTGTAGTGTTTACCTCAGTAATAAAAGAAAGTTTTTTACCAAAATATGATGTTTCAATTTTTCCTAAAAATTGAAACAAAAGCTTAAAAACAGCGTTTATTTTTATGCAAGCATAATATGTTTGTTACCTTAAACACAAAACTAAGAACTATGAAAAAGTTATTATTCGCTGCCTTATTACTGGCAGGTACTTCTGCTGCTACTTACGCTCAAACCGATAAGGGTTTTTATTTAAAACCCGGGGCCAGTTATTTTATGAAAGTTACCCCTGTTGAGTTTCCGGCGCTGAATGGTAAGCCTGCCCGCGACCGCGTGTTTACCATTAATCCCAATACGGGTGCTACCAGTACCATATCTGAAACCGCGTTAACCGGTTCTTTTGGACAGGGTTGGCGTGCGGGCTTAGCTGGTGGTTACCAGTTTAACCCTATACTGGGTTTAGAACTGGGGGTTAACTATTTTGAAAGTGAAAGCCAGGATATGATGAAAATGACCGGGATCATGAATGGCAATACCGTTTTAAGCCTTTACTCTAAAGGTAAAATAAAAGCACTGGATGTTGCTCCGGCCCTGGTACTAAGAATTCCAACCAAAGGCGATTTTAAACCTTATACCAGAGTAGGGGTAATTGTACCGGTTTATGGCTACTTGCAAATTAATACCTCTGTTAACGACAAAACCGGAACCATAGCCAGAGAAAATGGCTTTACTTCGCCTCCGGGTACACAGGTTAATCTGGTGTTAGACCGCGAAGAAAAGATCAACCCTCAAGCAACCATAGGTTTCCAGTCGGCCATAGGTTTTGATTATAAGCTGGGTAAAAACATCAGCCTGTTTTCTGAGTTAGAGTACCGTAACGTATCGGTAGGGGGAAAAGACAAAGAGCTGAAAAAATATGATGGTACCGCTACCGTTGTGGTTTCATCTACAGGAACAGTTGTGGGTTCGCAACAGCTTACCTTAGCTAACCAGACCAACGGCGACAGGAATGTGAATTACCATAAAACCATTACTTCTGATATGAACGTTAAAGGTTCTGCCAATTACGATTCTTCTAAACCTTCTGATGATTTGCGTTCTTATGTAAACATTGGCGGTTTGGGCTTAAATGTAGGGATCAAGATCGGGTTTTAAGCTTTAAAATTTTTTACAGGGCGGGGTTTGGGCGTAGGCTCGGGCCCCGTTTTTGTTTTTGAGAGTCGGATGTCTGATGACGGAAGTTGGTAGTTGGGAAGTGTATAGTCTGAAAGTCGGATGACCGAGGTCTGAAGTGTGTAGTCAGGAAGTTGAGAGGCCGATGTCCGATGACGGGAGTCTGAAGTTTATAGTTCGGAAGTCAGGAGCTCATAGTCAGGAAGTCCGATGTTTGAAGTTGATGTGCCTTTCTATAGTTTAATATCTGCGTCATGCTGTGTGCTCCCTTCACGTCATGTTGAACTTGGTTCAGCATCTATTGCCGCAGAAAGACCCTGAAACGAGTTCAGGGTGACGACATGGTTGTAGAGCAATTTAATATAAGCGTCATGCTGAACTGGGTTCAGCATCTTTATACTTAGCATTGTCACATTGAGCCTCCCGAAGTATCGGGACAAGTTGTCGAAATGTGAATGCTCCTGCAACTGGGCTTCGACAATCCCGATAGCTATCTGGACAGCCTGATACAGTCCATTTTATGTTACAACCTACTTTCCTATGCCGTCATGCTTTCCTATTTCCGTCATGCTGAAATTTGTTCAGCATCTTTAAGGGTAAATAGACCCTGACTTGGAGTAAAGCGGAAAGCTACGCAGTAAAACAAGTTCAGGGTAATGGCAACAGTATCTGACTATTTCTTTAATATTCCATATATTAGTATACCGAAAAACTAAAAAATTATGAAGAAGATCATTTATTTATTCATGCTTGTATCTTTATGTTCATGCAAAGACCAAAAAACCAAGGATATAGAGAAAATGCAGGCCTCTGTTGATAAGGCACTTAAAGATGCCATTTTTAAACAAAACCTTGAAGCCGATATTAAGGAGTTTAGCTTTGTTAAAGTAGATACTTTAAACGAAAACAAATTAGACTCTCTCAGAATGTTCAATAACCAAAAACACATTGATTATCTTCTTGATGAATCTAAGCGTTATATAGCACTTATGAAAAATGAGCTTAGCCAAATGGAGTTGCAACAAAGCATAGGGATGACAGAGGGAGTAAATATCTCTAAACGTGATTTTGAAGAGCATAAAAACAAAGCCACTATGCTAAGTGATTCTGTAAGCTATTATCAAAACATCAATGATGGTATTGAAAAAAGGATCCAAACCCGTAAAAATCCTAAGACCATATACGAACTTAAAATGTTTGTTAAAATGATTTTGAAAAAAGGCAAAGAAACCGGAAACATATTAGATACTACTTATCATCATTTTGATGAAAACATCAACCTGATTAAAGACTAAATAAGCCAGCTAATTGTATTTTGTAGTTAAATAAAGAATTGTTTATCCGATATAACTATTTCTGAAAAATTTAACCTTAAAAAGATGGAAACACATGAATATGATAACGGTGAAATTACCGTGATATGGAAACCCCAGCTTTGCCAGCACTCGGGCATTTGTGTAAAAATGCTGCCTCAGGTTTACAATCCTAAAGAGCGCCCCTGGATCAAAGCTGAAAATGCAAATGCCCAGCAACTGAAAAACCAGATAGAACATTGCCCTTCGGGTGCTTTGTCTTATAAGTTAAGATCCTGATATGGCGGTAAAAGTAAAAGCAACCTTAGGTCTTGAGAAATACTATACTGAGGTAATTGCTGGTGAAAACCACCTGATCACTGATGAGCCTGTAAAGAACGGCGGTGGTAATAAGGGTTTTAATCCTTATGAGATTCTGGCAACTTCTCTGGCAAGCTGTACTGCTGCTACTTTGCGCATGTATATAGATCGTAAAGGCTGGAATATACCTGAAATTAATGTAGAGGTAGAGCTTGAAAATTACCCGCATATACAGACAGCGCAATTTACCAGAACCATCAGTTTTGGAAATGCAGTAATTGAACCGGGCTGGGACGATAAGATCCATAAGATTGCTCAGGCCTGCCCTGTGCATAAAATACTGAATGGAAACATTGAAATTCAAACTTTATTGGATTTCTGAAAGCTGGTGTAGGTAGGTACAGATGCAAAAAAAACTGAACCCTTAAAGCTGCTTGAAAGTATATAACGAAATTTATGTGCCACATTTATAAATCAACATCATTCTAATCTTAATTAAGCTCGCATGAAAAGACTTTTACTCTTTATTTTTATGGCGTTTTATGCTATAAGCACCTATTCGCAGGCCATCATATTTGTTCAAACCCCTGTAAATACACCTGGAACATCAACCTACAGAGCACCTAACGGAACATCGGCCCATACCACCTTCAGGGCGGCATTTATTATTCCGGCAAGCGAACTTAACGGCGTACTCAATACAAATACCATCATTAAACGATTGGGCTTTGTCTATAGTTCGGGGGTAAGCTCAGCCGCAGGGGGTAATTTAAAAATTTACCTGCAAAACACTACTGACGCAAGCTATTCTAAATCTAATGTCTGGTCTACTATCCTTACAGGTATGACACAGGTTTATGATGGTAGTTACAGTCTTCCTGTAGGTACAACTACAGCCGCAACTACAGATATTGGGCTAAACAGTAATTTTACCTATACCGGAGGAGGCTTGTATGTTGCTTATGATTATCTTGGTAGCCAGTTTGCGACTACTCCTGCAGTATATAATTGTGATGTTTCTTCTGCTCCAGGTTCACTTGTTGATGATCTAAGTAGCACCACCACACCTCCGGTAACCCTTACCCAAAGCAGTAATTTCAGGCCTACCCTTCTATTTGGTATTAACAATCCTTACCAGAATGATATTATGGTAAGCAGTTTAGATATTGGCTTTGGAAAAACCAATAGAATGATTTCTGGAGCCATTAAGGCTACTGTACAAAATAAAGGTGCGCAAAATGCCAGCAATATTCAGGTAAGCCTCAATGTTACGGGAGCCAATACCAGCAGCCAAACCTTTACCATACCCAGCTTAAACGCAGGCGCAAGTACGCAGGTATCTTTTAACATGGTTAACACCAATGTGGGTAGCCAGAACATTGTTGTGAGCGTACCCAATGATGAGAATAATTCAAACAACTCAATGCAAAAAGCACAACAGGTAGGTTGTGGCGAGCTTGCCTTTTACAACACCACCGATGCTCCTTTTGATGGGATCGGCTTTAATACCGGAGCCGGAATACTGGCCGTAAAATACTTGTCGCCGGCAGTAGGGATCAGTATCAGTGGTACCGAAGTGCATATAAATCCCGCAGCTACCAGTGTAAATAAGCAGGTAGGGGGTGTACTGTTAAATGCCAATGGTGTTATTTTAGCCGAATCGCCTTTACAGACTATTACCAATGCAATGCTAGGCACCAAAGTGGTCTTTAATTTTCCAACTGCTGTTAATATCCCGGCCAATACCAATTATTATGTGGCCCTCAAACAAATGGCTGGCACACCGGGTTATTTCCCTGTGGGTACTTTTGCACCTGCTGATGTTCCTGCCGGACGTGTTTACTCTTTTTTTGTAAATGGTGGCACTGCGACAGAATACACCAATTTAGGTACTTTAATGGTAGGCGCTCTATTAAGCCCTTATGCAACAATCAGTAGTTCAACCACAGGTATAATCAATTCAGGTACCAGTGTAACCTTTACAGCCAGTCCTAATTTTAGCCAGTATATCTTTAAAGTAAACGGCAATGCAATGCAAACCGGAGCAGGCAACACCTATACCTACACGCCTTTAAATAATGATATAGTAAGTGTAGAAGCTGCCTTAAATGGCTGTAGCGCTCCTGCAGCAAGTATTACCATGCAGGTTGACCCCAGTTTGCCTATCCGTTTATACAGTTTTACGGTGCAAAAAGAACAGCAGAAGGTAAAAGTGAACTGGCAAACATTAACCGAAACAAATAACAAGGAATTTATTGTTGGCCGTTCAACTGATGGTATTCATTATACCGAAATTGCCAAAGTACCGGGAGCCATTAACAGCCTTAGCCGTAAATATTATCAGGTGGTAGATGCCACTCCTGCACCACGCATTAACTACTATAAACTGGAACAGTTAGACTTAAATGGGCAACTGACTGAAATTGGCATTAAAGCTTTAGACTTTAGCTTTACAGGTAACCAGCTTAGTCTTTATCCAAATCCGGTAAAAAATGTACTTAACATCAATTTTGTGAGCAATACATTTAACCAGTTACAGCTCTCAGATGTTACCGGAAAGGTAATTTATCAGGCACAATTGAACGCTCAGACCCAAGCTCATCAAATTAACCTGTCGGGTTATCCGGTTGGCGTTTATATTCTTTTACTTAAAGGTGCACAACAACAATTGCAGCAAAAAGTAATTAAAGATTAATGTTTGAAGTCGGGAAGGTTGGTAGTCCGAAAGTCAGATGACGGGAGTCTGAAGCATCCCTATTGTGCGTCATGCTGAACTTATCCTTATACCGTCATGCTGAATTTAGTTCAGCATCTTTACTTAGCGTTGTCACATTGAGCCTCCCGAAGTATCGGGACAAGTTGTCGAAATGTGAGTATTCCTGCAAGTTAGGCTTCGACAATCCTGATAGCTATCGGGACAGCCTGACACATTTAATGAGAGTCCGATGTCCGATGACGGATGTTTGAAGTTGGTAGTTGGGAAGTCTGAAGACGGATGACCGAAGTCTGAAGACGGATGACCGAAGTCCGATGACGGATGTTTGAAGTCGGGAAGGTTGGTAGCCCGAAAGTCTGATGACGGGAGTCTGAAGCCTCCTATTGTGCGTCATGCTGAACCCCTCCTTGTATCGTCATGCTGAATTTAGTTCAGCATCTATCTAAGGACAATATACAGACCCTGAAACAGCCTGTCCCGAACACATTTCAGGAAGTTCAGGCGGTAGTAATTAGATAGTGGCGCCAAAGGGTTCTGGGCGATGAAAAGAGGAACATGAGAAAGGAATGGTGTTAGGAGTTTAATAATTTATCAATTAAACAGTTAACCAATTTATGGGCAAGGGTGGTTTCGGACTACAAAAAGACATCAGAAAGTCAAGCCCGGCAAGATTAAGTTTTCTTACCGGGCACTGTAATCAGGTAAGGCTTACCGATCCAGTATAAATACTATCGGCAATTTCCTTACCATTCTCGCTAAAGAAAGAGATGTAAGTTTCAACCTCCAGTCCGGCAAACTGAGGCACTTCCAAAATCAGGTGCTGGTCTTGTCGGGTAAACTCAGTACTAAACCTGCTGCATACAGCCAGATCTTTTTCGGGGCAATAAGCTGTAACCAGACACATATCAGTATCAAGCGCCTTACCACTGCCCGCATTGTTTACCCAGGTAAACTCAACCGTACTGCCTGTACCTGCTGCGGCCTGTGGGTTCTCGGCATTGGGCAGATCGCCACGGCTCAACAGCACCATGTTATAGGCCACTTCATAATTGGGGAAATCGCCCCTAACACTGTTCTTAAGATTGTAAGAAAGACCAGCATTGAGCGGGGTCATGTGCTTGGCCAGGTTATGGTAACCTAGGTTTACAAAAGCACTCATCTTACGCATAAATTTAACCATCAGCACAAAACGCATGCGCTGTTCGTCCTGCTTAAAGCTGGAGCCCTGCCTTTTGCTGGTGCTCTTGCCCCGCATGTAGGTAATGCCGCGCCACTGTGCGCCCACTACCGTGCCTACCGTACCAGAGAAACCTCCCAGAATACCTTGTTTGATAATTCCCATAGTTTAATTTTTTAGTGAAACAATCAATTAACTAAGTCTAAAGGTAGAGGCTTGTTTTGTAATAATTTATAGGTCAGCTTGTTATGTAGGTGTTTTGCCCTTTTAAGACAGAGCTTTACCCCGTTAAGCCTGGGTATTGCCCTCTTTATTGCGGAAAAAGGCCGTTTGTTCGGCATTACTAAAATTTTTGCGGGCTTTTACAGGCCTGGTTTTAAACTTTAGAAATCATTTTAATGAGTGCTTAAAGCTGGTTAATTGCATGAACATTGCTTCTTAACCTGCTTTGCTTTTTTTCGCAAGCTGCCGAAGGAGTCCAGAATAAGACCAGAAAGAGTCCCGAAGCAGCTCGGGTTAAAAGTGGGTTTTTATTAAGGATTTTCTAATAGTTAAACCATGTAAAATGCCTTTAATTTGCTTAAGTGCCTTTTAGTTAATATCTTGTGGGTTAAGGTTTGCTTTTTTGTCTAAATTATACGCTTATGAACAACAGTAAATCAGATCAGCCGGTGCCGCTCAAGCGCATTACTTTTAAGTCTAAAGGTTTACAGTCTTTTACCAACGAAATTCTTGATAAACATCAGGTAATGGAGATCCTCAACATTAGTGAGCGTACGCTCAAAAATCTGGTAAGCCAGGGTTATTTGCCTTACTCGCCCATTGGTAACCGCTATTATTATTTGTATAGCGATCTGCTGCGCATGATGCAGAGGAATAGGCAGTGGGGAAAGAAGCCGGGTTGAGTTTTAGGGAGTAGGTTTAGTAGTTAGATATGAGATATGAGATTTGAGACCTGAGATTTGAGGGAGAGATAATATATGGAGTATTAGGTTTTGATCGCTTATCTTGATGCTTTGCTAAGCTCATTTTATAGGTATTATGTGCTACCTCTTTATAAAAAGAGGCTCTATTTGTTTTGGAGCCAGCCTGAATTAATAACTATATTAGCTGAAAAAACAGATTGTTAATGGCTTTCAACGAAGATTCAAGAGTTAAGATACCAGCTATACTGCACCTAATAAGATTAGGTTATACGTATATTTCTAGACGTGAGCAAAATAGGCTTGAAGAGACCAATATCTTTTCTGATATTTTTATAGCTAGTGTTCAACGTATTAATCCAACTGTTGAAGTTGAAGATATCAAACGATGTTTAGAAGAATTAACCTTAAAACTTGATTTTGATGATTTAGGTAAAGAGTTTTACAAAAGTCTTACGGCGACATCGGGTATAAAGCTGATCGATTTTGAGAATTTTAGTAACAACAGTTTTCATGTTACTACAGAGCTTACTGCTAAAAATGGAGAGGAAGAGTTTAGACCAGATATTACCGTTTTAATTAACGGAATGCCTTTGGTTTTTGTTGAAGTTAAAAAGCCAAATAATAAAGACGGTGTGTTAGCGGAGCGTAAACGAATTAATGATCGTTATAAAAACAAGAAGTTTAAGCGTTTTGCTAATATCACGCAGTTGATGTTGTTTTCTAACAATATGCCTTACGAAGATGGAGTAATAGAACCATTGCAAGGTGCTTACTATGCGACATCAGCTTATGCCGATTTACACTTTAACTACTTTAGAGAAGAAGAAACATTAAATTTAGCCCAGTTGCTAGTCTCGGAAAGTGATGAAATAGAAAATATAGTACTTAAAGATAACAACCTGATTGCTATTAAGCACTCTCCAGAGTTTAAAACAAATAAACAATTTAATACGCCAACAAATTTACTTTTAACATCGCTTTTAAATAAAGAGCGTTTGGCCTTTATTTTAAAATATGCTATTGCTTATGTAGAAGAAGAGATAAAAGGAAAGAAGATAACGCAAAAACACATTATGCGCTATCCGCAATTATTTGCTACTAAAGCTATTGAGCGTAAGTTAGAGGAAGGTGTAAAAAAAGGCATTATTTGGCATACGCAAGGTAGTGGTAAAACAGCATTAGCTTATTACAATGTTAAGTTTCTGACAGACTACTTTCAGAAGAAGAACATTATCCCAAAGTTTTACTTCATTGTAGATCGGATAGACTTAGCTAACCAGGCAAGTACAGAATTTGGCAATAGAGGTTTACATGTCAATCGAGTTAATTCTCGCCAACAATTTCTAGAAGATATTAAAAAAATTAGTACTGTACAAAATAGCTCTGGAGACAGGGAAATTTCAGTAGTTAATATCCAAAAGTTTACTGAAGAAACCATTGTAGCGAAAGATTTAGCTTATGATATCAACATACAAAGGGTTTATTTTATAGATGAAGCCCATCGCGGTTACAATCCTAAAGGCACAGCATTGGTCAATTTGCTAAAGTCTGATGAACAAGCTATTAAAATAGCTTTAACCGGCACGCCGTTATTACGTGAGGTAGCCAAAGAATACGATAGTAAAGCCTTATTTGGAGAGTATATTCATAAGTACTATTATAACATGTCTATTGCAGATGGTTATACGCTACGCTTAATACGTGAAGGCATTGATACGACCTATAATATGCAGATGAAAGCCGTGCTAGATGAAATAAAACTAGCACATGGCGAAATTGATAAAAGTGAAGTATTTGCGCACCCTAAATTTGTGCGCCCAATGTTGGAGTACATTGTTAAAGATTTGAATCAATTTCGAAGAGCAGAAAGTGACGATAGCTTAGGAGCAATGGTAGTTTGCGATACCAGTAAGCAAGCTAAAGCATTATTTGAGTACTTTGAAGAATTATATGGTATACAAGAGGTTGAATATGTACCTATGGTTGCAGAACCAGAGGAAGAGTATGACAAACCAAAAACAGGATTAAAAGCGGCTCTGATTTTACACGATGTAAACTCAAAAGATGAACGTAAAGAACAGGTTAAGCAATTTAAAGCAGGTGATATTGATATTTTGTTTGTTTACAATATGCTATTAACTGGTTTTGATGCAAAGCGGTTAAAAAAGCTTTACTTAGCTAGAGTAGTAAAAGATCATAACCTACTACAAACGCTTACTCGTGTAAATCGACCATATAAAAAGTATCAGTATGGCTATGTAGTAGATTTTGCCGATATCACCAGTGCCTTTAAAGACACAAACGATAATTATTTTAAAGAGTTACAGGGAGAGTTGGGCGATGAAATGCAGAACTACTCTAACTTATTTAAATCAAAAGAAGAAATAACAGCCGAAATTGTAGAAATTAAAGACAAGCTTTTTCACTTTGATGCTTTAAATGCAGAAATATTTAGCCAGCAGGTTGGCGAAATAAAAGACAAGCAAGATTTATTAGACTTAATTAAGGTTTTAACCAACGCCAAAGAACTAAAGAACATCATTAGGTTACAAGGCTTTGACGAAGAACTTTCTAAGTTAGATTTCTTTAAGTTAAACCAATTGCTGGCCGTAGCACAAGCGCAACTAGATAAGTTAAATTTAATAGATAACATTAATAATGAAGCCGACAATACCAATTTACTGAATTCTGCTTTAGAAGATGTTATTTTTCTCTTTACCAAAGTAAGTGAAGAAGAGCTGATTTTAGCTGACCAATTGAGGGGGCAGTTGAAAAGAACGAGAGAGGCTTTGCTAAGTAATTTCGACCAGAAAGACATAGAATTTATTTCGTTACGCGAAGAGCTAGAGCGCATTTTTAAGAAAAAGAATTTAGCCGAAGTAGGGCAGGAAGATATGCGTGATAACATTTTGCTATTACAATCTATTTATGATAAAGTAACCGAATTAAATAGGAAAAATAACTTACTAAAAGCCAAGTACGAACAAGATGAAAAATATGCTCGTTTACATAAACGTTTAGTAGAAAATAGCGGCGTTTCAGCTAAAGAAATACAATTACACGAGGCTTTAATGAATATTAAATGCCAAACCGACGAGCAATTGTTAAACAATAGAAATATTTTAGATAACGAAGCTTTCTTTAACCGCTATCTGCTTAATTTGGTAGCTACTGAATTTATAAAAAAGCAAAATATTAAATTAGATATTAACACCACCAAAAGTATCAATACCCTTATTGCTGGCGAATATTTACAAGAATACAATAACTATTATTTATAAATGACTGATTTAACCTTTATTACCAAAACCAAGCAACTGATAGATAGCTTGAAAAGTGTGTGTGCCAATTACGGTTTAGGTAACGATGGTAATGAATTTAAAATTATTACCCAAGTTTTCTTATACAAATTCATGAACGATAAATTCGCTTATGAAGCTAAAAAACTAGAAGACTATCAATTGGCTAAAGCCCCTAATTTTCAGCAAGCCTTAGAAAAATTAGACGAAGAACAATATAGTTTTTTGCTGATTTATATAGATGCCAATACGCCGCAACTTTACCCGCACCAAACCATTACCTATTTGCATAATAAGCAGAATACGGATGATTTTGCTAAATTATTTGACGATACTTTAAGAGATATTAGTATTCATAACACAGAAATTTATTCGGTAAAATCTGCTAGCGGTGCAAAAGACAAAATGTTTGATGAGTTAAGCAATTTTATTAGTGATGCTTCTCAACGCGATGCCTTTTGTAAAGCTTTAATTAGTAAGTTGTTTGAGTTTAGTTTCGAAGGGATGTTTAATGAGAAATACGATTTCTTTGCAACCATCTTCGAATATTTAATTAAAGATTACAATACCGATAGTGGCGGTAAATATGCAGAGTATTATACGCCACATGCCGTTGCACGTATTATGGCTGCCATTATGGTAAACGACCAGCCTAAAGGTGTAAAGGTTTACGACCCAAGTGCGGGCTCTGGAACTTTGTTAATGAACATTGCTCACGCCATTGGCGAAAACAATTGCAGTATTTACAGCGAAGATATCTCGCAAAAATCTAGTAATATGTTGCGGTTGAACTTGGTACTTAATAATTTAAGCCACAGCATACCGCACATTATTAAAGGTAATACCATTTTAGAACCTTATTACAGAGAAGAAAAGTTCGATTATATTGTTTCAAACCCGCCTTTTAAATTAGATTTCTCTGATTTTAGTACTGCATTAGATACCGATATTAACAAAAAGCGTTTTTTTGCCGGTATACCCAATGTGCCCAAAGCTAAAAAAGAGAGTATGGCTATTTACTTGCTTTTTATACAGCATATTATGTATAGTCTAAGCGAAAAAGGAAAAGCGGCTATTGTGGTACCCACAGGTTTTATTACGGCACAGAGTGGTATAGAACGTAAAATACGCGAAGCCATGATTGAGCAAAAACTGTTACGTGGTGTAGTAAGTATGCCAAGTAATATTTTTGCCAGTACTGGTACCAATGTAAGTGTATTGTTTTTAGACAATAAAGCCGATGCTGAGCATATTGTTTTGGTAGATGCCAGTAAATTAGGACAAACCATTAAGGAAGGTAAAAACCAACGTACGGTTTTAAGTTTGCAAGAAGAGCAACGCATCATTGATATAATGAACAATAAAGTGCCCGAAGATGATTTTAGCGTGGTTGTTTCTGCAGAGGATATCAAAGCTAAAAACTATTCTTTCTCTGCGGGACAGTATTTTGAAGTGAAGATTGATTATGTAGATATTACTGCTGAAGAGTTTAAAGAGAAGATGGAGGGTTTTGAAATTAAATTAAGGCAACTTTTTGCTGAAGGAAATGCTTTGGATGTTGAAATTCAGAAGCAATTGAAAGGATTGAAGTATGAAAGAAATTAAGCTATCTACTTTTATTGACGAAATTTCCATGGGACCTTTTGGTTCTGATATAAAAGTTGACAATTTCATCGATTTTGGTATTCCTGTTTTGAATGGTTCGAACTTGACCAATCATAAACTAGTTGAAGAGAGTTTTAAATATGTTTCCGAAGAGAAAGCGAATAAATTAGGAAAAGCAAATGCCCAAAGGGGAGATATAGTGATAACACACCGAGGGACACTAGGTCAGGTCGCTTACATTCCTGAGAATTCTAAATTTGATAGATACGTTATATCTCAAAGCCAATTTAGGGTTAGGTTCAAAAAATCATTAGATCCCGTATACTTTTCTTATTTAATGAAGAGTCGATATGGTCAAAGTAAACTATTATCCTTTAAAAATCATGTTGGCGTTCCCGCACTAGCTCAAGCCACTACAAATTTTAAAAGTTTAGAATTACGAGTTCACGACATTCTAACCCAACAAAAAATCGCTTCTGTTCTTTCCACATTAGATAATAAAATAGAGCTGAACAATAAAATAAATACCGAGTTAGAGGCAATGGCCAAAACACTTTATGATTATTGGTTTGTGCAGTTTGATTTTCCAAATGCAGATGGCAAACCTTATAAATCATTTGGTGGTAAAATGATTTATGATTCAACTTTGAAGAGAGAAATTCCATATGGGTGGGAAGTAACCGTTTTTAATGATTGGGTCAAACAAACAAAAACAGGTGATTGGGGTAAAGAAGAAATCGACGAAAATTATAGCGAACGTGTATTTTGTGTTCGTGGTGCAGATATCAATGGGCTAAATGGCAAAGGTGAAATTAAAGCTCCCGAACGCTATATTTTGAAAAATAATCTTTCTAAGAAATTAGAAAATAATGATTTTATTATAGAAATTTCTGGAGGTAGTCCCACACAATCAACCGCACGTATTGCTTTGTTGACTAAGGAAACTTTAGAGCGATTTGATACAACAGTTGTTTGTTCTAATTTTTGTAAGGCTGTAACCTTAAAAGACACAAGTTATGCTTTTAATTTTCAGCAGGAATGGCAAAGATTATATGATGCTGGTGTTTTCTTTGGCTTTGAAGGCAAAACAAGCGGTATAAAAAACTTCTTGTTTGATTCTTTTATGGAGTCTTACCATATCGTTAAGCCAACTAAAGAACTAGTATTAAAGTTTAATTCTACAGCTAAAGAATTAGAGAAGAAAAGGCAATCTAATCTTAAACAAAATCAAGAACTTGGGACTTTAAGAGATTGGTTGTTACCTATGTTAATGAATGGGCAGATTACAGTAAGAGATGCGAATGAAATTGTAGAAGAGAAATTGGAAGTGGTTACGGAGGAGCTAGAAATGAAAACAATAAATAAACAATATAAATAATTTAACAAAATATGATTAACGCTTCTCAAGAACTAGATGATATTGTAACAGATATCAAGAGTAAAGAATCTATCTTTAAAATCCCTACCGTATACAGTTCTGAATATTTTCCAGAATTGGTCGAAACTAGGCTAGAAGAGTTTTACAAGTTTTTATCAGACTATAGCATTGGTAAAAGGCTTAATTCTATTTATAGAACTTTAGAACAAAAAGATAGTAGTGGCGACCTATCTCTATTAACTAGGCTGCGAGCCTTTATTAAGGCTATAAACAGTTCTGTTAGCAGTTATTATGATGGGTTTACATATAAGGCATACGATGGATTTAGCACATCTTTAAACAACATCATAGAGTTTCATAACAATGTTGCGCTTAGTTATATTGAACCAAATCAAAGCTATTATAAAATAAGAGTTGATGAAAGCTTAAGTATCAAGAATAGAGAAGATAATTTTCATATCCCGTTTAATTTAAGGCATTTTTGCGCAACACAAAGATATAGTATACCTGGCATTCCGTCCATATATTTAGGCTCAACGTCATATTTATCTTACGAAGAACTTGGTAGACCTAAAATTGCGTCAAGTTATATTTCTAGATTTGAAACAAAAAAACTGATTAGAATAATTGAAATTCAAACGATTTATAATTTTTTGAAATTCTCTAATGATGGAGAATTAGTGGAAAAATTCAGACATGTTTTGAGATATTTAATACTATTTCCTCTTTATTTCACAACTACAATTAGGGTTATTGAAACTGGAGCAAGTTTTAAAACAGAGTATATCATCCCACAATTATTAATGCAATTTATTGGAGCTTCAAATAAAGATGATGATGCCATACGTGGGGTTAAGTTTCCTTCATCCAAACTAAAATATGATACAGATGATGACCATCGCCATTTTAGTTACGTGTTCCCAATCGTAAGAAGTAATAAGTCTGGATTTTGCGGTTATTTAAGTAGTGTATTTCATTTGTCTAAGCCAAAGCTAATATCAGACATATTGGGTAAAGGTGATATAAACATTCCCACTGTAAACTATGAGCATAGTGATTTTGATGTTGTAGATAACGCTTTACGTAGTGAAAAGGTTGATGATGTTTTGGCAGTCTAGTTATATGAATAAATGAAAAGCTATTGGAAGTTAGGCTGTAGATGGGGTAGTAAAAGTAAGGGTAAACCCTTGTTTTTTGATTTATTAGTTAAATATGGTATAGTAATAGGTTGGGAGAATAAAGACTATCAATATGGTGGTAATGTTTTACTTACTGATGGACATACGGTGCTGGGAGTAGCAAAAACGACTAGCCTGAGAAAACCAGTTTTTGATTTTCCTCAGTATAAAGAAGAATTTGAAGAGCTACAAATTGATTACTGTGAAGATTTGTATGTATATAATGCCAATATTGTTAAACTACCTTTGGATGATCGCTTCTTATTTAAAACACAGACGGGAATTTGTGGCATTGATAAGCAAGGAATCAGGCAAAAAATGGATAGTATTTTGGTTTCACATCACAATTATTTTAAAAAAATGTTGACTATAGAGAAATGTACTAATCTGCTTAAATACAAAAAGCAAATCATCTTACAAGGTCCTCCAGGAACAGGTAAGACAAAGTTAGCCGAAGAAGTTGCTGCTGATTTAATGCTCGCCGATGATCATATTGATGACTTTGAAGCCCCATTAACAAAAGAAATTATCTTAAAATATATTAACGTTGGGTTAGGTTTTCCTAGTGCAAAAAATATAGTACATTATACGGTAAATAAAATTACTGATACAGGGATTAGTTTATTAGCTTCTACTGGTAAACCATATATTCCACTTTTTAAAGAAATTATTGAAGCTTATAAAGATAAAGTTTGGGAAAAAGAAGGAGCTATTACTCAAGGTAATGATTCTTATAGTGCTGCAATTGCAAAATACATTTATTTAGAACAAAATTTAAATAAAGGAAAACAAGAAAAACTTGATCAAATTAAGCTGGTACAGTTTCATCCGAGTTATACTTACGAAGATTTTGTAAGAGGTATTACATCAAAGCCAAATGAAGATGGAGATGGAATTAGTTATGAAGCTGAAAATAAAATAATAGGGGCATTTGCAAAAAAAGCTTTTGATAATTATACGAAAAGTAAAAAGCAAAATATACCTGTAGAAGACTTAAAGGTTAATTTTCAAAGATATATAGATCATGTTATAGCATCTTTGGATGAATCTGTAGATAAAAAATACCCTATATCTGATGCTATTCATATTTGGTATGTAGACGATAAGAGATTTAAATATAAGGGAGAAGATTGGAAAGGACATCCAAATGGTCTTAATATGAACTTTGATCAATTGGAAAAAATTCTGGAAAGTAATCTTACGGAGAGGAGTGAAATCAATAAGTTGAAATCACTTAAGTCTTTAACACGATCTCACGCAACATATTATGCTAATGTTGTTGCCAAATATAATGAGTTCATAAAAGATAATCCTGTTAAAACAATTCCAGACGAACCACTAAAAAACTACATTTTAATAATAGACGAAATTAATAGAGCAAACTTGTCTTCTGTCTTGGGAGAATTAATATATGCGTTAGAATACCGTGATAAAGAAGTTGATAGCATGTATGAGGTTGATGGAAGTAATAAAATTACGCTTCCTCCAAATCTCTATATTATTGGAACCATGAATACCGCAGACCGAAGTGTAGGCCACATTGATTATGCGATTAGAAGACGTTTTGCTTTCGTTGATGTACTACCAGAAAACCTAGCAACTAATAACGATCTAGTTTTTCATAGTAATTTGTTCAAGGCCGTTTCAGAACTTTTTGTTAAAGACTTTGATCCTCAAATTAAATACACCTCTGATAATGCCGTTAATAACGATATTTATCTGTCTAATGAATTTGAGGCTAAAGATGTTTGGTTAGGCCATTCTTATTTTATTCAGGTCATTAAAAAAGACGAAAAAGGAAAACAACTGCTAATTCCAGAAAATATGGAACTAAGATTGGAGTATGAAATTAAGCCTATTTTAATGGAATATGTAAAAGATGGGGTACTCAAACCGTCAGCGGTCGAAAAAATAAAAAATCTTACGATATAAAATGGGTATCTTTTTAAAAGAACATATTGCCCATACCTTAAAATTAACCGACGATTTCAATCTTGTAAATACACAAAAGATTGAATACTTGTACAATCATTTAATTGAAGAAATTAGACCTCGTAAATTTAAAACAGAAAGAGGAAAGGATTACTATTGTTTTAATTGTAAGATTTCAGAAAAAGAAGTTGTATTACAATCTGATTATTTTGTAGGGATAGATTGGCTCACCAAAGATCGTTTTATTCATGTTGAGCCTAAATTAAATATAGAAATTTTAAAATCTTTTGAGACAATTGCAGCTGTAGACGATGACGATATTTCGGAAGAAGACATTCGGAACTACGAGAAAGAAGCTGCAAAAAATGCTAAAAATGAAATAGTTCAAGAGGTTGATATTATTGCGATGCTTCTAGAAATCATGTCTCACACAGAAATAGCAAAATACACTGATAAGTTGCTATTAATTGATTGGGAAGCAACTGAAATTCCTATTACTCAAAGGCAAGATCTATTAACCCCGTTTTTAGTTGTTAAATTTTTAAAACTGCTTCAAGATATTGTTAGAAAAGGATTGAAAAAATCTTATTACAAGATAACAGAGAACTTAAATAATAGGATAAAGGGAAAGATTTTGATAGGGCAGCAAATTAAGCAAAACATTTTTAAAAATCGCCTTACAAATACCGTATGTGAGTATCAAGTTTTTGGAGAAGATTCCGTAGAAAATCGTTTTTTGAAACGAGTATACCTATTCTGCACTAAATATGTAGAAAACAATGTCAACTTTTTTAAAGATAAAAACAATATTTCTTGGATAATTAACTACATACGCCCAACTTTCGAAAAAATCAGTTCAGAAGTTGATCAGCATGAGATAAAGTATTTAAAATATAACCCTTTCTTTAAAGAATATAAAGAAGCTATAAAAATAGGACAACACATTCTAAAAAGATTTTCTTATAACATTACCAAAGCTACGGAAGAACAGATCTCTACACCGCCATTTTGGATTGATATGCCAAAAATGTTTGAACTTTATGTTTTTGCTGGTTTTTTAAAAGATAATTCAAACTTAACCGCTAATAATTTCAACTATCAATTTTCTACACATGGTAATTCGTTAGATTTTCTGGTTTGCGATGAAAGTTCTGAAAAGAAGGTGAAAATAGTTGTAGATACCAAATACAAGCTTCGATACAACTACGGACAAATACACAATGATATTAGACAGGTTGCGGGCTATGCTAGATTAAATAAGGTGAAAGAAAAAGGGCCAAAAATAGAAAAAGAAATACCTTGTTTAATCATTTATCCCAAACTTGATAAGGAGCCAGAAGTAAGTCTAAATGTTGGCGATCTGCTGAATAACGAGATAAATGCTTATCATGAAGTTTATAAATTAGGTATTAATTTACCTTTAATAAGTTAAGATAGGGGAGGAATACGAGGCTTGAATCTGTGACCAATTGTACGTTCAATTTATTATACCCCCAATAGGATTCGAACCTATTGAGTTCTTTAACGAAATACGTTCTATTATTCGTTTGCTGCAATTTAATTATTTTTAAGATAGATGAAAGAGATACTTAAGAAAAACAAGAAATTTTAAAACTGATTTTGTGCATAATTTGCTTTTCTAAAACACGATAACTATTTTTAGTTTAACTAAATTAACTATTCACATTAAGCAACGCTCTATGAAGTATTTTCTATTGATAGCATTGGTGCTATCCCTGTCAACAAGTTCATTTGCACAAGTTCGTTACTCAGGCCGTAAGCATACTACTAGCCATGGCGGGCATTACCAGAGTGGTAAAGGCAGCTCGCATAAAGGCGGTAAGTATAAAAATACCAGAACCAGCAACAAGTACGGAAGACATAAAAGATAGGTTGTAGTATGATAGACTTACTTTCTAATGAACGCCTTGTAGCCAGTATAGACAATGACGCGATCATATTAACCAACCAGCGCCTACAATTGGTTTCAAGTGGGAATTATCGCATTATACATCTTAATCAAATTTCATTTATTGAAGTAGAAGTGAAATATAATTACATTACGCTTGTGGTAGCTGTTGTTATACTGGTTGGCGGATTTGCTACTGGAGGACAAGAAGGAGGGATTGCAGGTATTATTTTGTTCCTGATGTTAATGGCCTTATACATCTTTTTGCCTTCTAAAAGTATATTAGTGCGTTCTTCTGGCGGAACTATAGCTCATAAAATAAACGGAATTAGAAATGCGGATGTTCATCGGTTTATTTTTTTAGTACAAGAGCAGATGAATAAAATTAAGACGGTTTAGAATAAAAATTATTCCATTGTAAAACAAAGCTACTTTTGCTTTACCAATTACAATGCTTATTTTTAAATCAAACCCAGTCTTAATGTCCAGCCTGAAACACCTGCTTTCTGCCTCATTGCTGCTGATAAGCCTCAATGGTTTAGCGCAGTTTAAAGCTATAGTTGAAATTACTGCCGCCAATTTAGAAGGCAAAACCCTTGAGTTGAATATACAAGATAATAAAGGCTTTAGCTTTATTCAAAGCCAAAAGCAAACCTTACAAAAAGGTGCGAATACCTTTGTTTTTAAACTGAGCCAGCCCTCTAATATGGCCAGCATAGGGCTGAATATAGCGGGTAAAACCCTACAGCAGACCCTGGTAATAGACAGCGGAAAGAATGTTTTTAATATAGCCTTGGTAGATAACAAACTGGCGATCATAGCTTTTGAGGCCAAAGGATATGCCATAAGAAAGGCCATGGCCGATAGGTTTGTTGATCAGATGAAGCAGTACCGCGAAGCCAGCGGTAATAAAGAAGCCCGTGCATTACCTGTTAAAGAAATGAACGACTTTTTTATGTGGAGCCTAAACCACTTGGAAAAAAATCCCGGTAATTATTACAGCCTCATCACACTTTACCAGATCAGTGCATCTAACCGATCTGTAGCATTCTCTACCGCTGCATTGGCTACGCTTAAAAAGCTCGACCCTGCTTTACAGGCAACGCCTCTGGGCGAGCAGATCTTAAAAGATAACCTGGAAATTATTAAAAGCATAACTGCAGCCAAGACGGGTAAAGAAGTACTATCCTTTACCGTGAACGACATTAATGGCAAAGCTTTTTCAAACAAAAGCCTTGCGGGACAAATTTATATCATTGCTTTTTCGGCTACTTGGTGCATCCCTTGTCAAGCACAATTGCCTAAACTGAAACACATTTACGACCAGTATAAAAGCAAGGGTTTGAAAGTGGTCTATTTTAACGATGATAATAAAACAGATCTATGGAAAAAGCATATAAAGGAACATCAGTTAGACTGGATCAATGTTTCTGAACTACAGGCGCCGGGCAAATCTAAGATTTCAAAGTCTTTTGGGGTATATGCCATACCCAGTTACCTCATTATTGATAAAGCCGGAAAGATCTTTTACAACTCAGACGATACCGACCACGAGCTGCTTAAGTTTGAACAAAAGATTAAGGAATTGTTTGAAGGATAAGGGAGAGTAATTTAATCTTCCCGTATCATTTCCTGGGCTTCCACTGTTTCTCTACCTTTAAATTTCATTTTCCCCGACCATGTGCCACCGCCCCAGTCATATATATATAGCATATCATTATCAAAAGTATAATTATCAAAATCTTTGGGGTTAATCTTCAAATTATCAATATCGGTTTTATCTGAGTGTTTGTACATCACTATAGTATAACCTGTATAATTTGCCAAATCTTTAGCTCTGTTTTTATAGGCAAAGCTGTCAACAGCCCGTTCATTTTGAAGATTGTCTTTATAGTTTTTTACAATGTAAACATCTTTCTTATAGTAATATGGCTTCCCATTATCAGGCATCGTATCAATTTTTGAGAATTGATCTAACTTGATAAATTCTAATGGCTTTTGCTTGCAGGAAAAGATAAATCCTGCTATAATTATCAAAAAAGGTTTAAAATATGCTTTCATTAAAATTTAGCTTAATCTTCCCGTATCATTTCCTGGGCTTCCACTGTTTCTCTACCTTTAAATTTCATTTTCCCCGTCCATGTGCCACCGCCCCATAAATAAGTAAAAATCTGATCGTTATCAAAAGTATAATTATCAAAATCTTTGGGGTTAATCTCCAAATTATCAATATCGGTTTTATCTGAGTGTTTGTACATCACTATAGTATAACCTGTATAATTTGCCAGATCTTTAGCTCTGTTTTTATAGGCAAAGCTGTCAACTGTTCGCTCATTTTGAAGATTGTCCTTATAATTGTAAACGATATAGCAATCTGTTTTAAAGAGTATGGTTTTCCCATCCCTTTTTATAGTGTCTATCTTTGAAAACTGATCTAACTTTGAAAAAGTTAAAGATTTCTCCTTGCATGCAAACACCAGTGTGAGCAGCAGAAAAACAAAGGTTTTTAGAAAGGCTTTCATTAAATTTTGGCCTTAATCTTCTCGTATCATTTCTTGGGCCTCGACTGATTGTCTGTTTTTATACTTGTATTTTCCAGACCAAGTGCCATTGCGCCATATATATACAAAGACTTTGTTGTTATCAAAATCTCCATTATCAAAATCTGCTGGATTTTCTCTTAGGTGATCAATATTTGCTTTTTCAGAAGCCCTATAAACGATAATCTTATATTCGGTATATTTATACAATTCCTTATCTCTGCTTTTGTACATTGAGCTATCAATTATTCTTTCACTATTAAGATCATCTTTATAGTTATTGACTATAAAATAATCTTCTTTGTACAGGTTTGCTCTGCTTCCACCTTTTATAGTATCAACTCTCGTAAATTGATCCAGCTTGATAAATTCCAATGATTTTTGCTTGCAGGAAAAGATAAATCCTGCTATAATTATCAAAAAAGGTTTAAAATACGTTTTCATAACTTCTTAATCTCTACCTTCAATTCTTGTTTTAATTATGTGTCAACTAAGGGTGATTATGGTAATAGCCGATATAGTCAATAAGCCAACGGCCCTTTTCTTTTGTTAAGGTAAAAAGCATCTTTAGATTGGAATAAGTAGAGGACTGAGGTATATAAAACTGGACAATGGCCTTATTGTGTACGATTGAAATTCTCCTAAAAATGCCTGATTTGTAGCGATCGTAAATTCCTTCTGGTTCAAAACTTCCAAAAACAACATCAAAGTTTAAACCGGGGATAGAATAGATCCCATCACTTTTGGGCGAGGCTTTAACAAGTTTTAGTTCACTTTTTATTTTTTGGTGATATTGCCTTAGATTATTGATAAACGTTTCAGAGAGACAATGACTGGCTCTTAAGCGATCTAAATAGTTTTCAACAGCAATCATATTAACAGTTGGCTTTATAAGGGTATCGATCTCCTGCCACTCAATTATATAATTACGCAGTTTTGTCGTATCAATGGTTTCAACAGGTTGTGTTGCCTGTTGCTTATACCATCTTAAAAATTCAATTATTGTATTTTTGATGCCCTCCTGATCGGAGTTGTTGACGGGCTTTTGGCCCCAACAAATGTTGAAGGCTAAAGAACAAATGAATATTAAAACAAACTTTTTCATCTTCTATTTTTTTATGCTTTTTCTAACCTGTGTCACTATATAGTCGTGCATACCTGGATAGTTTCGATAATTAACTACAGCTGTCTTTCCTGTGATTTTACCAGTTGTAGCATTGTAGTAAAGCCTGTTGCTAAAACTTGCACCTTGAGACCGGTTTGAGGTGGCACTATCGACAAACTGGAAATATTTGCCTTTGTCATCTGTGCCCATGCCAACAATTACCACATAATGATCAGTTGAATTATCCAAGTTTTCAGGTGGAGCGCCAGCTCGATTATCTACTCCAATTAGTACAGGTATTTTTTGCTGCAATGAACTAATAATGTAACTAATGGCCTGCTTGGTTTTGGATTGATTAACTCCATTCTGTTCAGTATAGATTGAAAAAGTTTGACTGCCTGGTAACCACCCAGAACAGGTATAACCAGCTTTTCCCAATTGTTCTTTCGCAAGTACAAGGCAACTTTCTTTAACAGTGCTATTGGGTTTATTCCTCATTTCAACAAAATCCTCAAATTGAATTATGGTCTGGCGGTCAATGGTTGGCCAGGGCTGTCCATCCTGATATTCTTGATAAACGGTTTGATCGAGATCATTTAGGATCTCATTGTCAGGATCTGTCCAGTTATTTGGCTCTGCATCGGCTATTAGGTCAGGTCCATAAGGAAAGAACTTTGTTAAGAACTGATAGATATTAATCTGCGGGCTGTTTGCGGTTAGATAAGCTACTCCCCCATCTTGCGTAATTGTAAGCATCAAGAGTATGATTTTGTGCATCCAAATAATCGCTCAGTTCCATAACCACAGTTCCATTTGCAGGATCACTTAAGAAATTGATCTGCCTAACGTTTATGATCTGAAGATTATTGATCAGTTGTTGTGCTTGGCTTGGCATCGTTGGTGGAACTGAATTACAATCTGGGTTTTGGTGTACCATCAGTTTAGTACCAGTTGCGCCACTGTGAACACCCAAAGGGCCTATAGGTGGGTTAGTAGTGTCGCATGGATCATAATCAGGTGGTGGTGTTGGTGAAGTCCCGCCTCCGCCACCAGATCCTCCACCACTTCCACCGCCTGTACCAACTCCGTCATCCCATACATAGCAGTCGGTGACATCTTGGGACGCAACACGATAACCTGCTCTCTTATCACCGTCCATGTTACAATCTTGTCCCGGCCAGTGCCCATCACCGGCACATTGATATGCAACTATGTAATAGTAGGTCGTAGTATAGCAGTCAACAAATACCATCATCGTTTTACCTTTCGAACCGGGTAATTCTCCTTTACCCATTACTTTGGTCGTTGAATTTTTATTAAGCTCACTATTAGGTGATGCAGAGCCTATGCTCGGCAAAGCTGTTGAGGCCGATTTAAGATAGGTTACACTGATATCGCCTTCAAACTCTCCGGGGTTTCCGCTACGCCATTTGGCAATCCATTTTTGTGTCGGTGCATAAGTATTGATAAAAGTGAGCGTTCTTTCGGGAGATACATCTACCGTTAGGTTCTGGAAAACGATAGCCCTGGGATTGGACAGCTTAATGCTGAAAATATAACTGGTACGATCTCCGTTTTTAACAATGGTTACGCTGTCTGTATTGATCTGGAGGCCCTCATAAGTTTCGGGTGTATTGACGGCCATGGTTTTAGCCTTTGGGTTAGCTGTCGTGAGCATTTTGCCTACACTGCCCAGAACATTAAGGTCTGTTTTTGTTTTGAAAGCATTGAAGCTCACCTTCTCCATTTGCGGACCTTTGCGGTACTCGGCATTTCTTTTGACAAGTTCAGGATTACTGTATTCTTGTTTACTCTGGTTAAACAGATCTTTTTTACAGGAAACACTACATAAGAGAAAAAGAGTAGATAAGATTAAAAAGGAAGAGTTCCTTTTTAAGTTAAGAAACGTTTTTTTGAGCATAGAGCGGTTTTGTCTGGTTTAGTATTGTAACCTAAATTATCAATTAAAAACCAAATCAGCAAGAATTGTTGTGATAAATATTTTGTATTTTTTGCTTAAAATTTTGAGCAGTAAAATAATTCAAGATCTAAAAAACTTAATTGCAGTATTTCTGTATAAGAGGCGGGGTAGCCGTACTGCCCAGCTTTTCAGCTTTTTTCCAGTCATCACATGCACCCGCCAGATTGCCCAAAGCTTGTTTGCAGAGACCTCTTTTGTATAGATTGTCGGTATCTTCGGGGTTAACTTCAATGGCTTCGCTGTAATAAAAAATAGCTAACTCATAGTTTTTATCCTGATAAGCTTGATTGGCTTTTTGTGTGTTAAAGAAATCGTTCATAATCTCTTTACCATAATATTTCAATTTACAATACATGAGCACACTTACGGGTTTGCCATTTAGGTATGCCGGGCTCCACATATTTTTAGTTTTTTTAAAGGCTTTCTCAAACATTTCCTGATATTGAGGGCTTATGCTTTCTAAGGTTTTAAGACTGTCTATCTGACCTTTTTTGTTTACAATAAAGCTCACTATATGTGTTCCTTCTCTTCGTTTTTTGTCGCTCAACTCGTTGTACATGAAACTTTGCAGGTTGTTTCCTGTAAATCCGGGATATATTTTCTGACTTGTATTGTAAATGGTGTCGTTTTTTGTAATCAAATAGATATCGCTTTTTGATAAAGGGAGTTGGTCTTTAAAGTACTGTTCTGAAAAGAAAGTATATTTTAAAGCTTTTGGGTCTTCATGGCTTGAACCTGTACTTTCAAAAAGTACCAGTTTCTGGTTGTTCATTTCAAAGATTCTGAAACTGTTGATCACGAAATCTGCCGGAGTCATAATATAAAGCATATTTCCTTTTATTTTATACCTGTTCTCATTTCCTAAATTTTTATATACAGTAGAAACATATAGAATATCCGGGCTCTGAAAAGTGTATTTAATGTAATTGTATTTTAATACATTGTTATCAGGTAACTCCGTTCCGTCTAAATAAGAGATCTCTGCCTTAATCCATGAACCAGATAAATCTTTAGGATTTACCTTGGTTACCTGTGCAAAAATCTGTAGCTTAATTAAAATAAATAAGAAGGAAAATAAGTAGCGCATAAATGGTTTAATAATTTTTCCTAAGGTATTAAAAAAGTTGAAATGCCTCAATAAGCATATTGTTTCTTTGCGGTTTTAGCTAATAAAAAGATAGCTCCTAATGTAAAGAAGCCTGCCCCTTACCAACCAAATACCTTTTATACAACTTATAAAGTTCAAACCACAGCACAGAAACAGCCGCAATGAGCAGGGCTATGCCTAGTTCAGGCAGGCTCAATCCTTTTAATTGGAAGAAATTGGCAAAAGGCCTGATGTATAAGATGGCAAAGAGCAAGATTAACGTAAGGCCAATAACAATAGGGAAAAGCATATTTCTGTTTTTTAAGCTATTGAATAAGCTGTAATGAAAAGAACGGTTAACCAGACTCAGGAGCATGTTAGAAAAGATCAGGGTTGTAAAAACCATTGCCCTTGTATTTTCTTCGTCTCCGGCATGTTGCACAGCCCATTGATAGGCAAATAACACCCCTGCGGTAATGACAAGCCCCTGAATGATACTGATAGCAAGTTCGCGAAGATTTAAGAAAGTATCTGTTAAAGTTCGTGGGGGCTGTAGCATGGTGTTTTTCTCCATCGGTTCGTTTTCATAAACAATGGAACAGGTTGGACCCATTACCAATTCCATAAAGATAACGTGAACGGGGGTAAAGATCTGCGGATAGATCCAGCCTAAAAACAGCGGCAGCGATACGGTAAGAATAATGGGGATATGAATGGAAATAATGTACTGTATAGCTTTTTTGATGTTGGCATAAATGCGCCTGCCTGCGGCCACGCCAACAACCAATTTGTCCAGATCATCATTGGTAATGATTAAAGCGGCAGCAGCTTTTGCAATCTCTGTTCCTTTATTGCCCATGGCTACGCCAATATGTGCCGCTTTAAGCGCCGGACCATCGTTTACCCCATCGCCCAGCATGGCCACCACTTCGCCTTTTTTCTTTAGCGCATTAACTACCGCCAGCTTAGCCTCCGGAAACATGCGGGTAAATAATACTGTACGTTCGGCAATGGGTATTAATGCTTCCTGGGTATAGCCCTGAAGGTCATTGCCGCTCTGCACCTCGACTGTATTTACAATACCTGCCTGTGCAGCAATGCTTGCAGTGGTATCTGCATTATCGCCGGTGATGACCTTTACCTGGATCCCGGCATCATAGATATGTTTAAACACCTCTTTTATGCCCGGTTTGGGCGGATCATAAAACACCACCAGTCCTAAAAAGTTAAATTCAAAGTCTTGCTGCTTGTCTGGAAAATCATTACCTGCATAATCAGATCTGGCTACACCCAGTACCCGGTAACCTTCTTTGCCAAATTGTGTGATCTGTGCTCTAACCTTGTCTTTCTCCTGATCTGAAAGCCTGGACACCGCAAGAATAGCCTCTGGTGCTCCCTTGGCAGCAATGATGCGGTCTTTAGCCGCATTTTGGAAGAGATGTGTCATCATGGGTGGTTTACCTTCTAAAGGATATTCATGAAACAGCTCATAATTGCGGCGCACATCTTCTTTTTGCGTGCTTTCATACACTTTATGCAGCGTTTTTTCCATAGGGTCAAAGGGAACGGGTTCACTGCTCCACATGGCATAATTGATCAGGGTAGATAACGCAGGATTGTTAAACGCGTCTTCCTCAAAAATCTGATCAGATGGATAATTGTACAATTTCTTGAGCTGCATGCTGTTTTCTGTAATGGTTCCCGTTTTATCGGTACAGATTACCGTTGTGCTGCCTAAGGTTTCAACAATGCTGGTTTTTTTAACAATGATCCCCTCGCGCATTAATTTCCATGCGCCAAGGGCCATAAAAGTTGTAAAGGCTACGGGTATCTCCTCCGGAAGAACAGACATGGCCATGGTTAAACCGTTTAACAAACTGCTAACTAAACTGCCGGTTTGTATAAAGCTGTAGCCCCAAACCATTAGAAAGATGATAATACCCGCTATCCCCATCCATTTTACAAATTGGCGGATCTGGATTTGTAAAGGAGAACTCTCTTCTTTTATGCTTGTAATCGCATCGCCAATTTGCCCGATCTTGGTGGCTTTGCCAATATGATCTACTTTAAAAACGGCCAGTCCCGAAACTGAGATGGTGCCACTGTACACCTGGTTGTTATCTGAATCACTATTTTTAAATACCGAAAAACTTTCGCCGGTTAAAGAAGCTTCGTTTACCGAAAAATCATTGCTGTGCACAATATGCCCATCGGCATTGATCATTTTACCTTCTTCCGTAATGCAAAGATCACCCACCACAATTTCATGCGTGGGTAATTTGATTACTTTACCTGCTCTAATCACCATACTCAAAGGCTCGTTGAGTTTTTCCAGCTCTTCCAGCGCCTTTCTGCTGCGGTTATCCTGATACAATGAAATGGCCGATACGGCAACGA
Source organism: Pedobacter montanisoli (assembly GCF_022809115.1). Lineage (GTDB taxonomy): Bacteria > Bacteroidota > Bacteroidia > Sphingobacteriales > Sphingobacteriaceae > Pedobacter > Pedobacter montanisoli. The sequence goes on along the minus strand of NZ_JALGBH010000001.1, from coordinate 348,580 downwards.
TAGCCACAAACATGAACAGTGCCTCGCCATAATTGCCTACAATAACATAGATGATAGAAATTGCAAAGAGCAAGATCAGCATAGGTTCTTTCAGGATATCTACCAGCATCTCAAAAGCACTATGGCGTATGGTCTCTATTCTATTGAAGCCATAACGCTCTCTGGATGTTTTCACTTCTTCGGGAGATAAGCCCTTTAGCTGATCGGGTATGTTGTAAGATGCCATATTGTTCTGATTTGATGCAATTAAACTTAAGTTAGTAAAAGAGATTCATATTTATGGAAAGTTAAGAGTCAAGCCACAAATAGCGGTCTCTGATTGGATAAGATAGATTAAATTTTGATCAGGCTGGTTTAAGAGCTGAATAAAGGCTAAATTCAATTTAAAATAATTAAGGATGCCAACAGTTATAAATAATATTGAAAAACAGCAGTTTGAAATTAACCTTGGCGATGAGATTGCCTACCTGAGTTATAGGTTTTACAAGAAAGATATTGCTTTGATGCATACGCTGGTACCCGAAGCTTTTAAAGGACAGGGTTTGGCTACTGCACTGGCAGAATTTGCCTTTGCCTATGCCAAGAGCCAGAACAAACCCGTTATGGTATATTGCCCCTTTGTAAGCAGGTATGTGAAAGATCATCCCGAAGTGAGAGTACAGTTAGATAAAGCCTACCATAGCGGATAATACTTTTAAATCTAAACTATTTTAAACCCTCGGTCTGTAACTCGTATGAATTGCTGTATATCTCTATAAAATTTCCGAAGGGATCCGTCATATAAACCATTTTATAAGGCTTTACGCCCGGGGCCAGTTCTGTAATGGGCGATACCTGCCTGCCGCCGTTGGCAAGGATGCGCTTTACCAAACCCTCAACATCCGGATCTTGTACCGCAAAATGATAGATGCCCGTTCTAAACGGAGAGTTGGAGCTTCTTTTGTCTTTGTTGTTCTTAAACTCGAACATTTCTACGCCTACCCCGTTGCTGGTTGAAAAATGGGCAAACCTAAACTCTTTCCAGCCCTTACCGTAAATGCCTATTGATACGCTGGTTAACGGGTTTTTGGTATCTGCCTCTACCACGCGTACCGGGCCCGAGATGTGGTACCAGCCCATAACCCGGGTGTAAAAATCCATTGCCTTATTAAGATCTGGAACGGTAATGCCGATATGGTTGATGCTTACCGGATAAGGCCTGGGCGATGCAGTTGGACTTTGCGCAAAGCACAATTGCGCCAATGCTACAATGAGACTTGTAATGATGTACTTTTTCATAAGCTTTGTTTAAGATAGATTTGCTGGCTATTTCATGGTGTTTACAATAAGGCCGATATGCGTAAAATAGTTCATGGCGCCAAATATGATCCATACCGCTCCAATTAAGGTTAACAGAATATATACGATCTTAGCTGCCGAAGTAATGTTATAATTGCCCAAAGACCATTTTTTTAAGATAGCGGGGATCATGAGCAAAGCAATGCCGTTAAAGGCGTACAGGCATGAGATAGCGGTAGCCTCCAGCATGGGGTAATCTGCAAACATGCCAGAGATGGGTTCTTCCTTAGGTGCGGCAAATAACTGGAAATGTACACCAGCTATACCAATGCCTATAAGTGCGCCACCTAATCCGTACAACAGAAACCTGAAGTTGTAGAAATCCCGGGCGATGTTAACCTGTATGTTGATGTTTTCGGTAATGATGCTGCGGCTTTTCCAGAAATAAAAAGACAGCCCTAAACAAAGTGTGCCACAGGCCAGAGAAGGTTCCCCGAAAATAATGTTATCAAACGGGAAATAGGCAGCAAGTGGCCAGGTAAGGGTCATGTGCAGCCCTGTGGTAAAAAGTAGAGCGCCCAGAATGGCTAAATTGATTGCCCAGCCCTTAGGTGTGATGCCTTTATTGAATAAAATACTTTTTCCGATAGCGGCTACCGAACATAGCGCAGCACCTGCTGCAACGCTCATGATGGTATTGTAGGTGGGCATATTTACCCAATCAATAATTAGACGGTTCATTTTGTTTATATTTTGTAGGTATGAATCCTTCAACACAAAACCTTGACAATCCATAAACATTTAAAGAACGTAAAAGTTCTAAGCATGTTCTGACAGTTTTATTATTAACCTACACCCATAGTCTTTTGACCTATTGTATAAGATGCTGAAACAAAAATTCAGGAGCCCTGTCAGGCTGTCCCGATAGCTATGGGGATTGTCGAGGTCTTACTTGCAGGGACATTCATACCAAAGAGAAAATATAATAACTTAACAGAGACTGTGTCAGGCTGTCCCGATAGCTATCGGGATTGTCGAAGCCTAATTTGAAGGGCACTCACATTTCGATAACTTGTCCCGATGCTTCGGGAGGCTCAATGTGACAACGCTAAGTAAAGATGCTGAAACAGCCTGTCCCGAATTTAATCGGGAAGTTCAGCATGACGGTGTAAGGAAATCTGTTGTAACGTAAAATGGACTGTGTCAGGCTGAGCCTGTCGAAGCCTAATTTGCAGGAACATTCACATTTCGACAACTTGTCCCGATACTTCGGGAGGCTCAATGGGACAACGCTAAGCAAAGATGCTGAAACAACCTGTCCCGAACTCATTTCGGGAAGTTCAGCATGACGATACAAGGAGGAGTTCTGCATGACGCACAATAGGGAGCTTCAGACTCCCGTCATCAGACTTTCGGACTACCAATCTTCCCGACTTCAAACATCCGTCATCGGTCTTCGGACAAGCCTCGGACTTCCGGACTATCAACTTCCAGACTCCTAATGCTTCAACTTACTCTTAAACAGCTTTTCTAACTTTTCTAATTTAGGTAGAATCACCAGGCGGCAATAAGGCTGCTCACCATTTCGACGGTAATAATCCTGATGGTAGTTTTCGGCCACATAAAAAGGTTCTGCTTTTTCGATTGTAGTAACTACAGGTTTGCCAAAGGCATTTTCTTTATTGAGCAGGGCTTTATATTTTTCGGCCAAAGCTTTTTGCTGTTCGTTATGGTAAAAAACTACCGAGCGGTACTGTGTACCCACATCGGCTCCCTGACGGTTAAGCGTAGTAGGGTCGTGGGTTTTCCAGAAAACTTCCAGCAGTTCTTCATAACTGATTTTGGCAGGATCGTACTGCATTTCTATCACTTCAGCATGACCCGTAGTGCCGGTACATACCTCATCATAAGTAGGATTAGGTACTTGTCCGCCTTCATAACCCGAACGTACGTTGGTAACGCCATTTAAACGTTGAAAAACAGCTTCGGTACACCAGAAACAGCCCATGCCAAAGGTGGCGGTTTCTAATTTGGGTTTCTGGGCATCGGCGTTAAGAAGGGAAAACAGAATAAGACTCATGATCAGCAACTTTTTCATGTTAAATAGGGCTAACATGTAATATTACGAAAAAAGCCCCGTATTAGTGTGTAAGCAAAATGTAAGATTTAGCCAGGCCTACCATTGCGGCACAGCAGTATGCTTTTTCTGTTTAAGCCAGTAGGGTGTTTTCATGGCTAAAATGCCCAGCCCGGCACCAAACAGTACATCACTTATATAATGTTTGTTATTGGCCATGCGCAAAGCACCTACAGAGGTGGCTACGCCATAGGCAGCATAGGGTACCCAGGGATAGCGGCCTTTATATTCTTCACTCAAAAAAGTAGCGGCGGCAAAAGCCTGCGTGGTATGTCCCGAAGGAAAAGAGTTGAAACCCGATCCATCAGGACGTACCTGACGGCAAAGGTTTTTTAAGAGAAAGCTAGTGCCTACGGCCAGTACCTCGCCTTTAAGCAACAGGAAAGAACGGGTTTGAGCAGGGTTTTTTGAAGCAATGCCCATAGCATCTAAGCCATAAGCCATGGCAATAGGACTAAATTGCAGATAATCGTCTATTTTGGCCCTGAAATTAGGCATATGGTTATTGCGAAACTCCACGATCTCGTTCTTTACAGATTCGGGATTGTTGGAGTTGAGCAGCACTCCCGAAACCATTAAAGCTGCGGGTACCAATACCACTTTATAGTTAAAATGAGGAGTTTTCACACTATCGGTTTCCAGGGCTTTGGCATTGCACCATAAGATTAACCCGCATAGAAAAAGGCTTAACTGCTTCATCAGATTTTTAGTTTGGTCTAAAGTAAGTATTGAATATAAACTTTTTATCAATAACAAATTATATTTAATTGAAATTTAATGTGTTGGTTTTTATTCTCTGTCGTCACTCTGAACTCGTTTTACTGCGTATCTTTCCGCTTTGCTCCAAGTCAGGGTATATAAAGATGCTGAACAAATTTCAGCATGACGGTATAGGAAAGTATGTGGTAACCTAAAATGGACTGTGTCAGGCTGTCCCGATAGCTATCGGGATTGTCGAAGCCTAACTTGCAGGAACATTCACATTTCGACAACTTGTCCCGATACTTCGGGAGGCTCAATGTGACACCATTAAGCGAAGATGCTGAAACGAGTTCAGCATGACGATACAACGAGGAGTTCAGCATGACGTGAAGGGAGCACAGCATGACGCAGATATTAAACTATAGAAAGGCACACCAACTTCAAACATCCGTCATCGGACATCAGACTTCCCAACTACCAACTTCGGACATCCGTCTTCGGACTACAGGCTATAAACTCCCTAGCTACACACTTCAGACCTCGGTCATCGGACTTCTGACTCTCAACTTCACCGCTGTTAATAACTTAAAATATTGTTTTCTAGTAATTTATATGAATTAAAAATAAAATAATGGCGTTTGTTAACATAACTTTTCTAATTTTAGATGAATATTAAAAACAAAGAATATGTCAACACCTTATATTCCGTGTCTTGATCTCGACACTTATGTTAACGGAACAGAAGAGCAACGTAAGCAATTTTCTGACGAGTTAGGTAAAGCTTTTAACGATTCGGGCTTTGTAACCATTACCAATCATGGAGTTAGCCAGGAACTGATAGACAAGCTTTATAAAAATATACAGCAAATGTTTGCTTTACCTGTAGAGGTTAAACGCAAATATGAAAAACCTGAATTAGCCGGACAACGTGGTTACACCAGTGCGGGTAAAGAAACCGCCAAAGGCGCAAAAACTGCCGACCTAAAAGAATTCTGGCAGATAGGACAGACCGTAAGTGATAACGACCCAATTAAAAATGAATACCCCGATAATGAGTATTTAGAAGAAATTCCTGAATTTAATGCTGTTACCCGCGAGATTTACCAGAAACTGGAAAGCAACGGTAAGTATTTGTTAAGAGCTATTGCTACTTATTTAGGTTTACCTATCGATTATTTTGACAAACACGTACATAATGGTAACTCTATTTTAAGAGGGATCCATTATTTCCCGATTGAAGATCCGGATTCAATTCCTGATGATGCCGTACGTGCCGGAGCACATGAAGACATTAACCTGATTACCCTTTTAATTGGTGCAAGCGCCGATGGTTTAGAAGTATTAACCCGTAGCAACGAATGGTTGCCAATTAAAGCGCACCATACCGATATTGTGGTGAACGTGGGCGATATGTTGCAACGTTTAACCAATAACAAATTACGTTCTACTACCCACCGTGTGGTAAACCCACCGCGTGAGCTAATGAAAACCTCGCGTTACTCGGTACCTTTCTTCTTACATCCGCGTAGCGAAATGGATCTGACCAGCTTAGATTCATGTATCGATGCAGCACATCCTAAAGTATATAGCGATATGACTGCGGGCGAATATCTTGACGAGCGTTTAAGAGAAATAGGACTGAAAAAATAAAACATTTAAAACGAAGTAAGCGAAGATCTTGGGCAGACTGTAATCTAGCAGTCTGGTTATCATAAGGAAATTGTAAAAGCAAAGCGCAAATTTGTTTTTTATTTGCTTTTATAGATCAAGGCTTTTATCTTCGTTAAAATCAGAGCAAGACTATGCAGGTACACCCCGTATAGTCTTGTTTCTTTTTTAGAGGATTAACGTAAAGAATAGTTATGGCAGAAATTACTTATTATACCAAAGAAGGGTTAGAAAAACTTAAGGAAGAGTTACACTACTTAAAAACGGAAGGTAGAGCGGCAATTGCCAGAGCCATTGCAGAGGCAAGGGATAAAGGCGATCTTTCTGAAAATGCAGAATACGATGCAGCAAAAGAAGCACAAGGCCTGCATGAGGCTAAAATTGCTAAATTAGAAAGCACACTGGCCAGCTCAAGATTGCTGGATGAATCTAAGATAGATACTTCTAAAGTACTGGCTTTGTCTATCGTGAAAATAAAGAATGTAAAGAACGGCGCAACCATGACCTACCAATTGGTGGCAGAGAGTGAGGCCGATCTGAAAAGCGGAAAGATCTCCGTAAAATCGCCGATTGCACAAGGTTTGTTAGGTAAATCCGTGGGCGATAAAACCGAAATACAGGTGCCTGCAGGTAAGATCGAATTTGAGATCCTGGAGATCTCCAGATAATATTGCAGGATCAACCATTGTTTAAATCAGAAACAGTTCAACAGATGAGCACTATTTTTTCAAAAATCATTGCCGGTGAAATACCGGCACATAAAGTAGCCGAAGATGAGCATTACCTGGCTTTCTTAGATGTTTTTCCGCTGGTACATGGTCATGTGCTGGTTATACCTAAAAAGGAAGTGGATTATATTTTTGATATGGATGATGAGCACCTTGCCGGACTGCATGTTTTTGCAAAGAAAGTTGCTATAGGTGTTAAAAAAGCATTTCCCTGTAAAAAGGTAGGTGTTGCGGTAATTGGTCTGGAAGTGCCACATACGCATATACACCTTATTCCTATGAACAATGTAAGCGATATGAACTTTGCTAAAGAGAAACTGAAGCTAAGTGCCGAAGAACTGAGCGCCGATGCTGAAAAAATAAAACTTGCTTTAGCATAAAAAACACTATATTTATACAAATAAATAGCGCAATTAACTAAAACTAAATACGAAAAGCTGAGGGTTTACTTCAGCTTTTCGTTGTTTTTATGCCTTTCTGAATCTCTTTTGGTTTTCTTTTCCAGGTTTTTCTGTAAGGCCTCATGCAGGTCTATACCCGTTTGGTTGGCCAGGCAGATCAGCACAAAAAGCACATCAGCCATTTCATCGGCCAGGTTTACCTCCTCATCACTTTTCTTGAACGACTGCTCGCCGTATTTACGCGCCATAATGCGGGCTACTTCGCCCACCTCTTCCATTAAAATGGCCGTATTGGTTAACTCGTTAAAGTAACGTACCCCTGTAGTTTTAATCCACTGATCTACGGTTTGCTGTGCTTCTGTAATGGTCATCTTTTTAACTGAATGGTAAAGCAACAAAGATAAGGGCTATTCCTGTTAATGCTTAATGTAAGCTTAAAGAATTTGATGTGACTACTATCGTCACTCTGAACTCATCGCGTTATCTATAACTATTATCGTCACTCTGAACTCATTGCGTCACCCTGAATTTATTTCAGGGTCTGCACGGAAATAGGAAAGCATATTGTAACCTAAAATAGGCCGTGTCAGGCTGAGCCTGTCGAAGCCAAACTTGCAGGAACATTCACATTTCGACAACTTATTCCGATACTTCGGGGGGGCAATGTGACAATGATAAACTCAAGTAACCAATTGTTCAATTTAGCAACGATTCAAAATACGATCTACCTCACCCATACCATACTTTTAAAGAAAGGCTTGATCTGGTATTTGATTTCTACAGGTAGAGGAAGTGGTTTATCCTTTAGCCTATTTAACTGCTGAGCACTCTGTAAAGAGTATTCTACATTGCATGAATCGAGCGTCTCCCGACCATTTAAATCAAATTTATAGTAGAATTTAATCGAATTGATTTTTGTGCTTGTCCCAGTGAGTGACTGGTTCATGCCATAGACAGATTTTCTGGCAATTAAAACGCCTGTGGTTTGGTAAGGCATGTCTCTACCCAGCCATAGCATTTTAAGGTAAGCAAAGTTGAAAAAAAAGAGCAGAGCAAATGAAAGAAACAACAGCAGGCCAACAGTTTTCCATATAGAAGGCCAGTCGTAAAATTCGATACGTTCTTTAATTTGTTTAAACATTCAAATGTTCTTATAAGGTTTATTGTAAGGTAAACTTAAGAAATATTGGTTTCATTTTAAGGCATACGGAAAACCGTATGTCTTCTTTAAAACTACTCTATAACTTGGCTTTATGAAAAGATTAACTTATTTCTTATGGTTTGGCTTATTGTTTCTGGCTTGCAGTAAAAGTGATACCCGGTTAAACGTAGATACTGAAATTGAAAAACCATGTGGTACGCATACTTCAGGACAAAAGTTGTTCTTAGGACCACAAGGTGGTTGCTTTTACTTTAACAGTAATGGCAATAAAACTTATGTAGATAGAAAAGAGTGTAAGTGTTAAACGTTTATTCTGTAAATGTTTGCAAATTTCGAGAGCTTGCTATATATTAGTGTCTATAAATTAGGTTTTTGGCTCATATCTTTCGTGTTTTTACTCCTGATATTCTCTGCATTAAATAGCTCGTTTAACTTGAAAATAAATTATTAGATGAATAAAAAAATATTTTTTCTGTTAGTCAACATTTGTTTAATGGTGACATTGTCTAATGCTCAAATTACTTATGAGAGAGGCTACGCTATCTTAAAAGATGGAACCCGAATTAATGGTTTAATAAGTCGGTTTGATCAAGATCCTTGGTTTAATCAACGTTATATTTTATTTAAAGATTCTGCTGAATTTGCCAGTAATCCAGAGTCAAAAGCTACAAAATATAAAGCTGATGATTTGCAGTTTTATCAATTAGGAAATACTAGTTATGATAAAATTCATTTTGTGGATACAGAGAATCTACAGTTAAAAAGTCTTGGAACAAACGATCATATGATGGAACGGCTTTCAACAGGACGTATAAATGCACATAAATTTTATTCTTATCCAATAGATGTTGAAGTATTTATAGGAACAGCACAGGAGTTGGCCGAATGGATAAGTAAAAATAAGAGCGAATCGTTAAGCGGCTATAAAATTCTAATTACAAAAGATAAAGATGGGAAACCAAAGAATGCCTTTAATATAGATATGTTAAAGTATTTTGAGGATACACCCGAAGTTTCCCAGAAATTTAAAACGGGGGCATATGGAAATGAACCGGTAGGTGAGAAAAAAGGATTGGCAGCTAAGATGATATCAATGGCCAAGAAAGCAACATTTAAACCTCGGGAAGCGGAAGCAATTGTCACAGCAATTAATGATTATAATCAAAGGAATCCATAGAGAATTAGTATCGGTGTTTCGTGTTTAATTCGAATAGAACTTGTCTGATATGAAAGCTTTGGTATTTTAGAGCAGAGATCATTCCTTATTCTTCGTATCCATAAGAATAGTTACCGGGCCATCATTTAACAGGCTGATTTTCATATCGGCACCAAAAATGCCACATTGCACTTCTTTACCGATCAATGTTGAGAGTTCTTTTTTCATCTGCTCATAAAGCGGAATGGCTTTTTCTGGTCTGGCGGCACGTGTAAAGCCCGGCCTGTTGCCCTTTTTGGTAGAAGCAAAGAGCGTAAACTGGCTGATCAGTAAAATGTTGCCATTGATATCTGCCAGCGATTTGTTCATTAATCCTTCGCTGTCGCTAAAAATACGCATGTTGGCAATCTTTTGCGCCAGCCATTGCAGGTCTTCGCTTGTGTCTTCATCTTCAATGCCCAATAAAACCAAAAAACCCTGCTCTATTTGTCCGGTAATTTGTGTTTCTACGGTGCAGCTTGCCTGGGTTACGCGTTGTATAACAGCTCTCATAATGTTAGGGATATGTATGTGCTAAGTTAATTAACCTTTTTTAAATGCTAAATTGTAGCTTTGAATAAAATTTTAAGGTAATGAAGTTTAAGCTTGGCGATTTTGTACGGTTTTTAGATGAGAAAAGAGAAGGTTATGTAACCAATATCATAAATGATGCAACGGTGGGCGTAACCGATACAGATGGTTTTGAAATACCGGTGGCGGTAAGCAATCTAACGCATGTACATGGACACCAGGAAGAAAACGCTGCTTTTAATGAGCAGGAAAAGGAAGTACTGGTTGACGATACCTTTAAAGAGCATGGAGTTTTTATAGCCGTTGCCGAAGATGGTAAAGCCAGTGCAGTAGCCCACTTGAGTGTGGTTAACCGCAGTTCTTACCAGTTGTTATTTACTTTGAAAACCGAAAGAAAAGGAGTTTATAAAGGTGAATTTGCCAGCGTTATTCCCGCTAAGACCGCGGTAACCTTGTACGCGGCCAACTTAGGCGATCTGGATAACTGGCCGATATTTATAATTCAGGCTTTATATTTCAGTACGGCTAACGTTAAGCCTAAAGCACCTTTACTATTAGAACGGAAATTCAGGGCCAAAGATTTTAGCACCTCAAAAATACAGATACCAGAAATTAATAAGTATGGTTGGTTAATAGAGCTAGATGAGCAGGCTCCTGTTATAGATGCGCAGAAACTTAAAGAAAGCTTTTTTAGCCAAAAGGCTGAGAAACCTAAAGTACTTCGTCCGGCCGATGAGGTAGATCTGCATATTGAAAAGTTGCGTGACGATTACCAGTTTTTGAGCGAGAGCGAAATCCTGGATATACAATTAGCTTATTTTAACCAGGTTCTAGATGCGGCCATCGTACACCAGATGCCTAAAATTGTGATTATACATGGTGTGGGTAACGGTACTTTAAGGCATCATATTCATAAGATCATTAGCAAACATCCGCAGGTGCGTACCTTTATGGATGCCCGTAAAGAGAAGTTTGGTTTTGGCGCTACAGAGATTGCGTTTAAGTAGGGATAATATGTTAGAAGTCTGGAAGCTGATAGTCAGAAGACGGATGACCGAAGCTGGTAGTTGGGAAGTGTTTAGTTAGAAAGTCCGATGACCTAAGTCTGATGACAGATGTCTGAGGTTGGAGTGATTCACGTTATGCTGAACTTCCGGATTAAATTCGGTACAGGCTGTTTCAGCATTTAACCTCAAAAAGATAGATCCTGAAATGAATTACCTTCTGTGAGCTCGCTTAGGCTCGGTTTACTCCTATAGCTTTCTGCTTCGCTCCAAGTTAGGATGACGACTGGATATAGGTAACAGTAGAGTAAAGAAGTTATAAACTTTGCTATTTAACTCCCTTTAGCTGAACGCGTCATCTGTTCCAGCATATCCCACATTTCGGTTGGGATGGCTTCTAGTCCGCTAAATTGTCCAGCGCCCTGTAGCCATTCACCGCCATCTATGGTAATTACCTCACCATTGATATAGCCCGAGAAATCGCTTACCAAAAATGCAGATAGATTAGCCAGTTCCTGATGATTGCCTGTACGTTTTAAAGGAACACGGTTCTTAAAATCGAATTTCTGCGCCAAGTCGCCAGGCAACAACCTTTCCCAAGCACCTTTGGTAGGAAATGGCCCTGGGGCAATGGCATTGGTTCTGATACCATATTTACCCCACTCAACCGCCAGCGAGCGGGTAAGTGCCAATACACCTCCTTTTGCGCAAGCCGAAGGCACCACATAAGCAGAGCCTGTAAAGGCATAGGTAGTTACAATGTTTAGTACACTGGCTGGTTGTTTCTGCGCAATCCAATGCTTACCAAAAGCTAAGGTACAGTTTACCGTTCCTTTGAGTACAATATCTATAATGGTAGAAAAAGCATTGGTTGATAAACGTTCTGTAGGCGAAATAAAATTGCCTGCTGCATTGTTCACTAAAGCATCTACCTGACCAAATGTAGCTGTTGTCTCATTTAACAGATGTTCTACCTGTGCATAATCCCTTACATCGCACTGTACAGCCAACACTTTGCCACCTGTTTCGGCTTCCATTTCCTGTGCGGTTTTTTGTAATACTTCCAGCTTACGGCTGGTAATTACTAGATTAGCCCCCAATTGAAGGAAATAGGTGCCCATTGCACGACCCAGTCCAGTACCACCACCGGTTATGACTATGGTTTTTCCTTTTAGGGCATTATCTTTTAACATGGGTTTGTTGTACATATCGTGGGATTTTAAGGTTGAACAAGGGGTTAGTCTGTATGGTTTTCTTTAAGTAAATGAGAAAGGGTTTACGGCTATCGCTTCAATTGTAAACCGAACTTACATTAAGGTATTAACTTTTCTTTTGCAGGTTATCTATCATCGCTTTTAAGATGGCTCTTGTGCCCGGAGACCACCATTGCTTAAGCATGGTTTCTAGTTCTGCACTTTGATCTGAGTTGGCTATACCAATAAGTTTTTTGCGGATGTTCAGTTTGCTTTGCTGCCAGGTGTTTTGCTCAAAAGCCATATATTTTCTCACTCTGCGTTCAGCTGCAGTTAAGATGCTTTCGGGTTTGGTAATTTCATCAATCAGACTAATTTGCAAGGCTTCTTCTGGATTAAACAGCTTACCTTCTAACAGGCTTCGGGTAGCATTGGCTTGTCCTAACCAAAATGCGTAAAGTTCAAAAATGCTGTTAGGGACAATAATGCCTACAGGCACCTCGTTCAACCCAATAATATATTTACCTTCGGCCATTACACGTGCATCGCAGGCTAAAGCCATTACGCATCCGCCAGCCGGACTATGACCATTAATAGCAGCAACAATAGGCTTTTTAAAACTAATCATGTTCCCAATAAAGTTTAAGAACAATTGCCAGAAACTTTTGGCTTCTTCTTCGTTATAATGGTACAATTCAATCAGATCTAAACCTGCTGAAAAGAAATTGTCTTTTCCGGCAAGGAGTACACCACCAATATTAGGATCGTTGGCAATATTTTGCAGCATACTGTCCAGCTCTAGAACCATTTCGCGGTTTAGTGCATTAGAACGGCCACGGTTTAAGGTTATAACGGCAAGTTTGTCTTTTACGGTTGTGGTAATGGTATTCATGTTTTTCCTCTTAGCTTAATGTTATAAAGCTAAGAGGAAAGCATTTATTATGCAAGCATAAAATTATTTTACTTCGTAGGTCAGTACTTTTCTGGCTAGATTACCACCAATATCTATCCCTTCAATAACAATCCGGTACGTACCGGGGACATCTGGATTGAAATAATTGATTTTGGTATGTCCTTCTTTATCGGTTATTACTTGGGGATCCCAAAATACAGTACTGCGTAAATCAGGACGATTATCTGGCTTAACATCATATTTAGGTGAATAAAATTCGCGTACGGCAGTAAAGCCTTTAGGAATATAGCTGATAACGCCTGGTGTGTATCTATTATAGCTGCCTGAAACTTTTCCTCTTTTAGTGGTAACGATGATAGCGCCTGAAAAACCATCTGAACCGTAAATGGCGGTATATGCATTGTTCTTTAAGATTTCTATGGTTTCTATATCATCAACGGCTATATCATCTAAAGTGGTGTTTACAGTATCAACACTTAGTCCATCTATAAAAATCGCCATAGGTACAGAATCGCCACGAGCATATACTTTTTGCATACCAACTTTTATACCGGCTATCCGTCCTACAAGATATTGGGTTAAAGAAACGGTGTTCTCGAGATCCTTAGCAGTAATTATGGCGTCGGCATTGCCGGCCCCGTTTAAATTGGTTGATGCAATCGGTTTTGCTTTTTGTTCTGTAATATTAACCTCTTTTAACTGGATGGTACGGTTTAACAGTCCTTTTTTAGTTTGCTCTTCAAAGTATCGGTCGCTTTGTTGCAGATAGCTCATAACAGACTGGTTAACATTTTGATCATTATCTGCTGTATTTTTGTTTTTTGAAACTTCGGGTGGATTTGTAGTATCAAGTATAATTTCAACAGACTTTTTATCTTTCTCTGTTTTGGCTTGTATAATAAACTTTGTGCTATCGGGAAACTGGATGTTGTCAAAAGTAAAATGCCCATTACTATCTGTTAATGTATCTATAACCATCGGGATTTTAGCAAAAGTCATTAAAGATACTTTTCCTTGTACTACCGGATTTTTGCTTTTAGTTATGGTTCCACTAATAGAAAGCTCTTTTTCTTGTTGAAAAGCTATATTTACAGGTGTATTTTGATTTACCTGCTCATAATTGATTTTACGCCATCCTTGCGTTAACAATAGGTTATCTAGATCTTCTTTGTTTTTTTTATCATCTTTTAAGAAATAGTAGTTTGGTTTTTCTACATAGCCACTCAGATCTGAAGTAAGCAATAATCCGGTCAGTATATTACTTTCATTCTCAGGATCGGTTTTTACCGTTGAAGTATTGGTCACAGCCACAGAAAAACTTCCTTGCACAGGTAGATTATCGTTATTAGCTTTAAGAGAAAGATCAACTTTTTCACGAGCTTTATATTGTGGTTTTAAATTAAGGTGCTCTATAACTATTTTATCGGTTAAATTATTAATGAATGCAATACGTTCATTAAGTAGTTTTAAATCTGGGGAGAAGAGGGCTATTTGGATAATGCCAGAAGGGAGACTGTCTTTAGGTACAGACAGGGTGCTTACTGTTGTTTTACTGCTAATTTCTGTATGCAGATAAATTTTGCCATTATGGTGTATCAACAAAAGATAGTTGCCCGTGTTTAGCAAAGTATTGCTAAAATAATTCTTGACGATTATTTTTTTATCATCGTTGTTGTTAACACTCAATACTATACCATTTTCTTCTGCTTTTGGTAAAGAGAATGTTTTGGTGCTTCCGTTACCTGATTTTATAACTGCCTGATAAGTTAAGCCTGATACAGGATTAAGATAGAAAGAACCCATACCTAACGAATTGCTTTCAAAACTTAATATTTCAGTGCCATCACTGGTTTGTATGTGACCAGTTATATGTTCACCCAGCCCTGCAGAATTAATAGCCTTAAAGCCGATCTTATTAGGTAGGCCAACAACTGCTTTTCCGCCTTCTGCAAAGAATTGCACATCAATGTCTTTTATACTTTCTTTAAGTACAATTTCTTTTAGAATTTGCTGTTTATTGGGTAAGGTAATAGTGGCATATATAATATTGGGCTTGTTTTTTACAGGCTGCTTATTTGTAAAACTGATTGAGACCTGTCCCTGAGCATCTGTAACAGCTTTACCTTGTACAAGTATGGTGTTTTTATTTTTTATTTGATAACTAACTTGGCAATTGATATAAGGTGTGGTTTTTTTATCTGTAAATTTAATAAGGCTACTAATATTCTCAATGCCATTCAGCGTTTCGCTTTTACTGGTGGTAGAAGTAAATACTTCATTTGCCCATGAATTGCCTATTTTCAGGGTTTTATCGTAAAAAAAGGCAGGATCTGCATTGCGCATCCATTGGGTGTATGATCTTATTCTGTAGTTCCCTTCTTTAAATTCATCGGTGAGTTTAAAATCACCCCAGGTAACCCCACTGCTTAAAGGTAGTTTAAGTTGTTTTTGCACAGAATCTTTTTCATTTATAAGTTCTACATACAGAATCTTACTGATTTGTGATGGAGTACTGCTGGGCGCCTCTAATACATAAGCTTTAAACCAGATATCATCGCCTACAGCATAGTAAGGCTTATCTAAATGAAGATATACTTTTTCCTGGGCATATTGACTAGTATAACGTGTTAGGCTCTTCGCAAAATTATCAAATGGCTGAAATTGTGCAACTGACCTTAACGAGCAAATAATACAGCATATAAGAGTAACTAAAAGAAAACAGTTTTTTTTCATTTTAAAGGTTTAGACTGATGATCATTGTAGTTTGTTATGTAATGATACAACTAATTTCTCTACACTGTATGCTACAATTTTACAGTTTACAACAAAAATTATTTTACTTCATAAGTCAGCACTTTTCTGGCTAAATTGCCATGAATATCAATACCCTCAATAATCATCCTGTAGATGCCAGCCACATCAGTATTAAAATAACTCACGCTTACATTACCATCTTTATCTGTAACTACCTGTGGGTCCCAAAATACGGTAGTACGCAGGTCTGGGCGAGTATCAGGTGTTACATCGTATTTAGGCGAATAAAACTCCCGTATGGCAGAAAATCCTTTAGGTATAAAGCTGATCAAACCAGGTGTATAACGGTTGTAGGATGCCTTACCACTTCCTCTTTTTGTGGTAATTACAATTACACCTGCTCCACCGTTTGAGCCATATATAGCGCTATAAGACATGCTTTTTAAAACCTCTACCGTTTCAATATCTTGTACTACAATGTCATCTAATGAAAAACCATCTGTTCCTAAACTTATACCATCCAGATAAATAGCCATAGGATTAGGGTTATTCCTTGCAAAAGCAAGTCCGTTTCTAATCTGTACGCCTGCAATGCGTCCCTGTAGATACTGTGATAAAGAAAAAGCATTTTCCAGATCCTTTGCTGTAATAATCATATCTGCTCTGCCTGCCCCGTTTAAATTGCTTGAAGTAATCACAGGTGCTTTTTTCTCTACAATGTTTACTTCATCTAACAGGATGGTTCTGCTAAGCAGGCCACGTTTGGTCTGATCCTGAAAATACTTATCACTTTGATGCAGATAATCCATAATAGACTCATTTACATTCTCATCTAAATCTGCCTTGTTCTTGTTTTCGGTTACTTTCTGTTTTGGAACAGTATCTAAATTGATCTCCACAAACTTTTTGTCTTTGTTGGTTCTTGCCTGTACAAGAAATTTCGTGCTGTCTGGAAAAGAGATCTCATCAAAATTAAATTTACCCTTGCTGTCTGTAAGAGTATCTATCATCATTATCCCTTTTGCCAAAGTAAGTAAAGATACTTTTCCGCCTGCTACCGGATTTTTCCCTTTCATCACATTACCGCTAATGCTAAGGCCATTTTCTACAGTAAAAGTTGGATTTAAAGGAGTATCACTATTTACCTGTTGGTAGCTTATTTTTCTCCAGCCCTGTGTTAACAGGAGGTTATCCAGATCTTCTTTAGTTTTTTTATCATCCTTTAAGAAATAATAATTAGGTTTTTCTACATAGCCGCTCAGGTCTGAAGTAAGCAGTAAGCTGGTTAAAATATTGCTTTCGTTCTCAGGATCTGGTTTTACGGCTGCAGTATTGGTAACAGCCATAGAGAAGCTGCCCATAACCGGAGTGTTAACATGCTGAGCTTTAAATGAGAAATCAACTTTTTCGCGGGTTTTATAGTCGGCTTTTAAGTTTACAGTTTCAATACTGATTTTGTCGCTTGTGTTATTTATAAAAGCTATGCGTTCGTTTAAAGGCATAAAATCAGCTGATAACAGCGTAACCTGGATAATGCCCGATGGTAAACTGTCTTTAGGTACGTTTACAAGGTTAACCGGTTTTAAAGAATTAACCTTAGTATTTAGAAAAACAGAGCCATTGTGCTGCAATAACAGATAGTAGGTGCCGGTATTAATCTGGCTTTCGCTAAAAAAAGTTTTGATGGCAAGTTTCTTATCGTCGAGGTTATTCACACTTAAAACAGTACCCTGGCTTTCTGCTTTTGGCAAGTTCAGGCTTTTTGTTGTTCCGTTTTTAAGTTTTATAATGGCCTTATAAGTTTCGCCGGGAACAGGGTTAAGGTAAAAAGATCCCATGCCCAAAGAATTACTTTCTATATGTATCAGTTCCTGACCCTGCGAGGTTACGATAGTTCCACTTACCATTTCGCCCAGACCATTGCTGCCAACGGCTTTAAATCCTATTTTTCCGGGCAGATTTTCTACTATTTTTCCCCCTTCTGCAAAAAACTGTATATCGGTTTCTTTGTTGGTAGGTGCTATGCTAATTTCCTTGCTAATAAGCTGCTTGTTAGGAAGCGTAATGCTTGCATGAATTGTTAGATTTTTATCTGTGTTAGGTTGTTTATTGACAAAATTAACAGTAAGTTCTCCATTGGTGTTTGTAGTTCCTTTTCCACGATGAAGGTTTTTGCCTAAATATTTAACCTCGTAACTTACATTGCAGTTGGCATAAGGGCTATTCTGCTTATCTGTAAATCTGACAATACTTTTTATTTCTTCAACATTATTTTGTAGGCTAACTGTATTTGTAGCTTTTATAAATACTTTATTTGCCCATGAGTTACCAATTTTAATGGTTTTATCATAGAAGAAGGCTGTGCCTGCATTGCGCATCCATTGTGTATAAGCCCTGATACGGTAATTGCCTTCCTGAAGGGAATCCGTAAGCTTAAAATCACCCCATGTAATGCCCGAATTTAAAGGTAACTTTAGTTGTTTGGTTATAGAGTCTTTTTCGTTAATCAGTTCTACATACAATATCTTGCTGATGATTGACGGTTCTTGTGTGGCACTGTTTACCACATAGGCTTTGAACCAGATATTATCACCAATGGCATAATAAGGTTTATCTAGGTGTAAATAGACCTTTTCCTGTGCGTACTTGTGGGTATAAAGCCTGAGTTTATTTAAAAATGTTATAAAAGGATCATCGTAAGCAAGTGCTAAGCTGACGCTGAAAATGCTGATAAATGCGAGGACTATGGAGAGAATGATCTTTTTCATATTGGTGGTTCTACATTCTTGTAAATAATGGTAAGGGGTAATAGGTTCTTATAAATAAATATAGCCTTTTGTTTTAGAACAAAAGGCTATATTAAGATTAGGTTCACATATATTTGGTTTAAAAATTGTTTTTCCACATCATGCTTTCTACCGGGCGTGTGGTTTTGTTGTTATACTTGGCATTTTGCTTGGCATTGTAAAGGTTTTCTATTTTACCTTCAACCGTAAAGTAAATAAGCTGACCTATGGGCATTCCTGCATAAATTTTAACGGGCTGTGCACAGGATATTTCCAGTGTCCAGGTATTGCAAAAACCTACATCACCTTTACCCGCAGTTGCATGTATATCTATACCTAAACGGCCCGTGCTGCTCTTGCCTTCTAAAAAAGGTACATGATGATGGGTTTCAGTGTATTCTAAAGTTACACCCAGGTATAAAGTGCCGGGCTGTAAAATGTATCCGTCTTTAGGAATTTCAAAATGGTCGATTTGATTGTGTGCTTTGGCATCTAAAACACGGTCTTTATAGGTAGCCAAGTATTTACCTAAATGTACATCGTAAGAATTGGTTCCTAAACACTCGGGCTTAAATGGCTCTATAATAATAGTTCCCTTTTCTATTTCCTCAAGAATACGCTTATCTGTTAAGATCATTTTTTAACTAATTTGGATAAAATTATGATTAATTTAAGATACTTTTGTATAGATTTTCGAATTAGCGGATGCCGATAGTTTTTAATAAAAAAATTGACGACCAAACCTCTTTGGCTTTATGGAAAATTGAAGAAACAGAAGAGGAATTGATAAAAGGCTTACAACTTAAGCAACATGAGATAGAGGTTATAGACTCTTTGAGTAAAGGTAAACGTGCTTTACATTGGTTAAGTACGAGACTTTTGCTCAGAACGATGTTAAATACACCTGACTATATAGATTGCCATATTGATGAGCATGGAAAGCCTTATCTGGTAAATTCTGATACCAGCATTTCTCTGAGTCACTCGTTTGATTATGCTGCTGTTATTATTAGCAGAAACAAAACAGTTGGGGTAGATATCGAGCTGATCAAACATAAGATTAAACTGATCAAGCATAAATTTCTTTCTGATTTAGAGTTGGCCCAAAAGCAAGTAGGCGATAATACCGAAGGCTTATATGTTTGCTGGTGTGCCAAAGAAGCCGTTTACAAATGGTACGGAAAAAAAGGACTGGAGTTTAAGCAACATATGCACATTAAACCTTTTAAACTCAAAAAAGAAGGTTCTCTGCTGGTTACGGTAAACCTGCCTGAGGGTACTCGCGATCTTACCGTTAATTATTTTAAAACACCCGATGGTTATATGTTGGGTTATGTGGTTGATTAAAAGGATGAATAAAGAAGTTGCATTTATAGATTGGGGTTTAACTGATTATCAGGAGGCATGGGATAAACAAGAAGCCATATTTAATGAAACCGTGGCTGTAAAGGGAAGAAACCGTACCGAAAATACCAATGAACCTACCCAAAATTACCTCATCTTTTGTGAGCATCCTCATGTATATACCTTAGGTAAAAGCGGTCACCCAGAAAACCTGCTGTTAGATGAGCAGGGCTTGGCAGATAAAAACGCAACTTATTATAAAATTAACCGAGGTGGAGATATTACTTACCATGGCCCCGGACAGATTGTTGGTTACCCTATTTTAGACTTGGATAATTTCTTTACTGATATCCATCTTTATTTAAGAACACTTGAAGAAGCGGTTATCTTAACACTTGCCGATTATGGTATTATAGCAGGTCGTTACCCTGGTTATACAGGTGTATGGTTAGATGCTGATAATGATAAAGCCCGTAAAATATGTGCTATGGGTGTACGCTGCAGCCGCTGGATTACCATGCACGGATTTGCTTTTAACGTAAATGCCAATCTTGATTACTTTAAAAATATTGTTCCCTGCGGTATAGATGATAAAGATGTAACCTCTATGCAGCGCGAATTAGGCAGGGAAATGGATATGGAAGAGGTAAAAAACAAACTCAAATCTCATATTGCCCATTTGTTTGAAATGAAGCTGGTATAGCCTCTTGCAGATAATCAGTTAGGCGAAAATTACACCTTTTTGTGATGTTTTGATTTTCAGTAATTAGTTTTAACTTTAGTTAAACTAAAACAAAATTACTATGGATTACACAGAACAGTATTCAGAATCTTCACTTCAGGCCTTATTAGGAGTTTGGCTTGGCTTCATGATTCTTTTTAGCCTTGCTATATCTGTTATTACTATTGCAGGTATGTGGAAGACTTTTACCAAAGCCGGTAAACCCGGATGGGCAGCACTTATTCCTATTTACAATGTGTATGTTATGATACAGATTGTTGGTAAACCAGACATCTGGCTACTTTGGTGCCTTATTCCTTGTGTGAATATCGTGTTTACCATTTGGTTGCAAAATCTGCTGAGCAAAAGTTTTGGCAAGGAAGAAGGTTTTACGCTTGGTTTAATCCTATTTCCATTCATATTCTATCCGATCTTAGGTTTTGGAAGCGCTAAGTATTTGGGCCCATCGGCAGAAGAAGCGAGAAACAGGGGCTTTGGAAATCCTTTTGGAAACCCAAATGATCCTTTTAACCAACAACAACCTCCGCATCAGTTTTAATTTAATGTTTAACATAAAGTTTTTATCCGTCTTTTGTATCAATTTAAGCAAGACGGATATTTTTTTATTTCCTTGTCCCATAAAATATATTACAGGTATAGATTGCCCGGGTTGTGGTTTTCAACGCTCGGTATTGGCACTGTTAACGGGAAATTTAACAGATAGCTTTTTGTTGTATCCAGCTACAATTCCTTTTATTGCCAGCCTTTTATTAGCCAGCTTATCATCTTTTTTTAAAGTGCCAGTTGACACCAAGCTATTAAGGGTAATGTACTTTGTTACCGGAGGGGTTATCTCGATCAGTTATCTGTATAAAATTTTTTCGGGACAAATTGTTAGTTTTTAATATTATTGCAACTGATTAATTATGGCTATACCATCTGCACTTTCTTACTTGGCTTTAGGCGATTCTTATACAATTGGAGAAGCCGTTGAGCAACAAGATTCTTTTCCTTATCAATTGGTTAAATTACTTAATGGAGAAGGGTTACATGTTAAGCAACCTGAGGTTATTGCTCAAACCGGGTGGACTACAGACGAACTCATGAGTGCAATAAAAGAACGCAATCTTTCACAAACCTTTGATATAGTAACTTTATTGATAGGTGTAAATAATCAATATAGAGGCTACACCACAGAAAATTACCGTAAAGAGTTTGACATGCTTTTAGCTACGGCCTGTAATTTTGCAGATGCTCATAAAAAGCGTGTTTTTGTCATCTCTATACCCGACTGGGGCGTTACTGATTTTGGTAAGCAAAGCGGAAGAGATGTACAGCAAATAGCTCATGAGATTGACACTTTTAATCACATAAAAGAAGAAATTACCCGGCTTAACGGGGTAACTTATATCGATATAACACCGATATCAAGAAAGGCCCTTACCGATGCTCGCTTAACTGCATCAGATGGTTTACACCCTTCTGCTGAAATGTATGCTGAATGGGTTAAAGAAATTGCGCCAAAAGTTAAAGCTAATTTAAACAGTTAACTCCATCACAATATTAACCCGCTCATAAGAACTGTCATGGCTGCTTAAATCAAGCTCCTTGAAACCATATTTACGATACAGATGTATAGAAGCTTCTAATTTGGTATTGCCTTCTAAGAATAGCATTTTGATCTGGTGTTGTTTAGCTGTAGCGATGCAGGTTTCTATTAGTCTTTTACCAATACCTAAACCCTGCGTGTTTTCGGCCACGGCAAATTTAGAAAGCTCATATCTTTCGCTCGTTATTTTTTTAAGTGCGCAAACACCTACAGGTTCATCCTGATGAAGTGCAACAAAAATGAAACCGCCATTATCAATAATCTGCTCAGGATGATTTAAGGTTTCTATATCGGCTGGTTCAAGTACAAAAAATTTATTGATCCAGTTCTCATTTAAGGTTTTGAAGGCCGTTTTGTATTTGTCTTGGTAATTAACAATTGAGATCATGATAATGCTTGTTATTTGCTTTTAGAAACCAGATCGGGATAGTCGGTAATGATACCGTCAACTCCTAAGCTTTTAAAATACTGGAGATCTTTTGGTGTATTTACGTTCCAGGGCACTACCTGTACACCTGTTGCATGGCATTTGTCAATCAGACCTTTTCCTACCAAAGGTAAGTAAGGGCTATAAATGTTTGGTTTAAAACCTAGTTTCTCAACCAGTATTTCAAAATCGTTCTTTTCATCAACACCTAATGCAGTTTTAATTGCAGGGTATTTTTGATGTACGTATTGTAAAGGTCGCAGATCAAATGAATAGATAATGGTTCGGTCTTCTATCTTCTTCTGTTTAATTACATTCATTACAAGATCTACAAAAGCTTTGGGTTCGGGGTTAAAGACCAGATCACCATTGCGGATGATCTTGACTTCTATACAATAAGTGGGCTTTACCCTTTTGTTTTTCTTTACAAAGGTTTCTACCTTATCAATAATATCACTCAAGAGGGGTTTGCTTACCCTGAATTTCTCCTGATAAGGAAACCGTGGATGGGGTTTAGAGCCTACATCAAAGTTTTTTACCTCATCATAGTTCATGGCATAGATGTTATATTTTTTTTCGTCTTTTAAAGTAATGGCTTCACCATCCTGATTTAGGGATATTTCATTGTTAAAGAAAGGTTCTGCCGAGGCTATTACTTTTTGATCTTTGGTTATAACAACTTCAATCTTAAGTGCGGTAGCACCTTCTTCAAGTGCTTTGATCATGCCAGGAATAGTATTTTCGGGCATCAATCCTCTTGCGCCTCTGTTACCATAAATTTCTAAGGCAGGTTTTTGTGCAGTTGCGAGCAAAGCAGAGATCAATAAAAAGGTTCCGGTAAAAATGGCTTTCATATTTTTAAATGGTTTAGGCTATAACGAAAAGTTTGACCTTATTGGTACAAGTATAAATGTTTAAGCCCGAAATGGGGGTATGCAAAATTAAATGTGACAAAAAAAGGCTGTAACAATTTGTTACAGCCTTTGTATGAATTCCTTTTGAGGTACTATTTAATGAAAAAGCTTAGCGCATAATAAATAATTGCGGCAAGAGCTGCCGAAACAGGTATGGTTAATATCCAAGCCCAAACCAGTTTTACGGTTATTCCCCATTTTACGGCAGAAACACCTTTGGTTAAGCCTGAACCAATAATTGAACCTGTAATGGTATGCGTGGTACTTACCGGAACTTTCATATGTTCGGTAAAGTATAAGGTTAATGCACCAGCAGTTTCGGCAGTTACACCTTCAAATGGGCTTACTTTGGTAATCTTAGAACCCATGGTTTTCACAATTTTCCATCCACCGCTTAATGTTCCAACGGCAATAGCACTATAACAGGCTAAGGGTATCCATGTTGGCATATGACCGGCAATCTCATCGCCATTTGCATCTTTTGAGGGTAGGATTACATGTAACCAGTCGGGTAAGCTGTCGGCCGAAATATTGTTCTGATGTACGTAAACCATAATAGCCGCGGCAATAATACCCATTACCTTTTGCGAATCGTTACCACCATGCCCTAAACTGAATGAAGCCGAAGATAACAGCTGCATTTTTTTAAGCCAAGCAGTAGATTGGGTCTGATTTAAACTGCTAAAGATTAAACAGAAGAAACTGATACAATATACAATGAAACCTACCAGGAACCATTTGATGTTATGAGGTTCTAATAATACACTCAGTACTTCAGATTTAAAACGAGGGTGTTTGATCTCTGGAAAAAATTTCATTTCTGAATAGATCAGCACAGTGGTAAGTATAACCAGAGATACGGTAAACAGCTTAGGCCAAATGCTTTTCTTGGAAGAATGTAATAGCCAAACCGAAATGAAATAAGATACAATGGCGCCTATAACGGGTGCGAGTACAATAAAACCAATGATAACGAGAACACCGGTTGGCATTTCGCCGGCTTTACCCTCTTTATACCACAATACAACATTAAATCCGGCATGTGCAATGGCTGCACCTGCAAAGCCACCTATCAGCGTATGTGATGAACTGGAAGGAATACCTAACCACCAGGTTAACAGGTTCCATATAATAGCAGCTATTACACCTGCTAAAATCACCACCAGATTTATTTGCATGGTATCGGCGGTTTTAGCTACAGTATCAGCAACGCCAAACCCAAAAACCCAATAAGCTAAAAAGTTAAAGAACGCTGCCCAGACAACCGCCTGAAAAGGTGTTAACACCTTTGTGGCCACAATAGTAGCGATCGCATTGGCTGCATCATGAAATCCATTGATGTAGTCAAAAATAAGCGCTAATACAATGATGGTTATTAAAATGCTTAATGTCATGGGTTATGCGTTTTTAACCAAGATAGATTCTAAAACATTAGCAGCATCTTCACATTTATCTGTTGCTATTTCTAAAGTTTGTAATACTTCTTTTTGTTTGATCAGCTCTATAGCGTTGGTTTCAAATTCAAATAAACGGGCAATGGCCAGGTTGCAAGTATAATCGGCCTGGTTTTCAGCACTATTAATTCTCACACATGCATCAGCAATAACCCTGATGTTTTTAAAGCTTCTTAGTTCTTTGATGGCCTTTTCAAGATCTATACACATTTCTACCAGAAGCTCTGCGAGTTTAACCATTGGCTCAGTAATTACGGTAAGGTTATATAACTCGATGTTAACCGCCGAAGCCTGGATATAATCTGCAATATCATCAATGGCACTTGCCAAAAAGTGAATGTCTTCTCGGTCAAATGGTGTAATAAAGTTTTTGCTTAACTCAATGAAAATGCTGTGGGTAATGTCATCACCAACATGCTCAAGGCGTTCAACTTCTTTGATGGCTTCCTTTCTTTTTTCTAAGTCAGGCGTAGTTACAACTACTAAAAGTGCCTCAGCAATTTTTTTAACGTTGCTGCCTGCTTGCTCAAATAAAGGTTGAAATTTTTTGTCTTTTGGTGTAAAGAAGCTAAAAATACTGCTCATTGTTTTAAATTAAATTTGATGCAAATTTAAAATAGCAATGTTAAGTTAATGTTAACTTTAAGAACTGACTTAAACAAATGTTTAAGCTAAGCTTAAGTAGTTCAGAGAAATGTATGCTTATTTGTCGCTCTTTTGTAGTGTAAATGCAAATGTGGTACCTATATGAGGTGTACTGCGTACCGATATAGTTTGCTGATGTGCCTCTAAAATATGTTTTACAATAGCTAAACCTAAACCTGTTCCGCCTTCCATACGTGAGCGGTGTGTGTCTATGCGGTAAAAACGTTCAAATAATCTGTTTAAGTGTTTTTCTTCTATACCCATACCATCATCAGTTACTTCTATGAGAAACTGATCATGCAGAGCAAATATTTTAATTGCTGTGGCACCGTTTTCCCTACCGTATTTGATTGAGTTTTCAATGAGGTTGATCAATACCTGTCTTATTTTTTCACGGTCAGCATTAACAAAAGAAGGTGTGGTATATTTGTCTTTAATGTATAAGGAGATTTGCCTTTTTTGTGCTCTGTCTTGTAGCAGATCTATAACTTCTTTGGCAAGGACGACAAAATCAAATCTCTGGTAGTTGATCGGCATTTCGCCCGTTTCTAATTTGGTGATTGCATCTAAATCACTAATGAGATAGGTGAGTCTTTCTACATTCTTCTCCGCTTTTTTTAAAAATGAAAGTGCCATTTCGGGATCATCGGTCATGCAATCCTGTAAGGTTTCTATGTAGCCCTGTATAGCAAAAAGAGGAGTTTTAAATTCATGCGATACATTAGAAAGAAACTCTCTCCTGAATTTCTCTTGTCTTTTCAATAGCTCAATCTCTCTTTTTTTTGCTCCGGCCCACTCTTTAACCTCATGCTCAACATCATTTATAGGATCAGAACTCACATATTCGCCTAAAGCTTCTTTCAAGTCTTTTCCTAACTTAAGGTTGTGAATCATTTTGTAAATGAGCTTAACCTTAGAGTAGATGTATTTTTCGAGGAGATAATAGAATACAATGAAACTGGTTGTGAACGAAATCAGGAAAGAAATGAGCATATAATACCAGCTACCCTGAAAGTGGAAATTAACCAAGCTTATAGATAAGCCCACAGACAAAGCTGTTATAAATACAAGCACCCAGAGTTTCATGGCATTTTAATTTTTACGAAAATAGTACTTTAAAATTAAGAAATTGTTAAGCCTCATTGCGATATAAGGCTACAATAAATCTTATTTACGGCCTTCCCATTCTGCATAAAACTGCTCTAGATAAGCCAGCATAAAATCATGACGTTGCTGAGCCATTTTTTTACCTGTTTCGGTTTTCATGAGATCTTTTAACAGCAATAGCTTCTCATAAAAATGGTTAAGTGTAGGGCTCACAGCGTTTTTATACTCTTCTTTGGTCATGTTTAGATTGGGTTTTATTTCAGGATTGTACAATACCCTGTTTTTATAACCCCCATAAGTGAAAGCCCTGGCAATGCCTATAGCACCAATGGCATCGAGTCTGTCGGCATCCTGTACCACATTAAGTTCTTTAGACTGATAGCTATTTTTATCAAAACTGGCTTTAAAAGAAAGGTGCCTAATAATGAGCTTTACCTCGTTGATCACTTCCTGATCTACATTTATGCTCGTTAGAAACTCTCCTGCTTTCTGAGGCCCAATCTCTTCATCCCCATTATTGAATTTGCTGTCTGCAATGTCATGTAAAAGTGCTGCCAAAGCAACGATTAAAGAATTTGCCTGTTCAGTTTGGTTAATGGTTTGTGCGGTTTTAAAAACCCGTTCAATATGAAACCAATCGTGGCCTGCTTCGGCATCTGCTAAGGTATTTTTTACAAAGGCAATGGTAAGATCTAAAGTTTGCTGCATAATCTGGTGTGTTATGCCGGCAATTTACTTTTAAATTGTGTGTGTAAGGATGTTTGTTGAAAAGTCTTATTTCTTAAGCAGATCTACCACCTCTGTATCTAATAAATGTGCTAAATGGAAAAGCCTGTCTAAACTAATTTTGCTATAACCCAACTCAATTTTACTGTAAGCGTTTTGAGAGATACCTAATTTTGCAGCTATATAATCTTGTGTATAATTCTTTTTCTCACGAATTTTTCGAATGTTCGTTGCCACACGACGCATTTCGTTTTTATATAATTCTTTCATGTTGTGAAATATTGTTGGTTAATAAAACTCTTTTTAAAGCAAAATGTTTTATCTTTTTCAATAAAAATTTACAACAGGCGTAAAATAGGCTTATTTCATTCTTTTAAGGAGTGCTGTTAATTCATTCGGGTTTGTAGATGTTACCTGCTTAAATCAACATGTTCACTTTAGTCTAATGTTTTTCTCATGCAAAGATGCCGGCTTGGAGCGTAAACTATGCAATAAAACAACCTGCCCCGAATGTAATCGGGAAGTTTGGCATGATAGTGTAAAGAAATTAGGACTATGCTTCCATTTCTTTTTTAAGGAAATGGCCGGTTAAGCTGATTGGGTTTTCTGTTAATCCTTCAGGAGTTCCTTCAAAGATGATCTGTCCACCTCCGGCTCCGCCTTCTTTGCCTAAATCAATTACCCAGTCAGCTACTTTTACCACATCAAGGTTGTGTTCGATAACCAGAACAGTATTGCCTTTGTTTACCAGTTCGTTTAAAACATTAAGCAGCACGTTGATATCCTCAAAATGTAAACCAGTAGTCGGTTCATCCAAGATGTAAAAAGTTTTTCCTGTATCTTTTTTAGAGAGTTCGGTAGCCAGTTTTACCCTTTGCGCTTCTCCTCCAGATAGGGTAGTGGAAGCTTGTCCTAAGCGGATATAACCTAAACCCACATCATTCAATGTTTTGATTTTACGGTAGATTATGGGAAGGTGTTCAAAGAATACACAGGCCTCTTCAATGCTCATATCCAATACGTCACTAATTGATTTACCCTTGTAACGTACTTCTAAAGTTTCACGGTTGTATCTTTTGCCTCCACATTCTTCGCAAGGTACCTGTACATCAGGCAAGAAGTTCATTTCTATAATCTTCATGCCTGCTCCCTGACAGGTTTCGCAACGGCCACCTTTTACATTAAATGAAAAACGCCCCGGTTTATAGCCTCTGATCTTGGCTTCAGGAAGCTGTACAAACAGGTTTCTGATATCAGAAAAAACGCCTGTATAGGTTGAAGGGTTGGATCTTGGTGTACGGCCAATAGGTGCCTGATCTATTTCAATAACTTTATCTATTTCTTTTAAACCTTCAATCTTTTCATAAGGCAAAGGCTTTTTCTTAGCCCTGAAAAAATGGTGGTTTAAGATAGGGTATAGAGTTTCTGTAATTAAGCTCGATTTACCGCTGCCCGAAACTCCGGTTACTGCAATGAACTTACCCAAAGGAAAATCAACCGACACCTCTTTCAGGTTATGTCCGGTAGCTTTGATTAAGCTTAATTTTTTACCATTACCTTCGCGGCGTTTTTGTGGTACTTCAATTTGTTTTCTCCCGTTTAAGTAAGCGGCGGTCAGGGTATCGGATTTTAAGATCTGTTTAGGTGTGCCCTGGGCAACCACTGTACCGCCATGCACACCAGCAGCAGGACCAATATCAATTACATGGTCGGCCTCCAGAATCATGTCTTTATCGTGCTCTACCACGAGAACCGTATTACCTAAATCGCGTAGATTTTTTAAGGCTGTAATTAATCGTTCATTATCTCTCTGGTGTAAACCAATACTTGGTTCATCTAAAATATACATGACATTCATTAACTGCGAGCCAATTTGGGTAGCTAAACGAATACGTTGTGCTTCGCCACCAGATAGGGTTCTTGCTGTTCTGTCTAAGGTTAGATAATTTAAACCTACATCGGTAAGAAAGCCTATACGTGCCCTGATTTCTTTCAAAATCTCTTTGGCAATGGTATTCTGACGCTCATTTAAACGATCTTCTAAATGTTCAAACCACTGTTTAAGGGTCGAAATATCCATTTCAGAAAGCTCGAAAATATTTTTCCCATCAATTTTAAAGTGAAGGCTTTCTTTCTTTAACCTTGCACCGTGACAGGTAGGGCAGGTTTCTAAACGTCTGAAGGCTTCCAGATCGTCAGCACCTTCGCCACGCTTTTCCTGTTGTTCTTCAAGGAGTTTGATTAGTCCGTCAAAAGTAATCTGGTAATTCTGAACGTTCCATTTATTGTATTCAACGGCTACACTCAATAAATCGGGTGCTCCGTTTAAGATAAGATCAATGTTTTCATCGCCTAGTTTTTCTAAGGGAGTAGAAAGCGAGAAATTGTATTTCTTTGCAAGTGCTTTTAATACCTGAAAGATCCATACATCACGGTATTCGCCCAAAGGAGCCAAACCGCCATTCATGATGCTCAGCTTCATGTTTGGCATTACGCTGTTCTTGTCAACTACAAATACATAGCCTAAACCGTCGCAGGTTTCGCAGGCACCGTAAGGAGAATTGAAAGAAAAAGTATTAGGTTGTGGTTCATCGTATGAGATACCCGTTGTAGGACACATTAAGAACTTACTGAAATGGGCAACATTATCGTCTTTATCGCTGATCTTAATTACGCCTTTACCCAAACGCATGGCAGTTTGTATGCTGTCGTTTAAACGTTTGCTGTCTTTCTCATCAATAAGAAGGCGGTCAACTACAATTTCTATATCATGTATTTTGTAACGGTCAACCTGCATTTTAGGTACAAGATCTTTGATTTCGCCATCTACACGTACTTTTACATAGCCCTGTTTTCTGATTTGTTCAAAAAGTTCACGGTAATGTCCTTTTCGACCTTTAACAACCGGAGCAAGGATATTGGCGGGTTTGCCACCAAATTTCTGGTAAATGTTTTTCAGGATCTGGTCTTCGCTCAGGCGTTCCATTTTTTCGCCGGTATTATACGAGTATGCATCGGCAACACGAGCGTACAACAAACGCATGAAATCGTAGATCTCGGTAATGGTACCTACCGTAGAACGGGGATTTTTGCTGGTGGTTTTCTGTTCTATAGCAATTACAGGACTTAGACCTGAAACCTTGTCAACATCTGGTCGTTCCATGCCGCCCATAAATTGTCTGGAATAGGCACTGAAAGTTTCCATGTAACGACGTTGTCCTTCTGCGTAAATCGTATCAAAAGCCAATGAAGATTTACCGCTACCACTTAAACCGGTAACTACTACCAGTTGGTTGCGGGGAAAGCTTACATCAATATTTTTAAGATTGTGTACCCTGGCTCCATATACTTCAACATCTTTTTGCTCGCCAAGGTCAACGTGGGTCTTGCTCATAGGTTACTTACTCTCTAAAATAGCTTGCAAAATTAACGAAATAAAAGTACAAAAGCTATTGATTTAGAATGCTTAAATAGATGTAAATGTGTTAATATGATCGGATTTTTACAGTTCTTTGGGACAGGCCTGTTAAACTGTTTTTAAAGTCTTTTGCTTGTTTCTCAGCATTAAA
The DNA here is from genome assembly GCF_022809115.1 of Pedobacter montanisoli. GTDB lineage: Bacteria > Bacteroidota > Bacteroidia > Sphingobacteriales > Sphingobacteriaceae > Pedobacter > Pedobacter montanisoli. The sequence goes on along the minus strand of NZ_JALGBH010000001.1, from coordinate 317,612 downwards.
ATTGCTTTTTCTGCTCTTGTGTGTCTGGTAGCTTCCTGTTTGGCAGAACCTACCCAGTCGCAGTAACCTTGTTTGTATGATTTGGTTAAGGTTTCAAAAAAATCGTTTGCTTCTTTATCGTGGTCAAGCAACTGCTGTAATTCTGAAGGAACGCCTTCTATGTGTTCGCCTTTTTTTAGCATGATGTATAGTTTTGTTTGGTCAAATATATTGTATTTAATGATTTTAAAATCATGAATTCATAGGCTGCTTAACCATTTCCTTTTTCGTTTGAAAAAATTGTAATTTGCATAGAATAAAAAATTAGGATAGTTTTGACAAAAAAAGCTGGGCTACCAGCTTTAAAAAAATAAGCGAATATGATTATTGAACCAAGAATGCGTGGTTTTATCTGTTTAACAGCTCATCCAGTGGGCTGTGCTCAGAACGTTAAAAACCAGATCGAATATGTAAAGTCAAAAGGTAAGATTGATGGCCCTAAAAATGTGCTGGTAATAGGTGCAAGTACTGGTTTTGGATTAGCCTCAAGAATTACTGCTGCTTATGGTGCAGGTGCTGCAACCATTGGTGTTTATTTTGAGAAAGAGCCTAAGGAAGGTAAAACAGCTTCACCGGGATGGTATAACACGGCTGCTTTTGAAACTCAGGCACAGGCAGACGGATTATATGCTAAGAGCATCAACGGAGATGCTTTCTCTGATGAAGTAAAACAGCAAACTATCAATTTGATCAAAGCTGACCTAGGTCAGATAGATTTGGTTATTTATAGCTTGGCCTCGCCGGTAAGAACTAACCCTAAAACAGGTGTATTACACCGTTCAACTTTAAAGCCTATCGGTAGTGTATTTACAGATAAAACGGTAGATTTTCACACGGGTGTTGTATCTAATGTATCAATAGAGCCTGCAAATGAAGAAGAAATTGCCAATACCGTAGCCGTTATGGGTGGTGAAGATTGGGAGATGTGGATGGATGATTTGAAAGCCGCAGGTGTTTTAGCAGAAGGTGCAACAACCGTTGCTTACTCTTATATTGGCCCAGAAGTAACTGAAGCGGTTTACCGTAAAGGAACAATAGGTCGTGCAAAAGATCATTTGGAGGCAACAGCATTTACCATTAGCGATAAACTGGCTGATATTAAAGGTAAAGCTTACGTTTCTGTAAATAAAGCCTTAGTAACGCAGGCAAGCTCGGCTATTCCTGTAATTCCTTTGTATATCTCGTTATTATACAAAATCATGAAAGAAAAGGGTATTCATGAGGGATGTATTGAGCAGATGCAGCGTTTATTTAGCGACAGATTATATAAGGGAGGAAATCCTCCGGTTGACGATAAAGGAAGGATTAGAGTGGATGATTGGGAAATGCGTGAGGATGTGCAAAGCCAGATTAAAGAATTATGGAAAGATGCTACTGAAGAGACTTTACCTAAAATAGGTGATTTAGCTGGTTACAAACATGATTTCCTAAACCTATTTGGTTTTGATGTGGCTGGAGTAGATTACCAGGCTGATGTGAACGAAATGGTTGAGATGCCAGGCTTACAACAAGCATAATTCAACGTATAAATTAAAATATAGCCTCCGCACGTCGGGGGCTTTTTTGTGCATAAAGATTTTATGACGGTGTTCTGAAAAGTAGTGATGTGATACAGAACTTTATTTGAGTTATATTTGTTAAAAGCTAAAAATATGTCAAATATCCAGCTCGTTATAGAAGAACGTCCCAGCTTAATTGGGAATTTCATGGTAGGACGCTTATTACCATTTAGGGAAAAACGCTTGGTAGGTCCTTTCTGTTTTATAGATCATATGGGTCCGGTAGATTTGTCGGGTAACGCAAATATTGATATTGGCCCGCATCCGCATATTGGTTTGTCAACATTGACTTTCCTGTTTGAAGGTAGCATCATGCACCGCGACAGCTTAGGCTCGGTAGTAGAAATTAAACCCGGTCAGGTAAACTGGATGACGGCCGGAAAAGGTATTGTCCATTCAGAGAGAATGCCGGTACATGCCAAACGTGAAGGACAAATGCATGGCTTGCAGATTTGGGTTGCTTTGCCAAAACATTTGGAACAGATGAAACCTGAATTTTTCCACGTTGAAGCGGCAGATATACCTTCGTGGGAAGAAAACGGAGTATCTTTTAAATTGATTGCAGGAGAGGTTTTGGGGCATCGGTCGCCGGTACCTGTTTACAGTCCTTTGTATCTTTTAGAAATCAGAACCAAAGAAAAACAAACCATTAATTTAGGCCATCAGTTATTTGGAGAAAGTGGTTTATATATTCTTGAAGGCGCAGTAGAGAGTGAAGGAAATGTTTTCGGGCCGAAAAATTTATTAGTAGCTAAAGAAGGTATTTTGTGCGAATTTACCATGCAGGAAAATACCAGTGTTTATATTTTTGGCGGTGAGCCTTTCCCTGAAGAACGGTTTATTTACTGGAATTTTGTGGCAAGTGATAAAGCATTGATAGAAGAAGCTAAAAGAAAATGGGTAGCACAAGAATTTGATCATGTACCTGGTGAAACAGATTACATTCCTTTACCTGCACCAATTAAGCCTATAAAGTAAATTATCTTCATGCTGAACCGACCAATCGGGAAGTTCAGCATCTAATTTTAGTGGGCATAGACTCTGAAATAAATTCAGAGTGACGTGATTTCGGGTATAATGGAGTTACTTTATCGCTTAATTTGCATCGTCTTTTACGTCGGCTGCGGTTTCAATGATTTTGCCGCCCGTTTTAAGCTGGTTGCTTAACATCGCTTCCTGCTCACGGCGGTTGTTCACAATGTGTATTGCAGCAAATAAGGCTTCCATAAAAGAAGAAGGATTGGCCTGATTTTTACCAGCAATGTTGTATCCGGTACCATGATCAGGTGAGGTGCGCACAAAGTTTAATCCCGCGGTAAAGTTTACGCCCGCACCAAAAGAAATTGTTTTAAAAGGAATTAAGCCTTGATCGTGGTACATCGCTAAAACGGCATCAAACTGTTTGTAAGTACCATTGCCAAAGAAACCATCGGCGGGATAAGGACCAAAGCAGATAATACCTTCATCAAATGCTGCCTGTATAGCCGGGCTGATTATCTCAGCTTCTTCGTTCCCTATTAAACCATTATCGCTGGCATGTGGATTTAAACCTAAAACAGCAATTTTTGGTTTCTCAATCCAGAAATCCTTTTTTAAGCTCTCATTGATCAGCTTTAACTTCTGCACAATTTTTTCTTTGGTAATGTTTTTTGCGACATCAGCAACAGGAATATGTCCGGTAACTACGCCAACTCTCAGGTCATCGCTGATCAGGAACATCAAAGCATCTTTACTTTTCGCCCTTTCCTGTAGATATTCGGTATGTCCGGCAAAGTTAAATTGCTCAGACTGGATATTGTTTTTGTTAATAGGTGCAGTAACCAATGCATCAATCTTGCCATTTACTAAATCATCGGTAGCTTTCTGTAAAGATAAAAAAGCATACTTTCCGCCTGTTTCATTGGCTTGTCCAAGGTCTATTTTTACATCCTCTTCCCAGCAATTGATCATATTGGCTTTATGGGCAACAGCAGCTTCGGCGTTAGGTACAACGTTAAACATGAAATCGTTTAAGTGTAAGGCTTTTCTGTGAAAAGACGCCACCTTGGTATGTCCGTAAACAACAGGAGTGCAGTAATCCAAGATCTTATTTTCGGAAAGGGTTTTTAAGATCACTTCTAAACCAATACCGTTTACATCGCCAATACTGATACCTATTTTTACTTTGCTCATAAAATCAAATTTAGCGCAAATTAGCGATTCTTGTACTTAACCGCAAAAATCTACCCGGTTTATATGGAGAGAATGTGTCTGTACTTGCTGCTATCTCATATCTGAACTAAAAAAATTACCTTTGTACCTATAGCATCGGCTATATTACATTAAATATGAGTTCAGTAAAAGCAAAAAAACATTTAGGTCAGCATTTTTTAACGGATAAAGGTATTGCCGAAAGAATTGTAAACGGATTGATCCATACTGATGAATACCATGAAGTGTTAGAAGTTGGACCGGGAATGGGTATTTTGTCTGATTTTTTACTGAACAGAAAAGACCTGCAAACTTATTTGATAGATATAGATGTAGAATCTTTTCATTACCTGCAGGATAAATATCCGCAATTAGGCAATAGACTCATTAACGGCGATTTTTTAAAGCTTAATTTTCAGGATATTTTTTCTGGTAAATTTGCCGTAATCGGTAACTTCCCTTATAATATCTCTTCACAAATTTTATTTAAAATTTTAGATAATAGGCAACAGATTCCTGAAATGGTTGGGATGTTTCAGAAAGAGGTAGCAGAGCGCTGTGCTGCAAAAGCCGGAACCAAAGAATATGGCATTTTGAGCGTATTGATACAGGCTTACTATGATATCGATTATTTGTTTACGGTAAAGCCGGGTACATTTAATCCGCCACCTAAAGTAAATTCGGGTGTTATCCGTTTATCCAGAAATCAGGTTGAAAACCTACCATGTGATGAAAAGTTGTTTTGGCGTGTGGTAAAAGCGGGTTTTAATCAACGTAGAAAAACCTTGCGTAATGCTTTGTCTGCTGTGCTATCAAAAGACCGTTTGGGCGAACATCCTTTTTATGAAAAAAGAGCTGAACAACTTACAGTGAATGACTTTATTGAACTCACTAATTTTGTGGCTACCATGCAGCTAAAGAATTAAAAGCAGCGTCTTATGTAATATGAAAAAATGGATACTGATTTTAGCCGGAATACTTTCTTTTAATATTCTGTTTGCACAAAACAGCAATGAGGCAGATATAGATGCTTTATACCATGCAATAACACAAACTAAATCTTACAAAGATCAGCTTAAGAATAACAAAGCTTACCATCAGTTGTATAGCGAATTGAAAAGTTCACTTACCGATACCAATGAGTTCGAAGTTTTCAAACAGCTTTGCCGCTTGATTATTCCCTTAAAGGATAATCATCTTGGTTTTTATCGAACACCCGGCTCAGCGCATAAATGGCCTGCAATAAAAGCGCAATTTGATTCAGAGAATCTGAAAAAAATCCATCCTGACAGTTTGGAAGGTATTTATGATGTACAGGGGGCAGGATTCGCGATTTACAAAAATGCGAATGAGTATCATATTGCCAACGTTAAAACAGGGCTGTTGTCGGGTTATATCTTTAAGACCCCTCATTCCAGTTTTGATGCTATTCTGTTTTCAAATGGGCAGGTTCCTTATATTTTAATAAGAAATGTAAAACTTGTAGATGGCGATTTGATCGGAACTCCTTTCAGGAAGTTTACCACGACAAATCATGCGCTGTTAAGCAACGTAAAAGAAAGCTATGAGTTCAAATTGTTAAATGAACAAACAGCCTACCTGCGTTTAAGCAGTTTTGCTTCAAATCCGAAGAATATCGAAAAAGCGACAGCATTCTATCAACAGATAGCAGATTCGCTCAAGTATCTTTTTTTAATTGTTGATCTTAGGAATAATGGCGGTGGCGGTTATAAAACATCACAGCAATTCATCTCTTTGTTAAAGAAATATAAAGGCAAAATCTATATTTTGCAAAATGCATATACTGTAAGTAATGCCGAACAATTTATTTTAAAGGTAAGAAAATTGAAAAACGTGACCACTTTAGGTACAGAAACCAGAGGCCAGATTACTTATGGTAGTAATTATGGTAATAACGTGACTCTGCCCAGTAAACGATTTACTTTTTACCCTACAGATATGAATGGCATAAAAGAAGAACTTGCCGTTGAAGATATAGGCATTAAACCTGATGTAAAACTCAATGCAACTACAGCTGATTGGATTGCACAAACTTTAGATTATATAAAAAAGCACCATGAATAAGCGCATACTAATTGTTGATGATCTGCATCCTGCTTTTAAAGAAAAAGCAATTGCTTTAGGTTATGAGGTTGATGACCTCCCTCAAATAAGTAGGGCAGAAACCTTATCAGTCATTAAAAATTATGCTGGAATTGCGGTAAGAACTAAATTCAGAATAGATCGTGAAATGATGGATTCCGCTCCACAATTAAGGTTTGTGGCTCGTGCGGGTGCCGGCTTAGATAATATTGATGTAGAAATTGCCAAAGAACGTGGCATAGAATTACTGGCAGCCAATGAGGGGAATATGGATGCAGTTGGTGAGCATACAGTAGGTATGTTGTTAAGCCTGATGAACAATTTCCGTAAAGCTGATAACGAAATAAGAACAGGTATCTGGAACAGAGAAGGGAACCGTGGCTATGAGTTGAAAGGTAAAACCGTAGGTATTATCGGGTTTGGTTTTATGGGACAATCTTTTGCACAAAAACTGAGTGGTTTTGGGCTAAACATTATAGCTTACGATAAATATAAAACGGGATTTGGTACTGAGCTTGTTCGTGAAGTGAGCATGGAGGAAATTGTAAAGCATAGCGATGTTTTAAGTTTGCACATTCCGCTTACGCGTGAAACCCGGCAAATGGTAAATGACGAGTATTTTTTCCATTTTAAAAAGCCTATTTTCTTTTTGAATGTAAGCCGTGGCGAAATTGTAAATACACAGGCTGTACTGAATTACATCAAAGCAGGCAAAATACTGGGTGCCGGGCTAGATGTATTGGAAGTAGAAAAATTTCCGGCATTGGCCGAACAGACTTGGTATCATGAATTGCAGCAAAATGATAAAGTATTATTAAGCCCGCATGTTGCCGGGTGGACTTTTGATTCATATCGTAAAATATCTGAAGTTTTGGCGCAAAAACTGGAAAAAATCACATTTTAATCTTAAATTGCTCTAAGAAAATCGAAACTTATGGCAAAGCAGCATCTTTACAAAACCAATCTAACCTGGGAAGGAAACAAAGGTTCAGGTACTATGGATTACCGTTCATACGACAGGGATTTTAAAGTTGAAGTTGAAGGAAAAGCACCTCTTTCAGGTTCTTCTGATTCTATCTTTCTAGGAGATAAAACCAAACATAATCCCGAAGACTTGCTGTTGGCTTCTGTTTCCTCATGTCATATGCTATGGTATTTACACCTTTGTGCTGAAAATGGTGTAGTCGTTATCGAATATCAGGATAATGCTGTAGGCACCATGATTGAAAGTGCTGATGGAAGTGGTAAATTTAGTGAGATAACCTTAAACCCTTTGGTGGTTATATCTAAAAAAGAACATAAGGATCTTGCTTTACGTTTGCATAAAGAAGCCAATAAAAAATGCTTTATAGCCAATTCATTAAATTTTCCGGTTAAGCATGAGGGTAGCTGCAGAGCCGAAGATGAGTAATTTATTATTCGCTTAGCCCTATCCAGTCGTCATTCCGAATTTATTTCGGAATCTAATGCTAAAGATGCTGAAACGTGTTCAGCATGACAATAATAAAGGAAGAAAAAAGTTCTGTGCTTTTATTAAAGCCGTATGTCAGGCTGAGCCTGTCGAAGCCTGATTTGCAGGAATTACATTTCGACAAGCTCAATGTGACATACTATGTTTATTTTTTGCCTTTATCAATGGCTTTGTTGATCACATCTTCAATACGTGGACGAATATTCAACCTACCTAATACCTCTGTAACCGTAGGGTTAACGCGGTTTGATAAAAAGATATAAACCATGTTTCTTGCAGGATCTACCCAAACTCCTATACCTGTATAGCCGGTATGACCAAAGGTTTGAGGAGATGCCAGTTCTGAAGGATATTTCTTGGTTAAATCCGAATCCCATCTGTCAAAACCTAAACCACGGCGACTTACATTTGATTGCTTGCTGGTAAAAGTTTGTACTGTTTGTGGTGTAAAATATTGCTCGCCACCATAAGTGCCCTGATTAAGTAGCATTTGGTAATAAATAGCCAGATCGTTGGCTGAGCCAAATAAACCCGCATGTCCGGCAACACCTCCTTTTAAAGCCGCACCCTGATCATGTACATATCCTTCCAGTAAAGTTTTTCTGAAGGCCTGATCATCTTCAGTTGGAATGATTTCATCTTTGCTGAAACGATTACGTGGTAAAAAACCTGTGCGGTACATTCCCAAAGGTGTATAGAAATTTTCCTGAGTGTATTTATCTAAAGGTTCTTGCGTAAGATGCTCTACAATATCCTGCATTACATACATGCTGATATCGCTGTAAACATAACTTCCTCTGGTTTTAATGGGCGAGTTTAACATTTTAGGCCACATAAAATCATTGAAAAAACCTTTTTTGATGTAGTAATTGTCGGCAACCTTTGTAGGGTAAGCAGCAGAAGAATCCCTGCTGTAATCGCCTTCTTTAACAAAATTATGGAAAGGGATATAAGGGATAAAACCTGCCTGGTGCAACATTACCTCTCGTACGTGAATGTTGTTCATTGGCGTATTGCGGGCTTTGGCAATATAATAACCAATATTGGTGTCTAAATTCAATTTGCCCTGCTCAACCAAACGCATTACACTGGGTGTGGTAGCGGTAATTTTGGTAACTGAAGCCAAATCAAAAATATCAGATAACTTATCCGGCATAGTGTTGGCATAAGTATGATAGCCAAAGGCTTTGTTGTAAATTACTTTGCCATCTTTTGCCACTAAAACTTCCATTCCCGGAGCAGCTTTCTGTTTAATACCATCAAGTATGATATTGTCGATTTCTTTTAAGTCATCACTGTTTACATCTGCATCTTCCGGAACGGTATATTTAAGCCTTGTTGCGGTTGTTTTGTAACCAGAGCCAACGGTGTATTTACCCGAATGTGCTTTAGTTAAGGTTTGCGAAGCGCCTATACCGCCAAATATAATTTGTGGCGAAACCATGGCCGATTCATTGTTGTTGGAGTTAATCCATACAATAGGCATATTTAGATTATCAAAAGAAGCCAAGCTTGAGCCATGTCCAAACAAAGCAACAATAACCTGTTTGCTTTTAGTTAAGTTGCTGATAAAACTAATGTTCTTACCATTAAGGGCCATTTTATCATTTAAGGCTATAATAACGGTATTGTAGAATTTTAGGTCGTCTTCTAAATTATTGTACGAAGCAGAATCTTTGTAGATAGCTGCATCAGTCAGCTTTACATCTGCATATTTATTTAAGAGACTGTCAAAAGCCACTTGGTTTTCATAACCTAAATTCACTGAAACAAATCTTTTCTGGGCCAGGCCTTTTATAGGAATAACATTATTCTGGTTATTTAAGAGAACTGTATTGCTGATAGCATGTTCAATCTCCTTTAACCTGGTCTGGTTCTTTTTATGTTCCTGTGCACATGCAGTAGTAGTAATAATTGCAGCGAAACAGAGTGTTAACAGGGTTTTTAAATTATTTTTTTTCATATACTTTTTGGCCGTTTACGTAGGTTTTTAATACTTTATTCTGTAAGATTTGTTGAGCATTGGCCTGCATCAGATCATTTTCCATGATAATGAAATCGGCGAATTTTCCCGTTTCCAGGCTTCCTTTTTCTTTTTCTTCAAAATTGGCTTTTGCTGCCCAGATGGTCATGCCGCGTAAGGTTTCTTCAGGAGTTAATGCATTTTCAATCTGGAAACCTCCTTTTGGGTAATTTTGACTGTCTATTCTTAAAGTAGCTGCATAAAAGGTAAGCATTGGATTGATATGTTCAACCGGGAAATCAGTACCTAAAGCAAGCCATCCGTTTTGTTGTAACAATTGTTTATAAGCGTAGGCAGTTTTGATGCGCTCTGCACCTAAACGGTCTTTAGCCCAGTACATATCTGAAGTAGCATGTGTAGGTTGAACCGAAGGAATAACGCTCGCTGAACCGAATAGGTTAAAATCTTGCGGAGCTACAACCTGAGCATGTTCTATACGCCAGCGTTTATCATTTTTGCCACCCAATACCTGATTATAGATTTTTAAAATAGTGCGGTTTGCAGAATCACCAATGGCATGTGTACACATCTGAAAACCATGTTCGTTGATTTTTTTGGCTACTTCTTCAAAATGTTTAGGCTCGCTTAACAAGAAACCTGTTTTGTTAGGCATATCGCTGTAATGCTGAAGCAGACATGCGCCACGTGAACCCAATGCACCATCGGCATACACTTTAAAACCTCTTACATTTAAAAAATCGGTCTTGATAGGACCTTTTTTAAACAAGAAATCATAATTCTTTTCAGAATCAGACAGCAATACATATAATTTCATTTTCAGGTCGCCATCTTTTTGTAGTTTGTCTAATGCTTCTACGGTTTCATAATCCAAGCCACAATCGTCTATGGTAGTTAAACCAACTTCAAAACAGTTTTGCTGTGCCTGCAATAAATATTTCTTAAACTGTTTTTGATCAGGAGCAGGGATTTTATCTGATACCAAACCTACAGCATTATCAACTAATAAGCCTGTAAGCTTGCCGTTTTCTTCTACTACTTCGCCTCCTGTTATTTTAATGGCTTTACTTACACCAGCTATATCTAATGCTTTTTGGTTGGCAATAGCAGCATGTCCGTCTATTCGAGTTAAAAGAACGGGTCTGTCAGGAAACAATTCATCTAATTTATCTTTAGTCGGAAATTTTTTATCAGGCCATAAATTCTGATCCCAGCCACGCCCGGTAAGCCAACCTTCTTTATCTGTTTGTGCATAAGCTTTTAAACGGTCTAAAATTTCATCCCAGCTTTTTGCAGCTACCAAATTGGCATTTTTGAGACTTTGTGCATAACCCACAAAATGGGCATGCGCATCTATAAAGCCCGGATATACGGGTTTTTGCTGCGCATCGATACTTTCTTTGGCCGTATATTGTTTTTGAATCTGCTCGCTGCTACCTACGGCTATAATTTTACCGTCTTTAACAGCCATTGCTTCGGCTACATCAAAGTTCTGGTTTACAGTGTAGATCTTACCATTGTAAATAATTAAATCGGCATTATTTTGTTTACAGCTTAACAGGACTGTTGCCAATAACAGGAACAAAATCTTTTTCATTGTATGGTGGTTTATATGGATAAAGATATAAAACTCTGTACGTTTTTGGTTAAAAAGTAAATGTAATACTCTTGTTAATTATAGCTTTTCATAAAAATGTATCCTATGGATTTTCTTGCAATAGGTAAGCATTATAGCTTATCGTTGCTGTGCTATCATTTAGAATTCCATTTCTAAGTCATTTAGTATCAGTAATGTGAAAACAGCCTTTATTGGTACGCCTTATTTTCGCTAAATTAGCAACGGTACAAAACAAATAGATGTCTGATATAATACAACTTTTACCCGATAGTGTTGCTAACCAGATTGCAGCAGGAGAGGTGGTGCAGCGGCCGGCATCGGCAGTAAAGGAGCTTTTGGAGAATGCAATTGATGCAGGGGCAGATAAAATACAGTTAATTGTAAAAGATGCAGGCAAAGCCCTGATACAGGTGATTGATAACGGCTGCGGAATGAGCATTACCGATGCCCGTATGTGCTTTGAACGTCATGCAACTTCTAAAGTGCGCAAAGCAGAAGATTTGTTTGCCATACGTACCATGGGTTTTAGGGGAGAGGCTATGGCTTCTATAGCCGCAATTGCACAAGTGGAACTAAAAACCAAACGACATGAAGATGAAGTGGGTACTTTAGTTCAGATAGAAGGTTATAATTTTATTAAACAAGAACCGGTGGCTACTCCAAATGGTACTAGTATATCGGTTAAAAATTTGTTTTACAATACTCCGGCACGTCGTAATTTCCTCAAAAGCAATCCTACTGAAATGCGTTACATCATTGATGAGTTTCAGCGGGTAGCTTTGGCTAAGCCACATATTGCGCTCAGCCTGCATCATGATGGCAGTGAGATTTACCGTCTTCCGGCGGCCTCCATCAAACAGCGCATTGTGCATTTGTTGGGTAACAATTACAATGAAAGACTAATTCCTGTTGAGGAAGAAACTTCTATTATTAACCTTAAGGGATATATCGGTAAACCTGAATTTGCCAAGAAAACACGTGGAGAGCAGTTCTTTTTTGTGAATAATCGCTTTATTAAAGATGGCTATCTTAACCATGCGGTAAACAAGGCTTATCAGGAATTGCTACCTGATGATAATTTTCCTTTGTATGTGTTGTTTATCGATATTGATCCGGCTAACATTGATGTAAATGTTCATCCCACAAAGACAGAAATTAAGTTTATAGACGAAAAATCTATTTATGCCATCTTACACTCGGCAATTAAAAGATCTTTGGGTAGATTTAATATTACGCCAACTTTAGATTTTGATCAGGAAACGGCTTTTAGCGGAATGATCAGTGCTAAGGCACCTGAAGATATTGTACCACCAAGTATCAGCTTCAACCCGGAATTTAATCCTTTTGGACCGTCTAAAACCAATTCTAGTGCTATTCCGAAGGACTCTGCTTTTTCAAAAACTTATACGCCTAAAAAAGAAGTAGAACAAAACTGGCAGTCTTTGTATCAGGTCAATCATTTTGAGCAGAGCCAACAAACGGTTATTGACATAGATGATCAGGACGATGATGCTTTTGAGGTGCCGAGCAAACAATATATGCAGGTACACAATCGCTTTATTGTATCACAGATTAAATCTGGGGTAATGATTGTGGATCAGCAGACTGCACATGAACGCATTTTGTATGAGCGTTTTTTGATGCATCTTGAGAATAAAAGAGGCGCTTCACAACAAAGTCTTTTTCCGCAAACAGTAGTGTTATCTGCCGGCGATTATGAGTTGGCAAAAAGTTTGCTTGAAGATATTAAAAACTTAGGTTTTGATGTGCGTGAGTTTGGTAAGAATACTTTGATTATAGAGGGTGTTCCTGCAGATTTAGGGAGTACAAATGTGAATGAAACAGAATTATTTGAGCATCTGATAGAAGGCTTTAAAAACTCACAACAGGAGTTAAGATTAAGTAAGCGGGAAGCTTTGGCAAGAAGTATGGCCCGTAATAGTGCGATTAAAGCAGGTACAGCTTTAAGTCAGCAGGAAATGAACACTTTAATAGAAGAATTATTTGCCTGTAAAATGCCTAATACAAGTGTTAGCGGAAAAGCGACTATACAAACACTAACTTTGGCAGAACTTGCAGCAAAATTTGATAAATCATAAAAAACGCAAAATTATTGTATGAACAATATTCATATACCACCAGTAGTTAAAAACATTCTGATCATAAACGTGATCTTCTTTATAGCCACCATGGTTATAACGCGAGTAGATCTAAGTACGGTTTTAGGTGTTTATTATTTTGATTCACCACGTTTTGGGTTCTGGCAACCTATTACTTATATGTTCATGCATGGCGGTTTCATGCATATTTTCTTTAATATGTATGCCGTATTTATGTTTGGTAGTGTGCTAGAACAGCGCTGGGGAGCAAAACGTTTTATCAATTTTTACCTGATTACTGGCTTGGGGGCTTTGGCTTTGCAATGGGCCGTACAGGCTTTTGAGGTTTACCAAATTACAGGCTCAGCAATAGATAGAGGGCAAATTCCTTTAGATCTGTTTTTAAAAGACAGGTTTAATCCGGCTTTGTATTCCATGGAAAAATCGGCCACCCTGGCTTCTGTATATTTTACGCCTATGGTTGGTGCATCGGGTGCAGTATTTGGCTTACTGGTAGCTTTTGCCATGCTGTATCCAAATGTAGAGCTGTACATTATGTTTATCCCTGTCCCGGTAAAAGTTAAATACGTAATTCCGGTTTATGTCGTTTTAGAATTGTTTCTGGGTGTGGGTAAATTTCAGGGCGATTCGGTGGCGCATTTTGCCCATATAGGTGGCGCTTTGATTGGCTTTTTACTGGTGAAACTCTGGAAAGACAACAACAGATTTTACGATTATTATGAGTAATATTTGGAATGAAATAAAGTATAGAATATTTAAATCTGGTAACCCTGTTATGCTGTATATCGGTATTAATGCAGCAGTATTTTTGGTAACGGGTATCTTATCGGTTTTGGAGTTCTTTAGTGGCTTTAACGGAGCAGTGAGTGCATTTGCTCAGCAATATTTTGCCTTTCCTGCCGATCCTCATATGTGGTTAACCAGAGGCTATACCCTTATTACCTATGCTTTTTTTCATCAGGATTTCTTTCATCTTTTATTCAACCTGCTTTGGTTATATTGGATGGGACAATTATTTCTTGACTTTTTAAAAACCCGTCAGTTTCATTTTGTATATTGGGGAGGCGCATTTGCCGGAGCTTTGTTCTTTGCGCTGATTTACAATATCGCTCCTGTTTTCAGAGATGTGGTATCGGGTGCAGTATTGATTGGTGCCTCGGCTGCGGTTATGGCAGTTTTTACCGCTATTGCCACTTTGCTGCCCGATTATAGCATACGACTGATGCTATTTGGAACGGTTAAATTAAAATATTTGTTGTTGGCCTATATCCTGCTAGACATTATCAGCACTTCGTCTTCGGGTATGAATGTAGGAGGTAGTCTGGCACATTTGGGTGGAGTATTATGGGGATTTATCTATATTAAGCTGTTGCAAAAAGGTAATGATTTGAGTAACCTGCTTAAAAGAAAACCTAAATTACGGGTTGTTAAAAGCGATACCACAAATAGGTCAACTCATCAACACCAGACTAAGAAAGCAGATCAACAAGAAATAGATGCCATTTTAGATAAAATATCAAAAAGCGGTTACAGTAATTTAACCGCAAAAGAGAAACAAACTTTATTTGACGCAAGCAAAAATTAATGGTAAAAAAGAGCAGACTTACATTTATAGATAAACTGATGCTGTTGATTACGGCAGGTTTTGTTCTGGGTTTGCTTTTGGGTATGGCGGCTGGTAAAATAGATCCTCGCAAGTTCATCTATATTGCTTTTTTTGGCCTGGCATACAGCTATTTTTTAATTGCAAATGTGCTGATGGTTATCTATTGGCTGTTTAGAAAAAAATGGCTGTTTTCTATAGTAATTGCTGGTTTAATTTTATGCGGATGGGGACCTTTAACCGCCAGTTATCAGTTTTCTGGAGATGAGGGCAGTAGCGAAAAAGAAGATCGTAATGTTTTAAGGTTGATGACTTATAATGTGCATCAGTTTAAGCGCTATGGCGAGAATAATGATGTTTCTACTAAAGATCAGATTTTTGAGGTCATTAAAAAGCAGAACCCTGATATCATTTGTTTTCAGGAGTATTATACCCGTTATAAAGGTGCATTTGATATTACTGACAGTGTTAAAAAAAGCTTAGGTTTAAAATATTATTATTTTCTGCCTTCTGTAAAAAATGATTATGAAGCCTGGGGCGCAGCTATTTTTTCACGCTATCCCATTAAAAATACCGGGCAGGTAATTTATGGACCGGTAAGCGCAGGTAATGGAAGCATATTTGCAGATATTCAATTCAAAAATCAGACACTAAGGATTTATAACGTACACTTTCAATCCATATCTTTTGATAAACAGGATTATGATTATATAGATCAGGTTTCTAAAAAGATGGATGCCCAGTACCGACCTACAAGAAGAATAGCCGGAATGCTAAAATCTGCATTCTTGAAACGAAGTGGGCAGGTTGAGATTTTTAAAGATAGCCTGCGTAATTGTAAGCTTCCTTTTATAATTGCCGGCGACTTTAACGATACACCCGCATCTTATGCGGTGAGTAAAGTAATGCGGGGCTTAAAAAATGCTTTTGTAGAAAAAGGGCAGGGATTTGGAAAAACCTATAATGGTAAATTTCCTAATTTCCAGATAGATTATATCGCTACTTCTTCTAATCTGCAGATCAACAGCTACCACATCTCCAAAGCAAAATTGTCAGATCATTTTCCTGTGCGCAGTGATATTAAATTGGGCAATTCTTTACTTAGCACAGAAGAAAACTAAAACCGTTTAATGCTAAAAAAGTTACCTTTGTAATATGATACAAGAACTTCAGTTATACAATACAATTTCTCGCAAAAAAGAGATTTTTGAACCTTTAAATGCACCCCATGTGGGGATGTATGTGTGCGGTCCTACTGTTTACAGTGATGTGCATTTAGGTAACTGTCGTACTTTTATTTCATTTGACCTTATTTTCAGGTATCTTACTTATGCAGGTTACAAAGTTCGGTATGTACGTAACATCACTGATGCTGGTCATTTAGAGGGCGACAGAGATGAGGGTGATGATAAATTTGCTAAACGTGCCAAACTGGAGCAGTTGGAACCTATGGAGATTGTACAAAAGTACACGTTGGGTTTTCATGAGGTATTGAGGTTGTTCAATACACTTCCACCAAGCATTGAGCCAACAGCTACCGGGCATATTGTTGAACAGATAGAAATGGTAAAAGCTATTATTGATAATGGTTATGCTTATGAGATAGATGGAACCATATATTTTGATGTAGAAAAATACAGCAAAACCTATAACTATACCATTCTTACCAATCGTAATTTAGAGGATATGTTGGCCAATACCAGAGAGCTGAATGGTCAGGATGATAAACGTGGTCGTTTGGATTTTGCACTGTGGATCAAAGCTAAGCCAGAAACTTTGATGCAATGGCCTTCGCCGTGGGGCATGGGTTTTCCGGGATGGCATATTGAGTGCTCGGCCATGAGTGCTAAATATCTGGGACAGGAATTTGATATACACGGTGGTGGTATGGATCTTGCAGCTACGCACCATACCAACGAGATTGCACAATCAGAAGCCTGCTCTCATGTGCAGCCTGCCAAATACTGGATGCATACCAATATGCTTACTGTAAATGGTACAAGGATGTCGAAATCTGCAGGAAACGGATTTTTACCACATGAGCTCTTTACCGGGGATCACCCTTTGTTGCGTAAAGGGTATAGCCCAATGACGGTTCGTTTTTTCATGTTGCAGGCTCATTACCGTAGTACATTAGATTTTAGTAACGATGCGTTAGATGCTTCTGAAAAGGGATTGAAGCGTTTGATGAACGCAATGGCTTTATTGCCTAAACTTGTGCCATCAGAACAAAGTGATGTAGAGATTGAGCCGATAAGAATAAACTGCATCAATGCAATGAACGATGATTTTAACAGTCCTATTGCCATTGCAGAATTATTTGAAGCAGCAAGAATTATCAATACAATTTATGATGGTACCAATAAGATTTCGACCAGCGAGCTTGAGAAATTGAAAAAACTGATGCATGATTTCGTATTTGATATTTTCGGACTTAAAAATGAAGAAGCTGATAATACTGATTTGAACGATGTACTGGATATGATCATTGACTTGAGACAAGAGGCTAAATCCAATAAAGATTATGCTACCTCAGATTCGATCAGGATAGGTTTGCAGAAAATAGGTATTCAGTTAAAAGACAGTAAAGAAGGTACTACCTGGACTAAAATATAGTTAATAAAGTATGAAAAAGAGATGGTTAATACTCCCGGCTATCGCATTATTTAGTTTGCATGCATGTCAGCAGAATAAAAATAATGAAGGTAAGGAGAGTACAGAAAATACAGTAAAACTGATTTCACCTGAATTTGATCCGGATAGCGCTTATGCTTATGCCAAGGCACAGGTAGATTTTGGTCCGCGTATTCCTTCAACAGATGCGCATGCTAAATGCGCAGCCTATCTGGAACAAAAATTAAGCGGTTTTGGGGCTAAGGTTAGTGTTCAGCAAACACAGGTAAAAACCTATGATGGCAAAAGCCATACCCTGAAAAATATTGTTGCCGTTTTTGATCCTGAAAAAAAACAACGCGTATTGGTTACAGCGCACTGGGATGCACGTCCTTTTTCGGATCAGGATCCTGATGTAGATATGAGAAATAAAGCTTTTGAAGCTGCAAATGACGGAGCTAGTGGCGTAGCTGTTATCCTGGAAATGGCAAGACAGATACAAAAGAGCAAGCCTGAGGTAGGAGTTGATTTTATTCTATGGGATATTGAAGATTATGGCAAAGCGAATGACGACAGTCCGAATGAAACTACCTGGTGCCTGGGCTCACAATATTGGGCTAAAAATCCACATATTGCCGGATATAAAGCCATGTATGGTATTAATCTAGATATGGTAGGTGGTAGCAATGCACAATTTACACAGGATGAAGTATCTAGAAAATATGCTGCTAATGTGGTAAATAAAATATGGAACGTAGGTAATGAGATTGGTTATGGTGCTTATTTTATCAATGTGCCTTCAGGAAATATCATAGATGATCATTTTTGGATGAACCAGGCGGGTGTACCAACAGCAGATATTATTCATTATTCTGATAATTCGGGTTTCTATGTAAACTGGCATACACAACTGGATAATATGAACAATATTGACAGAAATACTTTAAAAGCTGTTGGGCAAACGGTACTTGAAACCATATACCGCGAAAAAACCCAATAAGATGTTTAATTGTTAAATACTTTTTTGAGCTAAGTAAATACTTAGCTTTATATTCGCTACATCTATTAAAACCAAAACATGAATAAGATTATTATATCAGCTTTAGCGATGACGCTTTGTGCTAATGCTTATGCCCAAAAATCAGACGGCACTACTAAATCATTGGTAGAAGCAGAAAAAGAGTTTGCAGCTTCAGTTAAAAAAGAAGGAACTTCAGCAGCATTTTCAAAATTTGCGGCCCAGGATGGAATTGTTTTCAGACCAAATCCAGTAAATGCCAAAAAACATTTCGCTATTGCAAAAGACATTTCTGGCCTAAGTTGGGATCCGGTAATCGCACGGGTATCAAGAAGTGGAGATTGGGGGTTTACGTTGGGTAATTATACTGTAGCAGAAGGAAGTAAAGCAACATATGGGCATTATTTAACCGTATGGAGGGCTACTGATGGTAAATGGGAATATATTATTGATATTGGA
This sequence comes from Pedobacter montanisoli, assembly GCF_022809115.1. Taxonomy (GTDB): domain Bacteria; phylum Bacteroidota; class Bacteroidia; order Sphingobacteriales; family Sphingobacteriaceae; genus Pedobacter; species Pedobacter montanisoli. Next base: position 298,838 of record NZ_JALGBH010000001.1, on the reverse strand, counting down.
GCAGATGCTGTTAAGCCTTTTGATAAAAAAACATTAAAAAGCTTTGTTGAGCCTAAAGATAGTTACAGGCCAAAATTTGCTTCTGCAAAAGAGTTAAAAGCTTCGGTAGATATTATTTATGCTACAGAAAAGACTTTAAATACCACTTTAAAAGCAATGGGCCCTCAGGCTTTCGCAGGCTTTTTAAATCATGATGCAGTTTTACAGTTCCCTGGAACGGAAACCATTACCGGTAAAAATGATATTTTAGCTTTTAACAATAGAGTTATGGATAAAATCTCTCTTAAAACAGTACAAGCTGATAAAGCTTTAGGAGGTGATTATGCTTATACTTACGGTGTTGCAACCATAGATTATAAAGCTGATCTGAGAGAAAGCTTTAATTATGTGTTTATCTGGCAACGTCAGTCGGATGCTACATGGAACATCATTGCACAGATATTTAATGAGGCTGTAAGATAAATTACAGTACTTAACTATAAAATAAATAAAAGGCTGTTCAAACTTAATTTCTTTGTCATCCTGAACTTCCCGAAATGAGTTCGGGACAGGTTGTTTCAGGATCTTAATCCGTAAAACCTGATTTGAAAGATTCGTATCTGGTACGGAATGACGGAAGAGCGTTTTTGAACAGCCTTTCTTATGTTAAAGCTTATTATTAAGCTATACCTTCAATATCGAATAAGTGTTTTTCTGCATGATAAGAAGAACGTACCAGAGGTCCGCTTTCTACATATTTTAAGCCTTTGGCAAGACCTGATTCTTTGTATTTAGCAAACTGGTCTGGGTGGATCCAATCTACCACAGGGTGATGGCTTTTTGTAGGTTGTAGATATTGACCTAAAGTTAAGATATGTACACCGTTAGCTACCAGATCATCCATAGCTTCTAATACATCTTCTTCAGTTTCTCCCAAACCTAACATGATACCGGTTTTAGTACGTAAACCAAATTCCGAAATTCTTTTCAGGCATTCTAAACTTCTGTCATATTTAGCTTGTATGCGAACTTGTCTGGTCAAGCGTCTTACAGTTTCCATGTTGTGCGAAACAACTTCTGGTCTTTCTTCTAATACGCGATATAAATTGTCCCATTGTCCTTTAAAATCAGGAATTAAGGTTTCTAAGGTAGTAATAGGACTTTCTCTTCTGATCGCTTTTAAGGTTTCAGCCCAGATGATAGAACCGCCATCTTTAAGGTCATCCCTATCAACAGAGGTAATTACGCAATGTTTAACACCCATTAGTTTAACAGATGTGGCTACACGATTAGGCTCGTCATTGTCAACAGCTAATGGTCTGCCGGTTGCTACAGCACAAAAAGAACATGAACGGGTACAGATATTACCCAAAATCATAAATGTGGCTGTTCCTGCTCCCCAACACTCGCCCATGTTAGGGCAGTTGCCGCTTTCGCAAATGGTATGCAGCTTGTGTTCATCCACAAGAGATCTTACTTGAGCATATTCTTTACCAACAGGTAATTTAACTCGTAACCAATCCGGTTTACGCGGTTTATCGGTAACAGCAGCTACAACAGGTAATTCTATCATATTGCAAAGTTAAATAATCTTTACCAATAGTTATAAGCCTTATGTGTTGCAAACATGTAATGTTTTGGAAGTAAAATTAGACGCATGTTAGGTTTAAGGCTAGTAATTGGGCATTATGCTTGCGCAACATGAAAGCCTAATGTAAAAAAAATAAGAAATTAACTTAAAAACCCTTAAAAGACAAAGCCATATGCAAAATAAATAATAGCAAAGCTTAAATTTGCAGAAAATTTAGCAATGGCAACATCAAAAATTACTTATACCGGAGGGTTAAGAACTTCTTCGGTTCATGTAAAATCGGGAAATACCATTATTACCGATGCTCCTGTAGATAATCACGGTAAAGGAGAAGCTTTCTCGCCCACAGATCTGTTAGCCACTTCGTTGGGTAACTGCATGCTTACCATTGTTGGTATAGCGGCAAATACACATGGCTTTAATATAGATGGAGCTACAGCCGAAGTTACCAAAATTATGGCCGAGCAGCCACGTAGGGTAAGTGAGATCAGGATTGATTTGCATTTTCCTGCAAATAATTATTCTGCTAAAGAAAAAGAAATTATAGAACGGTCGGCAAGAACTTGTCCGGTTGCCTATAGCCTGCATCCTGATATAAAGAAAGAAATTACGTTTAACTTTTAGTATAAACTTTTTAGCACTCCGGGTGTTAAGAGTACATAGATTTTATTTGGTTTTTTAATGAGTAAGAAAAAAAAATCGGTTACCGAAACCGATGTAGATGTGGTTCTGATAGGAGCAGGTATTATGAGTGCAACATTAGGTGTACTCTTAAAAGAACTTGAACCCGGTTTAAGCATTGAAATTTACGAAAGACTTGATGTTGCTGCGGCCGAAAGCTCTGATGCCTGGAATAATGCCGGAACAGGTCACTCTGCCTTTTGTGAACTTAACTATACACCACAAAAAGCGAATGGTACAGTAGAAATTAAAAAAGCTGTGAGCATCGCAGAATCTTTCGAAGTATCTAAGCAGTTCTGGGCGTATCTGGTGCAAAAAGGAGTGTTATCTAAGCCCGAAGATTTCATCAAACATATCCCTCATTTAAGTTTTGTATGGGGCAAAAAAAATGTAGAGTTCTTAAAAACCCGTCATACCAATCTTACAGCTTGTCACCTGTTTAAAGACATGGAGTACAGCGAAGATCCTAAAACCATAGACAAGTGGATTCCATTGGTAATGGAAGGAAGAGATGCTAAAGAGAAGGTGGCGGCCACTAAAATGGAATTGGGAACAGACGTGAACTTTGGCTCATTAACCCGCGAAATGTTTGCTTATTTAGGCAAACAGGAAAATGTAAAATTATATTTTCACCATGAAGTTCGTGACCTTGAAAAAGAAGGTAGCACCTGGGAAGTCGAGGTAAAGAATTTAGAGAACAGGAAAAAAGCTAAACGAAAAGCCAAGTTTGTATTTATCGGTGCTGGAGGTGGATCTTTATTGTTACTGGAAAAAGCAGATATCAAAGAAGGAAAAGGTTTTGGTGGTTTTCCGGTAAGCGGACAATGGTTAAAATGTACCAATGAAAAGGTGATTGCTCAGCATCATGCTAAAGTGTATGGTAAGGCTGCGGTAGGTGCACCGCCAATGTCGGTACCTCATTTAGACACCCGCATTATTAATGGCAAGCAAGCTTTGCTTTTTGGTCCTTATGCAGGATTTTCAACCAAATTTTTAAAGAATGGTTCTTATCTGGATTTAGCCAAATCTATTAAGTTTAATAACATACGCCCGATGATATCGGCAGGATTGAAAAATATTGATCTGACCAAATACCTGATTGAGCAAGTGCGTCAATCGCCCGAAGACAGGTTTGAAGCTCTAAAAGAATTTATGCCAAATGCCGATATTAAAGACTGGGAATTAGAAGTTGCTGGCCAACGTGTACAGGTCATTAAAAGAAAAGCAAGCGGTGGTGGTATATTGGAATTTGGGACCGAAGTTGTAAGTGCCGCAGATGGTTCTATAGCGGCTTTATTAGGAGCTTCTCCAGGCGCTTCAACAGCAGTATCTATTATGCTTGATCTTTTGGGTCGCTGTTTTAAAAAACAGATACAAACTGCCGAATGGCAAACCAAAATAAGAGGTATGATACCAAGCTACGGACAGAAATTAGCTGAAGATCCGGAGTTGTGTGCCGAAACTCGTAATTATACCTCTAAAGTATTGAAATTGAACTCTTAATAAGGGAGAGCTAAAAAAGAGGATATCTTAATTAGGATATCCTCTTTTTTTATAAAGACTTTTCTATTTCTGCGGCAATTTCTTCTGCCGATATATCACTATGAGAGGAATCTAAAATACATTCACCATTTTTAATTAAAAGGGCTTGTGGCGATTCATGGTGAACATGAAATGTTTCTGCGATATAGTTAGAAACATCGCGATGAGCAATAAGATCTAAAAAATAAAGTTTGGTGTGCGAAGGAATACTTTCCCAACCAAATTCAAAGCTTCTTTTAGCCATTGAACTTACAGAACATCTGGTACTGTGTTTAAAAATAACACTATAGCCCTGAGTCTGTTTGATCTCATCAACCTGTTGAGTTGAAGTAAGGTCTTGCCAGCGCATTAATTTTTTCTCCCTTTATATTCAGGATAAGAACTGTAAGCCGGGCAAAGTTTATTTGAGCACGATTGCAGTACGCTTAATACGCAAAATACAACAAGCACAATAATCGCTATTTTTTTCATCGTTAAATTTTAATGGTTCTAAAATACACAAAATTTTAAACTTAAACATGTGCTGCAAAATGAGCCATTTTTATTGCGGTGATGGCAGCCTCGTCGCCTTTGTTTCCATGCACACCACCAGCACGGTCTATAGCCTGTTGCTCATCATTGGTGGTTAATACGCCAAAAATAACAGGTTTGCCATGTTTAAGTCCAACGTTGGTTATACCATGTGCGGCAGCGTCACAAATAAAATCAAAATGTTTGGTATCGCCTTGTATAACACAGCCTATACAGATTACGGCATCTAAATCTTGCTGTTTGGCTAACAGGATATCTGCTGCCGAAGAAAGTTCAAACGTACCCGGTACGCTTAAAGAAACAATGTTTTCTTCTTTAACCTGATGTTTTTTCAATGTACTGAAAGCCCCTTCATAAAGGGCTCCTGTTATTTTTGCATTCCACTCGGCTACAATGATGCCAATTTTAAAATTTTCTCCACCAGGAATAGTGGTATGAGAGAAATCTGATAGGTTTTTAAGATGTGTTGCCATGTGGCAAAGATAAATTAATTTATAGGTTTTACGATAGGGTGAACAGAAAACAAAAAAGCCCTGCAACATTGCAGGGCTTTTTATAAATATGTTGATGTCTTATTTAACCTGTGCGTTTGCTCTGGCAATATATTCATCGATCATAGCAGCTTCCTGACTTTGAGGAAACTCGCTTTTTATTTTAGTATAAGCTTCTTCAGCGGCTTTGAAATCTTTTTGAGCTTCATAAACCAAACCTAATTTCTTTAAGAACATAGGTGCAGTAAATTTATTGTTAGATTTATCAGCAGCCTTTTTATAATAAGAAGCGGCTTGTTTATAATCTTTAAGTTCGCTGTAAGCATCACCTAATAAACCTAAAGCAAGTGGATCAATAACTTCACTTCCTGTAGATGAATATTTATTTAAAGCATCAACAGCTTTTTTATATTCACCTTTACGAAGATAAATACCACCTAAGTATAAATTAGCTAAGTTAGCTGATTTTGTATTTTGGTATTCCTCAGCAATTTTTTCTAATCCTGGGTATCCGCCTTCACCGTTAATCGCTTTATTAGCCAACGAGTCAACACCAATGTATTGTTCAGCTTTGAACATTTGTGCAGAAGCTTCTTCGGCTCTGTTTTTTAAATAAACATTCTGATACCAGATGTAGATACCAATTAAAACTACAACTGCACCAGCTATAAAGAGTAAACTTTTAGCATTTTCCTGAACAAAAGAACCTTTTCTTACCGGGTGTTCTATTTCTTTCTCTTTTACAGACATTTTATAATTTGGAATTAAGGATTGCAAAAATACATTTTTCAATGAAAGTATCAACCCCTTTTTAACTATTTAATTAAAGTTTAGCGTTTTACCATAGCTTTATGATTAAAATTTCTCTGCTTGTTTAAGTAAAAACGTTTTACAAAATAAATCATTTACCACGAGGGTAAAAAATGGTAACTTTGTTTACCTTATGTGGCTAAAAAATTTAACTCTTCTTTATTTTAAAAACTACGCATCGGCAGAGCTTACTTTTTCACCTACCGTTAATGCTTTTGTAGGTAATAATGGTGCCGGAAAAACCAATTTGCTAGATGCTATACATTATTTATGTCTTTGCAAAAGTTATTTCAATCCAATAGACAGCCAGCAGATTAAAATAGGAGAAGAACTTTTTTTAGTGCAAGGTAATTTTGATAAAGATCAGAAACCTGAGCAAATTAGTTGTGGGGTTAAGCGAAATCAGAAAAAGCAATTTAAGCGTAATAAAAAAGAATACGAAAAACTGGCAGACCATATTGGTTTATTTCCGGTAGTAATGATTTCTCCCTATGATGTGAACCTGATTATGGAGGGTAGTGAAGAGCGCAGGCGTTTTGTTGATAATGTGATCTCGCAAACAGATACGCAATATCTCGATTTACTGATTACATACAATAAACATTTACTGAATAGAAACACCTTGCTTAAACAGGTGGCAGCTACTCATAAACTGGATGTAGCACTTTTAGAAATCCTGAATGAACAACTGATTAATGTAGGCAATGCTATTTTTTCGAAACGTAAACAATTCTTAGCTGAGTTTATTCCTTTATTTAACAAGCATTACAGTTTTATTTCGGGCGATGCAGAAGAAGTGGCTTTAAGTTACCAATCTCAGTTGAGTGAAAAATCTTTTGAAGTTCTACTGGAAGAAAGCCTGGAAAAAGACCGGGTATTAGAACGTACCACTACAGGCATTCATAAAGATGAGCTGTTATTTAGTATTGCGGATGTACCTTTAAAGAAATTTGGCTCGCAAGGACAGCAGAAATCCTTTTTAATTGCATTAAAATTAGCTCAATATAGCTATTTGCAAAAGTTTAAAGGGTATAAACCCTTGCTTTTACTGGATGATATATTTGATAAATTAGACAGTTTGCGGGTACATAAATTGATGCAAATGGTATCGCATGATGATTTTGGACAGATTTTCATTACCGATGCCAATAAAGAACGGGTGGTAAATGTATTTAATGAGATAAAAGCAGATATTAATTTGTTTGAGGTTGTAAACGGAAATGTAGCACATGCGTAAACCCAATGACATAACGCTGAAAGAGGCTATTGAGAAAATGCTCAAACATTACCGTATAAAAGGTAAGTTTGATGAAACGGGAGTGGTAGCTTTATGGCCCGAAATTATGGGAACCGCAGTGTCTAATCGTACCACACAGATTTATGTACACCAGCACAAACTATTTGTTCGTATAGAATCTTCGGTTATTAAAAATGAATTACTGATGGTACGCTCTGCGATTATTCATAAAATTAATGAAAGGATAGGCGCACAAGTAATCAGCGAGATTGTCTTTTTATAGGCTTTAAGTATCCTTACCCCCTCCAAAGATTTTTGCCCCTAACCAAATAATGAGGGCTAAGACCAAAACAACGATCAGTACACCAGACCATACACCTGCTTTAAAAATACCTGCTATAAATTCGCAACTCTGTAATGTGGTACAAAATATCAATACTAAAGCAATCCAACTAAAATTTTTCATAGCCTTTCCGTTTCCATAATTAACGCTTTTAGATATGAAAAGGTTTTATAACTTTTAGGCAAAAAGAAAAGGTCATTAAAAAAGTAACCCCTTTTAATGACCTCTATGAAACGTCTTTTATTGAAATCTGATTTAATTAGTTGCTGGAGTGTCTATTTTAATCAGCTCAACATCAAAAATCAATGTAGCATACGGAGGGATATTCTGTCCGGCACCGCTGGTTCCATAACCCAAGTTATAAGGAATATAAAACCTGTATTTTGAGCCTTCAGGCATTAACTGAACACCTTCTGTCCAGCCTTTAATTACCCGGTTCAGTTCCAGAGAAATAGGTTCACCTCTTTTATAAGAGCTGTCAAACTCAAAGCCATTAAGTAAAGTGCCCTGATAATGTACGGTTACCTGATCTGTGGCTTTGGGTTTATTACCTGTACCTTGTTTAATAACCTCATATTGCAAGCCACTTGCTGTGGTAATTACACCTTTTTTAAGTTTGTTTTTTGACAGAAAATCTTCGCCTTCTTTAATCTGAGCAGCAAATTGGTTTTTGTTTTTTTCTTCTCTTACACTGGTCAGGCTTTCAAAAAGCTTATTGATGGTAAGCTGAGCAGTTTCTTCATTTAAAACAGGAGTGTTGTTATCAAAAGCATCTTTTAAACCTTTAACCAGCAATTCGTAATTTAAGCTGCTTAAACCTCCTGCTTTTAAATTGCTGGCCATAGCGTTACCAAAGGCATAACTGGCAGAATCAAGTAGATTAGTAAAAACAGGTTTTGCTGTAAATGTAGTTTTGGTTACTGTCTTAGTCGTTGTAGCTGGTTTTTTGGCTACAGTAGCTGCTTTAGGTTTGTTTTGCGCTTTTACCTGAGCAGATAAAGCTAAAGCAAATATTAGGATATAAGTTTTTTTCATGTTAAAGGTTTGAGGGCGAAATATACAAATAAAAAATAAGCACCCTGAAAAGAGTGCTTAGGTTAAAAACAATATTCTTAATGCTTAGAAACGCTCGTCAGCAGCGAAGAAGAAATCGCCTTCAATTTGAGCATTCTCATCAGAATCTGATCCATGGATAGCATTTGCATCGATAGATTTAGCATATTTCTGACGGATAGTTCCTTCTGCAGCTTCAGCAGGGTTTGTTGATCCAATTAGTTTTCTGAATTCTTCAATTGCATTGTCTTTCTCTAAAATAGCAGCAACAATTGGTCCTGAAGACATGAAGCTTACTAAATCATTGTAAAAAGGACGTTCTTTGTGTACCGCATAAAACTCACCTGCTTTTTCAGGGCTAAGTTGAGTGTACTTCATTGCAATAATTTTAAATCCTGCTTTTGTGATATCATTTATGATTGCACCGATGTGTCCGTTTGCAACAGCATCAGGTTTAATCATAGTAAAGGTTCTGTTAGTTGTCATTTGTATTAAATTTTTTGCAAAAATACAGTTTATAAAATTAAAATTAAAGAGACAGTAAGAAGAAGATGTCTTTATATTTAAAATCCTTAACTTCGCAAGCTATATATGATTACAAGTGCCGATTTAAAAAGCTTATTGTCAGTGCCCCAACAGATTGTGATTACTACACATCACAAACCTGATGGCGATGCCATGGGCTCATCATTGGGTTTATACGCTTACCTAATTCAAAAAGGTCATCACGTTAGTGTAATTGCACCTACAGATTATCCTGAATTTTTACACTGGATGCCTAACAACAGTGAAGTTATTATTTATACAGAAGCAGAAGAACAATCTGTAAAACTGGTAAATGAAGCCGCCATTATTTTCTGTTTAGATTTTAATGCCCTAGGTCGTATTAATAACCTTGGCGAACATGTTAGAGAAGCTTCTGCTGTAAAAGTAATGATCGATCATCACCTTGATCCAGAAGATTTTGATGATTACAGACACTGGAATATCAATGCATGCGCATCTGCCCAACTGGTTTATGATTTTATCATGAATGTAATGGAAGAGCCTCAGCTGGTTAATAAAGATGTTGCTACCTGTTTATATACCGGAATCATGACAGATTCAGGTTCTTTCCGTTTTCCTTCGGCAACAGCTGAAGTTTACCGTATTGCTGCCGATCTGATCGATGCCGGAGCTGAACACTGGCGCATCCACCAGCTGGTTTATGATAACGTTTCAGAAACCCGAATCAAATTTTTAGGGTATTGCCTGTCGCATAAATTAGAAATTCTAAGAGATTTTAATACAGCTATTATAAGCGTAAATAAACAGGAACTGGAGCAGTTTAAAATAGAAACTGGCGATACAGAAGGCATTGTAAACTATGCCTTGTCTGTTAACGGTATCAAGTTGGCGGCTTTTATTATTGAGCGCACAGATAAAGTTAAATTATCACTACGGTCTACCGGCGATTTCCCGGCAAACGAGATCTGTAAAAAATATTTTAACGGAGGCGGGCACAGAAACGCCGCGGGAGGTTCATCTGATCAGAGCCTTGAGCAAACTGTAGCAGCTTTCAAATCGATATTACCCGAATACAAAGCACTACTTTTTGTTTAGTATAAATTTTTACAATAAGTATATAAGTAAAGCGTAAAGCTGTTAAATTCGCATCACGTTATTAAACATAAAATTAAATGAAAAAAAGTTTAGCAATTCTTTTTGTAGCAGCCTTAGGTTTAGCTGCATGTAACACTGAAAAGAAAGGACCGGGAGGTTTGTTATATACCATCCATAAATCTGGTGGAAAAGACAAAATTAAAGAAGGAGATATCGTTAAGATTAACTTTACCCAGAAAAATGAAAAAGATTCTATATTAGGCAGTACTTATGATACTGAGCAGGCTCAAATATTTCCTGTAAGTAAAAAGAACTATGCAGGCGACATGAATGATGTACTTACCCTTTTTGGTGAAGGTGACAGTGCAACATTTAAGATTAATTTGGATACCATGGCTGCACGTACAAACCAGCCTAAACCCGAGCAATTTAAAAATGATAAATACATGGTATTTACGATTAAAGTTGAGAAAGTATTCAAAAGAGGAGCTAATGAACCTGATTCGATATTCCATAAAAAAGCAAGCGATTTTTTCCAGGCAGATTACAAAGCTGATATGGAGAAAAGAAAAGTTGCTGAGCCAGGTAAAATCCAACAATATATTAAAGAAAACAATTTAAAAGTAACTACTGCGCCTAGTGGCCTGCAATATGTAATTACTGCTCCGGGTACTGGCGAAAAAGCAACCAATACCGATACTGTATTGGTTAATTATATTGGCAGATTTACCAAAAAAGATGCAAAAGGCAAATATAGATTGTTTGATACAAACGTTGAAAAAGCAGCTAAAGAGGCTGATCACGTACAACCCGGACATAAATACGAGCCTGCAAAAATGTTGCCTACCAACGTAGTAGCTGGTTTCTCTGAGGCTATAAAATTAGTGGGTAAAGGTGGTAAGATCACGGCTATTTTCCCTTCTAAATTAGGCTATGGTGAAGAAGGTGGTGGTCCATTTGCTCCATATACACCAATGGTTTTTGAAATAGAAGTATTAGACATCATTAAACCTAAAGCAGCAGCCCCTGTGCAACCAGCACCTCCGGCTCCTGTAAAAAAATAATTTTAAATCATTCTCGGTTTGTAAACCCTGCTTGAGTTTCTCGGGCAGGGTTTTTTATTTAAAGCTTTAATAGCCGCTTAAATTAAAATAACTTTGCAGTATGCAACTTACAGATACCCATACCCACCTGTATTATGAAAAAGATCCACAATTGCTTAGGCAATTAATGGAAAGGTGTTTTGAACAAAAGGTAGAACGATTATTTTTGCCCAATGTAGATGTAAACTCTATACTTTTAATTGATGAGCTGGTAAAAAACTACCCTGATCATTGCTTTGCCATGCTAGGATTACATCCCTGTGATGTAAAAGAGGATTTTGAAGAACAGTTGCATATCATTAAAAATAGTTTGACTGGCAGAAAAATATATGCCATAGGAGAAATAGGGATTGACTTATATTGGGATAAAAGCACTTTAGCTATTCAGCAGAAGGCATTTGCCCGGCAGATAGAATGGGCAAAATCTTTGGATCTGCCTATCGTAATTCATTGTAGAGAGGCCTTTGATGAAGTTTTTGAAGTATTGGAAGAACATAAAGACCCGAAATTAAGGGGCATTTTTCATTGCTTTACAGGCAATATAAAGCAGGCAGAACGAGCTATAGATCTAGGCTTTTATTTAGGGATTGGGGGAGTAGTTACCTATAAAAAAGCAGGGTTAGATGAGGTATTAAGAAGCATAGACCTTAAAAATATTGTACTTGAAACGGATTCGCCTTATCTGGCACCTGTTCCTTTCAGAGGTAAACCTAATGAAAGCAGTTACCTTATTCATATCGCTCAGAAAGTGGCAGATATCTATGCAATAGATTTAGCAGAAATAGCGGAAGTTACTACCACTAACTCAAAAAAAATTTTTGGTGTTTAGACAAAGCTTATAACTTTATAGCACTAACTAACTTACTAAAACTAAGGTGACCAAAATACTTGTAATTTATACAGGAGGTACCATTGGTATGGTTAATGATGCCAAAACCGGTGCCCTTATTCCTTTTGACTTTGAGCAGATCAAGGCCAAAGTACCAGAACTCACATTACTTAATTATGAACTGAAAGTCCATTCTTTCGATCCTATTATCGATTCATCCAACATGAATATTGATGGGTGGGTAAAAATGGCCAGTGTAATTAGCGAAAATTATGAAGAATTTGATGGCTTTGTGATCTTGCATGGCTCAGATACCATGTCTTATACAGCATCGGCATTGAGTTTTATGCTTCAAAATCTAAGTAAACCCGTAGTGTTAACCGGATCACAATTGCCTATAGGCGAAATCAGAACAGATGCAAAAGAGAATCTGATCACTGCTTTAGAAATTGCAGCTACCAAAAAGAATGGCAAAGCTATGGTGCCTGAGGTTTGTATTTACTTTGATTACCAGCTATTCAGAGGTAACCGTTCAATTAAATATAATTCTGAGAAATTTGAAGCTTTTCAATCGCCTAATTATCCCATATTGGCCGAAGCAGGTGTTCATCTTACATTTTATCCCAATAATATCTTACCTCGCAAAGAAGAAAAGTTTGAAGCTTTTACCAATCTGCAATCAAACATAGGTATTTTAAAAATGTATCCGGGTATTACAGAAAGCGTGGTTAAAGCTATAACAGGATCAGATGTAGATGCCATAGTGCTAGAAGCTTTTGGTTCGGGTAATACGCCTACAGATGACTGGTTCTTGGCTTGTCTTGAAAAAGCATCTAAAGAAGGAAAGATCATTGTGGATATTTCACAGTGTAAAGGCGGATCGGTTCAGTTGGGTTTATACCAAACCAGCAGTAATTTAAAAGCTATGGGTGTTTTAAGTGGCTATGATATGACCTTTGAAGCTGCTATTACCAAATTAATGTACCTTTTAGGTAAACAACTTGATAAGACAGAAATTGCCCGACTTATGGAAACTTCTATTGCCGGAGAGTTAAGTAAGCCATGATTATAATAAGTTTTAACCGTAAAAATTGTGTCAATAACTTTTACGCCTAGCTAAACTTCAATAAATAGCAGTTATTTTTGGTAAAACCGCTTTATTTAGAATAATATGAAAATAGAACAAATATATACCGGTTGTTTGGCCGAAGCAGCTTATTATATAGAAAGTAACGGTGAGGCCGCAATTATAGATCCATTAAGAGAAATTGCACCTTATTTAAATAAAGCTGCACAGAACAATGCAAAGATCAAATATATTTTTGAAACGCATTTTCATGCTGATTTTGTGTCAGGACATGTTGATCTGGCCCAAAAAAGTGGAGCAGTTATTGTTTACGGACCAACAGCCAAAACACAGTTTGAAGCTCATATAGCTAAAGATGGCGAGCAGTTTAAAATAGGAGATGTTACCATAACGGTTTTGCATACTCCGGGGCATACACCAGAATCTACTACCTATTTATTAACGGATGAGGAGGGTAAAGCACATTGTATATTTACCGGTGATACATTGTTTATCGGTGACGTAGGCAGACCAGATCTTGCTCAACAAGGAGATATGACCATGGAAGATATGGCCGCTACTTTATATGATTCTTTACACCAGAAAATCATGGTTTTACCAGATGATGTGATCGTTTACCCGGCACACGGAGCGGGCTCTGCCTGTGGTAAAAACATGAGTAAAGAAACTTTTGATACATTGGGTAATCAAAAGCAGGTTAACTATGCATTAAAAGCAACTTCAAAAGAACAGTTCATACACGAGGTAACAGATGGCATTTTGCCTCCTCCTCAATATTTTGCTAAAAATGCCGCTATGAATAAACTGGGTTATGCCAGTATAGATGCTGTTTATGAGCAAGGCATGAAAGCGTTAAACCCTTCGGAGTTTGAAGCAATGGCTAATCAAAGCGGAGCATTGATTTTAGACACCCGTGATCCACAACAATTTGCCAAAGGATTTGTACCTAACTCTATTAATATTGGTCTAAACGGGCAATTTGCCCCTTGGGTAGGCGCTTTAGTTACTGATTTAAAGCAGCCTATTTTATTGATAGCAGATCAAGGAAAAGAACAGGAAACCATAACACGTCTGGCTCGTGTTGGTTATGACAATACTATTGGATATTTGGCGGGAGGTTTTGAAGGCTGGAAAGCAGAAAACCGCGAAACGGATCAGATTAAGTCTATAAGTGCAACTGAATTTGAGGATGTAGTAAATGAACAACCTAATTTATTGGCTTTAGATGTACGTAAACCGGGTGAATATCAAGCAGAACATTTAGAATTTACACTGGCTCGTCCCTTAGATTATATCAACGATTGGATGCCTGAAGTTAAGCCTGAAGAAACTTATTATATCCATTGTGCCGGAGGATACAGATCGATGATTGCAGCTTCTATTCTAAAAGCCAGAGGTATTGATCATGTAATTGATGTTGCTGGTGGGTATGGCGCAATTAAGAACACAGGTTTGAAAAGAACAGATTTCGTTTGCCAGAGCAAAGCCATGAAAGTATAAAAGAAAACATATTCAATAAAAAAGGCCGGGTCAAACGATCCGGCCTTTTTTATATATTCCTATCCTAGATTAACGGGGCAAACCTTTGGCATAGGCTTTTTCCGCCCGTTTTACCGCCAGTTTTTCCCGGTAATTGGCGTACTTCCCTTTTAACATCATTTTGATCAGACTGTCAACTGCACCATGTTTAAAGACACTCCATATACTAGCCGCTTTACCCATAAAAGACTGATCCCATGCTCTTAGACTTAAAGAGTAAGAACCATCTAAATATTTCATCCAGTGCCACATACCTACCGGCATAAACAAAGTATCGCCATGCTCTAAAAACACTTCATAGCCTTCAATCCCATTTAAAGAAGGGAATTTTTTAAAGTCGGGATTACCCACATTAAAATCTTCTAAGGCATAAGTGGCATTTGGCAGGCAGTATAACCTTGTTTTCCATTCGTAATCAAATAAGATTACATGTTTGCGGCCATTAAAATGTGTATGGAAAATGTTAGGTAAATCTATATCATAATGCAAAAATGTTTCAGAATTTGATCCGCCAAAAAACATACTTGGTAAACTTTCCATTACCCCATCTATTAAATGTTTAGGAATTTTAACATCATTTACCATAGAAGGAGCTTTCTTAAACATATTAAATAAGAAAATGCGGAGTTCTGTTGGTTCGCGTTGTATCAGGTCAAGGTAATCACCAAATTTCATTTTAGCTACAGCTGCATTAATGGGTTTGCTGGGGTCTGCTTTAGAGTTGTCATAAAGCGGAACCTCTACATCGCCGGCAAGCTGCTTTAAATATTCAGGTGTCCATTTTTCACGTGCAGGCCAGTCTTTAGTCAATCCTTTGATCACTAAAGGTTTTCTGGGTTTGAGATAGTTTTTGATAAAATCTTCTCTGCTAATGTTTTCTACTGTATCTACAGGTTTTAGGATGAAACTCATTTATATAAATAAACTTATGTTTTCAAATTATTTAGAACGCTTTCACACAAATTTGAGAATTAAATTTTAATTGTTTATACGTTTATGTGTAAAATGTTAAGCCAATGATAATTGTATAAAAAGGCATGATTAAGTAACCTTTGCTTTTTTGATCATTTTGTTGAAATAGGCCGGAAAAAGCCTTTTTAATAATACACCTTTTACTTCTTTACCACCAATATAAACCTCTTCTTTCTTGGCTTGGAGAGCTGCAATAATCTTTTCGGCACATACAGATGGCTCCATACCATTGGCTTGTGCGCTATCCATGGTGCCCTGTGGTGTGCCATTGGCCGTAAGTGCATTTAGCGTTACCTTGGTTTTGATAAAACCGGGGCAGGCCAGCATAATATGAATGTTGGGATTGTCAATCTCTATACGCAGCGAATCAAAATAACCATGTAAAGCATGTTTTGAGGCCGCATATGCAGAACGGTAACGGGTGCCAAATTTACCAACTAAGCTACTGATGCAAATGATAGATCCGCTATTCTGCTGCAGCATGACGGGTAAAACGGCTTTACTTAAAATAACCGTTCCCCAAAAATTAACATCCATAAGGCGTTTTTCGGTTTCAAGGCTGGTATCTAAGGCAAGTGCACGCTGACTAATCCCGCCGCTGTTTACCAGTATATCAATGCGGTTGTAGATGCGTAAAGCTTCTGCTGTTTTTTGTGCCAGACTATTATGATCTTCTAAATCTATGGATAGTACATGAACATCGATCTGGTTTTTACAGTTTTGTTTAACCCTGAAAAGTTCATCCCGATTTCTGGCCGAAATGATGAGTTTGGCACCTCGTTGATTAAAGGCATATACCAAAGCTTCGCCTATTCCTGATGATGCGCCTGTTACCCAGACTACTTTGTTGTTCATAATGAGATCAGATAATATTAAATAATAAGTTAATCCGGATCTGTAAAAAGTTCTGCAGCAATTCCATCTGCAAACAATTTACCCGATGCTGTAAGTACAATCCTGTTATTTTCTAAAATTACATGATTCTCCTTTAAAAACGGTCGAATTTCTGTGTTTACTTTATCAGCGTAAGCTCGTCCAAAATCGGTTTCTATTTTTTTAAGGTCAATACCCCACATTGTTCTTAATGAAGTCATAATGTACTCATTAAATTTATTGGCTTCGGTTAAAAACTCAATATGTTCAGGCAATTGATTTTGCAGAATGCTTTCTATATATTTTGTGTTGTTGTTGATGTTAATATAACGTTGCGTTCCATCAAAACCATGTGCAGAAGGCCCAATCCCCAGATAAGGAACGCCTTTCCAGTAATTGGTATTATGAACTGCATAACGTCCTGGTTTTGCATAGTTAGAGATTTCATAATGCTCAAAACCATTCATAGCCAATAATTCAGTTAGAATCATAAACTGGTCGGCGGCCTGTTCATCATTAACATTTGTTTGTTTCCCTTTTTTTATCGCGACTGCTAAAGCTGTTTTAGGCTCAACAGTTAAGGCATATGCTGATATGTGAGGTATCTGTAAATCTAAAACGGTCTGAATATTATTTTTCCATTTTTCATTACTAAGTAGCGGAAATCCATAAATAAGATCTATGCTTAAGTTCTCAAAACCTGCATCCTGACATCTTTTAATGTTGCATTCGGCTTCTTCCGCATTGTGGGCACGGTTCATCCATTGCAAATCTTCATTGTAAAAAGACTGTGTGCCTATGCTAAAGCGGTTAACAGGTAAGAGTCTTAATGCTTTGATCTTTTCCTGGCCCAGATCATCTGGATTGGCTTCGAGAGTAATCTCTGCGTCTGTGTGAATAGAAAAATGTTTTTCTATTGTGTTGAAAATTTTTTGCAGCTGAGCGGCAGGTAAAACACTGGGGGTTCCCCCACCAAAATAAATACTACTTACAGCGCTATTTATACGATCCTTTTTCAGGATAATTTCCTTGCATATCGCATCTACTAGGGTATCTGTATTCTTAAATGAAGTGGTGAAATGAAAATCGCAATAATTACAAGCCTGTTTGCAAAAAGGAATATGTATATAAATACCAAACATATTGCAAAGTTAAGATAAAATTGAACGCAGCTTTTTAATTTTGAAAGTATTGTAAAAATAGACTTACTTTATGAAATGAAATATCTGTTGACTGTTTTTCTGACGCTGGGGAGCTTTTTGGGGTGGGGGCAGGAGCTTTATCAGGTAGATCTTAGACTGGTAAAGCCGGATGCAGAATTGTTGAACAGTTTAAAGTTTAACAGAGAAGCATCAGATAGCACAGCAATTTATAAGGAAGCAGATAAGATCATTGCCCAACTTAGGCTTAAAGGCTATCTTCTTGCTGAAATTAAGCAAATTAATCTAAAAAATAAACAAGCTGAATTGCTTGTAAACCAGCAATTTCAATACAAATGGATAAAGCTTAAAAAAGGGAATATTCCTTTATTTCTTGAAGAGCGTATCAACGCTTATGCAGGAAATTTTGCAGGCGCACCTTTTAATGCGAATCAACTTGAAGACCTGTTTAAAAAAATCATCATCACTTGCGAAAATAATGGCTACCCTTTTGCCTCAGTAGGTTTAGAACAGATACATTTTGAAAATGAACGCATTGCAGCCGACCTTAATTTAACCTTGAATGACCAAATTACTTTTGACAGTCTTAAAATAGTAGGCGATGTAAAAATAAGTAAAGCCTATTTGCAGTCTTATTTGGGTGTTAAGACCGGTACAGATTACAATGAAAATGTTGTAAGACAAATTTATAAACGGTTAAATGAATTGCCCTTTTTAAAAGAAGCCAAACCTTTTGAGGTCAGCTTCGCAGATCATAAGGCTAAGGTTACCGTTTTTCTGGAAAAAAAGAACATCAACCAGTTTGATGGTATTTTGGGTTTGCAACCTAGGCAAAACGCAACCGATAAGCTAGAAGTTGTAGGTAATCTTAAGCTGGCTTTGGTAAACACTTTTCAACAGGCAGAAAAAATCTATTTTAACTACCAGAACCTAACTAAAGGCACACAGCTTTTAGAAAGCTACATTGATATACCACGTATATTTAATACAGATTTGGGTTTTATGCCAGCCTTAAATCTGTATAAACAAGATACCACTTACCTCAATGTAGATACAAAGTTGCTATTTAATTATGCGGTAAGGACTAATGACAGAATTCAGTTTTTTGTTGAACGAAGAACAAGCAGCCTGATAGAAACCTCGCAATATAAAGATGCACAGATCCTACCTCAGAACTTAGATGCTGCCACCAACTTCTATGGATTGGGCTTTACGGCTCAGCATTTAGATTATAGATTTAATCCTAGAAAAGGCTTATGGCTTGAACTTAATTTTGCTGCAGGGAGTAAAAAAATAAAACCTAATGCATCTATTCCAGCACATCTGTACCAGCAGGTTAATCTTAATAGTTCTGTATACAGATTTTATCTGGATGCAAAATATTTTATTCCGCTTGCCAGGCAAACCGTTTTTGCCTTATCTAATCAAACCGGGTATTTATCGGGAAAAGATCTCTTAGATAATGAATTGTTCAGGATAGGAGGGCAAAATACTTTAAGAGGTTTCAATGAAATGGAATTTTTAACCAGCGCTTATACCTTGTTTAATGCTGAGTTCAGATATTTATTAGAGCAGAATTCCTTTTTGTTTCTTTTTTATAATCAGGCTTATGTACAAAAAATCAAAGATAAAGATTACCCTTTGGGTATGGGTGCTGGTTTAAATTTTGAAACTAATTTGGGCATACTTTCATTGAGCTATGCTTTAGGTAAACAAAAAAATAATCCGTTAAATTTGCGCCAAGGGAAAATCCATGTCGGAGTAACCGCTTTATTTTAATTTTTATGCTTAAAAAACAAATCTGCTTTTTGGTATTCCTTTTAACAACTTTTATCTCATTTGCGCAGATAAAACCTGTTAAAGCAGATTCATTAAATATAAAACCTTTCTTAACTGATAGCCTTATACTTGATACTATAAGCAAGAGTACGATTGATACTTTAACACCGCATATTTTAAAAAAGAGAGATTCCTCTACTTATGCGCATTGGATAGATAGTCTGGGCAAAGGATATGGTTTTGCTGTGTTTGATCTGTCTTCGGTTCTAAAAAAGCAAAACCCTACAGAAAAGGTAGTTTATAGACAGGGCGATCTTTTGCCTAAAGGTAAAGTATGGATCTTATTGGTAATCGGATTTTTATTAGTGTTGTTTGCGATTTTGAAAAACTCATTTGGTAAACAGCTCAATATGGTTGTACAATCTTTCTATAGCAACCGCGTGTTGACTAATTTCAGTAAAGAAGATAACCTGGTTACTTCCTGGTCTTTTTTACTGCTGTTTGTGCAGTTTGGCTTTACCATAGGCATGTTCTTTTACCTATTAGCACAATACAATGAGAATGAGCAGGCACAACGACAAGGCTTTGAGTTCTTTATCACTCTTTCAATGGGTATTATTATGCTTTATCTCTTAAAGATTGTGATGTTAAGATTAATAGGTTTTTTCTTTGAGGTACAGAAGCCTGTAAAACATTATGTTACCATTTTATACCTGAGTTATTTTAATGCGTCTTTATTGTTTATTCCTTTAATTATTGCTTTTGCACTTGCTCCCGTTCAGTATGGTAATGTTTTTATTCTTACCGGCTTAATATTGCTTTGTGCCATCTTCATTTTTCAGTTTGTAAGAGCGGCAATTAATATTTTATCCACGTACCGGTTTCCTAAGTTGTATTTAATTTTGTATCTTTGCGCCCTTGAAATATGCCCTATAATGATATTAATCAAGGCAATAGGATATTAAGAGGTAAAAAAGAAATGCAAGAAAACAAAGAAAGACTACGTAAAGTAAAAAGCATCTTGGTTACATTGCCAAAACCTGAAGCAGAAAAATCACCTTATTTCGATTTAGCCAAGAAGTATAATCTTAAAGTTGATTTCAGATCGTTTATACATGTAGAGGGAGTACAGGCTAAAGATTTTAGAAAAGACAAGATTAATCTTCCTGATTATACTGCAGTAGTATTTACAAGCAGAAACGCGGTAGATCATTTTTTTAGAATATGCGAAGAAATGAGGTATGAAGTTTCTGTAAATCTAAAATATTTTTGCATTTCAGAATCTACAGCGCTATATCTTCAGAAATATATTCAGTACAGAAAAAGAAAGATATTTTTTGGAAAACAAAGTGCATCTGATTTGGCAGAAGTAATGAAAAAACATGCCGGTGAAAAGTTTTTGTATCCTTGCTCTGATGTAGCTACAGAAGATACGATGAACTTTTTGCAGAAAAATGGTTATGATGTAACGCCAGCTGTGTTGTTCAGAACAGTGGTTAGTGACCTGTCTGACCTTGCTGATGTGTTTTATGACATCTTAGCTTTCTTCAGTCCATCAAGTATTCAGTCGCTGTACACAAATTTCCCCAATTTTCAACAGAACAATACGCGTATAGCAACTTTTGGCTTAAATACACAGAAAGCGGTAGCCGAAAAAGGGCTTATTGTTGATATTGCAGCGCCAAATCCTGAGGCTCCTTCAATGATTATGGCATTAGAAAATTATATCAAGAAATCTAATAAATAATATACCACCTGCTGGTATATCACTATAAAAAACAGGAAGCGGCTCAGGGTTAACCCGAGCCGCTTTTTAGTTGATACTCAAAAATAAAGATGCTGTTAAAGTCTTTTTATATAAGGAAAAACTTTATAAAAGCCACAGATATAAAATACCTATAAGTAAGTATATATGTCTAATTATTTAATATTAAATTAGTAAATAATTTAAAGGTGCTTTTTAATTATGCCCTGTGTTTGGTTTCAAGCTTTTGTGGATAACTGGGCTTTGTGGGGAAACTGTGGATAAATTTGTGCAAAAAGTTGTAATTGTCAATGTTAATTGATAAAATTGCTATAAAATTGTTTAAACAACTTATGAGGAAAATTTACTTTCTTGCATTTTTTATTGCAGGAGTTATGCTCTCGAGCTGTGGAAGAGGCGGTGCTGGTGAACTTGTAGGAGCGTACAATAAAAAATTTAAGAACAAAACTATACCGCTAGGGATGGTGTATATACCCGGAGGAAGAAACCTTATTGGTATGACTGACGAGGATATTACTTTCTATCAGGGAAGGCAAAGTAAAATGGTTTCATTCAGTCCTTTTTATATGGATGAAACAGAAATTACCAATGCCGAATACAGACAGTTTGTAAACTGGGTAAGAGACTCAATTGCAGTTTCTGTATATGTTAAAGGTGCTCCATACGAAGGAGGTGGTAATTACAAAACCCCAAGTGGCGATGCAGCCAAGTATTTTCTGAAACCTAAGACACAACCAGCTTCAGGAACTACAGCACCTCCACAAAACATTAACTGGAAAGCAATTGGTAACGGGTCAAAATTATGGGCTAACAATAAAGGTGGCAACAAAGATTTGGGTGATTTATACAGCAAAATCAGTATGAATGGTCGTGATATCTCTGTAGGTCTTGATGTGAAAAAATTAAAGTATTCATATTATGAGGTAAACCTTGAGTATCAGCTTAAAAACCCGAACGGTTCTATAGCAGATTTCTACGATGTTTATGTAGATAATCCAGATCCGAATAATCCTAACCAACATCCTTCTGTAATGGTTTATCCAGATACATTAGTGTGGAAAAAGGATTTTACCTACGAGTATAATGATCCTATGGTTGAGGCTTATTTTAATCACCCGTCTTATGACAAATACCCGGTTGTAGGTGTAACTTGGGATCAGGCAAAAGCTTTCTGTGCATGGAGAACCAATCTTTATGAAAGTGTAGCCTCAAAAAGAAAATTACCGAAAAACACAAGATTGAAATATTCTTTACCTACCGAGAGCGAATTTGAGTATGCTGCAAGAGGCGGAAGGGTACAAACTAAATACCCATGGGGTGGCCCTTACATTATGAATGCAAAAGGCTGCTTACAGGCTAATTTTAAAGTAGGAAGAGGAAATTATGTAGATGATGGTGCTCTATATACCGTAGAAGCCAAAGCTTATCTGCCAAACGATTATGGCTTATACAATATGGCTGGTAACGTAGCAGAGTGGACTTTAGATTCATATAATACCTCATCACCGGAAGATAAGAATCCTATCTTTAGAAATGGTAAACGTAAAGCTGTAAAAGGTGGATCATGGAAAGACATAGGCTTTTTCCTTCAAAACTCTGTAACGCAATACGAATATCAGGATATGGCAAGATCTTATATCGGTTTCAGATGTATTTCAAAATTCCCTGGAAATAAAATTTAAACAATAAACCAAAACTAAAAATTCAAACGAAAAAACTATGGCTGGAAAATACGCTACAACAGAAGCAAAATTACACCTTGCAACCTCGGTTGGTGCATCTATTGTAATTGTTGGTGCTCTATTTAAAATTCTTCACTTAGGTGGGATATATGGTAGTATCATGATTGGGGTAGGTTTAGGGGTTGAAGCGGTCCTGTTTTTATTAACTGGTTTATTCCCCCCACACCCGGATGTAGAGTGGCAAAAAGTTTATCCTCAGTTACGTGAAGGTGGTAAGCCAACTCCTGATGGCGCAATTCCTGAAGTAAGTAGCAATAATGCTTCTACAGGTACCTCACAACAACTAGATAAATTATTTGCTGATGCGAAAATTGAACCTGCTTTAATTGAAAGCTTAGGTTCAGGTTTAAGAACATTCAGCGATAAAGTAGCTACTATTTCTAATGTTGCAGATGCATCATTAGCCACTAATGAATTTACTGCTAAAGTAAAAAATACAACTTCTAAATTTGCTAACCTTGACAATGCGTTTGATGTTGCTACAAACCAACTTCAGGATTTAGGTAACAGCAGTAAAGACACCAAAGCTTATCATGAGCAGGTAAACAATTTGGCTAAAAATCTTTCGGCATTAAATGCAGTATATGAATTAGAATTGCAAGATTCAAGTGCTCACTTAAAATCAATGAATAAATTCTACCAAAATCTTTCTTTAACCATGAATAACTTTAACGATTCAATGGATGATTCTAAACAGTTTAAAGAAGAGGTAGGAAAACTGGCTAAGAACTTAGCATCATTAAATGCTATTTATGGTAATATGCTGAGCGCAATGAATCAACCTCGTGCTTAAAATATTGGGTTAAATTTTTTAAAAACTAATTCTAATTTAACATGGCAGGAGGTAAAGAAACCGCAAGGCAGAAGATGATAGGTATTATGTACCTGGTGCTTTTAGCGATGTTGGCGCTAAACGTATCAGACCTGGTACTTAAGGCCTTTAAAAATATTAATGACAGTTTAAACACTTCAAAAGAGAATGTAAATACCAGTATCCAACAATTATTAAGAAACTACGGTGATACTAAAGCTAAAGAAAGCTCAGATAACCAAGTTAAGTTTGAGCGAGCTAAGAAAGCACAAACAATAGCAGGTAATCTGATTAAATATATTGATGGTTTACAGGCCGAAATCGCTAAAGATGGAATTGATGAAAACGGAGAGCTTGTTCAAAAGAACAACTTGGATATAGGTCAGAATATCATGGGTAGCGATGAACAGCCTAAGAAAGGTAAAGAATTACAGGAAAAAATTAACCAGACAGGTAAAGAACTCGCTGCGTTGTTATTACCTGATGAAGGCAAACCTACTTTTGTGCTGGAAGCTAAAAATCCTGAAAAACCAAAAGCAGGAGAGCCGAAAACATGGACGGGCACCAACTTTGGTGAAGGTGTGCCTTTGGCTGCATTCAGAACAATACTAACGATGCTTCAGAACAATACGAAAAATATGGAGGCTGATATCATCAACAAAATATTAGCTGATAAACCTATTGTTGTTTTAGATCATTTCGAAGCAGTAGCTGTAGCACCTACATCATACGTAATTCAGGGCCAGCCTTATAAAGCTGAGATTTACCTGACAGCAAGTGATTCAAAATCTACGCCTGATATCAGCGTAAACGGAAGCAAAGTGCCAACCGAAAACGGAAAGGGTGTATATACAGGAGGTACGGGTAGCGTAGGTACGTTTACATGGAAAGGTACCATAAGAGTTAAAGAGCGTAATGGTAATATCAAAACATATGAAACTGCACCTCAGACTTATCAGGTAGCTGCTCCGTCTGCAACGGTTTCATCAGATAAATTAAACGTAATCTATGCCGGCATTCCAAATCCATTTACCATATCGGCTGCAGGTTTCCCTAATATCAATGCTTCTATTTCTGGAGGCGGTTCTTTAACTGGCGCAAATGGTAAATTTATGGTTAATGTGCCGGGCTCATTAGTAGGTAAAGAAGTTTCGATCAGTGTATCGGCTAGTAATAATGGCAAGACTGTAAATTTAGGGGCACCTACGTTTAGGGTTAAAGCTATACCTGCACCAGTAGCTAAAGTTGGCGGTAATGGGGGTGGGGATATTGCATCGGTACAGTTAAAAAGTGAATCTGAGATCGAAGCTGATTTAGATGATTTCCCTTTTGATGTGAAGTTCAGAATTCTACGTTATGAACTTACCGTAATTAAACCTCGTTCTGATGCGGTTACCATATCAGGACAGGGAGGAAGTTTTACCGGAGCAATCAGAAACGCAATTAATGCTGTTTCACCTGGAACAAGGGTTATTTTTGACCAGATTGTTTCGCAGGGACCTGACGGGAGACAAAGGGTATTGCCTCCAGTTGTATTTAATGTAAAATAATTGAAAATGAAAAAGTTCATATTATCGCTTGTTTTTATTGTTGCAGTTAGTGTTGTTGGTTTTGCCCAAAATGGAGCGAAAAAAACAGACGGGAATAAGAAGACTGATCCACCAGCCAAGCAAGATCCTGTAAAAACTGATCCTCCGGCAGGAGAGAAAAAGCAGGAGGAGCTTAAGCCTAAAACACCTAAGCGTAAAACCCCACCTAAAGATGGTTATGCTGTAGAAAAAGACCTGAGAGATACGGTTTCTCAAAAAGCTTTTTTAGCGGTGATTAAAGATGAGGATGTAGTTTACACCAAACGTGTATGGAGGGATATTGATTTGAGAGATACGGTTAATTCTGTATTGAATTTTCCTAAATCAAGATTAATTGAAATATTGTTAAACGCGGTTAAGTTAGAAGAGTTAACAGCTTACAATCCTAAAGATCCCAAAACTTTAGAAGATGATGATGCTTTTAATTTTCCTCTAGATACTGCTGAAGCTATGAAATTAGCTAATGGAGTAGTAAACGTAACCAATAATAAAACAGGTACTGTAAAAGAAGTTCAGGGCGAATTTAACCCTGCTTTATTCCTGAAATATAGAGTAAAAGAAGACTGGGTTTTTGATGGCAAGAGAGGTGTGTTTGAGCCGCGTATTATAGGTTTGGCACCTTTAAAGTTAAATGCGCAGACCAAAGACTGGCAACCTATTTTCTGGATTTACTATGATGATGCGAGAGATCTTTTAGCTAAAAAGAGATTGTTTAATGCGCTGAACGATTCTTCTCCTGTAAGTATGGACGACTTCTTTGTACACCGCTTGTTCTCAAGTTATATTGTAAAAGAAACAAACTCTGGTGACTATAAGTTAAAAGATATTATTTCAGATCCGAGAGAGCGCCTATTGGAAAGCGAAAGGATCAAAAAGAAAATGGCTGATTTTGAACAAGGCCTTTGGCAATATTAAAAAAAAGCGGGACGTTAATCGTCCCGCTTTTTTGCTTTAAGCGAAATATTCTTTTAATGCTTTAATCTGTTTCAGGTTCAATACTTCCATTAATTCTTTATCTGTTGCTTCTTTAATCTTTTTAACAGACTTGAATTTCAATAAGAGCTTGTCTGCGGTGGTCTTTCCAATTCCGGGTATCTGTTCCAGCTCGGTTTTCAATGTGCCCTGATTTCTTTTTTTGCGGTGAAAAGTGATACCAAAACGATGTGCCTCATCTCTTAATTGCTGAATAATTTTCAGCGTTTCTGATTTTTTATCTAGATACAGCGGTAAGCTATCATTAGGATAATAAAGTTCTTCAAGTCGCTTAGCAATACCTATAACAGTTACTTTCTTATCTATCCCTAATTTTTTAAGGCTACTTAATGCAGATGAAAGCTGCCCTTTACCACCATCAATAATAATGAGCTGAGGAAGAGTTTGGTTTTCGTCTAACATACGCTTATAACGCCTGTAAACAGCTTCTTGCATGGTGGCAAAATCATTAGGGCCTTCTACGGTTTTTACGTTAAAATGCCTGTAATCTTTTTTGCTGGGCTTGGCATTTTTAAATACTACGATAGCTGATACAGGATATTTGCCCTGAAAGTTAGAATTATCAAAACATTCGATGTGATAAGGCAATTGAGTAAGTCTCAAATCAGCCTTCATCTGGCCTAAAATACGCTCTGTACGCAAATCTGGATTCAGTTTCTCATATTGGTTCAGTTTTTCTTTCTTAAAGAACAGCACATTTTTTTGAGAGAGCTCGAGTAAATTCTTTCTGTCACCTGATTTGGGTACGGTAAGTTTAAGACTCTGATCATCTAAAGGAAGATCAAAAGGTACAATGATTTCTTTTGAAGTACTTTTAAACCGGCTCCTGAATTCGGCTATGGCAATGGATAGCAATTCTTCATCGGTTTCATCCAACCGCTTTTTAATTTCTATTGTTTGCGTTTGTATAATGCTTCCATTCATTATTTTTAGGTAGTTTACAAAAGCATACCTTTCATCAGAAGCAATACTAACCACATCTATATTGGTAACAGAACTGTTTACAACAGTAGATTTACTCTGGTATTTTTCAAGTGTATTCAGTTTAAGCTGTAGGTTGTGGGCCTGTTCAAAATCCAGATTCTTAACAGCCAGCTCTACATTCTGTTTCAAATGTTTAATTACAGAGCCTATTTTACCATTCAGGATATCTTTAATATCTGCAATGTTTTGCAGGTAGTCTGTTTCGCTCTGGTATGCCTCGCAAGGCCCTTTACAATTTCCTATCTGGTATTCTAAGCAAACCTTAAATTTGCCCTGGCTAATATTTTGAGGCGTTAAAGCCAGATTACAGGTACGTAAAGGATAGGTTTCTTTAATGAGGTCTAAAATAGTATGCATCATACCTACAGAAGCATAAGGCCCAAAATAGGTAGAACCATCTTTAATGGCTTTACGCGTAGGGAAAACCCGAGGGAAAGGTTCTTTTTTAATGACAATCCATGGATAGGTCTTGTCATCTTTGAGCATGATGTTGTATTTAGGCTGATGCTTCTTAATTAAGTTGTTTTCTAACAACCAGGCATCAATCTCAGTATCTACAATAGTAAAGGTGATTTTACGGATCTTAGATACCAATACCCTTGTTTTGCCATTGAGCTGTTTATCCTGGGTAAAATAAGAACTTACCCTGTTTTTAAGATCCTTGGCTTTACCAATGTACATCAGTGTTCCATCGATATCAAAATATTGATATACGCCTGGTTTATGAGGAATATCGGCCAATGCCTGTTTATAATCAAAACTGCTCATTCAGGCCACTAATTTACAGTAAAGTTGTTGTTCTGCCTAATTTGCTTTGAGCGATTTAGAGGATAAATTCTATGCTGTTTTTTCATTCATCACATATTCTCTTATGTTCGTCACATTTTTTAATTGGTGTTAAAAATTAAGCTAAAATTGCAGAACAAACCATTAAATATGAAACTAAAAGATTTACAAAAAGGAGAATTTTGGATAGCAACCATTTTATTTTTTATTGTGATTGTTACACTAATCTTTAATACGAGCAACCATAACGATAATGGAAATCATTTTGCATTTATCAGAAGTAAAATAAGCTACTCTTATTTCTATAATTACTTTTTACCCAATTTCTTAAAAACCTCATCAATTTACTTTAGTTTTTTGGTGTTAAATTTTATAGCAATACCGGCTATTTTAAAACAGCATAGAACTGTTTTATATTATTTGTTAATAGTACTGTTAGTTGCAGCTGTTGGTATAATTATGGGTATATGTAAAACCTATATAAATACTTACGAGTTTGAAAATTATAAAACTTTGCAACAAGCCTATAACCGAATGTTCTTTGATGGGTTTGGTTATGCTCTATGGTTGGTTATTGCTATTTCGGTCTATTGCAGCTTTAAAACCTACTTGGTTTATTTAATTGAAACCAGGCTAAATGGTTCCAAAGAGCGAAGTTTGATTAAAACAGATTTGATGGTTGGTATAGCTTTTTGGCTTGCGGGTTTAATACTTTGGGTAACTACCAATTCTTCTGATCAAATCTGTATGCTTTGGTCATTGGTTTTAGGGGCTGCAATAGGCATATTTATTTATTCGGTTTATTATTTACTACCTCAAAAGTACCAACATATAAAGTTTATAAACTTCTTTGTTCAAATCCTGTCAATCAGTTTACTGTTGGTAATTCCGATGAGTTTTATCGCTTTATTGTCTTTTGGTGCCAATGCCGAAACCATTTTTATCGTGCTCTTATTTCATTTACCTGCCCAATTGTTTGTTACAGCACCTTTAGCCTGGTTTTTATATAAAAACAGATTGCAGCAGAATAAGGAAATAACTTCGTTAAAAACTGAATTAGGCAAATCAGATGCAAATTTGAACTTCTTAAAATCACAAATAAACCCACATTTTTTGTTTAATGCCTTAAACACCTTATACGGTACTGCACTACAGGAAAATGCAGAACGTACGGGTGAAGGCATACAAAAACTAGGCGATATGATGCGCTTTATGTTACATGAAAATACGCAAGATAAAATAGCTTTAATACGTGAAGTAGACTACCTGAATAATTACATTGCTTTGCAAAAGTTACGCACTTCGCAATCTGCTGATATTAAAATAGAAACAGTAATTGAGGACCAGTTTAACCATGAGCAAATTACCCCAATGCTACTTATTCCTTTTATAGAAAATGCTTTTAAACACGGCATTAGCTTGCGCCAGCCGTCTTATATAAAAATCGTTTTACAAACTAAAGATAACACCTTGTTTTTTGATGTAAGCAATAGTACTTACGCTAAAAACGATAACGATCCTGAAAAATTAAAAAGCGGAATTGGACTTGAAAATGTAAAGCAACGTTTAAAATTACTATATCCTGAGCAACATGAGTTGATTGTAAGAGAAACCGTTAACGAGTTTTTTGTACACTTAACCTTACAGCTATAATTATGAAAAAGATACTTTTATTGGGCTTATTAAATCTATGCAGTTTATTGGCAACAGCTCAATTTAAACTAAGTGGTAAAATTATAAACCCTAAAAGCAAGGCTGAATTGCAGGTAAATATTCCCCTGGTTTTTGGTTTTCATAAAAATAATTCAATTACAATACCAGTTGCTCAGAATGGTTCTTTTGATTTTGTTATTCCCATCAAAGAGAAAAAACTCGTTACTTTAATCTATGATCGTATATTTTATACTTTACTTCTAAGTGCCAAAGGCAATTTAGAAATAGCTGTTAGCGATAGTACTGTTAAAATAATTTCGGGGAGTGCTTTTGCTGAAAATCAGGTTTTAAGACAAGTGAATTTTGATGAGATCCCATTCTTTATGAGCTCAGATGGAATTGAAAAATTTAAAAAAATGTCTTTGACTGAAATTAATGAGAAGGTAATAAAACCCTTTTATGCCATTCAGGAAAAAAAATTGAGAATGATTGATCAACCTCAGATTTCGGCCGCCAATAAAAAGCATATAGCCATAGAAATAGACGCATTAGCTACCAATTACTTAAATTATTTTGTGAGCGAAACTGATCTGCCAAAGGCTGCTGCCGATAGTTTGGTTATCAGTATTTTTGACAATAAAGAGGTAAAGGTTGAGCCGATAAATGCAGGTCCAAATTATTATGCGTTTATAGATCATTATTTACGCTATTTAGAAATCAAAGCATTTGTAAAAGTAAGAAATGAAAAGATCCCCTCAAATGAACTGATCCCTTACTTCGGGATTAGTCTGGATAGTGCTAATATGCTGATGAAAACTTATAGCAAAGACTATTGGCGATTTCTTGGCGCTTTAAACAATGTGCCTTTGGGCATTGTAAAACAATATAATTTTCAGCAATTAACTAATCTGCATGCCGATAAAGATTTAAAACATTTAATGCTTTTGGCCAATGCTCATTTTAAAATCTTTCCAGATGATGAGCAAATGCAAACGATAAAAGGATATATCAATAATCTCAATTCGATATTAAACAAGAATGAAAAAAATGAAAACATTGTCGTATTTAGAGATTATCGAAATGTAAAATCTATTTACGACGTAATAAAAACTTTAAAGGGTAAGGTTGTTTATTTAGATGTTTGGGGCACCTGGTGCGGTCCTTGTAAAGTAGAATTGCCCTATAATGCTGCTTTAAAAAATGAGTTTAAGGATAAAGATGTTGCATTTGTTTATTTAGATATGGATGAAGAAAGTAAAGACGGGGATTGGAAAGAATTTATTAAAATGAATGAGCTTACGGGAATTCATTTGCGTAAAAATAGGGAACAAATAGCACCTTTTTGGAAAGAGTTATTGGCCGATGCCAATGATAAAGCCGAATATTATCCGCAATATTTTATCTTTGACAAAGAAGGTAAACTGATAATAAGTAAAGCTTTTAGACCAAGCAATGGGCAAAAGTTATATGATCAAATTACCGAGGTTTTGAATAAAAATTAAATGATCGCGATAGCAATAGATGATGAGCCGGTAGCATTAGATGTAATTAAACATCATACCGATAAAGTTCCTTTTGTTGAGTTAAGAGAAACTTTTAGCAATGCTTTTCTGGCGATCAATTACTTGCAAAAGCATCCTGTTGACTTGATCTTTTTAGATATTAAAATGCCTGATATTTCGGGGATTGAATTTTTAAAAAGTTTAAACAGAGTACCTTTGGTAATTTTTACCACCGCTTATACTGAACATGCTGTGCAAAGTTTTGAGCTGGATGCGGTTGATTATCTGCTGAAGCCTTTTTCTATTGCCCGTTTTTTAAAAGCTTGCAATAAAGCGCAGGAGTTACATAGTTTAAGGATCCAAAAATTAGAAAGTAAAGCAGATTACATTTTTGTAAAAGATGGCTATGAGCATGTAAAGATCATACTTAATGATATTCTGTATATTGAAGCCTCAGGTAATTATACTCAAATTCAACTGACTGATAAATTGGTTAGCACACGAATAACTATTAGCGATCTGGTTGAACTCTTGCCTACAGCAGATTTTATTCGTTGCCATAGAGCGTATATCGTTGCCAAAAATAAAATATCCAGATTTGATAAACATCAAATCTGGATTGAAGAGAAAATCATCCCGATAGGAACTACCTTTGTTAATTTAAACCTTAACAGCTAGGTTTTTTTCTATTTAGTTAAAATCCCAGTTTCTTATCCAGCTCTGTAGTACCTTGTTCCTGCTGTTGGTATTTGTCGCAATCGTAAATGATATTCACCCCGCCGGCAGGTGGTGTAAAATCACTCCTGCTTATCTTGAGTTTAGGATCGGCGTAAACCCGTTTCATGAAGCCAGCATAAATAGGCAGGGCAGAGTTTGCACCTTCTCCATAACTTGTACTGGTAAAATGGAAAGCTCTGTCTTCGCAACCAGTCCAAACGCCAGCCACAAGGTCGGGTGTTATGGCCATAAACCAACCATCAGAGTTGTTTTGCGTGGTTCCGGTTTTACCACCAACAGGCGTATTTATACCATATTTATAACTTAATCTTGAACCTGTACCACCTGTAACTACACCGCGAAGCATACGTGTCATTACAAAAGCCACTTCTTCATTCATAGCCACTTTTACGATAGGCTTGCTATCGTATAATACTACCCCGTTTTTATCTTCTATGCGTAAAATATAGGTGGGCTGTGTCCAGATACCTTTATTAGCAAATACGCTGTAAGCACCAACCATATCAAATATAGAAGCATCAAATGTTCCCAAACATATAGAAGGTACTGCAGGTACATCGCTGGTGATACCCATTTTCTTAATTTCATTTACTACGGCAGTAGGACCCACCTGTTTCATGAGATATGCAGTAACGTAGTTTTGTGAGTAAGCTAAAGCTTTTTGCAAGGTAATAGAGCCTGGTAAAGGAGTCCCCGAATTACGGGGTGTCCAATCTGCACTACCCGGATTAGAAATAGTAACCGGCTCATTTGGAACAGACAAACAAGGAGAATAACCATTTTCAATGGCTACAGCATAGGTAAAGGGTTTGCCTGTAGAGCCTACCTGTCTTGTGCCAATCTTAACTTGGTCATATTTGAAATGTTCATAATTTATACCACCAACCCAGGCTTTAATATAACCGGTTTTAGGGTCCATGGCCATCATCGCATTACGCAATAATAGTTTATAATACTTTACAGAGTCAATAGGTTTCATTAAAGTATCAATATTACCATGCCAGGTAAAAATGGTCAGTTTAGAAGGAGTGTTAAAATCTTGGGTAATTTCTTCATCTGTTTTACCTTCAAGTTTTAAAGACTTATATCTGTCTGAGCGTTTAATGCCCTGATCTATTTGCAAATCCATGCCCTTAAAAGGATTTCTCCCCTTCCAGCTATTGCTAAACTGTTGTTGAAGCACTTTCATATATTCCTTTTGCGCTTCTTCAGCATATACCTGCATGTCGTAATTAATGGTGGTATAGATCTTTAAACCATCACGATCTAAGTCATAAGGTGTTACGCCATCTGATTTATAGATAGAACGTTCTTCCAATATTTTCCTTACCTCGGCTTTAAGTACCGTTCTGAAATAAGGAGCAATACCATCATTAACTGTTGCCGGATTAAAATTTAGACCTAAAGGCAAGGTTTTATACTTTTCAAAATCCTGTTCGCTTAGCAAGTCTGATTTGGCCATTAGTGCCATTACGGTATTACGTCTGTTTAATGACCTTTCAGGATTTTTGGTAGGTGAATAACGGGTAATACCACGTTGTAAACCAATAAGTACAGCTGCCTGTGGAACAGTAAGTTTATCAGGCGTAGTATCAAAATAAACCCGTGCAGCCGATTTGATGCCATAAGCATTATTACCGAAATCCACCGTGTTGAGATACATGGTAATGATCTCTTCTTTGGTGTAATTGCGTTCCAGTTTTACAGCTATTACCCATTCCTGAAACTTCTGTATAATACGTTTAAAGTAGTTTTTTTGGCGTCCCTCTTCAGAGAAAAGGTTTAAGGCCAGCTGTTGGGTAATGGTACTTCCCCCTTGTTTTTTACCCATCATGGCATATAAAAAGATGGTAAATGTACGTTTAAAGTCTATCCCTGAGTGTGATTTAAACCTGATGTCTTCGGTTGCAATTAAAGCATTTACAACATTGGGAGAAATCTCACTGTAAGTTACATTTGATCTGTTTTTTACAAAGTACGTGCCTAATACCCTACCATCTTCAGAAATAACTTCTGTGGCTTCATTGCTTTTAGGGTGCTCAATAGCTCTGAAAGAAGGAATGGAGCCAAAAGCTCCGGCACCGATCAGAACAATAAATAAGCCGAACAATACAATTCCGCAGGCTAAAATTAACCATATCCTTGTATTGTATTTTTTGATGATATCTTTTGGAACTTCGTTATTGTTAGGTCTATTGTAATTATAAGCCATTGTTATTAATGTAATTAATATATCTCTTTAAGGTATCACGATTGGTAATTTTCTGCAAATTCTCTTTGCTGATTACAAAGGTAGTATAATTTGCTGCCGGAATCTTCATAATTACGGCAAGTTGTTTTTTTATGGTTTCCTCGTAGGTCTTAACATCAGCTGCTGATTTAAAATCACCCACAAAGATCAGCTCATCTTCATCTAATTCTTTCAACTGATGTTTCAGGTTTTCGCCTGTAAAATTACCGCGGTTAAACTGACCAATGCCAAAGCGTGAAGGACTTAAATTAAAATCTGTACTATTTACCGCGATTACATAAAAATAAGCGGTAGCAACCCCATCGCTAAACAGGTTGTCTTTAAATGTGTTAGCAACAGCAGGTGCTTTTTCTTCAACTGGTTTAGCTTGTACTACAGGTTCTTTTTTCTCAAGAGCCTGGGGCGCATTATGGGTGACAGCCGCAACATTTTTTTCTTCAGTAACAATTGCTGTATTATTTTCTTGTTTAGGTATTTCAGACGTTACGGTTGTTGTATTTGTTATAAAAGGAATTTCGTTCGGGTCATAATCAGTTAAAGCAACTGGCCTTTTTTTATAGGAAGCTAAATTGGCTTTAATATAAATTAAATGATCTTCAACTAAGGGTTTGATTAAAGCGTCCTTATCATAACGTTTTACAATTGCATTAAAAGCAGTCAGCAGACTATCTACGCTTTGTGTATGGCCAATGGCTATAGCTTTTAAATATTCAAACTGAGGTGTAAAATTATTGCCCGGAAAACGGTTATTAATAGCAATTACATTGCTAATTACATCCTTATACTTTTTATTGCTTAACTCGTTAAATACCTTAGTGTATTCTGTTTTGATCACATTTTCTAAAGCCGATTGTTTATCAGAAAACTGTGGATCTATAATAGTTTTGGCATATGCAGAGGCTGGAAACTTATTTAAAACAAGATTCTTATAATAATTAGATCTTTCTAAGTTTACAGGTTGGTAGGCTAAGTACAGGCTATAATAAATAGCATCTAACCTATTGTTAACAGGAAAACGATTTAACAAACTTTCAAAAGCTTTAATTGCTTCTGGTTTATCATTTAACTCCTGACGATAAAAATTACCTATGCCAATGTAAGCGTCGATTATTTTCTGATTGGACTTTTCTTTTTGCAGGGTAGTTAAGGGTAAAGAATCGAGATATTGGGTAGATTGGATTACGTTTGCTTTTAAAGCCGGAGCTGCTTCATCAGGATCTAGAGCATTTGGAGAACCGGAAAGGGGTTGCTGTGCAGACAGATTTTGTACCGGCTGATTCTGTTTTATGCTCTGACGCCAGTTATCTTCCAGTTTTCTGTTGCCCCATTTACGCTTAAATTCATTAAACCCCTTGCTTAAAGCAGTAGGGTTGCTGAAATAGAAATTACTGTTCTTAGCTTGTGCAATAATATCACTATTTCCATTGTTATCTGCCTGAGCAGAAGAAAAAGCATTGTTAGATCCGGTTTCTTTACTTTCAAAGTAAGAAGCTAAAGCATTTGCCCGGTCTGCTTCTGGTAAAAGGGCTATTTTCTGTAAATGTTCTTCACGATCAATGAGCTCATAACGATCGATAAGATAAGATAAGTTATCTCTCTTTTTAAGTGTGGTAATATACTGCTGCGATGTTTTCGGCAAAACATTTACCGCACTGTCATAATACAATTTTGCCTTTACATAGTCTCTATACTGATTAAAATTCAGCTCTGCTATTTTAAGATAAGAAAGACCTTTTTGTGTACCATTACCTTTGCTTTTTAATACTGATAATTTGTAACTGCGCTCAGCATTTTGATAATCGCCGGAACTGTAGCTGTCTTCAGCAATTTCATAATAAATCTGGTCAATAAAATCAGCGTTTTTATCGTCTTTAATGAGCGTGGCAAGCTGTTTTTTTCTGTCAAATGTTTTATGATCTAAAAAACTGTTAATACGGATCTTGCTTAACTTAGCATTGAAATACATTTCAAAAGGCGCATTGCTTTTTTCAACCTTATGGTAATAAACCAAGCTGTTGCCATAGTCTTTCTCTGTTTCATAAAGCTGTCCAAGAACATAATACCATCTTATTCTGTCTTTTGTATCAGGCTTCTGCTTTAAAGCTAACTGCAGATAGTTAATGGCGTCTTTAGAATTTCGAGTAACAATGCTCATCTGTGCTAGTGTGGCATAGGCATCCGATTTTTGATTTTTAACCGAATCAGTTTCTTTATGAAGTGCAGTTATAATTTGCAGGGCTTTTTCATAGTTGCCTAATTCTATATAACTGCGGGCTTGCCACGATAAAGCGTTTAAGCGTACACGATGTTGTTTTTTATAGGTATTGGCAACATAATTGAAATATTCTGTAGCATTAAAATACTTGCCGGTATAAAAATTGGTTTTTCCCAAGAGCAGATAAGCATCATCTATGTAATTGCTGAAGTTTTTTTCTGCAATAATGGTTCTGGCTTTGGCATCGATCTCATCTAATGTCTTATTGTTAATTTCATTGTTTAATCCGGCAGGTTGAGGAGCATAATAAATAGGGATCAGCTCACCAAAATCATACTTTGTAGTTTGTGTTACCTGTTCAAGATAGTCGTTAAGAAGTACATTAGAATTATAAATAAGATTATAACGGGCTGATAAATTTTGTAGCTTTCTGTTAACAACCGTATCTTTTTGAGTAGAACAACCACAAAATAAGCCTAGTAATAAGCAAAAGATTACTAACTTAACCGGAGTGTTATGGTGTATGTTTTTCAAAAGCCTGTTAATTTTATATATATATAACAAAGTATCTGCAAAATTATTTTATTCGACAATATAAACTTAATATTTGATTTTTATTTTTAAAACAACACAAAATGGGAGAGGATAAAGAAGAGAAAGAAGCAAAAGGAATGAACAGTTTTGCTAAATACAGTGCCATGGCTTTTCAGATGCTGGCAACCATAGGTCTGTTTGCGTTTATAGGCTATCAGTTAGATAAATATACCCAACAAAAGGTTTTGATATACACTTCTGTACTGGGTATTGTAGGGGTAGCAGCTTCACTATATCAGGTGGTAAGAACATTAAATAAAAATAAGTAGCTGAAGCTTTGATGAGCCTTTATTAACTTTGCAAAAAAAATAGAGTTTTGAGCATTAAGCAATTTATTTTCTGGTTTGTAATATTCACGATTATTTTGGCGGGAATAGCATTGCTTATTCAGCAATCTGGTTCTGCAACTGAAATTTTAACTTCAGATTTCTGGCCTGTTTTTTTCTTTTTGGGAGGCCTGACTTTTATAGCTTATATTGTTGCATTTTTAGGCATAAAACGTAACCCGCAAATGGGCGTAATGACCATTTTAGGCTCTATTGGTATCAAGATGATTTTTTCTATGGCTTTAGTGCTGATTTTCAGTTTAAAAGGCAAGGGAATTGACCTGAGGTTTGCATTAAATTTTTTTTCTTTATATTTATTGTTTTCGGCCTTTGAAATGTACTGCTTGTTGCGTAACTTGCGCCACCAAAATTAAAAGTAAAAAACTGCGAGTAAATGTATTATAACCCCGTTTTTGTGTCAAGAGTTAAACAAGTAATTGTGGCGTTTACGCTTTTTTTAGCGTTTTTTGTTTCAAAAGCACAGGCTGCAACCCCTATTGACAGCGTAATTGCCGATACGGTAGTAACAGTAGAAAATGATGCCCAACATCATGAAGCTGCGAGTCATGAAGCTAAAAAAGAGGAAAAAGGTTTTGATATCACCTCATTTATTTTTCATCACATTAGCGACAGTCATTATTTTACCTTGTTTGGACATGGTGAACATGGCATACATTTACATCTTCCTATAATTTTATGGACCGATAAAGGGTTGGTTACTTTTTCTTCAAAAGAATTTAATTTTAATGATGACGGAACAGTTGCTGTAGAGAAGAATGGCCAACGTTTTGCAATGGCGCACAATAAAATTTATTACGCTAACGAAACGGCTGATGCCCACGGTTCTTTTGTTTCGCATGAACTAAATGATAAGGGTGATGAAGTTGTGACCAATGCCCGTCCGTTAGATTTCTCTATTACTAAGAATGTTTTTAGTATGCTGTTATCTATAGTTGTGTTGGTAATCCTATTTACAGCTGCAGCCAGAGGTTATAAGAAAAGAAATGGTAAAGCACCTAAAGGAATACAGTCTTTTATGGAGCCGATCATATTATTTGTACGTGATGATATTGCAAGACCAAACTTAGGACATAAGTACACTAAGTTTATGCCTTATCTGTTAACCGTATTCTTCTTTATCTGGTTTAACAATATGCTAGGTTTGGTTCCGTTTTTTCCGGGAGGTGCCAACGTAACAGGTAATATTGCTATGACGGCGGTTTTAGCTGCTTGTACATATTTGATTACTACTTTTAAAGGAAATAAAGATTACTGGAAGCATATATTCTGGATGCCAGGAGTTCCTGTTCCAATGAAAATATTTTTAGCGCCTTTAGAGCTTATAGGTACATTTACTAAGCCTATAGCTTTAGCAATCAGGTTATTTGCCAATATTACTGCTGGTCACATATTGGTAATGTCTTTATTGTGCTTGATATTCATTTTTAATTCGATTGCTGTAGCTCCTGCTTCAATTTTCTTTGCAGTATTTATTGGTTTGATCGAGTTTTTGGTGGCATTTATTCAAGCATTTATTTTTACAACATTATCAGCCTTGTTTATAGGCATGGCGGTAGAAGAACACCATTAATATTTAAAAAAAGAACAGTATTGTTAAACTTACATATATAAATTAATCAAAATGACTGGAACATTAGCTGCAATCGGCGCAGGCTTAGCTGCAATTGGCGCTGGATTAGGTATCGGTAAAATTGGTGGATCTGCAATGGAATCAATTGCTCGTCAACCAGAAGCCGCTTCAAAAATTCAAACTGCTATGCTTATCGCTGCTGCTTTTATCGAGGCGGTTGCTTTATTCGCGGTAGTAGTTTCTTTGATCGCAAAATAATCAAAGAAAGAATTCAGCAAGAACCTTTTCGGGGTTGCCGTTAAGGTTCTTGTTAAAGCTAAAAATTATTAAATAAGTTTATAGACTAAAAGATATATATACATACAATGGATTTATTGATTCCTGAAATTGGTTTGTTGGTTTGGAATACCATCGCTTTCCTTGTTTTAGTGTTTTTATTAGGCAAATTTGCCTGGAAACCTATCATGAAAGCTATTCATGATCGCGAACAAAATATCGATGATGCTTTAAACAAAGCTGAGTTAGCTAAACAGGAAATGGCCCGTTTAACTTCACAAAACGAAGAGTTAATGAAACAGGCTCGCGAAGAACGTGACCTGATCTTGAAAGAAGCTAAGTCATTAAAAGATAATATTATTAATGAGGCTAAAACTCAGGCTCAGGCTGAGGGAGCTAAATTAATTGAAAAAGCCCGTATTGAAATTGAAAACCAGAAGAAAGCTGCTTTGGCCGAGTTAAAAGGTCAGGTATCTTCATTGTCATTAGATATTGCTGAGCGTGTGTTGCGCAATCAGTTAGATGATAAGAACAAACAACAGGAGTTGGTTAACAATTTGTTAAAAGACGTTGAATTAAACTAGAGTGAGATACTAGATTTGAGATACCAGATTTGAGATGAAACGTTCTCATTTCTTCAGTCTCACATCTCAATACTAACAAATATGTCAAGTAAAGCAGCAGCCAGATACGCAAAATCGTTAATAGATCTTTCTAAAGAGCAAAATGCTTTAGAAGAGGTAAAGAACGATATGGTTTTTTTTGAGCATGTGGTGGATGAGAATAGTGAATTAGAAGCTATTTTAAAAAACCCGATTGTACCTTTAGATAAAAAACAAGGTATTGTATCAGGTATAATGAAAGATAAAGTACATACCTTAACTCAAACGTTTTTTAATCTGGTAATTACCAAAGGTCGTTCAGAGTTATTATTCGCTATTTCAAAACAGTTTATAGCACAATACAATGCTTTAAATGGCATTGTTACCGCTGAAGTAACATCGGCAAATACATTAACAGAAGCTAATAAAGAAGAAATTACAGCTTTAGTTAAAAAAGAATTAAATGCTAAACAGGTAGTAATTAAAGAGAAAGTTAACACTAACCTTATCGGCGGTTTTATTTTAAAAGTTGGCGACAGACAATTTGATGCTTCTATTGCCAGCAGCTTAAATAAATTGAAAAAAGAGTTTGCTCAAGGTATAGCATAAGCCTGCAAACATTAATAAAGAAAGAAACACAGGATTTACATTTTCAAATAGAAAACAATAAATAAAATTATGGTAGAGGTAAGACCAGACGAAGTTTCGGCAATTATAAGACAACAATTGGCGGGCTTTAAATCAGAAGCTGAGCTTGAAGAAGTGGGTACCGTATTGCAGGTAGGCGATGGTATTGCACGTGTTTATGGCTTAACTAAAGTACAAAGTGGTGAGCTTGTTGAGTTTGCCAACGGTTTACAAGGTATCGTGTTAAACCTTGAAGAAGATAACGTAGGTGTGGTATTGTTAGGCCCATCAGACGAGATCAAAGAAGGTGATACCATAAAACGTACTAAGAAAATTGCTTCGATTAAAGTTGGTGAAGGTATGTTAGGCCGTGTGGTTAACACCCTTGGAGAGCCAATTGATGGTAAAGGACCAATTTTAGGTGAAACTTACGAAATGCCTTTAGAGCGTAAAGCACCTGGGGTAATCTATCGTCAGCCGGTAAACGAACCTCTACAAACTGGTATCAAAGCTATCGATGCGATGATTCCAATTGGCCGTGGTCAACGTGAGTTGGTTATTGGTGACCGTCAGATTGGTAAAACTGCGGTTTGTATCGATACCATCATCAACCAGAAAGAATTTTATGAAGCAGGTAACCCTGTATTCTGTATCTATGTAGCTTGTGGTCAAAAAGCAAGTACAGTAGCAAACGTTGTACGTACTTTAGAAGAAAACGGTGCAATGGCTTATACTGTTGTTGTGGCTGCTTCTGCTGCTGAACCTGCTCCATTACAGTTCTACGCTCCATTTGCGGGTGCAGCTATTGGTGAGTTCTTCCGTGATACTGGACGTCCGGCTTTAATTGTTTATGATGATTTGTCTAAACAAGCTGTGGCTTACCGTGAGGTTTCTTTATTATTGAAACGTCCTCCAGGTCGTGAAGCTTATCCAGGTGATGTGTTCTATCTACACAGTCGTTTGTTAGAAAGAGCTGCGAAAATCAATGCTAACGATGAGATCGCTAAAAGCATGAACGACTTGCCAGAGTCTATCAAAGGTATCG
This sequence comes from Pedobacter montanisoli, assembly GCF_022809115.1. Classification (GTDB taxonomy): domain Bacteria; phylum Bacteroidota; class Bacteroidia; order Sphingobacteriales; family Sphingobacteriaceae; genus Pedobacter; species Pedobacter montanisoli. The sequence goes on along the minus strand of NZ_JALGBH010000001.1, from coordinate 257,546 downwards.
TTAAAGGTGGCGGTTCATTAACTGCATTGCCAATTATCGAAACTCAGGCTGGTGACGTTTCTGCATATATCCCTACTAACGTAATTTCAATTACTGATGGTCAGATTTTCTTAGAGTCGAACTTGTTTAACTCAGGTATCCGTCCGGCAATTAACGTAGGTATCTCTGTATCACGTGTAGGTGGTAACGCACAAATCAAATCAATGAAAAAAGTTGCTGGTACTTTAAAGTTAGACCAAGCACAATACCGTGAGCTAGAGGCCTTCTCTAAATTCGGTTCTGATTTAGATGCGGCTACTAAATCGGTATTAGATAAAGGTGCTCGTAACGTAGAAATGTTGAAACAAGCTCAATTCTCACCATTTACGGTAGAGAAACAAGTTGCGATTGTTTATGCAGGTACTAAAAACCTAATGCGTAATGTACCGATTAATAAAGTTAAAGAATTTGAAGCAGAGTATTTACAGGCTTTAGAGCTACGTCATGCAGACACTTTAGCAGCATTAAAAGCAGGTAAATTTGATGATGCAATTACAGGTGTGTTAGATACTGTAGCAAAAGAAATTTCAAGTAAATATTAATTAGATTATAAGTAGCTGGTATTTAGTATTTAGATTTTGGTCTAATTACTAAATACTGACTGCTAAATACTAACAAATGGCGAATTTAAAAGAAGTAAGAAACCGTATAGCATCAGTACAATCAACTCAGCAGATCACCAAAGCTATGAAAATGGTGTCGGCTGCCAAGTTAAAACGTGCTACAAATGCTATTGTTCAATTACGTCCGTATGCAACAAAACTGAAAGAGATTTTAGGAAATCTTTCGGCAAGCTTAGAAGGCACATCTTCACCTTTTATTGAAGAGCGTGAGCCTAATAAGGTTTTAATTGTTGTGATCTCCTCAAACCGTGGTTTGGCTGGGGCTTTCAATATGAACGTAATTAAAACGGCTAACAATTTAATAGCTACAAAATACAGTGAGCAATTTAAAAAAGGAAATGTTAGCATTGTTTCTATTGGTAAAAAGACCCAGGATTTTTACGAAAAACGCAACTATAAAGTTATTGGCAATAATAACGATGTGTATTCAGCTTTAACTTTTGAAAACGTGACCAAGATTACAGAGTCTATCATGAAAGGCTTTGAAGATGGCGAGTTTGACAGAGTTGAATTAGTTTACAATAAGTTTAAAAATGCTGCTGTTCAAATTTTAACTTCTGAACAATTATTACCTCTTCCAAAAACAGAAGAAACAGCAAACGTTAAAACCAATAATGTAGATTATATTTTGGAGCCGAGCCAAGAAGAAATCGTGGAGCAGTTAATTCCAAAATCAATCAAAATACAGTTATATAAAGCCGTATTAGATTCTCATGCATCAGAGCACGGTGCACGTATGACATCTATGGATAAAGCCACTGAAAATGCTGGTGATTTATTAAAATCATTAAAACTGGCATATAACCAGGCTCGTCAGGCTGCTATTACAACTGAATTAACAGAGATTGTAAGTGGTGCAGCAGCACTAAACGGATAATTCCCGTTTACATCAAATATATACAGCCATCCTTAAAAAGGGATGGCTTTTTTTGTGTCTCGCTCAAGCAGTACATTTCTAAAATAATTGCATTTTTAATATCTATCTTTGCAAAAAAAATAATGAGATGAGAATAAGATCTTTTGTATTGGCATTGCTGTTATCACCCGTAATGCTTTTTGCACAGAAAGCTGGACCAGAAAGAGATTGGACTAATGCGGTGCTATGGCAACAATATAGTGGCGAATATAGAGCTCTGGCTTTTCAGGCCTATAATTTTGCTAGATTGTCTTTAAAAGAAGCTTTATGGGAAAACCAAAATGGTAAGCCTAACTGTGTAATTGTTGATGCAGATGAAACTATTATTGATAACTCTCGTTTTCAAGGTTATGAAATCCAGCATGGGGTAAGTTACGTACCTGCAGATTGGACAACCTGGACTTCGAAAGCTATGGCTGATACTGTACCGGGAGCATTGTCATTTTTAAAATTCGCAGCTAGTAAAAACGTAGAAACTTTTTACGTAACCAACCGTGATGAAGCAGATAGAAAAGGCACTATTGAAAACCTTAAAAGATTAGGCTTCCCTTTTGTAGATGAAGAACATATTGTGCTAAAAGATAAAACCTCTGATAAAGAACCACGCCGTCAGAAAATAGCAGAGAAATATAATATCTTATTGCTTTGCGGAGATAATCTGAGCGATTTTTCTAATGTTTTTTACCGTGAAGGTAAAGACACTAAGGAACAGGTTGATTTGCACCAGAAAATGTTTGGAACAAAGTTTATTGTGCTGCCAAATCCGATGTATGGCGACTGGGAAAAGTTGCTTTACAAAGAAGGTAAGTTCACTGATGCTGAAAAAGCTAAGCAACGTCTCGATAAGCTAAAAACTTATTAAAAATAAATGAGGTAAATTACCAATAAATGCTATTTTTGTAACATAAAATCAAAATAAAAACTCATGGATGCTAAAGAAAGAGAAAGCAGCATGGAAGCTGCAAACCAATCAAGTATTTATATAAATATTGTAATTGGTGTAATTGTTGGTATTGTTGGCGTTTTCTTACGTTTCGCTTATGATTCAAGAATGCTTTCAATTATTTCTTGGGCCATTTTAGCAGTTGGAACAATCTTAGCATGCAAAGCTGTTTTTAGAATTCTGAACGCAAAATAACCCTTTTTTAAAAAATATTTAAGCCACGTTGAAATGAACAACGTGGCTTTTGTTTTTTATATGTGTCTGTCTTTTAGGGTTACCTTTTTATGATCAAAGCATTAAGCTGTAATAAAAACCTAATTTTATGAAAAAGAACCACATGTATTTGCTTGCTGCTTTATTCATCTTTTTTGGATGTAACAGCAATAGTAATAAAGAGTATGCACAAACCGCTGAAATAACTGCCGATACCACCGCAGTAGCGGATCTGCCTAAAATTATTAAAACGGCAGATATGAATTTCAGAGTAAAAGATGTACAGCAGACCAAAGAACTGTTAAGCACCAAAATCAAAGCAGAGGGAGGTGCTATTGCAGAAGTTTCTATAAACAGTTCGATACAAAGTACCGATAAATTCAAACTTTCTGCAGATTCTCTGAAAGAAATCACTGCTTATAGAAAAGAGGCTTACCTGGTAGCAAAAATTCCCGCAGAGAAACTAGATGATTTTACAAATGAAGTAGCAAAAATGGCCTTGTTTGTAAATAGCCAATCGTTAAAAATAGATGATCAGAGCATTTCTTATTTGGCTAATCAAATGAAAGTACAAAATAGGGAAGAAGCTGTTAAGCAAATCAATAAAGTTGCCTTACCTAAATCAAATAATGTAGAAAGTTCACTTTATATTAAAGACGATTTGGTTGATAAAAAAATTGGAAACATGGATATCAATAATCGGGTAAAATATAGCACCATAACCCTTAATTTTTATCAGGATAATACTATTCAGGCTACTGTTATTGCTAATGATAACCTATATGATTTTAAACCGGGATTTTTTACGAGATTGTGGTTGAACATTGTAGATGGCTGGATCATATTTAAGGAGTTTATCTTATTACTTACCAAGCTGTGGATGCTTTTTGTTGTAGCGGCTCTTATTTATGCTGGAATCAAATACTATAAAAACCGGAGAAGAAGAATTACGCCACAAACTCTGTAAAAAAATTGGGATATGCTTTAGGTATATTACAAAAGTTTTAACTTCATTGAACAAAAATGGACAAATTATGAATTTCAAAAGATTAGCAACGCTTGCTTTGGTTTGTGCCGGTTTAACTGTAGCCGCCCAGGACAATTTTAGCAGCACATTTGAAAAAATTAATAGCGAGGTACAAAAAAACTCGCAGGCTTATCAGAATTTAAAGGATGCAACAAATAAGATAGGACATCGCTTAACTGGCTCTGCCAATGGTAAAAAAGCTGAAGAGTATGCTTATAATCTATTGAAATCTTATGGACTTGACGTAAAGTACCAACCTTTTGAGGTAGAAAGCTGGGACAGAAAAACCTTAAAAGTTGAAATAGGAAACAGCCTGTCAAATTTAAAAACGGTTAAAGCTGTAACTCTGGCACATTCACCGGTAGAAGCCAATGTAAGTGCCGAGATTATTGATGTTGGTAATGGTTTAGAAGCAGATTACGAGCCTTTAAAAGATAAAGTTAAAGGTAAAATAGCCCTGATATATTTGGGCGTTCTTCCGGGCTCGCCTAAAGGTACACCCTCATTGCACCGATCTGAAAAAACAGCTATTGCAACCAAATATGGTGCTGTAGGTGTAATTATTATCAACCAGGTAAAAGGTGGTGTTCTGTTAACAGGGACAGCTTCTGTTACTGGAAAGCTTATTCCTATACCAGCGGTATGTATTGGCCTTGAAGATGGTATGAACTTAAAAAATGAAGTTAAAGCTGCACCACAGTATGCACGTATTAACATGACCAATTTCTCAGGCTTAATTAAAGCAAGAAATGTAATTGCCACCATTAAGGGAACTTCTTTACCAAATGAAAAGATAGTAGTAGGCGGACATTTAGACAGCTGGGATCTGGCTACCGGAGCGATTGATAACGGTATAGGTTCTTTCTCTGTTTTAGATATGGCAAGAACATTTAAAAAGTTAGGCTTAAAATCAAAGAGAACGGTAGAATTTGTGATGTTTATGGGCGAAGAACAAGGCTTATTAGGTTCAAAAGCCTATGTTGAAGCTGCTAAGAAAAATAAAAGTTTAGATCAGATCAGGTTTATGCTTAATTATGATATGACCAATGATCCAAAGGGATTTAGTACCACACGTGATGAAATGAAAAACCAATTTACCAATTGGGGAGCACAGGTGGCTAAAATAGATACAGGATTTAAAAATTTATTCAATGTTGGCGCGGGATTGCATAGCGATCATCAGCCGTTTATGTTAGAAGGTGTAACTACGGGAGGTGGTGCAGGCGGCAGATTACCCAATAACTCTGGGCCATACTATCACTCTGACGGAGACGGATTTCATTTGGTTGATGAACAAGGAATGAAAAATACAGTGAGGTATTCTGCTATGCTTACTTATGCTTTAGCCAATACACCTGTAATACCTGTTAAGCGTTTTGATGATAAAAGCCTGAAAGAATTTTTAGAAAAGAATAAACTAAAAGAGCCTTTAAAAATTGCTGGAGAATGGAAATGGGGAGATTAATCTCCCCATTTTTATATTAATCAGATTAGATTTAGGATTTCATCTACGTATTCTCTGCTGTTAGCCAAGCGTGGTACTTTGTGCTGCCCTCCTAATTTGCCCCGTTGTTTCATCCAGTTATAGAATGTTCCGTTTGGCGCATTATGCACTTTAGGTCTGCGTAGAGCCATATCTTTAAAGCGTTTGGCATCATAGTCAGAATTAACCTCACGTAAGGTCTGATCTAATACATCGATAAATTTTTCAAAGTCGTTCGGTTGATGCTCAAATTCAATGATCCATTCATGCCCTCCGGCTTCTTCTCCCTGAAAATAAATAGGGCAGGCGGTATAATCCCTTATTTTTGCTTGTGTAGTCTCACAGGCCTTAATTAAAGCATTTTCAGCATTGTCAATAATCACTTCTTCTCCAAAAGCATTGATAAAATGTTTGGTTCTGCCGGTAATCTTAATGCGGTGAGGAGCTAAGGAAGTGAATTGTATCGTATCGCCTATCATATAACGCCATAAACCAGCATTGGTAGAAATAACAACCGCATAATTTTTATACAGCTCAACTTCTTCTAGTGATAATGTTTTGGGTTGCTCATCGTCAATACGATCAAGCGGTAAAAACTCATAGTAAATCCCATAATCCAGCATAAGCAGTAATTCCTCAGAATTAGGCTGGTCTTGTATGCCGAAGAAACCTTCAGATGCATTATAAGTTTCTAAATAATACATATTTGGTGAAGGGATAAGCTGTTTAAACTGCTCGCGATATGGCGCAAAATTTACTGCACCATGAAAATATACTTCTAAATTAGGCCATACTTCAAGCAGATTGTTTTTGCCTGTTAAGGCCAGTACTTTTTTAGCTAAGACGATAGTCCAGGTAGGTACACCAGAAATGCTGGTTACATTTTCTTTAATGGTGGCCTCTGCCATTTTATCCATTTTGACCTCATAGTTGTCCATGAGTGCAATAGACATATCGGGCGTACGGTAATACTCTGCCCAGATGGGTAGGTTCTTGATCAATACAGCAGAGAGATCGCCATAACGTATATCCTGGCAAAGCTGATTGATCTGATGGCTACCTCCTAATACAAGCCCTTTACCTGTAAAAACCTGCGTATCGGGTTGGTTATTGCAATAAATGGAAAGCATATCTTTACCACCTTTAAAGTGGCATTCTTCCAATGCTTCTTCAGACACCGGAATGAATTTGCTTCTGTCGCTGGTAGTACCCGATGATTTTGCGAACCACTTGATTTCTGAAGGCCAGAGAATATTCTCTTCGCCTTTTAGCATCCGTTCTATATAAGGTTTTAAGGTATCGTAAGTTTGTAGCGGTACACGCTCTTTAAACTGTTCGGCCGTAAGTATAGATTTGTAATCGTAGAATTTACCCCATTCTGTATTCTCTGCGCTTGAGATCAGTGTATGAAGCCATTCATCCTGCACTTCTAAAGGGTACTTCTTAAAAAGCTCGATCTGGTGGATCCGCTTTTTCATATACCAGGTAAAAATGGAATTGACTATAGCCATGGTAGATTACAGTTTTTTTCTTCGTAAAACAAAATTAGAGCCCAGGTAAACTTTTCTAACCATTTCATTGGCTGCTAAAACTTCAGGAGTACCAGATTCAAGAATCTTTCCTTCAAAAAGTAAATAAGCCCGGTCTGTGATAGATAAGGTTTCCTGTACGTTGTGGTCGGTAATTAAGATGCCTATATTCTTGTTCTTAAGCTTAGCTACAATGCTTTGGATTTCTTCTACTGCAATAGGGTCAACGCCCGCAAAGGGCTCATCTAATAAAATAAAATTAGGATTTGCAGCTAAAGCTCTGGCAATCTCTGTACGGCGTCGCTCACCACCTGATAAAAGGTCACCTCTGTTTTTGCGTACTTTATGCAGGCTAAATTCAGCAATAAGTTCTTCAAGCTTTTCGCGTCTTTCTTCATGATTATCGTAGGTCATTTCTAAAATAGCCATGATATTATCTTCAACAGAAAGTTTTCTGAAAACACTGGCTTCCTGTGCAAGATAGCCGATGCCTTTTTGAGCACGTCTGTACATTGGATCTTTGGTAATGTCATGTCCATCGAGTAAAATGGTACCTTCATTGGGTTTGATCAAACCTACAATCATATAAAAAGAAGTGGTTTTCCCTGCTCCGTTAGGACCTAATAAACCTACAATTTCGCCTTGGCTTACTTCAAAAGAAACGTCGTTTACAACTGTACGCTGTTTGTATTTTTTAATAAGATGTTCAGCCTTTAATATCATTTAGTTTAATATTTTAATTGCTAAAGAAATGATCGTCATGCGTTTCTGTAGCTATTCTGATGTCTTTAATGTTTAACTGCAAACGCTTGTTGTCTTTCCAGTTGTTTTCTTCAATGGTGTAACATATGGAGAATACACTTTTAGAATTAAGCAAGCTTGCATAATGGCCCAAATTGAAACCTATAGCTTCAAAAATAGGTGAATTTTGTTGTTTTACCGATATTTTAAGATGATTTGTACCCACAACTTGCGGGAAACCGACAAAACTTATGCCATGACTTACAAAAACAGGAGCCATATTTTGAGGTCCGAAAGGTGCCATCTGAGCTAAGATCCTGTGAAACTTTCCATTGATCTGTTTCAATTCCAAATCGGCATCTATGGTAATTTGTGGAACCAAGAGGATAGGGTCTATACTTGCAGAAACCACTTCCTCAAACTTTTGTGAAAAAGCATTCAGGTTCTCGGGTTTAATGGTTAAACCTGCAGCATATTTATGTCCGCCAAACTGCTCAAGCAAGTCGCTGCACAATAAAAGCGCTTCATAAAGATCATAACCCAAAACACTACGGGCAGATCCGGTGTATTTACCGTTTGATTCTGTAAGTACAATGGTAGGGCGGTAATAAGTCTCTATTAAACGGGATGCCACAATGCCTATTACGCCTTTGTTCCAGCTATCCTGGAAAACAACGGTTGTTTTTCGCTGTATTAATACATCACTATTGCCAATAATGGATAATGCTTCTTGTGTTATGCTTTGGTCAAATGATTTACGGGTATCGTTTTGTAAGTTAATATAAGAACTGTATTCTTCTGCTAAATCGGGATGAGAGCTTAATAACATCTTAACTGCATCTTTAGCGTGTCCCATGCGCCCGGCGGCATTTATACGAGGGGCGATGAGAAAAACCACATCGCCAATGGTGTATTTTTCTGTTTTGCCCGAAGACTGCATCAGGTATTTTAGACCCATAACAGGATTTTGGTTCAGTTTTGCCAATCCAAAATGGGCCAATATTCTGTTCTCATCAACAATGGGTACAATATCGGCAGCAATACTTACTGCACACAGATCAAGGTAGCGGAGATATAAATCGGCATCTAAATCATGATCTATACAATAGGCTTGCGCCAGTTTAAACCCTATTCCGCATCCCGACAGTTCTTTAAAAGGATAAGCGCAATCGTTGATTTTAGGGTCTAAAACAGCAATTGCATTGGGTATTTCATCACCTGGTAAGTGGTGATCACAAATGATAAAATCTATGCTCATATCATTAGCGTATTCAACTTTATCAATTGAACGAATGCCACAATCGAGCGCAATGATGAGGCTAAAGCCATGAGCTTTTGCATAATCAATACCAGTAGTTGAGATACCATAACCTTCGCTATGCCTGTCTGGTATATAGTAAGCAACAAGACTGGTAAATTGGAGCAAAAAGCTGTAAAGTAGTGTTACGGCAGTGGTTCCATCTACGTCATAATCACCGTAAACCAATATTTTTTCATTGTTTTGGATAGCCAGATTAATCCTGCTCACAGCCTTCCGCATGTCTTTCATTAAAAAAGGATCATGTAATTGACTAAGCTGGGGTCTGAAAAAATCTTTTGCCTCGTTAAATGTATGAATGTTGCGCTGCACCAATATCCGGGCCAGCGTAGTATCTATATTGAGTTGTTCGGCAAGCGCATTAACGGTGTTTTGGTTGGCATGGTTGGTGTTTACCCATCGTTTTTGCATTGGCTGTTAAATGTTTTTTGAGCAAATTTTATGTAAGCAGACAATCATATGAGGTTAAGCTCATACGGGTTAATTATATTTGCAGTATTGCTCGTAAATATATCAATTTAATTTTTATCTATAAAACAATGTCTATTCAGGTTTTTACACTTAAAGAAGGTTCATACTCAGTAGATGCCACTAAGAAATTTATTCCTTTTGATCCGCTTAAAGATAATTTTAAAGACAGGCCGGCATCCTTATTTATTCATGTACAGCCTTTTCTGGTAAAGTGTGGAAACGAACTGATGCTTTTAGATACAGGTTTGGGTTATAGTGATGAGCAAGGCAATCTTCAATTGCATCATCATATCCGTGAAGCCGGTTTTGAACCCGAAGATGTGAGCATGGTTTTAATGTCTCACTTGCATTTTGATCATTCAGGAGGTATGGTACATAGCTATAATGGCAAAGTAGAATTGAGTTTTCCGCATGCTACTTATGTGATGCAGAGGGGTGAGTGGGAAACTGCCTTTTCGAGTAAATCTTCTTCTTATCATCCTGAAATCTTTGAGTTTATACAGCGTAATGCACAAATTGAATTGGTAGAAGGTTCAGGAAAACTGACAGATGAGGTGAGTTATGAATTAACTGGAGCACATTGTCCGTATCATCAGGTGTTTTTGTTTGATGATGGTGAAGATAAAGTGTTTTTTGGTGGAGATGTTCTGCCCGAACCAGAAGAGCTTTTGCGGAAATTTATTGCTAAATATGATTATGATGGAAGAAAAGCGATGGAGCTACGCGATGAATTTGGACACAAAGCAGCTCAGGAAAACTGGAAATGTCTGTTTTACCATTCTAAATCAAAAACACAGGCTTATATTGGGTTTGATGGAGAGAAGTTTCAGATTATTTAGAGAGAATGTCGTTAATTAGTTCTTTTAATTTTTCAATAGAGAGGGGTTTTGAGATAAAGCCCTTTATTGTTTTGTAGGTTTTGGCTTTTTCGATATCGTTCTCGTAAACGGAGGAGGAAAGCATATACATATCAATTGGCGTTTGAATGTTAAGACTTTCAAAAGCCTCGATAAATTCCCAACCGTTTAAAACCGGCATGTTAATATCTATGAGCATCAGATGAGGTAACTCTGCGTGGTTTTCTATGAGCTCTTTGATGTAATCTATAGCCTGTTGTCCATTGTTTTTAGACAACATCTTTACATCATAGTCGGTTTTTTCGACTATTTTTTTGATAATGAAGATATTGATGTCATCATCATCTATAACCAGCAGATTGACTGTTTTATCAACCATTTTAAATTTTAAGTTGTGTGTGTATTCCTTGTGGAATGTAGGCAAATGTAAATTACTGCAATATAATAAAAAAGCTGCATCAATTTTTTTACAAAAAAAAACCGGTTTATTAAAAACCGGATCTTTCTTTTTTTGTTTGCGATTACTTGCTTGCAACAAGTTTTACGTTGATAATAAACTCATCATAGATGAAATTATCGCCAATATTGCTGAAAATTGATTTAGACTTATATTGAATACCATATTTAGTCCTGTCTATTTTAATTTTTTCTGCAGTAGCGGTTACGGTTTTATCTGCGTTCCAAGTAATGTTTGCCGGGAAAGTAACTGATTGTGTAACACCTTTAATGGTTAAATCGCCAGTTATATTTACTTTAGCTCCTTTACCTTCAACTTTTTTAATAGCGAAAGATGCAGATGGAAATTTATCAGCCCCAAAGAAATCGTCTGCTTTTAAGTGTTTTTCTAAACTGGCATTTCCGTCAGCGTCTTTAATAGAAGTCATGTTTACTACAAAGTTACCTTCGGCTAAGTTGTTACCATTAAAACCTAAAGTACCAGAGGTTAAACCAACTGTACCGTTATGAGAACCGGCAAATTTCTTTCCCTCCCAAGTAATGCTTGATTTGGTCGCATCAACGGTGTAAGCGGTAGGTTTTGTTGTAAAAGCAAAAAATGCAAAGCTAGCTACAAGAGCCAATGCTAAAGTTAAAGAGTTTTTTAATTTCATTTTTATCAGGATTTTTAGTTTGTGCAAAGCTATCTGTTAGAATGATTACTTTTATTGATATATGATATCTTTTTTTAATTATGGTTTAAAGATGATGATCAGATTTAAGCAGTTTCTACTAAATTTTTATAAGATTCATACATTTTTTCTGTGACCTGATAGATATCATGATTGGTTTTTGCAGTAATACGGGCATTCATGCCAATCTCCTGTATAATACCAGGTTGTGTTAGGCATTGTAAAATCAGGCGATAAAACTCATCTGTGGTATCAGCGATAAGGATGTTCTTTTTATGCTGGTATTCTATGCCCTCGGCTGCGGCTGTGGTGGCAATGATACATTTCTGCATGGCCATACCTTCAATAATTTTTACCCGCATACCTGTACCAGTTAAAATAGGTACAATCATAATTGCTTTGCTGTTGATAAAGTCAACGGCGTCAAAAACTTCACCTTCTACAATAAGATTATCAGAATCGTACTCGAAAAAATCTCTGGGCATATTTTTCCCAGCTATATAAAAGCGAAGTTCGCGACTAAGGCTTTCTATATCGGGCCATACTTCATCTAAAAACCAGGCTAATCCTTCTTTGTTAGGCCGCCAGTCCATAGCGCCTAAATGAAATAAAGTAGGGTAAACGGTTTTAGAAACATCTACTTTATATTTTGCCAGATCTATGGCCACAGGAAAAACATCCAACTTGGTTTGACAACCCATCAATACAAATTTCTGCTTATCACGTTGACTGATAGCAAAAATCTGGTGAAACCTGTTGATTTGTTCGGTTTCATATATTTTAAGTCGTCGGGCTAAAAATTCGAGGTATTTTTTTCTAGGCCTGAAATGTTCTTTTACTGCCAGTCGCTCCCAGATATCATGTTCTATATTATGAGCACGATAAATTAATCTAGCATGGCTAAGCGCTTTTACTGTATCAAGATAGGGAACAACAAATAAGCCTTCAAATTGTATAACATCAAATTCTTTTTCCCGTAAAATGTTCTCCAGCAGCTTAGCAGCTTCGTCGCTATAAAAGCGTGAAACATTATAAGAATCTGATGAGAAAATGTTAAAGAATGCGTCCCAGATATTTACTTCGGTGTTGATATGATAAGAATGGAAATCTATCTTTTCAAAAACAGGATCATAAATATCATCTACATCAACATAATGTTTTGAACTATTGATACTGAATAAGGTAATCTCTGCATTTTGCCTCAATAGCCCTTTAATTGTATTGTAAACTACAATAGAATACCCATTATTGGGCGGAAAAGGAACCCGGTTTGTCAGCAAAAGCACTTTCATAACTACTCTTCTTCAATAAAGTTAATGCTGAGTTGTGGGGAGCTAACCTGAAAGGTTTTTCGATGGAATGGCGACATGCCCTGTTCAATCACCACTTTGCGATGTGTAATGGTAGGGTAGCCTTTATTTTTTCTCCACTCGTATTGTGGGTGAAGCTTATCAAGTTCATCCATATAAGCATCACGATGTGTTTTGGCTAATACAGAAGCTGCGGCAATATTCAGGTATTTCCCATCGCCTTTGATGATGCAACTATGCTGAATAGAGGGGTAGCTTTTAAATCGGTTGCCATCAATAACTAAATAACCGGGTTTAATTTTGAGTTGCTCAATAGCTCTATGCATAGCCAAAAAAGAAGCATTTAAAATATTAATGCGGTCAATTTCCTCATGATCAACTACGCCTACAGCCCAAGCAATGGCCTGGTCTTCAATTAAAGGTCTGAGCGTTTCGCGTTGTTTATGGTTGAGTTTTTTTGAGTCATCCAGCCCTTCCAGATAAAAATCTTTAGGGAGGATAACGGCAGCAGCAAAAACCGGACCTGCAAGGCAGCCTCTTCCGGCCTCATCACAGCCGGCTTCAATCAAATCTTGTTGGTAACAGTTTAGCAGCATGATACAAAATTAATACTTATTTGTATTTAAGTGCCTAAATAGTGCTTATATACTTGCATTTTGTCCTTTAACATCAAAGGCATCACGTAAACTAATGGCCACCAGATTAAAGGCGTACACGGTAAGCATAATGGCTAAACCTGGTAAAACAGCTAAATAAGCAGCATCCATAATGATGTAACCATAATGTTCTTTGATCATGCCGCCCCAGCTTGGCATAGGTGGCTGTGCACCAAAACCTAAAAAGCTCAAGCCTGTTTCTAATAAAATTGCAGAAGCAAAATTTGCAGAAGCTACCACTAAAATAGGGCCAGCTATATTGGGTAAAATATGTCTTACAATGGTGCGTGAAGTTGAAAAGCCCAAGGCTTTTGAAGCTTCAACAAATTCAACCTGCTTTAAAGCCATCACCTGTCCGCGAACTAAGCGGGCTACATCAACCCAGGTAGAAAGGCCAACGGCAATAAAAATCTGCCAAAAACCTTTACCCAAAGCAAACGAAATGGCTATAACCAATAATAGCGAAGGTAATGACCAGATTACATTCATGAACCAGCTTACGGCAGCATCAACTTTTCCGCCAAAATAACCGGCAATGGCACCTAAGCCCACTCCAATAAAGAGGGAAATGATCACAGCCATTAAGCCTACAGAAAGCGAAACCCTGATGCCTAAAATAAGGCGGCTCATTAAATCGCGACCATAAATATCTGTACCTAAATAAAAAGTTTGTTTGTAAGTGTTTTCTCCACTCACTAAAGGATAGGCTTTTTCTTCGGCCTGTTCATCATCACCAATATACTCGCGGGCATAAACCTTATTTTGGCTAACCCGATAAGAAGTAATGGGAACACTTTTAAAATTGGCTTCCTGCCCAAAAAGCATTTTATTAAAGAAATTAACCTGCTTTACTTTATCGTTACGACTGATGATCAGAAACTCGAATGATCTGCCTGGTTTTTTATTACTCAGCTGCAGATGCATGGTATTGGCATAAGGTGTTTGATCGGGAGTGATCAAATAACCTAAAGTGCCTAAGATGACTAAAAGAGAGATAAAAATTAAACCAGCTACAGCCAGTTTATTGCGTTTAAATTTAATCCAGATTTTTTTTGATGGGCTGTTGCTCATTATTACTTAACCATTCTTCCTTTCCAGTTGTATTTGCCTGAATTTCCGGCGATGCCAATATAAACAATGTAAATTATATGCAAAAGGGTTAAAACAGGCAATAAACCTAGCAGAGTCCTGCGTTTAAAGAAATCGGTTACTTTATACAGAAAAATAAACTCTGCAACGAATTTAATACCTAACTGAAAGAGTAAAAAGGGTAGGGATTCAGGAAAAAATATAGCCAGTAAAGCGTTAACAATAATACTCAGGTTAAAGAGCCAGATACTTACACCTAGAATAATCACTGATTTTTCTTTGTATCGGGTACTTTTAGACGCCCAACGTCTGCGTTGTTGTATAAACTCTTTTAAATTGGGTTTGGCATGTGTGTAAACTACCGCTTCTCTGTTTTTTAAAAAACCTATTTTATTGCCATACAGCGCTGCCATTTTATGTAAAAGCAATTCGTCATCTCCCGATGCCAGGTCATCAATGCCCGTAAATCCGCCAACTTCAAAAAAAGCTTTCTTTTCATAGGCCAGATTTGCACCGTTACAGGTACTTGGGTTTTTATTGCCTATGGTTGAAGCCCCCAAACCTATTAAATAGGAAAATTCAAGAGATTGGGCATTTTCGAACCAGTTCTTTTCCTGAAAGTAAGCTACCGGTGATGAAATCATTTTAAAGCCATTCTCCTCGTAATAATTTACAATGGTTTTTAACCAGTCGGAATCCATGCGGCAATCGGCATCAGTAGTAATGATCAATGAGCCTTTGGCTTGCCCAATAGCGGTTTGTATGGCTTTTTTCTTGTATGAATTGATGAGTTTGTCTTCTTTTAACTGAAGCAGGATCACGCCCTTGTCGGCATAAGAACTGATGATCGATGCTGTGCTGTCGGTAGAATTATCGTCTATGATAATCAACTCAAAGAGGTCTTTGTTGTAATTCTGGTTTAATACATCACTTATGGTAGCTTCAATTTTATCTTCTTCGTTACGTGCAGCAATAATAATAGATACCATTGTAGTACCGGTTTTGGCAGTAGGTTGGTAATATTTAATGCGAATCCAGCCTATGATAAAAAAACAGACCACAAGCACATAAATAACGGCTAAAAAAGCAGAGAAATAATTAATTGCGCTGAGTATTTCCAAAGAAATTGAGTTTAAATACAAAATAAGAGCCTAATATAGCAGGAATTATAATATTGATGAGCCAAATACTTGCAATACATGCCACAACTGCTGTATTTTGCTGGGTAACAAACTTAAAGAAAAACAACCCTGTTACACTTCTTATGCCTATATCAAATAGATCTAATGAGGGTAGTGAAGATTGCACAAAGAATAAAATGGGTACCAACATTAAAATATCTGTAAAGGCAAGCGAGGGTACCAGCCACATAAACATGATTAGATACTGAGAAGTGAAAACAGTATAACGAACCAGGCAGATCATTAATATTTTAAACAGTTCAGCTTTTTTGTATCGGGCCAGAAAGGCGTAAAACCTTTTGTACTTTCGGGTAAATTTTATGGAAAGTAAAATGCCGTTAACCCATTTGATATTGAAATAGAAAACCAAAAAGAATGTGGCAAAAGCAAAGGCCAGTATGCAAAGCGCAAAGAATAAAATAGGTTCTAAAGTGGTAAAACGATACACAAAAATACAGATGGCAATGGCTCCAAATACATTGGTTAATACCAATTGACCAATGTTGCCAACTGTCATGACAACCACACCGGCAATACGTCTTTTAGGTGATAAGAAGAAAACCCTACCACCATATTCGCCTAAGCGATTGGGTGTAAAGATGGCCCATGTTAAACCACAGAATACAGATTCAATAGCTCGCCACAACGAGATTTGTTCTACCTGAGCAATTAGCCTTTTCCATTTAACTGCCTCCAAACCCCAATTGATGAGCATGAGTGTAAAAACAATACCTAAATACAGGTAAACTTCTGATACAGGGATGCTTTGAATAAGTGATACAAACTTTTTAAGGTCGTTATTACTGATCAGCTTGGTATAAATGAACCAAAAAGCAAAAGCTACAATAGCGATTTTAAGTAATAAGGAAAAAGATTTTTTAAGGCCTGATGTCAAAATATTAACGTTTGTATGTACAAATATGCTTAATATTGTTTTATGTTGGTTGAAAAAAAGGAACGTATTATTATGGGGATAGACCCCGGTACGGCCATTATGGGTTATGGTGTTATTTTAGAAAAAGGAAATAAAATGGAGCTGTTGAGCATGGGGGTAGTAAGAATGGACTACCTAGATGATCATTTCCTGAAACTGCAACGCATCTTTGAAAAAACAACCGCATTAATTGAGCAATATAACCCTGATGCTTTAGCCCTTGAAGCACCTTTTTATGGTAAAAATATACAGGTAATGTTAAAGTTGGGCCGTGCACAAGGCATAGCTATGGCTGCAGCTTTGGCCAAAAATATACCGGTATGTGAATATGCGCCCCGAAAGGTAAAACAATCGATAACCGGGCATGGAACCGCCAGCAAAGAGCAGGTAGCAGCTATGCTACAGAGATTGCTTAATTTTAAAGAAACCCCAGAGTTTTTAGACGCTACAGATGGCTTGGCAGTGGCTGTTTGTCACTCTTTTCAAAAGATTACTTCTGGTGGCAAAAGTAAAACTTATACCGGATGGGAGGCTTTTGTAAGCGATAATAAGAAACGTGTAAGATAAACTACTCAGCTCTTAATCCCTTTTTTCTTAGGGAAAGCCAATGATGCTATAATACTGATTGCCAAAATAGCTACGATAATAATCAGCGAATGTTCGGTAGTAAAGCCCCATGCTTTTAAATAACCATGCCCTAACATTTTAATACCTATAAAAGCCAATAAAACTGCTAGTCCGGTTTTGAGGTAATGGAATTTATGGATAATGTTTACCAGTAAAAAAAACATAGACCTTAAGCCCATAATAGCGAAAATATTAGAGCAAAAAACAATATAAGGGTCTTTGGTAACAGCAAAAATTGCAGGTATTGAATCTACGGCAAAGATCAGGTCGGTAAATTCTACAATGAGCAATACCAAGAACAAAGGTGTGATCATTTTCTTATGATCTACTTTGTGAAAAAAGTGATTGCCTACATAATGGGGATGGATGGCAAAAATTTTGGAAGCAAATTTAACCACCGGGTGATTGTGAGTATCTATTTTCTCTTCCTCATCTTTAGATAAGAACATTTTTATTCCGGTAAACAACAAGAAAGCACCAAAAACATACAAAATCCAGTCGAATTTGTTGATCAGCGCAGCACCTGCAAAAATGAAGATAAAGCGCATAATAATAGCACCTAAAATGCCCCAGAACAATACCCTATGGTAATACTTTTCAGGTACAGCAAAGGCCGAAAAGATAAGTACGATCACAAAGATATTATCTACAGAAAGAGCATATTCTATAACATAGCCCGTTAAAAATTCAAGGCCTAAGTTTTGTTTGTACAGGCGTAAACTTGCGTCAAAATTACCGGGTATTAATTCTATGGAGTGCTTGTGGCTTTTTACTACTTCAGCTAAACGACCATAATCATGTATGCCATGCAAGTATTCGCCTTTTAAAATCAGTAGCAGGTAAAAGCTTAATGCTAGCATCACCATTACAAAACTCATAATGCCAGCTTGTTTTAAACTGATTACATGATCTTTTTTGCTGAAAAGGCCTAAATCAAGCGCTAGGATCAGCACTATAAAAAGTAAGAAACCCGTAATGAATAAAAGCTCGCTCGACATTATTTTTTTCTCTCAGTAGTGTATCTAACTAATTGTTCCAGTCCGGTTCTGGCATCGCTGTCAGGAAACTGATTTAAAATCTCGAAAGCTTCCTGCTGGTATTCGAGCATTTTCTGGTTGGCATAATGCACACCGTCTTTACTGTTTACAAAATCAATAACTTCCTGTATTTTCTTAGGATCATCCTGAT
Source organism: Pedobacter montanisoli (assembly GCF_022809115.1). Classification (GTDB taxonomy): domain Bacteria; phylum Bacteroidota; class Bacteroidia; order Sphingobacteriales; family Sphingobacteriaceae; genus Pedobacter; species Pedobacter montanisoli. The sequence goes on along the minus strand of NZ_JALGBH010000001.1, from coordinate 239,274 downwards.
GGTTTTTTATCAGGTTGATAATGTGTTTACGTTCAGTTCTGGTGCTGCGGTTAAGGGCATAGATAAGAGGTAAGGTTACCTTTTTCTCTTTAATATCAATGCCTAAAGGTTTGCCCACATCATCGGTCCCGAAATCAAATGTATCGTCTTTGATCTGGAAAGCAATGCCTACCTTTTCACCAAATAGACGCATTTTCTCGATGGCTGCTTCGTCGGCTCCAGCCGATGCGGCCCCACAGGCACAGCATGAAGCAATTAACGATGCCGTTTTTTGACGGATTACATTAAAATAAAGCTCTTCGCTAATGTCCATGCGACGTACTTTTTCAACCTGCAACAATTCGCCCTCACTCATCTGTTGTACCGCTTCGGATACTATTTTTAACAAAGTAAATTCATTATTGTTTACAGAGAGCAGAAGACCTTTAGCCAGCAGGTAATCGCCCACTAAAACAGCGATCTTATTTTTCCATAAAGCATTGATGGAGAAAAAACCACGACGTTCATAAGCATTGTCAACAACATCATCATGTACCAATGTGGCAGTGTGTAGCAATTCAACTAAGGCAGCTCCGCGATGTGTAGATTCCTGTATACCTCCACATAGTTTGGCAGCAAAAAATACGAACATCGGACGCATTTGCTTGCCTTTACTTTTTACGATGTAGTGGGTAATTCTATTAAGTAACGGAGCGTCACTGCGCATCGAATCTTTAAACTTGATCTCAAACGCATCGATTTCTGCTGCAATAGGTTGCTTAATCTGGTCTAATCCGGGCTTCATGTTAAAAATCTGATTGCAAACTTAGTTAAATTCCTCTAAAAGCGTATTTTTATGTAACTTATTACTATGAAAAACTATAAAAAGCTATCCATTGTAGTCATAGCCATTATCTTGGTTGTTTATTTTTTAGGACCCAGACCTTCGCAACCCATATATGATACCACCTTACCTGTGGTACCCTCTATAGATCAGTTATCAGGGTTTATTCAAAAGAATGACCAGCAGCACAAAATTAAACCCGGAAATGAGGCAGCAATTATCTGGGCAGATTCTACACACCAACAAACAGAATACGCTATTGTTTACCTACATGGGTTTTCGGCCAGTAAAGAAGAGGGTAATCCGGTACACCTGAATTTAGCCAAAAGCTTAAAAGCAAATCTTTACCTTAGTCGTTTGGCCGATCATGGTATTGACACCGTTGCACCTATGCAGTATTTTACAGCAGAACGCTTGTGGCAATCGGCCAAAGAAGCTTACGCTATAGGCAAGCAATTGGGCAAAAAAGTAATTTTAGTGGGCACTTCAACGGGAGGTACTCTGGCTCTGCAACTGGCTGCAAATTATCCTGAAGCGAACAGTATTATGCTGCTTTCACCAAATATTGCCATCAATGATAACAAAGCTTGGTTGCTAACCATGCCATGGGGTTTACAAATGGCCCGTTTGGTAGAAGGAGGGAAAGAACGTAAAACGGCAGGTAATAATGAATTGTACCGTAAATATTGGTACACGCATTATCGTTTAGAATCGGTAGTGCAATTACAAGAACTGGTAGAAACAACAATGCATAAAGAATTGTTCGCTAAAGTACATCAACCGGTTTTACTGCTTTATTATTTTAAGGATGCTGAACATCAGGATCCGGTGGTAAAGGTGGAGGCCATGCTTAAAATGTACGATCAGTTGGGTACCTCGAAAGATAAAAAGATGAAGGTAGCGCTTCCCAATGCACAAAATCACGTAATCGGTTCATACATTACTTCAAAAGATGTTCCCGGCGTTGAAAAAGCCATCATCGATTTTATCAGCAAAATGAAACTCTGAAAAAAGATTGTTAGTTTAGCCGCTCAAAAGATACACTATGATGGAGTGGAAGCAGTTGTTGTCGTCAAGAAGATGGGGGCACGCCAAGAGACACGAAGATACAGATGAAGCTCGTTCGCAGTTTCAAAGAGATTATGACCGGTTAATTTTCTCATCACCCTTTAGGAGATTGCAAAATAAGACGCAGGTTTTTCCTTTGCCGGGCAGCGTATTTGTGCATAACCGTTTAACACACAGCTTGGAGGTTGCCAGCGTAGGCCGTTCTTTAGGTCGCATCTTTTACAACAAACTTAAGAAACAAAATCCCCGCTTGGATGAAGAATTGCCTTTAATGAGCGAGGCCGGTAATATTGTAGCTGCGGCTGCTTTGGCCCATGATATGGGCAATCCGCCTTTTGGACATTCAGGTGAAGCGGCCATCTCAAGATATTTTACCGATGGCGATGGCAAGCAATATCAAAATCAGGTTACGGCTGAACAGTGGAGCGATATTGTGCGTTTTGAAGGAAATGCAAATGCTTTGCGTATTTTAACACATCCTTTTAGCGGAAAAGGAAATGGCGCTTATGCCTTAACCTATTCTACTTTAGCGGCCATAGCTAAATATCCTTGCCAATCTATTGCAGGCCATAACAAGGCAAATATTTACACCAAAAAATATGGGTTCTTCTATACAGAAATAGATACTTACCGTGATATAGCTCAGGAATTAGGAATAGAAAAAGTATCAGATCAACCCCTGGTTTACAAACGTCACCCTTTAACTTATTTGGTAGAGGCCGCTGATGATATTTGCTACAGCATTATTGATTTAGAAGACGCTCATCGTTTAAAAATATTGAGTTATGAGACGGTTAAAGATCTTCTGATACCACTTTGTAATGATGAAAGATTAGAAGAGCGATTAAAGAATGAATTTGAGGATAATGATGCAAAAATCAGTTTACTGAGAGCAAAAGCTATTAATACTTTAATTGCAGAATGTTCTGAAATATTTTTTGAGCAACAAAGCGAATTCCTGAACGGAACTTTTAACCAAAGTTTAACTGATAGCCTACCCCCCGCACTTTCTGCTACCTGGAATAAGATTGGAGCGCTTTCTGTTGAAAAGATTTATAACTATGAATCGGTTATACAGAAAGAAGTTTCGGGTTATAAAGTAATGGCCGGATTGCTTGAAGAATTTGTCCCTGCACTGGTAAATAATGATACCCATTACTATAAGAAGTTAATAAAGCTTATACCCCCGCAATTTTTGCATAAGGAAGATGACACTTATGCAAAAATACAGAGTGCATTAGATTTTGTTTCGGGTATGACAGATTTGTATGCGGTAGAGCTTTATAGTAAAATAAAAGGAATTTCCTTCCCTACCATCAGTTAATTATATTGGGTAATGCTTAAGCACCACCCAGTATATTTTCATTTTAAACCCCATTGCTCTGCTTTAATAGGCTGGGTAGTTTTAAATAGTATATCAATTTCTCTATGTAGCCTTTTGTCACTTACGGCATAAAATTCTGCTAACAGATCGTTTGTAACAGGATGTGCATTCGGATATTTATGCTTAGTTAAAAAATTGCTGAGCGCCTTGTTTACTTTATCTTCTCCAATTAACCGACTTAATAAATACATGGCTACCGCTCCTTTTGAATAGGAAATATGTGTGTTTTCTGCAGTAACTTTATATAGGGCTTCTTCTTTGCTAAAACCTTTCTCTGAATTATAGATTTGTAAATGCATTTTTAATCGTTCTAACATAGCTTTTGTGCCATGCATTTTCTGATAAAGCATCATTTCTGTATACATCGCTAATGTTTCGGTGAGCATGGGCGAACCTTCTCTTCCATCGGGCGAGATTAGGTTATTGCCCCACCAGATATGAGATAATTCATGCCCGGCCAATTCATTGATAACATCCTGCTGTTTATCTGCAGTAATGTTGGCATGGAAGATCATATCCTCGGTCATGTAAATCGTTTCAGGATAAGCTGTGGCTGCAAAACCTCGGGTAAATGAAGAAACTTCGGCAAAGTTGATGGTCTTGAATGGATATTTTCCGAAATGCTTTTCACAGTAATCTAAAGTTAGTTTAATATTACTGATCAGGTGATCAACATTTTCATGGTGTTTAGAATGATAAAATATATTGATTTTACGATTTTTATACAGGCTGCTTTTGATTTGGTAGCGTGCTGATGATAGGGCAAATCTAAAAGGGATAACTTCACTGGTTTTATATTTAAAATAATTTCTGCCATCTTTTTTCCATTCTTTAGCAAGTTCTCCTACACCTATTGCTATCTGATTTTTTTCCGTTGAAATGGTCATATCAAGATCTATAAAATCATTCCCCAGTATTTTAGGCTCATTAAGTTTTCTGGTAGCAGTTAGCGGACCTAAATTATATTCTCTTCGAATGATATCTTCGGCTATTTCATTATCTGCCTGATAGCCAAAGGAAGGGAAATATCTACTGATACGTATAAAAGAGCCATTTTCTATAATTGCATTGAACGGTTGATGTCCATTGATGCCAGCCCACTGATAAGAAAATTCGAATTCCATATAGGCCTGTTCTCCGGGAGTGAGCGGATGCTTTAATTTTAGCTCACTGATTGGCTTACTAAAAAACAAAGTATCTTTCTTGGAAATAAACCTGGCAGTTTTTACCGTAAATCCTGAAGTGAAATTCACCAGAATGCTATGGATGTTACTTTTCTCTAAATTTTTAAGCACATAACTCCCTTCAACTTTATAGGCCTGTTTTGAAGGGTACAAACTAATTAAAGTTTTTACTTTGGTAATTGTGGGCTGCGGCATATTCTGATAATGCCTGAAATGTTTTTCATAATCTGCGTTAGCCCGTATTAATGCTTCATTATTTTTGGGTGTATAGCCTTTGGTGTATTGATGGGCGGCAAAACAGCCTAAAGTAAATAAAAATGATAGAGCAATTATCTTTCGTAAAACAGATTTTCGGTTTGTAAATAGCTTAACCAAAACCCAGATGAAAAGCAGGAAACTTGTGCCAAACAGCAGACGGTAAACAATACAAGTTAAATAAGTCCCGTATGCAATAAAATCACTATAAATTGCTTTAAACTCAGTTAAGAACAATAATAAAGGATGTGCAATTAATTTTTTGCTTATAGGACTTGCTATAATTAAAGCTACAATAATTGATATGCCCAATGCAGCATATTTGTGTTTAAAAAGCTTATTGATAAATATAAGAATACCTGCTGTTAATATAAGTGGGAAACTGTTAAAAATAAATACACCTGCATAAGCTGCTAAATCAAAGTGAGGATAGTTATATGCGAACTGAAAACAAATGCCTTGTAAGATCAATAATAATGTAAAGCATAAAATCAATAGCATGATGCTTAGAAAATGAGCTTTATTTTTGTTTTTAGCCAGACTGGTGCTGTCTTCAATTAAATTAAACCGATTGGTCTTACCTCTCCATACTATATCATTTACATAATAAATGATGATGAAAAGACCAATTAAATGGAAATTCTCGATAATGGTAGTGGCCATTAAGCCCGAGCTGACATATTTCTGTGGAATGCGTATGCCCTTTTCTATTTCGGCATACATTTCCATGCCTACATGAAAAAGAATAGCTAGTGAAGTAACGGCGAAAGCAATGCTTTTGAAAGTGTAACGCAGATCAATTTTAACAAAAGAGAAAACAGAACGCAGTTGGGCATAAAAATTTAAGCAAGTGTCTGTGCTGATGTATTTTCCGGTGTAAAGCTGTGGTGGATTAAGAGATTGTATTTTTACATTTGTTCGGGCTTTCTTATGTGATTCTCTTGTGCCTGAGAATAGGCGAACAGACCATAAAATTATCATTGTTGAAAGGAGTGTAAAAAAAATCCGGTTTATTAGAAAATAACTGTCGAGATGTACCAGCTCCCCGTTACGCTGATTAATGGTATAATCTTTACTGGTAAGAAAATAAGCGGATAATCCAAAAGGATCTAATATGGCAGAAATCTGTTGAACATCTGCTGATTGTGGCAGACTTTGGGCCATAAATGGTGAATTGGAGAACAAAAGGCTAACCATATACAGAATATACAACAAAACCCCGATTACGGCTACCAATAGCTTGTTCCCTGAAAGAACAGTTGTGAGTAAAAGTATAGCTACAATAAACAGGCCATTGATCAGACCAAAAAATACAACCGGATAAAGGTAGTACATAACGTTGAAGTGAGGTGTGATTTCAGCACCCGTACGCATGTGCTGTCCTGTTGCAAATCCTATAATCAATAATATATAAAGTAATATGCTCAAGATTATGGTTGTTAATAAGCGAGCTGTTATAACTTTCCATTTAACTAGGGGAGTAGTAAAGAGAAGCAGATCAAACCGACTGTCATGGTCTTTAAAAAATAACTGCAGACTAAAAACTGTACCCATAAAAATAATAGCAAGACTTAATAAGCCACTAATGAAACCAATTACATAAGGTGAATTAAGGTAGATACCATTGCCTACAGACAGGTTAAAATTCAGTCCTGCAAAACAACCAAAACTTAAAATGAATGCTGATAACAGGTAGAACCAAAACCTGTTCAGGTATGATTTAATGTCGAATAAAAATAAGGTTTTCATAAATTGACAGGTTATTGGTTAAGCGTATGGAAATAAAGGTGCTCCAGATTAGGCTCTATTAAAGAAAAACCTTCGGGTTGTTGTGACGCTAATACGGTGATATGCAATTGTTTTTCTATCAAATGGTTCGAGATTATCTGATAATTCTGCAAATAATCATTTAATTCGTTTCTCTCGATTTTTCTGATCCATACCTTATGATCTAATTGTTTTATCATATCTGAAGGTGAGCCATAAGCCAATAAAGAACCATTCTTAATGATGGCCATTTTACTGCATAAGTTTCTTACATCCTCAACCAAGTGGGTCGAAAGGATTACAATAATATCTTCGCCAATCTCACTTAACAGGTTGTTAAAGCGGTTTCGTTCTTCAGGATCAAGACCCGCAGTTGGTTCATCAACAATAATAATCTGAGGATTGCCTAATAAAGCCTGCGCCACCCCAAACCTTTGTTTCATACCTCCAGAAAAAGTATAAACCTCTTTGTTTTTATGGGCAATTAGATTCACTTTCTCTAACAGATCAATAATCTGTTTTTTACGCATGACAGCGTCATTAACTCCTTTAAGAATGGCCAGATGGTTTAATAGGTCATAAGCCGAAACTTTAGGATAAACTCCAAAATCCTGAGGTAGAAATCCTAATTGCTTTTTGATGAAATCACTGTCTTTGCGAATGTCAGTGCCATTAAAATAAATCTCACCTTCATCAGCCTGCTGTAAGCCTACAATGGTACGCATTAGGGAGGATTTACCAGCTCCGTTTGGCCCCAATAAGCCAAACATGCCATTATTGATTTCCATTGATATGTTATTGATAGCTTTTATACCATTCCTGTATGTTTTGCTTAGATTTTTAATGGTTAAAGTGTTCATGGTTTGTTTAAAATTTAGGTAATACAATTCCAGGCAACATTTCTGTCGCTTTTTTTAATTGATATGTGTTGTGGATTATTGCTCTTTTTGGTATTCTAAAATATCTCCGGGCTGACAATCTAGTATCTCACAGATGGCCTCGAGTGTATCAAATCTTACTCCTTTTGCTTTTCCCGTTTTCAGAATGGAAAGATTAGCCTGGGTAATCCCTAATTTCTCTGCCAATTCTTTGCTTTGCATTTTACGTTTGGCCAGCATTACATCTACATTTACAATAATTGGCATAGCTATATAAATAAATCCTGTTCGTTCTGTAATTTAACTCCCTGACTAAAGATGGCTGCAAGGAAATAGGCAAATATGCCTAAAATGAAGTGAATAACCACCAGCATTTCTATACCTTCTTCAATGTAACTGAATAAGTGGGCTAAAACCATGCATGTACCTGGCAAAATAAGGTTAAGTAGATAAAACCACTTCAACTGCCTGATGCCTTTAAGTGTAAATAACTTAGGTTGAAAAAATAGTTTAAATACATTGGCCGTAAGCAGAAAGAATAAGCCATAAAACCCTAAGATCAAAATAAAATCAAATAAGATATAAGGTAGGTTATAATCGCCCAGCAAGAAAGGTTTACTTGAAAAAGGCCATAGAATGGCAAATTTCTTTTCATCGATAATATTTAACCGAAGACCTGTGCTCAGGCAAAAAGTTGCGTAAGCGGTAATAAGGAAATACACTGCTGAAATTACCATAAAAATGTAATACAGTAGCTTTGAAATAAGTTTCACAGATGGGTTCATGAAAGTTTGTCTAAAAATTGTTATTGCAAATGTATAAATAATTATTGTTAAACAATAATTATTTTAATAAATTAATAATTTTCAGCTGATGTAATCAATCATGTGATGTTTTAAAAGCACACTTTATGTACTTTTATCCCGCTAATGATTTAATCATAATCTCATTCCGGATAACTTATAACCTAATACAATGAATAAAGTATTAAGACTATTCAGACATATAAGCTCTCTTAATGTTGTAATTCTGTTAACAAGCCTTGTAATGCTACAGGGGCAATCCCTGTATGCACAAACCCATGGAATTGTTAGTGCAAAAAAATCAGGTGCAACTACGGTAGAACTTACTCTGACCAATCAGCATAAACTTCTGGTCGATTTTTATGGTAATCATATTTTCAGGCTTTTTCAAGATAATAGTGGAGGAAACATGAGAGCTCCGCAGGCCAAGCCCGAAGCACAGATTTTAGTTGATCAGCCCCGTAAACCTGTTTCAAACTTAAACTTAACAGATAACGGGCATGAGATTTTAATCAGCACACCAAGTATTAGCCTAAGTTTTAATAAAGCCAATACGCTCTTTAAATTGGTTGATCTCCAAACAAAAAAAGTAGTTTTAGAAGAAGCCGAACCGGTTTTATTTGAGAGCAACAAAGTTAGCTTAAGCCTTAAAGCTAAACCAGATGAATATTTTTATGGAGGAGGCGTACAAAATGGCCGTTTTTCTCATAAAGGAAAAATGATTGCCATTGAAAACCAAAACAGTTGGACAGATGGAGGAGTAGCTTCTCCAACACCGTTTTATTGGTCAACTCAGGGATATGGCTTAATGTGGTACACTTTTAAAAAAGGTAAATATGATTTTGGCTCAAAAAATAAATCAGTTGTAAAAGCTTACCATGAAACCAATTACTTAGATGTGTTCTTTATGGTAAACCAGCAACCAGCAGCTTTACTAAATGATTTTTACCAGCTAACTGGTAATCCTGTACTGTTGCCAAAATTTGCTTTTTATCAGGGACATCTGAACGCTTATAACCGCGATTACTGGAAAGAAGACGAGAAAGGGATTTTATTTGAAGACGGCAAAAAATACAAGGAAAGCCAGAAGGACAATGGCGGTATTAAAGAATCGCTGAATGGTGAAAAAAACAATTACCAGTTTTCTGCACGAGCAGTTATAGATCGTTATCAAAAAAATGACATGCCTTTGGGCTGGATATTGCCTAATGACGGTTATGGTGCAGGATACGGGCAAACAGAAAGTTTGGATGGCAATATCCAAAATCTAAAAAGCTTTGGTGAATACGCCCGTAAAAATGGAGTAGAAATTGGTTTATGGACACAATCAGATTTGCATCCTAAAGAAGGTATCAGTCCGCTTTTACAGCGCGACATCATAAAAGAAGTAAGAGATGCAGGTGTAAGAGTATTAAAAACAGATGTGGCTTGGGTAGGTGCTGGTTATTCCTTTGGTTTAAATGGAGTAGCAGATGTAGGAAAGATTATGCCTGAGTATGGAAATCATGCAAGACCTTTTATCATTTCACTTGATGGCTGGGCCGGTACGCAACGTTATGCAAGCGTATGGTCGGGTGATCAGACCGGAGGTGTGTGGGAATATATCCGTTTCCATATCCCAACTTATATTGGTTCAGGGCTTTCGGGTCAGCCAAATATCACTTCAGATATGGATGGTATTTTTGGTGGACAAAACCCTGTGGTAAATACACGCGATTTTCAATGGAAAACTTTTACACCCATGCAGTTGAATATGGATGGATGGGGAACCAATGAAAAATATCCGCAAGCATTGGGCGAGCCGGTAAGCTCTATTAACCGTAACTATTTAAAGCTTAAGTCGGCTTTATTGCCTTATACCTACAGCATAGCCAAAGCAGCTGTGACAGGTTTGCCTATCATTAGGGCTATGTTTTTAGCAGATCAAAATGCTTACACATCGGGTATCGCCACGCAATATCAATTTATGTACGGGCCTTATTTTCTGGTAGCACCTATTTATCAGCCAACACAGGCTGACCAAAAAGGGAATGACATCCGTCACAACATATATCTGCCAAAAGGTACATGGTATGATTATTTCACAGGTGAAAAATATGAAGGCGGTGTGATCATCAACAGTTTTGATGCGCCTTTATGGAAATTACCCATATTTGTAAAAGCAGGTGCGATTATTCCAATGGTTAACCCCAATAACCATGTGAAAGATATTGATGAGCATACCCGTACATACGAGCTTTACCCATATGGTAAAAGCAGCTTTACAGCTTATGATGATGATGGGAAAACCGAAAATTATAAAAAAGGCCAAGGTGCCACAACCTTGATTGAAAGTAATCTGAGCCAGCAGACAGCAGTTATAACCGTTCAAACAACCAAAGGTAATTTTGATGATTTTGTAAAAAATAAATCAACCTGGTTTAAAGTAAATATTACCGAGAAACCCAAACAAATAGCGGTTAAAGCAGGTAGTAAGAACATTAAATTAAGAGAAGTAAGCAATATAGATGATTTTACAAAAGGTCAGAATGTATTTTACTATAATGCACATCCTAATTTTAATGAATTTGCTACAAAAGGCAGTGAATTTGAAAAGGTAGCCATTACTAAAAACCCTCAGTTATGGGTTAAAGTAAATGCAGTAGATATTACTGCAACACCAATAACGTTAAGTATTTCGGGATATCAGTTTAATCCTGCAGATCATTTGAAGAAATCAATAGGAACATTGAGCATTCCTCAAAATGCATTGATTTCTGATGCCAACACAGAAGCTTATACTCTAAAACCAAGCTGGGATAAGGTAAGCAATGCAGATTATTATGAGATTGATTTTAACCAGATGCGCTATACCCATATCAAAGATACAAGCTTTTTATTTGAAGGTTTAGAACCCGAAACAAGCTATACTTTTAAGTTAAGAGCTGTGAACAGGAGCGGAGCGTCAGAATGGGTTACTATAAATGCGAAAACAAAAGTAAATCCTTTACAATTTGCTATTAAGGGCATTACAGCACAAACCACTGCTCAAAACCAAGAGGGAGAAGAAATAGAAAATCTTTTTGATTTTGATGAAGCCAGTATGTGGCATACCAAATGGGGAGCTAAAGCTGTTCCGTTTGATCTGGTCATAGATTTGAAAACCATTAATAAGCTGGATAAACTGCATTATTTACCACGTAGTGGAAGAGGCAATGGGATCTGGCTAAAAGGTACCGTTTATTACAGTAACGATAAAGAAACCTGGACAGAAGCCGGAGCATTTAACTGGGAAAGAGATGATAAAGTAAAGGTGTTTAATTTCTCTGAGCATCCTAGTGTACATTATCTAAAAATTGCCCTGACTGAGGGCGTTGGCGGCTATGGTTCAGGTCGTGAGCTTTACGTATTTAAAGTACCGGGTACAGAAAGCTATTTGCCGGGAGATATCAATAACGATAGAAAAATAGACCATAACGACCTAATTTCTTATACAAATTATACCGGATTACGTAAAGGCGATGCTGACTTTGAAGGTTACATTAGCAATGGAGATATCAACCATAACGGAATAATAGATGCCTATGATATTTCGGTAGTAGCTATACAGCTTGATGGAGGAGCAAAATCCGGAGCAGAGAAAATAGAAGGTAAAATAGAATTTACCGGAAATAAACCTGTTTACAATAAAGATGAAATAGTAGAGATTACTGTAAAAGGATCAGGACTAAAAGCCGTAAATGCTTTGAGTTTTGCGCTTCCTTATGCTAACCAGGATTTTGAATTTGTAGGTATAAAATCCCTAAACATGAAAGAAATGGACAACTTTACCAACGATAGGTTGCATACCAATGGCGATAAGGTTTTATACCCAACTTTTGTGAATACAGGAAATAAGGAAACTTTAGAAGGTGCACAAGACCTGTTTATCATCAGGTTTAAAGCTAAACGTAAAGCTTCGTTTGATTTAAAAGTTACGCAAGGATTTTTGGTTGATAAGGCACTGAACGTGATTAAGTTTTAAGATCAAATATTTTGCAGGATGGTAGAATCAGATTCCTTCAGACAAGATCTCCTGCAATTCTTTCAATTCAGCAACCTTTTCTGCTGCGCCCAAGTTTTCATAAGCAGAAACCAGGTTTCTGATGATGCGGCGTACAATTTCTGCATTGCTGCAAGGTGCATAAAACCCCGGCTGCGGTTCTAAATTAAGCTGGCGTAAAAACTGGTCAACATCATGTTTACCAAAAATAGCACCTTTGTTAAACGCGTTGATGTAAAATAATACAGCCTTTTCCTTATCGGGATTGGTCTCATCTATATAACCTAAAATAAAGTGCTGTGGCAGGTTTACTCCATAAACCGGAATATCAAGTTTTTGCGCTAAAGTAGCATAGATAATAGCCAAAGAAATCTGATTTCCTCTCTTGCTATCTAATACCTGACTGATGTAAGAATTTTGCGGATCATGGTGGTTTTTGGTGTTGCCGCTAAATCCAAACTGGGTATAGAAAACATGATTAATCAGCTTTATTTTTTCAATAGAGCTCATCTCATATTGCAGGCTCATCCAAATCTCACGTTTAATATCTTCTATCTGATTAATTACATGTTGCTCGTCAAGATCTGGGTATTGGTAACGATTAATAATCAAAGCGCCTTGTAACAAATCAAAAGCACCACTTTGATACCATAAACTCAGATCTAGTTTTACATTGTTAAACTGTATGGTGTGCACAATGTTCTCAATGCGATCTTGCATTATAGTATCCAAAGACTTTTCCCACACGTTTTCCAGATAAGAAACTACCTCGCTGCCATAATTGATCAGCCGCTCCTCAACATGCTTAAAAACCTCTTCATCAGGATCATCAAGCAATCTTACCAACGCATCTATCTCAGCAAAATTTTTCATTATTATGCAATTACAAGTTCAGTCTTTACTTTTGTTTATGGTTTTAACTTTCCTTACAGATTTTTTTAAGCACCGTTTAACAGCAAAAAGCAGACATGGAACACATTCGCCTTTTGTTTACAAACTGGCAGATGAGGTAATTTACGATTTTTCAGAGAAAAACGAATATGAGCAAATAGAAACACAGCGTAAAAAGCTGTTAAATGACGATAGACTGATAACTGTTACCGATTTAGGTGCAGGCTCTCATCTTAATAAAAACCGTACAAAAAAAGTTAAGCAGATTGCAAAAAACGCCTTAAAAACACCTCGTTTGGCTCAGCTTATTTATAGGTTGGCAAAGGATCATAACCCGAAAAATATCATAGAGCTGGGTACTTGTTTGGGTATTACAACAGCATATCTGTCAAAAGCGTGTCCTGAAGCAGATATTTTAACCATTGAAGGCTGCCCGCAAACCGCTGCTATTGCCGCACAAAACTTTAAGGAATTGCAATTAAGCAATATAGAGTTGCAGGTAGGTAACTTTGATGATCTATTACCAAACGCCATTGCAGCAAGAGAAAAATTAGATTTTGTGTACATAGATGGAAACCATACCAAACAGGCTACGTTAAATTATTTTAACTGGTGTTTGCCTAAGATTCATGATAATACCCTGCTTATTTTTGATGATATTTACTGGAGCCAGGGTATGAAAGAAGCATGGGCTGAGATTAAGGCACATCCAGAAGTGACTGTAACCGTAGATTTGTTTTGGATCGGGCTGGTTTATTTTAGAAAAGGACAGGCTAAAGAACATTTTAAGTTAAAGTACTGATATGAAAAATACATCAGGATTGAGCAAAATACAAAAACAGAAAGCCGGAGAACGCTTTGCCATAAGTGTTGCTTGCGGCATATTCACGTTTTTTATCAGCGAAATGTTTGATCTTGATCTGATCAGTAGGCTTATGGCCGGATGGATTATGTTTTGTGCTGTGCAGATTGCTACCAGTTGGTGGATTTTTAATCATACCACACCTAAACAAACACAGCAACATGCAAATATTGAGGATGGGGGTAGGGCTGCTATTTTCTTGGTGGTATTACTTGCAACCTTTGCGGGATTACTCGCTGTGTTCATTTTAGTAGGCAAAGCTAAAGTGAACGAAAGTCATGCCTGGTTATATCTTGTTTTAGGTATGTTAGGTATGTTTTTAAGCTGGTTTTTAGTACATACCATTTATACCATACGCTATGCACATTTGTATTATGAGTTACATGGTAATAAAATACAAGGAGGTTTAAAGTTTCCGCATGATGATGAGCCTGATTTCATTGACTTTGCTTACCACTCGCTGGTAATAGGCATGACATTTCAGGTGTCTGATATAGATGTAACCACCCGTAAGATGAGAAGGTTAACTTTATGGCACAGTGTAATTTCTTTCGTATTCAATACCTGTATCATAGCACTTACCATTAATGCTGCGGCTGGTATTGCAGGATAATAAAGCGTTTGCCTAAATCCTTATGAACTTCAATTTAGACAAACGCCTGTGCTTTAATTATTCTCCTGGTCTGTAAGTACGCTCTGCGTTTTTCAGCACATCTTCTTTATAAAAGTAGATATCTTTAAACTGTCCTTTGCTGTACATCAGCGCCTGATCGTTAAAATGCTTAGACTTAGGATCTCCGCTGTTTCCGCCTGCTAAAACAGATTTTGCTTTTATTTTGTCGCCAAATTCTACCACACATACAAAACTGTTACCACTTGTTCCATAACGTTTATTGGTTTTGAACATACTGCTTCTAAAAGAGGGTAGCTGTCCCCAAATGCCCGAACCAAAAGCTACAGGCAAACTTGGCGCATTGTCATCATATTGCTCATCTATATTACCCGTTAAACGTTGAAAGCGGTTTATTTCGCCCCAACTTACCTGCCATTTGCCAAAACGCTGGTTTAAATTATTAATGGTGGCTTTTAGAGGTATCAATAAATCTGCAGGTTTTGCGGTTTTAGCAAACGTAATGGTAGAGGTAACCTGATCTTTCTCTTCAGGGTCGATATATACCTTTTGTATCATGCTGTTTAAGCGAGGAGCCCATTCCATAGCCAAAGCAGCTGCAACAGAATTTTCGGCACTGTAATAATCCCATTTTCTTAAGGTATTAACAGGCTCTTTTAAAGCGTTTTTCAGACTGTCGGTTTCAGGCAAGGCATCATAAGCTTTAATCAGTGCAGGTAGCAAAACTTCAAATGCCGATAGATAGGTGTCATATCCCATGGCAATCACTTTATTCATATTATATTTAACGGGCCTATTTAGCAAACGTAAAGCCGATACACCTCTAAAGTTCTCTCCATCTGGAGCCATATAGCTAGGGTAATCGCTCTTTTTAGGACTGTTTGCTCCAGCAGCGGTAAATGGAGTGGAATTACAGTTTTGCAACCAGCCATTTACCGGATTGTAAATATGTACGCTCTCTTTTACCGGGTGCAAACCTTTCCATGCCGTTGCCGATATAGAACCATCTACTACCTCAGCCCAATTGTATTTGGTATCTCTTATTGGTATATAGTTACCATGCCAGTAGGCAATATTACCTGCTGCATCTGCATATACGGTATTGTTTGAACCGTTGGCACGTAGATCCATTGCTTTTTTATAATCATCAAAGCTTTTTGATTTGGTACGTACCCAACTTTGAACCAAACTTTCGGGGTTTCTGTTCTGGTGTCGTAATGTAATCCATTTACCATCTCTTATGGCCATTACGGGTCCATTTACGGTAAAGTAAGTTTTAAAAGATTTAGATTTCAGTTGGCCATTTTCAGTATATCTGATTTCTATATTTTTGATTTTTACAGGATGTTTCTTTCCATCGTATTCATAAAAAAGATTTTGCCCTGTTTTGGTAATCTTTTCAGCATACATGTCTGCAATATCTACGTTGTTGGAGGTATGCATCCATCCGCAGAAATCGTTGAAGCCTTGGTACACAAAAAACTGTCCCCAGGTTACCGCACCATAAACATTTAAACCCTCATCACTGTGCATCTGTACTTCGGGTCTGAAATAAAAAGTGGTATGCGGATTAAGATATAAAATAGCTTTGCCATTTTCGGTAACCTTAGGTGCAAAAGCAAACCCATTGGAGCCGCTTTGCTGATCTTTTATTTCAGGAATATAAGCTGTGGGTTGATGATCATTGGTGTAAAAGCGCTTAAGTTCGGCAACGGTGAGGTTACCGGTGTTGATGGCGCCTATACTGCCGTCTGTCCATAGAAAAGGATACCAAGGTTTAAAGCGGGTTAATAAAGCAGGTTTTACCTGTGGGTTTTTATATAAATAATAATTGATGCCATTTGCGTAAGCATCTAATAATTTTTTTAGCCAAGGCGCTGCTTTTTTATAATCGGCGATGGCATCGGTACTATCAATTAACAGACGAATTTGTAAGTCGTTAAAAAGGCCCTTTTCGCCATTAATTTCAGATAATCTCCCTAATTTTTCGATGTAATTTAATTCTACCCGTTTAAAATCATCTTCGCATTGTGCATACAAGAGGCCAAAAACGGCATCGGCATCTGTTTTACCATATACGTGCGGTATTCCCCATTTATCTCTGATGATCTGTACCTGTTTTGCTTGTTTTTCTAAATTAGCAATTTCGGTTGGGCTTAATTTCTGTGCAAATAAGGTTAAAGGCAGAAATAAGAGTAGCAACAACTGTTTCATATATGAATTATAAGGTTTAGTTAACATTAACGAATATCTAAACTTTATCTTAGTATATAAAGCAAGTGTTTAATTTTCAAGTATATTTTTACTTGAGCCTAGATATTAGAATGCTTCGCCTAAGCCAATGTAAAATCCGGTCTGTCTTTTTTCGCCCGGACGTTTTTCGCCTACACCATAATCGAAACGTACACTTAAGCCTTTGGCTGTATCAAAAAAGTACCTGCCTCCAACACCATAATTAGGTTTGAAATCATTTAAGTTCACCTGGTTGTTGTTGAATACCTTACCTAAACCTGCAAAAGCCACGAAAGCAAAGCGGTTCATAAAGCGGTAACGTAGTTCGGCCTGTCCTTGGAGCAAATTTTCATCGCGGTAACGCCCGGCGTAATAACCTCGCATAATTTCATCATTACCCAGTTGAGGCAACATGTAAAAAGGGGTGTGATTGCTTTGAACCGTATGGTAAATGGCCTGCACGCCTAAAACCACTTTAGGTGTAAAAGACCAAAAGTTGCGTAAGTTTATTTTAAACTGGCTACCTTTAAAATTATCTCCGCCAAAAATATCAGGAGCATACTGGTATGAGATTCGGCCAAAAAAACCTTTGGTAGGAAAGTTATTGCTGTTACGGGTATCTAAGCTTTGTGATACACCGATAAACACTACAGAGCCGCCATCTTTATCGAAGATCAACGGATCTTGTGCAAAGATTCCATCAGCCATTTTATCTGTAAAGCTGTAATTTTCAAAACCCAAAGAAACTCCGGTGTAACTTTTGGCTACAAAACTTTTTTCGGCATCAAATAACATTTTTATAGAGCGTTGTACAAGTTTATCTTCGTTAGAAGCTAATGTATTGTTGCCTAAGCCATAAAAGTTAAAGGGCATATCCTTAAAACGAATGTCGCCGATAAGATGGTGCTTATTGCCTTTTGTCCAAACATCGCCTTTTAGCGTAACGCTGTAAGTGCCTTTGGTAGAATAAGAACCCATGCCATAAAAATTGGAACTGCGGTTTAAAGTGTCTTTCCTGTCAAGATATAATGAATATATAGCGCCCAAACCCAGTTCAACTCCGGTTTCCTGTGCATAACCCAATACAGGCACAGGCATAAAGCTCGATTTACGGGTAGTATCTTTTTCGTTTGATAATAATTTTCTGATCAGCTTGCCCTGTGCATTGCATACCAATACGCTTATACTCATTAGAAAGGATAATCCAACTTTTTTCATAAGGACAAAGCTATTACAAATAGCGCAAATGCGTTTAAAATTTTATAATTAACTTGTTTTGAGTGCCTTATTGTAAGATGACAAATAAACAACATAGATTGGCAAAGATTAAAGTAATTGGTTACTTTTGCCAATTAAAATAAATTAAATAATGAGTACTACAAGAGGACCAATATCCAAATTTATGGAGACCAATTATCTCCATTTTAATGCTGCAGCTATGATGGATGCGGCTAAAGGGTACGAAACCCATTTAGATGAAGGTGGCAAAATGATGATTACGCTTGCGGGTGCAATGAGTACTGCTGAGCTTGGAATTTCACTTGCCGAAATGATCAGACAAGATAAAGTTTCTATTATATCTTGTACAGGTGCTAACCTGGAGGAGGATATCATGAACCTCGTAGCACACTCTCATTATAAACGTGTACCTAATTACCGTGATTTAAGCCCGCAGGATGAATGGGATTTGTTAGAAAACCATTATAACCGTGTTACAGATACCTGTATTCCTGAAGAAGAGGCTTTCAGAAGATTGCAAAAACACATTCATAAAATATGGAAAGATGCAGATGATAGCGGTGAGCGTTATTTTCCGCATGAGTATATGTACAAAATGCTTTTAAGTGGAGTTTTAGAGCAATACTATGAAATTGATCCTAAAAACTCATGGATGTTAGCTGCTGCAGAGAAAAACCTCCCAATAGTGGTTCCGGGATGGGAAGACTCAACTATGGGAAATATTTTTGCTTCTTACGTAATTAAAGGAGAGCTTAAAGCTACTACCATGAAAAGTGGTATAGAATATATGGGTTACCTTGCGGATTGGTATGTGAAAAACTCAGAAGGTAAAGGCATAGGATTTTTCCAGATAGGCGGGGGTATTGCTGGCGATTTCCCTATTTGCGTAGTACCGATGCTTTATCAGGATATGGAAATGGAAAATATTCCTTTTTGGAGCTATTTCTGCCAGATATCAGATTCTACAACCTCATATGGTTCATATTCAGGAGCTGTGCCTAATGAGAAGATTACATGGGGTAAATTAGATATCAATACGCCTAAGTTTATTGTAGAATCAGATGCTACAATTGTGGCTCCTCTGATTTTTGCATGGATATTGAAACAATAATCCAGAGATCAAAATCTTTATTTGATTAATTGTTAGAAAACAGAAGGAATTATTAGACTGAAATTGTGCTTAGGCGCCATTAAAGCTAACAATTCTTATTAATTTAGAATGATTATAAATTGTATTTCACTGTCATTAATGTGTCATTGATAACTTAATAAAGATTACTTTTGTCCAAATATTTCTGAGTGGTAAACCGACGGAAAACCGTTCAGAACAAAAAAATTATTTCAAATTATAGCATAAAATACTCATTATGAGAAATATCTCATTAGGATTTAAAAAGTTTAGAAAGTCGGCCATGATTTTGGCGGCGCTATCTTTTTTTATTGTAACTGTATCAAAAGCGCAGGATGTAGCGGAGGGTAAGACATTATTTACAGCAAAATGTAAATCATGTCACGCGTTAGATCATGATTTAACAGGTCCGGCTTTAACGCCAAAAGTTAATGAATTAGACGAGGCTTTCTTGATTTCGTGGATTAGAGACAACGTATCATTAAGAGCTTCGGGTAACAAACAAGCTATAGAAGCGGCAAAATTCTCGCCTTCTGAAATGACTACTTTCCCTAACTTAAGTGATGATCAGATTAAAAACATCATTGCTTACGCTAAGGCAGGTGAACCTAAAAAAGAGGCTGCCGCTGGTGCTGCAGCTGTAAAAGATGAAGGTGCTTCAAGTCTTTCTATCGTGGGTATTATAGCTATTATCGTTCTATCGATAGTTGTATTGGTTGTATTAGGAAGAGCAATTAAAGTTTTAGAGCGCTTAATTCTTGAAAAACAAGGTATTGAAGTTGCTGAAGAAGAAAATGTTTCTTTAGTGACAGGTGTTAAAGGCTTGTTTAAAAACAAGAAATTTGTTTTCTTCACGGTATTGTGTCTTGTAATCGTTTTAGGTTCTTTCGGTTGGATGGGTATGTGGGAAACTGGTGTTCATACTGGTTACCAACCAACACAGCCAATTAAATTCTCTCATGAATTACACGCTGGTATCAACCAGATTGATTGTCAATACTGTCACTCAGGTGCGTTTAAATCTAAAAATGCGACTATCCCATCTTTAAATGTTTGTATGAACTGTCATAAAAACGTTCAGGCCAGAACTGAAGATGGACAGATTTCTCCTGAAATCCAAAAAATCTATAATGCTTTAGGGTATGATGCTGATAAGCAGACTTACGATAAATCAAAAGAAAAACCAATTGAGTGGGTTCGTGTTCACAACTTGCCAGATTTCGCTTATTTCAACCACTCGCAACACGTCGTAGTTGGAGAAGAAGCAATCCGTAAAGAAAAAGGCTTGAAACCTACAGATCCTGTATGTTTCGCTTGTCACGGTCCGGTAAACACAATGGAAGAAATTTATCAATATTCTCCATTAACCATGAAATGGTGTATCAACTGCCACAAAGAGGCTGATATTTCTAATAAGAAAAACGATGCATTTTATGCTAACGTAATTGCTGCTCACGAAAAAATCAAAAAAGGTGAGAAAATTACCCCAGCAATGTTAGGTGGTTTAGAGTGTGGTAAGTGTCACTATTAATAAAGAGTTTAGTTAAGAACGTTCGATAAACAGTAATATAGCTTAAATGGAAAGCAATAAGAAATACTGGAAAGGCTTAGAGGAGTTAAATAAAACTCCAGAGTTTCTTGAAAACAACAAGAATGAATTTGCTGAGCCGCTTCCAATAGAAGATGTTTTAAGTGAAGCAGGATTAAGTACGGTAACCCCACGTCGCGACTTTTTAAAAGCGTTAGGTTTTGGTTTGGGAGCTGTAACTTTAGCTGCCTGTCAGAAAGCACCGGTACATAAATCAATTCCTTACTTAATTAGACCGGAAGAGGTTGTACCAGGTATCCCGAACTATTATGTTTCTACCTTTAAAGGTAACAGCGTTTTAGTTAAAACCGTAGTTGGGCGTCCTATTAAAATTGAAGCAAACCCTAAAGCAGGTGTTTTCAACAATGGTACAGATGCTCAGGCTCAGGCTTCAGTTTTAGATTTATATGATGTTTCTAAGCTGAAGAATCCTATTTTAAAGAAAGAAGATACAACCTGGGCTAAACTGGATGATTATGTTAAAGGCGAGTTAAACAAAGTGCAGGCTGCGGGTAAAAAAATCCGTATTGTATCTTCAAGTTTAAACAGCCCATCAGCTAAATCTGTAATTACTGATTTTGCAGCTAAATATCCAACTGCAAAACACGTACAGTACGATCCGGTTTCATATACAGGTATAATCAAAGCAAATGAGAATAGCTTTGGTAAAGCTGTATTGCCTAAATATAACTTTGATAAAGCAGACCTTATTGTAAGTTTTGCTGCCGATTTCTTAGGAACATGGATCAGTGGAGAAGAATTCACTGCTCAATATATTTCTAACAGAAATTACAAATCATTAGAAAAAGGTAAAATGTCTCGTCATTTCCAGTTCGAAACTGGTATGAGTTTAACGGGTACTAACGCAGATACGCGTGTTACGGTTAAATTATCAGAGCAGGGTCCTGCTTTAATTGCACTATATAATGCAATTACAGGAAACAGCTTGCCAGGAGCAGGTTTACCAAACAATACTACAGCAGATAAAGCCATTAAATTGGTTGCTAAAGAGCTTACCCAGAATAAAGGTAAAGCCCTTGTAGTTTGTGGTTCTAATGATGTTTCTACACAAACATTAGTTAATGCAATTAACGTGGCTATTGGTAGCTACGGTTCTACTATTGATATCGATAATCCTTGCAAACGTTATGAAGGTAACGATGCTGAATTTGCAGAGCTGATCAACGAAATGAGCAGGGGAGAAGTAGGTGCTGTATTCTTTATGGATGCAAATCCTTCTTACGATGCTGTAAATGCTAAGGCATTTAACGAAGCTTTAGCTAAAGTTGGCTTAAAAGTTTCTTTTGCCGATAGAGAAGATGAAACAGCTGAGAATTGCGAAGTTGTTGCTATTGCTCCTCATTATTTAGAATCGTGGGGCGATGCCAATACTTACGAAGGTTATTACTCAATTGTACAGCCAACCATCAATCCGGTATTCAATTCACGTCAGCCAGAGCAAAGTTTATTGATTTGGTCTGATGCTCCGGTACAAGATTACTATCAATATGTACGTAATAACTGGGAGAAAAACATTTTACCTGGAACCGGTAAATCATGGAACGATCTATTACAAGATGGATTGGTAGCCAAAGCTCCTAAAGCAGCTTCTTCTTATGGTTTTAGCCTAGCTTTAGATGCAGTAGTTTCTTCTATTACAGCAAGCAGCAAAGCCTTACAAAAAGATATCGAGTTATTGGTTTATGAAAATATCCCAATGCGTGACGGTAAATTGGCAAACAATGCTTTCTTGCAAGAATTGCCAGATCCGGTATCTAAAGTAACTTGGGATAACTTCCTAGCGCTATCTCCTAAACAGGCAGATAAATTAGGCTACAAAGAGTTTGACTTGGTTTCTGTAAAAGGTGCAAATGGTCATGAGGTTATTCTTCCGGTATTGTTACAGCCTGGACAAGCGATGGGAACTGCAGCTATAGCTTTAGGTTATGGCCGTACCAGAGCAGGTAAAGCTGGTAACAATGTAGGTAAAAATGCTTATCCATTTGTAAGCTTTACAAACGGAACCTTACAATATGCCACTACTGCTACTTTAGCTTCGGCAGGTGGTAGAGAAGAATTAGCACAAACACAAACACACTATTCTTTTGAAGGAAGAAACGTAATTCGCGAAGCTTCTTTCAAAGATTATCAAAAAGATCCTGCAGCAGGTTCAGGTAACCACCATAAGCATAAAGTGTATGATTTGTGGACTACAGATAAGCATGAAATGCTAGGTAACAACTGGGTAATGGCAATTGATTTAAATGCTTGTACTGGTTGTGGTTCTTGTATAGTTGCTTGTAACGTAGAAAACAACATCCCAGTTGTAGGTAAAGACGAGGTTCGTCGTCGCAGAGAGATGCATTGGTTACGTATAGATCGTTATTACAGCTTTAATGATGAGAAAACAGGCAGTGATGTAACTAAAGAGACAGAGATTGCTAAAATGGATAACCAGGATAATGTATCTGTGGTACACCAGCCAATGCTATGTCAGCACTGTGATCACGCACCATGTGAAACAGTATGTCCGGTATTAGCAACCGTACACTCATCAGATGGTTTAAACCATATGGCTTATAACCGTTGCGTAGGTACACGTTATTGTGCAAACAACTGTCCATACAAAGTGCGTCGTTTTAACTGGTTTAACTACTGGAACGACTCTCGTTTCGATAATTATTTAAATAATGAATTTACACAGTTGGTGTTAAATCCTGATGTAACTACCCGTTCAAGAGGTGTTATGGAGAAATGCTCAATGTGTATCCAACGTATCCAAGCAGGTAAATTAGCTGCTAAAATGGAGAAACGTGCACTAAAAGATGGTGATATTAAAATGGCTTGTCAGCAAGCTTGTTCTGCAAATGCAATCATCTTCGGAGATAAGAACGATCCTAACTCAGAAGTATCAAAAGCATTACGCAGCGAACGTACATACTATGTTTTAGAGGAAATTAATGTAGAGCCAGGAATTGGCTACATGACAAAAATTAGAAATATCGATTCAGAAACAAAAGAAGTGCACGCTTAACAGCTGTATTTAGAGTATAAATTATTATGTCAGGACATAACGAATCAATTTTAAGAGAACCATTAATTACCGGCAAAAATATCACGTATGCAAAAATTACGGATGATATTTTGATGCCAGTAGAAAATAAACCTAACAGAGCATGGTGGATTGGTTTCATCGTTTCGCTTTGTGGCGCATCGCTTTGGGTGTTTGCCGTAAGTTATACTTTCTGGACCGGTATTGGTGCTTGGGGTTTAAATAAAACAGTAGGTTGGGCTTGGGATATCACCGGTTTCGTATGGTGGGTAGGTATTGGTCACGCCGGAACGCTAATTTCTGCGGTATTATTACTTTTCCGTCAGAACTGGCGTAACTCCATTAACCGTTCAGCAGAGGCCATGACCATTTTCGCCGTAATCTGTGCTGCTACATACGTTGTATCTCACATGGGTCGTCCTTGGTTAGCTTATTGGGTACTTCCTTTGCCAAACCAGTTCGGTTCACTTTGGGTAAACTTTAACTCACCACTAGTGTGGGATATGTTTGCGATCTCAACGTATTTCTCTGTATCATTATTATTTTGGTACACAGGTTTATTACCAGATATCGCAACCATCAGAGACAGAGCAACAGGCTTGCGTAAAAAAATCTATACTATTTTCTCATTTGGTTGGACAGGTAGCGTAAAAACCTGGCAGCGTTTTGAGGCGGTATCATTGATCTTAGCAGGTATTTCAACGCCACTGGTACTTTCGGTACATACCATTGTATCTATGGACTTTGCTACTTCAGTAATTCCGGGATGGCATACCACGATCTTCCCTCCATATTTTGTGGCTGGTGCGATTTTCTCTGGTTTTGCCATGGTATTAACCTTATTATTGGTTGTACGTAAAGTATTAGGTTTAGAGAACTATATTACCATGTTCCACATCGAATCAATGAATAAAATCATCATTGTAACAGGTTCGATTGTAGGTGTGGCTTATTTAACAGAGTTATTTATTGCATGGTACTCAGGATCTCCTTATGAGATGTATGCATTCCAAAACCGTATTGCCGGGCCATATTGGTGGGCATACTGGTTAATGATGACCTGTAACGTAATTTCTCCTCAGTTATTCTGGTTCAAAAAGATACGTACAAACATTGCTGCTACTTGGATTTTATCTATCGTAGTAAACATCGGTATGTGGTTTGAGCGTTTTGTAATCATTGTAACTTCATTGCACCGTGATTATCTCCCTTCAAGTTGGGCAATGTTTTATCCTACTTGGGTTGATGTGAGTGTGTTTGTGGGTTCAATTGGTTTATTCTTTACTTTATTCTTATTGTTCTTAAGAGTTTTACCTTCTATTGCTATTGCAGAGGTTAAAATGATTTTGAAGAGTGCAAGTGAGCAGTCTAAAATGGAATTGATCAAAGAAGGTCATTTAGATAAAGAACAAATGAAAGAATACATTGAGTCTTTAGAAAAATTTGATAGTGTTAAACAAGAAGAATACGCAAAATTATAACAATGAGTAATATCAAATATATTATAGGCAGTTTTGGCGATCCTGATGAGTTGATGCATGGCATTGACAAATTGCAGGAGAACAACATCTCTATTTATGATGTTTATACTCCTATGCCTATTCACGGTATTGAAGCAAAACTGGGAGTTAAAAGATCAAGACTTGACGTTGCTGCTTTCTTTTTCGGTATAACCGGAACAATAACCATGCTTACAGGAGTTTATTTGGCAACTGTTGTAGATTGGCCTTTAAACATTGGTGGTAAAACTCATTTTGCGTTACCAGATTTTATTCCAATTACGTTTGAGTTAACCATTTTATTCTGTGCTTTCGGGTTAGTTGGTTCTTATTATGCATCAACACATTTATTCCCTGGAAGAGCACCAAGAGTAATGGACCTACGTGCTACAAATGATCGTTTTGTCATTGCTGTTGATGCCAAAGAAAATGCAGATCACGCTAAAATTGATGAACTATTAAAAGGTGCTGGCGCTCTAGAGGTTAAGTACAATGAAAGGAAGTATATTAGCTATGAATAAGAATAGAATAGTTTTAGCCACTTTTTCATTATTATCAGCTGCTGTAATGTTCTCAGCTTGTAGAGATAAAAAAAGCACAGGCTTAGAATTTGCAAGAAATATGTATGATCCGATTGCTTATAATCAAGATCAACCAGTTTCTACTACAAATCCAGATTTAGAGAGTTTTAAAGGACAAACGGCGCAAACGCCACCTTCAAATACTAATCCTGTAGGTTTTGACAGGTATGAATTGCCAAACACTAAAGAAGGTTATGAAGCTTCTGCGGCATTGGTAAATCCATTACCTGTAACTGAAAAGAACCTAGCAGAAGGTAAGCACTTTTATACTGTATTTTGCGCTCCTTGCCATGGCGAAAAAGGCGATGGACAGGGTCATATCGTAAAATTAGATAAAGGTATATCAGGTGTACCAGCTTACCACGGAGATGATGCAAATTCATCTAGAGGAGGCTTAATGAGAGATTTACAGGCTGGTAAAATTTATCATACTATCATGTATGGATTAAACGCAATGGGGTCTCATGCATCACAACTTACACCAACCGAGAGATGGAAAGTAGTAATGTATGTTCAGGAATTACAAAAAATAAAATAAGAAAAGCAGAAATAAATGGGAACTCATCACTATAATTTAGCCGAACAATTTGAGTTTACAGGAAAAGTTAGAAACCTAAGTATAATAGGTATTGTAATTGGCCTGGCAGCTATTGGATACGGCTTTGCTTCGGGTGCTAGCGAACGTACTTTTGCTAACCTGTTACTAATGGCCTATTACTTTGCTTGTGTATGTATGTCGGCCGCATTTTTTCTGGCTGTACAATTTGTAGCACAGGCAGGTTGGTCTGCATCAATTTTGCGTGTACCACAAGCTATGGCTAGAACCTTACCTTTTGCTGTAATTATTTTACTGCTTGTAATTGGTTTAGGTTTATATTCACATAATCTTTATCATCACTGGCATGCAGAAGGATTAATTGATCCTAATTCGCCAAACTATGATAACCTTATCGCTGGTAAGTCAGTGTTTTTAAATGTGCCTTTCTTCATGACCAGACAAGTTGTGTTTTTAGGTATCTATTCAATCTTTGCTTATTCTGTTGCTAAATGGTCATATAACGAAGATTTGAACGGAGGTTTAGAATCTTACAGAAAAAGCTTTAAAAACTCTTGTATATTCTTAGTAATATATGGTTTTACAACTCCAATTTTTGCTTTTGATACCATCATGTCTTTAGAGGCACACTGGTTCTCTACAATGTTTGGATGGTATAACTTTGCCGCAATGTGGGTAAGTAGTCTTGCCGCTATTGCAGTTATTCTTATTCTATTAAGAAAAGCAGGTTATATGAGCTGGGTAAATAACAGTCACTTACATAACTTAGGACAGTTAATATTTGGTTTCTCAATTTTCTGGACCTATGTATGGTTTGCACAATTCTTATTGATCTATTATGCAAACATGTCTGAAGAAACAGTTTATTTCTATAAACGTTTTGAAAGTTATGAATTCTGGTTTTACTTAAACCTTGCAATGAATTTCTTAGCTCCGTTATTATTATTAATGGATCGTGATAACAAGCGTAGTGAGAAAATGTTATTGTTTGTTTCTATAGTTGTGTTATGCGGTCACTGGGTTGACTACTATCAAATGATCATGCCAGGTATTTTTGAACATGGTACTAAGGATGGCAGTGGCTTTGGAATTATAGAAGTAGGCGTTGCTCTAGGATTTTTAGGATTATTTACTTTCACCGTATTAAATGCGCTAAGTAAAAAAGCCTTAGCTCCAAAGAATCACCCTTTCTTACAAGAGAGTTTACACCACCATTTGTAAGATTGGCTTGCGTTTTAGAATATAATAATTGAAATATAAAGTACTTAGTACTACTTTTTAAAGAAAATGAGTTTAATTAAAGTAATAGGTAATAAAGCAATGGCAGCGTTAGCGGTAATATTTACCCTGTTTTCGAGTACTGCCGTTTTTGCTCAGGAAGCTGCCGCTATAGCAAAACCAGTAGATATGGAACCGGTTTACAGGTCTACTATCTTTTATGTTTTGCTGTTTTTACTAGCATGTTTGTTCATTGCAATTGTTGGTAAGGCATTAAAAGTTTATGAGCTAACTAGAGAGACCCAAGGTAAATCTGAGGGTATAAATTGGGATTTGATTAATGCGGTACTTTTTGTAATATTCTTAATTGTAGGATTGTACGGTGTATATTTTGAATATACTGTTCATGGCAAAATGATATTACCAGAAGCTGCTTCTGAGCATGGTAAGAAAATAGATCAGATGTTTGAAATTACTTTAATTTTAACAACTATCGTTTTCATTGCTACGCATATCGTAATGTTTGTATTCACTTACATTTATAGATACAATAAAGCTAGAAAAGCTTATTACTATCCACATAACAATATGATAGAGCGTATCTGGACTATTGTTCCGGCTTTAGTTTTAACTGTATTGGTATTAATGGGCTTTTTAACCTGGAGATCTATTTTCCACAAAGTTGAAGATCCGAACAACAAACCGCTAAGTGTTGAAGTTACTTCTTCTCAGTTCCAGTGGGATATACGTTATCCGGGTAAGGATGGTATTGTAGGTAAAAAGAACTACAAACTGGTTACCAGTACCAATAACTTAGGTATTGATTTCAACGATAGAGATAGTCAGGATGATTTGGTTGCTGATGAAATTGTATTACCGGTTAACAAAGCTGTACGTTTTACTTTAACCAGTAAAGACGTAATCCACAGTTTCTATATGCCTCAGTTCAGAGTTCAGTTAAATACAGTTCCGGGTATGCCTACACAGTTTGAGTTTACGCCAACGATTACAACTGATGAAATGAAGGCTAAAACAGGTGATCCTAATTTTCACTATGTATTACTTTGTTCTAAAATTTGCGGAACCAACCACTTTAACATGCAAAAAGTTGTAAGAATTGTTTCTGAAAAGGAATATGAAGAGTGGTTAACCAATCAAAAACCATATTTAACCGATGATTTGAGAAAAGCATTTAATTTGCCTGTAACTGCACCTGCGAAACCTGCAGATTCAACAGCTACAGCCTCAGTTAAACCATCGGCAGAAAATCAACTTGCATTAAAAAAATAATAATACTGGAAATACCTTATTATGTCAACAATATCAACACACGATACGCATCACGATGATCATGGACATCACCATGAAACGTTTTTAACAAAATACGTTTTTAGTCAGGATCATAAAATGATCGCGAAACAGTTTTTAATAACTGGTATCATTATGGCTGTTATAGCTATGATTCTATCAATCTTGTTTAGAATTCAGTTAGCATGGCCAGATCATAACTTCCCTCTTTTAGAGCAACTTTTAGGAAAATGGGCTGAGGGTGGAAGAATAAGACCGGACTTTTATCTTGCTTTAGTTACTATTCATGGTACCATCATGGTATTCTTTGTATTAACCGCAGGTTTAAGTGGTACTTTTAGTAACTTGTTAATTCCTTTACAGGTTGGAGCAAGAGACATGGCTTCACCATTTTTAAACATGCTTTCTTACTGGTTTTTCTTTGCTGCATGTGTAATCATGATGTCGTCGTTTTTCATCCAAACTGGTCCGGCTGCAGCAGGATGGACAGTATATCCGCCATTATCTGCGGTTCCTAAAGCTATTCCTGGTTCAGGTTTAGGTATGACTTTATGGTTAATCAGTATGATTCTTTTCGTAGCTTCTTCTTTAATGGGAGGTATTAACTACGTAAGTACAATATTAAACATGCGTACTAAAGGCATGGACTTTTGGAAAATGCCTTTAACAATCTGGGCGTTTTTCTTAACAGCTGTTTTAGGTATTTTATCTTTCCCGGTATTGGTAGCAGGGGTAGTACTGTTAATTTTTGACCGTAGCGTAGGTACAAGTTTCTACTTGTCTGATATGGTATTTGGTACTCAGATTATGCCTAACGAAGGTGGTTCGCCAATTTTATGGCAACACTTATTCTGGTTCTTAGGCCACCCAGAGGTATATATCGTAATTATGCCAGCAATGGGTCTGTCATCAGAAATCATTGCTGTAAACTCAAGAAAACCTATTTTTGGTTACCATGCCATGGTTTACTCATTAATTGGTATTACCGTATTATCACTTATTGTATGGGGTCACCATATGTTCGTAACAGGTATGAACCCATTCTTAGGTGGTGTGTTTATGATTACCACGCTGATTATTGCGGTTCCATCTGCTGTAAAAACGTTTAACTGGTTGGCAACGCTTTGGAAAGGAAATATCCGTTTTACTCCAGGTATGCTTTTCGCAATTGGTATGGTGTCTTTCTTTATCTCAGGTGGTTTAACTGGTATCTGGTTAGGAAACGCAACTTTAGATATTAACCTTCACGATACTTATTTCGTAGTAGCTCACTTCCACTTGGTAATGGGTTCTGCAGCTATATTTGGCATGCTTGCTGGTGTTTATCATTGGTTCCCTAAAATGTTTGGACGTTTAATGGATAGCAAATTAGCTTACCTGCATTTCTGGGTTACTTTTGTTTGTACCTATTTGGTATTTTTCCCTCTTCACTTTTTAGGATTAGATGGTGTACCACGTCGTTACTATGCATTTACAGAATTTGAATTCATGCACAAATGGATGACTGTAAATAAATTAGTTACATGGTCTGCAATTGTTGCCGGTTTAGCTCAGGTAGCTTTCTTATTCAACTTCTTTTATTCTATATTCAGAGGTAAGAGAGCCCCTCAAAATCCTTGGGAATCTAATACACTTGAATGGACTACTCCTGTAGAGCGTATTCACGGTAACTGGCCGGGCGAAATTCCAACCGTTCACCGTTGGCCTTACGATTATAGTAAGCCTGGTTCTGAGAGCGATTTTATTCCTCAAACTGTGCCTTTCTCTGAAACAATGAGCTCTAACCTTTTCCATGATTTTGAAGGAAATACAGAAGCAGAGCAGATCCAGAGAGAGTGGAACGCAAAAAATGATCCGAGTAAGAATAACGAATAGTAACCTTACTTTGTAATAAATGTAATAAGGTATCTGCAAAGTAAAAAACTTAACAGATACCTTATTTTATATCTAATGTGTTTGAAATGATTTCTAAATCTGAAAAGAGATTTATTAGAATTAATTTCATTACTATCATCTTAACCTTAGTAGTGATCTTAGCCGGAGGTATTGTACGCAGTACAGGGTCGGGCATGGGATGCCCAGACTGGCCAAAATGCTTTGACCAGTATATTCCACCTACTTCTGTGAAGCAGCTTCCACCTGATTACGAGAAGAAATATGTGGAAGGAAGGGTTAAGAAAAATGAGAAGTTTGCTAAATACCTGGAACGTTTAGGTAAAACAGAAGAGGCAAACAGCATCAGAAATGATAAATCTATTTTAGAGCACGAAGAATTTAATGTAGCTAAAACCTGGACCGAATATCTTAACAGATTATCGGGAGCAACTTTAGGGATATTCATGTTGCTTACAGCAGTTTATGCTTTTACTTTTAAAAAGAAAGCTAAAAGAATAGTTATATTAAGTATTCTGAACCTTTTTGTGGTAGGATATCAGGCCTGGTTAGGTTCTATTGTGGTATCTACCAATTTAACACAATGGGTTGTAACCGTGCATATGCTTTTGGCACTTGTAATTTTAGGCATAGCTATTTATACGTATAACTATGCTAAACAATTATATCAGGAGCCTACGGTAATTATGTACCGTATTATGTGGTTAAAAGGATTTTTAGCTTTTACTTTAATTTTGTCTGTTGCTCAGATTATTTTAGGAACAGAAGTTAGAGAGCATATAGACAGTATTGCCAAGGCACTGAGTTACAATGGTCGCAATACCTGGATCAGTAAACTGGGCAATGTGTTTTCTCTGCACAGAGATCTGGCTATTGCCGTGGCGATAAGTAATTTTATTGTGTACAAAATGGTTAAAGACCGTTTTAGTGGTAAAGCTTCTCCTCTAATAACCGCAAATAACATTATGATCGTGTTAATTGTGCAATTAATATCAGGTTTTGTGTTGTCTTATTTGGCACTGCCTCCTTATGCACAAACTATACATATCTTATTTGCAACACTGATGTTTAGCTTACAATACTATTTATATTTACTGGTTTACAGAACCAAAACCTATAAGACAACTTAAATCATTAAAATTGAAACAGTTTTTTTCAGATTTCTCGAAATTAGTAAAATTCAGATTAACCTTTCTGGTTGTTTTTTCTGCATCTGTTACTTTTTTAATTGGTTCTAAAATACAGGTTGACAGAAATGTAATCGATAGTATAAATTGGTACAATTGGCTCATTCTGATTATTGGCGGTTTTCTGGTAACTGGAGCTGCTAATAGCTTTAATGAAGTTATTGAAAAAGATCTTGATAAGTTAATGATGCGAACCAAAGACCGCCCAATGCCTGCCGGACGCATGACCACAGGGCAAGGTTTGGTGATTGGTTTGGTAATGGGGATTACAGGTACATTTTTATTGGGTAAGCTGAATTTAGAAACGGGATTAATCTCTGTTTTCTCTATTCTGTTATACGCCTTTGCTTATACGCCTTTGAAAAGAAAATCGCCTATAGCGGTGTTTGTAGGTGCAATACCGGGAGCTTTACCTCCACTTATTGGTTATCTGGCTGCAATAGGTCACTCGCCAGTAGGTTATGTACCTAAAGATTATCAGATTGCTTTAGTTTTATTTCTCGTTCAATTTGTATGGCAATTCCCGCATTTCTGGTCAATTGCCTGGGTGGTTGATGATGATTATAAACTTGCGGGTTTTAGATTGTTACCCACCAAAGAAAGAGATAAAGCCAGTGCAACAATTACTTTTATCAGTACGCTGATACTGATCCCGGTAAGTTTATTGCCTACCATTTTAGGATTTGGAGGTTATATAATTGCTGGAGTTTCTTTAGTATTGGGTTTAATATTTGCCTGGTATGCTTACCAGTTAATGCAAAAACAGGATTTGGCAAGTGCCAGAAAAGTAATGTTCTGTTCTTTCTTTTATATCCCGTTAGTGCAACTTGTTTTATTGTTTGATTTAGTAGTTTAGAAGTTATGGTACATACAATGCAACAAAATAATGCTCCTGTAGAGTTTAATGCCAAACCCCGCAAATTTGCGATGTGGTTGTTCGTGGTTTCATCCATCATTATGTTTGGTGGTTTTACGAGTTATTATTTAGTTTTTTCAGCATCAAAAGGTAAAGGCCATGGTTTGGTATTACCAGATGCGTTCATGTACAGCACGGCTGTGCTGGTTTTAAGTAGTGTGTTTTTATTTTTAGCTGCCAGAGCCCTGCGCAATAAGCAGTTAAAACAACAACAGCTATATTTATGGATTACAGTAATTTTAGGGCTTGTTTTTGCTTATTTACAATTCCGGGCATGGAGCAGTTTATATCTGAGCGGTGCGGTATTGATCAATAATAATGCGGCTATTTCTATGGTTTACCTGCTTTCAGGGATGCACTTATTGCATATCGTTGCCGGACTGGCATTGGTTATAAGTGCATTGGTAGGCTCTTACGGGAAAATAGATCATGCTAAATTGGTTTATAGACAGGACATTGCCTCTATTTTTTGGCATTTTATAGATATATTATGGATATATCTGTATGTTTTTTTACTTTTGAACAGTTAAAATTTTTAACAAACTTTTATACAAATTATTAAATGGATTCATTATCAAAATTAGACCAAGTTAAAACTACACCATGGGCAGGTGGTCGTTCGCCATGGTCTGTGGAGTATGGCAAGTTAATGATGTGGTTTTTCTTACTATCAGATGCCTTTACATTTTCATCATTATTGGTTTATTATGGTGCGCAACGTTTCAGTAAATTTGCGTGGCCAGACCCAGATCTTGTATTTCAATCAATTCCAGGTATAGCAGATCATGGTTACCCATTGGTTTTCGTAGGTATCATGACCTTTATTTTGATCATGAGTTCGGTAACAATGGTACTTGCCGTAGAAGCAGGTCATCGTAACTCTAAAAAAGAAGTGATCGGTTGGATGATCGCTACAATTATAGGTGGTTTCATGTTCTTAGGCTGTCAGGCTATTGAGTGGACACACTTACATCACGAAGGTTTCTGGTGGGGAAGCATCCCTAAAGATTTAACCCATTTCTTTGATGGAGATGTATCTGCAGTTTCAGCACAGCAGTTTGCTAACCTCTTCTTTACCATTACAGGATTTCACGGTTTCCACGTATTTAGTGGTGTAGTGATCAATATCATTATCCTTTGCATGGTAATTAACGGAACTTTTGAAAGACGCGGACACTATTTAATGGTAGAAAAAGTAGGTTTATACTGGCACTTTGTAGATTTAGTTTGGGTATTCGTATTTACTTTCTTCTATTTGGTTTAAAATTTAACAACGAAAGATATTATGTCAGAGCATAACACACATACAGCAGAGGCACATGAGCATGGAGATCATGGCGCTATGACCAAAGGCAAAATCTGGAAAGTATTCTTTATCTTATTAGCCTTAACCATTATAGAATTTATTATTGCATTATGGGCAATTCCAGGTCATCATATGACCCAAAGCGTAGGTAACTATGTATATATTGTTTTAACATTATTCAAAGCATTCTACATTGTAGCCTATTTTATGCACTTAAAATTTGAGAAACTCGGATTACAGTTAGTGCTTGGTATTTCATTTATTTTTATCATCTATTTCATAGCGCTTTTATTAATTGAAGGTGGTTACTTACACCTGCATATGCCAAAAGTGTAATGAAATACAATCCAATAAAAAAAATATTAATCCTGGCAACCATACTATTGGTGCCGGGATTTTTATATTATTTGCTACAGGAAAAAGGCGAAAATCGTTATAAATCATTGCCTATTTTTGGGCCAAAACAGGTAGCTTCTACTTTTCATTCTGTAAAGGGCAAACAAATCCCCGATACGATTTATCATACTATTGATGATTTTAAGTTTGTTAATCAGAATGCTGAAATTGTAAGTAGGCAGAAATTTAATGATAAGATTTTAATCGTTAGTTTGTTTTATACAAAAGCTACAGGTAATGGTATAGAAGTAACCAACAAATATCTTAAAGATCTTTACAAGGAATTTGAAAAGAATCATCTTATACAATTTGTAAGCCTGAGCATAGATTATAAACATGACAAACCTGAAGATCTGGCTAATTATGCAAAGACATTTGGTTTTACAGGTAAAAAGATAGATATACTGACCGGAGACAGCATACAGGTTAAACAGTTTGTTAAAGATGGTTTAAGACTGGATGCTTTTTATAATGAAGCAGAAGGAAAATTTGTGTATAACAATATGTTTGTGTTACTTGATACCAAGCATAGAGTTAGAGGATATTATCAGGCAACCAGTAAAGAAGCAGTTTCAAAACTGGAAGATGAAATTAAAGTATTAATAGCTGAAGAACTAAGAAATATTAAAGACGGTAGGTAGAAAGTCAAAAGTCAAAAGTCAAAATAATTTTTAGGTTATCAAGTTAGGGATTTAAGATGAAAGAGATGGAAAATACATTAGAACAGAAATATAATAAGTGGATTATTGTTTTATCTATAGCTATACCTTTGGTTGTTGCTTTGCTTTTTGGGGTTAACCTGCGTAAGATGGGTTATGATGTAGAACCACTTACATTTTTGCCCCCTATTTACGCCACTATTAATGGAATTACAGCAGTAGTATTGGTATTAGCCGTTTGGGCAGTAAAAAATGGTAAACGCACTTTGCATGAGCGTTTAATGAAATTAGCCATTACCCTGTCGGTTTTATTTCTGGCTATGTATGTAGCTTATCATATGACATCAGAATCTACAAAATATGGAGGAGAGGGTGTTTTACGATACATTTATTTCTTTATCCTGATTACACATATCTGTCTTTCGGTAGTAATTATACCATTTGTATTGGTTACTTATGTGAGAGCATTGGCACAGAATTTTGACAGGCATAAAAAGCTGGCAAGGATTACTTACCCGCTTTGGTTGTATGTTGCTGTAACAGGAGTTGTTGTGTATTTAATGATCTCACCTTATTATAGTCACTAATCAATGACTATATCTGCCATCTGAGAATTTAATTCTTTAAAATTCGTTATACAATTTTGTAAAATTTCTGCGGCATAGTTGCTTTAATTCTTATATTAGAATTCACCAAAGCAGAAACCTTCAGAGTGCAGCGAACAGAGACAGTAGAAAATATAGAGCAAATGCTCGATAAAGGTCAGGTAACGGCCTTTGCGGATTTCTACACCCGGTTTTTTAAAAAGCTGCTCATTGAAAGCGATAAATATGTAAAAGACATTCATATCGCAGAGGAAATTGTACAAGATGTCTTTGTTAAGATTTGGGAACGTTCTGAAGATCTGAGCCAGATCAAATCCATTAAATCCTATTTATATCGTTCTGTAATTAATCTTTCAATCAATTACATCAATAGGCAGAAAAATCTGGAACACCACCACCAGAAGATGCTGAGCGAATTTACCGAAGAACAGGCAGAGGTAATAGATGAGGAGAACGAATTAATTGTAATGCTGTTTGATGAAATTGAGAAATTACCTTCAAAATGTCGTGAAATCTTTAAAATGAACAGGTTTGAAAAGTTAAAATATAGAGAAATAGCTTTAAAACTTGATTTGTCTGAGCGTACGGTCGAAAATCATATTGCCAATGCTTTAAAAATACTGAGAGATGCAATGCTGGGTAACCAGAAAACTTACTCTACTTCTTCTTCGCATCTTAAAATTTTGAGACTTTTATCTTTTTTTTAAAAAAATAAAAAAATAATTAGGGGTTTTTTGAATTACGTTTGTCATAGAAATACAAGTAAACAGACGACATGACAAACAAACCAGAAATACTGGAGTTGATTGCTAAATATTTGAACAATCCTGATGATTTAGAACTTAAATCGCAGGTTGACAGCTATAGAACACAATCAATAGAAAATGAAGCCTTCTTTAAAGAAATAGAAAGAGTATGGCTTTTGTCAGGTCAGTCGGCTATATTGGCTTCAATAGATCAAAATAAAGCAGCTTTAAACTTTCAAAAGCGCTTATCAAAAAATACTCAGAGTGCACCGGTTAAAAAAGCTAAACTTCGTTTTACAAAATTAACCCGTTGGGCAGCCGCAGCTGTGATTTTTATAGCAGTTGCTACCACAGCTTATTTTTATAGTACTGGAGGTATTTCAGGGAAAAAAATAAGGCCCTATGCTTCTGATGCTTTGCCGGGCAGTAATAAAGCTGTACTGGTATTGGCAGACGGGCGTAAAGTATCACTTAACGATATTAATAATGGGGATGTGCTGAAAGAAGCAGGTTTATCAATCACAAAAACCTCTGATGGCCAATTAGTTTATACGGTTTCTGATATAGCCACTGGTAAAGTAAATAACAGCAATTTAAATAATGCCTTAAATACCATAGAAACCCCTAAAGGTGGAGTATGGGAGGTGAAACTACCCGATGGTTCATCAGTATGGTTAAATGCAGCTTCTTCATTAACTTACCCTTTATCCTTTTCTAAAGGACAAAAGCGTATAGTAGAACTCAAAGGAGAGGCTTACTTTGAAGTAAAAGAAGATAAACTTCATCCTTTTGTAGTGAAAACAATTAAACAGGAAGTAGAAGTTTTGGGTACGCATTTTAATATCAATGCTTATGCAGATGAAGCTACCGTAAAAACAACGCTTTTAGAAGGAAGTGTAAAGGTTGCTTCCTACCAGGCTGAGCACGAACCAGAAATATTAAAACCGGGAGAACAATCAATATTAACTGCAAAAGGTTTTGATATTAAGCAGGTTGATGTAGATGAGGCAATAGACTGGAAAAACGGTTACTTTATGTTTAACAATGAGAAACAGGAAAGTATCATGAGAAAAATTGCCAGATGGTACAATGTACAGGTAGAATATGCCAATCCGAGTGCTAAAGAAGTAACCTATTATGGTAGTATCAGCCGTTTTGAAAATGTATCCAAAGTATTGAGAAAATTTGAACAGACCGGCGAAGTAAGATTTGAAATAAATAATAATAAAATAACAGTGTATAAAGAAGATAACGAATAAAAGGTTCTAACCAAACCCGTCTTCTTTATAAAAGAAAATAATCAACTAACCAAAAAACTAATCAATATGAAAAAATCACATCAGACTTAAACCACCCTCTATCTGAATACAAAAAAAGAGGTGCTCGTAACACCCCTTTTATGTATCTGTTTACACGTTCCTAAAATATTGGCGTATCTCTAGGAAACAATTATTGAATTAACTGCGAACGCTTAATTGGTGATTTACTTCAATTAAGAATTCGCCTATAAAAAAACAGACTATCAAATGTATAGAAATTATACCAAAATTCTATGTAGGCATTTTGGGTACCTACCAAAATTTTTACTCATCATGAAATTAGTTACAGTCATACTGCTTGTTTCCTTTCTTCAAGTAAGCGCAGCCTCATTTGGGCAGCTGGTAACTATAAAAGAAAAGAAAGCAACTCTGGAAAAAGTTATTAAAGAAATTAAAAAACAGGCGGGTTACGATGTATTGTTATCAACCGATAAGGTGAAAAGTAATACCGTTGTTAATGCAGGCTTTAGTAATGCATCTGTAGAAGGCATAATGGATAAAATCCTTGCCGGAAAAGATTTAACCTATACTATTGAAGATAAAACCATCCTGATCAAACCTAAAGAAAAAACGATTATTGACAAGATTATCGATTATTTCTCGGTTGTAAAAGTGATGGGAACGGTAAAGGATAAAAAAGATGGTTTGCCCATGCCTGGTGTTAGCGTAACCATAAAGGGAACTACGCAAACCGTAGTGACCAATGAAAAAGGCGAATATCAGATTACAGCTCCGGAAGATGCTATTTTGATTTATAGATACATTGGTTACAAGACGGTTGAAGTTAATGTTAATAACAGAACCAGAATAGATATTGCTATTGAAGAAGACGCCTCCCAGTTAAAGGAGGTTAATGTGGTTTCTACAGGTTATCAGAATCTGGATAGAAAGCTGTTTACAGGTTCTACATCCAAGATCAATGCAAAAGATGCAGAGCGAAATGGTATTCCTGATGTAAGCCGTATGTTAGAAGGACAAGCAGCAGGTGTTTCAGTTCAAAACGTTTCAGGTACTTTTGGTGCCGCACCAAAGATTCGTGTTCGCGGTGCTACCTCATTATCTGGAGACAATAAACCTTTATGGGTAGTTGATGGAATTATTTTAGAGGATGTGGTAAACATTTCTAATGAAGCCCTTTCAACTGGTGACGCAAATACACTCTTGGGTTCTTCTGTAGCAGGATTGAATCCTAATGATATCGAATCTTTCAATATTCTGAAAGATGCCGCGGCTACGGCTATGTACGGAGCAAGGGCCATGAACGGAGTTGTGATCGTTACTACAAAAAAAGGTAGAAACACAGAGGGTATGACCAATCTTAACTATTCGGGCACCTTTACAACTTACCTAAAACCCACATACGATAATTTTGATATCATGAATTCGGCTGAGCAAATGTCTGTTTTGCTTGAATTAGAAAATAAAGGCTATCTAAATCATAGTTCAATGGCCAATTCTTCAACAGGAGGTATTTTTACAAAGATGTACAACCTGATGTACGACTACGATCCGACAAGTGATTCTTTTGCATTAAAAAATACCACTCAAAGCAGGCTGAACTTTTTAGAACGTTATGCAAAAGCCAATACCGATTGGTTTGATGTACTGTTCAAAAACTCTTTACTACAAGAACATTCATTAAGTGCTACCTCAGGTACGGCAAAATCACAATCTTACTTTTCTACCAGTTTCACATCAGATAATGGCCAAACCATGGGTGATAAAGTGAAAAGATTTACCGGGAATGTAAGACACAACGTTAAATTTAGTGATAAGCTGAGTATGGAACTATTAATGAATGGTTCTATCAGAGATCAAAGAGCCCCAGGTACATTAACGCGTAAATCAGATGCAGTATATGGTTCTTACTCCAGAGATTTTGATATCAACCCTTATTCTTATGCGTTAAATACCAGTCGTTTAATTACGCCTTATGATCAAAACGGAGATTTAGAATTCTTTACCCGTAATTATGCACCCTTTAATATTATAAATGAGCTGCAAAGTAACTATCTAACATTGCGTTTGCTCGATATCAAAATTCAGGGTGGATTAAAGTATGAAATTATCCCTAAACTGGTGTATTCTGTTGACGGAGCTTACCGCTATGCAGCTTCAGAGCGTAACCATTACGCACTGGAAAATTCTAACATGGTTTCTGCTTTTCGTGCCAATGGAACTACTATTGTAAACAGCAACAATGATTTCTTATACAAAGACCCTGATAATCCGGCACAACCTGCTTTTGTAGTGTTGCCTAAAGGAGGTTTTTACAATACTACGCTTAACAATATCAAAAACTACTATTTCAGACAAAATCTGGAGTACGATAAGACTTTTGCCCATAAACACCGCCTAAACGTGTTTGGCTCTATGGAGGTACGCTATACCGACAGGCAAAACTCTAGTTACGATGGTGTAGGTTATCAATATGAAAACGGGGGCCTGGTTAATCCTAGCTATCTGTATTTCAAAAAAATAGCAGAAGCTGGTACACCTTATTTTAGTATGTACTATAACAATGAACGAAACGTAGCCTTTATGAGTCGTGCTGCTTATAGTTATGATGGAAAATACTCTTTAAATGCTACTTTCAGATATGATGGTTCTAACAGAATGGGCTCTTCGAGCGCTGTTAGATGGCTACCTACCTGGAATTTATCCGGAGCATGGAATATCGATCAGGAATCTTATTATCCTAAAAATAATATCTTAAGCTCTGCTCGTGTAAGAGCTACTTATGGTTTAGTTGCCAATATGGGCGATGCTTCTAACTCATCAACTTTATATTATAACCGTATTACTTACCGCCCTTATGATAATGAGAAAGAAACAGCTGTTTACATTTCCAGTTTGGCTAATAGTGAACTAACCTGGGAAAAATTATATGAGTTAAATGTAGGGGCTGATCTGGGATTGTTTAAAGACAAGATCAACGTTACTGTTGATTATTACAAACGCAATATTTTTGATCTATTAGGCGATCTTAAAACCTCTGGAGTTGGCGGACAAAATACCAAATATGCCAACTATGGTAAAATGAAAGCACAAGGATTTGAGCTTACCGTTGCCGGTAACCCTATCAATGTACCTAATGGATTTAAATGGAGAACTCAGTTAAATTTTGCCCATAACACCAATGAGGTAACACAATTAGATGTAAATCCTAATATCTGGGCTCTGGTGCGTGCAGAAGGAGCGCCAATGAAAGGGTATGCACAACGTGGCTTGTTTTCAGTAGTGTTTGATGGCTTAGATCCAAATTATGGCTATCCAACTTTTATAGGTACCGATGGTACAAGACATGAACCTTATATTTATTTCCAAAATACTACAGATGTTAAATATTTAAAATATCATGGCCCGGTAGATCCAACTTTTACAGGAGGATTTTATAACCAGCTTGCGTATAAAAACTTTACGCTTTCTGCTTTATTTACGTTTGCTACAGGCAATTTTGTACGCTTACAGCCCACTTATGCCCCTTCATACAGCGATCTGAATTCTATGTCAAAAGAGATGGCAAACAGATGGGTAATGCCAGGTGATGAAAAATATACCAATATTCCGGCTCTTCTTGATGCCTTTACCATGACCAACAGGATATATAGGGTAAATGGAACTACAACTGACGCCAGATATGCTTATAATGCTTATAACTATTCTGATCAACGTGTGGCGAAAGGTGACTTTGTAAGATTAAAAAATGTATCGTTAGCTTATCAGATACCTCAAAAAATATCTTCTAAGTTTAAGATGTCAAATGTCCAGCTCTCATTGTCGGGAAATAACATTGCTTTATTATATGCTGATAAAAAGCTAAATGGTGCCGATCCTGAATTTTTCAATAACGGAGGGGTGGCTATGCCTGTACCGAAGCAATACACATTATCAATTAAGGCAAATTTTTAATCATTAACCCAGAGCATAATGAAAAATAGATCAATTAAAATAGGAATATTAAGCTTGGGCTTAGGAATGGTGTTCTTTAGCATCGGCTGTAAAAAATTTTTAGACGAAAATCCGGATAGACGTACGGAAATCAATACTATAGATAAATTATCACAACTGCTTGTAAGCGCTTATCCAGACAGACATTATTTTACCTTTGCAGAAACTGCTTCAGACAATGCAGAGGATAAAAGTGGTCCGCTGGCATTAGAGAATAATGAACCTTTTATTAGCCTCTATAATTGGAATGTACCCGAAGGAAGCGATAATGGTACGCCGGCAGAATATTGGAATGCTTGTTACCGTGCTATAGCAAATGCCAATCAGGCTTTACAATCCATAGAGCAAAACAATTTTGGTGCAGCAGCCAATCAATATAAAGGTGAAGCTTTGGTTGCCAGGGCTTATGCAGAATTTATGCTGGTAACTTTCTTTTCTGACCCTTATGAAATAAAAGGAGCTAATAACGGTATGGGAGTGCCTTATCCATTGGTGCCTGAAACCACTACCAGACCTACTTATGAAAGAGGAACTGTGGCTTCAACTTATGCGCAGATCAGAAAAGA
This sequence comes from Pedobacter montanisoli, assembly GCF_022809115.1. Classification (GTDB taxonomy): domain Bacteria; phylum Bacteroidota; class Bacteroidia; order Sphingobacteriales; family Sphingobacteriaceae; genus Pedobacter; species Pedobacter montanisoli. Next base: position 196,761 of record NZ_JALGBH010000001.1, on the reverse strand, counting down.
TCTGGAAGAGGGACTGCCGCTATTAAAAGGTTCGACTTATCTTGTGCCGCATTATCATTTTACAGAACAGGCTGCAAAAGCTTTCGCTTCCAGGTTTTATCTGTTTACCGGAGAGTGGAACAAGGTGGTTACCAATGTAAATGAAATTTATACCGATGGTAATTTTAAAACTAAGATCCGTCAGTATACAGGAGAATTATATCCACTTTCTTATGACGAACATCGTATAGCTTATACAAAAGCCGAAAAATCATGGAATTTGCTATTGGCCAGTACGTACTCAACCTATCAGCGAGGCAAAGGAGGAGCTGGTTATGCCAGATATAGTTTTGGTGAAACAGTTAAGAATTATTACGCAGCAAATACAGTGTTTGGTGCTCCATTTAGAAACAGGTATGGTATTTATTCTTCATCGCCACCAAATTACACCACTAATAAGTTTAACGAATATTTTTATGTAACCAATATACAGGCCAATACCGGTAGACCCTATATCATGGCTCCGATTTTAACAGCTGACGAAGCCTTGTTAAACAGGGCAGAGGCTTATATTCGTTTGGCCAAAGAGACCACGGATGCAAGTTATTATACGCTGGCTATTAACGATCTGAATGATTTTGCAAGCACCCGTATTGTAAATTATGTGCAGGCAACTCACGGTCTTACCATAGCTAAAGCTAAAACATACTTTAATGTAACGGATGACTATGAAGCTATGATACAAGCTTTATTACAAACCAAACGTATAGCCTTTATGCAGGAAGGGATAAGATGGATGGATATTTTAAGACATAAACTAGCCGTTAAACACAATTTTATAGCCACTGATGGTACAGAGACTTTTAAAACTCTTGCGCCGGGCGATAAAAGAAGGGTGTTCCAAATTCCGCAGGATGCCATTAATGCAGGTATAACCCCTAATCCAAGATAACTTAAACATAGTAGATCATGAAAAAAATATTCTTATACATCATAGCAATAACGCTGGTGCTTTCTGCTTGTAAAAAGAAGGAAGTTTTGGATGTGGATATGAACAAGTATAATACAGACTTTAATGTCGAGAATAACTTGGACCGTTGGATAGCAACAAATATTACCACTCCATATAACATAGAAATTATTTATCGCTTTAACAGGAATCTTACCGATGTGTCTAAAGATATATCGCCTGTTGATATTGATAAGGTGCAGCCGGTATTAGAAGCCGTACTTAATAATTATCTTAAACCTTACGAGAAGGTTGCAGGTAAGGCCTTTATTAAGACCCTATGTCCAAAACAGTATGTGCTTTATGGTTCAGTATCTTACAATTCTAACGGATCAGTACAATTGGCCACAGCAGAGGGCGGTCGTAAAGTGGTATTTTATGACGTAAATAATTTTAAAATAACCGATCTGGAAAGTGAAAGTGGTGTGAGGAGAAAAATCAGAACCATGCACCATGAGTTTACCCACATCTTAAACCAGAATGTAATCATTCCACCAGAATTTTCTGAAATAACCAAGGCAGATTATTATTCTGACTGGACTAACGCTACCCAAAACTCGGCCGAGATTGCAAAATCACTGGGCTTTGTAAGCCGTTATGCCAGAATGGTATATACCGAAGATTTTGCTGAAATGACTGCCCATTTATTGGTAATGGGACAGGTTTGGTTTAATAATTATGTGATATCGGCACCTATAGATGCACAAAAGAAATTGCGTAGAAAAGAAGAACTGGTAGTACAATACTTTCAGGATGCTTTCGGTATCAATTTCAGAACTTTACAAGCCGAAGTACAAAATGCGTTAAAAACCATTTATGGAGCACAAGATCCTGTAGATTTATCACAGACTTTCCAAACCTGGTTAGCTCAGAACAAAGTAAACACACTTACTTATGATCCGGCTGCTGCACATTATACCACTTATGGTAAGTCTGCTACTTTCACAACAATGTTTACAAACTATACAACATTGGCAGGAAGTATGTCTAATGCGAACAAAATTCGCACAATGGCGTTAACCTTCCCAAGTGCAACAATGATGACGTTGAATGTAACCTTTACGCAAGGAACAGGTACAACTGTTTATACTGCATCTTACGATTTTGATATGACTGTTAACGCGCCGGCAAACGAGATTACATTTGCGAAAAGAAATCCTGATCCGACAACCTCAGCTTATAACAATGGAAAGCTTTCGGGCATGCTCTCTGGTTTTGAGACTTATCTGTTGCCGTACTTTACGAACCGTGTGTTCGTTGCAGATTTCTTGCCGGCAACTCTTCCGAGTACAAGTCCATTATATAAGACTTTTGCAGGCTTTTCAGAGAAAGGTAACTCTGCTAATTATTTCTACGGACCAATAGTATTAAAATAACATGAGAAAGAATTTTATATATGCTGTAATGCTATTGTTAGGGTTTACAGCCTGTCGTAAAACTGAGGTTGAGGATATTTTTTATGCCTCACCAGAGCAAAGAATGGCAGATACACTGAATTTCATCAGAAACGAATTAAAAACAGCACAATATGGCTGGAAAGGAGGTTTTGCTACTGGATTAAAAGGAGGTTATGGTTTCTACTTTCAGTTTGATGCAGACCAAAATGTTTCTATGCTGAGCGATTATTCAACTACTTCGGGTACGGATCTCAAAAAATCAACCTATAGAGTATCCCCTACAAATACACCTTCATTATTATTTGATACTTACAATTACATATCTATTATGCAAGATCCTGTGCCAGGTGTAGCAGGTGGTACTGCCGGACAGGGTTATAAAAGTGATATTGAATTTATATATGTAGGTAAAAAAGGCGATTCACTATTGTTCAAGGGTAAAAAATATAGTTATCCGTTAACATTGATCAAGCTGGGTAAAAACGAACAACAGTCATATTTAAACGGAGGCATCAATAGTTATAAAACAAATTTTGCGGCTGCTTATAATAATAACTATATGTTCTCTTATTTGTCTGGAGGGCAGAATGGCAATTTAGGAGTAGATATAGATTATGCAGGCAAAATTATCAAATTTAGCTATGTTAACGCTTCTGGTAGCGTTACCTCTATAGTTACTTCTCCTTTTTATTATACCATCTCAGCGCTTAATTTAGTCCGTTCTTATTATGTACCTTATAATGGAAAACTGATAAAGGGATTAACCTATCAGGGTAACAAGATACAATTGATATTTACAGATGATACAACAACAGAACTTGCTTCGCAAAATTCACCTTTGTATAAGCTTGATCTGGTTTTTGATTATAACAAAACCTTTAAAAAATTAGTAGCTGGTGATCCTATTCCGGGAGTTACAGCCAATGTGCATATTTTCGATAAGGTAAGAGAATTGTTTTTAAATTCTAGTCCAACTCGCCCTATTAACAATATGTATTTTGCTTTCACCAATAGTACAACAGCCATTTTTTACATCTCTTATACTTCTGGGGTAAATCCTTTTATTGCATCAGCAACCTATCAGTACAGAAGAGAGGGTAATAGACTATGGTTAAAACGCACAGGAATAGATGGTGGAAATAACTGGAATACTCGCTCAGCACAGGTAGCACCTGTAGATGCTCTATTTGGCACTGGAGATGAGCGAGAGTTTGTGTTAGATTGGGCAGCGAGCTCAGATATTTCTGTGAAATTCCCAATAGGTGCTATTAAATCAGCAACTAATCTTAATAATATGCTATACGGAAGACTTGGAGAATAATGATAGAATTGCACTGGCGGTTTAAAGTGTCAGATTGCCAGTGCAAAATCAAATTTATCCATAAGTTATTATATGTAGATAAAGTATCAATGATGTCTTACGCTATCCAATAAAAAGAATTACGAGGTTTGTTAATTTTAGAATATGAATAGATGATTAAAATAAAACTCAAAAAAAGAAGGTATAAGTTAAGCTATTTCGTGGGGCCACTGTTTGTTATAATGTTTATTATGGATATTTTTTTGCAAACAGACCACACTTGGAGATCTTACTCTTATTTCTTTCTTGGAGTTTCTTTTACATTATTTCTTTTCCTTGATAGGGAAGCTAATTATATTTTAATTGATGATGAAAACTTTGTGGTACTAGGGAGATTTTTTTCTAGACGTATTAACTTAAACAAAGTTACTGATTGCGAAATTAAGGAAGATGTTTTAAAAATAATTTGCAATGAAAAGGCAACATTTGTTAATCTAACCTTAATTGAACATAGGTCATCGGAAGAGCTTATCTCTTTTCTAAATCAAAGTAAGTTAAAACAAATCTTAATATATGCTTAGAAGATAGCTTACCTTTTTTTAACCGAAATAAGAAATCTAATTCAAATAACAGCCTGGTTTTAATACAGGCCAGGCTGTTATTTGCCTAAAAAATCAACCAACTAAACCAAAAACTAACTGTTATGAAGAAACTTTTACTCTTATTAATACTAGCATTTTGTACATCGGTGGTCGATGCGCAACTTACCTACAAGAACATAATTATAGGTACAAATACTTCAGCCAACGGACGGGCTCCGCAAACTTCGCACAGAAATACCAAATGTGTTTACTATATTCCTGCATCAGAAATGTCAGATGGGGGTGTAGGAGCAGGTACTCAACTGAAAGGCATTGGTTTCAGTTATAAAGATGCCACCGCTGCAATGACTGCAACGGGTAATTTAAAGATCTATCTTCAGAACACTACTGATGCAGATTATCAAAAAGGAACCAGTTTTAGTGCGGCCATAGCCGCAATGACAAAGGTAAGTGATGGTGCTGTTACCTTAACATCAACAGCAGCTACCGATTTAGAATTTCAAAACGGAGATGCTTTTACCTATACGGGTGGGGGCTTGTATGTAGCTTTTGAGTGGAGTAATGCTGGTACCTTGGGTACTGCTAACACCGCTTTCTGTAACAATTCGCAGATAAATGGAAAAGATGGTTTGTTCTCTTCTTCATCAACATCTAGTGCTACCGGAGCAAGTAATACCATAGCTACCAGTCCTTTTCGTCCCTATACACGTTTTGCTTATCAGCTACCGGCTAATGATGCAGGAGTTTCATCTGTATATGCAATGAGCACCGCACCGGTAAATGAGGGCTTGCAAAAAATAGCTGCTAGGATAACAAATAATGGACTTGCCGTACAAAATAATATTGATGTTACCCTAACGATTACAGGAGCTAATACTTTTACGAGTACCAAGAATATTGCAACACTGACATCTGAAGCATCAACAGTGGTAACTTTTGATGATTTTGTACCTACAGTTAAAGGTACTAATACCATTAATGTAAGCATAAGCACTGCTACAGATGACAATAGTGCTAATAATAGCCTTCAGGTTTCACAAGAAGTAACAGATGGCAGATTTTCACATAATATTGGTATAGCTTCTTCGGGGGCCTATGGTTATAATGATGGTACTGGTGTTTATGCGGCCAAGTATAAAGCTAATGGTACAGTTAATGTAAAAGCGCTCAAATTTAAGGTAGGCAACGATGCAGATAACAGTATAGGAAAACCTATACAGGCTGTACTTATTAATAGTGCTGGTGTAACCCTGGCAACATCAGCCATATATAATATAGAAGCTGGTGATATTGATAAGTTTTTGGTTTTAAACTTTACTCCGGCTAATGCAACCCTAACCAACGAAGAATTTTATGTAGGTGTGGCGCTTATGGGAGATGGAGTAAATAAGTTTTACCCTATAGCTGTACAGCCGGAGAGTCCGGTAAGGCCAGGTACTTTCTATTCTACAGGAAATGCCTATGATAGTGGAGCTACCACAACTTTTGGCAGTACATCGGTTAAGCCAATGATAGAGGCGATAACCTCTAATGCGGTTCTAAATAGCAATATCACTACGGTAAATGCTGTATATGCGTTAGGTAAAAACCCACTTGCACTTGGTGCAGGTGAAATAATGCAAGCTGTTATTACTAACGACGGTGAAACTATTATGAATAATGTACCGGTGAATCTTGCCATATCAGGAGCAAATACTTTTGCCAGTGCGCAAACAATAGTGAAGTTAGGTGCAGGCCAATCGGCTACGGTGTCTTTTGGAGCATTTACTGCTGCAGCCAAAGGAACTAATACTATAACAGTAACTTCTAATAATGAAACGGCCAAAGCATTGAGCATTAATCAGGTAATTACCGATGGAATTTTTTCTTATGCCAATGAAGCACCGCGTACCTCAAATTATGGTGCATCAAATGGTGATATTATTTTTCTTGTAAAACACAGCTTAACAGGAACAAAAAAAATTAAAGCTGTTAGGCTTAGAATTGGTTCTAATGCCGCAAATACAGGTAAAAGCATATATGCTGTGCTAGCTGATGGAAATGGAAATGTTGTAGCCCAATCAGATAGTTATATTATACAAAGTACCGATTTGGATACGGATAAAGATTTCTTACTGCAAACTCCTACTACCATTACCAACCAAAATTTTATGGTAGGAATAGCATTAGAAACTGCACAACAATTTTACCCTATCGGTGTGCAGACAGAAAATCCGGCCAGAACAGGGGCATATTACACCAGAGCACGTACCAGCAATACATTATCTCTTAGTTCAGCACTCTATAGATATATGATTTCGGCTATAACAGAAGATGAAGTGTTGCCGGTAACCATTAGTACCTTCACCGCCAAGCTCAATAATAACAAAGTAAACTTAAGCTGGACTGTGGGCATAGAAACAAATGTAAACCGTTATGTGGTTGAGCGCTCACAAAATGGCACAGACTTTATAAGTGTGGCAGAAGTAGCGGCTAATGGCTCATCAAGTTATGCAGCTTTAGATGTTAAGCCAGAACTGGGTGTGAATTACTACCGTTTAAAAGGAGTGGATAACGATGGAACAATAAGCCCGTTTAATGAACTGAGATCCGTTAAGGTTATTTCATTAGCAGTACAGGAAGCACAGATTTATCCAAATCCATTAGTGGGTAATACACTTAAGGTTAGTTTGGTAAACTACATCAAAGGAACATATAATTACAAATTAACCAATGTGGCAGGTAAAGTAATACAGAAAGGTAGCTTTGATCATAATGGTTCAGAAAGCAGTTCGATTGCATTTAACAGTCAATTGCCAAAAGGTGTTTATGTTCTTCAGATTGTACACGGATCGGAAGTTATTCAATCTAAACTGGTTAAGCAATAAATCAAAAACAATTATACATAACTGTCATATCATTAAGGCGCTCTCTTAATTGATGTGGCAGTTTTTTGTTTACCGCTAAAAATATTTACATGCCCCCTATACCTTTTATTAAAAAACAATCTTTGAGCCGTACTATTTTTTTGTCATGGTTCTTTTGCATGACATTATTTCAAATAGCCTCAGCTCAGGATAATAAATCACTTACAACTAATACTGCTTTTTTGAGGCAAAATGGTAAAGATTTAGCCAAGGTAATGAATAAAGAGCGTAAAAAAGCCTGGGATATAGCCAAACAAAAAGGATGGGCCACATTTAGAATAAGCAAGCAGGGTAAAATCATACAATTGGTAGGAGTAGATAGTGAAGGCCTGCCTATATACGAGGCAACAACCAATGAAACGGCTGCAGGTACTACTCAAACGAATAAGCTATACACCGGAGGTATTTTGGGGTTAAACCTCAATGGAAGTACTATTCCCAATAACAAGGTGGCCTTATGGGATGGTGGTTCTGTTTTAACTACCCATCAGGAGTTTACAGGTTCACGAATAATAGTTAAGGATGGTGCGGCAAACGCTTCGCATGGCACCCATGTAGCAGGTACGATTGCTGCAGCAGGCATAAATAGTTCGGTCAAAGGTATGGCTTACGGCTTGCCACAACTTTTATCCTACGATTTTAATAACGATAATTCTGAAATGTCTTTAGAAGCAGCAAATTTGTTGTTGTCCAATCATTCATACGGCCGTATAAGTGGCTGGAGTTATAACGATGTGAGCAGCAGGTGGGAGTTCTACGGGCGATGGGGAGATAATGAAGATTATAATTTTGGTTACTACGATAGTAAGGCCCAAACCTGGGATAATATATGCTACAATGCACCTTACTATCTGCCTGTAAAATCGGCAGGCAATAACCGTAATGACAACGGCCCTGCTGTTGGGGCAAACTACTATCGTTATAATACTGCTGGAGCAATGGTAAATGCAGGAGCAAGACCTGCGGGTATGAGCAATAACGATGGTTATGATATTATCCCCAGTTACGGAACGGCAAAGAATATTCTTACCGTAGGTGCAATATATGGCCTGAAATACGGTGCTTCATTATCAAGTGAGATCATGATGTCTAGCTTTAGCTCATGGGGACCAACAGATGATGGACGTATTAAGCCCGATCTGGTAGCCGATGGGGTTAGTGTGATTTCGGCAAATAATACCGGTAACGACCGATACGTTACCATGTCGGGTACATCTATGGCTGCTCCTAATGTAACAGGTTCATTGGTATTATTACAAGAACTTTATTTTCAGAAATATGGAGCATTTATGCGTTCGGCCTCTTTAAAAGGCTTGGCCATTGCAACTACAAACGAGGCAGGGCCAGGTTTAGGTCCCGATTATCAGTTTGGCTGGGGATTATTGAATGCCGAAAAAGCTGCTAAAGCTATTCTGAACAATGGTACAAAGAGTTTAATTTCAGAACGCGCTTTAACGCAGGGACAAACACAAACTATTCAGGTGGTGGCTTCGGGTAATGGACCATTGCTAGCTACCATTTGCTGGACAGATCCCGCCATTACACCTATATCAACTACTAATGCACTAAATAATCCTACGCTACGATTGGTGAACGATTTGGATATGAGAATAAGTGACGGTGTTGCTACTTATTATCCATGGATACTGGATCCGGCAAATCCGGCAGCGGCGGCAACTACGGGAGATAATTTTAGAGATAATGTAGAGCAGATCTACATTGCCAATGCCATACCAGGAAAAACATATACAATTACCATTGGTCATAAAAATAATTTACAAAGTGGAAGTCAGCCTTTTTCATTAATTGTTACAGGAATAGGCGGTACGGCTTATTGTGCTTCGGCACCTGTATCCAGTACAGATTCTAAGATTACCGCTTTTACGTTGTCTAATCTGATTTATAATGCTGCTGCTGGTTGTACTTCTTATACAGATAATACTGCTCAGACCATAACACTGGAAAGAGGAAAAAGCTATAATTTGAGCTTGTCTTTAGGTACATGTGGTTCAGATTTTAATAAAATAGCCAAAGTATTTATAGATTGGAACGGCGATGGTGATTTCGATGATGCGGATGAAACTGTGGCCTATACAGGGCTTATAAATGCAAATGGCATTTACGGAACAACCATAACAGTTCCAACTACAGTAATACCTAATAATTATGCTTTATTAAGAATAGTACTTTTAGAAACGTCAGCAGCGAATGATGTGCAAGCTTGTGGTACTTATGCCAAGGGCGAAACTCAGGATTATAGGGTTAAGTTTACAGAAACTGCGGTTAATGTGGGCCTAAATGAAATTGTAAGCCCTGTTAATGGAGAAATGGCAGGTCCTGCAAAAAGAATAATGGTTAAGCTTAAAAATTACGGGGCCAATACGGCATCGGCTATACCGGTTAATATTTTGGTAAAGGAAGAAGGAGTTACTGTTGCCACGATTAATGAAACTTATTATGGTAGTATCGCACCTAATAACGAAACCGCATTTCTTCTACAAACCACATTTAATGCACAATCTGGAAAAACCTATACCATAGATGCTCAAACAGCTTTAAGTGGTGATGCCATTACAAGCGACGATCTGACCAGCAAAACCATCACGATTTCTAATGTTCCATCTGTTAGCGATGCAAAAGCTTATTATACGGATGTTACGGGTACCTATTATTTAACCTCTGGACAAAATAACGGTACTTTGTTTTGGTATGATGCAATGAATTCAACGGCTTCGTTTAGTACAGGTAATGCGGTAATTACTACGCAGGCACCTGCTGGCAACAATACCTATTATGTAGGACTTAATAATTACCTGGGTAATATGGGACCTGCAAGTAAAGCTGTATATGGTAGTGGTACTTACGGACAAGCACCATATAACTTATATTTTACAACTAAAGTTCCTTTAAAAATAGAGAGTGCCCGTTTGTACGTAGGCTATCGGGGTGCAGTTACTTTTAACGTTTACGATGCCAATATAGGAGTAAAAGTATCATCTTCCACCATTAGCGTAAATAATACCCGTAATCCGGCCAGTACTTCAACTTCGGCATCAGATGTATCAACTGATATTGGACAAGTATATCAGTTAGATATTGTTTTTCCTTATGCAGGATCTTTTTATATCGTTGCCGAATTTAACAATGGTGCAACGCTGTTTAGAAATAACGGAGCTGCGGGAGCTGCAGCATATCCGTTTACAGAAAATACCGGTTTGTTCTCACTTGTATCACATACAGGAGCAAGCGGCCTTTCTATGAACAATTTCTGGTATTTCTTTTACGATTTAAAGGCCAAACCTATTGGAGAAACCCTTACCACAAAACAAGCTGTAACCTTAAGCAATTTAACCATTACACAAGAAAGTGGTGCTTTGATATCACCTATCGCTACTGGCAATCAATGGTATTTAAATGGCAATCCTATAAATGGAGCTACAGCAGCCATTTATCAACCTGTTCAACAAGGCAATTATATGGTTAAAGTAACTTTGCAAGGTGGATTAACGATTACTTCAAACTTATATCAGCTAAATACATTGCCTGTAAACTTAAACAGCTTTACCGCCAAAGCAGATCACAACAAAGTTATCTTAAACTGGACTGTAAGTACAGAAGTAAATGTGAACCGTTATGAGGTTGAGCGTTTATTGGATGGAACTGATTTTGCAAAAGTAGCAGAAGTAACAGCTAACGGTTCATCAAATTATACCGCAATAGATGTCAAACCAAAATTGGGTATGAATTATTATCGTTTAAAAGCTATAAATAATGATGAAACCTTGAGCTATTTTAATGAATTAAGAAGCGTAAAACTGGAGACCTTAGCGTCAAAAGAAGTAAGAGTTTATCCAAATCCTCTTACCGGTAATGCCATTAACCTTAGTTTATTGAATTATGCAAAGGGTAATTACAGTTATAAACTAACAGATGTAAGAGGTAAAATAATTCAAGAGGGAAATTTTGAGAACAATAATACAGAGAATCACAAGATTGCTGTGAATAGTTCATTACCTAAGGGAATGTATATTCTTTATGTAATTAATGGAAAAGAGCTAGTTCAGGCTAAGCTCGTCAAATAATAGATTGATAAAGTGCAGTTAGGATTAATTAAGAAGAAGGGGCTTTTAAAGCTCCTTTTTTTATACTTAAAAAGGAATTAATGCTTGCCTTTGTTAAATGCCTGTGTATATCTGGGTGCTTAATCTCTAAAAGACAGTGTTTAAGGAGTTTTTGATTTTGTTTATTGTAATTTGTAAATTCAATAACAATCTAAAAAACTATATGAAAACTCAATTAACGGTTCTTTCTCGTAAAGAAATGAAACAAATCTTTGGTGGTTCTGATGGCGATGAACAAAAATTAGTATTATGCCCTATCTGTACTAATGATCCACGATTTAACCCAGATTTTTATCGTTGGTGCGAAAATTGGGAATGTAGTGATGATGCTACACCAGCAGACGATTTTTAAAAAATAAGCCCTTCAATAGGATTTGAAAGGGCTTATTTGATCAGTCAAATGGATTTTAGATAAAGTGAGTATAATTCATTTCTTTTAATCCATAAAAGCTAAAGATTATTCTTCAGGTACAGGATCTTCTATAGGGCAATGCCATTCTAAACAAGGTGGTTCTGAATAGCCATGATAAGGAAGAGGTGCTTCTATGCATAATTTACATAATGCAGGTACTTGATCGTCTCCACCCATAATTTTTTTCATTTCACTTCTGGAAAGTGATTTCATTTTTAAAAGAGCCATATTTGTAATGATTTGATTTAATTAAAATTAACAAAAAATATACTTCATTTGCAACTAATTTTAAGCTAAATACCTACACCGTTATGACATAATTTTTTGTGCCTATAATGAGTTAATACGTATATTTGCAATCATGTTTAAAAAAGCCATTTTTACGTTGCTTGTTCTTGTGATAACTTTTGGCATTATGCCACAAGCAAAGGCTCAATGTTCTATGTGTACCATTAATGCCGAACAAGGCATAAAAAATGGCAATACACAAGGTAAAGGCTTAAACTCAGGAATCTTGTATCTTTTAGCTATCCCTTATTTATTGGTTGCCGGTGTAGGTGTAATGTGGTTCCTCAAGTACAAGAAAAAGCAGCAAAATAATCAACCATTGCTTTAACGCATCGGCTTGGCTATGCAAGATCTTTCATCTTCAAAAACCCCCAAATCACTTGCCTTTATCAAAGGTAAATGCCCGCAATGTCGCAGGGGAAATGTTTTTAGCAGTCCGGCTTATGGCTTTGCTTTGCAAAAAACCAACGAATATTGTAGTCATTGTAACCAACGTTTTGAAATAGAACCCGGTTATTTTTATGCAGCCATGTATGTAAGCTATGCCATGAATATGGCAGAAATGTTATGGGCAGGTATCGTTACTTACTACCTTTTAGACCGAAACTTGGCCTGGGAAACACTTTGGACTTACGTAATCTCCATTTTACTGGTTTCAATTGTTTTATCTCCTTTTAATTATCGTTATTCGAGAATAATTTTATTACATTGGCTATCACCTAAGATAAAATACAAGCCCGAATTAGATGTGGAACATTTAAAACATAAAGCTTAAACTAAAATGCTGAACAAAGCTACTTTCGACTTTTTAAGAGATCTGGCTAAAAACAATAACCGCGAATGGTTTGCCGAAAACAAATTCAGGTATGAAAATGCAAAGCAGGATTTATATCCTCTTATAGCCACTTTAATAGCAGAATTATCTGCAATAGATCCTGAATTTGCCACAGATACGGCCCCTAAAAAATGCCTGATGCGTATTTACAGAGATATTAGGTTTAGTGCCAATAAAGACCCCTACAAATTAAATTATGGCATTGCGTTCGATGTAAAGAACTACGGACCAAAAACGCCGAGTTATTACCTGCATTTACAACCAGGCAATTGCTTTTTCGGATCAGGCTTTTGGATGCCTGAGACCGGTGTGCTCAAATCTGTAAGAGAAGAAATAGATTACAATGGAGATGCTTTTGTAGAAGCCATATCTAACAAAGAATTTAAGAGCCTGTTCACGCTTAGCCAGGAAGATAAACTAAAAAAAGCACCGAAAGGCTATGAAATTACGCATCCTCATATAGAGTATTTAAAGCTGAAAAGTTTTATTGCCATATACCCACTTAAAGAAGAAGACTTTTACAAAGATGATATTGTAGATAAGTTGAAAAAAGCCTTTGGTGCGGTACAACCATTTATTGCATTTTTGCGTTCTGCAGTTGGAGAATAAATATTCATAAAATACATATAACAGCAAGTTAATGAGAAAGCTAAACTTTTTACTATTCGCCTTTATTATTGTTTCTGCCTTAAGTTCGTGCGTGGTGCTCTCTACCAAAAAATATAAATCCTTATTAGCGCAGCAAGACTCTCTCAATATGGGTTGGAAAGGAGCTCAGTCTGCTAATGAAACACTTGAGCAACGTATAAGTCGTTTACGTACAGATACAGCTAAGTTACATAGTGAGCTAAATGATTTAAAAGGCAGATATGCCGAATTAGATGCTAACTATAGTAAGCTGCGTACAAACAGTTCTTCAGAAATCAATAAACTTACCGGAGATTTGGCTAAACGCGAACAGCGTTTAAAAGAAGTAGAAGAGGTTTTGCGTAAGCGCGATGAAGCTACCAATCAGCTTAAAGCAAAACTACAGGAAGCTCTGCTAGGTTTTACCAAAAGTGGACTTACGGTAGAAATGAAAGACGGAAAAGTTTATGTTTCATTAACCGATAAATTACTTTTCCCTTCTGGAAGTATCATTATTGATGAGAAAGGAAAACAAGCACTGGCAGAATTAGCTAAAGTCCTGAAACAGCAACCTGATATCAACATTGCAGTAGAAGGCCATACCGATACACAAAAAATCAGCAATTTAGGACAGATCAAAGATAACTGGGATCTGAGCGTATTGAGAGCAACATCGGTTGTAAGATTCTTAACAGACGAACAAAAGGTTGAAAGTGTACGTATGACCGCAACCGGAAAAGGTCAGTACCAGCCTTTGGCAGATAATGCCACAGCAGAAGGTCGCAGCAAAAACAGAAGAATTGAAATTGTATTATCACCTAAACTGGATGAATTGTACAACCTGATCAAACAATAATTTATAAAAGCTAAAAGGAGAGCTTGTTTAGGAAGCAATGATCTTGTCAGGCTAAGCTCGTCGAAGCCTATTCTCGATGGAGGAGAGGAGCATATTTCGATAAACTCAATATGACAATGATATCACTTTTCAAACAAGCTCTTTTCTATAACGATTAGAAAGGACTTCTAAAATCCTCGAAAGAAGGTAACACCAGATCCTTATCAGATAATAAGAATAACTCAGGGTCTAAATACTGAGCCCAGTTGATATTAAGTGTAACATCATTGTACATTACACCTATTTCACTTTCTTTGCTATAAAATCCGGTAACTTTATAAGTAAAAATAGTATCGTCTTCCAAGGTTAAAAAACCATGTAAAAAGCCTGGAGGTACCCATAATTGCTTGTGGTTATCGCCACTCAGCTCAATGGCAAAATGCTGCCCATAAGTAGGTGAGTTTTTCCTGATATCTACAGCTACATCAACTACACGGCCTTTAATTACACGCACCAATTTTCCTTGTGCAAAAGGTGGGCTTTGTGCATGCATACCTCTCAACGTACCTTTTTGTGAGAATGACTGATTGTCTTGTACAAATGTTAGATCAATGCCTGCATCGGCAAAAATTTTGGTGCTAAAGCTTTCATAAAAATAACCTCTGTTGTCTTTCCATACCTTAGGCTCAAAAATTAATAGGTCTTTTATAGGTGTTTCTAATATGGTCATGGTGTCTGGCAGATTATGGAAGAAATTCCATTAAAGTACTAAAGGTTACAAGTTTTTGGTCAAATTGGGTATAAAGCTGAGCTAAAAGCGTTTGTTCGTGATTTTCTTTGAAATCAGAATAATTCTCTAAAGTTTCGGCAATAAATTGTAAACAATAAGAAACCCCATCGTTAGGAGAGTCTACAATCTTTAAGAAGCGGTTTGAAACAAAGCATTCAGTTTGCATAATCTTGTCAACAAAATTTGCATTAACCCACTGCAGAAAATCAAAGGCGGAATCTGTTTCAACAATAACAGTAATATTATATAAATACATTGAGCAAAGATAAGCTTACGGTATCACATTATCACCACGCAGGTTTCTAAAACGCTTGCGGGCTTCAGAATTGAGCATACTCCCCGGAAAATCAGTAATAAGTTTCTGATATAATTTGGCAGCCTCTTCATTCTGATGCAGTTTCTTTTCATATAAATCGGCAAGCATAAAAATAGCATCATCAATCCAGATACTATCATAGTAATTGCTGATAATGTCGTTTAGCTGTTTAACAGCCAGATCGTACTGGGTGGTCTTTGTATAGATTTTAGCTTTGCTAAGCAAAATATCGTCGCTTAGGCTATTACCCGGATATTTTGAGTGGATACTGTCCAGTTTAGTAAGCGCCTCGGTAGTTTGATTGGTAAATAAAAGCAGTTCTGCATCTGCATACATGATCAAGGCCAAGCTGTCGTTTTTGTTTTGTAAATTATCAGAAATTAGTAGGCTTAAATTCAGGGCATCGTTGGCAATTAGCTGTGAAGTAGATGCTTTTAATACATCTGCTTGTGATTTGGCAAACTTAAAGTTGCCTTGAAAAAATGACAGGCGGGCAGATTTAAAACGAGCTTCACTGCCTATGGGCTGGTTCTCATAACTTTTTGATACTTGTTCATACATCAACAAGGCTTCCCAGGGTTCTTTATTTAGAAGATAGATATCTCCCAGATCAAGTTTAAGCTGAGCTGTTTCCAAAGCTGGTAAATTAGGTATCTTTAAAGCCTGCTCAAGCATGGCTTCGGCTTTTGAGAAACTCTTTAAATGGTAAGCCTCAATGTTTGCCAGTTTTTTGGCTGCAAAAAGTGTTTTAGTGTTTAGTCCATGCTGATTAATGATATCATTAAACTGAGCGGCTAAGCTTTTAAGTAGCGTACTATCTGGTTTGGCATTCATGGCCATTTCATAACGGGCATTAATCAGCTGAATTTGTGATGGTAAATACAGTTCGTTCTGTGATCCTTTGCTCACCAGATACTCATATGCTTTTGTGGCTGTATTGTAAGCATTGTTTGCTAAAAAGATATTAGCAGCACTATAAATAGCCATTCCAGTACCACTGTTTCTTCTATCCTGGGCAATAAGCTGTCTCAAAGCACTTTCATAATCGCGTTGCTGTATAAATTGCCAGGTTAAGAGCGAATTTAAAATATCATTACCTGGATCTTTTTGCAGCTTTTTTAAAATGGCAGACTGTAAAAGCATATAATCTGCATTGTCTTCTAATATAGAGGCCAGTACCGTTTGTGCCTGGTTATATAAAGTAGGTTCTGCTGTAAGTGCATTTACATATTCCTGCACAAGCATAGGCTTGTCTTTTTTATACCTGTAAAGGTTAATCAGTTCATAAATGTAAAGCGCATCATTGTTAAGTATTTTTCTGCCTTGTAGAAAAGCCTGTATAGCTAGGTCATAAGCTTCATATTTATAAAATAAATTAGCCAGATCACGATAAGCATATTCTTCTTTGGCACTGTTTTCAATTGCTTTAAGAAAGATTTTGTTGGCTTCTGTGTTTTTACCCAGCTCAAGGTAAATTTTACCCAGGGCAAGTTGATAGTTTAATTTATCGGGGTATTGCCTGTTCAGCATTTTGGTAAGGTCTTCAGCTTCTTTTAGCTTTTTACCTTTTACAAGGGATGAAAAATAGAGATCAAAATAATTCTCGTTTTTATCCTTATTAAATAGTTTTTGAAATATTTCTGCGGCCTTATCATAGCTGCCCTGCTGGTAATACTGATAAGCTAGGCTTTCTTCAGGAAAACCCTGTGCATAGGAACTAAAGGATAAAACAATGAATAAAAAGGATAATATAATTCTCACAATAGATATTTCAGATCCAAAACTTTGCTTAAAATTAATTTTTTTGCCTCATAAAAGAGAGATAATGTAAAAATAAAGGCTAATAAAGACACTGTATTTTAAATGTTACGATGATGTATTTTTTTTCAACCTAAATATCGCTACAATTGAATATATGCGTCTTTACAAAATGTAACAATCTTAGGTTATAGCATAAAGCGCTCGTGCATATAATTATTTTTGTATTTTGATAACTACTTATGAGAAGAGGAATAGTTTTGATATGGATTGCAATAGTTTTATCTGCCTGTAACTGGGGTGATAAAAATGTAGTTATACCCGTAAATGATTTTTTTAAGAGCCAGGACCGCTCAATTTACCGCTTATCGCCTAATGGTAAGTTCCTTTCTTACCTAAAACTACAGGATAATACACAGAACCTTGTAGTTGAAGACCTTGAAACAGGAGAAATCACACAATTAACCCATCTAAAAGAAAAGAAGATAACGTTTTACAATTGGGTAAGTGATGATGAACTGATCTATTATAAGGAGAAGAACGATAAACGGTTTTTATCTAACTTATTTATTGTAAACAAGAACGGAAAACAGGAGAAAGAGCTTTTTTCTAATGAAAATACCCGAATGAGAATTATTGATGATCAGCTGATTGATGATAAATTCATTCTTATTTCGAGCAATAAACGTGATTCTACAGTTTTTGATGTTTACAGGCTTAATGTGAGAGATGGTAAAATAGAAATGGCGGCTCAAAACCCTGGTAATTTTACCAATTGGTTAAGCGATTCAAAAGGCCGGTTAAAAATGGCGGTATCAACCGATGGCGTTGATGAGTCTTTGTGGTATCGCAATAATGAAGCTGAACCTTTCAAGAAAATCGTAACCAATAACTTTAAGACCAAGATCTGGCCTGTGGCCTTTTCAGAAAGTAAACCTAATGTGGTTTATGCCATTTCTAATGTAAACCGCGATAAAAACGCACTGATAGAATTGGATTGTTCAACAGGAAAAGAAATTAATGTGCTGTTTGCAAACGACAGTCTTAATGTAGTTGATGCGCAATATTCAAAGCACCGTAAGATGGTAGATTTTGTAGTGTATGAAACCTGGAAAAAAAGCAATTTTTACCTCAATAAATCATCTGAAGAATTATATAAGAAAATAGGCAGTCTGTTACCTAAAAATGAGTTCAGAATTATTCACCGCGACAAGAATGAGCAAAACTTTGTGGTAAGATCTTTCACAGATCGTAACCCGGGATCTTATTTCCTTTATAACTCCAATACCAATAATTTAAAGAAACTAAGCGATGTCAACTCGGCCATAGACTCTGAGTATATGTGTGAAACCAAACCGATCAGCTTCTTAACACGTGATAGTCTGATGATCTCAGGATACCTTACCCTGCCTAAAAACAGTAAAAACAAAAAGGTTCCAGTTGTGGTCTTGCCACATAATGGCCCCGGTCTTCGCGATGTTTGGGAATACAATGCAGATGTACAGTTTTTAGCCAACAGAGGCTATGCAGTATTGCAGATCAATTACAGAGGATCAAAAGGCTACGGAAAAGAATTTTATGCTGCGGGATTTAAGCAATGGGGACATAAAATAAAAAACGATATAGAAGACGGGGTTAAATGGATTATCCAGAAGCAGATTGGCGACCCTAAACGCATTGCCATTTACGGAACAGGTTTTGGAGGCTATATTGCGCTGAATGCTGCCATAGAAAATCCGGATATGTTTAAATGTGTAGGCGCAAACAAGGGGGTGCTAAATCTGTTCAGCTATCTTAAAAGCATACCGCCTTTTTACCAGTCTAGCCTGCAGATGTATTATGAAGTAATAGGTAATCCGGTTGAAGATGCGGATAATATGCGCCAGGTTTCGCCTGTATTTCATGCAGATAAATTAAAAATTCCGGTTTTTATTACCTTAAACTCTAAAGATCCACGTGTAAATTCTAATGATGCCATACAGTTTATAAAAGAGCTGAAAAAGAACAATGTACCAGTTACTTATATGGACAGAGACGATGGCATAAGCTCGCCCAACCGCGAAGCCGAAAGACAGAAAGCATACACCGCTTTAGAGAAATTTTTAGAAAGTAATTTGGGTAAAAGATAGTTTTCTGCAATAGATGGTTTCAGAGAAAGATAACGGATATAGAAAGAACTTTTCATTGATACTTACTTTTATAGTACTTATCTCTGTTATCTTTATCCTATCGCTATTTTTGGCTTTTAATTTTACCAAAAAGAAGATAGAGAGCGATTTTGTATCTGCAAAAGCCAATGTGCTCGAAGAAAGTATCAGGCCGTACAACGATTTCTTTCTGAATAAACTCCCTGAGATCTCTTATTACAATGGATTTCTTGATTCTGCTGCCGCAACCAAGCTGGTTGATACCATTTTGCTTAAATATCCCTTTGTAAAAAGAGTGGTTTTTTATGATACCGAAGTTAGAAATTTCAGGTTTGAAGATAATGGCTTAAACGTAGGTGATTTTTCGGTGGGTATGAAAAACGCTTATTTATTTAATCCTAAGCCAGCCAAACATGCCATACGTTTATTCGGTAAAAATGCCTTAACAAATACGGGGGTACTCGAAAACTTTAACGAACTGGCACTAAAGCTCTATACTTTTATTCAAAAATTAGATACCACTAAAATACCTACGCAAGAACAACTATTTGCCAATTTTACCAATATAAAACCCAACCGGATAGATTACCTGAACATACCTGCTTTTGAAGATCTGAAGGTTTATAAGAAAATGGTAAGGCAAAAACTCGAATCAGAGCCTATATACCAGCAGGATATGTTTTCTTTTGAGCTTGATCCGTTAAAGATTGCAATTAAGAACAACAGAAATAATCTTTATCAGTCGGTAAAAATCGTTCCTGTTACCTATGATCCCTTAGATGCCGATTCTGAATATGTTACCGGAGAAATAAACCTGGGAGGTCCGTTCTCTGATTATAAACTGTTCTTCATGTCATCAAAGGCATTTATCAAGAAAGAGATCTTTAGTTACTTCTTGCCTATAGCGTTGATTATTATTTTATTTTACGGGGTGCTTATGCTGGTTGCGTTTTTAATTTTCCGTAACCTTAACATTAACCGTAAGATGTATAAGTTGCAATATGATTTTTTGACCAACCTTACCCATGAATTTAAAACTCCGGTAAGCGTAATCAAAATAGCAGGAAATAACATTAAAAGTGCAGCTTTCATCTCAGAAAAAGACCAGAAACTGTATGGTAAGATACTAGATGATGAGGCCGAAAAATTAAACGGATTAATGAATAAACTTCTGGCTTTTACCCAGATAGAAAACAAGGTTATTAAGCTTAAAGAAGAAGAAATCCACATTGTTGATTTTATTGAGAGTACCATAGATGTACATACCCTTAAAAACCCCGATTTTGAGCTAACGTACAGTGTTAATGGTTTAAAAACCTTTATTTCTGATCCTGTACTCTTGGCCAGCCTGTTTGATAATTTGATTGAAAATGCCTATAAATATTCACCTGTAAATCGTAAAAAATTACACATTACAGCTTCTTTGGTTAAAGAACATGTAGTTTTACGCTTTAAAGATCAGGGAATAGGTATTCCGGCTGCCGAAATCAAGAACATTTTTAAGAAATTTTACAGATTGCAAAATCAGTACAACCAGAATGGCAGTGTAGGCCTTGGTTTGGCTTTCTGTAAAGAACTTGTTAACTTTATGGAAGGAGAAATTTTTGTGAAAAGCGAATTGGATAAAGGAACAGAATTTAAAATTGTTTTACCATACAAAGCATAAACACCATCAGAATTATTTTTGAGACCTAAAAACACACAAAATGTCTAAAGAAATTAAAATATTAGTTGTAGAAGATGATGACAATTTAAGATTCCTGGTTGGCCAGCGTTTAAAAAGTGAAGGCTATAGAGTTAGTGAAGCTAACGAAGGTAACAAGGGATTGGAAATGATAAATACAGATAAACCAGATATCGTATTGCTGGATTGGATGTTGCCCGGTAAAGAAGGATCAGTAGTTTGTGAAGAAGCCAGAAAAGCAGGTTTTGAAGGTCTGGTGATCATGCTTACCGCCAAAGCACAGGATGTAGATAAGATCGATGCGTATAATTTTGGGGCTTCAGACTACGTAACCAAGCCTTTTAACATGGATGTATTGGTAGCTATGTTAGATAGTAAGGTGAAATTTTTGCTGAATACAGACAGGTCTGAGATCCATAAGTTCAGTAATATGGAACACCATCCTAATATCCATACCTTGATCAGAGATGGTAAAAAGATCGAATTAACCATTTTAGAAAATAGAATCTTACTTTATTTTCTGCGTAATCCGGGTAAAGTAATTAGCAGAGATGATCTGATGCAGGAAGTATGGGGTTACAATTCAGATGTAAATACCCGTACCTTAGATATGCACATTGTGAGATTACGTAAAAAAATAGAAATTAATCCCGATAATCCACAGTTATTGCAAACTGTAAGAGGTGTAGGCTATAAATTTAACGGACATTAAACGAAAACAGAACCTATATAACTTGTAAACGACAGCATGATATACTGCAACAGTAAAGTGCCATCTAAAAACAGGAAATAATAATATTCGTTACGCTTAAAGTTTGATTTGAAGATTAACCAACCCGTTAATATCACAGTTAAAGACAAACCTATCGTATCAAGATCAAATTTATTGCTGAAGAAAAACAGCAGCACGATATACAATATCAAAAGAGCCTGGCAAAAGATCCAGGCTTTTTTTTCACCTAAAATTACGGGTATGGTTTTAAGCTCGTAAATTTTATCCTGAAACAAGTCCCTGATATCAAAAGGAATGGTTATCGCACAAACAAACAGGAACCTTTTAACCACCAATAAAGTTGTAGTGATCCACGAAATGTGAATATTAGGATTACTGCTCTCTGCTTCTGTAATGGGCAATAACACGCAACTAAAAGACCATACCAAAGCAATCAGAAACAACTTGATTCCCGGTAAATTACGCAACCCTATTTTTTTGTTTTTTAATTTAATTAAAGGTAGGTTGTAAGCCAGAGAAAGTCCCCCTAAAAAAGCCATTAACAACTTACTTTTGATGCCTAAATAAAAAAGACCTAAAGGAATTAAGCATACAAAAGATAAAATGGTAATAAAGACAATAAACTTATAATGCCCAAAAATCCACCGTACCCTTCTAAAAGGAGATTGCTCAGGATGTTTAGGCTTAGACAATACCATGCTTAAATTATAAATGAGCAGAGTAGAGCAAAAAACAAAACCAACAATGTAGGGATTGGATTCAAGTTTTAGCAGGTGATAAGTAACCAATGCCTGTGCAGCAGCACAAAGGGCAATAAAAAGATTGCTGAAAAGAAGAAGATCGAGAAATTGAATGCCTAATCTTTTAAACATATCTTTTTAATTGGTTTAATCTATCCCCCTAACTTCGTTTTAATTCAAATATGGTGATCTCAGGCAAAATACCTACCCGGCCGGGATAGCCCAAAAAGCCATAACCCACATTTACGTACAATTGCTGTTGCTGGCTGCGGTATAAGCCTGCCCATTCTTTGTAAATATACTGAATTGGGCTCCATTGTAAATGTTTTAAGCGAACGCCAAACTGCATACCGTGGGTATGCCCACTAAACATGGCATCGATTTGTGGATATTTTGGAAGCACTTGTCCACGCCAATGCGAAGGGTCATGAGATAAAAGTAATTTAACCGGTAAATCATCGGTGTTCTGCGTAGCAAGGTCCATCCTCCCATATTTAGGAAAACGACCCATTCCCCAGTTCTCAATCCCTAAAATACCGATTTCTTCGCCATCAACTTTTAGACGTCTGTTTTGGTTCATCAGTAAATCCCAGCCCATAATTTTATGAGTAGCTATCAGATCGTTTAAATTTTTGGTCTTGGCAGCAGAGCTTTCTTTACCAAAATAGTACTCGCCATAATCGTGATTGCCCAATACCGAATATACACCAAGTGGTGCTTTCACTTTGGTAAAGATGTCTTGGTAATCTTTCATTTCGCTGGTAACGTTGTTCACCAAATCACCTGTAAAGAATATAAAATCAGGTTTTTGAGCTAAAAGCAATTCAACACCACCTTTTACGGCCGTTTTATTGTAAAAACTGCCCGAGTGTATATCTGAAATTTGTCCTAATTTAATGCCGTCAAAAGCTTTGGGCAGATTGGGGAGAACCAGTTTTACATGTTTTATTTTATAATCATAAGCACCGGATATAATGCCCCAGCTTAAAGATGTTAAAGGTACGGCACCTACCACCAAGCCTGCATTTACCAGAAATTTTGACCGACTGATTGGATCGCCTGGAATGGGTTCGCTAGGTTCAAGCACTTTTTCTTTACGGCCTTTTAGCTTGATTACAAGCCTTCTCAGGTCGTCAATAAGGAGAAAGGGTAGCATGAAAAGCTTACCAACCGTAATCAGGAAAAAAGCAACCAAAATAACTGCTCTGAAAGTAAGGAACAAATTAAGATAAATAGCACAGAATACGCCTATAATCAGCGCTCCGTTTATGATCCAGTAAGTTCTTGAAAAATAAGTGATCGTTTTTTGTGTCCAGCTTTTAAAAACAGCTAATATGGCTTTATAGCAATAAAAATCTAAAAGTATAACGAAAAAACAAAGTATAGTAAGCAGTCCGGTACGCCCCATTTCAATTAAATTGATAGCAGATTTAAAAATAAAAACCGAAAATAAACTTAAAGTAACTTATTTTAGTAAGATACTCTGTCATATTGTTGCATAATTTTTTAACAGCCTATATAAAATAAAGTTTTAGATATGAATAAGATCCTTGTTGTTTTGCTTTTGATCACCCTTAAAGTTAGTGCCCAAAGCCCGAAAGATAAAGAAGCTATATTAAATGTGCTTGAACAACAGCGTTTGGCATGGAATAAAGGCGATGTAGAAAAATATATGCAAGGTTATTGGAAAAGCGATAGCCTGCTGTTTGTAGGGAAAAATGGACCAACATATGGCTGGCAAAAAACACTGGATAATTATAAAAAAGGCTACCCTGATAAGGCAGCCATGGGCGTTTTAACTTTCGGCATTAAAAAGGTTGAATTTTTAGCCAAAGACAAGGCCTTTGTATTAGGAAGTTGGCATCTGCAACGCGAAAAAGATGAACCTAAAGGTTATTTTACACTTATTCTTAAGAAGATAGATGGTCTTTGGAAAGTTGTTGTAGATCACTCTTCTTAATCAAAAGATACCTGTACCTGTATTTTCTTGATTTCGCATAAGGCCGCATCCCAAAGATTTATCCTTTCTTGCAGGGCATTTTGGACAGCGGTTAATGCCTCCTTCCAGTAAGCTTCATTAGCAGCACATAATTCAGAAGTCATTTCTAAAGCCAGATGACTATGATGATCCCCGTCAACCTCTATATGCCGATCTAAGTAATATTTAAAAATGGCAACTTGGTTATGATTGTCTGAGTTTAAATCATTAACCATACTGTAGAACATGTTAGGTATAAGATCTTCACGTCCGAAAGTGAAAGCGGCAGCTATATTGTGGATTTTGTTCTGATGAATAATGTTAAATGTCGCATTTACAAATTTCTGCGCGGCAGCAGGTACATCAGCAATTGTATAAGCTTCAGCAAAAGATTTGCCATCCTTTAGAGCTTCTATGAAACTTAATATGGGCTGAGTATTGGCTCCTGCCTGTTCCATGGCTTCTATATAAAGCTCGAAATGGCTTTTTACTTTGCCTTTCTCATCTAAATCAGATTCTTCTCCAGCTACAATTTCATTGATCAATTGTCTGGTTTTGGCTTTGCCCACTGGAAACCAGGGTAAAGAAGTACATGTTAAATTAATCTGTAAAGCTTTAAGTAAAGACATAAAATCCCAAACGGCAAAAACATGATGCTCCATAAAAATTTTAAGTTTATCTAAGCTATTGATCTCTTTATAGATTTCATGGTTTACAATCTGCGATTTTAGATCAGCAGTTAGCTGATTGATCTTTTCTATCTGTATATTCATTTATGTTAAATAAGGATTAAAAACTAGGTATTGCCTGTTGTTTATAATAAAAATCTTTTTCCTCATCTGTTATCGTTCTGATTACCCGGCAGGGGTTACCTGCGGCAAATACATTTTCGGGGATATCTTTTGTAACTATGCTGCCTGTTCCAATAACGCTGCCAGAACCAATAGTTACGCCCGGATTGATACATACATTACCACAGATCCATACATTGTGGCCAATAGTAATAGGTTGTGCCCATTCTACTTGTTGATTGCGCAGGTGATGGTGCATGGGGTGGCCAGCGGTAAATAAACTTACATTAGGTGCAATAAAAACATTATCACCAATGTTTACGGGAGCACAATCTAAAATAGTGAGGTTAAAATTGGCGTAGAAATTTTGGCCGATGGAAATATTATATCCATAATCGCAATTAAACGGCGGCTCTACATAGAACATGGTCTCGGTATGTCCAAACAACTGTTTAATAATAGATTTACGTTGTTTAAAGCTTTTTGGTGGCAGGCGGTTAAATTCATAAATCAGTTCGCGGGCTTTTAACCTGTCGGCAGATAATTGCTTATCAAAGGGATGGTAGGGCAGCCCAGCTATCATTTTCTCTTTTTCGGTTAAAGGAGGTGTTTCCATGTAGAATTTTGAGGCAATTTTAGCAAAATAAAGCTGATGTCAATCTACAAGAGCTATGTTTTTACGATATTATTGCTTTAACGGGAATGTTACAGAACGGGAAATCCTGTAAAGCTATTATATGATGCTGTAGGGATAAGTCTATACAGCTTTTTTAAACATTAATCCTATTCAAGTACCGAACATCATAAAAGGGTTAATTAATTGGCTTTTTCTTACTACTTTTGCCCACCAAGTATTTTATTATTAGTATGAAACAAACCGCATTAACAGAAAAGCATATACAGTTAGGAGCCAAGATGGTTCCGTTTGCAGGTTACAATATGCCTGTACAGTACGAAGGGATTAACGTTGAACATGCAACCGTTAGAAATGCCGTAGGCGTTTTTGATGTGAGCCACATGGGCGAATTCATTTTAAAAGGTGAAAATGCATTAGATTTAATACAACGTGTTACCAGTAACGATGCTTCTAAGTTATATGACGGCAAAATCCAATATTCATGCTTGCCAAATGAAACAGGCGGCATTGTTGACGATTTGTTGGTTTACAAACTGGATGATAAAACCTATATGTTGGTTGTAAATGCTTCGAACATTGAAAAAGATTGGAACTGGATCCAAAAATTCAACACCAATAATGTTGAGATGCATAACATATCTGATCAAACCTCATTATTGGCCATTCAAGGCCCTAAAGCTGCAGATGCTTTGCAGAGCCTTACAGATATGGATCTTGCTTCTATGGAATACTATACCTTTAAGAAAGGTACTTTTGCAGGAGTAGATAATGTATTGGTATCGGCAACAGGCTATACAGGAGCAGGAGGATTTGAGATTTATTTTGAAAATCAGTATGCAGACAAAATTTGGGATGCAATTTTTGAAGCAGGAGCAGAATATGGCATAAAACCTATTGGCCTTGGTGCTCGTGATACACTTCGCTTAGAAATGGGTTTCTGCTTATACGGCAATGATATAGATGATACCACATCACCGATAGAAGCAGGTTTAGGATGGATTACCAAATTTACGAAGCCCTTTACCAATTCTGAAGCTCTACAAGCACAGAAAGAAGCAGGCGTTAGCCGTAAGTTGATCGGCTTTGAAATGATCGATAGAGGTATTCCTCGTCATGATTATATTGTGGTAGATGCAGAAGGTAATGCGATTGGTAAAGTAACCTCTGGTACGCAATCTCCATCTTTACAAAAAGCGATAGGAATAGCTTATGTAGCTAAAGAATTTGCCAAAGAAGGTACTGAAATCTATATTGATATCAGAAACAACAAGGTAAAAGCCAAAGTTGTTAAATTCCCTTTTTACAAATAAGAATTTATAAAAGGGTGCCTAATTTCTGTGCTCTTTGCATGAACTTATTCAGGCACCCTTTTAATCATAATTATCATATATGCCTAAAATAGAAGTTTGTTTAACCCCTGCATTACTACATCTTTATGATATAGAAAACAGTATTGTTGTGGTAATCGATATCTTAAGAGCAACATCTTCTATTACGTATGGTTTTGAGAACGGCGCTACCGCTATTATCCCGGTAATGGATGTAGAAGACTGTGAAACCTATAGAGATTTAGGTTATCTGTTGGCCGCAGAGCGAAATGGTGAAGTGGTAACAGGTTTTGATTTTGGTAACTCGCCTTTCTCCTACACAAAAGAAAAGGTAGAAAACCAAACGATTGTATTGACCACAACCAATGGTACAAAAGCCATGCGTATGGCACAAGAACGAGCATATGAAGTAATTGTAGGTTCTTTCTTGAACATAACGGCAGTATGCAATTATTTGAAACAGCAAAATAAAGATGTTTTATTATTGTGTGCCGGATGGAAAGATAATTTTAACCTAGAAGATACTTTGTTTGCCGGAGCAGTGGTAGCTCAGCTTACAGATGGTTTTGCCTTGGCTGATGATGCAGGCGTGGCTGCTTTAGATATGTATGAGCAGGCCAAAACAGATTTGCGTGGCTATCTTAGAAAATCTTCACATAGTCACAGGTTAATTAAATTAAATATCGAAGAGGATGTGCAGTTTTGCCTAAAACCCGATCTGTGCACAGCTATACCCGTACTGAGAAACGAAAAACTGGTTCGTTTAACTTAATGCTTTCTCAATTCACTTAGCAATTCCTGTAAACTTTCACTTTCTTTCATAGCCCGTAAAGTACTGTCAAAGGCAAGCCAATAAATGGTTTCAGCTTTTTTGGTATCAAAAGTACTGATATCGCCCAAGCCTTTAGGCTCTATAAGCAAGTTGCATAATTTAGCCTTACGTTCCATGTCGTGGTTAATAGACATAAGTCCGGCTCTCTGCATCAGCTTTGAAATGCTGTGTATTTCTTCAGCTCTATTTAAATGGTTGCACGAAGAACCGATGATATAATCGCAGTTGTTTAGTAAAGGTTCTATCGGGAAATTGTTCAATACACCACCATCAACATACATTTCATCGTTGATCATGATGGGTTTAAAAATACCTGGAATACAGCTTGATGCTAATACAGCTGGTGTTAATGGCCCTTCGGTAAAATAGCTGATGTGCCCCTCACTAAAATTGGTTGCACAAATAGTTAATTCTACAGGTAGATCCTCTATGTTTTGGTAAGGGATATATTGTTCAAATATGGTTTTGGTGTGTTCAATACTAATCAGACCTAAAGAACCTAAAGCCGGTCTTACAAATTTAAGCAATCGCGTTCTGAGAAAAATATTTAGCCCTTCTTCAGGATCAATACCGGCACAATAGAAAGCTCCGGCAATAGAACCTGCACTGGTTCCACATACATGTGTAAATTTAATTCCCGCATCGTCAAAGGCTTTTAAAACACCCAAATGCGCAATGCCTCTTACACCTCCGCCACTTAGTACAATTCCTATTTTCATGTTCAGTAATTTTATCAGGTTATCAATGTTAGCCTTTAGGTTTATACTTAGAATCGCTCAGTATTTTTTGCGCATCTTTTTCGGCCATTAACTGGTTCAACGTTACATCCGGATGTTGTTTCATGTATTGTTTTACGATCTGCCATCCAATCCATACCCCTAATTTAGGTGCAGATTCACGTTTTTCTCCAATGCCCGGTGTAAATGGACCATCGCTCAGATAAACTTGGATCTTACTGTAATCGGTATTATACAACAGGTTGTTTTCCATAAAATAGGCCCAAACTTCGGGTTCAAAGGTTTTACACCAAGCTAATTGTTGCGTGGTATATCCAATTTTAACACTATCTGGAGTAGTTTCGGGCAGAACCTGTTCCATAAAATATAAGATTTTGCCATTATAGATCATTTTAGAGAGGAGAGACCTGTCCTGATCCTGTTCTTTGATCAGGTTTTCGCGTACATAATATTCGCTAACCCGGGGCACAATATAATCAGGTGTAAATTTTCTGGTAAGGTACTGCGGAAGGCTTTCTATCAATGCCCCGTAGAATTTACTGTCTTTACCCAAAAACATATCTAGACCAATACCTAAATAATTATCGCCAATAGGGGTTTGATAAGCAAAGCCCGAAACAAAAGCAATGAAACGTGGAATTTCTGCTTTAGGATAATAATATTTTATGTATTTGAAAGTTTGGGTAAGTTCCTCATTAACTTTATTCAGGTTCGGAAATACGCTGTCAACCTCCTGTGTAAGATCTGTATAAGCTTTATTTTTATACAAGCTTTCAAGTACTGTCGGGCCGGTGTACGATGAATTGCCTACCATCTGGTGAATAAAATCATCATAAAAAGAGCCATATTTTTTTTCTAAAAAAGCATTGGTCGCTAAGATATCTTTCTCTTTCCCAGCATAGAGGTCGCGGTCAAACCTTTCTACCTTAATAGCTAATTGTATGTTGTTTACATCGGGCTTTTTGTTGTTTTTGCATGAAAAAAAAACGATAGCACAAAGAAAAAATAAATAACTTTGCCAGTTAATAGACTTTTTTATTATCATAAAACAAAGATAAAAACAACTCACATGAAAAAAATAGTATTTGCATTTCTACTGACAATCGCTTCTGTTGCAACTTATGCGCAATCATTTAGGTTAGGTTTAACCGCGCATCCAAATTTTGGTTTCTTAAAAGCAGAAAATGGTAAAGGTGATGGATTAACTGTAGGCTTCTCTTATGGTTTAATGGGCGATTTTGAATTTGCAGAAAATTACTGCTTTGCTACAGGTTTAACCGTAACCAGTATCAATGGTGCTGCTAAAATTCTAAATTTTCAGCCTTATTATGCGTCAGTTAGCAGTAGCGGTTCTAAAGAATACAATGTAAAATACAAAATGCAATATATAGAAGTACCTCTCTCACTTAAACTGAAAACAGACGAGCTGAAAGGTTTAAAATGGTACGGACAATTTGGTTTATCTAATGATTTTGCCATAAGAGCCAAGCAAGATGTATCTTCTAACAATACAGTACTGGCCGATGATGCCAAAGCAGATAAACAGACACGTTTTTACAGAGCAGGTATGATCATTGGCGGTGGTGCCGAATATAAAATTGATGGTAAAACCAGCCTTACAGGTGGCTTAACCTATAACAACGGTTTAACCAATATAGCAAAAGGAGACAACGGCAGTGTACGTAACCATTACGTAGCGCT
The DNA here is from genome assembly GCF_022809115.1 of Pedobacter montanisoli. Classification (GTDB taxonomy): domain Bacteria; phylum Bacteroidota; class Bacteroidia; order Sphingobacteriales; family Sphingobacteriaceae; genus Pedobacter; species Pedobacter montanisoli. Next base: position 166,278 of record NZ_JALGBH010000001.1, on the reverse strand, counting down.
TAACATTGGCGTATTCTTTTAATCTTTTAGCATCTTACATATGAAAATAGCGTTGGCGCAGATCAATTACCACATTGGTAATTTTGAGCTGAATACAAAAAAGATAATCGACCATATTTACCTTTCTAAAGGGAAAGGAGCTGATTTGGTGGTTTTTGCTGAACTTGCTGTATGCGGTTATCCGCCACGCGATTTTCTGGAATTTGAAGACTTTATAGCACTTTGTGAGAGAAGTGCTTTAGAAATTGCTGCACATTGTAAAGATATAGCCTGCATTATCGGGTTGCCTGTAAAGAACGAAGTTTTAGCAGGAAAAGATTTGTTTAATGCGGCTTATTTCATTGCTGATGGGGCAATTAAACAGGTGGTAAAGAAAACCCTGTTGCCCACTTATGATGTGTTTGACGAGTACAGGTATTTTGAACCAAATGCGCAGTTTAACTGTGTGGAGTTTAAAGGGCAGAAAATAGCTTTAACCATTTGCGAGGATCTATGGAACATCAATGATAACCCCATGTACATCTCATGCCCAATGGACGAGTTGATTTTACAACAACCCGATCTAATGATCAACATTGCGGCATCTCCTTTTGATTACCACCATGATGAAGACCGCATCAAAGTACTTTCAGACAATGCCAAAAAATATAAACTGCCACTTTTTTATGTGAACCAGGTAGGGGCACAAACAGAGCTTATCTTTGATGGCGGATCTCTGGTTTTTGATCAGGAAGGCGAACTCAAGGCAGAGATGAAATATTTTGAAGAAGACCTGCAGGTTTTTGAAGTGGGAGAGGTTGAAAATGTAAAAAATAAATATCCGGCTCCAGCCAGAGACAGCGATATTAAACAGATACACGATGCCTTGGTCTTGGGAATCAAAGATTACTTTCAAAAATCTGGTTTTAGCAAAGCGGTTTTAGGTTTGTCTGGAGGAATAGATTCGGCTGTAGTTTGTGCGCTGGCTTGCGAAGCTTTGGGCGCAGAAAATGTAATGGCTGTGCTCATGCCTTCTAAATATTCGAGCGACCATTCGGTTAAAGACGCACTTGATCTTGTAAATAACATAGGCTGTAAGCATGAGATCATTGAAATTAAAGCCGCAACTGAAGCTTTTGACCAGATGCTGGCCAAACCTTTTGAGGGCTTAGCTTTTAACGTTACAGAAGAAAACATTCAGGCCAGATGCAGAGGAATAGTGGTAATGGCCATGTCTAATAAATTTGGTTATATCTTATTAAATACCTCCAATAAAAGCGAGTGCGCGGTAGGTTATGGTACTTTGTACGGCGATATGTGCGGTGCCATGAGCGTATTGGGCGATGTGTATAAAACGCAGGTTTTTGAACTGGCCAGATTTATCAATGCAGAAAGAGAGATCATTCCCGTAAATACCATTGTAAAACCTCCTTCGGCAGAATTAAGGCCTAACCAGAAAGATTCTGATTCTTTGCCAGACTATGGTATCTTAGATCGTATCTTATTTCAGCATATTGAGAAAAAGCAAGGCGCCAAAGCTATTATAGCGCAAGGTTTTGATGAAACCTTAGTAAAGCGTATCTTAAAAATGGTAAATGTTGCAGAGTTTAAACGCTACCAAACACCACCTATTTTAAGAGTTTCGAGCAAAGCTTTTGGTATGGGCAGGCGTATGCCTATAGTAGGCAGGTATATGGATTAAAGTTCAAACCAAAGCAACCAATCAGTTACACAAGGTTTTTTACCCCTTTAAGAAGTTTATTTATGCTATTTTTGTGTCGTTAAGATGTAGTTCATTACATGAGTTTGGCGCAAAATTACATAGCAAGAATTGTTGCACGAGAGACCGATCCAATCAATCAGGCACGTATTCTTATGCTCTTTTACCTGATCATCGCTTATACATTCTTTTCGCTCTGCCTAATTTTTGCCTATGCTTATAATCATCAGAATCTACAGCTAACCAGGGCAAGCATTATATTCTGTTCTGCCATTCTACTTTTGGTGGCAATATATTTTGCCAATATCTGGAAACCGGTAACACATACAATTTTAATTCTACTTACGATTTTAGGCGTATGGGGTAACCTCATGATATTTGTACATGGCGTTAATGTGGCAACCCTGCAATACATTTGGCTGGCGTCGGCATTGGGTTTTTACATGCTAGGATCTAGATGGGGCTGGTTCTATGCAATTGTTAATATCATACCCGTATTGATAGATGGAGCATTTACCAATAAGAGTTATTTCTTTTTGAGCAGCATGCCTCAGGCAGTTACCCGGCCGGTACATATATTTGTAATTACCTTTGATTTTTTCCTGATTATTTTTCTGCATTACTTTTTCTTTAAATCGTTTAAGCGAAATTTCGTTAAACTGAACGATACAAAAAATGAATTGAATGCGGCCAATAAAAAACTGAACCGAACCCTCACAGAAGTAGAGCAGCTTGCTAACGCAAGGATGAATTTTCTTTCAACCATGTCGCATGAGCTGAGAACGCCTTTAAACGGCGTAATTGGTTTAACCAATGCTTTATTATCACAGGATCCCCGTAAAGATCAAGAAGAAACCCTTTCAATTCTGAAATTCTCTGCAGAAAATCTTTTAACGCTGGTTAACGACATCCTTGATTTTAACAAGTTGGATTCAGAAAAGGTGGAACTGGAAAATACACCCTTTAATTTAGCCTGGCTGGTCGAGAATATTTATGCAAGTATTAAAATAAAAGCTTTAGAAAAACAGCTAGACTTTAAACTGGAAATAGCAGAAGATTTAAAGAATAAACGCCTGTATGGAGACCCTACCCGTTTAACCCAGGTCTTGCTCAATCTTTTGAACAATGCCATAAAATTTACGGAAAAAGGCTTCGTAAAGCTAAGTTGTGTTAACTTAGAGCAGAGCAATAATCAGGTAAAAGTAGGTTTTATTATAGAAGATACCGGTATTGGTATAGAAGAAAGCCGCCAGAAAAGTGTTTTTGAGGCCTTTGCACAAGCTTCGGCCAGTATCAACAGAAATTACGGCGGTACGGGCTTAGGATTATCCATTGTAAAGAAAGTACTGGATCTTTATGATACATCCATACAGCTCAAAAGTAATTTAGGTAAGGGTACTACATTTAGTTTTAACATAACATTTCCATTTGAGACTATGGCTTTAGACGATAACAATAATGGCTTACAGCAAGGTTTATCTAAAAATGATCTTTCGGCATTAAAGATATTGGTGGTAGAAGATAATGCCATTAATATACTGGTGATGAGGAAAACCTTAAATAAGCATGGCATAGAGCCCGATGTGGCCGAAAATGGTAAGATTGCATTAGATATGCTTGGCAGAAACCATTACGATGTTATTCTGATGGATTTGCATATGCCCGAAATGGGAGGTTATGAAGCTACGCAACTGATCAGAGCGCTTACCGACCCGATAAAAGCCAATGTGCCAATCATTGCACTTACAGCTACAGTAAGTAACCAGGTAATAGAAGAAGTATTGAGTGTAGGTATGAACGGTTATTTGTCAAAACCTTTTCACCCACAGGATCTGTTTACGGCTTTACAGAAATTTATACAAGAATAAGGCTATAAAGGAAACTCTACGTAAAAGATGGTTCCACCTTTAGGATTGTCTTCAAGCCATATTTTGCCACCGTGACTTTCAATAATCTGTTTACTGATAGATAACCCTATGCCAAAAGGTTGTTCGCCCGCTGTACCTAAACGCTTGGCATCAGTAAACATCTCAAATATCTTTTGCTTGTTCTTTTCTGGTACGCCAATTCCTTGATCTATTACAGCTATACGTACACTGTTGTTTAAGCGCTCTAATACCACATTGATTACAGTTTGAAATGGACTGAATTTGATGGCATTTACGATAAGGTTATTGAACACACGCCAGATCTTCTCTTTGCCCGCTAAAATAGAAACCGGGCCAGAGCTTGTAAACTTAATTTTTTGCTGTTTCTCATCGGCTTTGTATTGCAGTAGCTCACAACATTGATGCAGTAACTGGTTCAGATCTGTATCTTCTTTAACAGTAACCTCGTTCTCTATAGCCAGACCCGAATTTAAGAGCTGGTTCATCATTTCAATAGAATTTTCGCCCGAGCTGGCAATTAAGCCCAACATTTCTTTGTCTTCTTCAGAAAAGTGATCTTCTTCCAATAAAAGTCTGGCAACACCTACAATACCCCCAATCGGGTTTTTCAGGTCGTGCGCCATAACTTTCATCATTTTAGCATAATCCTTGTTGCGCTGCTCCAGGTTTTTCATCGTTTCCTCAAGTGCTTTGCTGTGTGCTGTGGCCGCATTTTGAGCCCTTTTTGCTTGCTTGGCATTGGTTAGCGACAATACAATGATAGGAATGAGCATACAAACAAACATGAGCGCACCTACTAAGTAAAGGCTCTTGCTTTCGTTGGTTTTTTCTAAATATTTTAGGTATTCCTGATTTTGCAGAAATTGAAATTTTTGAGCTACATCTACTTTGTGCACTGCATTGTTGATGCGGTTAAGCGTATCAGAAGCCAGTTTGTAGTTCTGTAGGTTCTCAACCGCTTCTTTGTATTTCTTTTGTACCAATAAAATTTCACTTTTGGCCTGGTAAAATTTAACTTTATTGGCAGAAAGATTTGCGGAATCTGAATTAATGATTTTATAAGCTACATTAAGAATGGAATCGGCCTTGCCAATGTTCCCAGTTCGGGTATAAGTCTTGGCCAGTTTTAAGAAAGCTGTTATTTTAACCGGTTTTAGAGAGCCATTGTTAATATTTACGCATTGCTCAAGGTATTTTACAGCTAAAGGATAATTTCCTTTTTTGAGGTATAAGCCGCCTAAATTATCGAGTGCTACAATTTTAGAGTTGTTATATTGCTGTTCGCCAATAGAGCCAGTTTTTCCCTCTTCTTCTATGTACTTAATGTTCTTTTGATAGAAAAAGAGCGCACTGTCTAACATCTGGGCCTGCTCATAAGAAAAACCTGTATTATTCAAACAACCTTGTATAATATAAAAGCGAGTAGATGGTGTAAGATCCTTAGCATTTAATACCGTTTCATAAGCCTCTTTCTGATACTTTGCAGATAACGCAAATTTGCCCTGCGTATAATAGATTTGGGACATTTTAGAAATAAAATCGCTGTAATTAAAAGGATCTTTTTCTTTATCAGCCAATGATTTGGTTTTGAAATAGAATTCAAGAGCCGTATCATACTGCTTATTTAAAATAAGAATATCACCTTTGAGCATGAGCGCCTTGATAAATTGCGTTTTATATTTTTCCTGCATACGGGGCTGCTGAAAAATGCTTAACAGGCTGTCTGTATAGAGATTAACTGTATTTTTTTTGGTTGAAAGCGCGATGTTGGTTTTATAAATATAATATTGGGTCAGATTATCGATGTCTGAAGAAGCGAAATGAGGCTTTAGCGAATCGAGAATATGATTTACCCGGCTTAAGTCTCCAGACATATAAACGCTGTCCACTCTTTTCATTACTTCTGATACTGAAGCAGGAGTATGATTATCGTCATTGCTGTCTTGAGAATCGCAACTCAAAAAACTGATGCAGATGTTAAAAAGAAAAAATAATTTAGCTAAACTTAATACAAAGCTTTTAGATGAAAAATGAGTTAAAACACCTTCTAAACAGGTAAATCTATACTTTTTCAATAATGTAAAGGTATATTATAAATATTCCCAAAAGTATCAAACTTTTATCAATTAACTTAAGGCGGGAATAAGTAAATATAAATATACAATCTTTAAGAATGTTAAATGGCTTAAGTTTTTTGGTTCTGTAAATAGCATCAATTAAAAAAGGTACCTGAAAGCTCTGTATTTACACAAGAATTAAAGACACATTTACCGAGTCCCTTTCTTGCATAAACATTTTTAGGCTTTCAGCTACCTTTTTATGCTTAAGCTAGATGTTTTTAACGCAGATTATCCTTTACATCTTTTTTAATTTCGTTGTATTCTACTTTAGCCTTGGCCATTTCTAAATTGGCTTTATCTTTAAGTTCAGTAACCTTATCATCAGCTCTGTCTTGCATATCTTCCATTTTATCTTTGGCTTGGTCAGTAAGATGCTGAGACCTGTCTTTGATTTCATCCCATTTGTCTTCAGCTTTATCTTTAAGCTCTTCTAATTTATCTTTAGCCTGATCGGCCAGATCTGCAGTCTTATCTTTTACATCTTCCCATTTATCCTGAACCTGGTCTTTAACCTGTTCAAATTTGTTTTTAAGATTGTCCATAAAACCTTTTTGTGGTTCTTGATTTTGATTTTCCATAATACTTTCTCCTTAATTCTAATGTCTTATAATGAAACAACATCAACCTGGGTAAAGTTGTTTGTGAATTTTCAGTTGTTTGAGGAATAGCTTAAAAATGAATGCTTTATGAAGATTTTTTAATCTGAAGATTTTATTTAAACTTTTTGAAAGTTAATAGGTTTAATAGTTAAAATGTATAAAATCATGAAAAGGTTATTGCTATTTTTGGGTTTGGCTGTCGGACTGGCTTCCTGCTCAAGCTATGAATATTATTCGCTTTCAAATCATGCCGTAAATAATACAAACTATAAAACTTACGCCTGGATACCCGAAACACAGAGCAAGACAACATCTGTATATAACAATGATATTGCAACAGATAAAATTGTACAGGCTGCCAGTGCCGAATTAGATAAACGAGGCTTTGTTTTAGATCATGATAAGCCAGACCTGCTGATCAAATATACGGTTACGGTTAATAAAGAAACTAAAACCATGTATGAACCGGTTTATTATAACCCGCCTGCCAGAATATTACCGCGTATAACTTATTACCAGGGCAGACCACGTTATTATTATACATATATAGATCCGCTTCCTGTTTATGTAGGTACCAGAGCACAAAAAATGCAGGTTAAAGAAGGTAGCATTGTAATAGATATTATAGACAGGAAAACTTCTAAACTGATCTGGCGTGGCTGGGCAGAAGGCGAAGTGAATGATCCTCAAAAAGCCATTAATGATATTCCGGATGTGATCAGCAATATCTTTAAAAAATTGAATTAGACTTGAGCAGGGGTTGTTGCCTTGGGCTTTAACAGGGCTTCTAAAAGCAGCAACCCTATGCCTGTCATAATAGAAACATCGGCCATATTAAAGATTCCCGTTCTAAAGAGCACAAAATCCATATGCATAAAATCTGTAACCGAACCGTAAATAATCCTATCGAACACGTTACCTATACCACCACCTATTAAAAAGCATAGGCCAATCTGCATTAATCTTGACAATTTCTTTTGAGAGAACAGAAAATACAGGCCATACAAAAGCACGGCAATAGGTAGTATGGTTAATAAAATGGTTCGTACAAAATCAGGTAGATTACTTCCAGCACTTAAAAAGGCACCTGTATTTTCAACTTTGGTAAGTATAAACCTGTCTTTGATCAACACGATTTGCTGATAGGTATCTATGTTTTTGCGTACTACTATTTTAGATACCTGATCACAGCCCAGATTTAAGCAGAGCAAAAAGATCAGCGTAAGTAGAGTTAAAGGTTTATGGGCTTTCATGATTTATGCGCAAATCTAGGTTTTTTTATCCACCTAAAGTAAATGATAACCAATGCTAAGGCAAAAGTTAAGATAACTGAAAGTTTAGCAATAAGGTCGCCATTTTTTACGTAGAAAGTAAGATTATCGTTCAGGTTAATATCTTCTTTCAATGCGGCTCTGGTCCACCAGGTGCTTTGTTTAAGCACATCGCCACGTTGGTTAATAAAACCCGATATTCCGGTGTTGGCTGAACGGGCTACATACCTGCGGGTTTCTATGGCCCGTAATTTTGCATATTGAAAATGCTGATCTTTGCCGCTGGTATTGCCCCACCAGCCATCGTTGGTAATAATGGCAATAAACTGTGCGCCATTTTTTACGGCATCTCCAATCCAATTGCCCCATAAAGTTTCATAACAGATTACGGGCGCAACGCCAATACCGCTATAACTGTAAAATACGCCGGGTTCTTCTTGCCATCCCCAGCCCGAAACGCTTCCGCCCAATTTTTCAAATACCGGACCTAAAAAAGCAAATACTTTAGGAAAAGGCATTTTTTCTACACCTGGAACCAGTTTAGATTTATGGTAGAAATCTACGGTGGCAGAATTTTCTACCTGCATAGCGGCATTGTAATTATCGTAAAAACCACCGTTAGGATTTACTTTGGCCGAGAGCGTTTTCTTATCGTTATAAAACTTTACGCTTTCAATACCTGTAATTACCGTACCGTTTTTATACTTTTTAAGGAAATCCTGAATAAACAAAAAATCGCTGTTTGTACGTATGCGGTCTTCATCTGCATAATCTGGTATGGCGGTTTCCGGCCATATAAAATATTCGGTATTTACTTGGCCAACAGAATCCGAAAGATGGGTTAAAATGCGTAACTGATCTCCGGCCGATACCGTTCCATACTTTTCATAAGGGTCTATGTTGGGCTGAACCACCACTACATTTACCGGTACAGATTTCTCTTTATAGCTCTTGTATATATAGAGCGATAAACCCATAGGCACCAAAACCACTGCCAGCCAAGTAATGCTCAATGAGAATTTTTGACTGTTTTTAATTTGACGATAAGCGGCAAAAACCAGGATGTTGCTTAACAATATCCATAAAGAACCGCCATATACACCTGTAAATTCATACCATTGCGCCAACTGGTGCATAGTTGCAAAACCATTGCCCAAGGTCATCCACGGAAAAGCAAGGTCCCAGCTCTGATGTAAAAACTCCATACACATATAAAAGGACACTAAGCCAATGGCAGCTATGGTCCAATTGGTATATCTATACAGCCGATAGGCCAGCCAAAAAGCAGAAGTCATTAAAAAAGCGCCTAGTCCATAAGGAATGAGTGAAACCAAGAAAGAAACCATGGTTCCGGTAAAGCCTTTATTTACAGCATTGATCGCATTAAAAACCCAATAAATTGAAGCTGTATTCCAAACTAAAAAAGTTAAACCGGCGGTTAAAAATACTTTTTTACCTGTTTTGCTATTGCTCGTTGTAATGATCTTATGCAATGCAATAAAAAGCGGCAATAATCCAACTAACAATAAAGGGGCTAAATAAGGATGTGGAGGCCAGGCCAGCCACATTAAAAAAGCACTGAGCAGGGCTGGTAAATAGTTTTCTTTGAAGCTCATTAATATGTTAATCCTGTTTTACGTATATTCAGTTATCAATATGGATAGAAGAATGGATTACAAGCTGTCTAAAATAGCAGCCTTTTTGTTTTCATATTCTTCTAAGGTAATGAGTTGCTTATCGTAAAGTGTTTTTAACTTTCTTAATTTAAGCGTAGCATCGTCTTCTGTTTCGGGTGCCGCACTACTTGTTTCAGGAATTACGATAGCTTCTTCAACAGGAATATCGATAATGTTTTGCGAAGCAGGCATGCTAAATGAAGTAGCAGATGCACGGTTTTCTTCCAGCTTTTGCTGACGAAGCATTTCTTTGTACTGCTCCAATTGCTCATTGGCAGCTTGGTGCAGTTTACGTGCCTGTACTTTTGGAATATATTCTGTAACGATATTTTCGCCAGATGTAGGTACGCAAATAAATTTAGAACCCAGTAAACCTTCTTTAAAAGATACTTCTTTGATATTTTTCCATGAGATATCTTTAAAATTCATGGTTAAGCCCAAATTGCCGGGCTCGCAGTAAAAAATACGTTTATTGGTAATGGCTATGCAATCTGGCAAAAGGTTAACTGCAGGTTTTTTTTGTACAGCCAGGTACAAAATCTCTTCACCGCTGGTTAATAAATCATTTAATTTACCAATTACTTTTTCTACAGCCTTTGGATCCTGCTCGTCGGCTAAAAACCTATCTACGTTTATCATTTTATTTTTCTTTATAGAATTTCTCTTTAACTTTTGGAGTTTCGGGCGCTCCTGTAACACAAATTACGAATTCTCCCTTTAAAATATTGTTTTCAAAATGTGATTTTACATCTAAAACAGTGCCACGTACATTCTCTTCGTACAATTTACTCAACTCTCTGCTTACCGAAATTTGTCTTTCAGCTCCGAAAAACTCAGCAAATTCAGCGAGCGTTTTCAATAACCTGTGCGGACTTTCATAAAAGATCATGGTACGCTCTTCTTCAGCTAATTTTTTCAGTCTTGTTTGGCGGCCTTTTTTTACCGGAAGAAAGCCTTCAAAAACAAACTGATCGCTCGGGAGGCCCGAATTGACCAAAGCGGGCACAAATGCCGTTGCTCCAGGCAGGCAGCATACCTCTATATCGTGCTTTAAAGCTTCTCTAACCAGAAAAAAGCCCGGGTCTGATATAGCTGGCGTTCCTGCATCAGAGATCAAAGCAATTTGTTGTCCTTGCTCTAAAAACTTAATAATTTCAGTACTGGCTTTATGCTCGTTATGCTGATGATGCGCGTAAACTTTTTTGTCGATACCAAAATGTTTAAGCAAAGGAGCACTGGTGCGGGTATCTTCTGCTAAAATAAGATCAACCTCTTTTAGCACATTAATGGCCCTAAAAGTCATATCCTCCAAATTGCCAATGGGGGTGGGGACAAGATAAAGCTTACCGGTTGTTTTCATATTTTGGATTTTGAACTATAAAGCGACGGGCAAAGTTATCAAGTTAATATGATGAAATCTATAATCGTCAGTCGTATAATTGTAAATCAATTTTATCTTTGTAAAAAATTAATAAATAATGTTGCAAGTTAACTATATCCGCGAAAACAGAGAGAAAGTTTTAGAACGATTAAGCGTTCGTAATTTCAAACAACTTGAGTTGGTAGACCAGATCATTTCAGTAGATGAGGAGCGTCGCCAAACTCAGAATTCGTTGGATAACCTGTCCGCCGAGGCCAATGCGGCCGCTAAGCAGATAGGAGAGTTGATGCGAAATGGCAAAAAGGAAGAAGCTGAAGCGATTAAGCAACAAACCAGTACCAATAAAGATAAGATCAAAGAGCTTACAGAAAAGCTAAATGCATTAGAAGAGCAGCAGCATAATTTAATTGTGCAGTTGCCAAACTTACCTTATCATTTGGTTAAGGCCGGCACATCTGCAGATGATAATGAAGTGGTGTTAACACACGGAGCACCTTCTGAGCTTCCTGCAAATGCTTTACCGCATTGGGAGCTTGCCGCCAAATATGATATCATCGATTTTGAATTGGGAACAAAAATTACGGGAGCAGGTTTTCCGGTGTATAAAGGAAAGGGCGCACGTTTACAAAGAGCGTTAATCAATTTCTTTTTAGATAAAGCCATTGCTGCCGGATACAGGGAAATGCAAGTGCCTCACTTGGTAAATGCAGCTTCTGGTTTTGGTACAGGTCAATTGCCAGATAAAGAAGGGCAGATGTATCATGTAGGTGTTGATGATTTATATCTGATACCTACGGCAGAAGTTCCGGTAACCAATTTGTACCGTGATGTTATTTTAAAAGAAGAAGACCTTCCGATTAAAAATACAGGTTATACGCCATGTTTTAGACGTGAAGCGGGTTCTTACGGATCGCATGTACGTGGCTTAAATCGTTTGCACCAGTTTGATAAAGTTGAGCTTGTGCAGATTACACATCCTGAGAAATCTTATGATACTTTGGAAGACATGAGTAACTATGTACAATCTCTATTACAGGAACTCGGTTTACATTACCGTGTTTTACGTTTATGTGGCGGTGATATGGGCTTTACATCGGCCATGACTTACGATATGGAAGTATGGAGCGCAGCGCAGCAACGCTGGTTAGAGGTGTCTTCGGTTTCAAACTTTGAGACTTACCAGAGCAACCGTTTAAAACTTCGCTTTAAAGGTAAAGAAGGTAAAACGCAATTGGCACATACTTTAAACGGAAGTGCTTTGGCCCTTCCACGTATCGTGGCTTCAATTTTAGAAAATTACCAAACGGAGGATGGTATCAAAATACCTGAAGCATTGGTTAAATATACAGGATTTGATAGGATCGATTAAAGACTAATCAATCATTTCTTATAAATAAAAAAAGCCGGATTTCCGGCTTTTTTTATTTTCTGCTTTCTTATAAAATAAGAATCAATAATAATATAATGATGATAATGGCACCCACAGAAAGATAAACACCTCCACTCATTGCGGCAGCTTTCTTTTTCATTTCTTTCAACTCTTTGCGCAACGCTTTTCTTTCATCTTTGCTTAAATTGGATTTATCCATTGCTTTAATTTCAGCTACTCGGGATGTGATTCTTTCCAACTCAGCTTTTTGCTCAGTACTGAGCTCTGTATTGACTTTAGGTTTATCGCTGGCAAAAACTGTGTTTACCGTTAATGACAAGGTCATCATTAAGATCAAAGAATAAATTAACTTTTTCATACTTACTTCCTGATTTTAGTTAACTATTTAATATGGATTAAGGATAAAACAAAAAAGCTGCATATATGTTCTATGCAGCTTTTATTTATTTTAAAAACGGTTGAAATTTTAGATCACTTCAAAGATTACATTTACGCTGAAGCTTAATTTTATCTTTTTAAAATCGATTTCAGGTTCTGCACCGCCCATATCCATTGCAGCCGATTTCAAGGCGAAATTTCTGTACACAGGTTGAGGATAATTATCTCCGCCGTCTTGAATTTCAAGTGCTTTTCCCAATTTATCTCCTAAAGCTTCTACCATGTAGGCTGCTTTTTCTTTAGCGGCTAATAAAGCTTTAATTTTCAGTTCTTTTTTTAAGCTTTCTATTTTGCTGTAATCGTAGCTTTCTATATTGGTGCTGGCAATTCCTTTGGCATCAATAGCATCAATGATCTGGTTAAATTTATTCAGATCAGCAACTTTTAATCTGTATTGTTTACTGGCCAGAAAATCAGGATTTTTCTTTTTCTCTGTAGCGTAATTCCAACTGCTCAGGTTGCTGATGGTTAAATTTTCTTTGCTGATACCTGCTTTTTCTACCGCATTGTAAAGTTGCTTTTCAAGATCGCTGATCTCTACTTTTTTGCGGTTATCTTTTAAATACTCTTTAAGCGATATGCTGATGTAAATGATATCAGGCGTAACTTCTGTTTCGGCTGTGCCGCTAACGTTTATTTTTCTTCTCAGATCTGTCTGTTGAGCCATAGCACCTATACTTAATAACGATACTAAAGCCAGTGTGAATAATTTTTTCATATACTTATTTTTTTGTGTGTTTGTAATTTAGATGAAAGTTCTAAGCCAATTCCATACCAGTTAAAAAAAGAATGAAAAGAAAAATAGGTAAGCCTCAAGAAATCAGGCCTATATTTTTTTGAAAATTCTTAATCGTTGTGCTGTACTCTGAGTAAAAAGTACAAAGACCCTGAAACGAGTTCAGCGCTTGTCCCGACTTGTTCGGGGGTGACGCAGAAACTGTTTTATATTTAGTGCCCTTAAAGTAGATTGCACCAATTCTCTAACTACAATATTTGCATTATATCGCCATCTATACCCACTACCGTCATGCTGAACTTTCAGAAGTGAATTCGAAGCAAGTTGTTTCAGGCATCTTCAATAGAATAGACCAAAAATGAGATTTATTTACTGAATTTTGAGATATGCTTAAGTTTAAGCGTTTTAAACTCTACTTCGGCTCCCTCTGCCTGTATCGCAATTTTTCCTTGGCTGGCTGTACAGTCGTAACCATCATTTACCAGATCGCCATTAACCCAAACCTTAATCTTATTATCCAAACATTCTATAATCATCTTGTTCCATTGGCCTAATGGTTTTTCTGAGCTATCTGTAAGATTTTTGATCCTGCGCAATTTACCTGCAGTTGTACCCCATTTACTTTTATCTCCACGTCGCTCTTCCATATCAGGTACTGAAATATCTTCACCTATGCACCAGAAATCGCCGGCATCGAGATGCTGCATTTGTACTTCTATTGATTTTGGGAACATGTTATAAAGCACACGTGGCTGAGATACATGAACCAGAATACCACAGTTACCAGGTTTGCCGGGAAAGCGATAAGTTGCTTCTATACGGTAGTTTGAAAAGCTCTCGTTGGTAATTAAATGGCCTCTTGGATCGCCCATACTTACCAGTTTTTGATCTCTTACAATAAAAGAAGGTGCTATATGCGAATCGGGTACATCAGCATACCAACCGTCGAGATTTTTGCCATTAAATAAATTAATGGTTTGTGCATAGCTGTAATGAATTGCAGATATTAAAATGAACAAGGTCAAAAGACGTGCTTTCATGTTTGAGATTTTAATGCAAATTACATAAAAAAAGCACTGCAATTTTGCAGTGCTTAAAATTTTTAAATAGGTAATAGCCTAAACTATTCCTCTACGGTTTCGTTATTAATGCCCACCTCGTCCTTAAATTCCTCTTTAAAATAAGTTTTCTGGAAAATAAGAATACAGATTACGCCTACAGAAATTGCTGCATCTGCAAGGTTAAATACAGGTCTAAAAAACTCGTATTCCTGTCCGCCCCAAATTGGAAACCAGTTTGGGAAATAGCCTTTTATAATAGGGAAGTACAGCATATCTACCACTCTTCCGTGGAAAAGGGTTTCGTATTTATAGATGATCCCATAAAACACCGAATCGATAATATTACCCAATGCTCCGGCAAAAATCAAGGCCACATTGAGAATTAAACCTCTGTGGTATTTACGTTTAATGAGGTAATGCAAACCATATCCAATTCCGGCAACGGCTATGATCCTAAAAAGGGATAAGGCAAGCTTACCAAATTCGCCACCAAACTCAAGCCCAAAAGCCATCCCGTTATTTTCGGTAAAATGGATAATGAACCAGTTGCCAAGAACTTTAAATTCCTGCCCCAGGTACATATTGGTTTTTACCCAGGTTTTACTTAGCTGATCTACCAGTAAAACCAGAAATATTAATACTAACGGTTTTGTATAACCTTTCATTAGCCTTGTTTAAGTTTTGCTTCCATACTTAATGTAGCATGAGGTACAGCTCTTAAACGCTCTTTAGGTATAAGTTTACCGGTTTCTCTGCAAACACCGTAAGTTTTATTTTCAATACGTACCAAAGCAGCCTCAAGATTATCTATAAATTTCTTTTGACGTGCTGCCAATTGGTTGGTTTGTTCTTTTTCGAGCGTAGCAGAACCATCTTCTAAGGTTTTATAAGCGCCAGAAGTATCTTCTGTTCCATTAGAATTTGGATTACTTAAAGTAGAGGTTAACGACAATAATTCTTCTCTTGAAGTTCTTAGTTTCTCTAAAATGATTTCTTTGAATTCTTGTAGCTCACTGTCAGAATAACGTGTCTTTTCAGTTTTTTCCATAATGTTATTTTTTTGCAATCACAATTTCAAGTTCAATGTCTTCTATTACAATTTTGGTACCATCTAAAGGTGCTGATGTTAAAACAATATCATCTGCTAAAATTTCGCTGCAAATGTAGGCTTTGTTTTTAAGCACCGCAGGTGATACAGTGTTATCTTCTTGTAAACTTACGGTAATCCTGTCTGTAACTTCAAAAGCCATTTCTTTACGAAGATTTTGTACGCGGTTAATTAACTCACGTGACAGACCTTCATCTTTAAGCTCAGGCGTTATGTTTACATCTAAAGCAACAGTTAAACTGCCCATGTTGGTTACCTGCCATCCCGGAATGTCTTCGGCAATAATTTCAACATCACTTAAAAGAATGGTGTACGGCGTATTTTTTATAGCCAAAGTACCTTCTTTTTCAAATGATGCAAGTTCTTCCTGACTGATGTTCTGGATGGCCTCGGTTACAAGCTTCATATCCTTACCCACTTTAGCCCCTAAAGATTTAAAGTTTGGTTTTACCTTTTTCTTAATGAAACCGGCAGTGTCGGTAATATATGAAATTTCTTTGATATTGGTTTCTGATAGGATCAAATCTTTAACCAATTCAATTTTGCTTTCAAAACTGTTATCCAAAATAGGAATAAGTACTTTAGCTAAAGGCTGGCGTACATTGATGCCCATTTTTTTACGCAACGATAAAATCATTGATGATATATTCTGAGCAAGTTCCATGCGTTCATTTAGCGCAAGATCTATAATGCTCTTATCAGCTTCAGGTAAGAAAGTTAAATGTACTGATTCTGCCTTTTCCGCAAGACTTTCGGTCATATTTTTATATAACCAGTCTGAGAAGAACGGTGCAACCGGAGACATTAACTGTGCTATGCTGGTTAAGCAGGTATGTAAAGTTTCATATGCTGCTTTTTTATCGGCAGTCATTTCACCTTTCCAAAAACGGCGGCGTGATAAACGGATGTACCAGTTACTTAAATGCTCGTCAACAAAGTTCTGTATGGCACGGGCAGCTTTAGTTGGCTCGTAAGTGTTATAGCTTTCATCTACCTCAGCAATAAGGGTTTGTAAAAGCGATAAGATCCAACGATCTAACTCACTGCGTTCTGCAACAGGAGTCTGGTTGTTGATATCGATTACAAACTTGTCTATGTTGGCATAAAGTGCAAAGAAAGAATAGGTATTATAAAGCGTACCGAAGAATTTACGACGTACTTCATCTAATCCTTCCAAGTTAAATTTAAGATTGTCCCAAGGTGATGCGTTACTGATCATGTACCAGCGGGTAGCATCAGCACTGTAGGTATCAATTGTGCTGAACGGATCAACAGCATTGCCTAAACGTTTAGACATTTTGTTGCCGTTTTTATCTAATACCAAACCGTTTGATACCACATTTTTAAATGCAATACCAGGATTGTTTACTCTCTCATTAATGGCTTTGATCTCATCGCTGCTTTCACTTAGCATTACT
Source organism: Pedobacter montanisoli (assembly GCF_022809115.1). Classification (GTDB taxonomy): domain Bacteria; phylum Bacteroidota; class Bacteroidia; order Sphingobacteriales; family Sphingobacteriaceae; genus Pedobacter; species Pedobacter montanisoli. Next base: position 149,492 of record NZ_JALGBH010000001.1, on the reverse strand, counting down.
GCTATAGCATGTAAGGTAAAGAACCAGCCGCGAGTTTGGTCAACACCTTCTGCAATGAAATCGGCAGGATAAGCGTTTTCAAACTCTTCTTTGTTTTCAAATGGAAAATGCCATTGAGCATAAGGCATGGCGCCGCTGTCAAACCAAACATCAATAAGGTCTGTTTCACGCAACATTTTCTTGCCACTTTGAGAAACCAGAATTACATCATCAACGTATGGACGGTGCATGTCTTTCAGTTCAAAGCCTGCTTCCATATAACCGGCCTCAACAGCTTTTTGTATTTCGGCATTGAGTTCTGCAATAGAACCGATACATTTTTCTTCAGTTCCATCTTCAGTTCTCCAGATTGGAAGCGGTGTACCCCAATAGCGTGAACGAGATAAATTCCAATCAACCAGATTTTCTAACCAGTTGCCAAAACGACCTGTTCCGGTAGCTTCTGGTTTCCAGTTGATGGTTTTGTTCAATGTTGCCATTTTATCTTTTAAGGCAGTGGTTTTAATAAACCAACTGTCTAAAGGATAGTATAGAACAGGTTTGTCGGTACGCCAGCAATGTGGGTAGCTGTGTACGTATTTCTCAACTTTAAAAGCTTTATTCTCTTCTTTTAACCGGATGGCAATTTCTACATCAACAGATTTTTCAGGCGCTTGTCCATCGGTGTAGTATTCGTTTTTAACGTATTTACCGCCCAGATTACCACCTAAGCTGTCAATGAATTTACCTTGCAGGTTTACCAGAGGGACAGGGTTATCCTTTTCATCTAAAACCAGCATTGGAGGTACTTCAGGCATTGCTAATTTAGCAACACGGGCATCGTCTGCACCAAAAGTAGGGGCAGTATGTACAATACCTGTACCATCTTCGGTTGTTACAAAATCACCCGAAATTACACGGAATGCATTTTCAGGATTTTGGTATGGTAAAGCCAGTGGTAATAATTGTTCGTATTTAATGCCTACTAAGTCTGCTCCTGCAAATTCTTTTACAATAAAGTAAGGGATTTTCTTATCTTCTGCCTTGTAGTTTTCTAAATCTGCTGCGTTTTCTGCTGCAAAGTATTTGCCACTAAACTGTTTGCCTACTAAAGCTTTGGCCAGGATAACCTGTATAGGCTCAAAAGTATATTGGTTAAAGGTTTTAACCAGCACATAATCTATTTTAGGGCCAACAGTTAAAGCTGTATTGCTTGGTAGGGTCCATGGAGTAGTTGTCCAAGCTAAAAAATGCATGGTGCCTAATCCTTGTAAGAAATGAGGTAAAGTGCTGTTAACAGCTTTAAATTGCGCAACAATTGTGGTATCGCTTACATCGCGGTAAGTTCCCGGCTGGTTCAATTCGTGAGAGCTTAAACCTGTGCCGGCAGCAGGTGAGTAAGGTTGTATAGTATAACCTTTGTACAGTAAACCTTTGTTATAAAGCTGTTGTAAGATCCACCATAAGGTCTCTATGTATTCGTTATGATAAGTTACATAAGGATTTTCAAGGTCAACCCAGTAACCCATTTTTTCGGTCAGGTCATTCCAAACATCGGTATAGCGCATTACCTCTTCTTTGCAGGCGGCGTTATAAGCATCAACAGAGATCTTTTTACCGATATCTTCTTTGGTGATCCCTAATTTTTTTTCAACGGCCAATTCTATAGGTAAACCATGTGTGTCCCAGCCACCTTTACGTTTTACCTGATAACCTTTAAGGGTTTTATAACGACAAAAAATATCTTTAATAGCACGAGCCATTACGTGGTGAATACCAGGCATTCCGTTTGCCGATGGTGGACCCTCGTAAAAAGTAAAAGGTTTAGACTTAGGGCGTGAGCTAATACTTTTTTCAAATATGTTTTGAGCCTTCCAGAAATCTAATATCTCTTTGCCTATTTTGGCCAGTTCTAATTGTTTATATTCCCTGTACATCAATAAAGTATCGTAAAAAATTAAAGGTTGCAAAGTTAAGCTTTTATACTTAATAATGGTAGCTTTGGGCTGATTTTGTTATGGATAAATTATTTAAAATTGGTGTAGGGCTTATGGCCGCAGCAGTGCTTTTATTTCCCGTTAAGCTTTTTGCTGAACCTGCTCTTGGTAATTTTATTTTGTTTTTTTGTTTCGGCGCAGAACTTATTGGTTTATTACTTGTTTTAATAAGTGTAGTTAAGCGTAACAAACAGCAAAATGATCAGGAAACTAAGATTAAATAAAGCAGTATGGTTATTAATTCTGGGCGTAATTATGATGGTAATTGCCGTCAATCATACCAAAGGGAGCAAAACCTTGCTGGCGGTTGCAGGGATTTTGTTTATAGCAGGAGCTTTTATGTTAATTTATCCGGTTTTATTTGCCCGAAAAATTGAAGAGAAAGGCAAAGATATTGTAGAGTTAACACCTGTTGGTGATAACCCTACATCAACTGAAAATACCTCTAAAGTAGATTAATGGTCGAAATCCAGATTGTTTTTAGCCATTTCTTCGTCCGAAATAAGTTTTCGTTTCTTGTTTTTATCTAACCACAATACCAAAGAAGGTAGCAGGGTAAGATTAAATACCAGCGCAATGATCAGTGTTATAGATAGTAATAAACCTAATATGACTGTTCCGCCAAAAGTTGAGGCTGTAAAAATGCCGAAACCGAAAAATAAGATCAGCGCAATGTGTGTCATGCTCACACCGGTTTCTGTAATGGTATCGGTAATAACTTTGCTTACGCTATAATTGGTAAAGTTCAATTCCTGCTGATATCTGGTTAGGAAATAAATGGTCTGATCAGAAGCCAGTCCAAACGCAATGGTAAAAATCAGTATGGTAGAAGGCTTTAAAGGGATATTGAAGAAGCCCATTAAACCCGCAGTAATAATCAGCGGAACCACGTTTGGTAACAATGAAATGAACATAATTCCCATGCTTCTGAATTGTGCCAAGCGCAACAATGAAATCAGTACAATAGCCAGAGAAATACTCTCAAATAAATGGCGCAACATATAGTCCGTGCCTTTTGAAAATATGATGCTGGAACCTGTTAAGGTTACATTAAAGCGTTTAGGGGGTAAAATGGAATCTATTCTTGGCTTAAGTTCTTCTAACAGGTGGTCTAATCTTTTAGATCCTATATCAGCCATCTGGAAACTGATACGCGTGGTTTGCTTATCCTTATCTACAAAATTAGTGAGCATATTGCCATTGCCTTTGCCCGAACTGGCAATGTACATTAAGATAAACGCACGTTCAAAATCTGTAGGTAGGCGGTAATAAGAAGTATCATTATCATAAAATACCTGAGTGGCATATTTTAACCCCCGGTTTAAAGAAATGGAGCGGGAAAACTCAGGGTATGAACTGATCATGTTTTCCATTTCATCAATTTTGTTCAGTGTAGCCAGATTAAGTACGCCGTTCTTTCTCTTGGTGTCAATACTGATTTCGAGAGGTAAAATGCCCTCAAAGTTTTTTTCAAAGAATTTCAGGTCGGTTAAAATACGAGAGCTTTTGGGCAAATCGTCAACCACATATCCATTTACATTGATACGGTAAACTCCAACCAATGAAATGAGAGAAACAATAAGCGTTGCTAAATAGATGAGCTTACTTTTATGCTGAACGATAAAATCGGTTTTAATCAAAAGTCTATCTAAGAAATTAGCTTTATGCGCTGCATTGATTTTATTTTTTGGAGCAGGTAAAAAGCTAAATACAGCGGGTATAAGGCATAAGCTTAGCAGCCAGGTAAACATTACATTTAAAGCGGCCACACTTCCAAATTGCATCAACAGTTCGCTTCCTGTAAAATACAATACGCCAAAGCCAATGGCAGCGGTAATATTGGCGATTAAAGTGGTTACAGATATGCGTTCAATGGTAATTTGCCAAGCTTTATGTTTATCGCCATGTTTTTTTAATTCATTATGGTATTTGTTCAGCAACAATATGCTGTTTGGAATGCCTATGATTACGATGAGCGGTGGAATGAGTCCTGTTAAGATGGTGATTTCATAGCCGAATAGAACTAAAGTTCCTACGCTCCATATTACTCCCATAATCACAATTAGGATCGGGTAGAAAACAGCAGCAAAACTTCTGAAGAATATAATCAGAATGATGGCGGAAACCAGGATAGATAAACCTAAAAATAAAACAAACTCATTAGAGATAAGCTTACTGGTAGCAGTTCTGATATAGGGTAATCCTGATAGGTGGATATCTGTTTGTGAGCTTTTACCAAAAGCCAATGCTTTTTCTTCAATCTCTTTTAAAATAGGATTACGGGCTGCGGTATTCAATATTTTCTGATCGAAGGAAACCGCCATCAAAGTAGCATTGGTTTGCCTGTTGATCAATAAACCTTCGTAAAATGGCAGTTGTGCCAAAGTATGTTTGAGCGAATCCATCTGCGCATCGGTTTTGATGATGCCTCCGGGTAATATGCGTGCGGTAAACCTTTGGTGTACACTGTCTTTCTCTAACTGAAATAGTTTACCTATAGAAAGTACGCCTTTTATTCCTTTTAGTGTGCTAATATCTTCAGATAACTTTGCCCATTGATTGTAAGTGTCTTTTTCGTAAATTTTTGGCGTTTGAATGCCAATCACAACCATGCTGCCATCTTCACCAAATTGCTTTTTAAAAGCAGTGTATTTAACAAATGCAGAGTCGGTTAAGGGTAAGATCTTACTTCCGGCATAAGAGAGCTTAATGTTTTGAGCCTTAAAGGCCATAAACACAGTAATTGCTAGGAAAAAGATGATTAGAAAAATCCGGTTTTTTAAGATGAATTCAGAAAGTTTGCTCCACATATCTTGTTAAAAAAGGTAAAGAACGCAATTATTATGCTGCATTACAAAAACGAATTGATAAATTTTTATGATAAATTTACCTTAACAAACGGCACATAGAGGTAAATAGTTTTAGATGCCGGTAAATTTATGGCAAAGTTTCTTAAAGGATTTATTTATGCAGGTAAAGGCATTGCCTATGCGTTGCAAACACAACTTAATTTTAAGTTGCAGCTTATCGCAGCTTTGATTGTGGTACTGTTAGGCCTGTTTTTAAAATTATCTGTTTTGGAATGGGTTGCAGTATTAGTTTGCATGGGCTTGGTAATGGCTTTAGAGTTGATAAATACTTCAATAGAATTACTGGTCGATAAAATTTCTCCTGAATACGATCCGGTAGCAGGGAAAATAAAAGATGTTGCAGCCGGAGCCGTTTTAATTGCGGCAATAGTATCTTTCATTGTTGCATTGCTTATTTTTGTGCCAAAGTTTTTTTAGATGTTGCATAAGACTCGTGGAGTTGTTTTAAAAATTACACAGTATAGTGAAACCAGTTTGATCGCTCAGGTTTTTACGGAGAAATTTGGTGTGCAGTCTTACCTGATAAATGGTGTAAGAAAACCCAAGGCTAAAATACCCATGAGTGTTTTGCAGTCCTTGCATACATTGGATTTGGTGGTTTACCATAAGCCAAACACTCAACTTCAACGCATTTCGGAAGCAAAATTGTCGCCTGTTTTTAGAACTATACCTTACGATCTGCAGAAAAATACGATTATACAGTTTTTAAATGAAGTCTTGTATAAATGCATCAGACAGCACCATATAGACGAAAAGTTGTTCGATTTCATTTATACTTCTCTTTGCTGGTTTGATGAAACAGAAGATGTAAATGTGAATTTTCACCTTAACTTTTTAATGAAGTTGAGTAAGTTCTTAGGTTTTGGTCCGCAGGCAGCACAAAGAACTGATCAGAAATATTTTGATTTACAGGAAGGTGTTTTTACTTCATTAGCTCCTGTACATCCTTATTTCATTGATGCCAACGAAGCGCAATACCTTATTTTACTGTCAAACGTTTCTTTTGAGAACTCTGCAGATGTAAAACTCACCAATGCGTTGAGAAGATTGCTTTTGGATAAAGTGTTGATTTACTTTTCTTTACATACACCTTCTTTTGGACAAATCAGTTCGCATCAAATATTGGAAGAAGTTTTAACATAAAATTTTTAGTTTTTTTTGTGAAATTAAATAAACGCTCTATATTTGCAGTCCCAAAACAAAGGATTTTGTTTTTTTATAATGGAAGCTTAGCTCAGCTGGTTCAGAGCACCTCGTTTACACCGAGGGGGTCGGGGGTTCGAATCCCTCAGCTTCCACAAAAAAATTACAGGACTGTAAATGAAATTGAAATAATGGAAGCTTAGCTCAGCTGGTTCAGAGCATCCCGATTAATATCGGGAGGGTCGGATCAAAGGGTTAATTAGAATTGAAATAATGGAAGCTTAGCTCAGCTGGTTCAGAGCACCTCGTTTACACCGAGGGGGTCGGGGGTTCGAATCCCTCAGCTTCCACCAAAGCCTTGTTAGTTCGCTAGCGAGGCTTTTTTGTTTTAGGAATATCCTAAATTTAGGGTATGTTTTTTACCTACATCCTTTATTCCTATTCCAGAAATCGATATTATATTGGGTCTACCTCAGATCTTGAAAAACGTTTAGCCAAACATAACACTAACCATAAAGGATTTACTGGCGGGGCTGGTGACTGGAAGATTGTTTATTTTGAAGGATTTGGGACAAGAGAGGCATCATTAGCCCGAGAGCAACAGATAAAATCCTGGAAAAGCCGTAAGATGATAGAGAAACTGCTTGAAGCAGCTGGCTCATAGCATCGGGGGTTCGAATCCCTCAGCTTCCACCAAAGCCTTGTTAGTTCGCTAGCGAGGCTTTTTTGTTTTAGGAATATCCTAAATTTAGGGTATGTTTTTTACCTATATCCTTTATTCCTCTTCCAGAAATCTATATTATTTTACTTATTATTGAAATACTTATATTAAATTAAAGTCTTTGCAATAAACAATGAATAGTCAGGTACAGATAAGTGAATATAATATTGAATTGCTGTTTCGCAAACACTATCGCTATTTATGCCTGATTGCTATGAATTATGTGCACGACAAAGATATTGCCGAGGATTTAGTGCAGGAATTTTTTATTAAATACTGGGAACAGCATGCAGACCGCCCTGATCCAGATAACTTTAAATCTTACGCAGCAAGAGCAACTAAAAATATCAGCATAGACTTTATACGTAAGAGAACTGTTCAGCAGAAACGTGAGGATTGGTTGCCTGATCTTCCAGAGGCTTTTGATCCTCAGAAAGACCAAGACGATCTTGACCAGCGGCACGCTAGATTGGTACGCATTTTTGAATTGATAGATGATCTTCCCCAAGGGCAAAAGCAAATACTTAAACTTCATGCCCTTGAAAAGTTGACCTATGCACAGATAGCAGAAAGGCAAGGGATATCCATCAATACGGTACGTACTCAACTTACACGTGCATATCGTTCTCTACGTAAATCAGCCACTGGCTTAATCCTACTTTCGTTGTTGAAACATTTGTAGTTGATTTACAGTTGGTTATAATCTGTTGTTAAAATAAATTAACTTTTTTGTCACATTTCCTTAACATTTTAACGACATCCTATTAAAATGCTTGTGAAATAATTTTATGTCGATAGATAAAAATTGGGAAATGTTGCTGGATTATCTGGAATCCAATCAAGAAAAAGGAAATGTATTGTCCAACGAAGAGCTTCAGCGCCTAGCTGAGCTCAGGGCACTGGTGGATGAGACTTCGGATGCATTTGAATTATACCAATCTTTTAATATTGAGCAAAAGTGGATAGAGCTCAGGGCTCTAGGAGTTTCACGGGGTTTTACGCAACCAAGTCCAATCGTTAAACAGAATACTTTTAAACCATGGCTTCGTATTGCGGCTGCCGCTGCAATTGTGGTTATGCTTTTTGGTGCCGGACTGTTTTATTTCAATCTGAATAACAAACAAAAGAAACATGACCAGCTTGCTTACAAAAATGATGTATCTCCTGGAAAGCTAGGTGCAACTTTAACTTTGGCAAATGGAAAAAAAATAAAACTGGCCGATGCTGCCAATGGAGAGATTGCAACTGATGGAGGTATTAGTATGAGTAAAACAGCGGATGGCCAGCTTGTTTACCTTATCAAGGGAAGCACAGAAAGTGAACATATCAATACCCTTTCAACCGCTAAAGGAGAAACCTATGTACTAATCTTACCGGATAAATCTAAGGTCTGGTTAAACGCTGCTTCGAGCTTAACTTATTCTACTAACCTTAATGAACGTAAAACACGAAGGGTAAAGCTTGAGGGGGAAGGATATTTCGAAATCGCAAAAGATAGGTCACGTCCTTTTGTGGTGGAAAGCAAAGGCCAGGAGGTCGAAGTGCTAGGTACCCATTTTAATATAAATGCCTATAGCGATGGGCCAGCCATTGCAACAACCTTACTAGAAGGTTCGGTTAAAGTTAGCTTGGAAACAAACCTCTCTAAAATTATAAAGCCGGGTGAGCAGGCATTAAATAATGATCATGGCATTGATGTGGTTAATGTAGACGTTGAAAGAATTACCGCTTGGAAGGATGGTGGTTTTGCGCTTAGTGGAAAAAATTTGAAAACGGCGATGAGGGAAATTGCCAGATGGTATAATGTGGAAGTAGTTTATGACCCTTCAATTTCTGATGAATTGGAAACCGGAGGCTGGATTTCCCGAAGTAATAAACTCTCTACAGTATTAAAGCTTATAGAATCAAGCGGGCAAGTGCGTTTTAAAATTGAAGGTAAAAAAGTCTATGTTTCAAAATAACCTACATCTGCTTTTATGAACAACAGATCCAACTAACAGAATTATTTAACACTTTAAATCAAGAGATGAGAAAAAAAATACAACAGCAGAACTAAAGCTAAAAAAACGAACCAGGAATGCTTGGAACACCCCTGGTTTCAGTTTGGAATAATTAACTAAATAATCAATATCAGCAAAGAGCCTCAACCGTGGAAAGTACAGGCAAATGCTAACCAAACCAAACCAAATGTACGAAATTAATACCAGGAAAAAGGGTATAGCTTGGCTATGCCATAAAACATTGCTAGTTATGCGATTAACCACCGTAATATTAATAGCATCCTTAATGCAGGTCAGCGCTGCCGGATTTGCGCAGCGCATCAATATTAACAAAAGAAACCTCAGATTAGAAACAGCACTGAATGAAATCAGAAAGCAAAGCGGATATGATTTTTACTATGATGGTAAAATTATACCAAGAAATAAGTCACTGGATATTTCTCTTAATGATGCAAGCGTTGATGTTGCTCTGCAAACCGTGCTAAAGGATCTGGCATTAACTTATAAAATAGATGGCCGGTCAGTAGTGATCAAACCGAAAGAAGAGATTTCTATGTTCGACTACATCATTTCCCCGTTTCAGCGTATCGATGTTAGGGGCAGAGTTCTTGACCAACAGAAAAATCCTTTGGCAGGGGCAACTATCAAGGTAAAAGGAACGAACCAGTCTGTTATAACTGATGAAACAGGACAATTCCTTTTAAGAAATGTAGATGAAAAAGCAGTTCTGATAATTGCTTATATGGGATATACTACACGAGAGATAAACGTAAGTAACAACCTGGGAGATATCGTAATGTTGCTAGCCGACAATAAGCTTGAAGAAGTAAATGTTACGGTTAGTACCGGTTACCAGAGTCTGCCTAAAGAGAGGGCTACAGGTGCTTTTGGCTCTGTAAGCAGGGCTACGCTAGACCATCGTCCTGTTTCTAATCTTTCTTCTGCGCTTCAGGGAATGGTTGCGGGTATGCAGGCTAAAGAAAAAGAAGATGGTAGTGTAGATTTCCTGATCAGAGGAAACAGTTCATTGTATGCAGAAGCAAGGCCACTGATTGTAGTGGATGGTTTTCCGGTATCAGGAAGTGATTTCTCCGATATCAATCCCAATGACATAGAATCTATCACGGTGTTGAAAGATGCGGCTGCTGCTTCCATCTGGGGTGCACGCTCTGCAAATGGGGTGATTGTTATTGTAACCAAAAAACTAAAAGGCACTAGCAAGTTAAATGTAGAAGGGAGTGCTTTTACGAGAATAGCAGGCAAACCGGATCTTGATCAGTTACTAACTACAGCCAATTCGGCCGATCATGTGGCTTATGAACGTAAAGCCTTTGAAAACAAATGGGAATTTAATCCTATTACAAACTCGTTCTTTGATGTTTTTAAGCCACTTACCCTGGCACAGGAACTGATGTATGCCAATAAATACGGGAAAATAAGTACTGCAGATATGAATGCAGAGCTTGATCGCCTGAGTATGATTGATAACCGCCAGCAGATCAGAGACCTGCTCTTGCAAAGAGCAATACTGAACCAATACAATGTAAACATTCAAACAGGCACAGAACGTTCCAAAACCTATGCTTCAATGATGTACGAAAAGAACAAGACTGGTTATATAAAGAGTGGTTACGACCGTTTTAATCTGAACTTCAACAATGATTTTAAAATTACCCGGTACTTGAATTTTAACCTTTCGGCCAACCTGCAATACAAGAAGCAGGAAACGAGCGGGGCAACTGTAGCCGAGCTACAGGAACTATCGCCATATGAGGTATTGCTGAATGACGATGGCAGTTATGGCGTAAATTTAAAAGGCTATAATAGAGATCAGCTTTCGCAGATGCCCTTGAATAAATTTACCTATTCTGATGTATCTTATAACCTTTTGCGCGAAATAAGAGGAAGAAGCCGTAAGAATGAAGTACTCAGCAGCAGGGTGCAGGCAGGTTTAAACCTAACTATTCTTAAAGGCCTTACCTTCGATACCAGATTCCAATATGAGCGCTCCAAAACAAATTACGAAGAGATTTATGATGAAAGTACCTTTTATGTAAGGGATCTGTCTACTATGTTGACCGATTATAACTATAATACTAAAGTAGTCGTAAAATCTTATATCCCTAAAGGAGGTATTTTAAAAGGTAAAGCATCTACCAGGTCAAATGGATTACCTTACGATGTAAGTGTTGCGGATCTTGAAAGTTTCCTAGTGCGTAATCAGTTTAATTATGACAAACTGATTGCTCAAAAGCACCAGATCTCCGCAATTGCCGGGATGGAAATTTCAAAATACACAACCTCTTCAAGAGCTAATCCTTATGTATATGGATACGATCCGGATAAACTGCAGGCCACAACGCCTCCCTATGGTTATGGCAGTGCCGTTGATCCAATTTTGGATTTCACAGGTGGTGCATTTTACAATGCTATTCCGGGCGGCGATACCATATTTGACTGGCTCAGGAATAAATATGTTTCGTTCTACGGAAACGCTTCTTATACCTACGACAATAAATATACCCTTAGTGGAAGTATAAGAAGTGATGCATCAAATTTTATTACAGATAACCCCCAATTACGCTGGTCGCCACTATGGTCTGTGGGCGCAAAGTGGAATGTGATGAACGAAGACTTCATGCCGAAGAAAGGCTTGTTTAACCGACTTGAACTTCGTTTAACTTATGGAAAGAACGGAAATGTTGAAGGTTCTACTTCTACCAAAGCATTGTTAAGTGTAGGGACCAGCCCAAGTGTTACTACAGGAACAATTGTAGCTTCCATAGCAGATAATGGTAATCCATCTCTACGTTGGGAAAAAACAACAAGCACAAATCTAGGGATTGATTTTGCCTTGCTCGACCATAAACTTTTTGGTACAATAGATTTATACAATAAAAAAGGTAAAGACATTACCGGTAACATTGCCTTGGCCGCAGCAACAGGAACTACTCAGCAGAAATTTAACAATGCAGAAATTACCAATCGTGGTATTGAGCTGACTTTAGGAACAAACCTTACCATTCCAAATACAAAAATTGGTTACAGCACCTCATTTAACTATGCTTACAACCACAATAATGTTGACAAGTTGTATAAACCAACTTTACTGCCATACCAGCTTCTGGGAAATGTTTTTGTAGAAGGAAGACCAGTAAACCCTATATATACCTATACCTATATTGGAATGAAAGATGGCGTGCCACAGGTAGCGGGGCCAAATGGCAGTTTGCAAAGTTTTAATGACCTTACATTTTACAATACAGGTAACGGACTGCAGTTCTTAAACTATGAAGGTACAGGAACCCCAACGCATACATTGGGATGGACAAATAACATCAGGGTGCAGAATTTTAACCTGACGGCTATTTTTATTGGAAAAATGGGTGGAGTTTACCGCAATCCTACCTTTGCCTATGCAACTACCGTTGGTTCATCCAAAACACAGGTAGATCGTTTTGTGAGTGATGTGCTGGCTGGTGATCCGAACCTGCCTGGTTTCGCAAATCCTGGCGAACCTCAGCTTTACAGATGGAACCGTTATGCACCTGTACTGAATACACTAATAGAAAGCTCATCTTATATCGAACTTAAGGAATTGACACTAGAGTATAACCTGCCTAAAAAAATTGCCGAGCAGATTAAGGTAAACAATGTTAAATTCTTTGCTCAAACACGCGATGTAGGCCTGATTTGGCAAGCCAATAGCAAAGGCTATAATCCCGACTGGCTTCCAGGAACCAACAGGCCTTTACAAACCTATACTTTTGGCATTAACCTTCAATTTTAAGAATAACGACCATGAAACTATTAAAATATTCAATTATAAGCGTATTTCTTCTTGCAGGATGCAAAAAATACCTTTCGGAAGAACCTAAAAAACAAGCCAGCATCAAAACAGTTGCACAACTGGAGGCTTTGGTAGATAACGCTACTGCTTTTTCTTATGAAGTGAATTATACAGCGACCTACTCTACAGACGACACGGAAATCAGCAAGCTCTTTTACCAGAATTACAGGACACAATCTGCTGTTTCTGTTGACAGGGTTCAATATTACGTATGGGATGTGAATGGACTGGTAAACCAAGTTTCTGACCCGCTGTGGAATGGAGAATTTAAAAAGATATTCACAGCTAACTTGATCCTGACAAATATTGACCAGGTGAGCGGTGATGAGGCTGCAAGGCAAAGGGTAAAGGCAGATGCCCACTTCATCAGGGCCTATTCGTACTGGGTTCTTGCGAACCATTATTGTGCCCCTTACTCTGCAGCCAATATGAATAGCCTAGGTTTGCCCATTAAAAAAACCGTTGAGTACACAGAGTCTTTAAAACGGGCTACGTTAAAAGAAACCTATGATTTTATTTTGTCAGATATCGCTGAAGCCCAGAAGGTAACGGTTGATGATGTAGAATCTCTGAAGCCATGGCGTGTAAGTAAAAAAACGCTTGCCGCTTTTATGAGCCGTTTCTATCTTTTTACAGGGGATCTTGACAACAGTATTGCCCAGGCTAATGTCGCATTGGCCAGCACGAATGTCAAACTGGTTGATTTCAAGACTTTAAAGCCTGGGAATTCGGAAAATTATACCAATCCCTCTGCAGTGCTGACCTACGTAGAACTGAATGACTGGGCACCAGTTAAATTCTTATACTGGCCTGAGGCTTATTATACCCGTTATGTTTCTACAGCAGCCCAATGGCATATTCCATCTGCGTCTTTGATTGCGTTGTACGATACGCAAAATGATTTAAGATACAAGGATTTCATAATTCAGAACGGAGGAAGAAGGTTTTCGGTTATCAACCCAGCTACAGCCAGGTATACTGTATTTAGTGATGGCCGTTATATTCCGGCTGGCTTTACCATTGCAGAAGTACTTTTGAACAAGGCAGAAGTGTTGGCCAGAAAAGGCGATGTTGCAGGAGCTATGGATGCGGTAAATGCATTGCGCTTAAAAAGAATGAGCACTTATATTGCATTAACAGCGGCCAATAAGGACGACGCTATTAAAAAAGTATTGGAAGAAAGGAGAAGGGAACTGCCATTTGTTATGCGCTGGTATGATATCCGTAGGTTCAGTGTAAATGATTATCCTGCAGATAATGTTGTGCTAACACGTGATTTCTTTGAAGTAAACTCCACAGGAGTAAACATCAACAACCCTAAAACGTATACTTTGGATGCCAAACGTTTGCTGGTACCTATCAATAATATTGAAATAGATGCCAGTCAGGGCCAGATTGTTCAAAATTCATATTGAGTATCCCGGTAAAAGATAGATCACAAAATAATGAAAAAACTATTATTATATAGCCTGGTAGCCTTTTTAAGTCTGCCAGGCTTTGCACAAAAACCATTGGGTTCTGATTTTACAATTAATGGGAAGATCAATGGCATGGAAACAGGATATATATACCTGTCTTATCAGGTAGGTGAAGCCATGCAAATGGATAGTGCCGCCATTACGAAAGGGAGCTTTGTGTTTAAAGGCAAACTTTCAGAACCAGTTATGGTTAGTATTGCCGCTGCCAGAAACATCAGAAGTATAGAGGATCCCAATATTACCTCCGTTTTTATCGAACCAGCTGTGATGGATATGTCCGTAAGTTATGGCACCTTCAAACAACTGACTCTAAAAGGCTCCAATAGCAACGATGAACTGGAAGAATTAAATCGGCAGAAAGCACCGATACTTAAAGAAATGGAGCCAGCGCAGGCAGCTTATCGGAGTGAGAAAGACTATAGTAAAAAACCCGCCTTATACGAAAAGTTAGGTCCCTTTAAAGCAAGAATGAATAAAGTTGACCTTGCTTATATTAGCGCACATCCGGATTCGTATGTTTCGGCCTACCTCATGAAATCTAAAATGAATTTACTAAAGCTCGATGAAGTGAAAGCCCTTTATCATTCCTTTACGCCAAGGATAAAAGCTAGCGAAGATGGTAAATATGTCTACAAGGAAATGCTCGAGCTGGAAAGTGGATCACCCGGAAGTTTGGCAAGGGTATTTTCTACCATAGATATCAACGGAGAAAAGCTTGATTTGGCTGATTTTAAAGGAAAGAAGTATGTGCTGATCGATTTTTGGGCAAGCTGGTGTCTGCCTTGTAGGAAAGGAAATCCACACCTGTTGTCTTTATATAGTAAGTATAAGGACAAAGGTCTCGAAATTATCGGGATGGCCTATGATGATGGCAATTCTATTGGTTGGAAAAAAGCAGTTGAAGAGGACAAGATTGGGGTTTGGAAACATGTACTAAGAGGGCTTAAGATATCGGCTAGGAGTGTTGATGCCACCAATGATTTAAGCAAAGGTTATGGTGTTCACGTGTTGCCTACTAAAATCTTAATCGATAAAAATGGAATAATCATAGGTCGTTATGGGGGTGGTGGAGAAGATGATGAAGCGCTGGATAAGAAACTTGCAGAGATTTTTGTAAACATTCCGTAGCTCTTTTCAAACAAAAGCATGCAAACAGCCCAAACGCATATTTTGGCTGCCAAACCTTTGCTGGCTTTTTAACAATGTTGAATGGATTCCAGTCAAGACTAAATTGTTCAAAATTAATTATTTAATAACATGGTAAAAAATATTAAAATCTGGTATGCCATTGTATGGAGTGCATTGGTATTTCCTGCTGTTATTTTTGCACAGCAAGGCCAACCCGATGTGGTTACCAATAAATTGCAGCTTGCTAAATTAAGAGCTGCTGTAGAAGCAAGCCCTGATAGCCTCAATGTTCACATGGCCTATACTAAGGCTATAGGCACAGAAAGTCCTGAACTGGAAAAACAATATGCTGCGTGGACAACTAAGTTTCCCAAATCGGCTATAGTCCCTTATGCTATCGGAAAGGCCTATCTTGACGAGGAGAATCCTAAAGCCAAGCCTTACCTTTTAAAAGCAGTTGCTATTAATCCTAACTTTACTGAGGCCTGGGGTGGCTTATGGCAGGATGCAGAACGATGGGGCGATTCCAAAATTTCGCAGGCTTATCTGGAAAAAGCTGCGCTATCTAATCCATCCAATGCAGATTATGCATTTTATTATGCGAGTTCATTTCGAGGTGCTGATAAAGTAAAATGGGTGCAAATGAGTTTAGAGGTAGCCAAACACTTTCCAAATCACGAAAGAGGGGCGCAGGCTTTGTATTGGTTGGCTGTAAGATCAAAAGAAGTAGCTGAAAAATTGAAATATTTTGAATTGTTGCACCGGAGCTATGCACCTGATAAATTCGGCTGGTCGGCAAGCGGTATGTCTGCTTATTTTAACGTGCTTCTTTGGGAAAATGCGGAAAAGGCTCTGGAACTGGCACAGGAAATGGCCCAAACCGAAAAAAAAGAGAAAAAGCAATGGCCTAAACTCGTATCACAGGCACAGGTTATGATCAAAACGAGAACATTGCTCAGTCAAAGAAAGGAAACCGAAGCGTTGGACGAATTAAAAAAGATACAATTGTCGAAATATTCAGAGCTTAAGACAAGACTTGAATTGTTAAAGGCACAGATATATGATTTAGCCGGTAATACTAGAGCTGCGTATGATAGCCTGATCGTAGTTTTTGCAAAGAGCCCCTCTGTACAGATAAGAACTGCAATAGCGGGTTATGGCAACAAGCTTAGTAAAGATAGCTTACAAACCGATGCTGATATTTGGGCAAGCCTGAATGCTATTGCACAGGTAGCAACACCATTTAATGGTTTAAAACGTTACCTTACCCCGGGCACTGCATCATTATCTGATTATAAAGGCAAAGTAATACTGCTAACTTATTGGTTCCCGGGCTGTGGGCCTTGCAGGGCAGAGTTTCCTCATTTTGAGAATGTCGTTAAAAAGTTTAAAGGGAACAATCTAGAATATCTGGGCATCAATATTCTGTCCAAACAAAATGATTATGTGGTTCCGTTTTTGAAAGGTACCGGTTATAGTTTTACTCCATTAGAAGATGTAAGGGAAAGGGTGAAAGGAAATCTGGACAACCATGATCTTGCACCGATGAACTTTCTGATTGACAAAGAAGGCCGTCTGATCTTCTCTAGTTTCAGTATAGATGGAGACAATGAGGATGACCTGGAGCTAATGATTCAAATGCTGATGGACAGCAAAAATGCTAATTAAAGAGCTTCGAGAAAAATTGTGAAAATAATAAATATAGGTTGTTAATAAAGCAGAGAGTGCCAGGTGCTGAAAAGCATCTGCCTCTTTTGCTTAAACCGATAATATCATAAAATTCACGAAGCGAACACGAGCTCTGAAAAAGACTAAATGTAACATCACAAAATAACCATATTGTAATTTCTTGATGTATATCAACAATTTACTGCCGATACTGTTATAAGTTTGTTTAAACTAAAAACAAAATCATGGAAGTACAACAATTTAACAGAGAACATAAAGGCTTTTTCAAAGCGGTAGATAACGATCAGGAAGCCGGATTAATGACTTATACCTGGGCTGGGCCTGAAAAAATGATTATAGATCACACCGAAGTAAACGAAAACTTTTCGGGCAAAGGAGTGGGAAGGCAGTTGGTAGAAGCAGCCGTAAAATATGCAAGAGAACAGCATATTAAAATTATACCACTTTGCCCTTATGCCAAATCAGTTTTTGATAAAACACCAGATTATGCTGATGTATTAGCTTAATTACTTTTTATGAGTTCTAATGTTAGGTAAAAAAGCAGTTAATAATCCGATTAAAGGCAGGTAAGCACAGATAGAAAATACATGGCTTATGCTGGTTTTATCAATCAGGTTACCAATTAAGGCAGAGCCTAAGCCACCCATGCCAAAGGCAAAACCAAAAAACAGACCTGCCACTAACCCTACTTTGCCCGGGATAAGTTCTTGGGCATAAACCAGAATTGCTGAAAAAGCCGAAGCCAGGATCATTCCTATAGGTACAATTAAAATACCTGTCCAGAATAAGTTGGCATGCGGTAATAAAAGTGCAAAAGGCGCAGCGCCTAATATGGAGAACCAGATTACGTACTTTCTTCCGATGCGGTCACCAATAGGGCCGCCTAATAAAGTTCCGGCAGCGATTGAAAATAAGAATACAAATAGATAAATCTGTGAGGTTTGAACCGATACCTGAAATTTATCTATCAGGTAAAAAGTAAAATAACTCGTAAGACTGGCCATGTAAAAATACTTGGAAAAAATCAGGATCAGCAAGATAGATACAGCCATGATCACTTTAGATTTAGGAAGATGATGCTCAGAGGAGTTTAATCTTCCTTTTTTTGAAAGATGATGTGCTAATACATAATTCTTATACCAGTTGCCAACATATCTTAATACCACAATGGCAATTAAGGCAATTGCAGAAAACCAGATAATACTATGTTGTCCTTTAGGTGCAATGATCCATGCGGCAAGTAATGGGCCTAATGAACTTCCGGCATTTCCACCTAATTGGAAAACAGATTGCGCTAGCCCTCTTTTTCCGCCCGAGGCTGCATGTGCCATTCTTGATGCTTCGGGATGAAAAACCGAAGAACCTGTTCCGATCAGCGCTACAGAAAGTAAGATCAGGTAAAAATTATTCGCAAAAGATAAGGTAATCAGTCCGGTAAGCGTAAAAGCCATTCCTACAGCCAAAGAATAAGGCTGCGGCTTTTTGTCTGTATATAAACCTACAAAAGGTTGAAACAGCGAAGCTGCCAATTGAAAAGTTAAAGTAATTAATCCAATCTGAGAGAAACTCAGGTGGTAACTGGTTTTTACAATCGGGTAAATGGCAGGTATCAACGATTGTATGGTATCATTTAATAAATGAGAAAAGCTTAATGCAAATAAAATAGGATATACGGTAGAGCTAAGGTCCTGTGTTGATGTTGTGGTTTTTTCCATTTTCCAAAGTAAAGCACAAATCTACAATTGCTTTTTTGTAATCATAAAATAAAAAAATAACAAAGTTTACAGTTCATGATGTAAATCAGAGATTAAATAGAGAAAAACCACAAAAAAATAATTTTAATCTTTTGATATAAATAAAATTTTTACATAAATTTGTTATGCAAGCATAATAAATTTTATGAAGCAGAAAGAAACAGTAGATTATTTTTTAAAGATAGTTTGGCAAAATATTTCAAACACCTACAACCAGATAGCGTCGGGGTTTGGTATTACGCAAGCTATAGGTTATGTGCTTATTAATATTGAAGCAACCGGCACTAAAGTATCAGCTTTAGCAGCCTTACTGGGAGTTAAATCTACATCTTTATCTCGGATGTTAAACAGTATGGAGCAAATGGGCCTTATTTACAGAGAAACAGATGTTGAAGATAAACGTTCGGTTAAGATTTTTTTAACCCCTTTTGGAGTGGAAAAGCGAAAACTGGCCCGCGACGTGGTTGTTTCATTTAATGAGTATCTCAACGATAAGCTGTCGATAAAAGAAAAAGAACAGTTAATAGCAACTTTAGAAAAAGTTAATAAGCTAACATTACATTATTCGGCATTAAAAGATGGTTATGAACAGAAATATAAGTAAGGTAGCGGTACTGGGCTCAGGCATTATGGGTTCGCGTATTGCCTGTCATTTTGCAAATATAGGTGTGGAAGTTCTGCTGCTTGATATTGCGCCAAAAGAGCTTTTACCTGAAGAGCAGGCAAAAGGGCTTACACTTGAAAGCGATGTGGTTAAGAACAGGATTGTGAATGCAGCACTGCAAAATACCTTGAAAAGCAATCCTTCACCTGTATATTCAAAATCAGTAGTTCATAAGATTACTACAGGTAATTTTACTACAGATATGTCTAAGATAGCACAATGCGACTGGGTGATAGAAGTAGTTGTGGAAAATCTAGAGGTTAAAAAAACGGTTTTCGAACAGGTAGAAAAATACCGTAGACCCGGAACACTGATTACTTCAAACACTTCGGGCATTCCTATTCATATGATGGAAGAAGGACGTTCAGAAGATTTCAAAGCACATTTTTGTGGTACGCACTTTTTTAATCCACCAAGATATCTGCGTCTGTTAGAAATCATCCCAACAAAAGATACCAAAAAAGAAGTGGTAGATTTTCTGATGGAATATGGAGATAAATTCCTGGGGAAAACTACTGTACTTTGTAAAGATACTCCGGCATTTATTGCCAACCGCGTAGGCGTTTATTCTATCATGGCCCTGCTTCATTCCGTTGAAAAACTAAATCTTACCGTTGAAGAAGTGGATAAATATACCGGACCAGCCTTAGGTCGTCCTAAATCTGCAACTTTCCGTACTTCTGATGTGGTAGGCCTTGATACCATGATCAAAGTGGCTAAAGGCCTGTATGATAATTGCCCTGAAGATAAAGCACATGACCTGTTTAAACTGCCTACTTATGTTGAGAAAATGGCAGAAAACAACTGGTTGGGCGATAAAACCAAGCAGGGATTTTATAAAAAAATAAAAAATGCCGAAGGTAAAAGCGAAATATTGGCTTTAGATCTGAAAACATTAGAGTACAAACCTCAGCAAAAGGTTAAATCTGCTACTTTGGAAATGACAAAAACCATTGATAAAGTCGCAGACAGAATGAAGGTTTTTGCGGCAGCTAAAGACAAAGCCGGAGAACTGTTCAGAACTTCTTTTTTTGGCTTGTTTGAGTATGTATCAGACCGTATTCCAGAAATATCAGATGAATTGTACCGTATAGATGATGCAATGCGTGCAGGTTTTGCCTGGGAACTGGGGCCTTTTGAGGTTTGGGATGCTGTGGGTGTAAAGGAAGCGATAGAAGGCATGAAAGCCTATGGACATGAAGCTGCGGCATGGGTACATGAAATGTTAGATGCAGGATTTACTACTTTTTACCGAATAGAAAATGGAGTAAGTCAGTATTATGATATTCCTTCTAAATCTTATAAAAATGTTCCGGGAGCAGAAGATCTGATTATACTGGATCATTTGAGAGCAACCAAAACCATTTACAAAAATGCAGGTGCATCTATTATCGACCTAGGAGATGGTATTTTAAATGTAGAATTTCATTCTAAGATGAATACCATTGGGGGAGATACACTGCAAGCAATCAATAAAGCTATTGATCTGGCTGAAAAAGAATACCGCGGAGTGGTAATTGGTAATGACGGTGGAAACTTCTCGGCAGGCGCAAACGTTGGAATGATTTTTATGATGGCCGTAGAACAGGAATGGTATGAGTTGAATATGGCGATCAGAATGTTCCAGAATACCTCAATGCGCATTCGTTATTCAGCCGTTCCGGTGGTTGTGGCCCCGTTTAATTTAACATTGGGCGGTGGTTGTGAATTTAGTTTACATGCCGATCACGTTCAGATGAGTGCCGAAACTTACATGGGGCTGGTAGAGTTTGGCGTAGGTGTAATACCTGGTGGCGGTGGTACCAAAGAATTTGCTTTAAGAGCAGGAGATGAGCTGAAAGATGATCAGATAGCACAAAATACATTAAAAGAACGCTTCTTGACCATTGGTACAGCTAAAGTTTCAACATCAGCACAAGAAGCTATAGAGTTAGGTTACATACAAAAAGAAAAAGCAGGCATTACCATGAACAGGTCGCGTTTACTGGCCGATGCAAAAGCGAAAGCTATAGAATTGGCCGACGCAGGTTATACAAAACCAGTTCAGAGAAAAGATATTAAGGTTTTAGGCAATCATGGCTTAGGTATTGTTTATGCAGGCGCAAACAGTATGCATGCAGGTAATTACATTTCTGAACATGATCAAAAAATCTCTGAAAAGTTAGGTTACGTAATGTGTGGCGGAGATTTATCTGCACCTACAGAAGTGTCTGAACAATATTTACTAGATCTGGAGCGTGAAGCGTTTCTGCAATTATGTACGGAGCGAAAAACATTAGAGCGTATCCAGTCTATTATTACAAAAGGTAAGCCGTTGAGAAATTAAGAGTAGTTAGGTAGGAGATATGAGAAATTAGATTTGAGATGTTTGAAAATGAGGTTTAAGATAGTTGAAGCATGCATAATTTAAAAGAATTAAAAATTTGGAACAAAGCTGTTGATTTGGCAGTTGAAGTTTACAAAGTTACAGCCAACTATCCCTTAGATGAACGTTTTGGATTAATTAATCAATCTCGCAGAGCAGTTGTATCTATCTCATCAAATATTGCAGAAGGTGCAGGACGAAATTCAGAGAAAGAGTTCTGTAATTTTTTGGGAATAGCAAATGGCTCATGTTTTGAATTGCAAACTCAATTGGTAATAGCTAACAGATTGATTCTGATTAAAGAAGAAGAACTCAATTCTTTGCTGGCTCAGATAGACGAATTACAAAAAATGACCTATGGGCTACAGCAAAGACTTAAAAATAAGATTAGTAAATAAACAGTTAACAAGATTTGGTATTTAGATTTAAGGCTAATCCTCAAATCTCAAATCTCAAATCTCAAATCAAAAAACAATGCAAGAAGCATATATCATTGCAGGTCTTAGATCAGCGGTAGGAAAAGCACCAAGAGGTGTGTTCCGCTTTACAAGAGCAGACGATTTAGCAGCAGATGTGATTAAACAACTGATTGCATCTGTACCTAATTTAAATAAAGAAGAAATTGATGATGTTATTGTGGGTAATGCAACCCCGGAGGCTGAACAAGGACTAAATGTAGCCCGTATGATCAGTCTGATGTCTTTAGATACCGATAAAGTGCCAGGTGTAACGATGAATAGGTATTGTGCTTCAGGTTTGGAAACCATTGCTACGGCAGTAGCAAAAATAAAAGCAGGTATGGCCGATTGTATCATTGCCGGAGGGGTAGAAGTGATGAGTGGTATGCCATTTGGCGGCTGGAAATTGGTTCCTAATCCTGTAGTTGCTAAAAATCATCCCGATTGGTATTGGGGAATGGGCTTAACTGCAGAAGCAGTGGCTAAAGAATTTAATGTAAGTCGTGAAGATCAGGATATCTTTTCTTTCAATTCACATCAAAAAGCTATCAATGCAATAAAAAATGGGCATTTAAAATCGGGGGTTGCTCCAATAACGGTGAACGAAACTTACCTGGATGAAAACCTGAAAAAGAAAACCCGTTCATATGTAGTAGATACTGATGAAGGGCCAAGAGCAGATACCACCATTGAAAAGTTAGCAAAACTGAAACCTGTTTTTGCTGCTGGTGGATGTATTACGGCAGGTAACTCTTCGCAAACATCAGATGGCGCTGCTTTTGTAATTGTGGTTTCAGAAAAAAAACTGAAAGAATTAGGCGTAGAGCCTATTGCAAGATTAGTAAGTTACGGAGTTGCCGGAGTTCCTCCACGTATTATGGGCATAGGACCTATAGAGGCTATTCCGAAAGCTTTAAAGCAAGCTGGTTTAAAACAAGACGATATTGATTTGATAGAACTCAATGAAGCTTTTGCATCGCAATCTTTGGCTATTATCAGAAACTTAAATCTAAATACAGATAAGCTGAATGTAAATGGAGGTGCAATTGCATTAGGACACCCGCTTGGTTGTACAGGAGCAAAATTAACCGTACAAATCTTGAACGAACTTAAAGCAAGAAAACAAAAATATGGTATGGTTACTATGTGCGTAGGTACAGGGCAGGGAGCTGCCGGTATTTTTGAATTGCTTTAACATAATAAAAGAGTATTGCTTAAGCTATAGAGAATAAAATTTAACCTAGGGAACATTGTCATTTATCCTTGTTCCTTCATCCTTAATCTAAAACAAAAATGGAAAATACAGATAAAAAGATAATCAAAGGCGGAGAATTCTTAATCAAAGAAACATCTTATCAGGATATATTTATTCCAGAAGAATTTGACGAAGAACAGCAAATGATTGCCCAAACCTGCCGTGATTTTTTAGCAGCAGAAGTTTTTCCTAATCTTGAAAAAATCGATAAGCAAGAAGACCCTGAATTTATGCCTAATTTGTTAACAAAAGCAGGCGAATTAGGGATTTTAGGTGTATCTGTTCCCGAAGAATATGGAGGTTTTGGTAAGAATTTTAACACTTCTATGTTAGTGGCAGATGTTGTGGGAGCGGGACATTCTTTTGCGGTAGCTTTATCTGCCCATACAGGTATTGGTACACTGCCTATTTTGTATTATGGTAATGAAGAGCAAAAGGCAAAATATATTCCTAAGTTAGGAACGGGTGAGTGGAAAGCGGCTTATTGTTTAACTGAACCGAATTCGGGTTCTGATGCAAATTCGGGTAAGACCAAAGCGAAATTAAGCGAAGATGGTAAACATTACATCATTAATGGGCAGAAAATGTGGATCACTAATGGAGGTTTTGCTGATATCTTCATTGTATTTGCTAAAATTGATGAAGATGAGAACTTAACTGCATTCATTGTTGAACGTGATTTTGGTGGAATAACCATGAACCCTGAAGAACATAAAATGGGTATCAAAGGTTCTTCTACCAGACAAATCTTTTTTAACGATTGCCCTGTTCCGGTAGAAAATATGCTTTCTGAAAGACAGAACGGTTTTAAAATCGCGGTAAATATTCTTAACATTGGACGTATCAAATTATCGGCTGCTGCTATAGGTGCATCAAAACAAACCATAAGCACAGCTGTAAATTATGCAAATGAACGTCTGCAATTTGGCCGTCAGATTTCTAAGTATGGCGCCATCCGCTATAAATTAGCTGAAATGGCTTCTAAGGTATATGCTGTTGACGCAGCTAATTATCGTGCCGGACAAAATATTGATGATACCTACGATGCGCTGGTGGCAGGGGGTATGGAGCCTTCTAAAGCAAAACTAAAATCGGTGGAACAATTTGCCGTAGAATGTGCTATCCTGAAAGTTTGGGGTTCTGAGGCTTTAGATTATGTGGTAGATGAAGGTGTGCAGATTTACGGCGGTATGGGTTTTAGTGCAGATGCACCTATGGACAGAGCTTATCGTGATGCCCGTATCAACAGAATTTTTGAAGGTACCAACGAGATCAATCGTTTATTAACCGTTGATATGATGCTGAAAAGAGCCATGAAAGGCGAGTTAGATCTGATGACTCCGGCCACAGCAGTAGCAAACGAGCTGATGGCTATTCCTGAATTTGGCGAAGAAGATGATACTTTATTTGCAACTGAGAAAAAAGTACTGGCTAATCTTAAGAAAGCTACTTTGATGGTTGCAGGGGCTGCTGTGCAGAAATTAATGATGAGCCTGAGCAAAGAACAGGAAATCTTGATGAATATTGCAGATATGGCAGGTTATGTATATGTATTGGAATCGACAATATTAAGGACAGAAAAATTGGTAAGCCTAAAAGGCGAAGAAGCTTGTAAAGGCCAGCTGGATTTAATGCGCATTTATCTGGTAGAAGCTGTTGATGGAGTTGCAAAGGCCGGTAAGGAGGCATTATGGGCTTTTGCTGAAGGTGATGAATTGCGTATGATGTTGGTAGGTTTACGTAGATTTACCAAAGTTGAACCCTTTAATGTTAAAGAAGCCCGTCAGAATGTGGCAAAACAGATTATAGAAGCGAATAAATATTGCTTCTAACAATATCCTCCTACAAAGAGGCTGTTTAAAATTTCTTCGTCATCCCGAATTTATTTTAGGACCTTTAAAAAGGTCATTTGCCTGAAAAGATTCCATATCGGATACCGAATGACTTTTAATTTTTTGAACAGCCTCTTTTTCATTTGTTAAAATTGGTTAAAAATTGTAGTAACCATTCTAAAAGATTATTTTTGCTGCATGAAGTTTCAAGCCAAACTATTATTGGTGTTTTTTGTAGTTGCCGGATTAATTACAGGATGCAGTAAAGATAAATATGATGCCGAGAAGCAGGCCGGTATTGATGATGGTCTGATTGTTGATTTTATAAAGAAGAATAATCTCAGCGCCACAAAGCATAGTTCTGGATTATATTATCAGATCATTACACCAGGTACGGGAGATTATAACATTAATGCGTCTTCTACAGTAACAGTAAATTATGAAGGTAAACTGTTAGATGGAAGTGTGTTTGATAAATCAAAACAGGCAATTACTTTTTCATTATCACAGGTAATTAAAGGTTGGACTATCGGAATTCCTTTGATACAACCAGGGGGGAGAATAAGACTGTTGATCCCATCAACTTTAGCTTATGGAAACGAATCGCCGGGTCCGGGGATACCCAAAAATTCAGTTTTAGATTTTACAGTAGATTTAATAAGCGTAAAATAAATGCGTAAAATATTTTTATATACAGCCATATTGCTGGTTTCTTTTGTAGTGTTTAACTCGTGTACAAAAGAGTACGAAAGCATAGAAAGCGTTGATAAAGCCAAGATCGAAGCTTATATCAAGAAAAATAACCTCTTAATGAAAGATACGTTGGGGTTTTATTATCAGATTATTGATGAAGGTACAGGTAATTTTCTTAAGAATACTGATTCCGTATTGTATGATTTTGATATTAAATCTTTAGATGGACAGGTATATCAGAGTAATGATGTTTACTCAAATAATGGTACCTATGTAGGTTATGTTACTTCGCCAGGGGCTTTCAGAACCGTAATGTATAAATTAAAACGTGGTGGACACGCTAAAATTATTATTCCATCTTATTTAGCTTTTGGTAAGAATGGTAATGGAAACATTCCATCTAACGAGGTAATTGTAACTGATCTGAAAATCTTTAAAGAAGCTTCTCAGATTGAATTAGATGAAAACAGGATTAAAGCGTTTTTAACAGCTAACAATATTACGAATGCAGTTAGACATTCATCAGGTATTTATTATCAGGTGATTACGCCGGGTACAGGAACAGATGTTATAGATGATTATTCTACGCTTGAAGTTAAATATATAGGCAAATTGTTAAATGGAACAACTTTCGATTCAAGTGATTCTTTTAGTACTACATTAAATGGAGTGATTTCGGGCTGGAGAACCATTTTACCTTTATTTACATCAGGAGCAAAGGTACGTATCTTCCTACCTTCAAAATATGGATATGGAAGTGCATCAACAGGAGCCATAACACCTAATTCGGTATTGGATTTTACTATAGATATTACGAAAGTAACTAACGAATAAGAAGTTTATTCATCAAAAATAATATGAAGCGTTACAGAAATCCTTGTAACGCTTTTTTTGTGCCTAATTAAAGCAATATATCTGTTAGTGCAGCTTGAAGCTTATCAAACTTAAACTTAAAACCTGCTTGTTCGAGCTTCTGATTGCTTGTATGGGTGCTCATTAAAGGTAAAATACTCATCTTACCCATTAATAAACGAAGTATAAAGCTAGGTACATGAAGTGGCAGAACAGGCTTCTTTAAAATTTGGGCAACTTCAATGGTAAGGATTTTATTGGTAACAGGGTTTGAAGCACAGGCATTATAAACACCCGTTACATGATGATCGCTAATGGCTTTTAAATAAATCGCGGTTAAATCATTTAAATGTATCCATGGAATGATCTGTTTACCCGAACCCAGAGGAGCTCCTAAATACCATCTGATCATTTTGGTTATAGGACTTAAAGCTCCGCCCTGATCAGATAAAACAAAACCTGTTCTTATTTTCACTACATCTATGCCCAGAGTGCTGAATTGGTCAGCAGCATTTTCCCATAGTTTACAGCAAAGAGGTAAGAAACCTTTGCCTAACCTGCTATTTTCGGTCAAAATTTCTGCTCCTCTATCGCCATAAATGCCCACTGCCGATGCCGATATGAATTTTTGTAGAGGTATCCGGTGTTTTTTAACAGTTTCAAAAAGCAAGTCGGCAGAGTTTACGCGACTGTTAATAATTTCTTTCTTTTGTTTTTTTGTCCATCTTTTGGCTGCAATGCTTTCTCCTGCCAAGTGCACAAGAACATCTATGTTTTCAAAAACTTTAACATCGATCTGGTTGTTAGCAATATCCCACAGATAAACATCAACTCCTGAAATAGCGGTAGCATGTCTGCTAAGAATAGAAACTTTATATCCCTGTTGTAAAAGAAGTTGAACTAATTCTTTGCCGATCAGCCCGCTTGCACCTGTAATTAAAACGCGTTTACCCATGTCGAATGCTTATTTTAAAACATCCAGTACATTGAAAAGTTTACGACTGATACCTGATCCGTAATAATTGTTAACGTTGATCACAACAATGTACTTATTTCCTTTTTTATCAGTATGGTAACCTGCATAGGCTGTAACATCACTTATGTTCCCACTTTTAATTTTCATGCCGTTGTATTCGGGTAATGAGTTATAATAATCGCCAAACCAGTTTTCTTTCTGAACCTGAAATAATATCGAAGCCATGGCAAAAGTTGTTACCCTGTCGCCAGGAGAAAGGCCACTACCATCAATAATATTAAGTGCTTTCTTATCTATTCCTTTTGAGCCCCAAAAATTAATTAAAGTATTGGCTCCGCTTCTTGTGGTGCCGGGTTTGTTCTGTTGGTAAGCAATGGTTTTTAAAAGTTGCTCGCCGTATAGATTAATGCTTTTTTTGTTAAACCAGTAAACAATCTCGCTCAAACTAGGCGAAAGATAAGAATGCAATTGATGTTTATTCGTTGTATCTAATGTTTTCTTCGCTAGTGATAATAAGCGTGAAGTAGCAGCTTGTTCAACTACGTTGATACCTAAACGACTTAAGGTATCCTGTAGCCTGTAGGCCGCATCAAAAGCACCATCGGGCAGAGCTAATGAAATTCCTTTTTTGCTGATATCAAGGCCCCATGTACCGCGCATATAGGCAACATTGGTGTAAGGGGGTAAAAAGCCATAAGCATTATCTCCAGACCCTCTGTTACCGGTTTTCAATTCATTAACAAGAGTTAGATAAGGCATAACAGGAGAGACAGAGTTAATACCCACATCTTCTCCAACATTTTTTCCCGGATTAAGGTTTACATCGAATTGGTTTTCGCGCCAGCAGATAGAACCCCCACCTGCACCATAATAATTACCCATATCTTGCCAGGTCCATCCTTCAGGCATGGTCTGAGTGCCAAAGGCAGAATCATCAGCGATTACCGAGCCATCAATTTTTTTAATACCTGCATTTCTGATTGCGCTAACCCATTGGTTAAGTATATTATTTTCTTTTGTTTGTTCGTAACGCCATGAACCCAAAGTAGGATCTCCTGAACCTTTGATAATGATATTTCCTTTTAAAGTACCGTTATGATCAATAACACCTGTATAGCTTAACGTGGTTTCGTATTTGAAATCTTTTCCTAAAAGATAAAAGGCCGTTGCAGAAGTAATGGTTTTTAACGTAGAAGCAGTAGCCAGTCCGGTATTTTCATTCTTTGCATAGATTATTTTTCCGGTATTGGCATCTAATACACATAACGAAGACGTGGCATATTTGTTCTGCTCATCATTCTCAAAGTTTTTAAATGCTGCTTCAAGTTTTTGAGCAACAGATTGCGCAAAACTGATTTGGCAAATGGCAATGAAAAGAAAAAATAGTTTCAGGGATTTCATATGGTTTGGGTTTGGCAAATAAAGAGGTTGTCTAAGGAGCTTGCGTCATTCTGTACTTGGTAAAGAAATCTTTATGGTATAGATCCTGAAACGAGTTCAGGATGACGGCGAACTTTATCTTAAACAACCTCTATCAATTTTATACTAAGGCCTTTTCTACTAAATACTCGGCAATTTGTACAGCATTTGTGGCAGCACCTTTACGCAGGTTATCGGCCACGATCCACATATTTAAAGTATTAGGCTGCGATTCGTCTCTGCGTAAACGACCTACAAAAACCTCATCTCTTTGATGTGCATCTTTTGGCATTGGGTATTTGAGATTGGCCACATCATCAACTACAATAATACCGGGAGCATTTTCTAGAATGCTGCGTAATTCGCTTAAGTCAAAATCATTTTCAAACTCCACATTTACAGACTCTGAGTGACCACCCATTACCGGAATACGTACTGTAGTAGCGGTTACTTTGATATGGTCATCGCCCATAATCTTGTTGGTTTCTTTGATCATTTTCATTT
Source organism: Pedobacter montanisoli (assembly GCF_022809115.1). Taxonomy (GTDB): domain Bacteria; phylum Bacteroidota; class Bacteroidia; order Sphingobacteriales; family Sphingobacteriaceae; genus Pedobacter; species Pedobacter montanisoli. Next base: position 119,865 of record NZ_JALGBH010000001.1, on the reverse strand, counting down.
CCTCTTTGGTGTATCCGTTATCCTGAAAAACATCAATGTGAGGAAGTACATTTAAATCTATTTCATAAGGATAAGCTTTTGGCCCCTCAATTCCCTTACGTTCGTTCATTAACTGGTCAACAGCTTTAACCCCGGTTCCGGTAACAGACTGATAAGTAGAAACCACAACACGTTTAATTTTATATTTCTCATGCAAAGGTTGTAAAGCTACTACCATTTGTATGGTTGAACAGTTAGGGTTGGCAATGATCTTATCTTCTTTGGTTAAAACTTTGGCATTAACTTCAGGAACCACTAATTTTTTGGTTTCATCCATTCTCCATGCCGATGAATTATCAATAACCGTTGTGCCTACTGCGGCAAATTTAGGTGCGCTCTCTAAAGAAGTACTTCCACCTGCAGAAAATAAAGCAATATCAGGACGTAATTGTATGGCAGTTTCCATGCTAACAATTGGAAATTCCTTACCCTTATACATAATCTTCTTACCAACGCTCTTTTCTGAGGCTACGGGAATTAATTCTGTCATCGGGAAATTTCTCTCTTCCAATACTTTTAACATAACGGTACCCACTAAGCCAGTGGCACCTACTACTGCAACTTTCATTTTTTCTTGATTTATTTACTATATTTAATATTAAGGATGTTGAATTCTCAAATATGAGAAAAACTTTACTTTTATTTCTAATAATATGCTCTAAACTAGTTTCTGCTCAGCTAATTGATGATTTTTCTGACGGAGATTTTACTTCCAGCCCTAAATGGTCTGGAACTGTAAACTATTTTAGGGTTAGCAATGGCTATCTTCAATCTAATGGGCCACAAGCTTCTTCAACGCTTTACTTAAGCACATCTAATACTTTGGCGGCTGCTGCGGTGTGGGAGTTTTATTTAAAATTGAGCTTTGACCCCAGTACCACAAACTATCCACGTATTTACTTGGTTTCCAATAAAGAAGACCTGAGTTCAACTTCGGACATGCAGGCCTATTACTTGCAATTGGGTTCTCCATCTAATGCGGAGAATTTCTTTCTGGTTAAACAGAATGGAACCACATCAACAACATTACTTAACTTACCCGATAAACCCAGATCAAATGCCAATGCCGTAACAGTAAGGGTTAGAGTAGAAAGAGATCTTAATGGACACTGGGATATCTATACTGATTTTACAGGTGGCAGAAACTTTACTTTTGATGGTTCGGTAATAGATAATACTTTTATTTCTACCTCATATTTTGGGGTGTATTGCAGGTATTCAACAGGGAACAGGTTTAATCAGTTCTATTTTACGGATTTTAAAATTGAAAGTTATGTAGCCGCCCCTCCACAGTTGCTGGAAGTGAAATCGCTTGATGACCAAACTTTTGAAGTTACTTTTGATAAAGCTGTAAACGCTTCAGCTTTACAAAGCTCGAATTATGGGCTTTCAGGTTTGGGCTCTCCTCAAAAGGCAGAAGCAGGTATCAATCCTGCTAAGATTAAACTGAGTTATGCAGATGCGGTTCCTTCAGGAAATTATACTTTGACGGTTAGCCATATAGCCGATTTAAGGAACAATGTTATGCCTGTTCCACAGGTTAAAAGCTTTTTACATATCAAAAAATATATAGCGAAGAAGGGCGATGTAATCATCAATGAAATTATGGCTAATCCTAAAGGGGTAAAAGGTTTGCCTGAAACAGAGTATATAGAGCTTTGGAATAAATCAGATGAATACATTATTGTAAGCGGCTGGAAATACAGTAAAGATGCAGCAACAAAACCAGTTGTACTTACTGCCGATACACTTGCACCCAAACAATACCTTATTTTATGTGCCAATGCTAATGCACCGTTGTTAAAACCCTTTGGCAAAGCAATGGGTTTGGCCTCATGGCCAGCTTTAACCAATACCAAGGCAAACCTCAAAATATATGATATGCATGATAACCTGATAGATGAGGTAAGTTATACTGATACATGGTATCAGGATGCGAAGAAAAAATCGGGTGGATTTTCACTTGAACTGATTAATCCTTACGGCAATTGTACAGGCGGCGCAAACTGGATAGCCTCAATTGCCGAATACGGCGGTACGCCGGGAAGTAAAAATTCAGTTTATAATGATGAGAAAGATACGCAAGGACCTCAGATTATTTTAACAACGATTATAAATCCTCGTGTTATCCAGATAGATTTTGATAAAAAGCTAGCAGCTCATACTGCGATAAATATTTCTAATTATGTGATGAATAATGGTGTGGGTACACCAGTTTCTATAGAATTGGTTGAACCCCTTTACAAAACCGTTATGCTGACCTTTGAGAAGGATTTAACCAAAGGAATTGAATATACTTTAACCTGTAGTAATTTGACCAATTGCTCAGGAGCAGAAATGCAGCAGGGAAGAAATGCATCGAAGTTTTTTTATGCTAAAGATATATTGCCCAACAGCATTCTCATTAGTGAGGTATTGTTTAACCCTAAAGTAAGAGGGGCGGAATTTGTAGAAATTTATAACAATACAGAGCATATTCTAGATCTGAAAGATTTGAAAATAGGCAATGCCGATAGGAAAAATGATAAGATTATCAGCAACGTTTCGTTGTTTATTCAGCCTAAAACCTATTGGGTATTGAGCGCCAACATTGAACATTTAAAAGAAACCTACTCCGTTAAATATCCTGATCAAATGGTAAAGATGCCTAATATGCCGGCTTACAATAATGATAAAGGAATGGTGGCGTTATATGTTGATGATAAAATCATAGACAGTTTTTCTTATCATGAAAAAATGCATCATGCATTGCTGAAAAATTATAAAGGCGTATCTCTTGAAAGGGTATCTTTTAACAGGCATACAAATGAAAGTACAAATTGGCAATCAGCAGCAGTCATAGCGGGTTATGCTACACCTACTTCAGAAAATTCACAACAGGAAAATGGAATCCTAAAGAATGAGGTAGTTTTGGTAAGTAAAACTTTCTCACCAGATCAGGATGGTTTTGAAGATACTTTACAAATTAATTATCGTTTTAAGCAAAACGGAAATCTGGCAACAATCAATATTTATACAGATAAAGGCTTGCTTGTAAGAAATCTGATCAGGAACAATTCTATGCCCACACAGGGAAGTTTGGAGTGGGATGGATTGGATAATAACGGGAAACTATGTAAAGTAGGCGTTTATGTTATTAAATTTGAAACTTTTACTGCGGAAGGTGAGGTTGAACGTTTTACCAAAACCTGTGTACTGGCCGCTAAACTGAACTGATCATGTCGTTTATCTTTTCTAAATTATTGGTAGTAGCCATTAGACCTCTTACTTGGATTATCGTATTGTTGCTGATGGCACTTTTCTCTAAGCGGATGCAGTGCAGAAAATATTATTTGATTGCAACAATATGCACTCTACTTTTCTTTACGAACCAATTTATTGCCTCAAGCGTAGCTAAGCTTTATGAAGCTGAATATCCTGCTTTAAAGACCTACGACTATGGTATTTTGTTGGGCGGTTTTTCTGGCAAAAATCTTAGAAATAACGAAATTGAATTTCATGATTCTGCCGATCGTTTCCTGCAAACCTACAGGTTGTATAAAGAGGGTGCGATTGCTAAAATATTGATCAGTAGCGGCAGCGCAAACTTGTTTGTGAAAGGACCAAAAGAGGCCGATGATGTTGCTACTTATTTACGAAAAACAGGTGTGCCTGACAGTGCTGTTCTAGTAGAAAGCAATAGCCGGAATACGAGAGAGAATTTGTTGTATAGCTTTAAGCTGATCAATAATAAAGATGCCAGGATACTCATTATCACAAGCGCCTGGCATATTCCACGTACAAAGCTTTTATTAAAAGAAATGGGTTACAGTAATGTTGATTTTTACCCTACAAATTTCCTTTCTAACTCAGATTACCAATGGAACGATTATTTAATTCCTGATGTTCAGGCTTTAGATAAATGGACCTTGCTGATCAAAGAATGGGTTGGTTGTATAGCTATAAAAATAGGGGTAAATTAATGTGAATTGGGGATAGGCTATATTGTATTTAAACCTAAATTAGGTTTCTTAAATTATCGCCTCATTGGCCGGCGGGGCCTAGTCCTTTTTATGAAAAAAGGACCAAAAACCACCGACTGCGCCTGCTGCTAAAAAATATCTGCTTTGGCTAATTATTGCAAACCGCACCAGCCAAGGTCGGTTTTTAAGTTTAACGGAAGGGATTTACGGCTATCGCCTCAGTAAAAATGGATTGCTTAAACTGAACTAACATTAAATCAGCTTGCTTTTAATATAAGTGCAACTTGTTTTAATCGAATCGTAAATGGTAGGCGCATAGTTATTTTCCTGCTCTACAAAGAAGTGCTCCATGCCAGAAGCAGCAGCCTTTTTAAAGATCGGTTTAAAGTCTATGGTACCATTACCCACTTCGGTATTATCGTTGCGGTTTAATTTGTTCATGTCTTTTACATGCCACATTTTAAACCTGCCCGGGTATTTTACAAACAAATCTAAAGGATGGTTTTGTGCATGTTCTGCCCAGTACAAATCCAGTTCAAAACTCACCAGTTTAGGGTCGGTCTGGTTCAGTAAAAGCTCCAGTCCTGTTTTACCATCAAAGGTTTTAAATTCAAAATCGTGGTTATGGTAAGCAATGGCCAATCCCGATTTTTTGGCCAGCTCGCCTGCAGTGTTTAATTTTTCTGCAATCGCTTTATAATCATCTGCATTTTTGCGCAATTTGGTTGCCAGCCAAGGCGCTGTAATGTATTTACTATCTAAAGTTTTGGCTACGTCAATGTAAGCCTTAATTGAATCGAGATTCCCTGTTTCAATGTAGTTTTCAAAATCATAGTGCCCACTTGGAGCTTTTAATCCATGTTGATCCAGTAAAGCTTTAAACTCTACAGGTGTAAGCCCCCAGAATTTACCTTTAGGTACATAACCATAAGATTCTACCTCACCATAACCGGCTTTTGCTACATTTTCAATAACTTCTTTAACGTTATTGTTGATTACATCTTTTAAGGTATATAATTGGATACCCACAGCTTTGCCTTTTTTTTCGGTAGCGTTTAGCCATTGTGGTAATACAGCCATGCCTGCAGCAGCAAATATGGCGTTTTTTAAAAAGTCTCTGCGAGAATTTGTCATACTTCTACAATATAAATCAGCTTTGCTGAGATGAAGTGCTGTTTTTATCTTTAAATAAGAGGATAAATAACAAGGCTACAAATGCAGCAATAACAGCCGGAATTGTCCATATCATTTTCCAGTCTTCAAGACCATTGGTCTTATAAGTTTCGGTTATTTGTCCAGCAACAATAAAGCCAATTAGCATACCTACGCCATAAGTTGCCAGGGTAATAAGTCCCTGAGCTGAACTTTTAAATTTCTCGCCTGCTTTAGAGTTGGTATAAATTTGTCCTGATACAAAGAAGAAATCATAGCATATGCCATGAAGAGCAATACCCAAAATAAGCATAAAGCTCAGCTCTCCGGCATTACCAAAAGCAAATAACAGGTATCTTACTGTCCATGCCAGCATACCTACTAAGATTGTTTTTTTGAAACCAAATTTTTTAAAGAACACCGGAATTGCCAATAAGAATAACACTTCTGAAGCTTGACCGATGGTCATTTTTCCTGTTGGATTATCTACACCTATCTTAGAAAGAAATAAATTGGCATTTTGGTAATAAAAAGCTAAAGGAATACAGATTAATACTGATGAGATAAAGAAGATCAAAAAGTTCTTGTCTTTGAGTAGTTTTAATGCATCTAAACCTAAAATTTCAGACACCTTTACTTTTTCTGTAGATTGGTTTTTAGGTGGCGTTTTTGGTAAAACAAAACTAAATAAGCCTAAGACAAGTGAAGCTATTGCTGACAATAAGAAAGTGTTTTTTAATGCGCCGTTTGCAGTTGATGCTTGTGAGTCCCAGTGAAAAAAGTAGCTGATAAGCACACCTGCGAAAATCCAACCAAGAGTTCCCCAAATTCTGATACTTGAAAACTCTTTTTCGGGATCGCCCATCTGGTTAAAAGAAACCGAGTTTACCAATGCTAAAGTAGGCATATACAGTACCATATAGCCAAATACATAAGGGTAAAACACCGAAATATTGGTTGCGTTGTACATCTGGTACATTAATATGGCACCTATGATATGTAAAATACCTAATATTCTTTCGGCATTAAAATACCTATCGGCTATTAAACCGATAATGAACGGAGCAATAATTGCACCCCATGACTGGGTAGAAAATACGGCACCGATCTCAGGCCCTGAAGCCGTAAGATTTTTATCCAGAAATGTACCAAGGGTTACAAACCATCCTCCCCAAATAAAAAATTCGAGGAACATCATAAATGACAGTTTAAAGCGTATAGTAGTATTCATGTTCGTTTAGGTTTTTAGTAAAAAAGTGTAAGGCTTTTGAGCAATACACTTTTAGGTTTTTATAGTTTTTTAATTCTGATGTTGCGGTACCATACCTCATCGCCGTGGTCCTGTAAAGCGATTTTTCCGGTTTTATAGGTTCCAAAACCTTCCCATTTTGCAAATTTGCTGCCAGCGATCAGATTTTTCCAGTTATCATCCCATAAAGTTGTTTTTACTACGGCAACGCCATTTAGGATCAAAGTAAGGTTTCCTTTGTCTGAAATAATCTCTGCCTCGTTCCATTCGCCAACAGGTTTTACGGGCTCGCTACTGCTTTTTACCATGTCATACAAATCGCCTGCACGGTGTTTGGTTATTTTACCATCAGGATGGCCTTCATTGTCCAAAACCTGCATTTCAGGCCCTGTAAGATAAGTTTGCTTGTATTTTGCAGGGTCTTCATGTACATAAAAAATGATACCGCTGTTTGATTTAGGAGCTACTTTCCATTCTAATTTTAAATGGAAATTGCTGTATTCATTGTCTGTAACCAGGTCGCCGCCATCGTTATTTTTGGCTTTAGGATCAAAGTGAATGGCACCGTCTTCTACGGTCCAGCCTTTGCCTGCAAAATCTTTTCCGTAAGTATGCCAGCCTTTTGTGGTTTTGCCATCAAAAATGGCTTTAAATCCTTTTTCAGCTTTTTGTGCAAATGTTGCTGAGCCTAAGGCTGTAAAAAGTATAAAAGTTGTGATATATTTTTTCATCTGTTTAATTTGATATTATTTTTCTCCTAAAGACCAGCCGTTTCTGTATTGTCTTTTTACAAACTGGTTTACATCGTCAAAGTTGGTTACCTTCATTTGGTTGTTATCCCATAATAATTTTTTATAACGACCAGGATAACTCACTTTACCTTTTGCATCAAGGTTTTGTATATCGGCAGCACGAATAGCTAAATTGGCCATCAGTAAACATTCTGTTAATGGACCGGCAATTTCAAATGGTGAGCTCAGTTCTTTTTTACCATAACCGGCAATACATCCTTCAACCCATTGTCCATAATGGCCTGAAGCCTGATTAGGTACACGGGCAAATTTTTGCGGAACATTCAGGTTTTCGTTTCTCGATAAAGGCAACAAACGGGCTTTGTCACCGTAAGTGTTGCTCATCATTTTTCCTTTTGTACCGATAAATAAGGTGCCATTACCACCATCTCCAAACATTTCGTCAGCACCTAATTCTTCAGGACGTGTAGGTTGTATTCCGCCGTCCATCCAGTGTACGGTCACATCTCCGGCTGTTTTATCTGTTTTAGGGAATTTTAAGGTAACATGGCTTGATGGCGGGCAGCTTTCAGGGAAATAACCGCGTTTAAATTCATCTACATATACTGAACCCACACTGGCTTCAACTTCTGTAGCATATTTAAGGTTAAGCACACTAAAAGGTGTTTCTAACAAATGGCAGCCCATATCGCCCAAGGCTCCAGTACCATAATCCCACCAGCCTCTCCAGTTAAAAGGTACTAATTTTTCAACGTAATCTTTGTAAGGCGCTGTACCCAGCCATAAGTCCCAGTCTAATTCTTTTGGTACTTCGGCACTGGTTTTAGACCATGCTATTCCTTGTGGCCAAACTGGGCGGTCTGTCCATGCGTAAACGGTATGTACATCACCAATTAAGCCAGCATCATACCATTCTCTCAATAAACGAGGACCATCATTACTAGCACCTTGATTACCCATTTGGGTTACTACCTTGTATTTTTTTGCAGCAGCCGTTAAAATACGGGCTTCGTAAATATCATGTGTAAGTGGTTTTTGCACGTACACGTGTTTACGGAGTTGCATAGCAGCAAGCGCCTGTATAGCGTGGTTATGATCTGGAGTTGAAACTGTAACGGCATCAAAGTTTTTATGTTCTTTGTCGAACATTTCACGCCAGTCTTTATAGAACTTGGCTTTAGGGAAACGTTTAACGCTGTTTGCGGCTCTTCGGGTATCTACATCACATAAATACGCAATGTCGGCTTTTCCGCTTTCACTGATCATGCGCAGATCAGAGTCGCCTTTTCCACCTACGCCAATCCCGGCAACAATAAGTCTGTCGCTTGGTGCTAAAAAGCCTTTACCTCCCAGAACGTGTCTTGGAACAATCATGAAAGCAGCTCCGGCAATGGCGCTGTTTTTCAAAAAACTTCTTCTGCTTTGAGCCAATTTTTGGTCAGTTTCTGTGCTCATACTTTAAATAGGTTTTGGTTGATTATGTTTATTTTTTTAATGACAAAATATATTTTGCCATCAGTTTTGCATCTGCATTAGTAATTTTTGCGTGAGGGGTCATCGGTATTTTTCCCCAAACACCTGAACCGCCTTTAATGATTTTATCGGCCAGATAACTGATGTTCTTTTCGTTGTTAGCATATTTTTTTGCCACATCGGTATAAGAAGGTCCAATTAGTTTATTTGTTTTATGGTGACAGCCAATGCAATCTGCTTTTGCAATTAGCAATTCTCCTCCTGTCATTTGTACTGGAGTAATATTAATAGCCGGGTTTGGGCTATCTGGTTCAGTTTTAGCCTTACTATCTGCTTTGGTAAAGGATACGGCAAATAAAACTACGGTTCCTACTATTAAAAATCTCTTTTTCATGTGTGTTAGTTTTGTTAGTTAAATATAGGAGCAAAAAATTAATTTATAATAAGCCTAATACTTTTTTGTTAAGGTTATCGTCGGCATTGGTTGCAGCAAAATCATCAAATGCTTTATGTGTTACATTGATGATATGCTTTTTAATAAACTCGGCACCTTCTCTGGCTCCGTCTTCCTGATTTTTAAGGCAACATTCCCATTCCATTACAGCCCAACCTTCAAAATCATATTGAGTTAGTTTGCTGAAAATGGTTTTGAAATCTACCTGTCCGTCGCCTGGTGAGCGGTACCTGCCCGCTCTGTTCAGCCAGCTTTGATAGCCCCCAAACGTACCTTGTTTACCTGTTGGATTAAATTCAGCATCTTTAACGTGGAAGGCTTTAATGCGTTCATGATAAAAATCGATGTATTGAATATAGTCTAACTGTTGAAGTACAAAATGAGAGGGATCATATAACAAGCAGGCACGAGGGTGCTGGTTCACTTTTTCTAAGAACATTTCATAAGTAATGCCATCAAAAAGATCTTCGCCAGGGTGGATTTCATAGCATACATCTACGCCACATTCATCAAACTCGTTCAATACTGGAAGCCAGCGTTTGGCCAGTTCAGTAAAAGCTTCGTCAACCAAACCTTCAGGGCGCTGCGGCCAAGGATGAAAAAACTGCCACAATAAAGAACCACTAAAAGTAGCATGTGCTTTTAACCCTAAATTTTGAGAAGCTTTAGCTGCATATTTAAGTTGTTGCACAGCCCACTCGGTGCGTGCTTTAGGATTATTTTTTACTTCTGGTGCAGCAAATGCATCAAAAAGCTCGTTGTAAGCTGGATGTACAGCAATAAGCTGTCCTTGTAAATGCGTAGATAACTCGGATATTTTTAATCCGTGAGCAGCAACCTTCCCGGTTAACTCATCAGCATAGGTTTTGCTTTCGGCTGCCAGTTTCAGATCTATAAAGCGCGGATCTAAAGTAGGCATCTGAATACCTTTAAAACCTAAATCGGCCGCCCACTTACAAATAGAGTCTAATGAATTAAAAGGAGCTTCGTCGCTAATGAACTGGGCTAAAAATACTGCGGGTCCTTGTATGGTTTTCATGTCTTATATCTCAAAATTGTGCCATTTTAAATCTGATTTGCCTGAAGCAACCACATTTTCAATAAAGGCCATTCCTCTTACGCCATCTTCTATATCTGGAAAATCTAAATGTTGAGGCAGAGGCTTTTCTTGGTTTTGTAAGGCGTTTAAGGTTAAAGCAAAGTTTTTATAAATGTTGGCGAAGGCTTCTAGGTAGCCTTCGGGATGGCCGGATGGTGTACGTGTGTTTTGCTTTGCGATATCCAATAGGTAGGCATTTCCTGTTCTATAGATTTGCATAGGTTGATCTAACCAACGTACCATTAAATTGTTAGGGTCCATCTGATGCCATTCTAAGCTTCCTTTTTCGCCATACACCGAAATTTTCAGCGCATTTTCTTCTCCGGCGGCAATTTGCGAAGCCATTAATATGCCGTTGGCACCATTGTCAAATTTTAGCAGGATGTTACCGTCGTCGTCTAACTTTCTTCCTTCAACTACAATGTTCAGGTCTGCACAGAGTTTGGTGATTTTTAAGCCAGATATGTATTCTGCTAAATGGGCAGCATGCGTACCTATATCGCCCATACAACCACTGATTCCACTTTTTGAAGGATCGGTGCGCCAGGCGGCTTGTTTGTTGTGATCATCTGTGCTTTCGCTTAACCAGCCCTGCGGATACAATACGCAGATTTTTCTGATTTTACCAAAATCGCCATTGGCTACCATCTGCTTTGCCTGTTTTACCATGGGGTAACCCGAGTAAGTGTGGGTAAGGCAGAGCTGTAAACCTGTTTCCTTCACTTTTTGCTGTAAAGCTTTTGCTTCTGCAAGGCTGAAGGCAACGGGTTTATCGATCAATACATGAAAGCCGTTTGATAAAGCCAGCATAGCTGGTTCAAAGTGTTTGTGGTTAGGGGTAACAATACTCACAAACTGCATTCTTTCATGTTCAGGCAGGTTACGTTCTTTTTCTATCATTTCTTCGTAACTGCCATATATCCTGTTTTCGGGAAGAAATAACGCTCTTCCCGATATTTTTGCGTTTTCAGGGTTAGAACTTAAAGCCCCGCAACATAATTCTATTAATCCATCTAAGTTAGCAGCCATGCGGTGAACAGCGCCTATAAAAGCATTTCTGCCACCACCAATCATGCCCATTCTTATTTTTTGTCTCATATTTAGCTTAAAGTCTAAAACGAAAAGCTTAAAGCCGGATAATACCCGCTTTAAGCCCTCTGCTTTTAGCTTTTACAGGTTACCTTTTTTAAGTTCTTTAACTGCATAGTCTGCAGCACGGGCAGTTAATGCCATAAATGTTAATGATGGGTTTTGACAACCAATAGAAGGCATACATGAGCCATCGGTAACAAATACGTTCTTAACCTCGTGCATTTGGTTCCATTCGTTAAGAACAGACTCTTTAGGATCTTTACCCATTCTTGCGGTACCCATTTCGTGGATAGCCATACCAGGATAACAACCATTATCATAGGTTTTGATATTTTTGATACCGGCTGCTTCAAGCATTTCGGCAGCATCGTTCATCATATCAATACGCATTTTCTTTTCGTTCTCTTTGTATTCGCAATCTATGGCCAATACCGGCTGACCCCATTTGTCTTTTTTAGAATGGTCAATATAAACCCTGTTCTCGTAATAAGGAAGCATTTCGCCAAATCCGCCTAAGCCCATGGTCCATTTGCCTGGTTTGGTCATTTTTTCTTTTAAGCCTGCGCCAAATGATAATTCGGCTACATCACGCTGCCAGTTTTGGCGGCTAGCGCCTCCCTGGTAACCAAATCCTCTTAAATAATCGCGTTTATCGTTTCCAAAATTCTGGTAACGCGGAACATAAATACCGTTTGCCCTGCGGCCATAGGTATATTTGTTGTCAAAGCCTTCGGCCTCGCCACTGGCACCACAACGGAAATGGTGATCCATTAAATTGTGGCCTAATTGACCGCTTGCATTACCCAAACCATTTGGATGCGCATCTGAAGTAGAGTTAAGCAAGATAAATGTAGTACCCAAAGTTGAGCCGTTTACAAAAACCAGTTTGGCATAGAATTCCATGCTTTTATTGGTTTCGGCATCAATAACCATTACACCTTTAGCTTTTTTAGTGTCTTTGTCGTAAATGATATGATTTACAATAGAGTAAGGTCTTAAAGTTAATCTGCCTGTATCCATTGCGGCTGGCAGTGTAGAAGACTGCGTACTAAAATAAGCACCAAACGGACAACCTCTACTGCATAGATTTCGGTATTGGCAGCTGCCTCTTCCTTTATGCGGAACCGTAAGGTTGGCCACACGACCAATGGTCATTATTCTTTGCTTGTTATAACGTTCTTCTATACGTGCTTTAACACTTTTTTCTACACAGTTTAACTGCATTGGAGGGAGAAACTGCCCATCGGGAAGGAGAGGCCAGTTTTCTGCCTGACCGCTAATGCCTGCAAAACGCTCGGCATAATCGTACCATTTTGCCAGGTCTTTATAGCGGATAGGCCAGTCTATTCCGTGACCATCTCTTGCATTATCTTCAAAATTATGATCACTCAAACGGTAACTCTGCCTGCCCCACATCAATGATTTACCACCAACGTGAAAACCGCGGTACCAATCAAATCTTTTTACTTCTGTATAAGGACATTCCAAATCGTTAACCCACCATTTTTCGGTAGCTTCATTATAAGGATAATCCCTCATTTGTACCGGGTGCGTACTTTTCATCTCTTCGGTAAGACGACCGGCATGTTTAATATCCCAAGGGTTTTTCATTGCAGCATCGTAATCTTTTACGTGCTCGATATTCATTCCCCTTTCTAAGAGTAATACTTTTAATCCCTTTTCTGTAAGTTCTTTTGCTGCCCAACCACCACTTATCCCTGAGCCTACAACAATGGCATCGTAAGTGTTTTCTGCTTTAAGGTTTGTATTTATGTTCATGTTGTTTTAGTCTGAGGTTTATGATGATTAAGTAGCCCACGATTTTTGTCCGGGTTTTAATGGCACATTGCCATCATAACGCCCGGGAATTGGTAAATAAGCCCTAGCCTGCGTGCAACCGATCTCTGAAGCGAAATAACCTAAAAGGGTAAGATCGCGGGTAATGGTAAAGAAGTAAGAAATATCGGCAGTTGCCGCATCTTTACTTTCTTTTTGGGCAATGGCTCCCAATCGAAGATCAATCAGCATTTTAGTACGCTCGGTATTGTTAAGCGCTAAGAAGTTTTTACCAAATTCGGTTTGGGCTCTTTCTTCAAATTCGCTCAATCCTTTTGCAAAACGTTGTTGTTGTTTGGCCGGATAACAATCGTTAACCATCATCGGGATAAACTTGCCTACTCCGGCAGCTTTGGCGCCCGGAGACGATTTGGTTGTAGGCATAATGATCTCTGCCATTTCCGTCAGAATTTTCTTTTGATCATCGGTAAATGCAACAGCATTTTTTTCATTTTCGGGAAGCGTGAAACTCTCAAAGAGTATGGTTGTGGTACTTGCCGAAATGGTGGTTCCTAATAAAATAGCAACATTTTTCAGTGCTTCTCTTCTGTTCATTTTTTTTAGGTTTATAGCGGTGTGTTTATAACACTATGTAATATTACTAAATTTTATTTCAAGCCGCACATAAATAATGGCAATTTCTTTTTATGTGTATTCCTATTAAAGACTGATGTAAATAAAAGCTGAATTTGTTTTATTTTGTATTTCACTTTGTTTCGTATTGTGGTTTTTGGTATTGAAGCGTAATAATAAGAAATTAAGTTGTTAAAAATATTAAGTTGATAATTTATTTTGATTAAGTGCATTAGGTGCATTTTTTTACCTTTGTGAAAAATCATTGCAATAAATGAAAGAAACGATTTTAGTGTTAGGTTCAAACGGACAGATTGGCACTGAGCTGGTAACGGCTTTGAGAGAAGCATATGGCAGTAATCAAGTGGTTGCGTGCGATATAAGAAGACCAGATTATGAAATAAAAAATGCCGGGCCTTTTGAATTTGTTAACGTTTTAGATAAAGATATCTTAAAAGCCACTTTTGAAAAATATAAACCTACACAGGTTTACTTATTGGCTGCATTACTATCGGCAACGGGCGAGCAAAACCCTAAATTGGCCTGGGACCTGAATATGAACGGTCTTTTGAACGTACTGGATTTTGCATTAGCTTACAGAACGGCTAAGGTTTACTGGCCAAGTTCTATTGCTGCATTTGGGCCAAATTCTCCAAAAAACAATACGCCTCAGTTCTGTACCATGGATCCTAATACGGTTTATGGAATTAGTAAACTGGCTGGCGAGCGCTGGTGTGAATATTATCACCAGAAATACAATTTGGATGTGCGCAGTATCCGTTATCCGGGATTGATCAGCTGGAAAGCCGCTCCGGGTGGGGGAACAACTGATTATGCAGTACATATTTTTCATGATGCATTGATGAAAAACAGTTACAATTCGTTTTTATCTGCAGAAACCGAATTGCCTATGTTGTATATGGATGATGCCATTAAGGGAACCATAGAATTAATGGATGCTCCTGCCGAAAATATCACGATCAGATCGAGCTATAACCTGGCAGGTGTAAGTTTTACGCCTGAACAGTTAGGTGCAGAGATACGTAAACATTTACCTGATTTTAAATTGGGTTATGTAGAGAATGATCCAAGACAAGCCATTGCCAATAGCTGGCCAGGTTCTATAGATGATTCTTATGCGGTAAAAGACTGGAACTGGAAGCCCCAGTTTGACTTGGCCAAAATGACCACTGAAATGCTGAATAATTTAAAAAAGTAAAAAACTAAATATAAAAACAGGTGTGATTTTTTGCACTCAGAATAAAATATAAACACAATGGGAAGAGCTTTTGAATTTAGAAAAGAAAGAAAATTTAAACGTTGGGCAAAAATGGCCGTTCAGTTTACCCGTATAGGTAAAGATATTGTAATTGCTGTTAAAGAAGGTGGCCCACATCCCGAAACCAATTCGCGCTTACGTACCGCCATACAGAATGCCAAAGCCGTAAACATGCCTAAAGATAGGGTAGATGCGGCAATTAAAAGAGCATCTGATAAATCGATGGCCAACTATGAGGAGATTGTTTATGAAGGATATGCACCACATGGTGTAGCTGTGTTGATAGAAACTGCTACTGATAATACCAACCGTACGGTTGCCAATGTGCGTAGTTATTTTAACAAAACCGGAGGTGCTTTAGGTAAAACGGGCTCTTTGGATTTTGTGTTTAACCGTAAATCTATTTTCAGATTTGCACCTACTGATGAGCTTGATCTAGAAGAATTAGAATTTGAACTGATTGATGCAGGTTTGGAAGAACTTTATGTTGAAGCTGATGAAGAGGGTAATGATATTGTAGTAGCGCAAGGTGCTTTTGAGAGTTTTGGTTCTTTACAAAAGGCACTTGAAGAAAAAGGTATCGAATTAAAAAGTTCTAAATTAGAGCGTATTGCTTTATCTCATCATCCGGTTTCTGAAGAGCAGGCTGCTGATGTATTGAAACTGATAGATAAGCTTGAAGAGGATGATGACGTTCAGGCTGTTTACCATAATATGGCCGAATAAGCTCCGATCATTAAAAATATTTGAGGCTGTTTGAAAAGCTGCTTATTCGTCATCCTGAACTCGTTTCAGGATCTGATTCACAAGATTCCGTATCAAGCACGGAATGACGATTACCTTCTCAAGCAGCCTCTTTTTTATGCTCCAAACTGATTAAGGTGGTGGTCTAAATGTTTGTAGAACATATTGTTCCATTCATTGGCATCCAGTTCTCCGAAAGAATGAGAAAGCTTACCATCAAAAGCATATTCACCTAATATTTGGGTTTGGCGGATATACTCAATCAAACGGTGTTTTTCACCTTCAAATTCTCTTTCATCACTGATGATAAAAACAGGAGCTGTTTTAGCGTTTTTTGGAAAGGGCTTATCGCTTACCACATATTTTTTAGCAAACTTCTTTAACATAAAGCCCATTAAAAAATTGGGTTTTGGATGTTTGTCTGTATAGATCATTTCATAAGTTACGCAGCAATGTGCCAGCATCTGCGCTACGTTCATTTTGCCCCATAAAGGTTGCGAACTGTTTTGCAACTGGTTTATACGATTGATAACTTGTTCTGATACCTCTTTGGTAAAAATATTAGGTAAATCCATAAAATAGTTTTTTAGCTAAGCTAAGCTATTTTTTGTGCGCAGACAATGGATTAAATGTTAATTTTTGTAAACTGCTTGGAAGAAGGTTACTTTTTGATGAAAGCAAAGAAAACAGCCAGGATGATGAGGCAAAATGCTACATAATGGTTCCAGGCTATTTTCTCTGTTTTAAATAGTAAAATAGAAAAGATGAGGAAAACACTTATTGAGATCGCTTCCTGCAATACCTTTAATTGCATTAAACTAAAAGGTCCTCCGTTCTCTTTAAAGCCATATTTGTTTGCGGGTACCTGAAAAATGTACTCGAACAGCGCGATACCCCAGCTTATTGCAATAATGCTGAGAAGACCTAAATTTTTACTCCATTCCATATCCTTGAACCGCAAATGACCATACCATGCCAGTGTCATGAAGGTATTTGAGATCATTAGGAAAACAATAGTAAAAATGGCCCGCATTTATTTGCTTGCTAAAGGTTGTGGTACTTTTACGTAATATCCGGTACCATCATATGGTCGGCGACGAGGATGTTCCATACAGGCAGCAGAACAACAACCCTGCATTTTTTCGCCACATTCATCGCATTGTGTAAAGTGCTCATTGCACTCAGGATTGGCGCAATTGATCATTTTTGGCGTAGTAATGCCGCAATTCAAACATTTACTGATTACCTGTGGGTTTACCGAGTTTACATCTACGGCAATACGGTTATCAAATACATAACATTTGCCTTCAAAATCTTTACCACCAGCTTCTTTACCATATTTGATGATACCGCCATGTAACTGGTAAACATCTGTAAAACCATGATGTAAAAGTAAGGCCGATGCTTTTTCACATTTGATACCACCTGTACAGTAGGTTAAAACCTTTTTGTCTTTATATTGAGCTAAAGCTTCAATCTGATCAGGAAAATCCCTGAAATTATCTATATCTAAGGTAACTGCGTTTTTAAATTTGCCTAAGTTATGTTCGTAATTAGATCTTACATCTAAAACAACCACATCTTCATCATGCATCATCTCGCTAAACTCTTTGGGCTCTAAATGCTTGCCGGTTTGTTTATTCGGATCGATAATAGAAGTGTCTCTTAAGCCTGAGTGTACAATTTCTTGCTTATAACGGCAGTGCATTTTAATGAACGA
Source organism: Pedobacter montanisoli (assembly GCF_022809115.1). Classification (GTDB taxonomy): domain Bacteria; phylum Bacteroidota; class Bacteroidia; order Sphingobacteriales; family Sphingobacteriaceae; genus Pedobacter; species Pedobacter montanisoli. The sequence continues at coordinate 102,441 of NZ_JALGBH010000001.1, read as the reverse complement.
AGGTTCTTCAACCTCATCTATCTTAAATTCTGTTTTGGCAAAGCGTTCATCGGCATGTATATGTTCCATATAAGCTTTACAAGCTTCTGCTGTGCCCGAAACGGTACCGTTCAATCCTTCGTCTGCCACGATGATACGGCCAACTAAATTTAATGATTTACAAAATTTTAAATGATCTGCTGCAAATTGTTCAGCATCTGCTATAGGCGAATAGCAGTAATAAAGTAAGGTGTTATATTTCATAGCTTCATTGATACCGCTGTAAACGGCGTTTAATGTGCTGCAAAGATAAATAAAATGAATTAAAGTAAATACAATGTGATGCCAATCATTTTTAGAGGTTATTTAATTTTTCTTGCGATTTTATGCCGTTACCCTGAACTGGTTTCAGGGTCTACTGTAATAGATGCTGAAATAAATTCAGCAAGACGTACATTTTAAATAAAAATCTGAACAGTTTTTAAAACCCATAAGCTATACGGAAACCTTGCTGAACTTTCTTATTACCATCGTAAGCGTAGCCATAACTCACGCTAAATAATAAACGTTGCAGACCAAAGAAAAACTCGGTATAATTTCGCTTGTCGGGTTGGGTTAAAAAGTTTACACCAACATATTCTTCGAGCTTAAGCTTACGTAACAAAGGAATTTTATTGGTAATAAAACCAGCAAAATTATGTTCGTAATGCGCTTCAAAATAATGCTTAGACGTACTATATAGATAAAAATCAAGATACCTGAACTTTCTGAGGTTAGGAGGGAATACCAATGATTTGTTGCCTCTGAAATGTTTGAAATCAGGATAAAATACACTGTTGTTGTTTAAAAACGTACCTCCACCTATGGCAAATGAAGAATAGCCCCAAAGCCCCGAGCTGATATTATCTTTAGAAATCTCTGCCGAAATAAAATCATAATCTACATCACTGTTGAAAAGGTTTTTAATACCTTTTCGGTATTCTACAGTTATTCTTGGGTACTTAGATTCGGTATAAAACTTACCATCAGGACGGGTAATGTATTTTTGGCCAAAAGTATAACTTAACTGAGCTGTAATCTTTGCCGATCTGTAATCAGGAAACAGGTAAGTTTCTGTATCAGGTGTAAAAGGATTGTTAGAAGTATATTCCTTATCTGCTATATCCCTGATCTTTGTATTAGAATGGTTAATCAACGCATGATTATTGGCAAACGATAAACTTAAATAAGCTTGCAAACCATTGGCCAGCTCGCGAGTTGCATACACATCGCCAAATTCTTTCTTGTAAAATTTAGAAAGATTGGTTTCAAAAACCAAAGAGTTGATACTGTTTGATAAAAGATCCATGCTTCCATAATTGTTCAGGTCGCTAATGGATGAACCAAAACTTCCACCTATCTGAGCTCTTTTTACCGGATCATAATAAAAATTACCACTTAAACTGGCTGTAAAAGTTTTATTAGCAAAGCCATACCTTACATCAGGACGTATTGAATAATATTTCCTATCTTCCAGTCGTTTGGTAAAAGTTACGCCGTATTTTAGCGCAAATCCTTCTACGGTATTAAAAAGCACAGAACGTATAAGCGGATCAAAATCATAACGCGTTTTCTCATACCGGTTATTGTGACTGTAACTGGTAATCAGTATTTTGCCTAAGGTAAAGTTGTTATTGGCCTTTTCAACAGAATCCAGATAATGTTTCGATTCCTTTAAAACTGCAATACTGTCTTTTTTCTTATAGTCCAGTTTTTCCTCCTGTGTTAAAGGTATGGGACGGTTTTCTGCCCAATACAAAGAATCTTTCTTGTTAACGGCTTTGGTAATCTTTAAAATCTCTGAGCTAAAGAAATCTTTAGGAAATTTTTGGTTTACGGTATAATTGCTGAACATCCCTACATAATAGCCTTTAAATTTAAAGCCTAAAACATTGCCGTTAAAGCCAAATTGTATGGTAGAAGGCATATAGAATTGATCAACTTTTACAAATTGCTGGGTAATATTTAACGTATCGAGCAAGTTAATGCCCGCATCAGAAGTTAGGTTTACATTTACGCCTGTTAAACGCCACAGCTCATCGGCAATATATACGATTCCCCTAAAAGCAGGGTCATTCTTACGCTTAGGTTCAACCGCTATTTTATGAATGATTACATTGTTTTCATTACTGCTGCCCAATAACTTATAATTATAGTAGAACAAGGCATTATCAGCAATAGGTGATACAAAGCTTCTTGAGCTCAGTCCCGAACTTTCTAACAGAAGATTATCATAGAAATTAATTTGCAGATCTGAGGCTTTGTTGTAACTGAAAGCATTATTTCTGCCCGATACCTTAGAAGAAAACATCTCTTCCTTTATCTTATTGGGTTTTTCAAAATAATAATGCGATTGCGATTCTGAAAGATATAAAATACCACTGCGATTGGTATCTAAACTGAGCATTTTTTGAATATCTCTACCAAAGAATTTTTTAGGCGCACCAACCAGTTTTTGTAAGCCTTTAATATAAACATCTCTGCTGTATGAGTTTACCTCGTTCAGGTGATACTTGCGTTTTTTTATGGTCTCACGTATAATCCTGTAAGCAGGGTCTTCGCCTCCGGCTTTAATGGTAACACTGTTCAAAGTGTATTGCTCAGCTTCCAATACACAGTTAAGAGTTGTGGGTGCTGAGGTAAGCTGTAGCTGTTTTTCGTTGTTTTTATATCCAATGGCCTTAAATACCAATGTAATTTCGGTATGATCGGTTTTAATGCTGTAAATACCCTGCTCATTTGCCGAAACACCTTTGCTGGTATTTTTGATAATGACAGAGGCAAAGGGAATGGCAAGACCTTCTTTATCGGTAATTTTTCCTGTAATACTAAACTGTTGTGCAATACATAAATTAGCCCAAAAAAGAAGCGCAGCAAATAGCTTTAAGGTCTTTGTCATAAATAGTTTTATGAAACTAAATTAGGTAAAAGATCATAGAAACTGGTTGTTAAAGTTTGTTAATTGGCAAAATACTATATTTGTGCTGTGCCCTAAAGGCTAAAAATAAAAACATCATGTACAAAACATTACAACCCGTATTACAAAAAGAGCTCGAAGAAATTGAAAAGGCCGGGCTATACAAAAAAGAGAGAATAATCGTAACTCCGCAAGGTGCCGATATTAAAGTGAGCACAGGTGCAGAAGTCGTTAATTTTTGTGCCAATAATTACTTAGGCCTTTCATCGCATCCCAAAGTTTTGCAGGCTGCCAAAGAAGCGCTGGATAAACATGGCTATGGGATGTCTTCGGTACGTTTTATTTGTGGTACGCAGGATGTGCATAAAGAACTTGAAGCCAAGATTGCTGAATTTTTAGGTACAGAAGATACGATTTTATATGCGGCTGCTTTTGATGCCAATGGGGGTGTTTTTGAACCACTTTTAGGTGCGGAAGATGCCATTATCTCAGATGAACTGAACCACGCTTCTATTATAGACGGGGTGCGTTTATGTAAAGCGCAACGTTTTCGTTATAAAAACTGCGATATGGCAGATTTGGAGCAACAATTGATTGCGGCTAAGAACTGTCGCCATAGATTAATTGTTACTGATGGTGCTTTTTCTATGGATGGTGCCGTAGCTCCTTTAGATAAGATTTGTGATCTAGCAGATAAATATGAAGCATTGGTAATGATCGATGAATCGCACTGTTCTGGTTTTATTGGTAAAACCGGAAGAGGTACGCACGAGCATTTTAATGTAATGGGCCGCATAGATATCATTACAGGTACATTGGGTAAAGCGTTGGGCGGTGCTTCAGGTGGGTTTACTTCTGGTCGTAAAGAAATTATTGAGATGTTGCGTCAACGTTCACGTCCGTATCTATTTTCAAATACTTTAGCTCCGGCAATTGCAGGTGCTTCTGTTGCTGTTTTAGATATGCTGAGCGAAACCACTGAACTGAGAGATAAATTAGAATATAACACAAAATATTTCCGTGAAAAAATGACCGAAGCTGGTTTTGATATTAAATCTGGCTTTCACCCCATTGTTCCGGTAATGTTGTATGATGCCAAAGTAGCGCAGGAATTTGCAGCAAGAATGTTGGATGAGGGTATTTATGTAATCGGGTTCTTTTATCCGGTGGTGCCACAAGGTAAAGCCCGTATCAGGGTGCAACTTTCTGCTGCGCATGAGCAACATCATCTAGATAAAGCGATTGCTGCCTTTACCAAAGTGGGCAAAGAATTAGGTGTAATCAAATAATCCGGTATTTCAGATTCCGTAAGAGGGCATCTAAAGTTAGTCCCGTCATCCTGAATTTATTTCAGGATCTTAGAGAAAGGTTCCATCAGGTATGGAACGACGTAACGCTTTTTAGATGCCCTTTTTATTTCTTCTACACAAAGAACTCTCTTTGCCAATATATTTTTCTGATAAATAACGTTGAAAAACGATAATTACAAAAGCTATTTTTTATAACAGGTGGGTATGTTTTATTTGTTTAACTGGCTAATATGTAAGTTTTTGAACTCGGGCTGACAAAATAAAAAGATAAAATGATGTATATTTGGCCATATGTTACAACATAAAATAGACCAATATACTGCAGAAATAAACGCTTTTAATACTGATAAGGCCGACGAACTGGAGAAATTCCGTATTCGTTTTTTAGGAACCAAAGGTATTATCAAGGATGTTTTTGATGAATTTAAAGCTGTTTCTCCCGAAGAGAAAAGAACTTTGGGGAAAGTATTGAACCAATTCAAACAGCTTGCTGAGCAAAAATACCAGAGCCTTGCCGAAGTAACACAGGCATCTGCAGAAAAAAGTAACGCAGACCAGTTAGACCTGACCCTTCCGGGCGAAGGTTTTGAAATAGGAACAAGACATCCTTTGGCTCTGGTAAGAAGAGAAATCATTGAGATTTTTAATAAACTGGGTTTTAGCGTAGCCGAGGGTCCTGAAATTGAAGATGATTGGCACAATTTCTCTGCACTTAATTTTCCTGAAGAGCATCCGGCACGTGATATGCAGGATACTTTTTTCATTAAAAAAGGTGGAGAAAAAGGAGATATTGCCTTACGTACACATACTTCATCGGTTCAGGTGCGCATGATGGAGGCTGGTCAGCCGCCTTTTAGGGCTTTAATGCCTGGTCGTGTGTACCGTAATGAAGCCATTTCTGCAAGGGCACATTGCTTTTTCCATCAGGTAGAAGGTCTTTATGTTGATGAAAATGTATCATTTGCCGATTTAAAGCAGACTTTATATTATTTTGTACAGGAGTTGTACGGTGAAGGTACAAAAGTACGTTTCCGTCCTTCATATTTCCCGTTCACAGAACCATCTGCAGAGATGGATGTTTCATGTTCAATTTGTAAAGGAGCAGGTTGCCAAATGTGTAAGTACAGCGGATGGGTAGAAATTTTGGGCTGTGGTATGGTTGATCCTAATGTATTGGAGAACTGCGGTATAGACAGTAAGAAATACAGCGGTTTCGCATTTGGAATGGGGATAGAACGTATTGCAAATTTAAAATATGAGATCAAAGATCTGAGGTTGTTCTCAGAGAATGATGTACGTTTCTTGAAGCAATATAAATCTGCAATAATATAAAATGAAGAGGGTTTTAGGCATAATAATCATATTTTTCCTCTTCGCATCTTGCGGAAAAGAAGAGAATTTCGTGCCTGATTATCCAGTAAGATATGATGTAACATTACAAGAATTTGGAATTTATGCCAAAAACAATGTGTTATTGGTGCCAAACTATGGTGTTGCAGGTTTAATGATTGTTAGAACGCCTACAGGTGCTTATGTAGCATTTGATCGTTGCAGTACAGTAAATCCAGAAAAGGCTTGTGCCGTTATACCAGATGATAGTGGCATTACGGCTACAGATCCATGCTCTGACGGTAAATTTTTATTACTTGATGGTAGCCCTCAAAAATGGCCAGCAGAAAGGTCTTTAAAAAAGTATTCGGTTGTTATTGCAGGCGGTAACCTCTCAGTAAGAAATTAATGGAACCAGAAAAAATTAAAGAAAGTATTGTAAGATCGGCCAAAGAGCTATTCAGAAAATACGGTTACCATAAAACCAGTGTTAATGAAATTGCTAAAAAAGCAAGAGTAGCCAAAGCTACCATTTACAAATATTTTGAAAGTAAGGAACAGATTTTAGATGCCATCTTAATGGATTATCTAAATGTTAACCTTCGCGAAATTCTAAACAATAAAGCGCAGCACAGCAACGAGGTAGAACATCTTAAGGTACTTGTAATGAAAACTTGTAGATTAACGTTTACAGTTTGTAATGAGTTTATAGGGTGGGATTTTGTTCGCGAAAATGCAAACTCACAAGAATTTCTAAAACACTTATCAGATCAGTTGGAGGCTTTATTGCTTTCGGCGTATTTGGAATTGGATCATTTTAAAAATAACCCTTCACGCAGAGATGGACTGGCTTTCCTGTTAAAGGCAAGTAAGAGTATTGTTTTCTCTTTTGCATTCACATCTGTTAGTGATTCTGATGTAAGAAAGAACTTTGTAGCTTTTCAGAATGAGATTTTACCGTACTTGGTAAAAGCAGCTATTTAAATTTTTAAAAATCAATAAGTTATTTTTCCAGATTAATTAATCGCTGAAACAATCAAACAGACCCACCCGGCAATCATCATTAAACCACCTAAAGGCGTAACAGGACCTAAAAATCTCATATTGGTTTTGAGCGGCTGCGCCAATGATAACAGGTAAATGCTAACAGAAAATAGCAATGTACCTGTGCTTACCAGATAAAAGCTCCATTGTACAGCTTTAAGGCTAAAATCTGCATTAAAGCCTATAATCAGTAAAAACAAGGCGTTGTATAGCTGATATTTTACCCCTGTTTCAAAAGAAGCTAATTTATCTTCTGTTAACACTTTCTTTAAAGCATGTGCGCCAAATGCACCTAAAATTATAGCTAAAGCACCAAAAGCGGCCCCGGTTAAAATTGCCCAATTGTTCATGTCAACAAAATTAAAATAAAACCGCTTAAGGTTAAAAGTACTGTATCCTGTTAAAGTAAAAATTAGAAAGTATAGGCCAGCATAAAAGAAAAACCATGGTTTTTTGCGTTGGAAGAAGCAGCTTTTTCTAATTTGGTAAAATCATTAGAATATCTAGCTTCTAAGCTGATTTTATGGTTATTTGGTTGAGGGAAATCCCATCCAATTCCGTAAACTCCTGAAAAAGTATAACTATTCATCTGATCCTTTACATCATAAGTATGAGTTTCAAAATCTTTAGGTGTAGATCTATGTTTAGCGCTTAATAAGAAACCATTCTGGGGTCCCGCAAAAACATTAAGTGTTGTAGTAGGAATTTGGTATTTTATTAATATAGGGATGTTCAAATAATTAAAGCGATAAGAGTCTTCAAATTCAACATTTGCTATGTCGCCCATAAAACCAAGGTAATTATAGCGGCTGCCCTGCATCTGAAAATTTACTTCTGGTTGTATTACAAAAGATTTGGCTATAGAAACCTGCGCATGCACACCCCCGGTAAAACCTGCTAATGCATTATCGGCTATAAAATCTTTTACTTTGTAAACGCTTATACCTGCGTGTACACCATAAGAAACCTGGCTAAATGCATTTAAAACAAAAAGGATTGCGAAAGAAAGAGTAAGGAAAGTTTTTTTCATAATTACATTATCTAAAAGTAGTTTCAACAAAAAAACGCAATTAAATGAGCCCGAGCTAAAAAAGACTGTAAATTTTTTGTTTTTAAACGAATAAAGAGCCTTTCTGTAACGATTGTAGTATTTAAATCGGGAAATATTAATATTTTAGCCTTATTTAACAACAACCGATCACACGCCATAAAAGAACCCTGAAATGAAATTTATTTTGCCTTTCGTATTCTTAACACTTACCACATCAGCTTTTGCGCAAACAAAAGACGGAGAAAGAGAAAGCGTTAATGCAGCAGCTTCACACCTCAATACAGAAATAGCTATTATACCAGAACCGGTATCTATAGATAAAAAGGGAGGTCATTTTACACTACCCGAAAATGTGTTGATTTATGCAAATAAGCCTTTGGAGGTTAAGCAAAGTACCACATTTTTACAGGAGCGTATTGCCACGGCAACAGGATATTATGTAGGTACAACAACCGTATCTGCCCATAATGGCACAACCATTAAACTTTTACTAACAGAGAAAACAGATGCCCTTATTGGCAGTGAAGGTTATCGTTTATCAGTTACACCTTACCAGATCATTATTACGGCCAACCAACCTGCAGGTATTTTTTATGGTGTGCAAAGTTTATTGCAGTTATTGCCCAAAGAAATAGAAAGTAAAGAAACGGTAAAAGACATCAGTTGGAAAATACCTTGTGCAGATATTACAGATTATCCACGTTTAAAGTGGAGAGGAATGATGTTTGATGTGGTACGCCATTTCTTTACCAAAGACGAAGTGAAACAGTTTATCGATAACATGGTACGTTATAAATACAATTTGCTTCATTTCCACCTTACTGATGATGAAGGCTGGCGCATCGAGATAAAAGGCTATCCTAAATTAACAGAAGTGGGTGCCTGGAATGTAAAGAGAACAGGGTCGTTCGGTGCTTTTATTCCACCAAAACCAGACGAAGCCCGTGATTACGGAGGTTTTTATACACAGGAAGATATTAAAGAACTGATTGCGTATGCTAAAGAACGCTTTGTGGATATCATGCCTGAGGTGGATGTACCAGGGCATAGTCTGGCAGCGATTGCATCATATCCTGAGCTTTCATGTACGCCAGATGCGGTTAATTACAAAGTACGGAGTGGCGAACGTATAATGGACTGGAGCCGTGGCGCACCACCCATTGCATTGGTAGATAATACGCTGTGTCCGGCAAATGAAAAGGTTTATGTGTTCTTAGATACTGTAGTTTCGCAACTGGCACAATTATTTCCTTTCCAGTATATCCACATGGGAGGCGATGAAGCACCGCATAATTTCTGGGAAAAAAATCCGGCAATAACCGATTTGATGAAGCGTGAAGGACTGAAAACCATGCCCGAAGTACAAGGTTATTTTGAACGACGTTTAGAGAAAATCGTAAATAAATACGGCAAGAAAATGATGGCATGGGATGAGGTGTTGGAAGGCAAAATAGAGCAAAGTACAGCTATCATGAACTGGCGTAGCACCAAATATGGTAAACAAGCTGCTCAAACTAAGCACGAGGTGGTAATGTCGCCGGCAGAATTTGTATATCTAGATTATATGCAGGGCGATGCCATATCAGAGCCTAAAGTATATGCATCTTTACGTTTGAGCAAAGTGTATGAATTTGAGCCAGTACCCGAAGGCGTGGACCCTAAATACATTTTAGGTGGACAGGGAAACCTATGGACAGAGCAGATCTACAACATCAGGCAGGTAGAATATATGGTATGGCCACGAGCTTTTGCTATAGCAGAATCGGTATGGTCGCCAAAAGAGAAGAAAAATTGGAATAATTTTATAGCCCGTACAGAGCAGCACTTTAAACGTTTAGATGAAGCAGATACCAAATACTCTAAAGCAGTTTACGACCCTATTTTTAACGTAAGAAGATCTGGAGATAAGAACTTGTTGGTTACACTGAATACAGAGATTGAAGGTTTGGATATTTACTACAGTTTTGACAATTCTGAGCCTGACCGTTTCTATCCTAAATATAAAGAGCCCTTGGTTGTTCCAATTGATGCAAGTCTTTTAAAAGTGATCACTTACCGAGGAAAAGAGCCTGTAGGACGTATGCTGACTATGCCTGTTGACGAATTGAACAAAAGGGCTGGAAAGAAATAAACCGGAGCTTGTAACAATAAATACAGTAGGTTATCTTAAAAGAAAACCTATTTAACTATAGATGAAGAAAATCTACTGGTTATTATTTGTATTTCTGCTGATAAAAGTTGTCTTGCAATTTTTGGTGGTTAACCCTGTATATGAATTGCACCGTGATGAGTTTTTACATTTAGATCAGGCTAAACACCTAGCTTGGGGTTTTCATTCTGTTCCACCATTTACCTCTTGGGTGTCGTGGATCATTTTGCAATTAGGCAACAGCTTTTTCTGGATAAGGTTTTTTCCTGCGCTGTTTGGCGCATTAACCATATTTATAGTTTGGAAAACCATTGAAAGTCTTAAAGGCGGTACATATGCTTATATATTGGCAAGTACAGCCTTGTTGTTATCGGTTTTGCTGAGGATTAATATTTTATATCAACCCAATGCCTTTGATATACTTGCATGGACATTGATTTATTTTTGTGTAATCAGGTACGTTCAAACCGAAAAGAATAAATGGCTGTATTTTCTGGCTTTTAGTTTTGCTTTAGGATTTCTAAATAAATACAATATTGTTTTTTGTTTGGCAGGATTGCTGCCTGCAATTTTATTGAGCAAACATCGCAGGGTGTTCCTTAATAAGCATCTGTATTATGCCATTATGCTAGCCTTGGTATTGATCAGCCCAAATTTACTATGGCAATACCAAAATGATTTTCCGGTAATTAAACATATGAAAGAACTGGCAGATACACAATTGGTTCATGTTCAGCGAAGCACTTTTGTTAAAGAACAGATTTTGTATTTTATTGGGTCTATATTTATCATTATTGCAGCTTTTATTTCGTTTTTGAAATTCGAAACTTTTAAACCATATAGATTTTTGTTATTTACTTTTGTTCTAACAATTACCATATTCTTAGCTTTAAAAGCCAAGCCCTATTATGCCCTAGGTCTATATCCCATATTTTTTGCATTTGGTGCGGTTTACTTTAGCAAGATTTTAAATAGTGGGTGGAAATACTATGTTAGGTATGTAGCTTTTATCCCCATATTATTTTTTGGATATGCTTTGGTAGAAACTTCATTACCTATTTACACACCTGTGCAGTATGAAGAACTTGCACAACAAAAGAAACCATTTACTGAACATACTTGGGAGGATGGGAAAAAACATCCTATTTCACAAGATTTTGCTGATATGATAGGTTGGAAAGAATTAACGCATAAAGTTGATTCAGTATATAATCTGATACCGAATAAGAAGACCATTTTTATTCTTTGTGATAATTATGGACAGGCAGGAGCCATAAACTATTATACCCAACAAAAAGGGCTGGTAGCTAATGCATTTAACACAGACTATGATAAATGGCTTGACTTGGACCGAAAAATAGAAACTGTAATCAGGATTAAAAACGTAAATAATGTTGATTTTACGAGAGACCGTAGCCTGTTTCAGAATGTAGATGTTTTAACAAGATTAGAAACGCCATTGGCCAGAGAAAAGGGTACGCAGGTTATTCTTTTAAGCAAACCCGAAATTGATATTGCTGCACTTCTACGTAAAGAAAGAGCAGAAGGAAAACTAGATTAATTAACGTAAAAATTAAGTGTAAAAAGAAAATTAATCATATTAACTTCTAAATTAGCTACCACATTACAAGAACAAACGAACTGCTTCTTTACCTATATAAGCTTATAACCAAAATTACATTGATGAAAAAAATATTTTTAATGCTGTTAACTGCCTTGCCCGCTACATTATTTGCGCAAAGTCAGGTAGATAATTATTTTAAACTTACTAGAGAAGGGTTTAACGAAAAGAATGCTTTTCAAACTACAGCCTTTGTAGAGAAATATTTTCGTGTACCAGGTAATACAGGCTTTAATGCAAGTATTCATTATGTGGAAGATATTTTAAAGAAAGCTGGTTTTGTTGAAGAAAAGAGCAATGAATTTGAGGCTCCTTTAACCTATCGCATAGAGAAACGCCCCATGAAACGCAGTACCTGGGAACCTGTTGATGCGAGCGTTACCATAGTGGGAGAAAATGCACCACTTATCGCTTTCAAAACCAACCGTAACATGATTCCTATCAATTGTCCTTCTACGCCAGAAGGCGGAGTAACCGCCGAGGTGGTATTTGTAGGAAAAGGTACTCCAGACGATCTGAAAGATAAAGATTTGAAAGGTAAGATTGTATTTGGAGATGTTTCTGCTTCACGCTTAGCGAACATGGCGGCTAAAGCAGGTGCTATTGGCGTAATGGGTTACAGTATGCCAGCCTATACGCAGCCAGAAAAACACCAGACCTCTATCCAGTTTGGCAGCATAGCACCTAATTCGCCAATATGGGCACTTTTATTATCTTATGGCGTAAAAGAAAAACTAAAAGCAGCTTGCCTTAAAGGAGCGGTTTCATTAAAAGTAAACATCCAAACCAAAATATATCAGGCAGATGAGCTTACCATTGTAGCCAATGCCAAAGGCAGTGTTTTACCACAAGAACGTTTTGTGTTTAGTGCGCACGTTCAAGAACCTGGAGCAAATGACAATGCTTCTGGAGTAGGTACCCTTGCTGAAATGGCCCGTTTAACGGCTAACTTAATTAAACAAGGCAAATTTAAACCTCAGCGTACTTTAACATTTTTATGGGGCGATGAGATTGTATCTACCAGAAGATATATTGTTGAAGATAGCCTGCGTGCCAAAGGTATAAAATGGGGAATGAGCTTAGATATGGTAGGCGAAGATACCCAGAAAACCGGCGGAAGCTTTTTAATTGAGAAAATGCCCGATCCTTCGGCCATATGGACCCGTGGAAACGATAAGCACAGCGAATGGGGAGCAGGAGATGTGAAAGAGAAAGATTTATTCCCTCATTATTACAATGATTTTATTTTCGATATCTGTAAGGCACAGGGCAAACATGCCAACTGGGTGGTAAACTTTAACCCATTTGAAGGCGGAAGCGACCATACACCATTTTTACAAAATAAGATACCGGGATTATTGATGTGGCATTTTACCGATGTATTTTACCATACCGATAACGATAGGATTGATAAAGTTTCGCCAACAACTTTAAAAAATGTAGGTATAAGTGCCTTAACAGCTGCCTATACTTTGGTTACGGCCAATGAAAACACAGCCTTGACTACGGTATCTCAGGTAAAAAATGATGCTTTGGCACGTTTAAAAACAGAATTCGATCTGAGTAAAAAAGCTATTGCCGATGGTAAAGCAATTGCTGATGAAAAGCATATTATTGAAGTGTGGAGCAAATGGTACACTGATGCCTTAACTACCATCAACACAATGGCGGTTAAACCGCAAACCACCAGAATAGGCTCTGCAATTAAAGTTGCCGTTCTCGAAATAGAAAAGCAAAAAGAGACTTATCTTAAAAACTTAAACTAAAATTCATCAAAACTTCATATAAAAAAGGTCGCTTTGCAATAGGTGACCTTTTTTATTTTCTATGAAAACTAAAATATCATTCAATTGTAAAACCATAAAAATTTGTCTTGCAATTTAATCAATCGATTGATTAAATTTGTGCCCGCAAAAAAGATATGGAAAAAGCAGATAAACGAGCCGATATTTTAAAAGCTGCCGAACAGCTTTTTGCAGAATTTGGATATGAGGCCACATCTACCCGCCAAATAGCTAAAGAATCTGGAGCCAATATGGCTATGATCAATTATTATTTTGGGGGTAAAATGGGGGTTTTCGTAGAAATTATGGAAGAACGGGTATCCAGTTTTAAAACCCAGCTTAACCTTATACATGATGGTCAGGTATCGGCATTAGATAAACTGATGAAAGTTATTGAACAGTATGCCGATAGGATTGTTGGTAGTTATAGTTTTCATAGAATGATGCATAGAGAATTGTCATTCTCTTCGTTAAGACCAGAAATATTTGAAAAAATTAAGGAAGCTATGCGCCAAAATTTGTTAGTGATAGAGCGCATTATAGAACAAGGAATTAATGAAGGTGTTTTTAGGGAGGTAGATATCAGGATGACGATCATTACCATTATGGGAACCATTTCAATGGTAACCAATTCGCCCGGTAAAATTGCCCCGGATAATGATATTGATCTAAGCAAGAAACAGCACCGCGAAATTATAAAAAAGAGAGTAATTACGCATCTAAAAGATTTGATGCTTACCTATTTAATAAAACCAAAAAATGATACAATTTAAAATGAAAAGCTTTTTAGTAGCGATACTCTTTCCTGTACTGGGCTATGCGCAACAGGTAAAGAATTTAAGCCTTCAAGAAGCCATTGACCTAGGAATTACCAATAGCAAAAATTTAAAACTGTCTCAGCAAAAAATAGATGAGGCCGTTGCAAAGATTGCGGTAACTAAAGACAATGTACTGCCTGAAGCTTCGGTTGGATTTATGTATAACCATGCAGAAATACCAACCAATACCTTAAAAATAGGTAGTGGTAATCCTATACACCTGCCTAACCGTGCCGATGCATTTGTAGGAACTGCTTCTGTTCAGGAGTTGGTTTACGGAGGTGGTAAATTAAAATACGCACAAGAATCTACTAAACTGCTTAAAGAGATTGCACAATTAGATGCTTCAAAAAATAAAGAAGAAGTAACCTATGCAGTTATCAATGCTTACGTTTCTCTATACAAACTCAATCAAAGCAAAAGTGTGGTAGAGCAAAACTTAGCTGCAGTTGCCAGTCAGTTAAAACAGGCACAACGCTTTTTTGAACAAGGGCTGGTTACCAAAAATGATGTGTTGAGGTTTCAATTACAACAAGCAAACGTGTCTTTAACAGATTTAGAGATTGATAACAACAGAAAAATCATTAACTATAATCTGGATGTTTTATTAGGCCTGCCTGAAGATACTCAGATTAAGATTGCAGATGCAGATGTGCCATTAAATGCTGTTGAGCCCTTAAGTACTTATTTGAGTTTGGCAGCTGGTAACAGACAAGAATTGCAACAGGCAGATTTGCACCAGAAAGTGGCCGATTTTAATATCAGAACGATAAAAGCCAATACCAGACCTACATTGGGCGTAGGTGCAAATCTGTACTATATCAATCCAAGCGGTTCATTTATTCCACCAAGCCAGCAGTTTATTGTACCGGTAACTTTAGGTGCAAATCTATCATGGAACATTGGTAGCCTATGGAGCAATAAAAACAAGGTAGCCGAAGCTAAAATCCAACAACAGGAAATAGCCACGCAAAAAGATATTCTAAACGATCAGATCAAAACAGAGATCAATAAGAATTACCAGAATTATAAGCTGACTATGCAAAAGATCAATGTATTGCAAACAGCAGTGGAGCAGGCTGTAGAAAACGACAGATTGCTAGAATCGAAATACAAAAACAATATCGCCTCTGCAACAGACAGAATTGATGCAGAAACGCTTTTATACCAAGCTAAAATTAACCTTGAGTTGGCCAAAGCCGATGCAAGATTAGCTTATTATACTTTATTAAAATCAACAGGAAAAATTTCAAACTAAAAAATAACAATACGCTATATGACAAAGCCAGCAAAAAAGAAAAATAAACTTATTCCAATTATACTTGGTGTACTTCTCCTTATAGGCGCCATATTTGGTTTTACAGAATACAGCTATTACAGCAAGCACGTTGATACAGACGATGCGCAGATAGATGGCGATATCAGTCCGGTAATAGCCCGCGTGAGTGGTTATGTAAAAGGAATTAATTTTGAGGAGAATACCAGAGTTAAGGAAGGCGATGTTCTGGTAACTTTAGATGATGCAGATTATAAGATCAAGTTAGAGCAAGCTCAGGCCGGTCAGGTAGCTGCAAATGCAGGGGTAGGTGTATCGCAAGCGCAAATTGTGGCAACTTCTGCCAATACCAGCACTGCTAAAGCTAATATAGAAGCTGCTAAAGTTAAATTAGAGCTTGCACAGAAAGATTATGACCGTTATGCCAATCTGATCAAAGACGGCTCAATAACCAAACAAGCATTTGACCAAGCTAAAGCCCAAAAGGAAACTGCTGAGGCTGCTTATCAGGCTGCTTTAGATCAGTATCAGGCTGCGGTAAAACAAGTAGGTACCACTCAATCGCAATTAGGTGTAAGTACTTCAGGCGTAACACAACGTCAGGCTGATGTTGACTTTGCTAAACTTCAGTTATCTTATACAGAAATTAAAGCACCTGCAACAGGTATTGTTTCTAAGAAAAATGTACAAAAAGGTCAGTTGATCCAAGCAGGTCAGTCCCTGTTCTCTATCGTTAACGAGAACAGCATTTATGTAACTGCTAACTTCAAAGAAACCCAGCTTGAAAAAATAAAAACAGGCCAGAAAGTTAAAATAGATGTAGATGCTTTTCCTAATGAAAGTGTTGAAGGAGAAGTGTACAATTTTGCACCGATTACCGGAGCGAAAGGTGCTTTATTACCTCCTGATAATGCTACAGGTAACTTTGTTAAAGTTGTACAACGTGTACCTGTTAAGATCAGAATATCGAGCAAAGACAAAGCATTATTAGAGAAATTACGTCCAGGCATGAGCGTAAAAGTATCTGTATCTATTTAAAAAAATTAAAATGGCCGAAGTAGGTTTAAAAAAATGGGTAATTACATTTACGGTGATCACGGCATCATTACTTGAGCTGATTGATACCACCATTGTAAATGTTGCATTACCACAGATACAAGGTAACCTTGGCGCCACTTTAGAAGATGTGGCCTGGTTATCTACCGGCTACGCAGTAGCCAACGTTATTATATTGCCCATGTCGGGCTGGTTAGGGAGTAGGTTTGGCCGTAAAAACTACTTTTTAACATCAATCATTGTTTTTACCATTGCCTCATTTTTATGTGGTAATGCTACATCATTATGGGAACTGGTGGGTTTTCGTATTTTACAGGGTATTGCAGGTGGGGGATTGATTTCTACCGCACAGGCTATTCTGATAGAAACCTGGCCACGTGAAGATGTGGGGATCGCTACGGCATTATTTGGTTTAGGGGCTGTAGTTGGTCCTACTGTGGGTCCAACAATAGGGGGTTATATTTTAGAGATTGCCAACTGGCCGTGGATTTTCTACGTGAATATTCCGGTAGGTATTCTGGCGGCCTATTGTACGTATATGTTCGTCAAGGAAACGCCAAAAGATGGTAAAGGACGACCCATTGACTGGTGGGGGATTGGTTTGCTGGCTGTTGCGGTGGGTAGTTTGCAAACCTTATTGGAGAAAGGCGAGAGCGAAGACTGGTTTGCTACCGGTTATATTATCGTTTTAGCTGTGGCATCAGTATTGGGAACATTGCTCTTTATATGGCGAGAACTCAGTACAGATCACCCTATTGTGAATTTTAAAATCATGCGACACCGCAGTTTCTCTATAGGGATGTTTACTTCGTTTGTACTGGGTTTTGGTTTATATGGTTCGGTTTTCGTATTCCCTATATTCTGTCAGAACCTGTTAGGCTTTACACCGCTGCAAACGGGTGAGCTATTTATTGCCGGTGGTTTGTGTACCATTGCCATGATGCCTTTTATAGGTATTATGCTTAAAAAAGGCGTGCCGGCACAATTTATGGCAACAGGAGGGATGTTGATGTTCTTCATCTTCTGTAGCATGTTGAGCAAATCAACACTTTCATCGGGCCCGGATCAGTTTTTCTGGCCTTTGGTTATACGAGGTTTTGGTATGTCGTTGTTATTTGTACCTTTAACTACACTAGCTATACAGGATTTAAAAGGCCCCGAAATTGGACAGGGTTCAGGACTGAACAACATGAGCCGTCAGTTAGGAGGTTCTTTTGGGATAGCGGCCCTTACTACTTTAATTCACGTACGCCAGGGTGTGCATCGTAGCAATCTGATTACCAACATTAATGAATATAATCCTGCATTTACCGAGCGTTTAAATGCATACATACATGGTTTTATGGCTAAAGGCGCTTCTTATTTAGATGCAAAATTAATGGCTATGAAAGCAATAGAAGGAAGCCTGATTAAACAAACATTGTTACTTACTTATAGCGATGCCTATTGGGTAGCAGGTTTAATTATGTTATGTTCTATACCATTGTTGTATTTACAGAAATTTAAAAAGAATACCAATGTGCCTGTAGATGCACATTAATAAATACCTGTATGATTAAAACCGGCCTCGTGCCGGTTTTTTTATTTCCTTTATGTTATCCTGAACTTGTTTCAGAGCCTATCTTTCAGCTTGAATTTCCTCCTAAAGATGCTGAAACGAGTTCAGCATGACGGTTATGGTGATGTGCTGTTTCTATTGAATGTTATCCTTAACTCGTTTTGGGGCTATTATCTTAAGGATAGTAATGTCAGGCTGAGCCCGTCGAGGCCTATTCCTTTTTTGTATTATTTCTCGTCACCCTAAACTCATTTCAGGGTCTACTGTTCTTTTCTAAAGATGCTGAACTAAAATTCAGCATGACGGTTATGGGTGATATAGTGCTGTTCCTATTTGAATGTTATCCTTAACTCGTTTTGGGGTTATTATCTTAAGGATAGTAATGTCAGGCTGAGCCCGTCAAAGCCTATATCCCTTTTTTGTATTATTCTCTCGTCATCCTGAACTTGTTTCAGGATCTATATTTAGTATTCATGACACACATTTTTTACTGCAGTCTTTAATAAAAAAGTATCTTAGCCTAAACTTACATGATATGAAATCAAAGATTTTATTTCTGCTATTGCTTACAGGTTCGGTAATTCTTCTTTCTTTTATCCGTGAGGGCAAAACATTGCCTGTCTTATCTAAAAAAGATTTTAATATAGCCGTAATCAGCGATCTCAACTCAGGATATGGTTCAATACTTTATCACGATGATGTATATGTAGCTTTAAAAGAACTGAAAACCCTTAAACCTGATATGATCTTGTGTGGCGGAGATATGGTTGCCGGACAGAAGGCCTCTTTAACAGAAGAAAACCTACAGGCTATGTGGAACAGCTTTGATGTTAATGTATTTGCTAAAATCAAAGCCATGAAAGTTCCTTTTGCTTTTACGGTAGGAAACCACGATGCATCACCAAATTTTACCAAAGACCGTGAGGCGGCAAGTCGTTACTGGCTGAGCAAAAAAGATAGCCTGGGCTTAGATTTTATAAGTGATGAAAATTATCCTTTCTATTTTAGCTATACCAATAACAAGGTGTTTTTTATCAGCTGGGATGCTTCAGGAGCACAAATTAAACCCGAAGTTTTGAACTGGATGCAGGAGCAGCTCAATAGTAAAGCCGCAAGAACCGCAAAACTGCGTATTGTATTAGGCCACTTGCCACTTTATGCCATTGTAAGCAGTAAAAATAAAGCAGGCGAAGTTCTGGCTTCAGCAACTATGCTCGAAGAAATGTTTGAACAGCATCATGTAGACCTGTACATTAGCGGGCATCAGCATGCTTATTATCCTTCCAAAAGAAAAACATTACGGCTTTTAAATGCAGGTTGCATAGGCGACGGGCCAAGACCTTTCATCAATCATCCCGAACCGGCAAAAAGAGCTTATACCATTATCAGCGTACCCCAAAATCAAGCTAAGAAATTTACTTATCAGACTTTTATCCCTGCTAAAAACTCAACCATAGAAATAAAAAACTTACCTGATTCAATAACAGGATTTAATGGTGTTTCTAGGTTGGATAAGTATTGATTTTAGATCGCTTTTATTTTTTTAAGCAAATCCTCGGTTTTTAAATCAAAAGCATCTACAGTAAGCTTTGCCTTATGGTAAAAAGGATTTCTTTCCTCTAATTTGTTGATGATAAAGTCCAGTAACTGCTCATCATCCATCCCCTTTAAAAGAGGTCTTTTTTCGCGATTGTGTAATCTCGAAACCAATTGTGGAGGTGTCATTTCCAGAAAAACAGTTACGCCATTGGCATTCATCCAGTCCATGTTGTCAAAGTAGCAGGGTAACCCGCCACCAGTAGCAACAACGCAGGTTTCGGGGTAAGCATAAGATTTTAGCGTTTGGTTTTCCAATTGCCTGAAGGCATCTTCACCATGAGCAGAGAAATAGTCGGCTATACTCATTTTTTGCTCTGCAACAATCACAGCATCTAAGTCTATAAGCTCGCAGTTTAAAAGATTGGCCAATTGTTTGGCTTTGGTACTTTTGCCACAGCCCATAAAGCCTACTAAAAAGATTTTCATAACAGATTTTGGCGCTTAAAAAAAATGTAATCGGTTGTGGGCGGTTGCACCTGATTTTCTTTGAGCATGCTAGCAATCTGTGCCCTGTGGTACGTGCAATGATTACATACATGCAGTAAAATATCGCTAACTCTATTGCTAAAACTTTGGCCCGATGAATTGGTATAATCAATAACCTTGTCTAAAGAAACATGGGTTATAATCTCATTCAGCATCTTAAAATTTTCTTCACTGTACTTGGCAAAATCTGTAGGTTCAAGCATTTCCCATACGCCTAAGGTAGGTGTTTGAAATAGTATGCGTTTTGCCCAGATATGCTGGGATGTGAGCACATGGCTAAACAATCGATTGGCTTTTTCTATAGAAAAATTAGCTTCAGCTAAAGCTTTGATCATCACCTGATCGGCTAAATAGGTATATTTAATAAACTCCGCTAACATATCGTTTAGGGATTAGGCCAACTTTATACGCGGATCTACCCATGCATATAAAATATCTACCAGTATATTTACAATCACAAACACAAAGGCAATAAACAGGATAGAGCCCATTACTACCGGAAAATCAGACATTTCTAATGCATTTACTGTTGTACGACCCAAACCGTTATAGCCAAAAATATATTCTACAAAGAAAGAACCTGCTAATAGTGATGCAAACCAACCGGAAATGGCTGTAATAACCGGGTTTAAAGCATTTTTTAAAGCATGTTTATAGATAATGGCATTTCTTCCCAAGCCTTTCGCTTTGGCTGTTCTGATGTAATCTTGAGATAAAACATCGAGCATGGCACTACGTGTAAGCTGAACAATAATGGCCAGAGGACGAAGTCCCAACGTAATCATGGGTAACCATAAATTTTTCCAGGTCATGATCTCGCCGCGAAAAGGATCGTAGCTGTATAAACTGCCACTCATGTTGAGCCCCGTATAGTCAGATAATACGAAACCGAATAGCCAGGCAATGATAATCCCCGCAAAGAATGATGGAGCAGAAATTCCTAAAATAGCAAAACTGTTAGCTAAGTTATCTATCCAGCTACCTTTGTAAATAGCAGATAAAACACCTAAAAATACTCCGATAATGGTCGCAAAAATCATGGCTGTTAATGCCAGTATAAAGGTATTGGGTACAGTTTCTGCCAATATGGTGGTTACATCTCTTTTGGTTTGGTACGAACGACGCAGGTAAGGTTTTTTCAGCACCAGGGCATCATCGCCTATTTTAATCAGTTTAATGTAATGGTATTTTTCCTGAGTTTCGGCATTATAAGGATGTATGCTAAGCGGGAGCAGATCATTTACATACAATAAAAACTGTACAGGCTTAGATTTATCCAGTCCAAATTCTTTACGTACCGCATCTAATGACTGCACATCAGCACGCTGACCCATAGTCATACGGGCAGGATCGCCTGGTAAGATGTTAAAAAGAATAAAGACAATACAAACTACTCCGGCTAAAACAGCCAGGCCATAAAGCAATTTTTTTAATGCGTAGTTGATCATTTATTTACTGAAATATTTTTGAGTTAACTGGTCAAAAGATGGCAAACTATTGTAATGCCACTTATTTACAATAATACCGTTTTTTAGCAATAATACACCAGGATTTGCTCTTACCATACTTTTAAGTGGTACGGCATCGGCATAAAAGATTTCCATAAACAATTTGTTCCTTTTACTGAAAGCATCGGCATCCTGTGCCGATGAAGAAGTAAGCAGAACCGTTCTGATATTAAATTGCTCGGCAGCATTTAAAGCTAATGCGTTAACATTACCAATGGCTTTCTCGTTGGCATCGCTCAAATTATACGCAACTACCACCAGATTATAGTAAGGGTTCTCAATCAATTCTTTGGTATAATCGGTACCCGATGTATCGCTGATGTGCAGGTCTTTAATTTTAACCTTGTAGCCTTCTTTAATCAGTTTTCTCTCTGGTGTTCCCACCACTTCCCAGTTTTCATCTTTCCACACTTCCTGCGCTAAATACTCCTTATCGCTCATTTTTTTGGTTTCTCCTGTTTTTTTGTTTTTCAATTCGTACATGATGAGATATTCATCAACAGGAGCTCCTTGTGGCATTCGCATAGATTCTGGAATGCTCGAACCTTTTTTATAAGGTAGAAAATCAATAAAAGGTAGAAAATTATACGTGTAAAGTCCTATAAGTAAAGCAACCAGAGCAATGCCTATGCTTGCTTTTTGCTGTACTTTAAGATTTTCGGTTACAGGTTGGATCAGTTGTCTGTTTTTATAAATGATAACAATAAGTACAAGGAGAATGAGGTCTTTTATGAACGATTGCCAAGGACTAAGCGGAATAGCGTCGCCAAAGCAACCACATGAAGTAACAACCTTAAAAGCAGCCGAAACAAAAGTTAAGAATGTGAAAAAGATAATTAAAGCCAAAAGACCTTTTGATACAAAATTTCTAAAGAAGCCCAGCAAAAGCATAGCGCCTAACAGAATTTCGAGCACACAGAGCAAAATGGCAATACCTGTAGCCCAATTGTTTAGGAAACTAATATGGAAAACTTCGAAATATTCCTGCAGTTTATAACCAAAACCCAAAGGATCATTGATTTTTACCAGACCTGAGAAAATAAATAGCAGACCGGTAATCCATTTTGAAATCTGAAAAAGCGTTTTTTGCATAACTACTCCTAATGTTATTGGTAAAATTTCTCAGCCCAGTTTATTCCCTTGGGTAAATCTGAATTTGAAAATTCAATATGTATTACTCTTCTTCTTTGCTGATTAACGGTTCTATTTGAACTGTGAAGAATTAAAGGCTTCATAATCATTACACCACCCTTATTTATAGAACAAATAACCTCGTTCTCTATTGTCCAGTCAATATTCTCAGGTCGATATATTTTTTTTAAATGAGACTTTGGAATAACTTTTAAAGCACCATTCAATTCATTGGTATCATCAAGATGAATCCTTATGGTGAAATTACGCTCTAAAATATGTAAAGGAGGTTGTACAGCATATTGATTTTGTTTTTTAGTCCATGGTCCAAAATCCTGATGGTCGGTTTTGTGGTCAACAGAAATTGTCAGATCCTGATGGTATGAAACGTACCAGTTTGATTTACCAGGCTTATCAAAATAAATGCTTTTGACTACAAAGTATTCATTACCAAAAAGATCTGATATTAAATGATTAAGTTTCTGATTAAAGATCAGGCTTGTTATTTCTGGAATTTCTTTTAAAAATTGTCTTATAGCAAATAAATCATCTGATTTCCTGAAGGTTTCTTTTGAAGAATCGGTTGTATCTATGATTTTTAGAATATCAGCTATTTCTTCCTCCGAATAGATTTTATCGATGGTGGTAAAACCCGTTTCTTCGATTTCTTGTTTGTATCTGCTAACGGAACCTGTCATTACAACAATGAATTAAGAACCTACATCTAATTTAATCAAAGCAAATACCGAATAATTGAGCATATCCTGATAATTGGCCTTAATACCTTCAGAAGCCAGGGTTTTACCCTCATTATCCTCTATTTGCTTTACGCGTAAGATTTTCATTAAGATCAGGTCAGTTAAAGAACTGATACGCATATCACGCCAAGCTTCACCATAATCGTGGTTTTTGGCAAACATTAGATCTTTGGTTTCGTTAACCTTGTCATCGTAATATTGCTCAGCAATATTTACAGGCAGATCGGTCGGATCATTTTCACTTAATTCGAGCTGTAAGATGGCCATGATACAATAATTCACAATACCGATATATTCAGAACCGATATCTTCACCCACTTTCGAAACCTTTTTCTCTTCTAAAGTTCTGATACGTTGCGCTTTAATAAAAATCTGGTCGGTAATAGAAGCCGGACGTAAAATGCGCCAGGCAGTACCATAATCTTTGGTCTTTTTTAAAAACAGCGATTTACATACCGCAATAACCTTATCGAATTCTAATGATGTATTTGATGCCAAAATGCTAAAATTTTAACGAGTAACTTTAACTTTGTTTTTTTATTTAATGATGGCTAAAGATACATTTTTAAACCGAAAATTAACACTTAACTGCAAAGGTAGGCTCGTTGATCTGAGTCAGCCACAGGTAATGGCAATTATCAATTTAACGCCCGATTCGTTTTATGGCAGCAGTAGGGTTAATGTAAAAGATGAACTCCTTTTAAAGGTAGAAAACTTTATCAAAGAAGGCGCTGCATTTATCGATTTGGGCGCTTATTCTTCCAGACCGGGCGCATTAAATATCAGCAGCCAGGAAGAAACGGATCGTTTGCTGCCTGCGGTAGAAGAAATAAACAAGCAATTCCCTAATGCACTTATTTCTATAGATACTTTCAGAGCAGATGTTGCCGAAAAAGCCATCAATGCAGGAGCGCACATCATTAATGATATTGCTGCCGGTAATCTGGATGATCAAATGTTTGCCACTGTAGCTAAGCTGGGCGTACCTTATATCATGATGCACATGAAAGGCACACCACAAAACATGCAGCAAGATCCGGTTTACAACAATCTTACAGAAGAAGTGTTGAGTTACTTTTTAGAAAAGGTCGATGTTTTGAAAAAGCAGGGTGTAAAAGACATGATCATAGATCCGGGTTTTGGTTTCGCTAAAACGCTGGAACACAATTATGAATTGTTAAAAAACATGGAAGCTTTATCAGTACTTGAGTTACCTATATTGGTGGGCGTATCCAGAAAATCCATGATCTGTAAACTATTGAATATAAAACCTGAAGAAGCCCTGAACGGAACATCCGTATTGAATACAGTAGCTTTACTAAAAGGAGCGAATATATTAAGAGTGCACGATGTAAAAGAGGCGGTAGAGTGTGTGAGATTGATAGAATACTGTAAATAAAGTTTAATTGCTCAAGACATTAATTCTAGTTGTATCTTGAACTCGTCGTCACCCTGAATTTATTTCAGGGTCTATTGTAATCAATGTTTAGAAAGCTATCCTACAGTTAACCAGTTAACCAGTTAACCAATTAACTAATTAACCAACCAACTAACTAACCAATTAAACACTACCTACAGTTAACCTAATTTTCCCTATCTTGTAAAACAAATGAAAGGCCTTGATTTCGATTTCTTAAAATTCAACTGGCTCGATGCCATTGATATTGTGCTGGTGGCTATTCTGGTATACTACATTTACAGCCTTGTGCGCAACACGCTGGCTGTAAACCTGATACTGGGAATGTTCATCATTCTCATAGCTTATTACGTAGTTAGTAGCCTGCATATGAACCTGCTCACAGCTATTATCAGCAAGTTTATGAGTGTGGGTATTATTGCGCTGGTGATTATATTTCAACCCGAAATAAGGCGGTTTTTGCTCCATATAGGTAAAAGCACTTTCTTGCAGAAGAATAAAGCCTGGTGGGGCCGCTTATTTGGAAGTAAAGATATAGAACGTGACAACCTGTTAAGGATTAAGCCGATCATTGATGCCTGTAAAACCATGAAAAAGACCCGTACAGGAGCTTTGATTGTGTTTGTGAAATATTATGATGAAGAGTTTTTTACCAATAGCTGCGAGGTCATAGACGGTAAGATTTCTAAGCGATTGTTAGAAAGTATATTTCAAAAACATAGCCCGCTGCACGATGGAGCAGTAGTTATTTCGGAGAACAAGATCAAAAGTGCAAGCTGTATTTTACCACTTACCGATAACGATAAACTGCCGCCACAATTTGGTTTAAGACACAGGGCAGGTATAGGTGTATCAGAATTGAGCGATGCGGTAGCTGTGATTGTTTCTGAAGAAACCGGCGAAATCGCTTATGCCAAACAAGGACGCGTACGCATGAACGTTTCATTTGGTGAGCTCGAAAAATTGCTCAATAAAGATTTCTAGTCGATTAGCATACACATGAAAATTTTTGCAGAAACAGAAAGGTGCATCTTAAGAGAAATAATTCCCGAAGATCTTGAAGGAATGTATGACTTGGATTCAGATCCCGAAGTACACAAATATTTGGGAAATAAACCTGTAACAGATAAAAAGCAGGCTGCTGAGATGATCAGTTTTATCAGGCAGCAATATACAGATAATGGAATAGGCCGTTGGGCTGTTATTGATAAAAGCACCCATGAATTTATAGGTTGGACTGGATTGAAATACATTAAAGACGAAATCAATCATCACATCAATTTTTACGATCTGGGTTACCGGTTGAGAAAGAAACATTGGGGGCAAGGTATTGCAACAGAAACAGCATTGGCATCACTGAAATATGCTTTTGATGAGCTGGGGCTTAATGAAGTTTATGCACTGGCTGATGTTGCTAATGAAGGCTCAAATAAAATCTTAAAGAAAGTAGGCTTACACTTTATTGAGGAATTTGATTTTGAAGGAACTCCACATAATTGGTACAAAATATTAAAGACGGAGTTTGAACAAAAGAGAGCAAAAAAATAATTTGATTGACAAAATAATAGTATAAAAAACGGCCTTTAAGGAAGGGAAGCTTGTTCGAGCCTCCTACTAAATTTGTTCGAAGATGAATGCATTAGAAAACTTTTATGAACAACATGAAGAGCCCATAAAAAGCTGTCTGCTGGCACTTCGTAGTATTATACTCAATCAAGATCAAAACATTTCAGCATCCTTGAAATACGGAATGCCTTTTTTCAGCTATAAAGGAAAAATGTTCTGCTACTTGTGGGTACATAAAAAATATCGTCAACCTTATATTGGCATAGTTGAAGGAAAGCATTTTGAAGAAATATTCTTGGTTCAAGAAAAGCGTTCACGAATGAAAATATGGTTGTTTGATCCCAATGAGGATTTACCTTTAACTAGCATTCAGGCCATTATACAAAAAGCCATCAATTTATACCAGACAGGAGTAATAGAATTGAAAGCGAACTAGCCTGCTAAAACTTCTTTCAGAAAAAAAATTAAAAAATAATTGCGCAAGTAAATACTTGCTTTTATATTTGCAAGCAAATACTTGCATAATATGGAAGCACGCAGAGATGTTTTTCAGGCCATAGCCGATCCTACCAGAAGGGCAATTATAGGAATGATTGCCAAAGAACCCGTTAATGTTAATACTATTGCAGAGCAATTTGAGGTAAGCCGTCAGGCTGTTTCTCTGCACCTTAAAATTCTTTCAGAATGTGGTTTGCTCAATATTAAACAATCAGGTAGAGAGCGTTTATGCGAAGCTAAACTTGAAAAACTGAACGAAGTGCATGAGTGGGTTGAGCAGTATCACAAATTATGGAAAGGAAGATTAAATGCCCTGAAACAATTTGTAGAACAGGAAGAAATACAAGCGAAGCACATGAATAGTGATAAAAAAGAATATTAACAGATAAAAAGAATAAAATGGAAAATGGTGTAAATAAAAAAGAGGTTTTTATAGAAGAAACCTTTAATGCAAGCCCTGAAAGAGTTTTCAGCGCATGGACCAATCCTGAAAAATTAATACAATGGTATGCGCCCGATGGTTGCAGTATTCATTTTAAAAAAATTGAAGTTAAAACAGGTGGACAATTTCATTCCTGCATTTCCAATCCGCAGTTTGGCGATTGCTGGTGCATAGGCGAATATAAAGAGGTAGCACCTTATACAAAACTTGTATTTACTTTGGTTAATGCCGATGAGAATGGTGAGCCTATTGATCCTGCCACTATAGGAATGGATCCGAACTGGCCGGGTGCAACCTTGGTTACGGTAACTTTTACAGAAGAAAATGGAAAAACGAAATTGCAGTTAAGACAGACGGTTTCGCAGGAACTGGCTCAAAGAACGGGCGCATATCCAAGCTGGTTGCAAATGCTCAATCATATGAGAACAATTTTGGATTAAAACTAGGCATATGAAAAAAATAGTTGTTTGCACTATGGCAATATTGTTGTGGTGTATGGCTACAGTTAGATCACAAGTTAAGCACGATCAGATGAAAGCAAAAACAAATCGGATCCTTAGTCCCCGCAAAGGTTATTCGGAAGTTAATGGCATTAAAATGTATTATGAGATTTATGGAAAGGGGCATCCGCTTGTGCTCCTTCATGGCGGAGGTTCTACAATACAAACTACATTTGGCAGGGTAATGCCCATGCTTGCTTTACACAGGCAGCTTATTTGTGTTGAGCTCCAAGCTCACGGACGTACAGGCGACAGAAATACTCCGATCTCTTTTGAGCAGGATGCAGATGATGTTGCAGTACTGATGAAAAATCTGGGTATTGCTAAAGGAGATATATTTGGTTTTAGCAATGGCGGAATGACGGCGATACAAATGGCTATAAGACACCCAGAAATATCAGGTAAGATCATTGCTGCATCCGTATTATTGAAGCGAGATGGAACTTTTCCGCAGTTTTGGGAGTTCATGAAAAATGCAACATTTGCGCAAATGCCGCAACCTTATAAAGATGCCTTTATGGCGGTAAATCCTGACAGCAGCAAGCTTATGAACATGAATTTGAAATGTGAAGCAAGGATGAACAATTTCAAAGATTTTCCAGATGAGCAATTAAAAGCCATTAAATCGCAGGTCATGTTTATTAATGGTAATGAAGATGTGGCTTTACCAGAACATATTGTCGCTATGTCGAGATTGGTACCCCAAAGCAAATTGGTTATTGTACCGGGTGGACATGGCGAATACATAGGTGAGATTACCACGCTAAAGCCTGGTTATAAAAACACCGATTTTATAGTGCCGATTATCGAGAATTTTCTGGATAAATAATCTGTAGCAGAAGCAATGAAATGCTACAGTCAATTACATCACTTTTTTCATCATAAGATCTGTCTGCTTTTCATTGCCTAACCTAAAAATATGCTTGTCAAATTCAACAAAACCATTTTTCATGTAAAACTTAAGCGCTCTCAGATTTTGTTCCCACACCCCAAGCCACACATAAGAAGCATTGATCTGGCTCGCAACTTCCATCGCTTTATCATAAAGTAATTGCCCCACTTTTTTGCCATGAAACTCTTGTAAAACATAAATGCGTTCAATTTCGAGTGCTTTATCGACTTGGGCTTCGGTTTGCGATTGTCCGGTATTGAGTTTTAAATATCCGATAACCCTGTGGTCAAATACAGCAAAATAGAAATATGAATCCTTATTGTTCAGTTCAGCACCTAGTTTGTTAGCTGCAAAGCTTTCTTCTAAATATTTAGTCATATTCTCTGCAGAGTTTTCTGCCGAAAAAGTTTCAGAAAAAGTCTGTCTGCCAATTTCCTGCAATAATTCCAGGTCATTTATACTTGCCTGCCTAATCGTTATTTGCTCCATGCCGTTCATCTATTTTACAGTTCAAAAATACCTTTATGACAGCTTAAAAATGTAATCAGATTTTAATAAATCGAAATGGCAAGCCATACTATCTCTGCAGAACAGCAATAAAATAGTTTGATCTCATCTATAATTAATCAGATTGTTTGTAATAAATGTACCAGTTTGAAATCCAATACTTAATAAACCTAACATACATGAAAATGAAACAGATTAACGTACTTCTTGTGCTGTTGTTGCCTCTCTTTGCAAGCGCACAGGAACAATTGAAAAACAGCATATTTCGTAAAGACAGCTTGGTTATTGTTGAGGCCAATCCGAAAAAAGGATTTAATAATGCTTATATACTTTTTGTACCCAAAGGCTTAAATAAAGAAAAACTGAATTGTCTTTTAGTAGAACCCAACAATACAGGCAAACTAAGCGATAACATAGAAGATCATCGTAAAAGTGCTATAGCTCAGGCTGCAATAAGCTCTATAGGTAATAACATTTCAACAGAAATTAAAGTGCCCTTATTGGTGCCTGTATTTCCGCGATTGGAATCAAAACCTCTGGTTTACAGTCATGCTTTAGATAGGGATGTAATGCTGGAAAAAGCAACAGATTTGAAACGCCTCGACTTACAGCTGGTAGCCATGATAGCTGATGCTAAAGAAAGATTAAAACAGATGGATATTCAGGTAGAAGATAAAGTATTTATGAATGGCTTTTCGGCATCGGGCACATTTACCAACCGCTTTTTGTATTTGCATCCGCAACTGATCAAAGCTGCTGCCATGGGTGGATTTAACGGAGAACTGATGCTCCCTTTAAAAACTTATAAGGGTCAGAAGTTTGCCTATCCTTTAGGACTAGCTGATTTTAAGAAAATAGCCGGCTATGATTTTGATGAGAAAACCTATAAAGCTATTTCTCAGTTCATTTATATGGGCGCATTAGATGATAATGATGCTGTTAAATATGACGATGCTTACAATAAGAAAGAGCAAGATCTGATCAATATCTTTTTAGGTAGTGATGTGCAAAGTAGGTACAAAAACTGCCAAAGCATTTACGAACAGGAAGGCGTAGGCGCAAAATTTAAGACCTATGAAAAAGTAGGGCATTGGACTACTTCAGAAATTAATCTCGAAGTAATCAGGTTCTTTCTAGCACATCTGAGTAAAGCCAAACCATAATCCATAAAAAAAGGGGCAAAGATTAATCTTTGCCCCTTTTTTTGTTTTCTTTATCTGTTAACAATGTTGATCAAAAGCATCAATCAGGCTGTCGGCAATCATCTGTGCCGGACGACCTTCAATCTGGTGACGTTCTATCATATGAACCAATTTACCATCTTTGAACAAAGCCATAGAAGGCGATGAAGGTGGAAAAGGCATCATATAAGATCTAGCTCTGTCAACTGCATCTTTTTCCATTCCGGCAAATACAGTTACCAATTTGTTGGGATGTTTGGTATTAGCTGCGGCTAATTTTGCTGCCGGACGTGCATTTGCTGCCGCACAACCACAAACAGAATTTACCACAACAAATACAGTACCTTCACTTTTAATTGCAGAGTCTACCTCTTCAACAGTTTTTAATTCTTCAAAGCCAACATTGGTTAGCTCGGCACGCATTGGTGCAACTAAATATTCTGGATACATGCTTGTATTAATTTTTTATCAGTCTGCAAAGATAACTAAACAAAATAGAGTGCAAAAGAATAGTCTGTAAATTAACAAATACCTGACGGTCTGCTATTTTAAGATCAAATGTCAAATGAATTTAAAAGATCCTGCACATCATCAGGGTTATTAATTGCCCTAAACCCAAATAATACGATAAACAATATGTAAAATAATAAATACAAGATGCTTAATGATAAACCTATAATAGCACACACCCTGCCCGCATTTAAATTCTTGAAAGAACTTTGGCTGTACCACATGGGATTAACAGCAAAAAGCTGTTTGTCTTTTTTGGCTAAAACCAAAGCAATAACGGCAAAAATAATTCCCGGAACTCCGTAACAACAGCAACTTACAATAGATAAAATACCTAATATAAGTCCAGCGGTAGCATTAGGTAATGCCGGCTGGTAATGGTAACCAAATGGCTGTTGCTGAAAATTAGGAGGGTAAGGATTTTGTCCTTGAGATTGCCCTTGTGGGTTAGATTCAGGGTTAGAGGGCGTTTGCGTTTCTTCTGACATAGGTTTTAATGAAGCTGGTGAGTTTTTATTTTGTAAATGTAATTAATTACAATAATCATACTGATGAAAATGTAAAGAATTTTAATAAAAAATGCGCCGTTTTTAAAATTGAATTTAAGATGTAGAAAGACAAATACGATTAAAGCAAAAAAAGGTATAGTAGCCGGATAGAATTTAAAACTTTCTATAAAATTGCCCTTTAAAATACTCAATACCGAACGCTGAAAACCACAACCCGGGCAATCAAGACTGGTTAGCCGCTTAAAAGGACAGCTTAACAGATGACTTTCGAGCCATTGCAATAACTGATGGTTACTTGATAATAAAAGCATGTTTCAACGTAAAAAGCTAAGAATAATAATCTCTTGAGAGCATAAACATAATTTCAAATCTTTAAATTGCATTAAAATTTTTGAAAATTTAAATATCCGGTCGATTTATATGAAACGAATTTTTATACCCTGCATAACTTTGATTATGGCTTTTAATATAGCCAAAGCTCAGAAACCACAAGATACAGAAGTTTACCAACCTGTACCACTAAAAGTAAATCCGGCAAAAACACAGGGAGAAGCTCCCTCTGATGCAATTATCTTATTTGGTGGTAAAAACCTGGATGAATGGGTTTCGGTAAAAGATAAAACCAAACCAGCTATGTGGACAGTAGCTGATGGTATTTTTACAGTTAAGAAAGGAACCGGAAATATTGAGACAAAGCGTTCTTTTGGCAACTACCAGTTACACCTTGAATGGAGGATACCTGAAAATATTACAGGAAAAGGGCAGGGACGTGGTAACAGCGGATTGTTCCTAGCTTCTACGGGTGGTGGCGATGATGGCTATGAATTGCAGATATTAGACAGTTACAATAATGATACTTATACCAACGGACAGGCGGGCAGTATCTATAAGCAGTTTGTGCCTTTGGCCAATCCGGCCAGAAAACCGGGCGAGTGGCAAGTGTATGATGTAATTTGGACAGCTCCCGTTTTTAATGCAGATGGTAGCCTGAAATCGGCAGCGAGAGTTACCGTATTTTTTAATGGCGTTCTGGTACAGAATAATGTAGAGCTTACCGGGCCAACACAATACATTGGTAAACCTTCTTACCAGAAAGTACATGGGCCATTACCCATCAAATTGCAGGATCATGGCGATCCAAGCGAGCCGATCAGTTTCAGAAATATCTGGATCAGGGAGCTGTAGAAATTTAATGTAAATGTCCTTTCATGCCGATACTGTTCTATTGCAAAGTGAAGAGTACAGATGTCATGTTGAGCTTGTCGAAACATTTTTCAATAGAGGTCTTCGACAAGCTCAGACCGACAAAGCTCAGATTGACAAGCAAAAAAGAACGAAATTTAAGTAGTTTGTAATTCATACCACATCATTAGATATTATTTCTTGTTAGCTCACAGATACGCTTATCTTTGCGCCGATATTTAATAAGTACAACTCGTGATCAACGTAAATAATGTTTCTGTCTCTTTTGGAGGGACAACTCTTTTCAGTGATGTTTCTTTCTCAATCAATGAAAACGATAAAATAGCCCTGATGGGCAAAAATGGTGCAGGAAAATCAACGCTATTGAAAATTATAGCTGGTGTAGGGCAACCTACCAGTGGCAATGTTACTGGACCAAAAGATGCAGTAATAGCCTACTTACCTCAGCATTTATTAACACAAGACCATTTAACGGTATTCGAAGAAACTTCTAAAGCCTTTGAAGAAGTGTATCAGATGCGTGATGAGCTAGAAGACCTTAACAAGCAGTTAGAAACCCGTACCGATTATGAAACCGACGATTACATGAAAGTAATCGAACGTGTATCAGAACTCAGCGAGAAATTCTATTCTATAGAAGAAACCAATTATGATGCTGAAGTAGAGAAGGTACTCAAAGGTTTAGGCTTTTTACGTAGCGATTTTACCCGTCCAACATCAGAGTTTTCTGGTGGATGGCGTATGCGTATAGAGCTGGCTAAAATCCTCTTAAAAAAACCTGATTTAATTTTACTGGATGAGCCTACCAACCATATGGATATTGAAAGTATTCAGTGGCTGGAAGATTTCCTGGTTACATCGGCCAAAGCAGTTATCGTGATTTCCCACGACCGTGCTTTTGTAGATAACATTACCAACCGTACCATTGAGGTAACCATGGGACGTATTTACGATTACAAAGCGAAGTACTCACATTATTTACAATTGCGTCAAGAGCGTCGTCAGCACCAATTAAAAGCTTATGAAGAGCAACAACGTTTCATAGCCGACAACCAAGAGTTCATTGATAGATTTAGAGGTACTTACTCTAAAACATTGCAGGTGCAATCTCGGGTTAAAATGCTGGAGAAGCTCGAAGTGATAGAAATAGACGAAGTAGATACTTCAGCTTTGCGATTGAAATTCCCGCCTTCGCCACGTTCTGGCCAGTATCCGGTAATTGTTGAAGAGTTGACTAAAGCATACGGTGACCATGTGGTGTTCGAAAAAGCATCGATGGTGATTGAGAGAGGAGAAAAAGTAGCTTTTGTTGGTAAAAATGGCGAAGGTAAATCGACCATGATTAAAGCCATTATGGGCGAGATTGACTTTGAGGGTTCGTTAAAAGTTGGGCATAATGCCAAAATCGGCTACTTTGCTCAAAATCAAGCTTCTCTTTTAGATGAAAGCTTAACGGTTTTCGATACGATTGATCAAATTGCAGTTGGTGATGTAAGGGTAAAAATCAAAGATCTGCTAGGTGCATTCATGTTCAGTGGAGATGATACAACCAAAAAAGTAAAAGTATTATCTGGTGGAGAAAAAACACGTTTAGCCATGATTAAACTTCTATTAGAACCGGTAAACGTGCTCATCCTGGATGAGCCTACCAACCACTTGGATATGAAGACCAAAGACATTATCAAAGAAGCATTGCAAGATTTTGATGGTACTTTAATCTTAGTTTCTCACGATAGAGATTTCTTAGATGGGTTAGCTAATAAAGTATTTGAATTTGGTAATAAGCGTGTTCGCGAACACTTTGAAGACATCAAAGGTTTCTTAGAATACAAAAAAATGAGTAGCCTGAAGGAGATTGAGAAGTCATAAAACTTTAATTAACATGTAGATACATAGATAGTACATTAGTTTTGGCCTACAGTTTTTTAGAACGAATACTTGTCAATTTTTTGTATAAAAAGCTAAGTGCCTATGTGTTTATAATTGGTATTCACAAAGCTATACCGTAAATTTGTAGCCTAATTAAAAAATAAAAAATATGTCATCAGTAGAGACTACTTACATTCCTTATAAAGTTAAGGATATTTCACTGGCGGAATGGGGCCGCAAAGAGATCGAATTGGCGGAAGCCGAAATGCCGGGTTTAATGGCGTTGAGAGCAGAATTTGGTCAATCTAAACCCCTTAAAGGTGCACGTATTGCAGGATGTTTGCACATGACTATCCAAACAGCTGTTCTAATTGAGACTTTGGTTGAATTAGGCGCAGAAGTAACCTGGTCATCATGTAATATCTTCTCAACACAAGATCATGCTGCTGCGGCAATTGCTGCTGCGGGTATTCAGGTATATGCCTGGAAAGGTTTAACAGCCGAAGAATTTGACTGGTGTATTGAGCAGACCCTTCATTTTGGTGAAGAGCGTCAACCGTTGAATATGATCTTAGATGATGGTGGAGATTTAACCAATATGGTTTTTGATAAATACCCTGAGCTGATTGCTGGAATTAAAGGTTTATCAGAAGAAACCACTACAGGAGTACACCGTTTATATGAGCGCATGAAAAACGGAACCTTGCATTTACCAGCTATTAACGTAAATGATTCGGTTACCAAATCTAAATTCGATAACAAATACGGATGTCGTGAATCTCTTGTTGATGCAATTCGTAGAGCAACAGATTTAATGCTTGCAGGTAAAGTAGCGGTTGTTGCTGGTTATGGCGATGTGGGTAAAGGTTCTGCAGCTTCATTAAGTTCACAAGGTGTACGTGTAATCGTTACCGAGATTGATCCAATTTGTGCATTACAAGCTGCAATGGAAGGCTATGAAGTGAAGAAATTTGCTAACGCTGTAAAAGAAGCAGATATCATTGTAACTACTACAGGTAACTGTGATATTGTTCGTGGCGAGCACTTTAAAGCCATGAAAGATAAAGCTGTAGTATGTAACATCGGTCACTTCGACAACGAGATTGATATGGCTTGGTTAAATCAAAATTACGGACATACCAAAGTTGAGATCAAACCTCAGGTAGATAAATATACCATAGATGGTAAAGATGTAATTGTATTGGCAGAAGGTCGTTTGGTAAACTTAGGTTGTGCAACTGGTCACCCAAGTTTTGTAATGAGTAACTCATTTACCAACCAAACTTTAGCGCAGTTAGAGCTTTGGACAAATTCTGGTCAGTATGAGAACAAAGTTTATGTGTTACCTAAGCATTTAGATGAAAAGGTAGCACGTTTACATTTGGCTAAAATTGGTGTTGAGCTAGATACTTTGGATCAGCATCAGGCCGATTATATAGGTGTTAAAGTAGAAGGCCCTTACAAGCCAGAAGCTTACAGATATTAATTCCAGTTTAACTACTGATAAAGGGATATACTGAGTATGTCCCTTTTTTGTTATATAATTTTTAAACTTTTGGTGTGTTCTGTGATTAAGATTACCTTGCGTTATAAAAACAAAGAGCAATGAAAAAACTTATATTTTTGCTGTTTTTGGGCTTAGGTTTAGGCGCAAATGCACAAACTAAAACCAAGAAAACAGTTTCTAAAACCATTACCAATCAAGTGGTTGAAATTGCCTGCGGAGAGTGCCAGTTTAAAATGAAAGGCAAAAGCTGTGATTTGGCCGTACGTATCGATGGAAAACCTTATTTTGTGGATGGCAGAAAAATAGATGATTTTGGAGATGCACACGGTGATGAGGGTTTTTGCAATGCAGTAAGTAAAGCCAACGTAACAGGTAAAATTATCAATGGCAGGTTCAAGGCTGATAAGATAGAATTAATAAAAGAGGATAAATAGGTGTTAGTATTTAGATATTAGTATTTAGATAGGAGATGTGAGACTTTTCATTTCCACCTCTCGTTGATCGTCTTTCGTTTTTGGCTTCTGCTTTTCGCTTTAGACTTTTAACTTACAACTTTTCATTTCCCCCTCTCGTTGATCGTCTTTGGCTTTCTGCTTTCCGCTTTAGACTTTTAACTTACAACTTTCTACTTTCAACTCAAATATCATTTAAACGAAGACAAAATACCCTGCGTAAGATCAAACAAAGACCATTGCCTGCCAACAATATCACTCTTTTTGTTTTGCAGCAAAGCAATAAAATCTTTTACGCCAGGCTCTTCATTGCCATTGCCGTGGATCAATACAATACTTCCGTTTTTTGCTTTTTCACCTTTAGCTAGCCAAGCGTCAGAACCAACGGGTATCAAACCAAAGTGCATGATTTTTTCAACCAGTTTCTGATTAGAAATCAATCCCGGAAAGCGGAAAAAAACTGAAGGTACAATGCCATTTTTTAAAAGCAATTGTTCGTTTTCCAGTACTTCGGCCTGCACATCTGTATCTTTTGCCAGCATGAAATTTTGAGAAAGGGGAAGCTCATTTACCTTGTGGTTATAGGAATGATTGATCCATGTAATAGCCAGTTGTTTTTTATCCTGAAGTTGTTTGAGCCAGTCAAAATCAGCTTGATGTTTCAATAGCCATTTGCCCGATATGGAAAAAGAAATAGGAATAGGCTGTGCATTTTTAAAACTCGACAGCAGATCGCTTACAATTACCCGGTCCATTTCTTTGTGCGAAGGGCACAGATCAACGGTTAAAGTAATTCCGTTTTTGCCACTTAAAGGCATATTCAATCCTGAGTTTTGTATGGCCTTATCGTTAGAAAGAATGCTTTCCATCACCTTTACATAAGGCGAATTTTTGAACATAGCTCTAATGTTGCTAAAATCTACATTGCTTAACTGATAAAGTTCTACAGTTTCTATCTTGGTTTTCAGGTTTTGCAGATCTACCAGCAACAAGTATTTCTTTTGGTTCGATTTAAAACTTCTAATGGCAATATATTTCTCGCTATTGTTAACAGCTAAGGCATAAATGGCTTTATATGCACTCAAATCTTCAGCATATTGGGCATTACTCTTTAAGAAAAAGCAGCAACAGAGCACAATTAACTTAAGTCTTAAAGACAGACTTTGGTAAAACAGCTTTAATAACATACAATAGATGAAACAAGTATAAGATTGATTCCGTATAACTTAAATGCATTAAGTTAGGGTATTTTTCATAGAAATTACAATAGTGTTCTAACATTAAGCTAACTTTGCAACATGACAAAACTATCAGTCAATATCAATAAAATAGCTACTTTACGTAACAGTAGGGGTGGAAATAACCCAGATCTGGTTAAGGTAGCTTTAGATTGCGAGCGCTTTGGTGCGCAGGGCATAACTGTACATCCACGCCCAGACGAGCGCCATATCCGTTACCAGGACGTATTTGATCTTAAAGAAGTAATTGCTACTGAATTTAATATAGAAGGCAATTGTCGTGAGCAAAAGTTTGTTGACCTGGTTTTGGCGAACAAACCAGCACAGGTTACCTTGGTTCCCGATGCTTTAGGCCAGATTACATCAAATCATGGTTGGGATACCATTAAACATCAGACCTATTTACAGGAAATGGTAGCACTCTTTAAATCGGAAGGTATAAGAGTTTCTATTTTTGTTGATCCGGTTGTAGAAATGGTAGAAGGCGCTTTGGCTACCGGAACAGATCGTATTGAACTTTATACGGAAGATTACGCTAAACACTATCATACAGATCGCGAAAAAGCTATAGCACCTTATATGGCCGCTGCATATAAAGCTAAAGAATTAGGTTTGGGTTTAAACGCAGGACATGATCTGGATTTACATAATCTAAAATACTTTGCACAACAGATCCCCAATTTGCTAGAAGTGTCTATAGGTCATGCATTGGTTTGCGATGCTTTGTATTATGGTTTAGAAAATACAGTTCAGTTATACTTAAAACAACTCGCCTAATATGCTAAGAGGGATTTTATTGGTGCTGTTGGGCGCATGTAGTTTTGGTATTCTTTCCACGTTTGTTAAACTGGCTTATGCCGAAGGTTATACCTTAGGAGATGTAACGGGTACGCAGGCGCTATTTGGTGCAGTTTTATTATGGACAATTTATGCCATACAACAAAAAGCACAGCCAAAAGATAAGCCTAAGCCTGTAATCGTAACACATTGGTTTAAGCTGATGTTGGCAGGTACCTTTACTGGTTTGGTAAGTCTTACTTATTATCAATGTGTAAAATATATTCCTGCATCTGTTGCCATTATTTTATTGATGCAGTTTGTATGGATAAGCGTATTGCTGGAATTGGTTATTTATAAGAAAAAGCCCAATACATTACAGGTAATGGCTATTTTTCTTATTTTGGCTGGTACGGTTGCCGCAAGTGGCTATTTTGAAACCAGTCATGTTAAGCTAAATCCTGTGGGGATTGGTTTTGGTATGCTGGCCGCATTTTTCTATGCTATATTTTTAATGCTGAATGGTAAATTGGGGAATGAGTATCCGCCGCTAAAGAAAAGTGCATTGATGATTACCGGGGCCTGTATTTTGATTTTTTGTGTTTTACCCCCTCACTTTTTAACAAATGGAGCTTTGGGCGGAAGTCTTTTAAAATGGGGATTGATCCTGGCTGTGTTTGGCACGGTGATACCTCCTTTATGTTTTGCAAGCGGTATTCCTAAAATAGGCTTAACCTTAAGTTCTATTTTAAGTTCGGCCGAATTGCCTGTAGCCGTAAGCATGTCGGCTTTGGTATTGCATGAAAATGTGAGCTTATTAAGATGGTTAGGTGTAGCAGTTATTCTGGGTTCGATGATTTTGCCTAATTTGGAAAATTTAAAAAAGGCTGATAAATTTAAAATAAAAAGCCCATGAAAAAGATTGTATTTCTTGCGCTGATAACCCTGATTGCGGTTTCAT
This sequence comes from Pedobacter montanisoli, assembly GCF_022809115.1. Lineage (GTDB taxonomy): Bacteria > Bacteroidota > Bacteroidia > Sphingobacteriales > Sphingobacteriaceae > Pedobacter > Pedobacter montanisoli. The sequence continues at coordinate 62,999 of NZ_JALGBH010000001.1, read as the reverse complement.
GTAAAGATAAGACCAGTATCAATGCCGATGAGGCGGGTAAAGAAGTTACCAAATACCTGCAAAGCAATCCTGAATATAAAACAGGAAAGGTTTCGGTGGGAGAACTAAAATTTAATTCAGAGAAAGAATACAAAGAACTGGAAGTTTATCAGAAGCTGGAACAGGAGGGGTATATTGGTTTAACAAGAGTTAATGCTAAAAAGAAATTCCTATCAAAAGACAGCAGTTTCGTGTATATGGTTAAGCTTACAGATAAAGCCAGCGCATTTGTGCTGAAACAGCAAAAAGATAATGCAACGGTAAAAGCGGTAGTTTACGAGCTGTCTGATGAGAAACCCGTTGATTTTTCGATGGTGAACAGTAGCAGTGCAAAAATTACGGTAACGTTAAAAAAGGTCAATACACCATTCTCTTTCTTTGAGAAAAACCCTGATGACAGTGCAGATTTTATCAATAAAACCTACCGTTTAAAATACAAGAAGGAAACGGGTTGGAGCGTAACCCGCTAAGGGTAAGAAGCTGTGTTTAATTTTTCGTCATTCCGTACTCGATACGGAATCTTTTAATTACAAGATCCTGAAACAAGTTCAGGATGACGTTTTAGTAGAGTAAACAGCTTCTTACAATATATCTAATGATTACCCCTTATACTGAGGGTCATTTTTTCTAAAAACCCCGTAAATTTTCTTAAGCTCTGCCTCTTTTAGTTTGGTAGTCGATTTTAGAATGTCAATAAACAAAGCCACTTCTGGTTCAGAAGCCGGGCAGCCAATAATAGAAGTACCTTTGGTTTCAAAACCAGTTCCTTCAGGACGGATATGAGAATCGGCCAGTAGTTTTCCGTTCTCATCAAAGATGAACCATAAAGGAATACCAAAGCCCTCACTATTGTATTTCTTTATCATATCCTCAGCACCAGGCGTTTCTAAATCTTTTTTGTCTTTGTTCTCCATCACAATTAGTTGGCGCATCACAAAGTTGTTATCGAAATAAGCTTTAATGCTAGGATCTTTCATGCTATCGTCCATTTTATGGCACCAGCCGCACCACGAAGCGCTGAACTTGATGAAAACCTTTTTATGAGTGGCCTTGGCCTCTTTCATGGCTTCATTTAAAATATCGCCGGCTGTTAATTTAGTTTGAGCCATTGTGTTAAAGCTGTAAGTGAGCAGAATGACAATGGAAAGGAATAGACTTTTTGCTTTCATTTTTATGAGATTTATAGATCTAAATTACATAAAATCTGAAAATATAAGTTGCTGAAAAGAAACCTGATATTGAAAATATATTCTTTTTAAGAATGTTGTGAGTGCATTGCATAAGCAGTTGTAATACATGAGCGCTGTAGCTGTGTAATTATTGCTTTATAATATTTGCAAAGCTTTATTTATCTCTTTTAAATCCGTACCTTTGCGGCATTAAAAATGCGATTATTCCATGAGCTTAAATATCCATTACCAGGAAAATTTTAAAGATCGCCACATTGCTCCAAATGAGGCTGATACAGCGGAAATGCTAAAAACCGTTGGTGTAAAATCAATAGACGAATTAATTGAACAGACTGTACCGGCGGCCATCAGGTTAAAACAGCCTTTAAATTTACCTAAAGCTAAATCGGAGGTAGATTACCTGGCAGCTTTGAAACAAACTGCTTCATTAAATAAGGTCTTCAAATCTTACATTGGTCAGGGTTATTATGATACCATTACACCGGGCGTTATTTTGCGTAACGTTTTTGAAAACCCGGGATGGTACACGCAGTACACGCCTTATCAGGCAGAAATTGCCCAAGGTCGTTTACAGGCTTTGCTGAATTTTCAAACGATGGTAATTGACCTTACAGGTATGGAGATTGCCAACGCATCTTTACTGGATGAAGGTACTGCGGCAGCCGAAGCCATGTTTATGCAATACAGTTTACGTAAAAACGGGCAAGGCAATAAATATTTTGTTTCTGATGCTATTTTTGCTCAAACCATTGATATTTTAAAAACCCGTGCCAATCCTTTTGGTATAGAACTGGTAATCGGTAGCCATGAAGAATTTGTGCCAAATGCCGATTTCTTTGGTGCTATAGTACAATATCCTGCTGCAAACGGTGAGGTTTATGATTACAGAGATTTTGCATCTGCTTTACATGAGCAAAGTATCAAGCTTACCGTAATTGCCGATCTTTTAAGTTTAACGTTGTTAACTCCTCCGGGAGAGTGGGGCGCAGATGTGGTTGTGGGTATTACACAGCGTTTTGGTGTTCCAATGGGATTTGGAGGTCCGCATGCGGCTTATTTTGCAACTAAAGAAGAATATAAACGTTCAATTCCGGGACGTATAATAGGGGTAACGATTGATAGCAATAACAATTATGCCCTGCGTATGGCTCTGCAAACCCGCGAGCAGCATATCCGCAGAGATAAAGCTACTTCTAATATCTGTACAGCCCAGGCTTTATTGGCTATTATGGCTGGATTTTACGCAGCTTATCACGGGCCGAAAGGCTTAAAAGCCATTGCTGAACGGGTACACGGTTTAACTGTAAGCTTAGCCGAATCATTAAAGCTAATTGGTTATAAAGTTTCGAATACAGCTTATTTTGATACCATTCAGGTAGAATTAAATGACCTAAGTGGTGCAATACATAAAGACTGCTTAGACAACAATATTAACTTAAATTATCAAGGGACTTTGGTGAACATCTCATTAGATGAAACCACCAATTTTGAAGATGTGGCACTTTTGGTACGCATTTTCTCTAAAGTTAAAGCGATTGCTACAGACAGCGTAAATGTTGTTGAAAACGTAGAGACAACTATTCCTGCACAATTACAACGTAGCAGTGCTTATTTAACGCATCCGGTGTTTAATTCGCATCATTCGGAACATGAAATGTTGCGCTATATCAAATCATTAGAGGCCAAAGATCTTTCTTTGTGCCATTCAATGATTGCTTTGGGTTCATGTACAATGAAACTGAACGCAACTACAGAAATGATTCCTGTAACCTGGCCTGAGTTTGGCAAGATACATCCATTTGCACCTGCAGATCAGGTATTAGGTTATTACAGGGTATTTGATGAGTTAGATAAATGGTTAAGCGAGATTACAGGTTTTGCAGCAATGAGCTTTCAGCCAAATGCAGGTGCTCAGGGCGAATATGCAGGCTTAATGGTTATCAGAGCTTACCATCAGGATCGTGGCGATCATCATCGTAACATTGCTTTAATTCCTGCTTCTGCACACGGTACTAATCCTGCTTCTGCAGCAATGGCCGGAATGAAGATTGTAGTGGTTAAATCTTTGGAGAATGGTAATATCGATGTAGAAGATTTAAGGGCAAAAGCTCAGGAACATGCAGCAAATCTTTCATGCTTAATGGTAACTTACCCTTCTACACACGGTGTTTTTGAAGAAAGTATAGTAGAAATCTGTAATATCATCCATGAAAATGGCGGACAGGTTTATATGGATGGTGCTAATATGAATGCTCAGGTAGGTTTAACCAGCCCGGCAAACATCGGTGCAGACGTGTGTCACTTAAATTTACATAAAACATTCTGTATTCCTCATGGTGGCGGTGGCCCAGGTATGGGACCAATTGGGGTTGCTGCGCATCTGGTTAAATATTTGCCGGGACATGCTGTGGTAAACATTGGTAAAGAGAAATCAATTCATGCGGTATCTGCTGCGCCTTGGGGTTCGGCTTCTATCTTGTTGATTTCTCATGCTTATATTGCTATGATGGGAGGTGAAGGGCTTACAAATGCTACGCAATATGCCATATTAAATGCCAATTACATGAAAGCACGCTTAGAGCAACATTATCCTGTATTGTACGCTGGCGCTAATGGTCGTTGTGCACATGAGATGATTTTAGATTGCCGTGCATTTAAGAATTTTGGTATTGAGGTGGTTGATATTGCTAAACGTTTAATGGATTACGGTTTCCATGCACCAACAGTTTCTTTCCCTGTGGCTGGAACTTTAATGGTTGAGCCAACAGAAAGTGAGCCTAAACATGAGCTTGATCGTTTCTGCGATGCGTTAATTGCAATCAGAAAAGAGATTGGTGAAGTAGAGAGCGGAGCATTAGATAAAACAGATAATCCTTTAAAAAATGCACCACACACTGCTGCGGTAGTAACCGGAAATGATTGGGAGCATACTTACAGTCGTCAAACTGCAGCTTTTCCACTTCCTTATGTAGCGGCTTATAAATTTTGGCCATCTGTTGGAAGGGTTAATGATAGCTATGGCGACCGTTCATTGGTATGTGCTTGTCCTCCAATAGAAAGCTATATGGAAGAAGCATTTGCATAATTGAAATTCAATATAAAGAATAATAAAAGGTCTGTGTGAAAACACAGGCCTTTTTTGTTGCTTAATGTAATAAAGGTTCTGAGCATTTGTCTTAAAAATAGATAGAAACACTGAGCTCCTAAAGTGATGCGAGTCTGATTACGGACACTTACTATATTTTTTTGCTGCTGGGATTGTTGGATTGGGGTTGGTTGGGGAATTTTTTACTCTATTTAAAGAAATTTCCTCAAATCTTTTGATTATTATCTTTAAAATTTGATTAAATAGTTTCTAACAATTAAATTGTGTAAAAAAATACACTATTCGAGATTTGTTGTAGAAATATTTACCTATTATACCCCCGTTAGTGTTTAAACCCATAAGGTTTATAAAAATTGGCTCTCTCAAAAATTAAAACAAACACATTGCTTTAAGGCTAAAAAGTAATGTGCTTGTTTTTTTATAACAAATTGTTTTTTAGTGTTTTATCTAAATTATTGGCGCATGGATAAGGTTTTGTTGGCTGCACGTTACGTAGAGGGAGATCTAACTGATGTGGAATTTAATGAATTTGAGAGCATTTTACCTTATGATAAAGAATTGCAGCAGCTTTTGCAATATTATAAACAGATCAATCTCACATTTAGTTCAAAAATATTCAATAATGAGTTTGGCTCGACTATTGGAGATAAGAACGTAAACAACGTATTATCTCACGAGCAAAGCTATGTTATGGAAGAAGCTGTAAAAGTATCGAAGAAAATTAATTTTAAGCTTTTTTTAGGCCTTACCGCCTTAGTACTGGTGGTTGTATTTTTATGGGTTGCCTGGAAACCGGGTACCTATCCTAAGTACCAGTTCAGTAATGAAGCTATTGTTAAATCGTTAGAACTTGCTCCATATCCTGATTTTAAAGAAGCAGCTATAGCCTTTGATGATGGACAATACTATGAGGCTAAACAAATTGTTGCCAAAGCATACAGGCAAAATCCTGATGATATCAGATTGGCTAACTATTATGCGATGACCCTACTTGCTACTGATTGTAATGAAACCGTAAAGGACGTACTGGCTCCTGTATATAACCAGTCGTCTAAATACGCCAGTTTATCTGCTTATATTATGGGGCTTACCTACGTTAAAGAAGGTAATCATAAAACTGCTATGGAATGGTTAGGTCGTGTTAAAAAAGCAGCTCCTGAATATAATTCATCTCAAGAATTGATGTCGGTACTATCTAATTAAATTTTTCCATTTAAATATAAGGATAGCACTTAATACAATAAGTACACTTAGGCATCCGATCCACATTATAACAGGATCGGATGCCTTTTTTATTTTGATGTGCTGGTCTTTGCCACTATAGATCAGACTGTCCCAGTAATAGGGAAGATAATAAGCATCATTGGGCTGTGTCTGATTTAACCATGCCAGTTTAGCCAGATGCAATGCTTCTGCCCCACTTTTATCTTGTGACAGATACTGGTAGAAATTTTTACTGATCTGAGCTGCAGCCTTATCATTAACATTCCATAAACCTGCAATAACCGAAGGTGTGCCCATAGCATTAAACCCACGGGAAAAGCTGATGACGCCCTCTCCGTTAGCTAAAAAACCATCTGCAGTTTTACATGCTGTAAGTATAATGAGAGCAGGTGCATTTTTTTTGCCAGCCAGTTCAAAGAGGTAAAGTTTTTCAGTACCTAAATCTAAGGTAGGTTCTAAATGTGCTCCACTCAAATAAGCATGTGTACCAATATGTAATATACCACTGCGTTCAAAGACATCATTAAAGTTTTTACGGTTTATAGCTGCATCTGTAATAAATTTTCCACTTAAAACTTGTTTTAAACTCGTAGCTTCTTCTTTTACAGATTCTAGTATAGTTTGGTTACCTTGTTCATGTGTAATAAATAATCCTGTAAATTTTATAGAGCCGCTTTCTTTGTATTTCGCTAAAAGAGTATGGAGAGAGAAAGCGTATTTAAGTGTACTATTTTTAATTAGAAAAGGCCATTGGCTAATCCGATAACCAAAATTACTGTCGGTGATCAGGCCATCAAAAGAAAGGTAATTTAAGGTTTCATCGGGTATAATGGTAAGCATTTCATCAGGCTTAATGGTTACTTTTCCTAAAAAAACCTGATAGATTTGATGTGAATCTTTAAAAAAACTTTCAGGATTGTTTAAGGCCTTTTGCGGACCATTCTTATAATAATCCTGGATAAATTGCTCAAGCAGTATTTGTTTTTGAGGAGCTTCTTCAACGCGGATGAGATTTGTCAATTGTTGGTGATCAATTTCTATCAGGTAAATGTTTTTATTTCCCCAGAAATAGCTTAATATTTTAGCATCGGTTAAAGCAGACAGATTAACAGTTTGATTATAGGTTACAGCCGAGGCATTAAGTTGTTTATACTTTTGTCTGAGTTGCTTTTCTACCTGAGCCAGCTCAAATTTTAATTTATTCAATGAAGCAGAACGATCTGTTCGTCCTGTTTCCAAATTTTCTTTTTCCTGATAAACAATGGCCCTTTCAATGCTTTTCTTTTGATTAAAAAGCGGATCTTTTGTATGCTCAGATAATTTATAGGCTGTATTTTGGATATGATCGAGCAGAGTTCTGCTTTTCGTCTGCTCCATAAAATCTAATACAGGTTTCAGGTATTTTTTGTCCTTAGTTTGTGCATACCTTTCGTAACAGTAATCTATTCCCTGTTCAGCAATGTTTTTGAATGATGCCTGCAAGCGCTGTTTGGTCAGATCATCGGTAAATTCATTTCTAATCTTATTAGCAGAGAGCAGAGAAAGCTTAATTAAATCCAATCCTTTATCATACTGCTCTAAGTGTACATAAGCTTTGGCCATCAGGGTAAATACTTCAACCAGTTTATTGTCGCCGTAAATACGATCATGGAAAAGTTTTCCTGTTTGATCAGCAACTTTAAGGGTAGTTAAAGTCCGGTTAAAAAAAGCAAGAGCTTTTGAGTAGTTGCTATCAATTAATTCTATGTTTCCTAATTGCGTATAGATATTGGCCCTTTCTCTTAAACGGGTATTGGAATAAAAACGATCTAAAAGCGCTAAAGCTCTATTGAAATAAGTTTTTGCTTTGGCAGTTTGCCTGAGTGCCAGATAAATGTTGCCTGCTGTAGCAAAAGTACCCATTGTTGTATAGGCATTCTGGGCGGTAATCTGACCTATCCTTTGAATATTCTGGTCTATAATACGGGCAGCCTCAATAAGCTCATGTTTTTCAAATAGAATATCTGCCTGTATATTTTTTAGCATTAAAAGCGCATCCTGATCATTTTTAACAAGCTGAAGTCCATTGCTCGTCATTTGCTGAGCTAAAGCTAAATTACCCATTGAACGGTAACAGATGGCTATATTCCCATACAAACCTGCCCTGATATTGGCTGATGCCGGATCTTGTTTTAAATAATCGATAGAGATTTGCAGAAGGTAGAGCGCTTTATCGTAATCACCTAAACGTGTATAATTATTGGTTAAAGGTTTGAGCACATATTCAAAGATATCGTAAGTGAGAATTTGATGGTCACGATAATATTTAAGCGCTTTTTCGTAGGCAGAAATGGAACCTAAAATATCCGCATTTAATAAATGGATATAACCTTCGGTACTTAAAAGGTTAAGCCAGGCATAATACTCGTCATCGTTTTTAGCTTGTCGCCATACCTGCTGATGGGTTTGATTTAAAAAAACAATTCTATTTATTGGATCTTCATTTACATAAGCTAATCTTTCATAAATCCATTCGGTAAGGTTATCTGCTGTTTTAAATGTTTTAAGTTTTTGCGTAACCTGGCCAGACTGTGCAAATGTTGTTGAACAGTATAAGAGAACCAGCAAGCTAATTAACTTTATGATACGCATTAATGCTAAAATAAAGAATTAGACCGTAATCTCAGCAATGATCAGAATTTCCAGGCCAGATAGGTAGTAAGGTTGTTTTTGCGGTTTGCCGGGTCATAAATGTAACGGCAGCCCAAAGCAGGTCCTACTCTTACAAGGCCAAATTGTACATCTGCAAATACAGAAGCTCTCATATCTGAGAAACTTTTGTTTACAGGATCTGTGTTCCTGTTTAGGTTTATTTCGGTAATTGTTCCTTGCGCATTGATGGTTCTTAGTTGATAGCGCAGTTCGTTGGTTGTTTTATGATACAAATCTAAAGTTACAAATGCACCTGCGCCAACTGCAACATATTTATTAAGGTTATAACGCAATTGAATCGGAACAGCATTAAGGGTTAATATTTTACTGGTTTTGAAAAGCTGTTTGTCTGCAATAACATAGCCTACATTGTTTACAACCGTATCTTTTCTGCTGTTTTCAACGGTGGCAGGATAAGTGTTTTTCTGATAAGAGGTTAAAAAAGCTTCTGCTTGCCAATAGTAACGATGCGAAGCATAAGGAGATAAGGTAGCGCCGATGGTTATATTTTTTACATTAAGATCATCTGATCCTTGGGTACCCAAAGGAAAACCATAGCCTATGATCAAGCCCGGCGATAGACCCATTTTAAAACGGGCTACAGCTCTGTTGGTATAAATAGGTTCGTTTTTATCAAATACAATAGCGGCCCCACTTTTTATAGGCAGCTTTTCAGGTTTTTCTTTGAACCTGATCTTATATTCTACAAAGCCCATGGTAGAATCGGCATCTTTAACACCCTTTTGCTGCATACCGGGCAGGTAAATGTTGTTGAATACAAAATGTACACTGTCTGCTTTAAAAAGCGTTTGCATACAACTCTGATTGGCATAAGCAGAGTCGCAATTAATTACCTCTGGTTTTGTTTTGGTAACTTTTAAGGTTGAAGGATCAAAAACAGGAGAAACGCTCACGCCCACATCAATTTTTTTAGCCGGACCTTTGCCCGTATTTTGAAATCTTACTTTATAAGTAAGTTCCCGGTTCTTGCTGGTAAAACGATAATTTAACCTGCTTTTGCGAAGTACCATTTTATTGGGATCATGCGAAGCCACAATTTGCAATTCTATGGTAAAGAATTCTGTTTCGAGTAGAGGATGATCGGGTATAAAAGCCCCTGATAGTCGTACTACTGCGTTGGTATCTTTCAGCATCTCTGGGGTGGTTTTAAACTGCAAAAAGACAAAACGTTCTTCATTTGTCTTAAGGTTCTCGAAGCGCCAGCCTTGTATATCTTTAAAATCCTTTAATTTCTCTTTAAGTAAGATCTTTTCAACTTTATCTGAGGGAAGGTAAGGCTGAGTTGAGGCATAGTAAACTGGCTCGCGTTTGTTTTTTTGAACAGGCACAAAAGCTGTATTGATCAATGGATTGAGATCTGATTTCTTTTCCTGATTATAAGTCCTGGTGTCTTCCAGAACAAAATTATTGTTGCTAAATTCTTTATCGTTATAGAGGATGGCCAGAGTACCGTTCAGGTTTTGAATACCATTTTCGGCCTTATTGCGGTAACCTAAAACCAGAATCATTTCATCACCGGGTTTAGGCATGCAGTTACTTTTTAATTCGGTACTGCCCCCCATTTTAAAGAAACCGGATGGTGCGTTTGATGCCATGAGCGGTTTATTGCCAGCAGGTTTTATCGGTTTTGGACGGGTAGGAGGACGTTTGCCATCATCGTAATTATTGGTGGCAAATAGGCGTACCTTAACAGAATCTAAACTTTTAAAAATATGAGAAGGATTTTCTTCAAAACTAAACCCACCATCGCCAAACTCCCAGAAATAAGTATAAAAAGGAGCAGGAGCACCTGCTATAGGACGTAAGGGTCTTAATTCTGCACTAAACTTTGTAATTCCGTTTTCTGTCAGGATATTAATTTTAGGTGGAATGGTATCTGTTGCAGGAATAGCTGTAGGTGTTTGAGCTCTAGCTTTTGCTAAGATCAGACAAGTAAATAAAGTAAATAATACCGTTCTCATACTTTAATAAAAATAAGATAAATTAACAATAACAAGTGCTAAACCTCATATTTTTCCAGCCAAAAAAAGACGAAGCCCGTTAAGGCTCCATCTTTATCGCTGAATTTTTGGGAGATTTCTAATAATTATTCAAAGAAGTAATCACATCTTGTATTTGCTGCTCGCTCACTTCGGTTAGGTTAAGCGTAACTACTTGATTAGCCGTGATTGTGCTTTCTTGCACAGCCATATAATACTTTCCACCTTTTATAGAAAATGAAATGTATTTACCTTGAGCACCAACCGGCATCATATCATCATAACTTTTAACTGCGTTAGGGCCTTCGGGTGTATAGAGCTGAGCGACTACGTTACTGCCTTTTGCACAGAAGTACACAAAAGTTTCGCCATCTAAGCCCATGAAAGATGCTAACTTACCAGGATTATTTACCAGATTAACTTTTACGGTAGTTTTAGGATTTGTGTAAGAGTAAAACACATCACAGTTAATCCAGCCCAAATTACCCATATCAAAATTGTAAAATCCTTGAATGGCATTCGATTCCATGCGGATACCATTAGCGCCATTAGGATTTTTAAGAGGTGCCTGCCATGCAAACTGGTTATCATTGTTTACATTTTCAGCCCCTTCCCATATCTGTGTAATGCCTGTTCTTTTTGCAGGTATGGAAACCGAAATGAATTGATCGAGCTTTTTATCTACACTTACTCCATTAACACTGGCATTTAAGTAAATGAACCCGTCTGAGTGTAAGGGTGCTCCGCTAATGTGGTTGGTGTTGGCTCCGCCAAATAAAATAGAACTGCGGTCTAAAAACTCGCGGGCACTAATGGTAACGGTACCTGTAACTGTAACTCCGTTTTTTCTGAAAATTCCGCCAGGTATAGTAATCTTTGTTCCTCCTTTTAGGGTAAAGGTATTGCTGGTACTTGCATCAATCTGCATGGTTTGTACTTTAGGGCCAAATAGAGTAGTAAATTCTTTAGCATCGTGAGCCGAATTGTTGCTATTACCCTTATCTTTTTTACAGGCCGCAGAAAATAAAATTAATATAATTACGAGCGCATAGGTCAGGTTTAACTTTTTCATGATTTCTAAATTTAATGCTGCTTACTCTTTTCAGGCTTTTCAGCGGTCGCCTTTTGCTTTTGCAGATATATCAATGATGTTTGGAAAATGTTACCTCTGAATTTTTAATTTTTTTTGAAAGGGTAAAAAACTAATTTAGAAGGAGCTTATTGAGTTTAGCTGACAGGTATGGCAAAAAAAATACACGAAGACCAAAAGTATATTACCGCATTGCTCCATAATGATACATTGGTTGTGAATGAGATTTATAAGAAATGCGCCGTAAAGGTGAAGTCGTTCGTTACCTTTAACAATGGCAGTGCCGATGATGCTGCGGATATTTTACAGGAGGCTTTGGTAGATATATACAATCAGGCTAAATACAAAAATCTGGAACTCACTTGTCCGTTTGAACCCTTTCTTTTACTGGTGTGTAAGCGTAAATGGTTAAATGAATTGAAAAAAAGAGCTGTTTTACCGGTAACAAAAACGGATGATGATTTATTACATGTTGGCGAGGATACATTTGAACAGGCAGAGCAACTGGCCTTACAACAAGAACAGGCTAATATGTTCTTAAAAGCATTTGCTCAATTGGGCGAACGTTGTAAAGATATCTTAAAATGGAGTATGAAAGGTGAAGCTCAGGAAAAGGTAGCGGAAATTTTAGGCGTTACTTATGGGTATTTGAGAAAAAAGAAATCGGAATGTATGGCTGGTCTTATAAAGTTAATAGGTAAAAATCATGACTGAGGACAAAATTTTATTAGCGGCACGATATATTGGCGGTGATTTAGATCGGGCCGAAAGCGAACAGTTTAAGCAAAAACTGCTTACAGATACCGAGTTGCAACAATATGTGGCAGATTATAAGCGTGCAGAAGAAAACCTGAAAATGCATTTTGCTGATGATCAGCAACGCGACCAACTTCAAGCTACCTTACAAAAGCTCAATCAGCAATATTTTGCTGAAGATAAGACAGAACATAAGGTTGTTTCTTTAAAACCTTATATCAAATGGATATCTGTGGCAGCTGTATTGGTTATAGGCTTGTTTATATGGTCACCTTGGAATAATGATCTGTATAAACAATATGCGAATGATAACAAGATGCTGGTTACCGAACGTGGACAAACTTCTGAATTGGATAAAGCTGCGGCTTTTTATAACCATCAAGAATTTGACAAGGCTGCTGTTATTTTAGCAGAACTGTATAAAAAAGATAGCGAGAATGCTTTAACCGCATTTTATTACGGCTCTTCATTAACAGAACTTAATCAGTTGACAAAAGCTCATAATATACTGGAAAAACTGGCAGCTGGTAATTCTGTTTACAAATTTGATGCTGCTTATACAATAGCTTTAAGTTACCTTAAAAACAATGATAAAGTAAATTGCAAACTCTGGTTGGAAAAAATACCTGCAGGAACTGCTAAATATGAAAAAGCACAGGAATTGTTAAAGAAATTATAAGGTAAGAGAGCAGAATAAGTAAAGATGTAATCTCAGGATTAAATTTTTATTAATTCTAAAAGCGGAGCTTCTGTCTTTTTGCATAATTTTATAATTATGTATTATGAAAAAGATCAAAGTTTTATTACCCGTTATATGCTTTTTAGGATTACCTTCTCTACTTTTTGGACAGCATAAAATTGTTCAGGAATTAGAAAGCCATAAAGTAGGTTTACCCAATGGCTGGACGTTAACACCCACAGGAACGCAACTTCAATTGGGCGACCTGCCCTTAAACTTAATAATTAGTCACCATAAAAAGCTGGCTGCCGTTACCAATAACGGGCAAAGTACGCAAACAATTGAGTTGATTGATATTGCGCAAAAAAAGAAAACAGACAGTATCGTTATCGCTAAATCCTGGTATGGTATGGCTTTTTCTTCAAAAGATGATCTATTATATGTATCGGGCGGACATGATAATATGGTGAAAACCTATGCAGTTAATCAGGGTAAATTAAGCTTACAAGATTCCATCGTATTGGGTAAACCCTGGCCAAACAAGATTGGCATAGCAGGTTTGGATGTGGATGACAAAGTTCGTAAGGAACTTTATGTGGTAACCAGAGAAGATAAAAAGCTTTATGTAATCGATTTGCAAAGTAAAGCTGTAAAGTCAAAGATCGAATTAGGGGCAGAAGGCTATACCTGTAAATTATCTCCTGACCTTAAATATTTATATATCAGCGTTTGGGGAGCAAAGAAGCTTTTAGTATGGGATACGGCCGCAAAAAAAATAGTGAAGGAAATTCATGTAGGTAGTCACCCTAATGAAATTACATTGAGTAAAAATGGGAAATGGCTATATGTTGCCAATGCAAATGATAATTCGGTTTCTGTAATCAATACGAGAGATGGGAAGGTAATAGAAACTTTAAATGCTGCTTTATATCCTAACTCACCAAGTGGTTCTACAAGTAATGGTGTGGCACTTTCTGAAGATGGAAAAAACCTGTACATTGCTAATGCAGATAATAATTGCCTGGCTGTTTTTGATGTCAGTAATCCGGGTAAATCATTTTCTAAAGGTTTTATTCCTGTTGGCTGGTATCCAACAAATGTGAAAGTGGTAAATAAAGAAATTCTGGTAACCAATGGTAAAGGACTTTCGTCCAGGGCAAATCCTCAGGGGCCAAACCCTACTGATAAGAAAGAGAAAGTTGACCGCCATTTAGGCGATATGAATAAGCCTAAAGAAATACAATATATTGCAGGTCTGTTTAAAGGAACGTTGAGCTTTATCGGTATTCCGGATCAGGCCAGACTGGCTGTTTATTCGCATGCGGTGTATCAGAATACTCCTTATTCAAAAGATAAAGAACTCCATGCAGAGGGGGAATCTGGTAATCCTATTCCAATGAAAGTTGGCGATCCTTCGCCGATCAAATATGTTTTTTATGTGGTTAAAGAAAATCGTACGTACGATCAGGTTTTAGGCGATCTTCCGCAAGGAAACGGAGATCCAAATCTATGTCTGTTCGGAGAAAAAATAACCCCTAACCAACATAAAATTGTAAAGGATTTTGTGCTTTTAGATAATTTCTATGTAGATGCAGAAGTTAGCGCCGATGGGCACAACTGGAGCATGGGAGCTTATGCCACAGATTATCTGGAAAAAACCTGGCCATCGAGTTATGGAGGCAGGGGAGGCAGTTATGGCGGAGAAGGAGAAAGAGAGATTGCCAATAACAGAGATGGTTTTATCTGGGATAATGCAAAACGCCATCAGGTAACCTACAGAACTTATGGAGAGTTTGCAGATAAAGGAAAGCCAACCGTAAAATCGTTAGAAGGCCATGTAGCCAAAGATTATACGGGTTATGATCTGAGCGTTGCCGATACCACACGTGTAAGGCAATGGAAAGCCGATTTTGATCAGCTAATTAAAGAAGGTAAATTACCCCAGCTTACCACCATTCGTTTTGGTAACGACCATACTGAAGGGATGAGGGCAGGTAAAAAAACACCTTATGCCCATGTTGCCGATAACGACTTGGCTGTAGGTATGTTTGTAGATTATATCAGTAAAAGCCCAATCTGGAAAGAATGCGCCATTTTCATTCTTGAAGATGATGCCCAGAACGGACCGGATCATGTGGATGCACATAGAAGTACTGCTTACCTCATTAGTCCTTTTGTGAAAAGAAAATATGTAGATCATACCATGTATTCTACTTCGGGAATGCTTAGAACCATAGAGCTGATTTTAGGGATGAAACCAATGACACAATTTGATGCTGCTGCAATACCAATGTGGAGATCATTTACCAGCAAAGCAGATTATACTTCGTTTAACCATGTGCCTGCCAATATTGATCTGAATGAAAGAAACCCTACAAGTGGAAAATTGGCAGAGTTGAGCAGCAAATTTGACTGGTCTAAAGAAGATGCGGTTCCCGATTTGGTTTTTAATGAAATTCTTTGGCAGGGTTTAAAAGGAGAAAGTGCGCCAACTCCAACAAGAGCAGCATTTTTAAAAATAAGCGCCAAGAAAGATAAAGATGATTAAATCTTAGGAATAGATAGAAATTGAAAGAGCCGGTAAACGCCGGCTCTCTTTTTTGGGAGCTATTAACTATCCTAAATTAAACAGCAGCATCCACCGCTGAATTTCTTTTGTATTATTTAGCTGTTGTTAGCATGTCTTCCAGGTCTTTGAATGGGATCTGATATTTTTTAGATTTCTCTATAGCCATTTGTATAAATTTTTTAAACCCTACCATGTTTCCGGCCTTTTTATTCGCAGAAACTGCGGTTTTAATGAGTTCCAGACTTGATTCAGGTGTAATAATGGCATCAGCCCATTTGCAAAATAAACTAGCTACCTGAGGATTAAAACCTTTTTTTCCGTTAATACTGCTATATAAAGCACTGAAATGGAAAGTATAGAGCACAGGATTAGCAATCGCAAAATTTAAATAACCTACAGTATCTTTTTTCTGTCTCAAGAAATAAGATTCACCTAAGGTTTGCAGGTTAATTTTCCAGCTGTTTGCCGGGAAATATTTTTTATGCTGGCTAAGGAAATTATTAAAAGCCTGTTCTGAATTATCGTTTTTCATCGATTTGTCCAAGGCAGTAAGCAGGGCTTTATCAACTACCGGTTGCAACACATCAGTACCATACAGGTTAGCATAAGTCTGGTAATCCTTGATCACAAGATCAGCTACTTTCTCATTGGCTGTTCTGGCAATCAGAAAAGGCATTAAAGCATTTTTTGCTTTAAAATCAGTAACACTGTTTGCATAATCATCCAATGCCTGAGCATTTAACCCTTTACGTGTAAGTGCAAAATTTACATAGAAGGCAGGGTAATCGCTTTCTTTATAGTTAGCAGAATAACCATC
The DNA here is from genome assembly GCF_022809115.1 of Pedobacter montanisoli. Classification (GTDB taxonomy): domain Bacteria; phylum Bacteroidota; class Bacteroidia; order Sphingobacteriales; family Sphingobacteriaceae; genus Pedobacter; species Pedobacter montanisoli. The sequence goes on along the minus strand of NZ_JALGBH010000001.1, from coordinate 46,838 downwards.
TAAGTATTTATGGTTAAGGGCACTTTCTTTAGCCGTTTTTAGCAGATTTATTAAATCTCCCGGATCTTTAAAACCTGATGTATTTAAAATCAGGCGACCTTCAGGATTGAGCACTAGAAAAGTAGGAAAGCCATTAAGAATATGCTGTACTTTAAGTGTATCGCCCAGTTTATCTTTAAAAATGTTTACTTTCAGTAAGATGAAATCTTTATCAATGACTTTACTTACCACAGGGTTAGGAAATACATCCCTGTCCATTTCTTCGCAGGGAATACAACCTGTAAAATAACAGTCTATAAAAACAAGCTTATTGGTTTTTTTAGCTTGCTCAAGCACATCTTTTAAGTTCTCCTGTGCAAAAGATGCATTGCCAATGAACAGCAATAACGCAGATATTAAAAATTTAATGCGATTCATAATGTTAATGGTTTAAGGTTAAGGTTTGGGTTTTTCCGTCTTTTACATACTCGGCCTTAATTCCGTTTCCTTTGGGTAATTGTAAGATTTGCTCTAATTTTTTAGGATCTTTAACCAGTTGTTTAGTGCTAACATTATTCAAACTGGTAATTACGGTACCATCAGGCAGACCATTCTCATAAGTTGCCGGACTTGTTTTTCCAGAAATCTGTAGCTCGCCAAAAAGATTAAAACCTAACATATAGCCACCCAGAATAAAATCATGAGGGTAGGTGTATGAATGATTTGGTGTTAAATAAATTTCGTTCTTTTTACGGTTAATGGTAAAATTATAACGGGTAATAATGCGCATACCAATAGAGCCATCAAAACCAGGTGACCAGTTTTCATTTTGTCCGCCACCTGCCATTAAAGTAATGGGGATATTTTTTAAAGAAGGTACATTGGTAAAAGAGAAAGCTGAGGCGCGTCCGCCAAAAGTAGGAGAGGCTATACCCATACTAACCGTGCTAGACTGGTATTCAGATTTAAAACCGCTAACCAACAGTTTATTTTGTTTAACAAAAGGTCTGAAACAGATTAAGCTGTAGCTGGCACCGGTATCAAATACAAATTTACCTGTATAAGTTTTGCCGGGTAGCAACTCAACATTACCGTCTATGATAAAAATACCGCTTGAGCTTGAAACAGGAACAATAGTGGCTGTTTTTTCAGGCTGATAATCGTCAAAATTGTAAAGAGAAAGCTGATAAGTATTGAAATCAATTTTGGTGATATAACGAAAGGTCATAGCATTACCGATGATACCGTCGAGGCCTTTAGATAACTCATTAAAAATAGCGATGCTCTGGCCTTTTAACACAAAGCCATTGTCAAAAGTAATATCGTTACCGGCAGAAACAGATATATCCATACTGCCACCCACTACAGATGCTTTTTGTGTGCGGGTAACCTTTAAGCCAATTGTATCGGCTAAGGCTTTGCTTACTGCCATTCCATCGGCTCCGGTATCAAATAACAAACGCAAGGTACGCGAACTGTTGTTAATCTTAACTTTGAGTACAATGGAGCCATTTACCATCTCAAAAGGAATACTAGTTACCGCTTGTTGGGCGCTGCTGCTTAAAAATAAGCAGAGCGCTACAAGGGTGAAAACTAATTTATATAGTTTCATTGTGTGTGGTTTAAAATCCGTAAATTTTTTCGAGGGCACGATCAATATCATCCGTGGCACTGGCCGATATACGCAATAATATTTTGCCTTCTTTATCTATCAGTATTTTGGTAGGAAAAGCCATAACGTTATAGTCTTTAACAATATCCTGCTTTTCAATACCGTCTTTATTTAAAATGTGTGTCCAATTGATACCATCTTCGGCGATGGCATTTAGCCATGATTTTTTGGCTTCCTCAACAGTGTTTCCGCGTTCATGTGCTACTGCAATAATTTCAAAGCCTTTTGAATGGTATTTTTTGTACAGTTCTTTTAGGTGGGGGTGGCTTGCTCTGCAGGGACCGCACCAACTGCCCCAGAAATCAAGCAGTACCACCCGCCCTTTGTAATTGGCCAGATTAACCAGATTACCATCTTTATCTTTTCTTTCAAAATTTATAGCGGGAGAACCTGCTGGTGTACTGCTTACCTTTTTTAAGTAACTTTTAATGCCTGTTGCCAGTGGATGATTTTTATATTTCTCTGAAACCTTATTCCATATATCTTGGTAATCTTGTGCAGTATAATAATTCTGCATACGACTTAATAAATATACCGTAGCGAGTACATCAGGATTTTTGCGTACAAAATCTTTTTGAATATCTCTTATTTTGCTGCTTCCTACACTTAATTCTTTTTCTAACTGCGCTTCGCTTTCTTTAAGCTGTTTTTCATGATACTTTGCTTCAAATAAATCGCGATAAATGATATAATTTCTTACCTCATACGGGTTAACTAGTTTTCTGTAAGCAGTTAAAGCATTGTTTTCTACATCTCCGTTTACTTCTGCAAACTGTAATAACCAGATATCTCCATTGATGTTAAGATCTTTGTTATAGATGAACAAGTCAAGATTAGGTGCGGGGGCGCCATAATTGTTTTCGCCTACTTTTGCGTTTAAGCTACGGTTTAATGAAGTGTATAAACTTGCCACAACCGGAATGTCCTGCTTAGGCATCTTTAGTGAAAAACTACCCTGATTGGCTACAGTTTTAGCACTTATTGTTTGACCTTGCTCATTTCTGAGTACAATACCTACGGTTTGGTTATCCATATTTTTTAGATGACCTTTAATGGTAATGCTATCTGTTTGGGCATGTACCGATAAGGAAAAAATGGACAAAACAATAGCTGTACACAATTTTTGCAGTGTTTTCATTGGATATTTTTAGGTTTTTAAGAAAGAACTGTAAAGAGGGTATCGTAATACCCTCTTTCAGATTTATTTTGCTGCTTCAGCCAATAACAATTGTTTTAATTTAGGGTCTGAAGGACGTGGTGAATCAACACTTACAATTTTTCCGTTTTTATCAAATACCAGGAAACGTGGAATAGTGTTCACTTTATAATATTTAGAGAATTCGTTGCTTACTCCTGCAAATAATTGCATGCCTCCCAAACCTTCGTCCTTAATCATTTGTAGCCATTTTTCTTTATCCTTATCCGCATCGGTAGAGATACTTATGATTTGTACCGGATGACCTTCCATATCTTTCTCTAACTGTTTAAGGAATGGAAATTCTGCACGACAAGGCCCACACCAAGTTGCCCATACATCAACCAATACCACTTTACCTTTTAAGCTGGCAAATGATACTTGTTTGCCAGTTTTATCAGGATAAGTAAATTGTAGTCCATCGGTACCTGGTTTATAGGTTAACAAAGGAGAGATTAAAGCATTGTCTTTTTCTTTCTGTGCTTTGGTAATGATATATTTTCCAAATTGGCTTGTAATGCCTTTATAATCATCATAGTTTTTATAACGACCTAAATTATCAAGAACAAGATCTCCTTTTAACGTATCATTGGGTACATATGAAAGGGTAGTCAACAAACCTTCTGCTCCTGGTTTATAAGGTTTGTTATCCTGACGCATATTTACACTAATCAAAGCAGATAATACACGTTGTCCCCAAGGATAGTTATATACTTTTGAAGTTGTTTTTGAAATATCCTGAGTTTTTAAAGTGCTATAAAAAGGACTGTACTCTTCAACACTTGGATGTGCAGAACGTGGTGTGTTCAGGAAGTTGGTTGCATAGCTAACCAAATCCATTTGCATGATGTTTTTGATTTCTTTATCAAATTTTGGATTGCCAGATGCTTTACCATTCAAAAAGGTTTTGGTTTTGGCTACAATTTCTTCCTGCTGAGGGAAATAATCAACAAATGTACTTTGTACTCTGCTAAAGTTAACGGCTTTTTGGTACAACGGTAAAGTAAGCGCCCGCCATTGTGCTAAAATGGTATTCTCCTTAGAGTTTAATTTGCCGTTAAGAACAGCAGTAGAATCGTTGATGGTAACATCTAACTGATCGCCTGGTTTAAAGTAAAATGCATGGTTATCACCAGGGCCAAATTCATTTCCTGTACCGATAACATATAATCCTTCATATTCAGGATAAAATAAGAAACCAAATTTTTTATCCGGAGATAATGTGCTGGTGCTCATTTCAATGGTACGACCATTGCTTACTTTATATAATTTTACAGGGCTTGGGTATTTTTTATCAAGCTGTCCTTTAATTTGAACGGGTTGCTGGGCTAGGCTAAATGTAGCTGTTGCGGCCAGTAATAATGCGGTGGTTAAGGTTTTTTTAATCATTTTCAAAGTTTACTTATGTGTTTTGGTTAATTATAAAGGTTACTTTCCGGGCTGAAATAAACCCGGAAAGTTTTTGTTTTTTTACCATTGTGTGGTATATGTACCTTCACCAACAGAAGGGGTAATGTACAATACATCTTTTGCTATACCAGTACCTTCAAGTGTTACCATAGGACCTCCGGTGATACTGCCAGATGCCTTGTTAAACATGCGTATTTTATAATTGCCTCCTGTTTGAGAAGCAATCATAATGAAGTTATACGTATAAGGGGCTTCAGAACTATAAGCTTTATGACGGATAAAAGTCACTTCCTCGCCAGCAGGTAGGGTATATTCTAACTTTTCGAAATTATTGCTCAGGTTTCTGCTCCATATCTGGTTACCATTAACAGAGAAATACAGGATGTTTTCCTGTGCGTAAGGCACAGTGAAATTAGTACCATTATATGCCTGTTCGGTAGCATTGATAGGAGTATTGGTAAACTTCATCCTGAATTCATCGGCATATATTTCTGAAATGGTTTTTACTGCAGGATTGTTTTTATCCTGGAAAATAGCACAACCCATGAGGGCATAACGATATGCCGGTGCTGGTAAATAGGTCGTATTTTTAATGCCCATATATATCAGTTTTTTGTTTGTATTGGCGGCAGGCATAGCAGTACCTGCATCATCAGTTACTGATGTTAGCGAAGTACCATAGCCTTGACTTAGAGCCACAAAAGAACTGCTGGTTTCATCATACATATAAGCATTGGTAAGCCAATTGGCCATAAAGTATTTAGAAAGACTGTAAGGTGAGTTATTGGCATCTCTTAAAAAACGTCCACCAAAAATACCTACGTTAAGAGAAGAGTTTGAAATAGCATGTACCTGACCTCCATTTATTAAATAATAAGCACTACTACCTAAAAATGCATAACAAGGGCCTCTTGTAGCAGGAGTTTCGAAAAATGCATTATCTAAAGTGCGTATTTTCTTTAAGGTATTGATATAAATAGTAGACACATCTTTACTGGTTGATAATACCAATGTTTTGGTATTACCTAAAACTCCGGTAACATCTGATTTATAACCGGTATAATAACTGAGCAATTGTGCTTGTCCAGCTAATTTTGCTCCGTTAACAGCACTGTAGATATTCTCTTTTTTACTTTCGGGTATAATGTTGGTAGGCGTTAAGAACAAATCTAGATCTGCTTGTGCGCCATCATCTTTTGCAACATACCATCCTCTGGTAAATTCGGTTACAATGTTAATGCTCGAAGTAAAATACTGCGAGTATTTGGTGTTCTTATTGGTAACCCTATATACCAGAACCCATCCTTTTGCAGGTTTTTTAACTGCATAATTCAGATTTTTGGTTTTAGCCAAGGTATCTAATACCGGAACAGCACCTTGCACATTGGTTTCATAAATGCCCCACAAGTATTCAAACTGTGCGCTGGCATCTGTAGAGCTTACCTCAGGATTAATTACCAGATTGTCTTTTTCTGATATAACCGTATAAGAAGTCTCCATTCCTTTTACCGTAATATTTTCTTTTGGACGGTAATCATAATTGCTATGATCTTTAGCGCATGAACTTAACAATGCAACTAAAGCGATAAGGGATATATAAATTCTTTTCATTGTTTTCATGTTTAGCATTAAGGGAAAACTATCAACTCACCAGCCTCATCTTTAAGTGGATTGCCGGGATGGGCATTGTTATAATCTATCAATGCAGTTTTAACCATCATCTGATAGTAAGAAATCAAGCCGCCGGTAGCATATAAATTGTTGATGAAATCATCATCCCATTTTTGTCCGGTTGCATCAATCAAGAAGGCATGTTTGGTTACACTGTATTTACCAAAATAATACTGAGAGAATGATGCGGTCCATTGAGAAGGTTGACTTAGCCTATCTGTAAATTCTACTTTTCGCCATATTAGATTAGGTTCTCCCAATTGAAAATTGGCATCAGATATAACCTTGAATTTTAGCTTCGGTGTATTTGTTTTTAAGCTAGGATCACGTAAAAGTACAACCGGCACTCTGGTATGAACACTGCCAGCCTTAATTACATAAAATTTAGTAACCTTAGGGTCGTTAAAAGCTACATAATGTTTTCCTGGTTCTGCATTTAAAACATTAGGCAATTGCTCCTGAGCCAAGGTAAATGAGCGATCCGTATTTTTAGTGCCTCCAATGGCATATATATCAAAAAAGACAGTATCCTGTGTTACTGTAGCATCTTTGTAATAGAAGGTATAAGTCTTAAGCGTATCGGCCAGATTATAAGTAGTTCTGTAGATAAGGTCAGGATTAGGTCCAAACTGTAATCTGCCTATATCGTTATACAGGTAGTACTGGTCTTGTTTACACGCTGTGAAAGCCGCTACTATAGCTAACACAAATACATATTTTAAATTTTTCATTTTAATAAATCTTTATGTTAAATAGCTTCAGTTTTAGGCACCGGTACCACATAATTTACAGTAGCCGCCGATGGTGCAAATAAGAAACTTGCTTTAGGAACATTTAACCTCTTGTAATTAAAGAAACCTTGTCCTTCTGCATAAAACTCTTTGCGATACTCTTTTATAATTTCTGTTTGTAAAGCTGCAGGATTAGCAGGTACTGCCATGTTACCAATATTGCGTGCAGTTCTGAAAGTTTTCAGGTATTCTACTCCTTCTGCATAAGGTGCAGCTTCTGCAGCAATTAGGTACATTTCGCTTAACCTAAGCATAGGAATCTGCTTAAAGTCTGTAGTTGAGGTTACTAGGCTGTTAGCAATGGCTTGATATTTTTTAATCACATAGCATTTTGTGCCATTGCCTAAGGTAATTAGTTCCCATAAACTACTTTCTCTCATATCAGTACCGGTGTTCCCATATAATTGCGTTTTAATGGTGCTTTCTGAAGAACCTTTCTTTAGCAGACCCGAACTGTAGTTCGTAACATATTTATTGTACATATCGAAGTCATATAAACCAAATAAATGCTCGCTGGTTAATACAAAATCTTTTCCCGTATAATCGTTTATTGTTCCTAAACGAAATTTACTGGTACCGTCTGTATTTTTGGCGTCAATTACCAATTTAGCGCATTCATATGCTTTAGAACTATCGTTAAACCACAGGTAAACCCTAGCTTGTAAACCTTTAACAGCATAATAATTCATTCGCAGATAACGAAAGGCAAAAAAGTTATCATTTGGGTTAAATCCCGAGCTTATACCAGGATTTTTCAATTGAGAAATGCTGTATTTTGTTATCGGATCTACACTTTTGATCAGATTTTCGGCATCATTCAGATCTTTATATAACGCATTTTGAAACTCTGTATAAGATACTTTGGCATTAGGTGTATTAGATAATACTGTAACATAAGGTAACATAGCACTGGCTGTATTTCCGGGAATTGGTCCAAATAATCTAAGCATATCAAAATGCAGATAAGCTCTTAAAGCTAAGCACTCGCCTTTAATCATTTCATACAAGCCTGGAGTGGTAAATACACTTTGCTTAGCATCTATTTGGCCAAGAATAGCATTTACACTGGCAATGGTAGCATATTGCTGTCCCCATATTTTTTCAAAACTGGTTTGTACGCCCGCATCGCCATAATTGAACAAACCTAGGCGTTGCTCATTGCTGTTAGAAGTAACATCCCAGCTTGATGTAAGCGATTCTATGGTGGTTTGCGTTAATGCAGCACCATACGTGTTATTATTTTTCATTTGAATGTAAACCCCTGTTAAAGCATCCTTAAAGCCACCTTCAGTACTGAATATCACATCCTGTGGCATCTGGGTTTTAGGGTTTACAGTTAAGTACTTTTTGCATGAAAAAAACATTCCGGCAAAAAATAGCACAATTAATATTGAATTAAATTTCTTCATTGCTTTAGTTTTAGAATGTTGCATTAACACTTAATGAGAATTGTCTTGAGAAAGGATACAGGGTACCTCTTTCTTGCTTAATCGTTGACAGATAAAAAGGCTCTGCTGCATTAAGTGTAACATTTAAACTCTCCATCTTTACTTTTTTAAGCCATTGCTTGTTGGCTATGTTGTACTGGAAATTAACGTTTTGTAATACCAGTGTTTTTTCATCCTGAACAAATCTTGATGATTTGTAGGTAGGTGAGGTAACCAGTAAGCCTTTAAACGCCGCAATATCTCCAGGTTGCTGCCAACGGCTGTAATACACACGAGAATCAACATTATATTTATAGCTGGTTAATTCTACTCTATCCACCAAAGTGCTATTGTATTGTTGTCCGCCTGTACTGTATCTAAATGAAGCATTTAAAGAAAAATCTTTATAACGCAGCATTGAACTGAAGTTACCGTATAATTTAGGATCTCTTGAACCTACTGCTACAATATCAGATGCTTTCCAGGTGTAGGTTGGTAAACCATCCTTACCCAGATAGAGCTCTTTACCTGTACTTGGATCTATACCCAAAGACGGAACTACCCAGATGGCATTACTTGAATAACCTTCTATGTATAAAGTACCCGGGCTGCTGGTTCCGTTAAGGGTAGCTGCCTGTGCATCTTTTAATGCTTTAGAAGTGCTGATAATCTTGTTTTTGTTATGTAACGCTGCGGCAGAAACACTCCAGGTAAAGCCATTTACATTGTTAATGATAAAGCCGGTAGCTTTTAATTCGAAACCATTGTTTCTTAAGCTACCTATATTATCTACATAACTGCTAAAACCATTAGAAGCTGGTAGGTTAACAGATGATACAAGGTCTTTTGTGGTTTCTGTATAATAATCTGCGGTAAATCTTAATCTGCGGTTTAAAAATTCCGCATCAACACCAATGTTATATTTAACAGTTTGTTGCCATTGTAGGTTACTGTTACCTAAACCTAACAGATAAGCACCCATCCAGTTGTAATAACGTTCATTGGTGTAGTACTGGTAAGTTGAAAGTGCCTGATAAGCATTAAAATTCTGTGCACCTGTAGTACCTACAGAACCACGTAATTTTAAACGGTTAATGTATTTGTTGTCTTTTAAGAAACTTTCATTGTGCAAGTTGTAGCCCGCACCAACAGACCAGAATGGAGCATAACGTTTATTTGAACCAAATTGAGATGAGCCATCCATACGGAATGAAGCATCTACAAAATATTTGTTGTTATAGCTATAGTTTACGTTTCCTGTAATACCTATAGATCTTACTAAGGATTCGTTACCTGTTGGTTTACCGTCTTTGGCATATTGTAAAGCCATAGTTATAAAATCGAAGTTGGCATTAGGAAAACCTTCTGCTAAGAAATTATAAGTAGAAGCCTTGTTTTGACGAATATTATAGTCGGCACCAAAGGTAAGCAAGTGGCTGCGGCCAAATAGTTTGTTATACTGAAGGTTTAATGAACCATCGTATCCAAAATAGTTGTTAACGCTATAGTTATAATCACCTTTTCTAAAAAGGTCGTCAACTCCGTAATTTGCAAAGGCGGTATGTTCTGCAGGTCTGAATTTATCGTATTGTACGTTGCCTTTGGTTAAACCGAATTGTGCCCTTAGGGTCATATCAGGAATAACATTCCATTCTACCGAGGTATTGTTAATTAATTCATTAGTGGCTGTTTTATCAAATGTTTTTAGCGTAGCATTGTACAAAGGGTTGGTTGGAAGAGGATTCCAAAAACCTAGATAATCAGTATTGCCCGGATCACCTAAAAACTTCAGTACATTGCCTTTATCATCATAAGGTGCCCAGTAAGGGTTTTGTTTTACATAATCACTAAATGTTCCATATGGAGATTCTTGTGTTGCACCCTGCTGCACCTGTAAATTGTTTCTGAATTTAAGGGTTTTATAGGTATAAGCCAGGGTAATGTTGCCATTAAAAGTGTGTCTGAAAGAACCTTTCATTACACCTTCAATATTATTTACCTGACCTGATGCTGAATACCTGAAAGCATTTTCACCACCTTCTATTTTAAGAAAATGTCTTTGTCCGATACCGTTTCTTAAAGGAAGTGCCATCCAATCGGTTTCTACACCGCGGTTAACTTCATTTAATAAATAGTTATAATATCTTTTTAATGGCAGATCTGCTTCTGCACGTGGATTGTTATAATATCCTGCTTTCCATTCTAAATCTAATTTATCTGCAGCTTTTAAAAGGCTGTAGTCTGTAAGATCAGGCAATTCAAAATTTACATCAGATTTGATACTAAGACGCAATTTACCTGGCCTTGGGGCTTTAGTGGTAATTACAATAACGCCATTAGAACCACGCGAACCGTACATTGCAGTAGCCGAGGCATCTTTTAAAATCGTAATCGATTCTACCTCGTTCTCATTCATATCATATAACTTCTGTAAAGTAGATTGAAAGCCATCTAATATGATCAATGGCGTATTTAATTCGGCACGGGCCTGATCCTGAAACTGCCCTACGTTAGGAATACTTGAATTACCACGAATCTGGATTTCAGGTAAGCGGTTAGGATTAGATCCGAAAGCATTGCTTTCAATAATGTTAAAAGAAGGATCTATGTTACGTAATGATGTAACTAAGTTACGGTTACCAAATTCTGCTAACTCTTTGGCAGTTACAGTTGTAGATGCCCCTGTAAAACTTTGGTCTGCTTTTTTAAATAAACCGGTATTAATTACAACCTGGTTTAATTGCGCTGCTTCAGATGCAAGCTTTATAGTTAATGGGAATTTTTTGTCTTTTAAGCTGATCTCCTGTTTTTCGTAACCAATAAAAGTTACCACTAAAGTAGCTTCGGCATTTGGAGCTACAATTCTGAAAATACCGTTCTGATCACTCACGGCTACAGGATTTACAAGTCCTTTTATTCTTACTGATGCTCCTGATACTGGTTTATTGTCTTCATCTACAACTTTACCGACAACTACAAGCTGTTGTTTTACAACAACCTCTTCGATAACTTGAGGAGCTCTGAATTTAAGGATAATAGTTTTTTGGTTAATCGTATAAGTTAAGGGTTGCTCTTTAAAAGCAATATTTAATACATCCTCTACGCTTGCGTTTTTTACATCAATAGTAACAGGCTTTGCTACTTTAAGCATTGAGCTGCTGTAAAAAAAGTCATAACCACCTTGCTTTCTGATTTTTTGAAGCACATTTTCTAAGGTGGTAGCATTCTCTTTAATGGTAATCTGGGCAAAACTTTTAGCGCCAACCTGCAAGAAAGAAAATAGGATTAAAAAGAGGGTTAGCTTTAGATGTAGTAAAATTTTGACATGGGCACGGCGCAATAGCCCGTACGCAAATGTCGGGTAAAAATCATACATTTGTTAGTGTTTAGGTTTTAGTTTTAGTTGAGATTTGATTAATTAATAACGAACCTGAGCGATACTTATTAAAGTATTTTACCGGGGGTGTTGCAGCATCTCCGGTTTTAACAGATCCGTAAAATTGTTGTAGAAATTATGGCATTACTGTAATCCTCCTTTCTTCAATTTTAAAATTTACCGATCCTGTTAGCTCCATTATATTTAGTACCTGCTGTATATTTTTTGATCTTGATATTTTTCCTGAAAATTTCATATTAGATAATTCAGCAGGGCAGTCTATTTCTACATTATACCATCTCGAAATCTTTCTCAATATGCTGCACAGATCACTGTTGTTAAAAATGAAATCATTGTTAACCCAGTCAATCTCATCTTCTACATTGCTATGCTGAATACTTAACGCATTATCAGCCAAAATAGCTTTCTCGCCAGGAGATAAAACTTTAGCTGGTATATCCTGTGCCCAAATTTTGATACTACCTTGCAGTAATGAAGTATTGATACTGTTTTCATCGCCATAGGCATTGATGTTAAAGCGTGTACCTAAAACCTCAATAACCTGCCCTTTGGTTTTAACCTTAAACGGCTGGTTGGCATTATGTGCCACCTCAAAATAACCTTCACCGGTTAGTTCAACCCTTCTTTCATTACCCACAAAACAGGTAGGGTATTTTAAAGAAGATTTGGAATTAAGCCATACTTTGGTTCCGTCAGATAAAGTAAGCGTATAAAAACCCCCGGCCGGAACGCTTAACAGGTTAATGGTCTCCACTGATGAAGTGTTGTTTTCTCGTTGATAAGACAAGTTTTCGCCATTGGTTTTAATTACACTGGCACCGTTTTGCCCGGCAATAACCCCGTTATTGGCATTGTCTAAAACAATAGTCTTACCATTGGCAAGAGTTAATGTGGCTTTGGCGCTTCCGGGTTTAATATGCGCTGCGGCAAATTTGTTATTTACCTTAAGCATGAAATCGTTGTGATTAATCAAATAGATAGACACAGACAGAATAATCAGCGCAACAGCAGCAACCCAGTATTTGAACGGTGTTGAGAGCTTTATTTTTTTAACGGGTATAGTTTCGGCTTCGTTGTGTACGGGCAGGGTATTCCATATGTCATTTTTAACTGCAATAAGATCATGCTCGCTAATCAAATCAATATCAGCAGACTGAGAATCTACATACCATGATTCAAGCAAAGCCAATTCTTCTTCACTACATATACCTGCTCTATACTTATCTAAAATTAACTTTGCCTTATGCGTATCCATATACATCGGAATATTTAATCCTTTTACTAAAGACGATTAACAATAGGTTAGGGGGTAGAAAAAAATAAAAAAAATTAAAGACTCAGAAACAACATGGTGCCAAGTTTGGTGCGCAATACCTTTAAAGCGTTTTTAACCTGGGTTTTTACTGTTTGTTCGGAGATGTTCAATTTCACAGCAATTTCTCGATGAGTAAGATTTTGTTTTCTGCTCATCTCAAAGATCTCACGCATTTTGTTAGGCAATTGCTGTATACCATTATCGATAAGTTCGGTCAATTGTTTTTCTCTTATTTTATGATCAGTTATACATATGCCCTGATCAATAAAACTTTGCAGTGAGTTGATGTATTTATTCTCTACCTGTTGATGAGCGATAAAATCTAAAATTTTGTTTTTAACCGCAGTATATAAATAAGCTTTAAGTCCTCCGGTAATTTCTATTTCGGTTCTTTTTTTCCAGATTTGGGTAAATAATTCGTGAATGATATCCTTAGCCTCTTCTCTGTCGTTTAGTTTTTGAAGAGCATGGATATATAAGGTTTCGAAATACCGGTTGTAAATAATAGTGTAGGCCAACGCACTACCATTTTTTAACATTTGTAGTAACTCTATATCCGAAAATCTTACATCTTTATCCATTTACGCAAATGAAAAAAATAGTACTCTAATAATAAATCGTGTGGTGTTGATGGTTTGCAAATCAAAAGTACAACAAAAGTGTTACGATACAAAAAGCTTACCTTAAGATATTTAATGTTTTGTACAACAAAATAATAAACTTCGGAAATTGGCAGGCTGATATTGATAAGTAAAGGTTAATTTATAATTTAGCTTATTCTGCATTAAACGCTGAAATTTTATACGCTTTACATGGAAATTGAAACCAAACGATCAAAATTAATAGCCTGGGTACTACAAAACGCCAAACTTGCAAGTTCATTTTTTTTCGTGATTGTTTTTGCTATTGTCATCATTATTGTAAGGCAGCGTTATCAGATTGTGCAGGAATCTAAGCGTATATATATCAACAGCATCTTAGAGAACGTAAAGCAGCGATTTGAGCAGCTCAACAAAACCAACCAAAATGTAGCTTTAACAATGGCTTTAACCATAGGTAGTGATGGTAAGCCCAAAGATTTTGAAGAAATTGCAGAGAGAGTGATCAAATCTAACCCTTATCTGCAAGCTGTTCAGCTAGTTCCAGATGGTGTTATAAAATATATATATCCTTTAAAAGGCAATGAAAAGGCACTTAATCATGATTTGTTTAAAGATGGCGGCTTAAACCTGATAGAGGCCAAAAAATCAGAAAACCTGAAACAGCTTTATTATCAAGGACCCGTAAAATTGATGCAGGGCAGAATAGGCGTAGTAGGCAGATTGCCCATTTTTGTAAAAAATAAATTCTGGGGATTTTCTGCCGTAGTGGTTACCCTAGATAGCCTTTCTTCAATGATAGGTTTAAATGTTAAGGCTAAGAACTACCAGTTTCAGTTGGCAAAAAATAATCCTGTAACGGGTAAAGAAGAATTCTTTTTGTCTTACAATAAAGAGTTTAAACTCAGACATACAACGTCTATTACAATTCCGGAGGGCGACTGGAAGGTGTATGCCATAGATGAAGATGCCAGTGATAATCTCATCAACACCTTGCCTATCCTCTTACTAGGCATTTCAATGACTTTGATCTGTAGTGTGTTTTTCTATAAATTTCTACGTAAGCAAGCAGAAATTACCACCATTCTGGATAAAAGAACACATGAATTGCTGCTGGCCGAAAATAAATACAAAACCATATTCGATCATGCCGGTGTAGGCATTGGCAGGGTAAATTCTGCTACAGGAGAGTTTTTAGAAGTCAATGCGCAGTTATGTAGCTTGCTGGGTTATTCAGCTTCAGAATTGCAGCAAACTAAAATTAAAAGCTTAATTCATCCCGATGACTTGAAAGAAGATCGCACCCAGTTTAAAAGTATGATCAATGGGCAGATCAAGAATTATACGGCAGAAAGACGTTATATCTGTAAAGATGGTCAGGCTAAATGGGCACAGGTTTTTGTAACGCTGTTATGGAGCGAGGGCGAGGCACTCAATAACCATATCATTATTGTAGAAGATATTACTTCAAGAAAAGATTACGAGCAGGAGCTAATTGCATCCAAACAGCACATCGCTAACCTCATCAACTCTATAGATGGCATTGTATGGGAGAAAGAAATTCATGAGAATGGTTACGAAAGCTCATTTATCAGCAACAAGGTTTATGATATTTTAGGCTATACACCAGAAGAATGGCTGTCTGATCCTGATTTTCATGCCAAGCATCTTCATGAAGATGATCATGAAGATCTTTTCAATTATGTTAATGAATTTTTACTTAAACAGCAAAACCATGAAAGAGAATACCGTATAAGAGCAAAAGATGGTTCTATAGTTTGGGTAAAAGATATTGTAAGCGTGACACCCTCAGTGCAACATCCAGAAAAGCTGCGGGGCATTATGATTGATATTACGGCTCAAAAAGAAGCTCAGGACTCTTTATCCAAATCTTTTGCGCTGGTAAGAGAACAGAATGAACGCCTGTTAAACTTTTCTCATATTGTTTCCCACAATTTACGATCGCATGCAGGCAATATACATGGTATTGTAGCACTTATAGAAGAAGCACAGACCGATCAGGAGAAAAAAGAACTGATGCATTTGCTTAAAAAAGTGGTCGATACGCTAAACGAAACCCTAAGCAATCTGAGCAATATTGTAAATATCAATACCCGTTTTGATATTTTAAAAGAACCTTTAAACCTGAAACAATATATCGAAGCAGCTATCAGCACCTTAAATGGGCAGATCATTAGTCAGCAGGCAACAATCAATAATCATGTGGCTAAAGATGCGGAAGCTATGTTTAACAAGTCGTATTTGGAAAGCGTTTTATTAAACCTTTTATCAAATGCTTTGCGTTATACCCACCCTGATCGCAAGCCTGTGATCAATATTGAAACCAGCATGCAGGATGATTGCGTTACGCTGATTATAGCTGATAACGGATTGGGCATTGATCTGCAGAAAAATAAAGGAAAAATCTTTGGGCTTTACCAAACCTTTAACGGCAATAACGATGCCCGCGGATTAGGTCTGTTTATTACCCGTAACCAGATTGAAGCAATGGGCGGCAAAATAGAGGTAGAAAGTGTTTTAGATGAAGGTACAACCTTTAAAATTGTGTTTGCACCAAATAAAGTGGGGTAAAAAATAAAAGAGATGCTCCATCCAGACGCATCTCTTTTTTCTAACCAAATATAAACCTGTGTATGAACGGGTATGTCTTTATCTTATTAATTAAATGATTTCTCTTTTTGAGACTACAAAAGTAAGAACAAATTTCTTAGTGTAAGTAATACACTAAGATTAAATTTATACTTAGCAATTCCTTGTGACATATCTGTGACATTTTGTAAAACCAAAAAAGCACCTTTAAGGTGCTTTCCTGTTCAAAGATGAATGAACATCACTTATATTTTTCCGTAGTACTCTACAAATTTTGCTAAAGCGCAAGAATAGCCCCATTCATTATCGTACCATGATACCACTTTAACAAAGTTATCGTTTAGGGAAATTCCGGCTCCGGCATCAAAGATAGAAGCATGGTCATTACCAATAAAATCAGAAGAAACAACTTCGTCTTCAGTATAGCCTAAAACACCTTTTAAAGGACCTTCTAAAGAAGCCGCTTTCATGGCATCTTTAATTTGCTCGTAAGTAGCTGGTTTTTCTAATCTTGCAGTTAAATCAACTACAGAAACATCTGCTACAGGTACACGAAACGACATACCGGTTAATTTGCCTTTTAATGAAGGAATTACCTTGGTAACCGCTTTGGCAGCGCCTGTAGATGAAGGGATAATGTTTGAAAAACCACCACGTCCGCCTCTCCAGTCTTTAGCCGAAGGACCGTCAACCGTTTTTTGTGTGGCTGTTACAGCGTGTACGGTACTCATTAAGCCTTCTACTATACCAAAGTTATCATGCAAAACTTTAACAACAGGTGCTAAACAGTTGGTGGTACATGATGCATTTGATACGATAGTCTGATCTGCGGTAAGATCCTGATGGTTTACACCCATTACATAGGTAGGTACATCATCATCTTTGGCCGGGGCAGAAAAAACGACTTTTTTTGCGCCTGCATCAATGTGTTTCTGCGCATCAGCTTTGGTTAAGAAAAGACCTGTAGATTCGATTACGATATCAACACCTACTTCGTTCCATTTTAAGTTGGCCGGGTCTTTTTCGGCGGTGATCCTGATTTCTTTACCGTTAACAACCAGATGACCGTTTTTCACTTCAATAGTGCCGTCAAACTGACCGTGAACTGTATCATATTTTAACATGTAAGCCATGTAATTAGGATCAATCAGGTCATTAATAGCAACAATATCTATATTTCTTTTTAAAGCCGCTCTGAAAACAAGCCTTCCGATACGGCCAAATCCGTTTATTCCTACTTTAGTCATTGTGAATTAGTTTGTGTAATAATGTAATATGTTGTGTATGGGTTCTTTGGTTATAGATGTGATATCTATATTGTGTTTTTGTGCAACCAGACGTAACCTGTCCTGAAAAGTTCCGGCTACAGAGCCTACAAAGTGGATTTCTTCGTTCTGGTGTTTGGCACGGGTAGGTTTAATATAAGTTTCCAGGAATTTCTCAAAACCCTGGTCAATAATCTGCTCTATGAATTTATGCTTGCGGTTTTCTACAAAAAAATCGAAGAATGAACTTAAATAGCTTTGTACATTGGGACGTTTATAGATACGTTCCAGTATAGAAGGGCGATCTAAGCTGTATTTGCTTTCTAGTTTTGCCTTTAGGTCATCGGGAATTTTTTCCTCTAAAAAGTTCTTTAATAAGATTTTTCCCAGATAGTTGGAAGAACCCTCATCGGCTAAAATATAACCTAAACCAAAATTGTTTTCCTGTGGCGATTTTCCGTTAAAATAAGCGCAGTTGGCGCCACTGCCTAAAATGCCTACAATACCGCTTTTATGATGACAGGCCGCAATAGATGCACCATACAAATCGTCCTTAATCTTTATTTTGCTATGGACAAAGAATTTTTCTAAGATTTCTCTTAAATTATTCTGGGCAGATCTGGTACGGGCACCAGCAACAAAGGCGTAAATTTTCTTGATCTTTTCGGCGTTGTTAATCAACGTAGTATTTTTATTTAAAAAAGCGAAGATCTGTTTCTCTTCATTAAAATAAGGATTAAGTCCCTGGGTTGAAGTTTCCGCAACAATCTTATCGTCTGCGTATAATTTCCAGAAAGCCGTTTTAGATCCGCTATAAATTACTGCAATCATGTTAACAATTAAATAGATAAAACATGTGTCATTTCAAGAAGGTCGTCTTCCAGTTTGTAGTTGTTCTTATTTAAGGCGTCTGCAAGGTTCGTCAGTTTAATTTCGTTGCCATGCAATCCGGCCATTTTTAAAGTTTCGCCCTTAATTAAAGCTTTGGTGGCTGCAAAACCTAATCTGCTGCCCAGTATGCGGTCAAAACCACTCGGACTTCCGCCACGTTGTAAATGCCCCAAAATGGTAACTTTGGTGTCGTAATGTTTAAATTTACGTTTAACAGCGTGTGCTATATCATAGGCGCCGCCATATTTATTTCCTTCAGAAACAATCACAATACTCGATGATTTCTTGGTAGAAGCACCTTCTTTAAGTTTAGTGATCAGTTCTTTGAGAGAAGTTTCGCGTTCGGGAAGCAATACAGCTTCTGCACCACTGGCAATAGCACTTCTTAAAGCAATGCAACCCGAATCCCTTCCCATAACTTCAATAAAGAATAATCTGTCATGAGAATCGGCCGTATCTCTGATCTTGTCAATAGCTTCAATTACGGTATTAATGGCCGTATCATAACCTAAGGTAAAATCACTGCCATAAAGGTCATTGTCTATGGTACCGGGTACACCAATTACTTTGATGTCATATTTTTCTGCAAATCTTTTTGCTCCGGTAAAAGTTCCGTCGCCACCAATAACCACTAAACCATCAATACCTTTAGCTTTAAGATTTTGATAAGCGAGTTCCATGCCGGCATCTTCTTTAAACTTTAGGCAACGGGCAGTTTTTAAAATGGTGCCGCCAAGATGAATAATATTGCTTACAGAGCGGGCGTTCATGGCTTCAATATTGTTGTTGATGAGACCCTGATAACCCTGTATTACGCCAAACATGTTTTTGCCATAATATACGCCGGTGCGTACAACAGCCCTTATGCAGGCATTCATGCCCGGGGCATCTCCGCCTGAGGTTAGTACAGCGATATTTTTAATATTTGGTTCCATGCTTATATTACGAATATAGCGTGTATTTTTTACACTAAGTAATTTTTTTTCAAAATTTTTAATTTTTAACAATTTACTGGCATTATTTTGTTTCTTTGTTTTTTAACTAACTTAAACTTAATTAAAACGTTTTTTGCTTTGAAAAATATACAACAAGGTTTTAATTTCGCTTTGTCTATTGATTGCGTGGTCTTTGGTTTTGATGGGAGCGCGTTAAAAATTCTATTGATAGAAAGAAACGAAGATCCGTTTAAAGACTGGTGGGCTTTGCCGGGAAACCGGGTTAATGTGGATGAAAGCGTGGACCAGTCTGCTTCCAGAATTTTAAAGGAACTTACTGGCCTGAGCGATGTGTACATGGAGCAATTTTATACTTTTGGCGAATTAAAAAGGCATCCGCAGGGTAGGGTTGTATCTGTGGCTTACTATGCCATGTTACGTCTTTCTGGCGAAAAACCTTTGAAACCATTGACCAGTTTTGCCCGTAATGCGCAGTGGGTAAATGTAAATCAGGTACCTGAGCTGGCCTTTGACCATCAGTATATTTTAGAGAAAGGGCTCGAAAAAATAAAAAGAAGAGTGAGACATTTGCCTTTGGTATTTGAACTGCTTCCAGAGAAATTTACCTTAACGCAAGTACAGAATGTTTATGAGCTGATCTTAAATAAAAAGCTGGATAAACGTAATTTTAGGAAAAAGATCTTGAGCTTTAAGGTGTTGAAAGAGCTGGACGAAAAACAAAGAGGCGTTTCTTTCAGAGCAGCAACACTCTATAAATTTGATAAACGAAAGTACAATAAGCTGTACGGTAAAGAGATTTCTTTTTAAATAGCAACAGCTTTATATGAAACAGCCCGTTTTCTAATTAGAAAACGGGCTGTTTTTTTAGGGAATAATTTATTTCTTTAAATGGTAATCAACCAGATCATCTATAGGTGAACGGATGATCTTGCCTACACCCATTTCATACCTGTCGGCAGTATAGCTTAAAATGTCTCTGAAATTGTAACCCACAGAGCCTACACAGTTCAGCAGATAATCTTTATAATTAGGGTAATGAATAACCAGATTTTCAAAGAAAGCCACAAAAGCGGTTTCTACCACATTGCGGGTATAATCAGGAAATTCTGCTTTGTAATCGTATAAAAATTTACTGAAGCTGGCACAAAAACGGTTAGGAAGCGGTTTGTTGTAAATGGCATCAAAAATATCTTCGTTGGTTAAACCAAATACATTGAAGAAATGCTTACTTAAATTTTTTGGCATGAAACCTTTCATGTAATCGGCTAGCACACGTTTGCCAATGTAACTGCCACTACCTTCATCACCTAAAAAGTAACCTAAAGAATCGATGTTCAGGGTAATTTCTTTACCGTCATAAAAACAGGTATTGGTACCTGTACCCAATATGGCTGCAAAACCAGGCTCATCGCCCAATAAAGCACGACAAGAAGCCAGCAGATCATGGTCAATGCTTACTTTGGCATTTACAAAAACACTTTGCATGGCATCAGCCACTATTTTCTTGTTCACATCGGTAGAACAACCTGCTCCATAATAATAAACCTCGTTTAGTTTTTCAGGCTCTACGTGGCTGGGTAAATTTTTTCTGAGCGATTTTTCGATATATTCTGTACTGGCAAAATATGGATTATAGCCTTCTGTATTAAAATGAATTTTTCTCCCGGCTTCATTGATCAAACACCAGTTGGTCTTTGTAGATCCACCATCTGCAATAACTATCATGTTTAGGTTTTTATAAAATTGATGAAAAACTGAGCCAATATAAAGGGCTTTTTCCTAAAAATAAAATTAATAATTAGTTTTTTAGCAGCCTTTAATAATTGATTTTAAAACGTTTGCTTTTTGGCTTTGGCAAGATGATTTATTTAAAGTGTATTTTTTACACTAATGTCCTTGTTTTTTCAGCATTACTTTAAGCGGTCTTTTTCATTTTGTAATTTTTTTAATTCTAAAATCGATATACTTTATATAAATAGGCATATTTGTTTTATAGATTAAAAGCACATGGATAAAATAATCGATTTTAGAAGTGATACCGTAACTAAACCTACAGCTCAGATGCTTGAGGCCATGATGGCTGCAAAAGTGGGCGATGATGTTTTTGGTGAAGATGAAACAGTGGTAAAACTGGAAGAGAAACTGGCCGATTTATTTAATATGGAAGCCGGTTTGTTTTGTCCTTCGGGTACAATGAGCAACCAGATTGCCATCAAATGTTTTACGCAGCCTTTAGATGAAGTGATTTGCGATCAGACTGCACATGTTTACAGATATGAGGGCGGAGGTATAGCTTTTAACTCGCAGGCTTCGGTACGTTTGTTAAATGGAAACAGAGGTATTTTAACACCTGAGCTTATAGAACCCGAAATTAATGAGGAAAATATCCATTATCCGGTATCGAGTTTGGTAGTGCTGGAAAATACCGTAAATAAGGGTGGTGGAAAATGCTACCGCTTAAAAGATATAGAGCCTATTCATAACCTGTGTACCATAAAAGGTTTGAAATTACATTTAGATGGTGCCCGTATTTTTAATGCTTTGGTAGCCACGGGCGATAAAGCGGCAGATTACGGTAAATATTTTGATGGCATATCTGTATGTTTATCTAAAGGATTGGGCGCTCCCATAGGTTCGGTATTATTGGCTTCTAAAGAAACCATTAAACAGGCCAAACGCATTAGAAAAGTGATGGGCGGCGGTATGCGACAGGCGGGTTACCTGGCAGCAGCAGGTATTTATGCTCTAGATCATCATGTAGAGCGTTTGTCTATTGACCACGAACATGCAAAGACTTTGCAGAAAGCTTTAAAAGAAGCTTCATTTGTGCAGTCGGTAATGCCGGTAGAAACCAATATCATTTTATTTGATGTGAACGAAAAAGTAACTGCACAACAGGTTGTGGCTGCGCTGAAAAAACAAGGTATTTTATGCAATACTACTTCATCAAGAACCATAAGATGGGTAACGCATTTAGAAATTACTCCGGCTGATGTAGACAGAGCCATATCTGTGCTAAAAAGCATAAAAATATAATTTAACCTAAGTTGGATTTAAGTATTTCTGTTTGAAACGATAGTTGTAAAATCCCTCCGTTAAGCTTTAAAACCGACCTTGGCTAGTGCGGTTTGCAATCATTAGCCAAAGCAGATACTTTGTAGCGCTAGACGCAGTCGGAATTTTTGGTCCTTTTTTAAAAAAAGGACTAGGCCTCGCCGGCCAATGAGGCGAAAACATAGCAAGACCTAATTTTAGGTTTAATTATTTTATCTAATTTACGTTAATTCAACAAAGAGAACCTGACAGATCAGGAAAGTATAACAAGGTTTTAAATATTTTTTAACATCTTGCACCACCAAAAAGCCGTATTGATAAATGGATAAAATATTGATTGCCAATCGTGGCGAAATTGCTTTGCGCATTATGCGTTCCGCTAAAGAAATGGGGATTAAAACAGTAGCAGTTTTTTCTGAAGCAGATAGAAATGCACTGCACGTACGTTACGCAGATGAAGCAGTTTGTATTGGGCCGCCACCTTCAAATCAGTCTTATCTCTTAGGAGAAAAGATCATAGAAGCGTGTAAAACAACCGGAGCACAGGGCATCCACCCCGGATATGGCTTTTTATCAGAAAATCCGGCTTTTGCTAAAATGGTGGCTGCTGCCGGTTTAACCTTAATTGGCCCCACTCCGGAAGCAATGGAAATCATGGGCAATAAATTATCGGCTAAGGCTGCGGCTTTAAAATACGATATCCCAATGGTTCCGGGAACCGAAGAAGCCATTACCAATGTAGAAGAAGCCAGACAGAGAGCGTTGGAAGTAGGTTTCCCCATTCTGATCAAAGCTGCTGCCGGTGGTGGTGGTAAAGGAATGCGTGTAGTAGAAAATGTAAGTGATTTTGAAGAGCAGATGAACCTGGCCGTAAGTGAAGCAACTTCGGCATTTGGCGATGGCTCTGTTTTTATAGAACGTTATGTAACTTCTCCCCGCCATATAGAAATACAGGTTTTAGGGGATACGCATGGAAACATTGTACATTTATTTGAACGCGAATGTTCGGTGCAAAGACGTCACCAGAAAGTGGTAGAAGAAGCACCTTCTTCAGTGCTTACTCCCGAAATCAGGGAGAAGATGGGTAAATGTGCGGTAGATGTGGCCAGATCGGTAAATTATGTGGGTGCCGGAACGGTAGAATTTATCTTAGATGAAAACTTAGATTTCTTTTTCCTTGAAATGAATACCCGCCTGCAGGTAGAGCATCCCGTTACTGAACTGATTACCGGCCTTGATCTGGTAAAAGAGCAGATTAAGATTGCCAGAGGCGAAAAACTAAGTTTTACCCAGGATGAAGTGAAAATGAACGGACATGCCATTGAACTGCGTGTGTATGCTGAAGATCCTAAAAATAATTTCTTGCCTGATATAGGTCGTTTGCAAACCTATAAAACCCCTCAGGGAAATGGGGTGCGTGTAGATGATGGTTTTGAGCAAGGTATGGAGATTCCTATTTATTACGATCCGATGATTGCTAAGCTGATTACCTATGGAAAAGACAGGGAAGAAGCGATAGAACGTATGGTAAGAGCAATAGATGAATATGACATTACGGGAATACAAACTACTTTGGCTTTTGGTAAATTTGTAATGCAGCATGAGGCTTTTGTATCAGGTAAGTTTGATACACATTTCGTTAACAAATACTTTAATTCGCAAAGTCTGGTTAGTGAACAGTCTGATGAAGCCCTGATTGCAGCTATCGCTGCGGTGATGGCGTTGGATAAAAAAGGAACAAATTCAAGTGAAAACCTGGTTAGTGCAGAAAACAGTAACTGGGTTCGTAACAGAAAGCAATACTAATGTTTACAGGAATAATAGAGACTACGGGTACCGTAAAACACATCGAAAGAGAAGGAGATAACCTGCATTTTACTATTCAATCTGCTATCTCCCAAGAGTTAAAAATAGATCAGAGTGTATCTCATAATGGGGTGTGCTTAACAGTAGTGCGTTTAAATGATGATACCCACACGGTAACCGCAATTGCAGAAACTCTGGAGAAATCAAATCTGGCTACGCTTAAAGTAAACAGCATGGTTAATTTAGAGCGTTGTATGCAACTAAACGCACGTTTAGATGGACATATTGTGCAAGGGCATGTTGATCAGATTGCAGAATGTTTGTATGTTAAACCTTTGGATGGCAGTTGGGAATACCGTTTCAAATATGACCGTACAAAAGGTAATGTAACGGTTGAAAAAGGTTCTGTGTGTGTAAATGGTATCAGCTTAACGGTTGTAAACTCTACCGAAGATGAATTCTCGGTTTTCATTATTCCCTATACTTATGAACATACTAACCTCAAAGAGATCAGCCAAGGGCAAACTGTAAATCTGGAATTTGATATCATAGGTAAATACGTGGCGAGATTAATGCAACGGTAGTTTTTCTTAAGTGCGCTAATTAAGATGTATAGCAAAGAAGAAGCCGCTCGCCTTCGTCAGCAGTTCTGGATTACCTTTGGTAAATACATGAAACCGATTGCAGGAGCAGAAGGTATGCCTGTAAACTGGGTAAATTATAAGACCGGCATCAAGCATATTTTCTTTCGTACCGATGCAGATCAGAAAAAAGTAAGCATTTCAATAGAAATCACCCATCCCGATGCAGGTGTAAGAGCCTTATTTTACGAGCAACTTTTGATGTTTAAAAATATGTTGCACGATACTTTAGGCGAAGAATGGGAGTGGTTGCCCGATACGGTAAATACGCAGTATATACCCATCGCTAAAATTTTTGCAGAAAGAGCAGGTCTGAGTATTTACAACCAGCAGCAATGGCCCGAAATGATTTCTTTTCTTAAACCCAGGATCATTGCTTTAGATGAATTCTGGATAAACGTCAAACCTGTTTTTGAAGATCTTTCTGCGTAATTGGTATCATTGTTTATGTGGTGCGCTTAGCAATTCTACCCTTTGTTTAGCATAATCCACCTGTGCTTTGTCAATTTCTTTCAGTTCTTTATTTTTAAGGTATTGCTTATAATAATTTAAAGCATTGGCAGGTTGATTAAGCTTGGTATCATAAAGTACAGCCATGCTGTATAAAATATCTTTCTCATTGCTAAAAGTTAAACCTCTTTTAAATGAGGTCATGGCATTGGTAAGTTGGTTTTTGTTTTCATAAATATTTCCCAACGTGTTATAGTAAAATGCGGTATTAGGAGAAATGGCTTCATCAATGGTTTTCTTGGCATAAGTAATGGCGAGATCATATTTTTTCAGCTCACGGTAACTAAGTGCCATAAAATACAGGATATTTTCATTCTGTGCATTAAATTTTTTCAATACATTATAGTAGAAAATACATTTTTCATAATCTTTTAGAAAGAAATAAGCTTTTCCTACATCACGTATTACATTAGGACTGGCTTCATTGCTCAACAGCTTTTCGCCTATAGAAATCACCTCTTTGTATTTTTTTAGCTGTATAGCCAGTGGTAATAACGCTTCCTGCAAAATGAAATTCCCTGTATCGGCACTAATGGCTTTCTGCAAAACATTATAGCCCTTTTCATATGCTTTTTCAGTTTTATAAAGATCAGCCAGATCATAGGCCACATCACCTTCGGCAGGATTTATGCTATTGGCTTTTTCAAGGCATTTTAGCTTGAGCGGTAGGCTGTCCAGATAATTGGCAAGCTGTTTATAAGCATTAAAATTATTGCTATCTATGGTTAATATCTGTTGGAGGTAAGCTACAGTTTTGGTTCTTACGCCTCTTCTCATATTAATGTTTGCCAAATTAAAAAGGGTACCTATCGTGTTAGGTTGCAATTGGTTTATTTGCTCATAGGTTTTTTCAGCATCAGGCAGGTTGCTAGACATCATATAACTGTAAGCTATCTGTGATAATATTTTAACATCACTGATATCGCCGGGATATAATGATTTTAAATAAGAAGCTGCTTCGGCATAACGCTGGTTCTGGTAAAAATCGAATAATTTCTCTCTATCCAATTCTCCTGTTTGGGCTTTTGAAAAGAAAGCAAGAAAATAGAAGAGACCGGCTAAAATGACTTTTTTCATGATATTAAAATTTTTAACTAAAATATTAGTTGTTTTTGTAAAATCAAAATTTTAACCGAAAAGCTTTATAAAAATAAAAACTATTCAGGCCTGTAGAGGTTATTATAAAAGAATACATGTTTAATTAACTCAGCATTTTATGGATACGCTAAAGAAATTTGAACTGATGGAAAAAATTGTGAGAGAGCTTGAAGATTTGCAGCATTCGCAACAGGCTATCATCCAGAAAATTGGTAAAATAGAAGTAGATAATATTGAGCTAGGTGATCAGCGCCTGGAAAAAGATCTTCCCGATATGCACCAAAGAGTATCAGATAATCTTGATAACATCAAAGAACTGTTAGATGCTTTTGCCAATAAAACAGAAAAATTTGGGGATAAGAATAAAGTAGATGCGCTAAAAGAACAGCAGGCTTTAAACAATGCCAACCGTAAATAATTATTGGGCTTGTTTTATAATATTTAGCTTGGCGTTGTCACATTGAGCTTCCCGAAGTATCGGGACAAGTTGTTGAAATGTGAACGTTCCCACAAGTTTGGCTTCGACAGGCTCAGCCGGACAATATTAGTCTAGTCTTATTTCTTTCTGTAGGTCATGTTCCACTCTTCTTGTGCGTCATGCCGAACTTCTTCCTGTGTCGTCATCCTGAATTTAGTTCAGCATCTTTCTAACTATAATCGTCATCCTGAACTTCTTCCTGTATCGTCATGCTGAATTTAGTTCAGCATCTTTCTAAGTAGACCCTGAAACGAGTTCAGGGTGACGTGGTAGAGAAGCTGGTTGATCTTTATTTTTCAACATTCGCAAACTTTTTTGACTCTAAAATGGTTATCCTTTCTCCAAATTTTGTGTTATGAAAATTAAAGAAATGTTGCTTAAGGGTAAAGTGTTTGCCGACCTGCTCAAAGACTTCGCGATTGAAATCCCAACAATAGAGATCCAGAATGAAGATATGATCCTCAATGAGGCCGAGTCTGCACCAAATGGAATGCTCAAAGAAATGATTTGTATCACCGCCAAAAACGGTCAGTATCTATTTGATTTTTTTGGTACTTTATACTTCAACGTAGTAGAAAGACTCGCAGTATTTGAATTGCAGGGATTTGAAAAACTCAGCTTAAATAAAAGCTAAAAATGAGTTTTAATTTCTTTTAATTCATAATTAAAAGCGCCTCTTAATGGCCTTATTTCAACATGTTTTTTATCGCTGATTACTTTAATGTAACAGGCAGCAAAATAAAAAATAAGTGAAGTATAAAATATAAAAAGCATAACCAGCACAATAGAGCCCGAAGCGCCATATATATTTTCAATATTACTGAGGGGTAATAAAATTCGTAACACATAGCGGCCAAAAGTAAATAAAACACCCATAAGCAGGCCGCCCTGTATGGCTATTTTAAAATGAGGACGGGCATTGGTGAGGTACCTGAAAAGTATGGTAAACCAGATACTGATGGTAAAGGCAAAGATCAATTGGTTTAAAAAAATTAATAGCCATTTACCAAAGGTAGGAGAGGAATCATTCAGGTAAGCGCCTATAATGGCTTGTATGCTATCAAAAACAACTCCTACAAAAAACAAAATACCGGCAAGTAAGATAATACCTAATGAGCGGCCGCGGTTTTTTAAAGTTGGTAAGAACTTACCTTGGGCATTAAAACCGATATGCCATATCTGCTCAACAGAATTCTTGATTACATTAAATAAGGTAGTGGCTACAAAAATGAAAAAAAGAAAGCTTAGTATAGTAGCCCACCAACCATGGTCTATAGCTCTAATATTTCTTAAAACCTGCCTTATTTCATTTGCACTACTGGGAATAAGCACCTGCGAAATGCGCTCAAATATTTGGGAGGCCAAAGTTTTTCTATCTACAAAAAAGCCAAATAACCTAATGAGTATAAGGAGGATAGGTGGAATAGCAAAATTGGCAAAAAACGCAGTTGCTCCGGCTAATCTTAAAGGATCATTTTTTTTAAGTAACAGGAAACTGTTTTTAAGATTAGTATATAAACCTAAAAATGATGCTTTACTTTGATAAACCGGTTTTTCCATGAGCAAGCCCAAAATTAACAAATTAAATAACCTTTTATAACCTGTGGTGATATTAATACCAAATAGAAAACAAATTGAAGGGAAAGCAGGTTTGTTCTATTAAAAGAATCTGTTTATGAATAATTTTTGGAGAACCGTTATTGCCGGCTACAGCGCCAAGAAACTGGGTGGTGGATGCTTATCTACCATTGTTATTTTTGTAATTATTTATTACGCTTTAGGACATTGTTAAAAAAGACAATAAAAAACCCGACTTGTAAAAGTCGGGTTAGATATTAATGCAAGACTTAAAGATTTCCTCTGCGGGCCTGTTCTCTTTCTATCGATTCGAACAAGGCTTTAAAATTACCTGCTCCAAAAGATTGGGCACCCTTTCTTTGGATAATTTCAAAGAACAAAGTAGGGCGATCTTCAACGGGTTTGGTAAAGATTTGTAACAAATAACCTTCCTCGTCACAGTCAACCAAGATTCCTAACGCTTTTAAAGGTTCAATATCTTCATCAATTTCTCCTACACGTCCTGGCATCATTTCATAATAAGCTTCAGGCGGAGCACTTAAAAATTCAACGCCACGAGCTTTTAATTCGGTTACTGTTTTTACGATATCTTTAGTAGCTACGGCAATGTGCTGTACACCTTCGCCTTCATAAAACTCTAAATACTCTTCAATCTGCGATTTTTTCTTGCCTTCTGCCGGCTCGTTAATCGGGAATTTAGAAAAACCGTTACCATTGCTCATTACCTTACTCATTAAAGCTGAGTATTCTGTATTGATTTGCTTATCGTCAAACGATAAGATGTTTACAAAACCCATTACATCTTCATACCATTTTACGGTTTCGTTCATGCGGTTCCAACCCACATTGCCCACACAATGGTCTATATAAAGTAAACCCGCATCAGAAGGATTGTAATCGCTGTTCCAGGCTTCATAACCCGGCATAAATGTACCTGTATAGTTTTTGCGCTCAATAAACATATGTACGGTTTCACCATAAGTGTAAATACCGCTCATTTTTATTTCACCAAACTCATCGGTTAAAGTTTGAGGTGCTAAAAAAGGTTTACCACCACGTTTGGTTGTTTCTTCAAAAGCGCTGTACGCATCGTCAACCCAAAGTGCTAAAACTTTAACACCATCTCCGTGTTTTTTAACGTGTTCTGATATAGGATGATCTGATTTTAATGCGGTAGTAAAAATCAGTCTGATCTTACCTTGTTGTACAACATAAGAAGCTCTGTCTTTAACACCGGTTTCAGGTCCGGCATATGCCAGTGATTGAAAGCCAAAGGCAGTTTTATAGAAATGAGCAGCCTGTTTGGCATTACCCACATAAAACTCGATATAATCTGTTCCGTTGATAGGAAGAAAATCCTGTGCCTTGGCAATTTTCTCTGCAAATGTCTGTGTCATTTTGTGTGAATATTAAGTATTTAAGTTATTCAATATTAATTTGCCAGCTTTTGTGATAGCTTTCATCTTCAATAGCAATGGCATCTTCGGTTAACATTAATGGTCTGAAAGGATCTATCATTACAGCCAGTTCTTCTGTTTTTTCCTGTCCTATAGATTTTTCTACCGTTCCCGGATGTGGTCCGTGAGGTATGCCGCCCGGGTGTAAAGTGATCTGTCCTTTAACCACACTTTTTCTGCTCATAAAATCGCCGTCAACATAGTACAGCACTTCATCACTGTCAACATTGCTGTGATTGTATGGAGCAGGTATAGATAGAGGGTGATAATCGTATTTACGAGGTACAAAAGAACACACTACAAAGTTATGCGCTTCAAAAGTCTGGTGTACCGGAGGTGGCTGATGTAAGCGGCCTGTTATTGGCTCAAAATTATGGATTGAGAAAGCCCAGGGATAATGAAAACCATCCCAGCCTATGTAATCAAAAGGGTGGGTGCCGTAAACATAAGGATAGATCAATCCTTGTTTTTTAATTAAAATTTTGAAATCGCCGGTTTCATCAAAAGTTTGAAGATTTTCAGGACGTTTGATATCGCGCTCACAGAAAGGAGAATGCTCTTCTAACTGTCCGAAAGCATTGCGGTAACGTTTAGGCGTGCGTAAAGGGCTAAAACTCTCTACAATAAACAATCTGTTGTTTTCTGTGTCAAATTCCATCTGATAAATCGTTCCGCGAGGTACGATCACATAATCTCCGTATTCGAATTTGATTTCACCAAAACCCGTCTTTAATTTGCCTGAACCTTCGTGTATGAAAATCATTTCATCGGCCTGACTGTTCTTGTAAAAGTAATCGGTCATTGATTTACGCGGAGCTGCCAGTGAAATATGCAGATCGTCGTTTACCAAAACAGGTTTTCTACTTTCCAGATAATCATCTACAGGTTTAATATTAAAACCGATCAAACTGGTATGGCGCAGGTGTTTTGCACGGGCAATTTTAGGTTCTACTGAATAAGGTTCGCCCAATGCCTTTACAAGGGTTGGCGGATGACAGTGGTAAACCAAAGAATATAAGCTTGAAAACCCTTCTGTAGAAACGAGTTCTTCGGCGTAAAGATTTCCATCGGGTTTACGAAAAACCGTATGTCTTTTGGGTGGGATTTGCCCTAATGTATGATATATAGGCATAACTTTAGGTAATTGGTTAAGGTTTAATGTGTATATAAAAACAAAAACGCGAAAGCGCTTAATGCAGACGTATAAAGAAAACGACTAAAAAGAATACTGCGCAAATATGATTTTAGAAAGCATCGCGTATTTGAAGGCAGCAAGTACAGAAGCTGCATCATGGTTACGGTATGTTAGAACTAAACTCATATCTGGTGTTTCACAAATTTAACTCTTTTTATCGGTACAATCCAAATATAATATTTTGAACATCATTTTACAGGGCTTAATTAATTTTTCATAGCTTTGAAACGGAAAAAATCAAATATTAGATTATGAAACTGGTATCTTATAAAACCGATGATAAAGAACTTTTAGGAATTTATGCAAACGGACATATCTATAATTTAAACTCATGCAATAAGCTTATTCCAAATGATATGAATGCTTTTTTGCAAGGTGGTGAACCCTTAATGGAAATAGCTAAGCAGGTAAATGAAGATATTCTTTCGGGAAAGATCAGTCCAAAAGAAGAGATATTTTATGAGATACTGGCCCCTGTGCCACATCCAACATCATGCAGAGATGGTTATGCCTTTCGTCAGCATGTAGCAGCAGCCCGCCGTAACCGCAAAGTTGATATGATTGCTGAGTTTGATCAGTATCCTATTTTCTATTTTACCAATCATAATGCCATACAAGGACCGGGAGAAATTCTGTGTATGCCCGATCATTTTCAGAAACTGGATTTTGAACTGGAAGTAGCGGTGGTGATAGGTAAAAAAGGCAGGAACATTAAAGCTGCAGAAGCAGACGATTATATTGCTGGTTACATGATCATGAACGATATGAGCGCTCGTACCCTGCAAATGGAAGAAATGTTGCTTAATCTCGGCCCTGCCAAAGGCAAGGATTTTAGTACCGTAATAGGCCCATGGCTGGTTACGCCTGATGAACTGGAGCCTTATAAAGTAGCAGCTAAAGAAGGTCACACAGGTAATAACTATAACCTGAAAATGATTTGTCGTGTTAATGGTATAGAAGTTTCGGCAGGTAATATGGCCGATATGGACTGGACATTTGCAGAAATTATAGAGCGTTGTGCTTATGGAGCAGATATTTTACCGGGCGATGTAATTGGTTCGGGTACCGTAGGAACGGGTTGCTTTTTAGAATTGAACGGTACAGGCTTGTTAAATAATCCTGAGTATAAAGTGCAATGGTTACAACCGGGCGATAACGTGGAAATGGAAATTACCGGTCTGGGTTGTTTAACCAATGTAATTACCAAAGAAGAAACAGATTTCTCTATCCTGGCGCTTAAAAAGAAATAAAATGCTAAGTCTAGATTGCAAAGATCTGAACCCTATACAATTGCAGAACTATTTGCAATATGCCATTGCACCAAGGCCAATTTGTTTTGCCAGTACCATAGATGCAGAAGGAAATGTAAATCTGAGCCCTTTCAGTTTTTTTAATTTAATGGGTTCAAACCCACCGGTATGTGTTTTTTCGCCAGCACGAAGGGTTAGAGATAATACAACAAAGCATACGCTCGAAAATGTTTTAGCGGTTAAGGAGTGTGTAATTAATATTGTTAATTACGCGATGGTACAACAAACCAGTTTGGCCAGTACCGAATATGCAAAAGGTGTAAACGAATTTGAGAAAGCTGGTTTTACCATGCTAAAATCAGATCTGGTTAAACCACCGCGAGTGGCAGAAGCCCCCGTTCAGTTAGAATGCGTAATTAATGATGTAATTGCTTTAGGTGAAAAGAATGGCGCAGGTAATCTGGTTATAGCAGAAATCAAGCGTATTCATATCAAAGAAGAAATCTTAGATGCTGATGGTAGAATAGATCAGCAGAAAATAGATTTGGTAGCCCGTTTAGGTGGCGACTGGTATTGCCGTGTTACGGCAGAAAATCTGTTCAAAGTGGCTAAACCTTTAGCTACTTTAGGGATAGGTGTAGATAGACTGCCTCATAACGTACGCAACTCAAAAGTACTTAGCGGAAATGACTTAGGGATGTTGGGTAATGTTGAGCACTTACCAACAACAGAAGAAATAGAAGCGATCCGTTACCAGGTTAATGTGAAAGACATTTTAGATGCAACCATTGGTGATGAGAACAATAGAGAAAGAGAACTGCATGAGCTGGCTAAATTATTCTTAAAAGAAGGCAATGTAGCTGATGCATTAAAAATAGTTTTGTTGTAAAGCTAATCGCAATAAAATAAAAGCCCGGTGATTTGTTTAAAATACCGGGCTTTTTTATGATCTATTTTTAATGTTCGTTTATTCTACCACTGTTACCGCTTTCATTAAACGGGTTTTATAATAACCTTCTAAATCTGTAATGGTTACCCCTTTTGCTTTACCTGATGAAGAATGTATAAATTTAATATTACCATCCTGATCAATGGAATAAATAATTCCTACGTGTCCCGGTCTTCTGATCTTGGCATTGCTACCTGTAAATACCAGTACATCGCCAACTTTGGCATCTGCTAATTTTACGGTTTTACCTTTTGATGCATAATCCACTGATGAACGTGCGCCACTAAAACCAAACTGCTTTAATACATAAGTCACAAAGCCTGAGCAATCAAAACCTCTTTCAGGATTGCTTGATGCATACCTGTAACGGGTACCTAACAGCGACTTGGCAAAATCCATCATCTGGTTTACTTTAGAAGATGCGGCATCAGGTATTTTACTTAAAATGCCGGTTACGATTTCGTGGTACTGTTGTGGTAAAGAAACTTCTTTCTCTTTTTCTAATTTTTCTGTCTTTTGCTGCTGTGCAAAACTGCTTAAGCTTACAGTCATTAAAAAGAAGAGAACTATAAGGGTGTTCTTCATGTTCGCAAATTAAATAAACAAATCAAAAAAAGCTTAATTTGTTGAAAACTATTGGTTTAGTTTGGGTTTTTTAAGGTTTTTAGGGGGTAGTAACGGCCACGGGCAATATTTTACCATTGAAAAATTTATGACCTGTTTTGGCAAAATCGGCAATGTATTTTCCCATTTCAAAAGCCATAACCGGACTTTCGTATCCCGGAAAAGCTGCTTCTAACATTTCTGTTTGTGCAGAACCCAAGGCCAGGCAATTGATTTTTATACCTGTATCCACCAGTTCTTGTGCTAAGCATTCTGTTAAAGTATGCAATGCACCTTTGCTGGCAGAATAGGCAGATAGACCTGTAAATTTAACACTGCCCTGAAAACCGCCCATGCTGCCAATATTTACAATATGGCTTCCTTTTTCCATAAAAGGTAAGGTGTATTTGATCATTTTAAAATGGCTCATTACATTGGTTTCGAGCATATCGGCCAAATCATTTTCAGTTGTTTCTAAAAATGGTTTGTTGATCAAAGCCCCTGCATTGTTGATCAGAATATCAATTTTGCCTAATTTCTCTTTAATAAAAGGGATCAAAGCATTGTAATCGTCTCTTACGGTATCAAAAGCAACAGGTAATAATTTACACTCAGGTGTAATCCCTGTAGCTATTTCATGCAGCTTTCTTAATTTATCGGCCGAGCGGGCAATACACAAAACAGTATTTTTTGGATCTAAAGTAAATTCAAGTGCAGCTTCAAAGCCAATGCCGCTGCTGGCTCCCGTAATAATAATATTCATGTTAAATAACTTAAAGGAAAAGAACAGAGCGAAATTTTATCCAATTTGTTCTTAAAATATCAGTATGGCTGCAAAGATAAGATAAATATGGTACTCCCATATTTTGACAGGCTGTTTTGAAAGCATGGCGGTAAAACTTACCTTTGCGCAAAATCAAATTTAGAACATGGTAAGCAAATTACAAGAGCGTAGCGGAGGGTTATGTGAGGTATGTAGTAAAAATGAAGCCACAATTGCTTATACGGTAAGCCCTAAAAAGGATGATAGTATAGAAAATCAGGTGGCAGTATGTGATGAGTGTGTAGCCAATATGGAAGGGAGCGATAAAGGTTATTACTGGCGTTGTTTAGAGGGGAGCATTTGGAATCCTGAACCAAGTGTACAGGCTTTAAGCTATCGTTTGTTACAGACTTATAAAGGCGAAGACTGGGCTGAAAATGTATTGAGTATGGTAGATTTAGATGAAGATGTTGTACAGTGGGCATTGAATGGTTTGGAAACTGCAGAAATACATAAAGATGCATTTGGTAATGTGCTTGAAACCGGAGATACCGTTGTTTTAACCCAAGCTTTGGATGTAAAAGGAACCAATTTCAGTGCACCTAAAGGAACTGTGGTTAAACGCATAAGACTGGTACAGGATAATGTTGAGCAGGTTGAAGGCAAGATAAACGATCAGATGATTGTTATTTTAACCAAATATGTGAAGAAGAATAATTAAACATTTATAAAAATAAAAAGGGGCGAAATATGAATTTCGCCCCTTTTTATTTGATGTCTGCATTTTAGAGTAACGTCGCTTTCTCTATTGAAATAGAGTTATTTCATTAATCTTCAACTGTAATTAACTGCGTAACCGGATTTTCGATAACATGAAAACCATCATTAATCAATTTGGTTAGTTCTTTTTCGGTTACAGCTTTCATTTCCAGGTAAATCCTCACTTCTTTTTCTAATGAAGGATCTGATTTTCTGTCATGTAAGATTTCTAATATCTGCATGGCACATAACCAATCGTGTCTGTATGCAGTTTTCAATTCGTTAAAAATACTGCTCAGATTTTCATTGCCATTTCCGCTTTCACGAATGTCTCTTACCTGTTGGTACAGTAAGTGTAAACATTTAGTGGCTTCATCATAAGTAATTTTATGTGTAAACTGGTTGCTGATGTGTGTAATCTCCTCGTAAGCACCTTTATCGGCAGCGCCATTAAATACAGATACGATTTTTTCGCCAACGGCCATATCATAAACACCCCATTCTGGTTGAAACAGGATATTGCCATTCTCTTCTTTTACCTCACAGTTTTCAAAAGTGAGGAGAATCAACTTATCTTCTTTAAAAAGCATTGCACTCAGTGTACCCTTAACCTTAATGCCGCTTTCAAAAACAAGTTCACAAACCTGATCTTTAACAATACCCAATTCAGCTAGCTCATTTACATGATGATCTTCTAAAGCTTTTTGTACACCTTTCAGTTTACCTACAGGCGAAGAAAAACCATCACGATGGTAAGTTTTTCCATGACCAGGAAGTTCTTTACCACCAAACGCAAGCGCAGAAGGACCGGTTGTTTTAATAAAAGTCAACTCATTTTGAGCATCTAATCCTAAATCGGTAAATATACCCGTAACCTGTAAGCCCGAACTGTAAACGGCCGTACCTGGGTTTTTACATTCAATGGCTTTTAAAATGCTTTCACTGCCCCCACGTCTAAATGCCATAGTATCGGCAAATTGTTCAAGCACATCAATCAGGTTCTGAAAAGTAGGGGTTACAAACAATTGCGGCTGCTCTTTGGTAATATCGTAAGCATAATTTATGGTATGCATATCATACCAGATCTTTTTAACTTTCGGGTCCATGCAGCTTGCACTTTCGCCTATAGAAGAAAGCAATCCGGCACCGTAAATTTTAGGATCTTCAAGCGTGCCAATCAGCCCGTATTCTACTGTCCACCAGTGTAAGCGACTTAATAAAGCCATTTCAGAAGGTTCGCCCATATTTTCAGAAATGAACTTCAGTTCTTTTTCTGTTTTGGCAATTTCGGCTTCATCGGCATCAGGCGCTTCTTTTAAGATAGATAACTTCCTAATGGTTTCATAAAGTTCAAAATCTTTGCTTGAAAACATGGCTTTGGCGCCGATAGAACCAAAATAACTTAGATAGTTATTGTAGTCGGTATCAGCAATAATAGGTGCATGTCCTGCACTTTCATGTATAATATCTGGAGCTGGTGTATATTCGATATGATTGATCTGGCGAATATCTGCAGCAATTACCAGTACCCTGTAGGCCTGATATTCCATAAATGCTGCGGGAGGGATGAAACCATCAACTGTAACTGCACCCCAGCCAATTTTACCTAAATTGTCATTCATGGTTTGCAGATCAGGAATATATTCTATACTTAATCCTGCACGCTGTAAGCCTTTGATGTACGGATAATAGGCAACATGCTTTAAATAACTGTAGTTTTGACGCATTACATAACGCCAAACCGCTTGGTCAATTGGCGTATACTTTTCGTAATTCTGATCTACAATAAACTGCCTTAAATGCTTAGGCAATTTAGCTACTTGCTGATTATTAAAATCATTAAAATCGCTCATTTCTGCATGTTCTTTTAAAGAGTCTAAATTAGATGGTTTTACCTACGAATCAAAGAAAACAGGCGTGTTTTGATTTTTTTTAACGTTTTATTTACAGGTTATAGACCAAAATACCGTTTAAGAGGATATCAGTTTAGACTATATGGATTCTTAGTTTCAGAATCCAAGTTTGCAAATGCTTGTTAACGTTAACTGATATCTGTCAGTTTGATAATTTTATCATTCGCAGAAAACTCAAAAATGGATTTTCCTTTAAGCCGAAGCTGATCTCCTTTTTTCATTCCATTAGGCAGGTCAATTGCCAGTGTTGCCTGGTAATCGATCTCTATTTCAGTCTGTTTATCCTGATGATGGTATGAGGTGATGATCTGTTGCCTTTCAGAAAAATAAGTACAAGCTTGCTCTGCCTGTTGTTTAAATTCTTCTATCCCTTCCAAGCTAAGGGTAATTTCCCCGTTTTGAACATTCTGAAAAACAATATCATTCTCAAAATCCCTGATCATTTTTTCGATGTCAAACTGATTATAGCCTTCAATGTAATTTTGGATAATTAATAATCTGTTGTTCATAAATGTGTACTGAGTTTTAGGCCCATCCGTTTTTCTTCTTTTGATTTTAAAACATTCATGTTAAATTACCGGTAATGATTAGACCTGGCCTAAGATATGAATTCTTATATTAACAGGTTGAACTCATCATTACCTAAGTGCATTTATGAATTTTGTAAGATATGTGGAGATTAAGAACGGGTTATTTTTTAATCATCCACATATTCCAGTATAGCGCCAGGTTGACAGTTTAAAGCCTTACAAATAATTTTTAGATAAATGTTCGTTTTTCTATCTGTAAGACTTTACAGGTTCATCTCAATTCATGAATTACCAGCCCTTTACAGCACCACCTTTAAATATTCTTTCGGCAGTTTTTGCAACTTCGTCAGATTGGTAAGCTTTTACAAAGTTTTTAACTTTTTCAGTGTCTTTGTTATCTTGTCTTGCAGCAATTACATTTACATAAGGAGAATTTTTATCTTCTTTAAGAATGCCATATTGTGCTGCATCTAATCCGGCCTGAGTTGCAAAGTTGTTGTTGATAATGGCAAGAGTAACTTCTTTATCATCCAATACACGTGGCAATTGTGGCGCTTCTATCTCTAAAATTTTTAAATGCTTGGGATTTGCCGTGATGTCTGTTACTTTGGGCAATAAACCTACACCATCCTTTAAAGTTAAAAGACCATTTTTTTGTAATAAGAGCAGAGATCTTCCGCCATTTGTAGGGTCATTTGGAATAACAATGGTACTGCCATCTTTTAGTTCAGCAATGCTTTTGATCTTTTTTGAATAAGCAACAATCGGATAAACAAAGGTATTCCCGATTACAGCCAGTTTGTAGCCCCTTTGTTTGGACTGCTGTTCTAAATAAGGGACGTGCTGAAAAGCATTTGCATCTATATCGCCATTGTTCAGCGCTTCATTTGGAACTACATAGTCGTTAAAATCTACCAGTTCAATTTCTAAATTGTATTTTTCTTTGGCAACTTTTTTTGCCGTTTCTGCCAGTTCTTTTTCAGGTCCTGAAGTTATACCAACCTTAATGTAATTGGGATTATCTTTTGTTGAAGTATTTCTGCATGAAATTAGCCCACCTACAAGGGCTATGATTAAAATTGATTTAATGGTTTTCATTGTTCTATATATTTTTTATTTGTGATCGAATTTTTTTGAAAGTTTATCGCCCAAAAACTGGATGATAAATACCAGCATTATCAGCAGGATCAATACCGAGTTCATAATAGCTGCATCATAACCGATGTAGCCGTATTGATAGCCTATTTGTCCCAAACCACCGGCACCCACAGCACCACCCATTGCAGAATAACCTACAAGTGTAATTAAGGTAATGGCGGCATTGTTAATGAGCGAAGGCAGTGCTTCGGGAAGCAATATTTTTCTAATAATCTGCAATGGGCTAGCGCCTAAGGCCCTTGCGGCTTCGGTTAACCCGCCCGGAACTTCCAGTAAACTGTTTTCTACCAGCCTTGCAATAAAAGGAGCGGCTCCTATACTTAAAGGCACCAAAGCTGCACTTACACCTATAGAAGTACCTACCAGCGTTCGTGTAAAAGGGATCATCCATACAATTAAAATAATAAATGGAATGGAGCGGAATACATTTACCAATAAAGCCAGAATTCGATTATAGAACCTGTGCTCAAGCAATTGCCCCTTTCTGGTAAGAAACAAAATAATGCCTGTGGGCAGACCGAGTAAAAAGCCAAAAAACCCTGAAGCAAAAGTCATAAAAATAGTTTCTCCAAGACCTTTTAACAAAAGAGAAAGAGTGGTTTCGTTAAGCATATCCTTTTATGATGTTTTGAATGTTTTTTTGATTTAAGAATTGAAAGATGCCTTTGTTTTCTTCTGTACTGCCTTGTAAATGCAAGAGTACTTTGCCAAAGTTGGCACCGCCAAAATATTCTACTTCTGCTTTTAGCAACCTGTATGAAATATTGTAGTCTTGCTGTACTACTGTTAACAGCTTCTCAAATGAGATGTTGCCGTTAAGTTCAACTTCAATGATGGGAAACAAACCCTCTTCGGGTTCATTTTGCAGCCTGCTGCTTAATCCACTAGGTATAGTCATGGTTCCTGATGTAATAAATTGTTTAATGACCGGATGTTCTTTGTTTGAAATGATATCGTCTAAGGTGCCTTTTAAAACTAATTTGCCTTTGTCTATAACGGCAACGTGATTACAGATTGCTTTGAGTACTTCCATTTCATGGGTAATCAATAAAATGGTAATGCCTAAACGCTGATTAATATCTCTAAGCAATTGTAAAATGGCTTGTGTTGTGCTGGGGTCTAAAGCACTGGTGGCTTCATCACACAGCAATAAATGGGGATCGTTAGCCAATGCCCGGGCAATAGCTACCCGTTGTTTCTGACCTCCTGAAAGATTTTTTGGGTATTCATGGGCCTTCTCTTGCAGACCTACGATTTCTAAAAGTCGGTTAACTTTTTCCCGGATTTCACTTTTAGAAACGTGATCCAGTTCTAAAGGCAAAGCGATATTGTCAAAAACTGTTCTAGATGAAAGCAGGTTGAAATGCTGAAAAATCATTCCAATTCTTTTTCTTTCTTTGGCCAGTTGTTTAGCACTTAAAGCTGTTAAGTTGGTGCCGTTAACAATAATCTGCCCTTCATCGGGTTTTTCTAAGAGATTTACACTACGTATCAATGTACTTTTACCGGCTCCGGATAAACCGATGATTCCGACAATATCTGCCTGTTGTACATTTAAGCTCACATTTTCCAGCGCTTTAAAAGCCTGTTTCTTGTGGTAAAATGTTTTGGATATGTTCTTTATTTCAATCATGATATGCTAATAATTTTTTGGATAGGGATAAAAACAAAAAAGGCTTTACGATTTACCGTAAAGCCTTTGACAATTTCATCAGACGGGGTTACATACGGCGACATCGAATTTTAGACATATAGCGGCACATCATCATTTTATTGATCATGTAGCAATGTTTAATATTCATGTTTCTTAATGTCTGTTCCATCTTCATTCGTTTTATTTCATAAAAAAAGCCACCGAAGGTATCGGTGGCTTAAACTATATTTTTTATGTTTTACTTTACCCGATACATTGATATGCCAATGGCATCATCATACAGCAATAAGCCATCATCTTTGATGTTTTATGCATGTTATATGTGGTAAAGTTTGTAATCATTTCTAATCTTGTAATCCAGCTTTTTTCTGGATGCGCTGCAAAACTAATCATTATTTTATTGTGCAAGAAAAAATATGCTGTTTATTTTCAACAGCTTCTCTGTTTAATAATTAGTTTCGGCGTTGCCATTTTATTTTCACAGCAGATAAAGTTTCGAGTTCGAGCCTTATTGCCGAAATAATTTCGAACCCGTTTTTCTCATAAAATGCAAGAGGAGATCTGTAAGCGTCACCGTTTAATTTTTTGTCGTCATCATGGTCAATTACCCAACCGTTCAATTCGCTTTCATTTTCTTTTAGTTGGTTCAGTATTTGGGTGCCGGTTCCCTTGCCCTGAAGTTCTCCGGAAATCATGATTGCAAACCATTTTTCATCCGCTCTTTTAAAAGTAAAAGCCCAGCCCTGTATATTTTCTGTTTCGTCTTTTAATAAATAATGATGCTGTTCGGTTAAATGATTCAGATATTCCTCAAATTCTTCTGCATTTTTGTAAGCCAGTTTTTCGGGATATTCATTGTTCCATAAGTTTAAAACCTGTTGTTTTTCTGCTTTATTTAACTGGCTCTGGCTAACTATTCTCATTAAGCTGATTGTTTACAACTGTAAAGGTAAACTTTTCTCGGTTTCATACCCTTTAAAATATGTGCCTAAAAACGTACTTTTGCAACAGATTTGAATACCTTTTACATGAGTATAGCTACAAAATACAATCCTAAAGAAACCGAAGAGAAATGGTATAGCTACTGGCTGGAGCATAAATTTTTTCACTCTGAGCCCGATGAGCGTGAACCTTATACTATTGTAATACCTCCACCAAATGTTACGGGTGTATTGCACATGGGGCATATGCTTAACAATACCATACAGGATGTATTGATCAGGAAAGCCCGTATGCAGGGTAAAAATGCCTGCTGGGTACCGGGTACAGACCATGCTTCTATTGCAACAGAAGCTAAAGTGGTAACCATGCTTAAAGAACAAGGTATTAACAAAGCCGATTTAAGTCGTGAGAAGTTTTTGGAGCATGCCTGGGAGTGGAAAGAAAAGTACGGGGGTATTATCCTTGAGCAGTTGAAAAAGCTGGGAGCTAGTTGTGATTGGGATCGTACACGCTTTACCATGGAAGAGGATCTTTCTGAAGCGGTTATAGATTGTTTTATCCATTTATACAAAAAAGGCTGGATTTACCGCGGATACCGTATGGTAAACTGGGATCCACTTGGAAAGACCTCTATCTCTGATGAAGAGGTAATTCGTAAAGAAGTTAACCAGAAACTATACTACATTAAATATTTTGTAACAGGCAGTACCGATAAATATGTAACCATTGCCACTACAAGACCTGAAACCATCATGGCCGATGCAGCCGTTTTTGTAAACCCTGCCGATGAGCGTTTCAAAGATCTGTTAGGTAAAAAAGTAAGCATTCCTTTAATTGGTCGTGAAATTGAGATCATGGCCGATGAATATGTAGATATGGAATTTGGTACAGGCTGTTTAAAAGTTACGCCGGCTCATGATATTAACGATTATGAACTGGGTATTAAATATGATCTTACCCCGTTTTTAGATATTTTAGATGATGATGGTAAATTGAATGAGAAAGCCGAAATTTTAATAGGTGAAGATCGTTTTATTGCCCGTAAAAAAATTGCCAAGATGCTGGAAGAAGCCGGTAATCTTGAAAAAGTAGAAGACTATAAATCGCAGGTAGGTTTTTCTGAACGTACGGATGCGGTTATAGAACCTAAAGTTTCCTTACAATGGTTCGTAAAGATGAAAGAGCTGGCCCAACCAGCTTTAGATTCGGTAGTAGATGGCGAGGTAAAGCTTATTCCTGATAAGTTTATCAATACTTACCGCCATTGGATGGAAAATGTAAGAGACTGGAATATTTCACGTCAGTTATGGTGGGGACAGCGTATTCCGGCCTGGTACAATCCCAAAGATGAGTGGGTGGTAGCCAAAACCAGAGAAGAAGCTTATGAAGAATTTAAAAAACAGGCCAATGGTACTGAATTAAGTTTTTCAGCTAACGACATCCGTCAGGACGATGATGTAATGGATACCTGGTTCTCCTCATGGTTATGGCCTATCTCGGTATTTGATGGATTTAAAAACCCTGATAATCCGGATATCAATTAT
The DNA here is from genome assembly GCF_022809115.1 of Pedobacter montanisoli. Classification (GTDB taxonomy): domain Bacteria; phylum Bacteroidota; class Bacteroidia; order Sphingobacteriales; family Sphingobacteriaceae; genus Pedobacter; species Pedobacter montanisoli. The sequence continues at coordinate 3,778 of NZ_JALGBH010000001.1, read as the reverse complement.
TATTATCCTACCAATGATTTGGTTACTGCTCCTGAAATCTTGTTTTTCTGGGTAGCACGTATGATCATGGCAGGACATGAGTTTAGGGGTGAAAAACCATTTAGCAATGTATATCTAACCGGTATTGTAAGAGATAAGATAGGACGTAAGATGTCTAAATCATTAGGTAACTCACCAGATCCTATTGGTTTAATTGAGCAATACGGAGCAGATGGGGTGCGGGTAGGGATGTTAATGTCATCACCTGCGGGTAACGACCTGATGTTTGATGAAGCCTATTGCGAACAGGGAAGAAACTTTGCCAATAAAGTTTGGAACGCTTTCCGTTTGGTTAAAGGTTGGGAAGTTGATAGCAATCTAGAAAACCCTAATGCACAAACCATCGCTTGGTTTGAGAGCCGTTTTAATGAAGCCTTAACTGAAATTGAGCATAACTTTAAGCAATATCGTTTATCAGAAGCCTTAACGGCCAGCTATAAACTGGTATGGGATGATTTCTGCTCATGGTATCTTGAAATGGTAAAACCTGCATACCAGCAACCTGTTGATGCAGAAACCAAAAAAGCCACTATTCAATTCTTTGAACAGATTTTACGTTTGCTGCATCCGTTCATGCCTTTTCTTACAGAAGAATTGTACCATGATGAATTGTTTGGTGCACGTACCGAAAAAGAATGCTGCATTGTAGCGCAGTATCCGGTTATTGGTTCTGTTAATGAAGAATTGCTTAAAGAAGCCGAACTGATAAAAACATTGGTGTCTGAAATCAGGAATGTAAGAAACACACGTCAGATTTCGCCAAAAGAAGCACTTAATTTAAATATCAATGTACAATCTGGTACCGATTACAGTAAATGGTTAAATGTAATCAGTAAACTGGCTAATATAAGTGAAGTTGTTTTTGTTACCGAAAAAGTAGCGGGAGCAGCTAACTTTTTGGTAGGTAAAGATGAATTCTTTATTCCTTTAGCGCAGAATATAGATGTTGACGCCGAAAAAGAACGTTTAACTAAAGAGCTTGAATATCTGGAAGGTTTCTTAAAATCTGTAGATGCTAAATTAAGTAACGAAAGATTTGTTCAAAATGCGAAAGCAGATATTGTAGCGAATGAGCGCAATAAGAAAGCAGAAGCGGTATCGAAAATAGCTACGATAAAAGAAAGCTTAGCAGCTTTATAAAATAATTTAATTGAAAACGAGAAAGCCATTCTGATTAAATCGGGATGGCTTTTTTTATGCTGCTAAGAACAAGATATTCTGAAATAAATCTTACTTTAGTCCGTATAACCTTTATTACAATAATTATGAGAGTTTCTTTTGGACTAATTTTATTAATGTTTTTATTTTCTTGCAGTGGCGATCAGAAGCAGACCGAAGAATTAAAATCAAATGTTGTAATAGAACAAAAACTGAGCGATTTTATCAACCAGCATAAAAATTGGGTAGAGAATAATGAGTCTAATCCCGAAACTACCGATAAATTTCAACGTGAAGTTATCCACTGGAGTAATGAACCTGATTTTTTACAGAATATGCCTTTACAGGTAGAAACCGTAAAAGATACAGTAGAAAGTGGTCAGCCAGTTAAAGTAGCTGTTTTTACAGGTTACAGCGATACCACAAGGCCATTGAAAAGCTTGCTCAATTATATCCAGATTACTGTGAATGGTATTATTTCAGACAATCAAGCTAAACAATTAGAAAAAGGGCAGCACTATACTATACAAGCTAGTTTGCAACGTCAGGGGAAAAGAGCCGATGTAAAATATATTCAGGTAGCCGATTTTAGAGGATATGATCTGGGAAAATACACTTTTGTGATCAATTCAATCAAACCTATAAAACTAAATAAGTGATTAACCAGAAATATCCTTCACTTTATAAGGAAATTTCAGCGCATAATTTTTTACAAGATTACACATGTAATAATTACTGTGGCATAGATCTTCGTTTTTAACCAGATCCTCGGTACAGCTAAAAGAATTATCCTTTTCTGTAAACCCCAAAGCATATACACTGTTGTGCCTATAATATATATAACTGTATTCTTCCGGGTTTCGTCCGTTATCTATAAGTACAAAACTTTCGGTGTCGTTTTTAATAAAATCTACCGCATTGGTTGCCTTTTCATTGTAGCTATCAAAATCAATCTCTGCCAAGGCTTTTTGCTGATCTTGCCGGGCCGGACTTTCAGCATAAAAACTACATAGCGAAAAACTCAGGTCAAACTCTTGAATAAGTTTAAGTAAATAAGCTGTGCTTTCATATACGTTCTGAAAATACCTGAGTGCTGTTAAGCCTTTTTTCATTTTGATAATGCAAAGCCTCAATAAGCCTCTGTTGTCTATATAATCAATAAGGCCAAACTTAGGCTCATATTTTTTTAAAGCATTATTGTAAGTAGGCCAATTATGTTTAATATAATGACATTCTTTAAGCAAGGCCATTAATTCAGTACCGGTTTCTTCAAAATCGATATGAAATATCTCGTCAATAAATTTTTGACGACGAGCAGAGAGGTTCTCTCCAATAAAATGACTGTTAACCCTTTTTCTGATATTGGTTGCTTTGCCTACATAGATAAGTTTACCCGCTTTATCCCTGAAAAAATAAACACCAGGTTTGCTAGGCAGGTTTTCAAGGTCTTTACTGTGAACGTGCGATGGAAAGCGTTGTTCTTTTGCCTTGAGCTTGCCAGAATGGAAGAGTTCATCAAGGCCACTCTTCTGTATAATATGCTCAAATAAAGTTACAGTTGCTCTGGCATCGCCGGCAGCACGGTGGCGGCTTGTAATATTAATACCTAAATGATCACACAATTTGCCCAAACTATAAGAAGCAAATCCGGGCAGGTATTTCCGGGCTAACCTTACGGTACACAATTTAGGTGCTTTAAAATCGAATCCCGCATTTTTGAGTTGATGAGAAACAAAGTTGTAGTCAAAGTTTACATTATGCGCTACAAACACCTTATCTTTTAATTTCTCATATATAATATAAGCTACATCTTCAAAAACTGGAGCATCCTTTACCATATCATTATGGATACCGGTTAAGGTTTCTATATAATAAGGAATAGGTTGCTGCGGGTTAATCAAGGTCTGATACTCATCTACAATTTGATTACCATCATATATATAAATGGCAATTTCAGTAATACCGTTTCCAGAAGCATAGCCTCCGGTAGTTTCAATATCTACAATGGCGAATAAAGAGGACTGTTGTTTTGGGCTCATCACATGCAAATATAATGCTAATTTATTTAGTAAAATAGATTCTGCATGTATCTTCACCTTAAAAAATGAATGAGAAAAGGTTAAAATAATAGGGTTTTATGTTCTTCAATAGCTTTATCAGGCATTTTTGTTAGCAGCTTTTGGTGTTAAAATGGAAACTTTTAACCTGGAATAAGTCTCATAGATGTGGTTTTTCAATAGAGAATTAAGTTTGTGATAAGGGAATATGAATAAATTTCCAATTTTTTCTCGTTGATAGCTATGTAGTTATGATTTTGTTATGGGGAAATGTTTGGTTCTGGTTTGGAAACTGGGAAAAGATTTCTACTTTTGCACTCCGCTTACGGAGGTAAGGGACGCAGGTTGAAGAGCTAATAGAGATACTTAAGGGGAGTTTTGGAGAGGGATGTAGATGGGAGTGGCAGAGAAAAAAAACTTCAAAATATTTTCAGAAATATTTTGCGGAAGCCGAAAAGATTTCTACCTTTGCACTCCGCTTACGGAGGTAAGGACAGAGGGCAGGCGATGGAGAAGGGAGGTTG